>NZ_CP169244.1:0-2432729 GCF_041902385.1 Arcticibacter sp. MXS-1 | reverse complement strand
CGTCATCCGCCGTTCTCACCGGGTTCGCAAAACGCGGCCCCACTCCCTGGGTAAAACTAAGGTCTCCGCCCATTGCCTCAGCAGTTACGAGAATGTCGGAGAAAAGAATTGCGGCATCTATACCAAGGAGGTCAACTGGCAGCATGGTCACGTCGGCGGCAATTTCAGGAGTCTTGCACATCTCCAGGAATGAGTATTTGTTCTTTATGTCCCAGTACTCTTTCATAAAGCGACCGGCTTGCCGCATCATCCAGACAGGAGGACGTTCTGTCCCTTCCGAAAAAGCTGCTCTTACAAATAATGAATTTCTTTGGTTGTTGCTCACGATCCTTTTTGTATTTCTTGTTCTATCTTTTCTATTATGTCCTCAATCCGCGCGCTGATCTTTAGTTCTCTGGCCTTTTCTATATAAGCGCGAACACGCACGTAATCCTTCTTCCGCAGATTAAGATTAGCGAGGTGTACCAGCACAATGCCCTTATCATTTTCCGAGCCCAGCGGAAACCGGCTTGCTATCTGGAAATGGGTCTCCGCCTCTTCATAATCTTGTTTGTGAAGGGCTACATTCCCCAATATAAATTCATAATATCCCCTCCTGTTCTTACGCAGATAGTCGGGGTTCTTTATTTCCTTGAGGAGCCTCTCTGCTTTTTCGTAGTCCTTATTTCGGAAGGCCTTAGCAGCAAGTACGACGGTGCCATCCTTAAAATAGCCTCTGATGAGCAAAGCAATTGCCAGTGCAAGCAGCGCGGCAGGCTCATACGCAGCAAGATAAAGTGCAACACCAAGACAAATTACGGCCAGCGCAAGTACTGCAAAGCGTACTTTGGTTGAGATCATGTCCTACTGGTTATCCGTAAACTTGTAACCCACGCCGCGGATGGAATGAAAGTATATTGGATTCTTCTGGTCAGGCTCAAAGTACTTCCTGAAGGTGAGAATAAAGTTATCGATAGTCCGGGTAGATGGATACACATCATAATTCCAGACGGTTTCGAGAATCTGCTCGCGGGATACGGCCTCATTCCTCCGTTCAATCAGGAGCTTCAGTAACATCGTTTCCTTCTTTGTTAACGGAGTGACCGTCCCGTCTTCGTTCCGCAGTTCAAAAGAATTAAAATAAATAGTCTTTCCCCCAATTTTATAAGTATTCAGCTCCTTCTTTTCCTCCCCGCTCAGTCCCCTCTTTACAAGATTGTTAACCCGCAGGATAAGTTCTTCCAGGTTGAACGGCTTCACCAGATAATCGTCGGCACCTTTCTTCAACCCGTTCACGCGGTCCTCGCTTGTATTCTTTGCAGTCAGAAACATGATCGGAACCTCTGTATTCTCAAGCCTGATCGTTTCTGCTACCTGAAACCCGTCAATCTCGGGCAACATAACGTCCAGGATGATCAGATTAAAACGTTCTTCTTTGAAAACGCGCAGCGCTTTCTTACCATCGGTTGCGGTTGAGACTTTATATCCCTCAAGCTCAAGGTTGAGCTTAATTGCTTCGAGAAGATGTTCTTCATCCTCGACTAATAAAATTCGTTGTTTAGTTGCCATATATGCTAAAGCTTACTTCAAAAATGCTTCCTGTCGGCCGGTTATTCTTTACTTTGATCTGAGCCTGATGCTTGTCCAGAACCTGCTTCACGATGTAAAGCCCCAGGCCCGTACCCTTGGTTTTTCTGGTGTCCTCACTGCCTACCCGGTAAAACTTTTCAAATATGCGAAGTTTTTCCTCATCCTTAATTCCGATTCCTTTGTCCGCTACTTCGAATACTATTACCGCATCTTTCCGATATAAACGAGCCTTAACCTCTGCACAGGGAGGAGAGTACTTCACTGCGTTCTCAATAAGATTTGAAACTACGAGCGAAAGTGCAAACTTATCGCCTGTGATCAAAACCTCCGGCTCAACGTCTGTCTTAATGATCTGCGTGCTGCAGGTGTGAATCTGTAACCGCTCTGCCACCTTTTCAACCAGCTCCGAAAAGTTAAACTTTTCCTTTGGAAAAGAATAGGAGTGATTTTCAATACGGGTTGCAATCAGCATGTTCTCCACCAGGTCGTCCAGCCGTTCAATATCTTTCAGCGAATTATTAAGAAAGGTATGAGTTTGAGCCTTGTCGAGGTTCCTTTTCAGTATAGTCTGAAGATAAAGTTTAATAGAGGCCAGGGGCGACTTCAACTCGTGCGTCACCGAAAGAAGGAAGTTTTTTTGCTGCTCATGCAGTTTTCTTTCCTTTTTCAAAGTTTTCTGCAGAAAGTAAGCCCCTGTGAAGAACAATAAAATAAAGACAGCCCCTTCACCCAGAATCATGCCTGTCCGCTCGGGTCTCACCTGTACTAAAAGAATTCCCCACCAAACTAATTCGGCCAGGGCATATAGTATAAGTGCATAAAAAATCAGGAGCGATTTACGCATGTTTATATTGGTTGTATAGCGTCGAGACTATCAAATATAATGCTTTTTGTATTCTCCAGAACTTCTGGGGTATGAGCGGCAGAAATAAAGCCCACTTCGTAGCCCGAAGGCCCGAGATAAACACCACGATTTAAAAGCTCCCGGTGGAATGCTTTGAAACTCTCCATGCTCGAAGGTTCAATTTCCTCCGCTTTCTTGATGTCATGATCAGCAAAAGCGAACCAGAAAATAGAACCGACGGAGAGAATCCGGAGCTTATATCCCTTTTCGCTGATATAGTCCCGTATATCTTCTACGAATTTTGCCGCCTTGCTATTCAGCTGATCATAAAATCCACGGCCCAGCAGTTCACTCAACTGACCGATACCGGCAGCCATAGCAACAGGATTTCCGGACAAAGTACCCGCCTGATAAACAGGCCCATCTGGAGAAATATTGCTCATGATCTCCCGGCTTGCACCATAAGCGCCAACCGGCATTCCCCCTCCGATTATCTTGCCGTAAGTAATGATATCGGGGTTCACATCGTAGTACCCTGCAGCGCCCTCAAAGCCGAGCCTGAATCCCGTTATCACCTCATCAAAGATTAAGAGACTGCCGTTCTCTTCGGTAATATTCCTAAGGAAATGAATGTACTCCCTGTCTTGCAGCAACAGCCCGTTGTTGGCAGGAACGCCTTCGATAATGATGGCAGCTATCTGCCCGGGAAACTGCCGGAAGGCTTCCTCTATTGCGAGTTTGTCATTTAACGACACCACAATAGTCTCGTCAGCAAAACTTGCAGGAACTCCAGCAGACGACGTTTCCCCAAAAGTCACCAGACCCGAACCGGCCTTGACAAGCATCGAATCCGAATGTCCGTGGTAACAACCGTCGAACTTAATGATCTTATCCCGCTTGGTATAGCCTCTGGCCAGCCTTAGTGCCGACATGACGGCTTCCGTACCTGAACTTACAAAGCGGATCTTCTCGATCTTCTTGTTATTGTTCAGGATCAGCTCAGCCAATTCGTTCTCCAGGGCTGTTGGCGCACCAAAGCTCATTCCCTTTACCAGGGTCTCCTCCACCCTTTGTCTCACAGCCGGATGGTTATGGCCCAGGATAAGCGGTCCCCATGAGCAGCAGTAATCTATAAACTTATTACCGTCTGCATCCCACAGGTAACACCCGTCGCCCCTTTCTATAAATAGAGGGGTACCATAAACTGATTTGAAAGCCCGTACGGGAGAGTTTACGCCGCCGGGGAAAAGTTGCTGAGCCTTCTCGAACAGTTTGGCCGAGCGCTCACGAGATATATCGTTCATTACTTCGACTAATTAATTTGTGAGGGCCTATATCCACTTGTTCGCCAGCACTTCCTTAGCGTGATAGGTTAGAATAGCCGAAGCACCTGCCCTCCTGATACTTGTTAAGACCTCGGTGATAGTACGGCGTTCATCCAGCCAGCCGTTCTGGGCAGCCGCCTTTACCATAGCGTATTCTCCGCTTACGTTGTACGCTGCTATTGGAAGATCAGAATTGTCTTTCAATAGCTTTATAACATCCAGGTAGCTCAGAGCAGGCTTCACCATCAGGAAATCTGCGCCTTCCTGTTCATCCAGTGCAGCTTCTATCAGCGCCTCCCTTTGATTGGCGGGGTTCATTTGATAGGTCTTCTTATCGCCGAATTTGGGAGCTGAATCTAAAGCGTCACGGAACGGGCCATAAAACGCGCTTGCATATTTAGCGCAGTACGACATGATCGATACATTCGTAAAGCCGTTTTGGTCAAGCACGTTTCTGATGTACCCCACGCGTCCGTCCATCATGTCGGAAGGAGCTATTATATCCGCTCCCGACTGAGCATGAGCCAAAGCCATTTTGCCCAAAACCTCCAGCGTTTCGTCATTCAGGATCTCACCATTTTCAACGATGCCGTCGTGTCCGTCGCTGCTATAAGGATCCATTGCTACGTCTGTAATAACGCAGGCTTCTGGGAAACGGTTCTTGATTGCACGGATAGCTCTCAGGTAGAGACACTCCTCGTGATAGCTGATGGTGGCGTATTTGTCCTTCAATGCCTCGTCCATATTCGGAAACAGGTCAAATGCCTTCAACCCAAGGTTCAGACATTCCTCCACCTCTCTAAGAAGGTTATCAATAGACAAGCGGTAGACACCAGGCATAGAGGCCACCTCTATCTTCTTATTGTCGCCCTCCGTGATAATAAGGGGCAAAATAAGATTAGATGCGGTAAGATAAGTTTCCTTAACCATCTCACGAATGACCTCGCTTTTTCGGTTTCTTCTCGGTCTTTGTAACATAACATTAGTTTTTTAAGTTCTGAATAGCAGGGGGACGAAGTTTATAAGCCAAAAACGGCCTCAGCCAGCCCTATTTCGTCAGGAGAATAGGGCAAGGTATACTTCACCCCCATCTCATCAAACATTCTGCCGGTTGACCTTCCGATGCAAATTACCTGTTGACCGGGTTCCAGTAAGTTATCGGCAAAATAAGCCTCCACATTAGAAGGGCTGGTAAATATCAAAACATCGGCATACGAGGGTTTCACATTCTCCTCTACTACGGTCTCATACACCGGCAGATCTATTATTTTCGTTTGCACTGACAAGGTTTGCTGCACCGTCCTTAACGAACCTTTCGCCCCCGGAAATAACACCGTTGTGCCGCTTGCTATAACAGCGAACTCTTTGGCAATTTCAGTTGTGTCTATTCCCTCCTCTTCCCCGTTAAAGTCGGGCACCCTTCCAAAACGCCTTAGCGTTTCTTCCGATGCTCTGCCCAATACGCCAAGCTTGGTTCTCTTACTTATCTGAGGCTCGAGCTTGAAGAAGTACTCTATTGCATTTTTGCTGCTGAAAAAGATCCAGTCAATGTCTCTGAGGATATAGGGGTCAAGGCGGTTAATAATAGGAAACGTACGGATCAGCGAGCGGCCTTCCACCTCGATGCCGTTCTTGGCCATTGCCCTTTTGAAATAGCTCGTCTCAGGCACGTCCCTCGTTATAAACACTTTGGCCGGATACTTCCGGTCACTTGCGAATTTTGCTACAATGCGTTCAGCAAGACCTGCGGTTGACTCGGCCTCCAGATACAGGCGGTCGGGGAAAAGATTATCATCGCTGGCTTTTGAAGTCCAAACCTGGAACTTTCCATCCTCCTTGCGGCAATAGCAGCCCAAGGGCATATGGCACCCGCCGTTAAACAAATTCAACACTTTACGTTCAACAGAAATGACTTCTGCTACTTCGCCATGATGGAGTGCCTGTAAAGCATCAAACAATTGATTATCAGCTTCCCTGATCTGAATAGCCAGCACGCCCTGAGCCGGTGCAGGAATAAACTCCATCGGTTCAAGCTCTTCAACAAAAAACTCACTCAGGTCGATGCCTAATCGCTCTACTCCCGCTTTTGCCAGGATAATAGCATCATAATCCTCATCACGCAATTTCTGAATGCGTGTAGGAACGTTCCCTCTTAAATTTTCGATTTCCAGATCTGGTCTGGCAGCTAGCAGCTGGGCCTTCCGCCGGTTAGACGACGTGCCTACCATTCCGCCAAATTTCACCGACAGCTTCTGCTTTACATCCACACAATCCTTTAAGATCAACAAAAGTTCTCCGGGGTCCTCACGCTCGGATACAGCAGCAATAACAAGGCCTGGCGGATTTTGAGTGGGAAGATCTTTGTGAGAATGAACGGCGATATCGATTGTTTGGTTAAGAAGGCTTTCTTCCAGTTCCTTGGTGAAAAAACCCTTGCCCTCAAGCTTGTCGAGACGCAAGTTTAGTATTTTATCGCCCTGAGTTTTTATGATTTTGAGTTCGGCCTCTATCCCGATCTCTGCTAATTTATCTTTTACGAAGTTGGCTTGCCAAAGTGCGAGTTCGCTGCCTCTTGTACCTATAATGACTTTTCTATCCACAATAAATTTTAACCTTTTGGCAAAAATAACGACTTATCATCACTGCCGTAGTAAAACAGGCTAACTGTTGTTTACCAGAATTTCTTTTGCCATTACCATAGGAACGCTGATGTACTTCTTTTCCATATAGTTAATGATCCTTTCCAGCACCTCCCGGGAGTCACTGTCGAGTCGCTCAATATCTTCGGCAAAAACAGAGTTAACGGCTATATTCCTGATTTCCTTAATCTTCATAGGAACTTCCCGCATTGCCAGTTCAATTCGGCGCTGCTTCAACACAGGTCTAAACTCATTGATGTTCTGTTCTATGATGTGCTCAGCGTGAACCAGTTCCTGATACCTCTCCCGCATATTCTCGTTCGCAATTTCCTGCAGGCTCCTTACTTCGATAAAGTGTACAGGGTTCTTTTCTAAAACTTCAGGGTCGGTATCGTTAGGGATGGCTAAATCAACAATTACTTTTTTACCAGTTTCTCCATTCAAAAGCGACTCGTAAATCGGATTGGTAATGACAGGCTCTACTGCGCTTGTGCAGGTGATGATCACATCGAATCCCTTTTTGTAGTTCTTTAACTCTTCAATAACGAAAGCTTCGCCGTTTAGCTCTTTTGCCAGTGCCTCGGCTTTAGAAAGGGTGCGATTAAAGACGGCAAAATTTGAATACTTATGTTTTTGAAGGTATTTTGAAATGTTCTTATTCGTTTCGCCCGCTCCGATAATGAGTATCCGCGAATTAGAGCACATGTTCAGGTCGCGAAGCTTTCTGTATGCCAGTGAAACGACGGAAACGGGGTTCTTAGAAATCTTGGTCTCGGTGTAAACTTCCTTGGCTGTCTTTACGATATGCGACATGATCAGCCGCAGATAGTCACCAGTAAAACCGGCTTGCCGGCACGTTTCGTAACCCTTCCGAACCTGCGCCAGAATCTCCTTTTCCCCTACCACCAGGCTTTCCAGTGAACATGACACACGCAGCAGGTGATTAAATGCTTCCTCATCTTCAAAAATCCTGACTTTATCCACAAAGTCGTCTAACTTATCTGCAGGAATACAAAAATCGAGAGTCTGGATAAAATCTTTTACAAAAGCAGGGGTCAGATCAAGAGATGCACAAAAAACAAACTCAACCCGGTTGCACGTACCAATATAAAAGATCTCAGGTATGTCAAATTTCTCCCTCACGGAATTCAATCTGACAGACAACGTCTGGTTGCAGATTACAAACTTCCCTAAATCCTTTAAATCAATCTGCTGATGCGTAAATGCTAAAACTTTTAACTGTTTCAACGCCTGAATATCTTTTATAAATAAACGAATACAAAGGTATTAATAGCCACCTAGACCGCTGTCATTCCTTTGTCAAACAGAGGTATTTAGATTATTTATAAATAATTGATCTCCGGTTCTGCCCTCAGTTCCTGCTGAACCCAGCCTGGCAACCGTGTACCTGTAAAACTTATAGTTTTTAAAATTGTTATTTTTGATCAACTGAAAAAGCCAGATGACAATTTCACACTTCAGCATAAAGGGCGCTTCTGACAAAGTAATTAATGGCGACGTGTTTACTGCGGAGGCAGCTTCAAATGCACCCCTCATCGTATTTGTTCACGGATTTAAAGGATTTAAAGATTGGGGCACACATCATCTTACCGCCTCATTCTTCGCCGGGCTCGGCTTCCGTTTCTTAAAGTTTAACTTCTCTCATGCGGGCCTAAGCAGTAAAAGCAATGACGTTTTTGACGACCTAAATTCATTCAGCGCAAATACGTTCTCCAAAGAGCTCTTTGATCTCGACCAGGTTATCACCTTTGCAATGAGCGGCAAAGAGTTTCCTGCTCCCGAGAAACTCTTTCTCATAGGGCACAGTCTGGGCGGAGGAATTAGCATCATACAAACGGCGGAGGACAAAAGGATAGACAAGTTGGTAACCTGGGCGTCAGTAGGCAACTTCAGAAGCCTGTGGAGCAATGAACAGGAAGAAGCCTGGAGAAGAAATGGTGTGATGTACGTAGAGAATTCGAGGACCGGCCAGCAGATGCCTGTAGACATTGGCCTTCTAAACGACCTTAACCAGAATTCAGAGCGACTGGACGTTTTGAACGCTGCAAGAATGATTGACAAGCCCTGGCTTATTATTCATGGAGAGGCGGATGCGGTAGTGCCGGCTGAGCAGGCACACGAATTGAACCGGCAGCAAGAGACCTCTAAGCTCTTACTTGTCACCGGCGCAGATCATGTCTTCGGAGGGCGGCACCCCTGGGCTGAAGATGAGCTTCCGGTCCAGCTCAGGCAGGTGTGCGAGGCAACGGCAGCTTTCCTTCAATGACAAACCGCAGATAAAGGGCCTTAAACCTTTTGGGCCTTTTACAGTCTTACCTCTGATACCTGACCGAAAAGCGGGACATTATTGTATGGAGCAAATCGAGGACTCTGAAATATTAGCTAAATTTGCGAGCGACCAGTCGCGGGAAGAGGCTTTTAATCTGCTTTTAAGGAAATACCAACAAAAGATATACTGGCACATCAGGAGAATGGTCATTAACCACGATGATGCCGATGATTTAGTTCAGGACGTATTTGTGAAGGTGTGGAAGAACCTGCAGGGATTCAGGAACCATTCTCAGCTTTACACCTGGCTTTACAGAATCGCGACCAACGAATGCCTTACATTCTTAAACCGGAAAAAGCATCAGAATAATGTTTCGCTCGATGAAGTAGGGTATGATCTCTCAGAATCACTTCAGGATTCAGTTTATTTCAACGGAAATCAAGCTCAGTTGAAACTGCAGCAAGCTATTCTGACGTTGCCGGAAAAGCAACGACTGGTCTTCAACATGAAATATTTCGAAGAGTTAAAATACGAGGAGATTTCCGAGATATTGGGAACAAGTGTGGGGGGCTGAAAGCTTCCTTCCACCTCGCGGTAAAAAAGATTGAGAGTTATTTAACCAGCAGAGATTAAACCTTACAGGGGTAAATGAATCAGTATTTATATGGAATTGAACAATAGAAACGGCGATTGGCAGGAGGAAGCACCGGTTCTTGCTTCGATGAGAAAGGAGAGCCCGTTTACTGTTCCCGATAATTACTTTAACGAGCTTTCGGAAAATATCAGAAGCAGAGCCGGGCTCGAACAATTAAAAAGCAACGACGCGGGCCTAAAAGTGCCTGATGGCTACTTTGAATCACTTGAGGAACAGATCTTATCGGCGGTAAAACTCGATTCAATTAAAGAAGAAAGCGGAACGATGCCTTTCACCGTACCCCCTCTTTACTTTGAGAAGCTGGAAGCAAAGATCCGATCGAAAACAAGCGAAAGTAAAACGCACACCGTAATCCGCCGCCTGAGGCCAGCCTGGTTCCAGTATGCTGCAGCAGCATGCGCAGTGCTTGTTATTGGCATCCCGCTTTTCCTGAACATAACAAGAGAGTCCGTTGACTCCAAGTTTGCATCATTGCCCGAAGAGGATATCGTCTATTACCTTCAGGTACATTCCGACAGCGGAGACGTTCCCCTCATTATGGAGAACATGGACAGAAACACAACAGCGGCAGATTATAATCCAGACCTGACGGATCAGGAGATCAAACAGTATTTGGATTCTACTACATTATAGATACGCTATGAACAAGTTATTACTTTTTGGACTGATATATATATCCGTTTCGTTTGCCAGCCCGGCTAAAGGGCAGCACGGACCGAGGCATATTGAAGCGCTCAAGATAGAATTTATCACCCAGAAACTTGACCTTTCTTCAGAGGAGGCCGAAAAGTTCTGGCCCGTTTACAACAATTACCAGCGTGAACTGAACACTTTATTCAGGGAAAGGCGGCAGGCTCGTCTCCAGCAAAGAGAAACAGGGACGCCTCCGGATGAACTTAAATTTGAAAGCAGGATGCTTGATATCAAAAAGCGTTACAAGAAAGAGTTCCAGGAAGTGCTGCCGCCTCAAAAAGCTGACATGCTCTACCCTGTGGAGCGGGAATTCAGGGAGCGCCTCATAAACCAGCTGCGGGAACGGGGACGCGGCCGATAGTTTTTAGTTTTAGTTTTTATACGCGGCCTCCATGTATTTATGGAGGCTTTCGTATTTTTGACGCATGATAAGCCTCCGGCAATTATTCCTTCTTAATAACGCACAAACGTCTGCCACTCCCCGCTTGCTTGAAGTTGATAAAGCAAAAGGGATTTACTTGTACGGCCCCGATGGCAAAGCCTATATGGACTTTGTTTCGGGTTTTGCTGTCAGTAATATAGGTCATTGTCACCCCGCCGTGGTGCAGGCTGTCAAAGATCAGGCAGAGCGTTATATGCATGTAGCAGTGTATGGGGAGTACGTCCAATCTCCACAAGTCTTATTCGCGGAAAAGCTGGTCTCAGTACTTCCTGATGGCCTTGATTCTGTCTATTTCGTTAACTCAGGAGCCGAAGCGACAGAAGGCGCCATCAAACTTGCAAAGCGCTTTACCGGCAGGAGCAAGATCTTGTCGTGCAATAATGCCTATCACGGGAGTACACATGGTGCCCTCAGCGTGATGGGAAATGAATATTATAAGCAGGCGTACCGACCGCTTCTTCCCGACGTACATTTTATCAACTTCAACGATCCTGCTGATCTTGAGCAAATTGATGCAGAGACGGCATGTGTTATCCTGGAGAGCATTCAGGGAGAAGCAGGAGTTCGGGTTCCTGACCCTTCATACATGCAGGCACTGAGGCAGAGGTGTAATGAGACTGGAACACTTATCATTCTCGATGAGATCCAGACAGGCTTTGGACGCACAGGCAAGTTATTCGCTTTTGAACTTTATGGGATGCAGCCCGACATCCTGCTCTTGGCCAAAGGCATAGGCGGCGGCATGCCGGTGGGAGCTTTTATTTCTTCACGCGAAATTATGGACTGCCTGAAGGACAATCCAATCCTGGGGCACATTACCACCTTTGGGGGCCATCCCGTTAGCTGTGCAGCCGGACTTGCCACGCTTGACACGATAATAAAAGAGCGGCTGGTTGAGGACGTTGATCGAAAAGAAGCCCTATTAAGACAAGGGCTTAAGCACCCTGCGATCCGGGAAGTCCGTGGAAAGGGACTCATGCTATGCATTCAGCTAGACTCCTTCCAGCAAGTGGAAGAGGTAAGCAGACGCTGCGTGGAACAGGGCGTAATTGTCGACTGGTTCCTCCATTGCGACACCGCTATCCGCATCGCGCCTCCCCTCATTGTAACGGAAGACGAAATCAAAAAAGCCTGCAGCATAATTTGCGGGGTGCTGTCGGCCGTTCCTTACAACAAGCCGTAGAGAACATCTGCTGCACCATTAGATAGGATGAAAGAGGAATGAGTAAAAGAGGTGCACTCCGCATCTCGCTGTACCGGCATGAAATAGCGGGGTAAATCCTCTAAAGATGACGAACTGATCTTACTCCTCTTAAAGAGCACTTTACGCTTTGACTAACAGTACGTTTCCCGAAAACGTCATATCCCTCTGCTCTTGTAGGGAAAGAAGTGGCTGCTCCACTTTTTCCAGAACAAATTGAACAAGATGCCGTTGTATTTTCAGGCTCTGCATCTATCAGAAAAAAGTTCATAACCCGGGTATCAAAGCGGGGATGAAATGGAGAGGCGGCTGGTTCTGCTTCAGAACAATATGACTCAACATCATACCACATATGGAAAACAAGAAAGGACGCATTGTTGAAAAAGAGTCTTCCCAGGCACCGGAAGGAAATGAAGTCGAGAACCTGGTTACCAATAATGCCAACGGAAACGGTATCAACCCTTCTCCGGTAGAAAGCGGAAATAACCCGGAGTGGAGTGCAGCAAAAGAGCAAACTGATGAATATATAAAAGACTCCGGAGCAGAGCATTAATGATTAGCAACCAAGGGAACTATGGAAACGAACAATCAGAACGAAGAAACGAAGAAAAAATCAGGCGATTCTCCGATGACAGGCGATCCGCGTTCAAGCGAAGGTAAAGTTTCCTATGGAGGCACCACTGATGAAACAGCAGAATCAGGGAAGAAACAAAACGAGCGGTCTCCTGCTGGTCAACAGGATGATACCCAGGACGCCGAAAATTCTGTAGAAGACTAAAAGCCTTCTACATTCCTTGAATCCAGCTGAACTGATAACTCAGCTCCGGATTCTTCATTCGCTCTGCAACCCTGAGGAGCCTGTCGGGCAACCTCATCAGGTAGTCTCTGGCCTTCTCCCCGGCATCGTTGAGGCTTTTCAGTCCCCCGACGTCCCAATCAGCCAGCAGCTGCTTCAAAATATCCACATAGTCGACGGCAGTATAAACACCAAGGCGCTGTGCTGCGTCGGCAAAATGTGTAAAGGTCTCGCCCACCTTCTTTCCGGCTTCCCGCAAAAGATGAGCGGGCATTACAATCTTCTTCTTCATCATGTCCTCAAAGGCAGTGAGAACTTCGTTCGGGTCTACTTTTATAATCTGCGCAATAAAGTCTTTATACGCTTTTGCGTGGCGAGCCTCATCACTGGCTATCACCCCGCACATCTTCGACAGCAGCGTGTCCCCATCCTTCTTGGCAAGAGAAGCGACCCTCCGGTGCGAGATATTCGTGGCCATTTCCTGGAAGCTTGTATAAATAAAATTGCGATAAGGATCACGATCGGTCCCGATGTCAAACCCATCAGCAAGCAGGTATTGTGTAGAGATTTCGAGTTGCCGCATGTTCACCCTTCCGGATAAATAAAGGTACTTATTGAGCAGATCACCATGACGGTTCTCCTCCGCGGTCCATTGACGAACCCACTTCATCCAGCCTCCTTCTTCCTCTTTTGAAACACCTTCTACCATCGTCAGCCAGGACTCATACGTAGGCAATGCCTCCTCCGTTATGGTATCGCCTATTAATACCGCTATCAAATCATAAGACAGTCCTTTGGCGCTTTCCTGCAATTCCCTGACTTCCTGAAAAAAGTCATCCTGACTTGCATCAGGAAGGAAATCCGAAGGTTGCCAATTTGTATCTATTGGCTTTAGATAAGTATCCATGTGCTCAAGCATATACTTTTCGATATGCTGCATTACTTCCCTGCGTGCTCCGAAGCTGTTAGTCATTCCAGATAATTTAGCCTGCTAAGATATGAATAATAGATGTTTGAACCTACATGATAAACAATTGAGAACGGTAAATGTTTAGTGATGTTTATTTTGGGGGATAACGAAAAAAGCCCGTCAGAATAAACTAACGGGCTTTGTAAAGGGTGGCACCGACCTACTCTCCCACGTGTTACCGCAGTACCATTGGCTCTGGCGGGCTTAACTTCTCTGTTCGGAATGGGAAGAGGTGGACACCGCCGATATAGGCACCTGAAGATCTTTATGAGTTGTAAGTGGTACGTTGTAAGTAGTAAGTATTCTTACTCCCTTTTCGCCGCTTATGACTCCAATTTCTTTTTTGACTATATCAATAGTAAGTCTTATTACTTATCACTTACTACTTATTACTCAAATTAACATAATCAGAAGAAGTACTTGAAGAGATTACCAACAGAATGTCTGCTTTGAAAGCTTCGGGTAATTAGTACTACTTGGCTTTGATGTCACCACCTTTACACCTGTAGCCTATCAACGTGATAGTCTCTCACGACCCTATATGGAAGTCTCATCTCGTGGCTAGTTTCGCACTTAGATGCTTTCAGCGCTTATCTATTCCAAACTTAGCTACTCTGCAGTACAGCTGGCGCCATAACAGATTCACCAGAGGTTTGTCCATCCCGGTCCTCTCGTACTAAGGACAGCCCCACTCAAACTTCCTACGCCCACAACAGATAGGGACCGAACTGTCTCGCGACGTTCTGAACCCAGCTCGCGTGCCACTTTAATCGGCGAACAGCCGAACCCTTGGGACCTTCTCCAGCCCCAGGATGTGACGAGCCGACATCGAGGTGCCAAACCTCCCCGTCGATATGAGCTCTTGGGGGAGATCAGCCTGTTATCCCCAGCGTACCTTTTATCCTTTGAGCGATGGCCCTTCCATGCAGAACCACCGGATCACTATATCCGTCTTTCGACCCTGATCGACTTGTCTGTCTCACAGTCAAGCAAGCTTATGCTATTGCACTCCCCGTACGGTTACCAAGCGTACTGAGCTTACCTTTGAAAGCCTCCGTTACCTTTTTGGAGGCGACCACCCCAGTCAAACTACCCACCAAACAATGTCCTCATACTCAGACGAGTTAGACACCGAGTACAGAAAGGGCGGTATTTCAAGGTTGGCTCCACAAGCGCTGGCGCGCCTGCTTCACTGCCTCCCGCCTATCCTACACATCCTGTACCCAATATCAATGTTAAGTTGTAGTGAAGGTGCATGGGGTCTTTCCGTCCCGTTGCGGGTAACCGGCGTCTTCACCGATACCACAATTTCACCGAGCTCATGGCTGAGACAGCGCCCAGATCGTTACACCATTCGTGCAGGTCGGAACTTACCCGACAAGGAATTTCGCTACCTTAGGACCGTTATAGTTACGGCCGCCGTTTACCGGGGCTTCGATTCAATGCTTCTCCTTGCGGATGACATCCCCTCTTAACCTTCCGGCACCGGGCAGGTGTCAGGCCTTATACCTCATCTTTCGATTTTGCAAAGCCATGTGTTTTTGTTAAACAGTCGCCTGGGCCTTTTCACTGCGGCTGCCATTGCTGACAGCGCCCCTTCTCCCGAAGTTACAGGGCCATTTTGCCGAGTTCCTTAGCCATGATTCACTCGAGCACCTTAGGATTCTCTCCTCGACTACCTGTGTCGGTTTACGGTACGGGTTTTTATAACCTGAAGCTTAGCGGATTTTCTTGGAAGTCTGCTTACCTGCTCTATCAGCGCCCCCGAAGGTTTGCTGTACTATTGGGCCTCAGCACCACAGGCGGATTTGCCTACCCGTGATATACCTACACCTTTTAACGAACTATTCCGTCAGTTCGCGGCAGTGTCACTACTCCGTCTCCACATCGCAGTTATAAAAAGTACTGGAATATTAACCAGTTGTCCATCGGATTAGCCACCCGGCGTCTCCTTAGGCCCCGACTAACCCTGATCCGATTAGCGTTGATCAGGAAACCTTAGTCTTTCGGTGGGCAGGTTTCTCTCCTGCCTTATCGTTACTTATGCCTACATTTGCTTTTCCAATCTCTCCACAATCCCTTACGAGACTGCTTCGCTGATATTGGAATGCTCCCCTACCATACATTGCTGTATCCATAGCTTCGGTATACCACTTGATGCCCGTTTATTATCCATGCCCGATCGCTCGACTAGTGAGCTGTTACGCACTCTTTAAATGAATGGCTGCTTCCAAGCCAACATCCTAGCTGTCTGTGCAATCGGACCTCGTTAGTTCAACTTAGCGGTAATTTAGGGACCTTAGCTGATGGTCTGGGTTCTTTCCCTCTCGGCGCGTGACCTTAGCACCCCGCGCCTCACTGCAGTGTATATTTAATAGCATTCGGAGTTTATCTGGATTTGGTAGGATTTGACTCCCCCGCACCCAATTAGTAGCTCTACCTCTATTAAACTTTACCACCACGCTGTTCCTAAAAACATTTCGGGGAGTACGAGCTATTTCCCAGTTTGATTGGCCTTTCACCCCTACCCTCAAGTCATCCGGAAGCTTTTCAACGCTTATCGGTTCGGTCCTCCAGTACCTGTTACGGCACCTTCAACCTGCTCAAGGGTAGATCACAAGGTTTCGCGTCTACCTCCTCTGACTATACGCCCTATTCAGACTCGCTTTCGCTTCGGCTGCGTGACTTAATCACTTAACCTTGCCAGAGAAGAGTAACTCGTAGGCTCATTATGCAAAAGGCACGCCGTCACACATTACTGTGCTCCGACCGCTTGTAAGCACACGGTTTCAGGTTCTATTTCACTCCCCTGTTCGGGGTTCTTTTCACCTTTCCCTCACGGTACTGGTTCACTATCGGTCTCTCAGGAGTATTTAGCCTTACCGGATGGTGCCGGCAGATTCCCACAAGGCGTCTCCAACCTCGCGGTACTCAGGATACCACTAGAATAGTATTGTTTACAAATACGCAGCTATCATGCTCTCTGGCCGGGCTTCCCATCCCGTTCTTCTTAGCTTTACTATTCATGTTGTGGTCCTACAACCCCAGGTATGCCGTAACATAACTGGTTTGGGCTCTTTCCCTTTCGCTCGCCACTACTCAGGAAATCATTATTATTTTCTCTTCCTATGCTTACTTAGATGTTTCAGTTCAGCACGTTCGCGCTATTGCAATCAGTCTTCAACTGATTAGGTTTCCCCATTCGGAAATCTGCGGATCAATTCATATTTGCTAATCCCCGCAGCTTATCGCAGCTTATCACGTCCTTCTTCGCCTCTGAGAGCCAAGGCATCCCCCGTGTGCCCTTTCTTACTTTCTTCTTATCATATGCTTTTGCTCATATGATAATGCCTTTTATTGAGTTGTAAGTTCTAAGTTCTAAGTTTTCTGCCTTGCGGCTTATTACTTATCACTTTTTACTTATCACTTTTCTACAACTCTTCTGTTGTTGTTTCTTCAATTACTTCTTCCAATATGTCAAAGAACGTTTGAGAGTTGTAAGTTCTAAGTTGTAGGTTGTAAGTCGTTTGACTTATCTCTTACCACTTATTACTTACCACTTTCACTGTGGAGAATAACGGATTCGAACCGTTGACCCCCTGCGTGCAAGGCAGGTGCTCTAGCCAGCTGAGCTAATTCCCCGTTTGAGTTTTCGAGTTCTAAGTCTTAAGTTGTACGTTGTAAGATTCTCTTACTACTTATTACTTACCACTTATTACTCCCTCGCCTGTAGTCCCGAGCAGATTTGAACTGCTGACCCCTACATTATCAGTGTAGTGCTCTAACCAAGCTGAGCTACGGGACTGTTTCTTCCAATCACGCCAGCCCTTCTGGCTATTGCCACCGATTCTGGCTTTCCTCTTTCGGGTTTTTTTAAGCTTTTAGTTATTAGCAGCTGGGTGTTGGCTTTCGCCTTCCCTCTTGCTTTTTGCTAAGTGCTTTTTCTCTTTTGTTTTTTTGAAATGTCTTTTCTTCTCTCTAATAGCTAACAGCTAACTGCTAATAACTATTAAAAGAATATCCGTAGCATAACAGGCTCAATTCACCACTCTAGAAAGGAGGTATTCCAGCCACACCTTCCGGTACGGCTACCTTGTTACGACTTAGCCCCAGTTACCGGTTTTACCCTAGGACGCTCCTTGCGGTTACATACTTCAGGTACCCCCAGCTTCCATGGCTTGACGGGCGGTGTGTACAAGGCCCGGGAACGTATTCACCGCGTCATTGCTGATACGCGATTACTAGCGAATCCAACTTCATGAGGTCGAGTTGCAGACCTCAATCCGAACTGTGAATGACTTTTTGAGATTGGCATCATATTACTATGTAGCTGCCCTCTGTATCACCCATTGTAGCACGTGTGTAGCCCCGGACGTAAGGGCCATGATGACTTGACGTCGTCCCCGCCTTCCTCTCTGTTTGCACAGGCAGTCTGAATAGAGTCCCCAACTTTACTTGCTGGCAACTATTCACAGGGGTTGCGCTCGTTGCGGGACTTAACCCAACACCTCACGGCACGAGCTGACGACAGCCATGCAGCACCTAGTTTCCTGTCCCGAAGGACTGACTCATCTCTGAGTCATTCAGTAACTTTCAAGCCCGGGTAAGGTTCCTCGCGTATCATCGAATTAAACCACATGCTCCTCCGCTTGTGCGGGCCCCCGTCAATTCCTTTGAGTTTCACCCTTGCGGGCGTACTCCCCAGGTGGAACACTTAACGCTTTCGCTTAGACGCTGACCGTGTATCGCCAACATCGAGTGTTCATCGTTTAGGGCGTGGACTACCAGGGTATCTAATCCTGTTTGATCCCCACGCTTTCGTGCCTCAGCGTCAATTAAACTTTAGTAAGCTGCCTTCGCAATTGGTGTTCTGTGACATATCTATGCATTTCACCGCTACTTGTCACATTCCGCCTACCTCAGGTTTATTCAAGTCCATCAGTATCAAAGGCACTGCGATAGTTGAGCTACCGTCTTTCACCCCTGACTTAACAGACCGCCTACGCACCCTTTAAACCCAATAAATCCGGATAACGCTTGGATCCTCCGTATTACCGCGGCTGCTGGCACGGAGTTAGCCGATCCTTATTCTTACCGTACATTCAGCCTCTTTCACGAAAGAGGGTTTATTCCGGTACAAAAGCAGTTTACAACCCATAGGGCCGTCTTCCTGCACGCGGCATGGCTGGTTCAGGCTTGCGCCCATTGACCAATATTCCTTACTGCTGCCTCCCGTAGGAGTCTGGTCCGTGTCTCAGTACCAGTGTGGGGGGTCATCCTCTCAGATCCCCTAGACATCGTCGCCTTGGTAAGCCATTACCTTACCAACTAGCTAATGTCACGCATGCTCATCTTACTCCTATAAATATTTGATCATAATATGATGCCATATCATGATGTTATGCGGTGTTAATCCGGATTTCTCCGGGCTATCCCCCTGAGTAAGGTAGATTGCATACGCGTTACGCACCCGTGCGCCACTGTCATCAGAACCGAAGTCCTGAATCTCGTTCGACTTGCATGTATTAGGCCTGCCGCTAGCGTTCATCCTGAGCCAGGATCAAACTCTCCATTGTAATGAAGTTTGTCTCTGACTCTATTTTCTCAAATAGAATCGTTTTTATTAATGCTATTCGATGAATTGACTTAGGATAACTTGTTTTTGTTTATAACAGATATTCCTACCTGTTATGCTACATGACATTTCTTTTTAAGAACTTTTGCGCCTCCCTCTCTCAGTTCGGCTTTTATCTAAATCCTTCCGGCTTTCCAGCCTTCCGTATTTTGAATCTTTTCAGTTTCGCTCCCGGCGTCGCGCCGTTTGCTTCGTTTTGGGATTGCAAAGGTGAGAATCTTTTTCGAATTCTGCAAGAAGTTTTTTTTAATTTTCTTTTCGCTTTCTCTTCTCGTTTTCAATCTCTTAAGCCTTGCGCTTATTCCCTGTTTCCCTCTCGGAAAACCCCTCGTTTGGGGAGGGCAAAGATGAACATCTTTTTTGATTTCTGCAAGAAGTATTTTTTATTTTCTTCTGCTTCTTTCTTTCCCGATTTTCATCCTCCTAAGCCTTGCGCTTATCCTCCTTTTTCTTCGAACCGAAGTCCGTCGTTTTGGGACTGCAAAGGTGAGAATCTTTTTTCGTTTCTGCAAGAAGTATTTTAAAATTATTTCTCGCTTCCCTTTTCTCTCTTTTTATGCGTGTAAACGCCTAAAATCACCTCTTCTCTACTTTCACCTTCAGATGGTCTTGCACCCTCTTTCCCGTTTGGGGACTGCAAAGATGCACACTTTTTCAATATCAGGCAAGAAAAATCTTTCTTTTCTGCATCTACCGCCTGCCCTGATCAGAATACTCTATACTTCAACGCATTTTTACCCGGATAATAAAGCAGGACCAATGCCGGTCGGCTCTGAATGCTGGCACAATTACGTCGCCCGAATCATTACGCCTTGACAGTCCTGCCTTTTTCGCCCAGGAAGACGAATCAAACCCGTACGCGTTTCCTGAAGAAGTTGTATTCAAGCCATACGTCCACAGAAACGATCTGTTTGCTTACCAACCAAATTTAGCCGCTGGAAGCCTTGCCACGACCGCCTGTGTAAGTGACTGTCCATAATGCCTTAATACTGCCCTGTCCCTGGCTGCCATCATGGCAGACACAGGCGAGACTCCTGCGCCCGCTCCAAGGGACAGAACCGACTCAGAACCGAGTCAGGACCGAGTCACCACCGAGTCAGCACCGACTCGTACCGGTGCTGACCCGGTGTCATATCGCTTCTGAGCCTCTTCTATTCAGCTAATGGGGCAAACCGTATACAAGCCTGTCTCCAGTGTGTCCCTAACGCATCTGCAACATACGCAGTTGTGACCAACCAGAGCAGAGCCGAACGCTGCCGCGCAGGAACTTTCGCCAAGGTCGCTGGAGAATTCAGCCGGTCGTGCGAGATCAGAAGCCAGCTTTCGAATATCCGCTTGTCGTGCGTTTGTAGATGACCCTCCCGATAATCGGGGGAGCTTTGCACAGCCGGTAAACTTCTTATTGCCCTCACGGCACATGTCTGCATTTGTAAGACGTCTCATCCCTTTTAAATTTAAAAATCAAAACCTGCTTAATTTCTCTACACCCGCACCTCAGCAAGTATCGGCTCTATCTAATGTTTCGAAAGTAGGGCCCCATGCTCCTGTGTACGAATTGCGTTACCAAATGGCTCTGAATTGCACAGTTGGCGTCAAATTTATGCTCCTCCCTCCTTTCCCTTCTGCTTCCGGGAAACTCCAGGTTATTACCTGCCAGGCACCTTGCTCGCCCGTTTTCCGTCTGTTTTCTTACTTCCAGTAAGCCCCGAGACGAAGCGGCGCACGAAAAACGACGGCCAGGAGACGAAAAAACGTAAAAGCAGAAGCGAACCAGGAACGAAGCAGAAGCGAAGCAGGAACGAAGAACTGACGGTAAACCGACGGCAAAGCGACGATAAACGGACGGCAAACCGACGGTCAACCGACGGCAAAGGGGCGATAAATGGACGGTCAACCGACGACAGACAGGCGGCAAACTAACAGCAGCCCGGTGGTAACGGGACGGCGAACCGGCGGCGAAGGGGCGATAAATGGACGGTCACGACAACCGGGCGGCAAACTAACAGCAGGCTGGCGGTAAACGGACTGCAAACCGACGGCAAGTGCATACTCCCGGATAGTAAAAGGACGCACTCCGAGCGATAAATGGACGTTCAACCGACGGCAGACAGGCGGCAAACTAACAGCAGGCTGGCGGTAAACGGACGGCAAACCGACGGCAAGCAGGCAGTAGACGGATGGGAATTGAGGGCAACCCAACACCAGGAGACGACAAACGGACGGGAAGCCGGGCGCGACAGCTCGAAGAACCAATGAAGCAATCGCAATGTAACAAGCTTCGCTGATCTCCTGAGGCTTGGAGGACTATTCAAACAAGTGTGTCAAATGGGAGTGTAAAATAAACTGTGTCATTGGCACCCAGGGCAGCTTGATTGTGGAGAGACTGTAAAATAGAAGGATCTCTTCATGTTTTCATGAAACCGCTCCCAAACTTTGGGAATGGTTTCATGAAAAATTAATATCCCAAACATTGAAAGGCGGTAATAACGTCAATATCTTCGGTCATTAAATCTTTAACCAATAGCTAAAACCTGATATATGACCCCTATTTACTCCTAGACAAGTACCCCGCCAATAAATCTTTCAGGTTGAGCTGACCTGACCTTCAGTGAACAGATCACTGCTAACCCTTTAATAACCATATGTAAATTATAAGTCGATGGTGCGTTTTATCAAACCTTTTGTAATCCTTTACTGCATTCTGTTCGTATCTGCAGTCTATAGTCGAAGTGTTCCCCCGCTGGCGTCAATCAAGGTTTGGCCGGCAGCTCAGGACTCTTCAATAGAAGACTCTTTAAAAGAACTAAAACAATTTATTTTCTTCCAGACACCCCGCAGGTTGTCTACGGCATCAAGTGCTGTTGTTACTGGTGCTGAAATTGCCAGAACTCCGGTATTTTCATATCCCCTGGCTTTGGCCGGCCGTCTTACCGGTCTGAATGTAATACAGGGGAATGGACAGCCTTTGAATGAAGGGTGGTCTTTAACTCTGAGGAATCAGGATCCTCTCATTCTGATTGATGGCATTCCGCGGTCAGTGACAGAGATTGGAATGGAGGAAATCGAATCGGTTACCGTGCTCAAGGATGCGGTTGCCACCGCTATGCTTGGCGTCAGAGGATCCGGCGGGGCTCTATCAGTGATAACGAAAAAGGGCCTGACCGGCAAACAACAGATTAATGTTAACGTACAGACCGGCCTTCAGAAACCACTGGAAAACCTGATCTCACGCCCTCTTGATTCGTATCAGTATGCCTTGCTTTACAACGAAGCTCTTAAGAACGATGGGCTTGCTGTAGACAACTACGGGTTTAGTCAGGCGGCTCTCGATGGATACCAGACAGGTTCCGATCCTTATTCGTATCCTAATGTGGACTGGAAGAGTCTGGTATTAAAAAACTCCTCCGTGTTTGCGCGCTATAATGTAAATACTAACGGAGGGAACAAGTTTGTCCGCTATTTCGTGAATTTGGAACACGTCAGGCAGGATGGCTTACTGAAAACGAGCGATAATAACAACTACAGCACCAATGCAAACGCACGTGGCTATTTTGCAAGATCGAATATTGATCTGAATCTGACGGATAATCTAAGTGCCGGTATTTATATCCAGGGAAGGATCCTGAATACAAACGAACCTGGAAAAAGTGGAACTGCAAACCTGTTTTCTTCACTCACGACTACACCGAGGAGCGCATACCCGGTATATAACGAAAATGGCACGTACGGGGGGATCGCAAGGTTTCAGAACAACATTTTGGCTCAGAACATCAGCTCGGGCTATTCTCAGGGTAATACGCGTACAGTTTTATCCGACTTTTATCTGAAGCGTACACTGGATGAAATATTACCAGGCATGTGGGTGAAAGCAAGGGCATCGTTCTTTAGTAGCCTCCGGGAAAATCTCAACAGAGATAAGAGCTTCGCTGTATTTGAAAGAACCGGAACAACTTCCACAGGCGCCACGAAATACCTGCAATACTCATCGAATGGTGCTCAGGCAAACAGTAATGGTATCAGCTTTCAGAACCGATCAGATTTCGAGGAGCTCTCTTTGGGATACTCACATGAATTTAGCCAGCAGGGCCTAGATGCGGTTTTACTGGCAAGCAGGGACAACTTAATTAATGGTTCCAATCTTCCATACACTATTCAGGGACTGGCCGGTCATGCCTCCTACAACCTGAAAAGGAAATACCTTCTTGAGGTTTCCTTTGCTTATAACGGGGCCAATCGCTATCCCGATGATGGCGGCTTTAAATATGGCTTTTTTCCTGCAGCCGGGCTCGGCTGGAATATCAGCGAGGAGGCTTTTATGAAGCGGCTTGGCTGGGTGAATCACTTAAAGCTTTATGGTTCATACGGTAAGACCGGACATGACAATGGAGCTTATTACACCTATCAGCAGATTTTCAGCACTTCGCCGGGAGGCATCTTCGGATCAAGTGCGGGCACGGTCACAACTGCTGAAGAAGCATACCTTGCCAATCCGGATATTACCTGGGAGAAAGCGAAGAAGTTAAATGTGGGTTTGCAAGGCTCTCTGTTTAACAGCAGAATGAGCTTTAATGCCGAATATTACTCAAACGATTACAGCGACCTCAGCATTGTCAGAGGGACTAATAACGGGCTCCTTGGTATCGATTATCCAAATGAAAATATTGGAAAAGAACGCTATAATGGATGGGAAGGCGAACTGACATGGCAAGAGAAAAAGCAGCGTTTCGGCTATTTTATTTCGTTGAACGCCAGCTTCCAGGACTCGAAGCTACTTTACAATGCGGAGGCTTTTCAGAAGTACGACTGGATGAAGCGCACCGGGCGGAGGGTCGGCCAGCAGTTTGGATATGTTGCGGAGGGATTGTTTCAATCGGAAGCGGAGATTGCAGGACACGCAACGATTGAAGGATACAGGCCGCAGCCAGGGGATATCAAATATAAGGACCTGAATGACGACGGGATCATAAATCAGTATGATCAAACCGCCATCGGGGCACAGAAGCCTACTGTCCTGATCGGATCGACTATTGGATTTACATTAGGCAACTTTGACTTTTCCGCGCTTTTGCAGGGAAAGCTGAACCGCTACATTAATTTATCGGGAAACAGTTATTGGGAGTTCCAGAATAATGGCAGCGGGCAGGCTTTTGATAATCACCTTAACAGATGGACGCCATCGGCTGCTGCAACTGCAAGCTATCCGCGGCTCACTACCGGTACGGGGCCGCGGGACGGCTCTGTTAACAATTGGCTCACATCGAGTTTCTGGGCGAGGTCCGGAAATTATCTTCGCCTGAAGACAGTAGAACTTGGGTATAAGCTGCCGGTCCATGTAAAAGGAAGTGTCAGATCGGTCAGGATCTACGCCAGCGGATTGAATCTCTATACGATCAGTTCGAAGGTTTTTGGTGATGCAGATCCGGAAGGCTACACCGGCGCCTATCCTATACAGAAGATATTTAACCTTGGTGTAAACGTTCAATTGTAACCTTATCGAAGAAGATATGAAAAGGTCTTTTATTTTATCTATTGTTTGCTTTATTACCTTAATAAGCTCTTCCTGCAGCAAGAAGTTTGAGCAGTACCCCGAGGACAGGAATTTTGAGTCGGACATATTCGATCCGGGGGACAAGAAGGGTACTGCGGCGAAGCAGTTCCTGTTTGATATTTATGCCTCACTTCCGGGAGGCTTCAACCGGATAGACGGCGATTATCTTGACGCTGCAACAGATGATGCGGTCCCTTCGTCATTCGCCTCTAACATTGTTTTGTTTACGAACGGACAGCTGACCGCGGTAAACTATCCTGATAATAACTGGAAGAACTGCTATTCGATTATCAGGAAGAGCAATTATTTTCTTAAACATATCGGCGTCGTTCCGATAACGGACCAAATAAAGAAAAATCAAATCGCTGAGGCACAGTTTCTTCGCGCATTCGCATATTTCGAGTTATTAAAACGGTATGGGGGAGTGCCACTTGTCGGAGATACAGTGTTTTCGCTATCCGATAACCTTAACCTCCCGAGGAACACCTATGCGGAATGCGTTGATTATATTGCTTCCCAATGTGATGCCGCAGCGGCAGGTCTGCCAAAGGGTGCAGATATTGCCTCAAGCGACTTTGGACGTGTGCCGTTAGAAGCAGCGCTCGCCCTGAAATGCCGGTTGCTGCTATACGCAGCCAGTCCGCTTTTCAACGGAGGTGGCGTAGAAACAAACAGAGAGCTGAAGAGTCTGACCGGCTATCCTGATGCGGATGCGTCAAGGTGGCAACGAGTGATCGATGCTGCCGAGGCACTTACCCGCCTGTCGTATTATAAACTTCCTTCAGGTGCAGGGAACACCGCTTATTCGGCTGTTTTTACAACGAAAATAAACACCGATATTATTTTATCCAAACAGGTCGCGGCTTCAACGAGTATTGAAGCGAGCAACGCACCTGTCGGCTTTGTAGCCCCTGCTGCCAGTAACGGCAGAACGAGTCCTACACAAAACTTTGTAAACGCCTTCCCAAACCTCGATGGCACTCCTTTCACCGGATCCTCTGCTAATATGGGACAATATGAAGGAAGGGACCCGCGTATGAAGTCGATCCTGTTCTATAACGGGGTTAAGTGGCTGGGCCGGAATATTGAGACTTTTGAAGGAGGACTCGACAAGCCGAATCTTCCGTTTAAGACTCAAACCCGAACCTCTTACTACCTGCGTAAGTTTATGGGCGATTTCACAAATTCCACTTCCTACTCCAATCAGAGTCACAATTTCCCATACTTCCGGTTCGCTGAGGTACTTCTGAACTATGCTGAAGCCTTAAATGAGGTGGGCCGGACTGAAGATGCAGTAGCGCCTCTCAAACTAATCCGCTCACGTGCCGGAATTACTGCCGGAGCGAATGGCCGATATGGCATACCTGCCGGCATCTCACAGTCGGCCCTCAGGGAGCTGATCAGGAACGAAAGGCGGATTGAACTATCTTTTGAGGAACATCGGTTCTGGGACGTAAGAAGATGGAAGATTGCAGGTACTGTTTTAAATACCACCCTGAAGGGTTTAAAAATTCTCAATTCTGCAGGTTCACTCAGTGCCGGAGAACAGGATGTAAGCACCATCACCTTTCAGAATAAATATTACCATATGCCTGTTCCTTACAGTGAAATGATCAGGAATCCAAGGCTTATTCAGAATGAGGGCTACAACTAAGCGAGGTCTCTTCAGGAAATCTTAAAGACGAAAAAAATGAAAAGAGGAACATATATACTTATTGTGTTTTTTCTGGCTTGTCTGAGTGTTCTGGGCCAGGCAAAACGGATAACGGGTTTGGTAAAAGATAAATCGGGGCCGCTTCCCGGAGTGTCTGTTTCTGAAAAAGGAAACCCATCTAACGGAGTAAGCACCGATGCAAACGGAAAGTTTACGCTTACCCTGAAAAAGAGCCATATCATCGTACTCAGTTCTATCGGGTACGTGAGGCAGGAGGTTTCGGTAGAGGGCCTGGCGTCGGTAGTGGTAGAGATGAAAGATGACTCAAAAAGCCTTGACGAGGTAGTAGTAGTGGGCTACGGACAAAAAAAGAAGGTAACCCTCACGGGTGCGGTAAGCGCTGTCAGCGGCAAGGATATCAGGCAGAGCCCTTCGCCTAGCCTTCAGAACACGCTTGCCGGACGGCTGACGGGCTTTACGAGCCAGCAGAGGGGCGGCCAGCCGGGAAAAGATGCGGCCTCCTTCAATATAAGGGGTGTCAGCTCTTATGTCGGCAACAATAATCCGTTGATCCTCGTGGATGACATCGAATTTACCTATAATGAATTTGCGTCCCTGAGTGCGAGCGAAGTGGAAAGTATCACAGTTTTAAAAGATGCATCTACTACCGCTATCTACGGGATCAAAGGCGCGAATGGGGTGGTTTTGGTGACGACAACCAGAGGGAAGGCCGGTAAGCCACGGATTACTTTGCAGTCGGAATATGGCCTCAGCCAGCCGACCAGACTGCCCGACTACCTGGATTCTTATGGCGCAGCATCGCTGCTCCGGGAAGCGCAGATAAATACGAATAACCTGAATCCAAACAAGGACTTCAAACCTACGTTTTCAGAAGAGGATCTTGAGCTTTTCAGAAACGGGACTGACCCCTACGGACATCCGAATAATAACTGGAGAGACTTGCTCTTCAATAAATTTGCACCCCAGGCACGTACTAATTTTGATTTAAATGGCGGCACTGACAAGGTTAAGTACTTCGTGTCTGTTGGCTACCTCTACCAGGGCGGGCAGCTCAAAGACTACAGTGTTGACCTGAACAGTAAATATTACTACAAGCGGTATAACTACCGGTCGAATATAGACCTTGCTGTTAATAAGAGCCTCGACCTCAGGTTCGACTTGTTTGGTAATCTCGGCGAGACGAACCAGAATAATGCGAGTGTGGACAATGCAGGCGTCATGTTTGCCGATCTTGGGAGAGCCTATGATACCGCTCCTTACAATTATCCCATTTATAACCCCGATGGAAGCCTTGGTTACAGTGTCTGGCAGCGCACCGCTACAGGCCGGAATAAAAACAATCTGATTGGCCGGCTGATGTATAACGGGTATACACGCAATTTCGCCAATAACATCAATTTGGTAACCTCAGCCAATCAGAAGCTTGACTTTCTTGTAAAAGGGCTCTCTGTAAAGGCAGTTCTTTCTTATCGTAATCTTTACGGTTACGAGCGAAGTATGCAGCGCCCTATTGACGGATCGGGCTTCGTGTCCTATGTTTATGATCCCGGGACCGACACCTATTCTTTCGGAATGAAGGATGATTCGTATCGCATATCGACGCCTTATATGCAATATTCGGCTGGAAGTACGAACAGGTCTGTTACCGTGCAGGGCATGCTGAATTATAACCGGTATTTTGGCGCACACCACCTTTCGGGTCTGTTGCTTTACAATTTGAACAGCAAGACTGCCCAGAGTTCGAATTCTGAATATAACTTTATTCCTGAAAACTTCCGGGGCTACACCGGGCGGTTCGGCTATGATTACAATCAACGCTATCTTTTTGAAGTCGCCGGAGCCTATAACGGAACCGACCGTTTTGCAAAAGGACACCGCATGGGATTCTTTCCGTCTGCGTCGGCCGGATGGAACATTTCGGAGGAAGGTTTTTTTAAAGATCATGTCAGGTTTATTGACCGTCTTAAATTCCGGGCTTCCTACGGGCTGGTTGGTGTGGATAATACGGGAGGAGTGTATGCATATAAGCAATCGTACACATCCGGAAGCGGAACAGGACTGTTCGGCCTGGCCACAAACAACAGTTATTCTACAGTAACGGAAGGGCCTCTTGCAAATGAGGTCGTAACGTGGGAAAAGGAAAAGAAGCTTAACATCGGGGTTGATTTCGCTGCCTTCGGCAAAGGCTTACCGGAACACTGGATTGGTTTAATAATAACCGTTACGATATTATCAGCACGCCGGGAACGATTTCCTCCGTATTAGGGCAGGACCTTCCGAAATTTAACCTGGGAAAGACCAACAATAAGGGCTACGAAATTGAACTCGCTTACAATGATAAAATTGGCGCCAGCTGGCAGTATTCAGTAAAAGGAACCTGGTCTGTCGCCAAGAACAAGATCCTGTTCAGGGATGAAGCGCCAACAATATATCCGTGGCAGGCTGTTACGGGTCAGTCAATCGGGGCAGCAATGAAATATTCCTGGACAGGAGAGTTCTATACAGAAGCTGAGATTGCCGATCCCTCGGTGCCCAAGCCCTCTGTAGGAGGCAGGCCGGGCGAAATGAAGTATAAAGACCTGAACGGCGACGGCGTTATAGATCTCTACGACCGGTCGTACTTCGGTTATACGAATCTCCCCAACACGGTGTATGGGCTTACCTTTGGTGTTGGATACAAGAACTTGAACTTAACCTTACTCTTCCAGGGCGCCGCTAATGTGGTGGCGAGCGCCCAGGGTGCAGTGATCCATCACGTTACAACGAATATGATGCCGATCCATCAGGAGCACTGGACGCCGGAAAGGGGCAACAGCGCTAAATATCCGCAATTGTATACTTCAGCCCTCAGCACCAGTCCACGCGACTATTATTCTGACTTCTGGGCGATTCCCTCTGATTATATTCGTTTGAAGACGGCCGAGCTGAGCTACAGTTTTGGCGCGAAGTTCCTCAACAAAACACATCTGAAAGGCCTGAGGATTTATACGAACGGGTATAATTTATTTACATGGACCAAGCTCGACAAGCTATATGACCTTGACCCGGAACTAAATGAGGGGTCAGATTCACTTCCGTATCCTCCGTCGAGGATTATGAACTTTGGTATTAACGTGACTTTTTAGGAGATCAGCATGAAAAAGAGCGCATTTATATTCATCATATCGTTTGTTTTGTACTCTTGTACAAAATCAAATTTCCTGGATGACAAGACAGTTGGATTAACAGAAGAGACTGTTTTTTCTGACAGTATTCAATCAATCAATTTCCTGAACCGTATCTATCTTGATGCCGGCTTCAGTTTCGGGCCTTCACGCTATTTGGGATCAGGAGGCTCGGGAAATTCTGAGTTGAGCACAGATAACGCAGAAGGTTCAAATAACACGACCGTTCCGTCAGACGCCTATGTGCAGGGGGCCTTGACTCCCGGCACCGTCAATAACGGATTCGCTGCGGACAAGGATTACTGGGTTGGCCCCTATAAGAATATAAGGAGGGCAAATCTTCTCCTGTCGAAGCTGCCGGTAACCCCATTTGCTGAATCCACCAAAAAGCGGATCAGCGGGGAACTGAGGTTTCTGCGC
This sequence comes from Arcticibacter sp. MXS-1, assembly GCF_041902385.1. Taxonomy (GTDB): domain Bacteria; phylum Bacteroidota; class Bacteroidia; order Sphingobacteriales; family Sphingobacteriaceae; genus Arcticibacter. The sequence goes on along the minus strand of NZ_CP169244.1, from coordinate 2,402,863 downwards.
GCCTGGTATTATCATTACCTGCTTATTGCCTTCGGAGGGGTGCCTGTTCTGCAGGATACAGTATACGGCACCAACGATGTTATTCGTGTCCCCAGATGCAATTTTGCCGATTTTGTAAACTACCTTAGCTCTGAACTGGACCGCGCAGCCAGCGATCTCAGGGATGTAACATATAAAGATGCCGACTATGGAAGGATCACCTATGGTGCTTGTCTCGCTTTGAAGTCGCGCATATTGCTTTATGCAGCAAGCCCTCTTTTCAACGGCGGCGCGATTACTAATGATCCGCAGCTCGCTGCTTTAGTGAGTTATCCTGTGGCAGACAAGAACCGGTGGCAGCTTGCCGCTGATGCTGCTGAGGCTGTGATTAATAGCGGACTGTATTCTCTCCATGTTAATAATACAACCCGCCCGGGATATGGCTTTTACCAGGTCTTTTTGAGAAGGGTTAACAGCGAATATATTTTTTCTTATAACCGTTCTGCTCAGAAGGAATTTGAAACCTTCTTTTTACCACCTTCCCGGTCGGGAAATTGTACGATGCGGCCGACTCTCAGCCTGGCAGAAGCCTTTCCGATGAAAGATGGTAAAAGTATTAAGGAGAGTCCGCTTTTTAATCCCAACAGCCCTTACTCCAACCGGGACCCACGGTTTGACAATTCAATCATCTATAACGGGATGAACTATGTGACGAACACGGGAACCAGGGCACCGATTTTTACCTACATGAGTACGGCCGCCTTTCCGAATACATCTGCCGATGCTTATACATCTGCTAACAGATATACCGGTTTCTTTTCGAGAAAGATGCTTGATGAAAGCCTTACCGGCTCTTCTTCGGGTACAACAGAGCGGGCCTGGCCTCTGATCCGGTACGCGGAGATCCTGCTCAATTATGCGGAGGCGATTAACGAGGCGGGGTATCCCGAAAAAGCTTACCCTAAATTAATCGAGTTGAGAAACAGGGCGGGAATTCAGCCAGGTTCGGACCGTATGTATGGATTAAAGAAAGACATGACTGTGGAGGAAATGAGGGCAGTGATTCAAAATGAAAGAAGGATTGAGATGGCGTTTGAAGATCAAAGATGGAACGACATCCGCCGCTGGAAGATCGCCTCAAAGGTATTATCGGGATTCAATACGGTGCAGATCATCACAAAGACAGGCACCGATTCTTATGATTATGCAAGCGGGTATTCTCAAAGGGTGCTGAAGTTCCGCGATGCCATGTATTTGCTGCCGATACCATTTTCGGAAGTTCAGAAAATGCCGGTAGTAAAGCAAAATCCGGGATATTAGGCGATGCAAGAAGACGAAACACAAGCTGGTTCTTTGTGCATACGTCCGGGATGAGGTTTTCCTATCAATATAAAGCGATCAGATGACAGGACTGATAGAATGGCGGAGGCCGGCGACCGGGAATAATGGTCGCCGGCCTCCGCCATTCTCCCCTTGTTAACTTTTGTTAAATTTCTCTTCCGCTTTCGATAATATACTACCTTCGTTGCCGGTTAATAAGGAATTGACTATTACTTTGATTTAATGTATCTTTGCAGGATGTTTAAAAACAAGCGTTTACTAACGTGGTGCCTTTTAATTCTCGTTACAATTTTTGCCGGCTGTAAGAGCAGATTTGAGAAGCTGTTACAAAGCAACGATACGGGTAAGAAATATCAGGAGGCAATACGTTTCTATAATAAAAAAGATTATTCAAAGGCTCTTGCCTTGTTTGATCAGCTTAACCAGCGCTACAGAGGGCGTAGCGAAGCTGAAGAACTGGCCTGGTATTATGCCTATACTAATTACCGGTTAAGAGATTATACTACTGCACGGTACTTGTTCAAAGTATTTGCAGATACTTATCCTAACAGTGCCCGGGCAGAAGAATGCCGCTTCATGTCTGCTTACTGCTATTACCTGGAATCGCCCAGCTTCTCGCTCGATCAGCAGAACACCATACAGGCGATCGAATCACTCCAACTATTCATCAATCTCTATCCCAAGAGTGATCGTGTGGCGGAAGCCAGCACGTTGATTGCCGATTTGCGCGATAAGCTTGAAAGAAAGGCATTTGCCAACGCAAAGCTCTATCTGGACATCGGAGGGTATGACGTGCAAAACTACCGCTCAGCAGTAATCGCATTTAAAAATGTATTAAGGGACTACCCCGATACGAAGTACGCCGAAGAAATGGAGTACCTTACCGTACAGGCTCAGTACCTGTTCGCAGAAAACAGTCTTGAAATCCGGCAGGAAGAGCGGTACGGGGAAGTGATCAGCCTGGCCGATGACTTCATCGAAGATTATCCAAACAGCAAGCATCTGAAAGATGTTCAGAACTACAAGAAGAAGTCGGCTGAATCAATAGTGAAAGTGCAGAAGTTACTAGCCTCACAGCAGCCGGCCGCAGCTCAAAAAGAGAAAGAAAAAGAAACAGAATCACAACAGGAAAATAAGACAAGCAAAGATGAGTAATACTAAAAATAGCACCGTTCCTACCACGACCGTTACGCGTGATTTACGCCAGTTAGACAAGTCTACTGACAATCTGTATGAATCACTTGTGATCATAGCAAAGCGTGCTAACCAGATATCCAACAACATTAAAGAAGAGTTACACGGAAAACTTTCTGAGTTTGCTTCTTCAAATGACAATCTGGAAGAAGTATTTGAAAACCGCGAACAGATTGAAATTTCAAAGCACTACGAGCGGTTGCCAAAACCTACTCTGATCGCGATGGACGAATTTTTAAACGAGAAAGTTTACTTCCGTAATCCATCAAAAGAACAGGCTTAATTGTTCTATATTTGAACCTTCAATGCTCGAACGCCGTATAAGGAAACTTAGAAGGCTGAAGGCATAAAGCTAAATGCTTTTAGACTTTATGTGAATATGATTGAAGGAAAAAAGATATTACTGGGCGTTTGTGGCAGCATAGCCAGCTATAAATCTGCTACTTTAACTCGTTTGCTGGTGAAAGCTGGCGCAAACGTCAAAGTAATAATGACCAGGGAGTCTACCAATTTTATTACCCCGCTTACTCTCTCTACCCTCTCCAAAAACCCTGTTTATTCATCGTACTACAAAGAAGATACCGGTGAATGGAACAGCCACGTGGAACTTGGACTCTGGGCCGATTATTTCATAATCGCCCCGGCCAGCGCAAACACTCTTGCTAAACTGGCAGGGGGCCTATGTGATAATCTTCTTACGGCTACTTACCTTTCTGCCAAATGTCCGGTTTTCTTTGCTCCGGCTATGGATCTCGACATGTGGAAACATCCGGCAACTCAGGCCAACATTGCCAGGCTGGAGCAGTACGGCAACAGCCAGATCAAACCCGCATACGGTGAACTAGCAAGCGGACTTGTAGGGGAAGGGAGAATGGCTGAGCCTGAAGAGATTGTGGCATTTCTTCAATCTTATGCAGGAAATGAGCTTCCTCTCAAGGGAAAAAAGGCTCTGGTAACGGCTGGTCCGACTTATGAAGCGATCGACCCGGTTCGGTTCATCGGAAATCATTCCTCCGGGAAGATGGGCTTTGCCATAGCAGATGAACTGAGATCAAATGGAGCAGAAGTAACCTTAGTGAGTGGTCCTTCTGTCCTTACACCCCGGCACGCCGATATCCGCCTCATTCGGGTAACGTCATCGGATGAAATGGCTGAAGAAGTAGAAAAGAATTTTGACTCCTCAGACATCGCGATCATGAATGCTGCTGTTGCCGATTATAAGCCCAGGCACTTTTCCCCCGAAAAGATAAAGAAAGAGGGCAATGAACTCAATATCGAGCTGGTCAAAACAGTTGATATTCTGGCAAAAGCAGGACAGATGAAACGCGAGGGGCAACTGCTGGTGGGTTTTGCCCTTGAGACGAATAACGAAGAAGACAATGCCATCGTCAAATTGAAGAAAAAGAACCTCGACTTCATTGTGCTGAATTCGCTGAATGACAAGGGGGCAGGATTTAAGGGCGATACGAACAAAATAACGATCATAGACAAGCATCTCAAGTTCACCCACTATTCGCTGAAAAGCAAAGAAGACGTGGCAAAAGATATATGCCAAAAGATTATAGAAGAGATATGAGAAACAGATTTTTTGGATTCGTGATGTTACTTGTGCTAACGCTCTCAGCAAGAGCGCAGGACCTCAACGCCAGGGTGCAGATCCTTTCGCCTCAGGTACAAAGCACCAATAAGCGCGTCCTGGGGGTTTTAGAAAATGCAATAAGAGATTTTCTGAACGGGCGGAAATGGTCTGCTGACGTTGTGCAAAATCAGGAGCGAATTGACTGCAGCTTCGTGATAAACGTGGTCGAATGGGACGGCTCGTCGAACTTCAAGGCAGAAGCGCAAATCCAGTCGAGCAGGCCGGTTTATGGCACGACCTATAACTCAACGGTCTTAAACATTAGTGATAAAGATTTCAATTTTACTTACACCGAGGGGCAGCCGCTAGACTATTCCGACCAAAATTACATCAGTAATCTCACCTCCCTCCTTGCTTATTATGCATATGTGATAACGGGGTTGGACTATGACACCTTCTCTAAATTTTCAGGCAGTCCCTATTATTCAAAAGCGCAAACGGTAGTTAATAACGCACAGAATACAGCCTTCGCAGGATGGAGAGCAATTGAGTCTCTGCGTAACAGATACTGGCTGGTTGAAAACCTCACAAACAAGGCATATACACCAATAAGGGAAGCCCTCTATACTTACCACCGGAGCGCTCTCGACATCATGGCGGAGAACAAGACCAAAGCAAGGAGCCAAATTCTCAGCCTCCTGCCTCAATTTCAAAAGATCGACAGGCAACAGCAGGGACAGATGCTTAATCAGGTGTTCTTCACTGCAAAGGCTGACGAGATCGTTAACCTTCTCTCGCAGGCTGCACCTAATGAAAGAATGTCTGCCTACAATGTGCTGATCGCCGTTGATCCGGCCAATAGTGCCAAATACGATCTGCTAAAAAAGAACTAAGCGTGACTGTATAAGTTAACCGGATGCCAGGGAACATCAGCCACTTCGATCCGCTTAGCGTCGCAGATCAACTTGCTATTGGCAGATTCTGAATCTTGGTTATTTTATTCTTATAATTGACGTGAAGTTGGCGGGCGAGACCTCGCCCCTGCCAGCCTCATGAGAATTTTTGAATTAAAAAAGTCCTGAACAAGGACGCTTGTTTTAAAACTATGCTAAGCCGCTTAATTATACGCAACTACGCCCTGATAGAAGATCTCGACATTTCATTCGCGGAAAAGCTGAACATTGTGACCGGCGAGACCGGAGCAGGAAAGTCAATTATCCTGGGCGCGCTCTCTCTGCTCCTGGGCCAGCGGGCCGAAAGCAGGTATTTTTTTAATCAGCAAAAGAAATGCGTAATCGAGGGCACCTTCAATGTAAAGGGATACCATCTTGCCTCCTTTTTTCAGGAAAAAGACCTCGACTACGAAGAGGAAAGCTTGCTCAGGCGTGAGATATCGGCAGACGGAAAGTCACGTGCTTTTATTAACGATACGCCGGTCAATCTCTCGATTCTTCGCGAGCTGGGCGAGCGCCTGATTGATATTCATTCGCAGCACGCTACTCTGGAGATTAACGATGAGAGCTTTCAGCTGCTGGTAGTCGACGCCCTTGCAGCGAATGAAATTCTGCTGAGAAACTATCAGGAAAACTTCAGGGCGTACAGACGGACGCTGGGCCGCCTGCAGGAACTGGAAGAGCAAAGCAGGCAGGCGAAGAATGACCAGGACTATTTTCTTTTCCAATATAATGAGCTGGAGCAGGCTTCGCTTACAACCGGAGAGCAGGAACAGCTGGAGCAGGAACTAACAGCGCTCAACCACGCAGAAGAAATAAAACGAAACCTCCTGGGAGCCGGCTACCTTCTTACAGAAAACGAACAGTCGGTAGTGGGCCAGCTAAAAGAATCGCTCCTACAGTTACAGCACATAGCAAAAGTACTCCCTGCTGCGGCAGATCTTGCCGGACGGCTGGACAGTACGCTGATTGAAATCAAGGACATCGCCGCCGAAATTGAGGACCTCGAACAGAGAACCATTATTGATGAAGCGAGGGCAGCAGAACTGAACGACCGGCTGAGCCTGCTTTACAGCCTCCAGAAGAAGCACAGGGTAAGCACGGTGGAAGAGCTTATGGCTATTCAAAAAAACCTGGGAGAGCAGCTTCATTCGATTGCCTCCTATGAAGCCGAGCTTGAAAAATTAAAAACTGAAAGTGAGAAGCTGAAAGCTGAACTCATTGTTCTCTCAGATACTCTCTCTGCCAGCCGCAATGAAGTGATACCGGGTATAGAAAAAAGGATCGCTGAGGTTCTCTCAGAAGTAGGGATGCCTAATGCCCTCCTGAAAATAGAAAACACCTTGCTAGACGAAGATCAGTTTAACCAGCACGGCAGAAACAAGATACAGTTTTTGTTCTCGGCCAACAAAGGGCAGGCTCCCGCGCCCATGAACAAGGTCGCTTCAGGAGGAGAGCTTTCGCGCTTGATGCTGGGAATAAAGTCACTCATTTCCCGGCATACCGCCCTTCCGACTATCATTTTCGATGAAATTGACACCGGTATTTCGGGCGAGGTGGCCCTCAAAGTTGGCAAAATCATGGAGAAACTTGCAGAAGGCATGCAAGTGATCACTATCACACATCTTCCCCAGATTGCCAGCAAGGGAGAGGCCCATTATTTTGTGTACAAAGACGAAAGACAGGAGGTGACCCATACTAACATCACACGTCTTACAGAAACAGAACGGGTTACAGAAATTGCCAAGATGCTGAGCGGAGCAAATCCTGGCGCCCACGCTCTTCAACACGCCCGTGAGCTTCTTGAAGGTAAAGAATAAGGCGGTTTCCAGGCCTTCGGGGCCGGTTTAAATCCGGAAACTTTACTTATTTTAGCGCCCAAATTATTAAATACATGGCTTATAATTTATTAAAAGGAAAACGGGGCATTATAACAGGCGCTTTAAACGAAAACTCTATTGCGTGGAAGGTGGCCGAAAAAGCACACGAAGAGGGTGCAACATTTGTATTGACAAATGCTCCTGTTGCCATGCGAATGGGTGAAATAGACACACTGGCCGAAAAAACAAACGCTCAGGTTATTCCCGCTGATGCTACGAGTGTGGAGGACCTTACCAATCTTTTTACGCAGTCGCAGGAAGTTCTGGGAGGCAAAATTGATTTTGTACTTCATTCCATCGGAATGAGCGTTAACATGCGCAAGAGCATCCCTTATACTGAATCAAATTACGAGTACTTCCTAAAGGGGGTGGATATATCAGCTCTCTCTTTTCATAAGATGTTAAGTGTAGCCAGAAAGCTCGATGCTATCAATGAATGGGGCAGCGTTGTCGCCCTGACTTACATGGCCGCTCAGCGAACTTACCCTTTCTACACCGACATGGCAGATATAAAGTCTATGCTTGAATCGATTGCACGCAGCTTTGGCTATCACTATGGTGTTGAGAAGAAGGTACGGATCAACACGGTTTCGCAGTCGCCAACCAAGACGACTGCAGGAACAGGCATTAAAGGGTTTGGCGACTTTTTCGACTATGCAGATGCGATGTCTCCGCTCGGCAATGCAGACGCGGCTTCATGCGCAGATTATTGTGTCACTTTATTCTCTGATCTTACGCGAATGGTGACGATGCAGAACCTTTTCCATGACGGTGGCTACTCCTCTACAGGAGTAAGTGCTGAAATTATGCACAAGTTTGGTCTGGAATAAATACATGGATCAGTACGGTCCATCGAGTAGGAAGGTAATCATTAGTTGATTACCTGTCCCCTCACACCACCGTACGTGCCGTTCGGCATACGGCGGTTCATTAAACATAGACAGCTTTTGGGGTTACTATTTCTTTAAGACATAGTAGCCCTTCTTTCTTTAGAAATGCATTATTGAGCGTGCGATGCAAGATTGGACTGTGTACCGTTCTCCAGTAGCCTTTGCGGGTGTTACCCCATTGGTAGGCCTGATCTGGCTTAACCCCTAACCTTTGTAGCTGACGTACTCTTGTCCGGGGCTTTTTCCACTGAATCCAGTAACATAATCTAATACGACTTCGTACCCATTCGTCCAAGTCAGCAAACACTGATTTAGCTTCACTCAGTTTAAAGTAATTTCCCCAGCCCTGATTGAGTTTCCTGATCTGCATCATTCGATCTGCCATGGCGTAAGGTTTACTTCGGCAAGTAATTGCCCTGATTTTATCTTTATAGGTAGTAATGCTTTTTCGGTGTACCGTTATGCCCTTACGCCCTTTCTTATGAAAGAAGGTGAAGCCCAGTAATTTAGTCCGCCATGGTCGGGTAACCACGCTCTTCTGAAGGTTCACTTTGAGTTTCAGTTCTTTTTCAATATACATACTGATACTCGCCATTACTCGTTCTCCCGCACGTTTACTCTTCACGTAGATACTACAATCATCAGCATACCGCACAAAACGATGCCCTCGCCTTTCCAGCTCTTTATCCAGTTTATCCAGAATAATATTGGAAAGTAAGGGGCTAAGCGGGCCTCCTTGCGGAACTCCTTGCTTACAGGAAATCTCATTGCCCTGATCTTCAATGTTAGCCCGAAGAATACGATGAACAAGTTTCAATAAGCGCTTGTCCTGTACTTTCCGGCTCAGTTCGTTCATCAGATAATCATGATTTACACGGTCAAAGAATTGTTCCAGATCAAGGTCTACAACATGGCTATAGCCGGCATTGATATACTCCTTTGCCTTTTCCAAGGCTTGGTGAGCACTCTTCTCTGCACGAAATCCATAGCTATTTGCTGAGAATTCAGGCTCGTAGATTCCAGACAATACCTGCGAGATGGCCTGCTGGATCATTCTGTCCATATAGGTAGGGATACCTAATACGCGGGTACCGCCGTTTGCCTTGGGGATTTTTACCCGTTTTACTGCCATGGGTCGATATTCTCCTTTTTCCAGTTGGCTTTTCAACAATGGCCATTTCGCCTTCACCTCACCTTCAAAATCCAGGAATCCAATACCGTCTACTCCGGCCGCCCCTTTGTTTGCCAGCACCCGCTCATAGGCCTGATGCATGTTGCCTTTACTGATGATCTCTTCGAGTAACATGTCGAATACATTTTTTTTTCCTACTGTCTCCTTCTCTCATCCTTCATTCAAGATGTCGCTCAACGCTCCCTGTTACCCTTCTGCTTCCAGCATATTCCTGGCAGGGCAGCCCTCTATTCAGAGTTTTCTGCTTTCTTTGCGATCATCCCGTTTCCAGTTGCTAACTCGGACGTTTAATGTTCAGCCCTTCCCTAATAAAAGGTACTATGGCCTCTGCTGACTTCTGATGAACCGGACATATATCACTACATCTCCTTGCTCCTTCAAGAGGCGCTTCTCTCTCCGGCAGCGATTGATCAGATCTCCCCGGGTAAGAACGCAAACTTTCTCTCCATCTACCTGTCAGATATACAACAACATGTTTCGGATAGTTTCGGGCTTCGTTTTGTCTAGCAAACTCACCCACATGCCATTGCCTCATCTGCTTCCTGTTCGTCAGGCCAGAGATTTACCGCCGGCTTCCTTCAGATTCCTCCTCGCGGAGGACACCCTTGCCTTGGGTTAACGCTTCCCACTATCGAGGCGCGTTCGGGACTTCCACCCTATAGTTTGCGCCCGTGCCGGGCGCACGAGAACAAAAAGAGGCGTCCACGGGGCGCCTCTTTTTGTTGACAGGTCTTAGTAATCTGATTCAAGCAGTATAATCTTTAAAGTCGCATCTGAGCCCGGCCTTGATACCGGGGCCCCGTTCGCGTTCTCGTAGGTAAGGCTGAGCGTACCTGCTCTGAGCGCAAAACTGTAGGAAACACCGTCGTAAACCTGCGGGACCTGTTCGTATGTCTGTCCCCTGTCGAAAGAAATATAAACTAGAATCCCTCCGCGTTCAAGTGCAAACTGATCGACTTCGGGGAGGTAGACGCTGGCCTCATAACTTCTGCCCCCGTCATAAGATCTCCAGCTGCTCAGCGGCAGATCTGTTATGATTGTCTTGTTGGGCGTCACGTAATTATTCTTCTGGCAGGCGCTCAGTAAGATGACCAGGGGCAATACTAAGGTTAGTAATTTCTTCATATCTGCATTGGTGTGTTTATATAAAGACGCGCAAAAGGCCAAAAGGTTGCATGCCGTCTTCATCATTTTAGTGTCCTTAAAAATTATTGCATTTACTTTTCATTTCCATTTCAAATACCGTACTTAGTAACAGGTAATACTGTTTGCTGTGTGTACCTCCGCTCAGAATGAAGTAGCGATCCCTCCGCGTAGTATCGCGGCCGGACATCCGGATACTTGTAAAAAAGCACCCGGCATCAGCAACGTTATGCCTCTCACCAGTTACCCTAATTCTGCAAGTCCAGCCTCCCCGTTCCCCGGGGCACAACAACTAAACCAGGCAATACTCAAACTACTAATTAATAAACATGGAAGCAATTCGAACCTTTCTATCTCTGCTAGCCGAGCACGAGCAGATGATCTACTTTGTTATTCTCAGCATTTTCGTAGGCGTAGAAGTTATAGGCGGCGTGCCAGCAGTTCTCCACACCCCTTTAATGAGCGGTGCAAATGCGATCCACGGGGTAGTGATCATTGGAGCGATTCACGTCATGCTCAATACAAGTTCTGAAGACTACCTTGCCCTTTGCTTAGGCTGTCTCGCCGTACTCCTTGGCACCCTCAACGTAGTGGGAGGATTTGTAGTCACAGACCGTATGCTTGAAATGTTCAAAAAGAAATAACCTAAACAATCACCATGGACCATCACCTTCTTTCACTAATCTACCTCGTTGCTTCTGTTCTTTTTATCATAGGCCTGAAAATGATGGGGAACCCCAAAACAGCCAGGCAAGGGAACCTGCTAAGTGCAGCGGGTATGACGGCCGCTATTGCCGCCACCATCCTCCTTCATCCCGGCAAAACCAGCTTCCTTATCTACATGCTCGTTTTTATAGCCATTGTTGCGGGGACGCTCATTGGGTGGCTTACTGCCCGAAAGGTACAGATGACTAAAATTCCGGAACTGGTATCCCTTTTCAACGGAATGGGCGGAGCATGTGCAGCCCTTGTCTCTCTTATCGAATTCCATCACATGATTCCCACAGAAAGTATAGGCTTATACTCCGAGGCCGCAGCCCCCACCGGCACCTTGTTCTGCATCGTCTCAGGATTAGTCATCGGAAGCGTATCCTTCTCAGGAAGCGTGATCGCCTTCCTAAAGCTCAACGGACTCCTTCCTAAGCCAGTGCGGCTTCCAAGATATAACTACATTAATCTCCTCGCTCTCCTGGTTGTCGTAATCGTAGGCATCTCGCTATTCTATACAACGATCCCTGCGATCATCAATATCTTGCTGCTTGCAGCCTTGCTCTACGGCGTGATGCTTGTTCTTCCTATTGGGGGAGCCGATATGCCCGTGGTGATCTCCCTGCTCAACTCCTTTACAGGAGTGGCTGCAGCATTTGGTGGCTTTCTTTATAATAATCATGTTATGCTGACCGGCGGAATACTTGTTGGTTCGGCGGGCACGCTCCTCACAGTTGTCATGTGCAAGGCTATGAACCGGCCACTTCTTCAAGTCATTTTTGGAGCGTTCGGAACGAGCGTCAGTGCGGCGGATGAGCAAGAGAAAGGCGCCGTGAAGGACATCTCTGTTTCAGACACAGCCACGCTCATGAACTACTCTAAAAAAGTCACCATAGTTCCCGGATACGGACTGGCGGTTGCACAGGCGCAACATGCCATTCACGACCTGCAAAGCGTTCTTGAAGAGCATGGAGTGGAAGTGAAGTATGCCATACATCCGGTAGCGGGCAGGATGCCAGGTCACATGAATGTGCTGCTGGCAGAAGCGAATGTTGAGTACGATAAGCTTAGTGAGATGGAAGACATCAATCCTGACTTTCCGAACACAGACGTTGTGTTTGTAGTAGGTGCGAACGATGTGGTAAACCCGGCTGCAAAAAAATCCCGCCTCTCCTATCTACGGGATGCCGATACTGGAAGCTGAAAATGCGCACCATATTATTATTAACAAGCGCTCGATGAATGCAGGATACGCGGGGATTGACAACCTGCTATTTTACAATCCCAAGACCTCAATGCTTTTTGGAGATGCTAAAAATGTGATTACTCAGCTCGTAAGCGAATTAAAGCAGATGTAACGAAGTCACTTAAGGTCTTCGAAGCTCTTTCTCGAGTAAGTTCCCGGCATGGCGTGGTCTCCCTCCTCAAAATTAAACGTGACGGCATTAATTGCAGGAACCTCGGTCAAAGAAAAAGTCGCTTCCGCAAAATACACTTCTGCTCCGGCGGTTCCGATCTCCTGAGTGAGGTAGGAAGCCTCTGGGATGCGGGTAACGACTGTATCTCCCCTACGGCCCACATACTGCAGCTTTATCTGGGGGTACTTCTTGTTAATTGCAGCAATGGCAGCCTCGACAGATGAAAAGGAGGCTGAGCCAGAGCTGTGAACGAGCTTCAACTCCTGCCCCCACCACTTAAAGTGACAGTCCAGGGCAAGGAAGCAGACTGATCTGCGGCTTTCCGGGGTGCGCTCCGCTCCTCGCTTTCTTTGCCATGCTTATTTGACGACTGGTCTCCAACGCAAGCCGTCAGTGCGCCGAGTATCAGAAACGCTGTGCAAAAACGAAGTCGGTTCAGCTCCATTATAAAGAAGGAGCAAACATGAGACCAAAATACGCTACGGGGTAGTTACAGCAACTGGTAAAACTTTTCCGTTGAAGAACTTCCGTCCATTGACAGCAAAATCAGCTATGTATTTACCCATTTCAAAAGCCATTACCGGCGACTGATAGCCCGGAAAAGCCTCTTCCAGCATTTCTGTCTGAGCTGATCCGAGGGCAAGGCAATTAAAATGAATCCCTGATTCCGCATACTCAAGCGCCAGGCACTCAGTGAGCGTGTGCAATGCGGCCTTACTTGCTGAATACGCTGCGAGCCCTGCGAATTTTACGCTTCCGCTAAATCCGCCCATGCTGCCAATGTTCACCACGTGCGACTCTGCAGAGAGCAGCGGCAGCATGTGCTGGATCATCTTGACGTGGCCCAGTAAATTACTCTGCAGCATCTCAGCAAAGTCTATCTGGGTCAGCTCATTGAAGGGTTTATTAATGAGGGCACCTGCATTATTAATTAGAATATCAAGCTTTCCAACTTTTGTTTCCACGAACTGAACCAGTGAGCTATAATCGTCGTGTACAATATCAAACTTGGCGGGATATAGCTTGCAGGAAGGATTGAGGCCGTTGGCAATCTCATACAACCGCCTCAGTTTATCCTGCGAACGGGCTATAGCGATCACTTCATGCTCATTATTCGAAATCAACTCAAGGACAGCTTCAAAGCCGACACCGCTGCTTGCTCCTGTTACTAAAATCTTCATATTCTTACGTTTATAACATTCAGCCCGATCAACAAAAAGTGACAGTCGCTAAGCATGACTAGCCATTCGTGATACTTGCTGACAGCTGCAAAGTTAATCCATCCGAAGTTCCTGCGGTTGTATATAAGTAAAAAAGATGAGAGCGACACAAAAAAACTGGCCCTCTGTTTAGAAAGTATTCGCGGAAACAGTAGCTTTGCGCACTATTAATTCGAAGCATGGTAAATATCCTGATCACAGGCGGAGCTGGTTTCATAGGAAGTAATTTGATTAGGGTGCTGCTCCAGAGTGGCCAGTACAAGATCACAGCGATTGACAATTTCGACAACTTTTATTCGCTGGCGCAAAAGGAGTTAAACATACGCGACTTTCTAAACCACCCTGATTTTAAGCTGGTAAAGGGTGATATAAGATACATGCCGGACCTTAATCAGGTTGGAGACATTGATGTCATTATTCACCTTGCTGCAAAGGCAGGCGTACGTCCAAGCATCAAGAATCCCGTCCTTTATCAGGATGTAAATGTGGGAGGAACACAAACGCTGCTGGAGTTTGCCAAAGAGCGGGGCATCAAACAATTTGTTTTCGCCTCATCGAGCAGCGTGTATGGCATCAATCATAACGTGCCCTGGAACGAAGAGGAGAAACTTCTGCCAATTAGTCCATATGCTTCTACAAAATTATCTGCTGAAATGCTCGGCCACGTATACAGCCGGCTTTATGGCATCCGTTTCCTTGCCCTGAGGTTTTTTACGGTTTACGGACCGGCACAACGCCCCGATCTCGCTATTCACAAATTCTTTAAGAATATTTTAAACGAAATCGCTATCCCTGTCTATGGAGATGGGTCAACCAGCAGAGATTACACTTTCGTTGCTGATACTGTAAAAGGAATCGTGTCGGCGATTAACTACGATAAATCCAGCTTTGAAATCATCAACCTGGGGAACAATAAGACGGTGACGCTGTCACAACTGATCGGCGCAATAGAGAAGGTGTGCGGCACCTCCGCTATTATTGACCGACAGCCTGAACAGCCCGGTGACGTACCCCAAACCTTCGCTGACATCACCAAAGCGCAGGAGCTTCTTGACTATCACCCATCAACCAGCCTTGAGGACGGACTGCAGCAGTTTTACACCTGGTTTAAGGCATATGAAGATGTGATTCAAAAGGATTATTAAGATCGTTTTCCTCCCTCTTCACCTCATCCTCGTCGGGCATCGGTTCGAACTCCTTCGAGCGGTACACAAACCATACACCCGGTAAGGCGGCAAGCACCGAAATAAGCCAGAATGTGAGGCTGATCAGAACAGCGAGGTCAGGAGAAATATCAAACACGTCAGCAGCATGTGCCATGAATACGTCCTTTACTCCAAGACCTGCTATACCCACATTGATGATGCCGATAATAGAAGACAGCAGGAAGCTGAATAAATAAGGGGCGAATTTGCCGGTAAAGCCCTGGCCCAGAAGAATACAGATGACGGAGGCCACTTGCAACGACTGCGCCATGCCCGACTTAAAATGACTTATCAGAAAATTTCGCGAGTAGTCCTTAAAGAAAGTACGAAGAATGAAATAATAAACTGATGTGCCGACAAGGAGGGCCGTGATAGGCCAGGTCATTGGAATATTGATCTTCGGAATGAAAATGATCAGCAGAACGGAAATGAAGCCAATTGCCCATACACCGCTCAGTCGGTCGAAAAATAAGGCCAGCAAGAGCCGCTTTGTAGGAAGCTTGAACTTTCTCCTCAACAGGTAGATCTTATAGCCGTCGCCGCCGATACCTCCGGGCAGGAATACGTTGTAGAACATGCCGAGAAGATACAGGCGAAAGTTAAACCAATAACCTAAATCAAGGCCGATATTCTCGAGGAAGGTCTTCAGACGCCATGAGGACATGAGCTGAGATGCAAAATAGAGAACAAAGGCAAGCACAATGAACGAAACGTCACTCGTCAAAAACAAGTTTTTGACCTTATTCACGTCGATCTTCTGGAAAACGTACCAGATGAGCAGGCCTGTTATTACAACTTTGAGGGCAATCTTAGCCCCGTTCCACAGCTTCTTCTTGTCCATTATAAACCCTTCTAACCTGGTAGGTCTTTCTGTTTGTTCCTTCAAAGTACGTTCTGATGCTGATTTCGGCCAGTATACCTATGGTGATTAATTGAATGCCACCAAGCAGAAGGATGAGTCCCAAAATCAAAAGCGGCTTTCCCCATATGTCATGGCCGGCTAATTTCAGTACCAAAAGGTACAAATTAATTAAAGCTCCCAACCCGAAAGAAATGAAGCCCAGAGTACCAAAAAGATGCATGGGTTTCTGAATATACTTCCTGAAAAACACCATCGTGATCAGGTCGGCCATCACTTTAAACGTTCGGTTTAGCCCGTACTTCGATTTACCGAACTGGCGGGGATGATGCTTAACGTCTACCTGGGTAATATTTGCCCCCTGGAGTTTAGCCAGCACAGGAATAAAGCGGTGCAGCTCGCCATATATTCCAAGATCTTCGGCAATTTCGCGCTTAAAGACTTTCAAGGTGCAGCCGTAATCTTTTATATAAACCCCGGTCATCCGTCTGATAATGGCGTTGGCAATCTTGGATGGGATTTTCCGCAAGAACATCCCGTCCTGCCGGTTCTTCCTGTTGCCGGCAACTACGTCCCAGTCCTCATCAAGCAGCTTTTCGAGCATCATTGGAATATCCGAAGGGTCGTTCTGCAAGTCGCCGTCGAGAAGAGCCACATATTTCCCAGTAGAATGCTCAATGCCGGCTGTCATCGCCGTACTCTGGCCATAATTCCTTCGCAGTTCTACCAGGGTCACGCGTTCGTCGGCCTCTCCTTTTATTTCCCGCTGAGTGCCATCAGAAGATCCGTCATCTACGAAGATTACTTCGTAATCCAGCCCTTCTAACGCCGCCCTGATTTCTTTCAGCAAGGGGGCTATATTTTCTCGTTCATTCAGAACAGTAATAACTACTGAGAGATCTTTCATAAAAAACTTCAGAATAATTTGATGAGATAAACCGTAGTCAACGTTTCCCCGCGCGTGGCGGGGTTGAGAAACTTCGGCTTGAGTATGGAAACGCGATAGTCCTTGTTCTGAAAAGTCGTACTGACCGGAAAACCGTTCTCTTCCAGAACCTTTTTTCCTTCTGCCGAAGTGAAGAGCCAGACAGGTGCATTTTTTGTCTGCATTGCCTTAATATCCTGAATGCTGATCTCCTTATGCTGAAAGCGCGTATAAAAATCGTATGAAAAACTATAATCCCCTGCCTGAAAGTAATATACCCGTTTCGGGTCTAATTTCAGCCTCTCGGATACAGTTGCCAGTTCATTCCCTGCCTGGTATGAAAGAAGCTGAGGATAAAAATTCAGATTCAGGGAAGCAAATATGAGGAGAGCTCCCGAGAGTGTAAAACGAACGGTTTTAGCGTATAATGGCCGCCTGGAAAAAAGAACCAGCAGCCATACGGAAACCAGAAGAAGGAGAGTCAGTCCTGCCGTCATTTTATGCAGGGGGAATACCCACATGTTCAGAAGGGCTGCCACAAGGACGATCAGAATAACGGAGTAGAGCTGTATATTCCAGAACAGCTTCACTCGGCTCTGATCGTGTTCCCTTTCATTGAGATAGCCTGCTAAAAGTATTGAGAACAAGGGAAACAGACAGGTAAGATAGTGAGGGAGCTTAAAGCTCGACATTGAAAAGAAGATCATGAAGAAAGTTACTCCCCCAACTGTCAGCAGCTCTGTGCCTGGCTTGTAGGCAAACCGGGTCTGCACCGCCCTCTTTAAACGAGAGCCAACTGACAAGACCGACAGGAGGCTCCATGGCAGAAACGTCCAGAAGAAAGTATGGAAGAAAAAGAAAAAGTCTTTCTTGGTCTGAGAGTGTCCTTCCCCTTTTATTCGCTCCATGTTTTGGTTCCACAGGATAAACTTCAGACCCGAAATATGAGAACGTCCGCGAACTACCGTCTCAGGATGCAAATCATATTGGAGATAATAGGCATAAAGCACAGGAGACACAAAAACGCCGAATAGCAGAACCAGGATCAGCCATTTCCAGTGGAAGACCATCTTCCAGTTCCTCTGATATACCAGGTGGATAAAAACGGTGACCGCAGGAATGACTACACCAATCATCCCCTTTGTACTAAATCCGAGCGCGAGCCCTAAGGCGGCGAGGATAAGGTTTACGCTCTTGCGTCCGTGTATATACTCACATAACTGCCATATGGAGAAGATGATCCCGCCGGTGAGCAGCGCTTCCATCCTCACGTCGTTATTGGCAAGCACGATTGCACAGGATGTGCTCAAGATCATTGCGGCGAGCCGCCCGGCCGCTGCTCCATATAAAAGCTTCCCGAGCCGGTACGTAGAATAAACACTGAGTACAGTAAAAATCAGCGAGGGTATCTTATAGGCAAGGGTTGTAACTCCGAGAATATGGTATGCCAGAGCTGACAGCCAGAACAGCAAGTGTGGTTTGTCTAGGTACGGAATGCCGAGATCAAGAAGATAGGCATAATTCCCACTGGAGTACATGTTGAACCCTATTAGAGCATGATGAGCGCTGTCATTGTCCATCAAGGGAACGAGCAGCCCGGGGACGTACACGAAAGCAAACAGGGCCAGAAAGAAAAAAGCAAAGCCGAATTGCTCGTAACATTATTCTTCATCCGGTGACAAAGATAGAAATTATGTTGTGATGATCGGCCGCAATCCTTCGAACAGCTACCGGCGGTCTAAAGGGGGAATGATACCGTAAATATCGTTCCTGCACCTTCCTCGCTTTCGACTTCGATAGTTCCGTTTAATGATTCAACCTGCGTTTTAGTCATGTGCAAGCCTAGACCTTTACCCTCCCCGTCGGGAGAAAAGCGTTTGTACAAGCCAAACAGTTCTTTGTTATGCCGCTTCAGATCAATTCCCCGGCCATTATCTTCCACACTGATATGGAAACCTCTTTCATCCCGCCATCCCTTAATCTTTACCAGCGGCTTTCTGCCGGGCACCCTGTATTTGATGGCATTTGAGATAAGGTTGAATATGATACTCTGCACGTAACCTTTTATACTGTATATTAAATCGGCATCTCCTGTTATTTTGCTGCTAATCGTAGCCCCGCAGTCATGAATTTGCAGTCGGAGACTGCGCTTCACCGATCTTATTACCTCTGTTAACCTCACGTTCTCTTTCTTCTCGTTCAGCGCCGACTTTACGGACAGCAGAAGATTCAAGTCGCGTATCACGCCGTCTATTGCCTCTGCCGACTCTGTTATAAAGTCGAACACCTGGGCTCTTTCGTCATCTTCCAGATCCATTTTCAACAACGACGACATACCGAGGATATTGGCAACGGGGGAACGCAGATTGTGAGAGATGATATAGTTGAACTGCATCAGATCCTGATACTTCTTCCTGATCTCTTTCAGCAGCTCATCCCTCTCCCGAATGTGCTTCTTAATATCCGTTATGTCCTGCACAACCACGCAGATATACGTATCTGTATCAAGCGTATTGGAAGAAGACTCTTCTTTGATATACTTCACCTGCCCCTTTCCCGAAATAATGCGATACTCCATGG
Source organism: Arcticibacter sp. MXS-1 (assembly GCF_041902385.1). Lineage (GTDB taxonomy): Bacteria > Bacteroidota > Bacteroidia > Sphingobacteriales > Sphingobacteriaceae > Arcticibacter. The sequence goes on along the minus strand of NZ_CP169244.1, from coordinate 2,383,797 downwards.
AAAGCGTGGTATTGTTATTCAGGAAAAAGTCGCGCTTCTTCCTGACCTCCGCTCTGTCGTCAGGGTGAATTATGCTCAAAAAGCTCTCAGGAGAGGGAATAATACTGCCTCTTTCAATTTCCAGGATGTCATATATTCCATCGCTCCATTCCTGCTTTCCGTTACGGGAATAGCTTACCCAATAGCCGATTTTAGCAAGCTCATGACTGAATGCCAAAAGATGCTCCCGCCTCTGCAGCTCATCCTGTATCACCTTGAGGGCCGTGATATCGACGCCATAAGCCAATTTATACTCCTGAGCGGCGTTGACAAACGGAGTGAGTGTCCTTGCAAAAAAACGCTGGCATCCGTTAGCGTCTTTTACATCCTCCAGCCATTCCACAGGCTCTTTCAACTCATCTGCCAGTTTGTACATTCGCATTCTCGCCTCTGCTACCTGTACCCCGCCCCCTGCATACGGCTATAATCCTGATCGTCTTTCCCGATCAGCCATTTCCGGATAGCCGGGTTACGGGCTGCGGAATGATTAACAAATACGTAGCGGTTGTTGCTGTCGAGCACTGTTACGTCAATGTTCACATTATTGATCACGCTCGCATAAAAATCTTTGAGTGACTCCGTCTCCTCCTGAGCTCTCGTCTGAGCTGTTACATCTCTTATCACAGCAATCACCTCCGATTCTGACCACCTGCTAATCCGTGCTTCGAAGCATGTTTTCTGATCTTGTGCATCTGCTAACGCATATTGAAAGGAAATTACCTGACGCCAGGCTATAGCCATCTCGGTGCAGCGCAGGAACTGATGTACAACCGCGGGCGGATAGCAGTCACTGAGCGTCCGCCATTCTCCTGCCGGGCAAAATTCCCCGTTTCGCTCCTTAAGGAGCTTACACCTCCCGCCTAACTCAATTTGCAGCAGCTCATCGGGTATCGCAGCGAGTACCCTCCGCAATTCCTCTGACTCCGCCCAGCGGCTCTCCTGCCCCGAAGAACCGCAGGCTGGTGCTGTTTCAAAGATATATCCCTCCTGCCAGGAAGAAGCCCCGTCAAAGCTTTGCTCCGTCCTCTCCGTCACCCACTTGATCTGCCCGTTTTTACAAACGATCTTGTATTGGTATTCGAAAGTTCCTTCTTTGCCTGCGTTCTGCAGTCGCTGTCCCTCTATGTGGCTTCTATCGTCGGGATGCACAAGTGCATTGAGTCTGCCGAAGCCGGCGCCGCGAAGATAAGATGACGGGTATCCCGTTAGTTCCAGGCATCCCTTGCTTACAGATGAAAATGTGTTGTCGGCGTCACAACGGTACAGCACGCCGGGAAGACATTCAGCAATGTTTCCAAATGTCTGAAGACCTAATTCTGATTCTTCCATAATTGGTTTAGGACATATTAAGAGCGCTCATTGGTATGCGAAATTTTATATGGGTATAAATAAAACGAGATTATTCTTTTTATCCAACTACTTAATAAAATTTCGCGCAATTAAATTTCCACCAGAAGGTAGCAAGATCAGATACTCCAGCTAAAGCCGGCAAAAAAGTTGCGCCCCGGGGCAGGATTAAAATACCGTTCGCCAACTGCATTTAGGTCGTTCCCAAGACTATAACGTTCGTTAAGCAGATTATCGGCGCCGGCAAAAACAGATATGGTACCAACAGTTCGAATTTTACCTGTCCAGCCTGCCTTTACCTGCAGGAGCTGAAAGCTTTTTGCATAGGCGGTAGACGCGTCATTCAGAGGGGTGGATGACGTGTACTGATATTGTGCATTCAGCAGGAATCCCCTGTTTATCCGGGCCTGAAAGGATGCTGTTACAAAGTGGCGCGGTACTCCTGTCAGCCGGTTGCCGGAGTAATTCCCACCCTGGCCGGCATAGTTCTTGAAATAGAAAGAACTAAGCGTGTAGCTGCTGCTAAGCTTCAGACTTCGTAAGAAGCCTGTTTCTCCGGGCGATACTAACCAGGCATCAAGCTGCGACTCGACCCCTCTTTGCTTTGTCCCGCCCGCATTCACGAAAAACTCGTTCCCATCTTCATGAAGCCGGCGTACAATAGCGTCGCTAAGGTCAAAATTAAAAAAGACGAGGTCGTAATAGAGCCTGTTGTTGAACAGAGCTGCCCTCACACCAGCCTCATAGTTCCAGCCCGTCTCTGCTTCAAGACTTGTATTTATCACATTGTCTGAAGGTCGTATTTCTGCCAGGGTAGGAGGAGAATAGCCACGACTGACCGACATTCGCAGGGCAGCTTCCTTTGCGAACAAATAAGAGAGTGAAAAACGCGGCATCAGCTGATCTTCAAAGTTCCTTAGTTCACTTTTTCCACGATCGGAATAGCGATAGTTGTACACGTTTACGCTTAATGCGGCTTCGGCAACGAAACGTCCGAGAAAGGAGGATGACATGTTCAGGAAAAAGAAATGCTGGCGGGCATCTAAATCGCTTGCAGCCTGCAGAGTATCCCTCTTTCCGCCTCTGTTGCCGTAGTTCGCCACGTCCATACTGGTCCCTTGTGTCTCCAGGCCCAGCTGGCCTTCCCACTGGAAAATCGGGGAGCGGCGCGAGAGAAGTTCAACGTACGACCTCAAACCCAGAGAGGTCTCGTCGCGCACTTCATAATTGGTGATAAAGGGGTTTTCGAGGTCGGTGTGAGAGGCTGTGAGCGAAATCACGTGTCTGATTGACTGCGAGAGCCGATACTCGTGCTGCAAGCCTCCAAGCACGGTCTTATTGTCAATCCCCGCGTTCTGCTCTACGGCTCCGGGCAGCATCCGGGTGGCTGGCCTGGCACTTCTGGGGTCCTTCAGTACCTGCTCCCATGTAAGCCCGCCCGGAGTCCGGTACTCTGCATGAGAGTAAAGAAGCAAGGCCTTTAAGTTCGCCCTTTTGCTGTAGGACCATTCAGGAAGCAGATGGAGATACTTCCGGTCGAGTGAACTGTTCTCGCGGTAACCATCGCTGCGCTGCCAGGCCTGCTTGATCTGGAGCGACTTAGTATCTTTAGCAATATAGGCCGTAAAGTCCTGATGCAGGAGCCCGTAAGCGCCGACAGTCAGGCCAAAGGCAGCCGCGGAAGAGTCAGGCGGTACTGATTTCGCCCTGAGCAGCATAACACCTCCTGTATTGGCGCCGAAGACACTTCCCTGGGGTCCTTTCAGTATTCTCACCTCGCCCAGGCCTGAGGGGTCGAGAGATCCCATATAGGTATTCCCGCCGGCGTCTGTGAGGATGAAATCCTCAAGATAGATCTTTATATTCCGCACGCCATAGGGTGACCTCAACAGGCTTCCTCTGATCGACAGCCTGTTGCTCCCCGGGGAACGTTCTTCCATTCTCACACCAGGAGAGGCATTTATGGCCGGCAGAAGCGAAAAGGGCTGCAGAGCGCCCAGCTGTTCCTCCCCACCACGCTCACACTTGCAGGAAGAGTGAGCGTGGGCTGCTCGCGAAAATAGCCCCTTATGGTAACGGGCCTCAGAAGCCGGGCCGAATCCGCAGGGCTCTGCCTTGCCTCTGCGTACGACAGTAAAGAACAAAGAACTATAGCAAGTCGTCTTAGCATGGGACTATCTGTCTGCACTAATCCGCCAAAGTGTATTTCCCGCATCGTCGGCAACCAGAAGAGAACCGTCGCTCAGAACAGCTACCCCGACAGGTCTTCCATATACTTCGCTCTTCTCCTTATCGGCCACGAAGCCTGTGAGGAAATCCTCCATCTTGCCCGAAGGTCTCCCTCCTTTAAACGGCACAAATGTGACCTTGTATCCTACCAGCTGTGAGTGATTCCATGAGCCGTGCTGGCCAATAAAGGCCCCGCGATGATACTTCTCCGGAAAGGCTGCCGCGTCATAAAAAGTTAAGCCCAAAGAAGCGGTATGCGAACCGACGGGAAAGTCGGGCACAATGGTCTTTTGAACAAGATCAGGCCTCTTCCCTTTTAGTCTTGGATCTTCATTTTGTCCGAAGTACGCGTAGGGCCAGCCATAAAAGCCCCCCGCCTTTACGCTTGTAATATAATCGGGAACAAGATTATCCCCTAAACCGTCGCGTTCATTAACGGCAGTCCAGAGCATCCTGCAATCAGGATTCCAGTCCATTCCCACCGGATTTCTCAGCCCGCCTGCATATACTCTTTCACCACTTCCATCCGGATTAACTTCAAGTATACAAGCGCGTCGTTTCTCGTTCTCAATGCCGTTCTCCGCCACATTACTTCCAGAGCCTACCGAGATGTAAATCTTGGTATTATTGGCATTCGCAATGATATTCCTTGTCCAATGGTTATTGTAGCCTCCTGCAGGCAAATCCAATATCTTCTTACCTTGCGTGCTGATCTTGGTTTGCCCCGCTTTATACGGGAACACCATCAGCCCGTCAGTATTCGCAACGTAGAAAGAATCTCCAAGGATAAGCATGCCAAATGGCTGGTTCAAGCCGGTAAGAAACACTTCGGTAAGTTCCGGTTTTCCATCATGGTCGGTATCGCGGTACAGGACGATTGTATTTACACTAGTTCCAAGGTTCTGTGATTTTGCCTTGCCACTTAAAGCGGCTTTGACTTTTGCTGTCCCTTTTGCTTCCGTGTTTGCACAGGCTACGAAGATATCGCCGTTCGGCCCTACGTAAATCCATCTGGGGTTTTGAAGGCCCTGGGCAAACCTGGCCACTTTGAATCCGGTGGGAGCAACAGGCGTTCTTCCTTCCGGCCATCCAATCACTTTACTGTAATTGGTAGCCGACTCGCCGGGCGGCGGTAACTCATACGCCGAGGAATCGCCGGTCGCGCTGCTATCACTGGCCCCCGTGCTTTTATCAGTTGCTGTATTACAGCCAAGCAAGGCGGTTATGAGACAGGCAGAAATAAAAACTCTATAAAAAGACATAATACTCATATTAAACCGCTTAGAAAACTATTCAGCAGCAGCATTGTTTTTTTACCTGTCTTCACATTTTTATTACACGCCAAACCCTCCGTGGGGGGACGCGTTTTTATCTGAGAAAAACACTTGTAATATGGCAATAGTATATCCAAGACTACGGGAAGCGGGCAAGACAAAGCCGGTACATCACTCCCGTAAAGAATCTGTCAATATAGACCCTGCCGAGAGAATCTTTTCGGTAGCCGGAGGTGCTTATCTGATTTATGCCGGGCTAAGCCAGATCCTGAAGAAACCTTTCACCGGAGTCTCCAAGGCAGTAGCCGGTGGAGCGCTGCTGGTCAGGGGTGTATCGGGATACTGTCCTGCCTACGCTGGCATGAAGCATGGCAAGGATGCAGATTCCATTAACGTAAAGCAGTACTTCACTGTGAACCGGCCGCGGACAGAGGTCTATCAGTTTTGGAAGAAGCTGGAAAACCTGCCCCTCTTTATGCGCCACGTAGAAAAAGTGGAACAGAAGGGAGAGAACCTGTGGCACTGGAAAGCAAAATTTTCGGAATCTCTTCCGGCTATTAGCTGGAACGCCGAGATAGTAAAAGAAAAGGAGGACCACTTTATCGGGTGGCGCTCTGTGGAAGGTTCTATTATCGATAACGCCGGAAAGGTGGAATTTAACGATGCGCCCGGAGGGCAGGGAACAGAGGTGCAGGTGGTAGTAACATACCGCGCGCCGGCCGGTGTTGTTGGTTCCGGCATCGCCCGTCTGCTTAATCCTTTCGTAGAAAACATGATCAGGGAAGACGTTCGGAACTTCAAGCAGTACATAGAAACCGGAGAAATACCAACAATTGAAGGGCAGCCTTCAGGAAGAAGTTAATAAGTTCACTTAACATTCACATCTATGAAAGCCCTTTGCTGGAACGGAACAAAAAAACTGAACGTGGAAAACGTACCGGATCCGACGATCCTCCGGCCGCATGACGCCATCATCAAGGTGACGATGAGTTCGGTATGCGGATCGGATCTCCATCTATATAACGGCTTCGTCCCCTCAATGAGAGAAGGTGATATCATTGGCCACGAATTCATGGGCGAGGTGGTAGAGACCGGGACTGAAGTAAAAAAATTAAAGAAGGGCGACCGCGTAGTTACGGTATCGGTAATTGGCTGCGGTGAGTGCCACTACTGCAGGCACGGAAGCTGGTCGCTTTGCGACAACAGCAATCCGCATGCCTTCATGCAGGAAAAGATATACAACTATGCTACCGGCGGAATTTTTGGTTACTCCCACCTCTTTGGAGGGTATGCCGGCAGTCACGCCCAATACATCCGGGTCCCATACGCCGACAATGGCGCATTCCTCATCCCTGAAGATGTGCCTGATGAAAAAGCAGTATTTGTGTCAGATGCACTTCCTACAGGATATATGGCCGCGGAAATGGGCAACATCAAGCCAGGAGACGTAGTTGCAGTATGGGGAGCCGGCGGCGTGGGCCAGATGGCCATCCAAAGTGCCTACCTGATGGGAGCTGAAAAAGTAATTGCAATTGACCGCTTCGACTTCCGGCTTAAGGCAGCAGCAAAACACAGCAAAGCAGAGACACTGGACTACGAAAAGACTGATATTCTGGAAGCCCTGAAGGAAGCAACGGGCGGGCGCGGGCCAGATGTCTGCATTGATGCTGTTGGTATGGAAGCCCGGCCAACGGGAATAGAAAATGCGTATGATAAGACCAAACAGTTCCTCCGGCTCGAGTCAGACCGTCCGGGAGTACTGCGACAGGCGATAATGGCCTGCCGGAAAGGCGGTACTATATCGGTAGTGGGCGTATATGCGGGACTGACCGACAAGATCCCCATGGGGGTATTCATGAATAAAGCGCTAACAATGAGAGCCGGGCAGATGCATGGCCAGAAATATGCGCCTCTGCTTCTCGAAATGGTTCAGCAGGAACGGCTGGATCCCTCTTTTTTGCTGACTCATCCCATGCCGCTAGAAGCAGGCCCGGCAGCTTATGAAATGTTTAATGATAAAACTGACAATTGCATGAGGGCTGTTTTCATGCCAAATGTTTAAATTTATACAGCGCGCTATTTTGGCGCTCTCTGCCATGCGGCGGGTTTCTGCCGTGTGGCTTTTTTTATTCTGTCAACTTATCGATCAACCGGGCACTTTGCCTGGCCCCCTCCTGCAACCGGTCTGAAAAGAACTCTTTTACCTGATCGAAATGGGCAAGATAGCCGTCCATATCTCCGTATTCGATGATAGAGGCCCATTCCCTCACCGCTGAGTGAAACTCAAGGTCATCCGCTCTGATACTCTTGTCATAAAGTGCCGTTTGTATACTCTCTTCCAGCAGATCGCTGTTCTTAAACAGATATTCCGCTATCCCCAGCCGCAATCTGAAAGGAGGCGTCTGACAGATGAGATTTTCGTAGGGGTTAACGCCCAGCTGGTACCAGGTGTCCACCATCGCGAAAAGACTAAGGTGCGAGTTAGGCATGTATTGCCCCGCCTCCTCTGCCATCTTAAAGTCCATCATGACATCGTGGTCGAGCGTGATAAAATTACGCTCCCCGTGAAAAACAAACTGACTGGCGGCATTGATCCTCGCCCTGAACTCGTCTTCCCGTTCGCAGATCATCATCTTAAAAAGCTCCGATTCTGAACGAGCATACTGACGCACCTGTTTACGTGCAAAAGGATTCAGAATAGCGAGCCCGGCGTAAACGTGGGCCTTATAACTGAATATCCGCAGAGTAGTCAGGATCTTAACATTATCAATGCCGGTTGAGTAAGCACCATGGTCCCATGGGTACACCCCTGCGTTTTTCCAGGCAGTACCCATACTTTCAAAGCCCATGTGGGTCACCGCCTGAGTGTCGGCCATAATCTTATCATGCTGCTCAAAGTTGTCAATTTCGATGATCTCCGACTCCAGAGCCCGATAGATTTCCAGCGCCACATTATACACCGGACGTGGTGCGCGGTGCGGAATCACGACCAGCTTTTGCCCTACGGTGGAAAACGCAGGGCCATGCAACGAATGGCAGGTCACGATATGTACGTCGTCGGGAAGGTACTTTTCGAAGGCCGCTATCTCCGGATACTTCACCGATGTCTGCCCCGCCACAATTGCTCCGAATTTCACCGACTCAGCAGTGGAGGCCACCACTTCCTTAATGCGAGCTGTCTCAACTGAATAAAGCAGGAAATCCGCCTTTCTTGCAACTGCTCTGGCATTTTGAAGGATTTCAACTGATGAGTCGCGAAAGATAGACAACAGGGACTCATAACGTTCAGGCACGTCGCAGCCATATACCGTATATCCTTTCTCCGCCCATTTACGGGCACAGAGGGAGCCCATGTCTCCCAGGCCAATAATGCCAATGTTCATTTTGTAAAGATATAGATTGGTTCGAAGACTGCAACCAGGGTACCCGAGATCCGTGGCCATAACTGCATCGCAGCAGGCTCTGACAGCTTCGCTTTTTGAAATCTTTAGTTTTTATAAAGGATAACTTTCTTTATACTTGTTACCATAAGAAATACAGTTGCACATACTATGCTTCTCGCGCATAGTAAACTTGAATTTATGAAACGACGTTTTGCTACCTCTACTGTTCTTTCCGCATTTATTCTTATTGGATCTGCGACCTGTTCTTTCGCTCAAGACAGCACGGCCAGGAGGGCACAGCCTGCTTCTGCAGCACCTGTTGCCAGAACACCAGTCGACCCTTCACTGCAGGGACAGTACAAAGATATGCTGATGAGGTCCCGCACGCAGGAAGGATACAAACTTGTGAACCCTTACAGGCTCACGACCTTGTGGAATAACACCATGGACACCCTAAGGGCAGAAAGGAAAAAGCGGATAGAAGCAGAAGGGAAATATACGAGGTCTATCCACTCTGTTAACGCCATGCGCGACAGCTTATCGCAGAATCAGGAAAGCCTTGACCAGTCACAGGCAATGGTAAACAGCATCTCTTTGCTTGGCATTCCGGTCGAAAAGACGCTATATAATTCCATCATGTGGGGAATTGTAATCATTCTCGCGCTCGCGCTTACCGTCGTGCTGATATTATCCGGCAAATATCGAAAAGAAGCAGCCTACAGGGTAAAGCTGTTTGAAGAGCTTTCTGCCGAGTTCCAGACCTACAAGAGTAAAGCGAACGAGCGGGAAAAGAAACTGGCAAGAGAATTACAGGATGAACGAAATAAGCTCGACGACCTGCAGAATAATAAATAGCGTGCAAATCCGGCCATCCTATATCAGATAAACTAACAATGTTGGACTAGCCCTAAACCGAAGAGGCGTTCAACCGATCGCGTACTCCTTTATTAGAGAAGAGGAAAGATCCGAATGAGGAGCTATTCAAGGGCGATATGCACACATGAAGTTAGAGTATTTATTCAAGATAGTACTGCTTACGAAAAAAGCCCGGAGAGTATGAAACTAACCGGGCTTTTATCTTTCAAATAATCTCAGCAATTACACCTTGATCTCAACTTCAACACCACTTGGCAGTTCAAGCTTCATCAGGGCATCTACAGTCTTTGAATTAGAGCTGTAAATGTCGAGAAGTCTCTTGTAAGCACATAACTGAAACTGCTCGCGTGCTTTCTTGTTAACGTGGGGTGAACGTAGTACTGTGAAGATCTTCTTCTCTGTTGGCAGAGGAATAGGACCACTTACTACTGCACCGGTAGGTTTTACCGTTTTAACGATCTTCTCAGCTGATTTGTCAACCAGATTGTAATCGTAAGATTTTAATTTGATTCTGATTCTTTGGCTCATTGTGTTTTTGTTTATTAATACCGCTGTAAGAGCTATTAATTACAGCAGCGTTTTCCTTTAAAAGCAGAAAGTCTTCGTTCGTTTTTAATCCGACTTTAAACTTTCTGCTCTATCCTTTAAATTTACTACGTCCAGCGTTTTCAGCCTCTTGCTTTCAGCCTTTAGCTTTTTGTTTCAGCCTTCAGCTTTAAGCTTACTGCTTTCCGCTTTCAGCTCTCGCTTACGCGTTTACTGATTTACCTTTTGACTTGGCAATTACCTCGTCCTGTACATTCTTAGGAGCCGGTTCATAGTGATCGAACTCCATCGTAGAAGTAGCACGTCCTGATGTGATGGTACGCAATTGTGTTACGTAACCGAACATTTCGGAAAGAGGAACCATTGCCTTGATCACCTGTGAACCAGCACGGGTATCCATACCCTGAAGCTGACCACGACGACGGTTAAGGTCACCCATCACGTCACCCATGTTTTCCTCAGGAGTCAATACTTCAATCTTCATGATCGGCTCCATCAGCACCGGCTTAGCTTTTGGTAAAGCTTCGCGGAACGCTGTACGAGCTGCGATTTCAAACGATAGGGAGTCAGAGTCGACCGGGTGGAATGAACCATCGATCAGACGAACCTTCATGTCGGTAACAGGGAAACCTGCTAATACACCGTTTGACATTGCAGCTTCAAAACCTTTCTGAACTGAAGGAATGTATTCGCGAGGAATAGCACCACCCACAATTTCATTTTCGAACTGAAGACCAGACTTGCCTTCGTCAACAGGAGAGATAACAACCTGGATATCGGCGAACTTACCACGACCACCGGTCTGCTTCTTGTAAGTTTCGCGATGCTGTATAGTTCCTGTGATCGCTTCCTTGTAAGCAACCTGAGGCGCACCCTGGTTTACTTCAACTTTGAACTCGCGTTTCAGACGGTCCATGATGATATCAAGGTGAAGCTCACCCATACCTTCAATAACGGTCTGGCCAGTATCTTCGTCAGTCTTCACACGGAAAGTAGGATCCTCTTCTGCAAGCTTACCAAGAGCAAGACCAAGTTTATCAACGTCAGCCTGAGTTTTAGGCTCAATAGCAAGACCGATAACCGGCTCAGGGAACTTCATTGATTCCAGAACGATCGGCGCCTTTTCATCACAAAGCGTATCACCTGTTCTGATATCCTTAAATCCAACTACAGCAGCAATATCTCCTGCTCCTACGTTAGGAATAGGGTTCTGCTTGTTTGCGTGCATCTGGAAGATACGGGAAATACGTTCCTTGTTTTCAGAACGGGTATTGTAAACGTATGAACCAGCTTCAAGATTTCCTGAATAAACGCGGATAAAGCAAAGACGGCCAACAAAGGGGTCAGTAGCGATCTTAAATGCAAGAGCTGCAAAAGGCTCCTTAACATCAGGATGACGTACAACTTCTTCCTCAGTGTTCGGGTTGGTACCTTTGATAGCTTCCTGATCAAGAGGTGAAGGAAGTAATTCCATCACATAGTCCAGCATAGTCTGAACGCCCTTGTTCTTGAAAGATGAACCACAAGTCATAGGAACGATCTTGCCGGCAAGAGTTGCCTGACGTAATGCATCTAAAACTTCACGCTCAGTGATTTGAGAAGGATCATCAAAGAACTTCTCCATTAATGTATCGTCAAACTCAGCTACCGCTTCAAGAAGCTTTTCTCTCCACTCGTTAGCTTCGTCCACCATATCATCCGGAATAGGCACTTCAGTAAAGGTCATCCCTTTATCGTGCTCATTCCATACGATTCCGCGGAAGTTCACCAGGTCTACCACTCCCTTAAATGAATCTTCAGCACCGATAGGTAACTGCAGAGGAATAGCGTTAGAACCAAGCATTTCTCTCACCTGCTTTACAACCTTCAGGAAGTCTGCACCAGAACGGTCCATCTTGTTCACGAATCCGATACGGGATACGTTATAGTTGTTTGCCAGGCGCCAGTTGGTTTCAGACTGAGGCTCAACACCGTCTACTGCAGAGAAAAGGAACACCAGTCCGTCAAGTACACGGAGTGAACGGTTCACCTCTACTGTAAAGTCAACGTGTCCCGGAGTATCGATCACGTTCACCTGGTATTTGTTGTTTCTGTAGTTCCAGAATACGGTAGTAGCTGCAGACGTGATGGTAATACCACGCTCTTGCTCCTGCGCCATCCAGTCCATCGTAGCAGCACCTTCGTGCACTTCTCCGATCTTATGACTAACCCCTGCATAATACAGGATACGCTCAGTCGTAGTGGTCTTCCCAGCGTCGATGTGAGCTGCGATACCAATATTTCTTGTATATTTTAGATCTCTTGCCATCTTATTTTCTGATTACTCTGATTATTTCTGATTTCACTGATTAAGAAAAGATTACACCAATCGTTAATTATAAACTAAATCAGTGTAATCAATTTTAAATCTTTGTAATCTTATGATTAAAAACGGAAGTGTGAAAACGCCTTGTTAGCTTCAGCCATCTTGTGCGTATCTTCCTTCTTCTTCACGGCAGCACCTTCACCCTTAGATGCAGAGATGATTTCTGCAGCTAATTTTTCCATCATCGTCTTTTCACCACGTCTGCGAGCATACAGGATCAACCATTTCATACCTAAAGCGATCTTGCGCTCAGGACGAACCTCAGTAGGTACCTGGAAGTTAGCACCGCCCACACGGCGTGATTTTACTTCAACAGCTGGCATTACATTATTAAGCGCTTTTTTCCACTGGTCCAGGCCGCTTTCGCTGGTTCTTTTTTCAACCAGTTCTACTGCATCATAGAAAATAGAATAAGCAACTGATTTCTTTCCGTCGTACATCATGTTGTTTACGAAACGGGTTACCATCACGTCATTGAACTTCGGATCAGGCAGGATAATTCTCTTTTTTGGTTTTGACTTTCTCATTTCTGTTATCCTCCTTTACTTATTTCTTTTTACCCTTTGCAGGAGCAGCCGCAGCTTGTCCTGGTTTAGGACGTTTAGTACCATATTTAGAACGACGCTGATTCCTTCCATTTACGCCTGAAGTATCCAGTGCACCACGGATGATGTGATAACGTACACCTGGTAAGTCCTTCACACGACCACCGCGGATCAATACGATTGAGTGCTCCTGTAAGTTGTGACCTTCTCCCGGAATGTAAGCGTTCACCTCTTTTCCGTTTGTTAAACGTACACGGGCAACTTTACGCATTGCTGAGTTTGGTTTCTTAGGGGTAGTGGTGTATACACGGGTACACACGCCTCTTCGCTGTGGACAGCTGTCCAACGCTGGGGATTTACTCTTGTCCTCCAGAGCTACTCTACCTTTCCTAACTAATTGTTGAATAGTAGGCATTTACGTTTTTTAATGTTTAATAATAATTTGCTTTTATACTATTGTCCTAAAAAGGAACGCAAAGGTAGTAAGTTATTTGTGATAATCAATGGGTTGAAGAAAAAAATCAGACCACAAAAGAGAGGTTAAAACAAAAAGGAGGCTGGCATCAACTGCACAGCCTCCTTTAAACGGGAGATTTCTTAAAACCCCTCTATACTCTTGCACAACGTCGATCAGAGCGGTGCGTACGTTACAGTTTCGGATCCTTCATCTCTTATATCTTTTGGCACACCTATCTGGACCTTCTGCCCGGCAGGTAGATCTGGAAACCAAAACCTAGTCCAAGTCCTGATATTCCGGCACCCTGATTGATATCAGCTTTCGTATAATTATATCCTAGTGTTGCTTCAAGCGCCACACTCGGTGTAATAAAGTGAGTATATCCCCCGCTAATGCCGAGGAGTAAGGATACCGGCTCATCATCATCACTATCTTTCATATGACTGCCCGCTATTCCCACGTTACCTTCAGCAAACCATCTGCTGGTTGGCGTTGCCCCTTCAGGAAAATAATAGCGGATAAGCGGAGCAACACCATACTCAAAGGTACTTCCGCCATCATACGCATCAAGTCCCAGCGTTATCCCTGCACCTACCGCAATATTGTCACTAACAAAATACGCGGCCTTAGGCGTCAGGGTGAGATTGAAGTTCTCCGACTCGAAATTGTAATTGGAAGACCCCAGTCCTGCACCCACCATCCAGTTTCCCCGGCTGATCGCTGTTGCCTGCGAGGGAGACGACGTCTGAGGAGTAGTTACCTGAGATAATACAGGCCCTGTCGCGAGGGCCACCATGACCATTGATAAAAAAATGTTTTTCATAGCAAATGTTTTTAGTAGATGTTAATGCAACACTGCTATGAAAGGATTGTTCCTGGAGATTCAAATTAGCTGGCAGAGGTCAGGCGGATAAATATATCTTCGAAGCTCATGCCCGGGAAACTGTCGTGCAGTCCGGACACGGTATCGTCTGCTACGATTTTACCCTTGTTGATGATAACAGCCCGGTCACACACTGCCTCGGCTTCCTGCATAATATGAGTAGAAAGAATGATGGTACGGGTCTTCCCCAGCTCTTTGATCAAGGCACGGATCTCGATAAGCTGGTTCGGATCGAGCCCAGAGGTCGGTTCGTCCAGGATCAAAACCGCCGGGTCGTGCAGGATGACCTGTGCAATTCCCACCCGCTGCCTGTATCCTTTTGATAAGGCGCCCACCTTTTTGTGCTGCTCCGCTCCCAGTCCGGTAAGTGCGATGACCTCCTCTATCCGCTGCTTTCTGTTCCCAATCTTATGTACGTCGGCAATAAAACCAAGAGACTCCTTTACATACATATCCAGATATAAGGGGTTGTGTTCCGGCAGATAGCCCAGATTTTGCCGAACCGCCACGGGGTCTTCGCTTACATCAAATCCGGCGACACGTGCACTGCCTGAGGATGGAGGAATGAAACAGGACAAAACCTTCATTGTTGTGGATTTCCCTGCTCCGTTGGGACCAAGAAATCCCAGCACTTGTCCTTTTTCTGCACTGAACGAGATCTCGTCCACCGCCCGCTGCTCCCCGTATATTTTTGTAAGTCGATTGACCTCTATGCTCATGATTTAGCTCTTAGCCGTCCGCGTTAGTTTTAGCATTCCTAACACTCCCAAAAATGCAAATGTTTTATCTGTGCTGCAAGCGCTTTTTGTCAGCCTTCAATTAGGGGTCAGCTATCGGCTATTGGCTGTTGGCTTTTAGCTTTTGGCGTTTCGTTTTCCGCTTGAGCTCCCGTAGGTCCGAGCTGATAGCAGATGGCTAATGGCCGACTGCTGATAGCTAAGGGCTGATAACCGACTGCTGACGGCCACCATCTCAACTTCCGCATAAGAAAACTAACAGCTTATAGCTAATAGCTAACCGCTGAATTATATATTTGCAAGATCATGAGTAAAAATAACGACGAACTTTTCAAAAACGTTATCTCCCATGCCAAAGAGTATGGATTTGTTTTCCAGTCTAGCGAAATTTACGATGGCCTTAGTGCTGTCTACGACTACGGACAGAACGGCTCAGAGCTCAAGAATAACATCAAAACATATTGGTGGAAGTCAATGGTTCAAATGCATGAAAATATTGTAGGTATAGACGCCGCAATATTTATGCATCCTACAACATGGAAAGCTTCCGGTCACGTTGACGGGTTTAACGACCCCATGATCGACAACAAAGACTCCAAGAAAAGATACCGGGCAGACCAGCTGATCGAAGACAAGATCGCGAGGTATGAGAAGGACGGCAAGACAGAAAAAGCCGGGCAGCTTCAGGCAGCAATGGATGAAGCGCTGAAGGCAGATAACCTGACCGCTCTTCGCGATCTGATTGTCGAGCATGAAATTGCATGTCCGGTTTCAGGAACGCGTAACTGGACCGATGTTCGTCAGTTCAACCTCATGTTCTCCACCCAGATGGGAGCCGTTGCAGACGACGCCGATGTCATTTACCTCAGGCCTGAAACAGCACAGGGTATCTTCGTCAATTATCTGAATGTCCAGAAGACAGGCAGAATGAAAATCCCCTTCGGAATCGCACAAATTGGAAAGGCTTTCCGTAATGAAGTGATTGCACGTCAGTTTATCATGCGGATGCGCGAGTTTGAACAAATGGAAATGCAGTTCTTCGTTCGTCCCGGCTCTGAAATGGAGTGGTACGAATACTGGAAGCAAACACGCCTTTCCTGGCACAAGGCGCTAGGCACTGCGCCTGAGAAATATCGGTTCCACGATCATACCAAGCTGGCACACTATGCAAATGCAGCTGTCGACATTGAGTTTGAGTTTCCCTTTGGTTTCAAAGAAGTAGAAGGCATTCACAGCCGCACCGACTTCGACCTGAGTCAGCACCAGAAATTCTCAGGCAAGAAAATACAATATTTCGATCCGGAGATCAATCAGAACTATGTTCCCTACGTAATCGAAACATCGATCGGTCTCGACCGGATGTTCCTGCTTACCCTGATCAACGCTTACGAAGAACAGGACCTGAGCGAAGGCGACAAGAAGGACAGCCGTGTAGTCCTCAAGCTGCACCCCTGCCTTGCTCCTGTAAAAGCAGCCATCCTTCCGCTCACCAAGAAAGACGGCTTGCCTGAGAAAGCAAGAGAAATAATGGACAGGCTTCAGCTAGATCACAACCTGGTTTACGAAGAAAAAGACTCGATCGGCAAACGCTACCGCCGTCAGGATGCCATCGGAACTCCTTTCTGCATCACGGTTGACCATCAATCGCTTGAAGACAATACCGTCACCATCCGCCATCGAGACACGATGGAGCAGGAACGTGTGGCAATTGAACAACTCGACCGCATCATTGGCGACCTGGTAAGCTGGAAGAACGTCCTGAAAAAATAACAAACGTATAAGCGGCCTGCCTCACAGACAGGCCGCTTATACGTTCCCCCTAGTCAGCCAGTAAGCTCACACAATCCTTCCCCAGGGCCTCTACACGACCTTTCATTCCATTCCTCAAATTCTGATCCTTCAGAGCCTCATAGCATCTGTTTAAGGCAGCGGCCACCTGTTCGTTCGGGTCGCAGGCGAGTGCCTTTTCAAGTAAGGGGACCGCTTTTCGCAGGCAGGACTTATACGCGGCCACATGGGTGTCAAACTTGGCCTTGTTCTGCTTTGACGCGTTGATAACGGGGACAAGTCTGTTAGCCGTCGCCAGATACAAATAACCTGAGGCAAGATACGGCACATAATAGTGCGGCTCCAGCTTAATCACTTTACTGTAATAGCTTAATGACTTCTCGCTTTCGTTCTTTCCCTCATACAGTCGCGCCACTTCATTGAAGAATACCGCCTTTTTAAGGCGAGGAAGAGAATCAGCGCGGGGTTCAATGGACTGTGCCGCTTCCAGCGCTTTTTCCGCGTTTCCAACAGAACAAAGCATCTTAAATTCATTGTAATCCGCTTCAACTGACTGCGCTGCAGCGCAAGTCGAAACCAGGATAAGGCAGGCAGATAAGGTTTTTTTCATCATTTAGAATTAGGTCATCAAGATACAAACTAAACGGAATAAAAAGAGCTTCAGATGACAAACAAGGGCGTTAATCCTTTGACTTTCAATGAAACCTTCGTATCTTTGTGAACGTAAAAACTACCAAACAAATATCTATCGAAGAAACGCTACTTAACATCAACTGAGGGAAAACATGAGAAAAAGGATCTTGAGGGGAACAGCTTATGTATTATTAGCGTTAAGTATTCCTGCATTAAACTGGTCGTTGAAGGACGATAGCTCTGCTGTTGTGGCTAAGACCATAAGAGACACATCATTAATTTCAGATTCTGCCATTACGGTAAAAGAAGTTTCTGCAGCAGAGGCGTATGTTGACTATGTGAAAAACATTTATTCTTCTGCAGCTCTTGCCAGTTCGGGACTTGACTTCGACGTATTTAGAAAAGCAGTAACAGGATATCTGAACTTCCGTACAACGGGACTCGTATCGACAGATAAGCAGGTAATCTCCATCGTAGACTTTACCCAGCCCAGCACTAAAAAGCGGCTCTGGATAGTAGATCTCCTGAATAAAAAACTTCTTTTCAATACACTCGTAGCACACGGACAGGGTAGCGGGGACAACTATGCAACAAGTTTTTCTAACACCTCCGAATCACACCAGAGCAGCCTCGGCTTTTATATTACAAGCAACACTTATCAGGGGAAACACGGACTGTCGTTAAAGCTGAATGGGATGGATAAGGGGTATAACACCAACGCGCTCAGCCGCGCAGTAGTAGTTCACGGTGCAGAGTATGTAAGCCAGGACTTTGTCAATCAACACGGGCGGCTCGGCAGAAGCTACGGATGTCCGGCAGTTCCTGTAGAGCTTACACCGGCCATCATCAATACCATTAAAGGAAGAACCGCCCTGTTCATCAACGGCCCTTCTGCAACCAAGTACGCTTCGAGCTATCTTAACGAAGAATCTGCAGCGAGCCAGTTCGGCAGCCGTCAGCTGCTGGCAGGAAGCTAAAACGAATTTTTGAGTCGTGGGTTGTAAGTTGCAAGTAATGAGTTGTGCGTGACGAGTTGTACGTTGTAAGCTTTGAACGATGATCTGTTGGGCTGTAATTGATGAGTTGTGGTTCTGAGCTCTGATTATTTGTAAGATAAGGAAGTGAGTTGCGCGTGACGAGGTTGTACGTTGTGAGCTTTGAGCGATGATCTGTCGGCTTGTAATTGATGAGTTGAGGTTCTGATCTCTGATTTGTAAGATAAGTTATAACGAGCCCGACAGCACATCACTTAACACATAACCTGCTCTACGCAACGCTTAACTCGCATCCCACAATTAGCAGCTCACAAGGCCGACAATTCACAACTTACAACTTACAACTTACAACTCACAACTCACAGCCCACAACCCATTACCTTTTCGCCCTTTCATATTGGACCGGCCAGCTAATGTCGGCGCCCAGTGCTTTTGCTGCATGCAGCGGAAAATAAGGATCGCGGAGCATTTCGCGGGCAAGCAATATCAGATCAGCCCGTCCCGAGCCAAGTATATTTTCTGCCTGTTGCGGCTCGGTGATAATACCTACCGCTCCCGTCATGATCGCGGCCTCTTTTCTCACTTTTTCGGCAAATTCCACCTGATAATCAGGACCAGCAGGAATCTTGACGTTAGGAATATTGCCTCCTGAAGAACAGTCAATTAAATCTACACCCTTTTCCTTCAGCACCTTGGCCAGCTTTACTGAATCGCCTGCTGTCCATCCACCCTCCACCCAGTCGGTGGAAGATATCCGGACAAAGAGGGGCAGCTCAGGAGGCCACGCTTGTCTTACAGCCTCTGTCACCTCGAGAAGAAGCCGTATGCGGTTGTCAAACGAGCCGCCATAGCCGTCGGTCCGGAAGTTCGACAAGGGCGAGAGGAACTCATGAAGCAAATAGCCATGCGCTGCATGGATCTCCAGCACCTTGAAGCCCGCCTTCACGGCTCTGAAAGCCGCAGCATGAAAGCTGATGATCACCTTTTCAATATCTTCCGGAGTAAGGGCATGCGGGAGTCTGTCGCCCTCCGAAAAGGGCAGCGCACTTGGCGCAACGGTTTGCCAGCCGCCTTCCTCCGCACTTAAATAACGATCGCCATTCCAGGGAGAACTTTTACTGGCCTTCCTGCCCGCATGCGCAAGCTGTATACCTGCCACGCTTCCCTGAGAATGAATAAAATCAACCGCACGCTTTAAAGGCCCGATATGCTCCTCCTTCCATATGCCAAGGTCGGATGGCGTGATCCGTCCTTCAGGTGCAACCGCAGTCGCCTCCACGATCACTAAGCCCGCACCACCTACTGCGCGGCTTCCCAAATGAACAAAATGCCAGTCGTTCAGAAAACCATCTTCTGCTGAATACTGGCACATAGGTGATACCGCAATTCTGTTTTTAAGTTCAACCTCTCTGATCCTGAGAGGCGTAAAAAGATGTGCCATATACTTTTTCTTGAAAGTCTATTTGTTTTTAAATGGCCAGGAAGAACACTCAATCAACTTTCATACCCATTTGAGAGCGTAGCTCATGAGTGTTTTTCTTGAAAGTGCATTTGTTTTTGTTGCCACAAAGAACACTCAATCAACTTTCATACCCGTTTGTGCATGGAGCTCATGAAGGTCTTCCTGTCCGTGAAATTAAAGAATTATAAGGTCTTCACAAGCCGAGTTGCCGCAATATTCATTCCGCAGCTTGAAAATCGCGATCATTCTACCATATTTGCACAAAGGACATTAGATTGTGCGAAAGATATTATTGAGCATACTGGATCAGACTCCGGTAAGCAAGGGAGCATGTGCAGAACAGGCATTGAAAGAATCGGTTATTTTGGCCAAACGAGCGGACGAGCTGGGCTATACCAGATACTGGCTCTCTGAGCACCATAATACGGGCAGCCTTGCCGGATCTGCCCCTGAGCTGTTGATTGCTCACATCGGAAGCAAGACCCATCGTATCAGACTTGGGTCGGGAGGTATCATGCTGCCGAACCATAGCGCTCTAAAAGTGGCCGAGAACTTCCGCACACTTGAAGTTTTATTTCCGGGGAGGATCGATCTGGGGATTGGGAGAGCGCCAGGGGGCGACCGGCTTGCTGCTACACTGCTGAACCCGTCGAACAACTTCCACGAGGAAGGGTTCATCCGCCAGCTGATCGATCTTCAGCATTTCCTCGACATTCCAAACGACTATGAAAAGGAAAACTATACGGTGCAGGCCATACCGGGCTGCGACCGGGCTCCCGACCTCTGGCTCCTGAGCTCTAGCGGGCAAAGCGGACTAATTGCTGCACGCTTCGGAATGGCTCTTTCTTTCGCTCATTTTATTAATCCTTCTGCCGGACCTGACGCCGTAAGGCAATATCGGGAACACTTCCGGCCTTCCGAAATATTGCAGGAGCCGAGGGTGAACGTTGCTGTTTTTGTTCTGTGTGCCGACACGCATGAAAAAGCAGCCGAATTAAAAAAGGCGATGGATATTCAGATGCTAATGGCCGATAAAGGAATGCCTGAAGGGATCTCCTCTTACGAGGAAGTGAAACAGTATCCGCTGAGTGAAGCCGACGAGCACCGGATCTCGCTCAACGAAAAGCGAATTATATGGGGAACGCCCGGCAGTGTGAAATCGCAGCTCCTTGATATCGCCGAAGAATATGACACCGACGAAGTTATTGCTGTAACAATTACGCATGCATTCAGTGACCGGCTAAGATCCTATGAGCTCCTGGCGCAGCAGTTTGGTATTGCAAACCAATAAGCAGTCTAAGCGACTGACTCTCCTTCTATTTAACAGGCAAAGGCGTCACTTTGTAACCTGCGTTCCTCAGGAGCGACACAAGGCCTTGCTCACCCAATAGATGCCCCGCGCCGACAGCTACAAAAAGCGAATTGTCTCTCATCATCGCCGGTATCTTTTCCATCCAGTTCCTGTTACGCCTGGTCAGTAAAGCATCCATCTCGTCAGGAGTGAAATCATCATTCTCCTTAAAGTCCCTCTCAAGCGCCTCTATATTCCTCTCCTTATAGTGAACAAAGAGCGTCTTTGACTCCCGAAGCATCTTTTCATTTTCCCTGACGGTCTTTAACAGCAGCTCTTTCTGCCGTTCCATAGGAATATCGAGGAGCACTTTAGCCTGTTCCTCCACCGTTTCGAAAGCCTCAACCTGCTTACCGGTTGCGCGAGCCTCCCTTTGAAAGAACATGTCGAGAGCGGGATTACTGGCAGAGACGTCCTTCGGCGACAAGATGGAAACCAGCGTAAGCTGTACAGCCGACGGTTTCAACTGATTCATCATGGAAAGCGGCATCCCTGCTTTCTTCTTCATGAACGAGTCTACTTCCGCAAACTCTGCTGCGCTGAGGACCTTGTCCAGCGTATTTCCCTTCATCACCATCAGCGGCATGAGCTTCTGAGCCATTTCCATCTCATCGGTCATCACGATCTCCCCTGCAACCGTGCTCACCCCGCGGAACTTCTCCATCACCAGAGGCAAGGTATCAAGGAAGCTCTTCCCTACCAGATGGTAAGTGCCGAAGAGATAAGAGGGCTCCTTCAGGTCCTTTCCCGATATCTCCCAGAGAAGGCTCGACGCCATCTCGCCGGAAGAGTTCTGCTGCGCAAATCCCCTGCCCCCGGTCAGAAAAAGAAGGAACAAAAAAATAAAGGCATGTTTCATAAAGATGTTTTTCATTTATACTCCAAATTTCACCCAGGCCGTCCCTTCCATTCCAAATACAAAATATTTAGGTTGGATAATTTCCGCCAGGATCTCCACGGTATCAACCAGTGCCGGCGAAGGTCTGTTGAAATAGCGATTTCCGTCAGCAAGATAGACCTGGTTGTTTTGCACTGCCTTGAGCTCAGTCCAGCCAGCGAGATTGAAGAGGGCTCCTATCTCGCGTACAGTACGTTCAATGGTGTAGCCGCAAACAGAGATCACAAGGATATCCGGATCCGCCCCTTTCAGCTCATCGAATTCAATTGTACCTGACTCCTCCCCCGCCTTCGATAATACCGGCGTGCCTCCCGCCAGGCTAATCAGCCCGGGAGTCCAGTTCCCGGCAGTCATAAGCGGCGAAAGCCACTCTATACACGCTACCGTGGGGCGGTCTTCCACAAACTGTAATTTGTGCCGGATAATCTCGGTCCGCTCCCGCAGCTCATCCACCAGTTCTTCGCCTCTATCGGCAACGCCGAGCTTCCCGGCAATACCTGAAACACATTCAAAAACTTCCTCCAGAGACGAGGGGTGAATGGAATAAGCTTCTGTCCCGGCAGGGGCGAGCCGGGGCATAAGTCCCTTTAAATCATCAGGACCAACAGCACAAACGGCACATTGGTCCTGAATTAAGATGAGATCCGGAGCAAGGCTCAGAATCTTTTCTTTATCAATTTTATACAAGGAACTTGCGGTTGACACAAGCTCCTTTACTTGTAAATCAGTCTCCTCGCCAGATACGCTTGTATCAAAACGGGGACTGGAACAAACGGGAAGTGCTTTTACGGACTCCGGATAATCGCAGTCATGCGAGCGTCCTGCGAGCACATTCTCCAATCCTAATGCACAAACAATCTCGGTGGCGGCCGGTAAAAGCGATACTACTTTCTTAGATGACATTTATTTTTCCTTGAAATCGTCTTTTTCTTCAAGACCGCGGAAGAACGTTTAATTCACATTCATCCACGTGGGCGAGTGCAGCTGACTAACTTCCATCCGCATCTCTGGGCCCCGGCCCTGAAGATTTTTGTGCAAAGGTAAAAAGATAGCTGAATTAATTTCCGCTGCCCATACCCTGGCCACCCTGACCACTGTCCTGCTTTAAGTCATCATTGTTAACACCGCGCTTCTTCCTTGACTGCTGCGGGTTGAAGTTCATCTTCCCGAAGGAGTAGCTGAAGTTCAGGCCAATTGAGCGGAAAGGAATAGCAAAATCGGTGTTTTGCACCAGTCTTCCTGTATTGATATTAGATCTGAAATGCTTGTTCTCATTAAAAGGATCGATGACATTAATTCCGATCTTCGCCTTTTTATTCATGAACTGCTTGTTAAAAGACAGTACCCACATGTTGAATGAGGGGTTCTTGCCCTGAAAGGTACGACGGGGCGAGTTCAGGATCATAAACGTTTCCGTCACGAAATCAGCAGGCAAATTGAAGCTTCCGCTGATGAATGCCTTGTACTGAGCGTAGGTCTTCGATTCCGCAGCAAAGCTCTGAAAGTTACCCGAGGCGGTAGGCTTGTAAGTAAAGACATCAACGTTTCCTCGCAGCGTCAGATTTTTCACCGGACTCACTGACCCATAAAAACTGGCACCGAAGGAATTATTGTCGCCGGTGTTGTTAAACGTAGTGAGCACAACTTCCCTTCCCTCATAGGTATCGGGCTTCGCAAAGCTCTCGATTATATCGCTGGTATGCCGGTAATATACTGACGTATTGATCATAGATGTGCGGCTAAGCATGGCAGAATAATTCAGCTCAACCGACTGTGTGATCTCAGGAGACAACTGGGGGTTCCCCTGACGCTGAAACTGATCCTGACTGACGTCTCTGAACGGATTGAGGTACTGCAAGCTCGGCCGTTGAATCCGCTTGCTGTAACTTAAACGTAACGACTGAAAGTTCTTAAACGACTTTGATATCGCGAAGCTCGGAATGAAGTTGGTATAATCGTTTGACACTGGCGCAATCCCTGAATTTGCGTTTTCCGACCGCCCGTCAATCTTTGTGTATTCTACTCTTCCTCCAGCCTGCAGCCCTACCGTCTTAGACAGCTGCAAATTCAGCACACTGTATCCCGAATATACATCCTGATTGTAGGTGTACGCATTAGACAGCATACTGTTGAACACAAAGTTCCCGCTTGCATCCGAAGTATAGAAGTTGGAAGGGCTGCTGATATCCCGAAAGATCCCTTTACCTCCTGCCTCAATCTTCACCACCTTACTAACAGGTAAAGTATAGTCGGCCTGTACGGTATATTCATCATTCTTAGCTCTGTTATTTCCAATCTTGTCGATGAAATTGTCGAGCGAATAATAGGTCGAAAGATCCGTCGTATTCTTGCTATGACTCCACTGGCCGGCTAATGACAGCTCGTGCCCCTGCTTGTTGAACTTGTGAGTATAATCCGCGTTCCAGTCATAGCCCCCAAACTTCGTTTTATTATAATTTTCCAGACTGTATTGATCTTGCTGGACAAGGGCAATGTTACTGGTATTGATTGAATGGCCTTCTGTTTTAAAGCGGCCCTGATTTAGCCGGATACTTGTCGAGAGACTGTTGAAGTCGTTAAAATCATAACTAATATTTCCAGAAGCCATATACCCATAACGGCTGGTGCGGTTATCACCCACCTGCACCTGATTTTTTTGCTCAGCAGGAGTAAAGCTGTTGTAGAAACTGTTGGTTGTCTGCGGCCAGCCTCCATTTCCACCGAAGTTTGCAGAAATACTGAGCTTATTCTTGTTGATGTTGATATTGGCATTCCCATTGTTCTGACGGGTGCCTATACCTCCGCTCACCGATCCGCTCACCCCGCTCATTTCTCTTTTCTTGGTGATGATGTTGATGATCCCTCCGGTTCCTTCGGCATCATACTTGGCAGAGGGGCTTGTGATCACTTCCACATTTTTAATCTGATCAGCCGGAAGCATCTTCATTGCATCTGCAACATTTGCTGCCACTGCTCCCGTCGGCTTCCCATTGATCAGGATCCGGACGTTCTGGCTTCCGCGAAGCGATACGTTTCCGTCCTGGTCAACAGAAACCATAGGGACTTTCCGCAGCACGTCACCTGCATTACCGCCTGACACGGTTGCGTCTTTCTCGGCATTGTAGACTACTTTGTCTACCCGATTCTCTACAACCGGCACTTCGCCTGTCACGGCAACCTCGTTCAGCATCTTTGCCGAAGGACTGAGTATGACACGGTTTAGATGAACATCCGACTTTTCCGCACTGCTTGTTACCTGAAGCACCTTGGTCTGATATCCCATAAAAGAAATTGCAAGTTTATAACTCCCGGGCAGCACATTGTCTATTTTAAAAGCCCCCTTGCCATCAGTAAGGCCACCGTTGGTGCTTTTTGCTGCGCCCGTCTTTGTTAAGGTCACCGTAGCGTACTCCACCGGTTTCCGGGTTAAGGAGTCAATAACCAGGCCCGAGATCTTCCCGCCCGCAGGCATACCACCGCCTGCCGGTGCCTGCGCAAACACAACGCTGCCCATTAGCAGAGCAGCCATCTGAGAATAGAAATATTTCATTTGTTAGTGAGTATTTAACGTTTAGTTGTAAAGATGTCTTGTTTTGTTACAGGTAAATGCAAAATTAAAGCACTCTTCCAGCCCCAAAGGGCCAAAAGAGTGCTCCTTATTTATGCTGCAGCAAGCTGCGCGGCTTGCCTAAATGACAATATTGACAATGCGTCCCTTTACGACAATAACCTTTTTAGGTGTCTTTCCGTCGAGGTACTTCTGCACATCGGCATTCTCCAGAACGAACTTCTCAACCTCAGCCGCTTCCATCGCCAGCGATATGTTTAAATTCATTCTCATCTTGCCATTGACTGAGATTGGGTAGGCGAACTCATCTTCTACCAGATAATCCGGATTAAACTTCGGATACGAAGCAAAAGAAAGAGAACCCGATTCATGTCCAAGCAAGCTCCAAAGCTCTTCGGTGATGTGAGGCGCATAAGGGGCCAGCACCACAACCAGGGCTTCCAGGATGCTCCTCTTGTTGCACTTCAGATCCGTCAGTTCGTTCACGCAGATCATAAAGCTCGACACTGATGTATTGAAAGAAAAGCGCTCGATATCTTCCTCCACCTTCCGGATGATCTTATGAAGCGATTTTAGCTCTGCCTTTGTGGGCTCTTCTTCCGACACAGCAAATTCAAGCTGCTCGTTGTGGAACAGTTTCCAGAATTTACGCAGGAACTTAAATACGCCCTCAATTCCGTTGGTATTCCAGGGCTTGCTCTGCTCAAGCGGACCAAGGAACATCTCGTAGAGCCGTAATGTGTCCGCTCCGTAACGTTCAATGATGTCGTCAGGGTTCACTACGTTGAACTTCGACTTCGACATCTTCTCTACCTCTACACCACAGATATACTTGCCGTTTTCAAGAATAAACTCGGCATTCTCGAATTCTGGTCTGAATTTGCGGAACCTCTCAAGGTCGAGCACCTCGTTCTCGACGATATTCACGTCGACATGAATTGGAGAGGTCTTATACTGATCCTTCAGTCCGTGGGAAACGAAAACGTGCGTCCCAATGCCTTCTTCGTTGATCACGCGGTAAACGAAGTTAGAACGTCCCTGGATCATCCCCTGATTGATCAGTTTCTTAAAAGGCTCTTCTTCAAAGACGTAACCCATATCTTTCAGGAACTTGTTCCAGAAGCGGCTGTAAAGGAGGTGTCCGGTTGCATGCTCAGAACCGCCGATATACAGGTCAACATCTTTCCAGTATTCAATTGCGCGTTTAGGCGCAAAAACGTCTTCCCCCGTTCCTGAGGCGATGCCATATAGCGGTACCAGTACCAGCTGGAACCCGCCCAGCCCGGCATTGTGCTCAATTCATAATGCAGCTCCCCTCTATATTTCCAGTCATGTGCTCTTCCCAGCGGAGGATCTCCTGCTTCCGTTGGCAGGTACTTATCTACCTCAGGCAGTACCAGAGGCAGTTCGCTTTCCTCTATAAGATAGGGCAATCCATCCTTGAAGTAGACCGGAACCGGCTCTCCCCAATAGCGCTGGCGCCCGAAAATTGCATCTCTCATCCTGTACTGAACCTTTGCCTTCCCGGCACCCAGTTCTTCCAGCTTGGCTATCAATGCAGGGATAGCTTCCTTATAGCTAAGTCCGTTGATGAAGCCTGAATTGACATACTTCCCTTCTTTAGTGGCATCCGCAGCTGTTTCAATGTCCTGCTGAGCATCAAGCACCTGAACTATCGGCAAGTTAAAGTGCCGGGCGAAGAGCCAGTCGCGCTGATCTCCGGAAGGCACCGCCATAACGGCTCCTGTTCCATATCCTGCGAGGACGTAGTCGGCAATCCATACAGGGATTCTCTCACCGCTCAGAGGGTTCAGCGCATAGCTGCCTGTAAAGGCGCCCGATACCGTCTTGGTATCGGCCATTCTGTCCAGCTCCGTCTTCTTCTTCGTCTGAGCTATATAATTTTCAATCTCTTCCTTTTGAGTGGCGGTGGTAAGCTGCGTAACAAGTTCATGTTCGGGAGCTACGACAAGGAAGGTGACGCCAAAAATGGTGTCGACACGGGTAGTGAACACCTCAATCTCGCCCGGACCGTTTTCCAGTTTGAACTTGACAGAGGCTCCTGTACTCTTTCCGATCCAGTTTCGCTGCATTTCTTTCAGCGGTTCAGGCCAGTCGATCGTGTCGAGTCCCTGTAGCAGGCGGTCTGCATAGGCTGTGATCCTCATGCTCCACTGCATCATCTTTTTCTGTTCAACCGGATAGCCTCCCCGCTCTGACACACCCTCTTTTACTTCGTCGTTCGCCAGTACCGTTCCAAGTGCGGCACACCAGTTTACGGTACTTTCTTTTAAATAAGTCAGCCGGTATTTTAACAGTTCCTCCTGCTGTTCTGCCTGGGGCATTGCCTTCCACTCAGCTGCAGTAAAACTTTTTACATCCTCGTCACATACCGCCTTCAGCCCCGCAGATCCTTCAGCTTCAAAATGGGCGACGAGCGCATCGATGGGCTCTGCCTTGTCAGCGGCCACGTCATACCAGGAATTGAATAATTTCATGAAGATCCACTGCGTCCACTTATAATATGACGGATCGCTCGTACGAACCTCACGGCTCCAGTCAAACGAAAAGCCGATCTGATCGAGCTGACGACGATAAGTGGCTATATTTTTCTCAGTGGTAATTGCGGGATGCTGCCCCGTCTGAATAGCGTATTGCTCAGCTGGAAGACCAAATGAATCGTAGCCCATCGGATGAAGCACGTTGAACCCCTTCAGCCTCTTATAGCGCGAAAATATATCGGATGCAATGTACCCGAGCGGGTGTCCTACGTGCAAGCCCGCACCCGAAGGATAAGGAAACATGTCAAGCACATAATACTTAGGCTTATCGGAGCTGTTGTCAACTTTGTAAGTTTGGTTCTCTGCCCAGAACTGCTGCCATTTTTTCTCGATGTCTCTAAACTGGTAATCCATGCTGCGAAAATAGCAATTTGAGCGTGAAAGTTGCAGACGAGATCAGCAAGTTAGCGACTTAAAACCTCGCTGGCAGGCATTTTTTATACCCCTGTAAAACGAAAAGGGCTTCGAAGCGGCGGCAGTCCATCAGAATGGCATCTACCCAAAGCCCCATCCAAAGCTGTACCCTAACTACCCCTAAGCCTGTGCAAGCCGGTGCCTGGCTTCTCTGCTCGTTGCATATGACTTTCCCTGACCCCGGGGTGAGTCCGACTTCAGCCCGTCCTGAGCCCGTGTTTATGTAAAGAAAGTCGGACTCACCTCGGGGTCAGGTCGCCCTCACCATGCCCTCACCTCGAGTTAACTACCAGGCGCAGACGACTCAGGAACCGGGAGTTTGGGGCCTCGGTACAGCTTTAGCACCCGCTTTTATCAGGTTTAGGCTGTTTGTCTTAAAATAGTCCACATTTCCGCAGCCTTGCCTTCTTACGTGCGGCGCCCGCACAACTTGCTGAAGCAACCTTCCTCAGGGATCTTCCTATTAGTGGCCCCCTACTTATAAATAATTTGTTATTTTCGCATACTTAATCAGTGACTATGGAAGAATTTGAAAGCAGTGCTTCTTCTAAAAAGACCAAACAGGTTTACGTATCTACCGTCATCAGTATCGCACTCGTTCTGCTCATGATCGGGTTGCTTGGCTTGATGCTGGTGCATGCCAGAAACCTCTCCAACTATGTAAAGGAGAACATTGTTTTAAACATCATCGTTAACGACGGGGCGAAAGAAGTAGATGTGCTGGCCCTTCAAAAACAGCTGGATACGCACCCTTACGTACTCCGGACACAATATGTCAGTAAGGAGATTGCCGCCCGAAACCTGCAAAAGGACCTTGGTGAGGACTTCGTACAGTTTTTGGGATACAATCCGCTGCTCTCGTCGATCGACGTCTACATGAAAGCCGACTATGCAAATAACAACAGTATTAAGGCCTTCAGCAGTCAGCTAACAAAGAATCCGCTGGTAAAGGAGGTGATCTACCAGAAATCGCTGATTGACATGGTCAATCAGAACATTCAGGTAATTGGCCTGGTGATCCTTGCATTTGCAGGAGTGCTGCTTGTGATTGCAGTTGCTCTGATTAATAATACCATCCGCCTTGCCATTTACTCGCAGCGTTTCCTCATCAAGAGCATGCAGTTAGTAGGCGCTACTAAAGGCTTTATCCGAAGACCTTTTATCGGGTACGGGATTGTTCATGGTTTCCTTGGCGGCCTGATCGCCATCATTTTACTTCTGCTCACGCTTTATCTGGCACAGCAGCAGATCCCTGAACTGGTCATTTTACGAAACTGGTTCGAATTCGGAGCGGTGTTCGTGGCTGTGATCGTGATCGGTATCCTGATCTCCGGACTGAGCACCTATTTTGCAGTCAGCAAGTACTTACGGTTAAAAATTTACAACCTCTACAGATAATGGCAAAAAGACAAATTTCAGAAAATACAGAAAGCAAACACGTGCACTTTATTTTCGACAAAAGCCACTACCAGCTTATGCTTCTCAGCATTGCCGTAGTGGTCCTGGGCTTTGCGCTCATGTCGGGAACTACCGATATTTACGATTTCAGGAAGACGGTTCTGGCCCCCATTGTAGTAATAATTGGCTTTGTCATCGGCTTTTTTGCAATCCTGAAGAAACGTAAATAACTTATTGAATGAACATTTTTCAAGTAATTATCCTCGCAATCATTGAGGGGCTGACCGAGTTTTTGCCCGTTTCATCTACCGGGCATATGATCATTGGTTCTTCGCTGATGGGGATCCAGTCGAACGAATTTGTGAAGCTTTTCACAGTTGTAATTCAGCTCGGCACCATTCTTTCGGTGGTTGTTCTCTACTTCAAACGTTTTTTCCAGAGTTTTGACTTCTATTTTAAGCTCCTGGTAGCATTTATTCCTGCCATCGTGTTTGGAGTGCTGCTCAGCGATACGATCGACGAGCTATTGGAGAGTCCGCTCGCAGTGGCTATTTCACTGGTGCTTGGCGGGATCATCCTTTTGTATGCCGACAAGTGGTTCAACAAACCCGAAGTTGAGACGACCGAAGAGATGAGCTACGGGACCGCGTTTAAGATCGGACTGTTCCAATGCCTGGCGATGATCCCCGGTGTATCACGTTCGGGCGCTTCTATTGTAGGCGGGATGAGCCAGAAGCTGTCGAGAAAGGCAGCTGCTGAGTTCTCTTTCTTTCTGGCGGTACCCACTATGCTTGGGGCGACGGTGAAAAAGATCTACGATTTTTACAAGCATGGCTATAAGTTCAGCGGCGACGAGCTAAACCTTCTGCTTTTAGGCAACGTAATAGGTTTTATCGTGGCTATTATTGCCATCAAGTCCTTCATCGGCTACGTAACCAAACACGGCTTCCGGGCATTTGGATGGTACCGGATAGTTGTTGGAGGGATTATATTAATTTTGCTACTGGCGGGAAAAGACCTGCAGATTGTGTAATGGATCAAGAAGTAAAGAAGAGAGAGTTTCCCGAATTTAACTTTCCGGATGGAGAGCTGTTGCTTGTTAACAAGCCTTATCGCTGGACAAGCTTTGACGTGGTGAGCAAAATACGAAATGCCTTTAAGCCCCTGAAACTAAAAGTAGGGCACGCCGGCACGTTAGACCCGCTGGCGACCGGACTTCTCATCATCTGCACGGGCAAGCTTACGAAAAAGATTGACGAGTTTCAGGCTCAGGAAAAAGAATACACGGGTACCATGGTTGTGGGCTCTACCACTCCGTCTTACGACCTGGAAACGGAAGTGGATGCCACATACGAGACTTCGCATCTCAGTGAAGAGATGATACTAGAAGCGTGTAAGCCCTTTATCGGCGACATTTCTCAATTTCCCCCGCCGCATTCGGCTGTTAAAGTAGAAGGCGAGCGTCTGTATCACAAAGCCCGCCGCGGAGAAGCGGTCGAGCTAAGGCCCCGCGCCATCACCATTTCTGCTTTTGAGATAACACGCATTGCATTGCCGGAGATCGAGTTCAGGGTAGTGTGCAGCAAAGGAACATACATCCGTTCGCTCGTTCACGACTTTGGAAAATCGCTGAACTGCGGTGCGTATTTATCGCGCCTGAGAAGAACGCGCAGCGGAGAGTTCAGGTGTGACCATGCATATGAGGTGATGGAACTGGTGAGACACATCAGGGAACTGAAGGAGAAAGAATCAACAAATATGATAGCTGAGTAATTTTGCTGCAGCAAAATGAAAGTTTACAGACACATCGACGATTTTCAGAAACCGGAGCGCACGGTGGTAACTATTGGCACTTTTGACGGGGTGCACATCGGGCATCGTAAAATTATTTCGCGGCTGGTGGAGGACGCCAAAAAGATGGATGCAGAAAGTGTGATCCTTACTTTCTTCCCGCATCCTCGAATGATCCTTCACCCGGAGGACGAAAGCCTGAAGCTGATTAACACGATCCAGGAAAAAACTGAACTTATGGAAAGCCTGGGGGTTGACCATCTGATCATCACTCCTTTTACCCGCGACTTTTCTAACCTGTCTCCTGAAGACTATATACAGCATATCCTGATTGATAAGATCGGGATCAGGAAAATTATCATCGGCTACGACCATCGTTTCGGGAAAGACCGGGGTGGTGATTTTGCGTTGCTTGAAAAATACGCCGCCGTGTGCCATTACGAAATTGAAGAAATTCCGGAGCAGGACCTGAATGACGTAGCAGTGAGTTCCACGAAAGTACGCGAGGCACTGCTGCGCGGGGATGTAAAAACGGCGGCAGACTTTCTTGGCTATCCCTTTCAGTTGCGGGGCATGGTGATCAAGGGCGATCAGATAGGCCGGACCATCGGCTTCCCCACGGCCAATCTGCTTGTGGAGGAACGATACAAGCTGATCCCTTCCGACGGCATCTACGCGGTAGAAATAGCATACAAAGGCACCGAACAGCCCTTGCGGGGGATGGCATACATTGGAAACAGACCTACCATCAATGGGATGACCAGGAATATTGAGGTCAACATTTTTGACTTCGACACCGAGATCTACGGCGAGACGCTTCGGCTTCATTTTCTGGAATTTATCAGAAGTGACATGAAATTCTCGTCGCTTGAGGAGCTGCAGCAGCAGATTGCCCGGGATCAGGACGCTGTACTCGACTACTTTAATTAAACGGCAGCCGTTTATCCAGCCGGAAGAGTCGTTCCTTACAGTTCCCCTGTCCTGGCTGGCATTCTTCTCGCCCCTTATTTCGAAAAATACACGTACCTGAACTGCTAAAAAGAAAGCGGAGTGAGCCGTAATAAACTATTATTGCCTATGGAATGTTATAAATTTGTTAAGGCCAGGCATCAGAAAGGTGATCGGGAAATAGAACAGGTGCGGCAGGCAGTATCTTTAAACGATTCAAATGAACAACAACTTTTACTCCGTTAACCAATGACAAAACTGAACCTCGATAAACAGGAGGCTGACTTTCTGGAACAAACCATTGCTCATTGGGAGGCAAATGGCCTGCTGAACCAGGAGACTGCAACCGAACTACGATCATCCTATGACGTAAAACAATTCGACTGGCGGCGGCTTGCCCAGTACTCCTTTTGGATTGCTCTGGCATGCGGTCTTATCGCCGTGGCTTCCCTGGTTATCGATGACGAGATCATCAGGCTACTTCAAAAGCTATACGACACGCCGGATATTGTGATCAGCATTCTCTCCGGAGCAATGGCCGCATGGTTTTACTACTACGGCCAAAAGCAGAAAACTAAATACCCCGAAAGAGTTTTCAGTAACGAAGCTACCCTGTTTGCCGGCGTCTTGTTTACTGCTATAAGTATCGCCTTCCTTGGCAAGGCGCTGGATAATGGGTCGGGGCACTTTTCCATTCTCTTTTTACTCTCTGTTTTTGTATATGGCGCACTGGCTTTCAAGTTTCAGTCTAAGCTGATCTGGGCATTTGCGCTCATCTCATTGGGCAGCTGGTTCGGCACAGAAACAGGCTACCAAACCAAATGGCAGGATTACTTTCTGGGCATGAACTACCCGCTTCGCTTCGTTTTATTTGGCGGACTTTTAACTGCCGTGGGCTTGTACCTGGAGAAGTCGAAAAAGATGGCGATGTTCAATACACTGACTTACATCATCGGTCTTTTCTATCTTTTTATCTCCTTGTGGCTGCTTTCTATCTTCGGAAATTTTGCCGACATTGAAGACTGGATACGGGTAAAACAAATTGACCTGATATTCTGGGCGGCAATATCGGCGGCAGTAGCGCTTGGGTTTATGATGTATGGATTAAAACGAAAGGATGCTATCGCACGTGAATTTGGAATCACCTTCCTGCTTATCAACCTTTACACCCGATACTTTGAGTACCTCTGGGACATCACCGATAAAGCGATCTTCTTTGCCATCCTGGCCATATCCTTCTGGATGATCGGAAGAAAGGCTGAAAAGATCTGGAACCTCCGGGTGTAGCACACGGGTGTTTGATTAGTTGAAGATCATCCGGCCTACCTGGATAAGGGCCAGGGTAAAAAAGATGACTGCAATACTCCGGTTGATGAGCCTGGCACTTAAAGAAAAGCGTTCCTGGATGTAGCGGGCAAAGCGCGCGAAAAGCATCAGGCAGGAGAATGCTCCCACGCCGGCTCCAACCGAGAACAGCTCTACTCCAAGTCCGTCCGTGGTAATCCATCCCTGGGAAATAAGATAAGTCCCGGCAATCATCCAGAACGGAATCTGCATGGGATTAAAAATCCCGAGCAGAATACCGTAGCGCACACTGTCGCTTGCTTTGTACTCTACTTTTCTGGGATGTGTGGACGTAAACCAGCTGCTTGCTCCCATTATTAGAAAGATCACAATGAGCAGATAGTCAAGTATCAGCCACCACGACTTGTGCTGAGCGAACCACTCTGCAAAACGCATTAGAATGTACGTAATGAGTATGTCCATCAGGGCGAACGTCAGGACAAAATAGAAGGCTTGCCGCAGCCCGCGGTTAATGGAGATCTGAACTGTGGTAAGATTTATATTCCCTAAAGGAATGTATCCGGCAAAGTTGATCACAATGGCGACAAGGAACGTGAGGAGCAACATGCTATTTGCCGGAGAAGTGATTACTATACCGAAGTCGCCGGCACCTGATTAATCAACAGAGAATAGTCGATTTTCACGCCGCCTGCCACAAGCATATCGTGAACCGAGCAATACTTCTTCACGGCAAGCTCAGCGGCCTTTTCAGCCTTGGCCAGGTCAATATTTCCTTTGAGATTGAAAGTAAGATGGATATGGGTAAAGACAGCCGGGACCGCATCAGCACGTTCCCCTTCAACAGAAACTGATATATCTTCTATTTCCTGCCTCTGCTTCTTCAGGATCTGAATAAGATCAAATGAGCTGCAGGATCCGAGCGCCATCAGCACAAGTTCCATAGGGCGCACCCCTAACGCCTGGCCACCAATCTCCGGAGAACCATCAATATGAACTTTTACCGGGGAGGATGCAGCGGATGCAGCAAAATGTACAGCGTCGTTAGCTCTGTTTAATTCTATCTTCATCTTACTTTGAGTTATCTAAAGCTTGTTTTACGTCATGGATGATATCTTCGGCGTCTTCCAGCCCCACAGAAATGCGAATCGACCCAGGGAAAATACCAAGGGCGTTACGCTCATCCTCACTCAGCTTTGAGTGTGTAGTTGAACTTGGATGGGTAGCTATCGAGCGGGAGTCGCCCAGATTGGAGGTTATCAAAACCATTTGCAGCGCGTCAAGGAATTTCCTTGCTCGTTCGAAACCGCCCTTCACAACAAAGGTAACAATGCCGCCCCCCTGCTTCATCTGCTTTTTAGCAAGCTCGTATTGGGGGTGGGAAGGCAGGTGCGGATATCGTACTACCTCAACTTCGGGGTGCTGCTCGAGCATTTGGGCCAGGGTCAGCGCAGAGCTGCAATGCCTGTCCATCCGAATGGTTAAGGTCTCAAGGCTCTTGGAAATCACCCAGGCATTAAAAGCTGACATGGCCGGGCCAGTATGACGGATGAAGAACATCAGCTCCTTAATCAGATCTGCCCGTCCCGCAACAATGCCGCCTAATACTCTTCCCTGTCCATCCATGTACTTGGTGGCAGAATGACAGACCAGGTCGATGCCATATTGAATAGGCTTCTGCAAGTAAGGGGTGGCGAAGCAATTATCCACGTTCAGGATAAGATGAGGATATTTCTTTTTAAGCTGCCCAAGCCACTCCAGATTCACTAATTCCAGACCCGGGTTTGAGGGCGTTTCAAGGAAGATCATTTTTGTCTCAGGCCTTATTGCAGCTTCCCACTCGTCAGGTTTCAGCGCATCAACATAGGTATACGTGATCCCCCATCTGGGGAACAGCTGATTGAGCAGCTGATGCGTCGAACCAAATACAGAACGGCATGCTATGATATGATCACCGCTTCTGAGCAGTCCGGCCAGCGAAGCAAATACAGCGGCCATACCTGAAGAAAATGCT
Source organism: Arcticibacter sp. MXS-1 (assembly GCF_041902385.1). Taxonomy (GTDB): domain Bacteria; phylum Bacteroidota; class Bacteroidia; order Sphingobacteriales; family Sphingobacteriaceae; genus Arcticibacter. Next base: position 2,347,993 of record NZ_CP169244.1, on the reverse strand, counting down.
AAACCTGCTTCCGCTCCCTCCAAATCGCAGACTTTGTTGATAAGTTCTGTTGTGTTCGGATTAGAGTAGCGGGAATAGACATTTCCCTCCTCTTCTTCGGCAAAAATTGCTCTGCCCTGCTCAGCACTGTCAAAAATAAAGCTGGAAGTAAGATATAAGGGCACAGAGTGCTCACGATACTGGCTTCTTTCAGCCTGATTTCTTATGAGTCTGGATTGTTCGTTCATCGATATTGTAGCAGAGAAAGATCGCCTCATCATGTCAAAGGCTCAGTCCCTGTCCTCATTTTAGTTAAGAATACGCTAATATACCTTTCAGGCCCCTATTTGCCTAAATATTTTTAAGATAAGACATTCCCCTGATGGGGATGGCGCAGGTTATTTTATGAAGTTAAGCAGAAAGGAGCCTATGCTTTTCATGCTGACCAGGATCACGATGACGCCTACAGCTACCATGATCGACTTGGCTGATATTTTGTTTGCAACCCGGGCCGCAATTGGAGATGCAATTGCACTGCCCAATACCAGACCGCTGATGGCCTCCCAATGCAGTCCCTTTAACACAGTTACAAAGGTCAGCGAACTCATGAAGGCTACAAAAAAGCGCGACGCCTTTACAGCTCCCAGAGAAAAACGGGCATGCCTGCCGCCTGCTATGAGTGAAGACAGAACGATAGAGCCCCATCCTCCTCCGCCAACTGCGTCAATAAAGCCGCCAAAAAGGCCCAGTCCCCGTATATTGGTAATCTTCTTTGTTTCTCTTTCCTTCTTTGAGGCGATGTGAAAGGCCTTCCTTAAGATCACACAGCCGAGAATCAAAGTATAAACGGAGACCAGGGGCTTTGTGTATTTGCTGTAGTGCTCAAGAGAAGACAGGATATATGCGCCAGTCATGGCACCGATAATTCCGGGGATCAGGAGCATCTTAAACAGCTTCATGTTTACATTGCCCATCCGGTAGTGCATAAGGCCGGCAATGCCGTTGCTCAGGATTTCCGAAAGATGCACCGCCGTGCTTGCTGATGCGGGCGGGATACCCATGGAGAGGCTAAAGGTAGTAGAAGTAACGCCGTATGACATGCCGATGGCTCCGTCGATCATGGCGAAGACAAAACCAGCTAAGAGGAAATAATAAAATACATGCGGGATCTCTTCGAACCTTTCTTTGAAAGACGGCACGTAAAACCATAGCAGAACAAAGGCGACCGCTATAATAATGAGGGAAAAGAGCCAAAATGTCCACTTTTGTTTTGCTGACTGCCTGGGCGGCTCTTCGGTGGAAAGTATGCTTTCCTCAAGCTCCTCGTCCTTATAAGTTACTGCCATGAAATGATGTACTAGCCTTCAAATTTATTTTCAAAGAAAGCAAATATACAATGTATACAAAACTAGTAGAGTATTATTTCAAAAAACTCATACCACAGAGCGGGCGGAGGGAGCCGCCTCCCTTTGCCATGGCCCAGTTGCCGTGATAAGCGTTACATGTTCATGGTCTGTTTAAGGAACTTGCCAGTATAAGAAGTCTCAACCCGGACCAAATCCTCGGGCAGCCCTTCGAATACTAATTGCCCTCCCTTATCGCCCCCCTCGGGACCGATATCGATGATCCAGTCTGCGCACTTGATCACGTCCATATTATGCTCGATCACGATGATGGTGTTCCCCTGATCGAGCAGGGCATTAAAGGACTTTAACAGCTTCTTAATATCGTGAAAATGCAGCCCCGTAGTAGGCTCATCAAAGACGAACAAGGTTTTGTGACTATTATTTCCCCGGATGAGGAATGAAGCTAGTTTAATCCGCTGAGCCTCTCCCCCGGAAAGCGTATTAGAAGACTGGCCAAGCTGCACGTATCCAAGGCCAACGTCAGCCAGAGGCTGGATCTTGGAAAGTATCTTCGGTTCGTCCTGAAAGAACGCGAGGGCCTCGTCTACCGTAAGCTTGAGGACGTCAGAGACGTTCTTCTCTTTATACTCCACGTCGAGGACATGCTGTTTAAATCGCTTGCCTCCGCAGGCTTCGCAGGGCAGGAAAATATCCGCCATGAATTGCATTTCAATCTTGACTTCGCCCTCTCCCTGGCAAACGTCGCATCTTCCGCCTTCTACGTTAAAGGAGAACGCGGCCGGCTTTAATCCCGCTGCCTTGGCCGATGCCTGCGAAGCATATAGGTTCCTGATATCATCCCAGGCCTTCACGTATGTGACAGGATTAGAGCGCGACGATCTGCCGATAGGATTCTGATCAACCAGTTCAACCTGCTCGATCTGGTCGGTGCTCCCCTCTATACTGTCATAAGCGCCTGTCTGTTCTCCGGAGTAGTTGCCGATGGCCTTCTGAAGCGCCGGTTGAAGAATGCGCTTCACCAGGGAAGTCTTGCCCGAGCCCGACACGCCGGTTACACAGGTAAGCACATTAAGCGGGAATTTCACGTCGATGTTTTTCAGGTTGTTCTCCCTAGCCCCCTGACTTCTATAAAGTCAGACCACTTACGTCTTGACGAAGGCACCTCAATTTCCTCTCTCCCGCTCAGATATTTGCCGGTGAGGCTATTCTCATCTTTAACGATCTGGCCATAGTCGCCGGCGAAGACTAACTGGCCGCCATGAGTCCCTGCAGCAGGACCAATGTCTATCAGATGGTCGGCAGATTTCATCATTTCCTCTTCATGTTCAACCACAAGTACGGTGTTGCCGGCATCGCGCAACGACTTCAGAACACCGATAAGCCGGTGAGTATCGCGAGGATGTAGACCAATGCTCGGCTCATCCAGAACGTAAACAGAGCCAACAAGCGAGCTGCCCAGGGAAGTGGCCAGATTGATACGCTGCGATTCACCTCCCGACAATGTATTGGAAAGCCGGTTAAGCGTGAGATATCCCAATCCCACATCATTCAGATATTTGATGCGGTTAGTGATCTCCGCCAGGAGGCGTTTCGAAATCTTTTGCTCATTTTCACTAAGCTTGAGAGATGAAAAGAAGGCCAGGGCCGCGTCTAAGGGCATCAGAACAATATCTGTAATGGATTTGCCCCCGACCTTAACATAAGAGGCGTCCTTGCGGAGGCGGCTCCCTCTGCATTCTGGGCAATTAGTCTTGCCCCTGTACCGGGACAGCATCACGCGGTACTGGATCTTGTAAGTCTGTGTTTCCAGCTCGGCAAAGAAATCATCGAGACCGCGAAACCACTTGTTTCCTGTCCAGAGCAGCTGCCGCTGTTCATCCGTCAGCTGGCTATACGACCGGTGAACCGGGAAGTCAAACTTCAGGGCATGCTTCAGCAGCTCGTCCAGCCAGGTGCGCATCTTCTCTCCACGCCAGGGGGCTATTGCTCCGTCGTAAACAGACTTGCTCTTATCAGGTACCACGAGATCTTCGTCAATACCAATCACCTTTCCATAGCCCTCACAACGCTTACACGCGCCATAGGGATTATTGAAACTAAAGAAGTTGGGACTAGGTTCCTCAAAGCGAATGCCATCCAGCTCAAACCTGTCGCAGAAGAAGTGCGTGGTGCCGTTCTCCTCCACCAGGCAGTCGCCGCGTCCTTCAAAGAACGCCGTTTGTACGGAGTCGGCGATACGGCTTAAAGTTTCCTCTTCTGTATTAACCGAAACGCGGTCTACCACGATCTTCACCTTAGAGTCGCCCTTCAGCTTCTGATCTTTTACAGACGCGTCGTTCAGCAGATCTTCTATCCTTGACAGGCTCTCCCCGAAGTATACTCTGGTAAAGCCTTTCTGCAACAGAACGGCAAGCTCTTCCTTCAGGGTACGGTTGTTATGAGGATGCAGGGGACAAAAAATAGTAGCCGTAGTATCAGCAGGCAGAGAGGCTATAAAACTAACAACGGAGCTTACAGAATCTTTTTTGACCTCCTTTCCTGACACAGGAGAAAACGTGCGTCCTATTCGGGAGAAAAGCAATTTTAGATAGTCGTATATCTCAGTGGAGGTACCGACTGTAGACCGCGGATTACTGGTGATGACCTTCTGCTCAATGGCGATTGCAGGTGCAATCCCCTTTATAAAGTCAACATCCGGTTTGTTCATCCGTCCCATGAACTGACGGGCATAGGACGACAAACTCTCAACATACCGCCGCTGTCCTTCCGCATACAGGGTATCAAAAGCGAGGGACGATTTTCCCGAACCAGACATTCCGGTTATTACCACCAGCTTGTTCTTGGGGATGGCAACATCGATATTCTTTAAGTTGTGAACGCGGGCGCCTTTTATTATGATATGTTTCTTTGGATCTTTCTCCGATTCTGTCATTTCTCTTCTTTAAGGTAAAAGTAGCAGGGCTGTTTCTCCGGCCGGAAATATTTTGGGGCCAAAGAGGTTAAACCTTACAACGTAGAAACTGTCTATATGTGCAAAGGTAAGGAAGGCAACCGAGAGATTATACACAGCAATGTTTTTCTTGCAGTTGGATTGTCTATCGAGCGTACTAATTGTTCCTAAGGGTCTCTTGAGATGGGTTCGCATGGTTAAAGGCAACGAAGACCATCCGGCCGGCTTTTACCAAAGGGTGTAAGTCCTGCCCGGATGTCCTTTCCCGGAACTTTCGGAAACCTGGCGGACACGTAAAGTAAAAATGATATTACTCTTAAAAAATGTTGTAACAGATACAGGAATTTAGTATATTTGATAATACGATTTAAGCACACACGCTATTATTAACCATACAGGAGAAATTATTTGAAGAAACCTCTACTTAATAATACTTTTTTTCAATAACAACTAAAGGGGAATTAAAAGAGAGGAGTCCTATGAAGCTTCAAGGGAAGAATGACCAGGAGTTGATACATTTGTATATCTCGGGTCAAGAGGCGGGTTTGGCAGAGTTAATAAGAAGACACAAATCCAAGATCTATACATCTATTTACATGCTGGTTAAAGACCAGTACCTGGCTGAAGACATCTTTCAGGATACCTTCATCAAGGTGATCAATACGTTGAAGACCGGCAAGTACAACGAGGAAGGAAAGTTCCTGCCCTGGGTATTGCGTATCGCTCACAACCTTGTGATTGACTATTACAGGAAGGATAAGCGAACGCCTGTTATCACGAGTGGTGACGGCTATGACATTTTCGACGTTCTTGGTCTTCATGATGAAAGCATTGAGGAGCGGATGGTGAGAGACCAAACGCATAAAGACCTGCGCAGGATGATCCAGCTCCTGCCTGCAGAGCAGAAAGAAGTGCTCATTATGCGCCACTATGGAGATCTCAGCTTTAAAGAAATAGCAGACATCACCCAGGTTAGCATTAATACAGCTTTAGGCAGAATGCGGTATGCGCTTAATAATTTGAGGAAAATGCTTCAAACTAAAGAGCTGAGTATCAAAGTGAGCTAGTTAAACAAAATTTTTAGTACAATGAAATAATATCATAAGCGGTGCCGTTCTAATTAGAAACAATAAGAAAAAGGCATTGCTTATGATACAATTTTCTACTCTCCCATCAGGCTTGTTTGCGGCAGAAGATCTCGATCTTGACTATTACAGTACCTTATCTCAGGAAGACGAAGCATTTTATAAAAGCCTTAAAAAAGATCTGGACAACCTGTCAAAGGAACCCCAGACCGACACTATTCAGAAACTTCTGAGTTACTCAGCAAAACTGTCGCGTAAGCAGCCAGAATAGCATCATAAGCACGGCGGTGGAAGACGGAAGCGGATACTGATATGTATCCAGCTATCGTTACCTTTGTATATGTTAAAAAAAGATCGATTCAAAGCATTCGTTGAGTACTTCTCGAAGCATCAGCCCGATGCAAAGACAGAACTGCATTATTCGAATCCCTATGAGTTACTGGTTGCGGTAATCCTGTCTGCACAATGCACCGATAAACGGATTAACCAGATCACTCCTGCCCTCTTTGAACGATTTCCAGATCCTTACATGCTGGCGGCAAGCACGCCCGAAGAAGTGTTCTCGTATATACGCACAGTAAGCTATCCGAACAATAAGGCCAAGCATCTGGTTGGGATGGCAAGGAAGCTCATTACGGAATTCAATGGGATAGTTCCTTCCTCTCTCGAAGACCTGCAAAAAATGCCAGGAGTAGGAAGAAAGACCGCAAACGTGATCGCCTCAGTTGTCTATCAGGCTCCTGCCATCGCAGTAGATACCCATGTGTTCAGAGTAGCGAACCGTCTCGGTCTTACTCAGAACGCCAGAACCCCACTCGCGGTTGAAAAGCAGCTCATGAAGTTTCTTCCAAAGGAAACCCTGGGGACGGCCCATCACTGGCTGATCCTGCATGGAAGATACATCTGCCTGGCGAGACGTCCAAAGTGCGAGATCTGTCCGATCAGCTGGTTCTGCAAATATTACGAAACCGCACAGAGAGCAAAAAAACGACAGGCTAAACTAAATAGCGGCAGCACCTCAGAAGAAAGGGAGGCATCAGAAATGCATCCATTTGATAGTTCAATATAATTTGCGATACTTGTATAAGAACCAAAAAGTTCGGGCAGACTAAACCAAATAAACAATTCTAATATTTTTAGCAATAAAATAATTTCCATATCTTTACAGCAAAACAGAACTAAATAAATGAGCAACGCAGATAAATTAAAAGCTTTACAGCTTACGCTTGATAAACTTGAAAAATCATATGGCAAGGGAACCATTATGAAATTGGGCGATACTGCAGTCGAGCCGATCGAAGCCATCTCTACCGGGTCCCTGGGTTTAGACATTGCCCTCGGTATAGGCGGCCTTCCCAAAGGCAGGATTATAGAAATCTACGGGCCAGAATCGTCGGGTAAAACAACGCTTGCCATCCACGCCATTGCAGAGGCCCAGAAAAAAGGCGGTATCGCCGCTTTTATCGATGCAGAACACGCCTTCGATAAATTCTATGCAAGCAAGCTTGGCGTCGATATTGAAAATTTACTCATCTCCCAGCCGGACAACGGAGAGCAGGCACTCGAAATTGCTGACAATCTGATTCGCTCGGGAGCTATAGATATTATTGTTATTGACTCAGTAGCGGCTCTTGTACCCAAAGGGGAAATCGAGGGGGAAATGGGCGACTCGAAGATGGGACTTCAGGCCCGCCTTATGTCGCAGGCGCTCAGGAAACTGACGGGCACCATATCAAAAACAGGATGCTGCTGCATCTTTATCAACCAGCTGCGTGATAAGATCGGTGTGATGTTTGGCAACCCGGAAACAACTACCGGGGGTAACGCCCTTAAATTCTATTCATCTGTAAGACTTGACGTGCGCAGAATTTCTCAGATCAAAGACACAGACGAGGTATCAGGAAACCGGGTAAAAGTGAAGATTGTTAAAAACAAAGTAGCACCTCCTTTCCGTGTTGCCGAGTTTGACATTATGTTCGGAGAAGGAATATCCAAGGCCGGAGAGATTATTGACCTCGGAGTAGACTATGAGATCATAAAGAAATCTGGTTCATGGTTTAGCTACGGCGACACCAAATTAGGTCAGGGCAGGGACGCCGTAAAGCAATTGCTACTTGACAACCCGGACCTGATGGAAGAACTCGAAGAACGCATAAAGACAGCGGTAACAGGCGAGCAAGAGTAATTATTTTTCCAGCTATAAAAAAGGGACGGTCTTTTAAATCAGAGACGTCCCTTTTTTTATTGTGCTATCACTGCGCTGCATGTAGCACAACCGGTATACTATTATAAAGACTTCTCCTAAAAGCTGACGGAGATTGGATCGCTATCCCAGAGCGTATTGAGAGAAACGCTAAAACCGCCTGTCGCAGAGGCGAAAACCTTCCCCGAAAGGACTGTCCTTTTATTCTTTACGCATTGAACGTTTTGAACCTTTACTTCCTTTATAACCGTCCCTGCGGAGTTATAGCAGATTATCTGAACGATCACATTGCCGGTGTCATTCAGCACAGTAGCTCCGAACGTGATATTAGTCCTCTCCTCCTCTGTCGATAGAACTTTCGAGAGGCGCTTCTCGGAGGGCACACCGGCAATAGTAAAGCTGCCGGTAGAAAAGAGGAGGTTAGCATAATCATTCTGGATCGCAAAATCCACCTTAGCGACATTAGAGGGAAGTGTCTCCTTAAGCGCAACCTCCACGTACCCTACAACTCGGTCGAGCACGAGGCTCTGGGAAATATCTTTGCTTCCAACTGTGAGCGTTATCTTTTTGAAAAATATATCGTCGTCAATCGCCGTACTAAAAAGTCGGGCGGTGCTCAGAGTGGTCGTGGCCCCAAAAGAAAGGTCGTACTTGGAGGCAACAAAAACAACGGTGTAATCTCCCGCAGGCACATTGTCACTAATGAGACCGAACGATGGAGACGTGTCGGTCTGCTTGATAGTACGAACAAATTTCCCGTCGGATCCAAAGATGAAGTAACTAAGGTAATGTACATAGTCCTTTAAGGCAGATGGAGGGTCGGTTGACAGGCTGCCGGTTTGCTTGTAATCTACGACCGTCTGGGACAGGCCTGCCAAGTTGAAATTAATTGAAAAGGTTTTAGATTGATCAGCCTTGGGACCAGGGGTACTTTTGCTGCACCCACAAAGAAATAAGGCTACGGCGAATAAGGTTAATATTGTTCCTTTCATAGCGAAAAGCGTTAGTTTTCGCCAAATATAATAACTTTTTCAACAAAGGAAATAAAAATAACTCAATACGCGTTTTCCTCGCCCTTCACGACGTTAATTACCGTCATGAAAATTATTTTCACATCAAGCATAGAACTCCAGTTCTCCATGTACCAGATGTCATGCTCAACTCGCTTCTCCATGAGTTTTGGATCCTCGGTCTCACCCCGGTAACCATTGACCTGGGCCCAACCGCTTATTCCCGGTTTAAGAAACTGACGAACCATATATTTATCGATTATGGCGCTGTACTGCTCAGTGTGCTTTAACATGTGCGGACGCGGACCGATCACACTCATATTACCAATAAGCACATTAAAAAACTGAGGGAGCTCGTCCAAGCTGGTTTTACGAAGGAATTTGCCTATTGGGGTAATACGATTATCGTTCTTTGTCGCCTGCCTTTTGTCACTATCGTTATTCATGCGCATGCTCCGGAACTTGTAACACCAGAAAGGTTCGTTATTCCGTCCGCTCCTTAACTGCTTAAAAAAGATTGGCCCAGGACTTTGAAGCTTAATAATGACCGCGATAATGGGCACCAGCCAGCTTAGGACAAATAAGACCACCAGTGAGCTAAACACAACATCAAAGGCGCGTTTCTTAAACCGGTTCTGAATATTCTCCAGGGGTTCCTTTCTCAGACTGATGACGGGAAACTCTCCCAGGTAGCTTATGGTAAACGGAGCTGCAAGAGAGCCGCTCAGGTCGGGAACAAACTTAAGTCTAACACATTGCTTCTCTGCTTCCTCCAAAAGATATTTGGCTTCAGGCATACGTTCGGGAGTCAAAGAAACATAGACATCTTTAATACCCCTGCTAGCTGCCCTTGCTATTTCCTTACAGGCAGAAGGAACCAAAGATCCGCTTCCGTCTACGTACATCGTTTCATCTTCAGGCAGGAAGCCTTCGAACTTGAAGTTCTGGCTCTTTTCGAGGAAACCAGCTAGACGCAGCCCGGTATTATTCTTCCCCAAAACGGCAACGGGCCTGCTAACATTAAAGTGCCGGAAGAGCATGAACTCGATCACCGTCCCCAAAAAACGACTCAAAAGTAAAGAAAGCGCGATAGTTCCGTACATGCCAAGAACGAAACTTCTGGGCACATGATCGCTATTAGAGAACAGAAGATAAAACGCAAAGAGAATGGCATGAAAAGCGGCGGTCTTCCAGGTCGCCCTATAAATATTGACAAGATGTTCAAGAGTTGCGTCACGGTACAAGCCGAGCAGACTGGATGAGAAAAACCAGATCAGGTTACTAACTATCAGGTAATTTTTATAAGGATGAGCTAAAATAGCACTGACCTGCCCAAAAAGACAGTAGTAGGCCAAAACAAAAGCAGCATTAACAAAAAGGACGTCGGTTACAAGCAAAACAATGCGTAACACGTACACATAGCGAGTCTGCATGAGCGTTAAGTTGAGCGTTAATTTTTTGAGCGTTATTTCATGCAATTATAACATTTTTCTTTGAAGAAAACGATTTTAATGAAATATTTTTAATTAAAATAAGTTTTTAATAAAATGTTAACAATTTAGCGCGACAAAAAAATGACCTTTCTCAGAAAATATTTACCCAATTTTCCCCGCGACTGATTACTGCGCGATAGCACAGGTTGCACACAAAGACAAAATGATACCGGTAAAGTGATTAAAAACAGCACTTTTCTAAAAAAACTTCCTCCGCAGCTAAATCGAAATCATGGCACGATATTTACTTATGCGACGGAACGCTTCGGGAATACGCAGCTCCTGTACCCAACAGTAGAGTGGCATTAATAATCAAAGCAGCGCGACGAGCAAGGCTCTTATTGTAAATTCAGCTTGTTTAGCACGTGGGAAAAAGCCGCGTAGGCAGAGCGAAGGAGATCTGGATTAGTGACCGCTTCATCAAGACGTAGTTCCAGGAAGGGTACAGAATCGGGGTTATCCTGAAGCGCATACCTCACGATACCAAAGGAACAGTCAGGAAGTTGTTGAAGGATAGACCTGCAAGCGACATCTTCAAACAGAGCACGACATTTAGAGGGATCGTTCGTTTTTACAATAAACCTTTCATCAAACTCAGGGTATCCTAGCTTGACGTCCTGCATGCCGAAAAACTTACCGATTTCATCCACGAAGGACTGCTGATGGATGGCAAAACGAAAGTCGCCCCCCATAAACAAGAAAGACGAGAAAGAAGTATAGCCGTAGCCGCCTTCAAATCCACCTCCCGGGTCAATTTCTATGTCTAAAAGCACTCTCATCTCGTCTTGCTGCAGTGTCGCATGATACTCCAGCAAGTCAGGGATAGCAGATAGATCTGCTGTAAGCTTCAACCACAAAGATTCTTCATCTGGAGCTGAAATCAATTTTTCCTCGGGCATGATCAGATTTGTTTATTTTGAAAACAAACGAATAAGACCAATAATGGTTTTCCCCGGGGGAGAACTGGGGCGAACCTTTAAACACAGGTCCGCCCGTACAGTCTAGACGAAAGCTGCACCCTTCTCTGCAGGCTCTGCAACGTCGAGCTCGAATACAGCAAGGCCCTTTGAAAGATTGCAGTAGATGGTGCCTAAGAGGTTTATCCGTCCCGAGGCGTTTATTGCCTCGATGAGAACCGATTCACGGAGCGAATCCTCCGCCTTTGACTTGATCCGTTCAAGGAGCAAAGGCTCGTCTTTAATGGTAAAGTCGCCAGGCTTTACATTAAACCGGTCTAGAACGGCGTTAAAACTTGAACTCTTGAGCAATAATTCTTTTAATGGCATAAATCCTCCTTCTGTCTTTTAACAGCTTAAATTGATTAATAAGATTCTTCGGCGCAAAAAACCGAAAGGCAGAACCTGCAGATTGGCAATATAAGCAGGAGAAAACTTCCGGACCAGGTTTTAAGGACTTAGGCGAGAAGTTACGTCGCAATTATATAGTATTCTCTGAACATTACCTAGTACTCTAATCAATTTAATAGCAATTATTTAAAGACAAAGTAATTTTATCTTTTCATTAAAAAACTAAAGAAAAACGGCCACCGAATTGCAAAGATAGAAACGCCTTTAACCCTCGAATTTAAGGCGTTTAAAGCAGGTCAGAAATCGTCTTCTTCTTCGGGGTCAGGTTCAGCCCGCATAAGCTCTTCGTATATCCATATATAAAGGAAGGCAATTAATAATATTAATGCTGTCATGTCTTTCGTTTTGTAGGTAGATAAATAAGTAGATGAAACAACAACGACAGTAATAATACAAATATTGCACCAGAAGATCAAGTTAGCCGGCCATAACGCAGAAACCGTATTACGGTCTCAGAAGAATACAAGGTGGTTATCCCCTGCGGAGAAATTTAAACATCCATTACTGAACTATCTACCCTGTATATAGAAGCGGTGATCGCATTGACGACAATGGTATCTCTTTAGAGACATCCAGAAAAGGATCTTGTCAACCAGCTTTCCATTTGCTATACGATGATTCGTATATGACTTGCATTTAGGACACCTGTGCATTGGGCTAACGTTAGAGCGGACAGTGCCAAGTGGGGCTCCCAATTTTAATCCATCAGTAGGTATAGTATTCATAGCATAAGTGGTTTGATTTAAGAGTCCGTACACAAAACCCACCACACTAACAATCATATAAAAGTACTGTTTTTTATAAGGAAATTTTAATAATTATTCTAAATAGGAATCTTTTTTTCAAGATCTATCTCTTCAAAATGATAAATATTCAACAGCAAATAAGCTAGCCTTTTTTATAATGTGAAGCCTGAAAATTCTGAAATTCACATTTTTATTACCAGGAATAGACATCAGCCCGGCAGCCTTAATCTGTGTTTGCAAGAACCACCTCTCTACCCGCCGATAGAGTAGCAGACCACTCGTACAGCCTATCTCAGCAAGTATAAAACGCCAGAACACTTCGGCTTTGACTTCTTAAAGTAACCTGACGATCCCTGCCACTCTCTACCGTCGTTAAATGTGGCAGAAATAAGCCACATATACGCTCCCTGAGGGGCAGGGCCTCCAAACATCGTACCGTCCCAGCCTTCAATCGGCCTGCCGTCTTCGCTGAGCTTGTCTGTCTCCCAGATCGGCTGATCCCACTTGTTAAATATTCTCAATTTCCACTTAGCAATGCCGTGCCCTTTTACCATAAATTGTCTTAATTCGGCGACAGAGCTACCCGGTTTAAAGGCATTTGGAACATAAAGCGTGTCGCGCTCGGCAACCGGCGGCGGAGACACAACAATTTTCTTAACTGTTAAAACAGCTTCATTTGAATAAATGACAGAGCATCCATTAGTCACTTTTGCCCGATACCTGTAGCCATTAGAAGTGAACGGGACTGAAGGCATAGAAAAAGCGAGACCACCACCTCCAGCGAGATCGACCCAGCTGCCGTTTCCAGTATCTACTTGCCATTGGACGCTTGCATTTCCTCCCTTCACTTCAGTTACAAAAGAAGCATTATCTCCCTCAAACACTTCAACAGAAGCGGGATGCTTCTCAATTGAAAGAAAGTCCGTAGTAACGATCACGTGGTAGGTGTAAGTGCAACCTCCGGGGTAGAGTCCCCGCGCTAAGTATGGGCCAGGTTCGGAAAGAGCAGTGATAGGCTGAGTAAAATGTGTGTCATTCAAGGCGTAAAGTGCGGCCCCGTCGGGTAAAATCACAGGCATATTCTTACAGAGAATGTTCAGTGGCAGGTCATTTATAACTTCAGGGGCACAGGGCTCCCATTGAATAACGAGAGGGGCAGAAGAGCCAGAACATCCATCTAAAGATGAGGGCGGCGAGGATGAAATAATCTTTGAATCCGAACTATTCACATTACCCGAATAACTCAGCCATCCGAATTTAGATATTGGTGCAGGGCCGCAGTACAACAGCTTGCAATTCTCGGTCGCTTTCATTTTATAGCGAATTTTCAACTCCTGCGAAGCAAGAATTTCCCCTCCTCTTAAAGCATCAGCTTTAAGTCCCAAACGAAGTACGAGCTTTCTTTCACTCTCAATGTACTCTCCAACGTCTCCATCCTTCTCATCAGTAACCTTCAACCATGTGCCATCAGGAGAAAGGACCTCCAAAGATCCCTTGACGAAAGACATCAGAGAGGGAATTGTGTCTGTGAAAACAGTGCGTGTACTGTAGTCCTTTCCGGTATTCTTGACACTATACGTCATCTCAATCACATCGCCTACCGTTACCGTACTCTTTGAACTCGTTAGGTTGACGTAATCATGAGTAAATTGTATCAGCGGGTTATAAATATCTATTGCAGAGGTCAGTACTCCAACATACACCCCTTCGTTGTTACTGACCACTGTTATTGTAGCGTCATGAGAGTTATTAGAGAGGTATTGATACGTTTCGTTATTTGCTGTTATAATGCTGGCATCATAACCCAGGGTATTGTTAAACGCGGGATTACGCGTGGCTACAACCTGGCCACGGTCTGAAATAGAGCTGTTAAAGGTGTTGTCCTGCTCATGGGTCTGGTCGAAAACAGGCTGACCATTAACGGCAAGGTAATCACCCTTACGTCCCCGGTCCCCATCATAGGCGACAAAACCAAAATCAACGGAAACTGGTCCGACAGGAGGTGTAGAAAAGCCTGAGACACTAACCTGCTTCATGTTCTTCTCAACATATACTTCGCCATCAAAGACTGAAAGATCACGTTGCGGCTTCAGGTTATTTTTATATGCGATAACGATGGTCCAGCCCGCGAACTTATCGCTCATCCCCTGGTCGGCAACAATATTTGCCACGGTGTAAGTACCATTGAAAGAAGGAGCGGACTTAACTAAAGCGGTAATGTCTTTAAAATGCTGACTCAACCACGCCTCATCCTCACTGATATCTATATATTCTGAACTTCCGGGCAGTTTAAGTTTAACGATCCCCCTTCGCGAGTAGTGGGGGTTCGAGTTAGACGCACTCCCTCCCCAGTACAAACCAGCAAAAGTAATTGTTGAGCAATCTGGCAAATTGAGATCAGCGGAACTTGAGCTGAATGTCTCAGGAGAAGAGTCTATGTCAATATATTTAGACTTGTAACCAGTTGTATTATTCTCGCTCAACCCGGAAGGCGGGAGCTCAGCAACACTTTGGGGTGTACGTCCGTCGTAGTCAAGAATAGAGTTAGAGACAAAAACGATATCCCCCTTTTGCTCTGAATGATACCGGAGTTTAAAGGGCATCGCTACTTGGGAATATGATCGACCGCAGACAAGAAAAAGACACCCCAGCAACAGCGGGCAAAAAAAACGTGCAGCGAGACGAAAGCTATATAAACGGAGCATTAAGTATAACAGATAAATAAACGTTTATCCTCTTATACGAAAGTGCCAAGCATAGGTTCTTGAAATAAGAAGAAAAAAATCTCCATCTTTACAGCGAAAAAAAGCTTTACGCAAACATTTTTTCCGCAAGTTTTATATCTGTTTATTTAACTTGCTATTTTATTTCTTCCGTTATATTCAAGATCAATGAATAAATTTACCATACTGGCATTGCTTGTCTTAGTATCTGTAGGAATCACTGCAACTGCCCAACCAATCTACCAGCCCTATTCTTTTTATAGCTACGACATGCTAACGAGCCGCCTGTATGGCTCCGACAATAAATCTCATACGGCAATGAAGCCATATGCAACAGGAGATAGTATTATTAGTGCCCCTGCATTTTCGCAGCGACATCCTGACACCCTGAACAGGGATTGGGCTAGTAGATTTTATGGCCGGCATCAGGCCGAATTCGAAAGAGGAAAGGCATCACTATATACTGACCTTTTGCCCAACTTTGTCATGGCGAGAGACACAAAGAACAAGCAAGATGTGTGGCTTACGTCTATGGGGCTACAAGCAGGAGGAACAATCAGTAACAAAGTCTCCTTCCAAACCAGTATTTTCTTTAACAAAGCAAGGTTCGCTCCTTACTATCGTCGATATATTTCCAGAACCGCAGTAATACCGGGTCAGCACAAGCAGGTGACTTTACTCGACGGCCAATCTCCTGCTGAAAACACATGGACATACTTTACAGGCAGCGTATCGTATACTCCCGTGAAGTATGTCAGCATACATACGGGATACGACAAGAACTTTATTGGGGATGGATACCGATCTTTATTGCTCAGCGATTTTGCCTCCCCTCACCCGTTCCTTCGTTTAACAGGGACGCTCGGCGACGTCCAATATACCGCAATGTGGAATGCATTAGAGGATCCTTCGGCTCCCCGATTCGAAAAGGCGGTCAGGAAGAAAGGGGCCGTTATTCACTACCTGGACTGGAATATTACAAAGAAGCTTTCTGTCGGTTTTTTTGATGCAGTAGTATGGGCAACAGCGGATAGCTTAGGTAACAAGAGGGGTTTTGATTGGGGATATGCAAGTCCTATCATATTCTTAAGGCCCGTTGAGTCCGACGGCGGCTCCCCTGATAACGCGGTAATGGGTTTTACTGCAAAGTATAAATTATTTGATAAGATGGCGCTTTATGGCCAGTTTGCGCTGGACGAGTTCCAGTCAAAGAGCTTTTTCTCATCTGACGGAAGTTCTACGAACAAATGGGGCGTACAACTAGGCGTCAGGGGAGCCGATCCCTTCAAGATATCCGGTGTTAATTATTTGTTCGAATTCAACACCGTCCGGCCGTATACCTTCAGCGAAAGAGTTTCGGTAGTCAATTACGCCCACTACAACGAACCGCTGGGACATCCTTACGGCGCCAATTTCCGCGAACTACTTGGCATCTTAAGCTACCGGCTCAGACGAATCGAGCTCAGCACCCAACTTCTATACTCGAGATATGGCCTGGATGAAAACGGGCTGAATTATGGCAAAGACATCTTTAAAAAATATACCCAGCCAGCTCGAAGTAAGGGGAATTATATTGCGCAGGGCTTAGGCACCGATCTCTATTACACCGACACCAAAGTGGCATACCTGTTAAACGCCCCATACAATCTACGTCTGGAGGCTGGTGTGGTGACCAGGAACGAAAGAAACCGACAAGAAAAGAACGTGGCAACTATCTTTACTCTAGGCCTCCGCAGTTCGTTCCAAAAGCTTTACCAGGACTTCTAATTCAACTCGCAAAGATGACAAAGAATCGTACTTTAACTACTTTTATTATAGTATTCCTAATCATAGCAAATCAGAAAGCCTGGTCTCAAACCGGGTATCTTCCCTACTCGTATCATTTCTACCGCGAGATGAACAAGCAGTTGCATAACCAGTCTACCCGTATGCATAGCGCTTTAAAGCCGTGGTTCATAGGCGAAGATAGCACTATCAGCTTAAGCACTGACTCACTTTTAAATTATGGAGTAGACAGCACCCGTCGGAACTGGATCGCACGAAAGCTTTTCAACGAACATCTTATTCAGGTGAATAAAAAGGACTATGCCTTTTACGGCGACTTCCTGCCCGACATGATCATAGGCAGGGATCTGAAAGAAAAGAAGAAAACGTGGCAGAACACCCGAGGCTACCAGCTTGGAGGCTCTGTGGGTAAAAAGTTCTCGTTTTATACCAGCGGATTTGAAAACCAGGGAGTGTTCCCCCACTATTACCAGGACTTCACTGAAAAATATCTGGTTGTACCTGGACAGACAAATGAATTTTACGGAACCCGCCAAAAGACGAAAGACTGGCAATACGTGACAGCGAACATATCTTACACACCCGCCAGCTTCATCAATATTACATTTGCATATGACAAACTTTTTATAGGCGATGGCTATCGTTCGCTGCTTTTATCAGACGTCAGTTCTCCTTATCCATTCCTGAAGGTCACAGGAAATTACAAGAATGTGCAGTATACTGGGGTGTGGGCCTCTCTTCAGGACCCCACTGTACCGGCTTACTCATATGAAACAGGCAATCGAAGAAAGGGTGCTGTATTCCACTATCTCGACTGGAATATCACAAAACGACTGTCGGTTGGATTCTTCGATGCTCTGATATGGGAGGTTCAAAATCAGGCGGGCAGCAAAAATAATGTACAGCTTGAATATCTCAATCCACTCATATTCCTAAACCCCGCCATCTCATCGGGCAGTGAAAATACTGTAATAGGACTTACTGGGAAATATGAGTTACTGCCCAAAACAATTCTTTACGGACAGGCTGTATCTGACGGCTTAAAAAAGACGCGAAAGACCGGTGGGGATACCAGCTCGGTTTTAGCGGCTTTGATCTGTTAGGAGCAGAAGATCTGGACTACCTGGTGGAATATAACACTGTAAAACCGTACACATTCTCACAGTCTAATCGTCTCTTAAATTATGCACACTATAACCAGCCCCTAGGCCATATATTAGGTGCAAACTTTAAAGAAGCGCTCAGCATCCTATCGTATAGAATAAAGAGGTTTGGCTTTACAGGTGAGCTCTTATACTCCACTTATGGCCTGAATGAAGCAGGAGTTAATTACGGAAAGGACATTTTTAATACAAGTAATATAGGGGCTGCGGGCAGCAAGACCGGACAGGGGTTGAAGACTGACCTCTATTACCTCGACGGCAGGGTTTCATATCTTCTAAACCCTAAATTCAATTTACGAATAGAAGCGGGCGCTATCTACAGAAACGAGAAAAACGAACGAACGAACGAAAAAACGTCATGGCTGACTATCGGGCTTCGGAGCGCTTTTCGGAATCTTTACCAGGACTTCTAACATCGTCCGCAACGAAGTGCAGTATGCCCCACAAAGATGGGTTCAGCAACGCTTCTGAGGGGAGGTCGGCGGTTTGTCCGGCTGCTTTATTAGCCCAGTAGAGACGCGCCACCGTTTCGGCTCCATCTCCCCTTAATATCCCCACGTCTCCTTTGATCTCCATGCCCGGGATAGGCTTAAGGTCAAGTAGGGCAAGGGGGATACTGATCTCATAATCTCCGGCCTTTTCACCCAACCGGACGTATTGACTCACATCCCTGACCCGGTCGAAATAAACGGTTTGAGAAGGAGATGAAAACGCAGTTCTATTTGCAGGTAGAGTCCCCGGCACCATGCTTTCGTAAAGCACAGCCTGCAATCTCCCTTTCACACGAGTAACAACCAGACGAAGGTCTCCTTCACCAGTTGTCTTCTTAGGAGCATATACTGCTGATTTCACAGAAAGCATCAGGTCCAACGCTCCGCCTGTTTTAAACAGAGCATTAGCGATTTCTCCGGAATTCCGTAATAGAGCGGGATTCCCAGTCCGATAAGCTACACAGAGCCGGTCGCCGGAAATAGCGAGAGCGGCCGTCACTCCTCGGTTAGCCTTTTTATGCATTGCGCTCGGCTGCCCATCTCCTTTGTCTATTTCCACAAACGCGCTCCTGGTCCATTCGTTCAATACCCCGTCTGTTCTGATGCTATCGTCTCTTATAGCAACTGACAGCAAAAGTTTATTTTGCTCCCCTTTTTGCCTCTGCACCTCCTGAGAGAGAAAATAGCTCTTAATCCTGGCAATTGTCCCTGAACTTACATAAACTTGCTGATTGGGGAGCCTGGTGATATTTTTAATCCCCTCTAAATGCACTATTGAAGAACGGCCTCCATCCACCATATACACCTCCCCATCAGATGTTTTCGTTATCGTGGGCCAGAAATTCTCCTCGCCTAAGGTAACATTGCTCAGCTCCATTCCTCTTACAGCACGATCCATACTCCATCTTTTACCTCTCCTAATGACATCAAAAACGCTGGCTACAAAAAGGCCATCACTGGTAAATATATAAACGCACCCATGATTGCCGTTAAGAGCCCATAAAGTAACATCAGGCTTCACAGCGAAGGGTGGACCCAATATGCGTGTAGTTCCTATCAGCTCTCCCCTAAACTGTGGGGAAGGAGCAGAGTGAGATGCATGCAAACCTGGCCACAGCGATGGGTAAGTCCACTTCAAAACGCCGTCCTTCATACCGGAAACTGAAAGCTTCTCCCCCGGTTTGACGCCCAGCGTCACAATTGAGTGCCCATCAGGAAATAATAGGACTTGTCCTCCTCCTGTTGAGGCTGGAGGCAGCACGCCGCTCACCAGCACTGCAGAATCGCGCAAGTCATATACAGGTACACCGTCGCCGGTAAGCCGCCTTGACCTGAACACTACTGCTTTTCCGTCGAGATTAGACACGCAGAACGAGAGATTAGGCATCACAGTTATGCCAGCCCCGGAAGCAGCAAGAAAACTAACCTCACCAGGATCGGGCTTACCGTTAGAATTAATATCGCTCCATAGAAAGAATATTTTACGTCCAGGCTTACTCTTTAAGTACACATTCCCGGGAATATCTTTCAGGAATCTGGGAGAACTGAGGATATCCCACTCAGCCGCCCTCCCTGCTGCTGCTACAGGATAAAGAGTGCCTCCCCGTTCCTGGTACAAAAACGCCGTCCCATGACCGTTAGTCGGATTTGTGTTATAGCAGTTGGTAAAATAGCGATAACCTTCATATATTAGGGGTGTTTCCGGGGCGCTACTTCTATAAGCTCTCAGAGAATCAATAGGCTGCCGCCTCAACAGCACTTTCTCCAAGCTGTACGTACCCTGTTGCCAATCTAGTTGAAACTGCATTGTTCCGGCGCCCTCCGAGTAATAAAACTTGCTCTTATCATTCGGATCGAGCGTCCCACCACCTCCATATTTTGCGGGGCCGTAAAAAGCCTTAAAAAATGATCCATCCTGGTTCCATACACTTACTCTCTTCGGAAGCATATCCTGTTCTGTTACCCATATCTTTCCTTCCTGATCCACAGCAAGACCAGCAGGATTATTCATATGAAGAGGATCGTACTTTCCGGAAGCGGGAGGACCGGGTGTACCAATAGAGCGAATAAGTTGTCCATCTGGGCTAAAGACCTTAACCTGATTACTCTCGCCCCTGTCGCTAACATAAATGCGACTCTGATCATCCACAGTAATTCCAAAGGGAGCTACAAGGCCGCTCGTGATAAGCTCCTCTGGCTCTCCCCCTACGCCTCTTTTATATCTTAGAATGCTTTTCTCTGAAATCAGCAATAAATTGCCACTGCTGTCAAATACAAGTCCCCGAGGTGATTTCACTCGCACTGTATCGATTACATTTCCATCTGAAGCACGAATAAAAATCAATTCGTTGAGGATCGGCAAACTCACAACAAGGAGGCCATTGTTTGCCGCTATCCCACCCATGCAGTCCTGAGGCCTGGCAGCAGCAATACCTTCTCCAGCCAACCTCAGTACAGCAACTTTCCTGTCGCGCTTCATTGTTAGGGATGTGACTCGTAGTTCCCTGTCTCGAACTAGCCCCTTCGACTCTCCCCATACTGAGGCGGCATAAAACAGATCCCCAGGAACCTGATTTTCGCCTTCATCTTTCGCAAGAAAGGGCGCAGCCGTCCATGCTCCACCAAGCCACTTTTTACCTCCGAGCTTATTCCCGTTTAAGTCCACCCAGACAATACCATCAGGACCTTCTGTTATGTAACAGCCGAGTACAACAGACGGCCTTCCTGCAGGCGAATGGCTGGTAGGTACGTAAAGAGCAGACATGGGCGCACTATGGTTGGCGAGCCATCCTCCAGTATGATCCTTTGTGCTCCAGGGCGGGCTTCCCGATGCATAGACAGAGAATTCATAGATGGGTCGAATCTTACCCCTTACAAGTCCTCTAATCCTATAGGTGCCAGGTGCTACAAACGTACCGGGCACGTGATAAACTCCCCGGCTTGCTGCATCCGCGTCTCTTTTTAAGTCATCTTTAGCATCCCAGTAGATGTTATTCCTCCCGGCCGGATACCAAGTTTCTGACACGAGATTTCGTACCCTTGTCCCATCCGGACGCTCAACCACCAATGTAACGAAGCCAGCGGTTCTCAGGAAGAAAGATATTTTGATAAGATTATCTTTCGGCGGTACCTCGGCCTGCGCCCATCCACCGGCGGATAGCACAGACAAAAGCATTATGAGTACCTTATTTTTCATTCATCTTCTTACGTGCAACACACATCAATGTTAGGGCACTCCCCTCAGAAGCAGGATTTCGTCCCGACAGCAAATTACCAAGACGGTACTTTAATTCCGCTTTTCCCCTTACACCTGTCAGAACTTCAGCGCCGACAGTATGATTATGTGGATAAATCTGCACCTCAAATCCCATCGGTTCCAACGCCTCTTTGAAAAATTCCTTTGTCACGCCATGGCCCGGCTTGTGATGAATTTCGCAAGCTAGCCCCCAATACTGTTGAGTATCCGTTTTATGGAATCCCCTGCCCGTCAGCCTGTAGAGAAGAAGGCGAGCATCCCACGCGAGTCTGGCCGGGCCTTTGTAGTTCCAGGCGCTATACTGAGGATCGTGATCTGTGATTAACAGCCCTCCCGGTTTTACACATCTGGCAGCCTCCTTCAATATTGCTTCCATGTCATCACAGTGGTGCAGGGTGGCATTCAGAGTAACGATATCGGCAAAACCAGAGATAAAAGGAAGATTCGTAGCATCGGCAAGTACCGGGATATAACCGTGAGCAGCAGCTAATTTCAAAGATCCCGGCGCTACGTCAACTCCGATCAAAACCTTGGGCTTGCCTTTCAATGTTGCTGACAGATTGCCAGGTCCGCAGCCAATGTCGAGAACTATTTTATCATTCCAATCGCCCATGGCAGCCATCCATCTGCTCTTAAAGTCCTCGCTTCGGTGGCAATAGGTCAGATACTCTTCCGCCCACTCCGGCTGATTAAAATAGTAAATATTCGCCTTCAAGCCCTCGGTGGTGGCTTCAATTGGGCACTCAAGATAGTTTCTCCCCTCGCTGATCTGAGCGTTTGGATCAAGATAACGGTTCAGCTGCTGCATCATAGGTGTAAAATTAAAATTGTTTTACTCGAACTGATTCTTTACTTCATAACCCAGATCCTTCAAAGTTCTTTCCTTCATGAACAATTCAATGTCTGCTTCCATCATATCTTTCACAAGAGCGGCCAGGTCGTGCTTGGGTTCCCACCCCAACTTGGTCTTCGCCTTGGTCGGATCACCAATAAGGAGGTCTACTTCCGTAGGTCTGAAGTAGCGCGGATCAACACTCACCACTTCCTTTCCTGGCTCCAACTGGTAATCCGGATTTGAGCAGCTGACTACGTAAGCCTTTTCGCCCGGCCCTTCGCCTGCAAATTCAAGAGTTATACCAACCTCAGCAAATGCCATACTAACAAAATCACGAACCGTAGTGGTGATTCCTGTTGCTATAACGTAGTCCTCGGGCTTGTCCTGCTGCAGGATCAGGTACATGGCTTCAACATAATCCTTCGCATGGCCCCAGTCACGTTTCGCATCCAGGTTGCCAAGGTACAAGCATCTTTGCATTCCCAAGGCAATTTTTGCGACCGCCCGCGTAATCTTTCGCGTAACGAAGGTCTCTCCCCTGAGGGGACTTTCGTGGTTGAACAAAATGCCGTTACATGCGTACATATTATAAGCTTCACGATAGTTCACCGTGATCCAATAGCCGTAAAGTTTTGCAACGGCATATGGGGAACGAGGATAAAAAGGAGTTGTTTCAGACTGAGGAACAGCTTGAACAAGGCCGTACAATTCTGAGGTAGAGGCCTGATAAATGCGGGTCTTCTCTGAGAGTCCAAGGAGACGTACTGCCTCAAGAATCCGCAATGTCCCTATACCGTCAGCGTTCGCCGTGTACTCGGGCGTATCAAAGCTTACTTTAACATGGCTCATTGCTCCTAAGTTATAAATCTCGTCTGGCTGAACCTGCTGGATAATACGAATCAGATTGGTTGAATCAGTTAGATCTCCGTAGTGCATAATGAAGCGTACGTCCTCTTCATGAGGATCCTGATAGAGATGATCTATCCGATCAGTATTAAAGAGCGAACTTCTTCTTTTAATACCGTGAACTTCATATCCTTTCGAAAGCAGGAGATCGGCAAGATAGGCGCCATCCTGCCCTGTTATTCCCGTTACGAGAGCCTTTTTCTTCATAAAATCTTTTCTATTTGTTATAGCTGGTGAAATCTTTGTGTTCAATTTTCTCAATCACATCCTTTGGAAGAGATTTGAAGTATTCGTAAGTGATCTTCAACCCTTCTGCCCTTGATACCTTGGGTTCCCATCCCAGGATCTCCCTGGCCTTGGTAATATCCGGTCTTCTTTGTTTGGGATCGTCGACAGGCAGCGGCTTCGTGATCAGCTTTTGTTTGGTGCCGGTCAGCCTGATGATCTCCTCCCCGAACTCCCGGATGGTGATCTCATCGGGGTTCCCGATATTTACCGGGTAAGCATAGTCGGAGAACAGCAGCCGGTAGATCCCCTCGATCAGGTCATCCACATAGCAGAAGGAGCGGGTCTGACTTCCATCGCCGAACACCGTCAGGTCTTCTCCCCGGATGGCCTGTCCAATGAAGGCTGGCAGTACCCGCCCGTCATTCAGTCGCATTCTGGGACCGTAGGTATTAAAGATCCGCACAATACGGGTCTCCAGACCGTGGAAGGTATGGTAGGCCATGGTCATGGCTTCCTGGAAGCGCTTGGCCTCATCGTATACTCCTCTTGGTCCTACCGGGTTCACATTCCCCCAGTATTCTTCGGGCTGAGGGTTCACATTGGGGTCTCCGTATACCTCCGAAGTAGAGGCAATCAGGATCCTCGCTCCCTTGTCTTTCGCCAGTCCCAGCAGGTTGTGGATTCCCAATGAACCCACTTTCAGCGTCTGGATCGGGATCTTCAGATAATCAATCGGACTGGCCGGGGAGGCGAAGTGAAGGACATAATCAAGAGCACCTGATACATGAACAAACTTCGATACATCGTGATTGTAAAACTCGAAGTTCTCCAGCTTGAACAGGTGCTCGATGTTACGAAGGTCGCCTGTGATCAGGTTATCCATCGCGATGACATGGAAATCTTCCTTGATGAACCGATCACACAGATGCGACCCCAGGAATCCGGCTGCTCCTGTTATCAGAATTCGTTTCCGACTCATTTGATTCAATTAGTTTTCTGCCAATACTGTTGTAATAAAATCCGCAGTCGATCATGCGGTGCAGGTCGTACAGGTTCCTTCCGTCGAAGATCACCTTTGCCTTGAGGCCAGCTTCGATCTTGTTGAAGTCAGGCGTGCGGAATAAAGACCATTCAGTCACGATGATCAAAGCATCTGCACCCTGGAGAGCTTCGTAAGCATCGTACGCATAGCTGATCGAATCGCCTTTTAGTTTCCGTACATTTTCCATTGCTTCCGGATCGTACGCTACCACTTCTGCCCCGTCCTTCAACAGTTCATCAATGATGTACAGGGCCGGCGCTTCCCGAATGTCATCCGTCTCAGGCTTGAAAGCAAGTCCCCATAAGGCGAACTTCTTGCCTTTCAGGTCGCCCTTGTAGTACTTGCGCATCTTCTCTACGATCACTGTCTTCTGCTTTTCATTCACCGCCATGACTGACTCCAGAATGCTGAAGTTATAATCTGCTTCTGCCGCTGATTTAGCTAGTGCCTGTACGTCTTTAGGGAAACAGCTGCCTCCATAGCCTACCCCTGGGAACAGAAAGCGCTTGCCGATACGTGCATCGGCGCCTATTCCTTTCCGCACCATGTCTACATCTGCTCCTACCCGCTCACATAAGTTGGCCACTTCGTTCATGAAGGTGATCTTGGTCGCCAGGAAGGAGTTGGCTGCATATTTAGTCAGCTCAGATGAACGCTCATCCATAAAGATGATCGGGTTCCCTGAACGTACATAAGGTGCGTAAAGCTCTTCCATCAGCTTGCGTGCCCGCTCACTTTGGGTTCCTACTACCACCCGGTCGGGCTTCATGAAGTCTTCCACGGCTACCCCTTCCCGCAGGAACTCGGGGTTGGATACTACATCCACTTCTACATCCGTATGTTCTTTAAACACGGCTTTCACTTTGTCTGCTGTACCAACTGGTACTGTTGATTTGGTTACCACCACCTTATACCCGGTGATGAGCTTTGCTATATCTTTGGCGGCTCCCAATACATAGCTCAGATCTGCCGACCCGTCTCCTCCCGGAGGCGTGGGAAGGGCCAGAAAGATAATCTTTGCATCCTTGATGGCTGCTCCCAGGTCGGATGTGAAATCAAGCCGGCGCTGGGCAATGTTCCGGTAGAACAGAATTTCAAGCCCCGGTTCATAAATAGGGATCTCACCCCTGTTCATTTTTTCAACTTTCTCCTGGTTGATGTCGACGCAGGTGACATCGTTTCCTGTTTCTGCAAGGCATGTTCCGGTTACCAAACCTACATAGCCTGTACCTACTACGGCAATTTTCATTTTTAGAGCGTATTAAATTTTATTTATGTTGATTAAAAGTCTCTTACTAATATAGCCAATTTATTGCGAATCCACTACTTTCTCTTGCTCATACAGACGTGGATGAATGAACATTTTCTCAGGAAACATTACTAAAAAATCTGCTCATTGCACTTCGTAAAATCCCTTCCTTGTCCAGAAAACTACGGGAGTAGTTCCTGGCGTTATTCCTGTAAAATGATGGGTCCTCATCGTTACAAAGCTCAACTATACCTGAAATAAGCGCTTCCCGGCTTTCAGGGATGATCACTTTTCCCATCCGATGCTTCGTCATAACATCACATAACGTCGTCCCTTCATTCGCCGTTACCAGGGCTACCCCTCCAACTGCAAGAATGGTAGTGAGTTTTGAAGGCATCATCAGATCGCTGGCGTCTCCCTTCTGTAATACCAGATGCACATCCGCCATGTTGAGAAATTTGTTAAACACGTCATTCTCCTGCAAAGGCAGGAAACGCATATTCAATAAACCTGCCTTTTCCGCTAAAGAAGCCAGTTTTTCTTTATAAGGGCCTGTTCCGCAGATCAGAAACTTGATTTCGGGAATCGACTGAAGTTCCCCTGCAATGGAAATGAGGCTCTCCAGCCCCTGCTTTTCTCCAATACTGCCAGAGTACAGTACTACCTTATCTTCCGGCCTGTAATCCCAGAGTTCCTTCAATTGATCCCGGTTTTCCAGAGGATAAAAAGCGGACGTATTTACCCAGTTGGGGAATAAGATAACCTCTTTATTAACCTTCGCTGCAACTTTCCGGATCATGCCTTCCGACACGGTAGAGACAAAATCGACGCGCTTCAGAATAAAACGTTCAAGAGCGAACAAAACCGAGAAAATGCCATCCGACTTTAGCATGTTAAGATCACGCGCCGCCTCAATCTGGAGATCGTGTATATGATACACTATTTTCCCCCCTTTAAAGAAGCGGTAGAAAAGGGCGAGAAAGCCTAGATGAAAGGGCGGTGCCACCGAAAATATAAGGTCATTCCGTTTCTTGAATAGCAGTTTGAAAACAATAAAGAAGGCAGAACAAAAGAAAGTCGCCTCATGTATCAGTCTCTTCAGACCTGAAGGATTTTCCGGCACATACATCGGGCAACGATAGAGAGTCAGCCGGCCCCCCGCATAGGTCTCTTTCTTATACGACTTTCCCGAATATGGAGCCTGCACCTTCCAATAAGGGTAATAGGGATAACTGGTCACCACCGTTGTATCGTAACCATTCTCAGCGAGCCATTGAACCATTTCGCCGGTGTATTTACCTATTCCGGTCAGTTCAGGAAAACAATTAATTCCAAGTAATAATATTCGCTTCTTTACTTCCATCTTTCGGTAACATAAATCAAAGGATTGCCCTTGTAGACGCCATTAGGAGAGAGATCCGAGGTAATGACCGATCCTGCTGCGGCTACCGCGTCTGTTCCAACGGTCACTCCCGGACCAGCAAAACAGCCTGCGCCCAGCCAGCATCCGTCCTCCAGCACGATAGGCCCATTCCTGTAGGAAAAAGCAGGATCGCGAAAGTCGTGGTTGCCTCCGCAAAGGAAAACCCGTTGGGATAAACATACGTGGTTACCAATACTCACTGTCTCGAAGTTCAGTATACATACCTCCTCACCAATCCAGACATAATCGCCAATCGACAATTTCCAGGGAAAGTGGATGTTCACCCTTGGCTTTAAGGTTAAGCCTCGCCCGACCTTCGCCCCGAACATGCGCAACAGCAATACTTTAAAGCCGGATGGAAAGGGCAATGCGGTTAGAAAGAAAAACACCTTCACCAGGTACCAAAGGGAAAACCTGACGATGCCTGCTCCTCTCTGGAAATCCTTCGCTGCATCAAAGTTGTCGAGTCTCACGCGAGAACCGAACGACTTAGCCGTCATTTTCATACTACTTTAACTTTTCCTCCTCAATGAGCCGCAAAGCCAGAAGCATCTCGACCATCGTCCGCTGTAGGGTATAATGCCATCCATGCCAACCGTTAAAAATCAAGCCCTTGACGAACAAGCAGTAGAAAAACACGAAAAAAGGAGCAACAACTCTGTTTTTCCTTATTTTAGAGCTGAAGGAAAGTCCGTCCTTTGCAGCCATAAGCTTACGCGCTTCCTTTAAGGAATACCCGTCCTGATTACTCAACCATCTGCTGAGCGATTTTCTGTCATCATGAAATATACGGGATTCAAAATCACCAGTACTTCCATTGACTCGTAACCTTTGGGTATGTCCGTCATCGTAATAGATGCAGCTGTCCTTTCTGAAGAGTACCGGTCGTGGTGTGGTATTGTCGTTAAGCAGCGGCTTTCCGAACACCAGGAACCTGAACTTAGAAAAGTAGGCCACCCTTCCATCCTCCCTCGCGATGAAGCCATTTATCTCAGATACGAACTGATCCGGCAGAACGTAGTCAGAATCGAGGCTAAGTACCCAGGCTGACTTCAGCAAAGAAAGACCGTGGTTCCATTGTTGGGCGTGAGTATCAAATTGTCTCTGAAAAACAGTGACATTAGAGAAGGATCGTGCTATATCCAATGTCTTATCGGTACTAAAACTATCGAGTATGATGACGCTTTCCAACCATGTCAATCGCTCCAGGACCCTTCCCAAATTTGGTTCTTCATTTTTGGTCAAGATCAGAGCCTGTAAAATATCTGACTTTACAATATCCATTGCAACGTTATTTTTGATTACTAATAAAGTTTTCGTACTGTTTAATATAGTCGCCAATAAGCTTCTTTTCGGAAAAAGTATTCCTTATGACCTCGCGCCCTTCTTTTCGGATCCGCTCCCGTTTTTCAACGTCGAGAAACGCTGCCGTCAAATTATCCCTTACGTTTTCCGAGCCGAGCGTGCTCACCCAGCCCATGTTCTCCTTCTTGACAAAATCAGAAAGACCGACATCTTCAGAGATCAGTACCGGCGTGCCCATATGCAAGGACTCAATCACGACATTAGCAAAGTTTTCGTTCCTCGAGACAAGCACAAATAAGTCGGCAGCCATAAATTCGAGATACTTGTCGTGCCTGCTCTTCCATCCTACCCACTCAACTTTGTGAGAAATACCGAGGTGGTCGGCGTAAGCCTTAAGTCTTCTGACATAGTCGTCCTCACCTGAGCCAGCAATTTTCAAGATCAGATTATACTCCACGGAACTAATAGCATCAAACAAGATTTCCAGCCCCTTTTTGGGGTGTATGCGGGACAAGTAGACGAGCGTGAATATGTCGTTTGCAGGCGGCACTATCTCAATTTCAGGAAGGCTCAAAATATTAGGCAAGACAAATCCCTTCCAACCGGGAATGAGCTCATTGCACTCGCGGTATTCAGACTCGGCAGTAGCATGGAGGTACGTTTTCGACAGAAGCTTTGCTCCGAATCCGAGATGAATGAATTTCTTAACTGACGCCCGCCCTGAATTCAAAATGTAGCGACTGAGCATACCACGTGGAGCAAATACAACTTTCAGCCCTTTAAAAGTGCAAATAAGTGCCGAAATGATCACCAAAATATTCCACCAGGAATGAATGTGAATAACGTCATATTTGCTCGCATTTGAATACACCGCCCTCCATAAAGCGGGCGACATAAAAGTAGGGGACTTAGAAAGTGCTCTAAAATAGGTAACGCTAACGCCATCCACCAGAACTTCCACGTTTGGGGCCACCGGAAGGTCCGTCACTCCATTCGCATTAGATGTGTATACGTGAACCGTCTGACCTTCATTTACGAGACCTTCACACAGCTTTGCAACAGACTCAATAGGTCCGCCATATACGTAGGCAGGCTTATAGACAGGAGCTATATGTAAAATCTTCATAAACTCGATAACTATTCAGACTTTTCCGTCTGTAACACTCTTTTGTAAATACTTTCAATAGCGTCTAGAGCCGCAGACGAATCAAAGCGGGCTGCGTTGTCCAGTCCAGCTTTAACTAACTCGTCACGCCTTATTGGATCAAGATTCACCACATCCTCAACTACTCTCGCAGAATTATGGGCCCAGGCCTCTATTTCTCCCTGACTTTGTGGACGTCCAGGAATCAAAAAAGAGGCGTTACCAGCAACCTCCGTCATGGGCATTTCACCTGTAGTGATCACGATCGTACCTGCCGCCATTGCCTCCGCAATGGGCCAGCCGAAACCTTCGGCCAGCGAGGGAAAAAGAAAGGCGGTCGCACCCGAATAAGCATCATTTATAAGGTCATCATTTATAGCTGTAAGAAACAAGATATCGTCTTTATATGCTGTGTTACTGGATGTATTAAGTAACTCAGGCGATGGAGGTTCTCCAACCATAAGAAGAGGCAAAGATAGCTTAGAAATCTTTCTCCATGCATTATACATGTGTACTACTCCCGGTCGATTTTTATACCACTGGTTGCCGCCCACATGTAATAAATACCCCTGGCTAAGGTCGACACCAATTCTTTTCCCCAAAATAGACCTGGCACTCGCCGGATCTTTAATCTGAAATCGTTTATTCAGACCGTTATACACGACCTCCGAGACTACTGGGGTATGAGAAAGAAAGCGATGCAAATCCTCTCTGGTTTTCTCAGAGACAGATATGAAGTTCTTGGCACTCCGGTACCCCTTTCTGATGTACTTCTGATACTTGCGCCCACTAAAACGGACCGGATTTTCAGGAATTTCGCCCAAAGCCGAACGCTGGGCCAGGAAGTCATGACAGTGAACAACATGGGGCCTGGCTTTCACCAATGGAATCCATGGGCCAAGTGCCTGATCAGAGAAAACGAACAGAGTATCGGCCGGCATTTTCTCTATCAGCCGTTTAACGCGGGATGGAAAAACAACGTACTGATCGATATATCCGAACCACTTTTTCGCCGCTGGGATGGGGGCGAGATTAAAAAAAGCAGCTTCGGGAGTCCAGACATCTACTTGATGCCCTCTACTTCTCATTCCCTCCAGCAGCATACCTGCAAAGCGGGGCATGCTTTGAGACCCAAGAAATGGAGGGTGCGTAAACAGGACAACATTCATGATTTATTTACTATAATGCCTATTTCTTAACTTATGACTATCCCTCGTCAGCACATCTACACCGGCACTCGGCCGAAATGAAGCCAGCACCAACCCTGTACTTAAAATACAAAAACCCAATGAAGTCGGCTGAGCCCAGTTGCCCTGGGGGAAATTTAACAAACTAAAACTCAATAGTATCCAGGGTAGGACATCCCTCTTTTTTAGTCGCGAGTAGGCCATCATAGATAGCTGCGCACTTACTCCTAGGCGAACAAATACTATAGTTAAACCTAACATCGGCCCGAGCTCCTGAATCATCCTGCCCCATTCTCCTTCAGAAACCGCGCTAACTACCTGTCCTGCCAATAGCATTGTTCCAACATTCGAATAAGCGCCCATACCTGTTCCCCAGAAAGCCAAACCTGAAGGAAGCGAAAATGCTGCAATCATTCCCCCTAAATACCGGTCTACTAGAACCCCTTCTAGTCCGCCTTCGGATTCATTCGCTCCGTTGAACCGGGAAGTAAATGCTTCAATACTTGTTTGAAAAAAAGACAATTGAGATAATAACAAAAACGCTAAACTCGCAACTATTACTGCTATCACCATCTGAGACAGAAACCTGGGATTGCGAACGGAGGCCAGCACCACGAACAGGAAACAAACAACAACTGTGAAAAAGAGCCCCCGACTAATTGACAAAGGTATAACGATCAACAAAGCAAAAGTAGCAGCAGTTAAAACGAGTTTGTTAATATTTTCCCTCCTAAGCCAAAAATAAAAAACAAAACCGGCAGCAAAGCCGTAGAAAAGACTATTTCCATTGGTGAACGAGAAAGTACCTGGCGGGCGTGAGTACCCCAGGGCACCTGTAAATCCAGCCGTTTCTACACCTCCTACACCCCTATTTACCCAGGCTGATTGCGGGCTATAGAATTGCAGAGCAACCAGTAAGGCCATGGGGATTGACAACATTAAGGTTGCCCTCCCCATTTTAATCACATCCTCCTGATTAAAAACCCTGCCGATGACATATATTAAGGGAAAATGGAACAGAAAAACGCGTGCACCAAAAAATGCAACTAAAAAATTTCCATGCCCCGCCAGCAGAGCAGTAAAGAACGCCATGATGCTTACTAACAAAGTTGCAATTAGAAAGCCGCTCCTGGGCAGTAATCCCTCCTTCCAGCAGGCAAACACAAGCCATATAGCGATCGGGTCTCTGACGACCAGGAGAGGAGTGGCCAATCCCGGGAATACCCATTTTCGCAGGGCACCCTCAAATATCAAAAGAAGAAAATACATCCAAATACCTCTTTTTAGCAGAGAGTATGATGCCTGCGCCTTAAGCTTTGTTGATGCCCCTCTACTGACAGGTGTCCTGGCAGCAGAGGGTGTCTTTAAACCTGAATTAACAATATCCATCCGGATTCTATATTTTTTTACCAAAACTACTTTAAGCTTCCTTTGGTCTTTTCATCGTTAAAGGCAACTCAAAGTACCTGTAAATGATACCAGAGATAGCAAGTGTTACGATTAAACCAACAAATTTTGAAATCAGGTTTCCCACGTTGCTGCTACGGATCCCATCCAAAAGGTAATAACATGTAAATAAGATCGGGATATGACTGAGATAGATCGAATAAGTCCAGAGGCTTAACTTCTCAACAATAGAAGACAAAAAATTAAGGGAGCCTCGGAAAGGCTTCAAAAGAGCGCAAAGGAGAAGAATGAGAGCAGAGCCCATGGGTACAATCACAAGTAAAGCCTTGCTTTGTCGTAGTTCTGACAGAAAATCTCCGGCAAAGGTGGCCACATAAAGGGAGGAAAGAATTGACAAAACTCCCAGGCAAAACGACAATTGCTTTCTCGCTTTACTCCACTCACTTATGGAGGTGAGATAGGCAACACCTATACCATAGGCAATCGAATCTAGTCTAGCCAGGGTAATCGTCCGTAAAAATTGGCCTTGACCTGCAGTATCTAAAATTTGTCTTATTATAACCGATCCAATAAAAAAAGAAACGATGGTCCCCACGAAGGTCGTTTTAACTCCCAGCTTCATTTTGCTGAAGAGATACAAAATAACAGGAAAAGTGAGGTAAAGCCATTCCTCAATACAGAGACTCCAAGACACACCATAAAAACCGCCATTTCTCGATGTCAAGTTCTGACCGAACCATAGAAAGGTTGAGAACGTCTTGGCTGAAGGCAAGCCGTTCGTAAAGAAGTGAAAACCTATCGAAATTATTAGGAAAAGATAGTAGTTTGGCAGTGTTCTCCACCACCGCCGAAACCAAAAATTCTTGATCTTTGAAAAGGACCATTCGCTAGAACTAGAGTAGCTCCTCCATATAATCTGGCCTATCAAATAACCACTTAAAGCAAAAAAAAGTTCGACTCCCCAGAAACCTAGAAACTCTAAGGCTTTCGCAAAATGGGCGACTAATACCAGACAAACAGCGAGCGCTCGAATCAAATCAAGGCCGAAACTCCTTGATCCTACTCTAAAACTTTCAGTGGAAGGAGAGATACTTTCCCTCAATTGTACTTTTTCAATAGTCAGCATTGTCCTATGTTAAATGTCTTTTTACGGCTTTGGCTAGTTCTTTCCTGTATACACTCCAAGGCCGGGTTCTGGCCGTTTCCATTGCAGCTGCTCCTGCCTTGGCCACTTTTTCAGGCTCTTGCAGAATTGAAGTAATTTTGTCGAAAATTCCAGAAGAAGATCCGGCCTCGATCAGCCAGCCATTCTCTCCATCCGATATAATATCCGGCCCGACAGTTCTATCTGTCGTTATCACGGGGGTGCCTTGAGACATGGCTTCTGTGATAACCAGGCCGAAGCCCTCAAACAAAGATGGAAAGACTAAGACGTCATGCTCACGCATTTTCTGCAACACCTCCGGGTGCGAAAGACTGGGCAGCCAGGTATGTTTGGATAGTGCCGAGTCCAGAGCCTTGCAATCAAAAGCTGTCTTTCTTCCAACAACAGTCAAAGATACATAGTCCCCAAGTCTGTCAACAGCAGCGAACAGATCCGCAATTCCTTTTCTCTGCGAAAGGCCGCCGACAAAAATCAACCTCAGCTTCCGCAAATGAATCTTTTCGTCGTAAACCCTTGAAGCAGCCGCAGGAGGAAAGCCATAGGGAATCACCTCTACTTTAGCTAAAGAGCCGGGAAAACGACTTAGCGTTTTCGCTGTAAACTGGCTGGCGACAAAAATCCGGTCGGCCAGTTGTAACTCTTCATCTTTTCGACTAAGCTTTTTTATAGAATCTCTATTAGTTACCAGAGTAGAAGCCCACTCCGGCCATCGGTCCTGCTCATTCTCCAACAGCTCTTTTGCGGCCCTCCAGTAACCTATGGGAAGATCATACAGGCACTGCACTCCCAGTTTCTTTGCCATCTTAAAAGACTGAAGTGCTCCATCTTCATAGGCATAAATTGCCTGATACTTTTTTGCTGCTAAAGCATTCGAGGCAACCTTGTCAATACTTCTGTAGACGGCATCAACACAGAAGGGCCCCTCCTCATGCGCCACTAATGCCGGAATACGTAATTTGGAAGCCAACAGTCTCCCTACCTCACGCCAGGGAGCCGCTCTTGTTA
Organism: Arcticibacter sp. MXS-1; assembly: GCF_041902385.1. Classification (GTDB taxonomy): domain Bacteria; phylum Bacteroidota; class Bacteroidia; order Sphingobacteriales; family Sphingobacteriaceae; genus Arcticibacter. The sequence continues at coordinate 2,313,479 of NZ_CP169244.1, read as the reverse complement.
CTAACTGGAGCTTAGGATCAAAGCTCCGCCTCTTTATCTCCGACAATGGGCCAAGGCCCCCAAGGCGATACAAAAGATCATTGGGAAACGAGGCCAGCGAGGTCTGAAACAGGCCCAGGAGGCCCTCATCATAAAGGCCTTCAGCCACAGCTCTTACGTTGGCATTCCCGGTAGGATGCGATAGGAGCACTTTCGTCATATATCTTCACTTAATTTAACGGCAGATTCAACCACCTCCAGGTAACGTCTCCCGACTTCTTTGGGTACATGCCGCTGTAGGTGCAGTTCCGCCTTCTCCAAAAGTTCCTTCTGAAGTACTGGATTCTGAACAGTATTCGAAATCTTAGCAACGAGATCTGACAGAGTATTCCTCTGGAAGATCAGCCCACCACTGCCGACGGCATCCGGGAGCCCTCCCCCGTTTGAGACAATAGGAATACAACCGCAAGCCATACCCTCCAGGGCGACGTTCCCAAAGGGCTCCTCCCATATGGATGGAACCAGGATAAACCTGTGCTCATTCAGGCAATGCACAAGGTCGTCGCCTCGTAAAGTTCCTTTGAAATTCACCCTTGCGCTTAAGCCCAAGGATCTGGTCATCTCCTCAAGGGTTGATCGTTCAGGCCCCTCACCGATAATCGTCAGATTATACTCAAATTTTGCACCTTCAGAATCACGCTCGGCAAGAACCAAAGAATGCAGTGCTTGAATGGCCAGATCTGCCCCCTTATCAGACACGAGTCTTCCAACAAAAACAAACCAGGACGACCTGTCAATACCCTGAATCTTTCTAAAAATCTTGTCACGATAGGGATTACCTATCACCACGGCTTCCTTGCAGCACCTATTGCGGATTGCTTCGCTAACAGCTATCACCGCTTTGGCCCTATCCAACCAAAGGTACTTCAGCTTGTCCTGCCAATTTAATCTGCCATCTCCCCTGGCTATCCATGTTCTTATGGCGATTACAGTTGGTTTGGCAAAGACTATTGCAGGCCAGGACAACCTAAGGGAAGGGTTATTTTCATATACGACATCGGCCCTGCGATGTTCCCTAAGAAGTTCGTTGATGCCCGGATTGCGAATAACAGGAAAAGCAAAGTCTTTGCCGTCACTTTCCTTGGTCCAGGTCAGAAGGCGAACATGATGGCCTGCCTGATGGAAAGCAGTGGCGAGAATTTCTGAATTCACCTCTATTCCCCCGACATCAGGATGAAACCGATGAGTGATGAAAAGGATTCTCATAATGGTAATACTCGCTTAGCAGATTTTTTTGCCCAGTCAAAAAAAGAAACACTTCTGGAGAGCTGAAAGTCGGGAGTCGCGGCGGCCTCCTGTTGCTGAGGGGTGTTCGCCCATTCATCAACTTTCCCTTTCAAATTGGCAATTAAATGAATGGCCAGGGTATCTGGCTTCGGCCCTTCAAATTGTTCCCGGCACACAAACTGATCCTCGTTGGGAGAGTAAAACGGCCCTGAAGCTCCAAAAACGAGGCCCCATCCGGTCTGTTCAATCACCCATGGAACGTTGCGAACATCAGGACGGCTCACGAAGTACTCGATCAAGTCGAGGTCATACCCCGAACAATCATATGAAAAATAGCCGGAATTAAACTTGTATGGGATAGACCACTTATACTTGAAGAACACTTTACTCAGCTTGACAGAGATTTTGATTCCATCGGTCCTAAGATAGGTATTAACATCCCTTCTAAAATAGTCTTCGCAGTTTCTGAGATAGATAATGTCAGAGTCAGTATAACAGAATCTGGTTCGCTCCTCTTTACCCGCAAGGATGGGAATGTCGATTAGCTTAAACGCAGGAGCATATTCTTCCCTGAACTTCATACAGTGAGGGAAGCCGCTTATCTCACTTAATATCATGTCTTCACGCTCCTTCCGACCTATTACTTCCACTTTATCCGACAGGCTTTTTACTATACTAGCGCTTTTTTCAGTTAAAGAACCGTCATCCATTACAATCAGCCTCTGATCCTGCCCAAGGAAGCCAATCACACGTGGTAAAGTAACAAGGGCCATCCCCATATCTCTTTCACATAACAAGGTATAAACGTCCTGCTTCATTCGTGACTATTAAATTGTAAAACAAATTCTTGCGCTACCAGGGGCAGCATTGGGTAATAAGATGGCCGATCTTTAAAAGATGTGGCATCTTCAAGGCGATTAAAAACTAAGTGCCTTCTAAACTCAAAAGTCAGTTCATGGGGAGCTCCGCTCCACTTCGGCAACCAGACGGGCAAGCCATGTTCAAGCATTGCAATAGCAGCACCGCTTTTTCCGAGCAGGTAGGGCTCAGATCTCCCTATGCCGATAGTACAATGACTGAACAAGAAACTCAGGCTGTCGGGGCTCAAAAAATCGTATGCAATTATTTTTGCGCCATATTTTTCCAGTCGGTTCCTTAACTGGTTTACGAACTCCCTTTTGCCCGCAGCCGTTCCGCCAGCCACTATCACAGCGACCTCATGTATCCTTGCTTTGCAAAAAACCTCCAATTCATTCAGCACTAAACTTAGAAAGCTCCCTCTTGGGCTCCCGCCGAAATATAATATCTTAACGGGAAGAGCCTCGACGCGGTCAAAGCCGAGGAGCACCGCGTCTGTCTTTCTCATGGGGATATTGCCATAAATGTTAAGCAAGGACGAATTTACGCCAATATCCTGCAGCCTCTGATGATTAAAAGGAATTGAAACGTTGACAAGAACTGGCCTGAGTTTCAATATCAGAAGCCGGATAATATACTTCTGAAGCTTTTTAACAATAGCCTGGGCAAAGCTCCCTGTGTCATCCAACCACAATTCATGGAACATGATATGAACTCTCTGCCCCTTTAAAATACGGGATAAGGACCTTACAAAAAACAATGGGAGCCCCTTAAGGTGAAACGAATAAGGAACGAATTGCAAACTTATCACGTCCGGCCTGAATTTTTGAATTAAGTCCTTACAGCTTCTGAAAAGTTCATCATCGTTCAAATTCCTCGGCAAGCGAAAGGCCGGAATCTGGTCACCAGGACCAAAAAACTCAGTACAAGGTGCGGAGATAAATTGGTCGTAGATTGAAACAGTTTGTACTTCATGCCCCTGCATTGTCAGTTCGCCGGCCAAGCAACGCGTATAGTCACCAACACCGTCTTTGCCAAATTCAAGAGAACCGCAGAGAAAGAGTACTTTCATTATTCTGAACTATTAACGTTTTGAGATAAAACTTTCATTAACAAAAGACTGAGAAGAATCAATGCCTAGTTAATCCAATTAATACGAGGGAATCGTTCTTTAAGAGAAAATTCGTAAATACTCTCATTTTTCCAGTACGAATTACTATAAAAATTAACTTTCTTCCCTAAAATCGCACTGGTTATACAAATATGTAATCTGTTTGTATTAACAACTTCAAACTGATTCAAAAACCCTCCTATCAGTAAGGCTGTTCTCTTAACCAAGGTCTCATTGGACATTGAGCTATCATAATTGAATAGAGCAGAGAGATCCAGATTGTCTTTTGGTATTGCAATATCGGTCTTTTCAACATCCACCCTAAAAGCGTTGAGAGTCTCATTCTTATTTCTATTCTCCAGAAAGTAACCGATCGTGGCTTTCCTGTGATAAAGCGCCCATAGCATATCTTTTGGCTTGGTCACGTAGATCAATCTGTTAATGAATGTCTTCCTAAAAAGGAAGTCTTTTGCTTCAAGGCTTAATGCCATGTCATCCATTAAAAGCACGTTTCCGATATTTCCAAATGACTTTACATACTCGAAAGACTTTATCTCTCTGCAGATCACCGTAACATTCTCGCGTAAAGTCTTTAATACATCAGAGTGGCCGGAAACAGTATGAGGCAGGATGGTCAAGGTACGGCAGCCGCTCTGCTCGGACAAAAACTGAGCACAATTTGTGTATTCGCCTATTAGATTTCCTCCTCCCCCATAAAATACATCCTTTCCTTTTAGATCGGAGTTCTTGCCTACAATTTCGTAATCTAGCCCAAGCTTTTTAAATACCTTAATTGTACCATATGCAATTATAGCGTCACCCCCGTTTCCTGGGTTGGGCTTAAAGAATATCTTTTTACCTTTAAACTTCGTCAAAAACTCATCGATTCTCATATTGTCAATTTCTTATAGCTAAGGAACTAATAAAGCGTCTCTACTGGCCAATCTGTTCAGGTGCTCGATTAGACGCGATTCCCCGATTGCCCAATCAAACTCCCGCTTGTAAGTAGCGTAGGCGTCGAAGCACATGGCCCTGTAACTTTCTTCATTGAAGCACTTGTTGCTTATGAACTCCGCAGCCTGATTTACAAAGCTATCATCGAGCTGAAAGGTCGCGCCATTATTATTGACCTCGTTGATCATTGTTTCAATCCCCCCGTCTTCGATGCGATAACTGGCAGGGCGAACGAATTTGCTTCAGAAAAAACAATAGGCGTGCAATCCGCCTTACTGGGCATAATCAGAAAATGGGAGCTTTTATACAAGTCTATGAGCCTCCTCTCCTGCAGTGGATCGCGCTTATCCTGGTAGCCTATATTTACAATGTGCTGTTCATCCGTACCTTCAGGCACGGAACATCCTGCTATCATTAACTTCGTTTGAATACCCATCCGGTTAAGCCTGTCGACGACAGCAATTGCATAATCGCCTCCTTTTCTGTCCCATACTATTGCCGGGAAGAAAATCTGCAGAGGTCGTGTTTTCATTCTCTTTTCAACGGTCTCCTGTAATAATTTCTCAGCGAGCGACTCACTGAGATTTGATCCGTAGAAAAGGATTTTTAATTTATCAGGAGAGGCCCCGTACCGGCTGACGGCATTCGATATAGCCCAGTCGGACGAGAAAAAAGCGTAAGAAAGTTTTGAAAACGCCTCCATTTGCAAGGAATGCCCGTCCTCCACATTAAGGCGGCATAAGTTCGTTCTATAATCGTAGTAATTTAACAAATTATCAAACGTTGCATCTGTTATCAACACAACATCTTTCGCGTACTTCGAAAGCGAGGGAATTAAAAAATAATCATAGGTCACAATAAGGTCGTATTTATCCCTAAAAACAGTATCAAGATAAGCTTCATTGTGTTTAAAGAAAGAGCGATCAAAAGAGACAAAGTACTTCTTGCCGAGAACCCTATTATAGTATGCCCCACGGATCAAACTATCTGGCGACCTTTTTAGCGACACTTCAACAGGGGTGACATCATAGTGTTTTTTGAGTAAGCTAAAAATATAAAAAGCTGTACCCGACCAATACTTCACATTGGTCACGTCATACGTAGCAACTACTGCAACTCTCATTTTAACTCGTTTTGTAAATAACTTCGCTTTCAACAAGCATATTCTTCATTCCTGCGATATTCTACGGGTCTCAACTCACACCAAATCACTTTGCAGCAAATTTTCTCTCCGTCTTGTATACTCCTCTGCTGCTTTAACCGCTATCAAACTCCATCTGTATTTCTTGCAAATCTTTTGCGCGTGGTAACCCAGCGCCTGTAAGCGCTCCTTATTTTGGATGAGCTCCAAGACTTTATTAGCGAACGTTATTTTGTCGCCTATATCCACAAGAAGCTCGGGAATTATGAAGTCGCCGGGTCCAGCCGCTCTATACGCCACTACCGGCAACCCAGCACACATCATTTCTAGTGCTCCAAATCCAAAACTCTCATGATAAGATGGAAAAATACCGAGATGGCAGTCCTGCAATAGTGCAGGTAACTCCATGGGATCAAAAGTAGGAATCACGGTAATTAAGGAGTGAAGCTTTTTCGGAAAAAAACGGTACACCTGCTCTTGTGTAGCGAAAAGTCCCTTCGTCCCTAACAATTTAAACTTCGTACCCGGGTACATCTTGTATACCTTAGATACAATATAAGGAAAGTCCATAGCTCCCTTCCGAAAGTCAAATGTACCAACGAACGCAATAGTCAACTCGCGGCTGTAATCACGTTTTATTGATTGAAATAAAGAAAATCGTTCATCTGAAATCCCATTTGGCACCAATGCTATTTTTTCGGGGCTATGTCCCATCTTGACTAGCAAGGAAGCATCAACTGTGTTTTGCACCTGAATAACGTCGCAATTAGCAAAACTCGTATGCATATCTTGAATGGACTGCTTCTTACGTTCAGCCTTTGCAGAGACCAACTTACTTAGTAAACGCTCTACAAGAGTTCGTACTTTTGCCTTAATGTTTAAAGGTATCTCTATATTATGAAGATCCGAACCAAGTAATGCCGGCCGAGCAACAAACAGCGTCGTTTTTGAGAATAACGACCTATCATAAGGTAGCGAATCGAATTCGTACAGCACAACGTCGTATTTTTCAGCATTTTCAGTTAGGTACGATTTAAGAGCTTCCTTGTAGTCCGCCTTTCTAGTAGATCCATAGTTGCTCAGTACCTCTTGTCCGGTGATTAGAAAGCACTCCCATCCAAGCTTCGTCAAGGCTTCTGAAAGCTCAATTCTGTTTTTTGTATTTCCGAATGTTAAAGAAAATCCTCCTGGAGCAAAAAAAGCTATCCGCATGTCTTATTATATGCCTTTAATATATGATTTGATCTAAAGCTATGTCTCGCTTCTTAATTCGAATGCCTGATACGGGGTAGCACGTGATTTACATACTGCTTGTCTTTCTAGTTAAAGGGTTAGTCTCATTAATACCGTTATTACCTTCAGTGGCAAGATAGGTTGACAAGCGATAATAAAATTAACGAGTGGGCTGTCAATCTGGAACACTTTCATCATCCGTTGCAATTCGTCCTTCTTTGCCTTGTCATATTCAATTGCAAGATAGTACTTAAGAAAAGTAGCTAACTCCTTCTTGAACCCTATCAGCCTTGGGTGCTTTGCGATTACGAACTCCAGTACTTTAAAACGTAACCGGTACTTTTGATCGGCACTATGGTACATGCTATCCTCCCTAACCCTATAAAAAGACAAAGGTTCATTAACTGTCCTAAACTTATAATTGTCAAGCAAAAGCAACAGCCACGTACAATAGTCTTCCGCAAAAGGGAAATTCGGAACCCCTCCAATCGCTTCCAATGCTGTCTTCTTTACAACCACCGTCGGCACATGAATTCGGTTGGCGAGTAGAAACGCCTTAAGCCCAGCTGCGCCTTGATATACCTTATCTCCAACCTCTATCTTTTTAAGCTTACTCAAATCAAGGATATCACTTGAATCACTAAAGCGGTAAACACTGGAGAACAGTAGATCCTGATCTCCATTTTCAAACTCGGCGACGCAGACGCTCAGTTTGTTAGAAGTCCAGAGGTCATCACTATCCAGGAGCGCCAATAAATCACCGCTAGCCCTCTCGATGCCATGGTTCCTCGCACTAGGCAGCCCGCCATTCTCCTTATAAAAGTACTTAATCCGGCTATCTCTATTCAAATATTCCTCGCAGATATCGCGGCTATTGTCGGTCGATCCGTCGTCTACTAGAAGCAACTCCCAGTTGGAATAATCTTGAGCTAACACCGACTCAATTGATTCAGCTACAAACGCTTGCATGTTATAAACCGGCATTATTACAGATACTTTCATTTCCATAAGGTCAATAATATTAAGCTCTACTTAGACATGACAGGTCGTTCCAAGGTTTTCAACTCACTACACCATTGTACATTTGGAAATTTATCCTTAAGAGACATTAAATATATACTCTCATTTTTATAGTACGAATTTGGGTAAAAATGAACTTTCTTTCCCAATAGCGCAGCCCCAATACATATATGTAAGCGATTGGTACTCACTTCATCATATTTATCAATAGCACTGAGAAAGTCGATCGCATTCTTCTCTACCTTATCTTCGTTTTGCATAGTACGATCGTACAAAATCAAAACAGAAAGGTCAAGGTTTCCTTTTGGCCTCTCTATGGCAGTTCTCTCTGCGTCTATCCGGAAAGCGTTAAGAACTGTTCCAAAGAGAATGTTAAAAACCGGGAAAAGAATGTCTTGCTGATGTCGAAACATTTTCAACACATTCAGCCTGAAAAATACAGGAACAATATTCTTCCTTAGTTTGGATCTTAAGGACTTTATGGGCAAAGAAAAAGCGAGATCCTCAACTAAAAAACATTTACATTCACTGTTCAATTCCGTTATATACTGATAGGACAACCGCTCTCTACATAATACTGTAACCTTTTCGTCAAAGCTTACAATTAGTTGTTTATGCCCATTTATCGTATGAGGCAAGATCACCAACTCCCTTACTTTTTGAACGTTTTTCCTAATAAAATCTGCCGCTTGCCGGTACTCATCCACGAAGTTCCCTCCCCCAGCATAAAAAACGATCTTATCAGTGAGTTCTTCGTCGCCCTTGATGATCGTATATTCAATCCCCTCCTCTTTAAGAAGCTGATACGTTGCATATGCAATAAGAGCATCTCCTCCATTACCAGGGTTAGGACAATAAAAAATATGCTCTGATTTATACTTTTCTAGAAACTGTCTGATGTTCATTGTTTTCGTATTGATACCCTCTTGTAGGTCATTCATAGACATGATTAACACTATTACTGTTACATCTCCTGCAATTCGACCATCTTTCTGAAACGCGGCTCCCTATCTTTCAGAACGTGAAAAGACGCCTGGTCTACTATTTTCCCGTCATTGAGCAGCACTATCAGATCTGCGTTTTTAACAGTAGAAAGACGATGCGCTATAATCAGTACAGTTAGACGTCCATGTAATTCATCTATATTAGCCTGAATAGCCTTTTCTGTTTCGGAATCAAGCGCCGATGTTGCTTCATCAAAAACCAACACTTCTACATCTTTGAACAACTCTCTTGCGATGGAGATACGCTGTTTCTGCCCACCACTTAAGTTTATTCCGTTATTTCCCAAGAGAGTTTGGTCCTTATCCGGTAGTTTGTTCACATAATCAAACATCTCTGCTCTTTTTAAAGCGTCCTCAAAACGGGCTCGGTTTGATGCATCGTCCTCCGCCCAGAAAGTGACGTTATTGTATATCGTGTCACTGAAAATGACCGGGTCTTGAGAAACGTACCCAATTTGCCGCTGGAAGCTCTTGAGATTCAACTCCTGAACAGGTATTCCATCTAAAAGGTAATGCCCTGTTTCCGCAGTCAGTAGTCCGGATATTAAATTAACCAGCGTCGTCTTTCCACTTCCGCTTTCGCCAACGAAAGCAATGGTCTTATTCACAGGAATAGTTAGATTAATCCCTTCCAAGACACGCTTCTCACCATAATTAAACTCTATATTTCTCAACTCCAATCCCTGTTTAAGCTTTTTGTGTTCTTTGGAACCTGTTTGCCGCTCTTTAAACTGGGTGAGCTCATCCTCGAACCGGCTTACATTCTCTAAGGTCCCAATCATGGTATTAAAAGTGTTCATATAGAGCTGGAGGAATGTGACAGCAGTTAACGCGCGATAAAAGAAAAGCAGGCTAACGATGATTGTACTAAGCGAGCCTCCGAGCAGATAAACTTGCAGTAAGATTACAGCACTGACAATGGTAATCAATATCGGCTCTCTGGTAGCACCGGATATTGCTCCCATATATCCCATTTTCCTGTTCTCTTTTTCTATCGCCTCTATGCTCTCATTAACCTTTAACGTGTACTTATCGAGCAATCCCGTGCTCTTTAAATACTTAAAATTACCAACAAATTGCATAATTAAGCCCTGGTAGACATTTGCAGCATACACCCGCTGTCTGGATGACTGCTTCGTTACTTTGTAAATCCGGCGAAACAGGAAATTAAATATCAATCCTCCGATTGTAATGAATATCGAAAATTGCGCATTCATGACCACAGCGAAGCTCATATACACAAGTACCATGATAAACTGCTGTATCATTCCTACATATTGGGTAAAAGCGTTGTAAATAGTGGCAAGTTCGCCCGTCATAATGTTCTGAATTCTCCCGACGTTAGCAGTAACGAAATACTTATAGTGTATTGCTGAGAATGCTGTTACCAATCGTTTTCTCGTTCGAAGCATAAAATATCTTCCGGTATCAGTATCATACTTTGTCTTGATAAACTGAATTAGGCCCTTGAAGATGTAAAAAACCACCATCACCGTTAGAACGTTCTGTAGAGTTATTGAGACACCTACAGAGTGCATAAAGCTTTCTATCTTGTTGCCGTCACCGGCCTCCCGCTGAGTCTCATTATCGGCTGCGATTTGAAACAAAGGAAGGAACATGCTTAGACCTAATCCATCCATAATTCCTACGCCCAAAGTCAACAGGACCATCACGAACACCCGGTGTCCCATTCGCTTATAGAAAAAAAGGAAGTTCTTGAAGTACTTTCTAATAAATGATTTCAACATACCTGGATGTAAGTTACTTTAAATGAAAATCGGATTGAACCTACGACTTCGTTCCCTTGCGCCAAAGAGACTTTTTCCCACCTTCTATATACTCATAATTTCCGTAGGCATACTTATATCCATATTGCGCTTCTGCTTTTACGTCGTTCAGAAGCACCGCCATGTTCTTCATTTTCCTGTTCGCGTATATATCCTGCGCGATACTAAGTTGTTCCTTATTCGTAACCCTCTGCCTTACCACAAACAAAGTAAGATCAGCGTATTTACTTAGAAGTTGAGCATCAGTCACTAAACCGACAGGAGGCGCATCTACGACAATGTAGTCGAACTGAAGCCTCAACTCTTCTATCAATGGCCCCGTCTTTTTATCAAGAATCGTCTCTGCAGGATTAGGAGGGACTGGCCCGGAACTGAGAATGAACAAGTTATCGTGAATACCAGAAGATCTAATAATTTCGGAAGGGCTTAGTTCAGAAGATATGATATAGCTTGTAAAACCTGTCGTGTTAGGTATGTTGAGCTTATTTGATAAATTCGGTTTTCGCAGATCCATCTCCATTAAGAGCACTTTCTTCCCGGATAATGCCAGAACGGTTCCAAGGTTCAATGCAATAAATGACTTCCCTTCACCTGTCATGCTCGAAGTGACCAAAATTATCTTTTCATCCTCCTTCAAAAAGAATGACAGATTCGTACGTAAATTCCTTAATTGCTCCGAAATGGGACTCCGCGACTCTTTGGTAATCACAATTGCCTCGCCCTCAGTCCCACTACTCCCTATCTCAGCAATCACAGGTGCGGTGGTATTTGACAAAACGTCCTCTTTACTTAGCACCGTAGTATTTGTAACCGTCGAGAGATACGTGATACCTACCGGGAGTACCAATCCCACCAAAAATGCGCACATCAATATAACGCCACTATTGGGACTTACCGGCGCCCCGCTACTGCTTGGCCCGTCGATTATTTTGCAATTGGCAATGTTTGACGTTTTCGAAATAGCCGCTTCTTCTCTCTTTTGAAGAAGGAACAGATATAGTTCCTGTTTGATCTGTTGCTGACGTGCAAGATCCAAATACTTTCTTTCAATCGTTGGAACGTTATGAACCTGGCCTTCAACAATCCTGTTCCTCCCCTGAAGCCTGTTCCGGCTAATGGTTAATGTCTTCCGCAAACTACCAAGATTTCTAAGCATATCCGCTCTGACACTTCCAATCTGAACATTTAAATTTTGAATGTACGGATTGTCCGAAGTCTGGCTCAGGCTGCTTCTCTCTTTCTCCTGAATCAGAGTATTGTAGCGGCCAATAAGGCCGGAGAACGAAGAATCTTCAATAAGTGCTGCGCTGGGAAGCACTCTCTCGTTGTTCTTCTCGTCTCTCAGGTACTCTTCTGTCGCGTCAAGTACACTTAGCTGTGTTTCTATTTTTGCGAGCTCTTCAGAATACTGCGTGTTAGATGAGACGAGAATGCTGGCTTTCTGCGCCACGTCTGTCAGTTTGTTTCTCTGTTTAAAATCCTCAACATCACCCTCAATAGTCCCCAATTCTCTGCCGACCAGGACAAGCCGGTTTTCTATAAACGCGATCGTACTATCGATAATTCGGTTCTTCTCTTCTATATGCTGCTGGATGAAACTCTCCACCACCTGCTTGAGAATATCCTCCGACTTCCTTTTGACCGGGCTGTTAAAGCCGATCTCTAAAACACTGGTTTGCTTTTGTACCGGTGCAAGTGTAAGCTGACCAACAAACCTTGCAGCTGTAGCACGTATGGACTGGATAGTGAAGGAATATTCCGAATCAGGCAGTTCGCCTTCCCCTCGTTCTACTTGAACGGAGCCTATCCCTGGAAGCATGAATGGCTGATAAAACTTCACCCTTTTCGACAAGCTCTCGTTATAGACGTGGATATCAGTACCCCTAAACGCGATTTTGCAGGAAATACTTCCAATCGTATCGGCCTTTCCTAATAGCTTTACTACAAAAGGGGGTTTATAGACTTCGATATCTCTCAAATGGCCGGCAACATAATAGCTGACATTTGCGTCGAGGTCTGCCACGACGCTTTCCATTAGCGCCCTCGTTTGAAGCAACAGTAGCTCATTTGCATAGTCTGTCGCGGAAGCAGCAGCCGCGCCGTTTAATTTCATGAGCAAAGCAGACTCCCCGCTTTTGTTTTCAACCGGGTTAAACATCACTCGTGCACTGCTCCAGTAAATGGGCGTGCTGGACTTAAGGCGGTATATACCAACAGCCATGCATAGCGCCAAAGACAAGGCTATCCAGAACCAGTTCCTTTTTAATTTGAAGAAAAAGAGCCGGGCATTGAATCCGCTCGTCCCCTCTGAGAGGTATTCAGTACGATATTGTTCTGTTGTGTTCATTTTCTAGCTTAGAGACGGGTAATTATGGAAATTGCAACCGAGACGATGGACAGTCCTATTGTTATAAAACGGGTTCTGCTTAATGCCCCGGCTGCTACTTTATCTTTGTTTGCCTCAACGTACAAAACATCATTCTTCTTCAGATAAAAGTTTGGCGACTGCATCAGCTTGCTGCTGGTAAGGTCCATCCTGTAGATATCCTTTTTGTCGCCATTATCTCTGATAAGCATCACATTTTTCATTTTGCTAAATATGGTAATGTCACCAGCCATAGCAATTGCGTCGAGGACAGATACTTTCTCACTGGGCACAATAAAAGTAGACGGCCGGTTTACTTCTCCCAGGACAGTGATCCTGTAATTGGCGAAACGGACCTGGACCGTGGGATCGCGGTAGAACTTTGAAGCCTCCTGCCTGATCTTCTCTCTCGCCTGGGCTGTGGTTAAACCAGCCAATTTGAGGATCCCGAGCATCGGGACTTCCACGTTTCCTAATTTGTCCACAAGGTACCCAGATACGGTCTGAGCGCCTCCGGAAGTAGCGGGCGTTTGATTCAGGGCGGCCGAAGCTTGCGGATCTATGGTCTGAATCGAAATACTTAAGACATCGTCGGGAACTATGACCGGGTCAATAAACTCTGCTGTCGCAACGGAGCGTCCCTTAGTAGTGTCGGGGATATCCTGAAAATACGCTACACGTTTGATACTGCAGGATGATATGAGGCAGACAAAGGACAGGGCCATCGCAATGCGATAAATAGCAACTGTGAGAGGTTTCAACATAGAAATTGTAAAGAAATTAGTAAAAACTAGAATATGACTTTTATCAAGAATTTCCCCGACGCAATTTAGAACTTTTTTTCATTGCAGGCAAATTTTATTTTTTTTTAAAGAAAAGCTCAATCAGGTATTAATTTAACAAAAACAGCAAATACAACTAAGAAGAAGCCTCCACCGGGACCGTATGTTCTTTCTCAGCTTGGCTTTTAACCCGTGCACGATAACGAGCCAGTGCTTCAATGCAGAAACTGGTGGTCAACTCTTCCGAGCCCCAGCAGTGCATCTTGCCAAAGCCTCCCCGAAGTAAAACGCCCATCTCTCCCATTCGCCATGCGATTGCTGCTGAGCTAACAGATACTGAACGGATCTATCAAGGGCAGGCCCCTTGTAGGACAAACTGACAAGTGAACTTACAGCAAGCGCGGTATGCAAAACACTTTTTCCAACCTTTCCATCTTCCTGCACCGCCGCCACTATACGGTCGATGATAGTATTCCTGACGCGCTCCAAGCCCCTGATTCCGACCCTTATATTCCTCGCCAGGAAATAGTAAATAAAGAACCGACTCCGATACCACTTATCACTCTCATCTTCCCGTCCTTCTTCAATAATATTGACGAGATAGTCAACTGCTGGCTTTGTGAGCGAGTTCTCTCCAAGGTAATACAGCACGTTTGCGTTAACCCCTGCATCAACGTCATTACGCTTGCAGTCCGTTTTTATCCAGACCAATTGACGCGTCCAGGGTGGCCCGAACTCTCTTAAAGCGAGCCGCCAATACCTTAGATTTCGGCTTAGCTTCAGGTGCATCGCGAACCATGTATAAAAGAGGCCCTTTGCATTCCTATTTATATAAAGAAGGACCTTGTTATCTGGTCGCGGCCACTCAATATTCCGGTCCCTGAACACAGCAGAAACGCATGCTGTGTCGTCAGCGTCATGCGGAAGAGTAAGACTATAGCGGCTCCATTTCGTAAAGTAGTTCCATACTCCACCCGGCTGCATTTGACACTCGAAGAAGAAAGTCGACTTCCTTAATATCGAGTCGACGCGAGGATCCTCCTGAGTACAAATTAAAGCTCCAGCAATGAGAGCCGTAGGAAATACTGCAGAGTCGGGTGCCATCCAGCCCTTTATCGCTTCGTTGTCTGAAATATAGCAACAAAATTCACCATTGTGATATTGGCGATAGTACAGATAATCTACAGCCTTGGAAATCGACTGTTCAAGGCCCGACAAAGTGGTTTCCATCTTCACTGGTTATTCGATTTTAATGCCAGATACCGAGGAAGAGGTTAAGTCAGGTGTCTTTTGCCGTTCAAAGCATTGGAGAATACTACTTAATTCATCCGAACATGCGCTAGTCAAAATAGAAAACATACAACGAGAGAGAAAAATAATTCACACTTTTCTACATATCAGGAAAAAAATTCCCAAATTAGCAAAGAAGTTTCACATGATAAGTGATATAGGTCATTATTCAACTCAACACCGAACAGAGAAAATGGTTTTTTATTTACCCCCGATAGCCTTTGGTTCTGTTTTTGTCTAGGAAGAACAGTTAGGGGATAGCCCGATTCATATGAAAAATACGCACAATATAGGCGGTTTTTTCATTCTCAGTATGCCACTCGTTAAGAAAAGATATATGTCCACTGATTTATCGAAAGTGAAAACCTTCCAAACTGTATGATAGAGAACATTATTGCGAAGGTCGCCAAGCTTAGAACGAACCTGAACATCAAACGCACACTGCAACTGGTCCTGTCCCTGGCGAAAGGATGGACTGTCTTGTCGGTCATTCTCATTTTCGTTGAAACAGGAATATACTTCGCGTCTCTCTACGTGTTTAAAAGGCTGATAGATGTCGTAGCACATCCTGCGTCGGAGGCGGCCCGCGCACACGCCGATTTACTCAACAATCTCATTGTCCTCACGGTGGTCTCCATCCTCTATATTGTCGCAAAGTCGCTTTCCGGCTACATTACGGAAACTCAAGCGATGAAAGTGGGCGAGCGGATCGATAACAAGATCCACACGAGGGCAATGGAACTGGATTTAGAATTTTATGAAAGTCCTGATTATTTTGACGTCTTGAAAAGGGCCCGCGAAGCGGGGGCTGAAAGACCAAATGCAGTTGTCCACAATCTGGTTGATATTGCCAAAAACCTGATGATGTCAATAGGGCTCGCTTCCGTGATAGTTTCTATCAACTGGCTGTTACTCCCGCTCATGATCCTCTTTGTAATCCCGACACTATTTGTGAGAATAAGGTTTGCAGACAAACTTAACGCATGGAGGATCAAAAGAACTCCGCTCGACCGGCAATGCGGCTATTATAGCTATCTGCTCACCTCCGAAAACCATGCGAAGGAAATCAGAGCCTTTAATATCGGTGAACACTTCCGAAACCTCTACTCATCGATACGCATCGATCTTCTGGGGCAGTGGCTCAGCATTACAGGAAAGCGGACTATCAACGAAATTTTTACAAGTATTCTGGCTGCCCTCGGTTTTCTTTCCTGCATTGCATTCATTGCATTTAGTGCGATCAACGGCGAAAACAGTGTAGGAGACATTACCATCTTTTTATTTGCGTTCCTGCAGGCCTTCGGTATCATGCAGAGCCTTTCCTCGAATATTTCTCAATTATACCTGAACAATATCTACGTTTCCAATTTGTTCCAGTTCTTCGATCTTAAAGGGAAACAAAAAGACCCTGAAACGGCACTTACTATCCCTAATGAAGAGAAACTCGATCTCCGACTTGAGGGCGTCAGTTTCTCTTATCCTCATGCAGACCGCCCAACCCTCCGCAACATCAACATGACCATTGCCTCCGGCAAGATTATCGCAATCGTAGGCCTCAACGGAGCAGGGAAATCGACGCTAATCAAACTGCTATGCCGCTTATACGATCCCACCGAAGGCCGTATTACGCTGGGCGGCACCGATATCCGTGAATTCGGCTTCACTGATTACAGAAAGCAGATCAGCACGGTTTTTCAGGATTTCGGACATTATAACATTACGGCAGCAGAAAACATCCGTCTCGGTGACATTGACGGCAGCCATTCGGATAGCAGAGTAGTAGAAGCCGCTCAAAACGCAGGCGCAAATCAATACATAGAAAAGTTTCCCCTCCAGTACAACACCATGATGGGAAGGATCTTTGAGGACGGGCATGAAGTGAGTATCGGCCAGTGGCAAAGGCTTGCCATCGCCCGGTCTTTCTATCGTCCTTCAAGATTCATCATTCTCGATGAAGCGACAAGCGCACAAGATTTCAGCGCAGAGCTGGAGCTTCTCCGAAAATTTCGCAGCAGCATAGGAAAAAGAGCTGCGGTGATTATAAGTCATCGACCATCTGCAATCAGACACGCCGACTACATATACGTCCTTGCCGACGGAGAGATAAAACAGGCAGGCACACATGAAGACCTCATCATGGTTGATGGAGAATATTCGCGACTATTCAGGAACGCGCATGTCGACGCCGTTTAATTACTCACCCTGTTCCGTATAATATGATATCAACACAAAAAGCTAAAATAGTCATCGTCAGCAGTATTTTAGAGGACTGGGGCGGCAGTGAAGAGCTCTGGGCAAAAGCACTTCCCTTCCTGCAGTCCGCAGGCTTCCAGTTGTACGTAATGAAATATAAGATCAACTTCGAGCACCCTAAGTTTGTGGAGCTGGCGGCAAAAGGAGTGATACTTGAGGAATATCAACCTAAAAAGCCCAAACAGGGCCTGGTAGCACGCGTCACTCAGCGCCTCTATCGTGCAGCCACCAGCAGGTTTACGAAAAAAGAGAAGCAGATCAAATACGTTTTCACGAAAAAAATACTGCAGATCTCCCCTGATCTCGTCATAATAGCACAGGGCATCAATTTCGACGGCCTGGGCAATGCCTACCAATGTGCAGAGCACGGCATTCCGTATATCGTAGTGGCTCAAAAAGCAGTAGACTTTTACTGGCCCCAGGACTTCGAACGTTCTTATATGAAAGCAGCGCTTCTAAAAGCAAAAAGGTGTTTTTTTGTTTCCCAACATAATGCACGGCTAACAGAAGAGCAGTTTGGAATGCGGCTTGCGAATGCAGAAGTAATACAAAACCCAGTAAAAATCAGGAAAGGAGTCATTAAATATCCCACGCCGGGCGACGAGTTTCGTCTCGCCTGTATAGGACGCCTTTTCCTCCTTGATAAGGGACAGGACATTTTAATCAGAATCCTCGCTCAGAGTAAGTGGCAGGAGCGCCCGGTGAAAGTATCCTTTATAGGAACAGGCGTAGACAGGCAGGGCCTTCAGGAGATGGCAGCCTTTCTAAATGTAAAGAACGTCGAATTCATTGGTCACGTGGACGACATAGAAGAGATTTGGAAAAGTCATCATGCTCTGGTCCTTCCTTCCCGAAGCGAAGGACAACCACTCGCCATGCTGGAAGCCATGGCAGCGGGCAGACCTGTCATCGTTTCCCGGGCGGGAGGGATCGCAGAGGTCGTACAGGAAGGAAAAAACGGCTTTATCGGGCACGCAAATGAAGACTCTTTTGATGCCGCGATGGAAAGAGCCTGGGCAGCCCGCTACGACTGGGAAAACATGGGAAGGGAAGGGGCGGAACGTGTAG
Source organism: Arcticibacter sp. MXS-1 (assembly GCF_041902385.1). Classification (GTDB taxonomy): domain Bacteria; phylum Bacteroidota; class Bacteroidia; order Sphingobacteriales; family Sphingobacteriaceae; genus Arcticibacter. The sequence continues at coordinate 2,295,347 of NZ_CP169244.1, read as the reverse complement.
CAAAACTGATTCCCTATATTCCGGAAGACGAGTTTGCTGCACGAATATTAACGATCGCGTCAGGCGCCGACAAAATTAAAAGCGAAACATTAGATACAGAATTAGCGTAAAACCTGGCACGTTTATTTACAACTCACAAAAAGCTATGAATCAAAAACCTCTGGTTTCTGTCATCATTCCTACCTATAATCGTGCGAGAATACTTTCAACCGCAATTGAAAGTGTTTTAGCTCAAACATACAGCAACATTCAACTTCTTGTAATTGACGACGGATCCGAAGACAACACGGAAGAGATCATAAAAAAATACCCGGCTATCGAGTATGTCAGACAGGCACATGGAGGGCAAGGTGCCGCTCGTAACAACGGTTTACAACGAGCAAAAGGAGCCTTCATCGCATCGCTCGACTCTGACGACTGCTGGAACCCTGATTTTCTCGAAAAATGCATTGAAAAACTGGAAGAGGGATCTTTTGATTTTGTTTTCAGCAACTGGGACCAGGCTAACATTTTAGGGATCTATCGCGACTCGTTCACTGACTATAAGTTCATGAAGCCCTATCTGTCAAATACAAACGGCACAACCTGGGTCACGCTAAACAACGGGGACCTCCGGAAGTTATACTTAAACAATTGCCCATCGCCCTCCTCATCTCTTGTTATCCGCAGATCTTCCATGAAAACAGGGTGGAATCACAAGGTAAATATTGCAGATGACTGGTGCATGCTTCTCGATCTTATCCTCGCAAAACCATGCAAAGCCGCATTTTCAAAAGAGCGCCTCTGGAAAAAGCACATTGATGGAACAAACATCTTTGATGGGAGAGATGGCGTGGAAGTAATGAAGCTGTTGTATATAGAGGATATCACCTTTATTCTGCAGCGCTTTTCTGATTCAATATCTGAAGAAGAACGCCAGGGGCTTCAGAAGAAACTAGTCGAAAATCTGGTAGTACTTGCCAAACACCGGGTTTTCAGAGATAAAGACCTCAGGGAGTTCACGGCATTGGTAAGAAGAGCCCTAAAGGTAAACGCACGGTTTACATTCACCATCTTCCCTTCGATAGTCGGCAAGTACCTGAACGTCAAGATAATCAGTCTGGGTAGAAAGTTAAAGCTAACAAGATAAGAGCGTGTGTCGTCTATGAGCATCCTGAAAACGATCCGCAGTCACGAATGGTGGGAGTACAAACTCCCCCTACTGGCTATTTATTTCGCAACAGCAATTGTCGAAGGCGTCAGCGTCGCAGATGTAAGCATCCGGCTTCTTTGCATCTTGATCTTCATGACGGTCGGTATCGTTTATGTAAGCATTATTAATGACGTAACTGACATAGATGAGGACCTTGCTTGTGGAAAAAGCAACAGAATGGCAAACGTCAAACCGCTATTCCGATGGCTATTCCCGAGCTTATGTGTTCTGATCGAGCTGGGAGCGATTTATTACATCCGCGAAGACATTCTTGGAGTTACTTTCTGTGCGCTCGCCTGGATCTCATTCTCATTATACTCCATCCCGCCGGTACGCTTAAAAAAAGAGGCACCTTAGGAGTCCTCGCCGACGCATGTGGTGCACACTTGTTCCCAGGTCTTTTCATGGTGGCCCACCTGTCTTATTACACCGGCCATCCAATCAACCCCTACTGGTTTGGAGCTGTAGCAGTGTGGTCTCTTTCCTACGGACTTAGAGGTATACTTTGGCACCAGTTCTACGACAGAAAAAAAGACATAGAAAGCGGTATCAATACCTTTGCTGTCAAACGATCACCAAGGCTATTTAAGCGAAAAGAGCAGGTGCTGACATTGGTCGAAATGGTCGCCCTATCAATTATGCTCTGCTTAATTGCAAAGCCTCTTGTGTTTATCTTTCTTGTACTCTATCTCCTGCTGATTTTTTTAGATATATCGGTTTTGATACTAACATTATAATGATTGTATTTCCGGAAGACCAGCCGTATCAAATACTCATGGCTGAGTTTTACCAGGTGTTCCTGCCTTTATCACTTTTGATCTCAGATGCTATCATACATCCAAGCACCTGGATAATTGTTGCCCTCTATATCTTGATGTTCCCCAATAACTTGAAAGTGATTGTCAGCGACGTGAACAAATTGACGCGTAAAATGATCTTTAAAGACAACTTATGAAAGAAGCAAGGGCATTCTCCGGTCGGCTAAACGGATATATGCTCGCCGTAACATCGAAGCAAAGAGCGGTGAGAGAAGGTCCCTCCCTGGCCATCTTAAGGGTCGATCCATTATCTAAACTCGGCCGTATTTTTGAATCCGTGTTAGCCAGAACTGGTTGCATTCCTGCATTCCCTCAAAAGCTGACGCAGGAGCGGTTGAAAGCGCTGACGCTGGTCCTGAAAAAAGCAATGAACTCTTTAAGGCCCAACAAAATAGTCCTTGTAACAGACCCTTTTGAGTTACCACGCTGATAGTATTAAGATGAAAAACAACATGAAAATTCTATTTATTATTCCATCCTACAAGCCCGCCACTATATACGGAGGCACGATTACGGTGTCAGCCCGACTAGCAGAAACACTTGCGCTGAAAGGCCACTCTGTAACGGTATACACCACAACAGCGAATGGAAACAAAGAACTTCCGGTAGATTCTGATTCTCCCATTGTGGTTGAGGGTGTGATTGTAAGGTACTTCAAGAGAGTTACGGGCGACCATACACATATTTCCCCAGATCTGCTATCTGCAACATGGAGAACGGTTAGAGATTTTGACGCGGTTCATCTGCATTCATGGTGGAACCCGCTAATAATAGCGGCTACATGGGTATGCAAACGGCGGGGCGTAAAGCCGGTCTTATCACCGCATGGAATGCTATGCGATTACATTTTCGGCAAGAAAAAAACGGTTAAGGCCCTAATCCATTCAACTATTGGGAAAAGGCTGCTCAGGCATACATTGTTACATGTGTCGTCAGAGGCGGAATGGAAAGAATCAGTGAGGGTGAATCCAACATGGCAGGGCCAAACGATATTTAATCTTGTTGATCTTGCTGATAAAACATTTTCACGTACATCTAACAAAGTTTTTACTATTGGTTTTCTATCCAGGATAGACGCCAAGAAGGGGCTTGATATCCTCATTAAAGCGTTATCCTTAGTCGAGTTCAACTTTGCCTTAAAGATTGCCGGCTCGGGTGATGAAGAATACGTCAACGAGCTAAAAATACTTGCAAGAGATTGCGGAATCGAAACTAAGCTCGACTGGCTAGGTTGGAAAAAAGGTGATGAGAGATTTGAATTCCTCGCGAGTTGTGATCTCTTTGCACTTACTTCTCATAATGAAAATTTCGCCGTGGTTGTAGTTGAGTCACTCAACGTCGGAACACCAGTACTACTGAGCAAGCATGTAGGACTCTCTGCCTATGTGCAAAAGCGCGGATTGGGATGGGAAACTGACATCGCAAATATTAAGAATGTGGCTGCATCCTTACGAGATGCGTACAACGCCTCGAAAAACCGGGCAGAGATCGAAAAAAAGAGTAAAGAAACAATTGAGAGAGACTTTGACCCTAGCTTTCTTGCCGAACAGTATATCTCTTTTTATAAAAAGACACTATAGACTTGGAGCGCAATAGCGCTTCAAAATCGGGCGAGAGAAAGCGAATTGAAGTGCATATGAGTGCCGCTTTGTCGACAAAGGGCACCTCACTCAGCTTTCCTGGCACACCTATAAATTTTTCTCTATCTCTTTTAACCTCCTATAAAGCTCCTCTAACCGGTTCCAGATATACTCTACCGCACAGGGCAGAAACCGGTCCTGCAGTACAAATTCGCGGTACAACTTCTCGTTCGAATTCAACTCATCCACTTGTCTCAGAAGCCTTCGTGGATCGCTTCTGTCATAAAATAAGATAGCATCCGGATTTAGCACCTCTGGTTCCGGCCGGCCCTCGCTGCCCCAATAGATCGGAATACAGCCTGAGTTTATTGCCTCAAAAATCTTTTCCGTAACATATCCGTCTTTATTAGAGTTCTCAGGGCAGACGTTAAACTTATAAAGCGTTAAAAAATAATGCTTGCTGTTGTTATAGACCTTATGTAACTCGCGAGTGTTATTGCAAAACCTCCCAGCAAAGTCTACGCGGCCCACCTGTCCCACTACTTTGCTTATTTCTGACCTTATTCCGTTTTGGTCATGACTGGCAATGAGGGTGCAGAATCTTCTATTTCTATCGAAATCATAGTTGAAATGAGAGATATCATTTACTTGTCTTATAACATTTTCGAAATCAAGAAGAGGTTTGAAGAACCAGGTGATCCAAAGAGGGAAACGGAGATAGTTCGAAGCGTCTAAATACTCGAAGCCGATCGACAAATCCACGTCTTTCAAACAATGATCGTCATAACCTCGATACTGATCCACGTTTTCGGCAGTATAAAAGACCCTCGGTCTCTCACGATTAACTTCCATCACTTCGCGATCGCCATAGACCGAAAAGAAAGTAATTGGTCTTTCGGACGTATACAACCCTTCCTGGTATCTGTTAATAAACTGATAAAACCAAAGATCTTCTATCTTTTTCAGCTCAGCCCAGAAATTGAACACCTTGACATTGGAGTTTCTTGAGAAAAGCAGATCCTTCTGATATTGGCTCAGGTGATTCTCTTCTCCTCCAGCTTTTAATTTCTTTTTTATCTTACCTAAAATCGGACTGAGAAACATTGCGATGGGTTTATTGGATATCCAGGTCTTGGTTAACTTGACTAAGCTATTTATCCCTAACGCCCTCCATTCCTAAACATAGACAAAAATTCAATCAAGCTGATGGCTCCATTTTGATTGGAGGTTTAAGAGAGCTGCTGTACACTACTAAGATCTGACCTTATTTTCACATTTACAAGAGGTCCTGAGATTTCGACACAGATTTGAAAACCTATTTAAAGCGGGACGAGTTTGAGGAGAGGAAATATAGCCGCCAATCAAAAGAACTGCAATTGCTCCACTTTCCCTCCTCCTACCATCTCAACCGGCAGTTCTCTGCCAAGCACATACACTGCTGTCTCTTCATACCGCGATGCCACCACTATCCTTGTTGAACCAGCACATTCACTAAAAAGGCGTTGCACCTTACCAGGGCAATTATTATTCTCGGAAAGGTGTGATAGGAACAGGTGTGTGAGTTTAGGCGACCGATGGGCTTGAAACAGTTCCACCGCCTGCCTGTTTGATAAATGCCCCATACCTCCCCGAATCCTTTGCTTCAAAAAATATGGATAAGAACTGTTCTCCAGCATGTCCTCGTCATAGTTTGCCTCCAGGAAAGCCGCATCGCACTGCCTAAACTGACTGATGACGTGATCGCAGGGACGACCGATATCAGTAAAAACGCCCACCCGCAAATCCTTGTGCCTGACTATGAAGCTATGTGGATCTGTAGCGTCATGATACTTCGGAAAAGCCGTAACCAGCAGGTCACCAATCACGACGGGCTCATACGGACGAAAGGACGAAACTTGAAAATCTGGGATTAGCAGGCGGCCGCGCTCGCGCGTTCGATCCGTAATATAGATGGGAAACTGATATTTTTTACAAAGACCTGCAATCCCCTTAATATGATCGGAGTGCTCATGTGACACAAACAAAGCTTTCACCCTGTTCATGGAAAGGCCCAGTCTTTTCATTCTCTTCTCGGTCTCCCGGCAAGAGATCCCCGCGTCAATCAAAACAGCTTCCTTGCTATTACCAATGTAATAGCAATTCCCGTTACTTCCCGAATTCAAAGAGGTGATATATAATTGCATATGCAGAATGACCTGTCCTGCAAAGTTCGAAAAAAGGCAGGACATTTTGCGAGAAAGACTTCAGATCAGGAAGGAATATAAAATTGGCTTTAAGACATGCGAACCTCCTTTAAGGGCCGATGAAAGTATAAAGTCTGAACTCGATCTTCACCATTCCCCTGTTCGCCCCGAACAGACGACCAATAAGATCAGAAAGAGCATCAGGCCTACAATGCGCTAGGACCACGTAGCAGTTGCGACTTCCTGTCTCCACCGGTTGCATACCAGCAACGAGGCTTACTTAAAAAACGTCGAAAAAAATAAACTATAAAAATGAAGATTTACTTTGTATAGCGCCATTACATATCAACCTGTATAGCTACTTCAGAAATAACATCTCACCCTGTATAGCTTATTTATTATTAATCCAATAATCTTCTGTATAGACTATTTAGGACGGGACGATAGCCTATTCAGGACGAGACGAACCTGAGACATGCCCAAGTTCTGTTATAGTCAGAACCGACTCAGGACCGACTCAGGACCGACTCAGAACCGAGTCAGCACCGAGTCATGTCGGTCTTGGCCCGGTCCTAAATCGGTCTATGTCCTATGCATGCAGGGTGGGGGCTCTAAACAGGGAGGGACCAGGCTCAGAACGGCCTTGGACCGTACTCAGGCAGGGTAAAGCTAAGGTTCCAATGGAGCAGCCGCCCTCCACGCGCTTGTCCCAAGCTAACAATAGCTACTTAAAGCGGATTCGGGCCTTTCACACTATAACAGTGCGTCGCAAATGGGGCATAAAAAAGCCCCGTCACGATGAGCGTGAGCAGGGCACCTAAACCTTATCGAATATATATACGCTGCTGCTTATTGTTTATTATACACCTTGAGAAAAAAATAACTTGCCGCACAATTTTTCCTTTATTTGCCGGCATGACACTGAAGGAGAAACTGTATCGTCTATGCATCGCGGAAGCAGAGGCGCGGATCGCAGCAGCAGAGCTGAATATCAGATCGGCAAAGGACGCTCAGTCTAACGAAACCAAAAGCAGTGCAGGCGACAAGTACGAAACGAGCCGCGAAATGATGGAGCAAGAGATCTCCTTCAACCAGACCCGGCTGATGGAGGCCCGTAAATTAAAGCATGGGCTGTCTCTTGTTAATCCTTCAAAGCAGACGGCAACCGTACAACCAGGGAGCCTGGTATTCACCAGTCGTGGCAACTTCTATATCGCTACAGCCATTGGTCTTATGATACTCGATACCTATACTTTTCAAGTAATATCACCGAGCTCTCCTCTTGCCCGGGCGTTTGCAGGGAAAACAGAGGGAGATATGGTCAGCATGAACGGGCAGGAATACAGGATCACTAAACTCATGTAAACTGCCGGCACCATATAAAAATATATTGAATATTATAAACCATTTTTAACCAATGAATATTATTAGACTTATAAACCTAAGTCTAATGATCAGGATAGTACTCGTAGAAGACCATCAAATTGTAAGGAGCGGAACAAAAAACAATGCTGGAACGAGAGGGCGACGTTCTCGTCACGGCCGAAGTAAGCAATGGGAAAGAGGTGCTCCCCCTGCTTGAAAATAAAACGGAAGCAGATATTATTTTAACTGACCTTAGCATGCCGGAGATGGATGGCCTGACACTCATAGAGCATTTGCAGCAGCGCTATCCTCAAATCAAATTAATCGTCCTGTCAATGATGGACAATGAAAAATATATTTATGAAGCTTTTCGGCTCGGTGTAAGCGGCTACTTGTTAAAAAACACGAGTACAGAGGAGGTATTGTTCGCGATCAGGCATGTTGCGGCAGGAAAGAAAATGGTTTGCGCTGAATTAGGGATGGTGATGTTAAACAGAGCTTGCAAAAGTTTCGAGCAACGGGTTCCGCTGCCGGCAGCTTCCGACCTTACCAATCGGGAGCTGGAGGTACTGAAACTAATAGCAGAAGGCCATACTAACAATGAAATAGCTTCCAGGATATTTACCAGCCGAAGAACAGTAGAAGGGCATCGCCAAAATCTGATTGATAAAACAGGAGTAAAAAACTCTGCTCAGCTTATACGATTAGCGTGCAAAGCCGGGATAATCTGAACGTGGTCTACCCCCGGCCGAAAGAGTGACGAAAATCATTTCGACGGGAGTGTATTATTTACACTAAGTTTTTCTACCTTTAAGTTTTAAAAACAACAATTATGATACTTATAGCAGACGGAGGATCTACCAAGACACATTGGACGCTGATAGGCTCAACTGAAGAAACCATCGACTTTCATTCAGAGGGATATAATCCCTACTACGTGGACGAGCCTTACATTGTAGAGTCCTTAAAAAAAGCTTACCCGAAACATTTAGGACTGAAGACGTAAAAGAACTTTATTTCTACGGCGCTGGTGTACATAATGCGGAGAAAGCGGCCATTCTGAAAAGAGCGTTTCAGCAAGTCTTCACGCAGGCGCAAATTGAAATTGAGCACGACCTGCTTGCAGCCTGCCGTGCCTTGCTGGGACACGATAAGGGCTTCGCTGCTATCCTGGGAACCGGCACCAACACCTGCCTGTATGATGGCAAGGATATTACCCGTAATATCGACTCCGCAGCCTATATCCTGGGTGACGAAGGAAGCGGCTGCTACATGGGCAAGCAGCTATTAAAAGATATCATCAGAGATACAGTACCTCCTGAGATTAAGAAAAACTTTCAGGATATGTACCATATTTCAGAACATGAAATTATGGACAATATTTATACGAAACCGCTGGCGAACCGTTTCTGTGCAAGCTTTACGAAATTCTTTGACACGAATATGGACAGTGAATATTGCCAGCAGCTGATCCGTTCTGCATTTAGAGATTTCTTCAAAAACCTTGTTTCACTGTATCCGGGCTACCGCGATCTAAAACTTAATTGCATCGGCTCTGTAGCCTTCTGCTTTAAAGATATACTTGCCTCTGTAGCTGCTGAATTTGGGATGGAGATGGGTGTAATCTTAAAATCACCAATTCCGGGACTGATCAGGTTTCATCGGGAGCAAAGCGCTGCCGCCGTTTAGGAGATAATAAATGAGCCTTTTTCGACATTGAAAAAGGCTCATTTATTATCATCTTTGCGCAAAAGTAACAGAAAGAATGGAATTAAAGGTTCACTACGACGATCGCATCTATACAACCTATTTCGAAAGCCACCGGCTCATCCAGCCTTCTATCCTTGAGATCAAAGTAGTTCTGTACAATACCACCTACACGCTGCTGAGAGATCAGATTGCAAACGTTTGGTCCAATGCAGAGACGAACAGACTAAAGCTGTCGGCTGGCCTGGCACAAGCCGTGGGGCAATCGGTGGCTGATCTCTTAAACGAATTGCAGCCAGGAACTGTCGTGTGAATAATCTTCCACAACAGTCACCTCATTACGAGCGTTAAAGGAAGACATGAGGGACGAGATCTCCTGCTGCATCATCACGATGCAATTGTCCGCCAAATCTTTGCGAAATCCCTTTGCCTGTAACGCCACAACGTATTCCATACATACCACGCGGGCTACAATCCTTCCCAGGTCAACCAGCTTACGCTGATTTAAAGCACCGTTAATTTGCACGTCCAGATTGTTTCTGAAATAGTCGCAGGCCTGGGCTGTTAACGCAAATCCCTTTAAGAAGCCGTACAAACTGGCTTCCTTCTGCTTTTTCATCTGCCGCGTAACAGCTTCCGCTATCTGAGCATAAAGCATTTCATTAGAGCCTTCAAAAATCTGAAACGGACGGCTGTCCATAATCCCTCTGCCCCCTATATGACTGATCCGGTAACCGTTAGCGCCAGAAACCTGCACGAGCAAATGCGCGGATTCCTGCATCAAGTCGGTCACAACAGCCTTCATACTATTCGCCTCTATACCTTCAGCCGCAAGATTATGATCAATCCCGCTAATCTCACTACTTCGTGCACACATGGCAGAACAAATGGTGTAGGCAGTCTGAATACGCGACAACTGGAATTGAATTTGGTCCATGGCCAGCAAGTTTCCTGCTCCTACCATCCTGTTGGTACAATGAGCGATCGCTTCGTCAAGCATTCGTTTAATGAATCCCATTCCCATTCCCGGGAACTGCATCCGGCTCCGGTGCAGGATGTCGAGCATCATTTTTATTCCCGTCGTCTCCGGTTCGAGCTTATGCGTAGGAGGAACGCGGAGATCGAGCTTATTCAGGCCATAGGGGATCATATACAGACCTGCATTATCATAGTATTCTTCTACGAGCACCTTCTGCCCCTCCTGGTGACTGTCGGATATAAAGAAGTCAATATCACGCCCGAGTTCACCATCTCCGTTCTCTTTCCTGCAGGCAATCAGCCAGTAATCTGCCATGCCGGTCAACCCCTGCCAGTGCTTCGTACCTTTGATTTGATAGCCGCCATCAATCTCCTTATTAAACGTCTTCATATTAAGGGCGTCACTTCCATATCCGGGCTCTGTGATCATAAGCCCGCCCATCTGACCTTGTTCCAGGAAACGTTGAAAAATATTACCCTTTATCCCCTCGTTTGCATACTTGGCAACCGGCTCGAGGAATAGCGCGATATTAATTCCAAAAATAAGAGATAAGGAGAGCGATTCGTAAGAAGCGGCAGACAATAAGCCCAGGCATTCTTTTACTATACTTCCACGCCCGCCATATTGCACGGGAATAGCAACAGACAGTGGCACACCAGACATAATTTCGCTTAGAACAGCGGGAGGCAGGCCTCTTTCCAGGCTCAGCTGGTTAATATCTTCCTTCTCGCGGAAAAGATGGCGGAGGGTATTCTCGAAGTTGTGTATAAATTCAGAAAAACTGAGATCAGTTAACAGCATATATGGTACTTACTTTATTTTAGATTCTCTTTCCAGCAACCAGTCTGTTTGCAGATGTTGCTCTTAAAACAGATCTGTCTATTCGTTTTGTTTTTGTATAATCACTTTAACTAAAAGCAGATAAGGCAAATGGGGTTTGCGCAAATATATAAAAAACACAGCGGACGAGGAACTATTTCTGCTACCGAAAAGCATCCCTCCTCCGCTATGCAATGCCGGAAGACCTGACCGAACATTCTCAAAAAAGTGCAGCTGCTTAAACGCTGGCAAAGCCCATCAAGCAACACTCATCTTCGCATACAGCACCCTGCCTGAACTTGGCTATCACCTAGGCCTTATGTCTGACACGCACTCCATGCCGATACTGAGCCTGCTGATACTCAAAAGTACAATAGATACAAGGTTTCGATTTCAGGTGAAGACGTTTTGCTTCTTTCACTGCTTCCTCGCAACTTGAAAAATGCCCTAAAAAAGTTTTGTTAAGCGGCATAAACCCACAACCCTCTTTGTGGACCTCATAGCTGCCGTCGTACTGGCGGTTGTTACTTACATAGTAGAATGACATGGCAAATTTGATTTATAATGTTTAATAATTGGCACACAGGAACTTCCGTTAACAAATATAACACTTCACAAGGACAGGCGAGAAATAATCTTCAAATAATCGCTAATGTCGACAACTCCAACAACCTGTTGCTTTTTCTAACAATCCGAGTGTTCTAAGAATAATACAGAACACCCTGAAATGTTTGCTTTTGGCCCGGCAAAAGGCAGATTGTTCTTTTGGCACGACTTTGACTAGTAGTACTTAGCTAATAAACTACAACTATTATGAAAAAAATATTAATGACTGTTGCCCTCGCAGCAACCATGGGAATCACAACAATTTATGCACAGACTCAGGATAGCACCTCAAACCAACAAAACGGCACTGCAGCCGCCTCTACTCAAGCTGCGGCGCCTTCTGGTGACGTGGTGCAGGCCATCTCTCAGTCTGGTTATAACACTACGATGGTCTCTGCTATCAAAACTGCCGGACTGGAAAATACTTTAAACTCGGGGGGCCTTATACGGTTTTTGCACCTTCTGATCAGGCATTCACGTCAGGCGCAGGTGTAGATAGCTTGCTGAAAGACCCCGCCAAACTCACGCCGGCACTGAGAGGCCACATCGTAACAGGTAAGTATACAAAGGCTGATATTATCAAGGCCTTGACGACCGGAAAGGGAACAGCCACCCTAAACACGATTGACGGAGGCACACTCACGCTTAAAGTGAATGCAAACAAAAATCTGGAGATATCCGACGCAGCGGGGCACTCTGCTCTCGTCACAGTCTTTGACCTTGAAGGAACAAATGGCGTTGGGCACGTAATCAACGGCGTACTGATGCCCAAGCAGTAATAATGACAATTCCCAATATAATAGAAAGGCCTCTGCATCTTCGCGGAGGCCTTTCGCTTTATATATCCTATTTCCCTGGAGTGCGGATAGATGTTCGCTGAGTATGATGAAAATTAAATATATTTATCGCAAAACCTGTATACACTGCTAATGAATAGTGAAGCCCGGCTCAGTTGCAATCAAATACTTGAGATACTATCTCTGTCAGAAAATGCGACTGCAATATACAGCGGTCAAAGACTAATCATTGAAAACGCAAATAATGCGATGATTCGCATTTGGGGCAAAGACAGAAGTGTAATCGGAAAGCCCCTTGAAGAAGCAGTGCCGGAACTGCAGGGCCAGCACCTCATCAACATCCTGCAAAATGTGTGGAAGACAGGCCTTCCGTATGAAGCAACGAATACTCCCTCTGCCTTAAAGGTGGACGGCACACTGTCAACGTTTTACTTTGATTTCAGATACCTGCCAATCAGTGATGAACGGGGACAGGTATACTGTATCCTCCATACCGCCAGGGATGTAAGTGATCGATTCCGACACGAACAGCTGATCAGTGAGGGCAAGTTGAGAGAGCAGACCCTGGTTGAGGAACTTGCTTCAACTAATCAGGAGCTGGGTGCGATGAACGAGGAACTGGCGGCTATTAACGAAGAGCTCAATCAGTCTTATCACCATCTAAAAGTTCTCAATCAGCATCTTTTTGAAAGCGAAGCGCGCTTCCGTAATCTGGTAAAGCAGGCTCCTGTAGCGATATGCGTCTTAGAAGGTCCGGACCTCTATATCGAGCTGGTGAATGACAAAGTGCTGGAACTGTGGGGAAGGACGGAAGATGTGATCGGGAAGCCGCTCATTGTAGCAAGGCCCGAGATAGCAGAGCACCCTTATCTCAATATCCTTCAGAATGTCTTCTCGAGCGGCGAGACGTTCACGGGCACAAACATCAAGAGCCGAATATTGCGACAGGGGGAACTTAAGGAGGGATACTTTGACGCTGTTTATCATCCAATAAAGGGAGATAACGGCTCCGTTACCCGTATTATGGCGATCATTACAGAGGTAACTGAACGGTATAAAGCAGAAAAGGAACTGGAGCAATTATATGGGCAGATCCAGCTTGCGAAACAGGCATCCGGTCTGGGGCTCTTCGACCTCGACCCCAGGAGCGGGAAGCTGGAATGGGATTCGCGTTGCCGCGAGCTGTTTGGCATTTACGACGGGAGGGAGGTAAGTTATGAAGATGCTTTCCTGCAGGGACTGCACCCTGAAGACCGCAACAGGGTAAATAAAATCGTCGAAAGAGCATACAACAAAGCGCTCAGTAACGGAGAGTACGAAGCTGAGTTCAGAACTGTAGGGGCTGATGATGGAATAATAAGATGGGTGCGGGCCAACGGAAAAGTGCTGTTTGACCACTCAGACCGGCCGGAAAGGTTTATAGGCACCGTACAGGACGTCACAAAACAATTGATGGCAAATCAAAGCCTGCAGCGAGCAGAAGAAATGCTCAGGCTGTCGGTAGACGCGGCCAGACTGGGCACCTGGATGCTGGATCTCTCAAGTGAGACCTACACATTTTCTCCGCGGGTGAAAGAGCTGCACGGCTATCATGCTACAGATGCGACCGGATTTACCGAACTGACTAATCAGATCACTGAGGAATTCCGCGAAGTTGTAAAGAAAGCTTCAGCCGAAGCAATCTCTGTCCATTCGTCATTTAACTACGAATACCCGGTAATTGGTTATCATGACCAGAAACTGCGCTGGCTCCGAACCATCGGCAAACCATATTTCGACGACCAGAATCACCCTTCCCACTTTGCCGGGGTGATCATGGATATTACGGAACAAAAGCAGGATGAGCAGCGAAAGAACGACTTTATCGGCATTGTAAGTCACGAGCTGAAAACCCCGCTCACCTCACTTAAGGCCTATATTCAGATGCTGTTAAAGCGTGCTTCGAAACAGAATGACACCTTTGCTCTTGGTGCGCTGGAAAAAGTAAATATCCAGGTAAACAAGATGGTCAACATGATCAACAGTTTCCTGAATGTCTCCCGGCTGGAGTCGGGCAAGTTGCACTTGTACAGACAAAACTTTGATCTCAACGAACTAGTCAAAGAAGTGATTGAAGACATCCTGCTCGTTAATACACGCCACACGATTTTATTCTTTCCGGACGGCACTCTTCCGATATACGCTGACCGGGACAAGATCGGACAGGTAGTATCGAATTTTCTCAGTAATGCTATTAAATACTCTCTTCCTGACACCGTAATTGAGATCAACTGTAAACCGCTCGGTTTGGGGCTGGCACTTGTCAGCGTGCAGGATGAAGGCATAGGAATCGGCAAGGAGGATCGTGAAAAGCTTTTCGAACGCTTTTACCGGGTGGAAAACCAGAAGACCAAAAACATATCCGGGTTTGGCATTGGTCTTTATCTTTGCGCCGAAATCATCAGGCGCCACCAGGGAGAGATATGGGTTGAAAGCGAACAAGGAAAAGGCTCTACATTCTTTTTTACCCTTCCGGTAGTTAATCCCGAGGATACTGAAAAAAGCTGAGGCGGATGAAAGGTCTTTGCTAAAAACAACAAAGGCTAGCTGAGAGAGCTAACCATCTTCGCCCTTGCCAGGGGGCGCCTTCTATGATACGGCATACTACATAAACAGTAACACCCGTCAAAAAGTTTAGAACACATGTTTTTTTTATAGTCGCGCATCAACAATTTCACGATCAAGGAAAGCTTTTGTATCAAAAATCACTCCCCCGTTCGCCCGAATTCTGGAGAAGTTGAAGTCAAGAAACTCGCGGTGCGCCACTGCCACAATAACAGCCTGATAAATGGCGTCGTTTCCAACTTCTTTGACAATAGCAACGCCGTACTCCTTTCTCACCTCGTCTTCATCAGCCCATGGGTCGTACACATCTACATCCAGGCCAAATTGCCGGAGTTCCTCGTAAATATCAACCACACGTGTATTTCGGATATCAGGACAGTTCTCCTTAAATGTAAAACCCATAATAAGGGCACGGGAGCCCTTTATCTTGTGATCCTTCCCTATCATCAGTTTAACCACCTTAGCAGCAACGAAGTGCCCCATCATGTCGTTTACCCTGCGGCCCGACAGGATGACCTGAGGATGATACCCAAGAGACTGAGCCTTGTGCGCCAAATAATAGGGGTCTACGCCAATGCAATGCCCACCTACCAGGCCGGGCTTGTACTTTAGAAAATTCCACTTCGTCCCGGCCGCTTCAATTACGTCGTTTGTATCTATCCCGATCCGGTCAAAGATTAGTGCAAGCTCATTTACAAACGAGATATTGAGATCGCGTTGCGCATTTTCAATTGCTTTAGAGGCTTCGGCTACTTTAATGCTCGGCGCCAGATGTGTTCCTGCTTCTATTATTGCACTATAAAGCTGGTCTACCCGCTCTGCAGCTTCCGGTGTAGAGCCGCTGGTGACCTTTTTAATTTTGGTCAGGGTATTGATTTTATCGCCAGGATTGATCCTCTCGGGCGAGTACCCCGCATAGAAATCGACATTAAACCGAAGTCCTGAAGTTTGCTCAAGGACCGGGATACAATCATCTTCTGTACAACCAGGATAGACGGTAGACTCGTAAATTACAAGATCATTTCTCTTCAGCACTGATCCAACCATGCGCGTAGCCGTCAGCAGGGGCCGGAGGTCAGGAGCTTTGTAATGATTTACGGGTGTAGGGACGGTAACAATATAGACATTGCAATTTCGAAGTTCTTCTATGTTAGAGGAAAATCGAAGACCCGCAACAGAGTCAGAAGATCTGCCGGCCTCTATTGCCTGCTTCAGTTCCCGAAGATCGGCTTCCCGGGTACGGTCATATCCCGAATCCAGCTCTTTTACTCTGTCTGGTTTAACATCGAAACCAACTACCGCAAACTTCTTTGCAAACTGAACAGCCAATGGCAGTCCAACGTAGCCCAGTCCTATTACCGCGATCTTTTCGGCCGCGTTACGCTCACCTTTCAGGTCCATGCCTGTAAAGGTAAGAGTGAAATTGAAATTTTGAAAGATCAGGTGTTAACTCTCGTATTCCCACACGAAGTAAACCACACAAGCAGAAACGAGGAAAAACTCTACCATCTCTATATCAGTTTAATCAAATATAACCTTTACCCGGCTGACTAGCAATACCAGAATCCCGGTATTTTATCTCATTCAGACCCAAATCATTATACGACAAGAGCACCCGCAGGGTTCCGGATTTGTTAACTAAGTAGTACTACCTATTTTCTGGTTTCGGTACTAGTCCGAATTGATGCCCATCTGTCCTCCCGGTACCTTTGTGAAAAGAGTTTATTCTTAATTATTACACTACTAACAGCAAAAATTTAAAATGAAAAAACAACTACTAATCCTTTTTACAGCAGCAGTGGCTGTACTGACGGGATGTAAGAAAGATGACGATGATTCAGGCAGCATGAAGGGCAAGCGCGTGAGTAAAATAACCGAGATTGACGGCGATGAAAGATCTGTAATAAGATTCACCTATGACAGCAAGAACCGGATATCCGCTTATGTAAACGAGGGAGAAGGTGAAACGGCAACCTTCACTTACGACGGGACCGGGAACCTCATCAAAATGGAGCAATCAGAGGAGACGTCTAAAGAGGTATACGAAATCAGTTATAATTCAAAAGGCGAACCTACTACGGGTACCAGAAAAACGTTCGACGGAACCGAACTTCAGAGTCTGGAAGACATCACGTATACCGTATCCAATGGCAGAGTAACCGAAATCAAAACCAGTAGCGAAGATGAGATTACGGGAGTTCATAAGATCACTTATCAGGGCGACAACATTTCGAAAATCGAGTTTGAAGCTGAAGAAGGAAGCTACGAGTCAACGTTCTCGCATGACGATAAGAAGTCGCCATTCGCTTCTGCCGGCTTTAAATACGTACTTGAACTGGGCATTAGCACGAGATTTTGGGGCAAGAACAATATGACTTCGATAAAAGGCGGACTTCAGGAAACAACAGCATCCTATACATATGATAACGACGGCTATCCCCGAACATCTGAAGTAACAGTGAAGCTAATGGAGCATCAGCTCAGTAAGACTACGCAGATTTACGAATACTAAGAATCAATTCAGTACACCATTAATCAGTTTAAAAAACAAGCAAATGAAACGCTCTTTAATCCTCTTAACCACACTTCTAACGATCTGCACGTTCCTATCATCCTGCTACACCTACAATGCAACGGTAGGTTCAGGAGCTAAACAAAACGTACAGGTGAAGAAGAAGAACCACTACGTAATCTTCGGCCTCGCACCAGTAGGAACATCTGACGCAAAAGAGATGGCCGGGGGAGCAACAGACTACAACGTCACCGTCACTCATACCTTTATAGACGGCCTGTTGTCCGGTATTACGTTCGGTATTTATACCCCTACAACTACCATTGTAACGAAATAAGACGCGCGTGCGGGATAGAAAAATCCCGCATCTGCTTTTTTTAAAGCAAAAGAGATGAAAAAGCAATTATTAATCATGCTGGCTGCTTGCCAGTTCTTTTCTGTTTCCGTACTGCACGCTCAGGGCTTTTTAAACAGGATAAAGCAAAAAGCAGGTAACGTGGCAGAGAAAGTGGTTGACAAGAAAACCGATGAACTCATTAACGGCAAACGAAAAGGGAATGGAGGTAATACCGATAATGCAGGCACCGACGGAGCTGTCGATGATGGCAGCTATGACTCGCCCCCGGGCTCGTCTTCCTCGGCTACACGCAGAAATAAGCCGGCAAACAAGGGCGGTGCAGGGCTTATTACTTCCGCGCCTGATGTAAATGAAAAACTGGGTGCTGCAGAAAGCGCATTTAATGCTTCCAATTTTGGAGAAGCGAGGGGCGCACTGCAGCAGGCCATGCTAGGCGTTGAAATGGAAATCGGAAAAAGCCTTCTCAAGTCTTTGCCTGAATCAGTATCCGGGTTACCTAACCAGGCAGATGCCGACAAAGTTACGAGTGCCGGCTATGGGTGGAACGGACTCACTATTTATCGCGAATATTTGAAGGACGATAAACAATTAACGGTCACCATTGCCAACAACTCCCTGCTAATGTCGTCATACAATGCCATCATCGCTGCGAGCGGCTTTGCTCAATCATCGAGCGACCAGAAATGGAAGCAGATTAAAATAAAAGGCCTTAAGGGGATTGCTGAATATGATGAGGGAAGCGGCTATAAGGTGACGGTTCCGCTCGGCCAGACTTCATTGGTTGTGTGGGAGGGCGTCAATTTCGACAACGAGCAAGATCTGCTCGTCGCTATTAATGCGTTCGACGTAGATGGAATCAAGAAGACCTTAGGTGAAAACTAAATCAAACTGTTAAACTAATGAAAATGCAAAAGATTTACCTGGGCTTACTGGTTGCACTGCTAGGAACAGAGGCCTCGGCTCAGGACTTCAACCAGTATCTTTCTAAGGCGAAATCGTCTTATAGTTCAGGCAAGCTCGAAGATGCTCGATTTGCAATGCAGCAGATGCTGATGGAGCTTGATAAAAAAGCAGGAAAAGAGTTATTAAAAATATTTCCGTCTCAACTCGGGGACCTCACAGCCAACGCATCTGGCGACCAGGTAAGCGGTAGCTCCAGCTTTACAGGTGTGGTTACAGAACGGCATTACGGCTCCGGCATCCGGGCTGCCGAGCTGCAGGTGATTACGAACTCACCACTGGTAGCTGGCTTAAATTCGCTGCTTTCGATTCCGTTCATCGCCTCATCTGACCCTAACCAGAGAAGAATTAAGGTGGGTAACTATAAAGGGATCACCAGGAGACAGAGCGAGAATGAAAGTCCGACACAATTCGAAACACAGATTCCTTTTGGTTCAACGCTCCTCTCTCTGAATACAACCGGCTTGTCCGAGGAGGAAGTAACGAAGATGGTTCAAAACCTGCCAATGGCGGAGATTGCAAAAATGGTCGAGTAAAAAAAACAGCTCCATGTAACGAACCGGCAGGTGTCTGCGTCTCTCCAATTAGATTAATAGTTGGGATATGCATCGCCTGTTTCGGTTCTTTTACTTGCACCTGTTTTTGCTTCTCCTGCCCCTGGTGTCCGGAGCGCAAGGAAGGCAACCGCGTGCAACCACAGATAATGATCAGTTTGCAACCTGGCTTCACCGGGGCGAAAAAGAACTGAGCAACGGAAACATTGACTCAGCGGAGTTCTGGTACAACAAGGCGCATACTCTCGCGCTTAAGCTTAACGACCGAAGAAAGATAGCTGAGTATATCTCAGACTATGTTCGCCTGCTGAATAACCAAAGCAAATATCAGCAAGCCCTTGGGCTTGCAAAAGAATTATTGACAATAGGCAGAGCGCTGAAGGACACAACAATCATTGCCAACGCTTACGGTTCCATCGGGAACCAATACATTTATCTCGGCTCTTTCAAAGAGGCGGCGAAGCACACGGTTACTGCCCTCAACCTGGCAAGACATCACGGCTTGCTAAAAATGCAGCAAGTCTATAGCAACAACCTTGCTAGCATTTTCATCGAACTGCGCGACAAACAAAAGTCGTCCTTCTACTCCAGAATCAGCTACGACATTGCTATCAGGAGAAAAGACTCGGCAGGCATTGCAAGCAGTCTCGTGAACATTGCTAACAGCGAAACCATCAGTCGCCGTTTTGATAAAGCTATTTACTACTACCAAAAGCTTATTCAGCTTGGATTTCAACTTAAAGATCTTTCCTACGTCCTTGATGGCTATATCAATATGGCCAATGTGAGCAGCGAGACAAAAGATTATGCCAGGGCAAGGCAATACTACCTGAAGGCTTTCGGCTTGCTTAAACGTTACCCATCAAACGATTATGAGCTCTATGTCTACTGGGGCCTGGCAGAAAGCTCTCATTTTCTTGGCGACAATGTTGCAGCTGAAAAATATCTTAAAAAAAGCATTGCACTTGGCAGGCGCAGCGGCAGCAGCAACCAGCTGAAGATGATGTATCTCCTGGCTTCGGAAATTTTTGAAAAGCAACATAAATCGGAAACAGCACTGGCATATCGAAAAAAGCATGATGTCCTCAAAGACTCGATAAGCAGCGCAGAGACGCAGGCAGCCGTCAACAAGCTGGAGATCGAGTACCAGACAGTTGAAAAAGAAAAGAGGCTCGCCCAGCAACAACTGACTATCGCCAGAAACAGGATCGTCATACAAGAAAAAAATCGTCTGATTACGCTTTATCTGGTCGCTATATTCTTTTTGGTTAGTATGCTGTCATGCATCTACCTGTCTTTTTCGCAGAAGCGAAAAACTCAACAGCAGAGGCTAAAGCTGATGGAAAAAGAAAAAGAAGTGCAAACCCTGGAAGCAATGATTGCCGGAGAAGAAAAAGAACGTGCCCGCCTGGCCAAGGAACTTCATGACGGAGTAGGAGGCTCCCTGTCTGCGGCGAAGATGCACCTTAGCTTGCTGGGCAGCGAGTACAACACACTTTCAGCCTCTGACACCTACAACCAAACGCTGTCGATCATCGACACAGTAGGAGGCGAAATCAGATCGATCGCACATAATCTGGCTCCTACATTTTTACAGGAAAAAGGGCTGATCACTACGCTCGAAAGCTTTTGCAGGAAAGTTAGCAACACAGCGCTGAAGGTTGAATTTTACGCACTCGGTGCGCAGACAGTGCAAAACCTGAACTTTGAACTCTTTATATACCGGATTGTGCAGGAGTGCATTAATAACATAATCAAGCACGCCCATGCTACTTCTGCAATTGTCCAGATCTCGATAAACGATGGCGTACTTGCATTGACCATTGAAGACGACGGAATTGGATTCGACCTGACGAAACTGGAAGAAAAAGGGCTGGGACTCGGCAACCTGAAGTCGAGGGTTGAGATCATGGGAGGCTTTTTTGAGATTAGCTCCAGGCCTCTTAACGGCACCGCGATCTATTTGGAATTCGATTGCTCTGCCTACCTCAAGGGAAAACTGAGAAACAATAAGCCGGAGCCGAAACTTCAGGAAAAGCACTTGATATACGGATGAAAAAATGGAAATTAAGGTCGCAATTGCAGACGATCACCTCCTCATTATCGGAGGACTGTCGAGCATGTTAAAAAAGAACAAGAAATTCCAGCTGATATTTTCTGCTACGAGCGGTCCAGAGCTGTTCTTAAAGCTGCGGGAAACTCTTCCGGATGTATTATTTCTGGACATCCAGCTTCCCGGGCTGAGCGGGATTGAGATTTGCAAAATAGTTAAGCAGGATTACCCTTCCGTCAGGATCATCGCACTCACCAACCATGAAGAGAGCCACTTTGTAAAACAAATGCTTAGAAATGGAGCGTCGGGATACTTGCTGAAGAATACAGACGGCGGCAGGATCGCAGAAGCGGTTGAACAGGTGATGCAGGGCGGCCAATACATCGACCAGGTACTTCAAAGGGCCATGCTTGACGAACTGCTTTCAGGGAAAAAGAAGACGACTGCGGGGGTAATGTTAACGAAGCGGGAACAGGAGATTCTGGGGCTTATTGCACAGGAGTACTCCAATCAGGAGATTGCAGACAAACTCTTCATCAGCCTTCGGACAGTTGAAACTCATCGACTAAATATCAGTCAGAAACTAAATGTAAAAAATACGGTAGGGCTCGTAAAAGAGGCGTACCAAAGAGGGCTCATTTAACCTCCCTAAGTACTTTTACGTATTTCAATGAATACCTTTTTCTACTCAAAAGAATTACTAATGAACGAGATAGCTTTGCAACTATCAACAGATTCAAGCAATGAAAAAGCTCATTCTTTCTTTTTTGTTCTTATGTGCACAGCTCTCTCTATCAGCCCAGTTCCTTAAAAAGCTATCTGATAAAGCAGGGGCCGCAGTAGAAAAAACAATCGATAAAGGACTAGGCAACGGAGAAAACGCAGGAGGGTCGAGTAAAAGAACCGCAAAAGCCCCGGCCGCCGGGGAAGCAATGCCTTCTGCTGTCACCAGACCTTCCGCCAGCCCGCAGGGTGGCAGCAGCAGCACAGACGGAACCTGGAGTGCAGCAGATTATGGAACACAACCATTTAAACTCCAGCCCGGAGAGACGATCGTAAGAGGGGAGTTCAGTCTTAAAGTGAGCAACACTGGTCAGAAAATCAATCTGATCACTTCGCACAACGGAAAATATTTCTTCTACGAGAACGGAACACGCACAGGTCCCTTTGATCGCCCGCCGCTCTCGAAGCTGGGAGTATTTGGGTTTAACTCATTCAGCGCAAGCACCCGGCAGAGCAACCCCTCGAAATTCATCGAGGGGACCGGCAATGTCAGGCAACTCGTCCTGAACGGGAAGAAATATGGGCCATTTTCAACTATCCTCGCGTTTTACCTCTCCCCGGATCAGGAACGTTTTTATGCACTGGCAGAAAAGAGAACGGGCGAAAGCTCAGATTTCTTCCTTTTGTCTCATAGTGGCACCACAAAGTTACCCGGGTATGCGCCCACCCTGCTGGTGAGCAATAACTTTGAGCATGCGGCAGCAGTGGGTAGCCAAACTCAGTTAAAGGCCAGGACAGAACAAGATCGCTACCGCTATGCAGAGAATGACGACACATTCGTGTTCACCAGTACCGGCGCCAAACTAGGACCGCTGAAAGACTGGAACAGAAGCAAAAACTGGATTAGTAACAATGGGATGCTTATCCAGTTGAAGGAAGGCAGCAGGAAGCAGATCTATATTAACGGAGAACCGGGACCGTCCTTTCAAAGGAACCTGGAAAACCTCAACGCCCTCTTCCTCAGCAAAAGCGGAAAATCAGGCGCATATTATGATTACGGAAGCCTGTATTTTTCGGACGGGACACATCTTGCCTATTCCGTTCTGTCTCCCGCAGCCGGAACAGAAAACGGGAAGGACTACCTGTTCTGGCTTTCAGTAAAAGACAACAATTTGTATGTATGTCGTAAGGAAATTTAGCTACTCAATTGTCATGTTCCTATTTCAAACCACTATGGCAGCTTCCTATGATGGGGGGCTGCCTCAAAGCAGTTTAAAGCAGAGTCTTGGTGAGGGGTATTACCAGGCAGAAAAGCTATCAGAAGAAGTCAGACCTGAAATTGAGAAGTATGCACGGGTATTTCACGAAGACCCGGATCTGATGGAAGCCGTTATTTTCCCCGAACTTATTCGCTTTAACTCAATATTCGATGCCATCCAGATCGGCTCTTTGATCACGCTCTACACCAGATGGGGCGATGACTATGCAGACTTTTCGGTTGGATATTTCCAAATGAAGCCATCCTTCGCCGAGCAAATAGAGAGATCAGCCTTAGAGTTCGCAGACTTTGGATGGGTAACACGAGCAGGGTTCTCCGGACTGAAAACAACAAACGACTTTGAGGGAAGAAAGCTGCGAATTGAACGACTTCGTTCGCTTACCTGGCAGGTGAAGTACCTTGGTGCTTTTCTAAAAATTTGCAGAAGCAGGTACCGAATCAGAAAGATGAACGTCGAGTATAACGTAAGGCTACTTGCAACGGCGTACAACGCAGGGTATCACCGGACTTTGAAAAAAACCACTCCCTTTTTATCTAAAAAGCTTTTTTATACCGGGCAGATGGATAACGGAAGCCGGTTTAACTACTCAAGCATCGCATGGCTTCGCTTTAACGAACTAAAGATGCGACGAAAGGCGCTTCGTGTAGCGATATAAAAAAGGGCCATTACAGGCCCTTTTTTATTCAAATTGATTCTTTATCGAGTATCCAAGATCCTTTAAGGTCTTTTCCTTTTTAAACAGCTCAATATCTGCCTTCATCATATCATTGACCAGCATAGGAAGATCATACTTGGGCTTCCATCCTAATTTCTGCATTGACTTTGTAGGATCGCCAATCAGCAGTTCTACCTCTGTCGGGCGGAAATAACGCGGATCCACAGACACCACTTCTGTTCCGGCTTCTACCTGATATTCGGGATTACTGCAACTCACTACGTATCCTTTCTCATCAGCGCCTTCACCTTTAAACTCAACCGCTATTCCTGTCTCTGCAAAAGCCATTTTTACAAAGTCACGAACGGTAGTGGTAATACCAGTGGCAATTACAAAGTCTTCAGGAGTTTCTTGCTGAAGGATCAGATACATGGCTTCCACATAATCCTTGGCATGACCCCAGTCGCGCTTCGCATCCAGGTTACCCAGATACAGGCAGCTCTGCATACCCATTGCGATTTTGGCAACTCCCCGCGTGATCTTTCTGGTGACGAAGGTCTCTCCCCTCAAAGGGCTTTCATGGTTAAATAAGATCCCGTTGCAGGCATACATGTTATACGCCTCACGGTAGTTCACCGTGATCCAATAGCCATAAAGCTTTGCCACGGCATAAGGCGAGCGGGGATAAAAAGGAGTCTTCTCCGATTGAGGAACTTCCTGAACGAGGCCGTACAACTCAGAGGTAGAGGCCTGGTAGATCCTGGTCTTCTCAGTAAGTCCAAGTAGGCGAACTGCCTCCAGGATGCGGAGAGTACCGATACCATCCGCATTTGCTGTGTATTCAGGAGTGTCAAAGCTTACTTTCACATGGCTCATCGCTCCCAGATTATAGATTTCATCCGGCTGCACCTGCTGAATAATGCGGATCAAGTTGGTGGAGTCAGTCAGATCACCGTAGTGCATAATGAACCTCACATCCTGGTCGTGAGGGTCCTGGTAAAGATGATCTATCCGGTCGGTATTAAACAAAGAGCTTCTTCGCTTAATACCATGCACTTCGTATCCTTTTGACAGAAGCAATTCAGCTAGGTATGCACCGTCCTGGCCTGTGATACCTGTAATAAGGGCCTTCTTCTTCATTAAATAAATTTAAACGCTAAATTAAAAATGTTTACGGTATTATTACCATGTAACAGCCTTATCCCCTATTTCAAAGGTTCTCTTATAATGTAATAGGTTGAACGGCAAGAGATGCAAAAATAACGTTTTACTGGTTTGGTGTACAGCAAGAGTTTCACGTACCATTCGCGATGGATCCTGTCGGTGAAAGGGATGCCACACTGAGGGCAAAGAGGATGCAAGCGCTTTGCTTTTTGATTGTTCTCGGAATTCATTAGGTTACAGGAGGAGGGCCTGATGGGCAGTAATTGCACCAGGCATTGAAACAAGTGAGTATCGAATATTTACAACAAAATCAAGATTTTACAAAATGCAGCATCTGGCAGGACAAAAACAGAGGTATTGCAACTTCACGGCGGGAAGAAAGACAATGAGCGCTACCCGCTCGACAGGAGACTTTACTATTCATAGTTATCTTGTAGGGATATCAGGCTTCGATATCCCTGCAAAAATAACGATTTTAGGATTATGGCTGTATTAATCAGGGCACAAACAGAGAAAGCCGCCTTCTTTCGAAGAGCGGCTTTCTCATTACAACACTCAAACTAACCAGTTACCCGGAAAGTGCTTTTACCTGTCCTGACGATCAGTGACGCTTATTCTAATTTAAAATCTGCTTCCCTGACATCCCTGCTGTTGGTACCAATGAACAACTTAAAGTCGCCCGGCTCAGCTACGAAATCGAGGTTACTATTGTAAAACTTCAGGTCATCTTCGGTGATCTTAAATGAGACTTCACGAGACTCACCTGGTTTAAGGCTGATCTTTTGAAAACCTTTTAATTCTTTTACAGGACGTGTAATACTTCCGACAAGATCACGGATATAAAGCTGTACTACTTCTTTCCCCTCTACAGCTCCTGCATTCCTAACGGTGACACTTGCCGTAATTTCCTGTCCGTGCCGGAGGGTATTGCTGCTTAACTTAATGTCGCTGTATTCGAATTTGGTGTAACTAAGACCAAAACCGAAGGGATAAAGAGGATCGTTTGAAACGTCGAGGTAATTAGATCTGAATTTCTCGAACCATTTGCCTTCAGCCAGAGGACGTCCGGTATTCTTGTGGTTGTAGAACAGTGGCACCTGGCCTACCACCTGCGGGAAGGTCATAGAGAGCTTTCCAGAAGGGTTCACATCTCCAAACAAGACATCAGCAATCGCATCTCCTGCTTCTGAGCCGCCAAACCAGACGTTAAGGATAGCAGGAACATTTTCGCTTTCCCATTTAAGAGTAAGGGGCCGGCCGGTAAACAGCACGAGTACCACAGGTTTACCCGTTTTTAGTAACTCCTTGAGAAGTTCTTGCTGGACATCCGGAATACCGATATCGGTACGACTCGAACTTTCACCGCTCATTTCGGCCGACTCGCCAAGGGCAGCTACAATGACATCTGATTGTTTCGCAATTTGAATTGCTTCATTTCTGATCTCTTCTGCAGAACGGTTATCGCGGCGAAGCGATTTTCCAAACATGGTAGCCCGCTCTTCAAGTTTCGGATCGGCCGTGAGATTAGAACCTTTGGCGTACACGATCTTTGCCTGCTTGCCGACAGCCGATTTTAAACCATTCAACAGAGAAACGGACTTGCTAAAATCCGCAGCAACACTCCAGGTACCGGTCATGTTTTCGGTAGCATCTGCCAGTGGACCGATTAAAGCGATCGTTCCTGATTTTTTAACGGGCAGAACGTTATGATCATTCTTGAGGAGAACAAAACTTTGTGCTGCTGTCGCTCTTGCTTCCTTCCGGTGAGCAGGAGTAAAGATCTCGGTTTTGCTGCGCTTTATATTACAGTAACGATAAGGATCTTCAAATAAACCGAGCTTATATTTCGCCTCCAGCACGCGGCGGCAAGCCATGTCAATTTCCTGCTGAGAGATCTTTCCTTCCTCTAACGATTGCTTTAGCGTACCCAGAAAACCCTCTCCTACCATATCCATATCTACTCCCGCTTTTAACGAGAGAGCGGAGACCGTCCTCAAATCGCCAAGGCCATGGTCTACCATCTCGTTGATAGCCGTGTAATCTGTCACTACAAAACCGTTAAAACCCCACTGCTTGCGCAACACGTCGGTGAACAACCATTTATTAGCACTGGCTGGCACTCCTTCTACTTCGTTAAAAGAGGTCATGACACTTCCGACGCCTGCCTCAACAGCAGCCTTGTAGGGAGGGAAATATTCGTTATACATTCTCACCCGGCTCATGTCGACCGTGTTATAGTCGCGGCCTGCTTCTATCGCTCCATAGAGAGCAAAATGCTTGACACAGGCCATGATCGTATTGTTACGGGACAGATCGTCGCCCTGGTACCCTCTCACCATCGCTTTCGCAATCTGAGATCCGAGGTAGGGGTCTTCACCTGAGCCCTCCGAAGCACGGCCCCATCTGGCGTCTCTTGAAATGTCGGTCATGGGCGAAAATGTCCAGTTAATCCCATCAGCACTCGCCTCAATGGCGGCGATCCTTGCACTTCGCTCTATAAGAGGCATGTCCCAGCTGCAGGAAAGCCCAAGAGGAATAGGGAACACGGTCTGATAGCCATGGATAACATCCATGCCGAAGATCAGAGGAATTTTAAGTCTCGTTTTTTCTACCGCAATTTTTTGTACGTCTCTGATTTTCTGGGCTGTCTTGATATTAAAGAGACCACCCACTTTTCCCTCTTCTATTTTTTTTGCGATATCTGAACTTGAGGCCTGTCCTGTTGTAATATCGCCCGCACCTGGCAGATTAAGCTGACCCAGCTTCTCGTCGATGGTCATCTTTTGCATGAGCGACGATATGAACTGATCCATTTTTGCGTCCCTGCTCGTCTGCGCTATTGCTCCCGCCGACAGCATCGTAAGTAAAAATAAACTCGCTTTTAAAAACTTCATTTTTCTAAATTAACTCGTATCTAAACTATTGAACCTCTATAACCCTTGACCTCGATGAGACTCCGTTCTCATTGAAGGCTTCTATCGAGAAATAGTATTTCTGATCCCTCGACAAATTCCTGAGGTCAAGCTGACCCTGATCATATACCATCCAGGAATTATAAAGCTTGTCGGGGGCTATTCCCCATAGAATATTGTAGCCCTGCACGCCCTTCTTCTGCTTCCAGCTTAGCCTGGCGTTGCGCCGGTCGGCCTGGCGCTGAACATTGAAATCAGATACTGCCGATGGCGCTTTTCCTTGTCCAAGTCCGAATATCCGAAGTCCGGATATGGCTAGGTTCCTGGTAGGGACATGAATATTACGGTAACGCACGTAGCGCACCGTTTGGGGACTCGCCAGCTCGACGTAATCATTAGGAACATCTGCATAGCTGTCGGAACGATCAATCAGTGTAACCCACTTCCTGCCGTCCTGTGAACCTTCTACTATATACCGGTGGTGTAAGCCAGGCACCCTGCCGTAAAACTCAGATTTGTAATCATGATAGTTTAACTGGATCGCATATGCTTTAGCCGGCTTTAGCAGATCGATCATCACCCATTGCTGGTCGTCGTTCTTCTCTGCAACCCAGAAGCTTCTGATGCTTTCATCTGTAATGTTGCCGGCTGAAAAATCGCCTAAGGTAGACGAAACCGTCACCGGCTTCTTATACGATAGCAGCATCCAGCCAGTGAATTGCCCCATTTTCCCTGGCTCACCCGGCGCATAATGAGGATAATCACCGAAAGAGGTGTTTGAATACATGAGACCATCCTTATCAAACCAGGCCGGGAACATACACAGTCTCCTTTCCCAATTGACGTTCACCGACACAGACATAGATGCAAAATGCCAGAACATGTTGCCGGGCCCCCGCACCGTACTTCCGTGTCCGGCGCCGTTCGCAAAGCCGCCGGGCTTGTAAAAGACCGGGTTATTGGGTGCGTAGGTATAGGGGCCTAAAGGATTATCGCTCATGTAAACCCCGTCGCCATAAACATTGAACTCCGTACCAGGAGCGGCGTACTGCATATAATACTTGTTCTTATACCTGGTAAGCCATGCTCCTTCCATGTATCCTTTAAGAACTGTATCTCCGTGGTTCTCACCAAAACGCTCCCATCCATGTTTTTCTCCGTCCAGCCTGAACAGCTCTACAACTTCGCCCGAAGGACGAAAATTGCGTTCACGATCGAGCTTCCTGCCCCGCAGCGGAAATGTATTTGACGAGCCCCAGAACATGTAGGCCTGACCATCTTCATCAATAAACAGGTCGGGGTCCTGCAGGTCATTCAGAATATAAGGAAGGGGCTTCCAGTCGCCCCTCTTCGGATTATCAGTGTAAAGCACACTCATAGAGCCGGAAGGATCTCCCGTGACGTACAGAACTGAGTCTTTATAATTATGTGCAGCCGGAGCATTGGAACCCTGAAAGTACCATTTCTCAGGTGTTATGAAACTCCAATTCGTTAAATCTTTTGAATGCCAGTACCCCATCGAGCGGGTGACGAACATATAATACTCGCCGCGGAACTTCACCACAGCCGGATCTGCGCCGGAACGATAAGAAATATTCCTTTCCGCATCATATATGGCATAAGTATAATCGAGGTTCAAGGGATTGCAATAGGTTTGCATTCTGGTAGTCTGTGCCTGGATACAAACAGGCGCGGAGACCAGAATGATCAGGCAAAGAAATACTTTTTTAATATGTTTTTGCATGCTGAGGTTATAAATCTATTTCAAATCCTTATTCACTTTAGTTGGGGGCTCTCAAATCCTAACTTCCTCAGCCCCTGCTGCACGTCGGCGTCTGACATAAACAGGTTCCACAGCAAGCCGGTACGCCCGTTCTCGATCATCACCACCTCAGGTCCCTGGTCAATTGCCAGGTAACGCTGAGGATACCAGTTCTCGCTCTCGCTATACGCATCATAAAAGCCGTATTTACCCCACACTTTATCTCCCAGCTTCTCATAGAGGTAGCGCATCACTTGCAGGGAATATTCAGGAGTGTAGGGATAGGACGATATAGCCGCGGTAGGAGAGATCACGCCGAAGTCTTCCTGCGGACTGTGAGCCGCATACCCCTTTACCGAGTAACTGGCGGTCAGTCCCCAGGCATCTTTTCCGTACCCCTTGTAGCCCTTAGGATTTTGAATAACGTACTCACGGCTTATAAGTGTATGATTTTTATTGAGGAGCCAATAGTCGGCATACTTGTCTTTCAAGCCCTTAGGATTTAAGCCCAGATAGGAGTAATGAGCCCAGAAAAGCGGGCCGACACTACCGGGAGCTCCATTATGATTGAGAACGACCTTTAAACCATACTTCTCCGCGTCCGACTTAATCGCCCCGTTCTTTGCCCAACCCTCGTGATAAACCTGAGGAGGAATGCCATGAGTTGGCGAAGCTGCACCAAGAACGTACATGATCAGACATTCGTTATAGCCAGTGACAGCAAAGTTCATTTCCCACCCGTAGTTAGGGCTCCAGTGCCAGTAAAGAACACTCTGATTCCCGTTGCGGTACCAGTTCCAGTCTATCTCTTTCCAGAGCTGAGAGGCTTTTTCAGCCAACTTCTTCTCCCCGGCATCTCCGTCCTTAAAGTACTGCTTAACACATATCAGCCCCTGAGCCATAAAAGCCGTTTCTACCAGATCGCCGCCGTCGTCCTTTTGCCCGAACGGCTTCACTTTACCGGTTTTACCATAAAGCCAGTGAGGCCATGCTCCATGAAAGCGATCGGCCTTTTCAAGGAAGCCCATGATCTTGGTTAACCGGGCTACTCCTTCCTGACGGGTAATAAATCCACGCTCAATGCCTACCAATATCGCCATTACCCCGAAACCACCTCCCCCGTGGTAACAACGTCCTGGTCATTCTCGGGGTAGTCGCCGTCGATATGAATACGCTCTCTTGCTAAACCAGAATTAGGTTCCGCACCTTCCCAGAAATAATTAAATGTGTGTTTTTGAATGAGGGTAAGGAGGGAATCATTGGAAAGGGAATCCCTTTCCCGATTGGAAGATGGTTGCTCCGACACCTTGCCTTGACTGCAAGCACAAAAGATAAGGGCTATCGACAAACACTTTGCAATTTTTACGCTAATCATTTTATTAATGCTGTGTTTAGAATAAATGCCTTCCAACTCTGAAATCTGCAGGTGGAGTAATCGGCACGTATTCACCTCACTCCCAGCCTTCTTCGTGTCAACCTGCCAGATCTGGCGGAGGGAACAATACGAACAAGAGCATTAGTTGGACATAGCAAAGAGGCCGGATCAATCGATCGCTATAAACAGCAGAGTTTTTATTATCTGGAGGATAGAGAGGCGTCTCAAGACGACTCCTCTCTATCAAAACATCATTCAGCCTCAGTTACAATTAATAACCAGGGTTCTGTGTAAGTAAATTATTACTTATATCAATCTGAGTTTGAGGAATAGGCCATACCTCGTTCTTATTTGCCTTCCATCCTTTAGGCCCAAACACTTCGGCAGCCCTTCCCTGGCGGACAACGTCAAAATACCTGTCAGACTCCATAGCTAGTTCCACCTGCCGTTCATGATAAATAGCATTGCGTAACGCTGCTTTGTCTGTAGTCGTGACCGGAGGGAGCACGTTTGGATTTCCCTTACGGGCACGGGCTCTTACCAGCTCTAGCGATGCCAATGCCTGTGTCGGATTTCCAAGCTCGTTAGCTGCTTCAGCATTCATCAGGAGTACTTCTGCATAGCGAAGGACACGAACGTTCTGTTGCGAACCTCTGGGGTTGGCATTGTCCCAAGGAGTATTGAAGGGCACATAGGACTTCCCGTTGTAACGAACCGGGTCTCCAGCCACTGCGGTAATCGCATCACCGTACTTGGTTGTAGTCCCTACGAAAAGAATTGTCCCTTCCCTTCTTGTATCCCCAGGCTCAAATGCGTCGGCAAGGGTCTGAGTTGGCACGTTGAAGCCCCAGTAGCCGGACTGGGTTCTCACGCCCTGGACCTGAGAATACTGACTGTTACTGGCGCCGGCAATAGACGGATAGTACTCACATTGAATTTCAAAAATAGATTCGCTTGAATTCTCATTATTGATGCGAAACAAGTCCTGAAAATCAGGGAACAAGCTATATCCCATACCCATAACCTGATTGGTTAAAGCCAGAACAGCGTCCCACTTCTTCTGATACATGGCAACCTTAGCATGCATCGCCAAAGCGGCGCCTTTAGTAGCACGACCGATATCAGCGCTCCCGTATGACTGTGGAAGAGTGGCTGCAGCGTCGTCCAGATCTTTCTCTATAAGAGCATACACTTCAGATGCAGAAGCCCTGGGAATATTATAAGCAAGGGGATCCTGAGTAGGTTCGGTCCGCAAAGGAACTCCCCCGAAAGCCCTTACTAATCTGAAGTAAGAAAATGCTCTCACAAACTTCGCTTCAGCGATGTAGCGACTTTTAAGAGCTTCATCCATTTGAATATCTACAATATTCTTGATCACCTGATTGCACAGGTTAATATTTTGGTATTGACCTTCCCAAAAGCCGCCGAGCACACCATCAGTAGATGTCACAGAGAAATTGTCGAAATTATTCAGGAAGCTCGCATCATTAGGAGAGCTGCCTTTCTCCGCTTCGTCAGCAGCGAGGCTTTCAATAGCAATAGCAGGGAAGGCCGTATTGTTCCAGCTCCTTAGGTTGGCGTAAATTGCATTTACCCCTGCCCCTGCATCTTCCGGAGTTTTCCAGAAAGTCTGCGCCGGCTGCTTTCCTTGCGGGTCAACATCCAAAAAATCGTTCGTACAAGATGAAAAGGATAGAGTCATCGCCCCCAGAGCGATAATTATATTTCGTTTGTTTATATAATTCAGTAGTTTCATCGTCTGTCATTTAAAATGTAACATTAACGCCTAAGTTGTAGGTTGCGTATAGCGGATAAACATTTGCATCTATCCCTCTTGAAGTTGGCGAATAATCGACGCCTTCCTGCCTTCCGACTTCAGGGCTAAAGCCTTTATACTTGAAGATATTGATCGGATTTTGAGCATTTGCAAAAATTCGAATTCTCTGTGCTTTCCATTTGCTTAAAAGTGCGGCCGGAAGAGTATAGCCTAACTGAATATTACGCAGTCGTACATAAGATCCGTTTTCTACGAAGAACGAGTTAGGAGCGGCGTTGGTGGAACTACCGATCTGCACGGAAGGATAGGTATTGGAAGTTCCCTCTCCGTGCCATCTGTTGTCAAAAAAGTCCTTCGTAAAGTTTTCATTTCCGTAACGACGGCTAGGGTTTGCGTTATAGACATCCACGCCAGCCACTCCCTGAATGTCGATTGCCAGATCAAAATTCTTGTATGCGAAGCTCGAATTCAATCCGAAGTTGAATTTCGGGTTAGGATTACCCAGAGGCGTCCTGTCCTTTCCGTCAATGATCCCGTCATTATTAAGGTCCTCATACTTGAAATCCCCCGGCTTGGCAGTTGCCTTTTGTGCTGAAGCGGCAACCTCCGCAGCGTTCTGGAAAACGCCCGCAACGCGATAGCCATAGAACTCGCCGATTGGCCTTCCTAAAAGCGTCCTTGTGGCCAGAGAGCCGTTCGCCAAACCACTTCCCCCTTATATATCGGGTTCTCCCCTGTACGAACGCTAATGACCTTATTCTGATTGTATCCGAAGTTTCCACTGATTGAGTACGTCAAGCCGCCCGCTGTTTTATCTCTCCACGTTGATACAAATTCGAGTCCCCGGTTCCTGATATCGGCTTGATTTGCAATAATTTCA
The DNA here is from genome assembly GCF_041902385.1 of Arcticibacter sp. MXS-1. GTDB lineage: Bacteria > Bacteroidota > Bacteroidia > Sphingobacteriales > Sphingobacteriaceae > Arcticibacter. Next base: position 2,261,732 of record NZ_CP169244.1, on the reverse strand, counting down.
CCAGCGCTTAAACCTAAAGAAGAGGGCACCGGAACACCAAATATTGCGTCCTCCGTCTTTTTGTTGTAGTAATCTATTTCAACACTCAGCCGATCTCTCAGAAAACCAGCCTCTAAACCAAGGTCGGTACCTGCAGTTCTTTCCCAATTCAAAAACTGAGGCACTACGGTTGTTATGCTTTTTCCGGTGTAAGGAGCGCCGTTGAAAAAAGCCACATATCCTCCGCCTTGAGTGATAGTCAAAGTTGTAGGATTTTCAGGAACGCCCGCATTACCAAGTTTACCCCAGCTTCCGCGCAACTTCAGGTTGCTAAACAGAGACTGATTTTGCATAAAAGGCTCATTCGAAATTATCCAGCCGGCACCTATTGAAGGGAAATATCCCCAAAGATCTCCTCCTCCATAAAATTGCGAAGCACCATCCGCTCTAAACGAAGCGTTTAATAAGTATCGGTCTTTGAAGGAATAATTTACGCGGCCGAAGTAAGATGCAGTCGTAGAAAGCTCTCCGCGATCGTCCACAATCCTATCATTTGCATTACCCAGACGTAAATAAAGATCGCCATCACTTGAGTTAGGGACGTTCCTGGCGGTAAGGTCCGTAAAATACATCTTTCTCCTCTGTGCCGTTTGCCCCGCTAAGAGGGTAATATTGTGATCCCCGAAGGTATTTTTGTAGGTTAGCGTGTTCTCAATGATCCAGTTGCGGGCCTCGGCTCTATTGACGTCTAGCCTGCTTATATCATTTCGCTGTGCCAGAGTGGCCGAATATACAGGCGTGTAACCCCTGATTTCATTCTGCCCAAACTCCCCACCGACACTTGTTCTGAATAACAAATTTTTAGAGACGTTTAATTCAGCATACGCATTTCCATTAACCCGGTAGTCCTGTGTTAAACGGTCAAAGAAGTCAATAGTGGCCTGAGGATTATAGTTAGCGCCCCCGCCCAGTTTAAAGGTTGCCGGATCCCCATAGGTACCATCGGCATTAAATACTGGCACTACAGGAGCGGCTCCAAACATTTGCGTGAATATGGAGCTATTAATATCATTTGACTTACTTCCGGTTCCGGAGACATTATATCCAACTTTAAGGAACTTCAACACTTGAAAATCGTTGGTCAGCCTCGCAGTATATCTCTTGTAATTATTTGTCGCCACAATCCCGTCCTGGTTTAGGTAACCCAGAGATAAATTGTACGTCGTTCTCTCGGTTCCGCCACTGATCGAAAGCGTATGATTGGTAACAGGAGCGTTCCTCAGGATCTGGTCATACCAATCAGTTCCCTTTCCAAGACTATTGGGATCAGTGAAAAGAGGAGTCGCTGAAAGCTCATTTATTAAAGTGGCATACTCAGACGCATTTGCCATCTTAACCTTGTTTGTCACGCGTTGGAAACCAAAGGTTCCGTTGTAGCTAATAACAGCGTCGCCTTTTTTACCCCGGTTGGTAGTCACCAATACTACTCCGTTAGCAGCTCTGATACCATAGATAGACGAACTGGAAGCATCCTTCAGGATACTCATGCTTTCGATGTCGCTAGGATTGAGAAAGTTAATATCGTCATACCACACTCCATCTACAACGTAAAGTACCCCGGCTTTCCCATAGATTGTTCCAGTTCCACGAATTGTAATTTGTGGAGCAGAACCAGGAGTACCGTTATTGGTGATAGACACCCCTGCAATCTTTCCCTGCAGGGCACTTACCGGGTTTACAGAGGCTTGTTTAGAAATTTCCTCCCCTTTCACCTGCGATACCGCACCGGTCACGTCCAATTTCCTCTGGGTGCCATACCCCACAACCACTACCTCTTGCAAGCTTTGCGCCGAGGCTCCTAATTTAACAGGGATGTTTGTTCTTCCGCCGATCGGCACCTCGGAGTTCTTGAAACCGACATAGCTAAATACTAATGTTCCATTCGAGGGAGCTTTAATCGTAAAGTCTCCTTTGATGCCAGTAGATGTTCCCTGATTTGTTCCTTTAACCTTAACGCTCACACCGATGAGCGGTTCATTACTGGCAGCATCAGTCACTTTTCCCGTAACTGTAATGCTTTGCTGCGCGTAAACGTTCCCCAGAAAAAGAAATAATACGAGAACAAAACCTGACAGGCTCGTAAAAAATTTTCTCATAATCAATTGAATTAGGTTGTTACTTTTTGGTCGTTTTACAAATAACCTTAGCAAATTTTAGAGTTAAAATTGACATAGCTAAATTTTTCGCTTTCACTTCACTACATCATCTTAAATAAAAATGACACAGATCACAAATTCAACAAATCATAAGAAGCTATTGTTTAATATTTTAGCCAGCAATTCCACATCTCAAAGTGTACCAACTACATACATCAATGACGACCGTCATAATTAGTCAAGTAAACATGTGATGAGAGGTAATGATGTAGTATTTAGAGCTGCATGAAGAACTCTGCGAGGTTTTTATCATGCTCTAAATTCAGCTTTTTACGCAATCTATATCGCCTGATCTCCACTCCGCGTAAGGAAATATTCAGTAAGGAAGCAATCTCCTTACTGCTCATGTTCATCCGTAGGTAGGCGCATAATATCAGGTCATTAGGGACGAGCTCCGGATACTGCGACTTCAGCTTCTTAAAAAAGTTCTCATGAGTCTCATTGAAACTCTTCTCGAATACGTTCCAGTCACGTTCATCGTTAACTCCTTCGTTGATCACCTTATCAATTTTTTCAACTGCTCCGATCCGAGCTTTTTGCCGGCGCTATCTTTCAGCGAGTACAGCTCATCCCGGATCTTTTGTAACAGCTCGTTCTTGTAGACGATATTCATCGCTGAATTAGCCAGTTCCCTATTTTTACTCTCCAGGTCCGCCTGTAACTGCTCCGTACGCAACTTTGTGATCTTCTGCTCATTTAGAATCGCTTCCTGCCTGAGCTGCTCCTCTTGTTCGGCCTGCAGCTTACGCTGAATACTCTCCTGATGACGCTGAAGCTTCCTGGCGTATTCCTTCCGCGCAAGGACATAGAACGCAATCAAAATCAGAAGATAAAACAGATAAGCCAGTGGACTTAAGTACCAGGGAGGAGAAATACTGAACGCGATAACTGCCGTTCCGGAAACGGATCTTCCATTCACCCTAGCGCGCACCAGAAATTTATAGTCGCCATGATCCAGATTGGTGAACTCCTTCGCCGCCTGAGTACTCCACACAGACCAACGGTCTGAATAGCCTTCCAGATAATATTGATACTCTATTTTGGCTTGGCGGTAATATGGAAGAGAAAAGCTCACCCTGATGCTATTCTTTTTATAGGGGATCACTGCAACGTTTGTCCCTGGCCCCTCTGCAATTACAGACGAGCTGTCAGTGGTGTTTTCAAGCTTCCTGATAACGGGGGAAGGCATAGACCTCCTGTCGCCCGCTGATAGCACTTCGTCGCCGTTGTAAATAGCAAAGCCATCGTCAATACTTATCAGGTACATGGCATTGTTAATGCGGCTTATGTTTTCATAATATTGAACCATTCGCCCATTAAGCACGGTAAAGCTGTTAGAGTCTATTGTGATCCTGCCGCCGTCCCCGAACTTAGCAAGGGCCGTTCTTCCGTGGTTGATAAACCAGTATTTCTTCGCTCCGGCAGCGATGATCTTGTTGGAGAATGCGAAGCTTCCAAGCTTTCTGTTGAGCTGCTCGTATCTCCTGAAATGATCCGAAATATCATCATACAAATAGAAGCCTGAGTCTGAGGAAAAGACTACGCGATTCTCGAACTCGAAGACGTTGATGTGATAGCTGCTCGGCAATCCTGACTTTTCGCCATAATACCTTGTACTAACCACGCGGCTTAAATCTTCGCTTAGTTCAAGGCGATAAACACCTTTATAAGCGTGTCCTACCCATACCTGGCCCCTTGTATCTTGTTCCACATACCTAGCAGGTTCCCTGAAGCCTGCTATTTCGTGTGAATAGATCCAGTTTCCCACTGCGTCCTTCTTGTACACCACTAGTCCTGTATAGGTGCCCTGTACAAGCTTAGCGGGGTTCGTACCCAGTCTCCTGATTGTCCAGCCACCACTGGCCTTTGAGATGGGGCTGAGGGCTCCATCCCTGACCAGGAAAGTGCCGCTATTGTGTCCGCACAGCAGCTGTCCGTCCATCAGGCTCAGATCCCATACCTGCCCCTGGGAGTTGGGAATCAGTTTAAAGTCGAAGTACTGAAAGTCTCCATTGTTCTTTGCGTCGAGGGAGCTGGAAAACAATCCCTGGTTCGTGCCCAGATAGATTTTCCCGTCATGAATAATGCTTGAATACACGGTCCCGAGGTCTCCCTTTCTGTCAAAGTAGAAATAAAGTGGCGAATTAAGTTCGACCCTGTCTATGCCATTGTCGAGGCCCGCCCATAAGTTCTGCTCGTCATCTGCAAATAAGCTCAGCACCGTATTATTCTGCAAGCCGCTCGACTTGTTTATCTTCTGTACCACTCTGCCCCTTTCATCAACAATCACGATTCCGTTCAGGATCGTCCCAAAGGCGAAATACCTGTTCATGAGAACAGCCCCGTTATTCAACTGGTACGTACTTAAAAACGAGTCCGCCTGATTTGCCCAGGGCTTCAGACTCTTCCCATCGTAAATAAAAAGGCCATTCTTGGCTGTACCGATAAGATACTTGTCACCCTGGAACGGCAATATCGATAGGATTCCGCTGCTGCTAAGAATTTCACTGTTTGGGATGGCAATGAGCTGAGTACCGCGGAGCTCAAACAGGCCCTTTAACATGACCTCTACAAAAAAGCGGTTTCGGACCTTGAAGAGGAAAAAGAACGGCTCCTCTTTCTTTACCACAGATATCTTACCATTTTCATAGATAAAGATCGAGGCAAATGATTGAAATATCACTTTCCGTCCATCCGTATAGATCTTCCATATTTCCTCTGTCAGCCTATGCCTGGCAGGAATCAATGAGGTCAGAGAGGTGTAAGTGAAACGGCCTGAGGTATTGAATGACCAGTAACCGATTTCCCCAAAAGCACCGGTATAGACCCTGCCAAAGCCGTCAGCTGCCACTGCCCGCACAATCAGGTGGTTCGGCATACGGTATTGTTGCCAGAAGCGGCCATCATACGCTAGTAGACCCTCACCATTTCCGAAATACATGACACCAGTCTTTGGATCCTTCGTAACCGACCAGTTCTGATTGCCCGACTGGTAGACGTTCTTGCTATAATTCTGAACGTAGGGAACGCCAAAGCTCTTAATTTCAGCACCCTTGGCCGAGGAGACAATCAGAATGGAGAAAATGGAAAGTACAACAAGATAAAATCCTGATATTTTAAACATTGAAATAATGAAAGAAGCCGTTTAGATTTATAAAAAGTGAGTGTACAGCTGTGCTACCACTTCTTAAAAATAAAAAAAACCGCCATAATTATGAAGCAGAATCCTACGATATGATTCCACGCAATCTTCTCGGTTTTAAAGAAGAAAACTGTAAAGATCAGAAAGATACTTATGGAAAGCGCCTCCTGAATCACTTTCAGCTGTAAGAGGCTGAAAGGGCCGCCGTTTTCCCTGAACCCATATTTATTGGCGGGTACCTGAAACGCGTATTCAGCCAGGGCGATGCCCCAGCTGATGAAGATTATTGCAACAAGCCCCAGCCCCTTACTCCATTCCATCTCCTTAAACTTAAGATGTCCATACCAGGCGAGGGTCATAAAAATATTGGAAATGCAGAGCATCCCTACAGTAAAAAGTGCTTTCATCTATATTTTACACTCTGAGAACAGAGTTCATTAGTACAGCGCAGCAGGACGAAGATCGCTTATAAATTCCTTCCTCCCTATCTTATTCAGATTCAACTGTTGCGGAACCTTAACATAATAACCCGTTCCATCATAAGGCCGTTTACGTGGATGCTCCTTACATTCCTCGGAGCAGCAGCCGTCCATTGCCCAGCCACAGTCATCGCATTGTGTGAAGTGCTCGTTGCACTCCGGATTAGCGCAGTTAATCATCTTAGCAGTGGTCTTGCCGCAATTGCGGCAAGTCGACACCACTACTGGGTTCACCGTATTGACGTCTACCGCGACGCGGTTATCAAACACATAGCATTTTCCTTCAAAATCCTTTCCACCTGCCTCTTTTCCGTACTTTATAATCCCTCCGTGCAGCTGATACACCTCCGTAAATCCTTCGTGCAGTAACAAGGCAGAGGCTTTCTCACATTTAATCCCACCGGTGCAATACGTAAGGATCTTCTTGTCCTTATACTGTGCGAGTTCGTTGATTTTCGACGGAAAATCACGAAAATTGTCGATATCGAGCGTAACGGCATTCTTAAAACGTCCCAGGTTGTGCTCGTAGTTAGAGCGGACGTCAAGGATAACAACGTCGTCCCTGTCTTTCATTTCGAGAAACTCTAAAGGTTCCAGGTGCACGCCTGTTCTCTTCTTAGGATCGATTATGTTCGGGTCGCGAAGTCCCGAGTGAACAATCTCGGGCTTGTACCTGCAATGCATCTTGACAAAGGATGGCTCGCTCACATCATCGATCTTAAACTCCGTCGCTGCGAACCGTAGGTCCGCAAGCACCGTATCCATATAGGTCTTACAAGCCTCAGCAGTGCCCGACACCGTTCCATTAAGGCCTTCGTCAGCCACAATAATGCGTCCGGTCAGCCCGATTGATTTACAAAACTCAAGATGATCAGCAGCGAATTCTTCTGCGTTCTCGATTGTAGTGTAACAGTAATAAAGAAGTGTTTGATATTGATTCATAATAACATTGATACTGCTGCAAACAGCGTAAAATGAATTACAAAGATACAAAAAACATGCGGGAGAGCCGCCTGCACAGAGGGCCCTATTTATTACTGGAGAGTTTCCGCTCAAGCGTCTCAGCCATCTTTAACGCATTGTATGCGTTTACCACTCCTCCCGAAATGCAAACGTCGCTGAATTTCACTTTTTTTGTAGCACCGTCCTCTTTTACCTTTACTTTCTGCTCCACCTTCGTCACAGACTTCATAATGATATCCTTCACCTGTACCGCCGATAATGCCGGGTAATAGGAGCGAATCAGCGCAGCTACACCTGCTACAACAGGTGAGGCCATGCTTGTGCCATCATTTTCCTTATACTTAGAGCCGGGGATCGTGGAGTTGATCTGCACGCCAGGTGCAAATACGTCGACAGAGCGTTTTCCGTAGTTTGAAAACTCAGCTACCAGCCCGTCGTCATTCTTCCATCCTGAGGCACCTACTTCTATCCAGTTTTGTGCCTGCAGTTTAGTAAATTTAAGAGTATCCTGCTCAACACGCAGGGCACCACCGCTCATGCCAGGCAAACCCATACCAGAGGGCCGTCCACCTGGAACAATCGACACGCGCTGATTCATGCCCCAATAATTCGCGTCCAGGCTGTCGGCGAATATCCTGGTAGGGAAGTTGTTCTCGAAATCAGTATTCTTAGAGTCATTGCCCGCAGCATGTACCAGAAGAACATCCTTCGTAGCCGCATATCTCACAGCGCTGTCTACCAGCTTCTTATCCCAGCTATAACTCTTGCCGAAGCTCATGTTAATCACCCGCGCACCATTGTCTACAGCGTACCGTATAGCATTCGCTACATCTTTGTCTCTTTCGTCACCATCAGGCACTGCCCGCACCGACATGATTTTCACGTTTTTAGCAACGCCCTTGATCCCGATCTTATTCGTTCTATCCGCCGCAACTATTCCGGCGACATGCGTGCCGTGGTCAGCGTCCGGCCCCTTCACGTCAGAATTCCCGTAACGGTGTTCTGCCCCGTTAGCATAATTATCGCCGATAGAATCGCGCGGATCGAAGTCCATGTTCAGGTTGTAATTCACCTGAGTGTGATAATATTGATAGCCCTCCTCCAGGTCATCCTTAAATTTCTTATAATCGGGTTCCTTCTTCAATTCCGATTTCACCACTTTTATAACCTTTGATTCAATATCGTTCTGAGGCTTGTAGTCGTCAAAATCCCGGATAGTCAGAGCTTCCTTTCCAATTCGTTTCGCGATAGTGTCGAGGTTCTTCCTTAAGATGGATATGTTTTCATAACCCATTCGCGCGTTCTCAAGTTTACCCATATAATCCGTCACCATCCGCTTATAAAGATTGAACTCCTTCCGTTCCTCCTTGCTTAAAGGGGTCGAGTTCAATACGGAGGCGTACTTGTCCTGGTATTTACGAATCAGGCGTACCACTTCGAGATTATCGTAGCGGATGCTGTAGTTGGGAGAGCCGAGAAAATTCCAGCCATGCACATCATCAACAAATCCGTTCTTATCGTCATCAGCCTTGTTACCGGCCTTTTCGCCAGGATTCCTCCACATTACGCTCTTCAGATCTTCATGCTCAGCATCTACGCCGCCGTCTATTACGGCAACGATCACTTCCTCACCCTTTTTTCCTTTCAGTAATTGATCATAGGCCCTCTCCGTGCTCACCCCGAAAACGCCGTCTTGCTGCAGATCGAGGTTTTGCCAGTTCTCCTTCGGTTTTTCTTTTTGTTGAGCAACAGCAAATGACGGAATGAACGCCGCTATCAGTAAGAATCTTTGTAAAAATGTCATGTTGTATATGTTAGTTCACAGCTTCTTAAACGAAGAACCGTGCCAATAATTTCGCACAATATAGAAATAAATGTTTAGTGATGTTTATTTTGGGGGATAACGAAAAAAGCCCGTCAGAATAAACTAACGGGCTTTGTAAAGGGTGGCACCGACCTACTCTCCCACGTGTTACCGCAGTACCATTGGCTCTGGCGGGCTTAACTTCTCTGTTCGGAATGGGAAGAGGTGGACACCGCCGATATAGGCACCTGAAGATCTTTTGAAAGTTGTAAGTGGTAAGTTATAAGTAATAAGTTTCCTTGCTACTCGATTACCTCAACTTATGCTTTCTAATATCTTTTGACTATATCAATAGTAAGTCTTATTACTTATCACTTACTACTTATTACTCAAATTAACATAATCAGAAGAAGTACTTGAAGAGATTACCAACAGAATGTCTGCTTTGAAAGCTTCGGGTAATTAGTACTACTTGGCTTTGATGTCACCACCTTTACACCTGTAGCCTATCAACGTGATAGTCTCTCACGACCCTATATGGAAGTCTCATCTCGTGGCTAGTTTCGCACTTAGATGCTTTCAGCGCTTATCTATTCCAAACTTAGCTACTCTGCAGTACAGCTGGCGCCATAACAGATTCACCAGAGGTTTGTCCATCCCGGTCCTCTCGTACTAAGGACAGCCCCACTCAAACTTCCTACGCCCACAACAGATAGGGACCGAACTGTCTCGCGACGTTCTGAACCCAGCTCGCGTGCCACTTTAATCGGCGAACAGCCGAACCCTTGGGACCTTCTCCAGCCCCAGGATGTGACGAGCCGACATCGAGGTGCCAAACCTCCCCGTCGATATGAGCTCTTGGGGGAGATCAGCCTGTTATCCCCAGCGTACCTTTTATCCTTTGAGCGATGGCCCTTCCATGCAGAACCACCGGATCACTATATCCGTCTTTCGACCCTGATCGACTTGTCTGTCTCACAGTCAAGCAAGCTTATGCTATTGCACTCCCCGTACGGTTACCAAGCGTACTGAGCTTACCTTTGAAAGCCTCCGTTACCTTTTTGGAGGCGACCACCCCAGTCAAACTACCCACCAAACAATGTCCTCATACTCAGACGAGTTAGACACCGAGTACAGAAAGGGCGGTATTTCAAGGTTGGCTCCACAAGCGCTGGCGCGCCTGCTTCACTGCCTCCCGCCTATCCTACACATCCTGTACCCAATATCAATGTTAAGTTGTAGTGAAGGTGCATGGGGTCTTTCCGTCCCGTTGCGGGTAACCGGCGTCTTCACCGATACCACAATTTCACCGAGCTCATGGCTGAGACAGCGCCCAGATCGTTACACCATTCGTGCAGGTCGGAACTTACCCGACAAGGAATTTCGCTACCTTAGGACCGTTATAGTTACGGCCGCCGTTTACCGGGGCTTCGATTCAATGCTTCTCCTTGCGGATGACATCCCCTCTTAACCTTCCGGCACCGGGCAGGTGTCAGGCCTTATACCTCATCTTTCGATTTTGCAAAGCCATGTGTTTTTGTTAAACAGTCGCCTGGGCCTTTTCACTGCGGCTGCCATTGCTGACAGCGCCCCTTCTCCCGAAGTTACAGGGCCATTTTGCCGAGTTCCTTAGCCATGATTCACTCGAGCACCTTAGGATTCTCTCCTCGACTACCTGTGTCGGTTTACGGTACGGGTTTTTATAACCTGAAGCTTAGCGGATTTTCTTGGAAGTCTGCTTACCTGCTCTATCAGCGCCCCCGAAGGTTTGCTGTACTATTGGGCCTCAGCACCACAGGCGGATTTGCCTACCCGTGATATACCTACACCTTTTAACGAACTATTCCGTCAGTTCGCGGCAGTGTCACTACTCCGTCTCCACATCGCAGTTATAAAAAGTACTGGAATATTAACCAGTTGTCCATCGGATTAGCCACCCGGCGTCTCCTTAGGCCCCGACTAACCCTGATCCGATTAGCGTTGATCAGGAAACCTTAGTCTTTCGGTGGGCAGGTTTCTCTCCTGCCTTATCGTTACTTATGCCTACATTTGCTTTTCCAATCTCTCCACAATCCCTTACGAGACTGCTTCGCTGATATTGGAATGCTCCCCTACCATACATTGCTGTATCCATAGCTTCGGTATACCACTTGATGCCCGTTTATTATCCATGCCCGATCGCTCGACTAGTGAGCTGTTACGCACTCTTTAAATGAATGGCTGCTTCCAAGCCAACATCCTAGCTGTCTGTGCAATCGGACCTCGTTAGTTCAACTTAGCGGTAATTTAGGGACCTTAGCTGATGGTCTGGGTTCTTTCCCTCTCGGCGCGTGACCTTAGCACCCCGCGCCTCACTGCAGTGTATATTTAATAGCATTCGGAGTTTATCTGGATTTGGTAGGATTTGACTCCCCCGCACCCAATTAGTAGCTCTACCTCTATTAAACTTTACCACCACGCTGTTCCTAAAAACATTTCGGGGAGTACGAGCTATTTCCCAGTTTGATTGGCCTTTCACCCCTACCCTCAAGTCATCCGGAAGCTTTTCAACGCTTATCGGTTCGGTCCTCCAGTACCTGTTACGGCACCTTCAACCTGCTCAAGGGTAGATCACAAGGTTTCGCGTCTACCTCCTCTGACTATACGCCCTATTCAGACTCGCTTTCGCTTCGGCTGCGTGACTTAATCACTTAACCTTGCCAGAGAAGAGTAACTCGTAGGCTCATTATGCAAAAGGCACGCCGTCACACATTACTGTGCTCCGACCGCTTGTAAGCACACGGTTTCAGGTTCTATTTCACTCCCCTGTTCGGGGTTCTTTTCACCTTTCCCTCACGGTACTGGTTCACTATCGGTCTCTCAGGAGTATTTAGCCTTACCGGATGGTGCCGGCAGATTCCCACAAGGCGTCTCCAACCTCGCGGTACTCAGGATACCACTAGAATAGTATTGTTTACAAATACGCAGCTATCATGCTCTCTGGCCGGGCTTCCCATCCCGTTCTTCTTAGCTTTACTATTCATGTTGTGGTCCTACAACCCCAGGTATGCCGTAACATAACTGGTTTGGGCTCTTTCCCTTTCGCTCGCCACTACTCAGGAAATCATTATTATTTTCTCTTCCTATGCTTACTTAGATGTTTCAGTTCAGCACGTTCGCGCTATTGCAATCAGTCTTCAACTGATTAGGTTTCCCCATTCGGAAATCTGCGGATCAATTCATATTTGCTAATCCCCGCAGCTTATCGCAGCTTATCACGTCCTTCTTCGCCTCTGAGAGCCAAGGCATCCCCCGTGTGCCCTTTCTTACTTTCTTCTTATCATATGCTTTTGCTCATATGATAATGCCTTTTATTGAGTTGTAAGTTGTAAGTTCTAAGTTCTAAGTTCGAAGTTTTCTGCCTTGCGGCTTATTACTTATCACTTGTTACTTATCACTTTTCTACAACTCTTCTGTTGTTGTTTCTTCAATTACTTCTTCCAATATGTCAAAGAACGTTTGAGAGTTGTAAGTTCTAAGTTGTAGGTTGTAAGTCGTTTGACTTATCACTTACCACTTATTACTCACCACTTTCACTGTGGAGAATAACGGATTCGAACCGTTGACCCCCTGCGTGCAAGGCAGGTGCTCTAGCCAGCTGAGCTAATTCCCCGTTTGAGTTTTCGAGTTCTAAGTCTTAAGTTGTACGTTGTAAGATTCTCTTACTACTTATTACTTACCACTTATTACTCCCTCGCCTGTAGTCCCGAGCAGATTTGAACTGCTGACCCCTACATTATCAGTGTAGTGCTCTAACCAAGCTGAGCTACGGGACTGTTTCTTCCAATCACGCCAGCCCTTCTGGCTATTGCCACCGATTCTGGCTTTCCTCTTTCGGGTTTTTTTAAGCTTTTAGTTATTAGCAGCTGGGTGTTGGCTTTCGCCTTCCCTCTTGCTTTTTGCTAAGTGCTTTTTCTCTTTTGTTTTTTTGAAATGTCTTTTCTTCTCTCTAATAGCTAACAGCTAACTGCTAATAACTATTAAAAGAATATCCGTAGCATAACAGGCTCAATTCACCACTCTAGAAAGGAGGTATTCCAGCCACACCTTCCGGTACGGCTACCTTGTTACGACTTAGCCCCAGTTACCGGTTTTACCCTAGGACGCTCCTTGCGGTTACATACTTCAGGTACCCCCAGCTTCCATGGCTTGACGGGCGGTGTGTACAAGGCCCGGGAACGTATTCACCGCGTCATTGCTGATACGCGATTACTAGCGAATCCAACTTCATGAGGTCGAGTTGCAGACCTCAATCCGAACTGTGAATGACTTTTTGAGATTGGCATCATATTACTATGTAGCTGCCCTCTGTATCACCCATTGTAGCACGTGTGTAGCCCCGGACGTAAGGGCCATGATGACTTGACGTCGTCCCCGCCTTCCTCTCTGTTTGCACAGGCAGTCTGAATAGAGTCCCCAACTTTACTTGCTGGCAACTATTCACAGGGGTTGCGCTCGTTGCGGGACTTAACCCAACACCTCACGGCACGAGCTGACGACAGCCATGCAGCACCTAGTTTCCTGTCCCGAAGGACTGACTCATCTCTGAGTCATTCAGTAACTTTCAAGCCCGGGTAAGGTTCCTCGCGTATCATCGAATTAAACCACATGCTCCTCCGCTTGTGCGGGCCCCCGTCAATTCCTTTGAGTTTCACCCTTGCGGGCGTACTCCCCAGGTGGAACACTTAACGCTTTCGCTTAGACGCTGACCGTGTATCGCCAACATCGAGTGTTCATCGTTTAGGGCGTGGACTACCAGGGTATCTAATCCTGTTTGATCCCCACGCTTTCGTGCCTCAGCGTCAATTAAACTTTAGTAAGCTGCCTTCGCAATTGGTGTTCTGTGACATATCTATGCATTTCACCGCTACTTGTCACATTCCGCCTACCTCAGGTTTATTCAAGTCCATCAGTATCAAAGGCACTGCGATAGTTGAGCTACCGTCTTTCACCCCTGACTTAACAGACCGCCTACGCACCCTTTAAACCCAATAAATCCGGATAACGCTTGGATCCTCCGTATTACCGCGGCTGCTGGCACGGAGTTAGCCGATCCTTATTCTTACCGTACATTCAGCCTCTTTCACGAAAGAGGGTTTATTCCGGTACAAAAGCAGTTTACAACCCATAGGGCCGTCTTCCTGCACGCGGCATGGCTGGTTCAGGCTTGCGCCCATTGACCAATATTCCTTACTGCTGCCTCCCGTAGGAGTCTGGTCCGTGTCTCAGTACCAGTGTGGGGGGTCATCCTCTCAGATCCCCTAGACATCGTCGCCTTGGTAAGCCATTACCTTACCAACTAGCTAATGTCACGCATGCTCATCTTACTCCTATAAATATTTGATCATAATATGATGCCATATCATGATGTTATGCGGTGTTAATCCGGATTTCTCCGGGCTATCCCCCTGAGTAAGGTAGATTGCATACGCGTTACGCACCCGTGCGCCACTGTCATCAGAACCGAAGTCCTGAATCTCGTTCGACTTGCATGTATTAGGCCTGCCGCTAGCGTTCATCCTGAGCCAGGATCAAACTCTCCATTGTAATGAAGTTTGTCTCTGACTCTATTTTCTCAAATAGAATCGTTTTTATTAATGCTATTCGATGAATTGACTTAGGATAACTTGTTTTTGTTTATAACAGATATTCCTACCTGTTATGCTACATGACATTTCTTTTTAAGAACTTTTGCGCCTCCCTCTCTCAGTTCGGCTTTTATCTAAATCCTTCCGGCTTTTCAGCCTTCCGTATTTTGAATCTTTTCAGTTTCACTCCCGGCGTCGCGCCGTTTGCTTCGTTTTGGGATTGCAAAGGTGAGAATCTTTTTCGAATTCTGCAAGAAGTTTTTTTAATTTTCTTTTCGCTTTCTCTTCTCGTTTTCAATCTCTTAAGCCTTGCGCTTATTCCCTGTTTCCCTCTCGGAAAACCCCTCGTTTGGGGAGGGCAAAGATGAACATCTTTTTTGATTTCTGCAAGAAGTATTTTTTATTTTCTTCTGCTTCTTTCTTTCCCGATTTTCATCCTCCTAAGCCTTGCGCTTATCCTCCTTTTTCTTCGAACCGAAGTCCGTCGTTTTGGGACTGCAAAGGTGAGAATCTTTTTTCGTTTCTGCAAGAAGTATTTTAAAATTATTTCTCGCTTCCCTTTTCTCTCTTTTTATGCGTGTAAACGCCTAAAATCACCTCTTCTCTACTTTCACCTTCAGATGGTCTTGCACCCTCTTTCCCGTTTGGGGACTGCAAAGATGCACACTTTTTCCTCCCTACACAAATCTTTTTTCATTTCTTTCTAAACTTTCTCCCACTTGCTTTGTTAAACCCCGCCCGAAGAGCTGGGCGATAGTCTGTTACAGTCGATCTCCCGGCAAAGATTATTGTATGCACCGCTCCAATCTCTCCCTTTTCACATTCATCTCACGCAGAAACCGGTATCTGCTGGTCATGTAGACATAATCAGCTAACAGCCCTGCGCTCACTTGCGATACGTTTTTAGCAACAGGCTATATAAGATGTATAGACTATACAGTCCGGACTCTAATTGAGCAAACGAAAAAACAGATATAATCAATAACATGTCTGCGACTGTTGCAGCATCGCCCCGGTAGCGAAAGGCGGTATAGCGCCGTTAGCCAGATGGCCGACCCGAGTGGCCACACTCCGTTAATAAAGCTTGCATGGAGATCTATTAGCTAATCAAGCTGTCAAGCCCCCTGGTTAGTTCGTGATTGTACAACATACGTTTATCCAGTACCTGACTGCTCAGCAGCCCTACCCTTTCTGCAAAGACATGGCGGATATAGAGTCTATGCCTGAGGATAGTCAGCTGAGTTCAACCTGGATTCACGACTTCTACTGTATAATCCAATCAGGAATACCCGTTCCTCCTGTATAATTAAATCAGGATTTATTCATTAATCTGTATAGTTATTTCAGGACAAGACAATATGCTATTCCAGGAAGAGAATCCTCCTGCCCCTGTCCTGACCGGGCTTCGAGCTGCTTCGGCATTCCTTCGACAATGCTTCGGCACTTCTTCGAAAGGCGCCGAAGATTTGTCGAAGCATCGTAAAGGGAGTGTAAAGGATCCCCCGGACAGCCTCAGGACAGGGTCAGGAACGGGTCAGGAACGGCGGCAAGAGCTAGTTCAGGAACGGCCCCAAGTATTACGGCTCGAGACTCGCCGGCCCCAACGTCCCCCGATCCTTCTGAGCACAAAAAGCAGGCAGATGGGGAACGCACAGCAAACCGGATCTCCTCTTCCCCCAGTCGCCCATTTATTTGTAGCTTTACAGCTCATGAGCAACAAATTTCCATCGGCTTTGCTTCGTTCTCTTATTCAGGAACATGGGATAGAAGACCAGGCATTTATAGATACACACGAACGCGGCGCCCAAGTAACCTCCGTGCGACTGAATCCCAAAAAGAGAATTACCAAATTTGATCAGGCAGAATTAGTTCCCTGGTGTGCAGATGGACGCTACCTTGCGGAAAGGCCGTCGTTTATTGCTGATCCTCTGTTTCACGCCGGATGCTATTACGTACAGGAGGCATCGTCGATGTTTCTTGAGCAAATTTTAAAACACACATGCGACCTCGAAAGCAACCTTCTGGTTCTGGATCTTTGCGCAGCTCCGGGTGGCAAGAGCACCCTGATCGCCTCCTTAATCAATGACCAGAGCCTGCTTGTATCCAATGAGATCATCAAAAGCAGAGTGCCAGTTCTTTCAGACAACCTCACGAAGTGGGGCACGTCAAATTGCGTCGTCACGAACAACGATCCCCGCGACTTTAACCGGCTTGATGGCTATTTTGATGTCATGGTGGTAGACGCGCCCTGCTCCGGATCGGGGATGTTCAGAAAAGACCCTATGGCAATAAACGAATGGTCTGAAAACAACGTCCAGCTTTGCAGCGAACGGCAGCAAAGAATACTGGCTAATGCCTGCCCCGCGCTGGCACAAGGCGGCGTTCTGATCTATTCAACCTGCTCTTACTCCAAAAAGGAAAACGAAGATATAGCAGACTGGCTTTGCGACACCTATGGCCTTAAGACAATCCGTATCCCCCTTGATGCGTCCTGGGGAATTGAAGAAACGGAGTCTGACAAACACCGGTGTTTCGGCTATCGCTTTTATCCGCACCAGATAAAAGGAGAAGGCTTCTTTATTACCTGTTTTCAAAAGACAGAAGGAGACGTTAAGCACGCCGAATCTTCAAAAGCGCTACGCATAAACGCATCAGACGAAAGCATTTTAAAAAGATGGATCCATGAACCCGACCACACCATCCATCCGGCAAAAGACGGCTACTGCTTTATTGCCCCGCAATTTCTTGCGGACGTCAGACACCTGCAGTCACGGCTTTATGTGAAAAAGTCGGGCGTATATGCCGGAAAAATTGTCGGCAAAGATCTTGTGCCGGATCAGGAACTCGCACAGAGTTTGCTCCTGTCCCCCAACATCCAGCGGGCAGAGCTTGATGAGGAGCAGGCACTAATGTACCTTCGAAAAGACACTCTCGAACTTGACGGTCTACCCACCGGCTGGACGCTGATGTGCTATCAGGACTTCGGGCTTGGCTGGGCAAAGGTACTGCCCAACCGCATCAACAACTACTACCCCAGGGAGATGAGGATACTCAAGGAATTTTAGGGAGCATCATTACCCTCGTCGCGGTTCCAAAGCTGCCCCGCCAGCAAAGCACACATCAGCAGGTTAGTAAACACAAAGGGAGCACCCACACTGTAGGTATAAGGATTCTCTCTGAAGCCGGCGAATGAAACAAAGGTGAGAAGAAACGACCAGGCAAAATATGCCGAACAGATCGAAACAAGAACAATGGAGCATAGCACGGCGACTTTACTATTGAAGATCAGGTGAAGAAGTAGGGGCAGAAGTACAACTACCGGCCAGAGACCAAAGCTTCCAAACAGATACAGCGCTACAACGATAAAATAAAGGTCAGGAAGTTTGTCAAGCAGGAACCGGTTCATTCCTGGCGTTTTCATTTCTTTATTGGTTAAGTTTCCATAAAGTTATGAATTAGTAATCAATTATTTCCACTTGCGAAATAAAAAAAATACCAGGTTCGGCAGAAATGAACAGTGCGAAGAAAACAAACCGGCTCAATACGGGAGCGACGAGCAGATGACAAGACTCAATACTGGCCCGTCGACAGCATCACTAACGTACAGCCCTCAACGATCTCTATGCCTTTTTGCTGAGCCATCGCCTCCAGCTCAGGATTCTCTGTGCCAGGGTTAAATATGATGCGTTTTGGTTTGGTATTGAGGATATAGTCGTACAGAGGAGGCTGGTTGCGCGTGCCTACGTAAAGAGTAATGGTATCAATATCGTCGTGTATCGTTTGGGCGGGCTCTATAGGAACACCTGCCACTTCACCTTTCTTTATGCCCACGTTCACTATATCATGGCCATGTCTCACAAGCTTATTAGACGCTAAATAAGCATAACGGCCAGGGTCAGGTGTAGCACCTATTACAAGAGTCTTTTTCATCGTACATTTTATTAAAACCTGCAGAACTGCGTGAACGTAGTCGCTTACTGAATGTGCGACCCGGAGTACATGCCAGTCCTGTCACTTTTAAACTGTCTGTTCAATATTGCGATCTGGCCGAGATGATACGCGTGATGCTGGGCAAGCCCGGCCAGAGTCTGTCTGAATGAAACGGGGGCCGGCAATTCTTCTTCATAAGGCACCACGTCATTCATTCTTTCTTCAGGCACCTCATTGATCACCGACAGCAAGCCCTTATGCGCAGTTTGAAGCTCTGCGATAAGTTCCGGCCAGCTGTTTCCCTGTGCGGCCGGCCAGTCACCCCGGTCGGGGTCCGTTCCAATTTTGCCGCGCAGCCTTGCTGTAACTTCTTCAGTCCAGGCAATCATATGCAAAAGCAGTTCGGCCATGCTGTGTGCCTCCCCTATCTTTTCAAAAGCGTATGAAGGATCTACCTGACTGAGAATATCAGTAACAGAGGAGCCATACCAGGGATGTCCGTTCATCACCTGGTCGAGTTCATGTATAATATCCGCTTTCATGACAATAACCTTTTAACAGCATCCGCACAATTCATGCCATCAATGGCGGCAGAAACGATACCGCCTGCATAACCTGCACCTTCTCCGCACGGAAACAAGCCTCTTACCTGGGGATGCTGCAACGACTCGCGGTCGCGCGGGATCCTTACCGGAGAGGAGGTCCTCGACTCTACACCAACCAGAATGGCTTCATTTGTATAATAGCCTTTCATTTTCTTTCCAAAAGCAGGGAGCGCATCGCGAAGCCGGCTGTGCACCATATCAGGCAGCACCTCGCCAAGTTCGGCGCTTCTGGTGCCCGGCAGATAGGAATTTATAGGGAGGGTATCAGAAAGCTTACCGTTTACGAAGTCAATCATTCGCTGCGCGGGTGCGACAAGTCCGCCGCCTCCTGCCTCCCATGCCTTCCTTTCAACAGAAGCCTGAAAGTCGAGCAGGCAAAAGGGATCGTCGGGGTCCGCCATGTCCTCTAGATTAATCTGCACAACCGTCCCCGAGTTAGCGTAAGGATTATTCCGCCTGGATGGTGACCATCCGTTCACCACAATCTCTTCAGGCTCAGTTGAACAGGGAGCGATAATGCCGCCTGGGCACATACAAAAGGAAAAGACCCCGCGCTGGCCTACCTGCTCTACCAAACTGTAATAAGATGGGGGAAGATAAGGATCGCGCGTAGTACAGTGATATTGCGCCTGGTCGATGACAGTCTGGGGATGTTCAATCCGAACGCCAAGAGCAAAGGGCTTCGGTTCCACCAGGATGTTTGATTTCCTGAGCAGGTGAAAGACGTCACGGGCAGAATGTCCGGTGGCCAGAATAAGCGCTTCCCCATCTATGGTCATGCCCCCGGCTGTCTTCACCCCTTTCACCTCCCCGCCTGATAGCACAAAGTCGGTTACCTTACAGTCGAAGTGCACCTCCCCACCTGCATTCAGGATACTTTCCCTGATTGCGGTGATGATATTGGGAAGTTTATTGGTTCCAATATGCGGACGGGCATCAACCAGGATATCTTCTGCGGCTCCGTGTGCAACAAACGTTTTGAGCACGTACTGGACATCGCCTCTCTTATTTGACCGCGTGTACAGCTTTCCATCCGAGTAAGTACCTGCTCCCCCTTCCCCGAAGCAATAGTTGGATTCAGGATTAACAACGCCATTCCGATTGATGGCTGCAAGGTCTCGACGACGTTGCCGCACATCCTTGCCCCGCTCCAGGATCACCGGCTTCAGTCCCTGTTCAATACACCTGAGGGCCGCGAACAAGCCTGCAGGACCTGCACCAACAATAATTACTCTTCTTTTGCCTGAAACGGAGGGATAGTTAACTAAAAAATGCTCCCGCGGCGCTTCCTCGTCAATAAAGGCCTGTACTTTCAGGCGATACACCACCTTCTTTCCCCGGGCATCGATAGACCTCTTTAGAACCTTAATGTCGTGAATGCGCTTTTGTGTAATTTTTAGTACTTGTGCCGTTGTACTATAGAGAAATGACGTGTCGGCAGTTTCGTGCGGGAGCAGCACGATTTCAACTTCTTTTATCATAAAATTGCCGGGTTTTTATCCCGGATAGTAACAAAGGTATGAAATTTGAACTCTAAGCCGTAAATTGAAAAAGTTTTAACCTTAAGACAACATGAAAAAAATACTGTATACAATTGCCGGATTATTAGCAATTTTTTCCTTCTCTTCGTGCGATTACAATGGAATGGTAAAGCTGGATGAGCAGGTGCAGGGACAATGGGCTCAGGTACAGAACGTCTACCAGCGCCGGGCCGATCTTATCCCCAATCTTGTTAACACGGTAAAAGGGGCGGCTAACTTTGAAAAAGAAACGCTCACCCAGGTAGTGGAGGCACGTGCGAAAGCAACATCGATTACCGTAGACCCTGACAAGTTGACACCAGAAAATATCCAGAAGTTTCAGAGCGCGCAGGGAGAACTAAGTACCGCTCTTGGCCGCCTTCTTTCGGTGACGGAAAACTATCCTGAGCTGAAAGCTAACGCGAATTTCCAGGAGTTGCAGGCGCAAATCGAGGGAACAGAAAACCGGATCACGGTAGAGCGCCAAAAGTTCAATGAACTGACACAGCAGTATAACGCCAAGATCCGTTCCTTTCCAAACAATCTCACTGCCGGGATGTTCGGATTCGAGAAAAAGGGATATTTCCAGGCAGATGCAAGTGCTCAAAAAGCGCCTGAAGTAAAGTTCTAAACAACAAGGGCAGAAACAGATTGGCCTATAAGACCAGGGCCGGATACGGTCCTGGCCGCGCTTATAAGCTGAAGATACAAACGAAAATAAAATTGGCTGCCTGCCTTTAGGCCATCAATGCTTAAAAGCGGTCGCACATGGCCTTCAAAGGATACTGATTCAAAAAAATTCATGAGCTGTACGCTCAAACGAAAGTTGAATGAGTGTTCTTCCTGGCCTTAAAAAAGCAAATGTACCTTCAAGAAGAACATTCATAGGCTGTACGCACAAACGGAGATGAAAGTTAGATAAACAGATACACTTTCACAAAAAAACACAAAGCATGGCACTCTTTTCAGAACAGGAACAAGAACAAGTGAGACTCGCTATCGAAGCGGCAGAGCGGAATACCTCCGGCGAAATCAGGGTGTGCGCGGAGAAAAACTGCAAAGGCGACCCTATTGAAAGGGCCACCTCCTACTTCTACAAAGTTGGCATGGACAAGACGACTTTAAAAAACGGCGTTCTTATCTATATTGCCACGGAAGACCGGAAATTCGCTATCATTGGCGACAGCGGCATTAATGAACTTGTTCCTGACGACTTCTGGGAATCGACCAAAGTAGCCATGCTCGAAAAGTTTAAATCTGAAAAGCTTGCAGAGGGGCTTGTAACGGGCATCACAATGGCAGGAGAAAAACTCAAGGAGTTCTTTCCTTATCTGGAAGGCGACAAAAATGAATTGCCCGACGAAATATCCTTTATGTAGACTATATTGCTGCCGGCCTGGGGTGGCCACAGTCAAAAGCTAAGACATTGAAAAAACAGATCCTATTCATATTACTATTCTGTACGCTGCTCAGTCCGCTTTTCGCACAGGACTTTCCGGCGAAACCGGACCGGCTGGTAAATGACTACACCAATACGCTTTCATCTGAAGAAACAGAGCAACTTGAACGCAAACTGGTCGCCTTTGATGACTCCACATCTACCCAGGTGGCGGTTGTACTTATGCGCTCAGTGGGAGGATATGATATATCCGACTATGCAGCCCGCCTGGCGGAACAGTGGGGCGTTGGCCGGGGGAAAAAGAATAACGGCGTAATCCTCCTCGCCGCCCTTGACGATCGCAAGGTGACCATTCAGACGGGCTATGGCGTTGAAGGAGCGTTGCCCGATGCCATCGCAAAGCGAATAATAGAGAACGAGTTAAAGCCGGGGTTCCGCGAAGGTAATTACTATAAGGGACTGGACCGCGCTACCGATGCCATTATTGCTTATACCAAAGGTGAGTATACGAATGACGAGCCGAAGCGCAGAAAAGGCTCAGGCGGCTTTCCCATTGGGCTTATTATTCTTATCGTTGCTATTGTGATCCTGCTTGGCAGACGGGGAGGCGGAGGCGGAGGCGGCGGCCGGGTAATTGGTGGCCGAGGTGGTGCCGACATCTTCTGGTGGACCCTCCTCTCAGGAATGGGCCGGGGCGGAGGTCGTGACAGCGGAGGCTTCGGCGGAGGATTTGGAGGCGATGGAGGCGGTTTCGGAGGCTTCGGCGGAGGACGCTTTGGCGGAGGCGGTGCAAGTGGCAGCTGGTAACTATAACTTGAACAAGTATGATTCGTAAAGACTTTATTGAGGCCGAGATTCAGAAATTGAATCAGATCCTCGCCCGGATAATGGGCTTGAAAAACGACGGAAATATCGAAGAGGCAAAAGAGGAAGCACTGCAGACGCTGAGCGACAGCTTTGAGCTGCCCGCTGCAACGCTGACAGGCCTGTCTGCAGAGGAGTTTGAAACCTGGGCAAGGGAACGGCAGTTTTCAGCCGAAAAGCTGAACCTCCTGGGGCAGTACCTTTTCGAAAGCGTTTATCCTTTCGAAGAAACAGATGAGACGTTTGCTACGCTGGGTAAAACAATTGCGGTATTGAACCTCCTTGAGACCGAGCATCATCAGCAATCGCTCGATAATATCAGCAGAAGAGAACAGATCAATCATTTTTTGAGCAGAAGGCAGTATGAGTGATAGTATGAAGTGGGAAAAGTTATCGTCCCGCTATCTTGTAAAAGAAAAATGGGCAACCCTCCGGGTGGATGCCTGTAAAATGCCCGATGGCACAATTATAGACGACTACTACGTACTTGAATATCCTGACTGGGTGAATGCCGTGGCTGTTACTGAAGATAATGAAGTCATTTTGATCAGACAGTACCGCCATGCTTCAGGAGAAGTGATCCTGGAAGTTCCGGGCGGATGCATTGATCCCGGAGAAAGTCCGGAGGAAGCAGTTAAACGCGAGCTGCTCGAAGAGACCGGCTATGCATTCAGCACCATCGAACCGATGGGAACGGTATATGCCAATCCGTCCACGTCAGCCAATAAAACGCATAGCTTTCTTCTTACAGGGGGAAAAAAGTGCAGGAGCAGCACCTTGACGGCAGGGAAGAAATACAAGTATTGAAAGTGAGTATTGCCGAGCTTAAAGAACTGTTTGTACAGAACAAATTTCCTCAGGCTCTCCATGTGACGGCAATTGCCTACGGCCTGATGAAGCTTGGGCATTTAAAGTAATTTCGGCTTAAATGGAGGTTCAGGACATATTTATATATCCCGTTAAGTCTCTTGGTGGAATCAGGTGCAGGCAGGCGAATGCCCTTCAACGGGGATTTCAATACGACAGGCGCCTCATGCTCATTGACGAGACCGGCACCTTTATCACACAACGAATTGAACACCGGCTCGCACTGCTGTCAACGCAAGTAAACGAGTCGGAGGTCACTATATCCCATAAGCAGAACCCGCAGGAGCAGCTTTCTATTCCGCTTGTCACCCCGACAGGAACGAAGCTTAGCGTTTCCATTTGGGACGACCGCGTTAGCGCATTGTCGGTAAGTGAAGAGGCAGACGAGTGGTTTACTCGCTTCCTGGGAAGAGCATGCAAGCTGGTACTCATGCCTGAGGATGGACAACGACCCGTGGATGTGAGATACGCCGAGCACGAGGAGCACGTGAGCTTCGCCGATGCCTTTCCGTTTTTACTGATCGGCCAGGGATCGTTGGACGATCTGAACAGCCGCCTTGATCAGCCTGTTCCAATGAACAGGTTCAGACCCAACCTGGTGGTATCAGGCGCCGCCCCTTTTGAGGAAGACTCCTGGGCAAGGATTCAAATTGGTGAAGTAGAATTTAAAGTGGCAAAACCCTGTGCCCGCTGTATTCTTACAACTGTAGACCAGAATACTGCTATCAAAGGGAAAGAGCCGTTGCTCACGCTTTCAACTTACAGAAAACAGAACAACAAGATCCTCTTCGGACAAAATCTCATCGCTCTCAGTGAGGGAATAATAAGAGAGAATGATCCGGTAACAATTCTCTCCCGGAAGTAGAAAAAAGGCGAAAGGATCAATCCCTTCGCCTGTCGCCTTCTTATTGCTGCGTCTTTAATTTATCTTGTAATTCTTTAATAGGATAAGATATCATTCTTCCTACCGGCTTATTTCCACGGTAGGTCACCATCTTGAGCATCACCGCATCCTTAGGCGCAGTTAGCACACCTGTGTATTTCGGATAAAACCGGTCAGGGAATGAATTGTCGAAGGTGTAATAGATGTCAAGTCCGCTCACCTCCGTACTCAGATAGATCTGTAACTTTTTGTCGGGACTGGTGCTGGTACGAATGATCGGGTCGTATACACTCGGAGCGTACTTTATTTCCGCCTCGTCAAAGCGGCCAAAGTGTTTTTCAACCCGGCTAAAGAAGTAGTCCCAGTTCTTCTTGCCTTTTGGCGTCCAGAGAGACTCTGAAATAGCAAAAGCGCGCGGCCACGTCATGTACTGGGCATGCCTCATGTTGTAAACCTGTTCCGTCCACAAATTTGCTTGTCCACCCTTGATATACTGGCCATCAACACTGTCAGGAAGCGGCTCAAACTGATATGCTTTGCTCAGCCTGAGGGTGGCGTACACCTTCGGCTCAATAGCGGCGTCGCCCTGCATATAGTCGAGGTAGGCAAATGTTGTAGGACTCATTACCACTTCGTGCTTCTGCTTAGCGGCCTCTATTCCACCCTTCATCCCCCGCCAGCTCATTACGGCAGCGCTGGGGGCCAGACCTCCTTCCAGGATCTCATCCCAGCCCATAAACTTCTTCCCCTTCGAGATCACGATCTTTTCGAGCCTCTTTTCAAAATAGGCCTGGACCTCTTCCATCGTCTTCAGGTTGTTCTGCTGGGCCAGGTTCTTAATCGCTTCGTTCTGTTCCCAGAAGTTCTTGGCACATTCATCGCCCCCCATGTGAATATATTCAAACGGAAACAACTGCGCAACTTCGCCCACTACCTTGTCGAGGAACTCATACACCTTTTCATTTGCCGGACAGAGCGTATTATCTACCAGCGCCCTTGGAGGAGCTCCATGCGACCAGTCCATGATCTTCTCACCCGATCTTACCCTATACTGCGAAGCTTCCGGCGTGCAGCTGAGTTCAGGATAAGAAGATACGGCAGCCAGGCTATGACCCGGCACATCGATCTCAGGAAGAATATTTACATAGCGCTCCCTGGCATATTGAACCAGCTCCCTTATATCGTCCTGCGTGTAAAAACCACCATAGTTGCGCGGTTCATCAGGAGCAGGAGGGTCAAATGTTCCAAAATAGCCTACCTTCTTCACATTCCACGCTCCAACTTCGGTCAGCTTTGGATAACTCTTAATCTCTATTCTCCATCCCTCATCATCAGTAAGATGCAGATGCAGCAAGTTAAACTTGTAGCGGGCCATCTGATCAATGTACTGTTTCACATCCTCCTTGCCGAAAAAGTGCCGTGCAACGTCAAACATCAGGCCCCTCCA
Organism: Arcticibacter sp. MXS-1; assembly: GCF_041902385.1. GTDB lineage: Bacteria > Bacteroidota > Bacteroidia > Sphingobacteriales > Sphingobacteriaceae > Arcticibacter. The sequence continues at coordinate 2,236,007 of NZ_CP169244.1, read as the reverse complement.
TCCAAAGCGCGGATAGTCGGTTATGGTGACCAGAGGTAACCGCCACTTTACGTCTTCCTGTACCTCTGAACTTTCAATTTCCTTTGGCAATAGCTGGAGCAGGGACTGCACGCCATAAAAGAGACCTGCAGGCTCATTTGCGCTGACCATGACGTGCGCCGAAGTTACCCTTAGTCTGTAGCCCTCACTTCCCAGTTGTTTATCTTTATCAGAAAGCAGAGAGAGCTGGATAGTAGCCGACTCTGCCGACGAGCTGAGCACAACCGGCTTCCCTGTACTTCTGAGCTTGTCTTTCAGATACTCGCCGACGTTCATCGGCTCCTGCCCGCCCCTGGCCCTGATTACGATCCGGGAGGGCAGAACCAGCGATCCTTCGGCTGATACAACGCTTACAGGTTCCGGAATAATGGAAATTTTACCTGCTGTTTTTTGGGCCGTCGCTGTTAAACCTGCAACAAACAAGACAACGGCCAGCATAAATGACTTTAAGGAAGACATGATAATTGATTAACGTGTGTTTTGATTAAAAAGGGGAAGATAGGACCTTTCTGCTAATTATCAAAAAAACGGGCTGCGACTGGGTACGCGAAACTGGTAGAAAGTCTGAGAACTAACACCGAAACAGCGCCTTCCTGATCAGATTTGCATACAGGCTACAGTCCGGGTACTGCCTCCGCAGCTTAGCTCGCGCATCTGCGTTGGAGCGGGCAATAGAAAACTGGCAGCAGTAACCCCAGCCTGGCCATATTACCCTTCATTTCCCGCCCGAGAGCTCTACTGTGCGGCAAGCACCTGTTCAAGCCTGAACAAAATGAAACAGGAGGTAACTATTTTAAAAAAAGGACGGTATAAGTAAAGCGAAGATGGAAATGCCGCGCACCCGGATAAGCCTGAAAAAGGATTTATGAGCCTGGCTCATGAACCCGAACAAAAGGAACTTGAAGGTACTAAGCGAAGCGATCTGACCGCGGCTTTTATGAAACCTTCTGCAATCTGAATGAAAGTACACCGCAGGAAACACGAACATGTAAGCTTGGGAGCATTTAGAACTTAAAATGAACACATGCGAATACGAACTGTAAAGATTCCTGTTTACTTTTTGTTGCTTGGCGTCTTTTGGGCAATAAGCAGCGATCCGGTCATAACAGCTCTGGCCAGCCATCACGAATTCAACATTCAGGACTCCATCAGGGGCTTTAACGACCTCCTGTTCGTGATCCTCACCACTATTTTTCTTTATTTTCAAATCAGACGAGAGCACCGGAAGCTCGAGCAATCAGAAAAACAGTACCGTGATTTGTTCAGTTCTAATCCTAACCCGATGTGGATTTACGAGGTGGACTCGAGGAAATTCATTGAAGTAAACACGGCGGCTATCTTGAAATACGGCTATAGCCGGCGAGAGTTCCTGGAAATGACCATCATGGATATCCGACCCAGGGAGGAGATCGGGAAACTGGAGGACGCAATAAAGATAGGCGAAACGACTATGTCCGACGGCTTCCTCTGGGAGCATCGCACAAAATCAGGCGACAGGATGGTGGTTTCCATAACCTCGCACCGCATTTATTTCAACAACAAGTACTGCAGTATGGTAATGGTGACCGACGTAACAGAAGCAGTAAACAGCAAACGAAAGCTGGAGCAGTCACTGGCAAAGGAAAAGCAGCTGAACGATCAGCTGGCAGAAAGCATCAGTCAAACAAGGAAGGCACATGAAGAAAGCCGTAAAATGGCCGAAGTGATCAATAAAATCAACAACCTGGTGATTATGATCGATCCGAAGGGGAACATTATATGGGTAAATCAGGCATTCTCTGCCTTTACCGGTTACTCTCTTGAGGAGGCCGCGGGCAGAAAAGCCAGCGAAATCCTTTTTGGCCCCAAAACGGATATGCAGACAGTCGCTTTAATAGTCGACGCCCTTGCTCAGCGGAGGTTCTTTCATGGAGAACTCCTTAACTACAAAAAAAACGGAGAAGAGTACTGGACACAAATGAACATCTCCCCTATTCTTGACCCCTCCGGACAGCTCGATTTTTTTATTTCCGTGGAGACCGTCGTTACTGAGCAAAAAGAAAAAGAATTCACACTGAACCTGCATTACAAAGCCTTCCGAGAAATCGCCTGGACCATTTCGCATGAAACGAGACGACCTCTGGCTTCTATCCTCAGTTTGATGGCACTCCTGAAGGAGCAGCTTACAGAAAATGAACAAAAAGAACTCCACGGCCTCCTAGAAAGGTGCTCCGCGGAGCTCGATACTATCATTGTTGACAATATCAGAAAAATCAACGCACTCGAAGGAAGCATCACGGCTGGCCGGGACGAAGACAAATCAAAGCAGATCTGTCATTAAACGTTTCCATATAATTCAGTACATGCACAAAATCCTTACTTTTGCACATGCACGATACTATTCTGGTAATAGGCGCCAACGGACAAATCGGAACCGAGCTGGTAGCTGAACTACGAACCATATACGGCGATAATAAGGTGATCGCCTGCGACATCCGCCGGCCCGACTACGACACCCGTAACGCAGGCCCTTTCGAGTTTGTAAATGTACTCGACAAAGACAATCTCAAAGATATCTGTCAGAAGTATAAGCCTACCATGATCTATCTTCTTGCGGCCATACTCTCGGCTACGGGCGAGCAAAATCCGAAGCTTGCATGGGACCTGAACATGAACGGCCTTTTAAATGTCCTCGACTTTGCAATTGAGTTTAACGTGAGGAAAGTGTACTGGCCCAGTTCGATCGCCGTCTTTGGCCCCAACTCTCCAAAGGATCATACGAGCCAGTACTGTGTTATGGACCCCAACACGGTCTATGGAATCAGTAAACTGGCGGGAGAGCGCTGGTGCGAATACTACTTCAGAAAACATGGACTTGACGTGCGGAGCCTGAGGTATCCTGGACTGATCAGCTGGAAAGCTGCCCCTGGGGGCGGGACAACAGATTATGCTGTCCACATTTTCCACGACGCCTTAAAGAAAAGCAGCTACAGCTCCTTTCTTTCAGCCGACACCAGGTTGCCCATGATGTACATGGATGACGCGATAAGAGGAACCATTGAACTGATGGAGGCACCAGCCGACCGGCTGACCATACGGTCCAGCTATAACTTCTCAGGCATGGACTTCACGCCTGAAGAACTTGCTGCGGAAATTCGCGTGCATATCCCCTCCTTTACACTGGGTTACGTTGCTAACGATCCGAGACAGGCCATCGCCGATAGCTGGCCGCGTTCAATTGACGACAGCTATGCGCGAAACGACTGGAACTGGGCAACCAGGTTTGACATGAGCCGGACAACGGAAGAAATGCTGAAGCATCTGCGGAAATAGATTTTATTATTAAGTTTGGAACTTTTAGGCCCTGCCAATACAGGTCCCCTTATTTACTTTTAATATACACTTTACATATATGGGAAGAGCTTTTGAATTCCGTAAAGAAAGAAAATTTAAACGCTGGGCCAAGATGGCTGTCCAGTTCACCCGTCTGGGAAAAGAAATTGCAATAGCGGTGAAGTCGGCCGGGCCTCATCCGGAAACGAATGCACGCCTGCGGACAGCGATCCAGAATGCGAAAGCGGTAAACATGCCTAAAGACCGGGTAGAAGCAGCTATAAAAAGAGCATCAAGCAAGGAAGATAAAGACTACGAAGAAATTGTATACGAAGGCTACGCGCCCCACGGAGTGGCCATCCTTGTGGAAACTGCCACCGACAATACAAACAGAACAGTAGCCAATGTTCGCAGTTACTTTAACAAGGTGGGCGGAACGCTGGGCAAGACCGGTTCACTCGACTTCGTCTTCAGCCGCAAATCAGTATTCCGGTTTGAGCCAGGCCAGGTGGATCTTGAAGAGCTTGAGCTTGAACTGATCGATGCAGGACTGGAGGAGCTATTTGTTGAAGCGGACGAAGAAGGAAATGACGTTGCCGTTATCCATACAGCCTTTGAAGATTTCGGTAAAATGCAAAAGGCTCTTGAAGAGAAGGGGATAGAGGTAAAGAGTGCCAAACTTGAGCGCATCGCTTTGTCTACAACAGAGGTTACAGAGGAACAGGCTGCCGACGTACTCAAACTTTTAGATAAGCTGGAAGAGGACGACGACGTACAGGCTGTCTATCACAATATGGCAGAGTAACCGGGGCAAAAGGATCTGATTGCGCCCCTCTGGAAAAGAACAGACGTCGCTATCAGATCCTTCCGTTGCCAGGAGGATATATATGACTTTCGAAGAATTTTTTGCAAAGAAGAAGATTGATCTGCAACAGCTTGAAAAAGCTGACCATGCTCTTTATACTGAGTTCAAAACCCACTTCTCTCAAATGGGAGAAAAGAGTTTCGACCATAGCAAGAAATTCTGGTTTAACAAGCTGAGGCATCTGTACCGTTTACAGGAATCTCCCAAAGAAGTGCTGAAGCAGGCGGAAACGAGCATTGCATCTCAATCCGAATCACTCTCCTCTCCCACCATTGAACAAGCGGCCCCGGCAGCTAAAGTCTCAGGCTTTAAGCCCAGGTTCAAAGCTGCAGCGACAAAAACAGAAGATCCTGAAGCTGTAACGCCTCCCGACAGCGGCCCTCAGGAGGCAAAACATACAGCGCCTTCAGGTACTAGACCAGCATTTAAGCCCAGAAATGTCAAGCCGGTTTCCGGAACACCTTCAGAAGATGCACAAAAGGTAGAAAGTCGCCCGGGACAAACAGAGGTATCAGGCACGCCAGTGGTAAGCTCGCCCGAAAACAGTGATCAAAAAACAGCGGGATATAAACCACGATTTGCAGCACGGAACATTCCTGAAAGTCCCTCGGGCGCAGCGGAACAGACAGGGCATACAGTAGAGCAGCAGCATCAAAAGGAAGATCAGAAAGGAGAGCCCAGCCTTCCGGAACCAGCAAAAGAAGCTCCGAAAGAGGCAGAAAACGCAAGACCAGCATACAAGCCACGCTTTAATATGAAAAATACCAGGCCCGCCGCTCAGGAACAACAGGAGAGTAAGCAGGAGAACGCAGAGACGGCAGTGCCCCAGGAAAACAGAACCAAAAAAGAGGAAGATAAAGACCCGGAGAAGCCTTCTGATTCAGATGTGATAAACGAATCTCCTAAACCAGCATATAAACCGAGGTTCAATATAAAGAATATAAAGCCGAAGCCCGACGCGGAGCAATAAAAAAGGATCTTCATAACGGCACGGCAGCGTGAACGTCCGGCTTACATAAACAGTTCTTTGTTCCTGAAGCTATATCCTCTCAGGATCCTGCCCGCCGAGCCGCTCTTCACAAACTCCTGAAGCTGCTGAAGATGGCGCTCATGGTGAAGATCAGTACCCACCAGGTCGATCAGGCCTTCTTTTAGCAGACTTAACGCTACCTGCCTCACTGCCTTACCGTAATACCCGGCAAGCGACAGAAGGTTGAGCTGAAGGAGACACCCTCTGTCACGCAGCCTCCGGTATTGCTGGTAGTTATTATGATAATACACATAGCGCTCGGGATGCGCCAGCACAGGCTTGTATCCTTTGATGTACAGGTCAAAAATATAACGTTCCACCTTCGGCGTCTCTACCTGGTATGACATCTCAACCAGAACATATGTCCCCCCCAGACAAAGCAACTTTCCCTCCTCAAGAATTGAATTAAAGTCGGGATCTAGCATATACTCTGCGGCAGCTGAGACTTGCACATCCACAGCTTGCCGCTTAAGTTCTGCTTTAAGCTCCCAGGCGGCAGCGCCAATGGTATCAGGGGTATTGGGATATATTTCGGTAAAGACGTGGGGAGTGCAGATAAACTTCTCAATTCCGAGTTCGTTGAGCGAACGGATGTACCGGGCAGAAGACGGAGCATCAGAAACACCATCGTCAATTCCCGGGATCAGGTGAGAATGAATATCTACGCCCATCCATTCGAGAGTCTTCTCTGCCGGTTGTCGAAAAAAAATGAAAACATGGATCACCTGTCATTTGTACGTCCGCAAATCGGCTTACTTCAGTGTGTACCTGCGGCATACAATGCTTTTCTTTAGTAGCCCTCTTTCCGGAGCGTCAAAGATACGGATAATAGATAAAAGAAAAGACCTTCAGGCCCTGGCGAAAGGGACTAAAGGTCTTTAGTACGGAGACAGCAGCCTCCAGGGCAGACTTGCGCAGTCCGCTAAAGGTCGTCGCCGTCCTTGATCATTTCTTCTTCCTCGGCGAGCACTCCGTTCTTTGTGACAAGGAGCGTGCCCTGCATATATTTTTCATTATGCTGAGTGGCATCCAGACCAATTTCCTCTTCTTCCTGAGAAACACGAAGCGGCTGGATCAGGTTAATCACTTTGAATATCACAAAAGACACAGTGAAGCTATAAGCCACCGCAATACACATAGCCTTTAGCTGGGTAAAGAAAAACTCGGGATTTCCATAAAACCAGCCGTCAGCACCAGCGCTGTTCACTGACTTGGTAGCAAAAATCCCCGTGAGGAGCATTCCCACCATTCCGCCGAGACCGTGACAGGCGAAAACGTCAAGCGTGTCGTCAATCTTCGAATTGGTTATCTTGTGCGCCACGACATTGGAAATAATTGCCGCAATAAAGCCGATGAAAATACTTTGTGGAATCGCGACAAATCCAGCTGCCGGCGTGATGGCTACCAGACCTACTACGGCGCCGATACAAAAGCCCAGCACAGATGGTTTCTTTCCTTTTATGACATCAAAAAACATCCATGCAAGCCCGGCGGCACCGGCGGCGGTATTAGTAGTGGCAAATGCAGACACTGCCAGCGCATTGGCACCCAAGGCAGATCCGGCGTTAAAACCAAACCAGCCAAACCAAAGAAGACCGGTACCGATCAGAACATAAGGAATATTGGCAGGGGGAACTTCCTTTTTCTCAATATGTGCCCTGCGGCGCTTTAGGACGAGCGCTCCCGCGAGGGCGGCACAGCCGGCCGAAATATGAACCACTGTTCCTCCGGCAAAGTCAAGCGCCCCCATTTTAAAGAGAAAACCATCCGGGTGCCAGCTCCAGTGAGCCAGAGGCGCATAAACAAACAGGCAGAAGAGAGCAATAAATGTAATGTACGAGGTAAAGCGGATCCTTCCTGCTACTGCTCCCACCACAAGTCCAGGCGTGATAATGGCGAACATTAACTGAAACACAGAAAAGAGGGTAAACGGTATGGTAGGGGCACCGGCCCAGGGAGCGCCTGAGTTAACACCCTTATAGAAGAGATAGGTAGTAGGGTCGCCTATAATTCCGTTCAAAGATGGACCGAAGGCCATACTAAAACCGACAACGATCCAGAGAACCGTAACGATACCTGCAGCAACGACACTTTTGATCATGGTAGAAAGAACGTTCTTCCGGTGAACCATCCCCCGTAAAAAAATGCCAGTCCTGGCGTCATCAGAAATACGAGGGCGGTAGAAACGAGAACCCACGCAATGTCGGCACCATTATAGATTTTTCCTCCGTCATCGAAGTGAGGGAGTGACGGGATAAAGATTGAAGCGCACGCCGCCGCTACAAGAAGCATAAACGGAACCGTCTGTTTAACTACACTTTTACTCATTTTGCATACATTTTATATTCTTCTCTATCAAAATTACTTATAAAACCACGACAAATACAACAAAAATCAAACAAAAATTCAAGAACACCCATCAAAATCCAAATTTTACCTTCGATAATTGAAAAATAACTAACAAAACCAAACAAAATTACTCAAAAAGAATAAACAACAGCGAAGGAAAACTGCGAGGCGCGCTTAGAATCTTTAAGACCAGAGGAAAAACTCGAATTATTTTTAGAAAAAACACGATCAGATGAACTATCCAGACGAACTTCAGGAATAAACGTAAGCCCTCCCGACTTTAAATTTGCCGATAAAGTCAGGGCAGCCACAGACGCCCCTTCTGCAGTTAAACCATCCGCAATTACATCCTTGACTTTAAAATACTCACCACGAAGACCAAGGGCGCAACTTGCAGAAAAGGCATACTGCGGATAAAGCGCTACCCCCGAATAACCCCCATTGTCCGCGGGAAGCGAGTAGTCGGCCGCGTTCAGACCCAGCTTGAATGACTCACTAATCTGATAGGCGGTAGTAAGGTCTACTATTGTACCCGAACCAAGAACTGCGGATCCCGCCACTCCAGGATCATCACCAGACGCAGGAATAGCAGCAGACCGCCCTGTAAGAACGTTAATATAGGCCGACCAGCCCTTCACCGGCGAAAGAAATAACTGAGCTCCAAAATGCGAGACACCGTTAAAATCCCTGTACGTATTCCAATCATTAAAAAGCCCCACCATCAGACCTAATTTATCCGAGAAAGCATAATTGGCTTTAATTCCCGCATTCTGAAAAGGACCACTTGTAAAGAGATAAGAAGTTGAATAGTTAAAATTCCCGGCCGGGGAAATAACTTCATAACCAACAAAGGTGCCCATATACCCCCCGGTAAGAGAAAACTTCTCAGACAAGGCATAGGTCATGTACAAATTCTGAACATGGAAAGTATTACCATCCGTTCCATCGCCATTCGGTATCGACTGATACTGCCCCCTGGGACCAAAAGCAACCTCCCCTACAAACGAAGCCTTCCCTGTCGACTTTTTCAAAGCCACATCGATCATACCAAGCGAGACTGAATTATTATCCGAAGCAAAAGATGTTGGAATATTGCCACTCCCGCCCTTGATGCGGGCGAAGTCATACTTATAATAAGCATCTACAGATCCGGAAATAACCAGCGGAGAGACACTGGCACTATCCTGAGCAAATAAGCGCGTACCAGTAGCAACAAAAACACCAGAAAAACAAAGACATTTAGCTAAAAATCTGATCATAATTTATATTTTTTGGTTATAAACGAAACTTTATAGGAAAGAAACCGGACTAATAACAAACAAAAACGGACAAAACCGCAAAAAAGAACCAAAAAAGACAAACTGTAGCGCTATATACTAAACCTTTTTTTATAAAGATATAAAAAATCAGAAAAATCAAAATATTTCTAAACAAAAAACAGAATTAATGCAAAATAAAAGTCAATAATTTACACAAACGAAAGACAAAAGAAACAAACAGCCCTTTTCGCACTTACCATTCCCCTAAGTCCTGAATTCGGAAAGAAATAGCCGCTCAGCCTTAGATCAGTCAATACCAGCAGTTTAAGGCAGAACAATTATTTTCTTCGGCGAAAAATATTAGCTTTGCATTTCGTTCCTTTTTCGCTCTTACTAATTACTTTCACTATGAGGCTAAACTTTACACTACTTGTACTCTTTCTTACTGTTTCGACAGCTATTTCAAAAGGCGCGGAGAAGATCACCGCCCATCGCACCGCTCCTGCTTTAAGCGGTAAATCAGGCAAAGGCAGCAATACGGAGAATAACCCGGCGACAGCGGATGTCCGCAAGCCTGTTACACTGACGCTGAACAACTCGGTAGCAATTACGAAGCAGTACGATGGAACTGCAGTTGTTACGTTAAAACCGGAGAACTACGTCCTGAACGGCCTTGAGGAGGCAGATAAGGGCAAAGTGTCTGTATCAGGGACTGCGTCATTTAATGACGCGAACGCAGGCAGCAACAAAACTGTCACCGTAACCAACCTTGTCCTCTCGGGATCTTCCAAAGATTTCTATTCTCTCACAACTGTCAGCGCTACCACTACAGGAACTATTACCCGGGCGATCCTAACGGTCGCTGCTGACGACAAGCAAAGCTGCCAGGGAACGATACCAGCTCTCTCAGGCACATACAGAGGTTTTGTCGGCACGGAGACAGAGGCGAACCTCACTTCGCGGCCGGCGTTCAGCACTACCGCCACTGCCAGTTCCAAAGCAGGGACGTATCCCATCACCGCCGCTGGCGGAAGCTCGCCTAATTACACCTTTAATTTCGTCAGAGGCACACTTACACTGAAAGCAGGTCCCGCTATCAGTATAAAAAGCGACAGAGGGTTAGGGATCAGTCGTGGTGAGTCAGTTAAACTGACTGCAACCAGTGCTTCGGGCAGTACGTTTAGCTGGAGTGATGCTCCCGGATTCCAGTCTGTAAGAAACACGGCAACAGTACAAGTACGCCCGGCGGAAACAACAACCTACACGGTAACAGCAACCGGACCAGAAGGCTGCCCGTCAACAGCCAGCGTCACGATCACTGTTCTCGATGATTACAAGACCATCAATGCAAGAAACATCCTGACTCCGAATAACGATGGCAAGAATGACACCTGGTTAGTGGAGAACATAGATGTTTATCCCAATAACGAGGTGACCGTCTACGACCGCGGCGGACGAGTTGTATATAATAAAAAGAGCTATGATAACAGCTGGGACGGGACCTATCAGGGAACCCCGCTTACCCAGGGCACTTATTATTATGTAATTGACTTTGGCGACGGACTTGGCAAATTCAAGGGATACGTGACACTTCTTCGCCGATAAAAGGTCTTCCATCAAAAAAACAGCAGCATTAACTAAGAACTTCTTAAAATGATTACCAAACGCTCCTTTCTTCGCCTGGCGGGCTCTGTTTTCCTATTGCTCGGCTTCGCGGAAACTACAAATGCTCAGCTAATGCCTTTCGGGGCATCCTATTATCATAACAGATATCAGATCAATCCGGCCTACGCAGGGCTGCAGAGCGGCCTTGACCTTGCCTTCGGGTACAGACAGCAATGGAGCGGCATTCCCGGCTCCCCTAAACTCCAATACCTGACGGGCAGCTACGCCCTCGGAAAGAATACAGGCATTGGCCTTAACCTGAGCAATGAAAAAGCCGGACTACTGGCAGGAACACGCGGTATGGCATCCTTTGCCTATCACCTGCCGCTGGGCGGCAATGATCAAAAGCTGAGCCTCGGCGCCTCGGCAGGCTTTAAAAACGAACGCGTGGACAGAAGCTTGATCAACGGCGATCCAACGGATGCAGGATACGATCTCTATAACGGAAATAAAAACACCATGGATGGCGATATCGGCCTGGCCTTCACCAGCAAAGGGTTAACCATCGATGGTGCAGTACTTAATCTGAGACAGCGTTTCGACAAGGACCAGAGTGATTATGCTGATCAGTCTACATTCTACTCCGCCATCAGCTACAAGGTCAACCTCGCCGGAGAAAACGGCCAGACGGCTGTAGAGCCGAGGTTTGCATTCAGGGGAGTAAAAGGAAGCGATAACATTTGGGATGCGGGACTTAATGTTGCCTTTGCACAGCAGACCGTAGAACTCATGTCTGTTTACCACAGCTCAAAGAGCGTCACGTTCGGGCTAAACGTAAACTACAACGCGTTTTCCTTCCTTGGCATCTATACCGCCGAAACTTCCAAACTACGCAACAATACAAACGGAAGCTTCGAAATCGGCATAAGAGCCAGAGTATTATAGAACGGCAAGATCCAGTCAGTCAACTTAATTTAAAATAGAAAAGACGGGGCAATGCCAGCGCTATTAATAGCCAGACCACAGCTCCTGTCGTACCTGATATAACCAGTATGAAAAAGTCAATTTCACTTTTTTGCATCCTTTCCATTATAACATTGAAAACGTTTGGGCAGGACCAGGAAACTACCCGCCCTAAAGTCTTCGGCGGAACCGCTCAATACCGCACATGGGCGGTGAGCGTACACGCCGGCACCCTGGCTCCTTCTGCCGCGATAGGAGGAAGCAACGACTTCAGCAATTCCAACATCGGGCTGGGATACGGAGCCAGCGTACGGAAGCAGCTGTCGCATATCTTCGGCGTTGAAGCTGTGTTTTTAAGAGGCAAGGTCTCTGCTGACAACAAAGACAAGCCGCTTCTTTTCAAGCAAAGAAGTTTTGAATCTGAAATAGGATGGACAGCCAGCCTGCAGGCTGTTCTGAATGTTGCTACCATTGACATCCTGAGGAGAGAAAACAATCTTAACTTTTTCCTCAAAGCCGGGGCAGGATACACGGGCTATGCTGCATCCGTTGTTGATGAAAACAACCGTGTAATAGACATGAAAGGCAAGTCGGGCAAAAATGGCAACAGGACTTATGCTCACAATCCGGTATTTCCTGTTGGAACAGGAATGAAGTTCCGCCTTACTCCCCGCCTGAACTTTGATCTCGCCTATACAATCTATTTCCTTGATGCTGATGATCTGGATGGAGTCATTGCTGCAGGAGTGTCAAATCCGGACAGGTGGGGCTACGCCAACATGGGACTAGAACTGGCAATTGGCTCCTCTCAGAAACATGACCTGACCTGGGAAAACCCGGCCGCTCTCATGTATGATGAATTAAAAGACCCGACATTGAGACAGGAAGCAGAAGCGTTGAAGGAGCGCGTTGACCAGGCAGAGAAAGAAGTAAGTAAGCTAAATGGCGACAGTGACGGAGATGGAGTATCTGATAAATTCGACAAATGTCCGTCTACTCCTCCCCAAACGGTAGTTGACGGGGCAGGCTGCCCTATCAAGATCGACTAAACATACCCAGAGAGCCGCCCCGCTTTTAGCTTGCGGCTCTCTGTATCTGAAACCTTATGACTGAACCGTCTGTTACAAGACTGAAAGATGAAAATATACAGTTTCAGATTTACCCAGTTGATCCCTGCATCTCTTGAAGAGACCTGGGACTTTTTTTCCTCCCCGTTTAATTTAGCCCGCATAACTCCCTCGCTGGGCTTTGTCATAACAAGTGCCCTGGAACAGAATCAGAAAATGTATCCGGGAATCCTCATTTCTTACACGGTATCACCTTTGCTCGGGATTAAAATAAAGTGGCTGACTGAAATTACGCACATCAGGGAAATGGAGTACTTCGTTGATGAGCAACGTTTTGGCCCCTTTGCCTTCTGGCATCACCAGCATCATTTCCACCCAACGCCCGACGGGATCTTCATGGAGGACATCCTAAACTACGCAATCCCCTATGGGGTGATCGGCCGGCTGGCTAACAGCCTAATGGTTCAAAACAAAGTACTGGAGATATTTAAGGCCAGGGAGCGATTGATCAGGGAAATATTCCCTGACGGGGTCTAAACCAAAGGACGGTACCTGCTGCCCTGCATCACACCCCGTCTTTCAAGCTCCTTATCAATATACGACTGAATTCCCGATTTCTTGAGGCCCCACTCGGGCGCTATCAACAGGTCATAGTCGGAGATCCCGAAAAGCCGCTGAATGATAATATCCGGCCGCAACAGCGGGATAAACTCCGAAAGAAAGTCGGTGTACTCCTCCAGCGAAAAAAGCTTAAAGGGATTTCGTTTATACTGCACTCCCATGATCGAGCCCTCCACGATATACAACTGGTGGAGCTTTACAAATTTGATCTGCGGAAAGCGGTTGATCTCATCGGCATAACGCAGCATCATCTCCCGTGTTTCCCAGGGAAATCCAAATACGGTATGCACACAGATATCGAGCGGCGAATCTTTTACCAGATCCATCGCCTGTATTAGTTCCTGATGACTGCACCCCCGGTTAATACGCTGAAGGGTATCATCATATATAGACTCCATGCCCATTTCCAGATCCACGTCGAGCCCCCGCTCAACGTAGCTCTCAAGAAGCGCCACTTTTTCGGCATCAATACAATCAGGGCGCGTGCCGACAGAAAGCCCCACGACGTCTGAAGGACAGATACTGAGTGCTTCGTCGTACATCATCTTGAGATAATGAACGGGAGCATAGGTGTTGGTGTTCGGTTGAAAATAGATTATGAACTTTTCAGCAGCATATCCCTTAACGGCCCGTTCTATCCCCTTCTCTATCTGCTCGCGGATAGTGGGCATTTTCCGGGAGGTTTCTGGCGTGAAAGAGTCAACATTACAGTAAGCGCAGCCTCCATACCCTTTGCTGCCGTCTCTGTTTGGACATGTAAAGCCGCCGTCAACTATGATCTTAAATACCCTTACGCCCTCATACTTCCCCTTAAGGTAGGCCCCATAATTGTTATAAGTCTTATATCCAAAGTCTACGTTCATCTTCTTTCACCAAAAAATTTAAAGCTTAATGCTATTTCCAGAAAGTCCTGAGGTATCTGCAACGGGGAACAAAGATACTGAATACAAAACTTTTAAACGATTTTGGACTTAACTTGGATGTTGTAACTTTGGAATCACGGAAAAACCGGGGATCCCACTCACGATGGCAGCAGGCGCTGCCAAAATGTACTTTTATATGCTGAGAATTTATTACAAAAAGGACAGGAGACTGGCGAAAGAAAGTGATCTGGACGCACTGCGGGACATCCCGATGGACAGTATGATCTGGGTGGACCTTCAGAACCCGACAGTCGAAGAGAAAGTCACCGTCGAGACCTACTTTGACATCAAGTATTCGTCAGAAGAAGAGTCTCAGGAGATCGAAAGCTCTTCACGCTTCAGTGAAGTAGAGGATGAACTGGTCATTAACTCTAATTTTCTTTCCATGAGGCCTAATGGCTTCGTCTACTGCCCCGTATCTGTAATTCTAGAGAAGGGTATCTTATTCACCTACCGCGACGACGATCTGAAGACCTTTAGTGAGTCTGTAAAACGTATCAAGGCAAGCCCCGGATCATTTACAAACGGTTATCAGATCCTGCTTACGCTGCTGGAGACCTCCATTGATCACGACGCTGACCTTATAGAAGGGCTGGCCCGCCATATAGCGGAACTTAACCAGCAGCTCGTTCTGCGGAACAAACGCTCAGACGAGGAGATCCTCATCCAGATCAGCTCCTTTCAGAACGAGACCATGTCTCTGCGCGAAAACATTATTGACAAGCAAAGACTGATCTCGGCCCTGATGAAGAGCAGCAGTTTCCCTGAAGACTACAAGGCAGTCCTGCGTATCATGATCCGCGACATCAGCTCGATCCTTGAGCATAACAAGTTCGCATTTGAGCGGCTCGAATATCTCCAGGATACCTTTATGGGCTTTGTCAACATTGAGCAGAACCGGATCATCAAAATATTCACTGTCGCTACCGTTGCCTTCATGCCCCCTACCCTGATCGCCAGTGTCTATGGCATGAACTTCAAAACGATGCCCGAACTAAACTGGCAGTGGGGCTACGTCTTTGCCATATTGCTCATGATCCTGTCGTCAGCCTTTACACTGATCTATTTCAAGAAGAAAAACTGGCTGTAAGCAGAAGATCACACTATAGTCTTTAAACCATTTCCGGCAGCAGACGTTCATCCTGCAGAGCCCTCCGCATTTCGGGGCAAATGCAGATATAAACGACGAACAAAAATGAAGTGGAATATTGGCTGCTCCGGCTTTCATTACAAACACTGGAAAGGAACGTTCTATCCCGAAGAGCTTCCGCAATCCAGGTGGTTTCAGCATTACTGTACCTTCTTCAACACCATCGAACTGAATGTCACGTTCTACCGCTTCCCGCGCGCGCACGTTCTTCGGAACTGGTATCAAAAGAGCCCGGCCAACTTCTTTTTCGCTGTTAAAGCACCGCGGGCTATCACCCACTTTAAGCAGTTTACCGGAACAGCATCAATGATGTCGGATTTCTATCAGGCATCTATAGAGGGGCTGGGAGAAAAACTGGGATGCTTTCTGTTTCAGCTGCCGCCACGTCTCCCCTATTCTGAGGCCCGCCTCGAAAAGATACTCCTGAGCCTGAATAAGGACTACAAAAATGTGCTTGAGTTCAGGCATCCCAGCTGGTGGAATCCCGAGGTATACCAAAAACTATCCTTGCATGGGGTGAGCTTCTGTGGCATGAGCCACCCCTCGCTGCCCGCAGATCTCGTGGTGAACGCCCCACTGGTTTATTACCGCCTGCATGGCGCAGAAGGCCTCTATCCGTCCAGCTATAGCGACGAGCAGCTAAGTAGTCTAGCTCAGATGGTACAGGCCAGTCCGGAAGCAGACAGCTGTTATATCTACTTCAATAACGATGTGAACAGCTATGCCGCCTACAATGCACAGCGCCTGACTGAGATTATAAAGGAGCTGGAGTTGAAACAATAAAAGGGACTGCGAAACGCACTTCAGGCGGTCGCCTTCATGAGGCCTGAAATAAATTTAGACATCCATCCTGTCTGCGTCAGACGCAGGAATAATGCAATAGATACAACCGCACATAAGATGCCGGCGAGCACATCCACCAGGTAATGATGACTGGAGTACACCGCCGCAAACCAGATTCCGACCATGATGCACGCAAACAAAACGTTGAGGTATCTCATCCGGCTCTTCATGCTATAGAAGAGGACAATAACAGGGTACGATGAGTGCAGTGAAGGCATAGCTGCAAATACGTTTGAACTCTTCGCATAAATAGACTTAAAAACAGAAACGCCAAAGAAACTGTCAAAGCGCGAAAGCCCTGCTGTATTGCCCGGCGTTTGAGGGTGGAACTCAAATCCATAAAGCTGCACATACCAGGGCGGCGCAGCGGGATGCAGGTAATAGATAACAAAGCCAACCAGGTTCACCAGCAGGAAGGTGAGCGAAAAATAGAAAAAATAAAGCCGGTTCTTAAAGAACAGATAAACTGCAAACGCCAGTGGCACCGGCACCCAGGTCAGATAGAAAATACCGCTCATCACGTCGAGGAATGAGTTGGAATGAACCTTCAGAAACTCATTGGGCGTAAGCACCGTCCCTTTATAGGGGATCCCAAAGAGCCCCTTTTCGAGATTGTAGATATGGGCGATGTCGACCTCATGGTACCAGTAATTCGGAAAGGCCTTCATGTAGTCGAATATGATCCAATAAACAATGAAGATGGAGAACCCTAGAATAAGCCGGCGGGTGTCTCTGGTAGCATAGTACAAGGTGTTGAACAGCAGCACGAGCACGAGCTGCTCAGTTTTATACCCGATCAACAGATAGGAGAGCAGCTGATATCCAATTGATAACAGAGATACTAGGATGATATTTTTTCCAGGCAATATAACGTGTTGTGTTTTGGTGGTCGCAGGCATTTTATTTCTTGGAGAAGTTTGTTTTAAATATGCCGTCCCAAAGTGATGAACTGACCCCGTAGCCCTTGGTCTCGTCAGAATAGTGATGGAGCATATGGTGCTTCTTTAGCTTTTTCCAGAAGCCGTTCTTAAAGTTATAATGATGAAGAGCATAGTGGGTCATATCATACAGCAAATATCCTGTCAGGAATCCTGCGAAGAAGGCATAAAGATAGTACGCTGGCATCACAGCCCGGAACAGGAGATAAAATAAAACCGCCAGGGGTATACTGGCAGAAGGAGGCATAACAAGGCGTTTCGCATCATTAGGATAGTCGTGATGAACCCCGTGAAAGATGAAGTGTATCCGCTTTCCCCACTCAGAGGTCGGATGAAAATGAAACACAAAACGGTGCAGCACGTACTCGATCAGGCTCCATACTAACAGGCCGCCCACCAGTGCGCCCGCAAAATGCACGGCAGTCATACCGGCTTTCTCCAGTCCGAGCCAGGCCAGATAAGCGATCACTGGCAGGTATACAATAAGAGGTACATAAAACGGAACCTTGGACAGGCTTTCCAGCAAATCACTCCTGAACATTCGCTGCGACTCTGGAGAGTTCGATACAAAATTCTTTTTCATGGCAATGTATTTTTTAGACTTTCATTCTTTCGGTCACCTCGTCACCGGTAGTGGCGTCGGTACCCCTCAGCTCAACATACTTTACGTTCGGCACCCAGAAGGATCCGCCCTCAATGTGGACATATATCCGGTTTAAGATGATCTGCTTCTTGTTGACGGTCGCGTAGACGCGATATTGGTTCGACTTATCCTTCATCAGATACAGAGGAAACTTACCGTATGACACAAATTTCAGCTCATACTTATCATTACCCAGCGGCCTGCTGTTGATGCCATATGCAAACTTGCGCTGGATGAAGTTTAAGTCGCTTCGCTGCCCCTTTTCAGCGTATCTGATCCAGAAAACGTTCACCGGGCTGTCCTTGTCAAGCTCGCCCTTTCCGTCAGTATTCAGCTGGCAGATGATGGTATTTGTATTCGGGTCCCTTTGCAGATAGAATAGCTGATTGCTGATTCCTTTGGGAGTCGGGAAGACTATCGGCTTTTGCTGATCGGAAACTGTGCCTGCGGCAAGCGCAGGACTAAGCCCTGAAAGGGCTACAAAGAGGACAAAAAGTGAGGCTCTTTTTCCCGTAGCGGTGATGGCAGCAACGGCAGCCTCCCGATCCTTCTGATCCAGCGCTTTCTTCGAATCCATCAGCCTTTTGTACGCCGTAATGTTTGTCAGTACCGCCATGACCGTAATAGGAAGGGTGAATATCGACATCGTCTCAAAAACATGGAAAGGAATGCCAGGCACGTACAATTTATAGTCTCCTCCGATATAGTAGGAGGTAATTCCGCATGCAATGGCACTGATGCTGATTAAAACAACGCGCTCAGGCCTCTGCATAAATCCGCCTTTACATTCAATTCCCAAGCCTTCTGCCCGGGCACGCGTATAGCTTACCATCATGGATCCGATCAGCGCAATAAATGCGAAAAGAGAGCTAAGGAAATAGTGATGGGCTACCAGGTAGTAACATACGCCCAGGAACATGATCGACTCACTGTACCGGTCCAGCACAGAATCGTACATTGCGCCGAAGGTCGATTTCATATTGCCAAGCCGGGCAACCTGGCCGTCGAGCATATCGAAGACCCCGGCAAATAAGATCAGGGCGCCAGCCCATCCCACAAAAGTAAAATCACCACGGTTTCCTTTCTCGCCACCTGCAATAAATATAGCAGCAACCCCAATGTTTAGCAGAAGTCCCGTAGTGGTGACCGCATTGGGAGTAAAGCCGATCTTTATAAGGAACCTGACAAAAGGGTTGATAACCTTATAGATGCCTTGTTGAAGCGCATTCCTTATAGCAGTAAATGACATATCTTGTTTGTTAAATTGTTATTATCTCAGTGCAAAGGTAACGTTAGAAATCAAATTTTACACGTGCTCTTACTCCCCATTCTGCAACGTCGGGATGATCGAGATAGGTAAACCGCTTAACAAGATCGACGCGGAAGAGCTTGAAAATATTAGCAATCCCTACGCTTCCCTCCATATAGGGCTGCTTTTCAAGTGTATAAGTAGAGCGGATCCCGTCGTCATTCGTCGGAAACTGCAACAGATCAGGATGCTGATAAGGATCGTTCTCATTTCTAACCCCGCCATAAAGCCCCTTAAATGAAACCACTTCCCGCAGCTTCAGTTTGCGTATCAGCGGAATTTTATTGAAGAAAAAGCCATTGAAGCTATGATCTATATTGATACTGGCGTAATGATCGCTCACAAACTCAAGAAAATTCATCAGGTTATACGAGTTCAGCTGATACGCATAGGTCTGGTTTGCCCGGTGAATAGCCAGGAGTGCAAATGGCGCCTGCCCGAATATATATCCTCCTTCTACAGTCATATCCGTATAGCCAAGCTGCGATAAATAAAAGCGCTTCTGAATGTTACCTGTCAGGTTCTGATAATTATACTCTCCGCCGAGCAGTCCCTTGATACCCTGCGTATACCGCAAGGTAAAAATCGGATCAGGCCCAAAGATCGGCGTACGGTAGATCTTGCCCTGATAGAACTTTTCGTTAGGGGCGTACCGCAACTCAAGGCTAAGCTCTGAAGTGTTAACATTTCTGACAGGACTAAGCACATTATCCTCCCATTTCTGGTAGCGCAGCCCTCCAGCAGGAGTCTGCTTCCACTTTTTAAAGCCTACACTATAGGAGAAGTGATTTTCATATTCGTGAACATAGTCAAGACGCCAGAGATCATTGTACAGCCACCTGTCATTCTCTCCCCTTTTAAAGGAAAGCAAAAAGTTGTCTTCCTGCACAAACTGAAGTTCCTGCCCAGGAATCTTCGTGTCACGCTGGAAGCTGGTCCTCAGATAGTGCTGCGGAAACGCATAAATTGATTTATTGTTAATGGAATAGGTAGCACTTCCAAAATACTTCCACTTATCATCCCGGGTCCCATAAGCAGCATAGGTCTCAAAGTAATACCGTTTGCTTAACTCAGGAGTGGTACGCCCGCCAAGTCTTAATCGCAGGCCTTCCACAGGATTAAAGCTGTAAAAAGTATTTGCCGGCCCCACCTCAAACGGCCCGAACGACTTATAGCCTGCAAACAGGAACGTCACCAGCTCCATCGTCCGCTTAAAGGAACGCATGTTCTGAAGACTGTCGATATTCCTATAGATACTTACCTCGGAAGACGACAATTGCTCGTGCCGGTTCTGTACCCAAAAGCCGTCCTGTTTTTCTGCAGGTGAAGTAGCAACCACCACCGGCGCCCCCTGATAGACACTGTCAGGCCCGGGCTGATTCAGCTTGTAATCCTTGAACGATACCGTCCGTTCCCCAAATACTCCCGTCCCCTTGTTCTTGCTGATACCAAAGTTGATATTCAGGGTACTCTTGCTCAGGTGATAGTGCCCGTCTATGTCGTTCTTTTCAAACTCAAGCTTGCTCTCAAATTGCCTTACAAAGTTCAGATTGATATTCTTATGGACCGTTAGGTAGGCACTCTCCACGGCATAAGTCCCGTCAAGGGAAACGTATAGCTTCCCCTGAAACAGCATATCCCCCTTGTTCCTCGGCGCAAAACTCAGCTCCACGAATTTCGCGTCCCCACGCTTTACCGTATCGGTTATGAAGTACATATAAAACATCGGGGCGTTATTCGAGATCGGACTCAGGAACTGGTTACTCACCACCGCGATGTTGTTATCATAAATGTCGATATCCTGATACATGCGGTTCATATACGCACTCACCCCCTGCTGGTCAATATACTTGGGATCAAAATCCACCTTCTTCTTTGCCAGCACGATTGTCTTATTCTTCTCGGGACTCTTCCTGTAATAGTTCTTCGACAGGGTTTCTTCCATATACAACGGCATGATAGTAGCGCCGCCAATAGCAGAAGAATCCTGCTGTTTGAACAGGAACTGGTAGTTCTTAAATACCTTCTTATTACGAAACTTGTCAGTAATGTCACTTAACGAAAAAGAAAGCTTTTCATACTTTTCGTATTCGGCATACGAATAGCTTTCAATCCTGTTCTTCGACTTATTTTCAATGACCTTCTCGATCAGCTCAACGGCAGGGTTATTTTTGTTGCGGTACTTCTTCCTCCGCCCCGACTTTACAACAACCTCGTTGAGAACCTTCGAAGTCGGCTGTAACTGGACGTTGAGGACCTGATCCTGCCCTGCCACGATATTCTTAATAACAGAGTTATAGCCTACATAAGTAAAACTTACCCTGGTATATGCTCCTGGTATCTTTATGGAGAACTTGCCATCCGCGTCAGTACGGGTACCCAGGCTTGTCCCCGGAATAGTTACACTGACATACGGCAGGGTCTCCTTCGTCTTCACGTCTGTCACTACACCCCTCACAGAGGTCTGGGCGGCTGACAAAATTGATAAAAAAGTCAGTGCTAAAAGCAAAACTGACTTAACTGCCTTATAAAATCTATCTATTTTCACGACTGCTTAAATACAAAGTAATTTTGTAAGAAGTAGTTATAACTAAACCCAACCACCAGCGAAACAACTACCTTACTTATAATATAATTTATCTCCAGGAAATGAGTTAAAGCGAACACCCCCGATGTATTAAGGGCGATGCTTCCTCCCCACACCATTATATATCGTATTCCCTGAACATAGACCTTTTTGTCCCTTGAGTTGAACACCCAGTTTCTACCGAGATAGAAATTGGTGATGCCTCCGCACACGTTGCCCGCAATATTTGCGGCCACGTACCAAACATGAAAAAGCTCTACACTGACTAATGTAGTTAAAAAGTCAACAATCGTACCAGAAAGAGATGCGACCTGCGCTTTTAAAAACTTAAGCATGTTTTTTAAAACAAATTGTATGCTACTGCAATTTGCAGAAGAATATTGGTATAAATTGCTGCCAGAACGTCATCCATCATGACGCCGACACCACCCGGCAAACGCTCCATCCGTCTAATGAACAGAGGCTTTACGATGTCGAAAAATCTGAATAGGATAAATCCCGCTATAACGTAGGGAACTTTAACCGGCAAAAAGAGTACGCTGATCCACATCCCGGCGATCTCATCGATCACCACCCGGTAATTATCCTTGCCCCAAAACGGCTCTACCTTATAAGAAGAGAGAGTACCTGCACCTATTAGTGCTATCGTAATAATGACAGAGGTAGTAATACTAAAAGTATTTCCACCGGTTTGGCAAAGGATGATCAGAAGAGCAGCAAAGGCAGCCGCTACCGACCCGCCGCCTTTTCTGATATAGCCTATTCCCAGACCGGTGGAAATTAATTTATACATAAATTCCTATTACTGTATGGAATCTACGAGGTCCTGATAATAATCAAGGCCAAGGTGAGTGATCAAATCCTCTCCCATCATATGACGGAGGGTATTCTGCAACTTCATCAACTGCTTGAAGATGTCATGCTCCGGTCTCAGACCTTCTGCTGTTTGAGGCGACTTCAGGTAGAATGACAGCCATTCCTGAATTCCTGTCATTCCAGCGCGTTTTGCCAGGTCGGTGAACAACGCAAGATCCAGTGCTACAGGAGCTGCCAGGATTGAATCGCGGCAAAGGAAGTTGATCTTGATCTGCATAGGGTAACCTAACCATCCGAAAATGTCGATGTTATCCCAGCTTTCCTTATTATCACCGTGAGGAGGATAGTAGTTGATACGCACCTTGTGATACAGTTCGCTGTAAAGATCAGGATTTGCATCCGGACGGAAGATCTCATCGAGTACGCTCAGTTTGGATACCTCTTTTGTTTTGAAGTTTTCAGGATCATCTAGTACTAAACCGTCTCTGTTACCAAGAATGTTGGTTGAGAACCAGCCGCGAACACCAAGTGCTCTGGCACTTAGCCCAGGTGCAAGAATAGTCTTCATCAAAGTCTGCCCTGTTTTGAAATCCTTACCAGCAATTGGGTTACCGGTTTCTTTTGCCAGTTCCACAATAGCAGGAATATCAACAGTCAGGTTAGGAGCACCGTTAACATATGGAACATCTTCTTTCAAAGCCGCGTAAGCATAGATCATACTTGGCGAAATGTGCTCATCATTATTTTCGAGACCAGCTTCAAAAGCCTCTATTGACTCATGAACAGCGCTCTGCTTCATGTAGATCTCAGTGGAGCCACACCATACCATCACGGCACGGCTGCATCCGTTCTTAGCCTTGAAGTTTCTGATGTCTTCACGCACCTGCTCAGCAAGATCCTTCTTCGTAGTGAAAGTCTTGATATTGGTGCCGTCCAGATTCTTCACGTAACGCTTGTCGAAAGCAGCTTTCATCGGTACCAAAGCCTCAAGTTCAGGTCTGATTGAGTTAAGCAGACCGGCCTCAAGAACTTTAGCCTTCATTGCAGCTTCGTACACGTTATCCGCATATACGTCCCAGCCACCGAAAACAACATCATTAAGATCGGCCAAAGGAACGAAGTCTTTAATCTTAGGATACCTGTCTTCGGTTCTTTTGCCTAAACGAATATTTCCCATCTGTGTAAGTGATCCGATAGGCTTTGCGAGGCCTTTTCTCACCGCTTCCACTCCGGCAATTAAGGTAGTTGCAACAGCACCAAGCCCGGGGATCAGGATCCCCAGCTTACCTTCAGCAGGTTCTACATATTCTTTCATTTTTGTTTATTTTAATTGTGTGAAATTTATTGTCTTTTGATCGGATCGCCGGCACGACAGCTCCCAACACGGAGTTACGGCGGCTCATCTTCTCTTTATAAGCTATTTGTCAAGTCTGTTGGTCCGGGCGGTCATACCAACTCCATCGGGTAATAAAAGCGGTCACCCCGCTTCTAAGAATCCATGCGGGCCATTGTCCAATTTCTATATGGACTTCTCTAAAATCCGGTACTTCTTGTATAACTCGCCGTTAATCTGTTCGATCGCCTTGTTCATCAGATGGTTATCTTCCAGCATCCAGGAACACTCCGCTCCCTTTATATTGTGGGTCAGAGCGTTCTTGATGATCATGCCGTACAGACAGGCTTCTATTCCAAGCTTCCTGTATCCTTCGTTTACACCAAGTAAAAGCACTCTAAGCTCGTTGATCTTCTTCATTCCCGTCAGAAGTTTGAATATTCCGAACGGAAGCAGCCTGCCCCGTTTTATCTTGATCAGGATCTGGTTGATATTCGGTATACCCAGGGCCATTCCCACAACTTTGCCTTCCTGTTCGGCAATCAGACAGAAGTCGGGATTGAGGATCAGTTTCAGATCTTTGGCCATGTGGTCAAACTCTTCATTCGTCATAGGAACAAACCCAAGGTTCTTGTCCCAGGCAGAGTTATATAGTTCCCGGACCCTTTCCACGTCTTGCTTGAAATTCTTCATGTTGATCGTTCTGATCACGATGTTATTTCGCTTAAGACGTTCCTGAAGAGTAGCCAGCAGCCTTACCGATCTGTCGTTGTGCTTATCGTATGAAACATAATAGGCAAACAGATCCACCTTCTTTCTGAAACCCGCTCCTTCCAGCAAGGTGAGGTAGTAGGGAGAATTATAGGGCATCATTGCCATAGGAGGCAGTTCAAATCCCTGTATCAGTAAGCCGCAGGTTTCATTAGTAGAAAAGTTAACCGGCCCGATGCAGGTCTCTGCTCCCTGTTCCCTGAGCCATGACGTTACCGCGCCGGTCAGAAGGGAAGCAGTCTCAGCATCGTTAATGCAATCGAAGAAACCAAAAAAGCCGTCATTTGCATGATTGAACTCATTATGGTTCCTGTTCAGAATGGCAGCAATGCGGCCAATGATCTTACCGTCGTCATAGGCCAGAAAAAGCTGAACCTTTGAGTGGTTATGAAATGGATTCTTTCCCGGAGTGAGGAGATCACGCTGTGCTATAAAAAGTTCCGGAACGTAGTTCGGATCATTTTTATAAAGATCATGTGGAAAATCGATAAAGTTTTTAAGATCCTTACTCCCACTGATCGGCTTTACCTGCTTCATCTATACTATTTAAAAGCAAAAACTTCCACTTTACGAAAAGCGGCCGCAAGCTTGTCAACGGCTTCTTCAATCTGCTCAAATGTATGAGTAGACATGAGAGAAAAACGTAACAGCGAGGAATCTGAAGGAACTGCAGGAGACACAACCGGGTTCACAAACACACCGTTTTCCTGCAGCAGGTTCGTTACCTGGAAAGTCTTGTCGTTATCCCTGATATAGATCGGCAAAATAGGGCTCTCGGTAGCTCCCAGATCGAAGCCTGCATCAAGCAGCAACTTCTTGGCATAATTCGTATTATCCCAAAGCTTGTCAATGATCTGAGGCTCTTCCTCAATGATATCAAGAGCAGCCAGTACACTGGCCACAGAAGCCGGCGTCATGCTTGCACTGAACAGAAGAGAACGCGCGCGGTGCTTAATGTAGTCAATTGTAACTTCGTCTGCTGCAATAAAACCGCCTAAAGATGCAAGCGATTTACTAAACGTTCCCATGATAAGGTCCACGTCATCCGTCAGGTTGAAATGAGAAGCCGTACCTGCACCGTTAAGACCGATCACACCAAGACTATGCGCGTCATCAACAAAGATATTTGCACCAAACTCGTTAGCCAGATCCACAATCTCAGGAAGTTTCACGATGTCACCTTCCATGCTGAAGATCCCATCAACCGCTATTACCTTCGCTGCTTCCTCCGGAAGAAGGCTTAATTTAGCACGAAGGTCTTCCATATCGTTGTGCGCGTACTTAATTGTACGGGAGAAAGACAAACGGCTTCCGTCGATTATAGAAGCGTGATTGTATTCATCAAGGATGAGATAATCATTACGATTCGTAATGCACGACAGAACGCCCAGGTTGACCTGAAAGCCTGTACTGAAGATTACCGCAGATTCTTTTCCAACGTATTGTGCAAGACGTCTTTCAAGCTCTAGATGGATATCTAATGTTCCATTCAAAAACCTTGAACCTGCACATCCGGTACCATACTTATCAATTGCCTTCTTTGATGCTTCCTTAATTTTTGGGTGGCTGGTCAATCCGAGATACGAATTTGACCCAAACATTAGAACTTCCCTGCCGTTTATAAACACCTTCGTATCCTGACCTGATTCAATCGGTCTAAAGTAAGGATACATCCCCTTTCTCTTAATCTCTGAGGCCTCCGTGAAAGCGAGGACTCTATCTTGTAATTTTTTACGCATTAAGGTGAAGTTAATTTTTTGTAAAAGTAAAATTCATTTACCTGAATATCTGCTTTTTTTTGGTATTTTTTTTGTCTTTTTTTTGACCAAATATCTGAAAAAGTCGAAAACTTCGCCAACTAAAAAACCAGAAAAATAACTAAAGGATAAAGAATTTACTTTCAATTAAATTATTTCACTTATTATGCAGTAAAAAAGTATGTAACAAAATTTTTTCCTACTAAATTCCGGGGCCTTTTATCCAGTCGCTTAGCAGCGGGCCGTCCTTCCCAAAGACCGGATCCAGCACCGGCAGAGGCACCCTCTCTATATTGGCAATGGCCCTCTCCCGTTCTCCTTCCCGACCCTCATTCATGTCATAGCTCTGCCCTTCCGGATAGGCTCCAACACACAGGAAGTCATCACTCGCTTTCAGCCTCTTATGGGCTACACCTGCTGGTATGATCACCACGTCTCCCCTGCTTAGCTCTACGCATACCCCGTCAGGGCCCCCTAACTGTACATCTGCAGTTCCACAGAAAATGCCCAGCACTTCATGAGCAGTGCTATGATAATGATGATAGTCGTAAATACCATTCTTCCAGCCGTTCGTCCAGCCGTTTCTTGCGAAAATATCAAGGATATGCTCAGCCTCATCGTCAGGATGAAGAAAAACAGCCCCCTTGTATACCAGTAAGGGAAGTACAGGGTTGTTCGGAAAAAGGCCGTCGTCTTCCAGGATCTGACGAACCACATGTCCGTGTATCACTTCTGATTTCTCATTCATAAGGATTCTTTTCAATACTTAACAACGAAAGCAGATTACGGATTTGAATAACTGCAAAAGGCAACACGCCCCATCCCGAAACAAATCCCGCGGCGAAATAGTTTATATAATGACAACCTTATTTTTTACTTAAACGACTAAGGATGAAGATAGCTTGTATTTCAACTTACCTTCCACGGGAATGTGGAATTGCAACCTTTAATCACAACCTGATTCAGGCAATTAAGTCAAACCTGCAGGGCGAGGACAGCCGCGACGAGACTTTCGTGATCGCCATGAACGAATCGGATGATCGCCGGCAGTACAGCTACCCTGAGGAAGTCCGGTTCATCATCCGGCAGGAGCGTCAAAGCGACTACCTTGAGGCGGCCGCATTCATCAATCAGAGCGGCGCTGACGCGTGTATTATAGAGCATGAATTCGGAATTTATGGCGGAGAAAGCGGAACGTACCTCTTGTCGCTCATCCACGGACTGAAGGTGCCGGTGATCACCGTACTCCACACCGTCCTGCGCGACCCCGACTACATCCAGAAGCTGATCACACGGGAGATAGCAAAGCATTCTGCAGCGGTTGTAGTGATGAGCAAACGCGCCATCGACTTCCTTAGCCGTATATATGAGATCCCGGAAGATAAGATACAGCTGATAGAGCACGGCGTACCCGACCTGGAAGCGCCGCAACTCAATCCGGTTCTCCAGACGAGCCCGTTAAAGGGCAAAAAGGTCTTGTTTACCTTCGGACTGATCAGCAGAAATAAAGGACTCGAGACGGTGATCAGGGCACTCCCGGCTATCACGCAGGAGCACCCCGACGTGAACTACGTCGTTCTCGGCAACACTCATCCCGGAGTCTTAAAGAACGACGGCGAAGAGTACCGGGAGTCGCTGATCCAGCTTGCCAAAGACCTGGGAGTAGAGCAGCACCTGCATTTCGTTAACAAGTTCGTATCGGAGGAAGACCTGATCGGCTACCTGGCGGCCTGCACGCTCTACGTGACGCCCTATCTCAACGAGGCGCAGATCACCAGCGGCACGCTGTCGTATGCCGTAGGCGCCGGAGCGGCTGTCCTCTCTACGCCGTACTGGCACGCTCAGGAATTGCTTGACGATAACCGGGGCCGGCTATTCAACTTTAAGGATCATCAATCGCTCGCGGCTATCGCAATTGAACTGCTCAACAGCGATGCCAAGCTTTTGAAATTACGACAGAACGCATATCGCTACGGGCTCCGGCTCCGCTGGCCGAAGATCGGCGCGCAATATCTGCGCTTACTCAGAGAAGCAGTCGAAAGCAGAGATCTTTATCAGACCGACCGGACAAAAACGCCGTCACAGGAACCGATTCCCTCCTTTAGCCTCAGCCATATTGCCCGCCTTACTGACCAGGTAGGCCTCATACAACACGCCAAATACGGCATTCCCAACCGCAAGGAGGGGTATTGCCTCGATGACAATGCGCGGGCGCTGATCCTGATGCTCATGGCCCACCAGCAGGAAGCCGGTCCCGAAGCTGCAGACCTCTTCCCCGTCTACCTCAGCTATATCCATTACATGCAGCGGGACGACGGATACTTCCGCAACTTCCTTAGCTTCAGCCATAACTACCTGGATGAGAAAGGCTCTGAAGACTCCTTTGGACGGGCCATATGGGCGCTTGGCTTCCTGATCCACGCCGCACCGAACAACTCCTACCGTGAATTTGGAAGAGAGCTCTTTGAAAGCGCCACTCCCCACTTCCGGGATCTCAAGTATATCCGCGGGGCAGCCAACACGCTGATCGGCCTGTCCTACTACATGAAATCAAACCCTTCCGACGAAAAGATGATGCAGGAGCTGCAGCGACTTGCCGCCGTCATTTGCGATACCTATCATGAGGACAGAAAAACAGGATGGAACTGGTTTGAAGACGAACTGACATACGACAACGCCATTCTGCCGCTCTCACTGTTCCATGCTGCTGAGGTGACAGGCGACGAACACGTACTTCGTACCGCACAAAAGGCGATGGCTTTTCTGGAAGATGTCACCATGGACGACGATTGCTTCGCCCCTGTTGGTAACGAGGGCTGGTTTCTGAAAGGAAAACTTAAGCCGCGCTTCGATCAGCAGCCGATTGAAACCATGGCCATGATCCTGATGTACGGGCAGGCCTACCACCTGACAAAAGACCCGGAAATCTTGCGAAAAATGATGACCTGCTACCAATGGTTCCATGGCCTCAACCACCTGCGGATCCCCCTTTACGATCCCGAGACCAAGGGATGTTGCGACGGACTGCAGGCCGGCAAGCTCAATAGAAATCAGGGAGCTGAAAGTACCCTGGCCTATCTCATCTCTCACCTGGCAGTTCTAAAGGTACGCGACGAAAGGCCAAAGGACTCAAACCTCGGGGAACTTCAGCCCAAAGGCCGTCTCAGCAAGTTAGAAAGCTAGTTAGATCTCTCACTGGCGGCTCCTGTTCCTGCCGCCAGCCAATGAATACGTTGCAATGAAAATAGCTGTCCTTTCTCCGGTAGCATGGAGGACCCCGCCCCGTCACTACGGCCCCTGGGAACAGGTCGCCTATAATCTCACCGAAGAGCTCGTCAAAGCGGGGCTTGAGGTTACCCTCTTTGCCACAGGCGACTCTCAGACCAGTGCCCATCTCGATGCCGTGATCGAGATGGGATATGAAGAAGACAGAAATCAGGACGCCAAAGTGCTGGAATGCCTGCACATCAGCAACCTGATGGAGAAAGCCCGGAACTTTGATATCATTCACAACCACTTCGACTTTCTTCCGCTTACTTGGTCCCGTTTAATAAGTACCCCTATCGTCACCACAATCCATGGCTTCTCATCGCCCAGAATCATCCCGGTGTATAAAAAATATAATGACACCTGTCATTACGTATCGATCAGCAATTCAGACCGTGCCCCCGAACTCGACTATATAGCCACTGTCTACAATGGCCTCAATGTGGAAAGCTTCAGCTTTAGCGACAGCCACGAGGATTACCTGCTGTATTTCGGGAGGATCCATCACGATAAGGGAACCGCAGAGGCCATCGAGATCGCCGAAAGCTGCGGAAAAAAACTGATCATCGCTGGTATCATTCAGGACGAGGCTTATTTCAACACCCGTGTAAAACCTCACCTCAACGAGCAGATCACCTTCATCGGCGCTGCCGGCCCTGCCATGCGAAACTCATTGATGAGCAAGGCCCTTGCCCTGCTCCATCCCATCAATTTTGAAGAGCCCTTTGGTATGAGCGTTGCCGAAGCCATGTTATGTGGCACTCCGGTAGTAGCCTTCAACAAGGGGTCTATGCCTGAACTGATCAAAGACAGGAAGACCGGCTTTCTGGTTCACAACATTGCCGAAGCTGTCGAAGCGGTTAAACAACTCACATACGTAAGTCGCGAAGCCTGCCATACATGGGCCGCGTCCATGTTCTCGGCAGAAAAAATGGCTAAGGATTATATGGAGGTTTACAGCCAGATACTTGGGGGAAAGCACTAGGCTTTCCCGTCACTCTTCAGCTTATCGATCAGAGCCCTTACATCCACCATAGCAAACGATGAGGAATAATCCGACAAGCCATAGGGAATGATCAGTTTCCCGTTATTGATGATCGAGCCGCATGAGTACACCACATTGGGTACATATCCTTCCCGCTCATCAGGATTGGGCACGAGCAAAGGCTCCCTGAGCCGCCCGATCTCCCGGCTGGGGTTGTCGAGATCCAGAAGGCTCGCACCGAGACAATACCTCCTCATCGGCCCCACTCCGTGAGTGATCACCAGCCATCCGTCCTCGGTCTCAATGGGCGAGCCACAGTTACCCATCTGCACGAACTCCCAGCAATACTTTGGCTTCTGAAGCAGGATCGGCTCTTGCCATACGGTAATGTTTTTCGAGTACATGATGTAATTATTCTGCCCGTCAATCCTCGACATCATCACATAATTGCCGTTCACCTTCCGCGGAAACAAGGCCAGATTCTTATTCTGCGCCCCGTTGCCAAAAAGAGGCTTTATTTTAAAGTCGTAAAAGTCGCTTGTCTCCAGCAGTTTGGGCATGATCATCGTCCCGTCAAAAGCAGTATAGGTAGCATAATACCTTACATGTCCGTCATCCTCAGTGAACTTCACAAAACGGGCATCTTCAATCCCCTTGCGCTCCAGCTCAGAGAATGGAAAAATAACGCGGTCAGTAATATCGGTATCAAGGGAAAACACCATCTCGTAATAAGAATCAGACAGCCACAACAGCTTCTCATACTGCAGCTTCTTGTATTCATCATCTTCAAGCTGCTGCACCTCCATGATCAATTTTCGCAGGGTAGAATATTCAAAATGTTCATCCAGCCGCTTCTCGATCTCTGTCAGCACCTCCCGGTCTATCAGAGAAGCTGCTGCCTTCTCAAAAAAGAGCTCTTTGTTATACCGTGCGTTTCTTATGACTTCCGCTTCATCAATATAATTACCTACCGGGATCACATGGATGTTATTATGCTTATCGATCAGCGCTTTCCTGAACACGATGGAGGAAATATGTCCTTCGCCCACAGCCCGGAAGCTAATGATGAGCCTTTTTTCCCCTTCCTCCAGGTCGGTTTGGTCGGGGTCCTCCACGATGGAGGGATTAAAAAACGCAGCCGACTCGATGGAGTACTCGTGTGTAAAATAAGAGCCGATCAGCAGGCGCCGGTAGGGCTTTACCTCGTCGTAGTCTATAGCAAGTTCATCAAACAGGTGCTTTAACTTGTTACAATGCCGGTGAAGCAAACGCGTTATATTGCGATGCCGCTTCGAATATTCCTGCAAAATGGGAGACACAATTCCAAAGATGTTCTCCTCCTCAATTGCCATCACCCGTTGGATCACTTCTTTAGCCCGCTCCTCCCCATTAAAAAAAACCTTGCTATCACCCGCTTAGAATCGGGATATACTTTAACCGGTACTCGTTCAATAGGAATTCTCATGTGCAAAAAGTATTAATTAAACCACACTAAGTTAGCATCATTGCTAATTGAATAACAAGAAGTAAACAACGTTTTTAACACATCGTTTACACCTGCCCACCTGTCACTCAGTCCGCGCTAAAAAGAGATATAATAACAGGAGCTCCTGCTTGATTTGATTGCAGCAATCTCTTATATTTGATTCTGGCAAGGCTGTTTTTCAGTTGTTCGCCAAAGCGATACCTTTACATCGATTCAGATTTGTTTCAGCGATACTTCCAGTGCGGGGTGAGTCCGGGTTGAGTGCGGGTCACCTCCGGATTTCACGGCTAAAATCCGCAGTCAGTCCGCACTCACCCCTTAGCCATCCCTCACCAAAAGCGAACAAGAAATATAGTTGAAAAGAACCTGTATATAACCCGCACAGGCCTGATGAGATCTGCCCGGCGGTCACCGCGCCGCCAATAATACCCAGTCATGGTAAAGCGCTTTAAAAAACTTAAAGTACATTTGTCATATACTTGTTGCAATCATGAACGTACTGATCGTTGAAGACGAAAAAGGACTGGCTCTCGAAATAGATGAATTCCTGAGCAAGGAAGGATACCTCACGGAGCACGCCAGGAAGAAGGCAAGTGCCGGCGAGAAGATATTCGTGAACACCTATGACTTTATCCTTCTCGACCTGGGCCTTCCGGATGGGAACGGGCTGGACCTGCTGAAAGAACTGAAAGAAATGCCGGGGAGGGAAGATGCCGTGATCATACTGACGGCGCGCGACGCGGTTGAAGACCGGGTAGAGGGACTGGAGCACGGGGCAGATGATTATCTGCCCAAGCCATTTGCTCTCTCTGAGCTGCTGGCCAGAATGCATGCTATTACACGCCGGAAGCACAACCTTAAGAAAAACCAGATCAACATCCATGGCTTCGTACTGGACATTGAGAACCGGACAGTTTGTTATGATAACAACCGGATCAGCCTTACCAACAAGGAATTTGAGATCCTCTACTATCTGACGCTCAACAAAAACCGGGTCATTCCCAGAACTACCCTTACCGAGCACGTCTGGGGCGACATCCTTGAAATCAACTCCGATTCTAATTTCGTCAACGTCCACATTAAAAACCTGAGAAAGAAACTGGCTCAATACGCGGAGGTAGACTGGCTTGAAACAGTAAGGAGCATAGGCTACCGCATTAACCTCTGATCCTATGAGGCTTCAAATAAAACTGATCCTGTACAACCTGATCATCAAGGTTGCCATCATCGTCCTGCTGGCCGCCGTGATCGTGATCTTTCTCGACAAGATTTCGCTTGGCCATCTCAAACAGCGCATCCTTGACAAACAGGAGAAGCTCATTAAGAACATTTCCAAAAACGAGATCACAGAGCTATTAGAAGCGGAAAAAACCTTCACCGATTACAACATTCTGAAGGAGGAATACATCATCCTGAGTAAGACCGGCCCTGTCAGGATCAGGAACGGGAGGAGCGAGCGCTTTGTCACCAGCACAAGGGAAATAGAAGGCCATGAGGGAGAATATCTGATCCTGGTGAGCCACTTTAAGTACGGAAAAGACTACTACCGGCTCGAAATAGGGGAAACCGTTTCAGCGATGAAACAGCTAAAAACCACCATCCTTCTGCTCACGCTGATCGCGCTTGTTCTGTCGGCCATTATCACGTTCCTGACCGACTACGCCTTCACCAGCTACCTGCTTTCGCCTTTCTATAAGATCATCGAACAGAAGATCAACAAGGTAGATGAGCCCACTGAGTTTGACTACCAGCCGGTCAGAACCACAACCTATGACTTCAGGCACCTTGACGAGAGCATCAACGGCCTGATGAGAAAAATAACCCAGCAGTTCCTCACGCAAAAGCAATTCATCTCAAATGTTTCGCATGAGCTGCTCACGCCTGTTTCGGTTATTAGCACCCGGCTGGAGAACATGCTGGCGGAGGAAAACATCAGTGAAGCCAGCGAGTCGAAGATCATCGCATCTCTAAAGACCCTGAACCGGCTCCGCTCCATTGTGCACAGCCTCCTGCTGATCTCTAAAATAGAGAACAATCAATACCAAAAAACAGATCGTGTGAACATCAGAGAGGTGCTGGAGGAGGTGAAGGAAGACCTCGAAGACCGTTTCGTGTTAAAAGACATTCACTTTGTGAACGAGCTGAAAGAGGAGTTCATCTTCCCTGGCAACAAAGCGCTGATGCATACGCTGTTTGTCAACATCGTAAACAATGGCATCAAGTATAACAGGCAGGAAGGAAGTATAAAGGTGAGCGACCATGTTTCACGGGGAATATACGAGGTTGTAATTGAGGATGAGGGAATTGGCATGAGTACAGACATGATATCAAAGGCATTTAACCGCTTCGAAAAATTAAGTTCAAGAGAAAGTGACAGTCACGGTCTGGGCCTCGCCATCGTTAAAAGTATCGCCGTATTCCATAACATCAGTGTCGACATCACCTCTGAAGTCAATCACGGAACGAGAGTTACGGTAGGCATTCCGATTGAGGTATGAAACAAGAGCTTTTCTCTCTCAGCCCTTCATTCTGCTGCGTTTGATGAGGTAAGCCTGGAGGATCTGCGAGAAACCGCTCGCTATGTCTGCATCAACCAGGTCGATATGGTACTGCGCGCAACGCAGCTGCAGCTCATGCCTGAACGCTTCCATCGCTTTAATGTATTGATCTTTTATCTGCGAGGGCTGAACTTTCAGCGTTTGCCCGGTTTCCATATCAATAAACTGATACGGTCTGTTTTCAAAATCAAACTGAATTTCATGGCGGTGATCGAGCACGTTAAAGAGCACCACCTCGTGCTTATTGTGGCGAAGATGCTGCAGCGCACTGAAAAGCGCCGGCGCGCCGCCTGCTTGGTCAGCAGATTCCAGTGCATCGGTGAAGATGATCACCATGGAGCGCTTATGCAGGATCTCTGATAGTTCATGCAGCGTCTGGCTCAGGGCCGTGCCTGCCTGACGGCCATCCTGCTTCATCACATTCTCAAGCTGGCCAAACAGAAATTTTTGATGGGCGACAGTAGACCTTGCCGGAGAGGTAAACGTCATCTTCTCATCGAAGCAGGTTAAGCCGAACGCATCGCGCTGCTTTTTGAGCAAATGGATCAGAGAAGCGGCAGAACACGCGGAGAAGATGAGCTTGTTAAAGTTTTCCCTGGGGTAGTACATGGATGAAGAAATATCGAGCACCAGCTGGCAACGCAGGTTGGTCTCCTCTTCAAAGCGCTTCACAAACATCTTGTTTGTCCGCCCGTATAATTTCCAGTCGATATCCTTTACCGAGTCGCCGCTGTTATAAAGCCGGTGCTCAGCAAACTCAACTGAAAAACCATGAAAGGGACTCTTATGCAGCCCGGTAATGAAGCCCTCCACCACCTGACGGGCCAGCAGATCGAGATTAATGGAGCCGCTGTCGCCGACGAAGTCGCCCGATAAAAAGTCCTTATCCATATTCTCCTGGGTTGTATATAAAAAAGCCGTTCATGAGCTGGGCACTCAAACGGGGATGAAAGATGCTTGAAGGTTCTTCCTGGCCCTTCAATAACCAATAGACTTTCAAGAAAAAAACCGGCGAGAAGCCGGTTTTTTTATTTCATTTTACCTGATTAAGGTTAAGCGAGCTGCTTTGCAAGCTTGTCGTTGAGTACTGACTTTGGAACAGCGCCGATCTGCTTATCTACGATCTCTCCGTTCTTGAAGAACAGAAGAGCTGGGATGTTGCGGATTCCGAACTTCATAGAAACACCCGGGTTATGATCCACATTTACCTTACCAACAACCGCCTGCCCTTCATATTCCTTTGATAATTCTTCAACAACAGGACCGACCATGCGACAGGGGCCGCACCATTCTGCCCAAAAGTCAACCAAAACAGGTTTGTCTGATTTCAGCACCACTTCTTCGAAGTTTGCGTCTGTTATTTCTATAGCCATTTTAAAATATTTTACAAGAGTTGAAAATCAAATTTAACTATACAATAATCTTACCACAAGCAGAAGCGGACATTCTGACAGGGAAATGATTAAAACATAAAATAGATCTTGAACGACAAGTCGTTGATAGCACCGCTGGTCGATACATCAAAGGATGTTCTCTTCGTTGAAGTCTGCGGGCCGCCCTGGTTTACTTTTTCATAATAGAAAGAGGCTGAGAGGAGCTGAGCTTCGAATGCAAATCTGTTAGAGAGAAAATAAGTCGCACCTCCGTAGGCGCCCACTCCATACAAGTTTCCTTTATAGGTTGTAGGACGAGCGGAACCATCGACTTGCTCACTCTTTGAATACCTGTATGCTCCGAGTCCACCGGCAAAAGCGTAAAACTTCTTTAGCAGTGGGTAATAATGTTGATAGCTCAGCGAACCACCGTAGCTCTTCGTTTCGTATGAGTTGGTGGAACTGTACTCCTGGGAAGATTTTCCGTAGGTCCCGGTCAGCTCAATCTTAGAATTGTCTTTTACAAAAACGCCGTAACTTAAGGAGAAATTGTTGGTTTTGAGTTCACTATCCTGCCAGTCAGAAGCAACGTAGTCAGATTTCACCTTGTGCGAGCTAATACCGAAACCGACCATACTAGTACCTTTAGTTTGGGATGAGGCCGTAAATGAGCTCATAGCAAGCACCGCTACGGCGATAAGGATTCTTTTCATGTTTAGTAATGTGTTTTTTAGTTGAGCTTAAAAGTAAGATTTTTCACCAACAACTTCTCTAAAAATTCATTACTCGGGAAAATACGCACATTTTTCGATGGCATCTCCACAGAAATAGTTTCCTCCATATCATACACGGCAAATTTGAGCAGGCAGTTCCGGCTGGGGTTCTGCTCCTCATTGGCCTTCACCATGTTATCCATCTCAACGATGAAACTTTCAGAAAGCTCATGAAGGGGCAGTTGAATAGTCAGACACTTGGCCATCTTATCTCTCAGTTCAGAAAGCAGGGTAATTTGGGTGACTTTGAAATCCCAGTTATCCTTTTGCTTAAACCTCTCGCTCACCAGTCCCCTCACTTGCAAGAAGTATCCGTCGGCAAAAAAAAGCTTGTGCTTCACATATTCCTCGCCGAACATCACAATTTCGAAGGAATTACTGTAGTCTTCCAGCACCATGGATCCAAAAGGCTTGCCGGTCTTTGTCGTCCGGTGCTGGGCATTTGAAACCAGTCCCCCCACTACGATTT
The DNA here is from genome assembly GCF_041902385.1 of Arcticibacter sp. MXS-1. Taxonomy (GTDB): domain Bacteria; phylum Bacteroidota; class Bacteroidia; order Sphingobacteriales; family Sphingobacteriaceae; genus Arcticibacter. Next base: position 2,198,916 of record NZ_CP169244.1, on the reverse strand, counting down.
CCCTGTTCCTGATCTTATTGAACTCTTCGCGCTCTTCTTCTTCCATTTCTCCTTCCCTTGCAGCCTTGATCAGGGCGAGGTGCTTAATCCGGTGCGAGCAGAAGTTCTCCAGTTCAAACTTATAGTTATCAAGAGGGTGTCCGGTGAGGTAGATCCCGATCATATCCTTCTCAAATTTCAAGCGGTCTATCAGCCCCCACTCAGGGCATTCGGGAAGCTGAGGCTCAGGAATGGCCTCATCTGAGGTACCGCCAAACAACGAGGCCTGCGAATTATTCTGGCTGTTGTGATAGTCGTTGTTATACTTGATCAACCGCTCTATGCCGTTCATCTGGCTATTCTCGGGATTGGTAAAGAACTGGGCCCTATGAAAGCCGAAACAGTCGAAGGCGCCGCTGTACACCAGATTTTCGTAAACCTTCTTATTAACCGTCCTGGGGTTCACCCTGCGGGCAAAATCGCAAACACTCTCGTAAGGCCCGTTGGCAATCCGCTCCTCGATGATACTTTCCACCGCCTTTTCTCCCACGCCTTTAATACCCGACATCCCGAAACGGATCTCCCCTTTCTTGTTGGTACCGAAACTCAGTCCCGATTCATTAATATCGGGCCCCAGAACGGGGATACCCATCTTACGGCTCTCCTCCATAAAGAAAGAGATCTTCTCAATATTGTTCTGGTTATTAAGCACGGCAGCCATGTATTCTGCCGGATAATGGGCCTTGAGATACGCCGTCTGATAGGCAACGAAGGCGTAGCAGGTGGAGTGCGACTTGTTGAACGCATACGAAGCAAAGGCTTCCCAGTCGGTCCATATCTTTTCCAGGACCTTTTCATCATGACCCTTGGCTTTTGCATTCTCGATGAACTGCGGCTTCAGCTTATCCAGGGTCTTCCGGTCCTTCTTACCCATGGCCTTACGAAGCACGTCGGCATCCCCCTTGGTAAAGTTGGCCAGCTTCTGCGACAGAAGCATCACCTGCTCCTGGTATACCGTGATCCCGTAGGTATCGGCCAGGTACTCCTCCATATCGGGAAGGTCATACGTTACCTGCTCCCGGCCATGCTTACGGGCGATAAAATTAGGAATGTATTCAATTGGCCCCGGACGATACAAGGCGTTCATTGCAATCAGGTCTTCAAACTTATCCGGCTTTAATTCACGGAGGTACATCTGCATCCCGCCGCTTTCAAACTGGAATGTTCCGTTGGTGTCGCCCTTCTGATAAAGTTCAAAAGTTTTCTCGTCTGTAAGCGGGATATAATCGATGTCAATGTCTACGCCATGATTCTGCTTGATCATCCGCAGGGCATCCTTGATGATGGTGAGGGTCTTCAGACCCAGAAAGTCCATCTTGATTACCCCTGCATCCTCTATCACACGCCCGTCAAACTGGGTAACCAGCAGGTCGGAGTCTTTGGCTGTTGCTACCGGAATAATATTGGTAAGGTCTTCCGGGGCAATGATGATACCGGCGGCGTGCACCCCGGTATTCCGGATAGAACCTTCCAGCTTTTCTGCCTCCTTCAGCACTTTTGCTCTCAGGTCATCGCCTTTCAGGATCTCTTTCAGTTCGTCTACCTGATTGAATGCCTCCTTCAGTGTAATGCCCAGAGTCTCGGGTACAAGCTTTTTAAGAGCACTTACTTCGGGCAGAGGCACGTTCAGCACACGCGCCACGTCCTGTATACTGGTACGGGCTGCCATCGAACCGTATGTAACGATCTGGGCAACCTGATTCTTGCCGTATTTGTCTACCACGTAGTCAATTACCTTCTGCCTGCCTTCGTCGTCGAAGTCGGTATCGATATCCGGCATCGACTTACGGTCGGGGTTCAGGAACCTCTCGAACAGGAGGTTATACTTGATGGGGTCGATATTGGTGATTCCAATGCAGTAGGCGACAGCAGAACCTGCAGCCGATCCACGACCCGGACCGATAAATACGCCGAGATCCCTTCCTGCTTTGATGAAGTCTGACACGATGAGGAAGTATCCGGCGAAGCCCATGATCTTGATGGTATTCAGCTCGAAGTCAATACGTTCCTGAATGTCGGGGGTAATTTCCGAATAGCGCTGGTGAGCGCCGGTCATGGTCAGGTGGCGCAGGTACTCCCATTGGTTCAGTGTATCATCGACGTGCACCTTGAACTCCTGCGGAATGGGGAAGTTCGGAAGCATGATATCGCGCTTCAGCTTCAGGTGCTCCACCTTATCCACAATCTCGTTGGTATTGTCGAGAGACTCAGGCACATCGTGGAACAGCTGAGCCATCTCAGCCTGGGTCTTGAAATAAAACTGGTCGTTCGGAAAACCGAAACGGTAGCCTTTCCCGCCCTCTTCATCTGTGGCAATAGGCGTACTCTGGAAGTCGCCGGTGTTCACGCAGAGGAGGATATCGTGTGCATTGGCATCCTGCTGATCCACATAATGCGAATCGTTTGAGCAGATCACCTTTACGTTATGCTTTTTTGCAAACTTCAGCAGGGTCTCGTTGATGATCAGCTGGTCGGGAATATCATGTCGCTGCAACTCGATGTAGTAGTCCTCACCGAACAGATCGAGCCACCACTTCAGTTCTTTCTCTGCCTCCTCTTCTCCTTTACGGAGGATGGCCTGAGGTACAGACGCACCGATACAGCAGCTGGTGGCGATAAGACCCTCATGGTACTTCAGAATAAGTTCCTTGTCAATACGGGGCCACTTGCTATACAGCCCTTCCATGTAGCCAAAGGAACAAAGCTTAACAAGGTTCTTATACCCCTGTGCGTTCTTGGCAAGGAACAGCTGGTGAAATCTGACGTCCTTGTTTTCCTTGGTGAACTGCTTCTTATGCCTGTCCTCTACCACGTAAAATTCACAACCTACAATAGGCTTTACGTTGTGCTTGCCTGCTTCGGCCACAAACTTGAAAACACCGAACATATTACCGTGGTCGGTAATAGCCAGCGCCTTCATTCCATCCGCAGCCGCCTTCTTGTAAAGCTTGGAGATATCAGCAGCTCCGTCTAATAAAGAAAATTGGGTATGTACGTGTAAATGAGAGAATTCCGGCATCGCTTATCGTTCTGATTGACAAGCACGAAGGTATCAAATTTTCGGCAATCCCCGGTCAGGTTGTTGAAATCTTGACACAGTCTAGCCGACGTTTTCAACGGCGATGCGGGCAGAGAGCAGCGCCAGCGGGATTCCGCCTCCGGGATGAACACTTCCCCCGGTAAAAAAGAGTCCTTTTACGGCACCCGAAAAATTAGGATGGCGAAGAAATGCAGCAAACCGGCTGTTCGAACTGGTACCATAGAGGGCACCCTGATAGGAGGAGGTCAGCGACTCGATGCTGCGGGGATCAAGGATATTCTCCGTGCGGATCAGGGCGCCAATGTCAGTACCCAGATTCCTGCTTAGCTTTTGAATGATATGCTCTCTGGCTTCTTGGATCAGCCGGTCCCAGTCCTGACCTTTGTTTGCCGGCACATTGATCATCACAAACCAGTTTTCACAACCTTCAGGTGCATCACTCTTTTCATACTTCGAACTGATATTCACATAAACCGTCGGATCGGCACAAATAGACTGCTGATCCCATATATACCTGAACTCTTCGCGGTAGTCTTCGCTAAAGAAAATATTATGAAGATCAAGCTCATCAAACGTTCTTCCAATGCCCCAGTAGAAAATAAGGGCAGAGCTGCTCCGCTCCTGCCTGAGTGTCCTCTTTGGCGGGGGAATCCCCTTGAGCAGCTTTTGATACACAAACCAGACGTCCATATTCGAGACCACCACTTCTGCAAAAAAGTCGCCCTCCTCCGTCTGTACGCCTTTCACCTGATTTCCGCCGAGCAGCACCTGCTTCACCGGCGTATTATAATGAAATCTGACGCCCATCTCTTCAGCCAGTTGCACCAGAGAGCGCGTAATAGCGAACATTCCCCCTTCAGGAAACCACGCGCCATAATGCTGCTCGAGATGGGGGATCACATTCAGCGTGGCAGGAGCACGATAAGGGTCCGAGCCGTTGTATGTAGCATACCGGTTAAAAAAGCGGCGGGTCTTGCTATCGCTAAAAAAATCCTCCACAGCGCCATTCATGGTCCTGAAGGGGTCAATTTTAGGAAACTCGAGAACCGACCTTAGCGTATCGGCGCGTAAATACGTGTTCAGTTTGTGAAGGGAACGCTCAAGGAACACGTGGTGGGTAATGCGGTAGATCTCTTCGCTCTTTTGCATGAAGCGCCTCACAGACTCAGCGCTGTCGGTCGTCCGCGACGCTATTTCATTGGCAAAGGCAAGCGGATCTGCCCAGGCAGAAATCCGGGTACCGTCTTCATAAAAGTACCGGCATATCATGTCGAGCTTTTGGTAGTTGAAATAATCCCGGGGATCTTTCCCGGCCAGTTCAAACAGCTCGTCAACGTACTGAGGCATCGTGAAAAGACTGGGACCGGCATCAAAGCGGAACCCCTGATTTCCGAATTCAGAAAGCTTTCCTCCGGGGTAAGCGTTTGATTCGAAAACATCCACAGCGTACCCCTTCACCGCCAGACGGACAGATGCAGCAATTCCGCCTATCCCCGCGCCTATTACAATCGCTTTCCTGATTTGAGGCCGGCCTTCCAAGAGCTATCCTCCTTTTCCGCGGTTAACAAAGTAGGCAATAATTGCTCCCAGGATAAAGAGGGCCACAATCACCGCAATACCCGCCATCCGGTTCTTGTTGCGATCCCGAAGCGCAACGTAGAAATAGAAGGCCAGGAGAGGCAGAACAAAAACAATCGCAAATATCAAAGTGGGTGCAAGCATAGTATAGGATTAAAAGTTCATCCTTGCCATAGGAGCTACGTCCTGATCAACAAAGTCGTGATTGAGGTACTTGTAATAGCCGGCAATGGCAATCATGCCAGCATTATCTGTACAGTACTGAAACGCGGGGATAAAGACCTGCCATCCGTTCTTCTCAGCCGCTTCCTGCAGCATAGTCCGCAGGCCTGAATTGGCTGAGACGCCTCCTGCAATTGCCACATCGCTGATGCGGTACTGCCGGGCCGCCTTGCGGAGCTTATTGAGCAGGATGGTAATGATCCGGTACTGCACAGATGCACAGATATCGGCCATATTCTTTTCAAGGAACGCAGGATCCTCCTTCTGCCTGTCGCGAACGAAATAAAGGATGGACGTTTTCAGGCCGCTAAAGCTGAAATCCAGTCCGGTGATCTGCGGTTCCGGAAAGGCAAAAGCATGGGGGTTCCCTTCTCTGGCATACTTGTCAATGAGAGGTCCTCCCGGATAGGGCAAGCCCAGGATCTTTGCCGTCTTGTCGAAAGCCTCTCCTGCTGCGTCGTCGTTCGTCTCCCCGACAATCTCCATATCAAAATAATTTTTCACCAGCACAATCTGCGTATGTCCGCCGGAGACAGTCAGGCACAGAAAGGGGAACGAGGGCTTCGGATCGTCAATAAAGTGAGCCAGCACATGGGCCTGCATATGGTTGACCTCTATCAGGGGCAGCGAATTGGCAAGCGCAAAAGCCTTGGCAAAGGAAGTGCCCACAAGCAGTGAACCCAGAAGACCCGGCCCGCGCGTAAAAGCAACTCCATCAATGTCTTTTTTACTTATTTTTGCAGCCGCAACAGCCTCCTGTACAACAGGGATGATATTTTGCTGATGTGCCCGTGAGGCAAGCTCCGGTACTACACCTCCGTATTTTTGATGAACTGCCTGGGTAGCGATAATATTTGACAGGATTTTACCGTCTTTACAGATAGCTGCAGAGGTTTCGTCGCAGGATGATTCGATAGCAAGGATTGTAGCCAAACCGGATTTTTAATTTATTGTTGTTACTAATTAAACTGCAAAACTATTAAAAAAGTACTGAAAATAACGCTTTGGGTCCTGTCGGTAATCATCCTGCTGGCAGCGTCTCTTATTATCGCGCTGCAGTTTAAGCCGGTGCAGACCTATGTCGCCAAACGGTCGGCACGCTACCTTTCCAAAGAGCTGAACACCAGGATCGAGATCAGCTCGCTCTACATCCGGCCTTTTAAGTCGGTAGTACTCGAAGGGCTTTATGTACAGGACCTGGACAAAGATACCCTTCTGTCGGCTCCAAGGCTTACGGTTGACCTCAATCTGCTGTCATTACGCCTGCGGAAAATATCCGTTAATACTGCTCAGCTCGACAACGGAAAATTCTTCCTGAAGGAATACAAAGACGGGAAAACGAATCTTCAGTTTATAATCAACTATTTCGATTCTGGTAAGCCCAATCCGAAGAAAAAGCCTTCAAAGCGGCCTTATGATATTACCTTCGACCGCATCGTCCTCAACAACTTAGCCCTGAGGTACCGGAATTATAACAATGACTCGAAAGTTAAGGGCATTAATTTCGACGATATACTTCTCTATCAGCTAAATACCTCGATTCTGAACCTCGACACGAAGAACCACCTCTTCAAGGCTTCTGTCAGGAACATGAACTTCCGCGAGAAAAGCGGCTTTTATTTGAAGAACCTGAGTGCCGACGCCACCATCGACAGCAATAAAATGGAGTTTAAGAGGCTCCTGCTCGAGACTCCCACCACGCGGATACGCGACTACCTGCTCATGAGGTACTCCAAGTTCTCAGACTTCAACAACTTCACAAGCCGCGTATTCGTTCAGACGCGATTCAAAAATGTGACGATCAATTCGAAAGATATCTCCTTCTTCACCGACGCCATCGACTTCATGAACGCGAGGGTACAGGCCAGTGGCCATCTGAGCGGGTACGTCAGGAATATCAAAGCGCGTAATTTCGCTATCAAGGCAGGGCAGGCAACTTACATCAAAGGAAACTTCAACATAAAGGGGCTTCCCTACATCAACAAGACCTTCCTCGACCTGAAGCTTGATCAGCTTTCGACCAACGAGCGTGATGCGAACCTGGTGCTGAAGAGTTTAAGCGGCGAGTCTGCCATTGTTCCGGCTATTACCCAGCGGCTGGGGAACGTGTACTTCAAGGGCCGGTTTACCGGGCTCATCAAGGATTTCAGGGCATCAGGAGAACTTAAAACAAGCCTGGGACGTGTAGTACCTGACGTGCGCATGAATTTAAATGGCAGGTCAGCCTATTCAGGGACCATTAAGGCGAGCGACTTCGATATAGGAGCGCTGGTGGGTGAAGCCAGGCTGGGAAGAGCCTCGTTCTCTGCAGACATAAAAGGACAAGGTCTGAACCTCGACCAGCTGAAGGACAATATTGACCTGAATGCCGCCTACATTGTGTTCAACAAATATCAGTACCGGAACATCAAAGTGAACGGAGGCGTCTCCAACAAGCTGTTCAACGGCGACGTCAACATCAACGACCCAAACCTGAAACTGGGCTTTAAGGGGCGGATCAATATGAACAGTGCCCTTCCTGAGTTTAATTTCAGCGCCGATATTGGCCTTGCGCGCCTTCACAGGCTCGGATTTACGCGGGATACCATTTCCGCTGAAACACGCTTTACAGCCAACTTTAAAGGCAATGATCTTAACAATGTGCAGGGTAAGCTCAACCTGACGCATCTCCGGCTCACCAACCCCGACACCTCGCTCCTTGTAAGCGCTATAGACGTTTCTGCTTCCGGGACCGGGCCTTCGCGTATCCTTGCTGTTAACTCTGACCTGCTGGAAACCAATATCCGCGGGGAGTTTGATCTCAACACCCTGCCTTCCTACTTCAAAACCGTGGTAAAGAGGTACATTCCGTCCCTCCATACCACCATTGTAAAGCATGGTAATCAGAACTTCAATTTTTACCTGCGATTAAAGGACTTTGGGCCGATCGGCATGCTTGTTATGCCCGACCTGAAAATACCGGAGGGCGCGGTATTCTACGGACACTTCGTTTCTGCCGAGGGCATTGCGGCATTAAATGGCTCCAGCCCCCTGATCCAGTTCGGCAAGGTGAAGGTGAACAACTTCATTCTCGATGAATCAGCAGGCAGAGACGTGCTCAACGTATTCCTGACAGCCGACCGGGTTGACTTTACAGACAGCCTCTACATTAAGAACATCAACATTGCAAATATCATTCACGACGACAGCCTGGCACTCAACGTAAAGCTGTCGGATAAAGATGCAACCAACCAGCTCGACTTAAACGGGCTGATTGAATTCGGGCGCGATACCCTTGCCCGATTAAGTATCCTCCCCTCGGACGTGATCATTAACCGGGAGGTGTGGAAAGTACCCGAACAAGTGAAATTCAGATTTGATCAGGACAAGATCTTCGTGCAGCATTTTGAGTTAAGCCGGGATGAGCAGCTGCTGACGATCGACGGCGTCATTTCCAAAAAGAATGAGGATAAGCTGAATGTCGACTTCAGTAAGTTTAAGGTAGCAACATTTAACCCGCTCATCAGGGGTGCGGGCATTACGGCTACCGGCGAGATGAACGGGCATATCAGCCTGCTGGCAGCCATGAAAAAGCCCAATATCGAGTCGGAACTAAAGGTCGACTCGCTGGCTATGAATCAGATCTACATCGGAAATCTCCGTTTGAATGCCAGCCTGGACAACGAAAGCAAGCTGGTTGATGTGGATATGGACATTGACAAGGACGGAAGGAATACAATGAATGTGGCGGGGACCTATAATGCGGGAGCTGCACATAACACACTTGACCTTACGCTTACCATGGACGACAACGAGCTTGTCATCTTTCAGCCTTTTATCCGCCACCTTGTTTCTGACGTGAGCGGAAAAGTCTCCGCACGCCTTAAAGTAACAGGGAATATTTTTGACCCCCATATAAACGGAACGCTCAGCCTGAACAAGGGAAAGCTTACCGTCAACTACCTGAAAACGCCGTATATCATTACTGATGAGGTGACAGTATCAAACAGCGTCATTAACCTGAACGGACTGCAGCTGACCGACATTAAGAACAACAAAGCGACCGCCAACGGAACGGTCGATATGAGAAATCCGGGGAATCCGAACATTGACGTGACCGTAAGGGCGAACAAGTTCATGGCACTTAACACTACGGCAAGAGACAATCCCCTGTATTATGGTACTGCTTTTGCCACCGGCACTTTCCGGTTTAAAGGGCCTACCGACAACATGAGGATCGATATTAATGCAAAGGCTGAAGACGGAACTGTCTTTAATATCCCGCTGAATTCGTCCGAAACTGTTGCCAACAACGATTTCATCTCTTTCGTCGCTAAAGATTCGACATTTAAGCCCAAAAACCAGTCTTTCTTCCTCCCCGGCCTGGTGCTCAATATTGACATGAGCGTTGACGAAAACACGATCGTGAACATCTTCACCAACCTGGGAAGACTGAACGGCCGCGGAAACGCAAATATCAACATGAAGATCACGAGCCAGGGCGACTTTGAGATGTATGGCGATTACCTGATCTCAAGCGGGAAATTCCAGTTTACGGCTCAGGACTTTATCAATAAGATCTTTGACCTCAGCCAGGGCGGGTCCATCAGGTGGACGGGCGACCCTGCCGACGCGCTAATTAACCTGAAAGCGATTTATGCCCTGAGAACCGATATTCGCCCGCTATATACAGCAGCAGGCCGCGCCGACCGCGAGGGAAGAGTGCAAACAGAAGCGATCATGAACCTCAGCGGCAACCTTTCGCGGCCCGACATCTCGTTCGACATCAATTTTCCCTCCGACGCCAATATCAAAGATGAGCTGCAAAGTTACTTCAGCGATGTAAACAACAAGAATACGCAGGCCCTGAGTCTGATTGTCAGAAGGTCCTTTTCTCCCAATACGGGAGGGGTAAATGTACAGGCGGTGAACAGTACCCTGATCTCGGCAACCACCGAGCTGTTTGTCAACCAATTTAATAATATCCTGGCTCAGTGGCTCAACCTCAACTTTGTAGACCTTAACATTCGTTCGCTGAACGAGGCGAGCGCGTCCTTCCGCTTCCTGAATGACCGGCTGATGTTAACAGCAGGGGTGACAGACCGGCGTGCGGACGTGAACGACTACAATTTCATTGGAAACACGGTGACAAGGGATGCGGAGATGCTTTATCTGATCAACAAAGATGGGAGTCTGACAGCCCGGGTATCAAACAGGCTGAACAACCGGAATTTCCTTAGCCCTACTCCCGAGCAGGATTATATAAGTGCGCTGGGACTGGTATACAGGCAGGATTTTGAGACATTCGGAGAGTTCCTGCGCGCTCTGGTGGGACAGCGCAGAAGAGACGAAAGAAGGAATCAGGGTCCTATCCCCTCGCCATCGCCTGTCACCCCGGCTACCAGCCCTTCAGCTGTACTTCCTGGCCGCGAAGAGAGCAGTAAAAGATCGAAATAAAAAAGCGCCGGGTTATCCGACGCTTCCATTAAGATGTTCACCGAGGATGGTGTGCCCCATCCTGTCGCGTTTCGTTGTGAGGTACTTCTCGTTATGCTTGTTCGATTTTATTTCGATTGGGACATTCTCTACGATCTCGAGTCCGTAACCAATTAGTCCGGCTCTCTTGGTCGGATTATTGGACATCAGGCGCATCTTGGTGATGCCAAGGCTACGTAAGATCTGAGCCCCGATGCCGTAGTCGCGCTGATCCATCTTGAAGCCAAGCTTCAGGTTGGCATCCACGGTGTCAAAACCATGCTCCTGCAGATTATAAGCATGGAGCTTATTGATCAGTCCGATGCCTCTGCCTTCCTGGTTCATGTAGATCACCACGCCTTTCCCCTCCTTATCGATCATTTCCATGGCCTTATGAAGCTGCGGACCGCAGTCGCAGCGGCAGGATCCGAAGATGTCGCCCGTAACGCAGGAACTGTGAACGCGTACAAGGACTGGCTCGTCAGCTTCCCATTCGCCCTTGATCAGGGCCAGGTGGTGTTCGCCGGTATTGATCTGGGTATAGGCTACCATCTGGAAATCGCCCCATTCTGTAGGGAGGTTAACCGAGACATCCTTGGTGATCAGCGTTTCGGTTTGCAGCCGGTAGGTGATCAGATCTTTGATTGAGATGATCTTCAGATTGAATTTCTCAGCGATTTTGACGAGATCAGGAAGACGGGCCATTTCACCATCCTCTTTCATGATCTCAACCAAAACACCCGCGGGTTCCATACCCGCAAGACTGGCGAGATCCACTACCGCTTCGGTATGCCCGGCACGGCGTAATACTCCCCCTCCTTCGCTCTCAGCGGGAAGATATGACCCGGACGCCCCAGATCTTCAGGAGTTGTGGCCGGATTGATCAGCGCCTGGATAGTTTTTGCGCGGTCTGAAGCAGAGATTCCGGTGGTACAGCCATTCCCGATCAGGTCGACCGAGACGGTAAAGTTGGTTTCGTGCAGAGCGGTGTTCTTACCCACCATCGGGTTCAGCTTCAACTCATCGCACCGGCTCTCACTCAGGGGAGCACAGATAAGCCCTCGGCCCTGAGACGCCATAAAGTTAATTATCTCGGGAGTTACATTGCGGGCTGTTGTCACGAAGTCGCCTTCATTCTCGCGATCCTCGTCGTCTACTACGATGATCACTTTTCCGGCCTTCAGCTCCGCAATCGCTTCCTCTATTGTATTCAATTGAATTTCCATTGTGTAGCAAAATTACACTTCTCCCTGAAGAATTCTATAATCGGCAGGTAAAGATATATCGGCTTAATTACTAAATTAGAAGCGAGACGGAAGTGCAGCATGCGACTAAATTTTTCATATGATAAAAAAACTACTCGAAACCGACCGGTCGTCCGGAACTATCTTCATCAGGATCATGATCGGCACCGTATTTCTGTCGGAAGGCATACAAAAATTTCTCTTCCCCGCTGCTGTAGGAGCCGGGCGCTTTAGCAAGATCGGACTGCCTTCGCCCGAAACGTGGGCAACAGCGGTAGGCACCACAGAAATCGTTTGCGGCGCACTGGTGCTGATGGGGCTCCTTTCACGGCTAGCCACGGTACCGCTGATTGCCATTATGCTGTCGGCACTCACGCTGACCAAAGTCGAGATCCTTGCCGAGCAGGGCATCTGGAAGATGTTTCACGAAAGCCGGACAGACTGGGCAATGCTGCTGGGTAACATCTTTCTGCTCATCAAAGGTGCCGGGAGGTGGTCGTTTGACCGGGCGCTAAGTAACTCTTAACGCCAGACACGCATCTCTTCACTATTGAACTATTTGCTCTTTCTTCTGACGGACAGGAATCCCCTGCGACTGGCACTGCCATGCATTTAACCGGTTAGGTACCGTCGCGGGACCGGGACGTACCCGATGAGAGATATGGACAGTGCAACAGAAAAACATCAGTAAAACAAGAGCGAGTCAGGACCGGATCAGCACCGGGTTGACTCGGTGGCAAGTCGGTGCTGACTCGGTCCTGACTCGGTTCTGACTCGGTTCTTTCTGCAACAGGGTCCCCGCATATCTCGCGTTTGTCTGCCCCTTGTCTCGTCCTGCGTCGCGACCCAAACAATAACAACAAAGCTTATCAGCTAAGCGTGACTAACGTGCAAGCAATATTTTCTCATGAGCAAATTTTTTATGATCATCCGCTCTGTACGTTAATACATTGAACCGCGGGGCAGCGCATTCTTTCAGCTTCCTCAATGTGGTTTGTAAGAGCGTCAAGCAAATTGAGCAGATACTCAAAAAGCAGTCGCCCCCAACCCGTCGGTGAACTATCGCTTAAAACGCTGAATGATCCTTCCAGAGGCAGTTGTAGAGCTTAGAAACACCGGGCTGCAATGACGGCACGTCACTCAAGGTTGATGTTTGCAATCGCCTCATCCAGGGCATGGTCCTGAAGAACCGGGATGTTAAGCCCTTCTGCCCGGTAGACAGTCACGTCGGTCATGCCTAAAAAGCCCAAAATATTCTTAAGGTAAGGAACCACGAAGTCATACGGCTCATACGGCCCGCCAGAATAAACGCCGCCAGAGGCTACAGCAAGGTATACCTTCTTGTCGCCAACCAGGCCTTCAGGCCCATGGTCTGTATAACGGAAGGTCTTACCTGCCCTGGCGATGTGGTCTATCCAGGCTTTCAGGGAAGAGTGGATGGTGAAATTGTACATAGGTGCACCAAGAACGACAATATCAGCATTCTTGAGCTGGCTAATGGCCCTGTCAGAATAGGCAATTGCCTCCCGGTCTTGAGAGTTGAGCTCTGTTTCGGGAGTAAAAAATGATTGCAGATGCGGAGCACCGAGATGAGGAATGTTTTCGTCCAGCAGATTTACTTCGTTCACCCTGCTGCCTGGAAATTGTTGCTGCAGGCGCTCTACTATTGCCCGGCCCAGCTTGATACTTACGGAAGCTTCCTGGCGGGGACTTGAAATTAAATGAAGAATTGTTTTCATGGTATTATTTAACTTGATTTTTAGAATGAAGCGATCGCTGGTAAGTGAAGCAGGAGACCAGAACAATGACCAGAGTAGTGGTCCCAAAAATGATCTTTGTTGCTTTCATAACTTTCGGCTAAGTTAGGGTCTCTAAAGGGCGAAACACCCCTACTTCCCTGCGTGGAAGCGCTTCCATCGGAGGAAGTGATTACTTTTGTGCATGGAAATACTTGATGATCAGACCGTCCACACGGAGGAGGCTTGTGCGGCCAGCGCCAGCTATATCAGCGATGCCTTGTATGTATTAGGTGGTAAATGGAAATTAGCATTAATATTCTCACTGACGGAATCGCCGAAACGCTTTGGTGAGTTGCAGAGAGTTTTGAAAGGTATTGGCCCTAAAATGCTGGCGAAAGACCTCAAAGAATTGGAACTGAATGAATTTATCGTGCGCAAAGTTGATCCGGAAAATCCGGTAAAGGTCATTTATGAGGCAACTTCTTATAGTCAGTCCCTGTCGAAGGTTCTTTTTGAACTTAAGGAATGGGGAATGCAGCACCGCGAAAAGATCAGGCAAAGTATGCGTAAATCACAGTAGATCCAGGAAAAGCGCTTTTGCTAACCTTATGCCAGCAAGCCTTTAGTTTTCAGCCTCAGTGTTACCGTAAGCAAATTGCCGGGATATAACCTCTCTCAGTTTCTCCTGGTGTTCTACGCCCCACAGCCCGATGGCGTGTATCAGCGGGATCAATGTCTTGCCGAATTCCGTAAGGTTATACTCCACCCTCGGAGGCATGACCGGGTAGGTCTTGCGGGAGATCAGTTCATGACTTTCCAGATCCTTTAATTGAATGCCCAAAACCCCTCTGGAAGCGTCAGGTGTTTTGCGCTGCAATTCACTCGGGCGTTTGTGTCCCTCATGAATAAACCATGTACCAAAAAGCTTTTGAGTAACGAATTTGATTGTGCCGTTAGTTAATGGGCACTTTTTTATTTAGCCTCCACCTCCTACAGTAAAGTCGCCGGGGAGAGCTTGAATGATAGTAATTCAACAACTATAGCGTGGTAAGATGATCCGAAATGTCCGGCAAGGTCGTAAATAAAAAAAGCCACTTTCAGTGGCTTTTTTGTAGCGGGGAGCAGGATCGAACTGCCGACCTTAGGGTTATGAATCCTACGCTCTAACCATCTGAGCTACCCCGCCGTATTCAACTTTAGAAGGTGATTATACCCCCCTTTCAAAATTGAGTTGCAAATATAGTTTAAAATACTTTTCTTTAGAAATTAAATCTAAAAAAACCCTGCGATAATTTTGCTCATAAACCAAAAATGTCTGAAAAAAGAAGCTTACATTAGAGTACGAAGTCAATTCCTCCCCCAAGATTCTATTTGGCTTTCTTAGTGAGCCAAATGGGCTTTCGCAGTGGTTTGCTGACGAAGTTACGTATAAAGACCAGATTTTCACCTTTGTATGGGACGGAGAGGACCATAAAGCAAAGCTCCTGCTTGCTAAAGACAACAAACTTGTCAGATTTAAATGGCTCGATGATGATCCGCAGTATTATTTCGAGATGGAAATCCTGCAGGATGAGCTTACAAATGACGTCGCCCTGGGCGTTACCGACTTTGTGCCGGAGGAGTCGCTCGAAGAACGAAAGCTGATCTGGGACAACCAGATCGACTATTTGATCCGCGTGCTAGGGGTGTAAGCTGATTTTCCCTACTTTTGCAAGGTGAAGAAAGTCTATCTGCTCATAATTAAGGCGTTTATACGTCCTTTCATTGTGACCTTTTTCATTGTGATGTTTGTATTGTTGATGCTGTTTCTTTTTAAGTACATCGACGATCTGATTGGAAAGGGCTTTGAATGGTACGTTATTCTTCAGCTGCTTTGGTATGCATCAGCAACCAACGTGGCCATGGCTCTGCCTCTGGCGATGCTGCTTTCTTCTATCATGACCTTCGGAAGCCTGGGAGAAAACTACGAATTGGTGGCGATCAAATCGGCCGGCATCTCCCTGCAAAAAGCCATGACTCCTCTCATTGTGCTTGTTTCGATGATGAGCGTGGGTGCGTTCCTGTTCTCCGATTATATGCTTCCGGTAGCTAACCTGAAGATGGGCTCGCTGCTCTGGGATGTCAGGAATCAGAAGGCGGCCTTCCTTATTGAGGAGGGCATCTTCAATAACAGCATCGAAGGCTATTCAATTCGGGTGCAGAAAAAAGACCCCGACGGGCGCACGCTGCATAATGTTCTTATTTACGACCAGACCAACTCCAACGGCAATATCTCGGCTATCCTCGCCAAGTCGGGCCTGATGTATAAGATAGATAACGATCAGACCCTTGTACTTCTTCTGAAAGACGGCGTACGATATGAAGAGCGGGCCGGCGAAAAAGGGTATAACCCGCGGCAGCAGTTCACGCGCTTCAGGTTCAGGGAAACAGAACAGAAGTTTGACCTTTCGGGCTTCAAGATGCAGCGGACAGATGAAAGCCTGTTTAAGAGTAACTATGCCATGCTCAACCTGCGCCAGCTTAAATACTACGGCGACTCAACGACGCGGCAAGCTGACAGTGCCGCAAAAGCCATATGGGCGTACCTTGCTCCTTCTTACCGGCTCTTCGCCCCCTCCTACCAAACAATGCCTAAAATTGCAAGAGACAAGATCAGTACGTATAGCAAGAATGTAACGGAACTTATTCCGCCTAAAGACCGTACTTCGGCGATCAGTTATGCTCAGAGTGAGGCGCGCTCGGTTACTGAGACCCTGGTGGCCAGAACAGAAGAATACACAAGCTACGAACGAAGTATAAGGCGCTACATCATAGAGTACAACCGTAAGTTTACCTTGTCTGTATCCTGCCTGGTCCTCTTCTCCATAGGAGCACCGCTGGGGGCCATCATCAGAAAAGGAGGGCTCGGCCTGCCTGTGGTGATGTCGATCATCTTCTTCCTCATCTACCATATCATTTCGACTATCGGCGAGAAATCAGCGAAAGAAGGAACGATCACCCCGGTAGCAGGCATGTGGATCGCCATCGTTGTGCTGGCCCCTCTGGGAGCTTTCCTGACGTACAAAGCGGCCAGTGACTCGGCATTGTTTGACCTTGAGTACTACAAGCTGGCGTTCCAGAAATTCTTCGCCAGGTTCAGCAAAAAAAGAGGGACTTGTAGAGGGAGCGGCTCTGCCCTTTGAGCTGAAAAGGTGCCGCAACTGCGCCTATTAGGCTATCAGGCCTAAATCAGGTATTTTTTTTTCAAAATCAAGTATATTTCCATCAGCTAAGAGAAAATCTTAACATAGATATTTGAGGTCTACTTAAACTCAAGGATCGCATTGGTTAAAGTTACATTAGCAGAAGATCATTTTATTGTAAGACAGGGAATTCGAGCTTTGCTGGAGGATCAGCCCTGGCTGAGTATCATCGACGAGGCCACAAACGGAAACGAAGTTATTGAAAAGATCAAGGGGGGCGTAATTCCTGATATATTACTCACGGACATCATGATGCCGGACCTGGACGGGCTTTCTCTGCTAGAAGAGGTACGCGAAATTGCCCCGGAAACGAAAGTCCTTATTTTAAGTATCATAGACCGGGCCGACCAGGTAATAAAAGCCATACATATGGGTGCCAAAGGATATCTTCTCAAAAGTGTATCAAAAGAGGAACTCTTATACGCCCTGCGGCATGTCATGTCAGGCCAGCCCTATATCTGCTCCGAACTCTCTTTAAAGTTTCTGTCTAAATCATCCGCCGGCATGGATAACTACAAAGATAAAAAACCGTCTATCGTTTTGTCAAAGCGGGAAAAAGAGGTACTACATTTAATTTCGGAAGGATACACCAACAAGGAAATTGCCGACATGCTCTATACGAGCCGAAGGACAGTGGAAGGGCACCGGCAGAATCTGATCGACAAGACGAACGCGAAAAACACGGCGGAGCTGATTAAAATCGCCATTAAATACAGGCTGATTGACGCATAGTCCAATCGGGTAGTTTCCTAATTAATTAGGGTATTACTACTCTTGTCTTCCGGCCGGTCTTGTCTCTACCTTTGTACTACCTACTGGAAAAGCATATGAAAACACTATTGAGACCCTATCTGCTCGAGTTTCTTAGAAGCCAGGGATATAAGTATCTCCTTTCAAGAAAGCAAACCGAAAATCGCCAGGATACGAAGGCGATACTACTTGTACCCGTATTATCCAAACCAAACCTGTCGGGCCCCAGAATCGGCTATGACGTCTGTTTCCGCATCGAAGGGAAAGCGGAAGACATGAACTTTCTATACGAAGAGAGCGGGATCAGCGTTTTATTAGACAGGGACGATGTGAACCCCTTCAAAAAATACCTGCTTAAGATCGCCTGAGCGTATGAAAAACAATTTTCAAAAATAACTCTTCTTAGAATCTAATGAATATGACGAAAAAGATCCTGATTCTCGACGACGATGAAGCTGTGCTGGATGCCCTTGAAGCAGCTCTTGAGTACAACAAATTTGCAGTAAAGACTGCAGATAAATCTGACGATATTTTTAAGGTTATTGAAGAGTTCAAGCCTGATCTTGTCTTGGTTGATTACATTTTGGCCGGAATCAATGGCGGCGAAATATGCCACCAGATTAAAACGAACGAAGCGACCTCTCACATCCCCGTCATTCTTATATCCGCTTATCCCAGGGTCTTGCTATCTCTTGGCGACTACGGCTGCGACGCTTTTATTGCAAAGCCGTTTGACCTTTCGGAGCTGATAGAGCACGTGAACACCTGCCTGCATGCTACAGAAGACTTTTCTTAGCTCTATATTAAATCTCTCTGTCACCCAGCCCCGGATGTATTTCCGGGGCTAAACCCGTTAAACGCCTCCCTCCTCGGGAGGGCCGAACCTCTACAGGCTGTAAAAAAGGTAAGGCGTCAATGGACAGGCCGGAAAAACGGCATGACAGCAGGCATAAAACCAGGTTCAGAGCAATTCCCCGCTTCCTAAAACCAAATACCTTTCAAAAAAATAAAAATTCTGGATCAGATCCCTTAATAATACCGATTTTTACTGCCTAAATCAATTGAGCAATGTACAAAACACTTCAACCGGTACTGCAAAAAGAATTGGCAGACATTGAGAACGCAGGCTTATACAAACGAGAGAGAATTATAACATCGCCGCAGGCGGCGGAGATTAGTGTGCAGGGCGGCGGGTCGGTTATCAACTTTTGTGCGAACAACTATCTTGGACTGTCATCGCATCCCAGGGTAATTGAGGCAGCAAAGGCGGTGATGGACAGTCATGGTTACGGCATGTCGTCAGTGCGGTTTATCTGCGGAACACAGGATATCCACAAGGAGCTTGAAGCCAGGATCTCTGAGTTTCTGGGCACTGAAGACACGATCCTCTATGCCGCTGCTTTCGATGCAAACGGAGGGGTCTTTGAACCGCTCTTCAACGACCAGGATGCTATTATTTCTGACGAACTGAATCATGCTTCTATCATTGACGGCGTACGATTGTGCAAGGCGCAGCGCTTCCGCTACAAGCATGACAATATGGATGACCTTGAAAACAAGCTGAAAGAAGCAGCGAATTGTCGCCACCGGATCATTGTGACTGATGGTGCTTTTTCTATGGACGGCACCATTGCCCAGCTCGACAAGATCTGCCAGCTTGCAGAGCAGTACGAAGCATTAGTGATGATCGATGAAAGCCACTGTTCCGGATTTATCGGAAAGACCGGACGTGGCACGCATGAACATCACGGCGTGATGGACAAGATCGATATCATCACGGGAACGCTGGGCAAGGCCCTGGGCGGCGCATCCGGCGGTTTTACCTCCGGTCGCAAGGAGATTATCGACATGCTCAGACAACGCTCGCGCCCATATCTTTTCTCTAACACCCTCGCCCCTGCTATCACCGGCGCTTCGATCGCTGTACTGAACATGCTGAGCGAAACCACGGAACTGAGAGACAAGCTGGAAAGGAATACCCGCTACTTCCGCGAGCAAATGACAGCCGCCGGATTTGATATTAGACCAGGGATCCATCCAATTGTGCCGGTGATGCTATATGATGCGAAACTTTCGCAGGAATTTGCAGCGCGCATGCTCCGGGAAGGCATCTATGTGATCGGCTTTTACTATCCTGTAGTGCCTCAGGGAAAAGCACGGATCCGAGTGCAGCTCTCAGCGGCTCATGAGCAGGAACACCTCGACAAGGCCATTGCAGCCTTTACAAAGGTAGGCAAGGAACTTGGAGTGATTTAAAAGAAGCGAAAGGGAGGCTGCAGCGGCCGCCTTCCTGCGCTTATTCTGCCCCTTCGGCTATCCATAATTTTATTAAATTTGCCGCATAACAAGGTATACTCCTGCTGTCAGGAGTTTTTATAGAAGAAGAGCATGCAAGCTAAGATCAATCAGTATACGGAAGAGATAAACGCATTTGAACCTAAGTCGGCCGCCGAACTTGAATCCTTCAGGATCAAATTCCTTGGAACGAAAGGAATTATCAAGGACCTGTTCGACGAATTTAAAGCGGTATCGGCAGAAGAAAAGCGCGTATTGGGTAAAGTACTGAATGAGTTTAAAAAGCTGGCAGAAGAAAAGCACCAGACCTATAAGGAACAGTTTGAATCAGGAACTGCTGCGGCAGACACCAAACAGGATCTGTCTCTTCCCGGAGAAGGATTTGAGACAGGTGCCCGCCACCCCTTGTCGCTGGTGCGCAAGGAAATTATTGATATTTTTAAGAAGCTGGGCTTCTCTGTAGCTGAAGGTCCGGAAATTGAAGACGACTGGCACAACTTTTCAGCCCTTAATTTCCCGGCAGAACACCCGGCCCGCGATATGCAGGACACGTTCTTCGTGAAGAAAGATGCGGAGAAGGGCGACATCGCTCTTCGTACACATACATCGTCGGTACAGGTCCGTATGATGGAGAACGGCCAGCCACCCTTCCGTGCCATCATGCCCGGTCGTGTGTACCGGAACGAAGCTATTTCAGCAAGGGCACACTGCTTCTTCCACCAGGTTGAAGGCCTCTACGTTGACGAGAATGTCTCTTTTGCCGATCTTAAACAGACGCTTTTCTATTTCGTACAGGAAATGTTCGGGGAAGGTACAAAGGTGCGTTTCAGACCCTCCTACTTCCCGTTTACCGAGCCCTCGGCTGAAATGGATATCTCCTGTTCGATCTGCGGAGGCTCTGGCTGCCCGATGTGCAAATACTCAGGATGGGTGGAAATCCTTGGCTGCGGAATGGTAGATCCCAACGTACTTGAAAACTGCGGCATCGACAGCAAAAAATATACAGGCTACGCTTTTGGCATGGGCATTGAACGTATTACAAATCTGAAGTATCAGATTAAAGACCTGCGTCTTTTTTCTGAGAACGATGTGCGTTTTCTGAAACAGTTCCAAAGTGAGGTGATATAATGTCAAGATATGTAATGATGATCGGCCTTTTTCTTCTTGTTGCCTGTGGCAAGGAAGACTCCATTATACCTGACACGTACGTGAATTTTAGGTTCTCGGACGTAGAATATCAACAGAAGAGAGACGGCAACGGCTTGTACTTCGTGAACGGCTACGGGGTAGCAGGGCTGGTGATCTTTAAGGTTAGTGGCGGCGAATACGTGGCATTCGACAGGTGCAGTACCGTAAACCCGGAAAAAAGATGTGCCGTGCAGGCGGGAGATACCGCCTTTACCCTGACCGATCCATGCAGCGGTGCCATGTTTTCAATCCTTGACGGAGCACCGGCAAAGGCCCCGGCAACGAGGGCTTTGAAACAATACAGTGTTGTGCAAAGTCAGCCGGGATTTTACACCGTGATCAACTAAAATGGAAGTCGACAAAATCAGAGAAAGCATCATTCAGGCTGCCCAGGACCTCTTCAGAAAGTATGGTTACCACAAGACCAGCGTCAACGAGATCGCAAAGAGAGCCAAAATAGCGAAAGCCACGATCTACAAATACTTCGACAGTAAAGAGGTGCTCCTCCATTATATCCTGATGGATTATATCAGCGCGAGCGTGGACGAGATGATCCGGAATGCTCATAATGAGAACAATCCGGAGACCTATCTGAGCAAACTAATTTTTAAGACCTGCCGCATATCTTACACGATCTGCAATGAATTTATCGGCTGGGATTTTATTCGCGAGTCGGCCAATTCGCAGGGCTTCCTGAAGTTATTGTCCGACGATATGGAAAAGCTGCTGATCCGCTCGTTTAAGGAAACTCATCTGATGAAAAACGATCAGTCGTCAACCGATAGTCTTCGCTTCCTGATCAAGGCAAGCAAGAGCATCGTCTTCTCCTATGCTTTTACTTCAGTTACCGATGCCGACGTCCGCAAGAACTTTATCAATTTCCAGAAAGAGATCCTCCCCTATTTAATTAAGGCAACCTTGCATTAGATGGCAGTTGGCGGTTAGCTGTTGGCTTTCAGCTCTCAGCAATCAGAAAAGCTGAAAGCAGAAAGCCGAATGCCGAATGCCGAAAGCTGAAAGCCGAATGCTGACAGCTAACTGCTAACAGCTAAAATATTTCCACAGGTAAAACCTGCCGAAATATTTTAAAAACCAAATTGGTTTTCGGTATGTTTTATTGGTATATTAGCAAAAAAAGAGCCGTCATGAGCAAAGAGTTACTTGATTTCTCCAACAGCATTGATGAGCAGTTTGATTTTGCGGGAAATCCCTTCGCCGGGGTTATTGAATTTATCCTGCGCTTCTTTAACTGAGGATCGAAAAATTGGCTGTAGCCCCACTTTTTGAAGTGAGCTAAACCTCTTTGTGCCTTATCCAGCATTTAAATCCTCAAAAACTTCCCTCAGTTCGATAGCTGATAATATTTATCTTAATTTTGCCGCGTATGAAGAAAATTCCGGCGGACAAGAAGTTTATTGAAAATATAAGGGTTATAGACATTGCAGAAGAGGGAAAGGGAGTAGGGAAAGCTGACGACCTCGTGCTCTTTATCGAGAAGGCCGTGCCGGGAGACCTGGTGGATGCAGAGCTGATCCGGAAGAAGAAAAATTTCGCAGAAGCAAAAATAACCAAACTAACAGAGGCCTCCGAGCATCGGACCGAGCCTTTCTGCCCTCACTTCGGCATTTGCGGCGGATGTAAATGGCAGCACATGACGTACGACGCACAGCTGCAGTTCAAGCAGAAGAGCGTGACAGACGCCCTCAGCCGCATCGCCAGGATCGATGTGAGCAGCACGCATCCTATTCTTCCTTCATTTGAGACAAGATATTACCGCAACAAGCTTGAATTTACTTTTTCCAACAAGCGCTGGCTGACCAGCGACGACATTGAAAATAACAATGACGCCGAGATGAACGCGCTTGGCTTTCACGTCCCGCTGCGCTTTGACAAGATCCTCAACATCGAGACGTGCTACCTGCAGACAGACCCTTCAAATGAGATCAGGAACAGTGTAAGAACTTTTTCGCTTGAGAACGGCATCTCATTCTACGACCTGCGCCAACATGAGGGAGCTCTCCGGAACCTGATCATCCGTACCTCTACAACGGACGAACTGATGGTCATTGTCGTGTTCGCTTATCCTGAGGAGGGACAGGTTGAATCGCTGATGAGCTTTCTGCAAAGCCGCTTTCCTCAGATCACCTCCCTCTTATACGTGATTAATCAGAAGAAGAACGACACGATCTTCGATCAGGATATCCATGTCTACGCTGGCCGCGATCATATATTCGAAGAGATGGAAGGGCTGAAGTTTAAGATAGGTGCAAAGTCCTTCTATCAGACAAATTCCCTTCAGGCTTATGAATTGTACAGCGTGACACGGAAGCTGGCAGGCTTCTCGGGCAATGAGCTGGTGTACGATCTCTATACGGGCGCTGGCACTATCGCCAACTTTGTAGCCCGCCACGTCCGGGAGGTAATTGGTATTGAGTATGTTCCTTCCGCAATTGAGGATGCCAAACTGAACTCCTCGATCAATAATATTGGAAACACCACTTTTTATGCGGGGGACATGAAGGATGTGCTGGACGCAGAATTCATTGCCAGACACGGCAAGCCTGACGTGGTGATCACTGACCCTCCGCGGGCAGGGATGCACGCCGACGTTGTCGCGCGCCTGCTTGAGATGGAGGCCCGGAAGATCGTCTATGTAAGCTGCAACGCAGCCACTCAGGCACGCGACCTTGCCCTGTTAAAAGAGAAATACCGCGTATTGAAAATCCACCCGGTAGACATGTTCCCTCATACGCAGCATGTGGAAAACGTGGTGTTGCTCGAACTTCATGATCAATAAGACTTAGCAGTATTAGTTTACAAGATATGGACTTACAGGAATTAATGAATCAGCAGAACGACGGACAGCCTGCAAAAAAGGAAAGCCCGTTAAAAAGTCTGGAAAGAGATCTGGTGTTGTATAGTGATTCTATTAAGGAAGTGGCCACTGAGATTATGGTAGAAGGCCTGTCGGCCTATCCAATCTTTATTGCTCACCAGCATCAGGTTAGCATCGGAGAAATGATCCTCGACAAAGACGAGCTCAATACAAGCTGGAGTATCCAGGCCGCAACGCTGGAGGAGTTTATTGAGAAAGGAGTGATCCTGGAAGAAAAGAAAGCAGGCTTTATCAAACACTTCAAGAAACCCGAAGACTATATGTGCCTGTTTGTTATTGTTCCGGAAGGCGCCAACTTCGTATTTTATCCTTACAAATAGTTCGTTTAATAACAATGGCCTTTGATATTAAACGCACAAATCCCTATTATTGATTGCCCGCCAGGGTAATACACAGAGAGAAAGATGAATCAATCATTACTGATATTAACACCCGATCAGATCCAGCAGAAGATCACCCGCATTGCCTACCAGGTATGGGAAGACAACATTGAGGAAGAGGAAATTGTGATAGCAGGAATCATCGACTACGGCTATACGATAGCAGGACGGCTGAAAGCAGAGCTTGAAAGGATTTCAGGCATCCGCATCACCCTCATCAAGATCAGCCTCGACAAAAAGAGCTCTGTCCTGGACGCAAGTACCGATCTTGCCATTGAACATTGCAGGGATAAGGTGGTGATTGTGGTAGACGATGTGATTAATACGGGCCGCACGCTGGCCTACGGCATCGGTCTTTTCCTGAACATCCCCCTCAAGAAACTGAGGACCGTTGCTTTGATGGAAAGAAGCCACCGGATCTTCCCCGTGTCGCCCGACTACGTTGGTACAGAGCTGGCTACCGTGATAAAAGAACATGTAGATGTCCTTCTCGACGATGAGAACCGGGCAAATGACGGTGTTTACCTGCGCTGATAGTTACGGATGGCGGCAGCGAGCTTTTCCGCCGTCAGGCTAATGCCTGAAACAGTAAGCTTTGCCTGGCTGTAGAACGGTTCGCGCTCACTTAATTTCGACCCTATAAAGCTTACCAGCGCCTCACCTTTGTGATCTTTGAGGACTGGCCTTACTTCGCTTGCCTTCTCCAGACGCGCCGCAAGCACGGCAGGCGGCAGCGACAAATATACCGTCAGGCCATTGTTGTTCATCCACTCCATATTGTTGAAATAGCAGGGTGCTCCTCCTCCGGTGGCCACCACGCAGCTGGCCGGAAAAACCGAGCTCTGCAATACATCTTTCTCCAGCTCCCGAAACCGTTGCTCGCCATGCTGACTGAAATAGTCAGGTACTGTCATTCCCGCACGTTCCTGTAAGAGATGGTCCAGGTCAATAAAAGGAACGGAAAGGCGCAGCGCAAGCTTCTTCCCTAAAGTGGTCTTCCCTGACCCCATAAAGCCGATCAAAAAGATCATCACAGAGCATCCTCCCGCTGCAGGAAGATATAGTCGGTTACAGGAGGCTCTACGCCGTTCTGACGAAATAGGGTAGCGATCTGTGCCCGGTGATAAGTGGAATGGTTCAACACGTGCAGCAGAATGTCGGCTACCTTGCTGGTGAACGCCTTGCCATTGGAGGTGGAGTAAGAGATCTGAGACTGAAGGTCCGCCTCTTTCAATATCTTATAGAGATCTGCAATCGTGTTTTCATGGATCTCCAAGAAGCGCTCAGAAGGGTGAACTTCGTGTACTTTGAAGCGGGGGGCATGCCCCAGCACCCGACAGGCCCAAATGTGCTGGGCATTCAGCACGTGAGAGAATAGCCTCTCCGCTTCGGGGAGCGGTTTTGCGGCCAACCGAAAGGTGTCAATCACCCTCTTATCAGCAACCCTGGTGTATCGCAGCAGTTCCTCCAGCATGATGTAAATTCGTCTAATTATTTCTGAAATAGTTCTCTTCCAATTCCTGATAAGACGGGAGTGCACGAAAATGCCACTTGTTGACTACCACTCCGTCCTTTAACAAAAGCAGTCCGGGATTAGCCCTGACCATACTTTTCAGCGGCACGGCGTCGACATAGAATGTCTCCATAACCAGGCGATTCTTTCTGCTGAACTCTTCAGCTGATGACGCCGAGGCAGAGGTGAGCAGTACTGCGCGGATGTTATAGTTCTCCCCCGCATTAATGGCCAGGGCATTAAGATCGCCGATGGCCTTGACATTGGTCTCCGGCAGGTTATATGCAACGACCACGAGGTTATAATAGGGGCTCTCAATGATCTCGCGGGTGTAATCTGTGCCCTGACTATCCATGATGCGGAGATCACTGATTTTTGGCTGATACCCCTTTTTAATGAGCTTATTTTCAGGTTCGCCGGTTATCTCCCAGTTGGCATCTTTCCAGATCTCGGTCTTAAGGTACTCCTTATCCGTCATCCGTTTCGTTTCCCCCGTCTTCTTATTCTTCAGCGTGTAGTTGATCTCATACTCGTCCTGCGGAGCACCGGGAGGCACACTCATATACGCAGGGAGGTTGGCCCCTTTATGATAGGGCAAAAAATCAATGACAGGGAGGAAATTATATGTGTACAAGCCGAAGCCAAAAGACAAAACAACCACAACGCCTACAGCAATGTCCATTAGCTTTTTGCCGAACAATGGTGCGATCTTTTTCCGCTTCACAAAGATCACCAGAATAAAAGCAAGCAGGATCAGATCCTTACTGAACGATTGCCAGGGAGTGAGCGGAATGGCGTCGCCAAAACAGCCGCAGGTTCTTACTACGTCGAACGCAGCCGACCAGAAAGTAAGAAAAGTAAAGAATATGATCAGCAGCAGAAGGCCCCATGCTACCTGTACTCCCTTGTAGCCGAGCAGCAAGGCTCCGCCCAGGATCACTTCAAAGGCACATATCAGAATAGAAAGGCCTGCAGAATAATCATTAAGGAAGGTAGTATGAAAAACTTCAAAATATTCCTCCAGTTTGTAGCCAAAGCCAAGCGGATCATTTGCCTTAATCAGCCCGGAAAAGATAAAAAGCACCCCGACAAAAATTCTGGAGAACAAAAGCAGGTAGTCGCGGGAGCAAACCGGATGAGTAAGGGTATCTGTTGTTTTAGCACACATGGGTCGGTAAATTTCTTATGTCTGATCTGGTACGGTAAAGATAGCAGAAAATCATATTTCATTTTTTTCATTTTCCGACACTGCTGCTACTACCACAGACATGGCTGCCGGAGAAAAAGTCTCCAAAATACCCTGGGAGACCGCAGCCAGCAAGCGGCAGTTGTTACCTGCTGTACCCGAGCTTGATCAATGCGAAGACGGAGTAGTTCAGCATATCCTGGTAGTTAGCCTTCACCCCTTCTGATACCAGAGTCTGCCCCTGGTTATCTTCAATTTGCTTCACCCTGAAAAGTTTCATCAGGATGAGATCGGTCAGAGAGCTGATGCGCATGTCGCGCCATGCCTCTCCGTAATCATGGTTCTTGGCAAACATCAGGTCGCGCGTCTCTTTTACAATTGAATCGTACAACTCTGCGACCTGATCGGGAGGAAGATCGGCAGGGTCATCATCCGAAAGCCCCATCTGTATCATAGCGATCACACAGTAGTTGATGATGCCTACGTATTCTGAGGTGATATCTTCACCCACCTTCGACACTTTCTTCTCCTCCAGAGTCCGGATGCGCTGTGCTTTGATAAAGATCTGATCAGTGATAGAGCTTAAACGCAATATGCGCCAGGCGGTTCCGTAATCCTTTGTTTTCCTGATAAAAAGATCTCTGCAACTGCGAATTACCGCATCAAATTCTTCGGAAGTATTATGTGCCAAAACGTTTACGATATTTGATTTAAAGATGAATAAAGCGCTATTTTGCGATTATGAGGGATAAAAATACGGTTTTTCAGGTAAAGAAAACGATTAATGCCCGCGGACGCCTTCTGGATCTTAGCAGTCCGAAGGTAATGGGCATTCTCAATATTACGCCCGACTCATTTTTCGCCGGCAGCCGGCTTAGTTCGCTTGACGAGGCAGAGGCTGTAGCAGAAACGATGCTGCGGGATGGCGCAGATATCCTCGACCTGGGAGCTTACTCGTCGCGTCCGGGCGCGGCAGATATCACGGCAGAAGAGGAAAAACAGCGACTCCTCCCTGTCATCATGCGCTTATCAAGCAAATTTCCTCAAGCAATCCTCTCTGTCGACACCTTCCGTGCCTGCGTTGCCGAAGCAGCCATCGGAGAAGGAGCGCACATGATCAATGACATCTCAGGCGGAGAACTTGACCCTGCTATGTTTGAAACAGTGGCCCGGCTTCAGGTCCCTTATATTCTGATGCATATGAAAGGTACTCCTCAGACCATGAACTCCCTTGCAGAATACGATGACCTGGTGCAGGAAGTGATGGGCTACCTCATTGAAAAGACGGGACGATTGAGGCAACTGGGGCTGAACGACATTATCGTTGATCCCGGTTTCGGCTTCGCGAAGAAGAAAAACCACAACTTCAGCTTACTAAAAAGTGGTTCCCGCCTGAAAGCGCTCGGACTCCCTATCCTGGCCGGCCTTTCGCGAAAAAGGACCATTTGGGAAACCCTTGGCACGACGGCCGCAGATGCACTCAACGGCACAACAGTCTTAAATACCATCGCCCTGATGCAGGGCGCCGACATTCTCCGCGTGCACGACGTTAAAGAGGCAGTTGAGGCAGTCAGGCTGGTAACCGCCCTTGGCTCCGCAGCAGGATAATACCTGTTCTTCAATCCAGTTCTGCCCTTGGCGTAGACACGCTTTACTCGACCTTTACCGCCGCCCCATTGAAGGGAGATACAGATGAGTACCTGTCCCGAATCAGTGCTGAGCGTGTCTAAGAGAAGGCTCGGAGAAAGGTGGGAAAGCACCCGGAAGGAACGGGCTAGTTTTGCGCCGAAGATCAGGGAAGCGCAAGATGCCCGGCTGAATATACTGCGTTCTGAAGAGCCGGCACTATCCGTCAAGAAAAAACGACTGTTCTTCGCAAGATGCGGCGAATTTCCTATCTTGTCCACAACCACAACCTAGGTTCAGCGCGAATGCCGGCAAGCCGGAGTGAAGCCGTCTGAAGGTGTGTTGTGACCTTTTAAAACAAATACTTGCACAAGAAGGACTAAAGAAGAGATGGACCGATTTGACCTGAGCTTTCTGCACCTCCGCTTCCTGGATATTATCGACATTATCCTGGTCGCCTTTATCATATATTACATTTACAACCTCATCCGGGGAACCATAGCCGTGAACATTGTACTGGGGCTCATCATCATCTATTTGGTGTATCTCATTACGGAGCAGCTTCATATGCGGTTGCTCAGCAATATTCTCGGTGGCTTTGTATCAGTTGGTTTCCTTGCGCTCATCATTGTCTTCCAGCAGGAGATCCGGCGCTTCCTGCTTCTGATCGGTAAAAACGCAGCTCTCCACCGGAACAAATTATGGAAAACGATCCTTTCGGGGAAGAAGGAGCTGGAAAAAGAGGCCACAGTAACGTCTGTAAAACCGATCATCGATGCCTGCAAGAGCATGCAGAACAGCCGCACGGGGGCACTGATCGTCTTTGCTAAATACTTCGACGACCAGTACTACCAGAACACAGGGGAGCCCATTGACGCATTTATTTCAAAGCGGCTCATAGAGACGATCTTTAAAAAGAACAGCCCCCTGCATGACGGGGCAGTTGTCATCTCAGAAGGCAAAATCAAAGCGGCAAGCTGTATCCTTCCCGTGAGCGACAACATCAAGCTTCCTCCGCAGTTCGGCCTGCGCCACCGGGCAGGAATTGGTATCACCGAAATGAGCGATGCCGTTGCCGTGATCGTTTCCGAAGAAACGGGGCAGATAGCTTACGCCAAACAGGGCCGGGTAAGAATGGATGTAAGCTATCGGGATCTGGAGAAGCTGCTCACCAGGGACATTTAGCTGCTTTTACCTCTCGGGCGAGTATTGCCTCATCCATGCTAAGACGGTTGCGGTATCTGCATCACTCAGCTTTGCCCCCTTATGAATAAGCAGATAACTTGAAAGAGGCATCTCCCCCTCCTTAATTACGTCTGCGCTTTCCTGAAGTTTATGCCGTGACTTGTCAGGATCATAAGCCGCAAACTCGTCAAAGTTAAGCTCTTCCTTCCCTTCCTTCACATGATGATCGAGCCACCAGCCAACAGGCTGCACATTGGCATACCAGGGATAAGCGGTACGGTTACTATGACAATCATAGCAGGCGCGTTTCAACACGGAAAGTACAGGCCCGGGGACCGCGACGCATTTTTCGAATGATTTTGGCCCTCCGCTTACTCCCTGGTTCCTTGCGGGACGGATAAGCTGAGCCATCAGGATCAGCAATCCGATAACGACTAAAAACTTTTTCATAACTTTCTATTTAATGAAACGTGTGATCAACTTCATTTCCTCCGTGGTCCTCTACCCTTTCGTGCACCTGTCGTTCATGCCATTTCCACAGCTCAAACCAAAGGACGGATGCCAACGAAACTCCGGCTGAGACAAGCAGCGATTTTACCGATAGCGGAACTACTCTGAAGAATGCCGCAACAGCCGGAACATAAAGTATTACAGCAAGAAGCAGCAAGGTTAGTCCTGTAACCGCCGACATCAGTTTATTGCGGTGGCGCATGGTGCTGAACAGAGAGTAGTAAAAAGATCGGTTCACCTGCGAGAGGAAAATATTGGATAAAATAAGAGTAGCAAAGACCATGGTACGTGTATAGCTTTCGTCCGCTGCCGCCCGAAGTGAATATTGATATACGATTAAGACACCGCTTGTGATGGCAAGCCCCTGAATTACGCTCATCCACATTTCAGCTCCGGAAAGGAATGTGCTGGTAAGTTTTCGCGGAGGTCGCAGCATCGCGTTCCGTTCCATTGGCTCATTCTCATAAACGATTGAACAGGTAGGTCCCATAATCAGCTCCAGAAAGATTACGTGGACAGGCGTCAGGATATTGGGATAGATCCAGCCCAGGAACAAGGGTAGCGCCACTGCAGCGATTATTGGAATATGAATCGAGATGATATACTGAACAGCCTTTTTCAGGTTCGTGTAGATCTTGCGGCCCATGGCGACAGCATCGAGCATACGCGACAGGTCATCATCAGACAGGACCAGAGCAGCAGCACTTTTTGCTATTTCTGTCCCTCTCTGGCCCATGGCTATTCCTATGTGGGCTGCTTTTAAAGCAGCTGCGTCATTTACTCCGTCGCCCGTCATTGCCACCACATGCCCTTCTTCCTTCAGCAGATTGATGACCTCGAGCTTGGCCTCCGGATACATGCGCGCGAAGATGGCCGACTCACTGAGCTGTCGGTTACGTTCCTGCCTTCCTGCTTTTATAAAGTCGGATCCTTCAACAGCACGATCCGCATTTGCCATGCCTGCCTGCCGCGCCACAGCACTTGCGGTTGCCGTACTGTCGCCTGTCAGCATCTTTACTGCAATTCCTGCCTGACGGAACTTTTCAAACACCTGGCGGATGTTGGGCTTTGGCGGATCATAAAAGGCCAGCAGACCCCGGAATACAAAAGGAAGATCGGTCTGATCAGCAGGAAAAACGCTGCCAGCGAACTCAGACGACGCCACCGCCAGCACCCGGTACCCTTTAGAAGACAGCTCTGCAACCTGATCCTCTATCTTTCTCTCATACGCCCCTTCCAGCCGGCAAGCTGCGAGGACCGCCTCAGGCGCACCCTTTGCTGCTATAATCCTTCGCCCCTTGCTGTCCTCAAAAATATGCGTCATCATTGGAGGTATGCCCATCAGCGGATACTCATGCACCATAGAAAACTCGCTCCTTCTGTCTACTCCGCTAATCTGCCCGTAGATCTCATGCAAGGTCTTCTCCATGGCATCAAACGGAACAGGCTCACTCGCCCACATGCCAGCCTCCACGACACTGCCAGTCCAGCTATCCCAACTATCTCTGGAGAAATAGGCTCTATTGTTGGCGGCCGCGAATACAGCCTCCAGCTGCATCCTGTTCTCAGTAATGGTGCCTGTTTTATCAGTACAAATGACGGTTGCACTGCCAAGGGCCTCAACAGTACTGATCCTTTTCACGATGATACCCGACTTGAGCAATCGCCAGGAACCAAGGGCCATAAAAGTGGTGAAAGCAACCGGAATCTCTTCCGGCAGAACAGACATAGCAAGCGTGAGGCCCTTCAGAAGACTGTCAACAAAGCCGCGTCCCGTTAAAAAGTTAACCGCACATACCAGGACAAAAACCGCTATCCCCGCTGTCGCCATTAATCTCACGAAGTTCCTGATCTGTATGCTCAGGGGCGACTCCGAGTCTTCCATATTTGCCAGCGCTCCCCCCAATTCTCCGCTCCTTGTCTTGCCTCCAATTTTAAGGACCCGGCAAACCGCGAGCCCGGAGGTCACGAGGGTACCGCTATAAACCATCCTGTCATCGGTCAAATCTGACTTGAAAACAGAGGCACTCTCACCTGTGAGGGGCGACTCGTCCACGGAAAAGTCATTGCTATTGATAATTTCTCCGTCGGCGTTAATGATGTTGCCTTCCTCCACCAGCATCACGTCGCCCACTACAATCTCGTGAGTGGGAATTTCAAGCACGCGGCCGTCGCGTATCACCTTACTGCATGCCTCAGTTAACTTCCGCAACTCGTCCAGTGCCTTTTGGTTTCTGCGGTCCTGATAAAGAGAGATCCCAGAAACGATCAGAATGGCACTCAGCATGAAAATACCCTCGCCCGTCTCGCCTGCAATAAAGTAAAGAACGGAAACGGCTATAAGAAGAAGGAGCATCGGCTCCTTCAGAAGACCGGACAAAAACGCCCGCATTCCCCCTGCTGGGCATTAAGAAGTTCATTGCTGCCATGCGCCAGCCTAGAGGCCCTCACTTCGGCTTCGGTCAGTCCCTTCACTGCAAATGTTGTATGCTCTGTCATGAATTTTTAATTAGAAATATGCTGCCAGTCGGCAAGACCTGCGCAGCGAAAAGAATGCCCTTTAAAGGGCGTTAGAAGAACCAGAAATATGCTACAGGATCAGATCAGCCTGGGTGGCTGAAACACAGAACGGCCAGCCGCTTCAGAAGGGATATGCTCCTCATAAGCAACATAGACCACTTCAACCTTAGGGGAGCCGACCAAACAAACTGAAACAGGGACGGGTGGCATCACAGTCATTGCTGCGGCGCAGTAGTCCCGGGACGCCTTGAATGGAAGCTTCATATCTTCCTGGTAATCCTTGTCAAAGGGCTGGGGATCGAGATAGTGGATCTTCAGAAACTGACCGACTGTAATGGAGGGATTGTCCCGATGGTGCTTCTCGTAGTGCACCACAAGAAGAGGAAGCTTGAACAGCTGGTGCACATCAGTGGCGCCGAATGCATAGATCAAGATTAGCAATATGGCAATTTGCTTCCTCATGTTCGTCAAATTTAGACATTAGGCACCTTAGCCGCTCTAAAAGAGTGCAATATTGAAGTAATCCAGATAAAGAGATAAACAGGCGCATTAGGCGAAGGAACTTCCAAAAAGGGAGATCTGCGCAGTGGAAGGTGAAAGGGAGGTACAGGAGCAATAGCAAAGCTAAAAAAGAGAGGCCGTGTGACGACGAGGGCACTGAAAAAGTTCTAAGGGACAAAAGGAGTAGAAGACGAGGGTTTTCTGCTCCTTTTTTGTATCTTAAAGTGTCGAAAGAAAGACACTAAGATGCTTGCCCAACAACAACAGATACAGTTCAGCGCGTTTTCAGGGCTATATGACCTGATCGTTCCCAAAGACAATCTTCTGCGTAAGATCAACGACCTGATAGATTTTACATTTATCTATGAAGAACTGGTCAGCAAATATTGCATGACCAACGGCAGGAAGGCTGAAAGCCCTGTGCGAATGTTCAAATACCTGTTGTTGAAAACGATCTATACGGTTTCGGATGTGGATGTTGTTGAGCGTTCGCAGTATGATATGTCCTTCAAATATTTCCTTGATATGTCGCCTGAGGAAGGAGTTATCGACCCCAGTTCATTAACAAAGTTCAGGAAGCTGCGGTTAAAGGATAATGATCTGTTAAACCTGCTCATTAATAAAACAGTAACAATAGCTATTGAAAAAGGGATCATCCGGTCAAAGTCTATCATTGTTGATGCTACCCATTCCCTGTCGAGGTCAAACCCTTATTCAGCCTTGGAAGTACTACGGGAGCGTTCAAAGCTACTGCGCAAAGCGGTATACGCGATAGATGAAGACATGAAAGCAATAATGCCTGAAAAGAACAGCACAGAGGAATTGGATAAAG
Organism: Arcticibacter sp. MXS-1; assembly: GCF_041902385.1. Taxonomy (GTDB): domain Bacteria; phylum Bacteroidota; class Bacteroidia; order Sphingobacteriales; family Sphingobacteriaceae; genus Arcticibacter. The sequence goes on along the minus strand of NZ_CP169244.1, from coordinate 2,164,976 downwards.
AACTGGCCTATTGCAGTGCATTGGAAAAGTGTATCGAAGCTGACAAGACGCTAAGCCAGATACCGTCGGTAAAAGAGAAGTTGAATCTGTTGAAAGAGACGGTGGCAGATACGCAGGAACACTATACATTATCCAAAGACAGGGATGCCAAAACAGGCCATAAATCAGCTGATAGTTCATTCTTTGGTTACAAGACCCATTTGGCGATGACAGAGGAGCGCATCATCACTGCTGCTGTAGTTACTTCAGGGGAAAAGGGCGATGGCCCCCAACTCCCCAAACTGTTGGAGATCAGTCAGCAAAATGGCATTAAAGTAGAAACGGTCATCGGCGATTCAGCTTATTCAGGGAAAGATAACCTTGCCTTAATGAATGGACAAGGCATCAAAACGGTGGCCAAACTGAACCCTGCCATCACCCAGGGGGTCAGAAAAGAAGAAGATAAGTTCGATTACAATAAGGACGCTGATATGTTCGTCTGCCCGGCGGGACATCTGGCCTTCCGAAAGGCACGTTGCGGGAAAAAAATATTGGAGAAAACCAGGTGGACACCTATTACTTTGATGTTGAAAAGTGTAAGGTTTGCCCATTGAGAGAGAATTGCTATAGGCCCGGAGCAAAGTTCAAAACCTACTCGGTTAGTATAAAATCAGACACGCACCTGCAGCAGATGGCATTTCAGGAAACAGACGAGTATAAGCAGAAGATCAAACACCGGTATAAGGTCGAAGCCAAGAACAGTGAACTAAAAAACGTTCATGGCTATGGCCGGGCGATAGCCTATGGCATCGAAAATATGCAGATGCAGGGCGCACTGGCCATCTTTACTGTAAATCTGAAAAGGATCATCAAACTGATCAACTAAGTTCCCGGAAAAATCACGCCCGATTGCCCAATCTGTTCTGTATACGCCTGTATCGGCTATAAAAAACCACCCAACCAAATAGTGGACAAAAAGAAAAGCGACCAAGTAAAAGTTGCCTTTCTCTTGATCGCTTTTTTAATACAGCATTATTGAGCTGCTTTTTCAGTGCCCTCTGTGACGACCACGGCCTTCTTATACTTTAACTTAACAATGGGTGCGCACAGGCAGCCGTTTTAGCAATAAACCTCAAATGCACTGCTGAGGTTATCAGCAATCATCTGAGCGGGACGGCCCTCGATCTGGTGACGCTCAATCATGTGAACAAGCTTTCCATCCTTGAAAAGAGCCATAGATGGAGAAGACGGAGGATAAGGCAGCATATAGCTTCTTGCTTTATCTACAGCGTCCTTTTCCATTCCTGCAAAAACTGTCACCAGCTTATCAGGGTGCTTTTCTCCCTGGACCGCCATCTTAGCAGCCGGGCGTGCATTGGCTGCAGCACAACCGCATACCGAGTTCACTACTACAAATACAGTCCCTTCACTCTTAAGTACGTCATCAACTTCTTGGGGAGTCTTTAACTCCTGGAATCCAACCTTTGTCAGTTCTTCCCTCATAGGGGCTACTAAATATTCCGGATACATATCTCTTAATTTTCAAAGCTAATACTTGCAAAAGTAAGAGGATGAGATGGAACTTAAAACACACTGGTGTAAATATTTGAAGGTGCTCTCTGCCACTTTCCTTGTAAATCAATCGATTGTCATCTTCACGACCGCCCTTATAATTGTTTGATATTCACGGCTCGATGCGGTACTTTTGCATAAATTTTTAAACCAAAAACTATGTCATCAGTAGAGACAACTTACATTCCTTACAAAGTGAAGGACATTTCCCTGGCAGAATGGGGACGGAAAGAAATTGAGCTGGCGGAAGCAGAAATGCCTGGATTAATGTCGCTTCGTGCTGAGTACGGTCCTTCAAAGCCTTTAAAAGGGGCGCGTATCGCGGGCTGCCTGCATATGACGATCCAGACTGCGGTCCTGATCGAAACCCTTGTAGAACTGGGAGCTGAAGTGACCTGGTCGTCCTGTAATATTTTCTCCACGCAGGATCACGCTGCTGCCGCAATCGCTGCTGCAGGGATCTCTGTTTATGCCTGGAAAGGCATGACTGCGGAAGAGTTCGACTGGTGTATTGAGCAAACCCTGTACTTTGGAGAAGAACGTCAGCCTTTAAACATGATCCTGGACGACGGCGGAGACCTTACTAACATGGTTTTCGACAAGTATCCTGAGCTCATCGCTGGCATCAAAGGATTATCTGAGGAAACGACAACCGGAGTACACCGCTTGTATGACCGGATGAAGAACGGAACCCTCCACCTTCCTGCAATCAACGTAAACGACTCTGTTACCAAATCGAAGTTCGACAATAAATATGGCTGCCGTGAATCACTTGTTGATGCAATCCGTCGCGCAACTGACGTGATGATGGCCGGTAAAGTAGCTGTCGTGTGCGGTTATGGCGACGTGGGCAAAGGCTCTGCCGAATCGCTCCGCAGTGCAGGTGTACGTGTGATCGTAACTGAAATTGATCCGATCTGTGCGCTGCAGGCTGCCATGGAAGGTTACGAAGTTAAGAAGATGATCAATGCTGTAAAGGAAGCGGATATTGTGGTAACCTGTACCGGAAACTGCGACATCGTTCGTGCCGAGCACTTTAAATTGATGAAGGATAAGGCGATAGTATGTAACATCGGTCACTTTGACAACGAAATCGACATGGCCTGGCTGAACCAAAACTACGGCAACACCAAAGTGGAGATCAAACCACAGGTTGATAAATATAATATCGACGGCAAGGACGTCATCGTTCTTGCAGAAGGCCGTCTGGTCAATCTCGGATGCGCTACCGGACACCCTTCTTTCGTAATGTCGAACTCGTTTACCAATCAGACACTTGCTCAGATTGAATTGTGGACCAACCCTGGCAAATACGAAAACAAGGTATATACGCTTCCTAAACATCTGGATGAAAAAGTGGCCCGTCTGCATCTTGCCAAAATTGGGGTGGAACTCGACGTACTCGACCCTCATCAGGCAGAATACATCGGCGTGACGCCGGAAGGCCCCTATAAGGCCGACCAGTACAGATATTAATTGAGTTGTGAGTTGCGGGTTATGGGTTGCAGGATGAGAGTTTGAGGTGTGAGTGATCGGTTCTAAGTTGCAACCCATTGCAACACATAACCCGCAACAAACAACACTCAATCCTCAATACATAACAGCAGCGCGCAGCGCGCAACACGTACCCGCAACGCACAACACATTAACACCGTGACCAAACTTTCTGTTAATATTAACAAGATTGCCACTCTGAGAAACTCCAGAGGCGGCAACAATCCCGACCTTATAAAGACCGCCCTCGACTGCGAGCGTTTCGGAGCTCAGGGAATAACGGTACACCCCCGTCCTGATGAAAGACACATTCGTTATCAGGACGTCTATGACATTAAAAGCGTCATTGCGACGGAATTTAACATTGAGGGAAACTGCCAGGAGCAAAAGTTCGTCGATCTTGTTCTTGCAAACAAACCTGCCCAGGTTACTCTTGTCCCTGATGCTATGGGGCAGATCACGTCAAACCATGGCTGGGACACTGTTAAACATCAGCAATACCTAAAAGACATTATTGCCGTCTTCAAGGAGTCGGGCATCCGGGTCTCCATCTTTGTTGATCCTGAGCCCCGGATGGTGGAAGCAGCGGCCACTACCGGCACAGACCGCGTTGAGCTCTATACCGAAGGCTATGCTAAGGAATACCTGCACAACCGTGAACGCGCTATTGCTCCCTACGTTGAAGCAGCTAAAGTAGCGGGACACGCTCAGCTTGGCTTAAACGCCGGCCATGATCTCGACCTTCACAACCTGAAATATTTCGCTCAGCACATTCCGGGTCTCCTGGAAGTGAGCATTGGCCACGCCCTCATATGCGATGCCCTGTACCTCGGCCTGGAGAACACCATTCAGATGTACCTGCGTCAACTGGCCACGAGCTAGGTGGCGGTTGGCTGATAGCTGTTGGCTGTTAGCTGTTAGCTTTTAGCAATCGGCTATCAGCTATCAGCTTTCCGCTTTCCGCTTTAAGCTTTAAGCTTTCTTGTTACTTCCTGCCTAAAGCCGTAACTTTGTGGTATCTCTTTATATTTCAATTTCATGGACTTAAATATCGATTTCAAAGAAAAATTTGAATCACGCCATATTTCCCCTGACGGTTCTGAAACTTCCGAAATGCTGGCTACCATTGGCGTCTCTTCTCTTGACGAGCTGGTCGACCAGACGGTACCTGCCCAGATAAGGCTGCGTCAGCCTCTTAACCTTCCGGCGCCAAAGAGCGAGTTTGACTATCTTAACGGACTAAAACAAACTGCTTCCAGGAATAAGGTTTTCAGGTCTTTCATAGGGCAGGGATACTACGACACCGTTACCCCTCCGGTTATTTTACGGAACATTTTTGAGAATCCCGGCTGGTACACTCAATATACGCCCTATCAGGCGGAAATTTCGCAAGGCCGCTTGCAGGCTCTCCTGAATTTCCAGACCATGATCATCGATCTGACAGGAATGGAGATAGCAAATGCTTCGCTTCTTGACGAGGGAACAGCTGCCGCTGAGGCTATGTTCATGCAGTTTAGCCTCCGCGCCAACAAGTCGGCGAACGTCTTCTTCGTGTCTGAGAACATCTTCCCTCAAACGATTGACCTGCTAAGAACCAGGTCAGCTCCTTTCGGCATTGAATTGCAGATCGGGAACCACGAAACTGCAGAACTGACGGAGTCCATGTTCGGAGCGATCGTTCAGTATCCTGCCGGAAACGGAGAGGTTTACGATTACTCAGACTTTGCTGATAAAGCCCATGCTAAAGGGATCAAGCTCACAGTTGTAGCCGACATATTAAGCTTGTCGCTCCTGACGCCTCCGGGCGAATGGGGAGCAGACATTGTGGTTGGCTCCACGCAGCGTCTGGGCATTCCAATGGGCTTCGGTGGCCCCCACGCAGCCTTCTTCGCCACGAAGGAAGAGTACAAGCGTTCCATGCCGGGCAGGATTATCGGTGTTACCATCGACTCTGCTGGCAACTATGCACTCCGGATGGCCCTTCAAACCCGTGAACAGCATATCCGTCGCGACAAGGCGACATCGAATATATGTACAGCACAAGCCTTACTTGCTATCATGGCTGGGATGTACGCTGCTTATCACGGACCGCGCGGACTAAAGGCAATAGCCACCCGCATCCACAGTCTGAGCGTACTGCTTTCCGACGCCCTTCAGACGCTCGGTTACCAGCAGCTAAACAGCTCGTACTTTGACACCATTCGTTTCGACGCCGGCGAGCTTTGTGGTCCTCTCCATGCTGAGGCTCTGAACAACGAAATGAACCTGCACTATAAGGGTTCAGTCGTATCGATATCTCTTGATGAGACGAGTTCCGTAGACGACGTTAAAACCATCGTACGCTTCTTTGCCAAAGTAAAGGGAAAAACGATTCACGACGTCGACTTTGAGGCCCTGAGAAGAGATTTAAGCTCCCCAATCCCGGCTTCGCTGGAAAGGAAGTCAGAATTCCTTACTCACCCGGTCTTTAACAGTCATCATTCAGAGCATGAAATGCTCCGCTATATCAAATCGCTGGAAACAAAGGACCTCTCCCTTTGCCACTCCATGATTCCGCTCGGCTCGTGTACCATGAAGCTGAACGCAACAACGGAGATGATACCAGTGACCTGGCCGGAGTTCAGCAAGATCCATCCGTTTGCACCTACCGACCAGGTGGGAGGCTACATGCAGATCATCGATGAGCTAAACAAATGGCTAAGCGAGATCACTGGCTTTGCAGCCATGAGCTTCCAGCCAAATGCAGGTGCTCAGGGCGAGTACACAGGATTGATGGTTATCCGCGCTTACCACGCCGACCGTGGCGAAAGCCATCGCAATGTTGCCCTCATCCCTTCTTCTGCCCACGGAACCAATCCTGCCTCGGCAGCAATGGCAGGCATGAAGATCGTCGTTGTCAAGTGCGATACGAACGGCAATATTGATGTAGCTGACCTTAAAGCAAGAGCGGAAGAGCATAAAGACAACCTTTCCTGCCTGATGGTCACTTATCCCTCTACGCACGGGGTATTTGAAGAAGCCATCATGGACATCTGCGCAATCATCCATGAAAACGGCGGACAGGTTTATATGGATGGAGCGAACATGAACGCGCAGGTAGGACTTACAAGTCCTGCTACTATCGGCGCCGACGTTTGCCATCTGAACCTGCACAAAACCTTCTGCATTCCGCACGGCGGAGGAGGACCTGGAATGGGCCCCATTGGGGTAGCCAAACACCTCGTCCCTTACCTGCCTGGTCATGCCGTGGTAGATATACAGAGAGAAAAATCTATTCCTGCTGTTTCCGCAGCGCCATGGGGCTCTGCCTCCATCCTGCTGATCTCCCATGCCTATATTGCGATGATGGGAGCAGAAGGACTGAGGAATGCCACCCGGTACGCCATTCTGAACGCGAACTATATCAAATCGCGTCTGGAACAACATTACCCGGTACTTTACTCAGGCAGTCAGGGACGATGCGCGCATGAAATGATCCTCGATTGCCGCGCATTCAAGAATTTTGGAATTGAGGTCACCGACATTGCAAAGCGGCTGATGGATTATGGATTTCACGCTCCTACTGTATCTTTTCCGGTGGCCGGAACTTTAATGGTTGAGCCTACAGAATCAGAACCAAAGCACGAGCTGGACAGATTCTGCGACGCACTGATTTCCATCAGGGCAGAGATAGAGTCGGTTGAAAACGGATCAGCAGATAAGGTTCAAAATCCGTTAAAGAATGCCCCGCACACCGTATTCGCAGTAACGGATGACAACTGGAACAGACCTTACAGTAAACAACAAGCAGCATTTCCGCTGCCATATGTGACCGAGCATAAGTTCTGGCCTGCTGTCGGCCGCGTAAACGACACGCATGGAGACCGCACCCTCATTTGCTCTTGCCCTCCGATTGAGGAATATGCAGAAGCATAAAAGCAATATCAAAAAAAGGCAGCCGATGGCTGCCTTTTTTTGATATTAATTCTCTGATTAGTGCGCTGCCGCTACTGCATCGAGAGCAAAGACCTTTCCAAGGTTGTCTGTATTGCTGCAGCTAACCTTCAGGTCCTTCACGAAGCCTGAGCGGATATCGACCACCCAGCCATGTACTTCCAGATCAGAGCGCTCTTTCCATGCATTCTGAATAATAGTGGTCTTGCACAGGTTATATACCTGCTCAATTACATTCAGCTCCACCAGTCTGTCTGCCCGTACCTGCGGATCTGTGATCAGGTCGAGCTCGTGAGAATGGAGGCGGTACACGTCTTTGATGTGGCGCAGCCAGTTGTCAATCAATCCAAACTGCTGCCTGGTCATTGCAGCAGCAACACCACCACAGCCATAGTGTCCGGCTACGATCACATGCTTTACCTTTAGAACGTTTACCGAGTAGTCGAGCACGCTCAGCATGTTCATGTCTGAATGCACGCAGACGTTAGCAATGTTGCGGTGCACGAACACTTCGCCTGGCTTGGTGCCCGTGACCTGGTTAGCAGGCACGCGACTATCGGAACAACCGATCCACAGCACTTTTGGACTCTGTCCGGAAGAAAGCTTCTTAAAGTAATCGGGGTCATTCTTCAGCTCTTCTTCCACGAAGAGCCGGTTCCCTTCGATTAGCTGCTCATACGTTGTTCTCTGAGACTCCTTGATTTCTTTAATCTGTGCGTCGGCTATATTATTGTCTTTTGCCATATATCTTTTATTGTCTTATGAATGGTTAAACTTATTGATTTACTACTGAACGGGTTTCTGAATGATTAGTATGCTGCTCTATCGTGCTGCTATCTACCCGTTCCTTATCTTTCTCAGGGGTGTAGATCAGGTCTTTGAGCTGAGGGATATCATACTTGTGCCTGATGTTCTTAAGTTGCACGATAATACCCTTTGAGTAAGCGTTATGCTTGAAGTTATGAATAATTTCCAGTACGTCAGGGTCGATGTAACGCGAGTTGGTACCGTCGATCACAACGTCAGACTCTTTAGGAAGATGATTCAGCGTATACGAAATAGCCGCTTTATTGAGGAAAGATACCTCCTCCGACAGCTTAATGGTGATCACCTTCTTATCACCATTTCTTCCGATGGTGTAGAAGTACGGATTACGGAGGTTATTGCGAAGAATGTAGAAAATGCCGACAACCATTCCGATCGCTACCCCTTTCAAAAGGTCAGTGAACACTACAGCCAGAACCGTTACTACAAAGGGAATAAACTGAGCCCAGCCTTCCTTATACATCTTCTTAAACAAGGCGATCTTTGCCAGCTTATATCCGGTAACAAGGAGAATAGCGGCAAGGCACGACAGCGGGATGCTATTGATCAGGCCAGGAATTAATAAAAGCGACAGCAGCAGCCAGGTGCCATGCAATATGGCGCTGACCTTGGTCTTTCCTCCTGCATTTACATTTGCAGACGAGCGCACAATGACCGCAGTCATAGGCAAGCCCCCCAGGAGACCACTGCTCATATTACCTATCCCTTGCGCTACCAGCTCCCGGTTTGTTGGAGATACACGCTTCAAGGGGTCGATCTTGTCTACCGCTTCCAGGCTCAATAACGACTCAAGACTGGCAACAATAGCAATCGTAGCAGCTACCGTCCAAACCTCTGCATTCGTAATCTGCGAGAAGTCGGGAGCCGTAAAAAGGTTCGTAAACTCGCTAAAAGAACCTACCACAGGAACGTTTACCAGGTGCTCCGCCTTGATCTCAAAAGGCGTTCCCTGGAAAACCTTGTTGAGAATGATGCCGATGACCACTACTACAAGCGCGGCCGGCACCCCGGCCAGCTTCTTCACTTTCGGCCAGTAGATCAGCACAGCCAGCGAGAGCAGAGCAATGATCACTGCGCCATAGCTGATGGCCGACAAGGCGTTTGTAATGACTGAAAAGGTATTGCCACTATCATTCCTGAACGCCTCACTACCTTCGAATTCTGCGTCATAACCCACAGCGTGGGGGATTTGCTTCAGGATCAGAATGATACCTATTGCAGCCAGCATCCCTTCAATCACAGATGAAGGAAAATAATTGGCTATCGTCCCGGCTTTTACAAAACCTAGAATAACCTGCAAGGCACCGGCCAGAAGCACGGCCAGCAGGAAGGTTTCGTAAGCGCCCAGTTTAGTAATAGCACCCAGAACGATAACGGTAAGACCGGCAGCCGGCCCGCTCACACTGAGCTGAGAACCACTGAAAGAGGCGGTAACAATACCACCTATAATTCCGGTGAGAAGCCCGGAAAATAATGGTGCTCCTGATGCTAGTGCAATACCCAGACAGAGGGGCAAAGCCACGAGAAAGACGACGATACTGGCCGGAAAATCTTTCTTAAGATTTTTAGGCGAGAAATATTGTTTAATACTTGCAGACGCAGACAATTGATTAGCTGCCATATATTTTCAGATATAAGTATATGTAAAATGAGATGCGTGAACATCAGATAAAATGAGCAAGCCTAGGAGAGCTGCCCTGATTAAAACTCTGTTAGGAACAGATTAGAAAAATATGGCTAACAATTAGGAGGCGGTGTGGGCACCGAGGGGTAAAATGCCTGTACATGCTTATCGTGGTCAGCACTGACGTGCTGAGATTTTAACAATGCGGCCGGGGCAGAGAGGCTAATCCCGCTTACATTGAAAGCAATCATTTCCTTTGCTGAAAAATCTTTGCTGTCAACCGCCTTTGACTGTTCAATCTCCAGTTGCATAATGACAGCGTTCACCGTCTTGGAATCGAGATGAGCAATAATTAGGGGCGCAACAGCCACGCACATCTTGCTGACGAAGATGGAGAGAAAAAGGATGCTGATAATTTTCTTTGCAATGATCTTCCTCATACGTGTGACCTTACCAAACAAAAGTATGCACAAAGTGCACCAAACAGAAGTTTAAACGCTTTTTTTACAAAATTGTTATAAAGGAGGCTGGTATTTTTTAAATTCCCAGCTCCACCTGAAATAATGCGCCCCAGTAATTGGCATCCTGCTTTATGTGCCAGTCGCCATCCTGCGTATTATAACTGACGCTGAGCTGCGCCTTAATCCGATGGTTTCTGAAGTAGCGGCTTACACCCGCTTCTAGCACTTCTTTTCGTCTCTCATATAGTGCTGTTTGCCCCTCAGGCTGAATAATAGAGTATCTTAGAGCCGGCTCAACATTGCTTCTGAACAAATACGACAACTGGTGATTATTTCCCCAGCCATTGTATATATATCTCACGTCCCCGCTTTTGCTCGTCGTAAGCGGATCGTCTGCATTCCGCTTCAGGAACTCCGACTCATAAGCCCAGCCGTTATACTTAAAGATCAAATCAAAGATAGCCGTGCCCATGTCGCGCTGGGCATACAGCTCTTTTCCCAGCTGGCCTCCCGTGCGGTTTGTCTTCACATTGTAGCTATACCCTCCGCCGATGGATAGTTTAGGACGGTCCTCACGTTCAAGATCTCCTTCGGAATAGTCGCCTTCGTTTTCAAATTCGCCCAACGGCAGGATTTCTACCCGGCCCGTATATGCAAGACCGTTGTCGGTCGTATTCACACTCCGGCCCTCGCCAGTCGTTATTGCCGTTTTTAACCGGTACGGGATGCCGGCAAGCTCATTGTTATAATACGCTTTTAGTCCGAAATCGCGGTCTACCGTAAACGCATTATTCACTATTGATCTGTCAGCGAACTGCAGCTGGCCGGAGGAGTTGACCCTTTGCCGGTTTCCCGGAAGCTTATTTTGTCCGAAGGCTACATAGAACTTGTCAGTAAAATGGTAAAACACAACGGCATCACGGACAATGTTCGCTATTCCCGTGTTGTCTACATCCATGTCTCCCCTGGAAAAAGAAAGCTGGATACTATACCCGATCTTAGGGTTTAACACGTAACCATCGGCTCTGAGACGAAGCCTTCTGACGCGTGCGTCCCACTCCCGGATGCCAAAATCCTCGCCTCCCTGCGTATTAAAACCCATTCTGTTCTGCATGCGAAATCTGAAGTTGACGTAAAACGAGGAGTCTTTTGTCTTTACTTCCAACCCTTTCATTCTGAAGATCATCGACCGTTCATCAACTTCGCCCTGTCCAAAGACAGCGTGAGCCGCAATCATCGCAACGAACAGAAACAGAACCGGGGATAAATTTCGCATACCTTTATAACCTAAATCAAAAGGCGCAAAAATAAAACAAATTAAGATAGTATGTCTTTAATGTTAACGATTAACAGTCACTTTCTTACCTCCTCTCCTTACCTCCAGCTGACAGCCGACTAATAAAATATTTATACTTTTGCTCCCTCAATCCGCAGGACTAAAGGATGGCAAAAGTTACGGGTAAAGCATACGATATCAATCTGCTTAAGAGAGTTTTCAAGTACATCAAACCTTATAAGAGGATTTTTATATGGTCGGTGGTTCTTACCATTCTCCTGGCGGGCATTGCTCCTTTGCGTCCGCTTCTGGTAGAGTATACGCTTGACAAGTATATCCTGAACAATGACAAGGGCGGCCTGATTAACATGTCAGTGCTCATGCTGGTGCTTTTAGCCCTGCAGACGGTTGTTCAGTATTACCACACTTTTCTGACCAACACGCTTGGACAATCAACAATACGCGATCTGCGCGTCCATGTCTTTAATCACATCACCACACTCAAACTCCGCTTCTTTGATAAAACGCCCCTGGGACAGCTCATTACGCGGACGGTGTCAGACCTGGAGACGATTGCAGATATCTTCTCAGAAGGGCTCATCGTCATCGTAGGCGATATCCTCCAGCTGATCACCATGCTGGTGTTTATGCTGATGACCGACTGGAAGCTCACACTCGTTGTGCTTATTCCGATGCCCCTTCTGATGCTGGCCACTTATATATTTAAGGAGGCGATCAAATCGGCGTTCCAGGAAGTGAGAACACAGGTAGGGCATCTCAATACCTTTCTGCAGGAGCATATCACGGGGATGAGCATCACCCAGTACTTTGCACGCGAAAACCAGGAGATGCATAAGTTTAAGCAGATCAACGCCCTACACCGCGACGCCCATATTCGCTCCAACTGGTACTACTCCATCTTCTTTCCGGTGGTCGAAATCATTTCGGCGCTCTCCATCGGACTGCTTGTGTGGTACGGATCGAAATCAATCCTCGAACATCATACTTCGCCGGGCGTCATTGTCGCCTTCATTATGTATATCAACATGATGTTCCGCCCGATACGCGAACTGGCAGACAAGTTCAACACCCTGCAAATGGGCATGGTCGGAGCCGACCGTATATTTACAGTGCTCGATACCCGCGACGAAGAAGACCAAAGCGGCACTTATGCGGGTGAACGCATCGACGGCTCTATTGCTTTCGAACATGTCTGGTTCGCATATAATGACGAGCAATGGGTTCTTAAAGACATCTCCTTTGAAGTACAACCCGGTGAGACACTGGCACTGGTTGGAGCTACAGGTGCCGGCAAGTCTTCCATCATCAACATCCTCAACCGCTTTTACGGTATCGGCAAAGGAAGTCTAAAGGTAGACGGTCGCGATATCAGGGAGTACGATCTGAAGTACCTGCGATCGCAGATTGCAACGGTTATTCAGGACGTTTTTTTGTTCTCCGACTCAATTGCCAGCAATATCACCCTTAACAACCCTGAGATCAGCAGAGAGCAACTGATAAAAGCTGCTCGCGAAGCCGGAGCAGAGGAATTTATTAACCGCCTGCCGGGTGGATACGACTACGATGTAAGGGAAAGAGGAGCGACGCTTTCAGCTGGCCAGGCCCAGCTCATCTCATTTATCAGGGCCATGGTCTATAACCCGAGGATCCTCGTCCTTGATGAGGCGACGTCCTCTGTCGATACAGAAACAGAGCTTCTCATTCAGCAAACACTTCAAAAGCTCATGAAGGGCAGGACCTCCATCGTGATTGCGCATCGCCTCTCGACCATCCAGAATGCCGATAAAATTATCGTGCTCGACAAGGGAGAAATAAAAGAAATGGGATCGCATCAACAATTGCTCCAGTTAAATGGTTATTACAAGCGTTTATTCGACCTTCAGTTTAACTCGGCGGGAATTGAAAAAACCTCTTAAGCAAAGGGTAGCGACCAGGAATTAAAGACAGTTTTCCGTTCTTTGCCTCCAATAAAAAAACCAGTCTGCCTGCGTAAAAAAACAGTCGCAGGACCATAAAACGTTTGGCTTTTAGGCCTATTCTTATAGTTTTGCATATCTTAAATTCCGTTCAATGAGTGTATTAGTAAATAAAAATTCGAAAGTTATTGTTCAGGGCTTCACGGGAAATGAAGGCACCTACCATGCCACCCAGATGATCGAGTACGGAACTCAGGTTGTTGGCGGCGTTACTCCCGGAAAAGGAGGTCAGACTCACCTTGACAGACCGGTTTTCAACACCGTAAAGGAAGCAGTAGACCAAACGGGAGCTGACGTGTCGATCATTTTCGTGCCTCCTGCCTTTGCTGCAGACGCCATTATGGAAGCGGCTGAAGCTGGTATAAGCGTGATCGTTTGTATTACGGAAGGTATCCCGACAAAGGACATGATCCTGGTGAAGGAATACATCAAAGACAAGGACTGCCGTCTGATCGGGCCTAACTGCCCGGGAATTATCACGGCTGACGAGGCAAAGATTGGCATCATGCCGGGCTTCATCTTCAAAAAAGGGCCTGTGGGTATCGTGTCAAAGTCAGGAACCCTCACTTATGAAGCGGTCGACCAGGTAGTAAAGGCCGGGCTTGGCATCACCACAGCGATCGGCATTGGCGGCGACCCGATCATCGGGACTCCAACCGTAGAGGCCGTTAAACTTTTAATGAACGATCCGGAAACAGAAGGCATTGTTATGATCGGAGAAATCGGTGGAGGAATGGAAGCCGAAGCCGCCCGCTGGATCAAAGAAAATGGCACTAAGCCTGTAGTGGGCTTCATTGCGGGACAGACTGCTCCTGCCGGCCGCAGAATGGGGCACGCGGGCGCAATTGTTGGAGGTGCGGATGACACCGCTGCAGCTAAAATGAGGATCATGCGCGAATGCGGCATCCGAGTAGTGGAGTCGCCAGCAGAAATCGGTGCAGCAATGGCTGAAGAACTGGCTGCAGTGAGCAAGTAAACGCGCCGGCATAAGGGATTAAATCAGACGCAACAGAGCGTGCAAGAAAAAGGGCCTTCCGCAATTCGCAGAAGGCCCTTTTTCTTGCTTTCTATTCTTGATGGATCACTATGCCTGTTGCTTCATCCTGATGATATTCAGGGCAGCACCGGCTTTGAACCATTCAATCTGCTGCTCATTGTAGGTATGATTCACCGCGAAAGAATCTTCCGAACCGTCGGCATGGTGCAGCACCACACTCAGCTGCTTGCCGGGCGCAAAAGAGGCCAGTCCCTTTACATCGATCACGTCATCCTCCTGGATCTTGTTATAATCGGCAGGATCTGCAAACGTAATAGCAAGCATACCCTGTTTCTTCAGGTTGGTTTCGTGGATACGGGCAAAAGACTTCACAAGGATGACCCGTACACCTAAATGGCGCGGCTCCATGGCAGCATGCTCGCGTGAAGAACCTTCACCATAATTCTCGTCACCCACAACAACGGTTCCAACCCCTGATGCTTTATAGGCACGCTGGGTAGCCGGTACGGGCCCGTACTCACCAGTCAGCTGATTTTTCACGTTGTCCGTACTGTCGTTATAATAATTGACCGCACCGATCAGCATGTTGTTCGAAATATTATCGAGGTGACCGCGGAACTTCAGCCAGGGGCCAGCCATCGAAATATGGTCAGTTGTGCACTTGCCCTTTGCCTTGATCAGCAGACGAAGACCATGCAGATCGGTTCCTTCCCAGGCAGGGAATGGTTCAAGTAACTGAAGGCGGCTCGAATTAGGATCTACCAACACCTGAACACCGCTTCCGTCTTCTGCAGGAGCCTGATAACCGGCATCCTCAACGGCATATCCTTTCTCCGGCATTTCCAAACCACTGGGTTCATCAAGCTTCACCTGTTCGCCCCTTTCGTTGGTGAGGGTATCGGTGAGCGGATTAAAGGTAAGATCTCCGGCTATAGACAGCGCCGTTACTATTTCAGGCGAAGCAACAAAGGAATGCGTATTCGGATTGCCATCGTTACGCTTCGCAAAGTTCCTGTTAAAGGATGTAATAATAGAGTTCTTCCTGGTTGGGTCGTCAGTATGGCGCGCCCACTGTCCGATACAGGGGCCGCAGGCATTAGCCAGCACAACTCCCCCGATCTTGTGGAAAGTCTCCAGATAGCCGTCCCGTTCTACGGTATAACGGACCAATTCAGATCCGGGCGTTACGGTGTACTCAGATTTAGCTACCAGTCCCTTATCTACAGCCTGCTGGGCCACAGAGGCTGCACGCGTAATATCTTCATAAGATGAGTTGGTACAAGAGCCGATCAGGCCAACCTCAAGCTTTGCCGGCCAGTTGTGCTCCCTCACAGCCTGGGCAAACTTTGAAATAGGCCATGCAAGGTCCGGGGTAAATGGCCCGTTCACGTGGGGTTCGAGCTCAGACAGGTTGATTTCAATCACCTGGTCAAAATATTGCTCAGGGTTAGCATACACCTCCTGGTCGCCTGTCAAATGCTCACGCACCTGATTGGCCAGGTCAGCAATGTCAGCTCTGGCCGTTCCGCGAAGGTAAGCTTCAGCGTTCTTATCGTATCCAAAAATAGAGGTAGTAGCGCCAATCTCTGCGCCCATGTTGCATATCGTTGCCTTTCCTGTAGCAGAAATAGATTCCGCTCCTTCTCCAAAATACTCAACGATACATCCTGTGCCGCCCTTCACTGTAAGCACTCCTGCAACTTTCAGGATCACATCTTTCGGCGCCGTCCATCCCGACATCTTGCCGGTGAGTTTAATTCCGATCAGCTTGGGAAATTTGAGTTCCCAGGCAAATCCTGCCATTACATCACAGGCATCCGCCCCGCCTACGCCGATCGCAACCATTCCCAGTCCTCCTGCATTAGGAGTGTGAGAGTCGGTTCCGATCATCATCCCTCCGGGGAACGCATAGTTCTCCAGCACTACCTGGTGAATGATCCCGGCACCGGGCTTCCAGAACCCCAGTCCGTACTTATTACAAACAGAGGAAAGGAAATCGTATACTTCTTTATTGGTAGTATTAGCCGTCTCCAGATCCTGCGCCGCTCCGGTTTTAGCCTGTATCAGGTGATCACAGTGTACCGTAGATGGAACAGCTACTTGCGGGCGACCCGCCTGCATAAATTGCAAAAGAGCCATCTGTGCAGTGGCATCCTGCATGGCAACCCGGTCGGGCGCAAAGTCCACGTAGGAAGAGCCTCTTTTGTAAGCCTCGGCAGGAACTCCTTCCCATAAGTGCGAATACAGTATTTTTTCAGTAAGTGTCAAGGGTTTACCAACTACCTTTCTGGCAGCTTCTACGCGGCTCGCAAGGTTGCTGTAAACCTTTTGTATCATTTCTATATCAAACGCCATTACTTTTGATTTTTATAATATGTTACAATGTTCTAACTCCTTCAAAGAGTTATAGTTCATGCGAAAATACAAAAAATACTAAAAAGTGACCGAAGTCACTTTCGGCAATCTTTATTTGGAGTAATTCTAAAGAAGGTGCAAAAAACTGCGAAAGACGCGAAAAAACAGAAATTGCCCGCAACAACGCGGTCATACGTCAGTAAAAGGAGGCCCCGACCTTTTTAAAGTGCCACGCCATCTTTATTGCAATCTTAAGAAAGCTCTTACCGGTCCCATTCGGCACGGCATCTGCAGGAAAATCTTTGAGCAGTTCTTACAGTACCCCGAACTTAAAGCGCTTTTCGCGCCAGTATTGCAGAGCACGGGGAAGAGCATAACTCATCCTGTCAAAGGCTTTCAGACTATCGTGAAAAACTACAATAGAACCGGCCTCGGTTGCAGAAAGAACGTTCCTGAGGCATTTCTCGGGACTCAAATTTTTATCGAAATCTCCGCTTAGCACATCCCACATCACGATCTCCACATCGGGTATCGCCGCCTTCAAAGCGCGGATCTGTGAATACCTGATCCGTCCGTGGGGAGGGCGGAAAAGTGTTGAATGCACGTACTCATTGCACTTAAGGGCGTTATCGACGTAATCCTCAACCGGAGTGTCCCAGCCCCTCAGGTGGTTAAAGGTATGGTTCCCAATCGCGTGCCCCCCTCTACCACCTGTTTATATATCTCGGGATGTTTCCTTACATTATCGCCAATACAAAAGAAAGTAGCCTTCGCATCGTAGCCGGCCAAAGAATTCAAAACAAAGGGTGTAACATCGGGGATAGGACCGTCGTCAAATGTAATGTATATGGTCTTATCCTCATTCCTACGCCTCCAGGTAAGAGCTGGATAAATAAGCCTTAGCCAAAACGGAGTTTTAATGAGGTACATAGAACTGGTCAAAAAATTAAGTTACAATAGTACAAAATAATTACTTTAGGAGAATGATCGTTACCAAGACTTCCGGAATGCAATCAGCCGTGAAAGCCGCCATTTTTTTGCTGACACTAACGGCGTTCCAGGCTGGCGCTCAGGAAAAGATAACCCTACAGCAAGCTGTAGACCTGACCTTACAGAACAACCTGCAAATTAAGCAGTCGAAGTTGAGCGAAGCCTTGTCAGGAGAGAACCTGAAGCAGAGCAAACTCTTCTTTTACCCCACCTTGAATGCATCAGCGAACCTCGATGAAAACTTTGGCCGAAACCCTGACCCGGTTACGTACGAAGTTGTAAACCAGCAATTCCTGAATGCTACAGGCTCAGCGAGCAGCAACGTGCCAATTTTCCAGGGTTTCCGTTTGTGGAATCAGATTTCTCAGTATAAGTATCAGCTCGAGGCCGACAAAAGCTATACGCAGAAGATCCAAAACGATCTGGCTCTCACGGTGGTGACTACCTACCTTCAGATTCTGAACAACCAGGACCTGCTCACCGCCTCGCGGCAGCAGCTGGACATTGCAGAGCTGCAGCTAGACCGCGAGCAGAAGCAGTTTGATGTAGGCGCCAAAACGCTCGCCGATCTGTCGCAGGCCAAGGCGCAGGCAGCAACCGCTCAGCAGAACGTAACCAACGCGCAGAATCAGCTGGACATATCCTATCTGAACCTCGCCCAGCTGATGGAGAGGGACCCCGGCAACAAATTTGAAGTGGTGAAGCCAGTGATTGATCAGCTCGGCGAGATACAGAATAAGTACGCCGCATCTGAAATATACGCTAAAGCTGCGGAGACGTACCCCGACATTACAGTAGCTCGGTATCGCAGTCTGGCCGCCTATAAAGCGATCAGCGTAGCCAGGGGTGACCTGTTCCCACGCCTTTCATTTGGAGCGAGCCTTGGATCCAGCTACTCTTCCCGCGAATATCTCAATGCCGACCGGGAACTGGTACGCGACCCATTCAGCAAGCAGCTGAGCAATAACTTCCGGCAGGCAATCGGACTGAACCTGTCCATTCCGATCTTTAACAACTTCTCGTCGCGAATTAACGTGCGAAAAGCCAAGATCAACTATCAGAACGCCCTCGTTTCAGAACAGCTGGCAAAAAACAACTTTAATAAGATCATCTATCAGGCAGTGACCGACCTCAGAGCTGCAGAAAGCAGCTATAACTCAGCTAACAGCGCCTACGAATCTGCAAGGGATGCCTTTAATGCAATTCAGCAGCGATACGGAGTAGGACTGGTCAACTCGCTCGACTTCAATCAGGCCCAGACCGATCTGAACCAAAAACAATTCAACCTGATCCAGGCGCGGTACAACCTGATCTTCCGGAACAAGGTGATCGACTTTTATCTGGGAAACCCTTTAACCTTTTAAGCAAGCACTACACATAAAATGGCAAAAAAGAAGAATACGTTAAGATACCTCCTCATTGGGGGAGTCCTGTTGCTAATAATCGCCATCGCCGGCAATAAAATGGGCTGGTTCGGAGGGGGCAATAAGACACAGATTGCAACCGAAAAAGCGCAGAAGAGAACGATTATTGAGACGGTGTCTGCAAGCGGAAAAGTACAGCCTGAAGTAGAAGTAAAACTGAGCTCTGAAGTTTCGGGAGAAATTGTTGAACTTGGAGTGAAAGAAGGCGACGTAGTAAAGAAAGGTCAGCTGCTGTGTAAGATCCGTCCCGACATTCTGGAATCGGGTTACAACCGGGCCGTAGCCTCGCTGAACACGCAAAAAGCGGCCCTGGCCTCAGCTCAGCAGCAGTTGAAGCAGGCAGAAGCAAACTTTAAAAATACGGAAGCCAGCTACCGCAGAAATGCAGAGCTTTATAAGAAGAAGGTGCTTTCTGCAGCAGAATACGATGCCGCTCAGGCACAGTACATGAGCGCGAAAGCGAATCTGGAAGCTTTAAGGCAGAACATTGTCGGCTCCAGATACGGCGTGCAGCAATCACAGGCAGTGGTTAAGGAAGCATCAGACAACCTCGCGCGGACTACGATCTATGCGCCAGTCGACGGAGTCATATCCAAGCTTTCCGTGGAACTGGGGGAACGTGTTGTAGGGACTGCACAGATGGCGGGGACCGAAATTATGCGGATCTCTAACCTCAACACCATGGAGGTCAACGTCGACGTCAACGAAAATGACATCAACCGGGTGTCTCTTGGCGACGAGGCAGAAATTGAGGTAGACGCCTTCCAGGGAAAGAAATTCAAAGGGACAGTGACAGAAATTGCGAGCTCAGCCAATGTAGTAGGTACGAGCGCCGATCAGGTGACAAACTTCACCGTAAAAGTGCGGATCCTGCCAGAGTCATATGCGGCCTTGTTAAGGAAGAACGACAAGAACGAATCTCCTTTCAGGCCAGGCCTCTCAGCTACTGTCGACATTCAGACAGAAAAGGCGACGGGACTGACGGTGCCCATACAATCAGTGACGACGCGTGACGAAGTAAAGGAAGCGCCCGACCCCGATCAGAACAAGAATGAGCAGGGCAGCAAAGACAAAAAGCCTGAGAAGCAAGCCGTCAAAGAGTGCGTGTTTGTATACCAGCTCAACGGCACAGTTAAGCAGGTATTCGTCACTACCGGCATCCAGAACGACACCTACATCCAGGTATTGTCGGGACTGAAAGGCAGCGAAGAAGTGGTATCCGGCCCCTTTACCGCCATATCCAAAACCCTGAAGGATGGCGCCTTGGTGGAAAAGGTAAGCAAAGACAAATTATTTGAGGGAGACAAGAAATAGCCCTTAAAGAACAAATAGGCTTTCAATAAAAATATTTAGTAAACTTGTCCCGGTAAACATACCGGGACATTTTTTTATGGAGCAAACAGCAAAAATAGCCGTTATTGGAGGAGGTAGCTGGGCAACAGCAAACATTAAGATGCTGGCCGACAACCGCCAGGACAAGGAGATATTCTGGTGGATGAGAAACACTGCTGCTATTGAGCATCTTAAGCAATATCAGCACAATCCGAACTACCTCAGCTCCGTAGAAATAAAAGTTCCGGGAGAGAACATCAGCAACGACCTTGAGGCGATCTTAAGAAAGTCGGAGATGGTACTTCTTAACGTGCCGGCGGCCTTCCTCAAAGAGGTGTTAAGCCAGGTCGATCCGGCTTTATTCAGAGGAAAAAAGATCATCTCGGCCATTAAAGGTTTCGTTCCCGATGACAATATGATCATCGGTGAGTTCATGAATAAGAACTTCAACATCCCCATCGAGGATATTCTGGTGTTAAGCGGCCCCTGTCACGCCGAAGAAGTCGCCCTCGAAAAGCTTTCTTATCTTACTATTGCCTCGGCCGACACTGATCTTGCTACCCGCTTTGCCAACCTGGTTAATACCCGCTATATCAAGACCAATGTCTCCGATGATATCTATGGCACCGAATATGCCGCCGTGCTCAAGAATATTTACGCAGTGGCCAGCGGCATCTGCAACGGCATAGGCTACGGCGACAATTTCCAGTCAGTCCTGATCTCCAACGCAATCCGCGAGATCCTGCGCTTTGTAGACGCCGTACACCCCATCAGTCGCGACATCAAGGAATCCGCCTACCTCGGCGACCTCCTGGTGACTGCCTACTCTCAGTTTAGCCGCAACCGCTTGTTCGGAAACATGATAGGCAAAGGATACACGGTAAAGTCGGCCCAGCTTGAAATGAATATGATTGCCGAGGGGTACTATGCCTCCAACTCGCTTCATCAGATTAATAAAGTCTATAAAGTAAACATGCCCATATGCCGGGCGGTGTATGCCATCTTATATGAAAAGCATTCGCCTCACATTGAAATGAGACTTCTTGCAGATCAGCTGTCCTAAGCAAAAACATCCCTGCACTTTCTTTGTTCTATACCAAACATCACGTGGATTTTAATGGGCGCCGGCCATGCCGCCTTTGGCAGCTGAGTATGCGCCCCAATAACTTCATTACCTAAAAAACAAGCAAAATGAAAAAGACGGTAGTTTGGGGCGTCACTGCCGGAGCAGCAGCTGCAGCAATTGTTGCTCTTATGTACAGAAGAAAAGATGGTACCAGGTTAGCAGACGGACTTATGGACTCAGCAAGAGACATGGGAAGCCGCCTGATGGAATATGGCAACCAGATCAAGGACCGCTTATTGCACAATGTAAAAGGTCCGAACGGAGAGGCTGTTTATCTCGACATGTACGACCGGCAGTTCTACGAAGACGAGATGGGCCGCCGCGTATATCTTGAAAACGACTAAAAGAGAGATCAAGAACACCACAAGCTGCGAGTGCTTATAGAGAGGAAAGCGGCCTGAACATTGTTGAAAGGCTTTAAAACAGACCGAAGCGTTCTCATCGAAGCCTTTAAAAACAATTGATTCTCAATAACACAAAGACACTTCTCAAAAAAAGCATTCTGGAGCTGTAGCATAGCAAGCCAGATGTTCTTTTGGGAAATTTAAAAAAGAACGTAAATAAGAAAAGCGACCAGAATCTGGTCGCTTTTCTTTATTCAGAGGTGGAACCTGTCCGGTTACCATCTTTTCTTATGTTCGCGTTCGCCGGATCTTCCGGAGCCACCACGCTCTCTGCGGTTGCCGGAAAAATCACGGAAGCCATTGCCTCTGTCGCGGCTACCTCCTTCACGGCGGCCTCCTCCGCTGAACCTTCCGCTTCCGCTGCCGCCTTCACGGTCACCAGCCAGTTCAATTCTCACTTTCCGTCCGTTAAAATCAACAGACTTGAAATTTTGCTGAACCTGATCAGCAACGGCATTCTCAACTTCGAAGAAAGTGTAAACCCCCTTCAGGTCGATCTTGCCAATCGCCTTACCGCTGATGCGTGCATTATTACAGATGAAACCGAGCATGTCGCCTCTTGTAAAGTCGTCTACGGAACCCAGATTGATGAACAGCCTGGTATAGTCGCCGCGGGACGATGTACGGGCAAAGCGTTCCGAGCGCATCCCTCTCTCATCCCCAAGCGGAGCGTTGAGGTCAGGAGCATTCTTATAATACTCAAGGAAGCGGTTAAACTCAAGCGAAGCAAAACGCTTGATAATCTCCTCCTTCGACATCTCGGCGAACTCATCCATGATCCTTGGAATGTACGCCTCAATCTGAGTTTCGTTCACTTCTACCTGATGGACACGGTGAACCAAAGCAAAAAGCTGCTTCTCACACACATCAAAGCCACCCGGTACATCTACCTTTGTGAACTTCTTGCCTATGACACGTTCGATCTGCCTTATCTTGCCGATCTCTTTGCTATTGATGATTGCAATAGAGACACCCGACTTGCCTGCACGTGCTGTACGGCCGCTGCGGTGTGTATAGTTCTCAATTTCATCAGGCAGAGAATAGTTGATCACGTGGGTAACGTCATTAACGTCAATCCCGCGGGCTGCTACGTCCGTGGCGATCAGTAACTGAAGGCTCCGGTCGCGGTAACGCTTCATCACCTTGTCCCGCTGTTGCTGGGAAAGATCTCCGTGAAGAGAGTCGGCATTGTAACCGTCCTTCACCAAAGCCTCCGCAATTTCCTGAGTTTCAACTTTGGTACGACAGAATACAATACCAAAGATTTCGGGATGGAAGTCAACGATACGTTTAAACGCCGCATACTTATCGCGGGCACGCACCACATAGTATTCGTGGTCAATGTTAACGTTTCCGGTATTCTGCTTCCCAACGGTAAGCTCAAACGGATCGGTCATGTAGTTCTTGGCAATCCTGCGCACTTCGGCAGGCATGGTAGCCGAGAACAGCCAGGTCTTCTTCTCGTCAGGAGTAGTAGACAGGATGTGGTCGATGTCTTCCTGAAAGCCCATATTGAGCATTTCGTCAGCTTCATCTAGCACCACGTACTTTACATCTGAAAAATCAATAGCCTTACGGCCAATGATGTCGAGCATACGGCCGGGCGTGGCCACTACGATCTGCACCCCTCTTCTGATCTGCCTCAGCTGATCGGAAATACTGGCGCCACCGTACACGGCTACTACATGTACATTATTCAGATTCTTTGAATAATTATTAAGGTCACTTGCAATCTGCAAGCATAACTCCCTGGTTGGACATAATACCAACGCCTGAGGGACATTCTTTGAAAAGTCAATTAATTCTAACAACGGAAGACCGAATGCTGCTGTCTTCCCTGTGCCGGTTTGGGCTAATCCGACAAAATCGTTGCTGCCTGAAAGTAAAACCGGGATTGCTTGTTCCTGGATTGGAGTTGGGTTTTCAAAACCCAGATCAGTAATGGCATTAACAATATCATGACGGATTCCCAGTGTACTAAATGGGTTCATGATAACAATAAAAAACCGGCCTTATTGCCGGTACTTAACAAAGATACACATTTTTTTTAAATAATACCAGTTACAACACACAAGTTTGAGTACTTGCGTACGTACGAACCAGCGCAGCTGATCCCTTATCTTAACCGGTCTGCAGACTTAATGAGCTTCTCATCGCGTCTGATGCCACGTATTGCCAGGATGAGGAACAATACCGCCAGACAAGGCAGCACCACCCCGATTCCATAGTTCTGAAGCTCGAGCTGAAGATCGCCGATCACCCCTCTTGCTGTTTGGGCAAGCCAGAAACTAAATCCCAGGATCAGGACAATGATCAAGTAACACAAGGCGACCTGCTTCTTACGATCCTTGTAAAAGAAAATAACCACAAATGGTAAGAGGCCGAGCAGAACGGTCGCAATGGTAAGCCCAAGGAAACCGGTTGTCTGAACCACCTGTCCGCCTATGTTTTCATACACACCGGTCACCTTTATTGCCTTGGCTGCGCCGTTAGCGTTCAGGATCTGCAGGTAAGGAAACAGGAACAGTGCAAAAATCACAGTTGTGGTAAGAAATAACCAGACAGTTTGAATTCTTTGTAGCATAGTTGTAGTTAAGGAACACAAACTTATAAAAATCTTTCGTCGCTTGCGCCCCGGAAATACTAAAAGATTTTTCTGTGAGTCTATTTGTTTTTTAATGCCAGGAAGAACACCCATCCAACTTGCATCTCCCGTCTCAGTTTGCAGCTCATGAATGTTTTTCTTTATTTTGAGCCGTGGGCGATTACAACCGGTATTTTCTGGAATTATCTTATAACGGAACCAGTTTCCATGGATGGCAGATCCAGCCAAACGCGGTTACCGTGCAGGAGCTGCTCGACAAGGCCCTCTCTACACTGCTCCGGCAAAAAACAGAAACGGTGGGCTGCGGGAGAACAGATGCAGGAGTGCACGCCACCCAGTTCTTTGCTCACTTCGACGTGCAGAGAGATTACGACAAGCCGCAAGCCGGGGTAGTTGAGCCGGCCTTCCTTAACAGCCTTAACGCCCTCCTGCCCTTCGAGATAGCAGTACGGAGGGCCTTTAAGGTCGGTCAGGAGGCCCACGCCCGCTTTGATGCCAGCCTTCGCTCCTATCAGTACCACATCCACTTCGTGAAAGACCCCTTCAGGCACGGTTTCTCCTGGCACATGCGCGACCAGCTGAACGTTGCACGAATGAACGAAGCCGCACGTATCCTCTTTGAGTATACCGACTTCAGCTGTTTCAGCAAGTCACACACACAGGTTTTTACCAACAACTGCAAAATCTTCAGAGCGGAATGGGAAGAGACAAGCCGGGGGCTGGTATTCCACATTTCGGCTGATCGCTTTCTGAGAAATATGGTACGGGCCATCGTAGGAACACTGACCATGGTTGGGAAAGGAACGATATCGCCACGCGACTTGCACAGCATCATCACCAGTAAAAACAGATCAAACGCCGGCACCTCCGTTCCTGCCTGCGGCTTATACCTCACTGAAGTGAGGTATCCCTACGTGTAGCTAAACAGGTGTCAGACAGTGAGCACGGAACAAGCAGTAACAGGCTCCTCCCGAGCATCATTAACACTATATTTGTAGTCAAAGGAGAATTAAATAATGAATTCAAACAACGAAGAAAACGAAAAACATGTGTCTGTTGTAACGGAACAGTCACTCAAATTCCTGGAAACATATATTAACAATCCCTCTCCTACTGGTTTTGAGTGGGAAGGACAACGCCTGTGGCTTGATTACATAAAGCCGTATGTCGACAGCCATTACGTGGATAATTACGGAACTGCTGTGGCAGTTGTCAATCCTGAAGCTCCTTACAAGGTAGTGATCGAAGCGCATTCAGATGAGATATCCTGGTTTGTGAACTATATTACGAAAGACGGGCTGATCTACGTGATCCGCAACGGAGGTTCCGATCATCAGATAGCACCGTCAAAGCGGGTGAATATCCATACAGACAAGGGCATTGTAAAGGCTGTGTTCGGCTGGCCGGCTATCCATACCCGCAACGGCGAAAAAGAAGAAGCTCCTACACTGAAAAATATTTTCCTCGACTGCGGCTGCACCTCCCAGGAAGAAGTAGAAGCACTCGGCATTCATGTTGGATGCGTGGTGACCTACGAGGATGAGTTCATGGTGCTGAATGACCGCTATTATGTGGGACGCGCCCTTGACAATCGTGTAGGCGGCTTTATGATTGCAGAGGTCGCTCGATTGCTTAAGGAAAACCAGAAGTCGCTGCCGTTCGGCTTGTACATTGTGAACGCAGTACAGGAAGAAGTAGGCCTGCGCGGAGCTGAAATGATTGCCAACCGGATCAAGCCGAACCTGGCTATCATCACCGATGTTACGCACGACACACAGACGCCCATGATCAATAAGGTTACGCAGGGTGATCTGGCCTGCGGAAAAGGTCCGGTACTTTCCTATGCTCCTTCAGTCCACACCAACTTTAACAAGCTGCTGATTTCCGCTGCTCAGGAAAAGAACATTCCTTTCCAGCGCCAGGCATCGTCCCGCTGGACCGGTACCGATACTGATGCTTTCGCATACTCAAACGACGGAGTTGTATCAGCCCTGATCTCTCTTCCACTGCGGTACATGCATACCACCGTCGAAATGGTACATAAGGAAGACGTCGACAATGTCATCAGGCTGATCTACGAGTCGCTGCTGAAGATTGAGGACGGACAGGATTTCAGGTATTTCAAATAGAGCAAAATAAAACTTCCTATTACCACGTTATATTGATTCATAGGACGCCAAAAGAAAAGGGCAGCAGAATTATTCCCATCTGCTGCCCTTTTTTATTTAAGTATATCTATTCTTTTTTAAGGGAACGAAGATCGTTCGACTTTTTTGCCTTCCCTTTCAATGAACTTAGGGCATTTTGTTA
Organism: Arcticibacter sp. MXS-1; assembly: GCF_041902385.1. Lineage (GTDB taxonomy): Bacteria > Bacteroidota > Bacteroidia > Sphingobacteriales > Sphingobacteriaceae > Arcticibacter. The sequence goes on along the minus strand of NZ_CP169244.1, from coordinate 2,138,272 downwards.
TCCGGAGCCGTTTAGTCCTGTAACGGCAAGAAGGACCGGCGGCCGGCTTCGCTCGCTTTTAGAGCAGGGTCAGGACCATCCTGTTTAACGCCTCCTAACCTTTTTTACTGCTTAACATCCGCCAGCTCCACTTCATAGTCGAGCACCGCGTAAGGACGAAGGCCGTTTGAGCTAGCCGCAGCAGGAGTGTATCCAAGACCGAAGGGAATGAACATTCTGATCTTGCCCCCTTTTTCAGTTTCTTTACACCTATCGGATATCCTGCAATGATCCCAGCATCATTGAGTCTGAAGGTAAACGGATTATCAGCATTTGCCGTCTGGATCAATGTCCCATCCAGATACTTGAGGGTGTAATAGGTGGTCACCTGTGTCGTGTCGCGAAGCACTTCAGTGCCTGTTCCTGGCTGGATAATGTGGTATAAAAGACCATTTTCATCCTTCTCAATTGAGATGTTATTTTCAGCTCCGAACTTTCTGACGAGGTACTCGTCAAATTCGTACTGCGTACTGGCGCTTGTCACGTTGACGGTATAATCGAGGCAGGCATTCCCAGGGATACTGCCCTGGCCTGACTTGCCATACGCAAGGCGGGATGGAACAATGATCCGCACACTTCCGCCTTTCTTACCCAGCACGTCCTTGATGATGGTCCTCAGAGCGGCAGGATAACTGCTCGATCTTCCGTCGGCAGGCCCCAGGTAGCCGAGGTAGTCGTTATACACGTTGGTATATTCGTTCGTCGAAGAATATTTGCTGTCCGTTGATTTCACTGTGTAGGTAAGAAAAACCTTATCTGTATTTTGAACTGGATCACCAAGCCCCGGTTTGATGATCTGATAATAGATACCGGTTGTTCCGTACTGCTGCACAGTAAGGCCATTTTTCTGGATGTACTCCTGTATCACTTTCTCATCCTCAGTGTCAATCGTTGCGTACTCCTTCGTACAGCTTGTCACCAAAGACACCACAAGGAACAAGATAAAGGAGGATGTATTAATATTAAATTTCATTTTTTTACTCATTAGAATCAATACGGGCTTTTATTAATGAATGCTACGAGGCACACTTTTCCGTCTGCAAATTTATCTTTTTAGTCGTCAAATACCACTCATTAACATTTTTTAACTTAAGATCTTATTCCCTATTTCCGCGACGCAACTATTTAAATACAGGAGAAACAAAAAAAGAAAAAACAGTATCTGCATCTTACTGTTTATGTCCAGAGTTAAAAACGTTAATCCAAAAGAACTATGAAAAGAAAACTATTTGGCCTTCTTACTATGCTAGTGTGCCTCTCCCTTGCGGGCTATTCGCAGAGCAGAATTTCAGGGACCAGCTACAAGACAGCAGTCGGACTTCGCGTTGACCTCGGTGACGGATCCACCGGTGTAGGTTTTAACGTCAAACATTTCTTTACTCCCACCGGGGCAGTAGACGCAAGCTTGTTATTCTTTGAGGGAGACCTGGTCGGCCTTGGAGCCGAATATCAATACAATGCATCCATTCCTAACGCTCCGGGACTGAAGTGGTACGCAGGCCTTGGCCCTCAGATTATCTTCGGGGACAACGACACTGGCTTCGGAATCAGACCAGCCTTGGGTATGGAATACAAAATCCCTAACGTGCCTCTTAACTTTGGTTTTGACTGGCGGCCCCTGTTCCTGCTTTCACCCGATACCGATACTCAGCCGGCACGCTTCGGACTCTCTTTCCGCTATGCGTTTTAAATAAAGACATCCTCTGAATTTGCAATAAAGCTCTCCGGAAACGGGGAGCTTTTATTTTTTAAGAGCGCCCATATCTGCTTCTTCCGGACTTATTTATGCAGACTTTTTTACCTTTGCCAATTCAGTACACTACAAATACATTTAAAATGAGAAAGCTCTTCACATTTCTATCTTTGATTTTCGCGCTGGTGGTATTCAGCAAAAATACAGCAAATGCACAGTACAAGAATGCGTTAGGAGTCAGAGTTGGCGACTATACCGGAATTTCGTTCAAGACCTTTTTACAGCAAGACCGGGCACTTGACCTGATCCTTGGCTTTAAAGACAAAAGTTCTTACTCGGCTATACGCTTTACCGGCCTGTACGAAGTGCATAAACCAATTCCATTTGAAGACGGAACACTGCAGTGGTATTATGGAGGAGGTGCGTCAATAGGAGGCATTGACTATAAGAACATTGACAAAAACGACTTCCTTCTTAGCGCTGATGGCGTTCTCGGTCTTGACTATCGTTTTGCCGAAGCGCCTATTAACGTGTCGTTCGACTGGAAGCCCGCATTGCAATTTACTCCGGACGCCGACTTTAAGGCCGGGCAGTTTGGCTTCTCTGTGCGCGTGACCTTCTAAGAACCAGTCTCGCACCTCCACAGTATTCTCGGTAGCAGCTGGCGATGCACTATGAGGAATGCGGCAAGGGAAATGCTCAGAACTGAGCGGCTGCCAGAACATCAAATAATAACCATTGTTTCTGCTCAAATCTTCACGATCTGAGCAGAAGCAATAGGCTAGCAGGATATCTTGCCCGCCTGTTGGCATAATCTCTTTTTGATGCAACAAACAATAGGCTAGCAGGATATCTTGCCTACCCTTGTTGCGTGACGTCCGCCTTCAAATTCAGTTTCAATAAAGCGGGTGGTAATAGCCCTGGCGAGTTCCTCACTAATAAAACGGGCCGGAATACAAAGGATATTTGCATTGTTATGCTTTCTTGCAAGTTCAGCGAGCTCTTCGGTCCAGCAAATAGCTGCCCGGATCCCCTGATGCTTGTTCGCCGTGATGGCCACGCCATTGGCACTTCCACACACCAGAATGCCCAAAGTGAATTCACCGTTCTCTACAGAAGAAGCTACGGGGTGTGCAAAGTCCGGATAGTCGGCAGACTCAGGACTGTGGGTCCCGAAATCCTTTACCTGCACATCCTTCAGAAAGTCTTTCAGCATTTCCTTGTAGTCAAAACCGGCGTGGTCAGAGCCGATCGCTATTGATATATTTTTGTCCATAATCGTTGATCTGCCGCACTGCCCTTAACGCAGCGGGCGGACACAAAAATGTGAAATAGTTTGTTAGCGGAAAAATATAAATGCGATGTTATCGCCGGCGACGGGATGTACCTGGCTCTCAGGAACGTTCGGAGCCGGAGACCAAGACAACACAAGCCGGAATCCTAGTCTCTGCTTAAGAGTGCCTTTTCCCTGCGCTTTTCAACTCTTGCAGAGATCATGATGCTGACCTCGTACAGAATAAAGAGCGGGAAGCTAACCGTAAGCATGGTCAGAATATCAGGAGTAGGCGTGATGATAGCCGCAATTATAAGAATGATAACGGTTGCATACCTTCTCGATGCCCGCATGAAGCGAGGCGTCATAACCCCCATTTTCGAAAGGATGAAGATCAGGATCGGCAGCTCAAACACGATTCCGGTACCCAGCGTCAGTGTGGCGACGGACGACAAGTATGAGTCTATTGTGATCTGATTCTGGATGATATCACTAACGGTGTAGTTAGCGAGAAAAGTGATGGAAAGCGGAGCAATGATGAAGTATCCGAACAGGATTCCCAGAATAAACAACAGGGTGGCATAAAAGACAAAGCCGCTGGCTGAGGTTCTTTCCTTGTCGGTAAGGCCAGGTTTAACAAATCGCCATATCTCATAAAGGAGATAGGGAAACCCGAGCACAAGGCCCGCTAGCAGCGAAGAATTCATCTGCAGGGTGAACTGCCCCGCCATCTCCGTATTGATGATATTGAAATCGATTTTCCGGATGCAGTAATCATCTGAAAGATGGAAGCGTTCTGCGATCTGACACATCATGCGATAGGTCCAAAACGAAGGACTTTTGGGGCCCAGGATGATCTTATCAAAGATAAAATCGTAGTACGCAAAAGCGAGTCCTGTAAATATTACAATGGCGACACAGGATCTGATCAGGTGCCAGCGAAGTACTTCCAAATGATCGAAGAACGACATCTCTGCTTCCAGATTCTGTCCCTTCTTCTTTATTGAGTCAAGAAGTCTTTTCCCCTTGGTATCGGCCATAGATTTACAGGAGTGCTTTTAATGGTAAAAGTAAATTTTAGCCAAGCTTACGCATTTTCATCCACATATTCGAAGCTCTCCATGAACTTGGTAGTAAAATTACCTGCACGGAAATTAGGGTCTTTCATGAGCTGGCTATGGAAGGGTATGGTTGTTTTAACACCTTCAATCACGAACTCACTAAGAGCGCGCTCCATGGTTGAAATTGCCTCCTCGCGGGTCTGGCCTGTACAGATCAGCTTGGCAATCATTGAATCATAGTTAGGCGGGATCTGGTATCCGGCATACACGTGCGTATCTACCCGAACCCCGTGACCTCCAGGAGAATGGAAGATGGTGATACGACCAGGAGAAGGCCTGAAATTATTAGCAGGATCTTCAGCATTAATACGGCACTCGATGGCGTGTTTAGCAGGTGTGTAATTTCTGCCCGAGATCGGAACGCCCGCGGCTACACGTATTTGCTCTTTGATGAGATCGTAATTGATCACTTCCTCAGTAACAGGATGCTCCACCTGAATACGGGTGTTCATCTCCATGAAATAAAAGTTCCGATGCTTATCCACAAGGAACTCAATTGTACCGGCACCTTCATAATTTACAGCCTTTGCGCCTTTTACTGCGGCCTCACCCATTCTCTCCCGAAGATCATCGGTCATAAAAGGAGAAGGAGATTCTTCTACCAGCTTCTGGTGACGACGCTGTATTGAGCAGTCGCGTTCTGAAAGGTGACAAACCTTGCCGTACTGATCGCCGATAATCTGGATTTCGATGTGACGCGGATCCTCCACAAACTTCTCAAGGTATATGCCGTCGTTCCCGAAGGCAGCTCCTGCTTCCATCCTTGCTGAATCCCAGGCAGCTTCAAAGTCTTCATCTTTCCATACGATGCGCATTCCGCGACCGCCACCGCCTGCCGTTGCTTTAAGAATCACCGGATAGCCGATTGAGTTGGCAATTTCGATTCCTTCCTTCACATCTGAAACCAGGCCATCCGATCCCGGAATGGTCGGAACCCCGGCATTCTTCATCGTCTCCTTAGCGGAAGCCTTGTCGCCCATCGCATTGATCTGCTCGGGCGTAGCGCCTATAAATTTGATATGGTAATCGCGGCAGATCGCCGAGAACTTGGCATTTTCAGACAAAAATCCGTAGCCCGGATGGATAGCGTCAGCATTTGTAAGCTCCGCCGCTGAAATGATATTGGGGATATTAAGATATGAATCTTTGCTTGCTGGAGGACCAATACAAACGGCCTCATCGGCAAACCTGACGTGCAGGCTCTCGCGGTCGGCAGTAGAATAAACAGCTACTGTTTTGATGCCCATTTCTTTGCAGGTACGAATAATACGCAGAGCAATCTCTCCTCGGTTAGCAATTAATATCTTCTTAAACATATATTACGCTTATTGGTACATAAAAAAATGTGCAAATAAACAGGCGTTCGCACGTCTGCATACTTGCACATCAATGTCATTTATATTATGCAGGTTCAACCAGGAACAAAGGCTGATCGTACTCTACAGGACTTGAATTCTCAACCAGTACTTTTACTATGCGGCCTGAAACTTCCGACTCAATCTCATTGAACAGTTTCATGGCTTCGATGATACAAACCACCTGACCAGCTTTCACTTCATCGCCGACGTTGACAAAGAAGGGCTTATCAGGGCCTGCTGAGCGGTAGAACGTACCGATCATTGGCGATTTGACAGTGAGGTATTTTGAGGTATCCTCGGCCTCTGCTACAGGCGCTTTAGGCGCTGCAGGAGCCGCCTGTTCTGCTGCAGCAGGAGCTGCCGCGGGTGCCTGGGGTGCTGCCACAACAGGCGCCGGTATAGTAGCATTTACATACGTCGGAGCCTGATTGGTTTTTATAGTGATCTTAAAATCTTTCTCTTCGATCGAAACTTCATTAACACCTGATTTTGAAACAAATCTGATAAGTTCCTGAACCTGTTTAATATCCATATTTGTTTTTTGGTTAATTTATTTATAATTCAAAGTTCATAAATAAAACTGAAAAACAAGAGGCCTTCAGCCAGCCAAGCCATCCCTGATGCTTTGCCTCCGGAAACAGCTGCCGGAAAACCTCCTTTAATTATTATGTCTGCCTAACGGCAGGGTATTATCTACTCTTTAGAGACGCTCCGGCTAGTATGCCCACTTAAGATACATAGCTCCCCAGGTAAACCCACCGCCAAAAGCTGCCAGGATCAGGTTATCGCCTTTCTTAAGCTTACTCTCCCATTCCCACAAGCACAGGGGAATGGTTCCGTTTGTTGTGTTGCCGAAGCGGTCGATGTTTACCATCACCTTCTCTGGCGGAACTCCGGCCCTACTGGCGGTAGCATCAATAATACGTTTGTTCGCCTGATGGGGTACCAGCCAGGCAATATCCTCAGACTTCAGGTTATTCCGATCAATGACTTCTACTGCAACATCAGCCATATTAGTCACCGCTGCTTTGAAAACAGCCTGACCCTCCTGATAAGCGTAATGCTCTTTGGCGTCGACAGTGGCATGAGTAGCGGGCTTCAGCGAGCCCCCTGCTTTCATGAAGAGATTCTGACAACCGGCCCCGTCGCTCTTCAGTACAGAGTCGATCACGCCGTAGCCTTCTGTGTTGGGCTCGAGCAATACTGCACCGCAGCCGTCGCCAAAAAGGATACAGGTAGCACGATCTTCGTAGTTTACAATGGACGACATGCGGTCTCCTCCTACTACCAGAACCTTCTGATGCTTACCCGATTCAATGAACTGGGCGCCAGTAGTAAGACCATACACGAAACCAGAGCAAGCCGCCTGCAGATCATATCCCCAGGCATTTTTAGCGCCGATCTTATGAGCTAGAATGTTAGCGGTTGCCGGAATAGGCATATCAGGGGTAGAGGTACAAAAGATAATAAGATCAATCTCTTCAGCACCGATTCCCCTTTTCTGCAAGAGTCCCTGAACAGCAGGAACAGCCAGATCAGAAGTTGCAACACCCTCTCCGCGCAGTATTCTCCTTTCCCTTATACCCGTGCGGGTGGTAATCCACTCGTCGTTGGTATCTACCATCGTCTCCAACTCGCGGTTGGTCAGTATATAGTCAGGCACGTAACCATTGACGGCTGTAATGGCAGCGTTTATTTTTTGCATTGTCCTGTCTGTATTATTTAAATGCAGATGTGATCTTTTCAATTAACTTCGTGGTGATCATGCTTCTCGAAAGAAGGATCATGTTTTTAATGGCTTCCGGGCTCGATATTCCATGACCGATGATAACAGGCGCGTTTACACCCAGGATCGGACTTCCTCCGTACTGCTCGTAGTTGAATCTGGCAAAAAACTCGTCCTCAAACCCTTTCTTCTTGGTGAGGACATAAAACGTTTCTGCCAGCTTGAGCATCACGTTCCCGGTGAACCCGTCGCAGACAATTACATCGGCTTTTTCATCGAATAAATCGCGCCCCTCAATATTGCCGATAAAATTAAACATGTTGGTATCCTTCATCATAGGATGAGTGGCAAGCATCAAAAGATTTCCTTTCTCTTCTTCCTCCCCTATATTGATCAGGCCTACTTTCGGGTTCTGAATCCCGAGGATATTCTCAGCAAAAAGGCTCCCCAGTATTCCGAACTGGAGAAGAGTATCGGGCTTGCAGTCCGCATTTGCGCCTACGTCAAGCATGATACCATAACCCTTTTTGAGCTTTGGCACCACTGTAGATATTGCAGGACGTATTACTCCAGGAATCGTCTTAATACTAAACATTGCCCCAACAAGCATCGCTCCGGTGTTTCCTGCAGAAGAGAAAGAATCGATCTTTCCCTCTTTCAAAAGCTTGAAACCAAGTGGAATGCTTGCGCCAGGTTTTTGAGTGATGGCTTTAGTGGGGTGCTCGCCCATACCGATCGTTTCGGTGGTATGAACAAATTCAAAATGATCAGGATTGAAGTTTTGCTCTTCCAAAACAGGAAAGGCCTGGTCTTTATCGCCGATAAGCACCAGTTTTTGATGCTTATCCAAGGCTTTAAAGGCTGCAATTGCTCCCAGAACGGTTGCCCTGGGAGCAAAGTCTCCGCCCATTATATCTAAGCCAATTTTCATTGCAGAAAATTACCTTATGCTATTGAGGTGTTCTCTATAACTAACTTACCGTTGTAGTATAAGTTACCATCAACGTTATAAGCACGGTGAGGCAAGTGAACTGCGCCTGTAGTCTGGCAAGTGAACAAGGCTGGCGCTTCTGCCTTATAATGTGTTCTTCTCTTATCTCTTCTAGACTTTGACAGTTTTCGTTTTGGATGTGCCATTTTCCTGTTTTTTAATTATTGTTTTTTTATTTTTTTCAACGCTTCCCACCTTGGATCTGCATTGTCTTGTTGTTGTTCTTCTTCTGTCTGGCCCGACAACTTATTCAGCTTTTCAAGCATTTCGCCATCGCACCATCGGGTCTTCCCCGGCTCTTCACACCTGTGAAAATACGGCACCGCAAGATTAATATACTCGTAAATCAACGGCGCTACATCAATCTCATGTTCATTCTTTCCCAGCACCATAATTTCATCCGTATCGTCTTCCAGATGCTCATCTTCACTGAACTTCGCAATCTGCCGCTCCTTCACATCCACCGCAATGGGGAAGTCCGACAAACATACGTCGCAATTAAGGAATATCTCTCCCTTAATCTCAAACTGCAGGATAATCATCGTTTCCTGCTTGTCAAGCTCAAGATTAACCTTCAGCTCCCCTGTCTTCACCAGCGAGTACTCAAACTCATTGAAAAAGCGCTCATCAATATCAAAATCGTACTGATGCTTTCCGGTCTTTAGTCCGGTGTATGATATCCGATATTCCTGTAACGATTTCAAAGCACGGCAATTGAGCCTGCAAAAATAGATAAAATTAATGACTCTGTAAAAGTTTTTTTAAATATGGAAGAAGGCGGCGCAGAGCTAATTGCCTAAGAATGAAGGGGGCCTGCAGCAAGGGTATCTTTGGCCCCGGTAACACAGTCCCGCTGGCCTGAAATGCCTTTTCCACGGCCCTGACGCACACTTAGTCGCGATCTTTTGACAACTTAGTGATCTTAAGCGGATTGGCTGTAAGCTCTGCCATTTCACGGCGCCTCTTTACAATATTAACTGCCTCAAAAAGTGCGGTTCTGAAAGAATTGGCAGAAGCCATATTCTTTCCGGCTATATCGTAGCCCGTGCCGTGATCAGGAGAGGTACGAACAACAGGCAGGCCTGCTGTAAAGTTCACCCCGTCGTGAAACGCAATGTACTTAAAAGGGATAAGTCCCTGGTCGTGATACATCGCCAGAACAGCATCAAACTTCAAATGGGATGCATTAGCGAAGAAACCGTCAGCTGCATAAGGGCCGAAAGCGAACACTCCTTTGTCATTGGCTTCCTGAATAGCGGGGACAATGATACTCTCTTCTTCACTGCCAATCAATCCGCTGTCGCCTGCATGGGGGTTAAGGCCCAGAACTGCGATCTTAGGTTTCTGAACCCAAAAATCCTTTTTAAGACTTTCTTTCATTAAAGCCAGCTTTGACACAATGGCCTCTTTTGTAATATGCTGCGCGATTTCTGTCACCGGAACGTGTCCTGTTACGACACCTATGCGCAGGTCGTCGCTCACCAGAAACATTAAAGAATCAGCCGCCCCTGCTTTATGCTGGATATATTCCGTATGACCAGGAAAATTAAAATTGTCGCTTTGTATATTATGTTTGTTGATTGGTGCAGTGACAAGAGCGTCCGTCTGACCATCGAGGAGGTCAGAGACGGCCCTTTCAAGTGAAAGTAAGGCATACTTACCCCCGGTGGCATTTGCAACGCCGGGCTCAATCTTCACATCCTCCTCCCAGCAATTGATCATATTGGGTCGCTTCCCGTTTGCTTGCTCCGCCTTACTGATCACATTAAAGCTAAACTCGCCGAGCGAAAGCGCTTTACGGTAAAAAGAAGCAATCTTTGTTGTTCCATACACAATCGGAGTACAGTAATCATAAATTGTATGATCTGCAAGGGTCTTTAAAATAACCTCCAATCCTATACCATTAATATCTCCTACAGAAATGCCAATTTTAATCTTTTCCTTCATTTGAATGAGTCTCTGCAAATCGGGTTTGCGATAAATTTTTGCAAATTAACTATTTTGTAAATAATTATCATACCTGTACGGGCAAATGCCGTTATTTGCATGCCGGAGATTTCCGCCGGTCAAAGCTTCAGCTTCCGGTCCCCCGAGGGACAAAAAAGGAAACGCGATGCTACTGTGTGAAATTGGGGGCGGCAAAAGTTTGTATATGGTTCGTGCGAAAAAACATTTAGGCCAGCACTTCTTAACGGATAAGAATATTGCTTCAAAAATTGTGGAAAGCCTGAGGCCCTCAGACAGATACCGGAAGGTGCTCGAGGTTGGTCCGGGAATGGGAGTCCTTACCGATTTTCTCCTGCAGAAGACGGACTACGAAACCTACCTTATCGACCTCGATTCAGAATCAGTGGCCTATCTCCATACCAAATATCCTTCCCTGGGCGAGCGCCTCATTAACGGCGACTTTCTGGCTTTGGATTTTAAAGCACTATTCAACGAACCTGTGGGCGTGATCGGTAACTTTCCATACAATATCTCCTCCCAAATTCTATTCAAGGTACTGGAGAACCGGCAGCAAATACCGGAGGTTGTGGGCATGTTTCAGAAGGAGGTTGCAGAACGCTGTACAGCGAAAGCAGGATCCAAAGAATATGGTATCCTGTCGGTCTTTGTTCAGGCCTATTACAATGTCGAATATCTGTTCACGGTAAAAGCAGGGGTATTTAATCCTCCGCCGAAAGTGCTATCGGCAGTGATCCGCCTGAGCCGGAATGCTACTCAAAAACTCGAATGCGACGAAGATCTGTTCTGGAAGGTGGTGAAAGCAGGCTTTAACCAAAGAAGAAAGACCCTGCGAAATGCACTGGCCGGACTTATCAGCAAGGAGAAAATGGGAGACGAGCCTGTCTTCGAACTAAGGGCAGAAAGACTGGATGTGGCCGATTTTATCCGTCTGACCAATCTTGTCGGTGGTTCGCAGACAAAGTAGACGTTCTTTACCTGGAGCGTCATTTTAATCCGATTCCTTTTATTTTACCGGCTGATCACTTAAAATTGCAAAGTTCTAAAAACAACAGAAATGCCGAGGATTCTCATTGCCGACAAATTACATTCAGCCTTCAGGGAAAAAGCAGAAAAGCTGGGCTACGATGTAGACGACTGTCCCGCTTATACCCGGGCCGAAACGCTTGCCGCGATCAAAGACTACGAAGGACTGGCGATCAGGACCAAGTTCAACATAGACCGCGAGCTTATGGAGGCTGGCACCAGACTGAAGTTCATAGCGCGTGCAGGGGCAGGAATGGATAACATTGACGAGAAGTTTGCTGAAGAGCGGGGAATCATTTGCATCAATGCACCGGAAGGGAATCGCGATGCTGTGGGCGAACATGCAGTAGGAATGCTCCTCAGCCTCATGAACAACCTGAGAAAGGCAGACAATGAGGTCAGACATGAGATATGGGACCGCGAGGGGAACAGAGGCTACGAATTAAAGAACAGAACGGTAGGAATTATCGGATACGGGCACATGGGACAAAGCTTTGCCCGCAAACTCCGCGGCTTTGATGTAAACATCATTGCCTATGACAAATACAAGACCGCATTTGGAGATGAATACGTGAAAGAGGTCAGCATGGAAGAAATTGTTAAAGAATCCGACGTCCTCAGTCTTCACATACCTTTGACGCGTGAAACACGGCAGATGGTGGATGACGAGTATTTCTTCCATTTCAGGAAGCCTGTCTTCTTTTTAAACACCGCCAGAGGAGAAATCGTTAATACCAGCTCGGTCCTGCGAGCAATAAACAGCGGGAAAGTACTGGGGGCCGGACTTGATGTACTGGAGTCGGAAAAGTTTCCCGCTTTGGCAGAACAACCGTGGTTCGAAGAACTGATCGCCAACGGGAAGATAATCCTCAGTCCGCATGTGGCAGGCTGGACCTTCGAATCGTACCGCAAAATATCAGAAGTACTGGGAGAAAAACTAGCTTCAATCTCTTTGTAGGTGGATTACGGGCGATAAGAGTCTTGCTCTTTCAGGCCCGTAATCAGAACAGGAATTGTTAATTGGGCGAGTAGTTGACGAAGTTGTGGTAGGCCTGACTTAAATCCTTCACAGAATTTACTTCGAAGTGGTCCCCCCACGGTGTCCAGGAAATGAACTTCTGCCTTTTTCCGGTAGTCGTTCTTGCAGGAGTGATCTCTTCATATACGCCGAAATTACCCAGCGTATAATACTTGATCTTTTTTGTCCGGTTTTGGAGCTGATGATACTTTGTGAGTTCAAACCCCATAGTTTTGATCCAGTTTTTGATGGACAAAGCTCTTTTTCGTGTCATGACGAATTAATTTTATTGTTTTTCATTAAGTTGATTAGCAATACATTAACACGTATTTCGCGCATCGGTTCTTAAAAAATTCATTTTTTTAGTACCCGCTTGTGGAAAACGAATGTGGAAAATTGTCTGGCAAAAGATGCCTTACCACCGTTAAAAACCAAATTCCTGAAACACTAAACCGGTTTTCCCCTTTTATAAAGGGAGAAAGATATGAAGACAATAATAGTATCGAACAGGTTACCGGTAAAGATCTCAGATAATAACGGTGAACTTGAGTTCAAACAGAGTGAAGGGGGACTTGCAACCGGGCTTGGTTCCATCTACCGCCAGGGGGATAACATGTGGCTGGGCTGGCCAGGTATAGAGGTTGCTTCTGAAGATGGTCAGCGGGAAATCACCAGCCGCCTTGGGGCAATGAACCTTTATCCGGTATTTCTTACGCAGGAAGAAATCAACCTTTATTACGAAGGATTCTCAAATGAAACGCTGTGGCCCGTATTCCACTACCACCCTACATACGCCAGATACGAGCAAAGTTACTGGGACAGCTATGTGGAGGTGAACCGGAAGTTTAAAGAGGCGATATTCCAGGTGGCAGAACCCGGCGACAAGATCTGGATACATGACTACCAGTTACTGTTACTGCCAGGAATGATCCGTGCGGAGCAGCCCGACATCACCATCGGGTTCTTTCTCCATATTCCATTCCCTTCATATGAGTTGTTCCGTCTTATTCCATGGCGGGCAGAACTGCTTGAGAATATGCTCGGAGCGGACCTGCTTGGCTTCCATACATTCGACGATGTACGGCATTTTATCAGTTCAGTCACCCGTATCCTTCCGGTGCATTCCTATGGAAATGAACTGAATTACGACGACCGCCAGGCGGTGGCAGAACCATTTCCTATGGGAATCGACGACAAGAAGTTTGAGGACCTCGCTCAAAGTGAGCTGGTGCTTGAAAGCGTAGCCACCCTGAAGGAGACGTTTCAGGACTCCAAAATGATCTTATCCATTGACAGGCTGGACTATAGCAAGGGGATTCTTCAGCGACTGCAGGCATTTGATATTTTATTGCAGAGCAATCCCGAGTATATAGAGAAAGTGGTACTATATATGATTGTAGTGCCATCAAGAGACACGGTTGCCCAATATAAAGAGCTCCGCGACGAGATTGACAAGCTTGTAGGCAACATCAACTCGCGTTACCGGACATTGAACTGGACGCCTGTTAATTACTATTACCGCTCGTTTCCGGTGGAGATGCTCTCGGCTCTATATACAATGGCCGAGGTCTGCCTGATCAGTCCTATGCGCGACGGCATGAACCTTGTCTGCAAAGAATACGTGGCCAGCCGGACTAATAATACCGGTGTCCTCATCCTGAGCGAAATGGCAGGAGCTGCAAAAGAGCTGATCGATGCGGTGATCGTCAATCCGAATAATGTAGGAGAGGTTTACCGGGCGATGATCGATGCGCTTAACATGTCGCTGGAAGAACAGGAGCGGCGAATGCGGGCCATGAGAGAGGTGGTCTCAAAATTCAATATCCGCCACTGGGTAAAAATATATATGGACAAACTTGATGAAGTAAAGCAAATGCAGGATTCTATGCAGGCAAAACATATAGGGCCGAATGGTCGTGTCTATATCGAGAATGAATATATTCATGCGCGCCGCCGCGCTATCTTCCTGGACTACGATGGCACTCTCGTGGGCTTCAAGTCTAATATTGATATGGCCATGCCCGACGAGGACCTCTACGACATTCTGGAGCAACTGACAGCCGATCCGGCTAACAACATCGTCATCGTCAGCGGGCGAAAATACCAAACGCTGGAGGATTGGTTCGGCCGGATGCCAATCGATATTATAGCCGAGCACGGCGCCTGGCAAAAGCGCAAAGACGGCGACTGGCAAAAACTGCCCGGACTATACAACCAATGGAAGCAGGAGATTCGCACTATACTGGAAACTTATGTAGACCGGACACCGGGATCCTTCATTGAAGAGAAGAGCTACTCACTGGTCTGGCACTACCGAAAGGTGGAAGAGGGACTCGGGGAGCTGAGGGCGAACGAGCTTATGACAACGCTTCGCTTTATAACCGCCGATAAGGGCTTACAAATGCTCCCGGGCAACAAGGTGATCGAAATAAAGAATGTAGAGGTGAACAAAGGTAAAGTCTCGTTGTCGTGGCTTGATAACAATGAATGCGACTTCATTATGGCACTGGGCGATGACCATACAGATGAAGATATGTTTAAGGCCTTGCCCGAAAGTGCTTTCACCATCAAGATCGGCAGCAATATCTCATCCGCACGCTTTTACCTGCGTGACTACAGAGAAGTACGGCGGCTGCTCCGGTCACTGACTATACGCAAGTCTTTGAGCGCCTGATACCATTTCGCAGGCATGGCGAAACATGTGGCCAATGCTACGTGCTTAAATACAAACGAACTGCCCGGCCTGCAGGCATCCTACTGGGGCGGAGCATTACTTCGGCATAAAGCCCGC
The DNA here is from genome assembly GCF_041902385.1 of Arcticibacter sp. MXS-1. Classification (GTDB taxonomy): domain Bacteria; phylum Bacteroidota; class Bacteroidia; order Sphingobacteriales; family Sphingobacteriaceae; genus Arcticibacter. The sequence continues at coordinate 2,123,271 of NZ_CP169244.1, read as the reverse complement.
CCCATTACAGGAATACGGGCTTGTCGAGCTTCATTGCAATCCGATAGGCGGCGTTCATCAATCCAACGTGACTGTATGCCTGTGGGAAATTGCCCCATTGTGAACCATTCATCTCGTCGACATCTTCGCTGAACAGCATCAGATGGTTGGAAAACTGCAAAAGGTTTTCAAAAGCCCTCACAGCTTCATCCATCCGCCCAACACAAGCCAGAGCTTCAACATACCAGAATGCGCAAATAAGAAAAGTGGTCTTTGGCTTTCCAAAGTCATCGGCATGCAGGTAGCGATAAAAGAGGCCCTGAGGTGTCCGCAGTTCCGATTCGAGGGCTCTCAGATGATCCTTGGCTCTCTGGGAAGTGGGGTCAAGATAGTTCATCATGATCAGCTGGAGAGTACTGGCATCAAGATGTGAACTTCCCGTGGCATTGGTGTATACCCTGCGCTGCGGATCGTAACAGCTTTCTATGTGTCCCGCAGCCTTATTTTTAAGGAATAAAGCCTTTTCTTCGAGCGGCTTATTCCCTATAGACCGCGCAACTTTGGCGGCGGCAGAACATCCCGCCCATTGAAACAGGTTGCTGTAGCAATGGGTGTTAGCGAAGTTGCGAAACTCCCATATGCCGGCATCCTTCTCGTCAATGGTACGCTCAATCTTAGAGAGAACGGCCTCAATCCATTTTGCTGAATCCTTCCGCTCCCTGAAAACAAAGCGATGATCGGTATAAAGAGGCATAAGTGAGATCATCACCTGCCCGTAGATGTCATTCTGGATGTGTTCGTACGCCTGATTTCCGATTCGTACCGGCTTGTTGCCCAGATAGCCCTCAAGATCGTGAAGAACAATCTCGTGAAGGTCTTTTGTTCCATCAATGCCATAAAGAGGCTGATAACGGAAATCTTCCGAAACAGAGATATCAGCTACATAGTTGAAGTAATGCTCCATCTCCTCGAAGTGACCGATGTGATTCAGGGCACTGATCACGTAATAGGTATCCCTGAGCCAGCAGTAACGATAGTCCCAGTTCCGGCCACTGCCGTCCGACTCAGGAAGGCTGGTTGTACTCGCTGCTATGATCGCTCCCGTGTCTTCATACTGGTGAATTTTCAATGCGAGAGCAGACCTGATAACATACGGCTGGTAAAAAGTCGCGATAGACGAATGCTTGATCCACAGACGCCAATAGGCGACCGTCTCACGCAGAAAGTTTTCGGAGGTGCTCAATAACGGAGCTTCCAGCGGCTGCCCGTAAGTGAGGACCATATACTTGGTTTCATTAAGAACGAAATAGGCTTCCTCGAAAACGTAAGTGACCGGAATATTGGTAGTAAGGCGAATGCGGTCGTCTCCTCCCAGGTACTCGATGTGATTGCTGCCCCTGTGAGCTCTTAACTTAGTTTTTCCGTATTCCCCCACGGGGGCACATTTTACCCGTACCCTCGGTGTACCTTCCAGCGGTTCAACTTTCCGGATGATCATCAGAGGCTTGAAGAAACGCTCATACTGATGAAAGCGCGGAGCAAAATCTGTTACCCGGTACTTTCCATTCTCACAGGTGATTTCCGTACAAAGAACGTTGGTGTTCTCCAGATAATACTGATGTGATGAATAGTCGGACGAAGGAAGAATGGAAAACTCCCCTCCCCTTTCTTTATCGAGAAGCGAGCCGAAGATAAATGTACTGTCGAAGCGAGGCCAGCACAGCCAGGCGATATTGGTGTTTTTCTGTACGTGAGCAAGAAAAGAACAATTACCTATAATTCCGGTCTCATAAACGTGTTTCTGTACCATCGCTTCTTATTACAGTACTGAGGACCGTTTGGTTTTGAAAAAACGCCCTTTTGGCAGAGCATGAGACCACCGCTGTGCGGCAATACAACCGTAACCAACTCTTGCCAAACGGCTTACAGCGAAGCGCGTTTGTTGAGATAAAACGGCACCTCCACATGTTTGCTGGAGTTCTCCAGTATCATTTTTGCAGCTATTGATCCCATTTCATTGAAGTCAGTTGATATGGTCGTAATGCCGTTCAGTATGATCCTCTTCAGAGGCGTTTCGTTGTAGGAGATCACGCCAACATCCTTTCCGATCTTCATATTCTGCTGCATCAGCTTCTCTATCAACACCACCAGATCCTGCTCTACAAGGTTGATATAAACTTCCCCCTCCTCAATGGGCTCTGCCGATATATCACTGATCACCTTGTGATTAAAGGCATATTGCCGGCAGAACTTCAGGTAGCCTTTCTTAATTTCCCTGGGGTAGTAGCTGTTTTCCGGAAATACCAGCTTAATCGTGTGGTACTTGCTTAAGTCTTCCTTTGCATCCTCAAGCGCGTTATAGATGTCCTTCTCAAAGTTTTCGTAAACAGCGGCATACTCGCCTGTAACACCCGGAACCACCTTGTCGAGGATAATCAGTTTCTCCTTTGGAATGGTGTTAATAATTTCGTATGCCTTCTCCTCGCCCTCTACGAAATGAGGGATAATCACGTAGTGTGAGTACCCTTCCAGCTTATTGCTCAGCAATTTTTTAAAGAGGATATAGTCGCTGTTATAGATATAAAAATCGACCGCGATCTGTTCTCCCAGCGTTTTGACGAAGGAGTCATAAATAATCTTCTTGTGTGAACTCAGCTTATTAAAAAAGAGACAAATACGGAGGGTCTGCCTGAACTCCGTGCACATGATAAAGTATCCCTTACCAGGGATCGACCCTAACACACCAAGGTTCTTCAGATACTTGTAGCCCTTTTCGGCAGTATCACGCGAGATCTCCAGCTCATAGCTCAGCTCGTTGATAGAGGGGAGCATGTCGTTCTTGTTAATTTTCCCCGCCTCTATCGCGATCAATATGGAATTCGTCAGCTGTAAATACTTGGGCGTAGCCGAATACTCATCGATATGGATATGGTCAAAGAATCGTGCAGGTTTCATTGGTGTTATTCTTGAAATATGCTGGCTAATATACACTTTTGAGCCATATTGACTGTCATGCTTTTCGACTCCTTCCTGCACCTCAGAACTTGTAAGGTATTATCTTAACCGGGCCTGCCAGTCCCGAAGGCATCACCTTCCAGTTGGAAGCATCAAAAGGCTTGTAGTTAATATCCACAAGGTTCACATCCTTAAATATCTTCCACTCTATTCGGTTCCGATCCATGTAGCGGATCCTGTTTGCCATCAGGTTAGCTACCTCAATCTTAATCGTATTTTTTCCTGGCTGCAAAAATTTCCCTATGCGCGTTCGGTAGGGAATACTCCAGAGGATACCCGCGTCTTTTCCGTTGATCCAGACATGAGCACTTTCACTCACTTTCCCCAGGTCGAGCAGATATTCATACCCTTCTCTCTTTGTAAGATCAAAAGATGTTGAGTACACAGCTCTCCCCGAAAAGTTAGAACACGAGGTATCGGATAAGGCTGTCCACTCCTTCAAGACTGGAAGGTCCTTGTCGGCCGGTATGGCAGGGCCACCTTCTGTAAATTGAAGCTTCCATGGGCCTGAAAGCTGTTTTGCTGGCATTTCCTGATTCAGGTAGTGCCAATCTCTGACGGATGTGAGCGCAGCGGGCGACGTCCTGAGGATCAGCGACTCTCCCGGCAGTATCTGTAACTCCACCTCTGTGCCGTTCTTACTCCGGCTGAATCTTGCCTTACCGTAATCACCTGTCTGAGGATCCAGAATAAGAACGGAGGCTGCCCCGGCGTTAAGAGGAATCTTGCCGCTGACAGGCCGCCCCGTGTGGTTCACCAGGTAATAGTACTTCGTGTTCCCATCCTGACGCCGGATAAACTTCAAGCCGGTATCGGTAAGGCGCTCACGGTTAACGCCTGCAAAAGAGAGGGCGCCCGGCACGTCACTGGAAAAGATCAAACGGCCTGCTCCCCGCTTTATTTCCCTGATGTTACCATCTCCATCTGCCGATTTAACAGAGCTGAGAAGTGAAGAGAACTGCTTCCGGCGCTCCTCAAGCTTTCCCAGGCCGGGAACATCTTTTGGAAGCGCCTGAACAATGACTGTTGCGCCATCTTCTGCCAGTTTCAAGACTTTCTGAAGGGTCCCGAGCGGCATTAGCTCTGCTTGTGGAACAACCAGAACCCGGTAGGGAGAAGCGCCTGCCGCCGTATTAATTGACTTGCCCGACACGACTGCATTCTGCAGCAGATGATCAGAAATAAAGTCGAGCGAATAGCCCAGCCTCTGCAGTTCAGTTACATCCTTGTAGAAGGGCGTAGGATGAAGCCACTCGTCGATGTCATGCACCTTTAAAGGCATGTCTCTCCCGGCTGCTTTGTTCCATGCATCGTACACGGGCCAATAGATGAGTATCTCGTTGTCAGATCTTCCCGCTTGCAATACAGACTGTACCCGGGTGATATAGGACGTGAGTCCGGGGAGGTGACTCCACCAGCTATTGGCAGGAACGAAGTTAACGGATGCATAAAACAACCATCCCGGCCACTTTGCCTCGGCAGGAGAATAGGTCGTCCCGTGAAAAAAAACGTGATTAACTCCCGACAGAAAAACCTGTTCAACCTCGGGCTTGCATTGAGAAAGGGAAGTTTTAAAGTGCTCTGTCAGCCAGGTAAAAGTTTCGGAGGAGGTGAGTTTCTTCCCGGTAACATGAGCAGCAGAAGAAGCAAACTTCAGCATCACCGGGTCGGGATCAACATTTCTAATGTCAGCGCTATCTCTCCGCAAACCCGGGATTGGGAAATAGGAGGAGCCAAAGGTCTCGCACTCGGGGATATCAACAGCAGCATATAAGTCGAGCAGGTTCCCCGGAGAACCGTGTGCCTGATTGCGGGTGAGGCTGCGCCGCGCATGCGCCCAGCTGGTCCAGGGACTGGTAAAGTTTTGCAAGAGCATTTCTGACATCGTTTCCCGGTAGTCAGACTTTAAACGAGCCTGTTGTTCAGAGCCCTCTTTACTCACAAATTCGCGGATGAACTTTCTGAAATCATATCCTCTGTTCTTTTCAAAGAGACTGCGGAACTCTTCGGACCAGTCGGCGCCATAAACCTCATAACTGTCATTGTATACAGCCCTCGCCCCTATCGGCTTCCCATTAAAGGCGTTGTCAAAGCGTTCAAGATACTTGTGCAGCGCGGCAGAAGAAAAATGGTTGAGCGTATAACCTTCTCCCCCGGCGAAGACCTTTTGACCATTTGCCTGGTCTTGCCAAGGAAGGCAGCGTACAGCGTCCACCGTCCTGATGGCGCGGTCCAGTTGAGAGTACCGTCTGCTTTAACTTTATCCTTTAATTGCAGCACCGCGCCCTGATCATTATAAGCGGTCAAAAATTGAAGCACTGCGTTTTCCTGCTTAGCTTCAGCGACCTTTATCTTTTCCTTCAGGGTCTCGCTGCCACCAAGTTCGTAAGTCTGGACGATCAGCTTTGAGGCAGCATACTCGGGCGTCACCTGAGGACCGCCAAAAGGCCAGCCTGTCCCGTTGGTCAGATCTACTCCCATTTTTAAAACCTTAGCCTGCTCCATGGTGTGATTCAGCATATCCATCCAGGCGGGAGACAAGTAGTCGATATACCTGCTTTCATAGCCCTTTACCCCGTAAATCGGCGCTATTTCGACTCCGCCCAAGCCGGCCGACTTGAACGCAGAAAGAGAAAGCGACAGATTCTTTTTGTCGACGGCATTTCCCATCCACCACCAGCGGGTCCAGGGTCTAGTTTCGGCTTTTACTACCGGCCAGCTGCCAGATTGGGCGCTGACACTCTTAGCAAAGCAAAGAAGAAAGAAAATATAAATGTATAAAGATCTGTTAAAGCGCATATATCAGTTCTTACTCTAAATGAAACACCTCTGTGAGAGGGATAGAAACCGGAGATTTGTCAGGGTTGGTTTGCATGATATCTGCCATATAAGCCCACCAGCGCTGCACAATGGGATTTGCGGAAAGATCCTGAGAAGAAGCTCCTTCTTCGGTTTTCTGCACCGCAAAAAGTGTATCACTCTCTTCATCCAGGAAGATGGAATAGTCGCTGATCCCATTGCTCCTGAGCAATGCCGTCAGCTCGGGCCAGATCGCATCGTGTCTTCGCTTGTACTCATCGCGACAGTTTGGATGAAGCTTCATCTTGAATGCTACTCGTACCATAATCGAGGTTATTTAAAACTTATGTTAATATCAATGTCCTTCCTGCTGTCGTTGACGGTTTTAACGTACAGGGTGTTTTCGCTTTTCTCATACCGCCAGCCCTCTGTGCGTTTCTTGCCGTTTTCCTGCAGAACGACCGGCCGCTGCTCTCCCTCATCCAGGCGGATCTTCAGCAGGTAGGTCCGCGAAGCGGGCGTGTATTGCCCGGCAGGCTTGCTGATCTTCACCTTAAGCTGATCGTCCGCTCGCAATGTACTGAATGACGTCAGCGCATATTTGCCGTCTTTATAATTAAGGCTGGTGCCATCATCCTCATATAGCTCGAACGTTCCGCTCTTACCGGGGAAGATATCGAGGGTCAGCTCGCGTACCGGCTTCTCGTCTGTATAGAGCATTTCAGGCTGCATCGGGATGATGCTTCCCGACTTGGCAAATACAGGAATTGTATCAAGAGGGGTCACCACATGTACGTATTGCTTTCCCTGGTACCGCTTGCCGGTCCAGTAATCGTACCAGGTACCCTCAGGCAAATATACTGTACGGGTCTGAGCACCTTTGGTTGTAACAGGACATACCATCAGCTTGTCGCCAAAAAAGTACTGGTCGCCAATATCGTACACATTGGCGTCATGCTGATGTTCCAACACGAGTGCTCTCATAAGGGGAAGCCCTGTTTTATACATCTTATACGCGTTACTATAGATGTAAGGCATCAGCCGGTAGCGAAGATGGTCATACTTTTTAAAGTTGTCGAGGGCCTGCTGTCCATAGTTCCAGGGCTCCTTATAGCCAGGATGGTCCATTCCGAAGACAAGCGCAATCGGACTGAACATACCAAACTGCACCCAGCGCGTGTAAAGCTCTGGATCAGCCGGATGTTCAAAGCCGCCCATACAGTGCGACCAGTACCCCACTCCGGACAGTCCGATATTGAGTCCTGCTTTTATCACAGGGCCGAAATACTGCCATTCGCTCGGCCAGTCGCCCGCGAAGATAAAGGGATAGCGCTGGATGCCGGCGTACCCTTCGCGCGTTTGGTTCAGGCCTCTGATCTTGTTGAACTCCTGAAACTTTTCGTATGGTGCTTTAGCATAGGCCACCGGGAAGACGTTGTGAAGCTTCTGTGCCGTACGGTCCGTCGGGCCCATCTTGTCACTCTCATTAGCCAGCCCGCCGAAGGCACTGCCCTCATCTGTTTTGAGGAATTTGGCGCCCAGAGACGCAACGCGCATTACACCATTATCCCACCACCAGTCAACAGACTTCTGATCAAAGAAATTAACGAACTCGCCCTGATTGTTCGGCTCCGGATAAACCAGTCCTTTTTCCCTCGCCTGGTCGAGCAGGTTCAGCTTCACACCGTTATCGAAGCGGGGCCTCAGATGCAGGCCTACCATTTTAAAGTTCATGGCATACAGGCTGTCGAACATTCCTTTCGGGTCATTGAACGTATCCCGCCATTCGAAAGAAGTGGCGCCGTTTCCACCGTTCTTGCCAAATATTCTCCAGGTAGAGTCGAGCCACAAGAGGTCGACCGGAATTCCAAGCGATCTGAACTTTCTGGCAAGCTGAACCACATAAGAGTCTGAACTTTCTTTTTCATGCCCCCAGGTTCCGCCGCTGTAGGTACCTGCATGCAGTCCTAATGCGAAACGCGGAAGCAGTGGTGACTTGCCGGTAAGCGCCGTATAGCTGTCCAGGATCGACGGAAAGTCGGGACCGTAGATAAAGTAGTAATCCAGCTCTCCCGCGGCTGCGCTAAAGCTGTACCGGTCAGAAGAACCCGCTCCCATATCCCACTCGGTGGCAAAAGAGTTATGCAGGAAAATCCCATACCCTCTGGTGCTCATAAAGAAAGGCACGGGCGAGTAATTGGCCTCCAGGATGTTATATGCCCCTATAATATGGGGCCGGCCCTTACCCCGGCCTACATTCAATTTTATTTTCTTGCTTCGCTGATCAACGAAGTCCATACGCTCGCCGAAGCCAAAGAAATGCTCATCTGCCGAGAGTTCCTTGGTACAGCTTACCGTATCGCCCCTCTTCTCAGCAGCAAGGCCATAGTCGGCGTTCAGCAGCGTTCCGTCCTTTGCATAAACGAGAATACGGAAAGGCGACTTCATCACCTTTACAGTGATCTTTTCGGTTTGAAAAAGCAAATGGTCTGCAGCATCTGATGTAGAAACATTGACGGCCGCCCATTTATAGTTAGACACCATTAAATTTTCCGGTGCCTCGAATTTCCTGTCCCACGATGTTCGCACCCGGAACATGCCAGGGGTGCAGAACTCCAGTTTAATGTCAGCCTTTTCTGCAGGGAACGTAAATTCATTCCCTTCTCTCTTTATTCCGGAGGAATAGGTGCCGACCGACTGGGCATTGATCACGCAACTTGATAGAATAAGGCCTGCCGATAATAATACCCTAAGCGCACTATGCATATCACTTTATTTCTTTAGATTGTACACCTCGCTACCCGCAAGAAGGAAGCACCCGAGCCCGTAGTCTTCAAAGTCAGGCACTTTTGTGTAAGACACAGGCTGCCCGTCCTTTGGTTCCTTGCCTGTCCCCTGAACATATCCCAGAAAACCATTTTTGTGTACGGCCTCCTTCGACATGGCGCGCCATGCCTTTACCACCGCAGGCAGATAAATATCCCTTTCAAGCAAGCCCTTATTGATGCCCCAGGCCATTCCGTACGTAAACAGAGCAGTTCCGGAAGTTTCCTTTCCGCCAAAGTTTGACGGATCATGAAGACTGACATTCCAGAAGCCGTCGGAGCGCTGAAGAGGGAGTACAGCCTGTATCATGTCTTTGTAATCCTGAAGATACTCATTGTAATGAGGGTCGGTTTTGGGTAACATTTCGAGAGTACGTACCAGGGCGGCCACCACCCAGCCATTTCCTCTTGCCCAGTAACAATCCTGCCCGTTCGGCTCCTTGTAAGGAGCTACGAAGTCCTTATCCCTCCACCACAGCTTATCCTCCGCATTGTAAAGGCCATTTCCTCCGTGCTTGTATTTTGTAAAGCTGTAGAGGTCGTACATTTTTGAAAAGTAACTGGTGTCCTGATAAATGACGCCGAGCCTTGTAAATACGGGCATCGCCATTTGAAGGGCATCAATCCACCACCAGTCGTCATGCTTCTCGCTCTTTACCATCAGATCAATGCTCTCCTTAATGTCCTTTATGCGCTCAGGCTTCCTGTCCACCAGATACAAATCTATGTAAGTCTGGCCTGCGCAGTGATTGTCAGCATTCCGGGTGCTGATTGTTCCGGCAAGGCCCCAGTTGTGTTTCTCTCCCCACTGTACAGCATAGTAGTAATACTCTTTCTTCCTGTCAATGTTATACAGGGCCATCAGTCCTTCGTAGTACACGGCGCGGGTCCAGATATTACTGGGCCTGGCTTTATTGGTCACAATTTCCTTTCCGGCGTCCGGCCACTTCTCCATAAAGTACTTGTTGGTTAGTCTCATTTGTTTCAGCACCTCCTTCTTTGCCGGCAGCGACTGCGCGACTGCCAACTGAGAACAGATACTAAAACATCCCAGCAGGAAGCTGAATTTCAAAAGGGATAATCGAGTCATAAATGGTGTCTATTAGGTTTATTACTTATTCTATTTCAGGTAAGATTTCAGTGAAATATCTTTTAAGCCGCGCAGTCCTTCAACAACGGCGGCGGCGTTGATCTTTGCGCCATCATAATTAGTATGGGTATGATCGGCAGGAAAAAGGCCCGCTACTTTTGTCTCACCCATCTGCTCATATTTTTCGGCTACCAGCTTGTTCAGGTCTACAAAATAGGCACCGGCGGAGTGCGCAGTTTCTTCAGCCCACTTTGCGTAGCCTTCCCTGCCCTTCTTAAGCTGCCCGTTCTGCCAGTTGTTACGCGGAACAGGAGAGCACACAATCGGCGTTGCGCCTTTAGCTTTCACTTCGGCTATAAATTTCGACAAGTACCATCCATACGTATGAACAACCTCCTGCTGCTTTGTAATAGGATTGTAGATCTCCTTGCTTTCGTCACCCGTCCCTTTGATGGTTCCGCGTGCTCTTGCCGTGTCGTCAAGCGGGCTTCCGTCGTTATGTCCAAACTGCATAATCACAAAATCGCCCGGTTTCAAATCCTTCAATACCGCGTCCCAAAGGCCTTTAGACCGGTACGTCCGCGTACTTGTACCGCCCAGGGCACGATTCTCGATGTGTATTCTGGTACTGTCAAAATAGTCACCGATGATACTTCCCCATCCCCACTGAGCTCCGTCTCCCTTTCCTTTGCCATTCTTGACGGTTGAATCCCCGATGAGAAATAAAACCGGCTTTCGGTCTTGCCTGAAAAGGATAAAAGATGACAATACAAGAGTGAGGATAACAAGAGCGGGCCTGAGGACCACTTTAACCGTACGTTTTAGCCTGAATTTGTTCATTTTAGATTAATTGTAAAATATATAGGTTTACCTTTTATTGATTTCTGAGGCCCCTTTTCTACTCACAGGGAAGTCCTCGCCCATGTAAAAGCTGGTATGCGGGGGCTGGTTATATCCAACGTTCTGCCAGGCTATACTAAGGCGATATTGCGAATCCTGCATTAAACAGGGCAAGCGGTGTTGGGTGGGGATGGTTGTACTATAGATCCTGAGTTCGCTGTTGTCTTCCGTGCGAAAGATCACCTCCTCGCGCCAGTCTCCCAGAATGTCGCCGCTAAGTACAGGGTTCGACTTAGTACCGTTGTTGGCAACGCAGCCCGCGGCGGTCAGGAGCCGGCCGTATTTGTACTTATCTATGTGATTCCCGTCGAGGAGCTCGCGGGTTAAATCGCCATCCCACCAGATGAGAAAGTTTGTTGAGGGGGATTGGGACCAATACGCTCTCCTTTCAGATTCAGAAGCCCATCCGAACCTGAATACCATAGTTCAGCACCGGGATTGTCAGGGTCTATGTTCTCAGCTACTCCTCGTCCTATATCCTGACCAACGGCTCCCCCCATAAGAGTTCTCCGGTCCTTGCGTCAAACAACGCTGCGCCAGGCCCTTTTGGGCGCTCATGAATTCCGAAAACTTCCAGGCCGGGATGCGCCGGGTCAAGATCACCTACGTGCAACGCATCTCCATGCCCCATCCCGGTCGTGTAAAGGCCTTTCCCATTATCGTCGATCGCCATCGATCCATAGATAATTTCATCTTTTCCATCGTGATCAACATCTGCAACTGACAGGTTGTGATAGCCCATTCCGGAATAGGGGTTCGACGCATCCTTACTGTCAAAAACCCAGCGTAGCTGAAGTTTTCCTCCCCTGAAGTCCCAGGCAGCAAGTACAGAGCGGGTATAGTATCCTCTGCACATAACAAGGCTTGGCAGTTTGCCGTCAAGATAAGCAGCGCAGGCCAGGAAGCGATCTGCGCGGTTTCCTTTTTCGTCGTTAGCACCAGGCCTGCCCCAGCTCCCAATAGGATCACGGCTGGGAACATAGGCCACTGTCGAGAGCTCTTCTCCTGTCTCTCCCTTAAAAACAGTAAGATATTCGGGTCCGCTTAATATTCGCCCCACCGCGTTTCGCCAGTCTTTAGTTGAATCCCCTATTACCTTTCCCTTGCCATCTATTGTTCCGTCAGCCGTTTTGCAGGCAAACTCCGCCTTCCCGTCGCCATCAAAGTCCATAGCAATGAACTGCGTGTAATGGGCACCTTCTCTTATGTTCCTTCCCAGGCGAATAGTCCAGAGAAGCGTGCCATCTAACTTATAAGCCTCAAAGACGGGCGGGTCAGTCGGGCCGTCATGTGAATTATCCCTGCCGACGCCGGCGCGGTGAACAATAATCTCGTACTCGCCGTCGCCGTCCAGGTCGGCAACTGAACCGTCGTTCGCAGAGTAGCCTGGGATCTTTTGCAAGGGAATGGAGATATATGGATGGGAAGCAGAACCGGCACGGAGCACGTATGGCTTTCCGGCATCAACCTCCCCTCCTCCTGTGATGCGCTTAATAATATATGTGTTGTCAACATTGCTATCTATCGTGCTATCAACGAAAAACGTACAGGAAGCAAGAGGAACATGATTCAACTTCGCCGGTTTTGGTGCGGCAGCCGAAGCCCTGTACACATTAAATGCACAGTCAGGGCCGTCTTCTTTTAAAAGACGCCAGCTGATACATGCAGCACCATCTTCGCGCTTGACCACAATCACCCCCGTCCAAGCTTTTCTGTTATGCGCTGAGCATCAGCAGTCTGGCCCACCCCGGATAACAGCCATGCAAACACCAGAAAAAAGGTCGTTTGCCTTACCAAACAGGCAGGCAGCCGTAGCCAGTATCCGTCTCCATGTAACGATTTTTTTCAGAAGGAGTCATCTGTTAAGTTTATAATTTGTAATAGGGACCACCTGCGGAGTTAAATCTGCACACGGCTCCATTGCATCCTCTCTAGAAAAACATCGCTTATCCTTCTATTTATCAAAGAAATAAGCAATAATTGGCTAAATGCTTCAGGCTGGCCTTTCCACCAGGTAAAGCAATTGCACGATGTTACAGTCTAATCACTGTATCTGCAACCTGTTGCATCCTGTAGGCAACAACCACTTTCATCCTCGTCTGAGCGTACAACTTAGGAACGCGTTCTCACACCATATTCGCAGCGGAACGGATTATGATCTATTTCACATATGACGACGGTCAATTTTTCGCAATTATGCGCTTGCTACTTTTGCCGCCATATTATCAAAAGCAATATGAGTTCCAAGAACAAATGGCTAATGGCATTAGCCGGAATGACACTTCAGTTATCAATAGGATCAATATACGCCTACAGTGTATGGGTAAAGCCGATCGGACTTTTAAACGGATGGGATGCACACCAGTTAAAGTTTGCTTTTAGTCTTGCTATCTGTTTCCTCGGCCTTACAGCAGCCTTTATGGGTAAGTTCGTTCATAAGGTTGGACCCAAAAAGGCCGGAATTATAGGAGCATGCTTCTTTGGCCTGGGCCTATGTGGTGCAGGTGTTGCGAATGCCGTGGGATCACTTCCCCTATTTTACCTCTCTTACGGGGTTATAAGCGGCATCGGCCTTGGGTTCGGATACATCACGCCGGTATCGGTAGTAGTTCAATGGTTCCCCGACAAACCTGGTTTTGCATCAGGCCTGGTGATCATGTCTTTTGCCGCAGGTTCCATCCTTGCCTCGCAGATCATTTCGCCAATCTCTGCAAGCATCGGGGTTCCCGCAACCTTTTATACGCTGGGAGCTACCTACTTTCTGCTAATGGTAGTTGCGTCACTGTACCTTGCAGTTCCGGAAGCGCCATCAGGCTACGTAGATTATCACGCGGGCGGCGCACACGTCTCCGCAGCTGACCTCCTGAAAGATGTAAGGTTTTACGGACTTTGGCTCATGCTATTCCTGAACACTACCTGCGGAATTGCGCTGATCGCCGTAGCAGCTCCAATGGCAAGAGACGTTGTGCATATTACAGAAGTCGCTTCTATCGTCTTTGTCGGAATCATCGGCCTGTTTAACGGACTGGGCCGCCTGATCTGGTCAAGCGTATCCGACAAGATCGGCAGATGGAGTACCTTCATGTGCTTTTATATTATCGGAACACTTTGCTTCCTGCTCTTAACACAAACCACCAACGCCTTTATATTCCAAGCCGCTGTATGTGTCATCATCAGCTGTTACGGCGGTGCGTTTGCTACCATCCCCGCGTTCATCAAAGACATCTATGGATCTGAAAAAAATGGGATCGGTACTCGGATATGTACTCATTGCCTGGTCGGCGGCTGCCTTTGTAGGCCCCTGGATGATCACGCTGAGTGACGATTACTCGAAAATATTCTACGTGTTCGCGATTATACTCGCACTGACTGCGCTGATGGCATTCTCTTTGAAGAAGAAATTAGTAAAAGAAAGCTAGTTCTTTGAAAAGGTACAAACTTTTATAAAAAAGGCAGTAACAGCAAATCCACGCCCTTCAGGGCTACTGAAATAGAGAGGCCACAAAAGGCATTCAACGGCTCATTCAAAAACTGGATGAAAAGCAGGTAGAATGTTTCTTGTGGCCTTTTAAAAAAACAGAACCCCCGCGCTGCATATCCGTATAAGGAGCAGCTCCGTCCGCAGTTCCCGTACCAAGAACAGAAAAACTGCGAGAACGAGAAGAATGTAAAAAGTTCAAAAAAAACAAAAGATCAATTAAAACACTTCAACGAACAAAGTTTTTTGTTAAAAATGTCTAAATCACACCAATTAATGATGACGGTCACATTTAGACGTTTAAACATTCTCTAACTTTGTCTTATCAAAAGAATTAATATAAAATTCAGTTAACATGAAAACAGATGTCACAGCAGTTCCATTCGAGTCAGGAGAATGGAATACAACAATCAATGTGTATGACTTTGTTGTAAAAAACATCAAGCCTTATACCGGAGATTCTTCCTTTTTAGCAGGCCCTTCAGCAAAGACCACCAAGGTGTGGGAAACAGTTAAAGAAGAGCTTTTAAAAGAAAGAGCAAACAATGGGTGCCTAGCGGTAGACACTGAAACAATATCTACAATGACAGCCTTTAAACCAGGCTATATAAAGAAAGAAGATGAAGTAATTGTAGGTCTTCAAACCGATCAGTTACTGAAAAGGTCAATGAAGCCTTTCGGTGGTATTAAACTGGTTGAATCTGCCTTAAAGGAACGTGGTTTAGAAGTATCAGAAAGAGTTAAAGATATCTTTAACTACGCAAAGAACCACAACGAAGGCGTGTTTAGTGCTTATGATCCTGAAATCAGAGCATTCCGTTCAAAACACGTATTAACAGGACTTCCTGATAACTATGCACGTGGCCGTATAATCGGTGACTTCCGTCGTTTGGCTCTTTACGGAGTTGATCAGTTAATTCAGTTCAAAAAGGCAGACCTCGCTAAGGTTGGCGGCGAAATGACCGAACATAAAGTGCGTTTACGTGAAGAGATCAACGTACAGATCGGCGCCCTTAAAGATATGGTTAAGATGGCTGCTGACTACGGTTTTGACATCTCACGTCCTGCTGCTAACGCTCTTGAAGCTGTTCAGTGGGTATACTTTGCATATCTTGCTGCTGTTAAGGAACAAGATGGCGCTGCAATGTCTTTAGGTAATGTTTCTTCATTCCTTGATATTTACATCGAAAGAGATATTGAAGCCGGAATCATTACAGAAGAAGAAGCACAGGAAATGATCGACCAGTTCGTAATGAAATTACGTTTGGTACGTCACCTGCGTCCAGGTTCATATGATGAGATCTTCGGTGGAGACCCTACCTGGGTAACTGAGTCTATCGGTGGTATCCTTCATGATGGCCGTACCAAGGTAACCAAAACTTCATTCCGTTTCCTTCAGACCCTTTATAACTTAGGAGCATCACCAGAACCAAACCTGACTGTACTTTGGTCTGAGCAGCTTCCGGAAGGATTCAAGAAGTTCTGTGCTCAGGTATCTATTGATACTTCATCAATCCAGTACGAAAATGATGACCTGATGCGTCCTAACCGCGGTTCTGACGACTACGGTATTGCATGCTGCGTATCTTACCAGAAGATCGGAAAGGCAATTCAACACTTCGGAGCACGTGCCAACCTTCCTAAAGCATTATTAATTGCATTGAACGGCGGTCGTGAAGAACATGACGGTGTTGAAGTGATCAAAAACATTCCTCAGCTTCCTGAAGGTCCTCTTGACTACGATATGGTCTTTGATCTGTTCAAACGTACAATGAGCGAATTAGCCAGAGTATACGCAAAGGCTATGTTTATCATCCACTACATGCATGATAAATACTATTACGAAAGAGCTCAGATGGCACTGATCGATTCAGATCCGCATATTGACATCGCATATGGTGCTGCAGGTATCTCTATTATTGCCGACTCTCTGTCTGCAATCAAATACGCCAAGGTAACTCCTGTTCGTAACGAAAAAGGACTGACTGTTGACTTCCAGATTGAAGGAGACTTCCCTAAATACGGTAATGATGATGACCGTGCAGACAGCATTGCACAGGAAGTAACTCATTACTTCATCAATGAGCTGCGTAAGCACAAGACTTACAAGGATGCAACTCCTACTCTTTCTCTTCTCACCATTACTTCAAACGTAATGTACGGAAGCAACACAGGATCTACACCTGACGGACGTAAAGGAGGCGAATCTTTCGCTCCCGGAGCAAACCCGATGCACGGACGTGACTGCAGCGGTGCTATCGCATCTCTGAACTCTGTTGCTAAGCTTAGCTACAATGATGCACAGGACGGTATTTCCAATACGTTCTCTATGATCCCTAAATCACTGGGAGACACCAGAGAAGAACAAGTAAACAACCTTGTTAATACAATGGATGGCTACTTCAAACGTATGGCTCACCACCTGAACGTAAACGTTCTTAACAGAGAAACTTTGATGGATGCTTATAACCATCCTGAAAATTATCCTCAGTTAACAATCCGTGTATCAGGCTATGCTGTGAACTTCGTTCGTCTGTCGCGCGCTCACCAGCTTGAAGTGATCGCACGTACATTCCACGATCACATGTAATATCAAGCCACTTATTTCATTTTCATAAATTCGAAAGCCAGGCACCTAAAACGGCCTGGCTTTTGTTTATCTACCTTTTTTAATATCTTACAGACATGTATTTTCCACTTCAGGACATAGAAGCAGCAAAAATCAACGTTGACGATCCAGACCACCTACGTATACATTCCATCGAAACCTTCGGTACACATGACGGGCCGGGTATCAGGCTGGTCATCTTCGTACAAGGCTGTCAGTTCCGGTGTCTCTATTGCCAGAATCCCGACACCCTGGATGTAAGAGGAGGCACACTCGTCGAGATCAACGAGCTGGTTAACCGCGCCGTGAGGCAGAAGACATACTTTGGAAAAGATGGAGGCGTGACGGTTTCAGGAGGAGAGCCGCTGCTTCAAAGAAGTAAGCTGCTTACCCTTTTCAAGAGACTGCACGAGGAAGGAATTAACACCTGTCTCGACTCGAACGGCCGCTTAAATAACGCACAGGTGCATGAACTGCTTGAACATACCGACCTTTTGCTACTTGACGTTAAGCATATCAACGACGATATTCATCATAAACTGACTGGCCTGACCAACAAAAATACGCTGGAGTTAGCTGCGTACCGCGAGTCAACCGGAAAGAGGATGTGGCTTCGCTACGTGCTGGTCCCCGGATGGACCGATCAGGAAGAATACCTGGAAGAATGGGCGCAGCGTTTTACAGACTATAAAACGGTAGACCGGGTAGAAATCATTCCGTTTCACCAGCTGGGCCTTCACAAATGGGCTCTGATGAATATGGAGTATCCTCTAAAAGAAACCCCAACTCCTTCTGAAGAAATCAAACAGAAAGCGCTGGGGATCTTTAACAAGTACTTTGAGAACGTAATCCTTAAGTGAGTTGCGGGCAGGAAGTTTTAAGTTGTAAGTTTTAAGTAGTAAGTCTTAAGTAATAAGCAACGTTTTAATACCTAATTAAGCCGGTAAGTAGCAAGCTGTAAGTATTGCCTATTTCGTACGGGCGACTTGACCGGAATCTAAGTCAATAATATGCGAGGCCAGGAGCGCCTTTACTGTTCTATACGACAACTTAAAACTCGCTACTAAAAACTTACTACTTACAACTTAAAACGTACCACTTACAACTCACCTAGTACCCCGCGTTTTGAGTATACACTCCGCGCTTGGCTTCGAGCTCTGACAGAGGGATCGGATAGATCAGGTAGTTTACATTAAAGTCCTTGATCATCTTCTGCGTATCTTCCTTCGCGATCCAGGCTTTCATGATGGTTTCCGCCATTCCGCTTCTGACCAGGTCATGCCAGCGTTTTCCTTCTCCACCGAATTCTTTACGGCGTTCTTCCATCAGTTGAGCAAGGGTAACCCCAGAGAGAGGAGAAAGCCCTGCCCGGTTCCGAACCTTGTTGACGATCCTGTCAACCTCAGCCTGATCCTGATTCAAATGCAGAAGACATTCTGCCTTGAGTAGCATGACGTCTGTATAACTCATTACGATGTAATTAATTGGCCAGTCAAGGCGGTTAGAGGGAGCCTTCGTGATGTCAATGTATTTTTTCCAGAAGGGCCGTGTATCCTGGGTGCCAAGATAAACGTAACCGCGTTGAATGCTGAAGGCTGCTCTCGCATCGCCTGTCCCATAAGAGTCAACTAAGTCCTTTGATATTGGGCGTACTTCCAGAGTTCCCTGGGAAATGGCGCCCTGAGATTTAAACCAATTGTCAGGTGCAAGCATTACTCCGAACCAGCCTCCGGTCACAGTACTGGAACCGGTGTTGTACTCTACGTCGAAAATCACCTCCTTATTATTTTCATTGGTATATGAATAGATGGAAGGGTAGCTGTCAAGAAAGCCGTAGCTGGCATTACCGATAACGTCGTTTAACAAAGGAAGCGCCTTGTCCCATTCATTGCTGTTGAGGCCAGGTCCTTCTATCCCATAAGTGGCTCCCGACTTGGTCATGTACACGAGAGCCAGAATCGCCTTTGCTGCAGCTTTATTTGCACGGCCTACTTGTGGAGCTTTATCAGGCAGGTTTGAAATGGCATATTCAAGATCACTTGTAATGAACTTATACACATCAGCTACAGGACTCCTGTCGATTTTAGCCGCTTCCAGAGCAGACACGGGCTTGTCTACAATTGGAACCTTCCCGAACCAGCGTACGAGGTCAAAGTAATAGAACGCACGCAAAAACTTTGCTTCGGCTTCCAGACTTTTCTGAAGCGTTTCGTTTTTCAGGACAGTAGCGCCTTTTTTGTCTAACTGAGCAAGGAAATCGTTCGCCCTGCTTATCCCAGCATAGTTGCCGGTCCACGCCTCGTCAATATAGGGGTTAGCATTAATCGACTTCTGGAAATTATTGATAGGATCCCAGTCACGGACGCCCTCGCTCGAGGCCGCCCAAAGGTTGTCGGATCTGGTTTCTGAAAGATTCAGGAGTCTTTCAGGATAAGTACGCAGGGAGGAATAGATGGAATAGATCCCCTGATTAAAATCTGAAGGAGCGGTGTAAAACTTCTCCAGAGCGGGGTCTGAAAGAGGCATTTGATTTAACTCCTTTTCACATGACGCGAACGCGAGGGCCAGAAAGAATAAGCCACTTAATATCTTACATTTCATAATCTTTTCTTCTATTGCTTAAAATGAGAAATTGACGCCAAACACCAGTGATTTAGGTAAGGGTAGGCCACCGTAATCGCCGGCTTCCGGATAAGCGTCGTCCTTCGCCAGATTCGTGTCGGTTGCCTCAGGATTAAATCCGCCGTCATATTTATCATGACCAAAGAAATTCTCAGCAGTAACGTATATCCTCGCTGCCGAAATTCGCTTGCCGCGAATGATTGATCCCAGGTTGTAACCGAGGGTAATATTCCTCACCCTTAGATAATCGGAAGAGTACAGCCAGTCGGTATTTTTTATAAAGCCAAAGTTGCTGCCCGCCTTTCCTGTCATTCCGTCTCCAGGCTGCTCAGGCGATCTCCAACGGTCACGATTTCTACCAAGAACGTTCTCTTTATATCCCATGGAAGTCCGGTTTATGGCGCGCCCGAGCAGTGAATAAATAGATCCACCCCATTGGCCCTGTACCAAAACCCCTAAGTCAAACCCCTTGTAGCGGAATGAATTGGTAATGCCCCAGGTATAACTTGGATTTGGCTTACCCACGTAGACACGATCGTTAGCATCAATCACTTTATCTCCGTTCGCATCTAAGTACTTAGGATCTCCCACCTGCTGATTTCCAAACATGGCAGCTCCGGCGTCAATATCGGCCTGACTCAATATGCCAACCTGTCTGATTACGTACAAACTGTAAAGAGGGTCTCCAACCTTTAGCATACTGTGAGAGATATCAACAGATGAAGGAACGAACATTTCGGACTGGCCTGGAACGAATTCAATCAACTTATTACTGTTATGACTGATGTTGGCCGAAGTAGTCCACTGAAAATTATGCGTCAGGTTCCGGCTTGTCAGTTCAAGCTCCCAGCCTCTATTTCTTACTTTACCAGCGTTACCCCGGGCCGATGCAAATCCTGTCAATCTCGATACCGGCACATTGAGCAGAAGCGCCGTATTCTCCTTGTTGTAAACGTCGAAAGAGCCGGTTATGCGGTTTGCAAATACACCGAAATCAAGCCCTATATCTATTGTCCTGGACTTTTCCCAGGTGATGTCAGGGTTAAACAGCTTATTAGCGGCCTGCCCTGTTACCATCGCCCCTCCGATTGAATAGACATATCGACCAAGAGTAGCAACACCTTCATAATCGCCGATATTATAGTTACCCGACTTACCCCAGCTCGCCCTGAGTTTGAAATCACTAACGACCTTGGCAAATCCCGTATTTTTCACAAAATCTTCTTCCATCACCCTCCAGCCCAGCGAAGCGGATGGGAACGTACCCCACTTGGTATTCAATCCGAAGCGGGAAGAGCCGTCTCTTCTTAAACTTCCAGATATAAGGTATTTATTATTGTAGGCATATTGCACACGACCAAAAAAAGAAGCCAGTACATTTTTAGTATCGTTGGTATTAGCACTGATGTTGGCGGCATAGTTAAGTGTCTGGACCAGTGCATTGGCATAGCCGTCTTTTGAAGACATATTTGCATTTGTGATTCTGTCGGCGTTTTAAGAGAATCCGGCAACAGCAGACACATCGTGTACCCGGGCAAACTGCCTTACGAACGAAACTGTATTTTCATTCACAAAGGTTTGCTTTCTGTACGTATTGTAAGCTCCTGAGGTTAGCCCTACGCCCTTAGACTGTCTGTTGGTTAAATCACCAGCAATGGTATAAGGGGCATACCTGTTAAACGTATAATCGGTATTATCGAGGTTGAGAGTACTTCGCAGGCTAAGGCCCCGGAGGATTTCATATTCCCCGTAGACCGTGGACAGGGTACGGAAGACCTTCGACTGGGCGGTGGTCTGCTCCACTTTAGCAAGAGGACTTGTTGTAGACACTCCCCAGATGTAGGACGGATAATCGCCGGAGTTGCCATAAAGCCCTGCTGAAGCCTCCTGTACGGGCGACATGGCCACAAGCTGATGCAGAATATTGTCTTTGCCTTCGATGCCTGGATCGTTCGCAAGAGAATATGTGGGGGATATGTTCAGACCAAACTTCAGCTTGCTGCTAGCCGTAATATCTACATTAGCACGAGCTGAATACGACTTATAATCCATTCCCTTTACCATACCTTCCTGGTTGGTATAATTTCCCGATATGTAATACTTCACAGACTCAGTACCTCCGCTAGCAGATAGCTGGTAGTTCTGTGTAAGACCTTTGCGGAAAAGCTCGTCCTGCCAGTCGACCAGCTGCAGCCCGGGGTATCCGGCCTGATCCCAGCGGTCGTCATACATCAGCTCTGGATTTACGTTTCCCGCGGCAAGGCCGAGGAGCCGGCGTCTTTCCTCATTTGTCTGACTTGCTGTGCGGCCAGCGGCAGAAGCGACCCACTTGTTGTTGATGATTTCCTTCGCTCTGTCCATCCATTCTTCCGGACTTAACATATCGAGCTTCTTGCTCCGTTCATTGTATCCCGCAAAAGAGTTGAAATTAATGACAGGCTTCCCAGTCGTGCCTTTCTTCGTTGTAATGATCACTACTCCATTTGCAGCCCTCGATCCGTAGATTGCTGCTGAAGAGGCGTCTTTAAGCACCTGAATCGACTCAATGTCATTAGGATTGATATTGTCCAGCGGGTTTCCTGTAGAGTAGTTACCCGATCCGTTCGGCTTGGCAGTAGCAAGGGGGAATCCGTCTATTACGTAAAGAGGTTCGTTTCCTGCTCCGATCGATCCGGCGCCACGCACCTGCACGCTCATCGCTTTTCCCGGTACACCGTTGGTCTGCTTAACGGTAACACCGGCAATCTGACCAACCATGGCCTGGTCCACACGACCGACCGGTCTTTCATTTAGCTTTTCAGCATTAAACGTGGCTACGGCCCCGGTAACGTTGCTTCTCTTCTGAGTGCCGTAGCCAATTACTACTACCTCATCCAAACTGCGACTATCTTCTTTGAGCTTTACATTCAGTACCAGACTGCTGCCAACTGTTACTTCCTGTTTCGTGAAGCCCAGAAAAGAAAAAACCAGGACCTGGCCCTTTGAAGCTTTCACGGTGTACAATCCGTTCACGTCGGTCGCAGTCCCGGTAGTCTTACCTTTCAGCGTAACTGACACTCCGGGAAGCGGCTCATTGTCCGTCGCGGAAGTCACTGTCCCCTTAATCGTTTGAAGCGTTTGGGCTCCTAACCTGGAGACCGCCAAACACAAGAGAAGCAAAACAGTGCTCTTGATTGTGAGTAAAAAAATCGCTTAATCATACAGCTATTATTAGTTTATAGAAAGGCTTTTTGGTGATTGCCCGTGGTTATTGCTGCGAACATCCAAAGATTTCTTTCTAGCGGCAACCTGTGGTGTCCTGCTTTTAAAGCCTCTGGAACCACTTTTTTTAGACCAAGCAGCCCAAACAGCAACGAATGCAAGCGACAATAAAATTTTCAGGCGGTTTCTTTGCAAGCTTGAAAAAAAGGAGCATAAAAAAACCGCCTTGCTGCCGGAGGCAGAAGGCGGTTTAACTGATACGTTGTTTCTTTATGTGTAACGACTGCTACTCAACAGGAGCGCGCTGCGGAGTAGTAGTCGGTCCCTCAACAACGAGCCGGCCGTCTTTCAGGATCTTCATCCTGTCAACAAACACTACGCGCTCGTCACCGGTAGAAGCTGTTCTTCCATGGTACACACAAAACATCTGCTTGCCGTCGGGCGAATACGTGATGCTGTTATGTCCCGTTCCGGTCACCTCTCCTCCTTTGGCCGTATTTTTTTGAAGAACAGGATTATTTGCTGCTTTGGTATAGGGACCAAGAGGGTGCCTGGCGGTTGCATATCCAACGGCATAATTCTGGCCGGCGAAGTGGTTCGCCGAATACATCATGTAATAGGTATTTCCTTTCTTAAAGGTAAACGATCCTTCCGTCCAGCGTCTGTTTACTTCTTTGGAAGTAACGGAACGGCTTTCCCATTCAGCCTGTTTGTCTTTCATACTTACCGGAGGGCGGAGTATAAGAACAGGTTTACCTATCACGCCGCTGAAATCGGGCTTCAGCTCCACACCGTATACCCAGCTCTCTTCAATCTCTTTGTACCAGCCTTTTTGTCTCGCCCACCTGGCTACTTCACTTTCAACGGGATGCTTGTAACAACAGCGCGAGTAGTACAGATACATCTTCCCCCTTTATCAAAATAGACATTGGCGTCGATAATCGGGTACCCCGGATCAAATACGGGCCTGTCTGACAGGTCCTTGAATGGCCCTGTCGGCTTATCTGAAACAGCGACCCCTATCCTGAAGTTCTCTTCCTCCTTTGTGGGATTGTGACGCCACTGAGCGCTAAAAAACATATAGTACTTTCCCTTTACATGATAGACTTCAGGAGCCCAAAAGGCATCAATACCCCAGGATCCTGAGCGGTTGCCATAATATACCTGGCCTTCATTTTTCCAGTTCACCAGGTCTTTTGAAGAGTAAGCAAGGAAGCCGTCCTTCGCGCCGCCTCCTGTTCCGTACATATAATACATTACGCCGGCCTGCAGCACGTAGGGGTCTCCCAGTTCTACAGGCAGGGGATTCTTGTAGGTTTTTCCCGGAGGAACCGAAGATCCGGTCTGCGAATAAACTGCCGCTGGCGAAAGAGCGGCAAGAACGAATAAAAACAGTGCGGGTATTAGCGTTTTCATTTAATTTCTTTAAGATGTGTGTTTGTAATCAAAAGCAGCAGCTTTCATGTTAGTTTCACCGAGTATATGAATTTTTCTTGAAAGTGCATTTGTTTTTTTTAAGGACAAGAAGAACATTCATTCAAGTTTCATCCCCGTTTGAGAACGCAGCTCACGAATGTTTTTTCTAAACTATTCTGTTTTTAATCCACGAAAGCCGGCCTCATCCTTCCTGCTGCTTTTCGTTTCACTCACATCTCCTTTTAACATCCCACAAACCAGCCTTTTAAAAGTTTCAGGCTGAAGCTCTTTCATCTCCGGGCATCTATCTATAATACCTGCACGAAAGCGCCGCCATTGAAACTCTCATTGCTCCAATTTTTAAGGCATCTTTTTAAAACCTTCCGACCGTACTTTCCATTTCCCGTTCTTAGGGAACCCGGGATTAGCGCCCGTACTGCCATCCCAGCCCCCGGCCATCATCGCTACGGCTGTTAATACCCCTCCGTTCCCCGGGAGATAGATCCGAAGCCTTCCGTCCTGATAGTTATGCCCGTTCTTCAGATACGTATTCGTCTGAACCTTCATAAATAAAGCATCAAGCGCACGCGAAGGATTACCAAGCCGGGCAGCCGTCATAGCCGTCATGGGAAAGTCCCAACCCCAGGTATGGTCCCACACCCAGGTCTTCCACACCGTATCAAAGGTGCGCTGCATAGTCGCCTTATCAAGCTTAGACGATGCCGGTACCATTCCCAGAGCGCCCAGCACTGCCGGGTGGTCAGTACGCCAGCGCTCCGTAGTATAGGAGTCAGGCGCGCTTTCAGTCGCCAGATAAACCCCGTTCAGCTGTGGCAAAGGAGCAAGCTTATTCAGAACCTTGTCCCATTCCTGATTCCGCTCCATTCCCAGCCGTTCTCTCCATTTCTGCGCCACACGCAGGGCCCAGTCCCAGTAGGCCACTTCGTAGGTCGGGTTAAAGGTCTGTTCTGCCTTAAATACTTCCTGAGCGGGGATCAGGCCCTTGCCAAGATTATAGCGATCCTTTTCCTTGTCGTAGGTCGGGAAAGAAGCCATAAAATCGGCAGTCGC
Organism: Arcticibacter sp. MXS-1; assembly: GCF_041902385.1. GTDB lineage: Bacteria > Bacteroidota > Bacteroidia > Sphingobacteriales > Sphingobacteriaceae > Arcticibacter. The sequence continues at coordinate 2,098,267 of NZ_CP169244.1, read as the reverse complement.
AAATACCAGGTCTTTGTATTTCTCAAGCACAGCGCGGTCCTCTTTATTCCTGTAAGCCAGCTCGGCCATATAGATAAAATGGGGCTGCTGCCAGATCAGGAATGCACCTACGGAAGAGGGGCTCTCGTTGCCTTCATGATCTGTCATTTTCTGCCATCGAACTCCTTTAAAACCCTGCCGTTCTGCTATTAACTTGGCTTTATCTGCCACTTTCGCGTAGTACGACAGGCTCTTCTCCATCAGATCCACCCTGTTCCAGAGCGCAAAATGAACTGCATGCCACCAGTGCATCTCCAGATGTGGTTTGCCGAACCAGCTGTTGTACGTGAGTCCGGTCTCCTGCGGCGGGAAGGATCCTGCACATTGCACCTTCGTGAGGTATTGCGACAAGACCACCCGCCTTTCCAGCTCCCTGGCACGGGGATCGGTACTGCCCGCAAAATCAATGGCAGCACCACTCATCCAAAACGAGTTCCATGCTTCACGACTACTGTTGAGAGCAGCACGATAGTCCGCTTGTCCCTGTACCGAAGGCTCCTCTGCGGAAAAAAGGCAGCTGAATTCGAACACGTCCTTCTTGTTATCCGGAGTGATCTGATAGTAGTGAGGCACTGCTCCCGAGCCAATAGAAGCACCGGACCATTTAAACGACGTGAAGTAGGTGATACCCTCAAGCTGGTGCTGAACCACGCTTCCTTCCGACGAAGAAGAAAGGATGGACGACCGGTGCTTCTCAGGATTTTTCCAGTTCTCCCCGGCATCCAGAAATTCAGCTGTTGGATAAGGATAACGCAGCCGGATCTTTAATCGTCCTTCGCTGATCAGCTTTGATTTCACCTGTACGGCCACCATATCCTGGTCCTGATGCGCGATTGTAGTCACGTCTACCGGAATCCCCTCAATGGTAAAATGACTGCTAAGTACCCCCGTCCACAGGTTCAGCTCCTGGCGAATGTTCTTAATGTCCGCAGTGGTTACCGCCCTGCCATCCTTTCTGAGCATATCGAAACCGAGGTTACCAAGCTGAAGCCGGTGTACGCTCTTCCTGAACCACTCCGAGGCGTTGCGTTTTCGCAGCGGCTCGGACCACGGCACGCAATAACTTATTTTACGACCGTTTAAGTCATAGTCTTTCAGCGTCTCCTCGATCTTGTACCCAACGGTGTCCTTAAAGCTGTCCCATCCCCATTCCGACTGGGTACCCAGACTAACGCCTCTGCTGTACCTTTCCGGGAACGTCTGGAGTCCCGTCACATCCGCTGTAAAAGCGAACTTCCCGTTCCCCAGGGTAAGAGATTCCAAAGAATCAATCTTTGTATTCACGAGATTATGCCTGCTTACTACCGCTTTTCGGTTAACAGGTTGGGCCTGCGCAAATGCTCCTCCAAGGAGAACGAGAACACAAACGGCAGCGGTTCTGATTTTTTTCATACTATCGGTCAATTGGCTTCGTCTGTCCGTACTTATACATGATCGGACCAGACAGTCATATCTTATTATTTTTTTAGTTAATCTACTCCCTTTTCGTTACAAACTTCCCCCTATCAGCCCATCCCCGACTACTTCCTTCCTACTACTTACAACTTATTACTTACCACTCATCACCTAAAACTCACCACTTCCCACCTATAACTCCCCATTTATCACTCAAAACTTCCCACTCACTACCTACTACCTACCACTTACTGCTTACTACTTCCCACTTACTACCCACATCTTACAACTCACTACTTACCACTTACAACTTCTTGCCTCCCACTTACTACCTACAACTTACCACCCATTACTTCCTGCCTCCCTCTTACTACCCACAACTCACTACTTATTACTTATTACTTACAACTTCCTGCTCCCACTTACCACCTACAACTCGCCACTTACTACTTATTACTTACTACTTTCCACTTACAACTCCCTACTTACAACCCACAACTCACCACCTACAACTTAAAACTTACTACTTCCAACTCACAACTATCGCTGCAGTGTAACACTCATCAATCCGATCACTACGTCATTGGCAAGCGTTTTAAGCTTCATCTCCTTCAGTTCCTTAGCCGGATTAAGAGGAAGGTCAAGAACAGTTGCAGCACCACCCTCAATAGCCCTGGTTGTAAATCCCTTTATCGTGGTATAATTAACATTGTTCCGTCCCACAGTGCCTGATCTCAGATAGACACGGTAAGGCATAGGAGCAGTTGTCTTAAATGCAAAGCCGTCTACATAATAATCCTGTTCAATTGGCCACCAGCTATCCGGATTGCGAAGGGCAAGCCTGTCTGATGTGTTGTCGGTGTAGTACACCACGATCTCCCCGTTGTCAAGCTGACTCTGCATTGGGTTGGTCGAACCGGCAAGCATAAAGTACGCATGAGAAGCACGACCGCTGAGCGGGATACGTGCCGAATCAGGATAATTTTCCCATTTTGAAGTAAAGAGGACATTGTTAACCATCGCTTTTCCCGGCGTGCCAAGGGGAATACCCGTTGGAAGCTGCACCTGATTATTTCCAAACGCCATTCTCCTCAGTCCCGAGTCGTCTATCGGCGCTTCAGTGAGCGGGTAACACCAGTTCCCGATTCCCTGCCATGGCAGCTGCAGCGTAGGAGAAGCAGGACGCGGGGAAAGGTATTTGTTTCTGAAGATCGAAGTAACCTTATCGTTGTAAAAAGACTGAAGGTCAAGCTTCTGAAAATAGGCCCCATTTGTTCTGGCATTCCAGTTTATAATTTCAGCTTCCTGACTTTCACCGTGCCGGTATTCCACCTTAATTTTATTAGTACCACATACCGTATAGGCGGGTGGAACAATGAAATCGCGGCTCTCTCCCTTATTTATTTCAAAGCTTTGCCTGAAGTCCTTCACTCCGGCGTTAACCGACACGAACCCTCTCTTCGTAATGCCTTCGTTGTTAGTGACCGTGAACCGCAGATCCTGACCGGTCTGCTCAGCGAAGGAGATCTCCACTTCCGGCTTTATATCAAGGGGAACAGGAACCCACCAGGAAAAGTCGCGCTGCTTCACTTTCACAAAGATCGTTGCCTCATCTTTTCCCGTCAACCTGTCGACGTTCAAACTGCTGCCGTCAACAATCCTGACGCCCGACAATACCTTCTGGGGATCGGCATACCGTTCTATTCCTGCCAGCGAGAAAGCCACATTAAAGGGACTACCCGATACCGGTTGCCTCACTTTCGGCTTATCGGGGAGGATGCCCTCCCATTCAATCTCGACCTCGTAGTGTTTGGCGTAGGCCGCTGTAATCTCCAGGACGGGCCTGCCCAATTCCTCGTCCGAACTCCTCCAGGCCGATGGTTGACCGTTCAGTCGGACCGAACGTACAGCCACAGATCTTGCCGGAAGCAAAAGACGCACCGGCATCTGCTTTTTAAAGGCTGGCGCTATTCTGTAGAGGTCTTTACTGCCCTCTCTTTTATAGGTAAAAGAAACATCCGGGATCTTGAGGGAAGCGTGATCCCAGCTCCCGGGCAAACCCGGACGAATGGTAAGCGTATCACTTATCGCGTCGGGCCGGATACCAAACAAACCTTCAACGAGCGACCGCGCTGCTACCCCGATCGGGTCGCCGAAGTCGCGATAAAGCTCCCCCGCTGCGCATCGTAGAAAGACAGCTGCTCAAAGCCGCCGGGACTGGAGCTTAGGTACATGCTTTCTACCAGACTGCTCTTCCAGAGCCGGAAAGCGTCTTCGGTCCGCCCTGCCTGCCAGTAAGCAAGAGAAGTGTGTAAAACCTCAGCCAATGCCACGTTATTGACAGACCATGTATAAGGCTGCCAGGTGGTGGTAGGAAGAGTATACAAGTCATCTTCTTCCAGTCCCTTCGCCTTCACGGGGATGCGGGGAATCTTTGTATCCACATACCGCGTAGCCTGATAAGCCTGAAACGCGTCGGGCACTTTCGAATCGATGGCATGATAGATAGTCCATAAGCCCGCAGACGGATGGACCAGCTTCTCGCCCAGAAGATCTTTATACTCGGCATACCAGCCGCGATCTGCCAGCCACAGCTTCGAATTGATCGCTTTTAGTATCTTATCGGCTTCCTGACGGTAAGGCAACGGATTTTCACCCACCATAGGGGCAATTTTAGAGGCAAGCAGGTTTGCCCGGTAATTGTATGCAGAAGAGTGGGTCACCCCGCCACCGCTGTACTGCAGGGCGTCGCTTGCCCATATCGCGCAGTAGGCATCATAGAGCCCGTCTCCATCCATGTCAAAATTCCTCTTTTCCCAGTCGAGATGACGCTTTAGCACCGGCCACATTTCTTTCATATAGCTTACATCGCCCGTCCATTGAAAGTGATTCAGCAGCTGGTCGATATACACCAGGTTCATATCGTAATGGTGAGGCTTGGTATTGTCATTTGGATTCCGCGAAATATAGCCGCTGCTGAATACCGAGGTGCCCATCTTTTCAAGCTGCCTTGCCAGGTGCAGGGCCGTATCCGGAACTACAGGTCCCCTTTCCGGTGCAGTAACCTGCGAGCGGGCGTAGCTGCTAAAATGAGTACGGGCTCTGTCATGCCAGCCCAGAGGGTCAGCAACATAGGGGCCTCTCCAGGCAGGAAGTCTCATCCTCCAGGCTACTGCGCCATGAAGGAACGAGGGATCCTCCCATATGGCATCAGCAGCGATAGCAAGAGCTCCGCCGAGCGTGTTGATATAGGGATCCGGCGTGTCAATTACTACCCTTTGGGTTAAAGCCACTCTGGCACGTTCGGACCGGTCGAACAAGCCTTTAAGCTTGGAATAACCGGGAGCGGCCTTTCCCTGAGAGGTGCGCACAAGCATATAATAGCTTTTACCCGGGTGCACCGCCATTCGCCCGCATACAAGAGGCATCGCTCCCGGCACCGAAGAATGAAGGACCAATGGCGCGGTTTGCTTTTCTGCATTTGAGAGCTTCAGCTTCATCCCTGAAGGAAAAACACCAGCCAGTTCGCCTGCAACCTTTGCCGTTCCAAAGTTCAGCTTAAAGCGGTTCTTTTTAAGTGTATATATGTTGCCCGAGCAATAAAACGGACTAAGGTCAAAAGAGGACTCAGGATCAGCACCGATGTCGCCATCACGACTAAACTTCCTGCCGGTTGCGCCGCCGTAAGCAGCAAACAATTCTACTGCAGGAGCTGCCCCCGAAAATGACGCCCTGATCACCAGCCCCTCACCTTCAGTCAGTGCGAGAACTGACAAATGCATGATCGCGTTGCCCAGGAGAGGATCTTTTATATCGTACAGCATCGAGCCCGGCTTATACCGCGCGGTGATTTGAGCAGCATCTGTGATCCACTTACTTGCATTCCCCTTTATGATGCCCAGCTTCAGGTTCCCTCCCATGCCCGGGAGATAGAGGGCAAATTCCGGAAGATCTCCCGCCTCGACACGGAAACCGGTATTGCTGCCATAAAGAGCCCTGTTAAATCTTTTCTTTCCTGATACCAGAACAAATTCTTCGCCCTGCGGCCGGTAGTGCATGTCCCGCTCCAGACCGTGCCAGAGAGTGACGGGCCTTTGCTGCCCGAAAACTGAACTGATACTAATTAAAAAGACCGCTATTCCAATAAAGCTTTTTCGCATCATCTAATCAATTTACTTTGCTGACCTTTGGTTCCTATACCTCCGCACTGGTCAGCCTCCTGACAAATGGTTTCACCCTGACGGTCAGCACCAATTCCCAAACAGCTATCTCAGTGTATCAGGCAAAACTACTTTTTCCCCGTTGATTACCACGTTCTCCATCCGGAGCCCTTTTACATAATCCACTTTATAAGGGACTTTCACACCGTTTATGGTGCAGTTTATCATTCTCAAATTGCTGACAGGCGACACTTTGTATGCGTTTACGAGCAGTCCGTAAGCCCCGCCGCGTTCAACCACCATATCTTCCACCCATACATTCCTGATGGCCGGCATAAAATCACCAGGCTTCTCATAAAACATGTTGCATTTAACGGCAGCCTCACGGTACGTTCCAACCTTCACGCCCTTCATATACACGTTTTCTATAACGCCACCCCGGCTTGAGCTCGTCTTAATACGCAGCACCCGGTCGAGGTCAGGACTATCCATGATACAGTTCAGCGCATAAATATTTTTAGCGCCTCCAGATATTTCACTTCCGATCACGACCCCGCCGTGTCCGTCTTTCATCGTACAGCCCTCAATAATGTGGTTCTCCGCAGGCCTGCCAATGCGCCTTCCATCTTCATCACGACCTGATTTAATGGCGATGCAGTCGTCTCCCGTATCAAAGTAGCAGTCCTTGATCAGTACGTTCTTGCACGACTCAGGATCACAGCCGTCGTTATTAGGTCCATGAGAAATAATTTTAACATTCTCAACGATCACATTCTCACAAAGCACGGGATTCAGGTTCCACATGGGCGAGTTGATCATTTTCACCCCGGAAATCAGCACGTTCTTACAATTGTAAGGCTGCACAAAATTAGGACGAAGGAAATGCCCGTTGCCAAATACCCGCAGTCGAGGATCCTTCTTCTGATGATTCAACTCATGCAACAGATCCCGCGCAGGATTTTGCCGGCCCAGTCCTTCCCGCCATCCGAATTTTTTCGCTCCGCACCAGTACCACCAGTGCTCGTTATCAGCGTTTCCATCGAGCGTTCCATTTCCCGTAATGGCAATATTCTTTTGTCCGTAAGCATAAATGAAGGGCGAATAGTTCATCAGCTCCATTCCTTCCCAGCGGGTAAAGACCATCGGAAGGTAATCGGAAGAATCGCGACTAAAAAGGATCGTAGCTTTATCCGAGAGATGAAGATTTACATTGCTTTTCAAATGGATAGCCCCTGTAAGGAATACTCCGTCGGGTACTACCACACGTCCACCACCGCTCTTATTACAAGCCTCAATAGCCTTCCTGAACGCCTCTGTATTCTTCGTTTTCCCGTCAGCTATCGCACCATAACTGCTTATTACAAAGTCGCGAGAAGGAAATACGGGCGCTTTGATCTTTTGCCGGAGCCGCAGGATTTCTGCTGCGGGCTGGTCAGAGGAGCTCCATACCGTAGCCTTGCGCGCCGCACAACCAGCCAGGATAAAAACCGCCGCCAGAAAGCCTATCAGAAAGCCTATCCAGCTTCTCTTCGCTAAACCTGATTGAGAGTTCGCTTTCATCTAAATGTGTTTATTTTTCAATTTTAAATATAAAAGCTGAAGATGTCATATACTTTCCTCCCTGAGCCGCCGTAAATAAATAAGCAGGGCGGTTCTCATCAAAAAGCAGTTGAGGCCGTTCCAGCCGTCCATAGCGTTTTAGATGGCGCGGGGCCGGTGGTTCCTGCACGTAGTTATCCAGACTCCTGTAGGCCACCTCTGGCTCACCCCACTTCTTTCCGTCCCGAGATTCAAGGTATAAACCTGCCTCGTGGTTAAAAACGCCCATATCTCTTGCCAGCAGTTTAAAACGGCGTCCCTCCAGCCAGATGAATGCATCCTCAAATTGCTTATTTCCTCCGCGGGATGAAAAGTCGATCACAGGGTTGCCTTCATAACGGACATAGGGTCCCTCAAGCTTTTTAGCTATAGCGAGGCCATATTTCCTGTTACCCCGGATCGGCTGCCCCTTCGCCTGCTCGTACTCTTCCGTATTCCATGACTTATAATACAGCCAGTATTCACCATTAGGATGCTTGATGAACGAGGGATTGGTGGTGCAATGATCCTCCCAGGCGCCGGCAGGGCCCGCTTCGAGCAAGGGCAAATCAGGGCGCTTCCAGGGCCCGTACAAGGAGTCTGAAGTAGCCAGGCCAATTCGTTTCGTATCGGTCTTACCATTTGAATTTCCCATGTAAAACAGGCAATACTTCCCGTCCACCAGCTTGATATGCGGATTGTGACAGGTGGTGGCATCCCAGTATCCAGCTCCACGTGGTGCTAGTATGGTCCCTACAAGCTCAAAAGGCGCCTCAGGGCTACTGGCAACCGCGTGGGCAATTTCGGAACTGTTGATCCATCCTCCCATGCCCTTCTTGTCTGACCAGCGGGAGAAAAAGACGTGTATCTTTCCGTCAGGGCCTTTTATGGGACTATTACACCACACGTAGTAGCCCTCCATTTCCAGAGCTCTGCCCACAGGCCGGAGCTTCCCGGAGAACTCAGAAACGGGAAAATCGTCAGCAGGCCATACCAGTCCTTCGCCTGGAATAGCGGACAAAAGAGAAAAATAAGAAAGCTGGCGCACAAAGTCCCTTCGTTTCATTCGTTATAATTGCGGTTAAACAGGCAGCCGCCGCGATCTTAAAAAGGAATTTTCGGACCTGCAACCTGCAGCGTCCTGTAGCAATTACAATTTACATTAACCCACTCACACTCAACACCTCGAACATCGTAAATTTACAGTTACAGACACCCTCTCTCCTGTGTCGCTGTTCATGCGAGAACGGATGCAAGTTTCACTGGCCGCTTCCGGACGCCCTCTCCATACTGTCTCACTATTGTTTGGTCCGTCGGCAAGTGCTCAAGCCGGCCTTGCCCACTATCTCCGCTGACACGATGGCAGACACAGGCGAGAATGCCACGCCCTTTCCAGGGGACAGAACCGACTCAGGACCGAGTCAGAACCGAGTCAGCACCGAGTCACGACCGAGCCGAACCGGTACTGACTCGGTGTCATATCGCTTATGATACTCTTCTATCTACCTCGTGGATCCCGCATGGGGCGGGGATGTCCCGCACTTGTCCCACGCCATTCCCGGCTAAATCAGAACGGTTCCTCCGTTCTGATTAGCAGGACCAGGAGTCAGAGCTTTTCAGCGACGTGACTTTCAGTGTAATCAGATTACAAATAGTGATTTTGGACTGCGATTGCTCCTTTTAATCCGTTAAGATATTCTCTTTCGGCATCACAAATTGCTTGTTCTCCGTCCTGGGCTTAGGCAAACCAAAATAAAAGTAGAGTGTCCTTTGCCGCGCTCCTTTTATTTCGTTCAGCTCGCCCTCCGGACCTAGCCGCGATGCATTGGGACTGATATTGAGTGCGAGTTTAGTCCCCGTGGGGGGAATGGCATCGAGGAATGAGATATTGCCGACTGGGAGATCAGGATGTGGTCTGGCGCCCGACAGAGCATAGAAATCGAACAAGCGCACGAATAAGTTCTCATCTTTACTGGCTATTGTAAACTTCCCTTCCACCGTGTTCATTTCCATCCAGGTCACATCTGCATAATACCCTTTGAACTCCGGATAGATCCAGGGTGCGCTGCCCGTCTGGGTATTATTATTCCTGTTCTCCCATACGTTGTAGGTGGTACCCTGCATTCTGTTCTTCCAGACGCGATAGGGGCCTTTGCCCAGCCATTTCGCCCCGAGTACAAAGTTTTCAGGATAATTAAAGCTGATGCCAGCAAAGGGGTAGCTTCCGTTTAATGAGTATTCGTACTTCATTTCGAGCCAGCCGGAGCTGTACATCTTCCATCTGACAAACTTTAAGTCGCCTGTGTAGCTGGCCTCGACCACGTAGCCGTCGGGTTCTTTGTGGTGCTTCAGTCCGCTGAAAACCCCAGTTCCGCTCACCATCTGCGGTCCACCGGCAAATGAAAGACGGGCACTGTAGTCATTGGCGAGTGCCGACAACTTCCCGTCGAGTTTGCTGAAGGTCACGGCAATGCCGCTCGCCTTGACGGTGACCGTACTGTCGGTCTCTGCAGCAAGCACTTCTCCTGCACTCTTTTGGAGTACCACGCTGTCGAGCAGTTGTTCGTTGTTTCTGATCTTCCACACCCATTTATAGATCTCGTTATTAAAGGGGTCCGTAGCCGTGAATGTTAAGGCATCGTGGTTCCGCCAGTCCGCGGGAAGGTTCAGTTTGATTTCCCCCTTCGCTAAAGGCTTGATGGAAGGCGACATGATTTTCCCTTCCTTTACCACCGCATAGTCTCTGATTGACTCTTCGGCTTTCCTAAAGCGTACCAACTGCCATTTGAAGGAACACTCGCTAAGATTCGTAAAATGATAGCGATTTTCTACCGGGATCTCGCCCTTAAAGCTGGCGGGGAGGCTTTTCATTGTAATATGCACCGGAGAATATATTTCGCGGATCGCGTTGACACTTCCTTCCTTCTCACGATGAGGGCCTACCAGGCCGTCAGGAGCGTTCACGCCGTTCACATCAATGATGCCGTTCTGGTCGGTCCGCACAATCCCTTCATCCACCAGCGACCAGAGGAAGCCTCCAGCCCCTTTTTTTGCATTCCAGTGCAGCTCCCAGATATCCGACAGTCCCGCAGCACCGCCGCCGTCATCCTGGGAATGGAGGAACTCAGTGGGCATGTAAATATTGGTATCAGCCAGGATCTTCTGAGTGCTGTAATAGTCTTCGTAATGGTTACAATCAATCCCATTGAAGGCATTGCCCGGCTTGTGATGGGCATGAATGACCGGACGTGCCGACAGATCGTATTTAGCGTAATGGCTGTCAAGGTCAAAGTTATGACCACCCTCGTTTCCGTTACTCCAGATCAGGATAGAAGGATGGTTCGCATCGCGGATCACCATCTCTTTCACCAGAGGTGCTCCAGCCCTGGTGCTGTAGGCCTTCTGCCAGCCGGCGAGTTCATCAAGAACGTACAGGCCGAGCGAGTCGCAGATATTCAAAAAACTTTTATCGGGAGGATAATGAGAGCAGCGCACCGCGTTCATATTCATTTCCTTTATCAGCTTCACGTCATTGAGGTCGATTTCGGCATTTACGGTCCTGCCCGTTTCGGGCCACCAGACGTGACGGTTCACCCCCTTCATCTTAATCTTGGTGCCATTGAGGTAAATCCCGTCCTGCTTTCTGACCTCGATCGTCCTGAAGCCAAACTTCTCGGCGGTCTGATAGATGGTCTGCCCGCCGTTGCGGAGAGAGATTCTGACCTGGTAGCGGTTGGGCGTTTCAGCTGTCCAGAGGGCAGGATTCTTTACTGTTGTTTGCATCTTCACGACCGAGTCGGCAGTAACAACTGCCTTTGCCGCCCCGGCCACCTTTCCTTTGCTGTCAATAATGTTCGCATACACCTCATGTCCGGGCGTCTGGTTTTTCAAATGAACGTTCATCCGAAACGTTCCATCCGCCCTGGCATCGATGGCGGTCCACTCGATATGCTCTTTAGGATAGGCCTCCAGATACACGGGGCGGAAGATACCTCCGAATATCCAATAGTCAGCGAGCCGCTCTGCATTATTCACCGACTGGTCAGAAGACATCTTGCTCACCGTCACCTCAAGATCATTGGCAGCGCCGAACTTCAATTTATCATTCAGCAGGTACTTAAAGCGGTAAAACGAACCCTGGTGAAGCGGACCGGCTGCGCGCCCATTTATCTTTACCTCTGTATCGGTCATAGATCCCTCAAAGACAATATATACGTCTTTATCGCGCCAGTCAGCGGGCACGGTAAAGGAATGGCGATATATACCTTTCTCGTCTTCAAAGCGGAAGTTCTTGCCGTAGGTGACATAGTCCCGGCCGTAATTATAGGCGCCAAAGCCCTGTTGTTCCCAATGAGAAGGGACTTCAATCTTTGACCAGATACCGCTTCTCCGGCCGCCGGTACACCAGAAATCCCAGGTCACAGTATGGCGATTATCCGTGCCACTGAGATACTGCACTTGTTTTAAACTGTTCGGATTTTCCTGTGCGAACGTAACAGCCGGATGCACGGCTCCCCAAAAAGCGATAACACAGGCGAGTTTCTTTACATAATTATTAAAAGTGATCATGGCAACCTTTAGTACGATACGTCAATTTTTACTTCTTCGGTTAATTTCAGCTTTGCCCAGTTTAATATAGACCGGCTGGTCTCTGTCGCAGGTAATGTGTGTGCCATCATAGCGGAGCTCGCCGACTTGTATAAGGCTCCTTTTGGCGTCAAAAGAGCCCTCAGGAGCTGGACGGTCAATGCGCCGTCCCGGATGGGTGAAGTAGAACACGTAGGCCCGGCCACCACTCACCACCACATCGGCATGCCCTCCGATGGCCTGATCTTCAGCTCCCCTGCCCGGAAGTGCCAGTATTTTCTCTTCCTGCCTTTGCCAGTTCTTCAGATCCAGAGATGAATAGAAGACCATTCCTGCCCAGGTATCCACCAGCATCCAGTATCTGTCTTTCCAGAAAAACACCTTCGGGCCCTCTCCCCTTTCACCGACTGCTTTACCCTTGTCTTCCCAATTGTACAGGTCCTTGCTGTCGGCGTAATAAATAGATTTCCGGTCGCGTTCGTTATTGTACCACATCCTCCAGGTACCATCGGGAAGAGAGAACACAGTAGCATCAATGACCTTGTCGGAAGCCAGCTGAACTTTAGACTGGAAGGCCCAGTTCTTCAGATCTTTGCTGGTGAGATGGAGGATGTACCGCGGATGATTCCAGTCGTTAAAAATTCCGGGCACATAGGTGAGGTACATATGGTATAGTCCATTGTGCTCCATGATCTCAGGTGCCCAGAAGGTTGCTCCGGGATCAGGATGATACTGGATGTTGGCCGTGTCGAGATATTTCCATGTAGCACCTCCGTCGGCCGATTCCGCGATACCGATCCTGGTGCCATGGACCCAGGCCACGCCCCCGGCATCGGTGGCACTTGCACGCCTGTTCGTATAAAACATCCACCATTTTTTCACGCCTTTATTCCAGGCAACGACGGGATCAGCAGCGCCATCGTATACGGGATCTCTGAACAATGGCTTGTCGGCCAGCTTCCCTGCGGGCACCTGGGCCAGCAGAAAAACGGGGAATAGCAGTCCGGCCAGAAGGGCCGGAAGAATATTTTCCAGTTTCATTATATAATGTCAGTTTTCAAAGTTCTCACCTTTTCGTTTCACAAGCTGCTCAAAGGGAATCACCTCTGCTCGCTTTGCCCATTCTTCATATAGTGAGGTCAATTCCTTCACTTTCTCAGGATACTTCTGACTCAGGTCGCGCAGCTCAGAGCGATCATTTTCCATATCGTATAAGAACCATTTATTCTCCGGGAACTCGGATACCAGTTTCCACTGGCCCTTCCTCACTGCGCGATTGCCCTCATGTTCAAAGAATAACGCATCATGGCCCTGCCATTTAGCCCTTTTAAACAAAGGCACCAGGCTGAGACCCTCCGTTGGCTTAATTGTGTTCTGGTGGTACACCGCGGGATAAGGAGTATGGGCCAAATCGAGGCAGGTATTCATGAGATCGATGATATGACCGGGCTGCTGCGATACAGTACCCGGCTTTACAATCGAGGGGCCGTATGCGATAAAAGGAGTAGCGGTGCCGCCTTCATATTCCCAATGTTTGAACAAGCGGAATGGGGTGTTGCTGACATTGGCGCCAGAAAACCCGTAAGAGGTAAAAGAAGAAGGATCGGAAGAGGGCCTTGTGCCGGCTTCCAGAATTGCAGGAAGGAATCCGTTTCCTTTGATGCTTTCACTGCTTCCGCCATTATCAGAGAGGAACATGATCACCGTGTTATCAGCCTCACCCATCTCCTTCAGCTGCTTTCTCAGGCGCCCGATATTCTGGTCCATGCGGTCGATCATGGCTGCGTACACCGCCATTTTCTCGTCCCAGTCTGCTTTCTCCTTATCGGTTAGTGAATCCCAGGCAGGAACATGAGGGTCGGGAGGAGAAAGAGGGGTGCCCTTAGGCACAACGCCGAGCCGGATCATTCGTGTGAGCCGCTCTTCCCTTAGCTTCTGCCATCCTTTCATAAATTTCCCTTTGTACCGGGCGATGTCTTCCGGGAGCGCGTGGAGCGGCCAGTGAGGCGCCTGATAGGCGAGGTACAGAAAGAACGGCTTTCCGCTGCCTTTACTTTCTTTTATAAAACGGATCGCATAATCAGTATAAGCATCTGTGGAATAATAGCCGTCGGATGGAGTAAAAGGGGTGTCATCAAGCGCCAGGGTGAGTTTTTGATTGGGCCGGTAGGGATACAGGCCAAAATAACTGGAGGCACCATCTATGAGACCGAAGTACCGGTCGAACCCTCTCTTCCTGGGCCAGTGGTCCTGTGCCTGCCCGACATGCCATTTACCCGCCATAAAGGTGTTGTAGCCACCTTCTTTCAGGGCCTCTGCTATTGTAACACAGTTGTTGTTCAAATATCCCTGGTAAGCGGGCTGCGGACGGGTATTCATCATATCTCCAACTCCCGCCTGGTGCTGATATAGTCCGGTTAATAAAGACGCGCGGGTAGGACAGCAGCGGGAGGCATTATAAAACTGCGTCATGCGCAGGCCCCGCTGAGCCATCTCATCAAGATTGGGAGTCATTGCATCACCGCCAAAACAACCGATATCAGAATAGCCCATATCGTCCGCGAGAATAATGATGATATTCGGCGATTTCTTCTGTGCCCGGAGGGAGCAGGTCAGCAGTAAAAGAGCGAATAGCGCGGGGATAAGTTTTTTAAGCATTAGGGTCAGTTTTGACGTAAATGTAAGAGGATTGGATTTGCCTTCTGTCCTGAGCTGTCATGGGAACCGGATGTAAAACGAGATCAGTTACCGTCGGGCTTGATGACTGAGATCTGTGGACTGAGCGGCCAGTTCCAGGAATCCAAAGGATCAGGCTGAGACGGATCAAACGAGCGGAAACGCTCCTTTAACTCCTTCGCCAGACCCGGAACCTGTTTGCAGACACCCAGTGCGACACAGCGGGCAAGCTCGTAAGCGCCGTAGGGGGTAAAGTGGGTGTTATCCTCCAGTTTCTGTGTTTGCCCGGGGAAAGTATTGGCCGGGTAGTGAACGAATGCTTTCAGGGAAAGCTCCGGCCCCCATGCTTCATATAGTGTCTTACTCATTGCGTTAAGATCGACGACGGGCACACCGTCTTCTTTTCCCACCTGTCTGACAGCTTCCGGATAGTCGCCCAGTGTGTTAATTATCCTGTTTTGCTCATCGAAATTACGGCGGTGCATAGAAGTAACCAGCACCGGAATTCCGCCCTTTTTCCTTACTTCTGAGATATACGACTTCAGCTCCTGCTTATAGGTGGTGAAAGGATCAAGATGGTTGCCGCCGGGTTTCTGGTCGTTGTGCGCGAACTCAATGAAGAGATAGTCGCCCTTTTTCATCTGAGCGAGGATCTTTGCTAGCCGGTTTTCGCGCTTGAAGGCCTTCAAAGTCTCCCCTGATTCGGCGTAATTTGCGACTACGACACGGGAAGGCTTGAAGAAGGCCGGAATCATCTGCCCCCAGGCAGCATAAGGCTCTTCTGCCTGGTCGACAACCGTTGAGTTTCCGGCCAGAAATACCGTTGTCACGTTTGCGTCTGCCGCACTGATCTCCAGTCCACCCACATTGGGCTGCTCGCCGTTGAATTCGATGGTCAGGTTATTATCCCAGTGAAAGTAGCTTTGTTCCCTGGGCTTCAGCTTCACCAGATCAGAGCTTCCTGCAATAGCCGGCGTTCGGACGTGTACCAGAAAACTCGTCTTCAATATTTCGCCCGTATTACTTTTCAGCTTCTCCAGCATTAAGCGCCTGTTTTCCACCCGAACCGTCTGAGAAGACTGGCCTTGTGTATCGCCGAGATACAGCGTGAGACGGTAGTTCCCTTCCGGTACTTTCACGGAAAAATAAAAGGGGCGGCTGCCCGTAACAAAATCAGCAGAAAGGGCATTTCGATCCTTTCTGCTGACATCACGAAGACCAGAAGTGTCAAGGAAGCCGTAGCCTCTGTCATCGGAAAAAAGCATCTGATGCCGTACTGCAGTGTAACCGGCAGCAACTGGTCCGGAGCCAAAATCAAATTTTCGGGAAACCTGAGAAAAGAGAAGATTCCCGGCGTTCATCCCCAGTAGCATTGCAATCGGGATAACTGTCTTAAGCAGGGTTTTCAATGCAACCTATAATTTTAACGTCCCGGAAGACCTTTCTATCTCCCGGGACATTATGTGATTACCAGCCTGGATTCTGCATATTTTGCTTCTCCTCAGGCGTGAGTGCCTTCCCGTTCGATTTGATTGCATCGAGGAAGCTCTGAGGAATCGGCCGCAGATAGTGCTTTTCCTGCGGCTTCGCTTCATCATTGAAGACTGTGGCCCGTTTGATAAGCGTTTTCGTGCGCGCCAGATCCTCCCACCTCAGGAGCTCACCCATCAGTTCTCTCGAACGTTCGTTGAGGATAAAGTTCAGGAACTTTTCAGACTCTGAACTTGCGCCAACCTTATCGTAAAACTCATGTGTGGAGTTAAAGATTTCGTTGACCGAACTAATGTGCATACTGGAAAGAGTACTGGCGGTAGTAACTGGAATGTTATTTGACTCAAAATACGTATTTCGGTCAGAATAAGACACAAAGGCCGCTGTATTTGCCGCCGTATTATTTTTATAGGCAACTCCGCCATCTACGTAGAATGAGCGGTCCTCACCTTCTTTATAGGCTGCGCGGTCGCGAAGGGCGTTGATGTAAGGCAGAGCCTGATCATACTTACCGAGGCGACCATACGCTTCGGCGGCCATTAGGTAGGTATCAGCCAAGCGCGCCAGAATTCCATCCCGTTGTCCAAACTGACTTGCTACATCTGTCCTTGAACCGTCCATGTACTTGGAGAGAGCGACCCAGGCAGAAACAACTTTTGCATCGGTAGAACTGATGTATCCAAAGTTACCATGTGCCCCTGTCAGAGATTCGTTTTCGCCGCTGAAATAACGCACGTACATCTGAGGAGCACGATAATTGAGATTAGCAGGAGTATACCGCGTATCGCCCGCGTTATTGACAATGTAAAGAACCGCTTCCTGGCCTCCTGTAAACTTTGGCTGGCCAGATAAACCAGCGTTTGGTGCATATTGGGCTGTCCATTTTGGAGCAGTACTTGGATTGTTACATATATACCGCGTTTTAAAGCTCTTCCAGAAACGAGAGTCGTTCACCCGGTCGTACACGTCTATGGCATAATTGGTAGTTCTCAGGCGCTGGAACTCTCTGCCTCCAGCGATATCGCGGCGCATACCAGGCAACGTCTGGTAGATGGAAGGGAAGTACAAATGCATCTGGTTCCCATACCGTCCCTTTGTAGCGGTATTATCAGAAAACTGTGCCGATAATATAATTTCGGGAAGTGTTTCATTCGCGCTGTTTGGACCCGTATAGTTCCAGAGATCGCTGAAATTGTTTGCCAGACGGTGGGGACTATTTTTAATCACATCGTCAGCATACTTTATTGCATTTTCGAGATCTGACTGTTTGGTAGCGCTGTTCCAGTCATTATATAACTCACTAGCCCTAAAGAGGTAAGCCTTGGCAAGGAAGTGTGCGGCAGCCCATTTTGTTATTCTGCCCACCTGAGCGGGTTGAGAAGGCAATAACTCGTAGGCTTTTGTAAAGTCGGCAATGATCTGTTCGTACACCTCCTGCGCAGAGTTACGGGGAAATTCGAAACCTGGGGAAGTTGACTGGGTAAGTTTAAGCGGGACCCCTCCAAATTGCTTGACCAGCTTAAAATAGTCAAAAGCCCGCATGAAGTACCCTTCGCCCAATCTTGTATTCTTATTGGGGTCTTCTCCGTAAAATTTGGGGACATTTTCTATGACGATGTTGGCGGAATTGATATTGCCATACATATTGTCCCAGACACTTGCCGCATGAGCGATTTGAGAGTTCAGGTTAGCATCATAGCTATTCCACATCTGCATACCTCGGTCGCCTCCGACAGCAAACTCATCTACACCATAATTGGTAGTAGTATAGGCCCACTCGTAGTTAAAGTGAAAACGGAGGCTTTGGTACATTCCGGTGACAAGCCCGTCAAGCCCCTCCTTTGTTTCAAAATCCTGGGTACTCCTTGCAGTGATGAGGTCCTCCCCCAGAAAATCCTTGTTACAAGCGGTCTGTGAGATTAAAACTGAAGCAACAAAAACGCTTTTATATATGGTCTTAATAATATTTTTCATGATCATTTTCATTAAATCGTTACACATATTAGAATCCCACATTTAGTCCGAAGACGATTCCGCGGTTAAAAGTTGAGCCGCCAAGATCCGGATCGATCCAATCAATCTTTGAGTAAATGAGACCCGGGTTTAACGCCTGTGCATAGATCTTGACATTCGACAAATGAAGTTTGTTACTGAACGACTTTGGCAGGTTATACCCCAGGGAGGCATTTCTAAGCTTGATAAACGAAGCTTCCTGATAATTCATAGCACTTTTGAACGGATCGCCCGAAGCGTTGGTATAGTCAGGGGCCGGATAGCTGTTTGTGGGATTATTGGGAGTCCAGTAGTCAAGTTTTCTTTGGGCAAAACGTCCCTGCAGCGACTCAGCACCTGTGGCAATAGAGAATCCCCAGCGGGCGTAAAGGAAGAACGAAAGTTCCCAATTCTTGTAGTTGAATGTATTTGTTAACCCAGCATTCCAGTTCGGATTACTATGGCCAACTATCTTTCTGTCGTGATTCGCATCGATCTTGAAATCGCCGTTCAAATCAGCCGGCTTTATTTGTCCGGCTTTAAATTTGTGACCGCCGAGTGTGTTAAACTTGTCCATAAGGGCCTTGTCTTCATCCGTATTCTGCCATATGCCTGCTTTGACGTAATCGTAATAGACGCCCAGTCTCTCACCTATGAACCAGTTGTTTGCTATCACATCTTCTTTTCCATTAGATAACTCGTCAATCCTGTCTTTACTTGCCGAAAAATTGAGTGTCGAAGACCAGTTGAAGTTGTTGGTTTTAATATTTACGGTGTTCAGGCTTAAATCGATCCCTCTGTTAGAAGTATTACCCACGTTGGCCAGGGTCTTCACATATCCGTTCACTGAGGGAATAGCCATGTCCATTAAGAGATCACTCGTCTTTGACCTATACACATCAATTGTTCCACCAAGCCGTCCATTGAATAAATCAAAGTCAACACCCAGGTTCCACTGAGTAGTGTGCTCCCAACCTAATTCATAATTGGGCATTCCTATGATGTCATTAGCCGAAAGAGATGGATCTGAAGACACGTAACCGGGTTCCACGGTGCTTCCCCATGTATAGTAAAGGGTCGACAGCGGCCCCTTTGTCGTGTATGACTCCACAGCGGCATTTCCTGTACTTCCGTATCCAAGCCGAAGTTTTAACATGTTAATCCAGGAAATTGGCTTGATAAAGCTTTCCTGATCCATGCGCCATGCCAGAGCGACAGAGGGAAAGAAGTCCCATTTGTGCCCTTCTGCAAGTTGTGAGGCACCGTCCCACCGGAATGAAGTGGTCAAAAGATATTTATTATTAAATCCATAGTTAAAACGTCCCATCCATGAAGTGAGAGAGGACTCCAGCAAGCCAGAACCAAAGGAATACAAATTGCTTACAGAGTTTAGGCTGTACCATTTCTGGCTGGTCCATGGAAGGTTCCGGGCAACCATGTCTGAGCTTTCCTGACGGTTGGATGAAGAACTTTGCAGTAGCGTTAGGCCCATATTATGTTTGCCGTAGGTGCGATCGAAGTAAAGCAGATGGTCCAGCGTCCAGGCGGTCCTATCCTGGTGATGCAACTGCGCTTCATTGTAAGAGCCTGCCTCCCCACCACCGGTATTAATAGACATCGCATCGGTCCAGATGCCGTTCCGTCTGTTGTAAAAATCCGGACCAAAATTAACACGGTATTTCAGGCCCTCGAGCAGTCTTACCTCGGCATAGAGACTTCCCAAGGTGCGGAGGACCTTTCGCTCATTGATGTTGTATTGATCTTCACCAATTGGATTGAGGATATTAATGTCGCCTCCGGGCAGGTTAATCCTCTTTCCCTCGTCGTCAAAGGGGACTGCATAGGGCAACATGCCTTGAGCTGCGAAATAAAGGTTTCCGGGTCCGGTAACTTTGTTGGTTTGAAAGCCGTAATTCTGCAGTCCGTATGTGGTGGTAACGTTTCCTCCGAAGGAGAACCACTTAACGGGAGTTACGTCAACGCTGAACTTACCGGTAAAACGCTTGTAGTCCTGGCCGAGCTGCGTGCCATCCTGTTTCAAAAAGCCGAATGACCCATAGCCTTTCAGCTTTTCAGTTCCACCGCTGGCGCTTATAGTATGATCCTGAGTGATACCTGTCTTCAACGTCATACCGGTCCAGTCCGTGGTGGGTACCAGGCTCCCGTCCCAGGTGCCGTTCTGCCACCCTTTCACGACATTACGCCATGCATAAGGATCCTTAGCAAAGATACCGGAGTCTAGCGCTCTTGTTGGATTGAAAAAGCCGTAAGCGTCCCTTCTGAACTTGATGTATTCTGCTGAATTCATCATTTCCGTACGGTCATACATCTTTTCAATAGTAGTGGTCCCTACATAGTTTAAAGAAAGAGCTCCGTTCTTTCCCCTTTTAGTGGTAACAAGCACAACTCCGTTGGCGCCTCTCGACCCGTATATAGCAGTTGCTGAAGCATCTTTAAGAATATCGATCTTTTCTATATCGTTTGGATTGATAGCTTCAATTCCTCCCGCAGATAAGGGAATTCCATCTACAACATACAGAGGATTACTACTGGCGGTAAGGGATCTCACTCCCCGTATGAACACTTTACCCACTTCACCGGGCCGCTCATTAGAAGTAATGTCAACTCCCGCTGCCTTTCCCTGAATGGCTTGCAGTGCATTCTGCACTGGACGGGACCTAATTTGCTCGGCGCCAACGCTGGCAACAGCCCCAGTGACGTCGGACTTCTTCACAATATTATACCCCACTACTACTACCTCATCAAGCGCCTTTACATCTTCTTTTAACTGGACGTCTATTTTAGTCCGCCCGGAAAGCGCTATCTCCTGGGTAGTGAACCCAAGGTAGCTTACAACGAGAGTACCGCTCGCATTGGCAGCGGGGATGCGCAGGGAATAATTACCGGTGACGCCCGAAACGACTCCAATATTGGTACCTTTAATTTTAACACTCACCCCGGGGAGCGGCTCGCCCTTAGCGTCCGTGATTTTCCCGGTAACCACGACGTCCGCCATGAGCAGAGCATTCTTCATCTTGCTAAGAACGATTTGTTCATTAATGACGTCGTAGCGGATTCCGATTGGCGTTAAAAGCTGGTTGAGTACCTGTGAGAGGACCTCTCCCTCGGCGTTAATCGATACCTCCTGTTTTAGATCGATCACATTTTTACTATAGACGAACTTAACATCGGAAGTTCTTTCGATTTGCATCAATACCTCCTGCAACGAGGAGTTGAGACTGTTGATGCGTACCGTATTATTCAGTACCCCCTGGGCTTTACCAGAGCCGGCATAGGCCACGCCGGAAAGGACAAATAATACGACCAAGTGACTTAACGTAATTCTCATAATGTACAACAAGTCTTTGGGGAGTTGTAAACAAAATTTCATACTTTTAATCGTTTTATTTCTTGAGAAATGAGACAATAAATTACCGGGTGCATCTATTCATGCACCTTATCCTACTAGGTTGGTTAAGGAGTGCGCCCACACTTCTTAACCTTCTTCTGAAAAACTTCTGATTTTGTCTGCGGCTATGTCATCTTTTTAGTTTTATAACTGGTTTCTGGTTAATTTTTATTGATAATAATTTTATTGTCGCCTGTTATCTGGTAATTCACATCGAGCGACCGGCTGATCATCTCCAGGATAACAGGAAGGCTTTGGCCTGAAAAATCGGCTTTCAACGTATAAAGCTGAAGTTCTTCGTCGTTGGCCGAAATGTCGACGTTGAATTTTTTGTTCAGTACAGAGATCACCTGGGGCAGAGGGGCGTTATCAAACGCTACACTCTTCCTTGCCCATATCTTTAAATCACCTTCAGTCACTTCTTCTTCTGCGAGCGTGTGGCTTGCGGTACTGTATACAGCCTTTTGCTTTGGTAAGATCACAAGGCCCCGGACCGTCTCAGCCTTTTTGTCAGGAAGATACACCAGTACCTTGCCGGAAACAACGGACACTTCAGCGGGCATCGTGCTATCATATGCTTTAACGTTAAAGCTCGTCCCTAATACACGAGTATGCAGCTCGCCCGCGTGGACAATAAAAGGGCGGGAGACATCATGAACGACATCAAAAAAGCACTCGCCTTCTAAATTCACTTCCCGGTACTTATCTCCCGGCTTGCTAAGATAGTGAAGGGATGACGACGGTTTAAGCCATATACTGCTTCCGTCAGGCAGCACGCAGCGTTTCAGCGCCTGAGAAGCATTAGTAAAGACCAGTCTCCCGGACCGGGTCGCATTTACTCTCTTTTCAAAGGATCTAAGACCAGGGAAAAAGTAAAAGCCGGCTAGCAGTACGACAAAAACAAGAGCCGCAGCTGACAGAACAGCTGACAAGGTATAGGCGCCTGATTTCTTCTTTTTTTGTGGGAGCTTAGCGTAACCGGCCTTCATTCGGACCTTCTCAAGCATCTTAAACCGCAAATCTTCTTGTTCCTTCAGAGCCATTGACTCAACAGGGTTGACCGCATCGTCAAAAGATGCGTACCATCGCAGGATCACCTCCTCCTCTTCTTTTGTGCACTCCTGCCTTAAGTATTTATCGATCAGTTCCGTTGAGATCCTTGTTCTCATAGCGATTACGCAAAGATTATAATCAGTTAATAGTAAAGTGAGATGAAGCGGCCCGATCCCCTACTCTGTTATAAAAAAGTTTTTTTATAACAGGAACTAGCGAATGCAGGTAAGTGTGATGAAGAGCAGGACGTTTAGGTACCGGAGGTGCAGACGCAGCGTACGCAGCGCCTTTGTAAGATGGTTCTCGACCGTCTTTTCGGATATTCCCAAAAAGCTGGCTATCTCCTTATTTGTTTTGTATTGCTTTCTGCTTAGCTCAAATACAGAACGACACTTCTGAGGGAGTCGGCGGAGGCCCTGATCGAGATTTCGCTCCAGGTCATTTAAGTATATACGGTCTTCAGTGCTGGTATCTCCGCTTATAGGACCGCCCAGGACAAAGTCTTCGTAAGTCTTCCGGTTATCCTGCTTTCTGAAGTAAGCAAATACCAGATACCTGATCGAACTGTATAGATAGTTTTGAAGTGATGTGTGAATAACAAGAGAATCGCGCTTTGTCCACAAGCTGGTGAAAAGGTCCTGTACGATTTCTTCGGCCGCCTCCTTTATTCTCAGGCGTTTGAAGGCGCTGGCATATAGCTCTGCCCAATATCTGTTGTAAAGCTCTTCAAATGCAGCTTCATCACCATTCCGAAATAACTCTAAAAGCTCTTCGTCGGATATTTTCTTTAACCGTCTCATCATCTCACCTCTTCCGGGCAAATTCAACGGACACGGATCGCATCCAATTGAAGGTTTATAACAATGTGGTTAAATTAAGCGCTATACTGACACTTATGCAACCTGCACTGTCCTGCTACCATTCTATTGCTGTGCTGATATTAGAAAATGAGAGCTACCTAAGGACGTCGTACCCTTGAAGACAGGTCAAAAAAAAACAGAAAAAACAGAAAGATATCGGCTTCTTCTCCCCTCTCCTACAAAAGGAAAACTGTCATACTCCTTGGTCCATGCGCACCAAGGACGAGCGACTGCTCAATGTCAGCGGTCTTCGACGGACCTGCAATAAAAGCTCCAAAGCCTGGATTTGAGCTCTGTTCATGAAGATAAGCCTCATGCATAGTAGCAACAATAGCAGCTTTATTAAGTACCAGGGCTAAATGCTGCGTGATGAATGGGAGGGCACGTTGCATCATGTTCGTCTCAGGCAGCCACATAGAGCCGTTTTCAGCCACGCCAAATTCAGCCTTTAATATAGCGAGGTCTACGTCACGAAGAGAGTGGGGATCAGCATCGTCCAGTCCTATTTGGGCGACATCAGACAGCTCGGCATACGAACTTACCGTCCTCCCTAAGGTCGGGAAGAGGCTCCTGATCTGTTCCTTTATTTCATCGAAATCCCGAACCTCGAGCACCCGACTGCCTATCGTTATTGCAATGTTCTTAAATTTTTCGCACAAATCCCCTTGAAAGTTCCGGGGAGCCGATACATCGGGAAGGGGAACAAGGCTCGGCTGATTTGCCTTAACTGCTGCCAATATATTTTCTCTCTGCGACATCGCTATCGGTATAAACTGAGACTCGTTATTTTATCTTTTCCTATTTTTCGCGTACCATTCTCTAAAGGAATGCTCAGGCGCCTGGGGCATCTCTCTTTCCTTGTACCATGGGTTCAGTTTATTATTGGTAACGAAAGGCACGTTCCTCATTGTCCATCTTCCAATCTTTCCTGCTAGAGAATAAACAACAGGACGACCGAATACCTGAGCCATAACTTTCATTCCAGCAGCTTTAGAGCCCGCTACGTATCCTTCTTTTACAAGAACCTGCCTCCATTTATAAAGCTGTTCGTGTATATTGATCTTTACGGGGCACACATTCGAACACGACCCGCATAAAGTTGAAGCGAAAGGAAGATCAGCAAAGTCTTTCATATTGAGATTCGGAGCCAGAATAGATCCGATGGGGCCGCTGATCACAGAATGGTAACTGTGTCCTCCGCTCCTCCGGTAGACCGGACAGGTGTTCATGCAGGACCCGCAACGGATACACTTCAGGGAATTTCTAAAATCCTCCCTTCCGAGCTGCCTGCTTCTTCCGTTATCTACTAAAATAAGATGCATTTCCTGCCCGGGTCTCGGGCTCTTAAAATGGCTTGAATAGGTGGTAATAGGCTGGCCTGTGGCGCTTCTTGTCAATAACCTCAGGAAAACGCCCAAATGTTGCCGTTCGGGAATGATCTTTTCTATTCCCATGCTAGCGATATGAACATCGGAGAGATGAGCTCCCATGTCTGCATTTCCTTCGTTGGTACAAACCACGAACTCACCCGTTTCCGCGACAGCAAAGTTGACACCCGTAAGCGCCACCTTCCGCGTCAGGAAGGTCTCTCGCAAATGTTGTCGGGCGGCTTCTGTGAGCACCTGCGGATCAGACTCTCCGGCCTCGGTTCCCAGGTGCTTATGGAAGAGGTCGCCGATCTCTTCTTTTTTCTTGTGGATGCAGGGAAGCACGATATGGCTGGGAGGTTCCTCTCCAAGTTGCACGATCCGCTCGCCAAGGTCTGAGTCAACTACTTCTATACCCTTATCTGAAAGATACTCGTTCAACTGGCATTCCTCAGTGAGCATTGACTTACTCTTTACCATTCTGTTGACGCCGTGGCGGCTAAGTATGTCATGAACGATCCGGTTGTGCTCGTCTCCGTCTGCCGCCCAGTGCACGACTATCCCGTTTGCCTTCGCGTTACCCTCGAACTGTTCCAGGTACTCACTTAGATTAGACAAAACATTGTTTTTTATGGCGGAAGCAGTATCGCGCAACCATTCCCACTCCGGAACGGAGTGTACAGCCTTATCCCGTTTCTGCCGGATAAACCACAGCGTCTCATCATGCCAGTCTACCCTGCTTTCGTCAACATTAAAAGCAGCAGATAAGGCCGAATGATCCAGCCCTCGGGGATCTTTGTGGTCTCTTGGTGCTTCAGCCATAACCCTAATATCTTTCCTTTATAACGTCATTAGAAATCTTGCTATTCAATATTTCTGCGATATGTATCACTTTCAGATTACTCTTCTGACGCTTGAGAATTCCCTCCATATGCATAAGACAGGAAAGATCAGCGCCAGTGATATACTCAGCACCGTTTCGCATGTGGTCTGCCACCCGATCCTTTCCCATCTTAGCCGACACTGCTTCTTCGAACACGCAAAACGTGCCGCCAAATCCACAGCATTCGTCCACCCTGTCTAGTGATATCAATTCAATTCCCTCTACCAAGCCCAGTAACTGTTCGGGCTTGGAAAATGGAGGCGCTACAAGCTCGCTCATCTGAGAGAGGTGAAGGCCTCTCAGTCCGTGACAGCTTTGGTGCAAACCGACTTTATAGGGAAACCTTGCATCGAGGCGCTTTACCTGTAGAACATCCGTCAGAAACTCAACAAGCTCAAACACCCGTGATCGCAGCTTTCGGGCTTCCTCAGGATTAGTTTTCGAATGGAGATGGTCTTTCAGATGAAGGGAGCAGCTCCCGGATGGAACTACAACATATTCAAACTCGCGGAAGCTTTCAATGAAAAGGTCGTCACATCCTGCGGTCAGATGAGAGAAGCCTGAGTTCGCCATCGGCTGGCCACAACAGGTTTGCCGTTCAGGATAGACCACCGTAACGCCTAATTTCTCAAGCAGCTCCAGGGTGGCAATCCCGGCCTGGGGATAAAACTGATCTACATAACACGGAACGAACAGCCCGACGGTCATATTGCAATCTCTGAGGCAGAATAAAATTTCAGGTCAATAATATTGGCCGGTATTGGCTGCTTGTTCCAGTATTTATGAATCGCCAGAGCCGCCCCGATTGAAGTGGCCTGCGCCACAGAGGCCGCATAAACCTCCATTTCAGGAAAGGCTGAAGCTAATAAATTCATATAAATGGAATTCTTGCTAAACCCGCCATCAACAAATATACGATTTACCGAAGCTCCTTCAAGTACGAGACTTGTAGCTTTTGTCTGGAGTTTAAGCAAATCAAGGATCAGCTGATAATATGCTTCTTCAGCGGAAACAAATAATGAAAGATCCCTGCTCGCAAAAGCCGAAGCGATCAGGTTACTATTATTTTTCAACACTCCCGTCCCCTCGCTGCCTCCACGCAGTTTCCCGGCGAGTAAAGGATTAAATTTTAACTTCTGATAGAAAGTGGGAGATACGTCGAAATGGGATGCAATCCGTTTCGTTTGCTGCTCATGCTCGCTTCCTGCAAATAAACGCGAGGCCTTAACAGGTACCCTCTTGTAGCTAATGTAACTCAGACAGTCGTTATTGAGTTCTTCAACCGTAAGCGGGCTTGAATTGAATGCATTTAAGCTGATGCACCAGGTTCCGGTAGACAACAGCACAAAGGGCTCATGAAAACTTGAAATAAATGGAATAAAAGCCGCTGAGCTATCATGAAGCCCCACGCCTACAAATCTTTGCTTTCCTGCGACATTTACCTCGAGAGCAGAATCTGAAGGGAATACCGGTGGAAGCTTCTGCATGATGCCCTCTTTCGAAACCCATTCATGATAATCATTCTTGCGGAAGTCCCATAGCCCGGTATGGCACCCTATGCTGGTAATGTCGGCATAAGGTGCGCCTGTAAGCAGGTAGCTTAAGTACTGGGGAAGATGGAGTGAATAGCTTACTTTATCAAAAACCTCAGGCTTTTCGTATTTGAGTCTGTAAAGCTGCATCCCGGAGTTGAGATTGCCGAGGACTGGCGATGCGGTCTCCGTAGCAATCTTGACTTCACCGCCATATAGATCATAAAACTGTCTTTTCAGGTGCTCGGGATAGGGCTTCAAATAATTATAAAGTGGCGTCAGGGGCTTACCATTCTCGTCCAAATGAACAAAGCTTGCTCCATACGACGAAAAGTTGATGGCTCTTATGTCAAACTTACTGAGCTTTTCCAGCTCTTCCACGGTATCGTGTACCCAGGAGGTGAGCATTCGCAAATCATCACAGGGATCTCCGTCCTCATCGGCTGTTTCTTCAAAGCACGAAGTCCTTTCTAAAACAATATTGTATCGCTCGTCAAATAAGAATACTTTCTTGTTTGTCTTTCCTACATCAAATATTGCTATTACGGGTATGGCCATTTTTAATTCTTTATCGGTATACAGAGGCGCAAGCCAAGTTGCTCCGCCTCTGTAAGAACCTTTATAGTCCTGTTGCTACTGTTTTTAATCCTCTTTCTCCGATAAGTGCTTCTCTAACCTTTAGCTCCCTGAACAATTGCACAGGATTTAAAGCAGCGTTTCCGCGAAGACGCGCTTCAGCAACCAGCGGTCTAACGTCTGTACGGAAAGCATTTTGCAATATTTCCTGACACCGAACTACGTCATTTTCCTGCCTAGCTTCTTCCAAAGCTTTTACGTCAACAAGAAGTGCCTGAGCGTATGCCATCATAATGGCCTCAACCGATTGCAATAAGTCCTCCAGAGGATCCTTCACGTTATGAGAAGCGTCAATCATCCAGCCCAGACCGGTGGCGTGGTCAATACCCTTCGCATCCATTCCAGCCACTAATTCGTTAAATATCAGGAACAGCTGATAAGGCTTGATACTACCCGCAGTGAGATCGTCGTCACCATATTTAGAGTCATTAAAATGGAATCCACCCAATTTGCCTTCCATTAACAAGAGAGATACGATCTGCTCGATGTTGGCATTAGGTAAGTGGTGGCCTAAATCAACAAGCGTGTAGGCTTTAGAACCGAGCTTGTTTGCGTACAATAACGATTGCCCCCAGTCACCCACAGTTGTAGAATAGAAATTGGGTTCAAATGCTTTATATTCGACAAACATCTTCCAGTCGTCTGGAAGTGCCTGATACACCTCCTGTAAGCTTTCTAATGTATTTTCAAACGCTTTCCTGAAGTTAAGCTGGCCAGGAAAGCATGACCCGTCTGAAAGCCAAACAGTCAAAGAATCAGAGCCCAGCTCTTTCCCGTATTTAATCACTTCTATGTTATGCTCCACGGCCTGCTTTCTTACAGCCCGGTCAACGTGCTGCATGGAGCCGAACTTATAGCTGTGTTCCTGGTTGGGCTGATCCTGAAAAGTATTAGAATTCATGGCATCGAAACGCAGTCCATACTGAGAAGCCAGCACTTTTATCGCCTGTGCATCCTGGGGAATATCCCAAGGAATGTGAAGAGAAATTGCGCCACTTGACTGATTTAGCTGATGCAGAAGCCCAATGTCCTCCATCTTCTCTTCCAGGCTTCTTGGTTCTCCACCGCCGGAGAACCGGCCGAACCTGGTGCCACCAGTTCCTAACGCCCAGCTCGGTATTGCAATCTGAAACTTAACAAGTTTTTCAATGATCCCTTCAACGCCTGGAATGTCCTGTGATACAAATTCAAATTTTCTTTGATGGCTTGCAGCTAATCTGCTGTTGTGCTCCTCAATCTGATACCTCTCGATTTTCATTAGAATTATTTTGTTTTTTAAACTGCAACAAAGCTCTCAGAACTTCCGCCGCTCATCGCGGTAAATGAGCACCCGCGGTACTCCTGATCGCCTCATTATTTACTATTAATAGAATACCCCGCGGCGACCTACGGGTCGCGCCGGGTATTTTTATTCTCACCTTACAAAAGCCATGGCCACTCCCCCGTCTACATTCAGAACGTTCCCCGTCGACTTGTTCATCAGGCCTCCCACAAGGGCATAGCAGGCGTTCGCAATATCCTCAGGGAGGATGATCTGATTTAACAGAGTACGTTTGGCATAGTAAGCCGGCAGCTCGGCGACTGTCACTCCATAAGCCTTTGCCCGGCCTTCAGCCCAGCCACTTTCCCATATTTTACTATCCGATATTACGGCATCCGGATTGACCACATTAACACGTATTCCGTCCGGGCCCAGCTCGGCAGCGTTCAGTCTGCTTAAGTGCAGCTGAGCAGCTTTTGCAGATCCGTACCCTGCGTTATTCGGTCCTGACACCAGTGCGTTTTTACTTACGATGTTCAGAACGTCACCTCCCAGTCCCTGTTTCCTCATTATTTCAATTCCTTTCTGGGTAACCAGAAATTGCCCTTTTACCAGGACGTCGTATAAGATATCCCAATCTTTCTCGGTGTGATCCTCTATTGGCTTAGATATAGACAGCCCTGCACAGTTCACTACGATATCTATCCCGCCGAAGGCGAGAGCCGCTTCTTCATAAGCAGCACTGATTTTTTCAGTATTGGTCACGTCGAGCACAACAGCAGCAAAAGCGTCCTTGCCATAACCAGAATGAAAGTCGGCCTTTGCCTTTTCAAGGCGCTCTGCATCATTATCATTAATGACCACACAGGCGCCTTCATCCGCAAACTTTTTGGCTATTGCTTTTCCTATTCCGCCCGCACTCCCTGTAACGAGGGCTATTCTGCCCGACAGCGCCTTTGGTTTAGGCATACGCTGTAGCTTAGCTTCTTCAAGCAGCCAGTATTCGATGTCAAAGGCTTCCTGGCGCGGCAACGAAGTGTACTCTGACACAGCTTCCGCCCCCTTCATCACGTTGATTGCATTGATATAAAATTCCGCCGCTACCCGGGCGGTCTGCTTATCCTTCGAAAAAGTGAACATCCCGATACCCGGGTACAAAACAACCACAGGGTTAGGATCACGCATTGCCGGACTATTGTCGTGTCTACAGGATTCATAATAGTCTCCGTACATCTTCCTATAGCTTTCGAATGCCGGGGCAAGTCTCTCTTTCAGGCTCTTAACATCAGAAAGATCTGATTCAGGGTCAAGATCGAGTACCAGCGGACTTATCTTGGTACGAAGAAAATGGTCAGGGCAACTTGTCCCAAGAGGAGCAAGACGGTTAAGATCGTTCGAATTAATAAACTCCAGTACACGTACATCATCGGTAAAATGACCGACCATGTGACGCTCGCTGGAGCAAAAACCTCTCAACACCGGAGCAATACGAGCCGCCTGCTTCCTGCGTACCTCCTGCGAAGGGCTCTCAATTTTCTGACCGCCGAAGACTAATCCTTTCTTTCCAAAGTTCTGCTCCAGATATTCGGCACAGGCCTCAATCACTTCCAGACTGTTAACATAACATTCATAAGCGGTATCGCCCCAGGTGAATAAACCGTGAGAGCCGAGCATAATTCCCCTGATACCCGGATTCTCGTCCAGGCAACGACGTAACTGTAAACCCAGATCAAAACCAGGTCGCTGCCAGTCAACCCAGCCTATCGTCCCTTCAAACAGGTCCTCTGTGATCTTTCTGCCGTCCCTGGCTGCGGCAATTGCGATGGCCGCGTCGGGGTGCAGGTGATCTATGTGCTTAAACGGCAAAAAACCGTGCAAGGGTGTATCAATTGACGGGGCTTTTGACTTCAGATCATAAATGCAATGGTTGAAAAGTTCCACCATTTCGTCCTCATGATCTAGCCCCCGGTACACGTTCTCAAGATTACGCAGGCGGTCTACATAAAGGCCCGCGAGTCCGCTCCTTTTTAATGTTCCAATATCACCTCCTGAGCCCTTGATCCACATGACTTCTGTCTCAGCAGCGGTTAACGGATCTTTCTCAAAAGTTTTGCAGGATGTGTTTCCTCCTCCGTAATTGGTTAAACGAAGATCTGCCCCAAGCAGATTTGAACGATATAAAAGCAATGCCACCTCATCTCCTTCCAGACGTGCGGCCTCTGCCTCATTCCACAAATAATTTACGTGTTTGAAATCTGTTACAATAGACATATGTTTTGAGTTTGTTGAGTTACTTTAGGGAGTTCCCATAGCCGACCACAAATACGGAAAGGACGATCAGCAGGATGCCACCCAGCACCGTGAGATAAGTCTTCCGGCTTACCGCTTTCCATTCCTTAAGCACCAATCCCCATACGTTGGCAATAAGAATAATGAAAGCCATGTGAAGGATCCAGGAGCTTGGGCCGTTCCCCAAACGGCTTTCTCCCATCCCATAAAAGAAAAATTGTAAAAACCAGGTTGTACCTGCAAGAGCAGAGAAAATAACATTGCGAAGGATCGGCGTGTTTTTGTTTGTATAATCACCAAACGTCTTATTGCGGGCGTTTAAAATCATACACCAGATCAGATTCGTGGTGAGTCCTCCCCATAGTATCACCACATAGGTCACATTATTTTGAAACAAAAATTCGCCCTGTCCGGGATGCGCGGTTTTCCATAGCTCATTGGCTACTTCAGCCATAGGCTTGCCTGCCTCAAGACCAAAATTAAAGCACGCACTTAACACACCCGAAACGATTGAAACGAAGAGACCAAGACCGATCTTAAATTCCGTACTCACCTCACCCGTACTTCCCTGCCTCAACTCCTTCTCCTTCATGGTGCCGGCTTTACCACAAACGATAATCCCCAGGATACAGATTATGATGCCGAGAATGACCATCTGCCCCCACGACGTACTTAACAAAACGGTAAGAGAATCCTTTCCTTCCTGCGGAAATATATCATAATAAATAGAGGGAATCAGAGAACCAAAAACCGAGCAAAGACCCAGGATAACTGAGCTCCCAAGTGATACCCCCAGATATCTTACCCCCAGACCATAGGTTAAGCCCCCAATGCCCCATAACAGACCGAACAAATAAGTGATCCAAAGGATATTACTATCTGTTGCCTTTATAATATTCCAGAAATCGGGAATAGTGAGCGCTGCTGCAACAGGAGGAACGATTAACCAGGAGAAAATACCTCCTACAATCCAATAGCTCTCCCATGCCCAACCCTTTACTTTTTTATAAGGAATGTAGAAACTACCCGAGGCAAATCCGCCGATAAAGTGAAAAATTACACCGAAAATTACTTGCATTGATTAGGAACTTATAATAGTTGTTACCGGGCTAAAATAAAGAAGGCGACGATCACATCTGTCATGCACTGTCATGGCTTTAGCTCAATGCAGAGAGATAAATAAGAACCGAAGCATTTGCCTAATTGACAACCACTTAGAACAACTAAAATAAAAAACCAGAGGCGATTTATGGCACCGACTAAAGGATAAAGCATGAGGGCTAGTACTTCAGCCAGACCAGATGCACGATAGGGCTAGATAAAAGACAGGACGCGCAGAGGCAGGCAGAAAAAAAGCCGGGCACCATAGTGCCCGGCCTAAAACGCGCTTTTACTTACTCACGGCTCCTGGCCCCATTTCTTCTTCTACACTTCCGCAGCTCAACATCTCATCCCCATAGTAGGGGTTCCTGATGTTTGATTCACTTGCTAACCAGTATCCGCCCTTCCCATTATTTGCCATCGGGCAATGTTGTTTGTACACCTTCCCGCTTGTTACTTTGTCCGATTTAATCAGCTTTTCAACCTCTGCAGTCAGAGCATCGAACTGCGCGCGCTGATCGCTCAGCGTATTCATACCCGCCAGCTTTGCTGCGATTGTTCCGCCTTTTGCATTCCCGATCTTCTCAAGCGCACTTCGAAGGGCAAGCGCGCCGTTACGAGCTTCTTTCTGGTCTGACCTGACCAATGCGTCTTTTACATGAAGGTAGTGCACGTAGACTTCCTTTACTTTTGCACTCTTAAATCCAACGGTAGCATTCGCTGAGGCCTGACCCGACTCGTGACCCTGTCCTGCAGCTCTTTCCGTTTTTACGGAACCACCTGAGGTACAAGCAACAACTGCAGAAAACATTAAAATCAGGCTGCCTGAAATCAGGCTTTTCATTACGGCATTTTTTTCATAATCATTCCAAATTAATAACGGATAGCAGTTACTACTGCCAGCCAACATAAAACAATAGCTTGTTAGTCTCTCAAGAAAAGGGAGTGGCCATGCTGTTATCCCAGGCCTTTCTTTAGTACTTGCTCACTGTAAAGAAGGTAAGCTCCACTAATTACTACATTCTCTCCAGCTGACAACCCGGATGTAACAACTACAGAGCGATCGTCTTCAGCTCCCGTCTCTACCGTACGCATTACAAATTTATGATTCTCTTTCATTACCCATACGTATGCCCCTTTTTCATCACGTATCACTCCGTCAAGCGGAATTCGAACGGCTCTTTCAATCCGTCCCATTCCAAGCGTTGCCTGAGCAGTCATCCCCGGCTGCAACAAGGCAGCCGGATTCTTAAGAACAGCTCTCACTCTCAGGATCTGATTTCCCTCCCCAAGTTGCGGAGCTACAAAGCTAATACGTGCGCGCTGCTCACCGATTCCCGGCACAAAGACGCCTAAAGGTGCTCCTAATTTCGCATCGGCGCTTTCTTCCGGATAGAGGTCCGCTTCCACCCACACCGAGCTATAATCTTCCAGGCGCATAAGGGGCATACCTTCCGTGACATACTGGCCCTCCTGTACATTCAACTCCTTCACTACACCAGAAGACGGAGCATACACTGTTATTAAGGGATCCGGATTGCTACGTTTCCTCAGCTCGTTCACTTGCCGTGCGGAATAACCAAACAACTGCAACTTACGCAACGCTGCCTTGAGCAGGTCTTTATATATCTTTTCGTCAGGAAAGGCCGCCGCTTGCTTTACCTGCAACAAGTAATCTTCCTGCAAAGTGAGCAATTGTTCGCTGTAAACCCTGAACAAGGGCTGGCCTGCAGAAAGTGAAACTCCGGGCTCCTTAACAAGAAGAGCGTCGATCCGCCCCGGAAACTTCGAAGAAATTACCTCTACTGACTCCTGATTGCTTACGATCCTTGCATTTAGTGTTCTTTTAGTACCAAATTCACCTAACCCTACTTTTACTGTCCGGATGTTTGCCAGACGGATCTGACTCTCGCTTAGTTCAATTTCGCCAGGCACGGCCTGCTGGTTAAGCGGGACCAGATCCATTTTGCAAATGGGACAAGTACCAGGATGACCTTCTACTATCTGAGGATGCATGGGGCAGGTGTATTTTTGGGTACCCGCTTGCTCGCCGTCCTTCTCTCGCGTCTTGGTCCCACACGACGCGACTATCAGAAGCACGATTAAAAATGGCATCATTATTAACTCTTTCATTTACATTCCTTTTTAAAGTTCTTCATCTCTGTTCATTGCGAAGTCTTACAAAGCTCTCGCTGTCGACCAGAAACCAGGCATTTTCTGCCACTTCATCATTTGAACCAATACCGCTCTTTACGTTAAGAAGATCTCCTGCTCTGCCGGAGATACGTACCGCGCGCGGTACGAACGCGCCGTTCTGCTTTACAAAGACGACATTTTGCTGGCCAAGGTCAAGCACAGCGGTCTTTGGCAACCAGTATCCTTCTTTCTTTCCTGATGTGTGGCGTACAGAAACGATCTGTCCAACCTTCCACCGCCTTTCCTTATTATGTACAACTGCGCGTACTAAGCTAAAAGCAGATCCATCTTTGTAGTAAGGCTGCACGAGCTCAATACGCGCAGTGGACTGAAGACCCGGCTGTCCGACAGCATCAACGTTCACACTCATTCCTTTCTTTAAAGCGGGCAAAAACTCGGGACGAACCCAGAATTCCGCCCAAAGACTCGCGTCGTCCGCTACTCGCAACACAGTCTGCCCCGCACCAATATATTGGCCTTCGCTGATCGTCATGCGAACAGAAGATCCTGAAGGGGAAGTAGCGTCAGGGTTAGTCGGGGCCGTTCCAGCCATCCCCGCTGACATGCCTCCACTTGCAGAGGCCGTGACTGCAGAACCGGCTCCATTGGTTCCTGCCGGAATTGCCTGTGCGCTGTTATTACTTATTTCAACGACGTAGCCGGAATACGGGCTGTAAATTGAAAACCGGTCCCTGATCCGTCCCTCCCGAATTACTTCCGAAATAAGGCGGTCCGATGCGCCGAGGAGACGTAATTTTTGCTTTGCTCTTTGAAACAGTCCTTCGTCACCGCTGTTCCTCAGAAAAAGCAGTTCCTGCTGCGCGCTGGAAAGATCAGGGCTATACACCTCCATCAGCTTCTGCCCCTTTTTTACCTGCTGGTAGTTATATTTAACAAACAGCCTTTCAATCCTTCCCCCACTCTTGCTGATACGGACCTAAAGCTCCTCGTATTATATGAAATAACGCCGTTGAAAAGCAGTTCTTCAGGATGTGTCTCTCTTTGTAACCTTACAGTCCTTATCGAAGAAACCACGTATTCATCGGGACGTTTAAGAAGCATCGACAGGGTATCCTCTTCACCCGGCTGCCTTTCTTCTCCGCCAGGCTGCGAGGGCTTTCCTTCATGGACTTTCACCAGGTCCATCCCGCAAATCGGACAGCTTCCTGGTTCATTCTTTATCACTTCCGGATGCATTGGGCAAGTGAACTTATCATGAGATTTGCCGGCTTCCTTTCTTTCATTGCGGCTGCAGCCGATAAGACACAGGAACAAGCTTAACAAGATCAGGGTCGCTCTTCTATCTTTCAATAGTCTCTTCATATGCTGCAATCATTTGATAAAACTTCTGTAACTGACTCAGGTAATTCATCTGTGCCATATTTTGCGCTTCCCAGGCGTCAATAACCATATTGAGATCCAGCTTATTCTCCTGGTAGGCCAGCATTGAAACGCGCAGGTTCTTTGACAGAGCAGGTAAAATCTTCTCTTCAAAATTCCAGATTTGGTCCTCCATCCCTCTGAGTTCTGCGTCCATAGAACGTGCCATTCCCGACATCTCCGTTAGCATGGCCTCTCTACGCTGATTCATGGCCTCTATTTCGAATTTCATCGACTTTTCCTCGGCCTTATACATAGACGAAGCCCATGGAACGATAGGTATCGAAACCATTGCCATAGCAGTGAACTGTGCCGGCATCATAGATGAATAGCTTTTCATATGATCAAACTTCAGTTTGAAGTCCGGCTTTATTTCTTTACGCATTTGCTCAATGTTTAACTGCATAGCACTGATGGCCTTGTCCATCTGAAGGATATCGCTCCTGCTCGACGCAAAGTAAGATGAATCAGCAAGAGCAATAGGTCGATAGGCGACCTTAAAAGTGGTATCAGGGACAAAAGGCGTTCCCCCATCCCGGTACATCAGAGCATTCAGCAGTGCCGTCCTGGATTGGATCTCTCCTTCTGTCATCAGAATCATGTTCTGAGATTCGTACTCACGCCCTTCAGCCTTATAAACCTGACTTAAACTTCCCTGACTGTAAGGGTAACGAATGGCAGCGAGCTTCTTCATATTCTGCATAATCCTCAGATTTTCTTTCTGCACGGCTCTTTTGCGATAACTGACAATCAGCTCCAAATAAAGCTGCTTCGTCCTGGCACGCAGTCCATTGAAAAATGCAGCTTTCTCAGCCATGGTTACGCCAGCCTGTGCTGACAGGTAGCGTCTTTTCGCACTCACCTTAGCCGGATTAGGAATATCCTGCTCTGCTGATATCATTAAGGCCCCTTTATTTTCTTCACCCATCTGTTCTGTTCCGGGATAAGGAGTCATGAACGATCCAACTCCAACCATAGGAGCCATCCAGGCACCAGCCCCGGCTATCTTTGCATTTTGGCTATTCACCCTTGCATCAAATACTTTTAGGGATGGGCTATTTTTTTCCACTTCTTTGAGTACGTCGGAAAGGCTTAAAACGGGCTGCGCCTGTACGCTCGTACTGCCGGCAATAATTGCTGCCGAGGCAATAATCGTTTTAATGCTGTACATCATACACCTCCAGCTTTCCAAACTTCTTAAGTTCATATTCC
This sequence comes from Arcticibacter sp. MXS-1, assembly GCF_041902385.1. Classification (GTDB taxonomy): domain Bacteria; phylum Bacteroidota; class Bacteroidia; order Sphingobacteriales; family Sphingobacteriaceae; genus Arcticibacter. The sequence goes on along the minus strand of NZ_CP169244.1, from coordinate 2,061,170 downwards.
TTCGTCATTAGAAAAATCAATGGGGTAACCAAAAGGATGTGTGTTGAAGAGGTCAACACCCCACCAATCATTGGTAAAACGATGGGCTGCATTACGTCACTTCCAACTCCGGTAGACCAGAGTACCGGTACCAGGCCAAAAAGGGCTACACAAACCGTCATAATTTTCGGTCTAAGCCTTTTTGCTGCGCCCATTATTACGTATTCCCGTAAGTCATCCCTGGAAATAGCTTCCGCAGTGTTTCCCTTGATGGCAACCAGCTGCCTCATCGCATCGTTCAGGTATATGACCATCACCACACCCGTTTCAACGGCAATACCGAACAAAGCAATAAAGCCGACCGCAACTGCAACAGATAGGTTAACGCCCCAGAAAAATACCAGGTATGCACCGCCAATCAAAGCAAAAGGAATGGTAATCAGGCTGAGAAATGCTTCTCTCAGCGATTTGAACGCCAGATATAGCGAAAGAAAAATAATCACCAGGACAACGGGAAGTATATAAATAAGCGTCTTTTGCCCCCTTATCATATTTTCGTACTGTCCGCTCCATTCAATGAAGTAGCCTGCCGGCAGCTTAAGGTGGTTGCCAATCTTTTCGATAGCTTCCTGGACTGTTGTGCCAAGGTCACGTCCTCTAACGTTAAACATAACAGCGCCCCGCAGAATTGCATTCTCAGAGGCAATCATAGGAGGGCCGTCTGCGAAGCGGATGTCGGTAACAGCAGAAAGAGGAATAGTTCCTACAGCCGGAGATACCAGGGGAATCCGTTTCAGCCGATCGATGCTGTTCCGGTAATCCTGCCCCAGGCGCACCTGGATATTAAATCTTCTGCGACCCTCTATCGTAGAAGCAAAAGGGGCGCCCCCAATGGCAGTTTCGACAACATTGTTCACGTCGTTAACAGTTAGTCCGTACCGTTCAAGCATATCCCGTTTGATATTTATCTCAAGATACTTTCCACCTGTAACTGGTTCGATGTAAAGGTCCTCTACACCCTTCGTGTTTTGTAACTGCGACTTAATCTCTCTCGACACCTTGTCTATCTTAGTCAGATCCTGTCCGTAAACCTTTATCCCCACGTCCGTCCGTATTCCGGTGGAGAGCATGTTGATCCTATTAATGATCGGCTGGGTCCAACCATTCACAACTCCCGGGATCTGAAGTTTCGAATCTAACTCAGTGATGATATCCTGCTTAGCAATGCCCGGCCGCCACTGGTCCCTCGGTTTTAACATGATAATGGTCTCAATCATACTCATGGGCGAGTTGTCTGTTGCTGTGTTTGCTCTTCCTGCCTTTCCAAGTACCTTGTCGACCTCCGGAACCGACTTAATGATCTTATCCTGAACCTGCAACAGTCGCTTTGCCTCAGCATTTGATATATCGGGCAGAGTCACAGGCATGAATAAGACGGACTGCTCGTCGAGGGGGGCATAAACTCCCGTCCCATGCTTAGCAACAGCGGAATGCTTATCAGCAGAGCTGCTACATTTATCCCGAGGGTGGTCTTCCGATATTTCATGCAGCCTCTGATCAGAGGCTCATACAGTTTCTCAAGCCCTCGGTTTACGGGATTTTCGTGTTCGTTCCTGAAACGCCCCTTCATGAAGAAAGAAATCATGACGGGCGCCAGCGTTACTACGAGGATTGCATCGATGACCAGGATAAATGTTTTGGTATAGGCCAGCGGATGGAACAATTTTCCCTCCTGCCCGGTTAGCAGAAATACAGGAAGGAATGAGGTAATAATAATAATAGTGGAGTAAAAGACACCGCGGGATACCTGCTTACACGCCTTTTCAATGATGTTTAGCCGCTCCTCCTCCGGCACTTGAACGTAAGGCTTATCGCCCCCATTTCTCCTGAACAACCGTTTGATTTTACTCAGCATCAGAACCTCCTTTCCTTTTTTCGGTGAGCTCCATCTGGCGAACAGCCAGGTGCTTATATGAATTTTCTGCCATTATAATTCCGTTGTCAACTATTACCCCTATGGCGAGCGCAATCCCTGTTAGTGACATGATATTTGACGATATGTTAAAAAGATTAAGAACGATAAAGCTGGCGGCAATAGTCACCGGGATCTGAATGATAATACTGGCCGCGCTCCTCCAATGGAACAGGAAAACGATCACGATCAGCGACACTACCACCATTTCTTCAATGAGTGTATTCCGTATGGAAGACACTGATTCCTCAATGAGCTCTCCGCGATCATAAATAATGTCAAACTTTACCCCCTGAGGCAGCCCGCGACTGATCTCGTTCATCTTGGCCTTCACTCTTTGTATCACCTCATCTGCGTTTTCTCCATATCGAAGAACTACAATTCCTCCTACAGCCTCCCCTTCTCCGTTATAATCAAAAATGCCGAGCCTGCTTTCACCGGTCATTTGAACAGACCCTATATCTCTGACCTTTACTGGAACTGTTCCGTCCGAGCGCAACGCGATATTCTCGATCTCTTCCACGGACTTTAAGTACCCAGAGGTTTTAACAATGTAGCCGATGTCGGCCATTTCGAATTTACGTCCACCCGCCTCGTTATTGTTGGAACCTACGGCGTTGATCACGTCACCAATCCTAAGATTGTAATAGCTCAGCTTATTGGGATCTACTGATACCTGATACTGTTTCTGGAAACCGCCGAACGAAGCGATCTCGCTTACCCCCGAACATTCTGCAGGCCGAGCTTTACATACCAGTCCTGCAACGCTCTCTGCTCTCCGAGATCCATCCCGGGTGCATCGAGGCGGTACCAGAGTACATGGCCAACCCCGGTTCCGTCGGGCCCCATAGTAGGGGTAACTCCTGCAGGGAGCGCATTGGACAATGAACTTAATCGCTCCAGCACGCGGGACCGCGCCCAATAGATATCTGTATTATCATCAAAAATAAGGTAGACAAAGCTCATCCCAAACATCGAGTTCGCCCTCACATACTTCACTTTTGGGATGCCCTGCAAGTTTGTTACCAGGGGATAGGTGACCTGATCTTCTATAATCTGCGGACTGCGCCCCATCCACTCTGTGAACACGATAACCTGGTTTTCGGAAAGATCGGGAATTGCATCAATCTTACTCGTTCGTACCGAATAGATCCCATACGCAAAAATGCCCGTCGCCAACAGTAAAACCAGAAACCTGTTGCGTAAAGAATATGCAATCAGTTTCTCAACCATTTCATCAAGAGGTTTAAAATTTCAGAAAACAATAGCAAGACTCCGAACAGCGGACAGCTGAGCGGCAAAGAATAAGACGCGTGGTAACTACGTCAGCTCTTTAAGCAGATTCTATATTCTGAACTGCCGGAATAAGATATTAAGGGATCCTTTTAACCAATGAGAGCCCGAGAAATAAGAATTGGGCTGGATCTTGAGTTGCGGCGGCAAAAAAGAACTGAGGATGTTCTTTACAATAAACGCAATAAAACCATGCGCCTGAGGAGTGCTATTCTTCTCCAGCGAAGCGCGAACTTCGTTATGAAGAGTAATGGTTTGGTTATTACAGCAAGGGATTGAGGCAACAGCGCCCTTCGAAGAGTGAGCAGGAGCTTTGTGCAAAGCTCCCTTCGCCATATTGCAAAGTTCAGCGTCGCCAAAAATGGTAAAATTCTTAATTTTGCCACAACACCTGTGCACGGAGACAGGCACCCCTGCTGCTGATACTGTGATCAGCAATGCAAGAATTAATGCGATATATCCCCTTAACACTTTCATAGCAGGGCAAAGATAAGTATTTGAAAAGTTTCATTATATGACGGATAACATTTTTTACAGTTACACGTAGAAATAATTATGATCAAAATCACTTTGATTGATATTAAAATTATAAGTTTGACAACTTTTTACGGTATTTTAGCAAGAACATGAACGATGCAGCCCTATTAAAAGCAATAATAGAGAATGCGATAGATGGTATAATAACCATTAGCACCCGAGGATTAATAGAATCGATCAATCCCTCTGCTTGCCGGCTATTTGGCTATCTACCTGAAGAAGTGATTGGAAAGAATATCTCTATGCTGATGCCCCCTCCTGACCGCGAGAGGCACGACGGGTATATCGAGAGGTATCAGCAAACAGGGGAGCGACGCATCATCGGAATAGGCCGTGAGGTTTGCGGGTTGAGAAAAGACGGCACACAATTCCCCTTCCGTCTGGCGGTAAGTGAAGTAACTTTGTCAGATCGGGTAATCTACACCGGTTTTATTAATGATCTTACACGGGAAAAAGAAGCAGAAGAACGGATTCGTAATCATGCTGCGCAACTCGAGGAACTCGTAGAAGAACGGACGCTGTCCTTACGTAAAACGGTAAGAGCATTACAGGAAGCAAAGGAAGAAGTGAGTCTGTCGCTGGAGAAGGAGAAAGAGCTCAACCAGTTAAAGAGCCGTTTTGTATCAATGGCATCTCACGAATTCCGGACCCCCTAAGCTCCGTTCAGCTTTCAGCATCGCTCATTGAGAAATATGCCGCACAGGAAGACCCCAGAAATATATCCAAACATGTTAACAAAATAAAAGCAGCAGTAGGCAATCTTACAACTATATTGAATGATTTCCTTTCACTTGAAAGACTTGAAGCAGGGCGGGTCGAACCGAATTTCACTCAGTTTGACTTGGTAAAACTCTCAGAGGAAATTACGGAGGAAATGCAGCTGATTACCAAACAGAATCAAAACATAATCTACGAACATACGGGCCTCACCAGTATTGTCAAGCTTGATCAAAATCTGTTAAAGAACTGCATTATTAATCTTATCGCTAACGCGATCAAATATTCCGGCGAAAACACCTTTATTGAGTTTAATACAGAGGTCACCGAGAACAGATATATCATTACTGTTAAAGATAACGGCATTGGGATTCCGGCGGCCGACCAAAAACATCTCTTTCAACCATTTTTCCGCGCTCATAATACCGGAAGCATTCCAGGCACAGGCCTCGGTCTTAATATTGTAAGACGTTACGCGGCACTTATGGAAGGAAAAGTTGATTTCGAGAGCACAATTAACAAAGGCACAAAATTTACTATATCTTTTGCAAAAGATGAAAAAACCAACCATTCTAATAATTGAAGATAACGACGACATCAGAGAAAGCACAACTGAGATCTTAGAGCTTGCTAACTACCAGGTGCTGACTGCGGATAATGGCAAGAGTGGTGTAGAAATAGCGACCAAACAACACCCCGATCTCATATTGTGTGATATCATGATGCCGGAGCTGGATGGGTACGGAGTCTTATACCTCCTGAATAAGAGCCCTGAAACTGCGACAATTCCGTTCATCTTTCTCACGGCAAAAGCAGAACGCATTGACATGAGAAAAGGCATGGAAATGGGCGCTGATGACTACCTGACGAAACCTTTCGACGACGTAGAGTTGCTGAATGCGATTGAAAGCCGTTTGCAAAAGAAGGAAAAGCAGCAAGCTTATTACAGTAAGTCATTGGAAAACCTTGAAAACTTAATAGGACACGGCGATGGAATGGCAGAACTGCAAAAACTGATTTCCGATAGAAAAATCAGAAACATTAAGAAAAAACAGGTCATTTATTATGAGGGAGACCAGCCGGCAGGCCTCTATCTGATCCTGCATGGACGAGTAAAAACATATAAACTGAGCGAAGATGGACGGGAGCTCTTAACAGCAATATATGGACCGGAAGAATACTTCGGAGTAAACGCCCTCTTAATGACCGACAGCTACCATGAATCGGCAGAAGCTGTTGAAGATACCGCGTTATGTATGTTACCCCGCGACACGGTAGAACAGCTGATCAACAATTATCCCGAAGTTGGAAGGGAATTCATCAAGATCCTCTCCAACAACCTCAAGGAGAAAGAGGACCAGTTATTACAGCTGGCCTATCATTCTGTTAGAAAGAGAATGGCGCAGGTGCTGCTCCGTTTGGCGGGGAACGGGCAAGACGGCGGCGTGCTTAAAATATCAAGAGATGACCTCGCCGCTATGGCAGGCATGGCAACTGAAACCGTGAGCCGTACCCTTAGCGATTTCAAAGACGAAGGACTGATCGAAAAGAAAGGCAGCCAAATTGTAATTCTGAATGCCAAGAAGCTTCAGACAATGAAAAACTGACAAAGATCACTTTTTACCCTGACTCTCCTCAAGACCTGCTACGGCTCTCATTCTTAAATTTGTATTTAATATCTATTAAAAATGAGAGCCGTAGCATACAGTATCAGGTCTTTTGAAAAAGAGCCACTGGCAAAAGCCAATCATAAAAAACATGATATTACTCTAATCTCCAACCCGATTGGACTGGAGACGGTACAGTATGCAGCAGGCAAAGAAGCTGTGATTATCTCTGCAAGTGATTATGTTTCGGATGCGATTGTTTCACGGCTCGCTGATTTGGGAGTAAAATACATTACAATCCGCTCAATGGAGACGGACAATATAGACAAGGGAGCTGCCTTAAGATGCAATATAAAGATTGCTACGGTGCCGGTTCCATCCGGCTCACCTTTGACAGGACCGGAATTCATACTTCACCAATACGAGATAGCTTCCGGCACCATTCGCAATCTCGACATCTGGCAGGACAGCAAGACAAACGCAGATGAGGCGGAAGTTCGCACTACCTTGGCTCCGCAAACACTACCTACCTCTATGATCAACAACCCCGATGCAGGATGATTACACAATCGCTAATCGACAAATACCACGTTCCGGCACCGCGATACACAAGTTACCCCACCGTCCCCTACTGGGACCAGAACGCTCCTGACGTTGAGCAATGGAGGGACTCCGTGCGATTTTCTTTTGAAGAAAGTAATGCCCGGGATGGGATCAGTATCTATGTTCATCTTCCGTACTGCGAAAGCTTGTGCACCTACTGCGGCTGCAACACCAGAATTACCCGTAATCACAGTGTAGAAGAGCCTTATATAAATGCAGTCCTGAAGGAATGGCAGCTGTACACGAGCATTCTGCCGCAAAAGCCCATCATCAAGGAAATACATTTAGGAGGAGGAACTCCCACCTTTTTTAGTCCTGCCCATTTACAGATTTTAATAGAAGGTTTATTGAGGGAATCTGTCGCACATGAGCAGGCTGAATTTAGCTTCGAGGCACATCCTGCAAATACTACATTAGAACACCTTCAGACTCTTTACAATCTTGGCTTTAGACGGCTTAGCCTTGGCATCCAGGACTTCGACCCTTATGTCCAGCTCATAATAAATCGTATCCAAACTTTTGAGCAGGTAAAAGAAGTCACTGCCCAGGCCCGAAAGATGGGCTATTGCTCCATCAATTTTGACCTGATTTACGGCCTGCCTGTGCAAACCCTGGAAGGTCTGACAAAGACCATACAGCAGACTCTCACTTTACGGCCCGACCGGATTGCCTTCTACAGTTACGCGCATGTGCCCTGGATTAAACCGGGGCAAAGACGGTACACAGAAAAAGACTTACCGTCCCTTGAACTTAAGCGACAGCTTTATGAGCTCGGAAGGGAAATGCTATCATGCGGCGGATACGAAGAGATTGGGATGGACCATTTTTCGCTCAAGACTGACAGTTTATATCTTGCAGAATCGGAGGGTACTCTCCACCGCAACTTTATGGGGTATACTCACCAATACACTAAACTAATGATCGGGTTAGGGGTGTCATCTATTAGTGACACTTGGTTCAGCTTCGGGCAAAATGTAAAAAAAGTTGAAGATTACCTCGCGTTAGTAAACGAAAATAAGCTTCCGGTCTTTAAAGGACATTTTCTAAGTGCAGAGGATCAAGTCATACGAAGGCACATCCTCAATATTATGTGCAAAGGCAGTACTTCATGGTCTGATGCAACCCAACAGTCTCCCTCGCTTGCCGACGCAATCACCCGGCTCCTTCCACTGCAGGAAGACGGACTAATCGAATTGAAAGAACCGGAGTTGCGAGTAACATCAAAAGGCAAGAGGTTCCTGAGAAACATTTGTATGGCTTTCGATGCGCGCCTATGGGCCAATCAACCTAAGACAACAATGTTCAGCATGGCTGAATAACAAAAAGAGCCTGCCGTTCTATTTACAAATAACACCACTATCTGGGCCTGAAGGACTGAGGTAAGGAATATTCAGGGTCATGCCCTTTAAAACGAACCACAGACCAAGACAGATCATCAGATAAGGCATCACTTTGTTTACGCGGAAGCGAAAAGCTGGTTGCGCAAGCCCCAGGCCAAAAGTCGCAACCAGCATCAATGGGATGGTGCCAAGGCCAAAGCATAACATATAAAGCGCTGCGTCGACCACGCTTCCAGTATTAATCGCACCTGCCAGTCCAAGATAGACAAACCCGCAGGGCAAAAGCCCATTTAGGGAGCCGATAATCAGGTGATTGGCCCGATGTTGTAAGGCCAGGGAGAACAGCCGATTAAACGGGATCAATAACATGGATGATCCGTTTTTCACTATTTGCTTCTTAAATAAACGGGACAGTGCGGCCATCACAATCAGTATACCGCTTATAATACTTAGCGATTGCTGCAGTCCGGAGAGCCAAAGTTGCCGTCCAATAAATCCCGTCACGAATCCCAAAAGCATGTACGCTAATACTCTTCCGAGCTGATAACTTAGCTTATCGAAAAACACTGACACTTTTGATGAATGCCTAGAAGGAACGGCGAATGCGAGCGGCCCGCACATTCCGATACAATGGACGCTCCCGAACAGGCCGGTAAAAAATGCTAACAACCAAACACTCATTGCACAAAAAACTCTCTTTCGTATAAATAAGACTTATCAGCAGAGCCTTTCCATTCGAAAGTAAGTCTCCAGCTGCCGCGCTCAATGCCGGCTAATGGTACTGAGACCTCCCCCTTGTCATCTGTATTCAGTATGAAAGCCCGGTCCAGCTTTTTATTCCGCGCGTGCGTGAATTTCAGCTTGCCAGCAGCCTTCGTTTTAAAACGGATCTCCATCCGGGTCGCCGACTGAACAATATCAGGTGCGGCACCGTCACGCTCAACATTCTGCTTACGGATATAATCCTGATCATAGGAAAGACCCTTCTCATAGTAATCCTTTTCAACCAGGTCATCTGTGCCGCTCATCATCATTCTCGCGCTCAGAGCGATAATGAACGCCATAAACAGTCCCATCGCTATAATAAGTTTTGTTCCCCAGCTCATCGTTTTAAAAATTAGGCGGTGCAATAAAAGTAGTTTCAATGTGCGCTACAGTCCTTCCATCAGAAAGCACATCAAGCTCGATATCCGATTTGTACTCTTTAATACCCTTCTGAGGTCTGATCACAAAAAAGTAAGCTTAGCGCCGGCTCCTTTCTTTAACTTCCTCTCTTGTTGGATGTATTGGATAGACACACCTTTTTCCAGCGGCCTGATCTCAAACTGCAAGTCCTTGTTTGTCTTATTAACGAATTCAGCATTGTACAAATTACTAACAGTTCCATCATCCCGAAGTTGATAAAGCGTCCCACCGGCTCTCAAGACGGTGGCCTCTACATCAGTCCTTCTCACCAGCAAGACCACAAGGACTGAAATCATCACCAGTAAAACCGCCGCATAAGAGTAAAGTCTTTTTCCCGGTTTAAAAATACCCCCCGTTGCTATCTGATCCTCCGATTTAAAGCCTATCAATCGTTCCGGGCGATTAATCTTTTTCATGACCATGTCGCAGGCATCAATACATAAAGTGCAATTTATGCACTCCAGCTGCGTGCCGTTCCTGATATCTATTCCGGTCGGACATACCTGGACACACAGGGAACAATCAATACAATCACCCGTAGCCTTGTCCGTCTCTATCCTCCGCCGCTTTCCCCGCGGTTCTCCCCGCTTATAATCATACGCTACGATCATTGATTTATTGTCGAGCAAGACGCCCTGCAGGCGGCCGTATGGGCAGGCAACGATACAGACCAGCTCCCTCATTCTGGAAAATACCAGGTAGAAAACCGCTGTGAATAACCATATGGAAATAAAACCTGTCAAATGCGACCCAACTGGCTCGGATACTATTTTAAGTAATTCAGTCGACCCGATGATGTAAGACAGAAATATGTTAGAAATGACAAACGAAATCAGGATAAATAAAATGTGCTTAGTTCCCTTTTTCCATACCTTCTCGAAAGAGAGCGGGGAACTGTCCAGCTTCTTCTGCTTCACAGGATCTCCTTCAATCCAATATTCGATCCTCCGAAAAACCATTTCCATAAAAATGGTTTGCGGACAGGCCCAGCCGCACCAGACGCGACCAAAAACAACAGTAAAAAGGACAACAAACACGACGAAGATCAGCATTCCCAGAACGAACAGATAGAAGTCCTGTGGTGAAAAGGTGACTCCAAAAAATGCAAACTTTCGTTCCAGTATGTTCAGCAGGATGAGTTGCTCGCCGTTCACCTTTATAAAGGGAGCAGAAAAAAGCAAGACGAGCAGGGCATAACTGAAGTAACTGCGATATCTGTATAGCTTTCCCTTTATAAGCTTCGGATATAACCACTTCCTGTGCTTTCCGTCGTCTGTAACTGTGGTTATATGATCTCTGAATGAAATTGTTTCCCCCATTATGTAGTGTATTAAAAGCAAAGTGCTATGAGCATTACACCCATAGCACTCCGCTTATCCCTCCTTCTCGCCCTGAGGAGCCTTTGCGCCGGCAGGGTTTGACCCTTTTAGCGATAGTATAAAGTTCGTAACTTCTGAAATCTGCTTAGGAGTAAGTGTCTTTTCCCACGATATCATCCCTTTCTCCGGGACCCCATATTTGATAGTTTTAAAAACGCTGTTAACCTTTCCTCCATGCAGCCAAAATTCGTCTGTCAGATTCGGGCCTACGACTCCCTGGCCCTTGTCTCCATGACAAGCTACGCAATTTGACTTAAAGATGGTCTCTCCGGCAGATATGACCGCGGCATCCTTACTTTCCTTTACGGTATTCTCGTCAATCAAATTTGCTGCCTTCGCTAGGTAGGCCGCCTTCGCCGCGTCGGCTTCACGAACTTCAGCAACGTATTCCTCATCCTGAAGTTTACCCCAGTTGAAAACGTGATAATTAAGCAAATACGCTCCGGCAAAGAAGATCGTGGCATAGAAAAGCCACATGAACCATGCAGGTGTAGGATTATCAAGTTCGGCAATTCCGTCGAACTCATGGTCAAGCATGATATCCTTCTCTTCGGAGATCGGCTTTAATCCAAGGACCTTAGTCCAGATTCCTGGCTTGCTCTTCCTCAAGGCAACCCATTCTTCATATTCCAAGCGCCTCTCTGCCACGGGAGCAGACAGCTTTGTTGGATTTAACAGCTCGCGTGAAAGTGTCTTGAATGTATTTAGCAAGACTACGGACACTCCCAGCAAAACCAGGGCAGCAACGATAAAGACTACGATAACAATGTCCATCATTATATTTCCTGACGGGGTGCTGGCCGGCGCCGTCACTGCAGCCTGATCCTGAGCAAGGACCGGTGCCGCCGACAAAAATAAAAACAGCAGGTATGATAGTTTCTTCATATTATTAGTTTTCATCGTTAGTTAAAGGGAGTTCACTCATGTGCCTGATATGATCCTTCTTCATCAAAACCAACATCACTGCAACCAGAATGAAGAACAACAGAAATATTCCAAGCGAAGAGATCAAATAAACCTCACTACCCGCTACTTTATCTATAAATTGCCTAAACATGTATTTTCAATTATCGGTGATTAATTTTCTCCTCTTACTCCCTTGAGTCGCCCCCCTTTGGGTTATTCGACGCGGTTTTACTTGCCTTGATGTCGACGCCCAGTCTTTGTAGGTACGCAATGATGGCCACTATCTCGCGGTCGCTTTTAACCTTTATATTATCTTTCGACAAGTTGCCGGCTATAACTGCGGCCTGCTTGCTAAGTTCGCGATTTGCAACACCTTCGTATCCCTCTTCGTATGGCACGCCCAGCTTGCGCATAGCGCGGATCTTTGCTACAGTAGTAGTAGTATCCAGCTGCTGCTCTATCAACCATGGATAAGGAGGCATAATACTTCCGGGCGACATGGTGGTTGGATCGAAAAGGTGGTTAAAGTGCCATGCATCAGAGTACTTACCGCCCTCACGGTGCAAGTCAGGTCCCGTACGTTTTGATCCCCACAGGAACGGATGATCATACACATATTCACCGGCCTTGCTGTATTCTCCGTAACGTTCCGTCTCCGAACGGAACGGACGAACCATTTGCGAATGACAGTTCACACAGCCTTCACGTATATAGAGATCCCTTCCCTGCAATTCCAGGGGTGTATAAGGTTTCACGCTTGCGATGGTTGGAACATTAGATGAAACCATGAACGTTGGAACAAGCTCAATCAAACCTCCAATGAGGATCACGATCAGAGAGAGTACGAGGAACTGCATCGGACGACGTTCCAGAACGCGATGCCAGGTCTTTTCAGATGCATGCGGCGTGAATACTGGCGTTAATGCCATTGCTTCTGCCGGTTCATTTGCCAGCAATTTCCCCTGAGCCATTGTTTTCCACAAGTTCCAGGTCATCACAAGAACACCGGTGAGATACATTGCCCCGCCGATCGCTCTGAACACATGCATCGGGATAATGCTGAGGGTTGTCTCAAGAAAATTAGGATATTTAAGCATCCCCTCAGCGGTAAACTCTTTCCACATCAGCCCCTGTGTGAAGCCCGACCAGTACATCGGAATAGCGTAAAATAGGATCCCGAGTGTTCCGATCCAGAAGTGGAAGTTTGCCGCTTTCTTGGAGTACAGCGAAGTCTGATAAATACGCGGTATCAGCCAATACAGGATGGCGAAGGTTAAAAAGCCGTTCCATCCCAGTGCTCCAACGTGGACGTGAGAAACGATCCAGTCGGTAAAATGCGCGATTCCGTTTATCTGCTTCAGAGAAAGCATAGGCCCTTCAAATGTTGCCATACCATAAGCGGTAAGACCAACAACCATGAATTTAAGCCGCGCATCGTCGCGAACTTTATCCCAGGCTCCTCTCAGTGTTAACAAACCGTTGATCATTCCTCCCCAGCTCGGTGCTATCAGCATAATGGAAAAAACAACTCCGAGTGACTGAGCCCATGAAGGAAGTGAAGAATACAAAAGATGGTGCGGTCCTGCCCATATATAGATAAAAATGAGCGACCAGAAATGAAGAATACTGAGCTTGTACGAGTACACAGGCCGGTTAGCCATTTTAGGCAAAAAGTAATACATCATGCCCAGATATGGCGTAGTAAGGAAGAAGGCTACAGCATTATGTCCATACCACCACTGTACAAGAGCGTCCTGCACGCCTGCATAGAGGTAGTAACTTTTTGTAAAAGAAATAGGCAGCTCAAAAGAATTGACGATGTGCAGAACGGCAACAGTAACAAAAGTTGCTATGTAAAACCAGATGGCAACGTACATATGACGTTCGCGTCTTTTTATGATAGTCCCGAACATGTTAATCCCGAAGACTACCCAAATAAGAGTAATCGCAATGTCGATCGGCCATTCCAACTCCGCATATTCGTGAGAAGTAGTAAGCCCGAGTGGAAGAGTAATAGCAGCAGCAACAATTATCAGCTGCCATCCCCAGAAGTGAATCCGGCTCAGAACGTCACTGAACATACGGGCCTTTAGAAGGCGCTGCAGAGAATAGTAAACGCCCATAAAGATGGCATTTCCTACAAATGCAAAAATCACTGCGTTTGTGTGCAGTGGACGGATCCTTCCGAATGTCGTATACTGCGAATGCATGTTCAAGGCTGGCTTAAATAGTTGCATTGCAACCAACAGCCCCACCGTCATCCCTACTATACCCCAGACAATCGTGGCAATACCGAAATTTCTGACAATCTTATTGTCATAATTAAACTTTTCAAGCTGCATAAATCAAAATGGATAGATTTGTTTTTCTATTGTCAAAAATAGCTTGTTCAAACGCCTATCCTAATGACCAGAGTAGTAGAAAAAAAGTGATAGTTATCACACTCAAAACAATTCGCAAAGAATTAAAAAGCTCCTTTCGCCGCAACACGAATCAGGCACGGCGCCCCTATGCCAAGCCCGGGCCAGGTATAAGTACGTTATTTTTTCCTATTTTAGTTCATCTCAAGACAACACTAAACATACTACAATGAAGTACGCAATCACATCTGTACGTGCTCTGTCGCTTGACGCGGGGCTCCTTTTACTTCGGTTCCTGTCAGGCGCGGCCATGCTGACGCACGGCTGGGCCAAGCTACAAAATGTTTTACAGGGAAAGCTGGACTTTGGCGATCCAATCGGTTTAGGGACGGAGTTCTCTCTTTACTTTGCCATCTTTGCCGAATTTGCTTGCTCTCTCCTGTTGATAATAGGCTTCCTGACTCGCGTTGCTCTAGCAGCCTTAATAGTCACCATGGTGGTAGCTTTTTTTATAGTCCATGCAAATGACCTGTTTGGAGTAAAAGAGCTGGCTTTTCTTTACCTGAGCATCTTCGCGGCGCTTTTTCTCACCGGGCCGGGCAAATACTCGCTTGACTACAAGATGTAAAATCCGCCTGACTAGCGTAGCAAATCGCTTCCGCGCCCCTTACAGAAGGACACCAGAGCAGAAAACATGATTACCAAAAAGGGACCCGCAATAGCATAACTGCGGGTCCCCTCTCTTTCAAATCGCTTTTTATCTTCAGCTCTTTGTCTCTTCCTCTTCCGGGCGGTCGTCGTCAAATAGCATCCTCACCGCCGGAGTATGAACATCATCATGCTGCCCATTCCTGGCCGCCCAAAAAAAAGCACCCAGAAAAACAAGTGCCATTAGAACGCTACAACCTATCAGGAAATACAAAATATTCATCTCAACCTATTCTTTCTCGCAAAATAGCGGTTAGCAATATTAGTAAAAGTAATAATTGTGATCGTACTGACCGGCATCAGCACCGCCGCGGTAAGAGGGGAAAGCTGTCCCTGAACTGCAAAGTAAACCCCTATCAGGTTGTATACAGTGGCAATCATAAAACTCCATTTGATCACGTCAACGGCGTTTTTAGCCTGCCTGATAAACTGAGGGATCTTGCCTAGCTCTTCTCCCTGGAGAATGGCATCACATCCGGGAGTGAAATTATTTATATTATCGGTCACTGCCACGCCGAGATCGCTTTGCTTCAATGCGCCGGCATCGTTTAGCCCGTCACCCAGCATCATAACCTTGTAGTCATTGTTCTGAAGCTTCCGGATATAATTCAGCTTGTCATGCGGGCTCTGCTTAAACAGCATGGGAACATAAGAAGGAAAGATCTCCTCAAGACTCTTCTTTTCAGTTGCGGTGTCACCGGAAATTAAATGCATCCGATAATTGCTCTTCAACCTGGCAATTAATTCTTTGAGCTCTGTTCTCCACTGCTGGCGAACATTAAAGAATCCCTTATACTGCCCATCTATATTGATATGCACGCTGGAAGAACTATCGGCACCTTGCAGACCGGGAGCAATAAAAGACCGGCTGCCGAGTCGCACCTCGTGATTCTCGATCACAGACACCAGTCCCTTTCCTGCTGTTTCCCGGTAAACCGAGACAGGAAAGACTTCCTTAATGCCCAGCCATTTTACAATTTCTCTGCTTAACGGATGTGAAGAATTCCGCGCTGCGGACGCAACCAGCATTTCTTCCTGGAGGCTCAGCCTGCCTGTAAAGGTGAGATTCACGACATTGGGACATGTAATTGTGCCAGTCTTGTCAAATACTACAGTATCAATCCTGGCAAGCTGCTCAACTACATCTGTATTTTTCAGGTAGAAGCCATTCTTGTCAAAAATTCCAAGCACTGTGGACAGCGTCAGGGGCGTGCTCAATGCAAGAACACAAGGACACGCGACTATCAAAACAGCAGAGAACGCATCCCAGGCCTTCTTCGTATCACCCAGAGTCCACCAGGACGCAGCGGCAGCAAACGCTACTATAAGAACCACAGCACTGAAATACTGCGCAATAGTGTCGTTAAAATTCCGGATCTTACTTACATCTGTCCGGAATGTTTCATTATTCCAAAGGCGCGTCAAATAGCTTTGAGAGACCGGCTTCACTATTTCCATCTCCAGCGCCTCACCGATCTGGCGCCCTCCCGCATAAATTATTTCTCCCAGCACTTTACTCACAGGCTGAGATTCGCCCGTAACGAAGCTAAAGTCGAAATAACCCTCTCCCTTCATCAATATAGAATCGGCAGGTATGATTTCATTATTGCGAATCAGAATCCGGTCTCCGATATTTAAATCTCCAATAGGGGTAGGCTTCTCCTCTCCATCCTTCAGTACCGTGACAGCAACGGGAAAATATGAACGGTAATCGCGATTGAACGAGATATGCTGATAAGTTCTCTGCTTCACCCAGCGTCCCATTAAAAGAAGGAAAACGAGTCCGCTTAACGTGTCTGTAAAACCGGCGCCCGTCCCGGTTATAATTTCAAAAGCCGAACGAATAAAAAGAACTGCAACTATGATCGCGAGGGGGGTGTCGAGGTTTATAATCCTATTCTTAAGGCTCCCCCATGCAGAAATAAAGAAGTCGCGACTACAATAAAAAGTAACCACTACTGCAAAAGTGAGATTCAGCCAGCCAAACAAGGACTGAAACTGGCGCTCAAAGGACGACAAACCCAAATATTCGGGAAAGCTAAAAAGCATCACATTTCCCATGCAAAAGCCAGCGACTGCGATCTTTTTAATCAGATCCCTGTTCACCGAATCCTTCTTTTCTTTAACTACGTCCTGGAGACTAATGAGAGGCTCATACCCGATCGATGAAAGCACCTCCACCAGCTCTTTCAAGGAAGTCTTGTTGTGATCAAAGGTTACCGCCACTTGCTTCTTCAGAAAGTCTACGCGTGATTGCAAAACGCCCTGATTTAGCTTGTGCAAATGCTCTAATAACCAAAGGCAGGAGCTGCAGTGAATAGCGGGTATATAAAAAGTGATGAGCGTGATATTCTGATCGGTGTAGTCAACTAATTGCGCGAAGATCTTAGGTTCATTCAAAAACTCAAAATGCTGTTCTGTAACATCTTTAGTCTGACCGGGGGTTTTGTTGTAGTTATAATAATTACATAAGTTATTCTGACTTAGGATCTGATAGACGCCCTTACAGCCAGCACAACAAAAATGCTTGTCGTCATGAATATGCAACTCCCCTGCTATTTCATTCCCGCAATGAAAACATAAAGATTCTGTAGATGTCGCTGAGGTTCTCATTTACTTATTATTTCATATCAAAGATGCGATATAAGTTCAAACATTAGAATGACAGTCATTGGACTAAAAAAATGATGAATATCACAAACAACGAACTAAAGATAAGAAAAACAGAGAAAACCTTCCTGCCTGCAGGGACAAGCCCGAATGAAGTGAATTAAAAAGCTATTCTCGTCCACCATGACACAAATTGACTATAACAAAAAACAAACCGGGAGATGCGATGACAATAATCAGAACGAAATATGATTCACATCATTTATCCCCTGCCCGAACAATCCTTTATTTGCGTATGAATAGTGCAATGGGAAAAGAAAGTTAACATCTGTTTAACTAAAATTTATAAGAGATGGAAAAGAAAGAATTTAATCGATTACTGACCACTCAAAGTAAATATCTGAAACCGCAGGCGCTGAAGTTTACGAAAGATGCTGACGACGCAAAAGATCTGATCCAGGATACACTATTAAAAGCGATCCTGAACTCAGACAAATTTCGTGAAGGAACAAATTTTAAAGGCTGGTTGTACACGATCATGCGAAACCTCTTCGTGAACAACTACAGGAAGCGCAGTTTTCATACTTGCCCACTTGAAACGGAAGATCTTATTAAAGACCACACGGAAAATCAGGGGGAATCGAATATGAGGATTGAGGGAATACGGGCAGCACTCAGGCGACTGCCTCGTCAGTATTATCAGCCATTTACGATGTACTTAGACGGATACAAGTACAACGAGATCACAGAAAGGCTGTTAATTCCTCTAGGCACAATAAAAAATAGAATACACGTAGCGAGACAAATACTTAAACAAACTATCGCATAATTTTTACAAATAACTCTCAAGAGAAGCTTAAAATAATTCAATTTATTAAGCCACCAATTAATCGAAAGTCAAACGTCCTGGTTCCCAACCAGGACGTTTTTATTTATATACACACTGCCCTTTTTTCAAGTCAATCCAACTAGCTACCAACAACTTAACACATTAAGACCGGGCATGAGACCAATAACAATTCCTAAAAATTGCTGCACTTTTTTGACTCACTATTTTCAAAGTAACATTAGCAGGGTAGGTTTATTTAAATCTTTGAAATAAAGGGAGCTTTTAACGCACGAAGGAGCAGATCGGCGTTCGAAAGTAAGACCTCAGTCAGAACTATGTGGCACAGATATTGCTGCTTCTTACATAAATCCTGTCTGCCATGATCACAAAGCCATACACTGAATCGCAAATCAAACAGCGGCTTAGCACCGAAGAAAAAAGAAGGGCCGATGTAACTGTTTTCCTGATGCTTACAGCCGTCGGGCTAATGCTGTCTATTATCTTCTCGCTCTAAGCTAATTGCACTCACCTTGCAAGAAACAAAAAAAGGCACCCTTATTCAGGATGCCCGTATTCTTTCAAGTTAAGAAGCAGTTAAGCCTCCACTACATCGCCGATAATTACCTGGCGCAACATAGCTTCGATCTCTAAAAGGTCATCAAGCAGCTTCTTCAAGTATTGCTCTGTCTGATTATTAATGTGCCCGATTAACTTCTTATAATATTCTATTCCCAACAGGAGCTGCTCCTTAAATTTCTCCAGCTGCTTAATTTTCTTAGCATCGAGGCTCTTCATATGCTGAACGATATCCTTTTTAAGATAATCAACATACAACTTCAATTCATTCACAAAGATACTCGGTCGGCTGACTCCGTGTAACAGGTTCAATTTGCCATAAATATGCTTTACCATCTCATCCAAAGAGAATACCCGGGAAAAATACGCAAGGTTCGGCCCGGGGCAAATTGCAACAGCTTTATTCTCCCGCGGCTTCAGAATATCATTTTTTATGTACGCAGAAGTGCAAAGACCTTCGCAAAGGCAAAGTTTCTCGGTAACCTTACGATATTCCGACTCATACTGCTCTTCTGAAAGACCCTGACTTTTGAGCTGCTTAATCTTTAGATCCTGATACTCACGCGACGCCGTACAGATCGGCTCACTCGTGAACTCGGTATTTGACACGAGGAATTTCTTCTTGCAAGGACTTCCCGGCCGTCCCCTTTCAATCCGTTCTACACGCTGCAGTTCGGCCGTACTTTTTTTATAATTATTAAACGGAATTCCCAGGGGCGATGCGGCGCTGATATAGAAGTCGGAGGCATCTGAATGAATGAGGTTCTCCAACGTTTCCTCGTCGACATTTGTCACTTCGGGAACGAGCAGGAACGGACTTCCCCATCCTGTTGCATCGAGCTCGTAATAATTGAGCAAGAAGTTGTTCTCCTCAGCGGTTCCTATCCCCCCTGAACGGTTATACGCATCTTTGGTGCTTCATCCACTACGGTTCCCCGGGCGATCAGGGCTGACTGAAACAGGCTGAAAACATCCGCAATCATTTCCTGTCTTTTGCTCTTAAACTCTTCGAGTATTGGTCCAAGCAAATAGCCCTCTGTAGCAAAAGCATGCCCCCCGCAGTTTAATCCTGATTCAATGCGAAACTCCGACACCCACAGGCCTTTCTTCGCCAGAAATTTAGCTTGTATGAACGCTGAGCGGAAATCGCTCACTTTTAATACGATCTTCTTCTTCAGCCTTCCCTTTGCGTCGGGAAAAAAGTCTTTAAAGTTTTCGAGGTAACTATACAAGCGGGGGTTCATCCCGGCAGACAAAATAATCGAAGAGTTAAGGTCGCTATTTGCAAACCCTCTTAATGCAGCCAAAGCGTCGCTGTTCTCTTCTCCAAGCAACTCGCCATTCGCTGCATAGTTCATCTTATCAACCTTCGACATGATATTCACATCGATGGCTCCCTTTTCCATCTCTGCCCTCAGGGCCAGCTCCAGTCTCCTTTTTACCGCGGCATCCTGGGTCGCGATCATTTCTACGTACCTGCTTTTCAGGACAGAGGTATCAGGAAGAAGATCAAAATATCTTGTAATGTCAGTCCCCTCTTCAAAGGGCTGAGCACGCAGTTCATCAAACTGCTGATTAACCTTGCGGTTAATCATATTGAGATAGGCCGTGATGCGGCGCGCACGCGAATCCGGCTCACCCGCCTTTATCGGCACAAAGACCTCATCATCCTTCTGAGCATAAAACTCTCTCATCCGCTCAATAAGGATATCATCAACAACCGACAAAACAGAAGAAATGCCGTACCTAGCTACTTTTAGTGGTGTGTCTATAGTAAATCCCAGCCCCAAAACCGGGATATGAAATGTGTGACTCATTAAATACCGGATTAAATGTATTTTACAAAAGACTGTATATTTTTAGTATTAAAGTATGACACTGATCACTAATTAAAATAATCGTAGTTATTTATAGGAAGGTCTGACGCCTCTCTGATTCGTAAGACGCACGTAGCCTTTAACAACTGATAACAAGCAAATTCCTCCATATTTTCGAAACATTTTCCGCCCCTATTGCTTTTGTATTTCGATATGAATACAACTGTTTACCCCGGATCTCCATATCCCTTAGGCGCAACGTGGGATGGCGAAGGAGTTAATTTCGCACTATATGCCGAAAACGCGCAGGGAGTGGACCTCTGCCTGTTCAAAGACACAGAAGAACCTGTTGAAAGTATAAAAATCAGGCTCAAAGAACGCTCCCATCATATATGGCATGCTTATATCCCTGGATTAAAGCCGGGGCAACTTTATGGATACAGAGTGTATGGCCCCTATGAACCTGAAAATGGGCACCGGTTCAACCCGAATAAGTTACTTATCGATCCTTACGCCAAGGCCATCTCAGGCACCATACAGTGGCACAATTCCCTGTTTGGCTACATTATCGGGCATGAAGATGCTGACCTCAGCTTCAGCGATGAAGATAGCGCGCCCTACATCCCCAAATCCGTTGTCATTGATCCTCACTTTGATTGGGAGGACGACAAGCTCATCCGACTGCCCTATCACAAATCCGTTATTTATGAAACTCACGTGAAGGGTTTTACTCAGCTCCATCCTGACATTCCTGAAAACATCAGAGGGACTTATGCCGCACTCGCCCACCCCGTAACGATCCAATACTTAAAAGAGCTGGGCGTTACTGCTATGGAGCTGATGCCTGTACACCATTTCGTACGCGATTCGTATCTCGTAGATAAAGGACTCACTAATTATTGGGGATATAACACGATCGGCTTCTTTGCTCCGGATGTACGTTACTCCAGTTCAGGAGTGCTGGGAGAACAGGTAAAGGAGTTTAAGGAAATGGTGAAAGCTCTTCATAAAGCGGAGATAGAAGTGATCCTGGATGTGGTCTACAACCACACGGCTGAAGGAAATCAACTGGGGCCGACGCTGTCGTTTAAGGGAATCGATAACGCATCATACTACCGGCTCACCGAGGATAACAAACGATACTACATGGACTATACCGGCACGGGCAACACACTAAATGCGCAGATGCCTGGTGTCCTACGGTTAATTATGGACAGCTTGCGTTAT
This sequence comes from Arcticibacter sp. MXS-1, assembly GCF_041902385.1. Lineage (GTDB taxonomy): Bacteria > Bacteroidota > Bacteroidia > Sphingobacteriales > Sphingobacteriaceae > Arcticibacter. The sequence continues at coordinate 2,039,525 of NZ_CP169244.1, read as the reverse complement.
TGGATTACAGAAATGCATGTGGACGGCTTCCGGTTCGACCTTGCCTCTACTCTCGCCCGGGAACTTCATGAAGTAGACCGGCTCGGGTCATTTTTTGACATTATTCACCAAGACCCTACCATATCGCAGGTTAAACTTATTGCCGAACCATGGGACATTGGAGAAGGCGGATATCAGGTAGGCAAGTTTCCTCCAGGATGGGCGGAGTGGAACGGAAAGTACCGTGATTGCCTCCGCGATTACTGGAGAGGAGCCGACAGCATGCTTGGTGAGTTTGCTGAACGATTTACGGGCAGCTCCGACTTGTATAAAGACGACTACAGGCGTCCGACTGCCAGTGTTAACTTCATAACAGCTCATGATGGATTCACTCTTCATGACCTCGTTTCGTATAATGAAAAACATAACGAGGCAAACGGAGAAGACAACAATGACGGAGAAAGCCATAACCGATCCTGGAATTGCGGTGCAGAAGGCCCAACTAACGACAAAGTTATCAACGAGTTAAGGGAGCGTCAAAAACGAAATTTCCTGACGTCGCTCTTCCTTTCTCAGGGTGTTCCGATGCTTGTGGCCGGCGACGAGATTAGCCGCACGCAGGGCGGGAATAACAATGCATACTGTCAGGATAATGAAATCTCCTGGTTAAACTGGGAAGAGGCTGACAAAGAACTTCTGGCGTTTACACAGAAACTTATCCATCTCCGGAAAAAGCATCCGGCATTCAGACGCCGGCGCTGGTTCAGCGGCCAGCCGATCAAAGGAATCGGACTGGAAGACATCGCCTGGTTTCTACCAGAGGGCACAGAGATGCCGGATGAAAGCTGGAATACAAGCTTTGCTAAATCTCTTGGTGTCTTTCTAAACGGCAGGGGAATAAGGTCATTGGGACCAAAGGGTGAACTGATCCAGGATGACAGCTTCTATGTAATATTTAATGGGCACTATGAACCGCTGCATTTTGTCCTTCCTCCATCAAAGTACGGTCACGAGTGGATTAAAATACTCGATACCAGCCTGGGCATGATCGAAGAAGAAGGAGAGGCATTTAAAGCAGGAGATTCCATACACGTGGATAGCAGGTCGGTAGTTCTGCTAAAACAACCTTTGAGAAAGTAAGAATGGATCGCAGAGTATTAGACAACTACCGCCCGGGCCTAAAATTTACCAGCCGGGGACAAGCAGAGGTTGTGCTGTGGGCACCGAATGCACGTCAAGCAGAAATTGTTTTGCAGGATAAGCAGCTCGCCTTGCCGCTGGAAAAACAGGAATTAGGCTATTGGACGCTCATCAGCGATGAGATTAAGCCGGGCGACCTTTACAAGTTCAGACTGGACGCTAAAAGAGACCTTCCCGACCCGGTCTCTATGGGGCAGCCAGAGGGGGTACATGGCCCTTCACTTGCTGTCGACCTCAGCGCCTTTACCTGGTCTGACGGCAATTGGGAGAATTATCCCCTTGACGAGTATATTTTATATGAGCTGCACACCGGAACATTTACGCCCGAAGGGACATTCGCGGGAATCGAAGAAAAACTCGACTACCTCAAGGAACTTGGAATAACCGCTATTGAAATCATGCCCGTCGCTGAATTTCCGGGCGCGAGAAACTGGGGCTATGATGGGGTAGCTCCGTTTGCCGTGCAGCATACCTATGGCGGAGCAGAAGGTCTTCAGCGCCTGGTGAACGCCTGCCACCGCAAGAATATAGCCGTGATACTGGACGTGGTGTACAACCATCTCGGGCCCGAGGGCAACTATCTCCCTGAATTTGGACCCTACTTTACCGACAAGTACAATACTCCCTGGGGAAACGCTGTAAATTTCGACGACGACTATTGCTACGCAGTGCGGCAGTATTTTGTAGAAAATGCGCTCATGTGGTTCCGTGACTTCCACATTGACGCACTGCGAATGGATGCTGTTCATGCCATTAAAGACTTCAGTCCTGTTCATATCCTCCGTGAAATACGCGAGGAAACAGACAAAATAATTGCAGAAACCGGGAAGAAGCATTACCTCATTGTAGAGCTGGATCTGAACGATACTCGTTTTATCAATCCTGTTGACCAGGGGGGTATGGAATGGACGCACAATGGATCGACGAGTTCCACCATGCCCTCAGGGTAACATCCGGAGAAGAAAAGACAGGGTACTATTCTGACTTTCACGGCGTGTCGCATCTCGCTAAGTCCTATCAGGACGCCTATGTGTACGACGGACAATTCTCAGAACACCGGCAAAAGTTTTTCGGAATCAAGGCTGAAAAGAACCCGGGAAAGCAATTTGTCGTCTTCTCACAAAATCACGACCAGGTTGGCAACCGCATGTGCGGCGAACGGATCAACAGACTGTTAAGTTTTGAAATGAAGAAACTTGTAGCCGGTGCTACATTACTCAGTCCGTATCTGCCCATGCTGTTCATGGGAGAAGAATGGGTAGAGCCGCACCCTTTCCTCTACTTCGTGAGTCACACCGATCCTCAGCTCGCTGACGCTGTCAGAAAAGGCAGGAAAGAAGAGTTTAAGGCATTTCATAACCAGGGGAGGCCCCTGACCCCGTGTCCGAAAAAACGTTTGAAGACTCTAAGCTTCAATGGCAGGTGCTCGAGCAGGAACCGCACAGAACGGTTCTCAGCTATTATAAAAAACTTATCTCTCTGAGAAAGACTCACCCGGCGTTAAAAAGCCCCGATCGGCAAAACATGAAAGTTTCCTGCGACGAAAGCACCGAGACCCTTATACTTTACCGATGGAACGAACAAAAGAACATCGTCAGCCTCATGAACTTCTCGGAGAAGGAACAAGAAATTATGCTGCCCGAATTTAAGGAAAGCTGGACAAAAATCATTCATTCCGCAGACACCGAATGGCACGGGAATCACGACTTTCCAGACGATTTTACAGCAGGAGAGACCATTACCCTCAGGCCCGAATCTATCCTCGTATTGGAAGGGCACTAAATCATAGAAGCAGGCTGCATGGTCGCCAGCCTGCTTCTTTTTTCACATTTATTTTAAAAACTAAACACAATTATTACATTTGGAGCCACCTAACAAAAGCCGATGTAGCTCAGCTGGTAGAGCAACGCACTCGTAACGCGTAGGTCGCAGGTTCGATCCCCGTCATCGGCTCTCAGATCCAGATCACCGACAATTTCCGTACGACAGTTGATTTTCAAAAAGAGCGAATCCTGCTACAACGACATCTGTCGTCCTTCCTTCTCCCGATGTGTTCCTCAAAATCTATTTTTCGCTTAAGCTGACATTCCTGCGTGCATCCCCAATTGCCTGCAAAGTCCCCTTCAATTCATATCCTCAACTGTTTAAAATCTGAGCGCAACCGCATTCTGCTCAGCCGGCACTGACCGTGTAGCGGCAGGCAGAACAAACCTGGGCACCGTTCCTAAAAATAATCTTCAGCACTCCTCCAAGCATGCCCATCGCCGCAAACCTCGTAGTGGTGATCGGTCAACGATCGAAAACGATAGTCCTGGGTTATGACCACCCGCTTTTGTTCCGCGAAGCGCAAGGTGAGTAACAACAAAATCTTCAAACGGCGGAATTGCAGAGACGGATCGGTGGTTCCTGGTAGCAAGTGTTTTTCAACTTCACAAATAAATAAAACAAGCGTTTTCGCATTCGGTTGTAATGTCTAAGAAAGCGTTTCTTTGTAACTAATAATAGCAGAATACCATGTCGTCAAACCCTGTCTCAACATACCGGATACAATTTCACAAGGACTTTACTTTTCACGACTTGGAGAAAGTCATCCCCTACCTGCGAAAGCTCGGCATCAAAACCCTCTACGCTTCGCCAGTTTTCAAATCTACATCGGGAAGTACCCACGGGTATGACGTGCTGGACCCGCATGTGATAAATCCCGAGGTAGGCACTGAAGAACAGCTCCGGGAACTGAGCCGGAGCCTCAAAGAACTGGGAATCGGCTGGCTTCAGGATATCGTGCCTAATCACATGGCTTTCTCGCCACACAACCCCTGGCTGATGGATCTCCTCGAAAAAGGACCTCAATCCACCTATGCCCCTTTCTTCGATACAGCCCTTAGCAGCGAGCTTTACAGGGGGCGGATGATGGTACCCTTCCTTGGCTCACCACTCGACGAAGTGATAGAAAAGGGCGAATTAAAAGTCGACTATCAGGAAGGCCGGCTCGTCTTCAATTACTATGACAACTACTATCCTTTAAATCCAAGGTCTTATGAGGAGATCCTCAACAACAGCGACGAACAGCCGTCTGAAGGACTAAGTCAGGTACTTTCACAAATGCATCAAATCCATCAGATCGAAGATGCAACTCAGTATACCGATCGTTGGAACGAATTTCTTCTTCAGTTGTCAGCCTTTATGAAGAACGACGCAACTGCCGGATACATAAAAAAATGCATAGAAAATATCAATAACGACAAAGATCGGCTCAGTCAACTGGCAGAAGAACAGATTTATCGCTTGTGCAGCTGGCAGGAAACAGACCAGCAGATCACGTTCAGAAGATTCTTCACCGTTAACGGTCTCATCTGTCTGAACATCCAGGATGAGCAGGTTTTCGATACCTATCACCAGTTTATAAAAGCATTACTGAAAGAGGGCGTTATAAACGGGCTGCGCGTAGACCATGTAGACGGGCTGTTTGATCCGAGCGGCTATCTTGACAAATTGCGTGAACTCGCCGGAGACGACACCTACATCGTGGTTGAAAAGATACTTGAACCCGGAGAACAAATTCCACAGCACTGGCCTATCCAAGGTAATACAGGTTACGACTTCCTTTCTCTTGTCAATAACGTGTTTACTGCTAAAGAAAGTGAAACAGCGTTCAGTGAATTCTATAGCACCCTTGTGAGCGAAGACGCGGAAGTTCAGGAACAGATCTATACGAAGAAAGCTTACATCCTTCACCAGCACATGGCCGGCGAACTGGAGAACCTTCACCGGCTCCTCCTCAACTCCGACCTCCTGGACAGCAAGTCGGCCGCTCTCATAAAAGACGGGGATCTTAAATCAGCAATCGGGGAATTACTCATTCAGTGCCCTATATACCGGTACTATGGCAACAGCTTCCCTCTTTCAAAGACTGAAGAAGGCGCCTTAAAGACAATTCTGGAAAGAATCAGAAAGGAAAAGCCTGAATTACGCGCAGCAGTCGGCGTTCTTGAAGACATCCTGATTAAGAAGCCGCGGAATGGCGACGACGAGTATAACGACCGGGCTCTATATTTCTACCAGCGCTGCATGCAGTTCACCGGCCCTCTGATGGCCAAAGGGGTTGAAGACACTTTAATGTACACTTACAACCGTTTCATAGCCCATAATGAAGTTGGCGACTCACCGGAAGCATTCGGAATGAGCTCCGACGAGTTTCACGGGAAAATGCAGGAGCGACAGGAGAACTTTCCCTTATCCCTGAACGCTACTTCTACCCACGACACGAAACGAGGCGAAGACGTAAGAGCCCGACTGAATGTACTCAGCGACGTCCCCGCAGAATGGCTTCAGAAGACCGGCGAATGGTTCGAGCTTAATCGCGGTTTGAAGGAGGGCGAGGGGCCAGACGAAAATGACGAGTACCTGATCTACCAAACCCTTATCGGCTCATATCCTATGCCAGGCCAAAGTGAAGATGAATTTAAGGAGCGGATACAGAATTACATTGAGAAAGCCCTGCGGGAAGCCAAACAAAACTCAAACTGGACCAGTCCCAATGCCCCCTATGAGGAGGCTACGAAAAAATTTGCTGTACAGCTTCTGGACAAGACTTCTTCCTTCTGGAAGAGCTTTGCACCTTTCCACAAGAAAATCGCTGATCTTGGGGTTATCAACTCCTTAGCCCAGCTTATCCTCAAGTTTATGTGTCCGGGCGTACCCGACGTATATCAGGGCTGCGAGCTCTGGGACCTGAGCATGGTGGACCCCGACAACCGTAGAGCAGTCGACTACAAACTTCGGACGAAGCTGCTTGAAGAAGTTGAAAATAGTGAGCATCAGCAGGGTTTTACTTCCTGGCTTTGGGAAAAGCGCTATGAGGGACATCCTAAGTTGTGGCTGACCCAGCTTCTGCTAAAGGAACGCCGGGCAAACTACGAGGTCTTTGCAAAAGGCGAGTATATCCCGCTAAAGGTCAAAGGAAAGTATAAAGACAACATCTTTGCCTTCGCCCGCCGGCATCAGCAAAGTCTCTATGTCACAATGGTGCCTCTCCACGTTGCCAGGATGCTCGGCAAGGAGGACCTTGAAATAGCGGGGATCGACTGGAAAAACACACGCGTGATCCTGCCTCAACTGGCGTCGCAGGACTGGACTCACCTGCTGAGGAAAGGAGTAACCGGCACTTCTAATGAAGAGATCCTAATCAACGATGTCTTTGGAGACCTGCCATTTGCAGTAATAAAGTTCGAACAAAAGTCCTCAGGCAGGGCTGCCGGCATTTTGATGCATATTACGTCGCTGCCGTCGTCATTCGGCATAGGCGACTTTGGTCCTGGAGCGAAAAGTTTCGCTGACTTCCTGGCCAGCAGCGGTCAGAAATTCTGGCAGCTGCTTCCACTCTCGCCAACAGAGCAGGGAAGCGGCAACTCGCCATATAGCTCATACTCGAGCATGGCAGGCAATCCGCTTTTGATCAGTCCAGAACTACTTGTCCAGAATGGACTGCTGGGCAGAAAAAAACAGAGGAGATGGCTCTTCCGATAAAGTCAAAAGCAGACTTTTCAGGAGCACAAAAGCTGAGGGATATTTTATTTGAAAAAGCTTTCCGGAACTTCAAGGAGGGAGAACACAGCAGGCTGAAAAGAGAATTCTCCTCTTTCTGCCACAGGGAAGCCGCCTGGCTGGAGGATTTTGCCCTCTATATCGTGTTAAAACAAAAAAATGAAGGGAAAGCATGGTTCCAGTGGGCAGATGAGTACAAGTTGAGAAATCGAGACGCACTGCAAACCTTCAGGCAGGAAAACCAGGAGTTGCTTGAGAAAACCAGGTTCCTGCAGTTTCTTTTCCACGAGCAATGGCATGACTTGAAAAGCTATTGCAACAACCTGGGAATACAGCTGTTTGGTGACATGCCATTTTATGTAAGCTACGATTCCGCAGACGTCTGGGCAAATCCTGAGATTTTCAGTCTCGACGCTGAGGGCCACATGGTCGGAGTAGCAGGAGTTCCTCCCGATTACTTTAACGAGAACGGGCAGCTATGGGGTATGCCAGTGTTCAAGTGGGATGTGCTGAAAAAGCAGGGCTATGACTGGTGGGTTCAGCGGGTTAAAAAGAACATCGAGCTATTCGACCTGCTCCGTTTTGACCACTTCCGGGCGTTTTCAGCCTATTGGGAAGTTCCCGCGAGTGAAGAGACGGCGAAAAACGGTGAGTGGAAACCCGGACCAGGGAAAGACTTATTCAAGATCCTCCTGAAAAAGCTGGGTAAACTGCCATTTGTTGCTGAAGACCTGGGCGATATCGATGCTCCCGTATACGCGCTTAGGGATTGCTTTGGCTTTCCGGGCATGAAAGTCCTTCAGTTTGCGTTTGGAGAGGATATGCCCGAGGCTGTGGCAATTCCTCACCGGTTCACCGAAAACTTCTTCGTGTATACCGGCACTCATGATAACAATACCACCAGGGGCTGGTATGAAAACGATGCGACCGAAGTCATCAGGAAAAACCTGAACGACTATACAGGGTCTAAAGTAAAGGCATCCAACGTTCATGAAGTATTAGGCAGGATGGCTTACGCCTCAGTAGCAAAAGTGGCAATTCTGCCCTTGCAGGACATACTGGGATTAGATAGAAAGAGCAGAATGAACAGTCCCGCGTCTTCCGAAGGCAACTGGAACTGGCGGCTCAAGCCAGGCCAGCTAGGGAAGAAGGAAGAAGAACTGCTGAGGGAGTGGGTCCGAATCTACGGACGATGGTAGCAGTATAAAAAAGAAGGGCGGCGCTAAACAATTAACGCCGTTCTTCTTATTACAAACTATTGAGCCTTCACTGCTTGTCTGGCAAGCAGCAGCCACTTTCCCTGCTGCTTTTGAAACACAAGAAGAATGTTAAGGCTAACGTTACCAGGCTTTCCCCCGTCATTGGTACTCGCAGCGAGGTGATGCCTCACAATAGCAGTGTTTCCGGATACCTGCACCGTTTGATTAGTCAGATCTATTGTAACAAAATCAGACTTGCCACTTGCAATACTTTCGACAAAGGTCGCTTTGTCCTCCACCTTACCGCCCGAATGACCGTAACTCAGATTTTTAGAGGCGACTGCCTCCAAAGCCGACCGGTTACCATCTATCATTGCTTTCGTAAGCGTTTCTACAGCAGCCGCAACTTCTTTTTCACTCTTGGTCTGTGCTACAAGATGATAAGACATCATGAGCAGCAAACAGACTACAGGCGCAATTTTCCTCATAACTCGTATTTATTTAAAGCCAAACTTATAGAAAAATGGCAATCCTTCTGACTCAGATCCTACTTTTTTTGCAGGTAACTACCCGTTTTTGAAATTAGGTAAACCAAAGCGTTCGCCCTATGTTAACCAAAGGCAGATATCTTAAAAACATCTACTAAATACTTACCTATGAAAAAATGAACTTATTTATTACTAATGCTACTAGGTAGCGTTTCTATTCTTCCTTCCTGTAGTGACGATGATGACGACGACATGATCCAAAGCCAGGTATTTGTGAACGAAGCAGCAAGTTCCAACATGTTTGAAATTCAGTCGTCCATGCTTGCCAGAGACCGCTCATCAAACCAGAGCATTGACGATTTTGCTGAGCATATGATAACGGATCACACAGCCGCTTCACTTGAGCTTGCGGCTACGGCAAAGTCAAACAATCTCACTGTTCCTACCGCGATGGCGACCAAACACCAGGAAATGTACAATAAATTAAACGGAATTACAGACATTGCTCAGTTTGAGAAAGAGTATGCGAGCATGATGGAAGACTCTCACGAAGAAGCCGTCGAACTATTTGAAAGAGGCGCCGGCCACGCCGATCTTGAAGCCATCAGAGTATTTGCAGCAAGCAAAGTCGATAAACTAAGAGAGCACCTTACAGGAGCTCAGGCGCTTGATAAAATGTTTAACGACTAGTCAGAACACATCCTTGAACTTTAACTAACTATCTGCAAGCCGCCGTACGGGCGGCTTTTTTTGTGAAAGTCTATTTGTTTTTAAGTGGACACAAAGAACGTTCATCTAACTTCCATCGCCTTTGTGCGTACAGCTAATGCACGTTTTTTGCGAAAGTCTTTTTGCGCTTCTAATCAAAAGGCCTCGCATCGCCTTCATAAAGAGCTCACAGCCTGCTCATCAATATTTTCCTGTTGTACGTCTTTATGAGCCGTTTTGCCTAAGTTTGCAAATGAAAGAGCATCGATGGCCGGAATATATCTTCATATCCCATTCTGTAAGAAAGCGTGTTTTTACTGCGATTTCCATTTTTCCACCTCGGTAAAGTATCGTCAGGAGGTCATCCAGGCCATGCATTCCGAACTAGAACTTCAAAAAGGTCATCTGGCGGGCGCGCCTATTGAGACAATCTATTTTGGGGGCGGCACTCCTTCTATACTCTCATCCTCGGAAATTCAGAAGTTTATCGATCACATTTCAGCGCTTCATTGGGTATCAGCGTCAGCGGAAATAACGCTCGAAGCCAACCCGGACGACCTGGACGAGCAGCAGGTGAGAGCACTAAGACAAACGTCTATCAACCGCTTCAGCATAGGCGTACAGTCGTTTTACGAAGAAGATCTGCGCTGGATGAACCGTGCACATACTGCCTCTGAAGCCGACGGGGCGGTAAAAAGAGTTCAGGACGCTGGCTTTGAGAACATCACACTGGATCTGATTTACGGCTATCCCCTTCTTAGTGATCAAAAGTGGGCCAGCAACATCGCAAAGGTCATTGAGCTCGGCGTCCCCCACCTCTCTGCTTACGCCATGACCGTAGAGCATAGAACGGCCCTTGCTCACTTTATAAAAAAAGGGAAACAGCCGGACATGGATGACCATCAAAGCTCTTCTCAATTCCTCGCTCTGATTGCAGCTCTTACGGAAAGAGGATTTGACCACTACGAAATATCCAACTTTGCTAAGCCAGGCTTCTATTCGCGACATAACACAAGCTACTGGAAAGGCGTTTCCTACCTGGGTATCGGCCCCTCGGCACACAGCTTTAACGGGACGGAGCGCCGCTGGAATATTGCGAATAACGCCCGTTATATGGAAAGCCTTTCAAAAGGACTCATCGCGGCTGAGCGGGAAACACTAACACGCAAAGACAGGGTGAACGAGTACATTATGACCTCGCTAAGAACAATGTGGGGGATGGACCTCCTGAAAATAGAAAAGGAATTCGGGCATCATTACCGCTTGCAGGTTGAACACCAACTCGAAGAATTTGCTAAAAAAGGCTGGCTGGACATCGCAGATAATATTGTTACACTCTCCTTACAGGGCAAGCTCTTTGCCGATCACATTGCTGCATCCCTCTTCACAGAGGAAGAATAATAAATGCGTACTGTCTTCGTTTCCCTTGTTTAACCGCAAGCCGGTGCTTAATTTTGAAATTTAAATACATCTGCATGGGTATAAAACTTACACCAATTGACATCGTTGAAGACATCAGTAAAGAAGACTTTGTAAAGAACTACCTCCTCCCCAGAAGGGCAGTTGTGATAAAAAACATGGCAAAGCGTTGGCCGGCTTTTGAAAAATGGACATTCGACTATCTCAAGGAAACGGTGGGCGACATCGCAGTACCCTTATACGACAGCTCAAAAGCCGACCCTTCGAAGCCTATTAATGCAGCCGCCGCTGAAATGAAATTCGGCGACTACATTGACCTGATACAAAAAGAGCCTACAGACCTGAGGATCTTTCTTTTCGACCCGATCAAACATGCCCCCCGCCCGCTGGAAGACTATCGGGCACCCAAAGAGCTGATAGGCGGCTTTCTCGACAGTTATCCTAACATGTTCTTCGGAGGAAAAGGATCGGTAACCTTCCTTCATTACGACATTGACCTCGCACACATCTTCCATACCCATTTCCTGGGAAGGAAGCACATCATACTTTTCGACTATAAATGGAAAGAAAGGCTCTATTGTATCCCCTTTGCAACTTATGCCCTCGAGGATTACGATATCACCAACCCTGATTTTACGAAATTTCCCGCTCTGAGAGGAATTGAAGGTTATGAGGCATTTTTAGAACATGGAGACACTCTGTTCATGCCAACCGGCATGTGGCACTGGATGAAATACCTGGACGGATCTTTTTCCATTTCGCTCCGAGCATGGGACAAGTCGCTGGCTGTAAAAGCTAAAAGTTTGTATAATCTCACGATCCAGCGAAAATTCGATGACATCATGAAAAAGAACCTTAGCAGCAAATACATGTCGTGGAAGGAGAGACTCGCCATTAAACGGGCGGAAAAAGCATTAGCAGAAGGCCGGCCGATGTAATCTTAGGTCCGGCTTCGGACTAAACCCAATATTAGTAACATCGAAATTCAAAATTATGAATATTGCATGCTTCGGCGAGATCCTTTGGGACAACTTTAAAACGGGAAAGAAGGCCGGCGGTGCCCCAATGAACGTAGCGCTGCACCTCCACCGGCAGGGGGCTGAAAGCCGCCTCATTAGCAGTATTGGTCAGGACGAAAGCGGTTCCGGCCTTGTTTCCTTCATAAAAGGATACGGCTTGAATACAGGTCTCATACAAACTCACCCGGCCTTACCTACTGGCCAGGTGGAAGTAGAGCTTGACAAGGCTGGACATGCCACCTACACCATTACCAGGCCAGTCGCCTGGGACGAGATCATCTTCAGGGAAGACCTCGAGTCGGCAGCAAGACAAGCCGACGCGATAGTCTTCGGAAGCCTCGCAAGCCGCCTCCCCACCAGTCGGGAAACGCTTTTGAAGCTCCTGAGCCTATCAAAGGTGAAGATATTTGACATGAACCTTCGCCCTCCTCATTTCGACGACAGAACTCTTTCAGTATTGCTCAGCAATACTGATGTGCTGAAAATAAATGAAGACGAGCTGGCCTTCCTAGTAAAGCTCTATGACCTCAGCTCTGAAACAACCGCGGAACTCATTACTGAACTGAGTACAGCCTGTGAAGTCGGCACCATTTGTCTGACCATGGGTCAACATGGTGCGATGGTACTTTACAAAGATAAGATATACCGGCACCCGGGGTTCAGGATAAAAGTAGCCGACACAGTCGGTGCCGGCGACGCCTTTCTTGCCACCTTCGTAAGGAACTTTCTTGCCCGGGAAAGTCCGTGGCTGGTACTGGAACGAGCCTGCGCTGCAGGAGCGATCGTAGCGTCACGCGCGGGAGCCAATCCTGAATACAGTGCTGACGAGATCAATAATCATTCCCTGCACTTAAATCCCGAGCCGCAACAGTAAACGCGTGCAGATTTTTCTGAGTTCTAAACGGCCCAAAGAACTTTCAACGCACTTTCATCAGGGTTTAAACATGGAGCTCATCAATGTCTTTCTCTACGAAAGCCCCCTGCTTTCGGGCTCAGCCCGAATTGCTGCCTGCCTTATTCCGCTTTTACAGAACAAGCGCTCCGGCCTCCAATCCCAGGTTCCCGGTTTCACTGGTTTTTGACAAAACTCAAACACCGCCTGCTGCTGAAACTATTAACTTAGAACTTGCGTTATCATTAACTGAAAGGCAAGGAATATATGCGGGGATACTCTTTTTCACAATATCTGCCAGATGAGCTACCGAAAGGCGGATTTGACGAGTTGTTTAAATTATTTTTAGAGCTTCTTAACTACACTTCAGGAGATGCAAATGAAGCGCTCGCCTGGATGAATGAGCTCGACAAGCAATATAACATCACTACCGATGAATATGGGATGGGCGACTTCATCGAGGATCTCAGGCAGAAAGGATATATCGATGGGGATAAGGACAACGGCGGTTTCGCTATAACCGGAAAGACTGAACAAAGCATCAGACGCTCCGCGCTTGAAGAGATCTTCGGTAAGCTGAAGAAGTCGGGCAAGGGGAGCCACCACAGCAATCTGTCGGGACCGGGCGAAGAAAAAATGCAGACAGAAGGGAGTTCCAGTTTGGAGACAGCCTGGATCAGATCGACATGACGGCCTCTATTCATAACGCCCAGATTAACCATGGCATCAACGATTTTGCGATTACTGAAAAGGATCTGGAAGTGGAGGAAAAAGATTACAAAACCCTTACCTCTACGGTCCTTATGATCGACATTTCTCACTCGATGATCCTTTACGGCGAGGATCGCATTACGCCTGCCAAGAAGGTCGCTATGGCATTGGCCGAACTGATCAGAACGAAGTATCCTAAAGACACACTCGACATAGTCGTCTTTGGTAATGATGCCTGGCCTATAGCACTGAAAGATCTTCCTTACCTGCAGGTTGGCCCCTACCATACCAATACCTACGCGGGACTTGAGTTGGCTACTGACATTCTAAGGCGAAGAAAGACCACCAACAAGCAGATCTTCATGATCACCGACGGGAAACCCACTTGTCTGAAAGAAGGAGCACGGTATTACAAAAACAGTATCGGCCTTGATCGTAAGGTTGTGAACAAGACCCTTAATATGGCAGCGCAGTGCAAGCGTCTTAATATTCCTATTACTACGTTTATGATTGCCCGGGATCCCTACCTTCAGCAATTTGTAAGAAAGTTCACTGAAATCAACGGGGGAAAAGCCTTTTATAGTTCCCTGAAAGGTTTGGGAGAATACATATTTGAAGACTATATCCGGAACCGGAGAAGGACAGTACGTTAGCGAATCCGTACGGCTCAGTGCGAAAACCGATCAACCAACTATTTCTTAAAACGAAAAAAAGACTAACGAGCAAACATGAGTACATTAAAAGATATAAAGACATTCGGAGAACTAAAGAAATCAGGATACAAAAGCAGGAGCATCAAAGAGGAACTCCGGGAAAACTTAATCGATCAGCTGAAGAACAAGGAAGCGGGGTTTGAAGGCATCATTGGCTATGAAGACACCGTCATGCCTGATCTTCAGACTGCCATTCTTTCGCGTCACAACATTCTGCTGCTGGGCTTGCGGGGACAAGCAAAAACGCGGATCGCACGCCTGATGGTGAACCTGCTCGACGAATACGTACCCTTTGTAGAGGGCTCTGAGCTCTTTGACGATCCGTTTAACCCGATCTCGTGGTTCGCCAGACAACAGATAGCAGAAAAGGGCGACGAGACCCCTATCGCCTGGTTACACCGATCGGAGAGATATACCGAAAAACTGGCAACCCCTGACGTTACCGTCGCTGATCTGATCGGGGACGTTGACCCCATAAAGGCTGCTACTCTTAAACTCACCTACTCCGACGAACGGGTCATCCATTTTGGCCTTATCCCGAGGGCCCACCGCGGCATATTTGTCATTAATGAACTTCCCGACCTGCAGGCCCGCATTCAGGTTGCCTTATTTAATATCCTTCAGGAAAAGGATATTCAGATAAGAGGTTTTAAATTACGGCTTCCACTTGATGTCCAGTTTGTTTTTACAGCGAATCCCGAAGACTATACCAACCGCGGCTCCATTGTCACCCCTTTAAAAGACCGGATTGAAAGTCAGATCCTGACGCACTATCCAAGGAGTGTTGAGATATCAAGAAAGATCACCCAGCAGGAGGCTTCGCTGACTCCAGCACAGCGGGAAAAAATTGAAGCAGATGGCCTGGTAAAAGACCTGGTGGAACAAATTGCTTTTGAAGCCAGGAATTCCGAATATATTGATAAAAAGTCTGGCGTCTCTGCCCGTCTGACAATATCAGCATATGAAAACCTCATTTCAAATGCAGAAAGGAGGATGCTGATCAATGGCGAAGACCAAACATTCGTACGAATATGCGACTTCGTTGGAGTTATGCCCGCCATTACAGGAAAGATCGAACTGGTATATGAGGGAGAACAGGAAGGCTCTGCGAAGGTTGCACACATCCTCGTAGGCAAAGCAATCAAGACCCTGATGCTGCAATATTTTCCAGATCCCGAAAAGACGAAAAGATCAAAGGGAGAAAATCCGTATACAAGTATTATCAACTGGTTCGGTTCCGGCAACACACTCGATATTCGTGACAATCAATCCCTAAACGAGTATAAAAAGTCGCTTGCATCCGTACCCGGACTTAAAGAAGTGGTAAAACAGTTCCACCCTCGCCTGAGCGAAAATCAGCGCCTTCTTTTGATGGAATTCCTCCTTCACGGTCTCTCAGAATTCTCGCAGATCAGTAAGTCGCCACTCGATGGCGGGTACTCATTCAAGGACATGTTCGAAAGCCTTTTTAACGCCAAATTCGATGAGGATGAAGGAAACTATGAAGAATAATCCCAACTTTACCCTTTCTAAGCAGAAAGTACTTAGTAGAAGATAAACATGTCCGACAGAATCATCCCTTTGCTCGTCATCAGCGCGTTGCTGCTCCTTATTGACTGGTATATTTTTAACGCAATCTCAGAAATACGCAGAAATAAAGCTAAAAAAACAAATCGCTTTCTCAACCTTATCTGGTGGGGCTACACTGCACTTCTCATCCTCGGCGTGTTCGCCAGTATATTTTTCAACCTGATTCTGTCTGTGCGGGCGATTATCCTGGTCGCTTTTTTCATCACTTTTGTAACCAAGGTATTTTTCCTTCCATTCCTATTTCTGGACGACATCAGAAGGGGCATCGTTTGGGTCAGGAGAAAAGCGCGGTACAGCAAGTATAAAAGCGCCCCTGAACAAGGCTTGCAAAGCGAGGGTGCTGAACGCGAACAGCGGGCAGAACATGCCTCTTTGCCTGAAAGAAAAGAAGAGGAAAAAATAAGCAGATCTGAGTTCCTGGTAAAAGCGGGTATAGCGGTGGCTGCTATTCCATTTGCTTCGCTTACCTGGGGAATAGTTGAAGGAGGCTATGACTACCGCATAAAACGTCAGACACTTTACCTCCCTAATCTTCCAAAGGCGTTCGACGGAATAAAGCTGGGGCAAATATCAGACATCCACTCCGGCAGCTTTTATAACCGCAAGGCTGTGCTGGGGGGAGTTGAAATGCTTTTAAAAGAAAAACCTGACTTTATCTTTTTCACAGGCGACCTCGTAAATAACATCGCCAGTGAAATGAAAGATTATCAGGATATCTTTTCAAAAGTCAAGGCACCTCTGGGGGTCTTCTCTGTCCTGGGTAATCATGACTATGGCGACTATTATTTCGGACGTGATCCCTCTCCTGCGAAGGCAAAAAACCTGGCGGCCATTAAAAGCATCCACAGGACCATGGGCTACGACCTGCTCCTGAATGAAAACAGGCGCCTTAAAGTAGGCGGCGAGGAAATAGCAATACTGGGCGTTGAAAACTGGGGAGCTGGTCGTTTTGTAAGACATGGGCGGCTCGATCTCGCAGTAAAAGGCACAGATGATGCACCTGTAAAATTACTGATGTCCCACGATCCTTCACACTGGCGTGCTCAGATATTAAATCGGCCCGACATCGATGTTACATTCAGCGGCCATACTCACGGTATGCAATTTGGAGTAAGGACGAAGGAATATCAGTGGAGTCCTGTGCAGTACATTTACAAGGAATGGGCAGGCCTTTATAAAGAAAAGACACAGCAGCTGTACGTCAATGTAGGATACGGATTTTTGGGCTACCCAGGGCGCGTTGGAATTTTGCCTGAAATTACGATATTTGAATTAAAGCGATCATAGCATTCATTTAGAAGACATTACATGCCCGACCCCAAGTCTATATTATTAATAAAAACCACTAGACAATGCGCAGATTTTCTTCTATTCAGTAATCTATTTATTGCTCTTTGTGCTGTTGCACAAGCGCTTGTGACATACCAGCTGCTTCGCATAAAGCCCGACCAGCATGTTCTTGCTCTCTTATTCTGCTCTACCCTGGCTTTATACAACTTCAGTATGCTGCTATCAAGGCCAAAAGAGCCCAAGAAGTCACCTTTCCGGCGAGTGCGATGGATATTTGGTCATTACCGGCTTACTGTCACATTAACCATCATCGCCATCATATCATTAATCCCCCTCACCCTGTTCCTGTCTGTTTCGTCTCTTGTCCTTTTATTCTTCCTTGGGGTAATCTCCGTAGCCTACAACCTGCCGCTCTTCTCGATGAATGAAAAAAGATTCGGGCTTAGGAATATACCGGGACTCAAGTTATTTCTTATTGCGACAATATGGTCGCTCAGCTGCGTACTGCTGCCAATTGTAGAGACAGCAGCACGGCATGAAATCACAATTTCAGCAGCAGATACCATCCTGCTGGTTGGCAAACGCTTCCTCTTTATCGCAGCCATTACGGTTCCCTTTGATATCCGCGACCTTTTTGAGGACCGAAACCATCACCTCAAGACCATACCGGTAATGCTCGGAGAAAGGAAGGCATATCTTTTTTGCCAGATACTCCTTCTTGCTTACATTGCACTCCTCCTGCTTTTTACCAAGGTTCCCGACGCGAACTTTTGGGGACTTAGCCTTACTATCGTTCTAACTGGCTGGCTCATCTTTAAGTCCGCAGCTAAAAAGACGGAGTATTACTACTTCTTCTATCTAGACGGGATGATGATACTTCAATACCTCTGCGTGCTGGCTCTGAATCTGATCCTTTGAGCCTCAGATCACAAACTTATAACCTACCCCTCTTACCGTCTGCAGATAATGCGGCGTATCAGGGTTGTCTTCGATCTTCTTTCTAAGCCGTACAATGTGCATGTCTAAGGTTCTGGTATTCACGTCGGAGTTATAACCCCATACTACCATCATCAGATCCTCCCTCTGGATCACTCTATTTGCGTTCTTGAGAAAATACAGCAAGATGCGGTTCTCCAGTATCGTCAATTCAACACGCTGGCCGTCTTTGAGCAGGGAATGGGTATGAGGATGATGCTCCATGTTTCCAAAGCGGGTCACCTCACTGCGCTCGTTATTTACCAAAAACTTCACCTTGTTCTCGAGAAGAGCTACGAGGACGTCCATATTAAAGGGCTTCGTTACGTAGTCAGATACTCCAAAGTGATATGCGTCTATTTTGTCGACGTCCTGAGCCTTCGCGGTCATCATGATGATGATCTTCTCAAACCCCTTATCCCGCACTGCCTTGCAGATCTCTGAGCCCTGTTTACCCGGAAGCATCCAGTCGAGCAGTACAATATCCGGCTGTTCGTCGAGTATCAATTGTTCTGCGCCATCGCCGGAGGCACATTCCAGAATCTCGTATCCTTCGTTCTGTAGTCTGTGAGCAACGAGGAACCTCAGGTTCTCATCGTCCTCAACTATTGCAATCTTAATTTCTTTATTCATTTCTACGTTAATGGCAAGATGACTAAAAATTCAGACCCCTCTCCTACTTTACTCTTCACAAGGATCTCTCCGTTCATAAAATTAATGAGTTCTTTACAAAACGCCAATCCCAAACCCACACTACCCTGCTGATTATACTGGCTCTCTATCCGGTAAAACTTCTTGAATACATTTTCCATTTCGGACTTCGGGATACCGATGCCTTTATCAATGAAGTAAAACAAGACCCGGCCCTTATCCGTCCTGACTCTTATGTCAAGGAACTTCTTCCCCGGAAGTGAATACTTATAGGCGTTATCGATCAAGTTCTGAAAGATGCTCGAAAGCAGCACCGGATCTGTATTCAGGGCCTCTAGCCCCGTTATTGAGTAAGAAATAACAAAGTCAGGATATTTAAGACGGTAGGAGCCCGACATGTTCCCGATGAACGTATCAAGATTGACCAGCTCCTTTTTGACCTTGATCGATTGATTCTCAATCTGGGTAAAGGAGAGAAGTTTGTTCATAAGATCGTTCAGCTTATCTGCCTCCTCATCTAATATCTTTCCATAGTGCGCCCGTTCGCGGTCCGACAGGCTTGCCGCACTCCGGATATTATTTCCGGCTATCTTAATAACGCTCACAGGGGTCTTAAACTCGTGAGTCAGATTATTTATGAAGTCGTACTGCAACTTGAACATACGACTATTAATGTGCAAGTTCCTGTATATCAGGTAGGCGATAGAGATAAGTGTAAAGTAAATAAACAGAATCACCAGCGCAACAGGAATAAACCTCCGGTAAATTTCAGCCCTCAGGTGGTGCTGGGAAGAGGTAAAGAACAACTTGTAATCGGCAAAAGCCCCCGAGAGAGGCAGTTCAGTGGTAACGATCTCCGGGTTCGTGTCCATCAGCTCGTAAACTACCGGCTTGATGCTGATGTGCTGGTAGAGTTCCTGATGGTTATTCCGGATCAAAAGCTTAGCAGGATTCAGCAGAAAAGAGATGATGTCCTGCTCAAACACCGGCGACCTTGGCAGCTTCTTGAACATAAGATCTTTGAATGTGCCCATCTCCTCCTCCCTCGGAATGTTCATAAAGGTGACGCGGTTGTGCGTTACATTATAGAACGTGCTGAGATAGTCCGCCGAGTTAGGAACCATAGAAGTATCGGCTGAGGCAATATAAGCTGAGAACTTTACGGCCATCCTGTTAAACTCGTCCATCTCCCGGACAGGAGGGTTCTTATTCCAGCTAGTCTTAATTAAAATCGTAGAATCCGGCTTCCCCTTCGCAAAAAGATAGATCGCACGGGGAGCGATGAAAAGATTATCAAACCGCCGGCTCTTTGCGTCACCTCCGTTACTGATCTCCGTGTCATAGAAGATCACTTTTTCAACAAACGAGTATTTCCGGAACACGGTATCAGAATAACGTGCAGCTGATGCTGAATCGAGGTAGCCCTGGTAAAAAGATATTTCAGGCACCCTGTTCTGAAAAAAGTCATTGTAAGGCTTCAGAGTCTCCTCCAGCACGTCGATCTTCCGGGAGTTAAACTCGTTCTCGACATACCTCCGGGTAAGATGATGAGCAAGTATGAGCGCCACTAACAGGGTGAGAGCGGTAAGGACAAGGAAAATAGCATTTAGCCAACTCGTTCGCCGGTACTGAGACTTTCCGTTCGCCATTCGCTTATTTCTTTAAATTATTCTGAAGAAATAGCTCCAGTTGCCTATAGAACTCCACCTGATCCTCCGGGCCTGGACTGCTGGTTGTTTTCCGAACGAGATACGTGATCGGAATCTTGCGGTTCTTCAGTTCCTTCACAAACTGATTGGTCTCGTTTACGTTTACTCTCGGATCTTTCATATCCTGAGCGATAAGCACAGGCGCCTTAATCTTGTCGGTATGAAAAACAGGCGAAACAGAGCGAAAATAGTCAATTTCGTGCTCTGGATCTCCTACCATTTCGTAATACATCTGGAGTACTGGACGGACATACGGAGGGACGGCCTTGATGTAAGTGAATAAGTTCACAAAACCGGCCTGTGAAGCCCCGCATTTGTACAAGTTGGGATGAAAGCAGAGCCCGTAAAGAGCGCTGTAGCCGCCGAAAGCGGTCCCGTATATGGCCACACGGTCCTTATCGGCTATTCCCGTTTTGATCAGCCAGTTTACGCCAGCCGTAATATCCGTCTGTATGTCACTCCCCCACTTCTTGAAGCCGGCTATCCAGAACTTCTTTCCATACCCCTTTGAGCCCCTGTAGTTGATCTGTAACACGGCGTAGCCCCTGTTTGCAAGGAACTGAACTTCCGCATTAAACCCCCATGAATTCCTCGAAGAAGGCCCTCCATGCGGAATTACCACCACCGGCAGGTTCCTGGGCTCAAAACCCAAAGGCAGCGTGAGGTACCCGTTGATTTCCAAACCGTCCGCGCTCCTGAAATGAACAGGCTGCATTTTGCACATCTGATCGCTTCTGATAGACGGGTTCAGATCACTCAGCTTTCTGAGTTTTCCTGTTATTCTGTTGTATAAATAGAACGCGCCTGGCGACTTGTCGGTAAAGGTCCGGACGATAAACTTCTCCTCCAGGCTGTCCTGATCGGTTACTCTGATCTCCGAATTCGGCAACAATTTCTCCAGACGGCCGTACATAGCGCGGGCGGAATCGTGAAGGTAATGCCGCCCCCCTTCCAGGTCTCATAACCAGCATACATCACCCGATGCCTCCGAGGTGAATAACCCGCTTCGCTCACGTCGACTGAATCATGACTAAATATCGTACGGATCTCCCTGCCCGTGGAGCAGTCCAGCTCCACCAGAGCGGTCTTGTCCCTGTTCTGGTTAGAAAGGGCGAATATCCTGTTCGATCTCACATCCGAGAATCCCACGGGTGAGATCCTTGTCTTGAAGTTGTTGGTAACCACAGGACGAAAAGATGCCCGTTCATCGGGTCTGAAAAGCAAGGTTTCATTCACGCCGTCGCTGGCCAGTGCGAGTCGTAAGCGCCCCTCTTCGTCGGCAATCCACTGGATCACGTTGCCCGGATTTTGCTCCGCTATACTCAGTTTCCCGGTAGCGAGATTAAGACGGTAAACGTCAAAAACTGTCGAATCTCTTTTATTCAGCGCAATCAGCAGCTCGTCTTTTACCACATTACTTTGATTCAACAGCCTCAGCCGTGCGTTCCTTTCCGAAAGGAGGTGTCTGAAATGCGATCCATCACGATCTACCGCAAAGAGGTCTGGATCACGTCCCTTGCCCTGATCTTTTAAATAAACCAGCTCGCGATTGCTTGCCCAGAAATAGGTGGCAATATTAAAATCAAGCTCATTGCTGACCCTTGTGACATGACCGCTGCTCAGGTCCTGCACAAAGACATTCATATACTTTTTATAAGGTTGAAGAAATGAAATGAAGCGGCCATCGGGTGAGATCTTGAAAGCCGTTTTCTCAGGATTACGAAAGAAGTCTTCTACCGGCAAGAGGCTTGCTCGCTTTTCTCCTGTGCAGGAAAAAAGCAAATACACCACCATTAAGAGGAGATATGTCTTAAGCTTTCTTATCATAAACTTTCACAGATAAGACATTCTATTCCATAGAACCCACTTCTGAAACCACTAAAATACACGTTTTGATCTCTCGGGGACGTAACAATTAAAATACAGCCTGAGCATCAGCCAGATTAATAAAATTAAGCCCGCATGCACTTATCCTGCGTTTAGTCGTTATATTGACTGAGACTATAACACAATGAAGGTTTCTCTGATCGTGCTATTTGTAATACTGTGCCAGCCCTTGCTGGCACAACCAGAATCAGCTGAACAGCAGGCTTCGCAGTATTATGCAATGGGCGACTGGGAAAAGGCGCTGCCGCTTTACAGAAGTTTATTTCGGAACGGCCAGCAACTACAGTTTTATGATCAGTACCTGAACGTATTATTGAAATTGAAAAAATACGAAGAGGCTGAACTTCTAATCAAAACACTCCTGAGCCGCGAAGCGGAGAACCATATTTATCAAGTTGACCTCGGACGGGTGTGGCAGGAAAAGGGAGAGCAGCAGAAAGCCGACAGCTGGTTCAAAAGCCTGATCAGGGAGTTGCCGTCGAACGAGTACGCTGTTCGGGATCTGGCCATCTCTTTTTACCGCACAAATGCCTACGACTATTCGGTCAAAACACTCCTGGCAGGAAGAAAACTACTTAAAGATGAGGCGGCATTTGCATTTGATCTGCTGTCGCTTTACCGTTTCCAAAAGAACAAGGCCATGCTGGCAACTGAATATCTGGAAATCCTGGGGCGTCAACCGGATCCGGCAATCCTAAGTCAGGCTAAAAACACAATGGCTTCCATGTTCGACTCGCCGGAAGATTTCGACCTGCTAAAAGCCCCTCTTCTCCGCAAAGCACAAAAGGCCCGCTCCAATCCGGCTTACATGGATCTGCTGGCCTGGACATACCTGCAACAGAGGGACTACGAGGCGGCCATAAAGCAGACGGCCCTGATAAACCATGAGCTGAAGGAAGACGGAGAACGGCTATATGAGCTTGGCTTAATGCTCCTGTCGGAGAGGAAGTACCCCTATGCAGAAAAAACCTTTGAACAGGTAGTGTCGCAGGGGGCCGGGCAGCAGTTTTACATCCCATCCAAAATTCAGCTCTTAAAGATCCGTCACCAGATGCTTACCGAAGGAAGCAACGGATCTCCCGATCCCGCCCGCCTTGAAAAGGACTACCAGTCTTTACTTGACGAGTTTGGCAAAAACACAGCTACGGTGTTTGCTATGAGACAGCTTGCTAACCTCTATGCATACTATTTGAACAGCCCTCAAAAAGCAGAGCTCCTGCTGGAGGAAGCAATCAAGCTCCCTCAACTGCCCGGCCCCGTCCGTGGCGATATAAAGCTGGAACTTGGAGATATCTACGTCCTGACGGGAGAGCCCTGGGAAGCTGCTCTGGTCTACGGGCAGGTGGAAAAGGAGTTTGCAGGAGAGCCGAGAGGCCAGGAAGCTAAGTTCAGGAATGCCAGACTCTCTTACTATCAGGCCGATTTTACATGGGCCAAAGCACAACTTGATGTCTTAAAAAGCTCCACATCCCAGCTTATCGCAAATGACGCACTTAATCTAAGCCTTCTTATCACTGAAAACACCTCCTCCCAGGCCGACACAAATGCCCTGAAAAAGTACGCTGAAGCTGAAAGGCTGATCTTCTGCAACCGGCTGCAACCGGCAGTCAGTCTGCTCGACAGCATCGACGTCCTCTATCCTGGAAACTCACTTTCCGACGACATCCTGATGTTGAAATCCTCCGTGTATTTGAAGCAGAACAACGTTGAATCTGCAATCCGCTGCCTTACTACCATAGTAGACCACTACTCGTTCGATATCTGGGCAGATGATGCGCTTTTCAGGCTTGCTGACCTCTACGAAACCCGCCTGAACGACAAGGAGAAGGCGAAATCTCTTTACCAGAAGCTGATAACCACCTTTCCGGGCAGCCTCTTTGTAACCGAGGCCAGAAAGCGATTCAGAAACTTAAGGGGCGATAATCTTGGATAGCTCAGACCTTGGTGATATCTTCGCAAATGATTTTGTATAATATTACTGTTATCGTCGAAGACGGTCTGAGTGATGAATGGCTGTCATGGATGAATGAGAGCTTCATTCCCACTGCAATGTCGAGCGGTCTTTTTCAGTCCAACCGGCTGTTAAGGGTACTTGGATCGCCGAACGAAGGTGAGACCTTTTGCCTTCAGTTCACATGCGCAGAGCTTGAAGCATACAATTCATTCAAGGACTCATATGAGAAAGGTCTCTTTGAAAAGCTTCACGGCCGCTTTGGTAACAGACTGGTATCGTTTAATTCCCTAATGGAGCTGGTAAACTAACACTAATGACATTTATAGAAACAGACCTGCCCGGCGTCGTCATCATTGAGCCAAGAGTATGGAAAGATGCCCGCGGTTATTTTTTTGAAAGTTACAACGAGAAGAGCTTCACTGAAGCTGGAATAAGCCCATCTTTCGTTCAGGACAATCAGTCTTTTTCTCACAAGGGAACCCTCAGGGGCCTCCATGGACAATCAAACCCATTCGCACAGGGAAAGCTCGTCCGCGTTATTCAGGGGCGGGTGCTCGACGTTGCGGTCGATATCCGAACTGGTTCTCCCACTTACGGAAAACACGTGAGTGTGGAATTAAGCGGAGAAAACTTCCGTATGCTTTGGATTCCACCTGGCTTTCTTCACGGATTTGCTACACTCGAAGACAATACCATTTTCACCTATAAAGTGACCGGGCTGTATGATAAATCGTCTGAAATAGGAGTCCGGTGGGATGATGCCACGCTGAACATCGACTGGCAGCTGAGCCGGGAAGAAATCATCATCTCCGAAAAGGATGAGGTGCTTCCCCATTTTAAGGATTTTAAGAGTCCGTTCTCCCTCTAAGGGTACGGACTCTTAATCTTCAGAGGACCGGAGAATAACTCGCTGTGCCCGTTTCCATTTTGTTTACGAAGTTGTCAACTGCGTCTACATCGATATGGAATTCAAGAGGACTCTCCGCCACTTTCCATACCATCAGCTTCTCGAAAAAATTAAGTTTCTCGAACATCAGTTCGCCACCCAGAAAAGCTCTTGCCTTACTGTGATTGCGAAGCTTGGTCGAAAACGCGCTTTCAAACTGTACGTCCTCCTGGCCCTTCAAAATGCAGCATATGAAGAGGCCTAACTCCTTGTCAAGGAGCAGTTTTTCATTTTGTTTGCAGAAGACCTTTACCGGGTTCTGAATCATTCCAAAATAAATCGGCCCGCCAATGATCACGCGGTCGTAGTCACGTATGTCGGGATTCGGGCACTTCATGAGGTCA
Organism: Arcticibacter sp. MXS-1; assembly: GCF_041902385.1. Classification (GTDB taxonomy): domain Bacteria; phylum Bacteroidota; class Bacteroidia; order Sphingobacteriales; family Sphingobacteriaceae; genus Arcticibacter. The sequence continues at coordinate 2,014,307 of NZ_CP169244.1, read as the reverse complement.
AAATATCCCGTTTCATAGTCTTCCAGTCTATATCCGATTAACTTGGCTACTTTCTCAGTCGATCCATTCTTCGAACAGTAAACAATTGCAGTCTTCATCTCTTTTCAAATAGTATTTACGAAAGAATATATCGGAACAAGCTCTCAATATCTCGTATTAAGGGTAAAAATAGAGCTAGAAATAGCGAAAAAAATGACCGCCGACATTATTGGGAATAAAACCTATCCTTAAACAACAGAGGGGAGAGCGTGTGATGCTTTCCCCTCTGTGAGATCTCGTCAATCGCGTCTATTTTATTAAGTCATACAGCTCGTCGAGCTTTGGCGACAATACAATCTCGATCCGCCTGTTGCGGCTTCTGGCCTCCGGTGTGTTTACATCCTCTATGGGCTGGAATTGTCCTTTTCCGGTAGCGGTGATACGGGTACTTTCAATTTTCTGAGCCTCCGTGAGGTAGCGAACAACAGAGGTGGCACGCAGGACGCTCAGGTCCCAGTTATCCTTGATCTGGCCCAGGTTTACCACGCGCTGATTGTCGGTATGCCCTTCAACTGATATGTTGATCTCCGGTTGCGTATTAAGAACAGTTGCAAGTCCGGCAAGGGCCTGCTTGCCTTTTTCATCAATCACGATGCTGCCTGTGCTAAACAGAAGCTTATCCGTAAGAGAAACATATACCTTACCGCTTCTGATCTCCACCGACAACCCGCTTTGCTGAAAACCCAGGAGGGCTTTCTGAAGCTTATCCTTTAGTGCAAGCGTTGCCTCATCCCGCTTGCGCAATATCTCTTCCACTTCTCTCAGACGTGCTTCTCTTTTCTTCAGATCCTGTGAAAGCCTGTCGCTGGCTGCCCGCAGGCTGGCATTATTTGAATTAAGTCCGCTTACCTTTGATGATAAACCTGCAATTTCGCTATGAAGCAGGGCGGTATCAGATCTCAGGCGGGCGAGCTCATCCTCCAGACTTGTGATCCTGTTGTTTGCACCGGTCAGTGCCGACGAGAGTGAGTCTCGCTGTGCAACCAAGCTTTTATACTTCTTCGGCGACAGAACAACGCATGAACTTGCGCAAAGAGTAATAAACAGAAGAACAAATATCCTTTTCATCGTGCAATATTAACAAATCGCATTTCTCAAAAAAACCATAAAAGGATATAATTTTTCGAAGAGACCAGTTAAACGGAGCGAGGCATCCTGCTTCGTCAGATCTTTGTCTGCGATGTTACGGGTAGCTGTGAAGCTTTTCAGCTTCAAATAGTCTATACCAGGATGATCAGAAGCATAGCCTTTGGGAACTGTTTTCAGCTTCCCTTCCTGATCAGGTTCACCAAAAGCGGAAACAAAATCCGCGCTTTGCACGATGTCCGTCCAGTCGTGCAAGTTATAATCTATTTCCTGCCTTATCGCTTTCAGCTCATCCGGCTGAGGGAACCATGCCCCGCCCGCAATGAAGCTCTTGCCCGGCTGTATATGGAGATAATAGCCCGGACCTTTAAAGTTCTTTCCGTTGGCAGAAACAGCAACGCCGAAATTTGTCTTATAGGGAGTTTTATCGTGACTGAAACGAATGTCGCGGTAGATCCGCATCACACAGTCCCTGGGATCAAGGTCATCTGGGACTGTTGGATCAAAAGCAGAGATGCCCTTTATCAGCTCCGCTGTAAAAGCCATCACGTTCTCCCTCGCTGATTCGTATTCGGGCTTGTGAACCAGGAACCACTCCCGGTTGTTATTTGCCGCAAGAGCAGCTAAAAAAGAAAAAGTTGAAGGATCAAGCATCTTGATAACAAAAACATGAAAAGAGATAAGTTCCGGAGGAATTCTAATTATCCAGTTCTGGATGGTATTTCACCTTTGGTGATAGCCAGTGAAGCAGCACAACCCGCGAGTATCTGAAATTGAGAGGGGCAAGAACAAAAATGATTGAGAAAAGCACCCCTAAATATAGCCACGGCGAGTCGCTTCCGCCGCTCAGATAAAACGTCAAAATACCTGCGGTCACAACCTCTGCCACATTAAATGCGTAGCTTACGTACATGGCAGCATAAAAGTAGCCGGGTTCAACCTCAAACTTAAATCCGCAGTGAGGACAATACTCATGCATCTTTTGCGAGCCGAAGGTATATGCAGGACCTGCATAAATATTGCCCCTCCGGCACTTAGGACATTTGGCCTGCAGAACAGCCTGTAATTGTGGTGTCTTTGACATTACAATTTAATTAGTTCATATGAATACGCTCGTTCTTCATATTCAGAGCAACATTCTTTTTTCTGTACTTCTTATACCACAGAAAACCAATTCCCGCCACTGCCAGATAAGGGGCAGCAAGAAGATACAAGATGCCGTCATTAAGTCCCTTGCCCTGCGTGTTGCCGTTCTTGACCGAGTTCTCGGCATTCAACGTACACATTGCACACTGTGCAGCAGCACGACCTCCGGCCGATATCAAAATAAACATAAAAATCGCACAAACAGAATTCTTAATCACTTTCATCTTCAATCAGTTTTCGCGTTAAAAAGTATAGTAAGGAGAGATCATCAAGTACACCAGAACGCCGGTCACGGTTACGTAAAGCCAAATCGGGAAGCTCCACCTGACCAGCTTCCTGTGCCTGATCACATTCATCTGCAGACCGCTGTAAAAGCTCAATAACACTAACGGCAAAACAACAGCAGCCAGTATAATGTGTGTAATCAAAATGAAATAATACACATATCTGATTGCCCCGGCTCCCCCGTATGTGGTCTGGATTCCCGTTGCGTGAAAAATAATGTAGGAGACCAGGAACAGTGAAGAGAGCACAAAAGTGATAATGTTCAAAATTTTATGCGTTCTGATATTCCTGTTCCGGATCTGAAGCAGGGAAACGATCAGCAATACACTGCAGGTACCGTTGATGATCGCATTTAGCCTGGGCAGGAAAAACACCCAGGAAGGGACAGCTGCGCCTGCTGGGAACAGGGTGATCACCTTGCTCTGCAGGATCAGCACAACGAGGAATACAAAGATCGATACCCCCGTTACAATTCTTAAAATAACTTTGTCGTTCATGTACGAATTATTTGGATCGCTAAAGATCGGCAACTTGCCGCAATTCCTCAGCAATCAGAACCTTTATTTCATCACGCAGCTTATCAACCTGCTCCTTGCTCGTAGCCTCATAAAAGCCACGAATGCGCCTTTTCGTGTCAACCAGGATCAAAAGCGGCCTGTGGATGACAGCAGAACTGTCGGCCCTGTAAACGTCGACCAGAAACTCCCTCTTCGCCCAGGTGTATATCGTACCCCTGTCCCCCGTCAGGAAAGTCCATTTCGACATCGGAATCCCGTATTGTTTTGAATACACTGACAGCACCTCAGGCTGATCCTTCAAAGGATCAACTGAGACGGAGTAGAAATGAACGCGTTTGTTCTTCAGATAGTCCCGCGCTACCGATGCCATACTTTCGTTTGCACGCGCGCAGGAAGCGCAGGAGGTATAGAAAAAATTAAAAATAGCGATCTGAGTAGTATCTTCAGGATAGGCAACTGCTGCTGCAGACTGATCAACCAGGTGGAAAGGGGCTACCTGATGATAAATAGTATCGGGTATCTTTTTGCCCCGTTTATAATGAAAGGTAGCTGCTACCTCCTTGGGACCGAAGATCTTAAGGGGCCTGTACCTGTTCTTCCCCTTATCCTGGAGTAAAAAATACAAAAATCCCGGCACCGCTAGAATAGATGCCAGGATTAACACTTTCTTTAAAGATGTTCTGCTCATTGATTCATGTGTACGTGCAGGTAGGAGCCCTCGTTAAGGACGAGGATAATGAGATACACAATAAATATAAGAGATACGACAATGGTCGTGATTAAAGTCATGCTCTCAAACTTCAGGTGCATGAAATATGCAACAATATAATAAGCCTTCAAAAGTGTCAGCACAATATAGGTGAAGTTCGCAATCCCATGAGGAATAATTCCTTTATGAACCAATACCAGCGCAATAAAGAATTCAAGGGCCGTAATACCAAGCAGGTAAAAGAATACCTGCCAGATCTTCCCTTTCGACATACTCGCATGTTCTGCATGCTCATGTCCGTTTGTATGTTGTTCTGATGCCATTTCTTAAGACTCCTAAAGTTAAACCAGATAGAAAAACGTAAAGACAAAAACCCAAACCAGATCCACGAAGTGCCAGTACAAGCCGACCTTCTCAATCATCAGGTAAGTGCCTCTCTTTTCAAACACATTACCGAGGGTCATGAATAAGATGATAATATTAATGACAACGCCGCTAAACACGTGGAAGCCGTGGAATCCCGTAATAGTGAAGAACAGATTTGCGAACTGCATGGCACCCACAACATCGACGCCTTTGTAGTGTTCAGGAATACTTCCCCACCAGTACCCTTCGTGGTGCAGGTGAGCCCACTCCCCGGCCTGGCAGCCCAGGAAAACAAGTCCACCAAGGATAGTAAGCACCATCCAGTTCACAACTTCCTTTTTTGAGCCCCTATGACCGGCTTCAACGGCCAGCACCATGGTGACCGAGCTCATAATAAGAATAAAGGTCATGATCCCCACAAAAACCAGCGGGTAGCCGTGATCAGCCACTCCCGGAATAGACTGGAATACTTCATCAGGATCAGGCCATGATACCTTACTGAAACGTTGTGCCCCATAAAAAATCAACAGAGCTGAGAACGTGAAAGCGTCTGACAGAAGGAAAAACCACATCATCAGCTTTCCGTACTCTGCATTTAAAGGCGACTTGCCACCGCTCCATGCTCCTGTTTTAATTTCATCTAATTGTGAAACAGTAGTACTCATTTTTCAATTTATTGGTTCAATAGTAAAAAAACATATAGGTATATCCACAGCAAGCCAAGAAAGTGCCAGAAGATGGATGTAAGCTCCAAATTGAACAGATTCTTTACTTGCGGCACATTCTTCACCTTGGCCCAGTACGCATGTACAAGCATCAGCAAGCCTCCTGCAATATGAAGCAAATGCGCTCCTGTAAAGACATAGAGGAATGACTGCGACGCATTAGGATTAACAAAGTACACTCCCTGTCCTACAAAGTACTGCCAGCTGGACAACTGCATCGCACCGAATAAAAGACCCAGAGCGATCGTGATAAGCAGGAAAAACTTCTGCTTGTTAAACTGCAAAGCTTTTGCCGCTCTTGAGGCCTGGACCAGTGTCAGACTGCTAATGATGATCACGGCTGTACTGTACGTAAATATCTGAGGCAATACTATCTTAAGGCCTCTCGCAGGATTTCCACCTGTATAAACGATGTATCCGCTAGTTAAAGCAGCAAAAAGCATGAACGAGGTGATCACAAACAACCACATCAGGAATTTCTTTGGCCTTAAGTTCAACTTATCCTGCTCCATCTGCTTCTCCGCAACTGAAATCATATTTTAACAATAAAATCAAACAACAATACTAACTGCACTACAGGCAGGTATATGAACGAACAAAACATGACCTGTTTCGCCGAAGCAATATCCAGTTTTCTGGATAGATTGATCCCATACCAGCAGAAAAAAAGGCTGCAGATGAGGGACACCGCTCCGACTGTATATCCGCCAAAGCCCATAATGGTGGGCAGCAAACTAACCGGAATCAGGATAAATGTAGAAGCTGCAGTAAACCAGGCGCTTGTCTTGTCTCTTTTCTGAGAGGGCAGCAGCCTGAATCCGGCCTTCTTATAATCATCGTCCAGCACCCATGCAATAGACCAGAAATGAGGGAACTGCCAAACGAACTGAATGAGAAATAATACGATAGGAACCCATGAAATCTGCGGCCGGTCGAAAGATGCAAAGTACCCGATCAGTGGCGGCAGCGCTCCGGGAAAAGCTCCTATAAAGGCGGCGACGGGACTCTTCCGCTTCGACGGTGTGTAAACGAAAGCATAGAGAAGAATAGAAAACAAGGCGAGCACACCCGTAAGCACGTTCAGCCTCATCAAAACAAGTGTCCCGACCAACCCCATGGAAAGGCTAAGGACAAGGGCCTGCCCGGTGGTCATCCTTCCGGCAGGAATCGGCCGATCGCTTGTCCTGCTCATCAGCTTATCCAGATCCTTCTCAATAATTTCGTTAAACCCGTTTGCCGCACCGGTCACGAGGAAGCCGCCGATGGTGAGCATAAGCCAGTTACTCCATGTCACCAGCTCCTGCTCCCGGCTGCCAATCAGAAACGAAACAGAAGCAGAGAAAACAACGAGAAAAGTAAGACGTAGCTTAATCAGCTTTTTAAAGTCAGATATAAAACTTCCCTCCGCAACCTTATTGACACTAATATTTAAATCTGATGCTACTTCCTGCATGGTATTTCTATTAGACAAGTCGGGACTAAAGCCCCGACTGATTTCTGTTTGAGATAAGAGGGGCACCCTTAATTTCACACAATTGGGTACCCCTGTAAACTATTTTGTATCAGAAGCCCGCTTCGGTCTTCTTATTGGCTTCGTTATTCTTTTGCCACTCAAGCTGAATACGCTCTGCCTCCGGATTGCCTTCAAAATCATGAGGCAGATTGGAGCTCATGGTCTCAGACAACGGAGTAGACTGAAGAATGAAGTCCTCATCATGACCTGGTTTACTGTAGTCATAAGGCCATCTGTAGACAGAAGGAATTTCGCCTGGCCAGTTTCCGTGAAGGTGCTCAACCGGAGTCGTCCATTCAAGTGTGTTGGCCTGCCATGGATTCTGAGTTGCCTTCTTACCATAAAAGATCGAATGGAAGAAGTTCCATAAGAATGCTATCTGACCGAGAGCCGCCATAATTGCAGCCCATGATACAAATTTGTTAACCGTCAGCCACTCCTTCATGAATTCAAACTCGGTGAATGCGTAGTAACGACGGGGAACGCCGTCCAGCCCCATGAAGTGCATCGGGAAGAACACCAGATACGCACCGAGGAAAGTTAGCCAGAAATGAAGATAAGCAAGCTTCTCATCCATCATTCTGCCATACATCTTAGGGAACCAGTGGTATACTCCGCAGAGCATTCCAAAGATCGCTGCCGATCCCATTACCAGGTGGAAGTGAGCTACAACGAAATAAGTATCATGAAGATTAATATCCAGAGATGCATTTCCAAGGAAGATACCGGTCAGACCGCCTGAGATAAACAGTGACACCATACCGATGGCAAACATCATAGCTGGCGTAAAACGGATATTACCGCGCCAGAGAGTAGCCAGCCAGTTAAACGTCTTTACCGCTGACGGAACCGCAATAATCAGGGTGGTAATCATGAACACCCCGCCCAGGAACGGATTCATACCAGTGACAAACATGTGGTGTCCCCACACGATGAAGGAAAGCACCGTAATACCGATAAGAGAATAAACCATCGCGTGATAACCGAAGATTGGCTTACGCGCATTAACCGACATCACCTCAGAAGCGATACCCATTGCAGGCATGATCACAATATACACTTCAGGGTGTCCCAGGAACCAGAATAAGTGCTGGAACAATACCGGACTACCACCCTGCTGCGGAAGGATCTGCCCTTGTATCACGATATCAGACAAATAGAAACTGGTGCCAGCGCTGCGGTCAAAGATCAGCAGCACAACGCCCGCAACAAGCACAGGGAAGGAAAGTACCCCGAGAACAGCTGTCAGGAAGAGGGCCCAGATCGTAAGCGGCATCTTCCACAGGTCCATCCCTTTGGTCCGCATATTCAGGATCGTGCTGATATAATTCAGCGATCCCATGAGTGAAGATGCAATAAATAAAACCATACTCACCAGCCAAAGGGTCTGTCCGGTTCCTGAACCAGAAATTGCCTTAGGCAAAGCTGAAAGAGGAGGATAGATGGTCCACCCCGCGCTGGCCGGTCCGCTCTCTACAAAGAAAGAAGCAATCATGATGACTGATGCCAGGAAGAAGAACCAGTACGACAACATGTTTACAAGCGGTGAAGCCATATCCCTGGCACCGATCTGTAAGGGAATGAGCAAATTGCTGAACGTTCCGCTCAGGCCCGCCGTCAGCACGAAGAATACCATGATGGTACCGTGAATGGTAACAAGCGCGAGATAAAAGTCCGGCTTTATTCTTCCGCCCTCTGCCCATTTACCGAGGAAAGTCTCCAGCAGCGGAAAGCTTTGATCGGGCCATCCAAGCTGAATACGGAAGAGGATCGACAGCAGCATCCCGATAACGGCCATGATGATACCGGTTACCAGAAACTGCTTGGCTATCATTTTATGGTCAAGGCTAAATACATATTTAGTCAAAAACGACTGATGATGATCATGATGGTGTTCATCATGATGATGCCCTGAATGTTCTAATGTATGATGAATCGGTGTACTTGACATATTCTCGACCTATCTGATTATTTATTTACCGCTAAATTATTAACTGGAGCTCCTTCAGGAGCCTGAGCCATCCGCTTCTGCATTTCTTTCTTCACATCGTCATTATAATACAAAGGCTGCTTTGCAATCCACTCGTTATATTCTTTCTCGTCCACAACTTTAACCTTATACTGCATATTGTAGTGGCCGGTGCCGCAGATCTTGTTACACAATAATACGAAGTCGAATGCGGCATTACCAGTCTTCTCACGCATTTCATCCGTTGTAAACCTTGGAGTGAACTGGAAGTAAGTTGGCATTCCCGGTACCGCGTTCATCTGAACTCTCATCTCAGGAATGTAAAAACTATGAAGGATATCCTTTGAGTTAATGGTAAAGCGCACTGGCCTTCCTTTTGGAAGCACAATCTCTCCTCCAAGCTTATCATCCCAGCTCTTCTTGTCTGTAAAGTCGATCCCCAGTGTATTCAACGGCGTGGTTAGCTTATAGTTCCTTACACCGAGCTGATTGTCACTGCCTGCATAGCGCACGTTCCACTTGAACTGCTCGCCCGTAACCTCTACCGATAAAGCTCTCTTCATCTCCTCATCGGGCGGATTGGTGATACTCCTCCAGGTAAAGAAACCGAACACAACAAGTGCAGTCAGAACCAGCGCAGGAATGATAGTCCAGAGACGTTCTATCGCATTATTATGAGGATAGAAATAAGCCTTTCTCTTCTCAGAACCTTTGTAACGGAACGAGAAGGTAAACAGCAGGGCCTGCGTGATCACAAACACAATAGTAGTGATCGTGATAGTCACCATCATCATCTGGTCGATGCGCTCGCCATGTACCGAAGCAGAAGGGCCAGAAGCAACATTTCCCCAGGTCTCATACGTCCAGTAAGTACCACCCAGCAGAGCTACCAGCGCTACAATAAACAGGAAGGCCTGAACATGGCTCCAGTTAACCGTGCCACGCTTGCCCTGAATCTCGCGGGTGAGCTCATAAACGCGTATTACTTTGCCAATCACTCCCAGGAAAATACAGAGCAGTACAAACAGGATTACATAGAATGCAGCCGATTTGTAAACGGCCGTATCCTTCACTACTTCATCAGCCGTTGCAAGCGTACTTTCATCGTCATTGACCGATTCCCCTACCGAAGTTGGGGTATCGCCTATCGTACCGGTAGCAGAGTTAATTTGCTGTGCTGTATCAGCAGCAACCTGGTCCCCTTCCTGTGCCGGAGACGCCTGCCGGGCAGCAACCTGTAAACTGCTTACCAGTAAGCAAAGAACAAGTACCGCAAAAAAACTCCTGAGCTTAAAAAACTTATTAAATCGCATTTCTTTTAATAATTCTTTACTTAAATCTTCTGTAAGCTAATACTATATTGAGTGATGCAGACTCTCTTCCAGGAACGGGTGGTTCTTCGGAACAAGAGGCTTCGTACTTAATTTCGACAGCATCAGGAAAGAGAACAGCCCGGCAAAGCCAATCGCTGTACCAATTTCCACGATACCAAATGCAGGGTGCTCCTCTACTGTCCCCGGCATCACCATGATATAGTAATCGAGCCAGTGACCTAACAGTAATAAGATACAAACAAACAACAACGTATTTGTTCTCCGCTTGGCATCTCTTGTCATCAGGATCAAAACAGGTGCAACAAAGTTGATCACGATATTCAGCCAGAACCATGGCTTGTAGTTATCTTCCCATCTCTTGTAGAAATAAACCGTCTCTTCGGGAATATTGGCGTACCAGGTAAGAAGGAACTGAGCAAACCACACATAGGTCCAGAAAATAGAGAATGCAAACACCAGCTTTCCAAGATCGTGGAAATGGCTGTCGTTAAGCCAGTTCATATATCCCGCTCTCTTAAGCAGAATGGCGGTTATGGTAATAACACACAAGCCGCTTACCCACATGGCAGCGAAATTGTACCAGCCGAACATGGTAGAAAACCAGTGAGCTTCAAGCGACATGATCGTATCGAACGACCAGATCGGTGTAGTAAAGCCGAAGATCACAAGGAAGATAGCGGAAATCTTGAAACTCTTTTTATAGTTGCTCAAACCGCCTTCGAGATCCTCATTGTTTGAGTATTTGGCGAGGGTTAATGCAAAGATGCTGTATATGCCCAGGAAGACAACCTGGCGGATCACGAAAAACGGAACGTTCAGATAAGCAGCCTTTCCAGCAATGATGGGATCGTATTCAGGGCTGGAAGGATCTGTGATGCCCTCATGATTCCAGTGATGATAAAGGTTGTGACTGAACAGACCCGCTACACAAACCAGGATCAGGATAACCGACGCAATTGGCAGCACCCTTGCAAAGGCCTGAGGAATCCGGAGCAGCCCGGCAGACCATCCAGCCTGCGCCACGTACTGCAGAGCCAGGAAGAACGCCCCTGCTGCGCACACAGATGTGAAATAATACGCCATCAGAAGCAGGTTGGCAAACGTGCGGACTGAATCATGAGTTAAAAACCCAAATCCGACAGATGCGACCCCGATCACAATGGCAATCAAACTCCAGGTCTTTGCTTTACCTGAGAATTCGTACTGCTGAGTAAAATTATGTGTATGATGATTGTGAGTTCCCATTTGGTTTAAACATTAACTATTGAAGTTTTTGCAATTCGTGAACGTACATAACGATTTTCCATCTCTCCGTAGGACTAAGTTGTGTACGATGCGGTCCCATCAGGTTTAACCCGTATGTGATCGTATGGAAGATCTTTCCGTCGGTGAGGTCCTTCATAGCCCCTCCACGTGAGGAAGTACCTTTTGAATAGGATGGCGGAGGAGGGAACTTCTCGAGCTTAATGATCTGTCCGTCACCCTGGCCCGTAGTACCGTGACAATGAGAACACATATGCAGGTAAAGGGTCCTTCCCTGCGCCAGGTTTTGCTGTGTAGCAGGAAGGGGATTCTTCAGGTTCGCACTGGCAGCCTCATAACCTTCAGGTGTGTTCGGATAGATATCGGTAACCGGATCATAGCCAACCGGCATTGTTCCGGGAGGAGGAAGCTGAGCGGTCTGACCGTTAGCAAAATTCTTGTTTGGCTGATCGGGGTTATAAGCGATCGGATCGTACATATTACGGGCAAACTCCAGGCCCGGACTTTTCTTGTCGCCACAGGAAGTAAGACCAGCTGCTACAGCAACCGTGAGGACCGCGGCACTTATTATCCTGAGCTTATTCATAACTAACATATTTCCTTTCATTATGCTTCACTTCTACAGCGCCGGCATTCTTTAAAAGATCTTCAATTTTATCATGGTAGGGATTTGCCTTCGCGTCTATCGCAATGACGAAGCGGTCATCAGTAGCCCTGAGATCCATTACCCGAGGCGCACGCCCCGGGAAGAAATGGTTAGCGTAGAAGAACGTGAACATCATACCATATGCGGCAAAAAGAACCGTCAACTCGAACGTTACCGGCACAAAATCCGGCATCGCGAACGCAGGCTTTCCCCCGATATTCATCGGCCAGTCATATACCAGCATGTAGTAAATCATGGAGATGGCTGTGATGGTTCCGGTGATGCCGAAGCAGAACGCCGCGATTGGCAGGCGGGAGCGCTTGTAGCCCAGCTTTTCCTCAATCCCGTGGATAGGCATCGGAGTATAAACATCGTAAATGCCTATGTTATTTTCCTGAAGCTTTTCAATGCCATGCATCATTTCATCAGGATCTTCAAAATGGCCTAATATATATTTAACGTTGCTCATTTCTTAAATATTCGCGTATTCAGACTTTTTAACACTATCGTATTTCTCAAGAGACTCCTGATAGAACTGAGCCTGCTCTTTATCTACCTTACCTTCTCTGATCAGTTTCTGCTTGGCCTGATCGCTCGAGCTCTTCAGGATCAGCTTCACTTCCGCCATCGCGATGCCCGGAAGGACGCGCAGGAACAGCAGGAAGAGTGTAAAGAATACTCCGATTGAACCGACAAAGAGAAGGACGTCGATCACTGTCGGATAGAACATCACCCAGCTTGAAGGGATGAAGTCGCGGTGAAGTGAGGTCACGATGATTACGAAACGCTCAAACCACATCCCAATGTTCACCACAATCGAAAGAACCCATGATGCCCAGATACTGGTGCGGATCTTCTTAAACCAGAACAGCTGAGGAGAAATCACGTTACAGGTCATCATACTCCAGTAAGCCCACCAGTACGGACCGCTGATACGGTTAAGGAAGGCGTACTGTTCGTACTCTACTCCCGAGTACCAGGCAATGAACAGCTCTGTCAAATAAGCGACACCTACAATAGAACCGGTCACGATGATCACCTTGTTCATTGACTCGATGTGGAACATGGTGATGTAGTTTTCCCACTTCATCACTTTCCGCGCTACCAGCAGCAGCGTCTGCACCATGGCAAACCCGGAAAAGATCGCTCCCGCTACGAAGTACGGAGGGAAGATGGTGGTGTGCCATCCCGGCTCCAATGAAGTAGCAAAGTCGAATGATACAATGGTGTGGACCGAAAGTACAAGCGGTGTTGAAACACCTGCAAGGATCAGAGACACTGCCTCAAAACGCTGCCAGTTCTTAACAGAGCCAGCCCATCCGAAAGAAAGGATCGAATAGATTCTCTTACGTGTGCCCGTTGCCCGGTCACGAATGGTAGCGATATCGGGAAGCAAGCCTGTGTACCAGAATACAAGTGATACAGAGAAATAAGTCGAGATCGCAAATACGTCCCAAACAAGAGGCGAGTTAAAGTTCACCCATAACGAACCGAATTGATTCGGCAACGGGAACACCCAATAAGCAAGCCACGGACGGCCCATGTGAGCGAAGATATACGTGGCTGCACAAATTACGGCGAAAATCGTCATCGCCTCCGCGGAGCGGTTGATGGAATTCCTCCAGTTCTGGCGGAACAGCAGGAGTACCGCCGAGATCAGTGTTCCGGCGTGACCGATACCTACCCACCATACGAAACCGGTGATATCCCAGGCCCAGCCTACGGTCTTGTTCAGACCCCACACACCTAAGCCTTCCCAGAAGGTATAGCTTATGGCAACAACCCAGATAAGCGCAAATACTACCGCAATCGTAAATCCGATCCACCAGGCTTTGTTGGGCTTATTTTCAACGGGTACCAGCACATCATTCGTAATCTTTGCATAGGTGATATTCTCACCCGTGATTAGCGGTTCCCTTAATATTGATTCGTTATGAGCTGACATAATATATTAAACTTCTTAAATGAAATCTATTAAGCTTCTACTGTATTTCTAACTTTAGTCTGATAACCAACGCCGGGCTGGGTGTTCAGCTCCTGCAGAACATAGTACGTACGTTCATTGCCAAGGGCTTTACGAACAGCTGATTCCGGATCATTGAAATCTCCAAAAATGATCGCTCCGGCGGTACAAGCCTGCTGACAAGCCATCATGATCTCACCATCCTTCAGCGGGCGCTTTTCAAGTTTAGCCTGCAAACGGCCACCCTGAATACGCTGGATACACATCGTACATTTTTCCATCACCCCGCGGGAGCGTGTAGTCACGTCAGGATTCAGGAGCAGCTGCGTAAATTCATTATTCAGGTAGTTGTCAAAGCGGGAGTCATTCCAGTAGTTAAACCAGTTGAAGCGGCGTACCTTGTACGGACAGTTGTTCGCACAATACCTTGTTCCAACACAGCGGTTGTAAGCCATGTGGTTCAAACCGTCTGAAGAGTGCATGGTTGCGATTACCGGACAAACTGTTTCACAAGGTGCGTGGTCACAATGCTGACAAAGCATGGGCTGATGTACCACAGAAACGTCGTCGAAATTGTCAAGCTTCTCAATCTCCTTCTCCTCGGTAACCGATTTGCCTCCTTCATTGAAGCTGTAGTAGCGGTCGATACGGATCCAGTGCATTTCTCTTCTGCGCCGTACCTCGTCTTTACCCACTACAGGGATGTTGTTTTCTACATTACAAGCGACAACGCATGATCCGCACCCCGTACAAGCGTTCAGGTCGATCGCCATCACCCAGCTGTGACCGATCTGTTTGTGCTCTGGCCACAGGTCGTACGTTTTATGCTCGCCCTGGTGCTTATCATTGCCCGCATGAGGGTCTTTCAGGTAATTCTTGAATGAAGTTTCGCGGATAACGGTACGGCCTTCGTAAGAATGGTGCGTCTGGGTTTGAGCAAGCTCCATCTTACCTCCTGCTTTGCTGACAGTAGCAGTTGTAAGCAGCTGAACCGTTCCGTTCACCATGCCTGCAAATGGATAAGCGTTCTTACCTACTTCGTTTCCTGCTTTGCCAGCCTTCGTACGGCCATAACCTACCGCAATGGATATAGTCCCTTTAGCCTGGCCAGGCTGTAAAAGGATAGGCAGAGTAACCGAATATCCGTTAGCTCCTTTGATTTCTACCAGGTCAAACTCTTCCCAGCCCTGCTCTTCTGCAAACTTAGGGGCTACAGCTGCATAGTTGTCCCAGGTTACTTTTGACACCGGGTCTGGCAATTCCTGAAGAAATGCGTTATTGGCGTGACGACCGTCGCGCATGGCTACACTTTCGTAAAGCTGAACTTCGATATCTTTCGCCAGAGCCCTGCTCTGCGCTCCGATTGTCTGAGCAGCAGCCGCCACATTTCCTGCAAAAGAATAGACGCCTGCAGGTTTCTCCCCGGTATAGACAAAGCCGGTCTGCAACAGCTGCTTCCAGCTCTTGCCTGCTGCAGGAAGAAGGTTCTTCTCCCAATAAGCCTTTACATACTGATAGTAGTTCTTCTGAGGGTTATTAGACCAGATCAGCAAGCTTTGTTCAGCCTGCCTTGTATTGAACACCGGATTGATGGTTGGCTGAATGATTGTATAGTAGCCTTCAAACGCGTTTTCATCTCCCCAGGCCTCCAGGTAACAGGCATTCGGCGCGATCACATTACAAAGCGATGCCGTTTCATCTTCGCGGTCAGCAAAGGAAACTTTCAGCGGTACTTTTGCCAGGGCATCGGTAAACGCCTTGCTGTTGAAATAAGAATACGCAGGGTTGGTATTAAGGAAGAATACTGCCCCTACCTCTCCGCGGCTCATTTCGCCGAGCAGAGAGGCAAAAGCCGCATCATTTCCCTGGTAGGTGTAAAATGGATTATCGAGGTCGATAGTAGTTCCATAACTTCCAAGTGCGGAGTTGATGGCGTTTACTACCGTCTGTATAGCTGCATCATTAGCACCCGCTACCACCAAAGCTCTTCCTCTTGCATTTTGGAGCTCCCTGGCAGCAAGTTTAATTGCCTTATCTGCTACAGGGTTGTTGGCTAACTGAGCGCCGCCCAGCTGCCCGCCCGTTACTGCATTGTACAGAGCCAGCACTGCCGGGCCCATTTCAGAAGGCTTAACCGGAACACGCGAATCGGCGTTTGTTCCCGTCATACTCATGCCTGTTTCGAACTGGATATGACGAGACATTTTGCCCTTCTTCAGAGAACCGCTGTTCCTGTTGCTCACGTATTGCCTGGTAAACTCTTCACCAGCGATCCAGGTTCCCAGGAAATCGGCGCCAAGACTCACAATTACATCGGCACGATCAAAACGGTAGCGCGGCAGAACAGCCTTTCCAAAGCTGCTTCCGTTGGCCTGAATGATGCCGGTATAAGAGACGGCGTCTGCCTGAACGTGAGCAGTGTTGGGATACTGGGCAGTAAAGTCTGCAATAACAGCCTTTGCTGAAGGACTATTTAATGTGGATGAAACGATGCGGATTTTCTTGCCTGAAGCCTGAATCTTGTTCAGCTCACCTCTTACGAATGCGTCAACGTCTTTCCATGAACTTTCTTCGTTGTTTAGTTTTGGTCCCTTTAACTTCGAAATATCATACAGATCAAGTACTGATGCCTGAGTAGTGGCGTCCGTACCGTGATTACCATAAAGACCGGCTGCATTTCCTTCAACCTTGATAGGCCGGCCTTCGCGGGTCTTCACAAGAATGCTCTGACCGTTGTGACTGGACACATAAAAATTAGGAACCCCTGGAGTTACCTCCTCTGGCTTGATCAGATAAGGAATTGATTTATGGACCGGAGCAGTCTGGCAGGCAGCCAGCGACACTGCGCCTAATCCAAAGCCGAGGGCCTTTAAAAAGTCGCGGCGGGGAGTAACAGTATTAAGTCCGGATTCGCTCAGAACGTCCTCCAGAGGAAGCTCTTCAGCAAACTCATTCTTATTTTTTTCTGCAAATTCCGGAGTCCTCTGCAGTTCATCTAAACCTTTCCAGTATTTTTTATTGCTTTCCATTTAAGCTATATAAACTGTATTCGAATTCTTTAAATTATTAATAGTGACACTTTCCACACTCCAGACCACCTAAAGCAGCCGGTGTAACTTTCTCGCCTTTCTTCACCTGATCGTGCACGGCAATGATCTTATCATAATAAGCATTACCCTTATAGTTCACGTCCTTGGTGCGGTGACACTCCACACACCATCTCATCGTCAGAGGAGAGGCCTGGTAAACCTCAGCCATCGTCTGAATCGGGCCGTGACATTGCTGACATTGCAAACCGCCAACTGAAACGTGCTGAGAGTGATTAAAATAGGCGAAATCCGGAAGATTATGGATACGTACCCACTGGATAGGCTTCGGATTGTCCCCATATTTCTTAGACTGCGGATCGTAATCCAGGGCCTTGTAGATCTTCATGATCTCAGGGGAGATTTCGCCATTATATTTCTCTGTAGCCTGAACGTAGTTGTGACAGTTCATACATACATTGAGAGGAGGAATAGATGCATTTTTTGACTTGTAAGCACCGAAGTGACAGTACTGACAATCGATTTTGAGAGTACCTGCGTGAAGCTGGTGAGAATATTTGATCGGCTGCGTAGGCTGATATCCCTGGTGTACCCCAGTGTTCCACATTACCTTCCATCCCCAGGAACCGAAGAATATGATCAGGAGAACGGTAACGAAGAATACCAACTTCTTGTTTTTTGACAGCCTTCTGAACTTTGCAGCCGCACTTTCCCCTTCAACAACCGGCTCTTCCTCAATCACAACGCCCTGCTTCTGAAGAAGCAATCTTTCGAGGGTCTTGATCACCCGGTTCAGAACCAGAATCACCAGCAAAGCGATGATCACGACCACGGCAAGCCCGCCCAGCATGAAGTTACTCACCCCCGCTGCTTTCGCCGCCGGCGTTGCTTCCGCCTTGTGCACCACCCTGTGCCGCAGCTCCGCCTTCCGGCTTATCGCCCTCTACCTGAATGTAAGCAAGGATGTTCCGTACATCGTCATCACTCAGCTCCGGAAAAGGAGTCATCACGGTCTTGTTGTATTCGTTGAATACTTTCACCGCAGCAGGGTCACCGGCCGCTACCAGTGCCTGTGAGTTCTTGATCCACTTAATCAGCCATGCTTCGTCATGACGCTCATGGACCCCCTTGAGGGCAGGCCCCACAACCGTCCGGTTCATGGCGTGACAGGAAGTACACTTTTGCTTAAAAAGAGACGCTCCCGCGTTCGCGTCGCCCTTCGCGGCTGCACCTGCAGAGGCAGCTGTAGCCGCTCCGGCGGTACTTTGCTCAGCAACTGGATTTGCATCAGTAGCATTTTGCGCGTTTGCCTGAATACCGAAACTTAGAGCAGAAACTAAGATTAATGATTTTGCAACACTTCTAAAAACCAATGAGATGCTTCTCATATTACTATTTTACGATAATTTTAAAATGTAAAATTGAAATTGTGTTTTAAATCACAATTTCGGATGACAAAAGTATAATTTATTAAATGATCTGTGACATTTAGATGACCTGTAAAAATAATTTATATTCGTTCTAAATAATACAGAAAAAGGCGCTTTATTCATAAATAAAGCGCCTTTTTATCGACTATTTACTTACTGATACTATTGTATACAGTTTGGAATTAATTCGGTTTTTATTATTGTTTCAAAACCCATGCAAAGATCAGCGGCGCTACAATTGTCGCATCCGATTCTACTATGAACTTAGGGGTGTGGATGTCCAGTTTACCCCATGTGATCTTTTCATTCGGTACAGCACCTGAATACGACCCGTACGAGGTAGTAGAGTCTGAGATCTGACAAAAATAGCTCCAGAAAGGCACATCATGCATTTCCAGGTCCTGATAGAGCATAGGCACTACGCAGATAGGGAAGTCGCCCGCAATCCCGCCGCCGATCTGGAAAAAGCCGATACCTTTTCCGCCACAGTTGCCACGGTACCAGTCAGCCAGCCAGGTCATATACTCAATGCCGCTCTTCATGGTAGAAGCCTTAAGCTCGCCCTTGATCACGTAAGAAGCGAAGATATTACCCATTGTGCTGTCTTCCCATCCCGGAACGATGATGGGCAGGTTCTTCTCAGCCGCAGCAATCATCCAGCTGTGCTCTACAGGGATCTCGTAATCCTCCTTCATCACGCCGCTCAGAAGCAGCTTGTACATATATTCGTGAGGGAAATACCGCTCGCCTTTCTCCTCGGCATCTTTCCAGATCTTGAAGATATGACGCTGTATCCTTCTGAAGGCTTCCTCTTCAGGAATACAGGTATCGGTAACCCGGTTATAACCGTTTTCCAAAAGATCCCATTCTTCTTTCGGACTCAGGTCGCGGTAATTAGGAACCCTCTTGTAGTGCGTATGAGCCACCAGGTTCATAATATCTTCCTCGAGGTTGGCTCCTGTGCAGGAAATAATTGCCACCTTGTCCTGTCTGATCATTTCTGCCAGAGAAATACCGAGTTCGGCAGTACTCATAGCTCCCGCCAGGGTGATCATCATCTTTCCACCCTCTTCCAAATGCACTTCATACCCCTTAGCTGCATCAACCAATGCTGCAGCATTAAAATGGCGGTAGTTCTTTTCTATAAACTGAGAAATAGGTCCTCTTTCCATAATTTCTTGATTAAGCCTGCAAAATTACAATTTTTAGATACTTTCGTTAAATAGTATTCTCCCCTTTATTTACGTTAAAAATTGACATTCACTGCTGAACACCCGTAATTTGCACCTTAATACTTCAAATATTTTATGTTTAAAACCAGCTCATTAAGCTTTCTACCGGTCGGCATCCTCATCTGCCTTGCCTCTTGCAAGGACCAGACGAAAACCTTTGCCGAACACGACCCTGTTTACAAGAACATTGATTCAACTGTAAGTCCCGCGCAAGATTTCTTCCGCTACGCCAACGGCGCATGGCTGAAGAGCAATCCGGTACCCGCAGCCTATCCTTCCTGGGGGATCGGCAACCTCATCGTAGAAGAAGTACGCGAGAAGCTGAAAAAGATCAGCGTCGATGCCATGAACGCCAACGCTCCTCAGGGAAGCGACAAGCAGAAGATCGGCGACTTCTATTTCTCCGGAATGGATACGGTCGGCATTGAACGCCAGGGCATCGCCCCTCTGAAAGAGCAGATGCAAAAGATCGACCAGATGAAAAGTGTCGCAGAAGTGCCTCTGGTGTCTGCAGCAATGAATGGTATCGGAGCAGGCAGCCTGTTCAGAACCTATGTAGGGCAGGACGATAAGAACAGCGAAAAGATGATGCTCCAGTTCTACCAGGGGGGCCTGGGCATGCCAAACCGTGACTACTACGTTAACACCGACAAGCGCACGGCGGACATACGGGAGGATTATCGCAACAGGCATTTGCCAACTATGCTCTCACTCTCCGGCCTGCCGCAAGCGCAGGCAAAGAAAGCTGCAGAGGAGGTATTTGCTATCGAAACCTACCTTGCGCAAAACTCGCGGAAACTTGAGGACCTGCGCGATCCCTATAAAAACTACAACAAGTACGCTGCAGGCAAACTGGAAAGCGCAATTCCCGGCTTAGCATGGCCGCAGGTGCTTAACAGCCTGCAAATAAAAAAAGCAGACTCAGTGATCATCGGTCAGCCGGAGTACTATCAGGCCGTCAGCCAGGCCCTGAAAAAATTCCCGCTTGAGGCGTGGAAGGCTTACCTGCGCTGGCACCTGGTATCATCCTTCGCTCCTTACCTGAACAAGGCAATAGAAACAGAGGACTTCCGCTTCTATCAAACCTCTGTAAGAGGAGTAAAAGAACAGCTGCCCAGATGGAAGAGAGTGCTCACAACAGAGAACGACCTGCTCGACGAGCTCCTGGGACAGTTGTTTGTGAAAGACTACTTTCCTGAGAAAACGAAGAAAAGATATGAAGATCTCGTAGAGGCGGTAAGAGTCACTTATCGTGAACATATTAACAAACTCGACTGGATGGGAGCCGAAACAAAGAAGAAGGCCCTCCTCAAGCTCGACAAGATGAAAGCCAAAGTAGGCTATCCTGACAAGTGGAAAGACTACTCAAAGCTCATGATAGATCGTAAAAGCTACGCAGGAAACGTGCTGCGCGCCAACCAGTGGCAATACCAGCATAATATCGATCGCCTGGGCAAGCCGGTGGATCACTCAGAATGGAACATGGCTCCTCAAACTTACAACGCCAACTACAGTCCCTCCAACAACGAGATCACGCTGCCAGCTGCTATATTCCTGATTCCGGGAGCAAAGGATGAAAACGTAGATGATGCGGTAGTTTACGGATATGCGGCGGCGTCAACAATCGGACACGAGATCACCCACGGCTTTGACGACCAGGGAAGACAATACGACGAGAAGGGTAACCTCCGCTCCTGGTGGACAGCAGAAGACTCGGTTAAATTTTCGAAAAAGGCGGACATGCTGGCAAAACAGTTTAGCAGCTATGTGGTGCTCGACAGCCTGCATGTGAACGGAAAGGCAACACTGGGCGAAAATATAGCCGACCTCGGCGGAATTGTCCTTGGCCTTGATGCCTTCAAGAAAACGGAGCAGTACAAAGAGAACAAGCCAATCAACGGACTCAGCCCGCTGCAGCGCTTCTTCCTCGGCTACGCATTAGGCTGGCTTTATAACACACGGGACGAAAACCTGGCAAATCAGATCATGACGGACGTGCACTCACCGGCGTTCCTCCGCGTAAACGGTCCTTTCTCAGATGTCACAGAATTTTACAAAGCCTTCGGAGTAAAGAAAGGCGACGCTCTGTGGCTCCCCGAAGATAAAAGGGTTCAGATCTGGTAAGCCTGAACTAAACTACCCCTCAGGAGCCGGAAAAGGAAGAAAATCCTCCCGGCTCCTGATGTAAATATGTTCCGGGAGCCGGCCAAAGACATACGTCACCACGGGACAAAGCCACATCTTATGATTGACCCGGCTATTCCGATAGTGTTCAAGCAGATAATCGCCGTGCTCCCCATGATATCCCTGGATTAGCTTCAGCACATCTGCTTCTTCAAAATCTGCATCAGAAACTGTCAGAACACAAACTGTTCGGCCCTCAGCAATCCGCTCAAGCATCGTGTCCGCACCGGCAACCATCTGCAGGTCCGCTTTCGGCCCCGGGTACTCGGGCAACACAACATACCACCTGCCCGACGGCTCCCTTTCAAATTTCAGATCACGCTTCATCATTCTGCTTTCTCTGTATATGAACAAATTTCGCTCCAGCAGGCTTACTTCCTCAGGGTCCGAAGTGTGATTGAATACCGCGTATGCTTCACAGGAGAAATGCTATGTTCCCAGTTACTGCGCGACTCGCCTTTCATCACATACAAGGAACGGCGACTCACAGGAATTGAAATCAGAGATTTACGGCTTTGCCTGGCCTTCTCGTAGGGTCTGAAACGAAAGCTGCAATCTGCTAAGAGAGAAATACCTGCAATGATATCAAAAGGAGGTGCATCGCGATGCCAGTTGATCACCGCCCCCTCCGGATACTCGGTCACAAGAAGCTCGCCCACTTCTTCTTCTTTAACCTTCAGGAACTCGGCCACCCGCGAAACAAGGAACAGAAAAGCCGGGGGTATGTCCCTGCCTTTCGAGAGCTCCCTGCTTTCGAAGCTCCAGTCGTAGCCAAAACTGGCCACCTTCCTCTTCGCCTCATAACCATGGAAGTTGAACGTATGAAGCTCTGTTTCCGCTATTGCCTTGAGCAATTGGTCCTCTTCCGACTCAGTAATAAAGCCGGAAGTATAAAAAAAGCCCTGCGGCACGGTCGGCTCAGTGGGGAATAACGTATTCATAACTAAAAGCTTTCTTCTCTGGGCCTTTCGTCTTATAGTTCCTGCCCACCTGCCAGTTGCAAGAACAATACCAGGAAGCTTTGCTACTGCCGCAGCTTGCTGGATAAAGACACCGATTTCAACTCTATTTTCTTGCATTTTGATTAAGTTTTATTTGTTAATTCCTGTTCGTGCCATTTTTTTTCATCGCTAGTGCTATCCGACGGAACAAACGTAGAGAACAAATTCGCAGCAAGCTAATTTTCAGGACCGCGTGTCCGGAATTGTCTGGATTTGTCTTGAATTGTCCGGATTTGTCAGGCTAAAAAAACAGGTACGTCCCCAATTTCAGGCCCCGCCGCCCTGGACGAGTTCGGGAATGCCGGCAGACAAGTTCGCCCCTTGCCTACCTTTTCTATAACATTTCTCCGATGCCGCTTCAATCCGGCTCCGATGCCACCCGGAGAAAATTCGAAGCGGCGCCGGAGCGGCATTGTAAAAAGATAAACGCCAGGGCGCAGAAGTCTCGCACCAGTCCCGCACCTGTCTCAGGGAAGGCAGGCAACCACCCCTCTCCCCGGCCAGGTCAGGAGTTCGAAAGGAAGGTTCTGCCACTGGTATGACACAGCCTCACTGACCGGAATACGTCCAGGAGATGAACCGTATTTCCCTCAGATTCGCGTCGCCGGAACGGTCAAATACCCGCCAGA
Organism: Arcticibacter sp. MXS-1; assembly: GCF_041902385.1. GTDB lineage: Bacteria > Bacteroidota > Bacteroidia > Sphingobacteriales > Sphingobacteriaceae > Arcticibacter. The sequence continues at coordinate 1,991,222 of NZ_CP169244.1, read as the reverse complement.
GACGATCTGTTTGTAAGAGAACACTTCATCCCTCTTGCGGCCTTATTCGCCACTATAGAGAGCGCTGTTAGGCCGATTGCAGGAATTCTTGAAAGTGTATCTGTTTCTTTAATGGGCACAAAGAACCGTTGAGCTTCATCTCCCGCTTGGGAGCACAGCATATGGATGCATTTTTAGCAGAACTCTGATGTGACTGCCTTACTTATGAAGGAATAACCGGCGTCTAAAGGAGTTTAGGACCAGCGCGGGACGAAAAACAGGAGCCCAGGCTTTGGATGCTGTATTGCCAGTCAGGTGTGCACGAAGCCTGCCTTGAACATGAGCAAGCACTTCCTCCTTCTGCACTTCCCCATGCTCCCTGATGCCGTTTAAAAGCCTCAGCGATAACACAGCCAGGAGCCCCCTATCACAAAGAAAAAGTTCAGTCCTTTCAGGTCAAAGATCTGAATAATGGTAGTTGCGCCAGCACCTTCCCAGCGGATGCGCCAGGCAAGTTCGTGATGAGAAAAGAAATCGCCGAGAAGACCGCCGATCAAAGGCGCAGAGGCTGCACATAATGAAACGATAATATTCTTTACCGCCATATACGTCATTGCATCCTCGCGGGGAGCCAGTTTAATGCCAATGTTATTGATTGAGAGATTGATGCCCGCTGTGGCAATACCACTGAAGATGTTAATAAAAGCAAGCAGAACAACGCTGTACAGTTTATCCTCAGGAAGCGCGGTAAACGCCATGGCGAAAATGCAGGCGATATATACCGGCGCACAGAGGCGGATAACGGTCTTATTACTATAACTATCGGCATACCTTCCCCAGACCTTCAGCGACAGGATGCTGCTCAGCTGTCCAAGAATAGTAAAGGCCATTACGTAAGACAAAGGCAAACCGATGGTCTTCATCATGTAGACAGAGAAAAAAGGTACCGCCAGATCCAGCGCGAAGCTCCAGAACGAGTTGAACACGATCAGCTTTCTGAAGTTGGTGTCGTTTAGCGGCTTGTTAAACGAGCCAAAGAGATCACCCTGCAGCTGCTCACCTTTAGGCTCAGGAGCTCTTGAAAGGAGGTAAACACCCAGCATCCCTACACCGGCTCCCAGCAGAAACATCACGAAGTACGTGAGGTTCAGCATATCGGGATGGTGTACCTTCATGAAATCTATGAAAAACGCCACGAGCAAGCTGGTGGTGATACTCAGAATCTGCATAAGCCGCGTCCGGTGAGAGAAGTACTGACCGAGCACTTTCTCAGGTACCAGGTCCTTCATCCAGGAGTTCCAGCTGGCAGACGCTAATGATCCAAAGAAATAGTGGAGAGTCAGCAATGCGATCAGAAAGTTGACACTGGCTCCTTTCCCAAAAACAAAGGGAATAGCGCCGATCGCCAGAAGTGCAAGTCGCGCCACAAATGAAGTAAGCACTGCAATGGCGCGCCGGTTATTATACTTCTGGACGAGCCAGATAGACAGCAGCTGAAATACGTTTGTGAAGATAGGCAGCGAAGCGAGCAGACCAATCTGAAAGTTGGAAGCCCCCATGAAAACCGCCATGGAGACCAGGAACGTCCCTCCAGTCAAATTAACCATTGCTTCCCCGGCAAGGCTTTCCCGTACAATATACTTGAGTCCCGTTTGGGTCTGAGCTTCTGAGAGTTTTTCTGAGGGAGATAGAAATTTCATAGCATAGGAGCGTTTGTCTCCTCTTACGTACCTGCATCAAAAGAGGTTACGTAATTCAGCCCATTTTTCAGGCTGTTCCCTTCTGGGGCAATGCTGCTAATTGGTTGCAGCCCCATGCTAATCCATTTAATCGCCTAAACCCCGCCACTCGTGATGTTAAAATACCTGTCGAAGTAGGCCATCAGCTTCGCCAGCACCGTTTCCTTCTTGCGCATCCTGTCGCCGGTGGGCGTAAACCGTGATACCGGGGGAAGGATGTTTGCAAAGGCCGTTCCTGCCGACTGAATTTCGCCGTTCTTGAAGGCATTGTTGATAAACGTATAGGTTTCCCCCTCCTTCAGGTTCTCGTCTGCGATGATCTGATCCAGCTCGGCCTTCTTTTGTTGTTTCACATAAGCCAGCCACTCGTCATCTACGTCTGAAGCAGGGGTTAAGGAGGCTACAAACTTCTCTATCAGCTCCTTTTTGTTCCTCAGATCAATGCTGGAGTCTATGGCCCTGGAGATACTTAATGCCAGCTCCTTATCCTCCAGATGGCTATCACGGTATTTGCGGATCAGCATCAGGATATAATCGATATTGATCTCTACCTGCTTGATCAGCTCCATTTCGAAAACGATGTCATCATTCACGTTCTCGCTATCGCCCCTGCCCACATTTCGAAACTCATTATACAGCTCGATGTACATGCTGTGGTAGTCCTGAAAATCGCGCTCGCTGAGTATTTCGTTGCCTTCAAATTCGTCAAAGGATCTCAGGATGTTCAGCAGCTTCAGGATGTTTCCGTACAGGCGGATGAACTCCTTTTTATCTTCTTCGCCCAGGATACGCACGCCGACAGGAAACTTTTCGAGCAAGCGATGTACCAGCTCGTAATAGCCGGGCACCTCCTTTCTTTCCTCCTGGTATCCGTGGTAGTATTCGGCGTAGGTTTTGAGCAATACAATGCCCCGGGCCTCCTTATTACCAAACAGGGCTAAACTCTTGTTGGTGGCTTCCTCCAGGTTTCTGAAGCAAACAATGTTACCGAAGCTCTTCACAGCATTCAAGATGCGGTTCGTTCTGGAGTAGGCTTGCAGCAGGCCATGCATCCGCAGGTTCTTGTCCACCCACAGGGTGTTAAGCGTGGTTGCATCAAAGCCGGTAAGGAACATGTTCACTACGATCAGCAGATCGATCTCCCGGTTTTTCATCCGGAGCGAAACATCCTTGTAGTAGTTCTGGAACTTGTCGGGCGAGGTATCGTAATTAGTTTTGAAAGTTTGATTATAGTCTTCTATCGCCCTATCCAGGAAGTCGCGGTCGCTTGCACTAAGCCCTTCGGTTGACTCCGAATTCTCATCCTCGAGCCCGTCTTCTTCATCGTTCTGACCAAAGCTGAAAATAGTAGCCACTTTCAGGCGCGCCAGTTCGGGGACCTCTGTTTGCTGGCGCTTAAACTCGTCGTAGTACAGGCGGGCGGCATCAATAGAAGCCACGGCAAAGATGGAGTTGAAGCCGCTGAGGCGTATTTTCTCTTTCACCTCCTCAATCTTGCTGCGGTCTTTTGCCGAAGCCACTTCATATACGTTCATCAGGGCCGTCATTTGATAGGGTTTGCTGTTGCGGCTGGTCTTCTGATCGAAGTGCCTCAGTATATAAGCGACGTTATTAGCTATGCGTTGCGGAGCCATCAGGGCCCTGTCCCGGTCAATATCCCTTACTTTCCTGTCTTCGATGCCTTCCTTTTCCTTCATGGTGCTGATGTAGTCAACCCGGAAAGGCAGCACATTTTTGTCGGCTATGGCATCTATCACCGTATAGGTATGGATGGGCGACTGGTGCAGGGCGGCCGGGCAGTGCGTGGGCTCTCCATGCAGGTAGCAGCCAAACGCCTGTACTGTTGTTTTCAGGTGCGCCTTGCCTCCGCTGCTGGCATTGATGGCGAAGATGGGCGTACCGGTAAAACCGAACAGATAGTATCTTTTGAAGCTCTTTGTAATGGCCTCGTGCATATCGCCAAACTGTGAGCGGTGACACTCATCAAAAATGAAGACCACCTGTTTGCCATATATGGAATGGCTTTTCTGCTTCTTGATCAGAATAGACAGCTTCTGAATGGTGGTGATGATGATCCTGGCATCCGGATCGCCGAGCTGCTTTCTGAGTACCGCCGTATTGGTATTGCTGTTAGCGGCTCCGCGTTCAAACTTGTCGTACTCCTTCATCGTCTGGTAGTCCAGATCTTTGCGGTCTACCACAAAGATCACCTTCCCGATAAAAGGCAGCCCGCTCGCCAGTTGAGCGGTTTTGAACGACGTAAGTGTTTTGCCGCTTCCCGTGGTGTGCCATACATAGCCGCCGGCGTCTATGCTTCCGTATCTCTTGTATTGGTTTGACACGTTGATCTTCCCCAGAATACGTTCGGTGGCCACGATCTGATAGGGGCGCATCACCAGCAGCAGCTTATCAGACGTGAACACGCAGTAGCGGGTCAGGATGTTCAGCAAAGCATGGCGGGCAAAGAACGTTTTACCGAAGTCCATCAAATCGAGAATGGGCTTGTTGCTGGCATCAGACCACCAGGACGTGAACTCGTAGCTATTGCTGCTTTTACTCTTTTTGGAGCTACTCTCTTTGCCTTTCTCCCGGATATGGGTGTAGCGGGTGGTATTGCTGTAGTATTTGGTCAGAGTGCCGTTAGAGATGATGAAGAGCTGCACATACTCAAACAGGCCCGTGCCTGCCCAGAACGACTCGCGGTTATAGCGGTTGATCTGGTTAAAGGCTTCCTGAAGACTAACGCCCCTTTTCTTGAGTTCTATATGAACCAGCGGCAAGCCATTTACCAGCACTGTTACATCGTAGCGACTGGGGCGCCTGCCCTCCTCTGTTTCATACTGATTGATCACCTGCAGGCTGTTGTTATGGATGTTCTCCTTATCGATTAAGCGGATGTTCCTGACAGAGCCGTCATCGCGGTGCAACAACTGAATATAATCTTCCTGAATCAGGGTAGTTTTCTCTTCAATGCCGCTATTGGCATTAGCCAGTTTGCCGCTGAAAAAGTCTTTCCACTCTTTTTCGCTGAAGCGGTAGTTGTTCAGCGTCTCTAACTGCAAACGAAGGTTATCGATCAGGTCCTTTTCTTTAGCAATGGGCAAAAAGACGTAGGCCTGCTGCTCCAGCAAAGCGATGAACGCCTTTTCGAGCTCGGCCTCGCTCTGATAAGACGTCTCTCTTTTGAATCCCGATATGTATTCGGCAACGACGGTACTTTCGCTGTTCTCTGAAATAAGGCTGTACTCTTTCATTCCTGCTCTTTTTTCTGAAGGTGTATTCCTTTCAAATTAAAGAATTTTTAAGATTCGGTTCGACAGGAAAGTATCTATTCAGCGGAATGCTCCGTTCGGCACCCCGATCATTTCAACCTTCCTGTCTGCTATTTTCGTCCGGAATTATTGCTTCTGTTTAAACGTCAACAACCTGTTCCGGTAATGCTCATACTGCTGCCTGCGGGCTGCTATCTCTGCCGGCAGGCCTTTCGATATGTCGTTCACCAAAGCGTCGAACTGGTCTAAGATGGTTACAATGCGCTCTTGCTCGGCAAGGGGAGGGATGGGAATTCTTGCTTTTTTTAAGTTATCAGTATAGAGCCGGGATATTGTTCCTCCCGTATCCGTTTGCCATCTAACAACCTGATAGTAATGCATTAAAAACTTGTTTAAAACAAATTTTTCATCATTATCTATCCAAACGATATTACTATCTTGAAAATATGCATCTTCCCCATCATAAACGACAGTTCTACCGATCGTTCCCGACGCTGAAATCAAGACATCACCTCTTTTAGGAAACGAAAAACGTTTCTTAAAGTCACTGTACAAGGCACTCGATATGAAGGCATCTGGCTTCTTACCAAATGTTCCTATCTTATAAAACGGGATGTCTCCCGACGACTGAGTTTGGTCTTTGAATATTCTCTTGCACATACAAACCTTTCCCACTTCTCCCAAGCTCTTCCATTCTACATCTTCACCTTCAAATGCGAGCAGTTTATTCCGGTAGTATTCATATTGCGCGGAACGCGCCTCCAGCTCCGCCTCCAGCTCCGCCTCCAGCGCTGTAAAGCTGTCCAGTATTTTTACGATCTCTTCCTGAATGGGAAGCGGGGGGATGGGGATTGGATAATTTTTGACTTTCTGTCCGTTGATATTTGATTGACTACCCTCACCTAACGATTTTAGATTTAGATATTCATTACACAGCCAGTAGTAAACATATTTGAAGTCGGCCGTAGATTCATTGATCTGAAGATTGCAACAAGCTTGGTTTGTTGTTAATGAAATCCGGTTGACCGCCACTTTTGCTGCTGTTGCGCCATACATAGCAACGATTACACAGTTTTCCGGAATCCAGGTAGCAGAAGACTGCCTCAGGCCGTCTTCTGTAATTGTAACAGATGTCGAATAGATATCGCTCCAGTTTACTTCCTGCGTTCTTAACCAAGGTATCGAACCACCATAGAACTCTCTTCTACCCGTAGATGGAGTACCACCCGATACTATACGTTTACAGATATCTCCAATCCTCTTCCACTCCACTCCCTCCGGGCACATTTTCTCTAGCAACTCATCTATCTTACTCATAGTTTCCCCTCCTTTGTTGTTCGGTGGCATCCAGATTATAGAACTTAGTATCTTTCGACTGTGTTTTATCGGCTATAGCGCCGTGTGGAGTGGTTGTTTCCAAAATGGAAATAACCATGTTTTCCTCAAGCTCTCCTTCTTTAAAAATATTCTTTAAATGTTTGCTGATGGCCGGCACCTGTACTCCAAACAATTCAGCCATCGCTTTCTGCGTCAGCCAAATAGTCTCATCCTTTACCACCACATTTATTTTTGTATTGAATTGTGGTGTACTGTAAATTAAAAACTGTAATTCCTTATTCATGCTGCTGCCTTTACTAGCTTTCCAGATCGTTGACAATAGCATCAATGGCAGTCCGTAATTCCTGCTGTCGGGCCACAATTTCCGCGATGCGCTGGTTCAGCTCCGCTATATCGGTCTCCACTTTGGTGTTTTCCTGTTCTACATAGCTGCTGACCGCGATGTTGTAGTCGTTTTCGGCAATGGCGGCATTAGGCACCAGGTGCGCAAAGTGCAGTTCGTCCTCCCGGGCTATAAAGGCGTCCAGGATTCTCCTGCGGTTCTTTTCAGAAAGCTTGTTCTTATTTCCGCCGCGCACAAACTCTGCAGAAGCATCAATAAACAAAGTAGCATTGTCTTTCTTGCTCTTCTTCAGCACAATGATGCAGGTGGCGATGGTGGTACCGAAAAACAGGTCGGGCGGCAGCTGTATCACCGCGTCTATGTAGTTATTGTCAATCAGGTATTTGCGGATCTTTTGCTCAGCCCCGCCCCGGTAAAGCACGCCTGGAAATTCAACAATGGCGGCCGTTCCGCTGGTAGCCAGCCAGGAAAGCATGTGCATGGTGAAGGCCAGATCGGCTTTGCTCTTTGGGGCCAGCACCCCTGCAGGGGAGAAACGAGGGTCGTTGATCAGCAAAGGATTGGCATCTCCCTCCCACTTGATGGAATACGGCGGATTGGAAACGATGGCATCAAAAGGCTCGTCGTCCCAGTGCATGGGGTGAAGCAAGGTGTCACCATGGGCGATGTTGAACTTCTCGAAGTTAATGTCGTGCAGGAACATGTTGATGCGGCACAGGTTATACGTGGTGATGTTCACTTCCTGCCCGTAGAAGCCCTGGCGCACGTTGTCCTTCCCTAATACTTTAGCAAACTTCAGCAGTAAGGAGCCAGAACCACAGGCCGGGTCGTACACTTTGTTCACCTCAGTGCGGCCCACTACCGTAATTTCGGCCAGCAGCTCCGATACTTCCTGGGGGGTAAAAAATTCGCCCCCCGATTTACCGGCATTGCTGGCGTACATGGTCATCAGGTATTCGTAAGCATCGCCAAAGGCGTCAATGCTATTGTCCTGGTAGTCGCCCAGTTTCAAGCCCGCAATCGCGTTTAATATCTTCACCAGCCGGGCGTTGCGCTGCTCAACCGTTCCGCCCAGCTTATTGCTGTTTACATCTACGTCGTCAAAAAGCCCCTTCAGGTCATCTTCGCTGTCGGTCCCTCTGGCTGATGCCTCAATGCCCTTAAAAATGCGGTGCAGGTCTACGTTCAGATCTTTATTGCCAGCCGCATTTTGCTGCACATTCTGGAACAGCTCGGAGGGCAAAATATAAAAGCCCTTTTCGTTCAGCGTGTCTTCGCGGCCAAGCTCCGCCTCCTCATCACTGATGGCGGCATAGTCAAAGCTGCTATTGCCCGCATCGCGTTCGGCCTTGTTGATATGGCTTGTCAGGTTTTCAGAAATAAAGCGATAAAACAAGATCCCCAGCACATAGGACTTGAAATCCCAGCCGTCCACACTTCCTCTCAGATCGTTGGCAATCTGCCATATGGCGCGATGCAGCTCATCGCGTTCCTGTTCTTTAGTCATTCACTATCTTATTTTGAATTTTGTTCTTAGTATGGAGCCTGCTATTCCTCCAGGCTGCGCCTGATAGAATAGCAGGCGATAAAACTACATAATTTTGGGAAGACTATGATGCCCTGAACCTGTCGCGCAGCAGAAGCATGGCCTGGAACAACTCTTTCATCGGGAGTTGCCCTGTAGACCGACAGCCCGCGTTACAGACAGGTTTAAAATAACAGCCCCTGAAATTTCATCCTAATGCTATTTTAGACGCACTTACAGGAGCGGAATATGAAGACGATATTTGATTTTAATCCAACAAATGAGGAGATGTTTGATCTCTTTTCATACGACAAAGACGCCAGAACTCTGATTTGCGGCTTCTCTGTGTTACCAGTACCGCTCGAACGTTATCAGGAATCCGCTTCAGATAAAGGAAAAATATTTGACATCGCCTTGCTGCTGGAACACAGGAACGACCCTAAGGCGAAGAAATACTGGGCTAAGATTCCGGATATCGAACAACAGTATCGGTGGGAATTTGACGATCAGCAGATACCTGTTTAAAGGGCAGTCGCCCGCAACACCCTTGCCTTGGGTTAACGCTTCCCACTATCAAGGCGCGTTCGGGACTTAAATGGTTGCGTAGCGCACAAAAAAAGAAACCCTCCAGATAACATAATCTGAAGGGTTTTCCTTTCTTGTGGAGGCTACTGGATTCGAACCAGTGACCCTCTGCTTGTAAGGCAGATGCTCTGAACCAGCTGAGCTAAGCCTCCATGTACCCCGTCTTTGGGCGCACAAACATAGCATAAAGTTTTGAATGTTAAAAATATTCTTGACAGAAAGTACACAGCTGGCCTGCGGCTAAAATGCAAGACAATGGCGATCAGCTACTTTAGCAAACCAGCCGATTCGTCTCATAGAGCAGACTTTCGTATTTTTACATTATGAAAGGTTCACACATCGCGAATACTATCGGCAAAAGCATGCGAGCAGAAAGAAAACTCCCGAAGACCGTACTGTTTTTATTGTCTTTCCTGGGAGTGTTTCTGTTAAGCCCGCCGGCGAGGTCTCAGGCACAGCCCCGCGTAGATACTTTAAAATCAACGAAGTTTGAAAGGAAGCTCCAGTCAAAACAAGAACACACGCTCTTAGATGCTCGCACTCCGGCTGAGTTTGCAAAAGGGCATATAGCGGGAGCCGTCAACATAAATGTAAAAGACAGTACCTTCTCTGCCCAGATCAAAACCCTGGATAAGAGCAAACCGGTGTACGTGTATTGCAGAAGCGGAGTTCGCAGCGCCAAAGCAGCAGAGGTCTTAAAAAACGAAGGCTTTGCCCAGATTTATAATTTAAAGGGAGGAATTCAGGCCTGGACAAAAAAAGGGCTGCCTGTATCCGACTCAACTAATGTATCGAAGAACGACAAGAAGTAAAACGAGAGTCCCCCCGCTGATCAGTGTCCATTCAGACACAGACCCGGGTTATAAACCGGAACATTTGACTATCCCTTACAACCTTCACCAAACCTTTTATATCGAAAAAAAGAACAATTAATTCTAATGAAACCATCATGTGCTCTTCACACACACCGAAATGAATAGAAACTTGATGCTCATAATAGCTTCATTGCCATTAAAAACTAACTTTCTGTGCGGTTCTAAACTGGGTAGCTTGTAGGACACTAACCTAATGGCACGCTTTAAAAATGACCGACATGATAGTTCCAAAAATTGCGAGCCTGACCAAGCCGAACAATGCCTCTGAAATCATCGCCTTTCCGCTTTCTTTAGATATTCCCTTAATATCTTCTAGGGTTTCTTTCGCCAGTGCAATTGCTTGTTTTCTAGCATTTGCCATCCATTTCCTTAGGGTTTCGTCCTGAATGGTGTAGTCTTGGTCTTCGTAGCCCTTTCGAAATCCATGTGGTTGGTTGCCAGTTTCTCCCTCGAATGCCCCGGAGCGTCCAGAGAATGCCGCTTGTTTATGATGTTCTTTATATCTTTCATATTCCTTATCATATCGCTTCCGGCCTTCCTGGTCCTTAAGAACCAGATAGGCCTCATTTATAAGCTGCATTTTAGAGGTAGTGTCGGTCCCGGCATTTTTGTCAGGATGCCATCTTAAAGCTTGCGTCTTGTAAGCATCTTTTACGGCTTCGTCTGGAGCATCACTTTCCACACCGAGAACGGCATAATAGTCTACAAACATAGTTAGTCTTTCTTCAAAGTCTTGTTCGTGTCTTCCGTCTTATTGTTCGAATTGTACCTCCATATTGCTGCGATGCCGGCAATAATAGCTGGCATGATTACAAAGGCGCTAAGGCCCCCTGTCGATCCGCCACTTGCAGTTCTTATAGCTCCTACTAACATGCTGCCACCGCACAAGATTGCTATCGATAAAATTATTTTAGTTAGTGCTTTCATAATTTAGTGATTAATAATTCTTATTAGATAAAGTATTAAGAGTGATATACAAAAGATTAAATACAAGACATATCTTGCTTTTTTTAGCCAAAGCCCGTGTATCGGCACTACAAGTATTTCTGTAGCCAGTATCGGAAGAAGAAAAACGACAGTCGGGTTTAAACTTAATGCCTTTGAGTATTGTGCATGAAGGAGGAAGAATGTAGCTCTCGTGAAACCACAGCCTGGGCAGTTAAATCCAAGTAACTGTTTGTGTAGACAGTAACTATTTTCACTGAGGCCTGTGGTAAAGAAACGCTCGGGTAAAAAATAGAAAGCTGTAAGAAATGGAACGGCGAGAATAAAGCACATCTTTCTAACCTTACTTTCATTATTGCCTATCCTATCTTCCGATAAGTTAAAGGCTCTGGTTATGCAGCTTATGGCTCGCACACGTCCGCTTAAAAATTTATAAAGCCTTCCGTTTTCTAATGCCCTTCTAAGATTCCTCTAACGCTTTATATAAGTCTTGTTGCCGCTGCTGTTAATGTAGTACTGGCCGCCCCGGGATCCGGTGTAAACAGTTCCTGTTGAGGGGGAATAAGTGCTCGGACATGGACTTGCCTGATAGTAAGTATTGACAGAAGGATAGCCAGGCGTACGAACGCTGGAGGCCGGAATGGAATAACCGGTATAAGGGGAGCTCTGGTACGTGCTTTTTGTATCGGGTTCAATATAGCCCGGTTTGCCGGTATAAGGATTCACGTTAGGCCTCGTCGTAAAGTTGTCTCGGTTGGTTTCATTCTGAACCGTTTTATAGTGGCCGGCCACAAAAGAACCATCCTTCCTGAAATAGCCGGATACATACACCTGGTTCGGATTAACCTGTGCGTCAACGCTGCAAAGAAAAGTAAAGATGGAGAGTACGCATACTGCTAGAAATTTCATTCCTGATAAGTTTAGTGAATAATTCGTTTATTGCTACTGATACGCCGGGAGGCTCGATAAGTTGCAGCCGAAACGCTAATGAGGAAAAAATTAACCGGGTGATGGGGCTGCCACTCCAGCAATCGGAAACCGGCTTTCCGTAGTCCTCAATATGTTATACTGATTAATTGCGCTGAAGAAATAGCTTGTATCTGCGACTTTCTACCTTTTCGAGCGTATTAGGCTCCAAAGGCTCATCTGTATAGTGCGAGCCTCTAGTATAAACTTTACTCTCTTATCAATTCAAGCTATCGCGTGCTTTAGGCAAGTGGGAATGAACAGACCTTGCTTCACATGATAGCTTCATTGCCATTAAAAAACAAATTATTCTAATGAAACAATTTATTACACTAGCCTGCCTGCTTTGCCTTATTGTTATTACAACGTCTTGTGCTCCGGCAGGCCACACTTCACACGAATATGGCTTCTTTTCAGGCCTCATTCATGGCATCATGTTCTTCTTTGCATTGCTCGGCAAACTCTTTGGATTTCATGTCGGCTTATATGCAGAGAACAATACAGGCTTCTTCTATTGGCTGGGGTTCATTATTGGAATTGGAGGACTTGGCGGCGGGGGCGCATCTGCAAGAAGATAACGGGCGCTAATATTTATGCGAATGAATCTCAGTCTTGTTCGCGACATGCCTGAGACATGCCCAGGACATGTTTGCCTCCGAATCGACGTTCACACAACATCCCTTCAACAATCCTTCGGTAGCGCTTCGATGGCGACCAAAGAACTGCCGATGCGTCGTTGAAGCGCCGTAATGAAACAGGTACAGAAAAGGCGAACATGTCTCAGAGCATTCGGAACATGTCTCAGACGATACCGGCCTGAAAACGGCAACAATGCTTCATGAATTGCCCGCCGGCAAAATCCCCTGCAGCAAAACCCATAATAGGCGGGCACGCCAGAAATTGAACTACTATTAAGCAAGCGGTGGGTTGGATGACAGATTCCTGGTGGTCTTCAGAAAACCACTCTGCACAACGACGTACAGGATCTCTTTTGTGGGAATTACTGGGTTCGAACCAGTGACCCCTACCTTGTCGAGGTAGTGCTCTAAACCAGCTGAGCTAAACTCCCGTGAAGTAAAAAAGCCTTTCAGTATCCGCTGAAAGGCTTTCCTTTTCGTGGAGGCTACTGGATTCGAACCAGTGACCCTCTGCTTGTAAGGCAGATGCTCTGAACCAGCTGAGCTAAGCCTCCTTTTCCCTTTTAAAAGCTTCGTTGCTTTCGTTTGGGACTGCAAATATAGACTACTGCCTTATTTTTGCAAAATAAATTTTCACTTTTCGCGCAACGACCTCGGCTACAAATATTTAGTCAACTCCGGATCGGTCGGTTTCACATTTGACCGAAAGCGATGGATTAGCTTACCGTTCTCATCAATGAGAAATTTCTCAAAGTTCCATTTGATGTCCCCTGTAAAATCGGGGTTGGGAGCAGCAGTGAGGTATTTGAACAGCGCGTTCATATCGTCGCCTTTCACGCTTACCTTCTCCGCCATCAGAAAGCTCACGCCGTAGTTCTTCTGGCAAAACTCCTGGATATTTTCATTAGTACCAGGCTCCTGGCCTCCAAAATTGTTAGCGGGAAAACCTATTATAACCACCTTATCTTTGTACTGCTGCCACAGCTTCTCCAGATCGGCGTACTGAGGCGTAAAGCCGCATTTTGAGGCAGTGTTCACGATCAGGATCTTCTTGCCCTTAAACTGGCTTAAATTGACCGACTGACCGTCGATTCCTGTTATCGTAAACTGGTGAACCGACTTAGGCGGCAACGACAGAAGAGTAAAGAGTAACAATGCTGCGATTTTCATACTATTCAGAGTTATAACAACAAACTTAGCAAATAATGACACGCGCGCTGCCCGCTATGTTCGGGACGCAGTGAAGTTTTACTTCCGTTATACAAATCGCGTATATCCGGTCCGCTCTACGACTCTCCTCTCAGGTTAAAAGACCCCTTCAACTTATCCTTGCTACCGGCCCGGCGGCAGCATGAGTGTGGGTTTAAAAAAACACTTATGAGCTACACACTATATCGGGGATGCAAGCTGCTAGAATATTCCTCCCGGCCTCTTAAAAACAAATACCCCTTAACAAAAAAACCGCCCCGGATCTCTCCGGAGCGGCCAACCTAACTCACTAAACATTACTAAACCAGATCTTTAAGCCGGAAGCTTTCCAAAAATCTTTTCTATTACCTTTGGAAGATCATTCACAGCCTTCTCGGGGTTATTAACCTCGCCTTTCGCTACGCCTCTCCATATTACCCTGGATGTGTTCCGGTCGATGAGGTCAATCACGATATTTCCTTCTTCAAAAGCGACTTCCCTCTCGTCATTTCCTACATATACGGGAAACGGACGGGTGTACGAGTAATAAAATACCCGGTACCCCCGGTAGTACGCCATGCGGGGAACAAGATAAGAAGGGGACTGGTAATAAACCGGTGCGCTGATCGCACGCGTCTTGTCCTTCACCATCGCCGTGTACCGGATCAGCAAATCGGGTTTTTTGGTATCCAACTGCATTCCGCGGTTGCTTAACACCTGGTTGGCCGACTCGATGATCCTCTCCTCAGCAACGCTGTTTTCATAATACCCGTCCGCCTTCAGCTCGTTGCCGGGCACCCATGCATAGGTATGGTATTTCGAAATATCAGCCTTCTTACTGCCTACTGCGTAATAGTTATAGGAAGAACAGGCCGACAATATGGTACTTGTGACTAATAATAATAACAGCAGCTTTTTCATCTTTTTCTACTTTCCTTTCTTCACAACAAAAGCACTGTGGAAAAAACACCAGAAGGGCGACCTGCAGTCGGTGGGGAGACCGGAAGATCAGCGTCTGGAATTTTTATCTGTGCGTGTGTACCAGTCTAAACGCACAAAACATGCCGCTTACTACCTCACTACGAGTTTGTTACATGCGGATGACACCGGGAAAACAATGCAGAAAGCGTATAAAGGCAGGAAGCCCGGCCTCAAGCACATATAAGGCCCGGAGCTTCCTGCAGGAATTTTAGGAGAGATACTTGCCAACAATAGGCATACGACGGCCCATGCCGAATGCTTTGGGCGAAACACGCAATATCGGAGGTGTCTGGTACCGCTTAAACTCGGCCTTATTAACCATCTTAATTACTTTTCGCACCAGTTCTTCATCGAAGCCCTGAGCGATAATATCGCGCGAGCTCTTCTTGAGCTCTACGTACTGATATAGAAGACTGTCAAGAACGTCATAATCTGGCAAGGAGTCACTGTCTTTTTGTCCAGGTCTTAATTCAGCGGAAGGCGGTTTAACAATACTATTCTGCGGAATGATCTGGCGCTCCCTGTTGATATGATTGGCAAGCTGGTACACCTGGGTCTTATAAACATCCCCCAGCACCGAGATGGCTCCTGCCATGTCGCCGTATAATGTGCCATATCCAACAGCACACTCGCTCTTGTTTGAGGTATTGAGCAGGATGTATCCGAACTTGTTTGAGAAGGCCATCACAATTATAGCACGGCAGCGCGCCTGGATATTTTCTTCTGTGACATTGAACGGCAATCCTTTAAACGCAGGTTCAAGCATATGCTCAAAGGCGTCTGCAGCTTCCTTGATCGGCACTACATAGTGGTTACAGCCGAGATTTTCTACCAGATCCATTGCATCTTTAATGGAATGATCAGTGGAGAACCTGGAGGGCATGAGTACCGCGGTTACGTTTTCAGGGCCGAGTGCTTCTGCTGCAAGCGCGCAAACGACAGCAGAGTCTATTCCTCCGGAAAGCCCAAGTACTGCCTTGCTGAATCCGGACTTACCGAAGTAGTCTTTGATACCAAGCAGCAGACCCTGATGGATCTGTTCAATATCGGGCCAGGGGCTGTATGGGACGGGCTGATGCCCGAGGATGCGCCCCCCGTTAAATTCATATACCCGTAGATCTTCTTCAAAATACTTCAGCTGATCAAGCATCTCGCCGTTTTCGTTGAAGACAAAGGAGCCCCCGTCAAAAATGATCTCGGTCTGCGCACCAACCTGGTTTACGTACAACAAGGGAAGATGATACTTCCTGCTGTTATCGCTCAATATCTTAAAGCGGTTATCGTCATGATTATAGGCAAATGGAGAAGCTGCAATGTTGATCATCAGATCGGGGCTTTCAGCAATAAGCCGATCCATTGGAGCGGTGATATACAGCGGATTATCGTTAATATTCCAAAGATCCTCGCAAATAGTGAGGGCGATCTTTTGTCCCATAAACTCCACACAGCTAAACTCGGGCGACGGCTCAAAGTACCGGTACTCGTCAAAGACATCATAAGTGGGCAGGAGAGCCTTATTGACCGTCGCTTTAACCTTGCCGTTCTCAATGAAACAAGCAGAATTGAAGAGATCTTTTCCTTCAATGCGCGGATTCCTGGTGGGAGTACCCACGATGCAGGCAATGCCCTGGCAAGCCTCCGCAATCCTGGCCACTGAATTCTCGCAGAGTTCAACAAATTCGGTGAACTCGAGAAAGTCGCGGGGCGGATATCCGCAGACGGCAAGCTCAGCAAAAACGACCAGGTCTGCCCCTTGCGATTTTGCCTTTTCTATCGTCTCTATGATCTTCTCTGTATTTGAATCGAAATTACCAATGTGGTAGTTTAACTGACCCAGCGCTATCTTCATTGTAATTGCCTGTTATATATTTCAAAGTTTAAATAAAAAAATGTCTGGTACGGCCGGTAAGTTTCGGTGAGCAGGGCTTATCTGGAGGGATAAGAGCTGACCGGACAGCCTTCATCCTCTCCGGGATAAAGCGGCTATAGCGGAAGACTTCAGTCCTGGTAACGAGGAGGCGAAAACCTCGCTCCTGCACCTTGCCGCACTGTTACAGACCCTGCTAAAAAAACACGCCCAGCGTTAGCGCCAGGTATGAGTTTTTCATTCCCGGATTGCCCGAAACCACCTTTGTAAAGCCATTATTATAGGTCAGGCCGGTAAGAATACTTAAATTGTCCTTAACTGCCCATTCGGCACCGGCTCCGGCAACGAGACTCAGCCTGAACGTATTCACGTCGTCAATACGTGCGTTATCCGTCTCTACTGGTGTTTCGCCAAGCAACTTAGAAGAAGAAGTACCTTTGGCACTCGTCTTCACTCCCATGCCCAGTCCGAACTGCCCATAGAATCTGCCCATCTGATTGGGATTGCTCTTCAGCTTAAGAGTCAGCGGCACATCAATGTAGCGAATCTTATATACGTCGCTATAGTACGTATTGCCACCCTCCGTACGAGAGGTCTTTCCATTGACAGAAGTCAGGGTAAATCCGGTAGAGAAGTAATAATTCCTGGCAAAGCCGAGGTCAGCCAGAACGCCATAGGAGAAGCCGGTTCTGACGCCGTCATTTGACACGCCATTTCTGTTGTCATCTACCGAAAACCATGCGATATTTGGCGATGTTGTAAAACCAAGTTGGAAGTTATCAACGGTCGACTGTGCTTTTGAAAAAAGAGGCAACAGCGCTACCGTAAGGATAAAGAGTTGTTTTTTCATACTTTAGCTTCAGTTAATAAAACATGATATTCAAAAGAAGTTTTCAAATCTACTCGTTTTTTTTTATTGCCCTGTTATTTACCTGTTGCAAGAATAAGAAGAGCGTAGATGTAAGCAATATTGACCTGCAGATTAAAATTGAGCGCTTTGACCGCGACATGGGAAGCCTGAATTCTTCCAATGTGAGCCGGAATGCGCCGCAGCTTGCCAGGAAGTATGGGATGTTCTATCAGGATTACATGAGCGGGATGTTAAGTGCAGGTGCGGCAACCGACACGGCGTATTATCAAAACCTAAGGGCGATCCTCAGCAATCCCGACTACAAGGCTCTGCAGGCGGCTGTGAATGAAAAGTTTAAGGATTTGTCACCGCAGGAGCAGGAGCTGACCGACGCCTTTAAGCACGTCAGGTATTATTTCCCTAAACAGCCGGTTCCGCGTGTTATTTCGTTCTTCTCGGGCTTTGCCGTGCAGGTTCCGGTGGGCAATGACTACATCGGGATAGGGCTGGACATGTTCCTTGGCGCTGACTCTAAATTTTACCCGGCACTGCGCCAGAGTATTCCCCAGTATATCTCCCGGCGTTTTACACCTGCTAACATCACACCAAGAGTAATGGAGTCGTTCCTTCGGGAGGACATGTTTCCGGAGCCCGACTACCTGAAGACCTTCCTTGACCGGATGGTTTACAATGGTAAAATCATGTACTTAATGAGTACCGTGATGCCGAAGGTACCCGATTCAGTAATTATCGGATACACAGAGGCGCAGCAAAAATGGTGTGAGAAGTATGAGGCAGACGTATGGGGCTTCTTCCTGCAGGAAAACCTGCTGTATGAAACAGACTATATGAAAGTTCAGAAGTACCTCTCTGAAGCACCTTTTACGCCCGGCATAGGCAACGGAAACGAGTCTGCACCCAAGCTGGGCATCTATGCAGGGTGGCAAATTGTAAAAAGGTACATGGAGGAAAACCCCGAAGTCACTCCCTTACAGCTCATGGAGGACAGGAACTATCAGGAAATCCTGAATCGTTCCCACTATAAGCCCAAGTGACCTTACATTTCTTTCGGTGATTTATCCTGAACGGAATCCGGGGAGAGGCTGGCTACTTCCTTTACGCTTGCTTTCCCATCCCGGCCAAGACCTCCTGAGAAAACGCGGCCGTTAGGAAGCTGGCTCAGAGGGCGTCCCGGTACGCCGCTGTTTAATCTGCTGTAAACAGCATAGAGGTCAGTCTGGGCATTGGTAAGGTATCCGCCGGCTCTTGTATTGATCTCGATATAACCTTCTTTATTTGGATCGCTGAGCTGTGGTTTGATCCCTCCGGCCAGGTAGTTAAGCGTGACCTTTCCCCCATCCCCGTTGTCGTACTTCCGGTTTGACATCTTTGCATCTAAGCCGGGGACATCAATCACAAGGTGCTTCAACTTCGCGAAGTTCGCAGAGAGCGTGAGACTGGTTCCGTTATTTTTTCCGTCATTCCCGCTGAGGAGGCACTCCTCGCCAATAGATGCATAATTGAGCACAAGCTTCAGCTCCTTCTTTCCGGGAAATAAAAGGGAAGACCGATCGGCCATGATCAGGGTGTCGATCACAATAGTTGCCATCGAATCACGGCCCTGAAAAGTATATTTCTGTCGCTTTTTCAGCACCAGCTTCTCTATCTTCTGTACGTTCCTGTCACCCGGCTTTTGGGCAAACGCAGGCAGACAGAACAGGGCCAGCGCAAAAACAAGTAATCTCTTCATCTTCATAGTATTATACTAACGACAAAGAGATTAAATTAGTTTGCCTGGGGCAACATTGGGCCGGCTGGTTTGAGGAGAGCTCTTAACGAAGGATGTTGTATACCGACTTTAAGCTGATAGCAATACCAACCACGGTGATCAGGTTAGACACCAGGTCGATCATCGTCCAGTCGCCAAGAAAGCGAAGTACCACTCCTACCATAATCACGATAATACCGAGCGTCATTAACGTATAGTGGGCCGGATTATTCGCATTGTCGCTGTGATTGCTTCTTTCGAAAGTTTCTTTTACGTTTTCCATTTTTTATTACTACTGGTGCTAAGTTATAAAAATTCCGGCAATCCCCTAAGTGCGGGTTCTAAAACGCCGGATGATGATAAACAATTAAGAGAGGCCGCTGGTTCTTACAAAAACAAAGCGATCTAAAAGACGTCTTTAAGGAAGACATGAACCTCAATAACCTGCGGTAGTGACGCCCTTAAGGCTCTGCCGAGAAAACGAATGATCTGACAACAGACAAGCATCTTAAAAAAACAAGGATTATGGCCAAGTACTCGAAAGAATCTCAGGAAAAGGTAGAAGAAGTTATGCACGAAATGAAAGAAGGCAAGCTGAAAACCGGCACGGGCAAGAAAGTGACGAGCCGGAAACAGGCGATTGCAATCGGTCTTTCTGAAGCACGGGAAGAGGGCGCTAAGGTTCCTAAAAAGGGCAAAAAATGAACCGGCAACAGCCCTGATGCTCATTGAAGATCAATCAAGGGCGGCTGCCGGCTCTGCCAAAGGGATTAGCTGATCACCAATGCGTCTAGTCTTGCGCTGATAAAGCTCAGCTCGGAAGCTGACAGTCTGATATCAATTGCGTGCGCATTCTGAACAGCTTGTTCGGCGTTGCGCGCTCCCACAAGAGCGATTGTAATGCCTGGTTTCTCTACCGTCCAGCGCAGCACCAGCTGACTGAGAGAAGCGTTCTTCTCCTCTGCCAGCGGTCTCAATTGTTCAAGGAAAGCATTGACGGAAGCGATGTTTTCATCCTGAAAGAACTTATGAGCTGCGCGGTGGTCGCCTTCTGAGAACTGATGCCCGGGCTTCATCTTTCCGGTAAGCAATCCGCGCTCAAGAGGACTGTATGCCAGGATCGCCTTGTTAGCAGCCAGGCAATAAGGCACGACAACCTCTTCGATACCGCGATTTACCATGCTATAAGGCACCTGATTGGAGACCAGCTTTACCGCCTTTTCGGCAGTCTTCATTTGCCCGGCATCATAGTTACATACGCCGGCGTATCTCACCTTTCCCTGGTCGATCAGCTGCTGTACCGCCTCCATGCTCTCTTCTATGGGCGTGGTCACGTCGGGCCAGTGGATCTGATAAAGATCAATATAGTCGGTACCAAGCCTTTTCAGACTATCCTCGCACTCTTTTATAATACTGTCCTTACCGGCGTACTTGTAAATATCGATGTCCTGCCCTTCATTGTTCTTGCTCCTGAAAGCAAGGCTTCCCTTTTGCAGATCCCAGCGCATTCCGTATTTGGTCAGGATCTGTACTTTGTCGCGGGGAAGTTCCCTGATGGCCTCACCAACTATTTCCTCACTCAGGCCCTGTCCGTAGATGGGCGCAGTATCAATGGAGGTCACGCCAAGATCGTAGGATGCCTTTATTGCGTCTACGGCATCCTTTCGCTCGGTACCGCCCCACATCCAGCCTCCCGCGGCCCATGACCCAAACGTGATAACCGATAGCTCCAGATCCGAATCTCCTAATTTTCTGTATTCCATACTATTTTATAATTTTTAAGCTGTTTAATGATGGCACTAAGTCCCTTTTGACCTTGTCCAGCGGCTCAGGCAAGGTGCGCTATTTACGCCGAAGCAGCTGCCATAACATAACACACAATGTTATGCTTTAAGTTTCAGAAATGCTGCACTGCTTCTTCACGAGGGTGTAATATTAGCGGCGTTCCCGAGCGGCTTCTCATGAGGAATGCCTGCTCAAGCCGTAAAGCCGCGGGACATCTAATATGGCAAACACTTGCTCCCTCTCGTCTTTGTACCCCCGGGCTGGAAGAAGAACTAATGGCCGATCTTGTGTATATCCATTGCAAATTGCAGGACCGGAATCGCTTGTTCTCAAGCCTTTAATTTATCAATTATATACCAAGCAAAAAAAGGAGGCTATCCTTTTTGGGGACAGCCTCCTTCTGTTTTACCTACTAATACTTTTTTATCCGTTAGAGAGCGCCGCAGCACCACTCACAATCTCTGTAAGCTCAGTCGTAATAGCAGCCTGACGGGCCTGATTGTACGACAGGCGAAGTGACCTCAGCAGTTCTCCTGCATTGTCAGTAGCCTTATCCATAGCAGTCATACGGGCACCGTGCTCTGAAGCATGCGAATCAAGCACAGCCTTATAAAGCTGGATCTTGATCGACTTGGGGATCAGCTCGTTCACAATCTCTTCCTGGGAAGGTTCAAGAATGTAGTCAACTTTTGCTGCATGATCTGTAGCTGCCGACTGGTTGTTTTTAGGCAGTGGCAACAGCTGCTCAGTAACAAGATACTGAATACCTGCGTTTCTGAAGTGATTGTAGACAACCTCGACACGGTCGTAATTGCCGTTTACAAAACCCTCCATGATCGATTCTGAGATCCTGGATACGTTTTCAAATGTAAGAGCAGAATATACTTCGTTATTATTGCCAATAACGTTATACCTCCTCTTTTCGTAGTAATCCTGAGTTTTCTTTCCGATTGCCACGATACTTACATTCCCTTTCTGAAACTGCTCGCTGTATTTTTCAGAGATCAGCTGATTTACTGCTTTTATAACATTGGCATTAAAAGCACCGGCGAGCCCTCTGTTAGAAGATACCGCTACGATCAGCACTCTGGCCGGCTCACGCTCCTGAATGTAGGGAGAGGATGAGTCTTCCAGGCTGGCAGAAAGGTTAGCCAGAATATCCTTCAGCTTTTCAGCATAAGGGCGCAACTGAACAATAGCATTTGTCGCTCTTTTAAGCTTGGCAGCCGAAACCATCTTCATGGCCTTTGTGATCTGCTGCGTAGAGCTTACCGACGTGATCCTGTTTCTTACTTCTTTTAAATTTGCCATTATATTCTGTTGTAAGGCAAGCGACCCAAAGGAGATCCCTCACCTTCCGGCCTCTTGCCTATCTCTTGCAATTAATAATTTGCTGCCAGTTCCTTTGCTACTTTTTCAAGCACATCGGTAATGCTGTCATCAAATTTACCGGCTTTCAAAGCCTGCAACACTTCCGGATGACGAACTTCCAGTTGTTGCGTATATTCTGCCTCAAACTGCTTTACTTTATTTACAGGAACCTGGCGAAGTAAGCCCTTGGTACCCGCGTAAATAATAGCTACCTGCTTTTCAACAGTCACCGGAGAGAACTGTCCCTGCTTCAGGATTTCCACGTTACGGGCACCCTTATCAAGTACAGACCGGGTAGCAGCATCGAGGTCAGATCCGAACTTAGCGAACGCTTCAAGTTCACGGTACTGAGCCTGGTCGAGCTTTAATGTACCTGCTACCTTCTTCATTGACTTGATCTGCGCATTACCACCCACACGTGATACCGAAATACCTACGTTGATAGCCGGACGAACCCCTGCGTTGAACAGGTTTGATTCAAGGAAGATCTGACCGTCGGTAATTGAAATTACGTTGGTTGGGATATAGGCAGATACGTCACCCGCCTGGGTTTCGATGATAGGAAGCGCTGTTAAGGAACCTCCGCCTTTTACCAGGTGCTTGATTGACTCCGGAAGGTCGTTCATCTGCCGGGCGATCTCGTCAGAGGAGTTGATCTTCGCAGCTCTCTCAAGAAGACGGCTGTGCAGATAGAACACGTCACCAGGATAAGCTTCGCGGCCTGGAGGACGACGGAGTAATAAAGACACTTCGCGATAAGCCACAGCCTGCTTTGACAAGTCGTCATAAATGATCAGGGCAGGACGTCCGGTATCACGGAAGAACTCACCAATTGCAGCACCAGCGAATGGAGCAAAGAACTGCATAGGAGCCGGATCAGAAGCTGAAGCAGCAACTACAATGGAGTAAGGCATAGCGCCGTTCTCTTCAAGCGTACGTACAATGTTCGCTACGGTAGAGTTCTTCTGACCAATAGCTACATAAATACAGTACACGGGCTTGCCTGCTTCGTAAAATTCTTTCTGGTTAATGATGGTGTCAATACAAACGGCAGTCTTACCAGTCTGACGGTCACCAATCACCAGCTCACGCTGACCACGACCGATCGGGATCATCGCGTCAATCGCCTTGATACCCGTCTGCAATGGCTCATTTACCGGCTGACGGAAAATTACCCCTGGCGCTTTACGCTCGATAGGCATCTCGTAAGTTTCACCGGCAATAGGGCCTTTACCATCGATAGGCTGACCAATTGTATTTACAACACGGCCAAGCATGCCATCTCCTACACGGATAGAGGCAATTCTCTTGGTGCGCTTTATAGTGTCTCCTTCTTTTACATCTTCTGTCGGACCTAACAATACCACACCCACGTTATCCTCTTCAAGGTTCAATACAACACCCTGCAGTCCGTTATCGAATTCAACCAGCTCTCCTGATTGAACTTTGGTGAGGCCGTATACCCGGGCGATACCATCGCCTACCTGTAGCACGGTACCTACTTCTTCAAGCTCGGCCTCTGATTTAAAGCCGGACAATTGCTGACGCAATATCGCCGAAACTTCATCTGGTCTTACCTCTACCATAGTTTTATTTAGTTTTTTATTTTTTACTTTATTTAATTGCTGTCTTTACGCATCTTCCGTGCTGCTTACACGGAAACTTTTTGTGCAAATTCTTTTTTAAGCTTATTCAGGTTGTTCACAAGACTTGCATCGAACTGCCTGTCGCCAACCTTTAAAACGAATCCGCCTATCAAATCTTTATCAATCTTTGTTTCGAGCATTACCTGGCTGCTGGTTGCACTCTTCACCACCTCTTCTATTGCCTTTAAATTGGCAGCGCTCAGAGGAGCAGCAGACGTGACAGTGGCCTTTACGATGCCTTTGCGCTTATTATATTCGTTCATGAATTCCTTAGCAGTGGAATAAAGAACTTCAGCTCTTCCCTTATTGACCATGATCCTGAAAAAGGCAAGAACCACCTTATTAAAGTTCGATCCGAACAAGCTATCGAGGATGGCAAGTTTCTTATCAGGATTAATGATCGGGTTTCTAAGGATAGCAGCTAACTGCGCATTGCTTTTTACAACCTGCAGAAATGATTCTATATCAGATTTAATAGGCTCAAGCGCATTTTGCTCTTCAGCTAAATCTATCAGCGACTTGGCGTATCTTGATGCTACTTGTATTTCAGACATCTTCTCGTGTTGTAAGTTGTAAGTTGTAAGTTGTAAGGGATGGCATACGGGACTTAGAACCTATAACGTATTTCTTAAAACTTGACTTAACTCAGCTTCACTTCCTTCAGCAGATCAGCAACCAAAGCTTCCTGCTTAGCCTGATCCTCAAACTGACGGCGCAAAACTTTCTCTGCAATTTCGAGGGACAGCGAAGCCACCTGACCCTTCACTTCGTTCAGAGCGGCAGTTTTCTGGCTATCGATCTCCAGTCTTGCTTTCTCGATCATCTTGGCGCCTTCTGCCTGAGCACTGGTTCTGGCCTCAGCAATGATTTTATCTTTAAGGTCTTTTGCCTCTTTCAGAATCTGATCACGTTCAGCGCGCGCTTCCTTCAACAGCGCCTCATTCTCACTGGTTAAACGGGCCATCTCTTCCTTAGCCTTCTCAGCAGAAGCGAGAGCATGTTCAATAGAACGCTCGCGTTCGTTAATAGAATTTAAGATTGGCTTCCATGCAAATTTTGCCAGAATCAGTAAAAGCAGGATGAAGGCCAAAGCTGACCAAACTACAAAGCCGAGGTGGTGATTCAATATACCCTCAAATAATTCTCCCATTTTTCTATCAGATTTTTGTGTTGTTTCGTTGTAATGAAGGGCCGGAAAAATAACCAATCGTTAATTCTCCGGCCCGTTCTGACCGAAGTCTTTCTACCTTACTGAGCGCTGTTACCCAACAAAGCAACTACCACACCGAACAGAGCAACACCTTCTACAAGTGCAGCTGCGATGATCATAGCGGTTTGAATTTTAGAAGCAGCCTCTGGCTGACGGGCAATACCTTCCATTGCTTTACCACCAACCTGACCGATACCGATACCAGCACCGATTACTGCTAAACCTGCACCAATTGCAGCGATTGAACCTACCATAACTGTTATTTATTTATATAGTTAAAAAATGTTTTCAGATTAGATTAATGATGATGTTCCTCAACGGCCGTACCAATGAACAGCGCTGTCAGCATCGTAAAAATAAAGGCCTGCAGAAATGCAACCAGCAACTCAAGCACATCCATGAACAGGACGAACGCTACTGAAACAGGAGCAATTGCGATAGACTTGAAAATGAAGATCAAAGAGATCAAGCTCAGAACGATGATGTGGCCTGCAGAAATATTAGCATACAAACGAATCATCAGAGCGAAAGGCTTCGAGATCACACCGATAATTTCTACAGGGATCATGATCGGATACAACCACCATGGCACATCAGGAAGCAGGATATGTTTCCAGTAGTATTTGTTCCCGCTGAAGTTCACAACCAGCAGCACTACGAACGCCAGAAAGAAGGTCATGAAGATATTACCGGTAACATTGGCACCTCCCGGGAATACCGGAAGTAAGCCCATCAGGTTGTTGATCCAGATAAAGAAGAACAGGGTCAGAAGCAAAGGCATGTACCTCGCATATTTGTGACCGATGTTCGGAACTGCGATCTCGTCGCGTACAAATAGGATCACTGGTTCGATTAGCGACTGGAAACCTTTAGGCGCCTTTCCTTCACGTTTCTTATAGGAAGAAGAAACAGAGGTAAAGATGAGGATAAGCAGAATAACTGCAATCCATAATGCCGCAATGTTCTTGGTGATCGAAAAGTCGTAGATATGAGATGAGGCCTCTTTGTCTACATTGCCAGAGGCATCAACAGCAAACACTTTATCTTCAACCAGCTTATAAGTATAATACTTGCCCTGATACGCTTCTTCTCCATGATGAAACTCAGCAGAGGAAAAAGTTTCAAGACCCTTATCGGTAATTAAAATGATCGGAAGAGGCAGCGATGTATGTCCCCATAAATGCCAATAGTGAGAGTCAGCAATGTGCTCCATAATAACAGCAGTAGGGTCAAATTTTTCTTCGCCGTGACTGCCTTCTACATGTTCAACACCCGGAACCTGGGCATCACTTTCAACCTTGGAGGTAAAAGTGGTGTCGTGGTCGTGCCCCTGTGCTCGTAAGCCGAAAACGTTAAGCAAAATAAATAAAAGAGCGAGAGCCGCACTTATCCCTGTTTTTCTTGGTTTTAAAATATCGCTAAAATCCATTTAATGCGTGATTATTTCGATTTATTTGGGTGGCGCAAGTTAGTTAACAGTGCCCACATTTCAAAGGCACTAAAAAAGAAATATGTGGAAATAAAATCAATGACGAAGATCATTTTATCGACATTAATTTTTGTAAGATAGATCAGTGCGAAGGACATGGCCACCAGAAGTTTGACGATCATGGCGCCAAGTGTTGAATAAATGGAAAAATCACCACCTTTTTTTATCCCAATCCAGGAAAAGACAAAGGCCGACCAGGTAAGTACAGCCAGAAATGAGAAAACAAGCCAGTATCCGGGCATGATCCACTCCTCTCCTTTTGTTCTCTCCAGATAAAATGCAACAGCTCCCAGCAGGGATACGTACAATGCAAAAAAAGAGTAAATCTGACTGCGTTCACGATTTGTTCTTTTTAACCGAGCGGATGACCAGATAAAGGGAAGCAAACACACCTGCAAGACTAAAAAACGCAGTATACAAAGGTGTTTTCGAAGCCTGGCTTTCGTCAATCTTATGGCCGATAAAAGCAAATACCCCAATAACGGCAATCATCTGGAAACCTAGCCCCGTATAGTAGGCATAGCTGTTGAGCACCCTCTTTCCCTCTTCAATTTTTTGATCCTTATCAGACCTCTCCCGTTCTGGCATATATTTATCATGTTAGTTGACAGGGCAAAGTTAGAACTTTGGCTAAAAAAGACGGGCTCGTCCAATAATATTATTCCCCCCTTTACACCTGCGGCTGCAGTCATTTCAGAATTTTTTACAATTAATCGTAAACATTCCTCCTGTTTTTCGTACAAGTGAAGCAGCGGGCACCATATATCTGAAAATGGTATGTTTGCATGACGCTTATTTTCTATTATTAAACGCTTTTAATGTGAAGAACATCTGTCTTTTACGATACATTTTAGTCCTGACAGCGGGGCTTTTTTGGGTTGCATGTAAGACTCAGAAAGAGACTGCAGTAAACAGAGGCATGCAAAACCTGACTGCCCGCTACAATATACTTTACAATGCACGCCTGCTCCTGGAGGAAAGCGAAAGAAATATAGAGGAAAGCTACTTTGATGACTTCAGCAACGTGCTCCCGCTGTACCGGGATCCGGTGATGGAAGAGGGCGGCCGCTCTGCGGAAGCAGCTAATCTGGATTCTGCGATCAGGAAGGGGACCACCATCGCCAATGAGAAAGCACAGAGCAGCTACGTAGATGACGCCTACTATGTCATCGGAAAAGCAAACTTTCTGAAGGCCAACTATTATGATGCCGCCGAGTTCTTCTCCTATGTCATCAAAAATTATCCGCAGGAAAAGGAGCTCCGTTTGTCATCCCTGGCCTGGAAAATGCGGGCCCTGATGCAGTTGAATTATATGGAGGACGCCTCTCATACGCTCGACTCGGCGCTCAGATATTTCGATCCTTCAGCCAGGGCTGCTACCGAAGTTTATGCCGCCCATGCACAGCTCCTCATAAAAGAAGGAAAAGAACGGGAGGCCATTGACGTGTTAAAGAAAGCCATCGAAGGGGCTTCAGGAAAAAAGAAATTACGCTGGACATACATCCTTGCACAGCTGCAGGAAAGAACAAATCAGCAGCAGGAGGCATTCATCAATTACGGCAGGGTTGAAAAAAGCAACGTTTCCTTTGAGATGTCATTCAACGCCGGACTGAACAGGATCCGAATGACAGGCGAAGATGCATCCGCCAAATCGGGCAGAATTGCAGCTTTACGCTCGATGCTGAAAAGCGATAAATACAGGGAGTTTAACGACCAGATCTATTATCGGATAGGCGACCTTTTCATGGAGAGGCAACAGACCGATGAGGCCATTGCCAGTTATAACCGCGCCACCAGGCAGCAGGGCGGCCGGAATCCGGTATCAAAAGGCTTGTCCTATCTGAAACTTGCCGACATCTATTTCAAAACCGGGAACTATCAAAAAGCGAAAACGTACTACGATACAACCCTTAGCACGCTGCCACAGTCCTATCCGTCCTATGAACAGATCAGAGTGAAGAGCACTAATCTCAATCTGCTTGCCGATCGCTACGGGATCATTGCCCGGGAAGATACGCTTCAGGCCCTTGCAAGAATGGGAGAGTCAGAACGAAACCAGCGTGTCGGTGAGCTGGTACGGCAACAAGCAGACAAGCGTGTGGCTGCGGAAGAAGCAACCCCAGGACCTTTCCTTGCAGGTATAGACAGTCCTGGCGCAGGCCAGCAGGACGGTAAGTTCTACTTTAACAATACGGCGGCTGTAAGTCAGGGATTTTCCGACTTCAAAAGAAGGTGGGGGAACAGACCTTTAGCGGACGACTGGCGCCGTGGCCGCAAGAGTGCTTCCGACGTGACCGAAGCAGGAGCAGCACCCGTGCTGGCAGCCGATGGAAAATCTTCATCTGCGCCACTCACGGAGGAAGACCGGATAAGGGAGTTCACGGGCAAAGTTCCTCTGACGTCAGAAGGGCTGCGCTCGTCTAATGAGAGAAAAGCCGCCGCATACTTTGACATAGCCGGTTTTTACCGCGATGACCTCAAAGACAAAAAAGAAGCGATCGAAACGCTGGAAGACTTGCTGAGAGCGGTTCCAGCGAGCACATTCACCCCGGCCGCCTATTATAATCTTTACCTTCTGTATGGCGAGCTTGACAAAGCGAAATCGGAGGGATACAAAAGCAGGCTTCTGTCTGAGTATCCAGCCTCTACGTACGCAAAAGTGGCAAGTAACCCACGTTATAACCGGGATGAGGATGAAAGACAGACCGCTTTGAACAACGCCTACAAGCAGGTATACGACCTCTACCTCGCCCGGAAATATCAGGAAGTGATTGCCGAAGCCTCAAGAATTGAAAATGTGGCAGGAAGCAATTCGCTCTCCCCTCAGTTTGCGTATCTCAAGGCACTTGCCACAGGGCATACGCAAAAACTGCCTCCTTTTGAGCAGGCATTAAAGGCTATAGCCGACAGCTTCTCAACCGACCAGCTGATCACCCCTCTGGTAAAACAGCACCTGGAGTATGTGGGACGGAACCGAAACGACTTTGCATCACGGCCGACGGCTCTGCTGGATTACAATCCTGACAATATTTTTATGGAACCGGAGCCCTCTCCGGTTATCGCCCGGGTTCCTGTACCTCTTCCTGTTCAACCGGAGAAACAGGCAGAGCCAGCTCCCGCGAACGTGACCGCATCGCGCCCTGAAAAGACTGAAGAAGCTAAAAAGCCGGCGTCTGGCGACAACAAGAAAGAGGAGCCGCGTAAAGAAGAAAAAGCAGAACCGGTAATAGCGGTTCAACAGCCAAAGCCGGCTGAAGAGCCGCAGAAGCAAGTGCCAGACAAAGCAGAACCGGTAACTGTGGCGCAGCAGCCAAAGCGGGCGGAAGAACCGCAGAAGCAAACAGAAGCAGTAGCTCAGCCTGCAGGGGTAGGATTAGCAGAATCTAAGCCTGCGGCGGTGGCGGCAAGACCGGGGAAAACATATGCAATGCCTGAAGCGGCAGAATACTACTTTGCAGTGAACGTATCAGGAGCAGAACTTGATCTCAGCCCCTCCCGCTTTGGTATCGGGCAGTTCAACCGCTCGAAATTTGCATCCTCCGGAATAAAACATCAATTAAAATCTGTTAATAACGAAAATCAACTGATATTTGTAGGTCCGTTTCAGACTCTTACTACAGCAAGGAACTATGAGCGGAGCATCCTTCCATTAATGAGAGATATTATGAAGGTTGCTTCCGAAAGATATAATACTTTTGTAGTGAGTAAAGAACAACTCGACAAGTTTAATTCTCGCACTTCGATAGAGGAGTATGCAGAATTTTATAAGAACTACAAATAAGTATGCCACAAAAGAAAGCTCAGTTAACAAGAGAAGAAATACGACGTTATACAATCACTTTCTGGAAAATAGTCCTCGGGTGTGTAGCTTTTGGAATTATCCTGATCTTCAGTGTGGGGCTCGGGCTGTTCGGAAAGCTACCCTCCTTCCGGGATCTTGAAAACCCTAAAAGCAATCTCGCTTCTGATGTTATATCCGATGATGGAGTAGTTTTAGGCTCCTACTATGTTCAGAACCGTTCGAACGTCCGTTACGAGCAGATATCACCCAATGTCATCAATGCGCTTATTGCGACCGAGGATGTGAGGTTCTACAGCCACTCCGGAATCGACTTCAAACGAACCTTTACCATCATTTTCTATAACCTCGTTGGGAGGAAGCAGGGTGCCAGTACCATCACGCAACAGCTTGCCCTGAATCTTTTTCAGGAGGAAGGCCGGGCCCATAATGTGCTCAAGCGCTTTATCCAGAAACTTCAGGAATGGATCATCGCCATCAAGCTGGAGAGGAACTATACCAAGGAAGAGATCATCACCATGTACCTCAACACCGTTGACTTTGGCTCCTACAATAGCTTCGGCATCAAATCGGCTGCTCAGACCTATTTTAACACCACCCCCGACAAGTTATCGCCGGACCAGGCGGCCTTACTCATCGGGATGCTGAAAGGGCCTTCTTTCTACTCCCCTATAAGGAACCCCGAGCGAGCGCTTGCGCGGAGGAATACCGTGCTGGATAACATGCTGAAAGCCGGATACCTCTCCTCGCCCGAGGCGGATGAGTTCAAAGAAAAGTCGCTTGGACTTAATTTCAGACCGATCAACCATAACGACGGGTACGCACCTTATCTGAGGTCGGTACTAAAAAAAGAGATCCAGAAGATATTCGAGGAGCAGAACATCAGGAAGGCCGACGACACGCCATATGACCTCGACCGTGACGGGCTGAGGATCTATACCACGATCAATTCGCATATGCAGAAATATGCCGAGGAAGCTCAGCGGGAGTATATCCAAACGCTTCAGACCCAGTTCAACCGGGTATGGCGTGGAAGAAATCCATTTAAGGGCGAGGCAGAGATCTTACTCGAGCAGGGCATGAAGCGATCTGACCGCTACAAGGTGCTGAGAGAAGAGGGACTGACTGAAGGAGAAATACTAAAGAACTTTAACACGCCTACGAAAATATCCGTTTTTACGTGGCAGGGCGACAAAGAGATGGAAATCACTCCAATGGATTCTATTAAGTATTACAAGCTTCTTTTAAGGAATGCATTGATGTCAATGGAGCCGCAGACTGGGTATGTGAGGGCATGGGTCGGGGGTATCGACTTTGAACATTTTAAGTACGACCAGGTTAAAATGGGCGCCCGTCAGGTGGGATCTACCGCCAAGCCTTTTACCTATGCCGCGGCGGTGAACAACGGGTATTCACCGTGCTATCAGCTGCCGAATGAGCCGGTCACGATAGACGGCTGGAGCCCCCGCTCTGACCATACAATCCCAGGCTATCTCACCCTTAAAAAAGCACTGGCGCACTCACAAAACTGGATCACGGCCCGGCTGATGCAACAGGTGGGAGCTACAGCAGTGGCCACGCTGACCAAGAAACTCGGTGTTCCGAATGTCCCGGCTTATCCCTCAATCTGCCTGGGAACCTTCGATGCCTCGCTTTACCAGATGGTGGGCGCCTATTCGGCGTTTGTCAATCACGGCGTGTGGACAGAGCCTATCTACCTCAGCAGGATAGAGGACAAGAACGGGAACGTGCTGTATGAGCGAAAGCCGAAGGTGGTAGTGGCACTCGATCCTCAGACGGCCTACGTAATGACTGACATGCTAAAGGAAGTGGTGAATCAGGGCACGGGTGTGCGTCTGAGATATAAATACCGCCTCACCAATCCGATCGGCGGAAAGACAGGTACAACGCAGCGTAATTCAGATGGCTGGTTTATCGGGATCACGCCCCAGCTTGTGACGGGTGTGTGGACAGGAGCAGAAGACCGTGCAATTCACTTTCTTTCCACCAATCAGGGGGAAGGTGCAAACTCGGCCCTGCCGGTATTTGCACTCTACATGAAGAAAGTATATGCAGATCCTACTTTAAAATATACAAAGGGAGACTTTGAACCGCCGAAAGGAGGTTTAACAGTGACAGTGAATTGCGACGCCTATGCGACAAAGCCTGCAGCTGACTCAACCGCAGCCGCTGCTGCGCCCCCGGCTCCGACTCCCTAAAACAAGAGAAACACCGCGTGCGGACTCGCTGACTTCTATTAAAAGCGAAACAAGTCCCTTCTTCCATGTTTGACACAATTTTAACGCCTCGCAGGCCGTTTGACTGTTAACAGTGGCGCGAGTGCCAGATCAACGAACAGGACCTTCAGATGGAGTTTAATTATAGAGAAGCACTGAAAAAGATCCCGGGTAAACCGGGAGTGTATCAGTTCTGGGATGCAACGGAAGAGCTGATCTATATTGGAAAGGCCAAAAACCTCAAAAACCGCGTGACTTCTTATTTCAATAAGGACGCCCTGCGGATCAATGCAAAAACACGTGTTCTGGTAAGCAAAATTGCCAGGATAACATTTACCATTGTAGACACCGAGATTGATGCCTGGCTTCTTGAAAACAGCCTGATTAAGAAGCATCAGCCCCGCTACAACATTATGCTGAAGGATGACAAGACCTATCCCTGGATTGTCATCAAGAACGAGCGTTTCCCAAGAATTTACTGGACACGCCGGATCGTGAAGGACGGCTCTAAATACCTCGGCCCTTATGCCTCGGTGAGCATGATGCACACTATTCTTGATCTGGTAAAGGAGATTTATCCGCTTCGTACCTGTAACCTGCCCCTGAGCAGGGACAATGTAGAAGCAGGTAAATTCAAGGTGTGTCTGGAATATCAGATCGGCAACTGTAAGGGTCCCTGCCAGGCCTACCAGTCTGAGGAAGATTACAACCAGAACATCGAAAACATAAAGGATATTCTTAACGGCAAGACAGGAGCGGTTATCCGAAATGTCAGAACCGAACTCGACAGCGCAGTACAGCAGCTCAATTTCGAGCAGGCACACCGCCTGAAGCGCCAGCTGGACCTTCTTGAAAAGTACCAGAGCAAGTCGACCATTGTTAACTCTTCTATCACGGATGTAGATGTATTTAGCATCGCTTCTGAAGAAAAGTACGCGTTCGTAAATTATCTGAAAGTGATGAACGGTACTGTCATCCAAACCCAGACCCTTGAGCTGAAGAAAAGGCTGGATGAAACGGATGAAGAATTGCTCAGCTTTGCTATCTCAGAGTTCAGGTCGCGTTTTAACAGTACATCGAAGGAGATTATCGTGCCCTTTGACATGGAGGTCAGTGATCCCGGAATCCGCTTTACGGTACCCAAGCTGGGAGAAAAAAGAAATTACTGGAACTGTCGCAGAAGAATGTCAGCTTCTTTAGGAGGGAAAAGATTGAGCAGTATGAAAAGCTGAACCCCGAAGTGAGGACTGAACGGCTTCTCGCTCAGATGATGAAAGACCTTAGGCTTAATCAGCCTCCGCGACATATCGAATGCTTTGATAATTCTAATTTCCAGGGTAAATACCCGGTATCAGCAATAGTGGTCTTTAAGGATGCCAAACCATCGAAGAAAGACTACCGGCATTTCAACGTGAAAACGGTTGAAGGGCCTAACGACTTTGCCACAATGGAAGAGGCGGTATACCGGCGCTACCGGCGAATGCTGGAAGAGGAAACGCCGCTGCCGCAACTGGTGATCATAGACGGCGGAAAGGGACAGCTCTCTGCGGCGCTGAAAAGCCTGAAATTGCTGGGAATAGAAAATCAGCTGACTGTGATCGGAATTGCCAAGAAGCTGGAGGAGCTGTTTTATCCGGGCGATCAGTATCCTTTGTATTTGGACAAAAAGTCGGAGACATTGAAAATCATCCAGCAACTCCGTGATGAGGCGCATCGCTTCGGCATCACCTTCCACCGGCAGAAGCGAAATAAGGGCACTTTGGTTACAGAGCTGAGCAACATACCAGGGGTTGGGAAAACGACAGCCGACAAGCTCCTGCAGGCTTTCAAATCGGTAAAAAAATACGGGAGGCAACGTTAGAGGAACTATCCAGGGTGGTGAACAGCAAACAGGCAGCTGCCGTGATCACTTATTTCCACGCGGAATCCGCCAGGCCTGCACAAGGCAGTCCTGAACTGTAAATACTGTCCTTCTGTCTCGGTCCTTGTTTTACAAAAAATCGAGCCGCATGCACAAGTAGGGATGAGAGCCGATTGAGTGTTCTTTGTAGCCTTTTAAAGAACAACACCCTTTTTCACAAAAAATGCGGCCACCTTTTCAAGCGCGCCGCATTCATTATTATGTATTTCGAGTTTTTTAATATGACCAAAGGTCATGCTCGTAATCAAGGATTTCCTTCTTCACCCGTTCTGATTCGTAAAGTTTATCAATACCCTGTGCATAATCCTTAATCCTTAGATCTTCAGGATTTGACTCCTTAACAATGTAGGACGAGAACAGGCGCTTTAGAAATATATCATCATAGCTGAGACCTGTCGCATCGTTTGATCTGGTTACCACACCCTTTGTAGCAAAGAGATGACGGGCATTCGGGTAATAGATCCAAAATGCTGGCTGCTCGCCAAGATCCTGGCCTGCGGCCTTGATCTTTACCATTGGTGCAATTCCTACAATCCTTGGTTCAAACACGGACCTGTTCTTATCGAAGATCCAGTCTTCCTTGATCTGGAATTTTACCACGCTGTCAGGGTTAAACTCGCCTACTGCCATGTGAGATCCAACCTGCTCTCCATTTGCATTAAAGTCGGGAATAAGAACGCTGTCGGCGAACTTGCTCATCACCTGGTCCGGCTTGAGAACGGTTGAAAAAGCATCACCATTCGGATCATCTTTCGTACTGACCGCGTCGTACGCGGTCATTTCTCCTGACTTAATACCCTCCATGATAATATCAATCAATCGCGCCTTAGGAGAAGCGTAAGTAGCATTCATCTTTTCCCTCAGATCGATCTCCCTCCAGACCCGTTTAGAATACATCACATCGGCCTCTCTGATATACGCAAACGGGGTAGCTTTCGCCTCTTCGATGTTGTTCTTCTTAAAATAACCGTCAACCGGTCTTTCTTTAGGAGCGTCGACAGGAACCGGCGTATTTGAATTATTCAAATCGGGCTTCTGAGCAAGTAGCACCAAAGAGAAAACAGTGAATAAACCCGTTAAATAAACTCTTTTCATAATTGTATTAATTAGCAGTTAACGCTATTGAATTTAAAGCTCGCTGAGAACCATCGGGGCCAACGGCCACAATATTGTCAAAAATCACTCTCGACCCAGGCCCAATTCCGGCTAAGGCTGAACGCATTGCCCCGCTCAGAGTGTTGCCCGATGTCTGAAGAACGATAGCATCGGCGCGAGGCTTGGCAATGATCAAACTGAATCGTGTAACTGAGAACTTTGCATCGAAGTCGAAGCCCTCCAGTATGGCAAATACATTGCTTTGTGCTTTGATAGCCACTGAACTTAATGTACCTCCCGACTTTCCGGCGAATTTGGCAACAGGATCCGGGATCCGTTTTACTCTGAATTCTGTTACGCCTATGGTCTGAACTTTCCCGGGAGCAATTTCTGCCGATACGGATACTCTCGCTTCACCAGGAGAACTTACCTTCACAACGTACTTCCCGTTTGAACCTTGTATGCTTCCGCCTGACATGCTCACACGCAGATTCTCTTTAGGAATCCCAGGAGCGGAGATAGACACCGGATTGGGAACTCCAATATAAAAGACGTTCATCTTATCAGGAGATACAACAGCCGACGGACGGGCAACCTGATACTTCTGAACAGGCGTTGTATACTCTTTATATGTTCCGTCTGTTTGCTTTACGCGTACAGTACCCGACCAGGTAAATACCCCCTCGCGGTTTGTCGAAACGGTGTAGACCCCTTTTCCATCTTTCAACGGAAGGCTTGATCCTCCTACCCTGATAGCTGGACTCGTCTTTGAATCATAAGCAGTCAAAAACACTTCGGCAGTATAGGGCTGTCCCTGGATGACATATGACGTTGGAGCAACGGCCACAGCAGCAAACTTGTCAAGATTCACAACCGCCTGATCCATCTTACCCAGTATCCTTTTCACTACATCTGCCTCTGCATTCTTAATGTCGGCCTGAATTTTCGTAAGGATGGTCATAGCTGCTGTAAGAGGCGTGCCTTCGCCGAAGTTTACTTCCTCCCAGGTTCTTTTGCCTCCAATGGAGTTCTTAGGATCCTCTGCATTCAGCGCTAACGTTACTGTCTGACGTTCCTTGCTGTCAAGAAGGCTCATCAGCTTCTCTCTTGTTTCCCTAATCTTCGCTTTCAACTTAGCGCCTTCCCCTTTGTTTACCATAAGACCAGGAGCAATATCGAGATTATCTCTCGCTTTGAGATCACCGGTTTCAGGGTTATAGCCCTGTCCCTCTGTCACGAACTCCTTCTTTATGTTTTCGATATAGACGTTCAGCTCTTCTGCGATGGCCTGGGCCTGCTTTGCCTTGTCGTAGACCGGCTTTGCTCTCCCTGGCTCTTCTTTAAGTTTTGTACTTTCGAAAGCAGCGAAGAGCTGCTCCACTCCGGTATTTACGTTCGATTTTGACAGCTCCAAGCTATCATTGATGTTCTTAAACGCATTTAATATAGTATCTGAGA
Organism: Arcticibacter sp. MXS-1; assembly: GCF_041902385.1. Lineage (GTDB taxonomy): Bacteria > Bacteroidota > Bacteroidia > Sphingobacteriales > Sphingobacteriaceae > Arcticibacter. Next base: position 1,954,352 of record NZ_CP169244.1, on the reverse strand, counting down.
CATTCAAGGCAAGCATGGCGAGCAATACCAGATACATGATATTGATCATCTTCTGCCTTGTTGTTTCTTTTCCTCCAGCCATGTTTCAATTAGATTATATGCTTTAATTTAGATAAATGATGCCGTCCAACTTTAAACACGGGGCTGATTCATTGCAGAAAGCATGTTGCCATAGATGGCATTAAGTGACCCGAGGTTCTTAGCCAAGCGGCCCACTTCGTCTTTAAACTGTTTGGAATCGTCAAGCGACTCGTTGAAATTCTGCATGGTCAGGGAGAGGTTCTGATAGAACTTATTCATTGACTTAAGATGAGCACTTGAGTCCTGAAGCTCGAGTTCATAAACCGCATTTAACGCCGACAGATTTTTGGCGAGCGCATTTACCTGCTCATGGTAGTTCTTTGAATCAGCGCTGCTGTTACCCATTTCTACAAGACCCGCAGAAGCTTTTTCAAACGCCGCGGTCAGTGTATCAAAGCTCGCAGTGGCTGTTTTCAACTTACCTGTAAATTCATTCGTAGCAATAGAAGCGTCTGCAACCTGAGAAATAGCAGCTACTTTGTCGCTGAATGACCGTAAGCCTGTACCAAGGCTTTCGATCAGCTCTGGCCCTATTTTTGCATCAGCCATCATCTTGTCAAGAGCGGCAGAAGTTGAAGGAGCCGCTGCAGTCTGACGAACAGTAGCCTTTGGAAGTTCACCGTCGAAATCGTCTGCCAGTTCAGGATAAACTTTTGTCCATTCCGGATCTTTTGCCGGCGGCACGAAACCTGTAAGGAAGAATAAGAACGCTTCGACGCCGAGACCGAGACCGATCATATAGTTTCCTAATATACCTCCCAGGTGAAGGATCTTGAACAGCGCACCGACGATAACCACACTTGCACCCCATGATATAGCCGTGTGCAATGGTTCTAATCTGATTTTTTTCTTGTTAGCCATAGTAAATAATAGAAAAATTGAAGATGTGTGAAATATAGATGTTTAATTAATAAGAATTCTTGTCTCTAATGTCTCTTCCGGGGAACCGGGTCACACAACGGAAGCCGATGTATGATTTTGCAGTATCCTGATATTCGAACGTGCGGGTTGCGTTTTGTAAGAAATATCCGATGTCTTTCCAGGAACCTCCTCTAACTACCTTTCTTTTCATCACTTCCGGGTCGCTAGCCTTTGCCTCGTAGCTGAAAGTAGGATTCAGGTCGTGCACAAACGTAGAGGCAGATTCGTCATAAGCTGAAGAGGTCCATTCAGCCACGTTCCCCGCCATATTAAAGAGACCAAAGTCGTTGGGATAATAGGAACGAACATTCACTGTAACAGCACCGCCGTCATCATTGTAATTTCCTCTGCCCGGCTTGAAGTTAGCCATTAAACATCCCTTTGCGTTTCGGATATATGGTCCGCCCCACGGGTAGTCGGTACCAACCCGGCCCCCTCTTGCTGCATATTCAAATTCTGCTTCCGTTGGCAGCTCGAACGGTAATCTCGGATTTCTTTGTCCCTGGGTACTGCCTTCGTACAGGCGGGTCCTCCACACTGTAAATGCTCTGGCCTGACGCCAGGTTACTCCCACAACAGGATAATTGGCATATGATGGATGAGAAAAATACCCCTCTGTCATAGGATCATTACCGGCATAAGCGAAGTCGGCTAACCATACAAGAGTATCAGGATAGATTGCAACTGTGTCTCTTAGAATGAAGTCTGAGCGCTTCTTGTTCTTGTTGCCGCGGTGATTAGCAGCCTCGCGCAGGTTCATGGTGGCAAAGTTGTACTTGAGGAGTCTTACGTCGATCTCGTTACGATCGAAGACGCGATCTTCGCCCTGATAATACATGGCCTGAAGCTTGTTCGCATTGGCTGAATTCTTTTTGTTGCCCCAGATCGCTGATCCGTCGGCCCCAACCTTACGCCAGTCAATGTATTTTTTACCACCAGCACTGGCATCTTTACCCTTTGACTGAATATAGAATTTAGGATCCTGCAAGTAGTCAGTTATAGCAATTGAATCTCTTACCCAGTGAACAAACTGTTTGTACTCGCTGTTTGTAATTTCCGTTTCATCCATATAGAAGGCCTGAACGGTCACTTGCTTATTCTGAGCAACCTGGGCAAAGGTGATGTCCTGGTCCGTCTGCCCCATGATGAACGTCCCCGCCGGTACGTAAACCATTCCATACGGTACTTTGCTGCTGCTTACTTTCTTGGTTTTTACTCCAACTAATTCTCCGCCTGCGCCTCCCTTGCAGCCGCTGAATAACGCTGAAATTGTTACGAGAGCGATAAAATAAACTTTTTTCATTGATATTTTGGCCGTTGCTTAATAATACCCTTACTAATATACACTTCTTATTCATGTTCATCTGAACCAGAATCTGGTTCCCAACACTTTCATAGGAAAGTATGCTGGTTTCTACGAATGTTAGAAGTTAAGGTTGCAAAAATTAAGCACAAAATATAACGAACAGCGACCCTACTTGTTCACCATCTTGATATACTGCTCAATCGCCATGGTCATACTTGGTGCATTTGGACTGGGGGCAGGAATATCCACAATAAGGTTTCGCTCGAGGATTGCCTTCTGTGTGCTTACTCCAAAAGCGGCTATCCTTGTGTTATTCTGCTCAAAATCCGGAAAGTTTTTATAGAGCGACTGGATGCTCGACGGACTGAAGAAGGCGATGATATCATAGAATACATTAGCCAGATCCGAGAGATCGCTGCAGACAGTGCGGAACAGCACAGCTGGTGTAAAATTGTAGCCGTTTTCCTGGAGAAACTTCTGGGTTTCTTCAGTAGCAACATCAGAGCATGGATACAAAAAGCGTTCAGAGGCATTCTTTTTTAGCACCTCCGCAAGATCTGCAGCGGTTTGCTTACCAAAGAAGATCTTACGCTTCCGGTACTGGATATACTTTTGAAGGTATAGGGCGATGTTCTCTGAGAGACAAAAGTACTTCATGTCTGCAGGCACCTCATAGCGCATTTCTTCGCAAATTCTAAAGAAATGATCAGCAGCATTCCGGCTGGTGAAGATCACGGCAGTGTAGTCGGCAAGATTCACTTTTTCTTTTCGAAAGTCCTTAGCCGGAACACCTTCGACATGGATAAACGAACGGAAGTCAACCTTAACATTGTATTTTTTGGCCAGATCATAGTACGGTGACTTCTCTGATTCCGGCTTCGGTAAGGTTACTAAAATACTCTTAACCTTTCTCTTTCTTGCTTCTGATTGCATATCTTCCTTTAGAATCTCAGCGCCTTAATTAACACTAATATTGGGCTAATTTCGAGGGCACAAAGATAGATAATTAAATAAAATTTCGGAAACCTATAGCTTGATAAAATGTTCGTAATGGCCCGCAGGAATTGGAAGAAAAAAATGAATGCAATTAGTGCAAAAGTTGCATAAATATAGTACGGAGCAAACCGGGCGGGTGTAAGAGTAAAGGCAATAACAACCGGGAGAAAAAAGAGTGCGGCGTTAAAATAACTCATGAAAAGGACCGATATATACTCCTTCACCATCTTCCCTGCATTAAAAAGAAAACCAAGCAGTCCGATTATCAGGATCTTTAAGGAGTAGAGTGCGATGACAATGACCGACAAGCGGAGAAAAAGGTTAAAACCACTGTACCCATACGATAACTGAAAATACCGGCTGCATTGGTATAACAGCATACCGAGAGTAAATCCGAATAAAAGGTAGAGGAACACGAAAGGCCAGGAATTGAAGAAGTTTTCCTCCTTGTTGATCTGCCCTAAAACTCGGTTGCTAAAAAACGCATGTATCATCGCGCTCAACTCTTTGAAGAAAGCATTTTTCAGGATTGCAAACAGCAATAAAAGGACCATAACCACTCCAACCGTCCACAGCTCCCCTCTGGCACGGGGTATCCCTTCATCGTATTTGGAAAGTTTGGAAAACCGTGTCGTCCATGCTTTAAAATCCATGTTCTTCACCATGTAGTAGGATACGATGCTATCCCTGAACCGGTTGGGGCGACGAGGATCGGGTCTTTTAATCCAGGCCATCAGGAGGGAATCAGACACAGCTCTCACCGAGTCTCTCACATGATTAAGCGAGTCGCGGCGGATCTCCCACCTGGCAAGCGAAACAGAGTCGGCGTAATGCCTTGCTGCGCCCTCGGTAAGGGCTGGCTGTAATTGCAGCGCGGAAGAATCATGCTGTGCAAATGAGACTCCAGCTGAAAAAAGCAGCAGGATGAGGACCAATACGAAATACTTACCAAACATTCTTCTCTGTGTACTCCGCCACAAAGGTACTGCATTTTCATGACAGTGGCCTTGTTTTTTAAGGAGCCCGAAGAACGTTACGGCTTCCTTCATTTCCCGTCCAAGGGTTCCGGTCAGGCGCTTTTTAAGGGCCCGTTTTACTCAGCTTACACCATCACCTTTCTCGATGCCCTCAGCGGAATAATACTAGAGACAAGGATTAGTGTGGCAATAGACGACACAAGGAGGGCACCTTTGGCAGTAAATAAACACAAAAGATAGAGAAGTACGGAGATAAAGGCCAGAGAGAAGGCAATGACGCGCAAGCCAAACTGATTTTGTTTCCTGACCTCCCGGGCTTCCTCGGCACTCGCCTCACTTGCTACTGCCTGCGCACGGGCACTCTTCCTTTCTTGCAGCCGGAGGTACTCCTCACTGAGTCGTCCTTTGTAGAATGCGTAACACTCATACACCCCCAGCAGCAGCACGGGCAGCCCTACTCCCAGGATCATCTCTGTAGCACGATCGAGCCGGTAGTCGATCGCAAAGGGCAGCACGATTTTGAACGTCAGGTTTACCATCAGGCTCAGGAGTGTAATGTATAGGGTCGCGCTGCCATTAAGCCTCTTTGAGAACAATGCCCAGATAGGCGGAGCGAGAAGCGGCCCGCCGGTAATTGCACCCACGCTGAGGGTAAACTCGACGATTCCTCCGATATAAGGAACAATCAAAGCGATTACGATCATGCCAACCCCAAACAGCCAGGAAGATGCCCTGGCTACCTTCATCAGCTTCTCATCTGAAGCTCCGGGATTGATGCTGCCCTTATAGATGTCGTTCGTAAATACGGCCGATACTACATTCAAAGCGGTATTCGCAGAAGCAGAGGTCGAAAAGTACATGCCGGTAAGAATGAGCCCCATCAGTCCGGCCGGAAGAACCTGCTTGCACACCAGCAGGTAGGCATTTTCTGTTTCCAGTCCGCTAAGGCCTGGGTTGATTGTGTGATAGACCATGGGTGGCAGCATCCACAGAACAGGACTTAGAATATAAAGGCCGGCAAAAAGATAGGCGACCTTAGAGGCTGACCGCGGAGAATCCACACTCGTGTAGCGCTGTACGAATGTCCAGTTCCCTCCAATATAGAAAATGTGATAAAGAGCAAATGAACAGATGAACCCCCAGGTATATTCGCCATTCACCAGATTGAAAAAATCATGAGGAACATGAGCCAGGAAAGCGTTCACTCCGCCGGCTTCACCAAAAGCAAGAGGGATAATTAACAGAACGGCGGCAGTAAGAATAACAAACTGAAGGATATCGGTCACCATCACCGCCCATAGCCCCCCTACGGCAGTGTACGCGATCATGAAAATGCCGAGGATGATCGTTACCGGAATAAGGGGAAAGTCAAGAGACGAGCCGACCAGCCTGGCTACAGAATACAGCACCGATCCCTTAATAAACAGCGATACGAGCATAAATATATAGATAAAGCTCTTCTGCACTTTTTCGCCCAGCCGCTCCTTTATAAACTCCGCAGCAGTAAGATTACCAGTGGCCTTCCATCGGGGCGCCAGAAGATATCCGGTGACCAGCCCCCCAATGCACATTGTCCACTGAATAGTAATGGCGACCCAGCCGTACTTATAGGCAATTGAGCCCCAGGCCACAAAAGTGCCAGCTGAAAAAAGCTCATGAACAGCGACAAGCCTCCGATCGACCAGGGCACCGCTTCCCCACCGGCAAAAAAAGACTTTAGGTTTCTGCCGGTCCTGGCAAACAGAAGACCGATCAGCATGATAAATACGGAAAAAACAATAATGACCGAGGTGTCAATAAGGGAATTCATATTCTGATGAATAACGATGAGCCGATGAAAGTTACTTATTTTGATAGCATCTGATGGCAAATAATGAGGCCGGAACGCGGTGCGACGGGTGCTCCGCTTCTACTGTAATAGCCCGCGTCACCAAACCTTCCAGCACAATGCGGTTGCGGCTCTGGTAGTTTCCACGCCTTTCGTACACGATTCTGCCCGCTTCATCTTTTATCCTGTAATTCCTCACACAAAAAGGCATCACATCTTCAGGGTGAGACATCAGCACCGATTCCATGGGATGGTCAAAGTCGGTATCAAAAAACAGGTCAATCACTCCGATGTGCTGCGGTTCGTCCCAGCGCAGAGATATAGAGGGATTCGTGTCCTCCCAATCAGCTGCCCACGCGTTTGGAGAAACCAGTGGGCGGTCGATGCCGTTCCTGACGTTCTGCGCCAGGAAGAGTGACTGATGACGCTCCATGGTGATGGCAAAGTTATGCCCCTGGGGCCTCCTCTTGGGGCACCAGAATTCAAAAGCATCTACTCCTGCATCGTCTGGCGGACTTTGTGCACCGTAGTTGGATACAGCCTTGTTCACCAGATTGAAAACAGATAAGATGCCGGTTACCCTCCTCTCCGTAATACCAAGGCGGACATCAGGGTTCTTATGAAAGATCAGGAATAAATAACAGGCATTGTCTACCCGCACATCAAAGCTGAGGCGCAGAGTTTGTACGCCAGCATTTACATCTGCCTCCACTGCCCCGAGCGTTGTATCAGGGGTAAAACTTCCTGCCCGGCTGCTCACCCTAAGCTCCGCTTTGATCGTCGTAGCTTTAAAAGCATTTACGCATACATTAAAAGCGGGGACCTCCCCTTTCTCCACGGGGAACATTTGCGCCGAGGCCATGTCCAGAACTTTCCAGCCCTCAGCTTCAGGAAAGCCAGCAAACTTAAGTTCACTGCTTGCCGTAATGCTGGCAGACTGAACACGGTCGTCCTGATCCCGCAGAACCATGCCGGGTATGAACTGTCCGTTCCGGATCAGCTCTGTCTGCAGTTCACCGATCATTCCATTTTTAATGATCTCCCCGGGCTTCAATCCATTCCTTTTACAGATTGCAGCGGCCATTCCTGCGGCTTGTCCCACATATGCGCTGGTTGCCATTACACGGGTAGCGCCAAACGCTACGTGACTCACGCTGATGATGCGTCCCGCCAGGAATAAATTCTCAATGTTTCGGCTATACAGCGTGCGGTAGGGAATGTGAAAGACGCCCTTGCTATGCCATTGATTGCACCCCGGTTTCTCACTGAAAACGCCGTCGGCCGGATGCAGGTCAATCGACCATCCTCCGTATGCCACTGCATCCTCATGCTGCCGCTGCTCAACAAGATCCTGCTGCCGGAGAATATAGTCGCCTTCAAATCTTCGGCTTTCGCGCTTACCCGGAATAGTACCTACCCACTCGAGAGTAAGGGTCTCGGCCTCAGGAAATTCTCCTGAGTTCTTAATGTGATTCCATACCCCGTAGATCACCTTCCAGAGCTCCCACTTTATTTTCTCTGTGTCATGGACGGTATCCAGGCGTCCGCCATATTCCACCCACCATAATTTACAGCCCTGATCCTGCGCATTGAAGTTCCGGTAGCGGGGGATACGGGTGATATCGGTAAGAGCAAAAGAAGGAGGAATAAACTTAACAGGCTTGCCGGTGTCTTTGCTGTAAAAATAAAGGGAATGCCCGAGCAGCTCACCGTATTCAGCAGAGGGTGCCATTTTCTCACCGAATTCTTCCACGCTCTCTGCTCCCATCCTGAAGGCGGCGCCCGACAGAAATCCCACTATCCCGTCACCAGAAGCGTCGCAGAAAAGAGGCGCGCGCAATAGGTACTCCGTTGAGTTTTGACTGCAGAAAGCCCTCACTGCACTGATGGTTACAGGATCGGACTTTTCAAGCTCAAAGACGGCAGTATTTAAAAGCAGAGTAATATTCGGCTCCTGCACGACCTTGTCGAGGATAATAGTATCCAGGATAATGGGATTTCCCTCCCTGTTCCTGTACATATTCTCAACCAGGATCTCATCGATCACCCCGCCTTCCCTAGCCCACCGGTTATTGTTCCCCATATGAGAAGTGGCGCCCAGGATCCAGAGACGAACTTCACTAGAACAGTTGCCTCCAAGCACGGGCCTGTCCTGCACCAGCACCACCTGAATACCCGCGCGGGCAGCTGTGATAGCGGTGCAAACTCCGGATAAGCCACCGCCTACCACAACAAGGTCAGATGAAATTTTAACTGATTTCAAACTTCTGTTGATTGTAAAATCTTCCTTTTTCATGTATCGGGAAAAAACGAATTCAGGATTATAATTGTCAGGACGAAGATATTGAGGTTTCTGCCTGCCTGAGGACAAATGATCACAAGAAAAGCATTGAAACCGGTTCCAAAAAATGGGAACGATCCCATTTTTATGAAACTATTTATGAGAAAAAAATTGCCTAACTTAGTCGAACGATTGCTAACCAGAGAGATTTCCATGAAAACCCACCAGGCCACCATTGTTGATATTGCCAGAGAGTTAAAGATATCAAAGTCAACCGTTTCAAGGGCCTTAACAGGCCACCCTAACGTCAAGCCTGCAACCAGAGAGGCTGTCCTTGCCCTGGCCGAGTCACTGGACTATCAACGGAACATGCTTTCGATCAGTCTGATCACCAACAAAACAAAGACCATTGGCATGATCGTTCCTGAATTCATGACCTCTTACTTCCCTCAGGTAGTGGTTGGAGCGCAGGAAGAAGCAGGCAAAGCGGGCTATAACGTGATTGTAAGTCAGAGCAATGAGAGTTATGAAACAGAGATAGCAAACGCAAAAGTAATGCTGGCCAGCCGGGTTGACGGCGTACTGGTATCGCTCAGCAAGGAAACCAGAAACTTTGACCACTGGAAGGTTTTCCAGCGAAAGGGCATCCCGATTGTCTTCTTTAACAGGGTCTGCGAGGAAATGATGGTACCGAAAGTAGTTGTAAATGACTACGATGCTGCCTTCAAAGCGGTTGAACATCTTATTCAGACCGGAAAGAAACGAATTGCGCACCTGGCCGGCCCTAACTGCCTGTCGATCAGCAAAAAGAGACTTGACGGCTACCTCGACGCCCTTCGAAAATACAAGTATCCCATTGACGAAGAGCTCATCATCTCTTATGATCTAACTCTCAGCAAAGTGAGGATCTACGTGAAACACTTGCTCGAATTGGAGAACCGGCCCGACGGACTCTTTGCCATCAATGACCCTACCGCTATTGAGGCCATCCAGGTAATTAAGCAACAGGGGTTGAAGATCCCGGAAGACATTGCGGTGGTGGGCTTCAGCAATAACTATGCGTCAAACTTTATTGAGCCGGCTCTTACCACCATTTCACAGCCCGTGCAGGAAATTGGGAAAACGGCTATGCAGCTGCTCCTGGGTATTATGGACAAAGACGTTTCGCAATGGAAACCTGTGATCAGAACACTTGATGCGGAACTCATCGTCAGGGAATCGACTGTCAGAAAGAACAGCTAGCAGCCTCCGTTCAGTTTGACTAGACACAGATTAACGTTGGCGGGTTTAGCTAGACGCCGCCGATGGCTAACGGCTGGCAGCATGCAGCCTCCTTACGAAACCTGGTCTATTGAAAGATTTTCCAGTTCATGCTCGAGCAGAGGATATAAAAATGCTCCCTGCTTTGGCTTTACTTCCCCTCTTTCCTGGCCGTTACACGGACCGGGTCGGCTTCCTGTGTTTGAAAAACAAGCTCATTATTACCGAACTTCTTGATAAGAAAGCGGATATTCCGCGTGGAGCCTCCCGGCAGCAGTTCAGTATAAACGATATTGGGATACTCGAGTTTATAAGTGCCGTGCGACAGTACCTTCCCGCCCCACCACATCTCCAGGTTACCGTCCGGGGAGAAACTGACTGAGGGATCGTTCTCCTGCAACTCCTCGCCAGTGGTAGGCTGGCCTTGCCCGCGCTCGGGGTTCTCCACTTTCACATACTTCCACTTGCCGTAGAGGTCCTCCTGCTTCATGGACGGACCGCAGGAAATGATCAGGCACAGGACCGGAAAAATAAAATAACGCAAATTCATTTGATCACAGTGATAATAAGGGCTAAGATAAAACATCCGGCTCAATAAACGCCCTTCTGCTTTAACAGCCCGATCTCCCCGGCATCAATGTCGGTAATGCAGTGGCGATTGATCTCGCACCGCATTTCCATGACCGGTAGCAGCCCTATTCCTCCTCTTTGAAATAAACTTTATAATAGTTCATGTTCTTCCCGTCGTCAAACCCCTTTTCAATAAGCTCGCGGTCGCCGTGAATATAAATGTGAAAATTCCTGTCCAGCTTGAGAACGCTTTTATAGACCCTCGCTTGTTTCTTTACGGCGGCTGAGGAAATATCAAAGCTTTCAGGGATTACGGTATCGAACTCCTGCTCATAGCTGCTTTTGAAATTCTTGAACGACTCTATTGCCTGCTCATTGCCGATCACTTCATTTGAAAACTCCTCCAGATCAAAGCTCTCCTTCTCTTTGAAGTACTTCATGGACTTGTTCAGAAGGTCAATCTTATCGGCTTTAGTCATTTCAAACTCCTCATCCAGCTTGGTACTGACGAAGCTTTTATAGACGCCGAGAGTGTTGTTTGTCTGGTTGAAGCTGTCATTTCTGATCCGCAGCTTTAGGAACTCATCCTTCCAGTATACCGCTTCGGATGATCTGTTGGTCTGATCAGTCACCACTACCTTGTAGCCGTCATCTTTTCCAGTACGGAAGATAAGGCACCCTTTGTCGAGCTTCTGAATGTTAATAGCATCTTGTTCATACCCTACACTGAAGCCATTCTGCTCAGGGTAAACCTTCAGGAAGGTTTCCTTCGTTTCCGACTTAAAGATTCCAATAGCGTCAAGCAGTTCGCCCTCAATTTGCACGTTATGAAACATACCCACATACAGCTCGCCGGCTTTGATCTTCGGATGGGAGGAAATTTCATACAGGAACCTTGCAAATTGCTGCGAATTCTCGTGAAACGAGTCGGGTGCCTCAAACATCTCCGTTGCAAAATGGTAAGCCTCGTTTAGGTCAAGATTGTCGCTCGAATGCATGAAATGATATACTTCATTCACCTTTTCAAAGGGCTTCAGAAAGTACTGCATCAACAGGTTATTCAGAATTTCATCCTCAATTTTTAGCGGATGATCCGAAAGAACATAAAACTCCTCCTGCGACTTATTGCCAACGCGATGTATCGAAAGTTGCCCCAGGGAGGCTTCAAAAAAAGTTACCATACCAGAAAAAAGCGCAACTTACTAAAAAAAACGGAACCGGGCGGCCGTGCTTAGGGTGATCAGCATCTGCTCCCGGCGTAACACATGGAGCTATTTAAAAGTTCGCAAGTTGTGATTTCGTTTCGGCTTTGCACCAGGGGGCCTGGCTTCTTTCTTCAGTTATAACTTCAGTGCCAACGGCACAAAGAGGATCGTGAATTTCCCCTATGAACAGTCGCCAAAACAAATGGGCTGCTTTGCAGGAGCAAGTGCCATCTTTAGACAGCTTAGTGATGACAGGGTTTCGATTGAAAAGGATGCTAGTGACCCCAGCAGGCACTAAAAAAGAAAAGCAGGAAACGATTAACAATTTCCCGCTTATCAGTATATATAGTAAATAAAAAATGAGTGCTGAAGCTGCTTAGTCGTAGAAAGCAGGAACGTCCTCTTCCTCCACGAAGATGCTCTCAATACGTGAACCGCAGTTCTCGCATAAAAAGAAATCCTCCTGAATCCTCTTATCATCATTTAACAACTGCACGTAATCTAAGGAGGAGTTACAGCACGGGCAAGTGAACACTGAGTGGCTAACCCTTGAAATGTAATCATGAACGTCTGTCATAGCGATTGAATTTAATGCTACAAAGATATATTGAACACCATGCCTCATCCTTGACGCTCGTCACATTTCCTCTTGATTGTTAACACTTCCAAAGTAAGCTGCTGAGTTGCTTATTAAAAATTCAAGTTACAACATCTTTTATTAGCAATTTGCAAAGACCACCCCTATCATTTGAATGTCATTTATAAAACCCCGGGGCACGGTGGAGCTTATATTCTCCTATTTTCGCAACCGAATGAACGTTCGATTAGACAATCAGGGTACAAAAAAGACCGCTATTTTTGATAGCACGCTTCTTTTAATTCAGGAAAGAGGGTTCCACGGGACTCCGATTAGCTTGATCGCAAAGAGCACGGGTATTGCTGCGGCAACGATCTATCATTACTTTGAAAGCAAAGACGCTCTGATCGGTGAGTTATACATCTATGTCAAGGACAAGCTGGCGGGGGCTATCGTGGCGGGCGATCAGGAAACGGAGCCCTACGATGAGAGGTTCCGTAATTACTGGGTTAATCAATGTACATTCTTCATTGAAAACCCTTCATTCCTCTATTTCCTTGAACAGTACATTAATTCTCCTTTTCCGAAACAGTTTAAGGGCAACGAGAGTAGCCTATTCAGAGAAAAGGTGATCCCTTTTTTTGCCTATGGAATTGAAAACGGATTCATCAGAAAAATGGACTACGAACTGCTTGGCCCCATTGTTCACGGCAGTATTGTAGCAGCTGCCAAATTTCACCTGTCTGGTCATCATGATTTCACCACAAAAAGGCTATACGGAATGGCAGAGGTGATTTGGGATGGAATTAAAGCACAGTAACATTACAACTACTTATTCTCAGTATACAAATTAAAAAAATGAAATATAACAAAGCCCTATTACAACTATTGGTGTGTATCTCGCTCTTTGCACCAGCGCTTCTCCGTGCGCAGGAGCAGCCAGGGGACAGCACACTCCAGACTGCCACCCTGCAGCAGTGTATAAATTATGCGCTAAAAAATCAGCCGGCAGTAAAACAATCGCTGATCGATGAAGAGATCGGAGAAAGGGATATTAATTCGGCATTGTCAGGATGGCTGCCGCAGGTAAACGCTACGGGATCATTAAATGACAATATTAAAAGACAAGTGATGGCTTTTGAAGGCCAGACCCGTACGATAGGCACTAAATATACCTCTGCACTCGGCGTCCAGGCCAGTCAGCAGATTCTGAATGCAGGACTAATACAAGCTTCCAGAACAGCTAAATGGTACAGACAGCAATATAAACAAGGCACGCAGAATACGCGCATCAACACAGTAATTGATGTAAGTAAGGCCTATTATGATATCCTGACCAGCCAGGAACAGTTGAAGATCACAGATGAAAACATTGCGCGACTACAGAAGCAGCTGAAAGATGCTTACGCACAATATGAAGGAGGACTGGTTGACAAAACCGACTATAAACGGGCGCAGATCAGCCTAAGCAACTCTTACGCTGACAAAAAGCGTATTTCCGAACTGCTCAAGTACAAATACTCATACCTAAAGCAACTGATGGGCTATCCTGCTGAAAAACAGCTGGAGCTGATTTCGGCCAGTAGCAATATGGAGACAGAAGCTTTTGTGGATACTACCCAGCAGTTGAATTACCGCAACCGGGTGGAATATCAGTTACTGGAAACTCAGAGGAAGCTGCAGGGCATCAATACAAGCTATAACAAGCTTGCCTACCTTCCGTCTCTTGCAGCGAATTACAACTATAACTACAATTACCTGAACGACAAGTTTGCTGACCTGTACGACAGGCACTTCCCCAGTTCGGTGGCAGGCCTGACGCTTAGCATTCCAATCTTCCAGGGAACCTACCGCATTCAGCAGATCAGGAGATCGCAATTGCAGGAACGTCGCATCGACCTCGACCTGCTAAACACTAAAAATCAGATCTTCTCCCAGTACGAGGCTGCGCTGGCCACATACAAAGCGAACCTGAACGACTGGAAGACTGCAAGTCAGAATGTTGAGCTATCGAGGGATGTATACAACACCATCAAGTTACAGTACAATGAAGGCATTAAGACCTATCTGGAGCTGATGACTGCAGAAACCGACCTCCGAACTACGCAGATCAACTATCTGAACGCGCTCTATAGTTTATTATCAAGCAAACTGGATTTACAACAAGCATTAGGAACGATTACCACTCAACAATGAAAACAACAATGAATAGAAATTTTGCATTCGCCTCCATCATCGCAGGATCTGCCTTTATTTCCGCCTGCGGAGGTTCAGATCAGAATAAGCAACAGGGACCGCCGGCAGCTCAGGCTGTTCCCGTATCAGTATATAAAGTAGCGAAGGAGGAAGTTAGAGGAGTGGACACGTATCCCGGGACTGTTGTCGCACTTAACGAAGTAGAGCTTCGGGCAGAAGTGAACGGATACATTACCAATATATATGTACGGGATGGACAGACGGTTTCTAAGGGACAAAAACTCTATGAGATAGACCGGAGCAGGTACGCCGCTGCATACCGTTCGGCGCAGGCCCAGGTGCAAAGCGCAAAAGCTGCTCTCCTAAGGGTACAGAAAGACTTCGAGCGGTATACCAGATTGGCTCAGCAGGACGCAATAGCCAAACAAAGGGTGGACTATGCTCAGGCCGACCTTCAAACTGCTCAGGCCCAGGTCACCTCAGCCGAATCTGCGCTCACAACTGCAGCAACAGATTTGCGCCATTCAACCATTACAGCTCCCGTATCGGGGAAGGTTGGTATTTCAATGGTCAAAAAGGGAAGCCTTGTAACAGCAGGTTCCACGCTGATTAACACGATCTCATCTCCGAATCCTATTGGGGTCGACGTCTTCGTTAGTCAAAAGGATATTCCCTACTTCGTGCGTTTGCAGCAAGGCGGAACTGCCTCGTTCAACATTATCCTGCCTGATAACACGAAATATAACGCCAGCGGTAAGGTACTCGCGGTTGACAGGGAAGTAGATCCGCAGACCGGAACCTTGCGCGTCCGTGCAAGCTTCCCTAATGCATCAGGAAAGCTGACTTCAGGCATGAGCGTAACAGTGGAAGTTCCTAACAAGCAGTCGGGCGAGCAAATCGTTGTTCCTTACGCTGCAGTAACCGAGCAGCTCGGACAGTTTGCCGTATTTGTTGTTGGCGACAGCAGTAAGGTGAGCCAGCGCCTGGTCACTCTTGGCATTAAGACAGAAGACAAGGTGGTGGTACGGGAAGGGCTAAAAGAAGGAGAAACGATCGTCAGTGCCGGAACTCAGAATTTAAAAGAAGGCACAAAGGTGATCGAAAGCGATCCGAATGCCCCCAGTCTCCTGCGCAGCCACAGCCAAAGAAGTAATTATACGAAACGAAAAACTATGATCTCAGAAGTATTTATAAGACGTCCGGTTACAGCCATCGTCATATCGATACTGATCGTCCTGATAGGTGCCATTGTAATCACCACCCTGCCGATCAGTCAATATCCTAACATTTCGCCCCCTACGGTGACTGTTAGCGGTACCTATACAGGTGCAGATGCACAAACAGTAGAAAAAACGGTTACTACACCAATAGAAAGTCAGATTAACGGCACACCCGGCATGATCTACATGTCGTCAAACAGTACCTCTGACGGGCGTTCAGCTATCACGGTTACCTTTGAAGTAGGGACCGACATTGATATCGCCACCCTCGACGTGCAAAACCGTGTGGGCATCGCCGAGCCGGCCCTGCCCGAAGGGGTGAGACGCCTCGGTGTTACCACCCGTAAAGCAAACACGGACATCCTGATGGTGCTCGGGCTCTACTCCCCTAACGGCACATACGACCAGAAGTTCATGTCGAACTATGTGAACCTTTACATCCGCGATGCGATCCTGCGTGTTCCAGGCGTCGGGGACGTTCAGGCATTCGGACAACCGTTCAGTATGCGTGTATGGCTGGATGCCAATAAGCTTGCTCAACTCGGCCTTACTCCGGCTGACGTATCTGCTGCTATACAGGAACAGAACGTCCGCATTCCGGGAGGAACAGTGGGCGGGCCTCCGCAACAATCCAACCAGTCCTTTGAATTCTCCGTGGTAATGGACGGTGACCTTGAGACGGAGGAGGATTTCCGTAACATCGTGGTCAAAACCGGCACGAACGGCTCAATCGTATACCTGAAAGACGTAGCCAGGATAGAACTCGGCGAGTTCGCCTATTCTACCAGCTCAAAAGTAAATGGCAAAGTGGCGTCTATGATGGCCATTAACCAGATGCCCGGAGGGAATGCGGTACAAACAGCCGAGGGCATTTACAAAGCCCTGGAAACACTGAAAAAGTCATTCCCCAAGGACCTTGACTACGTGGTGAGCTACGAGACGGTTTCGGTTATTCAGAACTCGATCAGTGAGGTGATTCATACCCTGATTGAAGCCCTGATATTGGTTACCATCGTCGTGTTCTTCTTCCTTCAAAGCTGGAGAGCTACCCTGATTCCGGTTCTGGCTATCCCAGTATCGATCATCGGTACCTTCATTTTCTTCACACTCTTCGGATTTTCGATCAACACCCTGACCATGCTCGCATTCGTACTGGCAATTGGTATCGTGGTGGATGATGCGATTGTGGTGGTAGAAGCGGTGCAGCATTATATTGACCATGAAAAGCTGTCGGCTAAAGAGGCTACACGGCGCGCGATGAAAGATATCACGGCTCCGGTAATCGCCATTGCCCTGATCCTGGCTGCCGTGTTCGTGCCGGTGGGTTTCATCCCAGGCATGGTTGGCCAGTTGTATCAGCAGTTTGCCATTACCATTGCGGTATCCGTGGTACTGTCGGCATTTGTGGCCTTGTCGCTCACCCCGGCATTATGTTCGCTTCTGCTGGTGCCTATGAACCTGAACAAGGAATCCAGAGGAGTGAACAAGTTCTTCTACAAATTCAACGTGTGGTTTCACCGCACCACCAATAAATACTCAGAAGGCGTCAAATGGAGCATCCGTAAAGCGCCTCTGGTGATGATCATCCTTCTCTGTATTTACGTAGGCGCGTTCGGACTTTTCCGTGCGAAATCGGCAGGCTTTATCCCGAATGAAGATGCGGGTATATTCCTGATGGGGGCCAGCCTTCCCGAAGGTGCTTCTGCTGCCAGAACGAATGAGTTCCTTGAAAAGATTACCAAAGAAATCCAGAAACAGGTTCCTGAGGTCAAAAACATTACCTCTATCGCCGGTATCAATATTCTTAACAGGGCGTTCAAGTCGAACGCCGGTACCTTCTTCGTACAGCTTGTGCCATGGGAAGAAAGGCACCGCACGGTAAGCGAGATTATCGGACAGGTACAGGGCATGTTTGCCGGAGCGAAAGAAGGAAGTCTCCTTGCCGTATCGCCTCCTGCCATCCCGGGACTGGGTACCAGCGGCGGCTTCAGCCTTCAGATTGAGGAGCAGACGAGTGGCGACATCAAAAACTTTGTCGGTTCTGTTTACAAGTTCCTCGGTGCCGCCAATCAGCGTCCGGAGATAGCCATGGCCTACACACTCTTTAATGCCAACACTCCGAACTACCAGCTCACGGTAGACCGCGATCAGGCTAAGAAAATGGGCGTTTCGGTGGGTAGTATTTACAGTACCATTTCCAGCTATCTGGGCAGTAGTTATATCAACGACTTTACCCGCTATGGAAGGAACTTCCGGGTAGTGACCCAGGCAGACACCAGCTACAGGAGCCACATTGAAGACCTGAACAAGCTTTACGTGAAAAATGCAGCCGGCACAAACGTACCATTGAGCGGACTGGTTTCATACAAGATGGCAGAAAACCCGTCGATCATCAACCACTATAACCTGTTCCGCTCCATCGAAATAAACGGAGCTGCGAAACCCGGATATAGTAGCGGGGATGCGCTCAAGGCACTCGAGGAAGTAGCTGCACAAACGCTGCCGAGCGGTTATACCTACAGCTTCTCAGGACTGAGCTTGCAGGAGCGGCAAGCGGGAAATAAGACGATCATGATCTTCGCACTTTGTATCGTTTTCGTATTCCTGCTTCTCGCAGCACTCTACGAAAGCTGGTCGGTGCCATTCTCCATCCTCCTTTCGGTACCGCTGGGTGTGTTCGGAGCCATCCTGGCACTGATATTCCTCCCCAAGCTTGACAATAACATCTATGCCCAGATCGGACTGGTAACCCTGATCGGACTGGCGGCAAAGAACGCGATCCTGATCGTGGAGTTTGCCAAGGAACGCGTTGACTGGGGTATGGAGCTCGTTGCGGCAACGCTGGAAGCTGTTAAGCTTCGTTTAAGGCCGATCATCATGACCTCACTGGCGTTCATCCTGGGGATCATTCCGCTGATGCTTTCGTCGGGTGCAGGAGCTGCAGCGCGACAAACCATCGGCTGGACGGTATTCGGGGGGATGCTTGCAGCAACATTGCTGGCAATCTTTATTGTTCCGGTATTGTTTGTGTTAATCACGCGATTTGCCTACGGCAAGCAAAAGCTGGCTGAACTTCAGGCTAATTACCATCCTGAGGAGCATAAAGACACCCTTCATGTGAACGAGGACGATCAGGACGAAGGAAATATTTAAAGACCTGTCAAAGGATCGATCCAATTCTGATAAAGGGAGCTGTTTTCGCAGCTCCCTTTTTGATTTCAGCTCACTATCATTCCGTTACAACCAAGTTACATTGCGCAACAGGTATTTTTAATATCTTCGTGTCTATGGATCCGGTAAACTTGAAGCGTTTAGCTAAGGAATTAAACCTGGCGGTGTCTACTGTCTCCAGAGCGCTGAGCGACAGTTACGATATCAGTGTTGAAACAAAAGAAAAAGTCCTTTCACTTGCCCGCAAGCTGAACTACCAACCAAACCCGTACGCCAGGAGCCTAAGAAAGCGCAACAGTAATACCATTGCTGTGATCGTACCCGAGATTGCAAATAACTTCTTTTCCCTGGTGATTGATGGAATTGAAGAGATTGCGCAGGCCAACGGCTATCATGTACTTATTTATCTGACCCATGAGAACTATCAGAAAGAGGCGGCTTTTATCCGGCTTTTACTGAACGGCAGAGTGGATGGTGTTTTGATGTCGCTGGCCAGCGAGACGGCCGATATCAGCCATTTACAGGATCTTTCCAAGGCAAATATTCCGATCGTATTCTTCGACCGGATCTGCGAGGAGATACCGACCGTTAAAGTTACTACGAACGACTACGAGAGCGGATACCTGGCCACAAAGCACCTTTTTGAGCGGGGCTCAAAGGCAGTCAGCTATCTTGCTTTTTCAGGAAATCTGTCGATCGACCAAAACCGAATGCAGGGATATCTTGACGCCGTCAGGGACCAGAATATTAAAAATGCAGAACAGTATGTCGTACACTGCGGGATTGATCGCGCTGAGAACGAGAAAAAATAAGAGCACTGCTCTCTTCCGCCGAAAGGCCGGATGGAATCTTCGCCTCAGTGGAATTACTCGCTTTGCTTACCTACGAGGTTTGCCATGAGCTAGAAATCAGAATCCCTGAAGATGTGAAGGTCATCAGCTTTTCGAACCTGAGAACCGCATCTTTGCTAAGCCCTCCGCTCACGACCATTACCCAGCCCGCATTTGAGATTGGCAAACAGGCGGCAGTAGCACTGTTTGACTTTTTTAAGAAAAACCCGGAGGATATCAACAATCAAAAGATCGTTTTGACGTCGTCACTGATCGAACGGGAATCGACAAGGGCAACCTGAAGCAAAAAATGCTTACCCTGCGGGACGAGAACCTCCTGTTCTCTGGCAAGCATTGTTGTCCCTAACGTGGCGGCTCGAACTATCATCCGCTGTTACTTTGTATCTCTTATCCTCCGGCAAGCACTGTTGTCCCTAACAACCTAAAGCTAAAAAAATGCTGACCCTTCGGGACGAGGCCCGCCGGATCAGCACCTATAATGAACTTGACGTATTTATTTACTGCGAAGTATGCCGAGTTCAAGGCCTCTCAGCTCAGCCAGGCCTCTTAGTCTTCCGATTGCCGAATAGCCCGGATTTGTTTTCTTATTTAGATCATCGAGCATCTTATGTCCGTGGTCGGGTCGGAAAGGCATGCGCAGATCCTTTCTTCCTGCTGCCTCACGCTTCTTCTGCTCAGCCAGCAAAGCCTTCATCACAGCGTACATATCCACGTCGCCGGTCAGGTGATCCGCTTCGTGGAAGTTACCTTCTTCATCCCTTTTGGTTGCTCTTAAGTGGATGAAGTGAATGCGTTCGCCCAGTCTTTCCACCATTCCCGGCAAATCATTGTCGGCACGAACCCCGAAAGAGCCGGTGCAATAGGTTAAGCCATTATGAAGACTGTCGACGGCAGCATAAAGTTCCTTGATATCCGCTTCGGTACTCACCACGCGTGGCAGTCCGAGGATTGGGAACGGAGGGTCATCAGGGTGAATGCACATCAGCACGCCAGCTTCTTCAGCCGCAGGAATGATCTGTGAAAGAAAATAGTAGAGGTTCTCTTTCAGCTCCTTAGGTCCGATCTCATTATATCCGGCAAGTACTTTCAGGAATTCTTCAAGAGTATAACCTTCTTCAGAACCGGGCAGGCCAGCAATAATGTTTCTAACGAGCTTCTGCTTGTCATCATCAGACAGCGCATCAAGATACTGTTTGGCTTTCTGCTTCTGTTCCTCCGTATAGCTCTCTTCAGCCCCGGGCCGCTTAAGAATATACAGTTCGAAGGCTGCAAACGCAGCAGCTTCAAATCTGAGAGCGGTAGAGCCGTCGGGCATCCGGTAATCCAGATTCGTACGGGTCCAGTCGAGCACCGGCATGAAGTTGTAGCATACAATGTCAATTCCGCAAGCGCCGAGGTTCTTCAAGGTCTGCTTGTAGTTCTCAATGTACTGGGCGTAATTTCCGCTCCTTTTCTTGATATCCTCATGAACAGGCACACTCTCCACGACCGACCAGGTCAGTCCGGCGTTCTCAACCTCTTCTTTTCTTTTTACAATTTCTTCCACAGACCACACCTCGCCGTTTGGAACATGGTGCAGTGCAGTGACGATACCAGTAGCTCCAGCTTGTCTGATATCGGAAAGAGAGACAGGATCCTTTGGTCCGTACCATCTCCAGGTTTGTTCTAATGCCATATTTTCTTTGCTATTGTCGCGTTATAGCTGTCAGCCATCGGCTATCAGCTATCAGATTCTGGTTTATGCTTTTTGCTTTCAGCTTTCCGCCTTCAGCTTTCAGCTTTCCGCCTTCTGCTTTATGCCTTCAGCTTTATGCTTTCAGCTTTCAGCCCTAAACTTATTACTTACTACTTAAAATTTACAACTCCCTACACGCCGCTGAACGCGCTGAAACCGCCATCGATTGGGATCACTACTCCGGTCACAAATGAAGAACCTTCACCACACAACCAGAGAAGCGTGCCGGTAAGATCATCGGGAGTACCGAAGCGGCCCATCGGAGTATGCGACAGGATCGTATTCCCGCGGTCGGTCAGACTACCGTCCGTGTTGGTTAACAAAGTACGATTCTGATCTGTCAGGAAGAATCCGGGTGCAAGAGCATTTACGCGCACACCGACCTTTGAAAAATGAACGGCCAGCCACTGCGTAAAGTTGGAAATAGCTGCCTTTGCACCGCTATATGCAGGGATCTTGGTAAGCGGGCGAAATGCATTCATCGAAGAAATATTGATAATTGAAGCACCTGCTTTTCCTACCATATCTTTTGCAAAGACCTGTGTAGGAAGAAGAGTTCCTATAAAGTTGAGGTCGAAAACAAACTTGATACCTTCGGGATCCAGATCAAAGAAAGTCTTAAGGCCTTCCTCTGTTGAGCTTAGGTCTTCCTGAAGCAGGTGGTTCTTTGATGTAGTTCCTTTAGGGTGATTACCACCGGCTCCATTGATGAGAATGTCGCAAGGTCCAAGCTCAGCGAGCACCCGTTCGTGCGCAGCTTTTAAGCTTTCGAGTTCCAGAACATTACACGCAACGCCAATGGCGCTGCCGCCCTGAGCAGCGATCTCTGCAGCTACTTTCTCTGCGTTTTCTGCCTTTAAGTCGAGAACGGCAATTTTAGCTCCCTGGCTCGCCAATGCTTTGGCCATTGTGCTGCAAAGCACGCCACCGCCTCCTGTAATAACGGCTACTTTTCCTGAAAATTCTGAGGACATACGTTTAATTTAAAATGGATATTTGGTTAGGTAAAATTGACAAAAAAAAGCATGGCTGGCGAAGCTTCTGCCGTAAATATTTACGGAAACGATTCCGATCAAGAACAGAAAAGTGGAAAGAACCAAGCCGGCGGCTTTGCTCTCTCCACTCCTTATACTGCAGCACCTCAACTATTTAACCCCGAGCTCCTTTCCTGCAATGTCCTCCCAGCGATAGAAATGGAAAGTCCTGTCTGTGCTCATCACCACGAAGAGCCCGTGCCTGAACGTATTATTAAGCGGCATCGACACAATATCTGAGCCATCACTCTCCCTTGCAGCAACATTTACAACCTTTAGCAACTCATGTTTAAAAGGCTTGGACCTGGTCCCCTCCCGTCTGAATACCTGAAAGCGGTTTGCTCCCTGGTCAGAGACCAGGATATAACCGGTCGAATCAGAAAGCTTGTAGATCGATATTCCTTCATGATCCACTGCAAAACCTGAGGTACCGAATATGGACAGCTGCTTATTCCCTTTTTCAGGGTCGGCATAGTATTGCCTGATTCCTGTCTGTTCATCGGAATAGTAGATGTAGCCGAGTTCATTGTCCACTGCTATCGCTTCAATCTCTTTTTTCCGCTGTACTGCCCAAACTTCCTGACGAGCTCCGCTTTTACATTGCCTGTTCCGTCGTCCAACAGCTCATACTGCCAAAGATATCCGTCCTCCTTCGGGCCGTTTTTGCGGCCCACTATCGCGTAGATCTTACTATCGGGCGACCGGTAAAGCGCTATCCCCATCAAATCACGGAACTCGTTGCCCGTTTCTCCCCTGAAAACTTCTATTCCTCCCTTATCCACTGCCTTCATATCAGGAACTGTATAAATTCGCAGCTTATGAGTAAGGCGTTCTGTGGTCACTGCTATATCAACGGCTTTTCCGTTGAGTTTTAAACCGTAAGCAACATCGACGTTGTTGGGCCTTTTAAGACCTCTAACCACTTTTTCCGCGACGATCTTACCCTGAAGGTTAAACACATAGAGCGCCCCGTTCTCATTTTTATCAGTACCAATGACGAGGCTTTCAGATGGCCGGGCACGATTAACCCAGATAGCAGGATCATCTGAATCGAACCGTACCGGCTCAGTTATAATCACCGGCTTCACTGGAGGAGAATTTACTCCTGCGACCTTCCCAAGAACGCTGTCAGTAGAAGACGAAGTACTGCAGGCTGCAGAAAGGGATGCTACTGCGAGTAGTGGCAGATATAAAAAAGTGTATTTTTTCATGCGAATCATTATAAACACAGACCCTTTCTGCAGGCCTGATAAAAGGATCAATTGAGACCAAAGGCACCAATATAATTTACCGGAGCCGGTGAAACATACAGATTACCATTGGCGTTAAGACCGGAGGCGAAGTGCCTGAAAATATCAGCTTTGCCCTTGCCCAATGCAGGTGAACCTGTTTTCAGATGAAAATCCCAGGATGTATCAAAAGCGGCATTCATCATGGGGGTATTAAGAGGGTAGTTTACAAAGAGAGGATCGTTCTGCCCTGCATTTGTTCCCCGGATCTCGTCCGTACCTCCAACTATGTCGGAAGTAACCTGAAACTGGTTGACAGTAGTCTGATCGTATCCGTAATAAAGATTGTTAGAAACCACGCTCCTGCTGTCTTCCGGCTTTTTAGTGTCCCGTTTTATCCCAAAACGAGTATTGATGAAGAGGTTATTAACCAGATCGGCCCTTACTGTACTCTCCAGCCAAACAGAACCACCTTTGGCAGTGGGCCTGCGCCATCCGGTGTTCACCATCGTATTGTTATACGCTATAATGTAAGTCTGCGGAACCTTCTCTCCTGAATTAGAAAGCTTGAGCGCATTTGTATTCGCACTGTAAACGACATTGTATGCAATATCAGCCAGGCATCCCGACTTGAAATTCATTGCTTCGCCTCCCGATGCGCCCGTTGTATAGAAATAATTATTGGCAAATATGATCTTACCGCCCTCTATGTAGGTGCAGTCTTCCTGGAAATTTCTGACCACGCTATTGACAACGATCAGTTTCCCATTAGCGTTTGCAAACCAGAGTGCCGGAAGGTTCTCCCCCGCTTTTTGTTTATAAAGCTTCATCTTGACAGAAGTGGAGGCATCGGTAGTGGTTGCGCCGCCGTATTCAAGGATGGTGTGATCGAGCAATAACTCGGTACAGCTCTGCGCCGCAAGAATACCACCCCATAGCCTTCCAAACTGGTGGCCGCTTCCTCTGGCCCCCTGCTCTACCGTGAATCGTACCGGATTGGCCTCAGTACCCATACAATAAAGGTTGCCTTTTACAATGAACTCGGGCTTTGCAACCGTGTCCATAAGAACCGTAACCCCTTCTTCGATGGTAAGCGACTGGCCTTCCGGAATTATGACATCTCCTTTGATGATCTGCACACTACCTTTAGGCCAAACACCGGAAATCTCCCCCGCTGCCGATCCGTTGGCCAGCGAAGTATCAACATCAATAGTTGCTTTTTCGCAACCCAGCAGCAGCACAGCACAGAGAGCTGCCATCCAAAAATTTTTCATATTCATCTTCAGCTGATTGATTCTCAAACCTATTTACTAAACTTATATCTCAGCCCCAGCAGATAACTTTGCCCGTACCGGTCGTCACGTATCAGCGTGCGCCCGTCGGATTCAATCTTCTCCAGGATCTTCTGGTTCTGAGGGTTGGTACCTTTTATAAATTGCTTGTTGGGGGTATTCAAAAGATTTCCGGCCCTGGCAATAAGACTAAGGCCTTTCTTAAGCCTCTTCTCCAGCGAAAAATCGAGCTGGACAACCCCCTCCTGCCACAAGTCGTTATCCAGATACTGCGAGACAGAAACTATCCTTGCCCCGGTATAAGCACCAGCAAGCTGCACATCCCAGCCCCGTTTTCCATCCTTGTATAACAGGGACAGGTTGCCTACGTGCTCCGACTGACCGTAGAGAGGACGTCGCTGATCAACGTTCTTCGGTGTAACGTTGCCGTTTTCATCCCGGTAGGTGAGGAACTTAGAGGTCGTTATTCTTGATCGCGTCCAGGTATAGTTTGCCCTTAGTCCGAACTTGTTAAAGTATTTTACGGCATCTATTTCTGCTCCGACATTATGAGCCCTCCCGAAATTTCCCGGCATAAAGTACGTATCCTGGCCTCGAATCGCATTGCGCTGAAGAGTGTACTCGATGGGATCCTTGATATTTTTATAAAACGCACCCAGCAATAGATGATCGGTAGCACCCGGGAAAAATTCGTAGCGCAGATCAAAGTTATCTGCAATAGCACGCCTGAGATCGGGGTTACCAATCTCCCTGTATTCCTCGTACACTGCGCCGGCTGGAACAATTTCGGAAAAGCCCGGCCGGTTAAGAGAGCGGAAATACGAGGCATGAAGCTGGTGCTTCTCGCCGATGTGATACTTTAATGTCAGTGAAGGCAATAAGTCTGTATAGATCTGCTTCCCGCCGGGGCGCTCTTCAGCTGCCTGAAAAAGGAGATCGTAGCCCTGATCAGTATGCTCAACACGGAGCCCTCCCACTGCCTCAAGGTTGCCTCCTACATATTTAAACATCCCGTAGCCCGCACTTGTCTTCTCCGAGGATCCATAGGTAAGCGAATTATTAACGGCACCTCCCGGATTCTGTACTACCCATTCAATCTCATTATACTTCTGAAAATCTGTCCCGAACAAGGCTGCAGAATTTAGCGGGTTCAACGAGTAGCTGTTGTAAAAATTACTTCTTTGCTTATCGCGATACAAGCCACCTGCTGACAGATCCAGCTTAGCCGATCCCAAGCTCAAAGAATAGGAAAAATCGAGGTACCCGGCTTTATCTTCGTCCGTATTCCGCTCCCATCTGCGCTTATTCTTGTTCAGGTTATCTACATAGGTACGGGACTGCATCCAATTCGTTTGAGTTCCATACAGATAAGCCAAAGTATTATCAGGAATGCTATTCCTGGCAGAGGAGTAAACAGCTGACCACTTCACCCTGAGTTTTTCGGCCAGCAGCCGATGCTCCCCGTGCAAGGTTCCGTTATAGATTTCCTGCCTTGTAAAACGACTCCGCGTTGAATAATTCAATATCGCACTCCCGCCTGGGGTATTGTAACCGTTCGAGTAGTCGGTATTGACAACATCTCTCACCTGATAGTTATCCAGATCAAGGAATACATTGTAAAAACTGAATTTATGGTTAGGATTAAGGACGTAATCGACCTTAGAATGCAAACCATACCGTGTCTGCTGCTCAGAAAACTGTCGTCTATCCTGACTGGTGATAACGGAAAACTGGTTATCGCTGAGAGAGGAATTGTAAAAAGTACTGTTACTGCCTCTGTAAGTATTCTGATAGCTGCCCGCTATGACCATTCCCAACTTACTATCAAGGAACCGTTGCCCGAGCGAAAGGCTGCCAATCACGTTAGGAGAAGGGTTTCCATACTTATAATCGAGAAGACCAGCTGGAAAATCAGCCGCCTGTGCGCGATAACCGCTGCCGTACATTTCATACGGCGATTTCATGCGAACAGCAGGATGGTCGTAGCTCATGAACTTCCGGTCCAGAAACAGCTGATTGTAGCCTCCTGAAATATTCGCGTTGATCTGTAAGCGATCCGGCGCGTCCTTCATCACCATGTTGATCACACCTCCAACAGCGTCTCCTTCCATATCCGGGGTAAGCGACTTATAAACCTCAAGCCTCTCCATCAAGTCGGACGGGAAGATATCAAGCGGAACATAACGGTACTGATTGTCGGGGCTCGGAATTTTCACCCCATTGACCAGGGTGTAATTATACCGCTTATCCATTCCCCTCAGAATGGCGTGCTGGGCATCGCCATTACTATTACGCTCAACCGTAATTCCAGAGACACGCTGAATCACATTAGCCACAGTAAGGTCGGGAGATATCTCAATTGCCCTTCCGGAGACTACGTTAACCATTTGCGCAGATTGCTGGATAAGCCGTGTGGCAGTACGATCAGAAGAACCGTCCTTTTTGCTTACGATCGAGACTTCCGTCAGGCTCTCGCGGATCGGTTCCAGATAGATCCTGACCGCTGGCGTTCCTTCCTTCAAAACCTCCTGTCTCCGCTCGTACAATTTATACGTGACATGGGAAACGCGCAGCATATACGTTCCCTTTTTTAATCCTTTTAACTCGAATGAGCCGTTAAGACCAGTGACCGTCATCTTGTCAGCGAGACGTACTGTTGCTCCTACGAGCGGCTCACCCGTTTCTTTGTCGTAGACATGTCCTTTAAAGGTGGTCGCCATCACAGTGGAAACACAACAGCAAAACATTACCAGAATTTGTATCAGTCGTTTCATACTAATTTTTCTACCGCAAATGTGTAAACACAGGAGCAGTTATCCCGAACAATGGCTGTTACAAAAAGGAAACAACGTTACATGCACCGTTAACAAGAGGGCAACAAGAACATACAAGAAACTAGCAGTCAATTTATTAGCATAATCAAAACACGCCATTACCATTTCATTAGCGTTACATTAAGAAATTATTAAGTCATAAAAGAGTCTGTGAGCGATGGAACCGAAACCCTCAGATGCGTTGAATGAATGAGGCGAGATTATCCCCTTGTTCAACGTTTAATTTCTTTCTAAGGCGATGTCGGGCCACGCGAAGGCTGTCCTGTGATATTCCAAGCAAGGTAGAAATATCACGGGAATCGAGATTGATCTTCAGAAGGGCAATAAGCCGCAGATCGGCAGCAGTGAGGTCGGCATTGTGTCTCTTCAAACTATCGAAGAAGCTTTGATGGACCTGCTCAAAAGCAGCGGTGAATTCTTTCCAGTGCTGGTCGTGATTAAAGCTTTGATTGATCTGCTGTATCAATTGCTGCATCTGCTTCTTCTGGTCGCGCTTCTCATCCTTAATCATCTCCTGCAGCGTATTCCTGAGGCTTTCAAGGAGCTGATTATTGCGAATAAGGTTTAAGGTGTGGGTAGAAAGCTCCTTTCCCTTCAGGTCTAGCTGATGCTTCAGGCTTTCCTCCTGCAGGCGCTTATTCTGGATCTCAAGCTCCATCAGTTCCTTCTGAGCCTCGTAAATTGACTCTTTCTGGCCTGCGAGGATACGCTGATCTCTGATCTTCAGACGCTGCCGGCTGAA
The DNA here is from genome assembly GCF_041902385.1 of Arcticibacter sp. MXS-1. Classification (GTDB taxonomy): domain Bacteria; phylum Bacteroidota; class Bacteroidia; order Sphingobacteriales; family Sphingobacteriaceae; genus Arcticibacter. The sequence goes on along the minus strand of NZ_CP169244.1, from coordinate 1,926,046 downwards.
GATCATAAAGGCCAATATCACCAGGAGAACGAGGACGGTTCCAACAGCGAGGGCAATAATACGGTTCGTCTTTCGGATGGCGTTCAAATGTACAATCTCTTCACTCTTTTTATTCATATCATACAGGACCTGAAGGAACGCTGTCTGATTGATCGATTCTCTTGAGTATACGTCGAGCGAATAGCGCCTGCTTAGTTCAAGATAATGATAGGCGCTGTCGAGCTGGTTCATTAATTGATACGCCTTCCCAAGATCGCGACAAGCGGAAGCGAGCTGGTACATATTACCAGTTTGCGTAGCTAGAGTAAAAGCCCTTTTTGAAAGGCCGATACTCTCTTTGTACTTCCCGGTTTTCCTGAGGATATCCCCGAGATTATTGACCACCTCAATGCTCCCGCTCTCATTACGATCCTTCTGATACAGCTGCAGGGAGGTGTGAAAACAAACATAAGCAGAGTCATACTTTCCGAGATCTTCATATATACTCCCGAGATTCTCGTAAATCCTCGCCTTCCCTGTTTTATTACCGAGCCCCCGATAACAGTTAAGCGCCTGATTTTGGTAATAAAACGCGCTGTCATATCTTTTGTACTTCTCATAAAGGCGACCAATATTCCCAAGGACCACAGCCTGTCCCTTCCTATCTTGCTTTTCACGATAAAGAGTAAGCGCCTTATTAAACAAAGTCCGGGCCTTTAGGGGTTGCTTGTTGAAATAGTAGAGTTCCCCCATCTCATTGAGATTACCGGCTAGCAGGTCCGCGGCTTTAAGATCGTCAAAGAGCTTGTCGGCATTGAGATAGAAATCGAGGGCCTGAGCGTAATGGCCCTGATTGAAGCAGATCTGCCCCATCTGCTGCAGTGTGATGCCCGCCCCTCGCATATCATTCTTTTGAACGGCCTCTGCGTGCTCTCTTTTAAGCAAAAGCAAGACAGAATCAGGATGGCCCTGACTTTGCTGGGATGCGCGACCTGCAGCAGCCGGCTGTCCTAAAGCGAACGGTCCATTGCAACAAAACCAAAGAAAAGCCCATAACCACACGATAGTGGAACGGACGACCCTGCAAATACTTTCCATTAGAATCTGTTGTACCCCTTTTTATTCATCAGCAAATCAACAGATTTAATATTTACTTAATGTTAAGATAAAAGGAATGAGACCAGCAAACTACTTTAACAACCTTTCTATTTCTTTTCTTGCTTTCGAACCAGCCTCAGCCGCTCCCAGATCTATGGATTCGTACGCTATGCCGCTACTCTTATTGGCGGGATGTCTGTGCAGCCGGTGTGGAGCAGCAAAACAAGGAAACATAAAGAAGCGAGGTCCGCTTTATATCCATGACAGTTGTTTCAGCTTAATGAGGCATGTAAAGTCTTAAAAATTGGCAATTACACCTCGCAGGCAACCTTTACAAACTTATTTCTATAGTCAATGGGTGTAAGGCCCGTTATCTTTCTAAAAATGTCTCTGAATGCTTTGGTGTCGGTATAACCTACGTGGTACATCACTTCAGTGACGTTCTTTCTTGAGGCTTCAAAAAACTTCTTCGCCGCTTCAATTCTTACCCGCTGGATGTACTCAACCGGCGTGTTGGTTGTCGCATCCTTAAACCTCCTCTCAAAAGTTCTGCGACCGACATTTATCAGGTTCGTGAGATCTTCTATAGCGATTTTGCCTTCGTAATTTTCTTCTATATACTCCTGTACCCTCTGAATGTCTGCATCGCCGTGGTTTTTCTGTCCCTTGAAAATGGCAAACTGAGATTGACTGCCTCTGCCGATATCCAGAGCAAAATATTTTGAAATCATCACAGCCGTCTCTCTGTCCGAAAATTTTTCTACCAGATACAAGATCAAATTCCACAAACTACTTGCACCGCCACTACTGTAAATATTATCGTGTTCGGTGATAACCGCACCATCTTCAACCTCTACGAGCGGATATTTTTCTCTGAATTCGCTTACGTGTGCCCAATGCGTAGAACATTTTTTTCCATTTAACAATCCTGTTTCCGCCAGCAGGAAGGCGCCCACACATAGACTTGCTAGCCTCGTTCCCTTTAGATGGAGCTTTTTGAAATAAGGTATTGCTTCAGCATTCGCTTGAATTCCGGCCTCGGTGCTGCCAAAAATCGCGGGTATAATGAGCAGGTCTGTATGCGTGACGTCTTTCAGTAATCTGCTTGTTTTGATGGTGTATTCGCCATTGTTGGCGCTTACGTATTCGCTTAAGCCAACATATTCTACGTCAAAGACCGGCTTTTTATCAAACACGGTCAGGAATTCATTAGCCGTGTTAAAGGTTCTGAATGCAGGTGTAATAGCTTCTATTACTCCGCGCTGAGGGACGAAAACTGAAACTTGCATAAGAATTGGTCTTACCTAAAGATACGCATCCCTTGTCGTAATCCACCTCGAATTTGTCGTTTTTCTAATAGACCGAGTTCGGTGTAGTGCGCCATCTTTGTAGTATAAACTTTAACCAGAGATACGCTCTATGGGAGAACAAATGAGCAGCAACCCATATGGAAAAAGAAATAGAATTAATCACATTTAACTCAAAAAGATGAAAAACAACACCGTGTCGTTGCATCGTATAATTAAGGTAAGTCCTGAAAAACTGTTCCGTGCATTTTCAGAGCCCGGTGCTCATTCCAACTGGATAGCGCCTTACGGCTTTATATGCGAGATACATCAAATGGATTTTAAGGTGGGCGGTAGGTTCAGAATGAGCTTTATTAATTTCAGCACAGGGAAGGGCCACTCATTTGGCGGGGAATATTTAGACATTAAACCAAATGAGTTTATCAAATACGGCGACAGGTTTGATGATCCTAATTTACCCGGCGAAATTAATACCTCTGTATGGCTTAACAAGGTTTCATGGAACAGGGACAAAAGTTGTGGAGAGAAGAGTAAAAGTAAGATATTAGCGTGCAGAAATTAGATAGATGCACGAGTCGTTTAAAGCCCTACTTCCCTTGATTATCCCTGAAGGGGTATCCGATTATTTCCAATTGACAGATCACAAAAAAGACACTACCGGGATTCATATTTACCTGGAAGAGATCAACTCCATTCCGGTAGAATATAAGACCAACAAGTTACTCTCAAAAGGCTTCTTTGATGAAGTGATTCTGCAGGACTTTCCCATACGGGGACAGGAAGTGTAATCTTCCCTAAAAACAGCTACGGAAATAAATGTAGTAGTTTTATAAATTTAGGGTAATGAAAAAATCAACTTTCACAGAAGCACAAATCATTAAGATCCTGTCTTTACAGGAGTCCGGAAGGAGCGTATCAGATATCTGCAGGGAGCATGGCATCAGTCAGGGAACGTATTACAATTGGAAAAGCAAATATTCTGGAATGGATCTGTCCCAGCTTAAGCAGATGAAGGAGATGGAGAAAGAGCTTTCCCAGTATAAAAAGATCGTAGCCGAACAGGCGCTTCAAATAACGGTTTTAAAGGATGTGATCGAAAAAAAGCTCTAGGGCCTGCCGAAAAGCGGGAGCTTGTTGGATACGCCAGAGAAACGTATCGGATGAGCCTTCGGCAGGCCTGTATGCTGTTCATGATCAGCACATCAGTCTATTACTATAAAGCAAAGAGGAAAGACGACTCTGAGGTGATCGAGCAGCTATCCTTGCTGGCTGACCTTCACAAGACGTGGGGATTTTGGATGATGTTTCACCGTCTGAGGAAGTTACAGTATATGTGGAACCATAAGCGGGTATACCGCATCTATACAGCTATGCGACTGAATCTGCGTAGCAAAAGAAAGAAGCGGCTTCCCGCTCGTGTTAAGATGCCTTTAGTGTGTCCCATTGGTCCCAATATTACCTGGAGTCTGGACTTCATGCATGATACACTGGCTAATGGTAAGACCATCCGTACACTTAACGTGATTGACGATTTTAACCGGGAAGCTCTTTCCTAGATATTCCGACGAAAGTACACCAGCATTCCGCTGCAAAGTACACCACTTATTTCGGAGGTAAAAACACCTTAAACAAACAGTACAGTTACCGGAAGATTTAAGTAATTCAAACCTACTGATTTTTTCTTTTTCTTAAGGATTTTCCTGCAAGTGCGATTCTGTGTGCAGAAGCTGCCAATCTGTCCATAATTGCATCTGCAAGTGTTGGCTCTTCAATGAAGTTATACCAGTTGTCTACCGGTAATTGTGAGGTGATGATTGTTGCACCGCTTCCATACCGATCTTCAAGGATATCAAGCAAGGCGATCCTGGCATCGTTGGTGAGTCCTTTTAGGCCAAAGTCGTCCAGGATCAATAAGCGGTGTGCAGCGATGCTCTTGATCCACTTCAAATAGGTACCATCTAACCTTGCTTGAGCCAGAGCGTCCAGGAACTTATTCATACTGAAGTATAATGTTTTGTAGCCAAGCAAGCAGGCGCTGCGCCCTAAAGCGCAGGCCAGAAAGCTTTTACCACAACCGGTAGCTCCGGTAATAAGTACATTTTCACCCTTCTCTATAAACATACCGTCCGAAAGGCGAAGTACCTGCTCCCTGTTGATCCCTCTTTCAGGTGTACAAAGGATGTCCTCGGGTAATGCATGATAGCGGAGCTTGCTGGATTTGAGATATTTCTGGGTACGGGTATGTTCCCGATATTCTACTTCTGCCTGAACCATCATGGCAAGTAAAGCATGAGTGTCCTGTAGTTCGTGTACGGGCAAGCTGAGCGCTGCTTCATAACGTTTGGCCATACCGTTGAGTTTGAGCGTTTTTAGCTGTTCTACTGTGTTTTGTGTATTCATCATGTTTTATATATGTTACTATTCAGATTCCATGTAAGCCTCTGCTCCGCGCAGATTATCATGGAGGGGGATCTGGTAAGCAGCCGGCGAGGCCTCTTCCAAAAGATCCATATTGTTCTCCAGAATGTTTTTCACGGCTGTATAGGTGAACTTATACCCCTTTAAAGCCCGCTTGCAAGCTGCCTCAGTGCGGTGATGTCCATAGGTTGCAGCCAGTCTTAACAAGCCCTGACAGGACGTATAGGCCTGATCAATAATTAGTTTACTCTCCATAACCTTCTGAAAATACACCTTGGTAGAGGGGCCGCATTCTGCTGCTTTTTTAAGGTAATAGTCCGGATCCCATCCTCCCTGTACTTTCACCTGACGATGAGCATCAGGCATATGTTCTCTCAGGGTTGTATAACCGTGTTTTTTAAAGTTGCGGGTATGAACAGCGATGCGGCTTGCCTGATCGTAGATTTCTACAGTATCCTGGCAATAGCTGATACGCACTTCTTTGCCGATATAACGATAAGGCACGCTGTAGAAGTGCCAGTCTTCTCCCACCACTACATGATAGTTCTTTTGCACTTTGGCTCTGGTATAATGGCGGATGACATAGGGCAAAGCAGGTAGTGGCTGTAAGAACTCCTTTTCTTGCTCGAATAGTTCCTGGCGACTAAAAGCTTTTCGTTGAAAGTTCAGGCTATGGTGATCGTTCAACTTCTCTTTGATGGCCCGATTAAGTGCCTGGATACTGTGAAAGGTCTCATTGCGAAGATGTGCGTATATACGTTGATAAACAATTTTAACCGTATTTTCCACCGAGGGCTTATCGGTAGGTTTATAGGGTCTGGCTGCCAGCAGGGCAATGTGATTGTGATTGGCCCATTGCTCCAGCATCTGGGTGAACACCGGTTCATAACGGTTGCTTTTAGCTACCCATTGCTTCATATTATCGGACTTAGCTGCCAGCGGAACGCCGCTAAAGTATTCCAGGGCATGATTCAGGGCTGACACAACCTGAGGAAGCTTAGCATCTCTGAGGGCCTCAACGTAACTATAGCTGCTAAATGGGAGTACCGCAACAAATACCGGACACTTGATCACTTCTCCGCTTGAGAGATCAACATAATGAAGTTCATCTCCGGCAAAATCAACCTGAAGCATTTTTCCTGGCTGGTGATCAAAATGCATCACCGCACTATTGATCTTAATGTGTTCTTGAAGAAGCTCACAGAATCTCGAATACTGGAAGCCCTCGGGATATTCACTGATGTACTCCTGCCAAAGTAATAAACGGGTAACACCGGTTCTTTTTAATTCACTTCTAAAGTACTCCCTCAGGCTGTTGAAGTGAATTTTTCTGGGGTCAGTATCCTCCGGTAGGACTGTCTTTGCTAAGCCCAGATAGCCTTCCAGATCCTCATCATTGAAGGTCAACAGCTCTTTAGGGCTAAAGCCTGTCTGGCGAAACTTTTCCAGGTAGGAGGCTACCGTACGCCGGTTAATCTTAACTTCCTTTTCAATGGTGCGCTGAGAAGCACCTCGATCCAGGAAAAGTAGTATCTGTCTAATCTTATGCATGCCTAGAAGCTTATTTGCCATATGGATATTACGGTTCGAATGGTGCCAGCCAATTCGGTCAGATGATGCCAGCTCTTACGGTTCAAATGATGCCATTATAGTTTGATTTGACCATTACCATTACGGTTCGTTTTGTGCCACTTTAATAGATCAAGGAACTACCTTGCCGCTTTATATATACAGCGACATGGCCAATCTACTTGATCCGATGGATTTGAAACAAATAATTACATTACATCTTGATGGTACCAGCAACCGCAGGATAGGCTCTATATTAGGAATCTCCCGGAATACGGTTAACACCTATATGCAGATGTTTGAAGCAAGCGGCATCCCGCTGGAAGAGCTCTTAGTCTTTGAGAATGCTGATTTATCCGAGTTGTTTTCCTCACATACCACCGTTGATACAAAACGGCATAACGAACTTATGTTGTATTTTGAAGGGGTCAACAAAGCCCGGAACCATCCGGGGTTCACTTCTTTGCACCACTATCAGCAATACGTAGAGCAGGCCCGGGAACCTTACAGTTATACCCAATTCCTTGAGCATTACCGTCGTAAATATCCTAAGGAGAAGGGCTCCATGAAACTTGATCATGTAGCCGGTGAAGAGATGTTCATCGATTTCGCCGGAAAGAAGCTGCATGTAATTAATAAGCAAACAGGAGAGCTTATTGCCGTGGAAGTATTTGTGGCCATTCTTCCCTGCAGTCAGTACACCTACGTTCGGGCCTGTATGAGCCAAAAACGGAATGACCTGATTTCGTGCTGTAACCAGGCCCTGCGTTTCTATGGCGGAGCCCCCAGGGCTATTATATCGGACAACCTAAAGTCAGCCGTTAACCGGGCGAGTAAATATGAAGCGGATATCAACCGGAGCTTCAAAGACTTTGCCCGGCACTACAACTGTGTAATCAATCCTACACGCGGGTACTCACCTCAGGATAAAGCATTGGTTGAGAATGCGGTACATCTGGTTTATCAACGGATCTATTATCCATTACGGGAGATGACCTTCTTCTCGCTGGAAGATCTCAACAAAGAGATCGCTATACTTCTGAAGAGTTACAACAACCTTCTGTTCAAGCGAAAGGAATCCAGCCGTATCGAACTCTTCCAGAGTATTGAGCGGCAATATCTCAAAGAACTGCCTGCCCAGCCCTATGAACTGAAGGACTATAAAAGAGCTAAAGTCCAGAAAATGGGATATGTTTACTTTTCGCCGGATAACAGCTACTATAGTGTTCCCCACCGGTATATCGGAAAGAAGACCTCGATCCATTATACCCAAAGTAGGGTCGAAGTATTCTATAATCAGGAAAGGATTGCCCTGCACCAGCGTAATCAGACCAGAGGAAGCTATAACACCAACAAAGATCACTTGAGCAGCACGCATCGGTTTTACTCAGACTGGAGCCCGGAGTTTTTCAGGAAGAAAGCAGCGTTACATGGGGAGCATGTACTAACGTGTGTGGAAAAGATAGTGACATCGCAGGATTACCCGGAGATTGGCTACAAGCGGGCCCTGGGTGTCATCCAGTTATACCGGGCCTATGGCTCCCAGAGGCTCAACGATGCCTGCAAAAGGGCTTTGGATATGGATGCCTGCTCGTACAGCCGCATAAAAAACATCCTTAAAAACAATATGGATAAGGTACCCCTGTCTGGCCAGGAGCCGCGACAGGCTGAACCTCATATCCCTTTTCACAGCAATATTCGCGGAGCCTCCGCTTATCAGTAACAATAAAAGACAGAACAATGAACAATCAGACAATTGACAAATTACGGAGCATGCGCCTGGGTGCCATGGCCCGGTTACATCTCCAGCACGTGGAGCAAAACAGGCTTGATGGAATGACTTGCGATGAATATCTGGCCCTGCTGACCGATCATCAGTGGGAAGATCGGGAAAACAATAAGACTGAGCGGCTATTGAAACAAGCCGCCTTTAGGCAGAATGCCAATCTTACTGACATCAACTACTCGGCAGAGAGGAATCTGGACAGAAATATGTTCGCCCGGCTTGCTACACTTGATTTTATATCACGAAAAGAGAATATCATTATCTGCGGCGCTTCCGGCACAGGCAAGAGTTACCTATCGCAAGCGCTGGGGCACCAGGCCTGTCTTTCAGGAATAAAAACAATGTACACCGTTACAGCCAGACTCTTTAAGAAGCTAAAATTGAGCAAAGTCGATGGAACTTACCTTAAGGAGTTGGAAAAACTGACGAAAATGGACCTGCTGATTCTTGATGACTTTGGCCTTCAGGCTTTTGACAATCAGGACAGGGAAACGCTGATGGATATTATCGATGACCGGCATGGAAAAAAGTCAACCGTTATATCCTCTCAAATACCCGTTTCCGGGTGGTACGAAATTATTGGTGGAGAAGGCACTATTGCTGATGCCATCCTTGATCGTGCCGTCAACTCCTCACATAGGATCGACCTTAAAGGTCATTCTCTAAGAAAAGGAATACTAAAACAGGAATAATACTCACTTTTTTATATAATTGTGCGATCTTTTAAAGTGGCACGGTTTGACCGAAATAACTGGCACTGTCCCTCCGAAATACCCACCATATGTGCGTTTAGTCGAATTGCTAAACCTATACATTGGCTGTTAAACTCCCGGAACTGGTGTACTTTCCAGCGGAATAATTGGTGTAGTTTGTGTCGGAATGTCAGCCGATAAAAGCCGTAGCTTTTACCTTATCTGGAACAGTATCCAACAATCGCTACCCCTAACCGCATGGATTGACTGGTGTACTTTGCAGCGGAATTAGTGGTGTACTATCGAGCGGAAGAGTGGTGCACTTTGCAGCGGAATATCCATTTCCATTGCTGTAGATACCGGACTCCCGGCCCAAAGGGTCATACGCGAGCTGGAACAGTTAATCGAGTGGAGAGGCAAGCCTGAAAAGATCCGATCTGACAATGGGCCCGAGTTTGTGGCTGGCATTTTAAGCCAGTGGTGTCAGGGCCAGGGGATTGAGTGGGAATATATCCAGCCAGGAAAGCCCACCCAAAACAGTCTGGTCGAGCGCTTTAACAGAACCTTTCGCGTATCCGCCCGACGAACCCATCTTTTGGGACTCGATTAGTTTCTTATAATTCTGCGGATAGAGGTCACGAATGTTCTTATGGTTAATGGTCATGACGTTTTGCAGGGCGTGTTTCAACCACTGCAGCGGATTCACCTCATGCTTTTTGCAGATGGCGAAAAAGGAATAGATCATCCCTGCTCTGGCAGCTGCATCATGGCTTCCTGCAAAGAGGTAGTTCTTGCGACCCAGAGAGATGGGCCTCAGTGCATTCTCGATTTGGTTATTGTCAATCAACAAGCTTCCGTCCTGCAGATAGGCGCTTAGCTTATCCCAACGCTCCATGGCATAGCGCATAGCCTTCCCGATCTGGCTTTTGGGTAAGGTATTCTTTACCTCATGAAAGATCCATTTTCCCAGTTCATTGATCACCGGAAGAGATTCTTCCAGGCGAAGCGCTTTGATTTGCTGGGCACTCAGTCCTTCCTCTTTTGCCTTTCGCTCTACTGCATATAAAGCCTGGATAAGCGACAAGGCTTTGGTTGCCCTGGTTTTATCATTATCCAGTGCCCGTTCAAACTCTCTTCTGGCATGAGCCCAGCAGGCTACCGGTGTTACTTCTGTCCGCTGTCCTATCTTTTGGTAGACGGCGTACCCGTCACTCTGGAGGTATCCTCTAAAGTGTTTCAGCATCTCCGTAGTGGCTGCCGCACCCCGGGTAGGCTGATAGTCCATCAGCACCAATCCATCCAAAGGACTATGGTAGACCCAATACCAGCCCATATGGGCAGCACCTTTCTTTTCGCTTTCCAATACTTTGATCGAGGTCTCATCGACCTGTAAATACCCTTTGGCTTTGATATCAAACCTGAGTTGCTGGTAGAGTGGTTCCAGTCTTTCCAGCGCCTGTTTGACCCAGCCTTCAATGGTAGAGGAGGCTATGGGGATGTTTTCCCGGGCGAAGCGTTGCTTCTGTCGGTACAAAGGGAGATGGTCAACATACTTATCAGTAAGGATCATGGCCAGCAGCCCTGCTCCCGGAATCCCTTTATCAATGACTCGTTCGGGAAGTTCTCCGGTTTTTACTCCTTCTGTATTTTTAGCGACATATTTATAGCGAATGTAGCGGCGGATAAAGAAGCGGGCAGGCTCACATTCCAGTTCTTCGGTTATATCCTTTCCAATGCAGACCATATCCGTTAGATCACCCTCAGGGTGGATCTCAATTTCTTCTACCGGCAAGTGTGCAGGCAAGGCAGCACGGCCTTTATGCAAAGACTGCTTTTTGCGGGTATAGGTGATCTGTTCTTTGATTTCTTCCTCTTGAAAGGCTTCTTCTTCTGGGGGAGCTTCAAATGGCAATACCCCTTGTGCAGGGTCACCTTCAAAGCGTTCTCGCTTCTGGCCGAACTGCAGGCGCTCTAAAAGATCGACACGGGCTTTGAGGTAGGTGATTTCTTCTTCCTGTTTAATAGTTTTTGCTTCCAGGGAAGAAGCTGCTTTTTGATGGGTTTCTACGGCCTTTTGTTCTCGTCTCAAAAGAGCAATCAACTCCTCTTTTGAGAGGTATTCCAGTGCCGTATCCATGGCATGAAATTACACAAAAAAGGCTGTCATTGCAAGAAAAAAGCCACTTTTTATGCCTGGTAGCGGCGTAACTGGCGGCTCTTCTGAACCTGTATCCCTTCGATCATCAGCACCAGCTCGGCCCAGCTCAGATGCTCCTTTTTAGGAGTGGGGAAAGTGCCCTGCTCAAGCCGCTTATAGTAAAGAACGAAGCCGCCGTGTTCCCAGTGTAGAAGCTTTATATGGGTGCGCTGGCGGTTGAGAAAGACGAAGACTTCTCCTGAAGATACTTCTCTGTTTAGCTCGGAGGTGACCAGCCCGCAAAGGCCATCAAAACTTTTACGCATATCACAATGGCCCTGATAGAGGAAATATCGATGCGAGGAGTTCAGGCTGAACATTAATACAGATGAATGAGCTGAGAGATGGTCTTCAGATCTGAAGCAGGTACTTTGATGCGCACGCCGTTAGGGTAGCTAACCTCTACGGCCTCTACGGATCCGGCTACGGGGACTAAGGGTAGAAATCCTTTCTTCTTTTCTGACTCTTTGCTACGGGATACCCAATAGGCAAAGGTGGCCACTTTCATTCCTAATTGCCGGCTAAACTCTTTTTGGGTAAGCCCGCTCTCGCGCCAGCGGGCCACTTCTGCCTTCATTCTTTCTCTTTGATCCATTACTTTATCTTTATCGTGCAGGCAAAGTAAGGCCATTAAGAATTGAAGGTCAAGATGGGTTCGTCGGGCGGGTACCCTTTCGCCAGGATGTACTGGACAGTTACATGTTTGATAGTTTGGCTGAAATCAGGAAGTATGCCCAGGCTTGGGCATGGATGTATAATAACGTGCGACCACATTCGTCCCTTGGTCACCTCACTCCAGTGGAGTTCCTGTTGAAATATGGAAAACTCTCCGAGTTTCCCACATTACAACAGGATAATAACAATAGTAATTTCCATTGGGATTCTTTAGTTTTGAATGTAGCTAGCTAGGGGAAGATTACACCTCACTCCAGTGGAGTTCCTGTTGAAATATGGAAAACTCTCCGAGTTTCCCACATTACAACAGGATAATAACAATAGTAATTTCCACTGGGATTCTTTAGTTTTGAATGTAGCTAGCTAGGGGAAGATTACAAAGTACAAACTTTGAATTTAGCACTTTAGCCCCGCTTTTGGCAATACCTTGTTGTGCGTTCGTACATTTTATGTTAGTCTTTCTATAACTGTTGTTTTGTAATCCAAACTGTCAATATCATACTTATTTATAGCAAACTGATTGTTGTTTAGATATTTCTCAATAAATGGCAAGTCCGGTGCATAATGGAAACGTCCTGCCACTTTTAATGAGCGTAAAATATTCATATATGTTTTAGCGTATTCAATGTAGTTTCCGTCTAGTCTCAAATTATGATGTCGAAAGTGATTTGAAAACCCCAAATTACTTATTATTGTTCCCCATTGTTTTACTCCATAAGTGTATTCTAACCAATCAGTCGTTATTAAATGTGATGAAGAGAATGTAAATCTATCAATTCCAACCGCTACTATATCCTTGCTTTTGAGGTAATTTACAAGAATACTTTCTTTTCCACATCCAATATCTAAAACGGGTTGAGTTATATTCGCAATATCTATCTTTAAAATGTTGATTTGTAATTCAGGGGCATATTGAGAGCAAGTAATAGGGTTGATGTGATGGTCTGAATTTTCGTATACCTTTTTTGCAAAAGGGTTGCTTTCTATTAGAAATTGTTTTAGTCTTTCGTAATGAATCTTTGAAATCTTCTCAATTGAATCTGATTTTGTCTCAATATTTTCTACCAAAATTCTATAGATTTCTTTTAGTTTTTGCTTCGTTTTTGAGTCAAATGAGTAATATTGATTTATTCTACAAAACTTCTCTATAGCTTTGTCAGTAGAATAATCTATAAGTAGCTGTTTAGAAGCAGTGTCCAAGCTATTTAAGGATAAAACAAATTTGACTGTTTCGTTAGAAAACTGAAAAATATCAAGGTTGTCAAGAAAAATATTCTTTCCTTGGTTAAACTCTATTTGTCTGTCAATTATTTTTGTAAAGTTATTCATCTGTTCCGATGGTTTCATAGTATGACGCACAACGTTTTGGGGCTTTGCGATGGTGGGGCAATCGAAGCACAAATCTTCAATTTTGCACAAAAGTCGAACCGAAGAACAACTGTTAAACTTTGCAGTTTCGCCCCACTATTGCAAAACCTTTGTTAGCAGAAGGGCTATTTTTGTTTGCTTATGAATTTCTTAATATAAGTATCGAAATCAGGAAGCGAGTTGTCTTCATATACTTTTACAAATTGCGAGAATTGGATAAATCCATATTTATAAGGGTCTTGTCCAAATTCACTATAATGTTCTGTAAAATATTTTTTCACATCTTCATTTTCGGGAATTGGATTCTTCATTTTGAGAAGAGCCTTTTTCGCATATTCATAACACTCTGTCAATTCCTTTTCTTTGCCTATTTTTCTCCAATACAACATTCCGATAATGTTTGCGGTATATTCATTATCATACTCATTTTCTGCACGGTTTTCAACTGCAAACTGTAGGGCGTGTCCCAATTCGTGAGGAACGTAAAATCCATTAAAAAATAATCCGAACATTTTTTCACCTTGTTCTATTCCGCTTGCGATATCTATAAAGAAATCTTTATACCATTGTGGACTAAGATTCCAAATAGATAAATTGACTGTGTTTTGTTCGGGTGAGTAATACGGTCCCCATAAATTATATTTTGATCTCGGATCTTTTAAATCAACTTTTTTGTCAATTTTAGATATTTTTTTCTGAAGATCTTCGGTCAGTCTGTTACCATCTTTTATTATCAATGTTGAATCAGTATAAACTTCAAACCATTTATTTTGTGCAGAACTGTAATTGCACAAAAACACTAATGTTAAAAGGGAAAATGTTGTTTTCATAGTTTGATTTTTTTGACACTTTTTTGGAAAGCCTTTCTGCTAACGATTAAGTATTTGCGAAGGCAGGGAATTCATTGATTGTCCAGCCAGGTACAAATGCTCAGTTGAAAATATATTGTTGAAGTTAAGAACTAAAGCTGAATATAGAACCTCGAGCCCGAACCGCTGCTGATGCTTGTACATAGCTGATGTTACATTGTCCAGCCCTGCTTTTGCAAATACTTTTGTTGTGTGCTGTGTTGTCGTTTTACTTGTTCCAAATCACTTCTTTAATATCGGGGTCACCATGCAAGTTATTTACCAATTCTGCTAAGTCACTTTTAGTAATCTCTTCAAACGAAAATAGAATGGTGTAATCTTCGTCTGTTTTGTCTGTTAAAAAAGAAGAAATTTTCAGGTTATTATTTTGTAAAATTTCGGTTAGGACTTGCAATAATTTATTTCTGTTCGATGCCGTTATTTTTAGTCTCTTTGACTTAAACCGTTCGGCAAACCTTCTTTCATGGATATTCCGCTGCAAAGTGCACCACTCTTCCGCTCGATAGTACACCACTAATTCCGCTGCAAAGTACACCAGTCAATCCATGCGGTTAGGGGTAGCGATTGTTGGATACTGTTCCAGATAAGGTAAAAGCTACGGCTTTTATCGGCTGACATTCCGACACAAACTACACCAATTATTCCGCTGGAAAGTACACCAGTTCCGGGAGTTTAACAGCCAATGTATAGGTTTAGCAATTCGACTAAACGCACATATGGCAAATAAGCTTCTAGGCATGCATAAGATTAGACAGATACTACTTTTCCTGGATCGAGGTGCTTCTCAGCGCACCATTGAAAAGGAAGTTAAGATTAACCGGCGTACGGTAGCCTCCTACCTGGAAAAGTTTCGCCAGACAGGCTTTAGCCCTAAAGAGCTGTTGACCTTCAATGATGAGGATCTGGAAGGCTATCTGGGCTTAGCAAAGACAGTCCTACCGGAGGATACTGACCCCAGAAAAATTCACTTCAACAGCCTGAGGGAGTACTTTAGAAGTGAATTAAAAAGAACCGGTGTTACCCGTTTATTACTTTGGCAGGAGTACATCAGTGAATATCCCGAGGGCTTCCAGTATTCGAGATTCTGTGAGCTTCTTCAAGAACACATTAAGATCAATAGTGCGGTGATGCATTTTGATCACCAGCCAGGAAAAATGCTTCAGGTTGATTTTGCCGGAGATGAACTTCATTATGTTGATCTCTCAAGCGGAGAAGTGATCAAGTGTCCGGTATTTGTTGCGGTACTCCCATTTAGCAGCTATAGTTACGTTGAGGCCCTCAGAGATGCTAAGCTTCCTCAGGTTGTGTCAGCCCTGAATCATGCCCTGGAATACTTTAGCGGCGTTCCGCTGGCAGCTAAGTCCGATAATATGAAGCAATGGGTAGCTAAAAGCAACCGTTATGAACCGGTGTTCACCCAGATGCTGGAGCAATGGGCCAATCACAATCACATTGCCCTGCTGGCAGCCAGACCCTATAAACCTACCGATAAGCCCTCGGTGGAAAATACGGTTAAAATTGTTTATCAACGTATATACGCACATCTTCGCAATGAGACCTTTCACAGTATCCAGGCACTTAATCGGGCCATCAAAGAGAAGTTGAACGATCACCATAGCCTGAACTTTCAACGAAAAGCTTTTAGTCGCCAGGAACTATTCGAGCAAGAAAAGGAGTTCTTACAGCCACTACCTGCTTTGCCCTATGTCATCCGCCATTATACCAGAGCCAAAGTGCAAAAGAACTACCATGTAGTGGTGGGAGAAGACTGGCACTTCTACAGCGTGCCTTATCGTTATATCGGCAAAGAAGTGCGTATCAGCTATTGCCAGGATACTGTAGAAATCTACGATCAGGCAAGCCGCATCGCTGTTCATACCCGCAACTTTAAAAAACACGGTTATACAACCCTGAGAGAACATATGCCTGATGCTCATCGTCAGGTGAAAGTACAGGGAGGATGGGATCCGGACTATTACCTTAAAAAAGCAGCAGAATGCGGCCCCTCTACCAAGGTGTATTTTCAGAAGGTTATGGAGAGTAAACTAATTATTGATCAGGCCTATACGTCCTGTCAGGGCTTGTTAAGACTGGCTGCAACCTATGGACATCACCGCACTGAGGCAGCTTGCAAGCGGGCTTTAAAGGGGTATAAGTTCACCTATACAGCCGTGAAAAACATTCTGGAGAACAATATGGATCTTTTGGAAGAGGCCTCGCCGGCTGCTTACCAGATCCCCCTCCATGATAATCTGCGCGGAGCAGAGGCTTACATGGAATCTGAATAGTAACATATATAAAACATGATGAATACACAAAACACAGTAGAACAGCTAAAAACGCTCAAACTCAACGGTATGGCCAAACGTTATGAAGCAGCGCTCAGCTTGCCCGTACACGAACTACAGGACACTCATGCTTTACTTGCCATGATGGTTCAGGCAGAAGTAGAATATCGGGAACATACCCGTACCCAGAAATATCTCAAATCCAGCAAGCTCCGCTATCATGCATTACCCGAGGACATCCTTTGTACACCTGAAAGAGGGATCAACAGGGAGCAGGTACTTCGCCTTTCGGACGGTATGTTTATAGAGAAGGGTGAAAATGTACTTATTACCGGAGCTACCGGTTGTGGTAAAAGCTTTCTGGCCTGCGCTTTAGGGCGCAGCGCCTGCTTGCTTGGCTACAAAACATTATACTTCAGTATGAATAAGTTCCTGGACGCTCTGGCTCAAGCAAGGTTAGATGGTACCTATTTGAAGTGGATCAAGAGCATCGCTGCACACCGCTTATTGATCCTGGACGACTTTGGCCTAAAAGGACTCACCAACGATGCCAGGATCGCCTTGCTTGATATCCTTGAAGATCGGTATGGAAGCGGTGCAACAATCATCACCTCACAATTACCGGTAGACAACTGGTATAACTTCATTGAAGAGCCAACACTTGCAGATGCAATTATGGACAGATTGGCAGCTTCTGCACACAGAATCGCACTTGCAGGAAAATCCTTAAGAAAAAGAAAAAATCAGTAGGTTTGAATTACTTAAATCTTCCGGTAACTGTACTGTTTGTTTAAGGTGTTTTTACCTCCGAAATAAGTGGTGTACTTTGCAGCGGAATGCTGGTGTACTTTCGTCGGAATATCTATTTCAAAAGGTTGTAAGATAAAAAGAATAATAATAGCTAAAGTGGTGGCAATAGAAGCGGCAAAATACATACCTCCTCCTGTTGCCAATCCAATGGCAGCAACAGTCCATAAACCTGCTGCTGTTGTTAGTCCCCGAACAATACCTTGTCTAAGGAATAAAATAGTTCCTGCGCCGATAAAACCAATGCCGCTAATAACCTGCGCTGCAATTCTTGATGGGTCGAGTACAACGTTTTTTGTCCCGAGAACATCCATAAATCCGTAAGCAGATACCATCATTGTCAGTGCCGAACCTACACACACGAGCATATGTGTTCGTAGCCCCGCTGCCCAGTTCTTTCTTTCTCGTTCCAGTCCGATGATGGCTCCAAACAAAGCAGCTAACGACAACCGAATTACTATTTCGCTCCATTCAATCATTTTACGAGGTTTATTTCATAGCACACAACGGTTTGGGTATTGCCGAAGGCGGGGAAATTAATGCACAAATATTGAGTACAGCACCGCAGTTAGCAAAACCATTTTTTATTTACTTTTTTCAAAGCAAATAAAAAATGGTTTTTGCGGAATTGAAGTACAAAAGTTCGGGTTTGCACTTCAGCCCCGATTTTGGCAATACCGTGTTAGCGGTTCGTTGTTATTTATTCGGATATTATTAAATAATAATTGTCTAAATCTCTCAAAATAAATTGACTTTTAAGTGAATTTTCATTGTAATGTATTTCTTTTTCAATGTTTGCATTAATTTTTCTTGCGTTTGCAAACGTTTCATTCAAGTTGCCAACTCTAAAAAATAGAATTAACCCATTTCCAGTTTCCATTTCTGGATTTAGCATTGTTGGGTGTTCGTGTTCTCCCCATTTATGCAAACATAAAATCACATTGCTTGCACTTGTCAAAATTTCAAAAGTTTCCCCTCCGTGTTCACTTTTACAATCCAATAAGTCTTGATAAAATTTTGAACTTTTCGGTATATCTTTTACTGCTATTATTGTTTCAGCTCTTACCATTGTTTTTGTTCTTTGTTTTTACAAGGTCTTTCTACAATGACCGCTAACGTTTTCGGGCTTTGCGTTCGGGCGGGTTTCGGAGCACAAAGTTTATGTTTATTACTAAAGTTTATTAGAAGCACAAAACTCCAAGTTTGCACGTCAGCCCGCCTGACGCAAAACCCGTGTTAGCGGTTCGGCATTTTTATTTTGTCAAGTGTTTTGTCATTTTATAGTTTGTCATACTTACATTCTTTACTTGGACAGTTTGTTCTCTCAAAACGTTGAAGTCATTTTTTTCAAAAAACGGTCTTGCAGTTATACTTACGTCAGAAGTTAAAGTCGTTTGTTTTAGTCGTTTTGCTTCAGTTTCAATTTCGTCAAGTAGTCGCTGTGCAATTCCCTGTCGTTGGTGGTCTTTGTGAACGTAAAAAAGGTCAATATAATTTCCGCTATCAAGTGTCGCAAAGCCAACAATTTTGTCTGCGTGTTGAGCGACTAAGACAAATTGTTTTGTAAGAATGTCGTCCCAACGTTGTTTGTTGTGAACACCCGATATCCACGCTAAAATTTGGTCACTGTCGTAGTCAGTTTTGCAAATTGCCGTTATGGTATCCACAAACAGTTTTTGCATTTCTTTCAAGTCCTCAAGTTGTCCTTTTCTATTTACAAAATCGTTTGTCATTTCTGTTAATTTTCGGGTCGTCCGCTGCTGACCGCTAACGGTTGGCGGCTTTGCGAAGAAGCGGATTTCGGAGCTCAAAACTTTCAACATAGCACAAAAGTTGATGCGAGGTAGAATGTTCAATTAACCACTTCACCCGCTTTTTTGCAAAACCGCTGTTAGCGGGTCGTTGTTCTAGTTTATTTGTTTTTCGCAATTCTAAATCCAAGGTCGTCAATTTTAAATTTTAATGGGTGACTTCTTCTGCGTGTCGTTGCCATTACACTCCTTTCTATGTCACAAAATCCGCCACCACGAAAAATGCGGTAAGAACCATAAACTTCTGTGTCGTATAGGTCAGAACACCATTCCCACACGTTTCCCAACATATCATAAAGTCCCCACGCATTTGGTGTCTTTTGTCCAACGTTATGGGTTTTATTTTCCGAATTGTCTTTGTACCAAGCAATGTCATTAAGTTCTCCATATCTTATTCCTGTTGTGCCTGCTTTACAAGCATATTCCCATTCTGCTTCTGTAGGCAAACGAAAACCGTTCGCTGTTTTTTCAAAGATTATTTCTTCGTTTTTATCTTGGATTAAATAGCAAGGTGTCAGGTTAAATTGAGCAGAGATTTTATTGCAAAAAATTACTGCTTCTTTAAAAGTTATGGTTTCTACAGGAAGTAAATCTCCTTTAAAAGTGCTTGGATTTTCATTGGTTATTTCAAAATATATGTCTTGCGTAATAGGAAACTTGTAAAGCAAAAAAGGTTCAATTTCTACAGCCCATTTTTCTTTTGTTCTGTCATCACGTAATTCAATCCTTCCTTTCGGTATTTCAACCATTTGGACGAGAATATTTGAAGTCATCTTTATGCTGTTCAAATTCATTAGGCTGAAAGTATTTTTAATGCTTCTGTTGTTGAATTAATAAAGTTGATATGTCTGCCTTTGTTGCTTTCATATATGAAGTCAGTTAAACTTTTGCTTGTGTATTTAGAGAAGTCGCCAACTATAGCCAAGCGAACTCGATATGTCGAGAATTTTTGAAGAATTTCTCCTGCAATTCCGGTTTTTAGGTCAAAAAAGTTTGGTGTAATATTTTTTTCATTTAGAACAATTCTGTCAAAGCCTTGATAGTATAAGTTTCCTAATAAGTCCAACCCATCTTGAGATGTGGTAATGATTGTCTCGTCCGAAGTTATTTCGGCTATTTTTATGTCGTTTATATTGTGAGTTTCAATCTTCATTTTTCGTTTTACTTTTCCTTGTCGGTGTCCTTTACAATGACCGCTAACAACGTTTCTCAGCTATACGCAGGCAGGGCATTTTACCACTGAACTTCCTACGAAGAACTGAACTTCAAATTTACCACTTTCCTGTCCTACGAAGCACAAAACCCCTGCTTGCGTATAGGTGATGTTATGCCTTCGCCCTTCTTTTCTGTCGTGTTTGTTTGTTGTCATTTTGTGTCTGTCTTGGTGCGTTGGCTTGGTGGCTCTTTTGCAAAACTTGGCTTGCGGGTTGGCTTGAGCGGTTTTGCAAATGTGCCACCAAAGTACCCGCCCGACGAACCCATCTTGACCTTCAATTCTTAATGGCCTTACTTTGCCTGCACGATAAAGATAAAGTAATGGATCAAAGAGAAAGAATGAAGGCAGAAGTGGCCCGCTGGCGCGAGAGCGGGCTTACCCAAAAAGAGTTTAGCCGGCAATTAGGAATGAAAGTGGCCACCTTTGCCTATTGGGTATCCCGTAGCAAAGAGTCAGAAAAGAAGAAAGGATTTCTACCCTTAGTCCCCGTAGCCGGATCCGTAGAGGCCGTAGAGGTTAGCTACCCTAACGGCGTGCGCATCAAAGTACCTGCTTCAGATCTGAAGACCATCTCTCAGCTCATTCATCTGTATTAATGTTCAGCCTGAACTCCTCGCATCGATATTTCCTCTATCAGGGCCATTGTGATATGCGTAAAAGTTTTGATGGCCTTTGCGGGCTGGTCACCTCCGAGCTAAACAGAGAAGTATCTTCAGGAGAAGTCTTCGTCTTTCTCAACCGCCAGCGCACCCATATAAAGCTTCTACACTGGGAACACGGCGGCTTCGTTCTTTACTATAAGCGGCTTGAGCAGGGCACTTTCCCCACTCCTAAAAAGGAGCATCTGAGCTGGGCCGAGCTGGTGCTGATGATCGAAGGGATACAGGTTCAGAAGAGCCGCCAGTTACGCCGCTACCAGGCATAAAAAGTGGCTTTTTTCTTGCAATGACAGCCTTTTTTGTGTAATTTCATGCCATGGATACGGCACTGGAATACCTCTCAAAAGAGGAGTTGATTGCTCTTTTGAGACGAGAACAAAAGGCCGTAGAAACCCATCAAAAAGCAGCTTCTTCCCTGGAAGCAAAAACTATTAAACAGGAAGAAGAAATCACCTACCTCAAAGCCCGTGTCGATCTTTTAGAGCGCCTGCAGTTCGGCCAGAAGCGAGAACGCTTTGAAGGTGACCCTGCACAAGGGGTATTGCCATTTGAAGCTCCCCCAGAAGAAGAAGCCTTTCAAGAGGAAGAAATCAAAGAACAGATCACCTATACCCGCAAAAAGCAGTCTTTGCATAAAGGCCGTGCTGCCTTGCCTGCACACTTGCCGGTAGAAGAAATTGAGATCCACCCTGAGGGTGATCTAACGGATATGGTCTGCATTGGAAAGGATATAACCGAAGAACTGGAATGTGAGCCTGCCCGCTTCTTTATCCGCCGCTACATTCGCTATAAATATGTCGCTAAAAATACAGAAGGAGTAAAAACCGGAGAACTTCCCGAACGAGTCATTGATAAAGGGATTCCGGGAGCAGGGCTGCTGGCCATGATCCTTACTGATAAGTATGTTGACCATCTCCCTTTGTACCGACAGAAGCAACGCTTCGCCCGGGAAAACATCCCCATAGCCTCCTCTACCATTGAAGGCTGGGTCAAACAGGCGCTGGAAAGACTGGAACCACTCTACCAGCAACTCAGGTTTGATATCAAAGCCAAAGGGTATTTACAGGTCGATGAGACCTCGATCAAAGTATTGGAAAGCGAAAAGAAAGGTGCTGCCCATATGGGCTGGTATTGGGTCTACCATAGTCCTTTGGATGGATTGGTGCTGATGGACTATCAGCCTACCCGGGGTGCGGCAGCCACTACGGAGATGCTGAAACACTTTAGAGGATACCTCCAGAGTGACGGGTACGCCGTCTACCAAAAGATAGGACAGCGGACAGAAGTAACACCGGTAGCCTGCTGGGCTCATGCCAGAAGAGAGTTTGAACGGGCACTGGATAATGATAAAACCAGGGCAACCAAAGCCTTGTCGCTTATCCAGGCTTTATATGCAGTAGAGCGAAAGGCAAAAGAGGAAGGACTGAGTGCCCAGCAAATCAAAGCGCTTCGCCTGGAAGAATCTCTTCCGGTGATCAATGAACTGGGAAAATGGATCTTTCATGAGGTAAAGAATACCTTACCCAAAAGCCAGATCGGGAAGGCTATGCGCTATGCCATGGAGCGTTGGGATAAGCTAAGCGCCTATCTGCAGGACGGAAGCTTGTTGATTGACAATAACCAAATCGAGAATGCACTGAGGCCCATCTCTCTGGGTCGCAAGAACTACCTCTTTGCAGGAAGCCATGATGCAGCTGCCAGAGCAGGGATGATCTATTCCTTTTTCGCCATCTGCAAAAAGCATGAGGTGAATCCGCTGCAGTGGTTGAAACACGCCCTGCAAAACGTCATGACCATTAACCATAAGAACATTCGTGACCTCTATCCGCAGAATTATAAGAAACTAATCGAGTCCCAAAAGATGGGTTCGTCGGGCGGATACCACCAAATGCGTTGGCATTATATTTTTTCAATTTTTGTTACTTTCCATTTGTCTCCAGCATAGATTGCTCTTGCGTTTACTCGACAATCATCTGTAATACTGTGTTTTTCTAAAAGATATTTTGGAACATAATAATCTCCGATAAAAGCAAAGTCTGGAATTGGTTTATTATTGATTATCAATTTTCCATTTTCGTCAAATGCGGAATCTTCAAGTTCATCATCTACGTCAAATTCGTAATCTGGGTAATTACCATTTTTAAATTTTACTTCCAACAATCCTTTAATGTCTTTTCGTAAGTTTGGATTTACTTCTTCTGTTGGCTCAATAGATAACATTTTCACTCGTAATTTCCTGTCCTTACCTGTTTTTGTAGCAAATGAAAGTTTGATAAAATCGCCTTCGCTTGGTCTAAGGTTAGTTTCTGTATATTTGACAATTCCTTGTAACTTAGAAGAAATCACAAAGTGAAATAATTGTTTTTGTTCGTTCACTCCGTCAACAAGAGCAATTTGAGTTTGGAATTTTGATATAACAGAACTTTTGTCAATTTTCTGTATTTGTCGCAATTCCGTTCTGCTTTCGTCTTTTACTTTTTTTGTGTAAATCTTTGCTCTTATAAAATCTCCAATTTGTAATTCACTTTTGATTTGAGGGAAAAAGACTTCTTTGTTATCTGTTGTAATTGCGTGAATGATGCTTTTTTCTCTGTTGATGTAATCAACAATAGCAAAAGTATCTTCTAAAATTTCCCAATGTTTTTTTCTGTTTTCCCTGCAGTGAGTGGAATATACTTGTATTCTGTAATGACATTTTTTCCAATCCAGGAAAATCTATTTTCAACTTCTTTTTTTATTTCTTGCTTGTGAAGTTTGAACTTGAAAATCTGTCCTAACTCTGATTGTTTTAATACTTCAAAACGATTTTTCCTGATTGCAAACTCAATTGTTTTACCGTCTGTAAAAGTCAAACGGTCTTTTCCTTTATCGTCTTTCCATTTATCTGTTAAAACAACTTCTGTCCAATTAAAATCAGCATAAGCAAAGTTTTCAGCAAAGGGAATGTATTTTTTGTAAAGTTCCTGATTGTCTTTTAAATTTAATTTAACTGAATTCACTTTTTGTTGTAATTCATCAAAAAGTGAAGATAATTTCCAACCCTTTATTTCTCTATGTTTCTTATATGCATCAAGTTCAATAAACGCATTTTCAAATAGATTTTCGTCAATTAAGGTCTTTGCTAAATTCAAATGAATGTCGCCTAAGAAATCTTCGTTTTTTTCTAAAATTAATGCTTTAGACAGCATTCCGATTTTTAATGGATTATCGGTAACAATACATTCTGAAAACTCTTGCCAAACGTAATGTTTGTCAGCAAGTTCCAAAACAAGTTGCTTATATATTTTAATTGCCAATTCTAATTCATTGTTTTTAATGTGCAACAATGCTTTTTCTCTCAACAACCATTCATCATCGGGGAATAACTTGATTGCTTTTTCATAAGGCTGAATAAGCCAAGATAAACTCTGTTCAGATGTTTGAGTTTTCAGAACTTCAAAAGCCTTTTTAATTGCTTTTATTGCTAATGGTTTGTATGTGTGTTCTTCTTTTTTTGTTTCTTTCCAATCGTCAGTTCTTAAATTTTCTGGATTCCACTTTTTGAAAAAACTTAGAAAACGCCATTCGTCATTTTCTTTCATAAACCTTTCAGCAAGATTTAAAATTTCAGAATGCCATTTTGATTGTCCGTGTTTGGAATAGTTGTTATTGTATTGCTCAAACAAATTCCATAATTCGGAAAGTTTATTTTCCTTGTGAGCATTGAAAATATTCCAAAAAATAGTTTCTCTGAAAAAGTCTAAAACGATTTCTTTGCTTAGGTCAATTTTACTTAAAAATTCTTCAATATTTATTTCGGTGTTTGAATTTACAAACTCTCTGCAAATGCGTGAAATAAGCGAAGGAATATCTTTCCCGTCTTTATATCCATCGTGCAAATCTTCGTAACGAAGATTGACAGGATTCCACAATAGTAAAAAGTTGTAAAATTTAAAGTCGTTGTGCGATTTTGAATAGTTTAGAGCAAAATTTAAAATCATAGAATGAAGCATTGACGGTCTTTCATTCTTTAAGTTCATATAATCTCTCAAAAATGTCCGCACTTCAACTGATGAGAGATTGCTTTCTTCGACTTTGATATATCTATAAATTACCCAACCATAAGATTCGTGATGTAATTCCGTAAGCCGATTTTGAGAAATAAGGTTTTTGAAAAATGCTAACGCTTCTTTATTGTTTCCGCTTTTGCTTAGGTCTTCTGCTTTTTGTACTTCCGAATAATTGATGTCAATTTTTGGACGAAGAAAGTTTTTTTGATTTTCAATTATTTCATCTTCATAACCCTGAAAATCTATCGTGTTTAGTTCTTTAAAGCAAACACTTGCTTGATTTAAGTTTTTATCTGCTATGTAATACTTACACAAATCTATGAGCACCCAAGCAAATGCTTTTTGAATCCATTCATCTGAACTATCTTCTAAATATAGCTTTCTTGAAATATTTAGAGCGTTGTTTAATTTATGCAGTTTTTCAATTCCTGATAAATCCTTTGCTTCATTTCGTAGTTCAAATACCGTTTTAGAGTCCATAAACTATTGGCTTTATTTGTTCTAAAAGGGATTCTGATGATTTTTCTAAAACTTCAATTTTTGAAAAAATCCTTTTGTGTGATTTTTTTCACTTGTACCATACCAAACTCTTAATGTCAAACTTTCTTTCTCGCAAGTTGCACGAAAAACATCTTGATTATTATGGCTTTGCATTAATTTCAGCGTAATGTTTTCATTCTTACATTTTTCAAACCAAGCAGTATAAATCTCTTGCCGAAAATCTTTCGGTAATTCTGGTTTATCATCTAATATTGAAATGACGCTTTGTTTTTGCTCAAAACAATCTTCAATACACGTTTTTACAATAATTTCATCTGCGCCATTAAGATTTTCAATGCGAATATTACCAACAGCAAAATTATCCTTTGAACCTTTGTTGTCAATATTTAAAATCAATTGTTTATTATCGCTTTGAGGAATAGAGTAAAATGCTTTTGTAAGATATTCTGAAAACTTTTTTGTGCTTTCGAGCAAATATCCGTTTTGTTCCAGACACTTTGAAATTTCACAAATTGCACCAATAACATTAATGTTTTCAAGAGATTGCACTTTGTTCTTAAATCGTGATTCAACTTCATAGTCTCCAAAGACTAGAAGTTGTTTTGTTTTCAAGGAAACTCCATTTGTTGAATTATCCTCAAAAACGCAATTCATAAAAGGATTTATTCTTTTAGGCGATGTGATATTGACAATTTTTCCTGCTGTAACACCACTATACAACCAACGGAAGTAACTATCATTTGTAATTCCGTCATTTTCTTTTCTATGTCCTTTTATAATAATTTCATTGTAGCTAGAACCGATTGCTTTATGTACAGTAATTGCCCAACCATATTTTACAAATACTGCATTTATAAATGGGTCAGAATCCTTGATTTGGAAAAACAGTTTTTTTTTATATTTTTTATAATAACCTGAAAGCAAATTTCTTACAGCTCTACTTGTTTCAACTTTTTCTTTCTTTTCTTTTGGCAGATTGTAGTTTTTGACTAGTGTTTCAATAACATCTTTTACTTCATTTGAAAGGTCAGTATATTGTTTGTCCTCTAATAATTGTCTATACTCTTGGCTATCTTCAAATTTTTGTTTGCGTTTTTCATCATTAATTTTTGCATTTACAAAAACTCTAAAAGCAATTTGTTCTTCTTTAGTTAAATCTTCTTCGCTATTAAAATAATTGTCTAAAATCCAGATGTCAGTTTCAGGCGAACCTAATAAACTCAAACATTTGACTGTAATTCTTGTAAACGATAAAATTATCGGATTTTGTGATTGACGAATTTTAATGGATTCTTGTTGCGTTTCTTTAAGCTTAAGCACAGTAAAAAACATTCCATTTACAATTCGTCTTGGAATTTGGAACCCGCTTTCATCGGGAATAGAAACATTGTTGTTAACAATTAGTAAATCACCTATTGCCAAATTTTCACCATTTTTCAGACATTGTTTTTTAATCCACTTGTTGGTTTTCAAACAATCTTTTTTTGAATAGAATAAAACAGCATTTTCTGGGTCGTTTGAAAATGGCTGATTAAACCATGAATGCAGATTTTGAATTCTTTCTTTATCGTCTTGTAAATCAATTAAAGTGACTTTGTCAAAACTATAATTCAAGTTATTAAAAATTGTATTTTCAATGCTGTTTGCCAAATCAGTCCGCAATTTTTCTCTTCCCTCTGAATAGTCGTTGCCTATTGGTTTGCGATAATGTTTAATTTTTTCTTTGTCGTATAATTCAGACAAAGTTTCCAAGTTTAATGCGGAATCTTCATCTTTACCAAATGTCAAAGAACAGGGGTCACCAATAAATACAATTTTACGGTTGCTATTTGGGTTGAGAAATTCGATAATATCTTCTAATAATCGACCAGTACCAAAACGCAATAATTCAGATTGACTTAAGCTACGGCTCACTAAATGTGCTTCGGTAATAATTATTAATGCTTTTTCGTCAATATCTTTGCTTGATTTCAAGGGAATAACTTCCAACAATTCTTCTTCCAATTCTTCCTTTTCTGGATTTTCATTTTTTCTTCAATATCTGAACCGCCATAAATAATGCTGTAAATTCCTTCTGTTTCTATATTGCTGCGTCTTTGTATTTTCTTACTAATTCGTGCAGAGTGCGACCATTTTTCAATTTGTGGTATGCTGTGATTTACTGCTTCTGTAGTTATGAATCGCAACCAGGAATCTCTATCATCTGCGTTCATCGATTCTAAAACGAGAATTCCACCGTTTTCTTCCTTGAGAAAATGAACAATACTTTTCTCAACATCATTGTCAATTTCAGTTATCTGTTTTTCAATGATTTGTTCAGGTATAGGAATTTCAATGTTTTTAATCCATTTTTCGGCAGGGAAAATGCTTTTGAAAATTTTTGCATTTTCTTCTTTATAAGAATTTTCACTTGCAAAGTCATAAAGGAAATTACCTAAATCTGATTCTTGAATAAGTTTGTAATATGGTAGATTACGTGGAACATCATTTTGAATTTCAATTGGTCCAGAAAAGATATTTGCAATACAAACTCTTGCGGGGTTTATCCCGTCAAAATATTTGTTTTTCTCAATCATTTCTCTAAAGGCATTGCGATAAGAAACCAATTGTCTAAATGGATTGATAAAATTCGCCCCTGCTTTTATTTCTAATCTACTTCTGTCCTTTGGACTTTCATTATGCCACTTTGATGAATGGAATTCATTTTCATTTGGTGGTAATTTGATTATTCCTTTATAATCCTTGAAATCAACCAGTATTAGTCCATTGTTATAATATAAAATGGCATCAGCACGAAAACGAGAATATGATTCATTGAATGGATTTCCAATCAATAAGCCATTATAACCAAACTTGTCAAAAGTTGCTTCAATTATATTAACAACTCTACGAAACTGTTCATTTTCGTGGGTATGTACCGTTCTGTTATTTAATATTTCAAGCATTGTCAAAGTCTAGTTGTTGTCGTGTGCGTTGGGGCAAAAGCAAATGTGCTGCATTGCGTTGGCTTTGAGTGTGAGGATGCAGCTCTTTTGATTTTGCTGAAGCGTTGGCATTTCGTCTTTCATTTTTCTGTTCGTTTATTGTCGGTCGTGTCGTCTTTTAGAACATGTTTTGAAATTTAAAAAGAGGGAATCTGTCCATAGATTTGAATTACGACAAACAAAGATATGGTCACTCAATTTAACGAGCTCACAGATTCCCAGTGGAAAGTTATATCGCCGCTGTTAGATATGCAAAGGAAACGTAAAAATTCATTACGAAAAGTATTAGACGGGATATTTTATGTGCTACGCACGGTCTGTCAGTGGCGCAATTTGCCGACCGGAAGCTACCCGCCCTGGCAAAGCATCTATTACTACTTTTACCGGTGGACTGTAATCTTCCCCTAGCTAGCTACATTCAAAACTAAAGAATCCCAGTGGAAATTACTATTGTTATTATCCTGTTGTAATGTGGGAAACTCGGAGAGTTTTCCATATTTCAACAGGAACTCCACTGGAGTGAGGTGACCAAGGGACGAATGTGGTCGCACGTTATTATACATCCATGCCCAAGCCTGGGCATACTTCCTGATTTCAGCCAAACTATCAAACATGTAACTGTCCAGTACATCCTGGCGAAAGGTTCTGTTAAAGCGCTCGACCAGACTGTTTTGGGTGGGCTTTCCTGGCTGGATATATTCCCACTCAATCCCCTGGCCCTGACACCACTGGCTTAAAATGCCAGCCACAAACTCGGGCCCATTGTCAGATCGGATCTTTTCAGGCTTGCCTCTCCACTCGATTAACTGTTCCAGCTCGCGTATGACCCTTTGGGCCGGGAGTCCGGTATCTACAGCAATGGAAAGAGCTTCCCGGTTAAAATCGTCAATCACGTTAAGTGTACGGATGGTCTTACCATTAGCCAGTGTATCATGCATGAAGTCCAGACTCCAGGTAATATTGGGACCAATGGGACACACTAAAGGCATCTTAACACGAGCGGGAAGCCGCTTCTTTCTTTTGCTACGCAGATTCAGTCGCATAGCTGTATAGATGCGGTATACCCGCTTATGGTTCCACATATACTGTAACTTCCTCAGACGGTGAAACATCATCCAAAATCCCCAGGTCTTGTGAAGGTCAGCCAGTAAGGATAGCTGCTCGATCACCTCAGAGTCGTCTTTCCTCTTTGCTTTAAATAATATACTGATGTGCTGATCATGAACAGCATACAGGCCTGCCGAAGGCTCATCCGATAAGTTTCTCTGGCGTATCCAACAAGCTCCCGCTTTTCGGCAGGCCCTAGAGCTTTTTTTCGATCACATCCTTTAAAACCGTTATTTGAAGCGCCTGTTCGGCTACGATCTTTTTATACTGACCCAATTCCTTCTCCATCTCCTTCATCTGCTTAAGCTGGGACAGATCCATTCCAGAGTATTTGCTTTTCCAATTGTAATACGTTCCCTGACTGATGCCATGTTCACGGCAGATATCTGATACGCTCCTTCCGGACTCCTGCAAGGACAGGATCTTAATGATTTGTGCTTCTGTGAAAGTTGATTTTTTCATTACCCTAAATTTATAAAACTACTACATTTATTTCCGTAGCTGTTTTTAGGGAAGATTACACCCAGTTCTTTCTTTCTCGTTCCAGTCCGATGATGGCTCCAAACAAAGCAGCTAACGACAACCGAATTACTATTTCGCTCCATTCAATCATTTTACGAGGTTTATTTCATAGCACACAACGTTTTCGGGCTTTGCGTTCGGGCGGGTTTCGGAGCACAAGGTTTATGTTTATTACTAAAGTTTATTAGAAGCACAAAACTCCAAGTTTGCACGTCAGCCCGCCTGACGCAAAACCCGTGTTAGCGGTTCGGCATTTTTATTTTGTTAAGTGTTTTGTCATTTTATAGTTTGTCATACTTACATTCTTTACTTGGACAGTTTGTTCTCTCAAAACGTTGAAGTCATTTTTTTCAAAAAACGGTCTTGCAGTTATACTTACGTCAGAAGTTAAAGTCGTTTGTTTTAGTCGTTTTGCTTCAGTTTCAATTTCGTCAAGTAGTCGCTGTGCAATTCCCTGTCGTTGGTGGTCTTTGTGAACGTAAAAAAGGTCAATATAATTTCCGCTATCAAGTGTCGCAAAGCCAACAATTTTGTCTGCGTGTTGAGCGACTAAGACAAATTGTTTTGTAAGAATGTCGTCCCAACGTTGTTTGTTGTGAACACCCGATATCCACGCTAAAATTTGGTCACTGTCGTAGTCAGTTTTGCAAATTGCCGTTATGGTATCCACAAACAGTTTTTGCATTTCTTTCAAGTCGTCAAGTTGTCCTTTTCTATTTACAAAATCGTTTGTCATTTCTGTTAATTTTCGGGTCGTCCGCTGCTGACCGCTAACGTTTCGGGTATTGCCGAAGGCGGGGATTTTTAGCACTAAAGTTCAATCGAAGAACGAAAGTTGAACCCTGCACAAATGTCCAATCGAAGCCGTTCAGCCCCGCTTTTGGCAATACCTTGTTAGCGGTTCGTTCTTTTCTTTCGCTACTCAATGTCGTCATTTTATTTTTCTAAGCTTAGTAAATTTTTCGCTTTTGTTAAGTCAATTTCGTTGTCAGGTGAAATGTCTAAAAAATATTTTGTCTGCCAAAGCTGTGTTTTCTGTGCTTGTTTGTTTACGGTCAAGTCCCACGTTGGATAAACTCTAATTCCACGTTTTCCGTCTCTCGTTTTGTCGGATAAAATTTTGTTCTCATACAAAACTGTTTTTGGAAATATAAAAAGTCCCAAATTCTCGTTTTGTCGTGTCATAATTATATAAAATTCAAATTTGTCCGAAATATCAAAAGGTTCAGTTATTCCCTTTTTGTTACGTTTCCATATAGTTACAAATTGTCCAATTTTGGTCGGTGTAATTTTTGCTTTCCGAAATTTTACATTTTGTCCGTCAAGTTGAAAGTCGTGTGCACAATATTCTTGACTTTCTGCTTCGGCTTTTATGTTTGATACTTCAAGTCCGCACATTTTGAAAACAAAATTGTCTATAAGTTCAAGTTCGGAATATGTTTTTTGGGAATTTGTCAAATTATTGTCTGCTATGTTAATTCTTAAATTTCGCTGTTTGTTATTGCAGTGTCGTTTTACAATGACCGCTAACGTTTTGCGGCTTGGCGTAGTGGCGGATTTTTAGCACAAAAGTTCAATCGAAGAACTGCACTTGAACCTACCACAAATCTGTCATACGAAGCCCTGAACCCGCCATTACGCCAAACCGCTGTTACCGGCTGGTGTTCTGTCGTCCGTCTTTGCAAACCATTGTCAGTATTGACTTTCTGTGTCATTGTCGTGTCGGCTGTGCGTGGCGTTTTTTATTTTTTTTGAAGGGTCGGGAATTTTATTTAAAACAATTTTGTCCTGCGTTGGCTTTGCAAGCTCTTTGACAAAGCTTTGGTCTGTGCATTGGCTTGTGCGGCTTTGGCAATGTGCTTGCAAATAGCGTTGGCATTTCATCATGTTATATTGGAGGAAGTCCCAATTCCTTTAAAAATTTATTATGTGTCTCTCTTGCTTTGGCTATGTCCTTGTCCAAGTCAACGAGTTTTTTGTTGACCTCTTTCAGGTCAATTATTTCTTCGTCCAACGATGTACTTACATACCGTGAAATATTCAGGTTGAATTCGTTCTTAATGATTTCGTCCATTGTCACTCTACGAGAGTAACGTATTTCTTCTTTTCTGTCTTTGTAGGTGTTAACAATCTTGTCAATGTGTTCAGGAAGCAAACTGTTTTGTCTTTTGCCTTTTTCAAAGTGGTCAACTGCATTGACAAACAAAACATCGTCAAACTTCTTACACTTTTTTAAAACCAAAATACAAACGGGAATGCCTGTTGAGAAAAACAGATTTGCAGGAAGTCCGATTACTGTGTCAATGTTGCCGTCCTCTAAAAGTTTTCTTCTGATTTTTTCTTCTGAACCGCTTCTGAACAAAACACCATGAGGTAAAATGATAGCCATTGTTCCCTCTTTACTTAAAAAGTGAAAACCGTGTAACAGAAAAGCAAAGTCAGCAGCTGACTTTGGTGCAAGTCCGTAACTTTTAAAACGGAAATCTTGTCCCATTTCTTCCGATGGTTCCCAACGGTAGCTAAAAGGCGGATTTGCTACTATGGCATCAAATTCTAATTTCTTTGAAGGATTTATTTCATTTAAAATCTCCCAATCGTTGACTAAAGTGTCACCGTGATGAATTACAAATTCTGTGTCCTTAACTCCATGCAAAAGCATGTTCATTCGTGCTAAGTTGTAGGTCGTGATATTTTTCTCTTGTCCGTATATTTTGCCGATTGTTCCTCCAGCATCGTTCATTTTCTTGCGGACGTTGAGCAACAATGAACCCGAACCACAGGCAAAGTCCAAAACTCGTTCAATCTTTTTCTTTTCGCCTTTGCTTGGGTCTTGGCTGTCAAGCGTTACAATAGCTGAAAGAATATCTGAAATACGTTGTGGAGTATAAAATTCACCTGCTTTTTGCCCTGAACCTGCAGCAAATTTGCCTATCAAAAATTCGTAGGCATCGCCTAAGTAGTCAACGTTTTTATCAAAGCTGTTGATGCCTTCCGCAATCTTTTGAATGATGTTGCATAACTTTTTATTTCGTTCTTCGTAGTTCTTACCAAGTTTATCAGAATCTAAATTGATTTCGGAAAACAAGCCCTGAAAGGTGCTTTCAAAAGATTCGTTTTCTATGTATTTAAACCCTTCCTGCAAGGTGCGAAGCAACTCTTTGCTTTGGGTTTTCGCCAATTCAGCAATGCTGTTCCATAAATGAGATGGCTCAATTACATAGTGAACTTTTCTCCGCATTTGCTTTTCAAACTCTGCAACATCGGCTTTGTTCTGTTCATACCACACAGCAAGCGGTGTCCGCTTGTCATTGTCCTTTAGTATTGGATAATCTTTCCCTAATTCCTTTTTGGCTGCTGCTTCGTAATTGTCGCTTAGGTAACGTAAGAACAAAAATGAAAGCATATAATCACGGAACTGGTCTGCGTTCATTGCTCCACGCAATTCGTCTGCGATTTTCCAAAGTGTATTGCCTAATTGTGTTTGATTATTTTCTGTCATGCTGTTGCTGCTGGAGTTGGTTCATTAAATATTTCTGGAAAATGGAATTCATATTTTGCAAGGAACCCATAAAAAATTCTTTTGAATAAGTCTTTGTTGTCGCCAATCATTTCTTGCGGGTCAAAAATGGAGTATTTGCCATGACTGAATAATTGCAAAGCTCTTTCAAAAAGAACTTCATCTTCTAAGCCATGAATACATTTATCAATTTTGTCATACCCGAAAAAACTTGCGGTTTTTTCAAGAATGCTCCGTAAAGCATTAAAATGATAAGTGAAGATTTTATCAGATTCTACAACTTTTTTCAGTTCACTGATTGTTGCGATGTGGTGAAAGAACGGTGTATCGCCTGTGTCTTGTAAAGCATAATCGTTTGGCTCTTTGTAGTGCAAGAAGTATCGTTTGTTTTTCACCTTTCTGCCAAATTCATTAAACAATACATTGAAAAACAAACTGTGATGCGTTGATATTACTGTTTTTATTTCGCTGCCCTCTGTAGTAAGAAGGTTGGCTAAATCACAAGCAATGGCAATGGCATTGTTTTCGTCTAATGATGATATTGGGTCGTCAATGTAAATGTATTTAACCCAATTGTATGAAGGGTCTTTGTCAATCACCAACTGACAAATTGCTAAGAAGAAGCACCAAATAAAAAGCGTTTCTTCACCTCTTGAAATTTTGATGTTCTCAATTGTTTGTTCCGCTCCGTCAACTATGATGCTTCTTGAAAATCTAACTGTGGCATTTTCATAGTCAATATTGAATTTCAAATCAACATAGTTCTGAAAAAAGGATTCAATCTTAGCATCTAACTCCAATTCCCGTAAACCATCAAAAAATGCTGAATCTGTGTTTAACTTTAAATATCGCTCTCTATCATTTACAAGGTCGTTATGCCACGAGAATAAATCTTCGGTAAAGGCATTAAAGTAAAGTGTATCCCGCTTAGTTACTTCTCTTTCTTCATTGTATTCTTTTCCTGCTTCTTTAAACTCCATGGAAAGGCGTGTTTTCCCTGTGCCATTATGAGCAAAGAAAAGCACCAACTCCTTAAGTGGTCTGTGGTCGCCTGTCAAATCCTTGCGGAAATGCGTAGCTATATCTGTCAGGTTTGTAAATTTTATTACTTCGCTCATTCTGTTACTTCATTTACATCAGGAAACAACCCCTGCAATAAGCCTTTTTTATGAAGTTGCAGTGCTTCCACTTTTTCAATCTGTGCTTTTATCAAATCATCAACTGATGAAAGTGTATCAGCAATTTTATCTTGTTCTTTTGTGTCTTCTGGTATAAGCAATGGACAATTCAAAACATCATCTTTTCGTAGATTGGTTTGCTTTACTCCATCATCAAATGCCAAGAAATATTGATTTCTGTTCAGCAGATAGTATAAAATCTTGCTGTTTATGTCGCGTGGTGTAATTCTGCATATACGCTGATTAACCGTGTAGCGGTTATCTTCTTCAACGAAAAAACATTTGGCAATGGCTTTGCCGTTGGGAATATCACTTAGCACCATTAAAACGTCACCTTTGGTTGCAGGTAAAAAAGCAGTATTGGCGAATTTCTTTACTTCTCCATCTTGTGAAATGAATTTTGAATTCACAACTATAAATTCGCCATCGTCTGCAATATCTTGTTCGTGGGCTTTTCCGTTTTCGTAATCTGCAACTTGCGTTAATGTGGTTTCTTTCCACTCTCCACTCTCCTCAAACTCCTTAAAACGAAACTTAGGCATGGTTTCACCTGCTTGCGGCAACAGGTTTTGCAGCAAGCCCTTTTTGTGGTCTTTCAGCACCTCCAGCTTTTGGCTCTCGGCTGTGATGACTTCATCTAATGAAGAAAGGCAAGCAGCGATTTTTTGTTGTTCAGTTGGTTTAGGAATCGGAACTGACAAATTTTGATAAGCCGAAATATAATATCGCTTGTGTTCCTTTGCTTCAAATCTGATTAGCGACATTAACTCAAAAAGGAATTTTAAATCATCCTTACCCTTCGGGCGTAGAATTTTTATAGCTGATGATTTTACCTTAAATGGAAAATCCACAAATTTTTTGTCAACTGTAAAGTCATCAAAAATGATTGCCGGAATATCATTGCATATGCCGAATGTTTCCTGTGTATATCCAAGAATAAAACTTTTGTTTGCTGTTAAAACTGGCGTTCCATCGGTAACATAGTTCGTGTCCTTGACAATATAATTATCAGGTCTTTCGTAATCTAAAAGATTACTTAGCTGTTCGGGATTCCAAACATCCTTAAACTCAGAAAAGCGAAGCTTCGGCACCAATTTATTTTCGTTGTTCTTACTCATACGCTTTCAGTCCTGATATTTCTCGCCCTTCGGCTTTCTTTTTTAAAATAGGTGTCAATTCGTCCATCAATGCCAATTCTCTTTTGGTGCGTTCTTTCCAACCTAAGTCCAAAGGGGCAAAGAGTTCACTTAGTTTGTCGGCATCAAAAATCATTCGGCTAATTATTGCATCTGTAAATTGCTGTAAAGCCGAAACCTCCAAGCCATTATTGTTTGCAATTTCCGCTAATCGTTTGGCTATTTTTTCTTCCTTAAAATTTTGATAACCGTCTTTTATTTCATGCTCGTTTAATGCCTTACCAACTTCCAATGTTTTGATGAACTCAATAATATCTTCCCGTTCTTCCATCAGGTTGGCACTGCTGCTCAACACACCAATGAGTTGGTCACGGGTCATTTTCTGCTTTTTCGGTGTGCCCTGTGTGTATTTGGCAATCAGGTTCATGATGTAATCATAATCCACCACCGAAGAAGCAAATAACACAAATTCAAAATCTAATTGCTGAATGTTTTCAGGTGCTTTGTCGCCTTCTTTTTGTTGAATTTCTTTGAGTTGCTTGGCAATTTCTAAATACGAACTGCGGAACGAACGCAATTGCTCTTCGGGCATCAGTTCATCAATCTTTGCTTTCTGCTCTTCGCTTAAATCGGTGTATTGATCAAGCTGTGTTTTCAGGCGTTGCACTTCTTTAAAGCGGTTGATAAACTCCACACGAGCCGCATCGCCTTTGATGTTGTAAACTTCTTGCGGTTCAGCTACCATGTTTTTGTCTTCCATCCATTTTTCCATTGCCTTCACTGCCACTTGGTATTTCTCAATCACTTTCGGAGCAGGGTCAACCAACCAAATTTCTTTGGCTCGTCCTGTATCTTCTCCGCTGAATAGGGCAATGGCTCTGTCAACTTCGGCTTGTTGTTGTCTGAAATCTAAAATGTTTCCGTAAGGTTTGGTATCATTTAAAATTCGGTTGGTTCGGCTGAAAGCCTGAATCAATCCGTGGAATTTCAAGTTTTTGTCCACATACAAAGTGTTCAGGTATTTGCTGTCAAAACCTGTAAGCAACATATCTACGACAATCACCAAATCAATTTTATTCTTGTGCGGATAGTCGGCATTGCTGAACTTCTGAAATTTGATGCGTTGCTGAACATCTTGGTAATACAAGTCAAATTCAGTGATTTTATGGTTTGAGCCATATTGTTTATTGTAATCGCTGATAATTGCTTCCAATGCTTTTTTCTTCTTTTCAGGTTCAACTTTGTTGTCGGCTTTTTCTTGTTGTAAATCTTCCTGTAATTGCTGCACATCTTTGTTTCCTTCGGCAGGTGGAGAGAATACACAAGCAATATTTAAAGAAATGAAGTTTTCATCTTCCTTGGCTTTGCTTGCCTGAATGTCTTTGAATAGTTCGTAATATTCAATAGCATCATTGATAGAAGCAGTTGCCAATAATGCGTTAAAGCGTTTGCTGTGTGTTGCAGCATCGTGTTTTTTTAGAATAGCATTTACAACCGCTTTTTTATGGTCAGTGCTTCCAACCGTTACATTTTTTTCAGGCTTGAAATAGTCAATATGAAAACGCAATACATTTCTATCTTCAATTGCATGAGTTATGGTGTAGTTGTGTAATGGATTTTGGAAAATGTCTTTGGTGGTTACATAGGAGCCAACTGTTCCGTCAATTTGCTTGTAGGTTGCATTGTCGTCAAAAATCGGTGTTCCTGTAAATCCAAATAACTGTGCTTTCGGGAAAAACTCCTTGATGGCTTTGTGGTTTTCGCCAAACTGTGAACGGTGGCACTCATCAAAAATGAAAACGATGCGTTTGTCACTTAACGGTTGTAAACGTTCTTTATAGTTGTTCTTGTTGTTCGGGTCTAATGCTAAACCCAATTTTTGAATGGTCGTAACAATTACTTTGTTAGCGTAATCTTCCGAAAGCATTCGTCTAACCAATGTTTCTGTATTGGTGTTTTCCTCCACGCAACCTTCCTGAAACTTGTTGAACTCCTCACGGGTTTGTCTATCCAAGTCTTTGCGGTCAACCACAAACAAACATTTTTCAATATTCGGATTGTCTTTGAGAAGGGTAGATGCTTTGAAGGATGTCAGCGTTTTTCCGCTTCCTGTTGTGTGCCAAATGTAGCCGTTGCCTTTGTGTTCCTGAATTGAATTTACAATTGCCCTAACTGCATAAATCTGATAAGGTCGCATGACCAACAACTTTTGTTCGCTTGCCACCAATACCATGTATTTGCTTATCATTTGGCTCAGTGTGCATTTGCTCAAAAACTTCTCTGAAAAGTCGTCTATGTGTGTGATTTTTTTATTGTCCTCACTTGCAAATTGATAAACAGGTAAAAATTGCTCGTCAGCATTAAAGCTGAAATGAGAAGAGTTGTTGTTAGCGAAATAATAGGTGTTACTGCGATTGGTGACAATAAAAAGCTGCATGAAACAAAGCAATGAGTTTGTGTAACCATTGCCAGGATCGCTTTTGTAGTCCACAATTTGCTGCATGGCTTTTCGTGGACTAACCTCAAGCGTTTTTAATTCTATTTGAACAACGGGAATTCCGTTAATCAATAAAATCACATCGTAACGGTGGTTGCTGTTTTCTGTGTTTATGCGAAGTTGATTGATAACTTCAAATTCGTTTTTGCACCAGTCTTTTATGTTTACCAACGTGTAATGCAAAGGCGTCCCATCTTCACGGCTAAAGGTGTTAATTTCACGTAATCGTTTAGAGGAAGCAAAAACGTCTGAATTGATTATCTCGTCACGCAGTCTTGCAAATTCAGAGTCGGTCAGGTTAACTCTGTTGAGTGCCTGAAATTTTTCACGGAAATTCTTCTCCAGCGAAGCCCTGTCCTTGATGTCCGACCTGTAACTGTATTTCAGGTCAGTCAGTTTGGCTATTAAACTATCTTCTATTTGTTGCTCTTTAATCATCTAAAATTTATATCGGTCAAAGTTACTTTTTTAATCACGGTAATCGGTCTCTGCGTTGGCAAAAAGTGGCTCTTTTGGCTATGCGAAGGGTCGGCTTGCGGGTGGGGCAAAGCCAAATGTGCCACTTGCGGGCTGGCTAAAATTGTTTTTAAAAAATGTGCGGTGGGAAAAAAATAAAAAACACAGGGTCGGCAAAGAGTGTCGGCTTACTCGTTGTCCGCTTGAAATATGGTCTGTATGTTGTCCAACTGTCAAAATGGTTTGTTCTTGTGTTAATGTTCAATTTTTAGTCGTCTGTTCAATGGTTGCAGTGTCGTTTTACACTTGCCGGTAACGTTTCGGGTATTGCCGAAGGCGGGGATTTTTAGCACTAAAGTTCAATCGAAGAACGAAAGTGGTCATGCAGATGGTGGATTATTTCTACAAAAGCAAGAAAGACCCCGCCGACCTGAACGACGAGGTGCTGAAAAAGGAACTGTCAAGCGGTATCAGCCGCATCCTCTCGTTCATCCGCAAACAGGAGGGTGATATGCTGGTGCCGATGTATTCGGCAATGGAGGAACTGATGGCCATCGCCAAGATGCAAAGCCCGCTTTTGAAGAACATCGGCAAAGGGCAGTCGGAGGCAACCATCATGGGCAGGGAAACCATCGGCTACCTGAAACTGGTGGACGGTACACTGAAAAAGATACTTGGCAACATGCGGGAAAGGGAAACATTGAAGTCCAGGTTCCGGCAGGTACTGGATTACTACATTACCCAAAGGGAAACCCTCGGCTGGCCTGTATCGGCGGCCAAAAAGGAGGAACTGGCTGGGCGTGCAAGGCAATCACTGGATAATCTGTAACGTATGTACATCAACATCACCAAGTCGGAAACGGGCGACAACAAGGGCAGCAGCGGTGCGCTGGTGCATTACCTCGAAAAGGAAAACCGGATGAAGCCCGAAAACGGGATGGAAAATAAGCCGGAGCGTTGGTTCAACGGGACGGCCAGCGACATCAAACCCCACGAAGTAAGGATGGGCATAGACCGCAACGTAGCCAAGCTGGGCAGGGACGACAGCAAGTTCTTCCTCATTAACGTCAGCCCCAGCCACAAGGAACTGGCGCACCTCGTGTCCAAATACGGCGAGGACGGGGCAAGGGAAAAGCTAAAGGAATTTGCCACGAGGGTAATGGACGAATATGCCCGTAACTTCAAACGCCCCGGCATCGACAGCCACAGCGATTTGCTTTGGTTCGGCAAGCTGGAAAACCACCGCTATTACGGCCACAACGACAGGGAGGTGAAAAGCGGGCAAAAGATATCAAGAAATTCAGTATGTACACTTACTTTGCTCATGACACAAATTTATAAAAAAGAACTTAATAATGAGCCGATATGAGCTAATAAGAACCGTTAAGGAGCCGATAACGAAATGTTTGTACGGAATCCTAACTTTTCTTTTAGTTTCTCCATATCGCTGCCAATCCGCGTGTCCAGCAGCTTGGCATAGTGCTGGGTGGTCTTGATGTTGGTATGCCCCAGCATCTTGGAAACCGTTTCGATAGGCACATTGTTGGCCAGTGTCACCGCGGTGGCGAATGTGTGCCGCGCCATGTGGAATGTCAGTTTTTTTGGTGATGCCGCACAGGTCGGCAATCTCTTTCAGGTAGCTGTTCATCTTTTGGTTGCTCAATACCGGAAGAACCAATCCCTTTGCTACGCATGAGGGATAGTCTGCATAGCGCCCGATGATTTCCAAGGCTTGCGGAAGCAGCGGGATGTTGGAGGAAGTTTCCGTTTTCTCCCGGCTGGTCAATACCCATAATCTACCGTCAATACCCTTGGCGATGTCCGTCTTTTGCAGTTTCCGTACATCGGCGTATGACAGCCCCGTATAGCAGCAGAACACGAAGATGTCGCGCACATGTGCCAGCCTTGTTATGGAAAATTCCTTTTGGGCTATCCTGTCCAGTTCATCGGGCGTGAGAAATTCCTTTTCCCTTGGCTTGGCTTTCGTTTTGTAAAACGCAAAGGGGTTTTCAGTAATCCATCGGTGTGCAAGACACTGGTTTATGATTTTACGCAGGTGTTTCATGTACTTGGCTGCCGACACCGCACTGCATCCCATATCAGAGCGGAGGAAAAACTCATAGCCTGTGATGAACGCATGGTCAATGCGCTGGATATCGATATCCACTTCATCGTAGCATTTCAATAGGTATGCGGTGAGATGGCCTATTGAGGTGTTGTAGCCTTTCAGCGTGTTGGGTTTAAAGCCTTTCCCAAGCAACGCTTCCATCTTCCGGTTGTGTTCGGTAAACGTTTCCATCAAATACCGCTGCTGCATGTCTTTGCCAAGGTATTTCAGTTTCAGCGTTTCGGCGGTGATTTCCGTACCGTCCTTTACGAGTTGCAGGTGGGCATTGGCCACGTTCCGTTCCAGCGTGTCGAGATAGGCATTCAGGTTACGGATTTCTTCTTTCGTTCCCTTGGCACGATTGGCCTTGGCGTTCCACCGCAAGGGGTCACACTCGCGGCCGATGGACACCTCCTTGGGTTCACCGGCCACGGTGATACGCATGTAAATCGGCTTAGGGCCGCACACATAGTTTTTTGGTTTCTTCAAGTAGAAGAGCAAGGAATAATTTGTACTCATGATAATACATCATTTATGGTGAACAAAATTAGCCTTGCAGCCTATGGTAGTCAAGATGTTCAACGGCTGAACACGTTGTTTTACAATTCGTTACAACGTTTCCAGTGAGTAAAGGTATGCGGGGAATCGACTCACTGAATTACTCACTTGTTTTATGCGAATAATTGAATGAATCAGGATGCTGTAAAAAACAAAAAGCCTGCAAACGTTTAATTTGCACGCTTTTGTATGTTTTGACTTCAAGATGTGTAGTCCATAGGGGAATCGAACCCCTGTTTCAAGAATGAAAATCTTGCGTCCTAACCCCTAGACGAATGGACCCTGTGGGAAGGTTGAGGAGGCATAAGCCCCAAAACCGGCTGCAAAAATAGTGTTAAGTTTTATTTCCGCAAGAGTATTTTTAAAATTTTATTCAGAAGGCCATATCCTTTGCCTATGCCGGCTACCTGCTCTGCCTGCTGAAGATATAAGCAGCATCCGTTATTGCAGGACGTAGGGCGTTTCGGCTGCCTTTATTTCTTCGGGGACTTTCGGTGCAGCGATTTGAACCGCGTCCTTTAGCCCCGATCCTGACACGTTATACACCCCCAGAAGAGGTCCGGCAAAGCCGCTTACCTTAATATCTTTGAGCCTGGCATTTTTGATATTGGCCAGGGTGATCCCCTTCCTGCAGGTGCCCGTCACATTCGCCAACACAAAGCCGTCCAGCGGCTTGCGGGGATGAATAGACGTCCCCTCTACCAGCACCGGCACATCCTCTACCTTGACATTAGAAAAACTGAAATTCCTGATCGTCGGGATGCCTTCGGCTCCCGGAACAGGCACCTGATCCTGCAGGCCGCTTCCAAGGATATTAAACCGCAGGAAGCCACCCTCCATTTTCCCGACCTTCAGGTTTTCGGCATCAATGTTCTCTATAAAAGCACCTCTCCCCGGCCGGCTCTTAATATAAATCGCGTGCGTCTTTGCATACGTAAAGTTGCAGCTCTCAATCTTCACGTCACGAATCCCGCCCGAGGTCTCACTTCCAATGCCGATGCAGGCAAAAATCGAGTCGGCAAAGGTACAGTCGCGGATCACGACATCTTCCGTGGTCTTCAGCAATGCATAGCCTTCCATGCCCCGACCAGACTTTAAGGATATGCAGTCATCTCCCGTTGAAATATCGCATCGCTCAATAATCACATGCTTGCAGGAATCAATGTCGATACCGTCACCATTCCCGCCGGTACTTCTGATCGTCAGGTTGCTGATATGAATATTGTCGCAATAGGTGGGATGTATGGACCACATCAGATGATAATCAGTCGAAAAACCGTCAAAGCGCAAATTAGTGCAACCGATGGGCTCGATCAAAGCGGGGCGACGAAGAGGCCGATCTGCGCTCGGCCTGCCACCCACACTGTGACTTCCTGAGATCTTGCCCGGGCCTGTTATGCTGATATTCTCACA
Organism: Arcticibacter sp. MXS-1; assembly: GCF_041902385.1. Classification (GTDB taxonomy): domain Bacteria; phylum Bacteroidota; class Bacteroidia; order Sphingobacteriales; family Sphingobacteriaceae; genus Arcticibacter. The sequence continues at coordinate 1,883,282 of NZ_CP169244.1, read as the reverse complement.
ATCCCTGGCATAGATCAGGGCAGTGTGACCCGGTATCCATTTCCCTTCCCACCTGACCTCGCTCACCGGATAGTCGTCCAGATCCGATGAGCCGACCAAATTGGCACCGCTCTCCAGATGCAACTCCACGTGCGAGCGTAAAGCGAGAGCACCGGTCAGGAAATTACCGACAGGCACCGTTACCACTCCTCCGCCAAGAACCGAACAGCGATCAATGGCACGCTGAACAGCGGCAGTATCCTTAGAGGAACCATCGCCCTTTGCTCCGAAATCGCGAATGTCCAGTCGGACGCCCCGCTTGCTTTCTCCCTGCCCTGCTTCCAGAGCCGTGTTTGATCTGACTTGCTTCCTCTCCTGTCCTGCCGGCCTGGTCCCGTTCCCGGCAGTTGTGGCTAGTGCCGAAACAGATGAAGCGAGCAGAGGAGCACAAAGCAATCCTTTTCCAGCCTTCTCCAGGAATTTTCTCCTTGAACTATATTTTGTCATGTTATATTGTAGTGTTGTATTGGCAGTTTGAGCAATCAGCAGTCAGCAATCAAACTTCAGCTTTCTGCTTTGAGCTTTGTGCTTTCCGCTTTAAACTTTGTGCTTTAAGCTTTCTGCTTTAGCCTCCCGCAGTCAGCTCAATCCAGACGGGGGCGTGATCGCTGGTCTTTTCCCATCCGCGCACTTCACGATTGACACCCGCTGCGAGCAGTCGTTTGTCGAGGTGGGGACTTAACAGGAAGTGGTCGATACGCAACCCGGCATCCCGCCCGTAAGCATTGCGAAAGTAATCCCAGAACGTATAAATCTTTTGATCGGGATAAAGTTTCCTGATGGCATCCGTCCAGCCCTGGGCAACGAGCGAATGAAAAGCCTCGCGCACTTCGGGACGAAAAAGGGCGTCGTCCACCCATCGTTCGGGCTTGTACACGTCCAGCTCGGTGGGCATTACATTGTAGTCACCAGTCAAAACCACAGGCTCGTCCAGCTGCAGCAGCTCGGCACTGTGTGCTTTCAGACGTTCAAACCAGCCCATTTTGTAGTCGAGCTTGGGTCCTGGAGCAGGATTTCCGTTGGGCAGATAGAGGCATCCTACCCTCAGTCCGGCAATTTTCGCTTCGATATAGCGACTTTGCGTATCCTCCTCGTCGCCGGGAAGCCCGCGCATTACTTCTTCAATCTCAAGACCCCGTGAGAGGATGGCAACTCCGTTCCAGCTTTTCTGTCCATGCCAGATGGCATTATAACCGGCGTCTGTGATGGCCTGCTCAGGAAACTTCTCCTGCGGCGCCTTCAGCTCTTGCAGACAAACAATATCAGGAGCGGCCTCATCAAGCCATCTCAATAGAACAGGCAGGCGTCCATTGACACCGTTTACGTTATATGTTGCAATCTTCATTTCTGTCTTTTCTTTTAACTAATCTCAGTCCGACCGGTCGCTGGAATACAACAGTTCAAAGCCACCTGCCGTCGGCTAAGCGTTTCTGAGCTGGAGGCTACGAATTTATTACAAATCATACGATCTTTTGATTCACCTTTTTATTTTCCCTGCCCATCTTGCTTTTCCAGCCTTAGCTAATTCAATTTGATGATCGTGGATCATGCCGGTCCTTTCAGCCCTCAATGCCATTTTACTTCATTCAACTCTCTCTTCTTCCTCCCGACGAGAGGCAATTTGCTAACAAAGCAAAGCATCATTCTGCTCAGAACAGTGCTGTTTATCGGTTCATTGTAATCGCTACTGCGAGGAGCAAAAGCAGGAGCCAGCGTTCAATTCTTCAGCATCACAGCACTGTCGTTCAGCTCAAAGGGGTGCTTCTGTAAGAGGCGGTACACCTCAGCTCCCGCCAGCAGCACCGGACCATAGCCGTGAGCGGCATAATTGCTGACCGGGCGATAGTAATAGAATGCGGGGTCAAAGCCCATGCCCGTGCCAACGCAGGTGCCTTCCACCTGGCCCTTTTCGTTCACCTTAGTAGCCACTGCATTCCATGCCAGGAGAACCATTGGGCCATATGCTTTGGCATCCAGCCAGCCTTTGTTGATGGCCCTGGCAATACAGTAGGCATAGATAGCAGTAGCAGAGGTTTCTAAATAGGAATCGTTCCTGTCTACCAGCTGGTGCCAGAATCCGTCTTTGTCCTGTCGTGAGGCGAGCCCCTGGGCATGCTGGCGGAGCATTGCAAGGATCTCCTTACGGCCTTCATGGCTGACAGGAAGAGCATCGAGCAGCTCAACTTTAGTCATCAGAGCCCAGCCGTTCGCCCTTGCCCAGTGGAACTGGGGATGAGGATCCATCCCTTCTACCCAGCCATGCATGTAAAGTCCTTTTTCTTTGTTAAACATACGTCCGGAAAACAGCCGGTATTGCTTCACTGCCTCGTCGAAGTATCTCTGCTGCCCGGAAAAGGCAGCCATCTGCGCCAGAGCAGGAAGGCTCATGTACAGATCGTCAAGCCACAGGGTATTGGGCAGGGGCCGGTTGCGGGCGAGCGTACCGTCGGTCAGCCTGTATTCCTTATTCATAATATAGTCGAGGTAGTTCTTTACAACCGGCTCTAACAGTTGCCTGGATGCACCCAAACGCATCGCCTTTATCATAGCAGCAGCCATTGAACCTGCATCATCAAGCGCATGAGGTTCGAGTACCGAACGTACAGGGGTTTCAGCTCCCTTGTGACTCTGCAGATAACTTTTGTAACTGTCTGTCACTTTCGCAATAAAATTAAGCCGGTCCAGGGTGTAACGAGTATACTTCTTATCACCCATCGCTTCTCCTGCTTCCAGCATTCCCGTATAGGTCACTCCCCATTCGTAGCTAATGAGCCGGAAATCGCCCTGTTTAAAAACCACATTCGGGTTCACCCGCTTTAAATCGTCAACTTCTTTCCCCGTGCTTTTGTCTTCAAGCTGCATAGGAGTCACCTGGTTCAGATATTGATACACACGCTCCACAACGGCAAGCACATCGCCGGGCTTAGTTTGACCATAAGGGATTGAATAATCGGGCTTCATCAAATGGAGGGGACTTGTTACATCGTTCCCTTTCCCACTGACATACTGGGCCAGGATTGAGCAGGGAAGACCCAAAATCAGCAACAGGCAAAATAAAAAGATGTCTTTCTTCATAGCGGTTCAGTTAACTGGTCAGTTCATCAAAAGCAGGCGGGTGTCTTTAGCGCTGCTATCAACTAACAAAGCAAATATGCTCTATCCACATAATGGCTGCAACCTTTACTATCATGGTCCCGCTTCGCACAATTCCATTTCATTACTCCGAGAACAACTCTCCTACCTCTTCGGGGGCGAGGGCGGCAGACGGATTGAAGGCACCGGAATTCATGTAGCTCACGATCGACTGATAAAACTGCTTTGCTTCCGGCTCCTGCCTGATCTTCTCAAGATCTGACATGCATACGAGTAATTTGCCAGGCCCGACTTTAAACTCAAATATCAGCCCCAGCTTATGATTGCGCTCCAGGTTGTCGATCACCTGTACAATAGGTCTATATCCAGCTGGTGCCCTGTCCAGGAACAGCGGACTGCTGGCTTTCACAATGGAAAACCACTGCCAGTTAGTGTGAGGGTCAGTAGGGAACGACTTGAACAAAGGATGCTGCGGATTCATTAACAGGCCGAGGGTTCCTGGCGAAACAGGCTTCTTGTTCGACTCACTGACGTTCTTGAACATCCCCCAGTTCCAGAACTCAGGAGGAAAGAGACCTCCAACACTCTTCCCTTTAACCAGAGCAGGAGCGGGCATCAGCAGCACCTTTTCGCCCTGCTGTAGCCTGAGACGGACGTCCTGATCGTACTTGCTCGTTACGACGATCTCTTTAATCCCCGCAATTTCATCTCGTGCAGGGTATACCCAAAGCGGATAAGTATTCTGATAGCCTGTATTTTTGGCAGAAAGGAGGACGGTGAGCTTTTCTGCTTCAGCAAAGGCGTCAAGGGGAAGCGTTATGTCGCCGACCGTGCTTAGTCCGCGGGGCACAGATGCAGGATGAAATTGACCTTGTTTTAATATCTTCCCCGACTGACTTCGGATCTCCCATTTGATTTCATCCTGCAGAGCTTCTCCAGAATAATTGGCTATCTGAAGCGTTGAGGTAAAGGTCTCTTTATTGGTCCAGCAATAGCGGGGAAATTTGAGCAGAAGGACCACGTCATTGCATGACATCAGCCAGTCCTGCCGGCTGATGACGTTTTTAGGTTCCATAAAAGCATCAAGTATGCCGACCAGGGCGGTCCCCTGGCCGGGGAAATCCTGCAGATCGAGCAATTGGAAGCCAGCGAAGCCTCTTGTCCTCAGTGCAGCTTCCATTTCTGCTTTATAACAAAGTGCAGCCCAGGCACCTGAAGCCTTCTGGAAATCTCCGTCCTGATCCAACATGCCGGCCTTTTGGAGGCGCTCCCGGAAAACTGCGAGATTACGGGCTTGTAACACCCCTTTATATTTTCTGATCTCATTGTAATCCGGGTAGATCTGGTATTGGCCAATCTCATGGCTGACTATAGGTATGCTTAGCTGAGACACCGGATAATCAAAATTCACTTCTGTACCGGGCCTTAATCTGTTTAGAATGCCTCCCTCTCGGGAATCAGCAAAAGCATGAGTGAGCCGTGTATGGGTCAGGATCGTATCGCCGTTGGAGGGAGTGCGCGCACCAACGAAAAAGTCGGACGATCTGGTCGGCGCGTAGTAGCCGATATTAACGTTGGAGCCCAGTGTATAAAGGGGCCTGGGGTCAAGCCTCTTCAATGCCAGAATATTCTTTTCAACCCGCTCATGGCCACCCCAGATCTCGTTTCCATGTGAAAACATGACGAAGGACGGATGATTAGCATACTGTTTAAGCATCTGAATTCCTTCCTTCCTGAGCATGCCGGCTACAGAGTCAGTGTTCAATCCACCCCAAAAAGGCAGCTCGGGCTGTAAATACATACCCACCTGGTCCGCAGCGGCAAAAGCAGCCTCGGGAGGACACCAGGAATGAAAACGATAGTGATTGATGCCATAGGACCGGGCAATCTTAAACACCCTCAGCCATCCTTCGACGGCCATAGGGGGATGGCCTGTCAGTGGAAACACGCAGGCATCATGCTTACCTCGCAGGAAGGTGACCTTCCCGTTAACGGCAAACTGTGTTCCCTGCGCCTTAAACTCTCTCATTCCGAATGGTACCGTTTTGGAGTCTTCAGCAGTCCCGGCCCGCAGAACGGCAGTAAGCTTGTAAAGCGGCCGTTGATGCTCGTCCCAAAGGTCTGCCGCCTGGCCCAAAGCATAGCTGAGGGTGATAACCGAATCGCAGGCGCGGGTGAGGCGCTGAGATTTCAGTCGCTGCTTTTTCCCGGCAACGCTTTTTTCCACCATGAGCTCAATTGTGGCTGTTCTCACGCGCAGGGGGTTGCTGACACGCATCTTCACGCTGATACTACGGGCGGAAACATTGGGATAAACCTGAAGATCAGTTATCCGGGTGCGTGCAGAGGCTTCAAGGTACAACTCGCCGATGATGCCATTCCAGTTGGTCTGCGTATCGTCCGAGTAAATATGTACGTTGCCGTATGGAGTGAGCTGCAGACGGTTATCGACACGTACGGTGATAAAATGCGTTCCGGGACTGAGGTATTGGGTCAAATCGAATTCCTGCGGCGTTTGCAGCAACATAGAGGCGCCCACCAGCTTTCCGTCTACCCATATCTTGCTTGGCTTGGTCCGTTCAAGGTGGAGTTCAATGTGCTTTCCCTTAAAGCCGGCCGGTATTACCACTTTCTTCCGATACCAGGCCACGCCCTCGTACTTATAAACGCGATTGAGGTGCATGGTGGTTGTATCCCTGTTCAGAAAGCCTTTCTTATTGAGGTCGGTTGTTCCGGGAAGCGTCACCTTGTCTGTCAGGCTTTGAAGGAACCATTTTTGTGCAATTCCAACATCCCCGGTATCAAGGGCAAATTGCCATTCGCCCTGAAGGTTGATCTTTTGACGGAGCGGCTTGACGGCCAGCCCCTCCTGAGCAAGGGATAATCTGGCAAAGGCACATAAAAACGACACGATCAAAAGACGTTTCATACACATCAGGCGTTAGTTGGGTCGTAGGAAAGACAGAATTCCTTAGTCTCTCAGCTTCTGGTCGATAATCGCTTGCAACACCTTGGGAATTACGAATTCTGTTCAGCAAGATATTACAGGACAGGAGAAATTGCAAGATAAAAACAAATTTCCCATCTTATGGATCAAAAGGAAAAGCTTAGTGAGCGGAAGCCGCAAAGATTATGCGGCTTACCAACGTGCTGAAACGACAAAAAAAGACAGCATTAGATTGATCTAAGCTGTCCGATTCAGGTAGCGGGGGCCAGACTCGAACTGACGACCTTCGGGTTATGAGCCCGACGAGCTACCAACTGCTCCACCCCGCACTGTTTTTTGTATAAGCCTTCGAAAGCAGCACTACTATCAGCTTTCAACAAAACGGGAAGACCATCAACCTTTCCCTCTGCTCCGCTATCTGAAAGATCCCGAACCATTTGTCAATACCTGAAATCTTCGTGCAAACGATTAGAGAATTTCCCAAATCCGCTGCTCGCCAGCGTTGCAAAGATAGACAAATGATGTGTTGTTTTAGCGAACAAGCGAGGATTTCAGCTAAGGAGTTGGTTACCTGTGCTATAATTTAAATTCCGATGCTTAACGTTCCTGCTTTTTAAGCTAAACGATCCACCCCTATCAACCGGACAGCAATGACAGCTAATCGCTACTGGCCCTCAATTTGGTCAACCATTCGTCTTCGCCCAAAGATATGCCGCAAAACGCTATGGCCATGTTTGGTGCTTTGATACAGATCAAATAGCTGCTACCCCTGGTAGGCGTTGCGGAGATCGTTGGCGGCTTCCTGATCATTATTCCGAGATTCAGAGCGTTGGGGGCAATTATTATTTGTCCGGTGATGGCAGGGATAGTGCTAACGGCTTTTTCGTTGTCGTCAGGTTTACCCCTGGCACTTGTTCTATCGGCCGTGCTGATTTGGGTCATTTTGGAGAACAGGGAAAAATACCTTCCCATGATTAGGTAAAAGCCTTATGTGGCACTTAGTACGGACGAACAGCCTTTTTGCTGATACTTTAATGCCCACTAGACTGGAGGTATGCGAGCATCTTTCTGAAGTCGGCTAAGCAGAACAGTTTTGTTACGGAACTACGCCTTCTTACCCGCTGAATGGGCCTCGCCCTGCCGAAATTTCCGGCCATGACGTGCATGTCATAGCAGTGGCAGGACGTAAATTTCAAACTTCAACCCCGGCAAATAAGAGCGCTTGTGCCCCGCCTTCCCTGAGACATGGTCGGGAAGGATGCGAGACTTCTGCGCCCCGGCATTTATCTTTTTACAGCCCGGCTCCGGTGCCGCTCCGAATTTTCTCCGGGTGGCGTCGGAGCCGGATTGAAGCGGCATCGGAGAAATCTAATAGAAACGACGGGCAAAGATCGAACTTGTCTCCCGGCATTCCCGAATTGGCCTCAGGCAGTATGCTGCGAGGCGGTGAAAAACCGCAGTTTCTGACCCTGACAAATCCAGACAATTTCGGACAATCTCAGCCAATTCCAGACACAGCGACCTGATAATTAGGACGCTGCAAATTTATTCTCTACGTTTGTTTCGTCAGGCTGCAATACGGACAAAAAGCAAAACTGACAGGGACAGACGTTTTGACAAGTTTAAATTCAACTCAATATGAAATCGTTGCTTAATCACCTATGGGGCCAGCCTTTCCGCGTTGCCGGAAGTATCAACGCTTCTGCTGAATCGTTCGACGCGAGGATAAAAGCACTTCGCACTCAGTCCAGCAGGATCGGGAGCGTCTCTTTCTTCATGTACAGATTTTTAGAATTTAGGCTTAGTCCCCTACTTTTTTGCTCGGCCCGCTTTAAACGACTCGTGCGTGTAACTAATTTCCGCCCGCTAATATCTTACTTTTACTCCTCCCGGATCAACTTTTGTTACTGTTTCGGGACGTCCACCCCAGAGTTTAAGCCGCTGCAGGCACAAAAAAATCCCGCTTTACTCATCGTAAAACGGGATCGTAGTCCATAGGGGAATCGAACCCCTGTTTCAAGAATGAAAATCTTGCGTCCTAACCCCTAGACGAATGGACCATTAATCATCTGAACCGTCTCGCACGATTCTTTTTCGGTAGCGGGGGCCAGACTCGAACTGACGACCTTCGGGTTATGAGCCCGACGAGCTACCAACTGCTCCACCCCGCACTGTTTTTTTCCTTTTCGAAGGCTTAAGATTTTAGCTTTTTGAGCTTTTTTCTTCACCGTTTTAACTTCCGGCACCGTCTGAATTGGACTGCAAAGATAAATTTCGTTTCTTTGCAGTCCAAATCTTTTTTAAAAAAATTTATGGCACATAAAGCAGGGTTCGTCAGCATCGTCGGGAAGCCAAATGCAGGGAAATCAACACTGATGAATTCTCTCGTTGGGGAGAAGATGTCTATCATCACTCCGAAAGCTCAAACAACGAGGCACCGGATCATGGGAATTGTAAATGAGGACGACTATCAGATCGTCTTTTCTGATACCCCCGGGGTGATCAAACCGAAGTATGGGCTTCAGGAGAGCATGATGGACGCGGTGGACGAATCGCTTGTTGACGCTGATATTATTCTGCTAGTGACCGATATCAATGAGCGGTTCGATGAATCGGACATTATTGAGAAACTTAGAGGTACCCTCTCCCCCATTGCGGTGATCGTTAACAAGATCGACACGTCATCTCAGCAGGATGTACTGGGCAAGATCGCCTACTGGCAGGAGCAACTGAACCCTAAAGAAGTATTCGCTGTGTCAGCACTCCATCAGCATAATGTGCAGTCGGTAATGGATTTCATTCTGGAGAACCTCCCCGAACATCCTGCGTATTACGAGAAGGATACGCTGACTGACCGCTCAGAAAGGTTCTTTGTATCTGAGATTATTAGGGAGAAGATCTTTAATTTGTATCAGAAGGAAATTCCGTACAGTACGGAAGTGATCATTACAGCCTTCAAGGAAGAAGAGAATATTAACCGGATAAGTGCTGAGATCATAGTCGAGCGGGATTCGCAAAAGAATATCCTGATCGGCAAAGGCGGAGAAATGATGAAAAGAGTTGGCACATACGCACGTAAGGACATAGAAGACTTCCTGCAGAAAAAAGTATTCCTCGAGCTGTTTGTGAAAGTCATATCTGACTGGCGTAACAGAAAAAATTATCTGAAGCAGTTCGGATACGAGGACTAGTGGGCTATGGGTTATGGGTTGTGGGTTATGGGTTATGGGTTGTGGGTTGTAAGTTGTAAGAAAGTTGATGCTGCAGGCCGAAAGCAGAAATCCAAAAGCAGAAGGCAGAAGGCCGAAAGCAGAAAGCCAAAAGCTTAAAGCGTTAGAGAATTTAGATAATAAGTAAAATTGCTGATTGCTGAAGGCTGACTGCTGAAAGCCCCAAACAGGGCTAAAGGCCGAAAGCAGAAAGCAGAAAGCCAAAAACAGAAAGCTTAAACGTTAGAGAATTTAAAGAATAAGTAAAATAGCTGATTGCTGAGGCTGACTGCTGAAAGCCCCAAACAGGGCTGAAGGCAGATAGCAGAAAGCACGAAGCCAAAAGCAGAAAACTTAAGCGTTAGAGAATTTAGAGAATAAGTAAAATAGCTGATTGCTGAAGGCTGACTGCTGAAAGCCCTAAACAGGGCTGATTGCCAACCGCCAATCGCTAATAGCAAAAAAACATGAGTAATATAGTAGCAATAGTAGGAAGGCCGAATGTAGGAAAATCTACATTGTACAATCGTTTGACGGAATCGAGAAAGGCAATCGTCGACGACTACAGTGGGGTGACGCGCGACAGGCATTATGGAGTGGCCGAGTGGATCGGCAAAACTTTTACCGTAGTGGATACGGGAGGATACGTGGCTCACTCGGAGGACTTGTTTGAAACAGCGATCCGCGAGCAGGTAATGATCGCTATTGAAGAGGCAACAGTTATCATTTTTATGGTAGATGTGACCACCGGCGCTACTGACCTGGACGACAGCATCGCTGACATCCTGAGAAGAAGTAATAAACCGGTGTTTGTAGTGGCAAACAAAGTAGATAATATCCAGCTGCTCAACGACACACATGTGTTTTACAGCTTTGGGCTCGGTGAGATCTATCCTATTTCTTCTATGACCGGATCAGGATCGGGTGAACTTCTTGACGAGGTAGTAAAACACTTCAAAGAGGAAGAACCTGACGACACAAAGCTTCCCAAATATGCAATCGTAGGGAGGCCAAATGTGGGCAAATCGTCGCTTATCAATGCCCTAATCGGCCAGCAAAGAAACATTGTGACTCCTATTGCCGGAACAACAAGGGATTCTATCCACATACATTACAATCAGTATGGGCATGAGTTTATGCTCATCGACACGGCAGGGCTTCGCAAAAAGACGAAGGTGAAGGAGAATATCGAGTTCTACTCAGTGATGCGGACTATCAAGGCGCTTGAAGAAGCAGATGTGATCATTTTAATGATCGATGCAGTGGAAGGCATTGAATCACAAGACATCAATATTTTCCACCTGGGCGAAAAAAACAAGAAGGGAATAGTCATCCTGATCAACAAGTGGGATTTGATTGAAAAGGATCATAAGACCACTAAGGCGTTTGAAGAACAGATCAGGAATAAGATCTCTCCGTTCAGTGATGTCCCGATTGTCTTTACCTCGGTAACGGAGAAACAACGCATTTTCCGGGCGATAGAAGCGGCAAACGAGGTGTACGAAAACAAAAACAAGAAGATCCCTACCTCAAAACTGAATGAGGTTATGCTGCCTATCATTGAAAGTTTTCCGCCTCCTTCCCTAAAGGGCAAGTATGTAAAGATCAAGTACATTACTCAACTGAACGGCTCTTCTCCGATATTTGCGTTCTTCTGTAACCTTCCCCAGTACATCCGGGAGCCCTACAAGAGATTCCTGGAGAATAAGCTTCGAGAACATTTTGACTTCAGCGGTGTTCCTATTCAAGTATATTTCCGCCAGAAGTAATCTGAATACTATGAAAACCACATTATCTATGCTTGCTATTGTTTCTTGTCTTGCGCTTGCATCGTGTAAAAACGGAGGGCCACGCGAAGAAACAGACGATAAAGACTCTATTGAAGCTGTACGTTCTGCCGACTCCCTGCTTCAGCAGGAACTGAATGCCGACACGTCGGCAAGTAGTTTGGATAGCGTTGACTCCCTATCTGAGGACAACTCCCAGCAGGGCGGCACCAGAAAATAAAAAATCATCACGGTTGCTTGAGGAAAGCGAGCGACCGTGATATCACCTGATCTTCAGCATTGATGACTTTATAATAGCCATCTTCACCGAAATAGTATCGGGCGAGACGGGATTTTAAATCCAGATCAATATGCCGACGAGCCATTGTGAACAAGCGGTGGTTGTATGTAAGGCCCTTTGATTTTGCAAGTGAGAGCAGTGCCTGGTGATGCGTTTCTGAAATTTTAAAGCTCGTAATAAACTGACTGATGGCCGGTGGCACAGGCTCCCTGATCAGGGAGTGATAAAGAAAATCATTTAACACTCCTTTTGCATTCAGAGCAAAATAATAATCGTTATATCCAGAGGTGTCAATAGGCACATATATATCGGGCATAACCCCCCTCCTCCATAAATAGGCCGGCCTGACACCGTCTTATACACCTTACCCTTTTTATATAGACTATCAACGAGGTGCTGCCGGCTTGAGCTAAGCTCGCCTGTCTTATGCCGGTTTAATATCTCTTCAAAATATGCATTAGTACCTTCTTTATAGTTTTTCTGAATAGAGCGGCCGGATGGCGTATAATACCGCGCTACCGTTAAGTTCAGAGCAGATCCGTCGCCGAAGTTAAATTGCTCCTGGACCAGCCCCTTTCCAAAAGATCGCCTGCCAATAACTGTCCCCCTGTCTAAGTCCTGTATTGCTCCTGCCACTACTTCGCTTGCTGATGCTGTATTCTCGTCGATCAGCACAACGAGCTTACCGGTTTGAAATTTACCGTCGGCAGTTGCATAGTAGTCAGTTCGGGGTTCATGTGTTCCTTTTGTATAAACGATCAGCTTTTTCTCGCCAAGGAACTGATCGCAGAGAGAAGTTGCGGCACTGAGGTAGCCGCCACCATTTTCGCGAAGATCCAGAATAAGGCTTTGCATCCCGTGCTTTTTCAGCAGATCCAGTTCACGCACAAAATCCTCATCCGTCCGGGCTCCGAACCGGCTTATTTTAACATAACCGACAGCTGGAGCAATCATATAAGCTACATCGATGCTACTTACTGTAATCTTGTCCCTTGTAACTGCAACAACACGGTCGCGCCGGCCGGGCGTGCGGATGGTAAGCTGCGCGGCTGTCCCTCTTCTTCCCCTGATCAGCTCAACAATCCTTTTATTGGTAGCCTGCTTTCCGGCGATATTTACCTTATTTATCTCCAGGATCCGGTCGCCGGCTTTTAACCCGGCTTTAGCAGCAGGCCCCATTTTATTTACACCTGTAACAAGCAGGGTATCATTTAAGAGCTGATATTCAATACCGATGCCGTTATAATTTCCCTCCAGATCGTCAGAAAGCTGCTTTGCATCAACCGGAGGCAGATAAGACGAGTGCGGGTCGAGCGTTTTCAGGACATCGTTGATCGCCAGATCCTGAAGCGAGTCCACATTTACCGGGTCGACATATTTCTCCTTGATGATGTTGAATACTTGCTCTACCTTCTCCTCCCTTCCGCCCGGCAGAAAAGGAATGAAAGTGCCGTTAAGTGAACTGCTGCTATCTTTCTGAAACTTGGGGCCAAGGACCATACCCAATACTAACGTCCCTGCATAACATCCCGCAATTATTAAATTCTTCTTCGTAGACAAAGCTCTTCTATTTCGAACGCTAAAATACTATTACTATACCCACAATTGCCGGAAATTTTTAAACAAAAAGCCAGATAAGGAGGCTTATTTGTTGTTTTACCCCAACTTTGTAACTTGAGATATGCACAACAAAATATTTCACAGGCAGTTACTAAATATACGGTAAAGGCAAGCAGTTTGATTGAAAAGTTTTAAAATAAATAGAGCACTTCTACGTATCTTTATTAAAAAATAAAATTATGCATGATATAGAGCCTTTTTATCGCTGGCGAGATGATTATGTAGCTGCAGAGGATGAGCGGTCTCCCTTTTATCAGACCGAGTACAGTGAGTTTGAGTTTGATAAAAAGATCTATAACTACTACATCCACCCCCAGTGGGACTACTTTGGATCACAGACACTCTACATAAAGATCCTTTTTGCCGACTACGACCAGCAGTACGCCATTATAGAGTTTATCGGGGAATGGAATGACACGATCTACAACGACGTCATGCTGCTCAAAAGAGAGATCATTGAACTGATGATGAAGGAAGGGATCAACAAGTTTATCCTTATCGGAGAGAACATCCTGAACTTTCATTCATCAGACGATCTGTACTATGAAGAATGGTTCCAGGATGTGGAGGACGGCTGGATTGCAGCAGTAAATTTCAGAGATCACGTGATCGACGAGTTTAAGAGAAGCAACATCGACTACTATATCAACTTCGGAGGCCGGCTGGACAATATGGTCTGGAAGAACCTGAAGCCCATCCAGGTATTCAAAAACGTGGAAGAACAGCTAATGAAACGACTGACGTAGGCTGACAGATACCATTCTACCCATTACCGCTACTAATGGGTCCCAGCTATTTTCTGACGCTTCATAGCTTTCCGCTGCCAGCCATCTACCTATTTGCTTTTCAGCATTTTTTATCGCATTTTTGTGATGCTTATTGAGAAAGACGGAGGGAGTAGACCCTGCGAAGTCTTAGCAACCTGTGCTTACAAGGTGCTAAATTCTATTCTTTACTATCACCACATCGAGGTAAAGAGAAGATAAGTTTAAGTCAGAATCCGGAGGATTTTCGAAAATAAGCGGAATTACAGGTTGCAGGTGGCGAGTTGTGTGTTGCCGGCAACCCGCTACATCCAACCCAGAACTTATAATGGACATTAGGAAAGAACTAGATAAAAGGATCCTCATCATCGACGGCGCAATGGGAACGATGATCCAGCGCTATGGTCTCGGTGAAGAGGACTTCCGGGGCGAACGGTTTAAGGATCATCCCTGTGATGTAAAGGGCAATAATGATCTGCTCAATCTGACCAGGCCTGACGTTATCCGGGAGATCCACACGGAATATTTGAGGGCAGGTGCGGATATTATTGAAACCAACACCTTCAGCACGCAGCGGATCTCCATGGCCGACTACCAGATGGAGCACCTCTCCTATGAGTTAAGCTACGAAGGCGCCCGTATCGCGAAGTCGGTAGCCCTCGAGTTTACGCAAAAGGATCCGGCGAAGCCCCGTTTTGTCGCCGGGGCGATTGGGCCTACCAATCGTACCGCTTCTATGTCGCCCGATGTGAACGACCCCGGCTATCGCGCCGTGACGTTTGATGATCTGGTGCAGGCATACGATGAGCAGGTGCGCGGCCTGGTAGATGGCGGCGCTGATGTTCTCCTGATCGAAACCATATTCGATACGTTAAACGCGAAGGCGGCTGTCTTTGCCATCAAGGAGTATGAAAAGGTCTTGGGCAGAAAGCTTGACATCATGATCTCGGGGACGATTACCGATGCAAGCGGGAGGACCTTGTCGGGTCAAACCGTTGAGGCTTTCTTGAATTCCCTTAGTCATGGTAATTTGCTCAGCATCGGACTAAACTGCGCTCTCGGAGCGAAGGAGATGCGTCCACACATTGAGGAGCTTGCTTTGAAAGCGCCCTGTTATGTGTCTGCCTACCCGAACGCAGGTCTTCCCAACGAGTTCGGAGCTTACGACGAGGTGCCGCATGATACAGCCCATCTCGTAGACGACTTCATGGCCCACGGCTTTGTAAATATAGTAGGCGGATGCTGCGGCACCACTCCTGATCACATCAGATGTATTGCTGAACGAGCGGCGAAGCACGAGCCCAGAAAAGTGCCCCAGGTAGAACCGTTCCTCAGATTGAGTGGACTGGAACCGGTTACAGTTACTCCCGCGGCGAACTTTGTCAATATCGGCGAACGAACCAATATCACCGGTTCTCCCAAATTTTCGAAGCTGATCCTTGGAGGCGACTATGAAGCAGCGCTAACCGTTGCGCGTCAGCAGGTAGAAGGCGGAGCACAGGTGATCGACGTGAACATGGATGAAGGGATGCTCGACTCTGAGGCTGCGATGACTAAATTCCTTAATCTTCTGGCATCCGAGCCCGATATAGCAAAACTGCCGATCATGGTCGACTCCTCAAAATGGAGTGTTATTGAAGCAGGATTAAAATGCCTGCAGGGTAAAGGGATCGTTAACTCCATATCCCTGAAGGAAGGGGAGGAAAAGTTCATTGCACACGCCCGACGTATCATGCAGTACGGCGCTGCTGTGGTTGTGATGGCTTTTGACGAAGCTGGACAAGCCGACAATTACCAGAGAAGAATAGAGATCTGCAAACGCTCATACGACATCCTGGTTAAGGAGGTCAGCTTTCCTCCTGAAGATATCATTTTTGATCCTAACATCCTCACTGTAGCCACCGGTCTCGAAGAGCACAATAACTATGCTGTAGACTTCATTAATGCCACCCGCTGGATCAAAGAGAACCTTCCGCTGGCTAAAGTGAGCGGAGGGGTTTCGAATATATCTTTCTCTTTTCGCGGGAACAACGTGGTACGGGAAGCTATGCATTCAGCTTTTCTTTATCACGCGATTAAGGCGGGGCTCGATATGGGGATCGTCAACGCCGGCATGCTGGAGGTATACGAGGAGATCCCCGGGGAGCTGCTCGAAAAGGTGGAAGACGTGCTGCTCAACAGGCGGCCTGATGCGACCGAGCGACTCGTCGACTTTGCCGAAACAGTAAAGGCGAAAGGGAAAGGAGCTGTAAAAGATGAAGAATGGCGCCATGGAACTGTAGAGGACCGACTTTCACATTCGCTGGTGAAAGGAATAATCGAGTATCTGGACGACGATGTGGAAGAAGCGAGACAGAAATATGATCGTCCGCTTCAGGTGATTGAAGGGCCGCTGATGAACGGGATGAACATCGTTGGTGATCTGTTTGGAGCAGGAAAGATGTTCCTGCCTCAGGTGGTGAAGTCGGCACGTGTTATGAAAAAGGCGGTAGCCTACCTGCTCCCCTTCATTGAAGCGGAAAAATTAAAGAATCCGGATGGGAACAGCTCCAGCTCAGCAGGTAAGGTCCTGATGGCCACCGTAAAGGGAGACGTTCACGACATTGGCAAAAACATCGTCGGCGTAGTACTGGCCTGCAATAATTTCGAAGTGATTGATATGGGCGTTATGGTGCCTGCTCAAAATATTATCCGAAAGGCGAAGGAAGAGCAAGTAGACATTATCGGGTTGAGCGGTCTCATCACTCCATCTCTCGACGAGATGGTTCACTTTGCCAAAGAGATGGAGCGGGAAGGATTCAAGATCCCTCTCCTGATCGGGGGTGCTACTACTTCGCGCATCCACGCCGCCGTAAAAATCGACCCTAATTATTCAGGCCCTGCTATTCACGTTCTGGATGCCTCAAGAAGCGTGACTGTATGCAGCAATCTGATGAACAGGGAAACCCGGGAGACGTACATAAAGACCGTCAAAGAGGAGTACGCAAAAGCGCGGGAAGCGCATTTAAATAAGCGGTCGGATAAGCGTTATCTGAGCATAGAGGAGGCACGTAGTAACCGCTTCCGGATAGACTTGGGAGAGGTTGTAAAGAAAACGCCTTCGTTTACAGGCACCAGGGTATTTGACGACTTTCCCCTCGAGGAACTGGTACCGTATATCGACTGGACGCCATTCTTCCATACCTGGGAACTAAGGGGCAGTTATCCCAAAATATTCAATGATGAAGTTGTCGGAACAGAAGCAAAGAAACTGTTTGACGATGCTCAAGTCCTGTTAGAACGAATTGTGCGGAATAAGTTACTGAAAGCGAGAGCGGTTATAGGGTTCTGGCCGGCGGCATCTGCAGGAGACGATATTGAGCTTCAGGTGAAGGAGCAAGTTGTAACTATTCACACATTAAGACAGCAGACGGAGAAAACAAAAGGGGAGCCCTACTATGCGCTCTCCGATTTTATTGCACCAAAAGAATCGGGGATATCAGATTATTTTGGCGGCTTTGCCGTAACTGCAGGCATTGGCTGCGACGAACTGGTGGCTCAGTTCGAGAAGGACCACGACGATTACAACAGCATCATGGCCAAAGCGCTCGCCGACCGGCTTGCGGAGGCCTTTGCGGAGAAGATGCATGAACTGGTGCGTCGTGAGTACTGGGGATACGCGAATGATGAGCATCTGAGTAACGAAGAGCTCATCAAGGAGCGCTATCAGGGCATACGCCCTGCGCCAGGTTATCCCGCATGCCCGGATCATACCGAAAAACGGACACTTTTCAACCTGTTAAAAGCAGAAGAAAGCACGGGCATTCATCTTACTGAAAGTCTGGCAATGTACCCGGCCGCGTCAGTGAGCGGATTCTATTTCTCGCATCCTCAGTCGCGCTATTTCGGACTCGGCAAGATCACCCGCGACCAGGTGGAAGATTATGCGGCAAGAAGGAACGAACCGCTGGAAGAAGTGGAGAGATGGCTGGGACCGAATCTGGCATATTGATGGATGGGGAGTTGCATGTTGTGGGTTGTAGGTTGTAGGTTGCGAGTGTCTTATGCTGAAGAATTGATGCGATATAATCACTAATCTTGTAAGACAAGTTTGATGAGCAAAGATTTTAAAAACTACACGGACCTTGACGTCGGGCGTGAGGCCAGAATACTGGTCTCTTCCATTTATTCTGCAACAAACTCCTATCCGAAAGAGGAGCAATTTGGGCTAACAAGCCAGATCAGGAGAAGCGTCATTTCCATCCCTTCTAACATTGCTGAAGGCTGCGGGAGATTTCACAAGAAAGACAGCCTGCATTTTATCTATATAGCAAGAGGAAGTGTTTATGAACTGGAGACTCAGCTTTATCTTAGCTTCGATTTAGGTTTTATAGCATCGAACGTTCTTCAACAAAATCTCAATCGACTTGAAATAACAAGGAAACTATTAAACGGGCTCATCAGATATTTTAATAACTGTACCGAACCCGCAACTCAAAACATACAACCTGCAACTCAATGAAAATTACCGAACATATAGCGAACGCGAACGGAAAGACTCTTTTCTCTTTTGAATTACTTCCTCCGGTAAAGGGCCAGAGTATTCAGCAAATCTATAATGCGATCGATCCGCTGATGGAGTTCAAGCCTCCCTTTATTGATGTGACCTACCACCGGGAGGATTACATTTACAAGCAGCATCCGAACGGTTTGCTTGAGAAGGTGACCTACCGCAAACGGCCAGGGACTGTTGCTATTTGTGCAGCCATTATTAACCGGTACAAGGTAGACGCGGTGCCTCATCTGATCTGCGGTGGCTTCACCAGGGAAGAGACTGAGAACGCACTGATCGACCTGCAGTTCCTGGGGATTGACAATGTGCTGGTTCTCCGGGGAGATGCACGCAAGACAGATCCCGCATTTATCCCAACTCCCGGAGGCCACGCATACGCCTGCGACCTTCTGGAGCAGGTTATGGGCCTTAACCAGGGAAGATACCTGCACGAGGATCACGACGCTAACCGCACAGACTTTTGCATCGGGGTAGCAGCATATCCCGAAAAGCACTTCGAGGCCCCTAATATGGAAACTGATTTCCGTTACCTGAAGAAGAAGGTGGATATGGGAGCCAACTTCATTGTAACGCAGATGTTTTTCGACAACCAGAAGTATTTCAGCTTTGTTGACCAGTGCCGGCAACACGGGATCAACATTCCTATTATTCCCGGCTTAAAGCCGATCACTTCCTCGAAGCAGTTGATCAACCTTCCCAAGATCTTTCATATTGATATTCCGCTTGAGCTAAGCGAGGCGGTGGCAGCGTGCAAATCTGAAGCGGATGTAAAAGAGACGGGAATTGAATGGATGATTGCCCAGTGTAAGGAGCTGGTGAAATTCGGCGCGCCTGTACTCCATTTCTATACGATGGGAAATCCCGAGCCCACCAAACGTATAGCGCAGGCAGTCTTTTAAGAAAAAGAGATCCAGAAGGCCTACCGAAGACCGCCTTCGGAAAAAGCACATCAAAGTCTTAATTCTGCCCGGGCGCTAATAAAAGAATTGGGGCTTGAAGAATGAACTACTACAATAAGATGCTGAAAAGAAGAGGCTGACTCGCTTATGAGGCGACCTCTTCTTTAATAAGAGAAAAACCTACTGTTCAGGACATCAAAATCTTTGGCAAATTTCATGTCGTCCAATTCATCGCTTAGGCTTCTGACAGCTCCACCTCTGACCTTGTGGCAATGCCCGCAAGAACATCGCATGAAAGAGCGATTCTCTAAAACCTCATATCCAAAAGAGGCCCGAGCTCTGTTGCAAGTTGTGCAGCCGATTTAAAGTGAACAGACCTGATGCCGACTTTTCTCGCCGCTTCAACGTTTCTCAAACTATCATCGATGAAAACTGATTCCTCAGCCAGCAAGCTATATCGGGAAAGCAATAATTCATAGAATTCCGGTGCGGGTTTTTTCAGTTTTTCGTCGCCGGAGACAAGAATACCGTCGAACCAGCTTAGAAAATCATATCGCTGCACAGCTATAGGAAATGTTTCAGCCGACCAATTGGTTAAAGCATAGACACCAAACCTTCCGCTGTCTTTTATCTGCTTAAACAGCTCGACAGTTCCCCCGATCGGGCCTTTAAGCATTTCTTCCCACCGGTCGTAATAAGCTCTTATGTACTCCTGCTGTTCGGGGAACTCCTTAATCAGGGTCTCCGTCGCTTCTGCAAGGGATCTGCCTCCATCCTGCTCTTCATTCCAGGCAGGCGTGCAAACACGTTCCAGAAAAAGGTCTATATCCTCTTCCTGCCTAAATATCTTCCGATAAAGATAGCGGGGGTTCCAGTCAATGAGAACACCTCCTAAATCGAATATAACTGCTTTTATCATTCCTCAATTTTAGACAGACGCTAATATACCAGCGTGTGTTGATACTAAATCACAAAAATTCAGTAGTACCGGGGTTATTGCTGGTCTTAAACATTCCCGAAGCTATACGGCGTGCCCCCAACATTCAGAAGAACGAGGCAGCCAAGGCCCGCTGTCTGGCTTCGGCTTCCGGGCAAGACGCTAGCTTCCGTAGTTTCACAATCATTGTCGATCGGCGTGCCAGCCTTCTCCTGTTCGACGAAAGCCCGCCTCTACTTCATTAAAAACTCCTTAAACGACTTAAAATCAGCATCCAGTTCCACAGCCTGTTTGGGTTTACCCTGAAGGAGGCTGACCTGATCTGGGATCTGTATGCTTGCCGCCATTGTCTCCTCGTAAACGTCGGGAAACTTGCAGGGATGCGCTGTTGACAGAAAGACAGCTGTACTGTCGTAATCTCCGCTTCTTTCCCTGTAGTCGGCAATAGCACGCCATGCAATGGCGGTATGCGGGCAAACAACGTAGTTATACTGATCAAAGACTGTATTAACCGCCTCTCTGGTTTGTTCGTCAGTATAGCTTGCCGCAGTTACAACTTTCTTCAAAGCTTCCGGATCATCAGCAAATAGGTTCATAATACGAACCCAGTTGCTCGGATTCCCTACATCCATCGCATTGGAAAGGGTAGCTACTGAAGGCTTGGGTTCGAATAAGCCCGACTTAAAGAACTGGGGCACTGTGTCGTTTGTATTTGTGGCGGCAATAAACTGTTTAACTGGCAGCCCCATCTTCCAGGCGAGCAGGCCGGCTCCGATATTGCCGAAGTTCCCGCTTGGAACTGAAAAAACAACATCTTCTTTCCCTTCTCTTTTCAGTTGAGCGTAGGCATTGAAATAATAGAATGTCTGAGGAATAAGCCGTGCAATGTTAATCGAGTTTGCTGAGGTAAGACGAAAACGCTCATTCAATTCCTTGTCAACAAATGCCTGCTTCACGAGAGCCTGACAGTCGTCAAACGTTCCATTTATCTCCAGAGCCCTGATATTTCCGCCGTTAGTTGTGAGTTGCAGTTCCTGAATCGGGCTTACCTTTCCTTTCGGATACAGGATGGTCACCTGCGTATTCGGAACTCCCAGAAAACCTAAGGCCACCGCGCCTCCTGTATCTCCCGAAGTAGCTACAAGCACGTTTAAAGTCTTTTCGCCCTCCTGCATAAAATAGCCCATGACCCGGCTCATGAACCTCGCTCCAAAGTCTTTAAAGGCGAGCGACGGCCCGTGGAAAAGTTCGAGCACATAGGTACTTTCGTCGAGCTTTACAACAGGGGCTGGAAAATTGATCGCTTCTTCCACAATTGCCTTCAGGTCTTCGTGGGGGATAGCGCCCTGCAACAGATCGCCTGCAACTTTAAAGGCAATATCCTTGAGGGAAAAAGTTTCCAGGCGATCAATAAACTCCCGATCAGGCTCTGGAATACTGATGGGCATATAAAGGCCTTTGTCCTGCGGCATACTGTTAAACACCGCCTCCTTGAAATCAACCGTGACACCAGGATTATTTGTACTATGAAGTTTCAATTTCTTATTCTTTTAAGTGTGAGATGTATGAATTTAAGAACAGTTATAACACTTTTGGGCCTTCCCCATTTATGGCCGAAACATAACCGAGGCTTCCTATTTTCATGCCCGAGAGATGAGCCTGAAGCATTTCAACAATATGATGTGCTGCCGCTTCATCTTTGGCAAATGAAAACACAGAAGGGCCCGACCCGGAGATCCCGAAGGTGATGGCGCCCGCTTTCAGCGCCGTCTCTCTCAGCTTTTCAAAATCCGGGATCAGAATTGATCTTACAGGCTCAACCAGGACATCCTTCATACTCCTCGCCATCAGTTCAATGTCTTTCATGAAGAGGCCAGTCACCAGTCCCGCTACATTTCCCCACTGCACCACAGCATCCTTCAGCAACACCTTACTGCGTATCATCCTGCGTGCGTCGCGCGTGGGCACGTCCACCTCAGGAAATACAATTGCACAGTAGAGCGATTCGGGATAGGGAAGTTTAATAATGTCGAGGGGATCGTAGCTCCTGATAAGCACAAAGCCGCCTAAGAGTGCAGGAGCTACGTTATCCGCGTGCCCTGACCCGCAAGCGAGTTCTTCCCCTTTCATGGCGAAGGGCACCAGTTCCTGCCGGCTCAATGGTGAGTTAAGAAGAGTATTGATAGCAAAGAGTCCGGCAACGGTACTGGCCGAGCTGGACCCAAGCCCGCTTCCTATAGGCATTTTCTTATGCAGTTCTATTTCTACACCCACATCCTCACGTCCGATATGACGGAGGTAGTGCTGAACGCTGGCACTCACTGTATTTTTTTCAGCATCAAGGGGAAGTCGTCCTTCATCGCCCGTTATTTTCTTAATGGAAACTCCCGGCGTTTCCTTTCGCCGCATAATCACTTCATCGCCCGGTGCATTTACAGCAAAACCGAGCACATCAAATCCACAAACGACATTGGCCACTGTGGCCGGAGCAAAAACTTGTATTGATTCTTTCATACTGTTACTCTATCCTCCTGAAGACAGTGTCTTTCATTTACTTTGTCCTCCTAAAGGAGCTTGAGTGTGATATTAGATTTTAAGATTTATCTGTTAACTACCGACGTTTACAATATCTGCGAATACACCCGCGGCGGTCACTTCTGCCCCGGCCCCCGGCCCTTTCACGACCAGCGGACGCTCTTTATATCTTTCGGTCGTAAACGAGATGATATTGTCGCTTCCTGACAGCATAAAGAAAGGATGAGAGTCGTCAACCATTTCCAGGGCGATCGAAACATTGCCATTTTCGAGCTTACCAATGTACCGGAGCACCTTCCCGCTGTCGCCTGCCTGCTTTTTCAGCGACTCAAAGTACTCATTGTTTGCGAGGAGCTGAACATAAAAGTCTTCTACTGATTCAGCGTCGAGACAAGACTGAGGCAGCATACTTTCAATCTTCACATCCTCCGGCTCAAGTGCATACCCTGCGTCTCTCGCAAGGATCAACATCTTCCGCATAAAGTCGGTCCCACGGAGGTCGTCGCGCGGGTCAGGCTCGGTATAACCCTTTTCCTGTGCAAGTTTCACGATATCGTGAAATGAAGTTTCCCCTTGAAATTATTAAAAATAAAAGATATAGTTCCCGAAAGGATGGCCTCAATCCTTAGCACACGGTCTCCACTCATCATCAGGTCCTGCAGCGTCCGAATGATGGGTAAGCCGGCACCGACATTCGTCTCGTAGTAGAAATCGACTCCATGCTTTCTCGCAAGGTCCTTAAATTTCCTGTACTGTTGGTAGGAGGATGAATTCCCGATCTTATTGCAGGTTACGACAGAAATATTCGAACGGAATACATCAGCATAGCGATCAATAGGCACGCGGCTGGCCGTATTATCTACAAATACAGCATTAGGAAGATTCATTTCCTGCATTCGGGCAATAAATGTATCAAGGTCGGCCACCTCATCAGACTGCTCAAGGGTGTCCTCCCAGGAATTGAGAGCGAGTCCTCCTTGGTCAAAGACCATCTTCCGGGTATTGCTGATCCCAATCACCTTCACAAGAATGCCATTCTGCCTCTGTAAAAAGTCGCTATGCTCCTGCAGTTGCCTGAACAAGGTTTTGCCAATATTGCCGGTTCCGAGGCAAAACACATTCAGGGTCTTTTTCAGATCGGTGTAGAAGGCGTCGTGAACGGCATTAAGCGCTTTCGCGAGATCCACGCGTGAAATAATGACGGAGATATTGTATTCGGACGAGCCCTGAGCAATGGCACGTACATTGACCCCATTTCTGCCAAGAGCATGAAAAAGAGTCCCGGAAATGCCAGGAGTCTTCCTCATATTCTCTCCCACGATAGCCAGAATAGAGAGACCGTCTTCAATTTCCGGAGCCTCGATCTTCTTCGCTTCCAGCTCCAGCTCAAACTCCTGCTCTATGAGGAGCTTCGCTTTCAGGGCGTCGGCCGGATTTACCGCGAAAGTGATACTGTGTTCCGAAGAGGACTGAGTAATCAGAATAACGTTAATCTGCTCCCGCGCCAGCAGGGAGAATAAGCGGCCGCTGAAACCTGCCTTTCCGACCATCCCGCTGCCTTCAAGGTTTAATATACTGATCTCATTGATGGAAGAGATCCCTTTTACGCTGTGCTCGCTTTCGCGGCTCTCATGGCTGATCACGGTGCCCGGAAACGAGGGCTCGAAGGTATTGCGGATAACAATAGGAATCTTCTTCATAAAGGCCGGGATCATCGTAGGAGGATAGATCACCTTCGCACCAAAATAAGAAAGCTCCATTGCCTCCGTATAGGATAGCTCCTTCAAAGGAAATGCTTTCTTCACCATTCTCGGATCAGCCGTCATCATGCCATTTACGTCAGTCCAGATTTCAATTTCAGAAGCATTAAGAGCTGCACCAAAGATAGCAGCGGTATAGTCGCTCCCGCCTCTGCCCAACGTGGTAGTACGACCTTCGTCGTTACTGGCAATAAAGCCCGTCACGAAGATTAGCTGGCCTTTGTGGCGCTCATAAAAGTCGCGTATCAGAAGATCCGTCACTTCAACCTGTACCTTTGCCTGGCCAAAGCTGCTGTCCGTCTTGATCAGGTCAGAAGCATTCACGTACACTGCAGTCCCCATATGCTGCTCGGCAATCTTACTAACCAGGAAGGTAGAACAGCGCTCTCCATAACTAAGGACAAGATCATGAGTTCTGGGGGTAATTTCGCGAAGGCTTGATATTCCTTGCAGAATATCTTCCAGTTCGTTAAAGAGGATCTTCAGCCTGGTAAACACCGGATTTTGCTGATGAACATCGAGGAGGGATTTGATCACGTCGAAGTGCCTGCTCTCTAATTCTGTTACATATGCAGCGAAATCTTCGCCTGCTGCAGCGCGGTGAGCCATTGTAGACAGAAGATTTGTGACGCCTCCCATTGCAGACAATACCACAACCAGATTTTCTCCCTGCGAGGACTCCGCTTTCAGGATTTCAATTAAGGTGCTGATACTTTGAACCGAGCCAACAGAAGTACCACCAAATTTTAAGACTTTCATTACAATAATTTGTTTTTTAATGGCAATGAAGCTATCATGTGCGGCGAGTTTCTATTCATTTCTCTTTTGTGGAACGCGCATGATGGTTTCATCAGTTAAGTGTTAAAAAAAAGCGCCTTCCCTTTTCAGGAGGAAGGCGCTTGTATGGTTTTTTATGCTTTAGATTATGCCATATACGATCTTCCTCCTGAGTATTCTGTCCCGGTGGTAATAATCGTAATAATAATGGTATAAACTTTCTTTATCATTGTTTCCGTTTCTAAATATAAGAAGTCGACAATCAATATTGCAAACAATTGAACACTTTTTTTGCAAAAGTTAAAAAAAAGCAATGGAGATACACAAGTTCAAAAACTCTGAACCCTTCACGACTGCTGTTGTTTTACTACCTTTACACTCGCGATGAAAGGATTGGTCATTAAATCAACGGGGAGCTGGTATCAGGTCAGGACAATGGACGGAACCGTTGTGGATTGCCGCATTAAGGGAAAGTTCCGTACGAAAGATATAAAAACCACAAATCCTGTTGCAGTAGGAGATCACGTGGAGATCGAGATGGAGAGCGCGCAGGACACAGCGGTAATTACAAAACTTGAAGAACGGAAAAATTATATTATCCGAAAATCAGTGAATCTTTCAAAGCAGGCCCAGATCATCGCAGCCAATCTGGATCAGGCCCTGCTCGTTGTCACCCTAGCCTCTCCCCGGACGTCTCTGGGGTTTATCGACCGGTTTCTGGTCACTGCTGAAGCTTACGACATCCCAGCCGCTCTCATTTTCAACAAGCTGGACTTGTTCAGTGAAGAAGGTCTGGAGATTTTGGCAGCCTATGAAGACATCTATACAGGCATAGGATATCCCTGCTATCACGTGTCGGCCCTGGAAGGAATGAACCTAGACCAGGTCCGGAGCTTGCTGCACGACAAGGTCACGCTATTTTCAGGGCATTCAGGCGTGGGAAAATCTACCCTTATCAACCAGCTTATTCCGGGTATAGAACTAAAAACGGGGGAGATATCTGAGTGGAGCGATAAAGGGCAACATACTACGACCTTCGCAGAAATGCATAT
This sequence comes from Arcticibacter sp. MXS-1, assembly GCF_041902385.1. Taxonomy (GTDB): domain Bacteria; phylum Bacteroidota; class Bacteroidia; order Sphingobacteriales; family Sphingobacteriaceae; genus Arcticibacter. The sequence continues at coordinate 1,857,031 of NZ_CP169244.1, read as the reverse complement.
CCTGCCGGAAGGGGGCTATTTGGTCGACACTCCTGGGATCCGCGAGCTCGGCATCATCGACATAGAACAGCAGGAATTGGGTCACTTCTTCCCCGAGATACGCGAGCGAATGAACAGCTGCCGTTTTAATAACTGCCGTCACATCAATGAACCTGGCTGTGCAGTGCTTTCAGCTGTTGAAGATGGAGAAATAGAACCGAGCCGCTACGACAGCTATCTCAGCATTTACCATGGTAATGACACCAGAAGCTAAGAAAGACAACCAGCTAGCTTAGACCTATCCCAATACGCCTCATCACTTCCAGACAAGCACGACTATTATGATAGGGGCACTTCCAAATCCCCGCTTTATCCTCCTGTTCCATTACATGCCCATGTTCATCTATTCCCCAAAACCACTCGCCATTTTTCTTATCCAGAATACAACGCTTTACAAACTCCCAGGCAGCCAGAGAATCTCTCAAGAAGCTAACATCGGCGCTGATCTGCCAGGCATTGAAGAAACCCACCATCGCCTCTGCTTGCGCCCACCAGTGTTTCTCTCTCACCATGTGGCCAGTACAAGGCTCAAGCTCATAGAACATGCCCCCGTTTTGATCCAAACCTTCCCGGGAAGCTGTTGCCATATCCAAAGAAATCTGCTTAAAATCAGCAACTTGTTCCGCATTCCCAATTACTTCAGCTGCCTCAAGTAAAAGCCAGGCCGCTTCAATGTCGTGGCCAAAGGATATCGTGCGCGACTTTGGGTTCCATTGTTCATCCTGAAATAAAATCAGGTGGTGAGCAGCACCATCGATAATGTATTCACGAAAGTTTCGGAGTAACTGAAGGATCTGCCTGTTCAGCTCCTCATCCGGCCAGATCCTGAAGAGGTTAGTATATGCCTCCAGAACATGAAGATGCGTATTCATGCTCTTCTTCTCATTTGCATCCTTTTCACTCAGCCTCAGATCTGCGATATCCTTCCAGTCGCGGGTAAAAGCCTCGAAGTATCCGCCTTCCACCTCGTCAAAGGCATGGCGAACCAAATCGCGATAAAGACCGATCGCGACCAACTTCACCTCGTCCAAAGCCGAAATCTTGTAATATTCGGCTAATGCATAGATCACAAAGGCGATGGCATAAACCTGCTTCTTTGTGTCGAGCGGCTGTCCCGTATAATCAAGCGTCCAGTAAACACCGCCAAACTCTTCGTCGAGGAACCGGTCTTTCAGATATCGCCAGGCACGGTTGGCATACGAGAGGTACTCCTCCTTACCAGCAATGGGATAAGCAGCCGAAAATGACCACAGAATACGAGCGTGCATGACCGCCCCCTTGGGAGCATGAGCGTCAGGGACATTATCATTATTGATACGGCCGATGAACCCTCCATTCTCTTTGTCAGGGGTAAATGCCATCCAATAGTCGAGAATATTTGCAAGCTCTTCCTCAAGCTCCTCCCTGTAGCCACCCAGATTAAAACCCGTTTCCATACTATTTGTCGATAATGGCTGACTGATACCACTTCCCCTGCATCAACTGCTTGTTGCTGTCGATAATTTTGCAAACTGTTTCTACTGATGAAGATGAGCGAAAACCATCTTCCGGGGTATGCAAAACGTAATCTACGAGTTTATCTACCGTACTTGTTGCAACATGCATCCTGGTGTCAGAAGATGCATAATAGATATAAACGGTGCCATCATCGTCGGCTATCCAGCCATTACTAAATACCACATTTGATACATCTCCCACACGCTCTTCTCCCTCGGGAGCAAGGAAATACCCACCCGGTTTGTGGGTCACTTTTGTCAGGTCGTGAAGGTCTGTCATAAACATATAAAGTACATATCTTAGCCCGGCTGCAGTGTTGCGCACCCCGTGAGCAAGGTGCAACCAGCCTTGTCTGGTTTTGATAGGAGCCGGACCAGCACCGTTCTTTGCCTCGTAAACCGTATGATAAGCTTTATTATCAATGATAACTTCCGAATCAATCACAGGATTCTCGATAGTTTGAGATAATCCGAAGCCTATTCCTCCGCCTGTACCCGCTTCAATGAAACCATCCTGAGGACGGGTGTAAAACGCATACTTGCCGTCGACAAATTCCGGATGCAGAACGACATTCCTTTGCTGAGGCGAAGGGGTCATCAGGTCCGGCAGACGTTCCCATTGGTCCAGATCTCTCGTTCGGGCTATTCCACACGCTGCTACCGCCATAGACTGGTCATGAGGCGGGGCAGACGGATCCTTTCTTTCTGTACAAAACAGTCCGTAGATCCATCCATCCTCATGTCGGGTAAGCCTGATGTCATACACATTTACATCGGGATCGTCTGTTTGTGGCATTCTCACCGGATACTCCCTGAACTTGAAATTATCTACCCCGTTAGGGCTTTCAGCTACAGCAAAGAAAGACTTACGATCAGCTCCCTCTACCCGCGCCATCAGAACGTACTTGTCGTCCAGCTTAATTGCACCTGCATTGAAGGCCGCATTAATTCCAAAACGTTCCATCAGATAGGGATTCGTTTCTGGATTCAGGTCGTAACGCCACATCAGAGGGACGTGGCCTGCGGTAAGGACAGGGTGTACGTATCTATAAAAGATGCCATTCCCCAGCTCAGCTTTACGGTTAGGCCTCATCAATAGCTCACTGTGCAGACTTTCCAGTTTTTCTAATCTTTGTTCAAACTCGTTCATCTTATATTATTCTTAGTGTCTCAGCTCCTGTTTTAAAAGACTTATGTGATTTGTGATTGTCTAACCTGCTCTCTTCTTTGCAGGATATGACCGCCAACCTGAAAAACAAAAGAAAATAGTTTAATTGGTTTAGCTTCATAGGGGTAAAAATAGATACCCTTTTATGCCGTTACTAATACTTTTTTAACCGATTCAAATATTAATTATGGCCATATAGAAAAACAACCCCCACTAAAAGCTTTTTGAATTGCCGTTTTTTATTAAATTTACATCTGTATTCTTTTATCTCTCGACAGAGCATATAAACCTAAAACAATGAAAACAGCAATAAAAGAAATCACACCTTTAACGCAGAGCGACTGTTACACATTATTTTCACGCGTCAAAAAAGACTTCAATTTCCCGCTGCATTATCATGACGAGTTCGAGCTAAACCTTATTCTGAACGCCAAAGGCGCTAAGAGGGTGATCGGCGACCATATTGACGTCATCGATGACGTCGAGCTTGTTCTCGTCGGATCGAACCTCCAACACGCCTGGTTCACTCACGAATGCACCAGTCAGGAGATCACAGAAGTAACAATTCAATGGCATAAAGACCTGTTTGACGATAAGTTCCTCAAACGTAACCAGCTAAGCTTTATCCGAAAGATGTTTGAGCGATCCAAAAAGGGCATATCCTTTCCGAGGGAAACGATCCAATCTGTTTGCGATCGAATCAGGACCCTCAATCACATGAACGGCTTTCACGGTGTAATGGAACTTATGAGTATTCTTTATGACTTGTCTATATCCCGCAACATCCGTACTCTTTCTGACTCCTCATTCAACAGCGATCAGCAGTATAATTACAACAGCCGCCGTCTCGAAAAAGCATTCGACTACATGAACAGCAACTACGACAAAGAGATCAACCTGAAGGACATAGCAAAACTTGTTAACATGACAGAAGTCTCGTTCAGCCGTTTCATAAAGAAGCGGACAGGAAATACCTTCATAGACAGCTTAAACGAGATACGATTAGGTCATGCCTCGCGCATGCTCATTGACACGACTCACTCTATTTCAGAAGTATCCTATAACTGCGGGTTCAACAACATCTCCAACTTCAACAGATTATTCAAGAAGAAAAAGAACTGCACGCCAAGGGAATTCAGAGAAAATTTTGCAGGGACCCGGATATTCGTTTAAGCCAGTTCTTTTACACTCCGTCTTTGCTCCCTCAGTTCACCGGAGATCTTATCCATCTTTGACTCGCTAAGGGGATAGAATACAATAAAGAACACCGACAGCGCAGTCCCGACTGCCGGTAAGAAACTTAGCATCAGCCTGATGCCCTCCTGCGCCGCATCGCTTTGAGCAGTGTTAGCCTGAAACCCGTAGTAGCCCAGCAGCCAGCCCGTTGCTGCCCCTCCGATTGTCCACCCGAACTTTTGAGACATAGACGAGGAGGAGAAGATGAGTCCCGTTGCCCTGCGGCCATTCTTCCATTCGGAGAAGTCGGCAATATCAGCGTACATTGACCAGAGCAGAGGAAAGATGCTTCCCGCACATATACTGATTAAAACCTGAAAAAGCATGATCAGCATAATGTGCCTGCTGTCAAAGAAATAAAAGGCAACGCTCAAAGCTGTTGCGATGACCATCACTCCCGCAAATGTCTTTTTCTTTCCAACTTTATTAGATAAAGGAGTAGCAAGAATAACGCCTATAATATTAGCTGCCTGTCCCAGCACGAGGTAAATGGTTGTGAGCGAAAAGCCTGATCCCATCCAGCCCCCCGCTTCGTTCTGCCCGGAAGCAATGTAGTATTTGAAATAGAAAGCGGCTCCCCCATCCCGGATAGAGTTAAAGACCAAAGCAGAGATGCCCGCGCCCAGCAGGATCCACCAGGGGCGGTTCTTCAAAAGATCCTTCACATCTTCGCGCAGATTGCTTTGCACATTGGCAGCCGGCTCTACACGTTCGCGCGTCCAGGAGAAACACAGCCAGAAGAAGAACACAGCAATACAGGCGAGCACCACAATAGACAGAAGCCAGGCTCTGCTTGGATCAGACTCAATTCCAAAAAAGTGCAGCAGAGGCTCTATCAGCCCGAGTGCGAGCAAGCTCCCCGCAAATGCAAAGACCATCCGGTAAGACGAGAGGGCCGTTCGCTCTGACCCTTTGTCAGACATCACCCCCAAAAGGGAAGCATACGGAACATTGATAAGCGAATAGATCATCATCATCAGGGAGTAAGTCACATAGGCATAGACCAGCTTCCCTCCCTCCGAAAAAGAAGGAGTTGCAAATGTGAACACCGCAATCACGCCAAATGGAACGGCGACCCATAGCAAGTAGGGCCTGAACTTACCGTACTTGGACCGGGTACGGTCAGCAATGATCCCAACTACCGGGTCAAAGCAGGAATCCCATATGCGGGTGATCAGGAACATCGTTCCTGCAGCAGCGGCAGAGATCCCGAAAACGTCTGTATAAAAGATGAGCAGATACATGCTGAACATCTTCCAGAACATAGATGATGCAGCATCACCAAGACCATAACCAACTTTTTCCTTAAATCTAATTTTGTCGTATTCCATCGAAAGTTTCGGTAAGGGCAAAAACCCAGGTTTATAATTCAGTGTACTATTTTAATTGAAGAGCCGCTGCAATTGCTTTCTCTGCAAGCGGCTGCATCACAGCATATCCCGCTTTGTTGGGATGAACCCCGTCGTAGGTAAGCTCCGGATAGAGTTTCCCATGAAGATCACCCGCTTCTCTCCAGCCGCCGGAGCTTTGAGGTTACGGTTGGGCTCCGCATACCGGCCCAGGTATGCCCAGTCATTGTGAAGGCGATACTCCTCCTCTGCTTGTCGCTTCTTCGCCTCTTCCGCCTTGCGGCGAGAATCACGCTGCTGTCCGAAGGCAATAGCCCCCAATAAGAGCAGCAATACCGTTAGTTTAATTCTCATTAGTTCTTTTATTCAGCATTTCACCAGCCTTTTATTTTTCGGACGAAGCCCGTCAGCTCTGCGGCTATTTCCTGGTGCTCACGCAAATCGGGATGATCTCCGCAGCCCTTATGATAGCGTCTTGAAAAGAAATAGCTGTACACCTGCCGGTCTCCGCTTTTGGCCAGCACTTGCACTATGGCTGTCAAATACTTCTTTTGCGACGCGGCCAGCTTTTCGTCGGCCATTGGGCTCGTCAAACAGACCAATGTAGCCCCGGGATAGTATTTTCGCAAGCTTTGTATAAATGATACATACCGGGAACAAAAAAGCGCAGAATCGAGGATACCGTCATTCTGTCCAAGGCAGACCGTCAGCACATCCGGCTGATACTTCCTAAAGTCCCAGGAAATCACATTATCACGCATGTTGACCTTGTCAAAAACGTAGGGCATCACCATTTTCAGATCGCAGCAGCTCTTTACCAGACCGATCCCGGAGTACGACGAAAGGTGCCACTGCGACTTAAGAGCTCTTGCCGTTAACGGCCCATAAGCCATCCAGGCATTATGCTGATCATACCATTCTCCCTGACCGCAGCGAACCAATGAGGTATCGCTTCCGGTACCGCAGGTGATTGAGTTGCCAACAAACTCGATCTTGCGGACCGGCTTTGCAGGAAGCTGCCAGAGCCCCTGGCAGTAGATCCCGGCGAACTCCAGGTATCCAATATTTGCTTCCGTGCCTTTACAAACAAGAAGCCTGTGCTTTTTGCCCGGAAGATTTTCGGCTACCTTTATCCTGTTCACTTTACCATCCAACTTCATCCTCTTAGTCTCGCCTCCGTCAATCACCACAATGATATAGTTATGGAACTTTCCGTAAAGTTCCTCGTCATGCAGCACAATTTCGCAGTATGGGCCAGTAAAACCCACTTCTATATAGACACCTGGCGCCCAGGCGCGGGGCAGCCGCGGATTTGTAAAATCAAAACGGCCGGTGTACCGGATAAGATGATCGGCAGGCGAAAAAAAACGGTTAGACACATTCTCAGCTCTCATAAACGAGACGCAGAGCAAAACCCACGTAAGCAGCAGAATAACCTTTCGAACAAATAACTTTCCTGGCATTTCTAATAATTCAATTTTTAAGTGAGGGCATTTCATCCAAAGTAATGACATAGTCTGACTGCATGACCTTCTTCCAGAGCAACAGACTATTATGCTCGCTTTTCCTGACAAAGTCGCCATACCAGGGCATGAACCACGACCAGGCAGCTTTGTCCGCCAGAAGGTTATCGGGGTCTGGCATGGAACCGCACTCGCTGATGGCAAGCATCTTCATCTCTCCATACAGCTTGTTAAGAGCAGCAAATTCTGTATGCTGTGAACTGTGGTCCCCCTGTTTGTAAATGTCCCTGCCCACGATATCGACATATTCATCGCCCGGATACCAGCTCTCGTCGTTTGGCTCTCTGGTCCACACCCATATCAGGTTTTTTAAACCGTGATATACTACAAGCCTTTCAAACATAAGGCGGTACAACTTCTTACAAGGTGCCGGACCTTTTGCACCCCACCAGAACCAGCCGCCAGCGGCCTCGTGGAGTGGCCGCCATATTACAGGCACCTTCTGCTGCTGCAGCTCTTTAAACAAGGAAGCTATGTAATCTATATCGCTGATAATTGCCTTGTACTCTGCCGAAGATGGATCATCGACCTTTGAGACATCGAAGTCAGTGTCTTTTGTGTAGAAGCCTTCCGTCTTACGGGAAGGATCCCGCCAGTGCCAGCAAAACACAGGTATTCCGTTCCTTTCCCAGTAAGCTTTGGCATCCCTAATTGGTTGCTTGTCATTATACCAGCGGTAATTCCTGTTACTGTGCATAAAATCGAGACCTACAATAGCTGGCTCTTTGCCAGTATTCTCCTTTAGCCAGGCGGTCTCGTCAAAGCTCGAAAGGGTCATAACTCCTGAAATGATCTTTTTCCCGTAATTCCTGAGAAGAAACGCGTATAACTTCTGCGCTTCAGCAGTAGCGCCAGCGGTAACCAGCTTTTCGTTCAATCGAGAACCGGTGCCTTCCTCGACAGGCTTTTTCACAATCGCTGTTCCAGGCTCGTCTGGCTGGCTGTGCTTACAGGAATACAGAAAAACAGGCAAACAGATGCAGACGCAACATATCACATATCTTCGGCGGGTCATCCTTCTTCTTTATTTATACAACTTTAGCGCGCGAGCTTCCTTCTGGAAAAGGGTTTCTGGCAACCGGTAGTACCTAACAAAATCCTTCTCTGAGACCTGCCCTTTATAAGGCACGAAATACTCCATCTCGTTATCGGGCTTCACACCGGCATTCCTCCAAAACAGGACATAAGCAAAATTTCGTCCCTTTAGGGAAGGCGCCACCGTACCGGTCCACCAGTTCGCTTCAGGGATCTGTGAGAAGCCCATTTCTGCCACAGCTGCAACCTTATTCTTTCGCTGAGCAAGCTGCTCCACAAGAGCCAGATCGCCTTTCAAAGAGGTCGCGAAATCAGCCTGGGGATTTTTGAACTGGTAAGTATCGAAACTGAGGATGTCGACCACGTCATCCCCCGGATACCTTTCAAGGAAGGCCTCATCTGACTGCAATCCTCCCGAAGTATTATAGACATACAAAAGATGATGGATCCCCTTTATCCGTTGCAGGTAGTCCACCGTAAAGCGGAACAACGTTTTATACTCCTCCGGCGTAGTGGTCTTGGCTCCCCACCAGAACCATCCTCCCGTCAGCTCGTGAAAAGGGCGGAACAGAACTGGAATATACTCTCCCTTGTCTCCCTTCAGGCTCAGAAGGAAAGTCGCCACCCGGTCGAGCTGCTTTCTATAAACGTCATGATACGGAGCTCCCGGCAAAATGGAAGCGACAGTACCCGGCTCAACGTCCCAGGCCGACTTGCCATTCTTTGGATTAATACCGTGCCAGCTAAGCGTAATCACTCCTCCTTGCTTGTACCCCTGGCGGATAAACTCGCGCATCTTATCGAACGCCACGCCGTCGAGGTTTCTGGCAGAGCCCTGTTCAAGATGGCCCAATTCCCATCCATATACCGCTGGGTAATCACCCGTTACGTCCTTTACATCACTTCTTCCCTTCTCATATTTCCATTGCACGCCATAAGCCAGCGCATCCTGATGGCCAATGAGATACCGTCCGCTACCAGAAAGTTTTTTCAGATTCCGGTAAAGGTTAACCGTTTCACGAGTGGCCTTCTCGTCGCAAGGACGGTCCGCTTGCGTCTGGCCAGTAACTTTCAAAAAAGGCACGCTGAGCATCAGCCCGAGAAATAGAAATAGTTTGTCTTTTAAAGTCATTTTGTTCACGCTTAATTTCCCCTTCGGCTTTACTTCCTCGTTAACCTGAGCATCAGGATATCATGCGGCGGCACTTTGGCCTTCAGCCTTTTTGAGGTAGTACCTAAAGAGGTACCTGTCCAGAGGTCCTTCACGCCATATTCCGAGCCAGCCATCTGAAGCTCAGCGTCAGACAGATCGTCTTTCACCACTTCTTTTTTCCAGTCGAAATCGACGGTCCGGGTTTGCTTGCTGCGGTTCAAAAAGCAGACCGCCCAGTCGCCGCCTTTTAAAGGCTTAAACCACGTTTCTACACTGTCTTTTACCGCAAACTTAAAGCCCTGGACGCCCAGTGAGTCCTGGTTTATGCGGATCACTTCCTTATTTGTGAGCACCGCTACCGTCTCTTTGGTCATGCTTCTGAGGTCGTTGCCAGCAATCAAAGGTGCCGCGATCATCGCCCACATCGAGAAGTGTGCCCGGTCTTCACCGGGAGTCAACCGGCCGTTGCCCACCTCCAGCATGTCCGGATCATTCCAGTGACCAGGCCCCGCATACTTACGAAGGCCGTCCTGCTTGTCCAGAATCTGCATTACCCCCCATGATTTCCACGTTCCATGGTCCTCTATACAATCGAAACAATTAAAAATATCGCCTGTAGTCCGCCAGAGATGTCCTACGGTTTGCCCCCACTCCCAGGGTTTATCATTTCCCCACTCGCAGATACTGAGCACGATGGGGCGACCGGCCTTTTTAAGCGCTGCTGCCATGGTCTTATAAGCACCTTCAGCCTTGAGTCCTTCTGTATTGCACCAGTCGTACTTCAGGTAGTCGACACCCCACTTGGCGTAGGTCAGGGCATCCTGAAACTCGTAGCCCCTGCTGCCCGGCCTCCCTCCGCAGGTCATGGATCCCGCATCGGAATAGATTCCAAGCTTCAAGCCCTTCGAATGGATATAGTCAGCAAGAGCCTTCATCCCTGAAGGAAAACGTTTTAAATCAGGGTGGATGCAACCAAGGCTGTCACGCTCGCCGTGCCAGCAATCGTCGATATTAATGTAGGTGTAGCCTGCATCGCGCATCCCGGAAGAAACCATCGCATCCGCTATTTCACGGATCAGCTTTTCATCGACATTACAGGCAAACTTGTTCCAGCTATTCCAGCCCATGGGAGGCGTAAGGGCCAGCCCCTGGAACTTCGTGTAATCCTGAACATAGTTATTCCCTTGCGTGAACCCCGCCAGAGAATATAATAAGAACAAAGAGAGTAACAGACATTTGATTCTAAGCATGTGCGTATCGTTATTTAGCTATCAATGATTACAAAAATGCGGTCCGGGCTCTTACTCATATTTGAAAGCCGCCTTCAGTCCGCCCACGGTCACGGTGAAGTCCCCAGGTTCGGTCACTCTTTCCAGTCCCGCATTAATGAAGGAGAGCTTTTCTCTATCGATGGTAAAGGATACCGTTTTCTTTTCCCCCGGCTGCAGCTCCACCTTTTCGAATCCGCGGAGACGTTTCACTTCCGGTGTAATCGAAGCAACCTCATCGCTTACAAAGAGCAGCACAGATTCCTTTCCTCCTACTTTTCCGACATTGGCCACGTCTACCGATACGGTTATGGTGCCATCAGAACTTAATTTAGAAGAACTGAGCTTCAGGTTGGAATAGCTAAAATTTGTATAGCTGAGGCCGAAGCCAAATTCCCATTGCGGGTTGTACCCTGCAGCTTCATCAAACTTCAAAGTCTCAGTGTATTTGTGGTAGTAAGGAAGCAGGCTGTTGGTATGTCGAGGGTAAGTATAAGGCAGTTTGCCCGAAGGATTGATCTTCCCTGCCAGCACGTCGGCCACTACATTTCCCCCTTCATTCCCAAGCAAATAGGTATGAAGCACAGCTGTACTAAGTGGCTCTATAGAAGAGATTACGCGGGGGCGACCCTCAGTCAGGACAAATATGATCGGTTTGCCTGTTGCAGCGAGCGCCTTTGCCAGGTCAATCTGGGGATCAGAAATCCGGAGATCTTCAATATTGCCGGGTGTTTCGGTATAGCTCGTTTCGCCTATACACAAGACGATCACATCTGCCTGTGCTGCTTTAGCCACGACATCCTGCAAGTCAATCGGTTTCTCAAAGTCTACCCCAGGGGCATAGTCGACGTGGTCTGCTCCAAACACATTGCGAACGGCTTCCAGAATCGTATTTTTACCCTTTTCAGTCTCATCACTTGTGTCTCCCTGCCATATGCGAGCCCAGCCTCCGTTCAATGAACGCATAGAATTCGCGGAAGGACCGGTTACAAGTATCCTCTTGCCCTTCGCCAACGGCAATACATTATTCGTATTTTTGAGTAAAGTAATGCATTCGGAAGCCAGATCATAGTTCAGACGATTATGTTCCTGGCCATTGAACAACGGATAGTCCTTCGCCCGTCCTGAAGGTGATTCAAACAGCCCCACTTCATATTTTACCTTCAGTATCCTTCGTACCGCATCGTCGATCCTCTGCACAGGCACTTTTCCTTCTTTAACCAGCGCGATCAGATCTTCGGTAAAGGTAAAATCGGTGGGCACCATGCTCATGTCAATCCCTGCGTTAACAGCCATAGCCACCGCTTCCTTATTATCTTTCGCCACCCGGTGACGCTGATAGAGATACTGAATATCCTGCCAGTCGCTTACCACAAAACCTTTAAACTGCAGTTCACCTTTTAGGATATCAGTTAAAATATGCTTACTGGCGTGAACCGGAGTACCGTTTATTTCAGCGCTGTTCACCATCACCGTTTTGGCACCAGCTTTTACAGCCTCGGCAAATTGAGGGAGGAAGTACTCGCGCAGCTCCCTTTCCGGTATCCAGGCAGGCGTCCTGTCGTGTCCGCTCAGGGGCATACTATAGCCCATATAATGCTTCAGACAGGCTGCTACATGATATTTGTCTATCACCTCGCCCTTTCCGTGGTAACCCTCTATTGCAGACTTACCCATTTCGGCAATCAGATAAGGGTCTTCCCCGTAGGTCTCCCATATACGCGGCCATACCGGCTGACGGCCCAGGTCGAGCACCGGACTAAAGTTCCAGGGGATAAAGGAAGCCCTTGTTTCATAAGCTGCCACTTCTGCTGCTTTCTTTGCCATTTCCCTGTTAAAGGAAGCGGCCTGCGCAATCTGCTGAGGGAACATGACCGCGTCAAGCGTATAATTGTTTCCCCTGATGGCGTCTATCCCATACAGGACAGGAATTTTCAGACGGTCTTGCAAGGCGAGCTTTTGAATAGTCTCAATCCTCTTCCGCCATACCTCGAGAGTCTGCGCATTACCGCCGACGTTGAGAATAGACCCAACCTTATACTTTTTTATAGCCTCTTCCAGCTTCGGCATATCGAATTCGTGCGGTTCATTTAGCTTTCCACCCGTGGTTTTGAGAAAAGCTTCAACGCTGATCTGGGTCATTTGTCCAACTTTCTCCTCCGGGGTCATTTTGGAAAGAAGAGCGTCTACTTTCTGGTCGATGGCTGAGGCCGAGGACGTTTGTGCACCGGCAGTCAGCGTAGCTGTAGAAATCATAATCGATAACAGTGTTTTCTTCATTAGAGTGTTTGCTTTTTAATAGCCAGCTTCATCCGTTCCTGGTATTTTCCAATACGTCCGCATGGTGCCGGCCTTATTCCAAGTAATCTTAACTGTGCGCTTTCGTTGCTATTAAGCAGCTATGCGTATGGCTCTTTCTTGTTGTCTGGTTAGTGTTTATTTTTTCCGAAGGAGCTGACACCCGGCCCCTTCAGATAAGACCGCACCAGGTTCCAGGTACTTGTATCACTATCAAAAACGGAGTTCAGGCCCTGTTCTTCCTGAGGGGGATCCCCCATCAGGTCATCACCTTCCTTCCAGAACAGCTGACCCTCTTTAGGCCTTGCTGTTCCACCAAAGGTCCAGAAGTTGCAGCCAGCCACCCTTCCGTTCTGCTCGCGGCTTTCCTTCCAGATGTCGAAGATCGCTTTATACACCTGGTCACGGCAAGTTGTAGCAGACGAAGGACTAAACGAATGGCCATCCCGGGGCAGGCCGAACTCTTCCACAACCAAAGGCTTATTCAGTTGCAGCGCGATCTTCTCATGGATCCCGATATAATCCTGCGTCCTGGAGATCACCTGAGACAAGCTTTCTGCAATGCTCGTATCTTTGAACCAGCCCCAGTTCTTTGGCCAGATATGCAAGGTCAGATAGTCAACTTCCCCAGGAGCGTGAATCTCTCTAAAAAGGTCCGCTGATTCATCCGTTCCCATTATTCCTTCAGTCCCCAGCGTGATCAGATGGTTCTTATCCAGCTTCCTGATCAGTTTGGTAACCGACACGATCCATTGCTTATAGGCAGGCACCGCAGTCGTTCGCATGGGCCGCGGCTCGTTCGCCAGCTCCCAGGCCATAATGGCAGGATCTTCAGTATACTTCTTTCCTGTATATTTGTTTACTCGGCTCAGAACATGACGAAGTTGCCTCTCATAGTCCGCTTTGCAGGCTCCGCACGAATAAAACTTGCTCGTGTTATCCCGCAGGTCATCCCAGTTCATTTTGCTCTGCATCGTTGAGTCGCTGATTACCTTGTTCCAGTTGAGATACTGCAAGAATCCACCACTCCACTCCCAGTTATTGCTAAGGAACAAAACGGCATACATCTTTCTTTTTCCCATCTCCGCAAGGAGAAAGTCAAGGCCTTCCAGTATAGCATCATTAAACTCTCCCTGGTCAGGCTGCAATGCCGGCTTTACGCGTTCAACCCCGTTCACCAGTCCCCGCCCTTCAGCGCCGACAAGAACACGAAGATTATTCACGCCCTGCTCTTTCATAAAATCGAGCTCTTTGCGGAGCCGGGCCTTCCCGCGGCCTTCACTCTTCTCAAGTGCGAGCAAACCTCCATACCAGTAATTGGTACCGATGTAGTAATAGGGCTTGTTGTTGATCTGAAAGGCTCCGCCCTTAACCTTTACAAACGCGCTTTGAGCGGAAGAGGACAATGAACACATGAGAACCAGGAACAGAGTTGTGAAAAATCGTTGCATTAAAAAGAGCTTGTTTAGTTAATTGAATATGATAACATTATCTCAGGCCTACATGATCGATGTAAACAGTCCCCGACCAGCCGGTATCCTGGAAAGTCAGATCAGTCATACTTGCCGCCATCCCCACATTCGCCTTCGGGATTCTGTACTCCACCCATTTACCTGCCTCTACTGTAACGTCGTAAGCCGACCCTCCACTGGGAATAACCTTAATAACCTTACCATCCGATCCCTCACCTCCGTATATAGAAAAGGTTAGCTCCGAATAGCCCGTTGTTGAGACAGAAAAATTCGCAAATTTCAAGGCGCCCCAGCTTCCTTGGTACTTCACCTGAATGGCGGCGTCGCCCTCTCGAACGCGCTCCGTATTGTCGAAAACAACATCAGCGCTCCATCCCCAGTTCTGCGCGCCGTTCTCCAGCTTATCGGCAAAAAGGGCATAGCCAAGCGGAGCAAGATCAGGCAGATCGCCGACAAACAATAAAGCTACAGGAGACTCGACTTTTATTCCCGAGTAAGAAACTACTGTCACTTTCCCCTTGCTGGCCGTGTCAGGTATGGATACTACGATCCGGTCTTTGCTCTTACTCACAAAAGATCCAACTGGCCCTGTGCCCTTAAACAAAACTTCTTTCACCAGATCAAGATTATCGCCGGTTATGATAAGTTGCTTCCCTTTCTCAGCAGGGTTGGGGGCAATGGCACCGACCGTAGGCACAGCCAGGGTAAGAGCTGCCTCCGTTTCAAAGGAAACAGCTTCGGTCCCCCCTGTCGACAAAATCAGTTTACCCGTCTTTGCGGACAGCGGCACTTTCACTATGAGCTCCGTCATCGAACGGCTCACAAAATCCTTCACAATCGTGTCGCCGGCAAATTCCACAGCAGATATCCAGTTTACATATTCACCTTTAATCGAGATCTGATCTCCCGGACGCGCAGCAGCCGTAACAGAAGTCACCTTCACCGGCACGTCGAAGTCAATCAGGCCTTTAGATGTGATATCGCCACCAGGCGTTTTTAATACAATCCTGCCTCTTTCTGCCGCCTGCGGTACCGACAGTACAATTCGTTCAGGTGTCTGCTCCTTAAAATCGCCCTGCCCTACGCTGGCCCCTACAAAATCAATCGCAGTCACCTTATCCAGATTATGGCCGAGAATAATCACCTCCTCGCCGTGCTTCACTCCCGCCGGACCGAAGCTCAGCAGCTCTACAGCGCCGGAGTTGGTATCATCGTCCTTCTTACAGGATCCGAAGAGAACCATCATAAGCCCTAAAACTGTTAGGAGATATTTATATGTCGTTTTCATACAATTTCTTTTATAAAATTATTTCTTAATCGTTTTAGGGACTATCCGGAAGTTGTCGAAGGCAATGTCGGCGTCAAGATCACCGCCTCCATGGAAGAGTATGCGGGCGTAATATCCGGCCGGACTCAAGGTCAGAGCCGTCTTATAGCTCGCTGCTACTTCCTCAAAAGGAATCACGATGGTCTGCCATTCTCCCTTTGTATCAATAGGCGGCTGCCAGATATACGCGTCGTTATTGAAGTCTTTTGCCAGGCCTGCGTTGATCTTAATAGCATTACTGCTATAAGGCTTTACCGTATTCACCTCAAATTTTAGATTAAAATCGCGAGGTTTCAGGATCGCCTCATCTGGGATGTTCTTACTAATAGTCCCCATTGCGTCAGGAGGCCCCCCGCAACTTCAATCCACGACCAGGAACCAATGAACTGCTTAACCCGGATATAGTTCCCGTTGATGGCAGGCGGATCACCCGCACCGGGCCTCTTTACTACAAAACTCTCGTTCCACCAGCCGGTATACGGATCGCTGCTAATGAAGATATTACGGTTATCTCTGAACCAAAAATCAGACTTATTAGTTCCGAAGTTCGTCGTGATAGTGATCTGACCCGGCTGGGCTCCTTCCGGGACCAGAACCTCTAACCTGTCATCCTTTACCGACAGCACCTCAGCCTCTGCGCCTCCGTTGAAAGCCACTTTAACAGGTTTGTAAAAATAGTTACCCCGAATAATGGCGGTCCCTCCGGCCGGGACATACTCACAAGCCATACCGCTGATCTGCGGCTTATTTATTTCAGTCCTAAAATCGTGCTCCAGTACAAAGCCATTGGCAAAGATGAGCCTCATCTTATTCGTGATATCCTCGGGTACCTGACTTGGCACGGCTACAAGGACTGTCTTGTTGGTGACATACGTAGGGGTGAGGACACTTTCTTTATCATTAAAGAAGACTTGTCTTACATTCTGCAGATTATCTCCTACTATCGCGACAAGCTGCCCCTGTCCAGCACCAACGAGCAGGGAGTCGGCAGACTCGGGCTTTGTAACACGTACATAGTTAATAACCGGGTTGCCGTCTCCGTCAGAATCGTCTTTGGAACAGGAAGAGAGAAAGGCAGGGATCCACACGGTCAGGAGAAGGATCACAATTGCTTGGTATATCTTTTTCATAACTTGAAAATTGCGAGAATTACTTACTAATAATCTACAGGAGCCTTCTTTAGGTTAGGTGCCTGACTAAGTTCAGTATTTGGAATCGGCAACTGGAAATTACCGCTATTGGCGTTAATTTTCCTGTCGGCCGTTGCCCATGACGTCTTATTGATCGTCCATTGCGTGGGATCAGGCATCTGATCAGGCTTCACATAAAAAAGCCCTCTGTCCTGACTGTTCAAAATCTCATAAGCCTTGGTTGGATTGTAGTAATGCAGGCTTACCAGATCATACCAGGCCATACTTTCCATGGCGAACTCTACTATCCGCTCTCGGAAGATCACATCAAAGGTCAGCGGTTTATCGAACGTAGCCAACCCGGCGCGTGTATGTACTTTATTAAAGTATTCCAGTGCCTTTGCGTCAGAGGTTGAACTATTATTGCCAAGGGCCGCTTCAGCATAGATCAGATACATCTCGGCAAGGCGCATCATGTAGGTGTCGTTGTCGTAGTTTTGAGAAGCCGATTTGCCACCCACATCCTTAGCCTTACCGGTTACATATTTTTTAATTGCCACGAAGTTGTTGTCGGATCCGGTAAAGGGATAGATGAGCTTTTGCTCGCCCCCATCTATTCTCTGGGTAATTTCCGGATAATGAGCTCCGGGCAGCATAAAGGTAGCTTTCAGTCGCTGATCGAGCGTTCTTCCCCTAATCACGTTGTCATTTCCTTCCACTGTAAAGCCCTCATACTGTTTTAGCATCCACCAGGTAGCACTCTTATCTCCGCCCCAGCCGTCACCATTCGCGATGTCACTGCTGTAGGCCAGGTAGGCTGGAGTTGAATTTTGCGTGCCCCATGCACCGGGCGAGTATACCCACTGGAGCGAAAACAATGATTCGCTGTTATTATCATAGGGATACAAGAACAACTTAGCGTAATCATTCAATAGGGAGAGACCGCTTTGGCTGATCACCCTTTCAGCATAATATTTTGCACTATCGAGGAACTCCTGCTTCCGACTGACTCCGCTTGCTTCAACACCGGCCCTGGTCAGATAGAACCTGGCGAGCATTCCTTCAGCCGACCACCTGGTTACTCTGCCAGGCCGGATAGGGGTAGACGGGAGGTCTTCCGCTACAGCCCTCATCTCGCTGGTGATGAATTTCCAGACACTCTTTACAGTATTCCTGCTAATAGTGGTATCCGTCAGCTTCTCCACGTTATTGGTAATAACAGGCACATCGCCCCAGTTCATTACCAAATAGCGATAAGCCAAAGCGCGCATAAAACGGGCTTCCGCGATACCATGCTTTTTTATCGGCTCCGACACCTCTGGCCCCGCATACTTCTTAATATTATAAATAGCCAGGTTAGACTGAGCGACAACAACAAAAAACGCACGCCAGGCGGCGCTATTTTCGGCATTGTCGCCTGTAGTATTAAACAGTACATTGCCCCGGTCGTTGTAAGCGGAAAACGCAGTTCCTGCCCTAAAATCCCCCAGGTTATAAGACGCCTTATCGTTGTAGTCAAACCATACCTTGCTGTAAAGCAGACCAGTGGCAGCAAGAATCTGGTCGTCAGTCTTATAAAAGCTGGCATCCACAATGCGGTCGGTAGGCGGCTGGTCAAGAAAATCCTTCTTACAGGCAGAGAAGAGGATTACGGACACTGCCATAAGCACTCTGAAGTCGATATTTATCAGGTTTCTCATTGTTCTGTTCATTAAAAGTCAAATCCAAGACTAAAGGTATAAACGGTTGTGAGCGGATACCTTCCTGCATCAAGCCCTACCGACTGATTGTCAGAGGATACGTTCCTGCCAATATTAGCTCCTACCTCCGGATCGTAACCTGAATAGCCGGTGATGGTCCACGCGTTCTGGATACCCACTGTAATGCGTGCGCCCCTCACCACTTTTTGTCCAGTTAACAAGGACTGCGGCAGGTTATAGGTGAGCGATACATTCTTCAGGCGGAGATACGATCCATCTTCCACCCATTTGTTTGTGATCCGGGAATAGTTGGCATTGGGACCATAAGAAATCCGTGCTACGTCGGTCCCCGGATTTTCGAGGCGCGTCTGCCCGTCTACTGTGACCGGCCTTGCATAATTCATGGTATGGGTAAGGAGATTCCTGCTCAGATTGATATTGTTGGGATTGCTGTTGACCCGTGCTACGTAGTTATATACGTCGTTCCCATAGCTTCCCGTAATAACGGCGCTAAGCTCGAATCCCTTGTAAGATAAACTGTTGGTGAAACCACCAAAAAGCTTTGGCCAGGGATTGCCAATGTACGTTTCATCATCCACGGTTATCTTACCATCAGGCACACCCTCAGGCCCGCTTATATCCCTGTACTTCACATCACCTACCCATACCCCATTAGCCTGTTCAGTAGGTAAGCGATTGCCGTTGTTATCGACGGGCACGGCGCTGTTATTAATTTCGTCAAGCGATTGAAACAGGCCATCTTCAATATATCCCCTAAAAAGCCACGGACTCTGGCCCACAATGGAGCGCTGTGCCCAGTTGTCGAGCCACCAGGATATCCTCGTGATAGAGGCCCGCTCTGAATAAAACTTCTTGATTTTGGTCTTGAAATGCGATAGGTTGAGCGTACTGTTCCACTTAAAATTCTTCGTGCTAATATTGGTAGAATTCAGACTGATATCCCAGCCCTTATTAGTAAGAGCACCGATGTTCACCATGGGTGCTCCAACCGCTCCCATTCCCCCCGCGCCCATATAGTCAGGAAGTGGATTGATCATCAGAAGATTGTCGGTATTCCTTACGTAATAGTCTAACTCGATCTCGAAACGATTTTTGAACAAGCCAAGGTTTAAGCCCACATTGTTGGCCTTTGTCTCCTCCCATTTGAGGTCGGGATTTGCATAACGGTCAGGTAAAAAACCGACTCCTACAGGAGTTGGGCCGCTTGCCATAGGAGAATAAATATAGCCGGATCCCCCTGGTTACCCGTTACACCCGTCTCGAACCGCAATTTCAGGTCGCTTATTGCCGGCACATTAAAAAACTTCTCTTTAGATATCCGCCAGGCAGCAGAAACAGAAGGAAATTTTCCCCAGCGATTATTCTCACCAAAATTGGAAGAGCCATCCGTCCTGTAGGTGGCGGTCAGCAAATACTTGTCCTCAAAATTATAATTTAAACGACCGAGGTAAGATTCCATCGACCAAGGGCCTGATCCGCCCCCGTTAGCCGCAGTTAAAGGGTCTCCAGCCTCCAAATCAAATACGTCATTAGTGAGGAAGCCTGTACGGGAGCCCGAAAGGTTTCTCCATGTCGATTTTTGAGATTCGTGAGTGAACATCAGGTCGAAGCTGTGCTTTTTAACTTGCTTTGTATATTGAACCTGCTGGTTCCAATTCCAGTACGTATTCTGCGAGTTCCCATTTGTGAGTGATGCAGTCGTGTTTTCCGCCCAGCCAATTTTATAGGTCGGCCTGAAATAAATTGAATTGGAATAGCCGAGATTGATGTTAACGGAAGTACGGATACTAAGACCGGGCATAGGCTGTACGCCCATGTTTAATCCACCCAAAAATTGCCGTCTCGTCGCTTCATTCGTATTGATGTTTGCAAGTGCGATTGGGTTAACCGGCGCAAATTTGTTCGCGCCATTGTTTTCGTCGCCACCGCCCCAACTCCCGTTCAAATTTTTCACAGGGATCTGGGGAGTCAGCTGTATGGCACTCGAAATCAGATCTTCATTTGTCGAGGTCACTGACTCTTCCGTCTGGTTAAAACTTAGATTAGCCCCAAGGGTCATCCATTGCTTGGGCTTAGAATCAAGATTTAAGCGGAACGAGTAGCGGTCAAATCCCGATCCTTCCGCCACGCCATCCTGATTGAGGTAGTCACCTGAAAGATAATAAGTAGCCTTATCGTTTCCTCCGCTTAAACTCAGCTGATGCTTTTGCATTGGAGCATTGCGGAACAGCGCTTTCTGCCAGTCGGTTCCTTCTCCCAGCAGGGAGGGGTCCAGAAACTCCTGTGGCGTTTCTCCTCCGGCCACGGAGTGAAACTCCTTTACCATCTGGGCGTACTGACGAAGGCTCATTACCTCCAGCGAGCCGGGAGATGTTTGAAGGCTATACTGGTACCCATAGTTGACTTTTACATCGCCGGCCTTCCCTCTTTTGGTAGTAACAAGCACCACACCATTGGTACCCATTGACCCATAGATCGAGGTTGCCGACGGCCCTTTCAGTATCTGCATATCTTCAATATCGGCGGGATTAAGCCCGGCCAGCGGATTGGTAGAGCTTTGCATTCCGTAACTAACCTGACTACCTCTGATTATCACTCCGTCTATCACGTAGAGAGGCTCCGTTGTACCATTTAAAGAACTGACTCCGCGAATGCTAACCGAAATTCCGCCGCCCGGCTGACCTGAATTCTGAGTGATGTAGACACCGGCCGCGCGTCCCTGCAAGGCCTGCTCCAGGGTCGTGTTCACCGTACGGCTTAGCTCTTTTGACGACACTGATGTCTGGGCAGTCGTAAGATTTACACGCTTCGCCACACCATATCCCACCACGACCACCTCATTCAGCTTGGTGTTCTCTTCACTCAAAGTCACGTTGATCGTGTTAGAGGTCCCGATGTTTACCTGTTTGGCAACCATTCCGATGAAAGAAACAGTCAGAGTGGTAGCCCCCTGCGGCACGGTTATGGTATAACGGCCGTTTACATCGGTAGTAGCACCGGCCCTTGTATTCTTCACACTTACAGAGGCACCGGGGAGCGGCATGCCTGTTACATCTGTTACAACACCTCTGATCACCATGTCGGCAGTTTGCGCCCAAAGCCGAGGTACAGAGATCACCAGAACAGAGGTGAACAGTAAGGTTAGTAGTAAAACTTTTCGCATGATCTATAATTAGTTTATCCAAAATTAACACAAGAACGAGGGGCAGGATAATACTTTATTATCTTAATTTTGTTCATTATTAACTACGCGAAAAAAAATAGCGCCTGAAGCGGTTTTACACGAGAAGAAATATCAAAAGGAACCCTACCATAAGATAATACTATTTTATCCTTTATTCTATTAATACCCGACTAATACCATTTAGCAACCAGCAGTATCAGCTTTATCTGGTCCTAAAATCCTTATCTTTGCCACATCATGAGAGCAGTTATTCAGAGAGTCACCCGAGCTTCGTGTACTGTTGAAGGTATTGTAACGGGGCGTATCGAAAATGGACTCCTTGTCTTTCTAGGAGTAGAAGACGCTGACGAAATGGAGGATTTGCAGTGGTTGGCGCAAAAGATCGTCAATATGCGGATCTTTTCGGACGAGAACGGCCTGATGAACAAATCGATGTTGGACGTGGATGGCAACATCCTTCTGATCTCCCAATTTACACTCTTCGCCCAGACGAAGAAAGGCAACCGGCCCGGCTTTGTACGTGCCGCCAGGCCTGACAAAGCAATCCCCCTCTATGAAGCCATGCTTTCAGAACTTGAATCACTCACCGGAAAGAAAATTCAGGCCGGCATCTTCGGTGCCGATATGAAAATAGAGCTGCTCAATGACGGGCCTGTTACTATATTCATGGATACTAAAAACAAGGAATAATGATGATCGCTTTCTGATCCTCATAAACCATATTAAACGCAGACTTGAGCCGGTACCCGGAGACGGCAGTTAGGGCATCGGGCAGTTTCCCCTACTGACGGCTGCCGGTTCTCGGAGAGCAAAACATCTGTTTTGGTCTTTTCATACTGCCTTTGCAGCAGTCAAGTGCCGTAACAATCACTTTTCACTTGTTTCAGTATGCGAATAGTCTCCCTCATGGCTGCACAAAACCTACAGCCAAAGGTACCTGGCGCCCGATCGCACCTGAAAAAGCTAAATCCTAATAAAGAAGAGATCCAGGCTCTAGCTGCTTTCCTACTGGCGGTAACGGCCACGCAGTATAAGATTCCGAGGCCCGACAAGCTGTCCAGAGAGTAGTACCTGAGTTCAGAGACTTTGCCAAAATGTACCCCAGCCCACCATTATCTGAGACAAGTGCGAGACAAGTGTGCCTTTTTTTCACATTTTTACCGTGCCGCTTCGATGCGACGTCGGTACGTACCGAAGCGGCATTGAAGCGGCATCGAAGAAACGAAATAGAAAAGACAGAGAAAAGGCGAACGTGTGTGCCGGCGTTCCCGCACCCTTCTCAGCAGAAGGTGGGGGAAGATATCTTCGGAGATTGCCTATGGCGCAGCGGACGAGAAAATCGATAAAAGAATCACTGAACATGACAATTGAAGAAGCACAGGATCTGGTCGACAGATGGATAAATACAACCGGAATCCGTTACTTTAACGAACTGACGAACACGGCTATCCTTATGGAAGAAGTTGGAGAAGTAGCCCGTATTATGGCGCGAAAATACGGCGAGCAGTCCTTTAAGGAATCAGACAAGAGCGTGGACCTGGCGGATGAAATGGCTGATGTGCTTTTCGTACTGATCTGCCTGGCTAATCAGACCGGCATTGATCTGACCGCTGCCCTTAAGAAGAATCTGGAGAAAAAAAGCATCCGCGATGCCGACCGGCACAGGAACAACGAGAAACTAAAGTAAAACGTTCCAGATGACGCTGATCCAACCCGGGGAGCCTATTTCTTCTAGAGCTTTACCAGCTTCTCACCTTCCAGAACAGGAATCGAGGTAGTAATGTCTACGTTGAGGCAAAACTCGATATCCTTTTCAATCCCGAGCTTTTTAAGACGTTCGCTGTGCGACGTCTTTTGCAGATAAGCACCAAGATCGTCCTTGGCAAGATCAAAAAGATCCATAGCGGCAATGGAGGAGTCGTCAGGTTGAAAACCGGCCCCAGTGAGCCGCCTAGCCACCGCCCCGGCAAACACAGAATCCTCCAGATTAAACTTATTTTTCCAGCCGGCGCAGACAAGCAAAACGTTTTCACCCTGCCCCAGGAGCCAGTGAGACAATGTGCTTAGATTAAGAAAAGACCCAATCACTATTCTCTTAGCCTGACGCGACAAATGAATGGCCTGCGTTCCGTTCGTAGTAGTAAGGACGACTGTTTTGCCTGCAACTTTTTCAGGAGTATAAGAGAAAGGAGAATTGCCGAAGTCGAAGCCTTCGACTACCTCTCCATCCCGTTCTGCAGCCAGCAGACACTCGGTTCCGTGGTATGCTGCACATTCTTCTACCTGCGCAACCGGGATAATAGCCGAGGCTCCATTGTCTATCCCATAGCAGATGGAACTGGTGGCCCTAAAAATATCGATAACGACGACTATACTGTTCTTTACATCATACAGGGGTAACAAGGCAGGAGTGACACATGTCTCCACGCTTACCTGACCCGGCGCTGTCATTTGTACAACTTTCAATCTTGTGTTTTATAAAAAGGAGGTTTTACCACAACTGCCTTGATCGCAGCATTTCTGATCTTTATAAAAATTTCGGTTCCCGGCGCTGCAAACTCAGTACTTACATACCCCATACCGATAGCCTTCTGAAGTGATGGTGACTGAGTGCCCGAGGTGACTTTGCCGATCACATTTCCTTCGCTGTCTGCAATTTCATAATCATGGCGCGGAATACCCCGCTCCACCATTTCGAAACCTACTAAACGGCGGCTTACACCATTTTTCTTTTGCTCTTCAAGCTTCTCGCTATTAACAAAGTCTTTATTGAAGCGCGTGATCCAGCCGAGGCCCGCCTCGAGCGGAGAAGTTGTATCGTCGATGTCATTACCATAGAGACAAAAACCCATTTCAAGACGAAGCGTATCGCGGGCGCCCAGACCGATCGGCCTGATCCCTGCTGATTCTCCCACCCGGAATATCTCATTCCAAATATGCTCGGCGTGAGCATTATCAAAATAGATCTCGAACCCTCCCGCCCCTGTATAGCCTGTCGCCGATACCAGTACGTTATCGACGCCAGCAAAGGTTCCTTTCCTGAACGTGTAATATTCCATAGAGGCGAGGTCGAGATCTGTTAAATGCTGCAGCACCTCCGCCGCCTTTGGTCCTTGCACCGCGAGCAGCGAAGTACGCTCTGAAATATCTCTCATGTCGACTCCATACGTGTTGTATTTAGAAATCCAGTTCCAGTCTTTATCAATATTGGAGGCGTTGACCACCAGCATATAGGTCTTTTCGTCGATACGATAAACCAGCAAGTCATCCACAATCCCTCCAGTGTCGTTAGGCAAACAGGAATACTGCACCTTTCCGTCTACCAGGCGGGATGCATCATTGGAAGTCACCTTCTGAATAAGGTCTAACGCACGGTCGCCTTTGAGGATAAACTCCCCCATGTGGCTCACATCGAACACCCCTGCAGCCGAGCGCACGGCTTGATGTTCAACATTGATCCCTTCGTACTGAACAGGCATATTGTAGCCTGCAAAAGGCACCATCTTGGCGCCAAGAGCAATATGAGTGCTGGTTAATGCAGTATTCTTCATTCTGTTTTGCTGACTGAATGACAAAAATAACAAAAGTTATGGGTTGTGAGTGGGGAGTTGCGGTTTGCAGGACTTAGTTGGAGAGCATAGGTACCGACCTGGCGGAGGCTGTTGCAGATTAGCTGTGATAATGACCCAACGTGCAACTCCACCCTACATCACGTTAGCTTCTTCAGCGAAGAGGCTAAGCTGCGGATCAGTAACCCTGAACGAGCGACGGTGATAGGGCGACAATCCATATTGCAGCACCGCATTCCGGTGCTTTACTGTAGGATATCCCTTGTTGCTGCACCAGTCGTACTCGGGATGCTGCCCGGCGAGGCTCTTCATAAAGTCGTCCCGATAGGTCTTCGCAAGTATAGATGCAGCTGCAATGGAGTAGTATTTACCATCACCCTTCACGATACAGGCATGTGGCAGCTCCTGATACTTTTTAAAGCGATTCCCGTCTATCAGCACAAAACCCGGGCGGGTAGCAAGCATATCCAGCGCACGGTGCATGGCAAGGAAAGAAGCATTCAAAATATTTATACGATCTATTTCCTCATGGTCTACTGAGGCTACGGCGTATGCTACTGCCTTCTCTTCTATTACCGTACGCAATTTATACCGATCCTCCTCGCAAAGCTGTTTCGAGTCGGTAAGCTGCTTATGTTTAAAATCTCTGGGCAGGATAACAGCCGCCGCAAACACTGGGCCCGCCAGACACCCGCGTCCCGCCTCATCGCAGCCTGCCTCAATAAATTCTTCCTGATAATAAGAAAAAAGCATCACACAATCGGTCTCCGCCCCAAAAGTAAGACATTTTATGGCATGCTTAGACGCCGATTATAAATTTCGCATGGACTGGATAAACCTTTGGAAGGATGGGCCTGTTGTGCTAATAAATTTTGAGAGTAAATAGCGTAATATCGTCAGAGTGCATCTTTGCATTGTTCTTCGTCTGAATCTCGGTCAGGATGCCCTTATTAATCTGCGATGAATGAGAAGCACAATGCGTCGTAAGGTACTCAACAAGCTCCTCCTCAGAGATAAAAACGTCCTCGTCATCGCTTTCGATCAGGCCGTCTGTATAATTAAAGATGAGTGCTGCAGGGGGAAGGATCAGTTTTCCCGGACGCACAAAAGGGAGCTCATCAAACGGGCCCAGCAACGTCGTCCCCTCCTTTAAAAAAGTAGATTGACAATCCGCTATCAGGATAGGAGAATTGTGCCCCGCATTAATGTACTCCATTTCGCGGGTCTCTTCATTATACTTACCCAGAAATAATGTAATAAACCTCTCTCCTTTAGTGTTGTGCGTCACCACCTCGTTTAGTCTCCGAACAAGCTTTTCAAGGTCATTCTCCACGTAAGTCCACGCACGAAGGCTGGCCTGTACCGTGGCCATCAGCAGCGCGGCCGGCATTCCTTTTCCCGACACATCACCGATACACCAAATAAACTCTTTATCGTTAAGGCGAATAAAGTCAAAATAATCACCCCCGATGTTTTGGTGGGGAAGATAGGTAGCTGCTATCTCAAAATTGGCACTTTTAGGCAGACGGAGAGGTACCAGCATATTTTGAACCTCACCCGCCAGCTCTATTTCGCGCTGGAAGCGCTCCCTCTGCACCCGTTCCCAGAACAATTTCTTATTCTCCAGGGCAACTACTATAATGTTAATAAGCGTTTGAATATAATTAAGCTCGTGACTAAGCACCTCGGGCTTGGTATTAAAATCGCCGATCAACACAAATGCGAGAGTACTGTTCTTATGTCTTACCGGGACAAAGAAGTCATATTTATTTAGAAGTTCTTCCGAGTGTCCACTTAGTGCAGTTATTGTTTTATAAGGCAGAAGGATCTCACAGATCTTTTGAAAGTCCTCCGGAGTTTCCTCTCTCGCTCCAAAACCAGCAGCACAGGTAAACTGGCTGCCTTCCCGAATGAGCAAGCTCATTCTCCCTACCTTCAAATTGACACGCAAAATCACTTCCAGCATGGCGTATAGCACCGACGCCGCGCTGTTTTTGTTGATGGCGAGAGTCACTTCAAGCAATGCATTCAACTCCGACTGCCTCTTTAGCAGAAGTTGTATGAGATCGTTTTCAGAAGGCCCAATGTCTGTTTTATCTTTATCCAGTTCCAAGTTCGTGTATCTGATGATAAAAATAAGGTAAATATTCTATTTACAACACAAAATATCCATCTTAGTTGTCCAACACGAGAAACAGCACAATACAGGGTAAAACAGCTACTTGCAGACTTGTGAAGAGTTTTACCTCACCAGGCGTCCTTTCCAGACATACTTTCCTGAATTACCTGCAAGACCAATGTAAATCATGTAGACGGTATGAATAACGGTAAGGAGCGGCAGATACCAGATTAACTCTTTTCGCCTGGCAAAACGGGTAACCGGCACCAGAAAGGCGGTCTCTGCCAGATACTTGAATGCAAATGCAAGCAAGCAGGTGTGCCAGGCAGCGCGATCATAGAAGCCCGCTACCATCGTGAGCAGCAACATGCAGTTAAACAACCAGATCAGGACTCCGAGTAAAACGATGCTCTTGTTCTTATAACGTGTACTTTTCGAAGCCCATCTCTTCCGTTGTCGGATAAACTCTCTCAGTGTACTCTTGGCAGTGGTAAAAACGACAGCCCGATACGACTTGCAGAAACCAATGCCATCTGGGTAACGCGACGCCACTTTGTGAAGAAAAAGCTCGTCGTCGCCCGAGGCCAGATCGTCAATGCCTTTAAAACCTCCCAACTCCTCGAACACATCCTTACGGTACGCCAGATTCGCCCCGTTGCAGGTAGACGGAATTTTGTTGCCAATGGACGAGGCTCCCAAGCCAATGAGATACAAGAACTCCAGGGTCTGCAACCTTTCAAAGAAGCTGCTCTCCTCGTGGTAAACAACGGGAGAGGAAAGCATCTTCAAATCGTTTTGTTCGTAACAGCTAACAATCGTCTTAATCCAGTCTTCATTCATCCTGCAATCAGCGTCTGTAGTGACGATCAGTTCTCCTGAGGCAACGCGTATTGCTTCAGAGATTGCTTTCTTCTTATAGGAATTGAGCTTCTCCTTTTCATTAAGCCGGATAAGAATGACACCCTGGGCAGCAAAAGACTGCACGATCTGAGAGGTACTATCCGTAGAATGGTCATCCACTACGATCAGTTCGAGCAGTTCCGCGGGATAGGTCTGAGCGAGAACATCGCGGATGGTAAAAGCAATTTTCTCTTCTTCATTCCTCGCTGCAATCAACACACTGACCTTGGTGCGACCCGTGACAGGTGCAGAACGAAAAACGGGAAGACGAAGCCACCCCC
Source organism: Arcticibacter sp. MXS-1 (assembly GCF_041902385.1). GTDB lineage: Bacteria > Bacteroidota > Bacteroidia > Sphingobacteriales > Sphingobacteriaceae > Arcticibacter. Next base: position 1,828,763 of record NZ_CP169244.1, on the reverse strand, counting down.
TTCTGAAAAACAAAACTACCGTCACATAGATAAACGTAAGGGTGCCGGTTAAAAGATTAATTACGATTAGTGCCAAAGAAATTCAATTTAAAAACGAAGGCAGAACCGAGAATGGCAGGCACGATCAGGTTAACAAACCAGATACAAGCGGTTGCGGCCATCACAGCTACTTCCTGTGAGGTTATAAAACTAAAGAAGTAAGTCGCAGTCATAGTCCTCACTCCTACATCCAGCAGGTCGAGAGAAGGCAGGGCTGACTGAATAAAAAAGAGAATAAATATCATCATGATCATTGCGAATACCGGCAGAGACGGAATCAGCATATTAATAATCAAATAATATTGCGAAGTAAAAACAATAAAACGGGCTAAGCAAAAATTAAAGATGATTATCAGATGCTTTCTTCTGTATTGAGCAAGGATCATAAAGAAGCGTCTAAACTTGGTAAGGAACCTGACTTTGTTGATAAGCGTAGTGAGCCGTTTTATGCTGAAATAGAACAAAAGAAAGAGAGAACTATACAACGCAGCAGAAAGAAAAACAACAATGGTAAGCCAGGGAGCCGGATGCAAAAACCGCCAGACAAACCAAAAGATAGCAAAGGCGCCCAGTACATTTGTGATCACCATTTGCCCCACGGCTCCAACACCCATGGCAATCGCACCAAAAACGCGCTTTCGGGGCGAAAGAAAAAAACGCGGCCTCCGTACTCACCGATCCGATTAGGAGTAAAAATGGCCCACGTCAGGCCGCAGAACACCGATTCTACTGCCTTCCAGAGGCTAATTGTTTCAATCCTCTTTACCAGAAATTTCCACTTCATAGCTTCGAGAATCCAGTTGACCAGCATTAAGAGAAAAATAATGCCCAGCACACTGTATACCCTTACCGGAGAAAGATCTCTGATTAATAGCTTAAAATTGTGAAGGTTTTGGTTATTATGCAGTTTATAAGCGATAAAGCTGGTGGCTAAGATCAGCACAGCCACTTTTACCAGAATACTTACTGTCTTTTTATCTTTTCGATTCAATCGCTTTTTTCTCTTTGGATGCAATTTTACGGAAAAGGCGTGAAAGCTGAAGAGGAGTGCAAGACTTTTCGCCTTTCACTTCTAGATGAAGGGAACAAAAACAATCGAAAATCATTCAAATAACTGACGAGGATCATTTGCAAACGCTTCGTTATTTATAACATTTACGCCTGACGTTCTTCTTGGCACTCGAAGAAAAAAGGCACTTTCAGGAAAGCCGTTTATGAGCAGGGATGCTCTGCTGTTACTGAAAGAAAGCACGAGTTTTAAAAAGGAACTTCATTAAAACTGGCTAACCATGACTTAAAGGACCAATTACCTGTCCGGTTATTCCCTAAGCGACTTATACCGGAATACTGCGCATAGCTAACTACATTACAGTCACAACACCCTCTTTTACGCTAATTAGAATTACTAATCATGGAATGGCTTTCCGATTTATTTACCAAAGACTCCGTAGCACATGCGGTTCTGATCTACGGCCTTGTAATTGCCATAGGCGTTACACTTGGAAAAGTTAAAATCCTCAATATTTCCCTTGGCATTACCTGGGTACTATTTGTAGGAATTATTGCCTCCCATTTTCATCTGCTGATCAATAAGGAGGTAGAACACTTCGCCAGGGAATTTGGCCTTATCCTTTTCGTATACAGTATCGGGTTGCAGGTAGGTCCGGGCTTCCTGTCTTCGCTGAAGAAACAAGGTTTATCTCTCAATCTTCTGGCGGCGGCTGTGGTATTGACAGGAGCAATAGTAACCGTTGCCATCCACTATGCCACAGGAACACCCATTGCTGTGATGGCTGGAATCATGTCGGGAGCAGTAACGAACACTCCCGGGCTAGGAGCAGCCCAACAGGCCCTTGCAGACCTCAAAGCTTCAGGCATCGATCTTGCCATCCCCAATCTCGGGCTCGGCTACGCGGTAGCCTATCCTTTCGGAGTAATCGGCATAATTTTATCGCTTATTTTCTTCCGATACGCCTTCAAAGTAGATCTCCTGGCTGAAAAAGCATTGCATAAGGAACGACTGCTGAAAGACGTACCCGCCCCTTCTACAATTAACCTGGAGGTTGAGAACCCGAAGTTATTCAACCAGCCCCTCCGCATCATCAAATCGATTATAAACACGAAGCTTGTAATTTCAAGGATTTATCACGACGGCGAAATCACGACGCCTGATTCTGAAACGATCCTGCACGAAAACGACATTATACTAGCCGTTGCGCCCAAGGAGGACTTCGAGAAACTGAAAATCCTGGTTGGCAAAGAGAGCGAAGTGGACCTTATAAAGATAAAAAGTAATATCATTTCAAGGCGGATCGTGGTCACCAAAGACGAAGTGACGCACAAAACAATCGGCGAACAGCGTTTTATCAACAGTCAGGATTTCACGATCACCCGTGTAAGCAGGGCCGGGATTGAGTTCGTGGCCACCACCGATACCGTATTCCAGATAGGCGATATTGTAACGGTTGTAGGTCGTGAAGAGGCGGTTACCCTGTTTGCAAAAGTTCTAGGCAACTCATTAAAACGCCTGGATCACCCCAACCTGGCGCCTATCTTCTTCGGCATCGTTTTGGGCGTGTTGTTTGGCAGCATTCCCTTTGTAGTGCCCGGTATTCCGGCACCAGTCAAAATAGGACTTGCAGGCGGCCCGTTAATCGTTGCCATCCTCATGAGCCGCTTCGGTCCCAAGCTGTATTTAACGCCTTATGTTACGCAGGGAGCCAACCTGATGCTCCGTGAAATCGGCATTGTTCTATTTCTGGCCAGCGTAGGATTATCGAGCGGCGAACACTTTGTCGAGATCCTGGTGAGCGGCGACGGACTTACCTGGATGCTGTACGGCATGATCATCACCCTTTCACCTCTGCTGATCGTCGGATTTCTGGCAAAAGTCCTTTTCAAATGCAGTTACTTTGAAATATGCGGACTTCTTTCAGGGGCGTCCACAGACCCTCCCGCACTCGCTTTTGCCACGCATTCAGCAGGATCAGACGCTCCCGCTATCACCTATGCTACTGTATATCCCCTGACAATGATCCTGCGCATACTCATGGCTCAGATGATGATCCTGGTGTTTATGTAGCCCTTCGCTGTATGGAGGGACACACCCCTTGCTTCCGCCGCTAAGATCAACGCCAATAATACGGCGGGCAGAAAAAAAGCCGTATTATTGCCTGCAGATGCTAAGGGAACAGTCGAAAGAACGCATAATCCTGGGAATAGATCCCGGAACCGCAGTGATGGGATATGGCCTGGTGAGTGAGGTAAAAAGCAAGATTTCACTGATTACTCTCGGAGTTGTAAAAATGGATCACCTGGATGATCATCCACTAAAACTGAAGAGGATCTTTGAAAAGACGACAGCGCTGATTGATCAATATCAGCCCGACTGTCTGGCAATCGAAGCTCCGTTTTACGGAAAGAATATCCAGGTTATGCTGAAGCTTGGAAGAGCTCAGGGTGTAGCCATGGCTGCCGCCTTATCCAGAAATATGCCTATTTTTGAATACTCACCCCGCAAGATAAAACAATCGATCACCGGAAACGGAAATGCAACAAAAGAACAGGTAGCTGCCATGCTGCAGTCGCTCCTAAACTTCACGGAGACGCCTCAGTTCCTCGACGCTACCGATGGTCTGGCAGTAGCTGTGTGTCACTCTTTTCAGAGGGTCAGCAATAACGGAAACACAAAGACATACTCTGGATGGGAGGCATTTGTAAAGGATAATCCCAGGAAACTTAAGAGGTAATTGAGCGGTTCAGGGCGTTAGGGCACAACAAAAAAGGCTATCGTGAGATAGCCTGCAATTTAGAAAGCTGCACTTATTTTTTCTGCTACAGCACGCAGTTCTTCTTGCGAAGGCTTCAGCTTCTCTTTCGAGAAATTGATATCATTCATATTGTTCATTGGCACAAGGTGAATGTGTGCGTGCGGAATCTCAAGACCGATCACGGCAACGCCAACCCGTTCACAGGGAATAACCTTTCGAATCGCCACCGCCACTTTCTTAGAAAAAGTATGGAGCCCGCTGAAGGTGTCATCATCCAGATCGAAAATATAGTCAACCTCCTTTTTGGGAATTACAAGGACATGCCCCTCAACCAGCGGGTTGATGTCAAGGAAGGCCAGAAACCGTTCGTCCTCCGCTACCTTGTGGGCGGGAATATCTCCATTTACGATTTTAGAAAAGATAGAAGCCATTTTTATTATCTTGAGATTTCGAGCACTTCAAACTCCATTTTTCCTGCAGGAACCGCTATTTCTGCTTTATCTCCAACAGACTTACCCAGAAGACCCTGAGCGATAGGCGATTTTACAGATATCTTTCCTGACTTTAGATCAGCTTCAGACTCAGAGACGAGCTGATAGGTCATGGTTGCACCGTTCTTCGTATTCCGGATCTTGACAATGGAAAGAGCCAGCACCTTTGAGGAGTCAAGCTTCGACTCGTCGATTAAACGGGCATGAGCAAGCGTAGTCTCCAGCTTGGCAATTTTTGCTTCATGATGTCCCTGTGCCTCTTTAGCAGCGTCGTACTCCGCATTCTCGGAAAGATCTCCCTTATCGCGTGCCTCAGCTATTGCCTTTGCTATTTGCGCCCGCCCTTCTGTCTTCAGAAAATGAAGTTCTTCCTTCAGTTTCTCCAATCCTTCTTTCGTATAATATATTATCTCTGCCATATCTCAATTATATTTAATGGACCTCCATAAAAAACAAACAAGACTACACCTGCATATGCGATATAGTCTTGTCCCAGTGCTACGAAGATATACGTACCGTATTAAAAAAACAAATTTTTTCTCCGCGCCGGGGATAGAAAAACAGCTCCGATCGCCTAAATGTTTGCAGGTTCAGGTATAGCGCTTATTCAGGAAGCGAGACTTCTTGTAGGCCTGCTAACTGTGATTTTTTTCACCGCTTCTGCAATAGAAAAAGCATCGTATCCGCATTCTGCCCAAAGTTCGGGCTGTTCCCCGTGTTCAATCAACCGGTCCGGAATTCCGAGCCTTATGATTTTGGCAGCATAGCCATGATCAGCCATAAATTCAATGACGGCACTCCCCATCCCTCCCATGACACAGCCGTCTTCCACGGTAATGACTTTCCTGAATTTGCTGAACACTTCATGCAAAAGCTCTTCATCAATCGGCTTAACGAAGCGCATGTCGAAATGAGCAGGATGTATACCTTCAGGACCGAGCTCATAGCAGGCTTTCAGCACTTCATTTCCAATATGGCCTATGCTTAAAATGGCCACATCTTCTCCATCGCAGATCTTACGACCCTTCCCTACGGGGATAGCTCTCATCGGGCGCTGCCAGTCGGCCATCACGCCTGAACCCCTCGGGTAGCGAATTGAAAAAGGTCCCATATCGTCCTGCTGTGCAGTGTACATCAGGTTCCGCAACTCTTCTTCATTCATAGGGGCAGACACAGTCATATTAGGAATACAGCGCATATAGGCCAGATCGTAGGCGCCGTGGTGCGTGGAACCGTCAGCACCTGCAAGTCCTGCCCGGTCCAGACAAAACACCACATTCAGGTTCTGGATAGCCACGTCATGGATCACCTGGTCGTAGGCCCGCTGCATAAAGCTGGAATAAATATTACAAAACGGCACCATGCCCTGAGTAGCAAGTCCCGCAGAGAAAGTCACAGCATGCTGCTCTGCAATACCAACGTCGAAAGCACGGTCGGGCATAGCCTTCATCATGATGTTAAGAGAACACCCGCTAGGCATGGCCGGCGTGATTCCCATTATCTTAGGATTCATGCTAGCAAGCTCAACAATAGTGTGACCAAAAACGTCCTGATATTTCGGAGGAACAGGCTGCTCACTAACCGTTTTCTTAATCTCTCCTGTTATCTTATCAAAAAGACCCGGAGCATGCCATTTGGTCTGATCCTTTTCGGCTAGTGCGAAACCCTTACCTTTTACGGTTACACAATGAAGAAGCTTGGGACCGGGAATGTTCTTCAGGTCTTTCAGCACCTTGACCAGCTGCTTCACATCGTGTCCGTCAATAGGCCCGAAGTAGCGAAAATTAAGCGCCTCAAACAGATTACTTTCCTTCAACAAAGTGCCTTTGATGCTCTTCTCAATCTTCTTTGCCATTTGAAGAGCATTGGGGCCGAGTTCTGAAAGCTTTGATAACACATAGCCCATATCATCACGAAAGCGGTTATAGGACCGTGAAGTGGTGATCGTAGTGAGGTATTCTTTCAGCGCCCCTACATTTGGGTCGATTGACATGCAGTTATCATTGAGTATCACCAGAAGGTTACTATTCTCGATCCCTCCATGGTTAAGAGCCTCAAACGCCATACCAGCCGTCATTGCCCCATCTCCGATCACTGCCACGTGTTGCCTGTCGGTCTCTCCTTTTCGCTGAGAAGCCACAGCCATGCCGAGTGCTGCAGAAATAGAAGTGGACGAGTGCCCTACTCCAAAAGTATCATACTCGCTCTCCGAGCGCTTCGGAAAACCGCTGATGCCTTTATATATTCTGTTCGTGTGGAAAACCGTCCGCCGGCCGGTCAATATCTTGTGCCCGTAGGCCTGATGGCCCACATCCCAGACTAACTGATCATAGGGAGTATTCAGAACATAATGTAAAGCCACCGAGAGCTCTACTACCCCAAGACTTGCACCAAAATGCCCGCCGTTTACAGAAACTACATCTATAATATACTGACGAAGCTCCTTGCACACCCTTTCAAGGTCTGCTTCGCCAAGCTTCTTAAGGTCAGATGGGTAATGTATACTTTCTAATAGTTCTCCCGCCTTTACTTCCATACTGTAGCAGCGTAAAAATTTAAAACCACAAAGTAACTCAATATTTACCAGAAAATACGACAGAGCCGGCATTATTTACTATTCTGTGTTGAAACACAGAATAGTAACCATTAAAGGAGTCAGCCTTTCAAGTACATCCTCAATATACGAAAAACCCCTGAGCCGCACGTCGCAACTTTAGCAGGATTGATCGACATCCTCGCTCACTTTCTCAAACTAACATTTTCTTGTAGTTAGACGTATCTTTATAAACTCAAGAAGACATTCATTCAACTTTCATCCCGGCTTGCAAGCCAAACTCATAATTTTTTTGCCAAAAACATGTACCTAAGAATCGGCATATCAGGAATAAAAGCAAAATAGGTACGATCCCGTCCTTTAACCGCTGCGAAGCGGTCTCCCAAAGACTTAAACAGAAGAATTATCGCTCTGCGTCCGGAATCACCGTTTGCAAAAGGTGCTTTAAGAGCCCTTGGCGGGGAATTTCGTGCTATATATAATAAAGAACTGTTTTTTTCATGAGATTAAATCTTTATTTTTGAACCACTTGTGAGACAGCCCGATTCTTTTGACATTAGGTTACCCCAATTTGAAGGTCCATTTGACCTTTTGCTATTCTTCATCGAACGAGACGAACTTGATATTCATTCAATTCCGATCGCCAGGATCACCGATGATTTTCTCGCCTATATTCAGGAAATGAATGCGCTGAATATTGAACTGGCCAGCGAGTTCATCTTTGTAGCGGCCACATTAATGCGGATAAAAGCCAAACTTTTGCTGCCCAGGCCTGAGCATGATGAAGATGGAAACGAGATCGACCTGAAGAGAGACCTTGTTCAGAAGCTGATCGAATACAAGAAATTCAAGCAGGTCTCAGAGGAGCTTCGTACGCTGGAAGACGAACGGTTTATGAAGGAAAGAAGGGGTAATATCAGCGCCGATCTGGCCCGGGTGGCAGAAACCTCGGAGCCAGGAGAAGAACTGGCTTCACTCGGCCTGTACCGGCTCATGATGGTTTATGAAAAAGTACTCGCCCGCTACCGCGACAGGAATGTCGAAGTGACACATACCGTTGTACAGTACCCTTACACCATAGAACAACAGAAAAGAATTATTTCAGACATGCTCCAGATGAACAAAAGGATGGACTTCTCCGAACTGGTGAAGCATTCTGAAAACCGGGTGCATTTTGTATATAACTTTCTGGCTATGCTGGAGATGCTGCAGCAGCAACTGATCTCTATACAGATCGGCCTGGGCTTTAATAACTTTTGGGTCGCAGAGAAATCCGAAGCGGCTCTCGAACTATAAATCAACCAAATTACTAATGAACAAAGACAACGTTGTTTTTAAGCTCATCGAACAGGAACAGGAGCGCCAGGAAAGCGGAATTGAACTCATCGCTTCAGAAAACTTTGTAAGCAGACAAGTGATGGAAGCTGCCGGATCTGTACTTACAAACAAATATGCAGAAGGACTCCCCGGGAAAAGGTATTATGGCGGGTGCGAAATTGTAGATGAAATAGAAACTATAGCGATAGAAAGAGCTAAACAATTATTCGGCGCCGAATGGGCGAACGTTCAGCCTCACGCAGGAGCACAGGCTAACTCGGCTGTCTTCCTCGCCTTACTGAAGCCGGGCGACAAAATTCTCGGGTTTGATCTCTCCCATGGGGGACATCTTACTCACGGATCCTCCGTCAATGCTTCAGGCAAGCTCTATACCCCATTCTTTTACGGAGTCGACAAAGAGACCGGACTGATCGATTACAAAAAGCTGGAGGAAGTAGCCTTAACAGAGAAGCCGAAGCTGATCATCTGCGGTGCATCAGCTTATTCCAGAGATTGGGATTATAAGTTCATTCGTGAAGTAGCTGATCAGATAGGCGCATTGGTACTGGCTGACATCTCCCACCCTGCTGGTCTTATAGCAAAAGGGCTGCTTGCCGATCCGCTGCCGCATTGCCATGTCGTTACAACAACCACTCACAAAACCCTAAGGGGACCACGTGGCGGAATGATCATGATGGGCAAGGACTTTGAGAATCCGTTCGGACTAAAAACTCCAAAAGGCGAGACACGGATGATGTCTTCGTTGTTGGATATGGCGGTATTCCCCGGCACTCAGGGCGGGCCGCTTGAACATATCATTGCAGCTAAAGCGGTCGCTTTTGGCGAAGCTTTGAGCGATGAATACAAAGATTACGCGGTTCAGGTAAAAAAGAACGCAGCTGCAATGGCACAAGCTCTGGTTTCAAAAGGCTACCAGATCATTTCCGGAGGAACCGACAATCACCTGATGCTGATCGATCTCCGGAATAAGAACATAACCGGAAAAGCAGCTGAAGCGGCCCTCCAGCAAGCTCATATCACAGTCAATAAGAACATGGTTCCATTTGATGACAAGTCGCCGTTTGTTACGTCCGGAATACGGGTAGGAACAGCAGCCATTACAACCAGAGGCCTTAAAGAGGCTCACATGGAAAAGATCGTAGATCTGATTGATACCGCTATTGGTAGCCCTGAAGATCCGGCTGTACTAAGTAATGTAAAGTCAGAAGTAATGTCAATCATGACTGACTTCCCATTATACAAATAAACTAGTAGTCCGGCAGCTATGACTGCCGGACTTTAAAATAAAAGTTAAAACCTTATTAACATGTACCTCCCGGCCAACGAAAAAGAAAGTCAGCTATCAGGCAGGGTCCTGGTGGTTGAAGACAACGAGATTAATCAATTTTTCCTGAAGAAGCTTTTTAAAAAATGGGGCCTGTCAGGCGAGTTTGTGGAGAACGGATTGCAGGCTGTAGAAAAAGTAACTGAAAATCAATATGACGCTGTTCTGATGGACATTCAAATGCCGGTGATGGGTGGCATCGAAGCTACATCCATAATCCGCACTATTTGCAATGGCATGTATAGAGACCTTCCCATTATTGCATTGACCGCCTCTATCATGGACCAGGATAAGGCCGATATCATGAATTCAGGAATGAACGCTTATATAATCAAGCCTTTTGTTCCCCAGGACCTGTATGCCAAGTTGTCTGTCGTTCTTAAAGCACACTCGGCTCCCGCTCTATAGGATGTCAATAAAAAAGAAAGGCCGGTTACCTTGGGGGCTTTCCGGCTCTTTCTATCTAAATTAACGCTCTCGGGTACTTATACTGCGAGACGGATCAAAAGGTTACCACATTTCGCCCTTTTTTTATAAAAAACCAGAAACAGCCTGATTTTCAACACAAAAACATTCATATCCGAAACTAGCAGATGGAATTGCAGGTACGTTGCCGGTCTTTGCAGCCTTTGACTTCGCGGATCAATTTCATTAAAAGCGTTTAAGAAAGACATTTTAAGACTCGTTAGCAAATAACTTTCAAGAAAAGACAGTATATCAAAGAAAGGTGCGGTACACTGCAAAGCACTTTCCGCTTAAACAGTGTAGGCCGCGGCAAGAACACTCACTTTGACGCCAGGCACGGCGGAAAGACAAAGAGCACAGGCTTCCAGCGTGGCTCCTGACGTAACAACATCGTCTACAAGCAGGATGTGCCTGCCGGCAATCCTCTCCGGCTGCCTGAGGCCAAAGACATGTTCCATATTATCCAGTCTTAATTGTCGCGATTTCCTTGTCTGAGTTTCAGTAGGAATCTCTCTGATCAGGCAATCAGTCAAAACGGTGCAATCAAGCGATTGTGCCAGACCAGCAGCAATACGTTCACTTTGGTTATAACCGCGTTTTTTTAGCCGGTCCCTGTGCAATGGAACCGGAATAATGAAATCAACCTTCTGCTTCCGAATAAAATCAGCAACTTGATGCCCATACCAGCGGCCAATCCATAAGCCCACCTCAGGCTTCCCCTTATATTTCAGCTTATGAATAAGCCGCTGCACTTTTGACCCTTCTGAATAATAAAAGCAAGCTATCGCAAAGACGAAGGGGAAACGCCCGTAGAATTGCCGGATTAAAGAATTTTCCGGATCATAATGAAAGCGGGTAGCCGGAAGCTCGAAGAGGCAGGAGGTACATACCACCGTCTCGTTCTTTACCATCACCGAACCGCAGGCCGCGCAGGTCTCAGGGAAGAACAACGAAACAAAATCAAATATATAGGATGAGACAAGGTTCATTCCATACGACGAATCATTTTTTTCTTTTATGGCAAGCTGGCCACAGGCCGCATCAATATCCTTACCCCTACTCCTGCGAACATTCGTAATAATGCCTTGCCTCCTCAGATAATCAGCAAAGGCATCCGTCTTATCTTCCTGCGCATTTTTGAAGGAGGCGAAGGATATCGGATTATACTCAATAATATTCACCTTACATGGCAGGTGTTTACAGAACCTTGCAAGTTCGGCAGCATCCTGAAGGCTGTCGTTGAAATTCTCGAAAATAATATATTCGTAGGTTACAGGATTTTTGGTCTTGATGAAATAGTACTTGAGGGCTTCAGCCAGCGCCTTTAGTGAATTCTGCTCATTAATGGGCATGATCTCGTTCCTTTTCACATCGTTCGCCGCGTGCAGGGACAAGGCGAGATTGAACTTGACCTGATCGTCGCCCAACTTCCGGATCATTTTAGCAATACCAGCCGTAGATACGGTAATGCGCTTTGCTGCCATATTTAATCCGTCGGCTGCGGTGATCCTGTCTATTGATCTCAGAACGTTCGCGTAGTTAAGCAACGGCTCCCCCATGCCCATGTAAACGATATTGGTAAGAGGCACTCCATAATTTTCCCTCGCCTGTCTGTCGATCAATACCACCTGGTCATAGATCTCCCCGGCATCGAGGTTTCTTTTGCGCTCCATATAGCCTGTAGCACAAAACTTACAGGTAAGGCTGCAGCCCACCTGAGAGCTGACACAGGCAGTCATACGGTCGGGTGCAGGGATCAGGACACCCTCTATAATGTTGCCATCAGCCAGCCTGAATGTGTTCTTTATAGTCTTATCCGCACTAAACTGCGACTGGTGGACACCAACTGCATTGATAACAAAGCTATCAGACAGCTTTTCGCGCAATCCCTTAGAAAGGTTGCTCATCTCGTCGAAGGAACGGGCAGATTTCATCCATAGCCACTCCGATATTTGCTTAGCTCTGAATGAGGGCTCAGCCTGAGCAGCAAGGAACTTCTTTAATTCATCAACTGAAAGATTTCTGATATCTTTCTTTTCAACAACCTGATTCACAGCCCAAAGATAGATATTATTCTTTTTACACTCTTTAAATCGTCTTGTTTTTACGATAAACAGATATTTGCACCGCCTTTGTTAGTACTTTTTGTTGAAAAGATGAGCAAACAAAGAAACGCGAAAGTTGTTTCGACAGAATTAAAACTCTTAAAGTGGCGTGCAAGGGATCGTGATGTTTAGGAAACTAAAATATGGTAAAGTACTATTCTGCAGATTATATACTGCCTGTAACAAATGAACCTTTCAAAAACGGAACCATCGCAGTTGACGGGAATGGGGCAATTCTTGACGTTTTTCGGGAGGGAGACCCGCAACTGAACGGAAAAGAGATACAGAGATTTGAAGGCATTATTGTCCCCGGTTTTGTTAACTGCCATTGCCATCTTGAACTTGCCGCCCTTCATGGCAAGATAAAGAAAGGAACAGGCTTAATTGGATTTATCAAAGAAGTAATTGGCGCACGCCGGCATGGCGAAAAGCCGGAAAATGATACAGAGGCGATGAAACGCGCCGACCGTCAGATGTACGAAAATGGCATAGTTGCAGTAGGTGATATTTCAAACGTCATAGCTTCCAAATCGATTAAGCAGGAGAGCTCCCTCTATTACCACACCTTTATCGAGATACTAAGCTTCGAGCCGGAAAAAGCTAAAGATGTTTTTCGTGCCGGAACAGAACTTTTCCAGGCTTTTCAGCCGTTGAAGGCCTCTGTTGTCCCTCATGCCCCCTATTCTGTATCAAGAGAACTATTCCGGTACATGAGCAAGTTCTGCTGGGAGACGGGAAGCATCCTCTCCATCCACAATCAGGAAAGTGAGGAAGAGAACAAGCTCTTCAGATACAAGACGGGAGGATTTGTAGATTTCTACAAGGACCTGCACATCAACATCGACTTCTTTAAAGCTCAGGCCCGAAATTCCGTCCAGAGCTTCATCCCGCTGATGCCCGAACGACAAAAACTATTACTCGTCCACAACACCTATACCAGCACTAAAGACCTCTATTTCATCAAGCGATCTGAAAGGGATGCCAGCTTCTGCTTTTGCCCAAACGCAAACCTGTATATCGAGAACAGGCTGCCGAAGATCGACATGTTCCTGCTGGACGACTTCAATATTACGCTAGGAACAGACAGCCTTGCTTCCAACGACAAGCTCTGTATTTTATCCGAACTCAAGGCAATCCACGCTGCCTTTCCATCTCTGAAACTCACTGACACAATAAAGTGGGCAACCCTGAATGGGGCCCGGTTCCTGGAGGTAGCAGATCGATTCGGCAGCCTTGAGAAGGGCAAGAAGGCCGGCATTAACCTGATTAGTAATACACGCGGCCTGGAATTAACGGCCTCCTCATCAGTGAAAAAACTAGCCTAGGCAGAATACCATTCAAACTGTTATTTTTGCAATTTATAACGCCCCCGGCAAGGGCAAGCCGGTGAGGAATAGCAGAAGCGTGCAGAAAACAACTCAAGTGAAACATTTATCTATAACCATTAGTGGCAAAGTGCAGCGGGTATCGTTCAGAGCTGCCACAAAAGCCGTGGCCGATCAGCTGTCGGTAAAGGGCATTATCCTGAACAGGCCGGACGGGACGGTATATATAGAAGCTGAAGGCGACGATTTCTCTTTAGACAGCTTCCTGCAATGGTGCCACGAAGGCCCGGAAAAAGCGATAGTTGAAAAAGTGGGGGTAAGTGAAGGCGAACTCAAAAACTATCGTAATTTTGAAGTGGTCAAAAGGATCGCGGGCACAGAAGAAAACCCGCTCCTGTAAATCTTCTTACAAATTGTCGACTTTAAGGAAATTTGCCGGACAAACGGCGATATATGGAATAAGCACGGTCATCTCGCGCTTTTTAAACTTCATTCTTACTCCCATTTATGTAGGTCTTTATCCTGCTAAAGTATACGGGATCTTCACCACCCTGTACAGCTGGGCCTCCATTCTCAATGCCGTGCTGTCTTTCGGAATGGAAACTACCTTTTTCCGCTTCCTCAACAAATACAATAATCAGGCAAAGGTATACAGCAATACCTTTTTCACCGTGGCTACAGTGACCGCGCTTTTTGCTATATTCTCGCTTTCGGGGGCACATGGGATCGCTGTATGGATGCACCGCGAGAGCGTAGCCAGTCTCGCCGATTATGAGCTGTTCATCAAGCTGTTTATCGGCATTCTCTGTGTCGATTCGATTGCCGTCATTCCATTTGCCAAATTAAGGGCCAACGGCCGACCGATGAAGTACGGCATGCTAAAGCTCATCAATGTGTTCTGCTTTGTCGGCCTCAACCTTTTCTTTCTGTTTGTCGTTCCCATGGTCATCAGTCACGACTGGCCCCTCGCCTCATTTTTCCAGTCATGGTTCAGGCCGGCCTGGGTCGGTTATGTCTTTATCTCTAATTTTATCGCCAGTGGCATCACGCTCCTGTTGCTTCTGCCCGAGCTTTTCCAGCTTACACTCGAAATTGATACCCGCCTGGTAAAAGAGATGTTTGCCTATAGCTTTCCGGTCCTCATAGCCAACTTGTCATTTATTATCAATGAGAATTCCGATAAGCTCTTCCTCGAAAAGCTCCTTCCTGGCGATATCAGTACGCAACAAGTTGGTATATACGGCGCCTGCTGCAAGATCGCCATCTTCCTCAGCATATTCATACAGGCGTTCCGCCTCGGAGCCGAGCCCTTTTTCTTCAGCTACGCCAAAAATAAGAACTCCGGAGAGGTCTACGCCCGGATCATGAACTACTTCATCATCGCTATTTCCCTGATCTTCGTCGGGCTTGTTGCCAACATAGAGATCCTTAAATACTTTATCAGGGGACACGACGCCGCGCAACGCGCGCTTTACTGGTCGGGACTGGAAGTTGTTCCAATATTACTCTTTGGCTACGTCAGTCTGGGCATCTATATGAACCTTTCCATTTGGTACAAACTTTCAGACCAGACAAAATATGGTCTGTATATATCAGGAGTCGGAGCCATACTCACCATCATTCTCAACATCATATTCATCCCTCTATATAGCTATGTAGCCTCAGCCTGGATCTCACTCACTGCTTATGCCACCATGATGATCCTTTCTTACTTTCTCGGTCAGAAAAACTATCCTATCCCCTACGACTTGAAAAAAGCGCTCCTTTACCTTGCGTCAGCAATTATTATCGTCGTGCTCTCTTTTAAGGTCTTCAACCGGAACCTGATCGCGGGAAATATTCTTCTGGTCATTTTTGCAACGGCAACATTCTTCAAAGAGAGGAAAGAATTGACGACGCTGTTCAGACGGGGATAAAACATTCATGAGCTGTCATCAAAACGCGGATGAAAGTTAACTGAACGTTTTTAGTGGTCTCAATTAGCAAGGCCACCTATTTGACGATCAAAAAGCAATTAATGATGTCAATAACACAAATAGATTTCGGGAAAAAACTGTTAAACAAAATGCATATCAAAGTCATTAACAAATCAAATAACACTCTTCCTGCTTACGAAACCATTCATTCCGCTGGCATGGATATCAGGGCAAACATATCGGAGGAGCTGACCATTAAGCCCCTTCAGCGCATACTCATCTCAACGGGCTTGTTCATTGAGCTGCCTGAAGGATTTGAAGCCCAGATACGACCAAGAAGCGGATTAGCGTTAAAGAATGGTATTACGGTACTAAATTCTCCGGGGACGGTCGATGCTGACTACCGCGGTGAGATTAAGGTTCTGCTCATCAATCTCTCCGAAAACGAATTCGTGGTGAGGAACGGCGACCGGATCGCGCAGATGATTATCGCCAGGCATGAACAAGCCGAGTGGCAAATTGTTGAAACTCTGAACGAGACCGTAAGAGGCAGCGGAGGCTACGGACATACAGGACTATAAAAATGCTAAAGAAGATCCTCGTTTTATTATTGATTGGAGTTACTGCAGGAGCGACGGCGCAGGAAAACGACAAGTTTTTTATCGTTACCGGAAAACCGCTCAGCACGGCCGACAGCACCCAGATAAAACGGGACTTTTTCAATGCATTACAACAAAAAACCGCTGGCAGATACGGGCAGGCGGCCACTCTTTTTAAAAAGATCATCGAAGCCGACCCGCAGAACGATGCCGCCCTCTTTGAGCTGAGCGCTATTTACCATGCGCAAAACAACGAGGAACAAGCCGAAGACTGTGCCAGGCGTGCAGTAACGGTCAACCCTGACAACAAGTGGTACTGGCTTCTGCTTACTGAAATCTATAAGAAAAAGAACGCTCTTGATCAGCTGGTTGAAGTGTTCAACGAGCTCATACGGATTGAACCTGACGAAAGAAATTACTATTTCGACAAAGCGAATGCACTCTTTCTTCTCAGCCGGACTAAAGAGTCAGAATCAGTTTACAAAGAGATCGAGGACCGGTTCGGTGGCGGCAATGAACTGGAAGAAGCACGACAAAAGCTTGCGCTCTTAAAAGAAGACCCCCGGGTCACCATCCGACGCCTTCAGGCGGCGCTGAAAGACGATCCATCCAATATCAATCACTACCTCAACCTGGCTGAACTTTACATCAAAACGAACAAGCACGACAAGGCGCTGCAACTTTTAAAAAAGGCCCGGAAAAGCCAGCCGGATAACTCATTTGTTCACCTCCTGCTGTCTGATATTTATCAGGCGCGGGAAAAAACGTCACAAGCTTTTGAAGAGATAAAACTAGCCTTTGCTGACAAAGCCCTGCCTATCGATATCAAGGTACAAATCATCCTCTCCTATTTTGGAAAATTAAAGGACCCGGAAATCATGCAGGGGGCCTTGGGTCTGGCAGAAGTAACGGCGCAAACACATGCACTGGAGCCAAAAGCGCAGGCCCTGTATGGCGACGTCCTGTTCCAGGCACAGCAGCTGGAGGCAGCAAAGAATGCCTATAAGAAAGCTCTGGCCCTCAACAATAAAGTCTACCTGATATGGGCGCAGTTATTGCAGATAGAAATAGCGCAAAGCGAGTTTGAAGCCGCCGTTCAGGATGGCGAGGCAGCCCTCAACATCTTCCCGCATGAGCCGGACCTGTATTTCTTTACCGGGACGGCCTACGCGCAGAGCGGCCGGCACGAGAAAGCAGTCAACGCGTACAAGAATGCCCTGAGCCTTAATCCTAAAAAGTGGGTAAGTGAATCAGACATCTATTCTAGCCTGGGCAGCTCCCTGAATAGCCTTAAAAGGTTTAAGGAATCAGACGAGGCCTTCGAAGCTTCACTCAAGTTAAATGCGGATAATGTTTACACCCTTAACAATTACGCCTATTTTTTGTCGTTAAGAGGAGAAAAGCTTGAAAAAGCGGCAGAGCTTTCGCGCCGTTCCAACGAACTGAAGCCCGGTAACGCCTCTTTTGAAGACACCTATGCCTGGGTCTTGTTCAGGCTGAAGAAGTTTGCTCAGGCACGCACATGGATAGAAAAGGCGATCAAAAGCAATAGCAACAGCGCCGTGCAATATGAGCACTATGGCGATATTCTGTACCACCTCGGCGAAAAGGAATCGGCTGTTGAACAGTGGCAAATAGCACGGGACAAAGGCGTTAAATCAGAAACACTAGAAAAGAAGATCAATGAAAAGCAGTTTTTTGAATAATATTCTTCCGGTACTCCTCGCATTAACCCTGTTCGGTTGTAAAGCGAGAAAAGAAGCGAGACCAGCAGCTACCCCTCCTGTAAATGCGCCAGCAGTAAAAGAAACGAGTGCTGCCACGGAAGCTATTATCCGAAATGTGTCGGCCCATCTCGCCGACTTTAAGACTTTCTCCGGAAAAGCAAAAGCGAACCTCAGTATTGGGAATAACGACAATGATGTGAACATGAACATCCGCGTAAAGAAGGACGAAGTGATCTGGGTATCGGTAACCGCCTTTGCCGGGATTGAGGTAGCCCGAGCGCTGATCACTCCCGATAGCTTAAAAGTACTGAACCGCCTTCAGGGCATCTATCTGGCGCGGCCTTTCAATTATGTTCACCGATTTGCAAACAAGCAGATCAGCTTCGCCAGCCTTCAGGCAATTCTGGTTGGGAATCCCGTCCCGGGGACCTTAAACGCTGACGCCGAGGCACAAACCCTTGGAGAGCAGACTAAATTAAGCGGAAAGATGAAGGGCCTTCTTTTCTCCCTGCTATTTAACAACGAGAACAAGCTCCTCGAAACCAATATGAAGGATGCTGCCACAAATCAAACAGTAGTAGCTACATACGGTGGCTTCCAGAACATATCAGGCATAAAAGTACCCGCCGAGATCAGACTGGTCTCGTCCGCTCAGAATAAGCCGGTAGAGATTGAATTAAAATATAGCTCCATCAGTCTGAATGAGAATCTGGAGTTTCCCTTCAGTGTTCCTAAAAAGTTCACAGTTCAGTAGTGTTGATCCTCTCCGGCTCTTCATCTGTCGCATATGTTCAATCTGTGACTGAGACACCAGTCCCTATCGGCGACTTACCCGCATGCGCGGCCGTTCCAGCCGAGAACTGACAAGGTAATTCTGCACTTAACCTATTTTTTCCCTAAGTTTGTGGCCATGAGTTTGATAAGGCTGTTTTTGTGTTTTTTATTTCTCTTATGTGCCGGCAGCGCCTTTTCCCAGAGTAGCTCGGAGCTGAAGCGGCGCAAAGAAGCCCTCACACACGAGATCGAAATGCTGAGAAATTCGCAGCGGAAAGTAGCGAGCTCGAAACGCTTGTCACTAAAGCAGATCAATGCTTTAAATGCGCAGATCCGGCTAAGAGAAGAAAAGATAAGAACCATCAATTCGGAGATACGCCTTCTCGATAATCAGATCTACGAAAACACAAACACTGTCAGGTCACTCCAGAGCCAGCTCAGCAAACTTAAAAAAGAGTATGCCGCCATGGTGCTGTTTGCTTTCCGCAACCAAAGCGCCTATAGTAAGCTGATGTTTATTTTCGCAGCAAAAGATTTCAACCAAGCGTACAAGCGACTCAAATATTTGCAGCAATTCGGAGATTACAGGCAAAAGCAAGCTCATTACATCGAACACACGCAAAAAGCATTAGGTGTAAAGATCGTGGAGCTTGACCATAACAAGCGCGAGAAAAGCGGGCTGCTGAGCGACCAGGAGAACGAGAAAAAGACACTGGGCAAGGAAAAGAACGATCAGTCGGTACAGCTAAGCCGTCTGAGCAAGCAGGAGAAACAGCTGAGACAAGAGCTGTTACAAAAACAAAAAGAAGTTGCACGCTTAAACCGGGCCATCCAAACGGCGATCAACCGGGAAATCGAGGAAGAACGGCGAAGAGCGGAAGCAGCAGCAAGAGCAGCAGCGGCAAGGACCGGCACAGATGCCAAGCCGGTGGCCAGAGGCTCGAGCGTCCTTGCAGCAACTCCGGAATCGGCAAAGCTTTCGTCCGACTTTTTAAGTAATCGCGGAAAGCTGCCCTGGCCTGTAGCAGTAGGAACCATAGTGGAACGCTTTGGAAATCATGGATATGGGGTGAACGTCACTGTCGAAAACAATGGCATCGACATCAAAACCAGCGAAGGCGCTACTGTCAGAGCAGTCTTTTCGGGCGAAGTACGATCAGTTTACAATATCGGAGGTCAATATGCGGTACTTATCCGGCACGGCGAATACTTCACTGTCTACTCGAACCTTCGCACGGTAAGCGTATCCAAGGGAGAAAAGGTAAGCTTGAAACAATCGATCGGGACAGTGATTACCGATCCGGTAGACGGCACCACCCAGCTTCACTTTGAGGTGCGGAAAGGGGCTGCACCACAGAATCCGGAAGGATGGCTGGCCAACTAAATAACTGATTTAGTTACAATAATATTAGATTGTTGCCGTTATAAAAACTCTATATTTGCACTAATAAAACAAGCAAAGATGCTGACTACTATATTATTATTCGCCGGGATAGGCACACCGGAGCTCATGGTGATCATGTTTGCCATCCTGTTACTCTTCGGAGGCAAGAAGCTTCCAGAACTGGCACGCGGACTTGGAAAAGGGATCAGGGAATTCAAGGACGCCTCCGAAGGAGTTAAACGTGAAATCCACCGCAACATTAACTCTGTTCAGGAAGATCTCGATGTAGATCTGGACAGCAAGCCTGCTACCGCACAAACAACACAAAAGGATACTGAACAATCTCAAATAAACTCTTAACTATGTTAAATTCAATCTTATTGATAGCGGGACTGGGAGCTCCGGAAATACTGATCATTCTGGCAGTGATCCTGTTGTTATTTGGCGGCCGGAAGATTCCGGAATTAATGCGGGGGCTGGGCCGGGGCGTAAAAGAATTCAAGGATGCCAAAGACGGAGATTCCTACAAGGAAGAACGCCGCGGGTAAGACATAGGCATTATTATTACAGGATAACATATTAATGGGAACCCCATAGCTGCAAACAGGCTGATGGGGTTTTTCAGTTTATCAGAAATCCTTATTTTCACAGCATGGATTCATACTCATCACTTATTGCTTTACAAAACGACGTCAGAAAAGGAAATATCGATCTGCCCCAGCTAACGCGACAGTACATCAGTCGTATTGACGAATACAAACATCTGAACGCATTTGTAGAGGTCTTTGAGGATGAGGCGCTGAGCCGCGCCGCAGAGGTGCAAGTCAGACTGAGATCGGGCAAAGCGGGAAAGCTCGCTGGTCTGATCATTGGAATTAAAGACTTGATCTGCTATAAAGACCACAAAGTGGCCGCCGGCTCTCATATCCTGAGTGAGTATACATCCATCTTTTCCTCCACAGTAGTTGAACGCCTCATAGAGGCAGATGCAATCATTATCGGACGCCTGAACTGCGATGAGTTCGCCATGGGCGGATCAAACGAGAATTCATGGTTTGGACCGGTCCGAAACTTTGCAGATCAAACCAGGGTCTCCGGAGGCTCGTCGGGCGGCTCTGCAGTGGCCGTACAAGCCGGTCTTTGCATGGCTACGCTTGGCACTGATACGGGCGGCTCTGTTCGGCAGCCAGCAGCCTTTTGCGGCGTTGTGGGGCTTAAGCCTACCTACGGACGGGTCTCCCGGCATGGCATAGTCGCCTATGCCTCATCTTTCGACCAGGTTGGGCCTATCACAAAGAGCATAGAAGATGCAGCCCTCATCCTCGAAGTAATTGCAGGCGCCGACGAGTACGACAGCACCGCATCCACAGTTCCTGTTCCCGGCTACTCGCAGCTGCTCGCCAGGGGAGGAAAAAAAGGATCGCTTATCTGCCTGAGACGCTCCATAGCGAAGGGCTCGACCCGGAGGTCCGCAGCATGATGGAACGGTCGATCAGCCAGCTCGAAAAGGAAGGCCATTTGGTAGAAGCTGTCTCCTTCCCCTACCTTGATTATGTGGTCCCCACCTACTATATCCTCACGATGGCTGAGTCGTCCTCTAACCTGGCACGGTACGACGGTGTACATTACGGATATCGCAGCAAGAACGCCAGTGACCTGGAGTCCACTTACAAGAAATCCCGTTCTGAAGGATTCGGAACAGAAGTAAAGCGACGGATCATGCTGGGAACCTTTGTGCTCAGCGCAGGGTATTACGACGCCTATTACGCCAAAGCCCAGCGCGTACGGAGACTGATAAGGGAAAAGACAGAGGAAATTCTGAAAGAACATGACTTCATTCTACTTCCTACTTCCCCCGGTCCTGCTTTCAAACTGGGTGAAAAAACTGACGATCCGGTGGTGATGTATCTTGCAGACATCTTTACCGTGCAAGCATCACTCGCGGGCATTCCGGCTATTTCCTTACCGGCAGCTGAAACAAAAGAAGGACTTCCGCTTGGAATTCAGCTCATCGGCAAACGGTTCGGAGAAGCTGAGCTGCTTGCCTTTTCAAAAGAATTCATGGAAATGTAACTATGTTCGTTTTTTCAAGTATAAGGGAGAAAGTCTATTTGTAAAAACGCCTCTGGCAAAAAAACAGTACCATGAAAAAAAGCATGTTCATTAAAGCACTTTGCCTTTTTCCTTTATTGACGATTCTCTTTACAAGAACAAGCACAGCAAACACCGGCATGAGCGCCCGTATTGACTCATTCAGCTTTATGCAGTCGCTCCAGGCCCTCGAAAACAAGGTGCCTCTAACCTACAACTCCTACGTCCAAAGGTTCATTAATGTATATACAGGTACGCAGAAGGCACGTTTCTCAAAGGTACTTGGCCTCTCAAAATATTACTTCCCCATATACGAGAAGATCTTTCGTGAAAGAAATGTACCTGAAGAACTTAAGTATATCTCGGTAATCGAATCATCTCTCAACCCGCACGCCGTATCGCGGGTAGGAGCAACAGGATTATGGCAGTTTATGTATGAAACAGGTAAGATCTATGGGCTGACGATAAACGATGAGCAGGACGACCGTAAAGACCCGGTCAAAGCCTGCAATGCGGCTGCCAGTTACCTGTTAGATTCCTATTTCATGTATGACGACTGGCTCCTAGCCATTGCTTCCTACAATTGCGGACGGAACAACATCAGATGGGCCATTGAAAAAGCCGGCGGTAAAAAGGACTTCTGGTCTATCAGAGAATTCCTCCCGGAAGAAACCCGGAACTACGTACCTGCATTCATTGCCACTGTGTACATTATGAACAACAGCAGGCAGCTGCGTATCGTACCATCCGAATCAGGATTACCCGAAAATACAGACGCAATTCCGCTTACAAGTGCAGTATCGCTGAAAGAAGTTTCAAAGGCAACAGGTATCAGTCTAAGCCTGCTATCTGCACTAAATCCATCCTTTAAAGATTATTTTATCAATGCAAGCCCCGAAAAACCGGGAACCCTTGTACTGCCTCAGAAGGCGCCCTACGCTTATACCAGCCTCCGTCAGCTTCTCACAAGGAGCAGGAACAACGAACAAAATGCAGCAATAAATACAGCGAGTGGCTCAGCAGGTGAAAATTAGGCTGCCGGCGTGATCAGAAGCTCAACTCTTCTGTTTTTAGCACGGCCTTCCGGCGTCTTATTGTCAGCAACCGGTTTAGTATCTCCGTATCCCTTTGTCTGGATACTCTCTGCAGGAAGCCCGAGGCTCACAACGAGGTTTTTCACAGATACTGCCCGCTTGTCGGAAAGCCACTTATTGTACTCAGGGGTGCCTGTCTTATCAGTATGACCTTCTATCACAATCTTTACAGGGCCTTGTTTTTTGATTTCATCAACGAGGCCCTTAATGTCTTCTTTCGCTTGATCGGTCAGGTAGGACGAATTGGTCGGGAAAAGAATATTAGAGTCGAACGTCACCCTTACTCCTTTATTAACGCGCTCAACCTGTGTACCCGGCAGCTTGTTCCGGTACGCGTCATACATGGTAACATCTATGCCCTGACCATTTTTAGGATCGCTTGCTGCAGCAGGCTTGCGACTTTTACAGGCAGTCAAAACAAGGAAAACGAATACAAAAGATAGATAAATACGATTTTTCATCTGTTAGGTACTATGCTAAAATAGAAAGGTGTACTACTGACGGAATCCGAAGGTGTAAGACGAACACCAGCGGGTATATTCGCCATCCTTTTCGGACGGCTCTATATGGGTCACTTTCAACATCCAGTCGCCCGCGCGGTTCAGCTTGATGTAAACCTTGCCTTCGCTATCACTGGAACTTTCCGAGGGAATCACTGATCCGTTGATCGTTCGCGTATATACTTCTGCTCTGGCCTTGGTCAAAGGCTTGCCTTTAAAGAGGATCTGCACCGTGATATCCTCTCCATACTTAAGCTTATAGGGATTCTGCATCAAAAGGATCTCAAGATCCTGCCCGGTATTCTCCTCGTAACACTTTCCCGACGCTTTACCATTCATTACCAGCGCCTTTGCATAAAGTATATTATTGAGAGCCATTTCCTCTTTGTCTCCGGCCTTCTCGGCGAGCGTGTTAAACCCCTCATCCGACAACTGCCTGATCACTTCTTCCCTGTCCAGTGCATCGATCAGCAGATCTTTCCTCGCAGAAACAAGACATAGGCCCTGGTCCTCGGGCTTAACGGCAAGCTCCGGGCCGGCACTCCTAGCACCTTCGGGCAGCAGGTTCACCGGCTTTCCTCCGGAGTACATCATTGCATTCCTGAACTGCGAAGCAGGAATGCTCTTCGCCTTCCTGGAATCAAAGCCTTTTTCAGAGAACATGCTCATTTTAAACTCTTGACCCCGTTCGGGGAAGAAGCTTTCGGGCAGCAAATAGTAACTCTGCGCCGAGACGCGGCCAAGGGAACATGCTAAAATCAAAAAGAAGGAATACCAGAACTTGCGAATTGTCTTCATTACGCTCAAACTTACAAAGTTTTAAAGGGCGGCAAAACTTAATCGCCCACTTTTTTAAATGAGTGATAAACAAATTACACTCAGCTTAACCAGCATACTTTACTACCGTCCGGATAAAGATACACATTGTCTCAAAACCACTCAGCACGTATTGCCCAATTAGGGGGGTAATCAGCGTGAGAGAAAATGGCATCATTCCTGCATTTTGAAAGTATGGCACCTAAACGGAACATACGCAGCACGATCATTGTCCTCGGCATCCTGGCCGCTGTAATCGCCTTCGTGATCTCATGCGACAAGTTGCAATTCGACCATCCGCAGGCAGCAATGGCAGACAACGATAGCCGCGCACTTACTGAAGAGCATATCACAGCCTATGGGGACTCGATAGACGCAAACCTCGCTCAGTTTACGAAACAGCAAAGCCTCGTCTACGAACGGGGCGACTATTCCTTCAGCGTAGCACGGTACAGCAAAGATAACGCCCCTGTCCTCTACGTTGAAAGAGGGAGTGCCGGAGAGTCGGGCGACAGCGAAAAACGCTATTACCTAAAGGACGGAAAAGTAGTGCTCTACAGTGAACGTACCAGCGGACCAGCTGCAGCACCGGCCGCCTCATTGGTCAAACTTTACTACCGCAACTCGGTGCTGTTTAACGGCTTTATAAAAAAGGGCAGCAGCGAGACTGAGCTGGAACAAGCCAGATTTCAGCCATACAGGGGTGGCGGGAGAAAAGCTGCAGACCAGGACCTCCCACGTCTTGAAGACGCAGTCAGTCAAAAAGGCGAATTTGACCTCGTCTTTGAAAGCGTTACCGAATATCCCCGTGCACGATACATCGTACTGACAAGGGAGCGCTTTAACGCTTACCGGGCAGTGATCCGGGCAGACAAGGAAGACGAGTTCATCAGGGAGCTGGCGAGCAACCCGATGAAGTACCAGGGCGCCAGCCTCCATATTAAATGGAACGTCACAGCCGATAACGAGGCAGTATATAAAGAAGGAACACTTAAGCCTGTTCTGCCGTGACAGGGAGGACTTCTGCCATCGGACTGAAAAGATAAATCCGCTCTGTCGCTACCTCTGTACACGAAAACCGCTTCCGCCGCAGGGTACCCTTGCGGAAGACACGCCCGTCTTTCAGTCCGAAAAGGGCGTGGAGCGGCAACGACTCTACCATCACCATGCCGCTGCTCCTGTCGTACTTCTTCAAGGCTCTGAAAAGGTCGATATCGCTGCAGCTCGACGCCGCGGGGTTCTCCAGATAGTTACGAATAGCCATCGTGAGCTCCTCCGGGAAAACCGATTTTTCAAAAAAAGGCCGCATCATCTTCTTAAAGTTCTGCTTCCATTCCTGCCCGTGCGGCTTAACGCTGCCCTTGTGTTCATTCCAGGTCTGCAGGTGCGCAAACTCGTGCACGGAAGTAACAAGAAATGCGTAAGGGTTTAAATCATGATTAACGGAAATACGGTGACCATGCCCGTGCTGAGGCGGCCGGTAGTCGCCGAACTTGGTATTCCGGCCCCTCGATATTTTAAACTCACATTTAAAGTAATCGATCCACCGGGCGATAACCGGGGCAGCATCAGCAGGCAGATAACGCGAAAGAACTGCAATCTTGTCCACAACGATCGCTTCCTATTTTAAAAGATTATATACAAGAAGACTGGCAAGATAAGCGAGCCCGGTCATATAGGCAAACTGAATGAGAGGCCATTTCCAGCTTTTCGTTTCACGATACACCACAGCCAATGTGCTCATACACTGCATGGCAAAGGCGTAGAAGATCATAAGAGAAAAAGCCGAGGCTACCGTAAAAACAGGCAGGCCTGTATCAGGATGCCGTGCTTCCTTCATTTTTGTGGTCACTGACGAAACATGCTGTTCATCATTGCTAACGCTGTAGATCGTAGCCATAGTTCCAACGAACACTTCCCTTGCTGCAAAAGAAGTAATGAGGGCAATACCGATTTTCCAGTCGTAGCCGAGCGGTTTGATAGCCGGCTCGATCGCCTTTCCAATCATTCCCGCGTAAGATGTCTCAAGCAATTCAGAGGAATGATGGAGCTCCAGTTCCGAGGGAGAAGAAAACCGTGCAATGTACTCTGGCGACTGGTACCGCCGTTCCACCTCT
The DNA here is from genome assembly GCF_041902385.1 of Arcticibacter sp. MXS-1. Classification (GTDB taxonomy): domain Bacteria; phylum Bacteroidota; class Bacteroidia; order Sphingobacteriales; family Sphingobacteriaceae; genus Arcticibacter. Next base: position 1,802,334 of record NZ_CP169244.1, on the reverse strand, counting down.
GCCCGCTTTGAAGGAGGGCCATAGGTGGCAAGGACCCACAGGATCACAGAGATGGCAATGATCACCTTTCCCGCTTCAAAAACGAACGTCTTTACCTTTTCATACATGGTGAGGAGTACGTTATCCCATCTCGGCATCCTGTACACCGGCAGCTCCATAATAAAATATCCCTTTTCCCTGGCCTTGAATAGATACTTCATCACCCAGGCAACCAGTACAGCCGCAACGATGCTGATCACATACATTCCCATCAGGGCAAGGCCCTGCATATTCAGAAATCCGGCAACCTTCCTGTCGGGCACCACAAGCGAGATCAAGACCGTGTAAATGGGAAGCCGCGCAGAACAGCTCACCAGCGGCGTGACCATGATCGTGATCATCCGGTCCTTCCAGTTCTCAATATTGCGAGTGCTCATAATGGAAGGAACGGCGCAGGCCAGTCCCCCGATCATCGGCACAACCGACTTTCCGTTCAGCCCTACACGCCGCATGATCTTATCCATCATAAAGGTGATGCGGGCCATATAGCCGGTATCCTCCAGAATAGATATGAAACCGAAAAGAATAGCGATCTGGGGGATAAACACGAGTACCCCGCTCAAACCGGCCAGTATCCCGTCTGTGAGCAGGTCGGTGAGAATCCCGGCCGGAAGTATTCGGTGGGCCATCGCCGTAATCCATACAAACAGCTCTTCAATGAGAGACATCGGATACTCAGACCAGGCGAAAATCGATTGAAAAATAAGGAACAACAGCACGAAAAATATGATAAAGCCCCATACCCGATGGGTGATCACCTTATCGATCCTGTTACTCGGAATTTCTTTTTCTGCCGAAGGAAGCACCCTCATCGTGTCCGAAAGGAGCTCGTTAATATACTGATATCGTGCAATTGTTTCGGAGGCCTGTGCTTTCTGGGAATGGAAAGAAAACTCCTGTTCAATTTCCTCGATCCGGTCACTCTGGGCCGGCGTCAAAAAACGCAGGTTCTCATGCTGATGAGCAAACTGCAGAGCAGTATAGGGTTTGTCGATCTGCAGCTCATCCTGGATCTTGCAGATCAAATCCGGAGCTATCGCCTCAACTTCGATGGTATCATTTTGCACCGGAATCGCGGAAGCATAAGAAATAGCCTCTTTCAGGGCCGCCACGTTCTCCCCCTGCCGGGCTGAGATCGGCACCACCTGCACGCCCAGCTTAGCCGACAGGGCATCCACGTCAATAGAGATGCCCGACCTGCGCGCCTGGTCCATCATGTTCAGGGCGATAATCACAGGGATTTTCATATCCGCCACCTGCGTATACAAAAGCAGGTTGCGCTTTAAGTTAGAAGCATCGGCTACCATGACCACAAGATCAGGGTGAACAGGATTCCTCTGGTCCGCCAGAACTTCAAAAACTATTATTTCATCTTTGCTTTTGGGATAGAGGCTATAGGTTCCCGGCAGGTCGATCACCAGGGCGTTCTTTCCGTTGGGAAGCCGGCAGCTTCCGGTCTTCTTATCCACGGTCACACCCGGAAAGTTCCCCACTTTCTGGTTTAAGCCGGTTAATACGTTAAAGAGAGTAGATTTTCCAGTATTAGGATTTCCTACAAGAGCAATTTTCAGATCACCGTTCACTTATCACCTTTGCAATATTATCGTCGAAGCTTCATGTTTACGAAGGCTCAACTGATAACCGGCAACAGTGATAGCCATAGGGTCTCCAAGCGGAGCGAAACGCTCTACTACAATCGATTCACCTGGAAGACATCCCATCTCCATTAACTTGATTGACATCTCAAGATCGGTAAACTCTTTAATAACTCCTGTCTGACCCGGACGTAGTTGTGATAGCTTCATGATTAATTAAACTTCACAAATATAACTTATTTGAAATAAATCCAAATAAGATCTGAAGATAAAAGTGTATTCTTTATCTCATTTTTGGCTGCACGGAGATTACCTTCCCCTGCCCGTAGAAATGGGGACAATTACACTTTTTCTTAAAGATCCCGCAGGAACTCAAACCAAATACAGCAACGCTGAGAATGAGAATTTTAGATAGACTTTTCATACCCTGTTCTATGTAGAAAGATGTAACTGAAAACGGCCATGCAAACACCGGCAGCATCGCAGAAGAAGTCCCACCAATCAGCTGAACGGTAGGTAAACACCTTCCATTGTAACAATTCTATGAGACCACCGAAAGCTACCGATACGAGCAGGACTTTCAGAATGTAGGGTATACGAAGTGAAGCACCTCTTTGTTGCCTTAATTTGCCAAAAAGGAGGAAAACGGTTAGTACAAAGAAGAAGCCGAGATGAACGAGCTTATCAAAGCCCTCGAAAAACATAGATCCTCCGGAAGGATCTCCCATAGGGATGTCGCAAAGAACAAGTACCAGTATCCCCCACAGAATGGCGGGATACTGGTACTTCAATATGTTTGTCATTAGAAGCCTACCTGTGTTTTGTACTCATCTGCAGAAAGCAAGGAATCAATGTCTGAGGCTGAAGCGAGTGACACTTTCACCATCCAGCCCTCACCGTAAGGGTCCTGATTAACCAGTTCAGGAGATGCGTCAAGCTGCGCGTTCACTTCAAGAACTGTAGCCGTAACAGGCATAAACAGATCTGAAACCGTTTTAACCGCTTCAACAGTACCGAATACCTCGTTCTGCGAAACTTCCTCGCCTACCGTATTGATATCGATGTAAACAATGTCTCCTAGCTCTCTCTGAGCAAATTCAGTGATACCTACGTAAGCAACGTCGCCTTCTACCCGAATCCACTCGTGATCTTTTGTGTACTTTAAACTGGGGGGAAAATTCATGATATTTTTTGTTTTCAAAAATAACAATAAGTAGTAAGTTTTAAGTGGTAAGTTGTAAGTATTGGGTTGTGGGTTGCGGCTTATGCGTTATAGGCGATAAGTGACATAAGACATTAGTGGCAGCACCCTTGTCGACTCACCACACCGTTCGTTTGCCTCCATCAATCTGCCTTGGGCGCTGATGACACAGTTCTTATTGCACGCACCCCAAAGGAAAACATCAAGACGCCATCAGGCACCACGTCTTGATACTCAGATCTTAATACTTACATTTTTCAACTCGCCACCCAAAAACTTACCACTTATAGCTTACAACCCACAACTTATAACTTACAACTTACAACTCCTACTGTATCATAAACCTCAGGTTAATTCCGAAGTTACTGTACGAAGTATTAAACGTTTGAGAAGTGTATGGCTTGGTGATGTTCCCGTCATAGAACAGCCGCAGATTCATCCTTTGATTGAGAATGTAATCTATCGACGGACGAAGAGTGATGTTCTTCGCACCTGAAGAGACTTCCGCATTATCAACATCCGCCCGGTAGATCACCGTCTTTCTGTCGTCAATGGCAAGATCCAGCTTGAAGTTCAGATCGTTGTTCAGCTTACGTCCCTGGAACATACCGAAGGGGAAGCGGAACTGATTGGTCCGATACCCCAGGCCGAACACCAGGCCGTTCTCATTCTGCTGCGCAAGCTGACTGTTTGCCAGACTCAGACTCAGGGCTCTTGTTTTACGGTACTCAAAATTTGCACTCACATTATTCTTCAGCCTGAAGTCTACCCCAAGGAAAGGAACGAACTGCTCAAGCAAGGTGACCTGCGAGAACTGGTACCTCGGCAGGAAGTTTCCGTTCACATCCTTCACACTCGAGTAGCCCCCCGTCTCCCTGTACCTCGCAAGAGAATTGAAACCGTTTACGCTATACGTGGAGCGGTAAGTATGACTCAGGTCGAACGAAGCAAACAGATTGCTGAAAAAGTCGTACTTCGTAAGACCATTGTAGGTCACACGCCAGTTCGGAACCGGAATCTTGGGGAACCGGTGCAGGCTCATGCTGTTCGGATCTTTCCCGGTGTAAGCAGCGATGAATGAATTGATCACTACCTCCTGCGAGTTCTTGCCATATCCTTCGGCAAATCCGCTTTCAGTACCCGTTGAGTTCGGGTTAGCAGCGCCCAGGCGGGCCGATACGATCTGCCTGTTACGTTCAAACTGTCTGAACAAGTTCGACTTCCCGTCGCCGCCATCCTTAAACGCTGTCTTCAGGGCGAAGTAAGAGATGCTGAAATCCCCCGTAGTAACGGGACTCTGATTCTCGAAATCATTAAGCTGAGCATTGAATTTGAAGTTCGTGGAGTAGTTAAAGCTCTGGCTCTTTATTGCTGTCAGCTCGATCCTGAAATCCTTGAACGGCTCTATGGTACCCCTGAAATTCAAATCCTCTTTTTTGCTGGTCACGTACAACTGATTCTGCAGGGTATCGCGACTGATCCAACCCTGCTGGATCGCTTTCAGCCTGATATCCTTCTGGCTTCCGAATATAAATCCCAGGCCAGGAGCGTCGGCATCGAAATCATAACCAAACAGGTTTGTCTTCGGAAGGTAGCCTGGCAAATACGTACCTTCCGTACGGGTATAAGCTCCTGACACGTTCTTAATACTGGTCAGCGCACCGATAAAGAACGATCCGCCATCCTGACCCGCAGACCGGCGCAGGAAGCCAATCTTGTTATAAAGCGACGTAAAGTTTAAAGTCGGATTCAACTGAATAGTACGTGAGTTCTGAATCGTATTACCCAGATTAATAGTAGGATCATTGAGTGTAGCCAGTGGCTCGGTCTTCCAGTTGAAGGTAGTACCATAGCGCGCCACCAGGTTCGTCCAGCCAAAGCCTGGGATCTTATTTACCGGCACCGTATAGTTCACATTCAGATTGTGGCTATAGTCGGTGGTCCGGCCAAGCTTTTTCAGGTTTTCCCACACCGTATCCCGCTTCAGTCCGTTGATCCTTCCCTGCGGTTCATCAATTATGCCATAGTTAGTCGCATTAAAGTCAAGCTGCACAGACTTAGTCAGGTTCCAGCTGATCCCGTAAAGACGACTGATCTGGAAATTCTTGTTAAAGGTAGTCCTCAGGACATTCTCCGGACTATTATTATCCCGTAGCGTATTCTCAGAGTACAGGCGGTCTACATCAATCCGGAAGTTGATCACCGAAGGCATCAGATTGAAGTTGAAGTCGCGCAGCAATGCCAGCGTGTTACTCTTGATGATCTTTGCAAAAGGTGCATAGTTCTTCGGCGTCGCATTATAGTTATAGGCGAGCCCGGCCCTGTATGTCTTCTGGAGCGACATCTCATTGATGAAGTCGCGATGATTGTACTCCGTATAGGCATAGCTGGCACTGAAGTTCTCAATATCCCAGAGGTGACTCTTCGCAGAAGGGTCAGTACGCAGCTTTCTCACATTTGTGAAGTTGATCCCTCTGCGCTGAGTGTAGTCATCCACAATGCGATGAATCGAGTCCTTTTTAGCATCAGACATATTAGTTAAGGCGTTGACGAGCTCCAGGTCCGGAGATCTAGGATCGAACTGCGGAATACTCCTCTGCGTAGAGAAATTAATGAACATCGGAATTTTCACACCGGTCCTTTCGGGGAAGAACTTGCCAAGCTCAATATTGGATGACAGGTCAAAAAAGCGGTCGTCTGTCCGGTTCCGTTCACTCACCCGCTTGTCGATAGAACCGAAGCCTATCGTACTTTTACTTCCAGACACGGTCACATCTGCAAAGTCAGCCAGTTTCGCATTCATCCTGCCGGTAGCGGCCCAGCCGCCCCTTTCGTCGAACTCTGTCAGGCGCAGCTCGTTAAACCACACCTGAGCCGTCTTATCAAGGCCGTCGTCTCCTGCAGGCGCCGAAGAATTACGCAGGGGGTTCCTTACCCCCAGCATATAAACCCTGACCTTGCTCAAATCAGGCTGCCCCATTACCACAATCATGTTATCACCATCACGGTAATAGAAGGGCTTATTTTCGGGCCAGTTGGCCTCGTTACGTGCTGCCTTCGCCGCCTGAAGTTTCTTAAGTTCAAGCACCATGCGGTTTTTCTCAGGCCAGATCGAATTCGGATCAGAAGTGCCGGGACTCGTGATAGCCAGCGGGACCACATACTCATAGTAGTTATCTCTGTTATCCGATCCGAGGCGGAGTGTCGCCGAAATATCGCGGTCCCTTAGCTGGTCGCCTTCAGCGTGGATAAACATCTCCAGCTGCTTATAAGAACGAAAATCGTTGAACGTATTTCTGAATGCCGCTCTTGTATAGCCGTCTCTCAGGTTAGACACAGTCAAGGCCAGCGACTGCTCGTTCATCTGCGTCTCACCACGGTAGTTGCTCAGGTCGCGCTCCCTCTGGATACCCGGAGGAACCACATACGGAATCGGCGTTCTTTTCCCATTTTCCTCAATATTAACCGTGCTTACGTCGATAGTAGAGTTATCAGGGGCACTTGTACCCAGCGCAGGATCTGCAATCACGTCGGATGATGCATTAGACGCATTATATTGCCGCCACTCGCCGCGTACAAGCTGTAAACGCCCCATTCTCAAAACAGTAGTATCAGCAAAGTTGGTCATGAACATCCTGATAAAGCGGATTGATTTAAAATCCTGGATGTTACCCACCTTTCCCCCGAACTGAGAAATCGGAATTCTGAACTGGTACCACGACACGGGAGCATTGCTGCCATTAGCCAGCTTGACCGTGCTGGTCACCTTGTCGGCTATAAAATTCTGCCCTACCACCATATCCTGAGGCCGGATAGACACTTTGTATTCAAAAAACTCGTCGGTCAGCGACATGTTGTTATCCCGGTTCACATCCTCCCCGTCAGGCATCGATGTAGCCGCTGAGTTTTCAAGGCCCGTTTCAGCGAGCGATTGAGCAGACGTTTTTGAATTACCCTCCGTACCGTTGTAACGCTCATAGCGCTTCAGAATTCCAGGGTTTCCCTTCTCTATATCTCCGCCTCTAAAGTAACGGTAGTCGTCTGATGAAGGGTCGTTAGAAAGTTCGTCTGCTGCCGCTGGATTTAAGCGCGGCTTTACCTGATTAACAAAACCCGAGAAGAACTGACGCTCATCGTTATTCGACAGGCCGTCCAGACCCACATCCTGAAACTGACGCGACTGCGGATTGTTGTCGAAGGCCTGCACAACAGGCTGGAGCTTCGGAACTCTTCCCCATGCAGTTTCGTCAGTACGGCTCACGTCGCCATCTGCTGGTAAGCCGTTCTCCAGCGATTTTCTTCCGTCCTTCAACACATCTTCCGAGATATTGCCCAGGTTGAAGTACAAGTCGCCGCCTGCAGCATTCTGCTTGTAGATAAAAGGATCCATCACCCAGAACTCAATGAAACCAACGTTCAGCGCTTCAAAGTCGGTTGTTTCCAGCTTCCTGAAAATTCCACCCCAGCGGCTGCGGGGATTGGCCAGCGTACCATCTGAATTGATGCCAGTGGTGCTGTAGTTGTATGGCCCTCTAACGTTAGGGTAAAAAGCAAGGTCTAAAGTAGGCAGGGTGAGCGGCTGGCCGGTTATTGACTGTTTAAACGGAAAAACCTCCTGCTCTAATACTTCACGAACCAAATGATTAGACTGTTCAGCAATATTATTTCTGATATTGGCCGGGGCATCTGTATTTCCTACTCTCCTGAAAAAAATAGGATCTATGTTATAGAAGGCAAGTCGTGCCCTGTTATATCCGTACTCCAGGTCGTTGGTGAGCTCCGACTCTGGGAACAAACGGTTCACGGTATTGGGTGTACCCGAAAGCTGCCATCCGATCGCGCTCTTCAAGTCGATCACCGACCGGCTTCCCTCGAAATCATCAATATAGCTCACCCCGTTCTTGCTTCCCGCAAAGTTCAAAGAACGAGGGTGACCCGGTATCAGATTAGCAAACTCGCCTGAAAAAGCGATTGACGACGGCTCTTTTGTTTCAATGAACGGGATTTTATCTACCAGACGCGTTAGCCAGCGGGAGTCAGAACTATAGGTAGCATCAAGCCCCCACATCGTATTTGATATAGGTTCTTCCCCGATGTTTACCTTGGCAGTCAACGGCTTTTCGGTGAGGTTCATAATCGTACCGCCCAGGTTCAGCTTGTTATTCACCCGGTAGTCGAGATGAGTTCCGAACAAGGTACGCTGTTGAAGTCCAAACAGTTCACTATTCTCTAACTTAATCCTGATGGGCTGCCCCGAACTTAACAAGGCCTGATTCAGAATCCTTACCCGTCCAATATTATAGTCGACAGTAAAATCGGTTCCTTCAACCAGCGGAAGAGTTCCGGCAGTTACCTGAACCGAACCGGGAGGAATATTGATGGCATTTAACTGAAACTCAGAACCCACCTCCGACTGGTACGTCCCCTTGATCACATACCTGTTCAGGCTTTGATAGAGCTGCTGAGCATCCGCTTTGGTCAGGTCGTACAAGGGCTGAAAAACGTACTTTTCACGCAGATTGGTCTCGCCCTGGCTAAACTGAGCAGCGAGGTCAGAACCAAAGGGTTCAAGAAGCGGGAAGGTGATCCTTCCATTCAGAGGATCAATCGTCACACCGTCAATAAAGTCGAAATAGCCGTCAGGTGTTTTCTCGTTGTTCTGGTTCAGGTTGTCGAGGTTTGTCAGCTGAAGCCAGCGCTTGCCACTCGTGTTTACCCCCTCACCGATCGTCGGAGTTTCCACGCCACTCTTTTCGTCCAGGCGGTAAATGTTCAGCCTAAAATCATTCCTTCCTACCTGATAAGCGCCCAGAGAATAGATATTCTTCATCATCAGGTCCCAGGTAGGCAGGTTGGTCTTCAGCATCTCATTCTTCAATAGCTTTACAAAAAGCATCTTGGGATTTGCAGGATCAACCGGGATATCGGTAGAAAACTCACCCACCTGATACTCCACCCCATTGTAGTTGTAGCGAAAAGCCACGGCAAGAACCTCATCGGCATTTAACGCAAAGTTGAGAGAAATATAACCGAGGCGCGAGTTAAGTGTGAATTCTCTGTCGGTTAGCTTACGTGCATAAGTAAGCTTTGAATAATTATCAGTTGCGCCGTATCCCTGGAAATATTCGCTTACGGCGTTCGAGTTGGTCAGACGGATACTTCCCGAGTAGGCCAGCAGGTTCTGCAGCAAGTTGTTCGACTGTTGCGGAAAAGCAGGATCACCAGCAGGCCCGGCCGCCGGAACAACAGAACCGCCAGTTCTTCGCTGACGGGAATCGTATGGATTCGACTCGCCCAGGTCCATAAGCCCCAGAACGTCCCGCGAATCGGTCGTACTGTTACTTCTGTTAGTCACCCACACTTCCACCTGAGTGATAGTAACGTTCGAGCGAATGACAGGAAGGCTTTGAAGTGCCTCGTTGTAATGGTTGCGAAAGAACTGAGACAGGAAAAAGTGCTTATTCGCCTCGTAATTATCGGCGCTGATCCGGAATTCGTTTTGCTGAGAGCCATTCGTAATGGTGATCTCCTTCTGCTGCGACTTCTGCTGAGAAAAGACGCTTGTCATATTCAGCTTCCCGAATTGGAGTTTGGTCTTGATACCGAAAAGAGCCTGACTTCCGCTGATAAGAGTTGAGTTTAAAGGAAGACTCACGTTACCTGCTTCCACAGATTGAATGATATCGTCGGGGTGTCCTTTAAAATCCAGCTTCATCTGATTTTCAAAATCAAACTGTGCTTCTGTATTGTAGTTAGTCCCGATCTTGAAGTTCTTCCCGATCTGGCCCGCCACATTCATCTGAATCCGCTGGTCGAAGTCGAAGTTCGTTTGTTTCCGCTGACGCTCGTTAAAAAGGGGATTTTCATTTCTGTTGATCTTACCGGCCAGAGTAAGATCTGCAGCGCCCTGCGGGCGGATATCAATGGTAGATCCTCCAAAAATACGTTCAAAAACTTTGCTATTTACCTTGATAGAAGGAATAAAGCCATCCTGGCGCATCTGCGATGTAGCAGTATCGGCAAGCTCTCGCCAGTATCCCCGCTTTATGCGCTCTGCTTCATATCGTTCATACTCTTCAATCGTGAGATACTGCGGAGGCCGGTACAGGTGTTCGCCAATCTTCTCGCGGATGATATAGCGCCGGTTTGCCGGATCAAACTCAACGGTCCTCTTAATATTCGATGGGCTCCGCAGGTTCATTCCGCTTCCCTGCTGCAGATCCAGAGATTTGCTGTCCTTCAGTGGGTAGGGAATCCTCAGGCTGTCGTTTGTGTTCTGCGCTGACACCTTTCCGTGAAACAGAATGGTCAGGAAACAGCAGAGTGTCAATAATTTTAAAGTAGATATTTGTGTCACTCCCTTTGAATAATTGTGTTTTACAAATTTTTCAAAGCGGATTTTATTAACTGCTCTACAGACAAGAGTCCCTGTTCTTTTTGATTTTGAGATACGTTATCTAAAGCCTTTTCTGCTACATTCTTAGCAAATCCGAGCATTACGAGAGCGGCTAATGCTTCCTCTTTTGCGCTGTTATACTGTGGAATGGCAGTCAAGGTTTCAATTCCTTCTTTTTTTAATTTATCCTGTAATTCAAGGATAAGGCGCTGGGCGGTTTTCGGACCGATCCCCTTAATTCTCTTGATGAGAGGCAAGTCGCCTTTAACAATTGCAGTCTGAATTTCTTCAGGGGAAATGGAAGAGAGAATCATCCGGCCCGTTCCCGGTCCTATTCCCGAGACAGAAATGAGATGAAGGAATAACCGTCGTTCTCCTTCATCTGCAAATCCGTATAAGGTATGGGCGTCCTCCTTAACATGCAGCCAGGTAAAGAGCTTACAACGCTCCGTTTCCGGAAGGCTGGAGTAGGTGTTTAATGATATATTGATATGGTATCCAATGCCTCCCGCTTCAATTACCACGTAAGCGGGGCACTTAAACACCAGTTTTCCGTCTATATAAGCGTACATATTAAGAAGGCGTCGGTTTTTACGAGTGCGTCACCAAATCTGAAATATCCTTTTTTCTTTAGCCGCGGCAGCCTCTTCCTGCTTCGTCTGCACATCCACCACCGCAATAGTCACCATATTGACGATCTCTCTCACGGAGCTTCCAATCTGCAGCACATGTACCGGCTTGTTCAACCCAAGCAGGATCGGCCCTACTGCCTCTGCACCTCCAAGTTCCTGCAGGAGCTTATAGGCGATATTTCCCGACTCAAGATTAGGAAAAACGAGTGTATTGGCCGGCTTGCCGCTCAGCTTGCTGAACGGGAAGTTATCTTTTAAAAGGCATTCGCTGATTGCGAAGTTAGCCTGCATCTCGCCATCCACAACCAGCTCGGGGTAACGCTCGTGGAGGATCCTCACGGCCTCCCGGGTCGTCTCAGGCACATCGCCACTGGTAGATCCAAAATTCGTGTACGAAAGGATGGCTATCCGCGGGCTGATGTTGAACTTCCTTACCGAATGATCAAGCAGCGTGGTAATGTTCACCAGCTCTTCGGCCGTCGGCTTCTTATTGACGGTCGTATCCCCGAAGAACACGGGTCCTTTTTTGGTCAGCATCATATACATACCGGCCACACGGTCTACACCCGGCTCGGTACCGATCACCTGCAAAGCAGGTCTCACGGTGGTCGCGTAATCCTTCGTTAGCCCCGAGATCAGGGCGTCGGCAGCCCCAAACTGCACCATCCCCGCACCAAAGTAGTTGCGATCTTTCATCAAACTTCTCGCCTTCACCAGGGTCATCCCCTTACGCTGCCTTTTTTCATACAGGTAGGTTGCATATTGTTCTACCATGTCTGAAGCCTCCAGCGGGTCGATAATCTCTACTCCCTCCAGATCAATAGCATATTCGTTGATGATGTCGAGGATCTTTTTCCGATTGCCAAGTAAGATCGGTTCGGCTATCCCGTCCTCTTTTACAATTTGAATGGCTTTTAATATCTTATAATTGTCTGCCTCGGCAAACACAACACGCTTCGGTGCCGCCTTTGCCCGACTGCTGAGGGTTCGCAACAGGGCATCTTCACCACCGAGCCTTCTGCTCAGCTCTTCGGTATAAGCATCCCAGTCAGTAATTGCCGACTTGGCCACGCCAGACTCCATTGCCGCCCTTGCCACCGCCGGAGATACCGACGTAATAAGCCGGGGATCCATAGGCTTGGGAATGATGTAGTCTTTGCCAAACCTTAAGTTCTGTATATTATAGGCAAGCATGACCGACTCAGGAACCGGCTTTTTCGCCATTTCCGCTATCGCCCTCACTGCTGCAATTTTCATTTCTTCGTTGATGGTGGTAGCACGCACATCCATCGCCCCTCTGAAGATATAAGGGAAGCCCAGTACGTTATTCACCTGGTTGGGATAGTCAGACCTTCCCGTAGCCATGATAATATCGCCACGTGTAGCAACGGCCAGCTCATAAGCAATCTCCGGATTCGGGTTGGCCATGGCGAAAACGATCGGATTCGGAGCCATTGTTTTCAGTGCCTCTGCCGAAAGCACGTCCGCAGCAGAAAGGCCGATAAAGACGTCCGCCCCTTCCATAGCCTCCTCCAGGGTATGAAGGTCGCGCTCTGTTGCAAATTCAGCTTTCAGCGGATCCAGCTTCTGACGGTCCTTGCGGATCACGCCAGAGCGGTCGATCATCACAATATTTTCACGTCTCGCTCCCAGGCTCACGTAGAGGCGTGAACACGAGATGGCCGCCGCACCGGCGCCATTCACCACAATCTTCACTTCCTCCAATTTCTTTTCCTGCAATTCACAGGCGTTCAGCAGGGCAGCAGCCGAAATGATGGCAGTCCCGTGCTGGTCATCGTGCATCACAGGGATATTCATCTCCGCCTTCAGCCTCCTTTCAATTTCGAAACACTCCGGGGCCTTGATGTCCTCCAGATTGATCCCCCCGAAAGTCGGCTCAAGCGCTTTCACAATATTGACAAACTCATCCACATTCTTCGTATTCAGTTCAAGATCAAAGACGTCAATATCCGCAAAGATCTTAAACAGCAGGCCTTTCCCCTCCATCACCGGCTTTCCGGCTTCCGGACCAATATCGCCTAGTCCAAGTACGGCAGTACCATTACTGATCACCGCTACAAGGTTTCCCTTGGCCGTATACTTATAAACATCATCCGTATTTTCCGCGATTTTCAGGCAAGGCTCGGCTACTCCTGGTGAGTAAGCCAGCGTGAGGTCTCTTTGAGAATTGGTTGGTTTGGTGGGTAATACCTGAATCTTACCGGGACGCCCATGAGCATGATAGTCAAGTGCATCCTTTTTTCGATTTAACTTATCCATGTAAAATGAGATTGGAAAGAGACAAAGCTACAACTCTGCCAATAAAGAGCAAATAAAGTTGAAGGACGTTGGAGATTGGCTGATAGCTATTGGCTATTGGCTATTGGCTATCAGCTTTCAGCAATCAGCTTTCAGAGAATAGATGCTGAGGTGCAGCATCAGCGTTCTGATAGCGAACAGACAATTACTAATCGCTAACCGCTAATCGCTAATCGCAAACAGCGGCCGAAGGCCCACGCTGAATGCTGATAGCCGACAGCTGACTGCGAATAGCTAATCGCCAATCGCCAGCAATGGAAAGAACGGCGAAACTTAGTTTCGCCGTTCTTTCCATTGCTTACTGAACGACTTATCTGCAACCTGAGGCATTTCGCGGTACTTGCCCCAGCTCTTCTTAAAGAAGGTTTTTAAAATAAAGTTCTTGAACTTTCCTCCGAACATGTCCATCCAGCTGCGCTTCAGCATGGCGCGCTGCCAGCCTTTCCAGCCCAGCTTTTCAGCTTTTGAAGGAAGGCCGTCAGCCACCGCCTCCTTACGGTTCAGGAGCAGCATTTTATGGATGTCGATCTTTACAGGACACACTTCCGTACATTTGCCGCAGAGACTGGAGGCGTAGCTCAGATGCTTAAAGTCCTCCATCCCTTTAAAGTGAGGGGTGATCACCGAGCCGATGGGCCCGCTGTACGTCGTATTGTAGGTATGACCGCCCACATTCTTATAGACAGGGCAGGCGTTCAGACAGGCGCCGCAGCGGATGCAGTACAGGCCCTGGCGTTGCTCCACATGGCCAAGCAGATTGGTGCGTCCGTTATCAAGCAAGATCACATACATCTCTTCCGGCCCGTCGGTCTCCCCTTCCTGTCGGGGACCGCTCAGGATCGTGTTGTATACCGTCAAGTTCTGCCCCGTGCCGTGCGTCGCCAGCAGCGGGAGGAACAGATCAAGGTCGGCAATAGAAGGGATCAGCTTTTCAATCCCGGCAATAGCGATGTGTATCTTCGGAAAAGTAGTCGACAGCCGCGCGTTCCCTTCATTTTCTGTCACCGAAATACTTCCCGTGTCGGCAATCAGGAAGTTAGCACCTGTAATGCCGACATCAGCAGTTGTATATTTTTCACGCAGCAGCTCGCGGGCCTTAAGCGTAAGCTGCTCCGGCGTTGCATCTGCCGGGGTATCAAACTTCTCGTGAAACAGCTTTGCAATATCCTCCTTACTCAGGTGCATCGCCGGCGTCACAATATGATAGGGCTTCTGCCCCAGGAGCTGAACAATGTATTCTCCCAGGTCACTTTCTACTGATTCAATCTGATGCTCGTGCAGGAATTCATTCAAATGGATCTCCTCAGTTGTCATCGATTTCGACTTGATGACCGTCCTGGCATGAGCCTTTCTCAGGATCTTCAGGATTTCATCCTGCGCTTCCTCGGCGTCGTTGGCCCAGATCACCTTTCCGCCGCGCTTCTGAAAGTTCGCTTCAAACTCCGGCAGGAGCTTGTCGAGGTTTTCCATCACCTTCCACTTGATCACATGAGCCTTTTTCTTAGAAGCCTCCAGGTTGGCCAGCTTTGACAAGCCGCGCTCCACCGCTGTATGGTACCTGCCCATGTTGAAGTTGATCACCCGGCGATGATCGGTATCAAACGCTTTTACTTCCGACTCTTTACTAAACTCCTCAGCAAACTTTGACATAAAGCGAAGTTAATATTTTTTGTGAAAATCTATTTGTTTTTCAAAGGCCAAGAAGAACACTCGACAACTTTCATCCCCGTTTGTCCGTGCAGGTCATGAACGTTTTTTGTAAAAGTCTAATTGTGTTATTGAGATGATTAATCGCTCTTTAAAGGATTGCTGACTGCCGATAGCTGATAGCCGACAACTAATAGCTAATAGCCGACAGCTGATAGCCGACAGCTAATAGCTAATAGCCAACAGCCAACAGCCGACAGCCGACAGCTGATAGCCGACAGCTGACAGCCAATCGCCAACAGCTGATAGCCGACAGCTAATAGCCAATCGCCTATCGCCAATCGCCAATCGCCGTTAACAACGGGCCCGCTAGAGCTTCAGCCATTTCTTCCTAACCAGCAACTGCTCCGGCGAAGCGTTCTTATCCCCCTCGATATGGAACTTCCCGGTATTGTCGGCAGTCAGCGTAACCTCAATGGTCTTCATCAGACCGTCACGCGCCACCAGCAGGCTGAGCTTCTCGCCTGCCCGCTTAGAAGCGAGGATCTTGTCGAGGTCGACCTGGGCAGCAGTACGGTAACCGTCTGCAGCAATGATCTCATCATTTACATTCACGCCGCTGGTCCAGCCCGCGCCGCCCCTCAGGACAGTAGTCACTACCAGCCTGCCCTCTTTAAGAGCAGTCACCACGCCCACAGACGCGGCGTTCTTACCTTCATTCTCGTTCACGAGGGTCAAGCCTGCATGTCCAAGGTGCACGTTATAATTCAAAGGAGCGGTACCATTTACATAGTCCTTGTAGAAGTTATCCAGTGAAAGTCCTGAAATCTTCTCCGCCATCGCCTTGAATTCGGCACTGGTATAGCCCCTCTTCTGTTTCTTATAGTACTCGTCGTACATCGCCTTCATCACATCATCCAGGCCTTTCTCCCCTTTAGTAGCGTTCAGGATCTCCAGATCCAGGATTGCCCCAAGCAGGGCGCCCTTGTTGTAATAAGAGATCGTGGTATTTTTCGAGTTCTCGTTAGGACGGTAATATTTGATCCAGGCGTCAAAGCTCGATTCGGTAACAGGCTGAACTTTACTGCCCGGCTGGTTCTCCACGATGGTGATATCCTCACACAGCACATCCAGGTACTTTTCAGGCGTGTAGGCGTTCGTCCTGCGCAGCATCAGGTTATCGTAATAAGCCGTAAAGCCTTCCGCCACCCAAAGGTCGGTCGTGTAATTCTCGTTGCTGTAGTCGAACGGACCCAGGGCGATCGGCCGCAGCCGTTTCACATTCCAGAGGTGGAAATACTCGTGGGCAACCAGCCCGAGGAAGCCCTTATAGCCCTTCTCGGTATTATAGTTAAGTCTGGAAGCACCCAGAACCGTAGAATTCAGATGTTCAAGGCCGCCACCAGAGCTCTGGTAGTTGTGAACAATAAACACATAATGCTTATTCGGATTCTCGCCAAAGACCGCAGTCTCCTCTTCCACAATGCGTGCCATATCGGCCTGGAGCCTGGTCTTATCATAGTTACCTCCGCCGTACATGGCTACCTCATGGCGCACCCCGGCGGCCTGAAATTCAAACACATCCTGATTTCCGACCTCAATAGGAGAATCGTACAGAATATCAAAATCAGCAGCATAGAAGGTATTCGTCTTGCCTTTAACAGGTTCGAGGCCGGTCGACACTTTCTTCCAGCTCTTATACGGCTCGATCGTCACCGTAGAAGGCTGTCTCACCTGCCCGTCGACGTACATAAAGATCCCCGTGGGCGAAAGGAAGGCATGCGACTCATCGATAAAGCTTGTTCTTACCGAAATCTCAAAAGCATAGACCCTGTACGATACACGCACGGCAGACTTGCCCCCTGTGTTCACGCGCCAGGTATTCTTGTTAAGCTTCTGAACCGGCAGGGACGAATTATCTGTCCCCTTAGCCGTAAAGCCCTCTACATTTTTAGAAAACTCACGCACCAGATACGAGCCCGGAGCCCATACCGGCATCTTTACATCTATAAAGTCCTTTTTATTACCGGACAATTGCATTTCAACATCAGCGTAATGCGCCTGCGGTTCCGAGAAAGAAACCTTAAAAGCAATCTGGCTTTGCGCATCTGCCATTTCAACAGAAGATATCATAGCGATCAGCAGAAAAATATACTTATTCATTGGCGGCAAAAGTAAGGATAAATCGGTAATCGCCTGCGGCGATTACCGATTTGCTGTTGGCATTTGGCAATTAGCCATTAGGGGAAGTGGTAAGTAATAAGTAGTAAGTTTTGAATCACTGTTGGACACACGGCAAAAGCTAATAGCTAATAGCCAATAGCCAACCGCCAAACTGCCAATAGCCAATTGCGAACAGCTATCGATTATTTTACACGCCGTGGCGTGTAAAATAATCGATACAGCAACCATTCCCAATACTTACAGCCGTAATTTTACTGTTTTTAAAACATAAATTACTTCGCCAGTATTACCTACTAAAAGCCGTTGACATTCATCAGGATAGCTTGAAGTAAGGCCGCTGACACACACCAGTTACAATGAAGATAAAACACCTTGTTTATGCCGTCCTGATCATTGGATTAGTTGCACTTGTTATCTACCGTATTAAAACGAACGAAGGATCGGAGAAATCAGGAGCAGGAGGGCCGGGCCCGAAAGGTGCGGGAGGCGGAGGCGACCGGCCGGTTCCGGTGAACGGTGTGGTGGTATCCCCCACCCGCTTCAATAACAGCCTGACCGTAACCGGCTCAATCGACCCGAACGAACAAGTACAGATCCGCAGTGAAGTGCAGGGAATTGTGCGCAGCATCTCTTTCCGTGAAGGAGGCTCAGTGTCGAAAGGGCAGGTGCTCTTAAAGATCGACGACTCCGAACTGCGGGCACAGCTGGCGCAGGCCGTCACCCGCGAGAACCTGGCGGCCGAAACAGAGAACCGCGCAAAGCAGCTGCTAGCCAAAGAAGCCATCAGCCGCGAAGAATACGACGTGGCGCTGGCCGACTACCGCTCATTGCGGGCACAAACCCAGCTCATCCGCGCGCAGCTCGCCAAAACAGTGGTGCGGGCGCCGTTCAGCGGGAAGATCGGACTTCGCAGCATCTCGCAGGGAGAATACGTCACCCCCACCACCACCGTGACCAGCCTCGTCAGCCTCGATCCTGTGAAGATCACCTTTTCCGTCCCCGAAAAATACTCCCAGTCGGTGAGGAACAACACCAGGCTCACGTTTTCCGTGGCCGGCTCCGACAAAAAATACAGCGCCACAGTTTACGCCATCGAGCCGCGGGTAGAAGCGGCAACACGTACCCTGCAGCTCCGGGCGCGCGCCTCCAACAGCGACGGATCCCTGATCCCCGGGGCGTTCGCCAGCATTCAATTACCGCTGTCGACGCTCGACCAGGCCCTCCTGGTACCCACAGAAGCAGTCATTCCGGTCCAGGGAGGGAAAAAGGTATTTATAGCCCAGAACAGCAAGGCGAAAGAAGTGATGATCGAGACAGCTACACGTACCGAAAAAGACGTGCTGGTTACATCAGGCCTCAAAGCAGGCGACACGGTGCTCACCACGGGCATCATGGCATTAAAAGAAGGAAGCCCGGTTAAGATCAAGACGGGCAGGAAGTAGAGGAGGATTATGAGTTTATCAACCACCAGCATTAAAAGACCGGTATTTACCATCGTACTAAACCTCATGCTGATCCTGTTCGGCGTGATCGGCTATACCTTCCTGGGCGTGCGCGAGTACCCCTCGATAGACCCGGCCATCATATCGGTCAGGACGAGCTACTCAGGCGCCAACCCGGATATCATCGAATCACAGATCACCGAGCCGCTTGAAAAGTCGATCAACTCGATCGACGGCATCCGCAACATCACCTCGTCAAGCAACCAGGGATCGAGCAACATCACCATCGAGTTCAACCTCGACAAGAACCTCGAAGAAGCAGCCAACGACGTGAGGGACAAGGTGTCGCAGGCCACGCGAAGCCTTCCGCAGGATATCGATGCGCCCCCGGTCGTATCGAAGGCCGACGCCGATTCCGAACCCATCGTCACCATGACCGTGCAAAGCAATAAGCGCGATCAGATGGCCCTGAGCGACTACGCCGAGAACGTCATCTCGCAGCGCGTACAAACCATTCCGGGAGTGAGCAGCGTGCAGATCTGGGGACAAAAAAATATGCAATGCGCCTCTGGATCGACCCGGTGAAACTTGCCTCTTACGGCCTCACCGTTGGCGATGTCCGCACCGCCCTGAATCAGCAAAACGTCGAACTTCCTTCGGGCAAGTTGACAGGCGCCAATACGGAGCTCAGCGTGCGCACACTCGGAAACCTTTCCGACGAGGAGCAGTTCAACAACCTCATCATCCGCAGCGAAGGCGACAAGATCATCCGCTTCCGCGATATCGGAAATGCGACATTAGGCCCCGAAAACCTGGAAACCGAGATGACCCAGTCGGGCGAACCGATGGTCGGCCTGGCCATCATCCCCCAGCCGGGCACCAACTACCTGGAGATTGCCGCAGCATTCCGTGAAAGGTTCGAGCAGCTTAAACATGAGCTGCCCGAGGACATCAAGCTGAACATTGCCATTGACAATACGATATTCATCAGGCAGTCGGTCACCGAGGTAGCCGAGACGATCCTGATCGCCCTCATCCTGGTGATCATGATCATCTACCTCTTTTTCCGCGACTGGGGAATCGCATTCAGGCCGCTGATCGATATTCCCGTATCGCTCATTGCCACCTTCTTCATTATGTACCTGATGGGCTTTTCCATCAACGTGCTGACACTGCTGGCCATCGTGCTGGCCACCGGACTGGTGGTCGACGACGGGATTGTGGTTACCGAGAACATCTTTAAGAAGGTAGAAGAAGGCATGTCGCCGGTAGAGGCAGCCATCAAGGGGGCCAACGAGATCTTCATTCCGGTGATCTCCATTTCCATCACCCTGGCGGCGGTATTCCTTCCGGTGATCTTCCTCGAAGGATTCGTCGGGCGGCTCTTCCGCGAGTTCGGCGTCGTCATCGGCGCCGCGGTACTCATCTCGGCATTCGTGTCGCTTACCCTCACGCCCATGCTCAACGCCTACCTGATGAAGGGAGGCACACATAAAAAGTCGCGGTTCTACGAGCTCACCGAACCCTACTTCGAACGACTGAACAAAGGCTACGCCAGCTCACTCAATACCTTCATGCGAAAGAAATGGCTTAGCTTTCCCATTCTGCTGGGCTGTCTGGCCCTGATCGGGCTTTTCTTCACCATTCTGAAGAAAGAGACCGCCCCTTACGACGACCGGAGCTACCTCCGCACCGTGGTAAGCGCGCCCGAAGGAGCCTCGTTCGACTATATGGACCGTTTTATGGAAGAACTCACGCAATTGGTGAACGATTCCGTCCCCGAAAAAAATGTAAACCTGGTGATGACCTCGCCCGGCTTCGGCTCTGCCTCCATCAACTCGGGGCGCATGCTGATCAGGCTGGTCCCTCCCGATAAGCGCGAGCGTTCGCAGAAAGAAATTGCGGCGCAGCTCACGAAGATGACCAGAAAGTATACCGAAGGAAAGATCCTGGTGACCGAACAGCCGACCATCTCCGTGAACCGGCGCGGCGGTCTTCCCATCCAGTACATCATTCAGGCTCCCAACTTTAAGAAGCTGGAAGACAAGATTCCGCAGTTCATGGATGAAGTGAGTAAAGATCCCACTTTTACAGTGAGTGATGTCGATCTGAAGTTCAACCGGCCCGAGATCAACATCTCCATCGACCGCGACAAAGCCAGGAGCCTGGGCGTCTCGGTGCTGGATGTAGCTCAGACGCTGCAGCTGTCGCTCAGCGGGCAGCGCTTCGCCTACTTCATGATGAACGGGCGCCAGTACCAGGTGATCGGGCAGTTCGACAAGGCCGACCGCAGCACGCCGCTCGACCTCACGTCGATCTATGTCAGGAGCAATACAGGCCAGCTGATCCAGATGGATAACGTGGTGACGATGAAGGAGCAGAGCAGTCCGCCCCAGCTGTACCATAACAACCGCTACCTTTCGGCAACCGTGTCGGCAGGACTGGCGCCGGGCAGGAGCATCGGCGACGGGATCGAGGCAATGGACCGGATTGCGGCCAAGGTGCTCGACGAGAGCTTTTCAACGGCCCTCAGCGGGGAGTCGCGCGACTTTGTAGAAAGCGGCTCAAACACCCTCTTTGCTTTCGGACTGGCCCTGCTGCTGATCTACCTGATCCTGGCCGCACAGTTTGAGAGCTTCATCGATCCGCTGATCATCATCCTCACCGTCCCGATGGCCGTTGCGGGTGCCATGCTCTCGCTATGGCTGTGCGGCGAAAGCTGGAACATCTTCAGCCAGATCGGCACGATCATGCTCATCGGCCTGGTGACCAAGAACGGGATCCTGATCGTCGAATTCGCCAACAAGCTGAGAGAAGAGGGCCGCAGTAAGATGGAAGCCATTGTAGAAGCCGCGGAAGCGCGTCTGCGCCCCATCCTGATGACCAGTCTGGCCATCGCACTTGGTGCCCTTCCCATCGCACTGGCCCTCGGCGCCGCTGCACAGAGCCGTACCGGAATGGGCATCGTGATCGTAGGAGGTACCTTGTTCTCCCTGATCCTGACGCTGTTCATCATCCCGGCCATCTATTCCATGTGGTCGAGGGAGAAAAGGCAACAAAAGCTACCAGCAATTGAAGAGAAAGAAGCGTCTTTGCCTTTTAGCTATTAGCGGTTGGCGATTGGCAGTTGGGACTTAGCGATTGGCAGTCAGCGATGGGCAGTTGGGAATCGCTCAGATAATAAATAGTAAGTTATAAGTAGTAAGTAAATAAAAACAAGACAGGCGGTGCGTATGCTAAAAAGCCAAAAGCTAATTGCCAAAAGCCAATTGCCAACCGCCAACAGCTATAAACAATGAAATTCCATTTCAGTCTTTTTCTACTCATACTGAGCCTGCAGAGTAATGCGCAGGTGCTCACGCTGGAGGAGGCGGTGCGCATCGCCCTTCAGAACAATTATAACATCCGCATTTCGAAGAACAATACCAGGATCAGCGAAAACAATGTGAGCCTCGCCGGAGCGGGGATGCTGCCGGCAGTAACAGGCAACCTGAGCAACAACTCATCCATCCAGAACACGCGGCAAACGCAGGCCGATGGCTCGGTACGGGAAGTAGACCGCGCGCATAACACCAACACCAGCTACGGGGTGAGCCTCAACTGGACCATCTTCGACGGCTTTGCCATGTTTGCCAACTACAAGGAGCTGCAGGAGCTGCAGAAGCTGAACGAAACAAGCATGAGGGCAACGATCCTCAGTACGGTGTCTGACGTGATCAACACCTATTACAACCTCATTCGGCTGCAGCAGCAGCTCGATGCTACCGACACTGCCGTTGCCATCTCCCGGCTGCGCCTCAAGACCGCACAGAACCGGTACCAGATCGGCAAGGCTGCCAAGCTCGAAGTGCTCACGGCCACGGTCGACCTGAACACCGACACGACCAGCCTGCTGAGGCAGCGCGACGCGGTGAGGTCGGCCAAGGTGGTACTGAACGAACTGCTGGCCCGGGACGTGAGTACCGACTTTACCGTTGGCGATACGATCCTGGTCGACCGCAGCCTGCAATATGACCAGCTGCAGAACCTTTCCTCGCAGCAAAATCCCGCCATCCAGACCGCCTTCATCAACGAGCGGATCGCGCGGCTGAACGAGCAGCAGGTAAAGGCCTTCCGCTATCCCTTGGTGGGTGTGACTTCGGGATATAACTTCACTCGTTCCCACTCGGAGCTCGGCTTCGCCCGCGACGCCAGAGGCCGGGGCTTCACCTATGGGCTCACCGCGTCCGTCAATATTTTCAACGGCTTTCTGCAAAAGAGGAACGAGAAGAACGCAGAGATCCGAATTGAAAATGCACAGCTCGAACTGGAACGCCAGAGGCGGAATGTAGCCGCCCAGCTGCTTTCTGCTTACCAGACCTACCAGACCAATCTTCAGCTTGTCAAGCTCGAAGAAAGCAATCAGAACGTGGCCAAGCAGAACATGGAAATTACGCTGGCCAAGTTCCGGCTGGGGAGCGTCACTCCCGTAGAATTCAGGGAGGCCCAACGCAACTATGTCGATGCGAGCGTCCGCTTTACCGATGCGCAGTACCAGGCCAAGGCAGCCGAAATCGCCCTCAAGGAGCTCGCTGGCACGCTGAATCTCTAATCAACACAAAATCAGGCAGAAGTGCAGGCGCAGCAGTACCTGCTTTTGCACGCTCCGGCCAATAGAGCTTGGAAAAGCTCAGCAACATTTCCTTCTGCAGTGCAATACTGGCAGCTTTTTTGCTAATGAAAAATGAATTACGATAGGACAACATCAATTTCTCAAGTAAAAGCGATCTTTTTTTAAAAAAAACAAAAAATTAACTTTTTTTACGAAACTTTACATTAACACTAGCCGTATACAATAGATTAAGATCAGGTATACAAGGAGATCGCTCTCATGGAAGAATTTAAGTACAAATCAGCTCTACTCATTGACGATAGCTATATCGACAATTTAATTAATCGCAAAATCCTCGAAGGCATTCGTTTTGCCGAGAATATCGTTGTGATGGACTCGCCCTTCCGGGCAATGAGCTATTTAATACGGGCGCTGGAGAACAACGAGGCGCCGGAAGTGATCTTCCTCGACATCCGTATGCCCGGCATGACCGGCTTTGAGCTTATCCAGGAACTGGAGGAATTAAAGCAGAAGTTCAATTCGAATTTCAAAATTTATATGTTATCTTCGTCTCTTGACCCTAACGACCTAAAACAAGTAGAGGACCTTGCCCTTGTTGCCAGATTCATTGGGAAACCTTTGACAGCAAAGGCTTTGGAAGAGATTTAAAGATGATATTAGTTGCAGATAGCGGATCTTCAAAAACAGACTGGATTATAAACATCGAAAACACCGGGCCGGTTAGTTTCAGCACGAAAGGTATTAACCCTTTCTTTACGAACGAAAAGGACATCGCAAGGATTTTTTCGCAGGACCATGAAATAAAGAAGTATGCCGAAAAGGCTAAAGAGGTTTATTTCTTCGGTGAAGGCTGCTCCAATCCCGATAAACGGGAAATGGTGTCGAACGGCCTGTCTCATGTTTTCAAAAATGCTTTCATCAACGTAGAGAACGACGCTGTCGGCTCCGCCTACGCCACCTGCGGCAACGGCAGGGGATATACCTGCATCCTGGGTACAGGCTCCAATATCGCTTTTTTCGACGGACAGGAAGTGCAGTACGGGAAACACGGACTGGGCTTTATCCTCGGGGACGAAGGTTCCGGAGCATGGTACGGAAAAAAGCTGATCACCGGTTTTCTTTATGGCAAGATGCCAAAAGGATTAAAAAAAGATTTCCGCGAATCCTTCTACATCGACAAGGAAGTGGTGATCAAGAATGTTTACCAGCGTCCTCTTCCCAACATCTGGCTGGCCTCGTTCGCACCCTTTTTAAGTGAGCACCGCGGCGATTCCTATATAGATAACTTAATAGAGGAGGGAATGGAAGCCTTCGTACACTCACATATCCTGCCCTATCCCGATCACAGGAATCATCCCTGTCATTTCGTAGGATCAATCGCATGGCATTTCCGCGACGTGCTGGGGAAGGTGTGTAAAAAACATCACCTGAAGACAGGAAAGATCCTTGCTCACCCCATACAGGAATTATCAGATTACATTATGAGAGAACGGGTGGAAGCCAGCCTCTAGCTGTGCTTCGCCACTTCGCGTAAAACACTTTCGGCAAACTTCTTGGTCTCAGCAGCAGATGAAGGATTGGGAACCGCCGCTTTTATCCGTCCGCGGGCAGCAGGCTGAGTTGCCGCGGGATGTTGCTGGCTCAGGCGCTTACTATAGAGATAAATAGAAAGGCCCGTATTCAGTGTCAGTACAATCAAAAGCAAGGTCGCCACGAGCTGGTTATTCCCGATCGGCTGTAAAGCGAGTGCTGTTCCCACAAAGAGCAGCGACACCAGTACCAGCACCCCTGTCGCCTGCATATGAGTAAGGCCGAGATCCAGCATGCGGTGGTGCATGTGGTTGCGGTCTGCTTTAAACGGCGATTGCTGATTCAGTATCCGGATGGTAAAAACCCGGAGTGTGTCAAACACGGGCAGGGCAACAATAGCCAGCGCAAGTGCCGGAGCCGAGCTGACAGCAAAACCGTCAAATAATACCGGGTTGCCGGCGCTCATATTAAGAAAATGAATAGTCAACACAGATACCATAAACCCAATCATCAGAGAGCCGCAGTCGCCCATGAAGATGCGGGCCGGAGACACATTGTGAACCAGGAATCCCCCTACTGAGCCCGCCAGCGCCAGGCAAAGGTAAGTCCACTGCGTTTCGCCGCCCATGTAAAATAAGCCGGCATATACCAGGGAAATCATCACCGCCAGGAAGCCCGCCAGTCCGTCAATTCCGTCAACCAGGTTATAGGCATTGATCACTCCTACGAAAAGGAACACGCTCAAGCCGATGCTAAACGGATAAGCCAGCTGATGCACGCCGAGCAGCCCGCCGAGGTCCATGATCCTCAGATCGCCCAGTATTGTAATGATAAAGGCCGCAGCAAACTGCGCGATGAACTTTTTCATCGGATCTACTCCAATAATATCATCCTTCAAACCTGTTATAAAGATCACTACCCCC
This sequence comes from Arcticibacter sp. MXS-1, assembly GCF_041902385.1. Lineage (GTDB taxonomy): Bacteria > Bacteroidota > Bacteroidia > Sphingobacteriales > Sphingobacteriaceae > Arcticibacter. The sequence continues at coordinate 1,776,814 of NZ_CP169244.1, read as the reverse complement.
GCTGCCAGAATGTAGTTTGCATTCAGGATTTCCGAATCCTTCACAAAAAGAGCCGTTGAAAGCAGAAAACCGGTGAAGATCGCCAGGCCGCCGAGGTTCGGAATAATACGCTTATGGATCTTGCGCGCTTCGGTAGGTGCATCGAAAAGTCTTTTTTGGATAGCAATGGTAATAATTGGCTTGATGGAAAAAGCAACTATAAAAAAGCTGAATGCTAAAACAAGAATTGAAGTAATCATTTTCTTTTATTAAATCCGGCAGATAAAGTAATAAGGTTTATTTACAAAGCTCAAAGTTAACAAGATATGTTTATTATCAAAACTAATTTTTCTTTAAAAGCTATTTGTTTTTCAGCCGCCGCAAAATCACCCCGGCAAATAAAACCCGTCTTGCAGTCACAGCTCATGAACAACTTATTGACGAATACGAGACAAAAGTAAGAAACGTTACAACAGCTTCTCAACTAAGTTATCAAAGCGTTTGCTAAATACTGATGAAGAACATCGGCTCACGGCTGCTGCTTTTCACTTCTTCCCGCCGGCACCGTGCTGCCTATGAAAATATAGGGCACTTTTTCCTGGCTGTATAGTTCCCGGCTGCGGATATCGGGATTAGCATGGTCGCCGATAATAAGCACCCTGTCGAACAGGCGGGGTTGTTCCCTCAGCCGCACACTAATATGCCTGAGGATCCGGCTGATCCTGAAAAACTGATCGAAGGCGTGAATATTGCCGCTAAAACACGGGAGCATCAGAGCCCGCGCCCTGCGGTACTCAACAGGATCGACGCGGGCATGATCGAGGGTAAACTGGCTATGCGTATTGATCGTAAGTCCGTACGCGAACACCTTCGCGTGTTTTTGGCTTTCCTCGAAAAGGCTGTCGATCATCACCTCATCATCTACGGCTTTGTAAGGCGACTCCCGGTTCAGCGGGGCGGCCGGCCTTTTAGCCAGGTCTTCGTAATAGAACCGCGAATCGAAGCCGATCAGCTTTCTGAAGCCCTCTGCATTGCTCCAGTTCCTGCCGTAAGCGATAGAAGCAGTAAAGCCTGCAATAGTGAAGCGCTGCTGCATCTTTTTCTGTTTCACAATATTAAAGGCAGCGAGCTTCGGATTATTAAGAAAAGACTGATACGATTCCTCGTCGTTGACATTCAGCAGCTCGCGTCCTTCCGCAGAAGCTGTATTTCCGTGGAAACAGGCTTCATCAAAGAGCGGTCCTGTGACTTTTCCATTGTCCGCCCGCGAGGCGGGAAACAAGCCGCGAAGGTAGTTGATGCATTTCCGCTGAAGAGCAGGGTCCTTCAACGTGCCCCAGCTCTCCATCAGGATCAGCAGATCGCGGTCGCCATTCTGATCAGAAAGATAATGCCACGACGGGCTGAAGTTGTTGAGCCCGGCGCATCTGTAGCGTGTAGCTACGCCTGTAGCAAACTTTTCATAGTCGATACCGATACTCCTGAAGGTGCTTATGTCGGCAACGGTCAGCATGCGTGAAGCGGCGGAAACTGAAGGAATAGGGTTCACCAATATCCATACGGCTTTGCCTCCCAGCAAGATCGCATAAAAAGTAATGATTACCTGCACCCGCTTCCGCAGCGAAGCCAGCACGACAAACTGCATCTTTGCAAAGAGAAGTACAAATCCCAGACAAAGAGAGGCAAGCAATAAACCGCCCAGCACAGCTCGCGTGTTCAGAAATAGATAGTCGTACCTGCTATAAAAGGAAAACAGGTTGAAATAGTAATTATGCGGAATATAGCACATCAGGAACAGGGCAAAGCCCAGGAGCTGCAACAAGGCAAACCATCTGAAGCCCGGCTTAAACGCATAGACCACAAGGCCTGCAAAAAAAGTCAGGGACGGGCTGAACACCAGGTAGTCGGCTGCCGCCACTGTATGGCGCAGCATATTTTCCAGCGCCAGCTGGGCAACATATACAATTAAAAACTTAATAAGATCCGTCAGCGGCAGTCTTTTCAATCCGGGTAGCAAGTTCAGTTTCACAGTATCTTCTGGTAAGGCATCCTATATACAGGTGTATAAATCGTATTCATTCTACAGCACCGGCTCCGGTCGCTTTTCGACAAACGAATAGTGCTCGCCTATCCACCTGTTTCCATTTGCTGATATCCTCCGGTACAGCGACTCATCCTGAAGCAGGGCGGTGCAGGCGGCAATAAAATCCTCAGGGCTGTCTGCCAGCAAATAATGCTCTCCGTGCCTGAGCCCGAGGCCGCGGGCTGATTCAGAGCTCGCCACAACAGGGAGACCAAACCACATCGCCTCTATCACTTTCAGCTTCGTACCGCCTCCGGCATGCAGCGGAGATATGGCAACAGCGCCCCGCGCATATAGCTTTTCAATATCATCCAGGTCCCTGTAAAACACCAGGCCGGGAGTGGAAGCGAAAAGTGCCTCCAGCCGTGCAGGCGCCGAAAAGCCGGCAATATGAAGGCAGATCTCCTTGCTGCTGCTGCGCAGCTTCGGTAAAACGTGCCGTATAAACCACACAACAGCCTCTTCATTCGGATAATACCCCAGAGAGCCGGTGAAGACCAGATTGCTGGTCGGCGCAGAGATGCGGGGAGACCTGGCCCGGCCAAAGACCTTGTTAACGAACACCCGGACATCAGGATGCTCGTAACGCCGCTGCAGCAGGTGCTGGTCATCCTGCGAACAGATATAAATTACAGGAAAGAGCGCACACGCACGCCCTTCGTTCCTCCTGAACTGAAACGCAGTGAGCCTGCAGAAAAGCCATTTTTTCCAGTCCCTTTTCTTCCGGTGCAGAGCCGCGATCTTATCCCAGGTATCCGACTCAAGATCATCCATGTCGAGTTCTGTGGTCGGCCGGCCTGGCAGGGAACTGAAGAACCCGGCATATTCAGAAAGATACAATCTGAAGCACAGGACCTTATCAAACACAACATCCGGGTACGCGTCGAGCAGCTGCTTTTTTTGAGGGCGGCCCAGCGGCAGCCAAAAACACAGAGGGGTGCCCGCCAGTCTTCGCCCTGCGATCAGGGAGAAAAGGAATGAAAAGAGATACAGGAATTTACTCAGGGCTGAAAAATGAACCTGAATAAGCCGCTCCCGATCCGACTTAACCTGCATCCCCGCTGAGCACGATGACTGCAGCACCAGCAGATGGACGTCGTACTCCTCCCCGAGGCTGCGCAGCCAAAGGGCCGCACGCTTCTCCCTTCCGCTTCCTGCGGGATCAGGCCAAACGGGTGATATGAAAAGTAATTTTCTCAGTTCCTTCATCTCGAAATGATCTCCTGCCGCACTTTTTTTAAGATCACTGCATCATAGTACCCCAGCAGCGAGTACAGCAGCACCCTGGTCTTGTTCCACTTCGGCCGCCACAGCATTTTCGGGACTAAGAGCAATAAAAAGCGCGATAGCTGGTAATAGGCCAGCACCGGCTTATGGGCCACCAGCGAAGCGCCGTTGCCATAGGCGTACTTGTATTTAGTTGAAAAATCAATAGCAGAAAGGTCGCCGTCCTTGCTCGGATGATAGATCTGAAGAGCGGCGTTGAAGAACATTTTCTTCCCGGCCACAACCGCCTTCAGACCGAGTTCCATGCCCTCCCCGGCGAAATTGCACCCACCCGGGCCAAATGAAGGGTCAAACCCGCCAAGACCGCTGAACACCTCTTTTTTCATAAAAAAACAAGGCTCCGATACGCGGCCAACGATATTATGCCAGCCGACCCTGGCACTCTTCCGGTAAGTCCTGCTCATCAGCTTGTTATCGAAATCCACAATTCCACCTGCTATAATATCCCACTGTCCTTCCGCTATCGTTCTGCGGAGCTCGGGCAGGCTATGCCCGCCGTAGAGGCAATCGTCGTCAGGAAAGCCCACCCAGCTGCCCCTCGCATGGTCCGCTCCGTAGTTTCTGGCCCTGCTTACACTCCTGAACGAAACCCTGAAATACCTCAGGGCCAGCCGGTCGCGGTAACGGTCCATCACGGCCTCCAGCTCATGATGCTCATTCTGATCCACAACGATCACCTCAAAGCCCTCGTCTTCCAGGCCCGACAAGGATGACAAAAGCAGATCAACCTCGCGGGTCCGTCCCAGCGTAGCTACGATCAGAGAAATAAAAACCTCATTCTTTTCCATGTAACCCCTTAACTATCCAATAGAATCCTGATCCTTCCATTATAGATAAATGAACCTGCTGGCAAAGTTGTCGGCATTCGATTTCCTGTGCGTAATAAACACAACCGCCCCCGATCCCATCACTTCATCAATATTTTTCATAATCGCCATTTCAGTTGCTTCATCAACTGCCGATGTAGCCTCATCGAGGAAAAGCACTTCAGGATCAAAATACAGAGCGCGGGCTATTCCCAGTCGTTGCCGCTGTCCCCCCGAAAACTTGACGCCGTTGTCGCCGATCTGCGCAAAAAGAGATCCCGGCATCTGCTGTATATGCTGATCGAGACAAGCAGCACGGAGCACCCTCCATACTTTCCCTTCGTCGGGCTGCGGATGCCCGAATACAACGTTTTCAAAAACAGTTCCGGCTATCAGCTTCACATCCTGAGCAACATAAGTCATCCTTGCCTTCTCCTGCTTCAAACGTCCGGCCAGCAGCACTTGTCCGCTGCCTGGCTGTATGATGCCCGAGGCAATCTGCATCAGCGTGCTCTTGCCCTTTCCCGTTCGCCCGAAAATGGCGAGGCGGTCACCTTGCCGCACGTCCAGGTTTACCCCTCTCAGCAGAGCGGCAGAAGAAGGATAGGCAAAACTGATATTGTCAAGCTTGATCAGCAGATCGCCGTCCGTTTCCATCGCTGCGGGTTCATTTCCCGGGTGAACCGGTGTTTTGAGTTCCCACCTGATGATCTCAAAGTTTGCCACAGCTCCCGGCAGTTCACTATAGGACGTCAAAAACTGAGCGAGAGCGGGCAGGATCCTCCGGGCCAGGATCAATACTGCGGCCATACTGGCAATGAGTTCCTGATTTGATCCCGCTTCGCCGCCCGACACGATGAGGACGGTGGTGGCGAAAGCCACGGCAACCAGGATCTCGATGATCACTCTCGGAACCTGGGGCAGGATAGACAGATCGGTCTTGATCTTACTCAGCGACCTGATCTTCTTATCGAGTACTTCCGAGAAATTTTGGTGCACCCCATACATGGTGATCTCCCGCTTCAGGTCGAAGAACTCCTGAAGTTTCTGGTAAACCTCTTTCTGCTCCTGGTCGTGATTCCGGGCTGCCTCTGCCACCCGGGGAGATAAAAACCGGCGCGAGAAAGCGAGCATCAACAGGTTCAATACCAACAGGCTGAACGCCAGCACAGGCGACTGGATGAAGATCACCAGACCCAGAAAAGCGATCGTAAACAACGAACCAAGCAGGTTTAAGATCACATTATAAGAAAAAGCAGCATCGAGAGCCGTGGTTGTACAATGCTTGATCTTATGCGACCTGTTGTCATCGGTAAACACCACCCATGGCTCAAGGAGGTACTTATTTACCAGGCTGGTTGAGCTGAATACAAAGAACTTCTGACTCAGCTGCCTGGAGTAGTTAAGCAGGAATAGTTCAAGGACCTGCCTCAGCACAGTAAGGAGCACCATGATGCCCATGCTGAGAGGAATATCCTGTGAACCAAGATGGAAGTGCAAAAAATGGAAAGATCCTGACTGCAGCAGCATGATGATGGCATAAAGCCAGTAAGCAAGAACAGCATCCACCACCGGCACCAGCACGGTTAAGAATACAGAGAACCGCCATGACAAATGAAGGCCTGTGGGGAGGAGGTCCACCATTGCTTTCACCTGGGCGGCAGGAGCAGAAACTGCGTTTGTAAATCGGGGCATCCTCACAAATTAAAATCGTAAATACTGTTTCAACCGTTCCTTCCTGTAGCCGCTTTTGCTAAACTCCAGGTCGCCGGGCAGAAAGCGCCTTGCTAAGCTGGCGTAGGTGGCGTTAGAGAACTGGAGATAATTCACCGTCAGATCTTCATTGCAGAAGCGGGTAAAGTCTTTCCTCCGGCGGTCCCACCAGAGGTGGCTCCAGAGATGAATACTATAGATGTCGGCAGCGTCTGCCGTCCTGTTTCGCCGGAAGATATTCCTGATGCCTTCCGGGGTCCAGTCGAACTTATAGAACGCGTGCTCAGGCTCCACGTGCAGCAGGGCCGGGTAGTTCCGGCTGAGGGTATAGGGCAGAAAGGTAGAATGAGCGCTCCAGCTGCCGTCGAAGCCAGCCTCCATATTCTCCAGCCACAGCCGGATAAATTCAGCGCCCTTTTCTGCCGCGATCCAGGCGTTACAGAGCGAACCTCCCGCCGCCGCTCCGGCGGCAGTGTTGGTGTCAACCCGCTCTCTTCCCAGGATGCAATGCTCGTCAAAGAACGACGCAGGAACCGGATTCACAAAGAGAGTATCGATGTCGGCATAAATTCCGCCGTGTTGCTGCAACATTTCCAGCCTCACGATGTCCGACAGATGCGCATACCTGTACTGCGCCACGGCCTTATCCCGGTACACATAGGCTTCCAGAAAAGAGCCGGTATCTACCTGATTCAGGACGAGCGAAGGCTTAATCCTGTCCCACCAGTACCCGTATGGCTCGTGTTTATAATGGAAATAGATCCGTTCGGGCCGGTTCACCTGCAGGCAAGAAGCCAGGCAAAGATAATAGGCAAGGTGAAAGGGCTCGGTCTGCGGTTTCAGACCAAACACAAAATGATAAACATTGTCAAACCTTCTCATAAATAGCAGCTAAACAAGCCTGAGCGATCTTACGGCCCTCAAACTTTTGATGTACGTATTCTTTCAGTGCGGCCCCCTTATGACGGGCCTTCATCTGATCCTCAAAAACCAGCCTCATCAGTTTCCGGAGCGCTGACTGATCAACGTCGGCCCAAAGCTGATTGGCGCTGTACGACTCCCGTCCGAATTCCGTATCCACGGGGATCAGTTGATAAGCAGCAAAGTAGGTGTGTTCGGGGGCAAAAAGTCAAGAAGCCCGCCCTGAGCCGGAGCGATCACAGGATTTCCGCTAAAGGCAGCCTCGTAAGCCCCCAGCCCCCAGCCCTCACCGCGGCTGGCCGTAACGAAGCAGTCGCCGCGCTGATGCAGGAAACAGATCTGCTCCGGTCTGAGCAGGCCATTCATATGGATCACATTACCGCCGATTCGATGAAGCCGTTTAAGTCTGCGAAAAGCTGCGGCCGATCTGCCAAAACTTCTGCGAAAAGCACTTCTGCAGCGCCGTTTGTAGCTGGTCCAGTCCAGCAAGCCGGTTTTGACCACCAGGGTAACGTTTTCCTCCGGCATAAATTCCTGGTGGAACGCGAGGATCAGTGCCGGCAGGTTCTTTCTTTCGCTCCACTCCCCGATCGTATAAAAGCAGAACGAGCCATCGCTAACAGGCAGGGGACAGGACTTATCTGCGTGCTTCCAATCCTCGAAAATATGAGGAAGTACGCATACAGGAATGACGATACCGCAGCGAACGAACACCTCTTTATTCCAGTTAGAGGGCACAAAAACGCCGTCGAGGAGGTTGATCAGAGCAGGCCAGTGATCGGGGATCTGGTCCGTTTCCCAGGCAGTATACCCCCAGATCCTGGCACGCGGATAAAGGTCGCGGGCCTTTCTGTACTGGTCGGGGAAATACTCCGGTATCGTATGAATGATCACGGCGCTGCACTCATTTTCCTGTTGCAGCGAGCTTTTCACGACCGCGGTTTTAAAGGGGCTTCCCGGCGCCACATTGTCACGGTCCACATCAACGCCCTCCTCCCTGAGCTTCTGAATCAGGGCCGAAGCGGCGTTGCTGTATCCGTTATCCTGGCCGAAACTGATATACTTTATTCTGTGCACGCCTGGTATTCTTTTATTCGGTTACAAATACAACCTCGTCCTCATGCTGCTCTTCCCGCGCAAACTCATAGACAAGCGTACGAGCGAGGCCCTCAGAAAGGGAAAACGGAGGTCGGAAACCTGTATCATGCAGCTTTAGAGAATCATATTGAGTAGTGGCACAAAATTTCTTCACCCGCACAGCGCTTATAGCAAACTTCTTTCCTAATAACCGGCCCGCAAGATCACAGGTGTAGCCTCCCAGCATCCCGATAACATAAGGAACGTAGAGCGCAGGAATACTCTTTTTTAAGACCTGCCCTACATGAGCAACCAGTTCGTTCATGGTAAAATCTGGCTTATCCACATAGTTGTAGACTTCGTAGCCGGGCTTTAGCCTATGCAGGCAATGTTGAATAAAAGCAACGATGTTCCCGATGTAGGCCATCGACTTCTTGTTGTTGCCTTTTCCGATCATCAGAAACCGGCCGCCGGCAATCTGCCGCAGCAAGTTGTATACATTTCCCCGGTTTCGCTCACCAAAGACGACCGTCGAACGAATGACAGTGACGCTTCTCGAAAGCAGGTCCTGTTCATGCCAGTCTCTTAAAACTTCCTCTGCCTGCCATTTACTTTTCCCATAATGATTAAACGGGTCAACAGGATGGTCCTCTGCCGGATTTTCCTTATTCAGTCCATACACAGCGACCGAACTCATAAAAATAATGTCCCTAATTCCATTCGCATCCATCGCCTCCAGCACGTTCTTCGCGCCCTGAACGTTCACATCATAGTACAGGGAAACTGGCGACACGTCGTCCCGGTGTTCCGCAGCAAGCAAGACAACAACGTCCTGGCCCGCAAGCTTCTGCCGCAAACCATCCGCATCGCGCACATCCACTATACGTGTAATAGCCGGATGAAAGGAACTTTCCCTTTTATCCAGATTCCTGACTTCGTGATGCTCTTTAAGCAGCTCGATCAAGCGTGATCCAACAAAGCCAGATGCCCCAATTAAACAAATTTTCACCCTTCGTTATTCTTTACTTTACTCAATATATTCTGGTTTATCCTACGCCGTTCGGCGTCAAATAACCAACCCCATTTATTAAAATACCGCACCATATTCGCTATATGGATATACAGCATTCTGAAACTTTTATATGATTCCGCAGCGTGTGCATGTATCACCGAAACTTCCGGATAAAACACCGTCCTGTACTTTCTATGGATTCTTCTGGTCAGGTCGATATCCTCCGGGTACATGAAAAACCGTTCATCGAACAGGCCGACTTCCCGTAAAGCCGAGGTCCTTAAAAACATAAAGCAGCCCGACAAATAGGGCACATCCATTTCCTTGTTGTACCCCGAGGATCGCAGCTGGAAGCGCTCCATCCTTTTATCCGAAAACGAGGCGGGCAAAAACCGCTTGAAGATCAGGTCGAAAGGCGTGGGAATAAGCTTGCACAAATATTGCGTACTGCCATCCGGGTAGTACACCTTTGGCATTACATGCCCTACCCCCCGATTTTTTTCCATGAATGTATAAAGCTCTTCAATAACTCCCCTTTCAAACGAAATGTCGGGGTTTAGCACCAGATGATAAGGAGACGAATCAATCACCTCCCGCACCGCAACATTATGTGCTCTCCCAAACCCCAGGTTAGCTCCGCTATGAATGTACTCCACCCGTGGGTCTGAGGCGAGAGACCTCAATGTATCACCCGGAGAGTTGTCGATCAGGTACAATTTCACGTGCAGACTGCAGGCCAGGAAGCTTTCGATCGTCTTCTTTACTGACGCATCTGTATTGTACAAAACGATAGATGCAGTTACCTGCTGTTTCATGTTCTTCACCCTCAATCAGTATTAGTAAGACTTCTTTACCGGCACATCAATGATCCCTTCAAGAGCACGCGCCGACTTCTCCCAGGTAAAATTTTTCGCTGTTTCAATCCCCTTTATCCCAAGCCGCCACCTTTTCTCAGGATCGCTGATCAGTCCGGTCAGGAGGGTTCTTAACGCATCTTCGTCTCCGGGCTGGTACATCAGGCAGTTATGTCCGTCTTCCGCGTACTCATTAACGCCGCCCGAGTCGCTTGTAATCACGGCGCATCCGCAGGCCATTGCCTCGAGGGGCGGCAAACCGAAGCCCTCAGTCCGGGAAGTCGAGATAAAAATATCCGACCGTTCAAAAGCCGCAGCGATATCGTAATCAGAAGCGGGTCTGATCACCTCGCAATTGCGAAGGTCAAAGGCCGACAAGTCATCGTGAGAGATCAATAGCACGCGCTCCACGTTCTGCCTGCACTCAAACGGCAGATCGCGCCAGGCGTTCAGAAAAGTGTCAAGCCCTTTCAAAGGATGCTTACGGGCCACCAGGCAAATGGTGATCCTGCCGGCGCTGCCCTGAGGCCTTCCTTTGCTCTGGAAAACGTGGTGGTTCAGCGCGGGGCTCACCTGCCGGTATGGATGGAGAGAAGCGCCGGCTGTCAGGCAGAACCGGTCGTATACAAACCTGGAGTTGAAAACGAAACCGATTCCCTTATATCGATACGAAATGCGTGTAAAGAGCTTGTAAAGCTGAAGCGCGCTCCCTTTCCCCAGAACATAACCGTCGTCGAAGAGAGCATAGTCGTCCGACTGGAAGAACCGTAAAACAAAACGGGCCCGCAGTAAGCAGGAGAAAACGGACAGGAAGGGGTCAGACACGATCACCACATCGCCCCGGTGATGCCGGTTCACATAGCGCACCAGTCTCAGGATATTAAACAGTTTGGATACTCTGCCACCCGCCATACCTCCGATGCTCCTCTGCTCTACCCGGGAGTTGAGAAAGAAGGTGTGACTATCGGACGAATTATTCGGAGAAAGCAAGGTAACGGGACGTCTTTGACAAAGCACATTGGCGATTTCGATAAAAACCCGGTTCCCTCCGCCTGTCTTAAGGGTAGGGAGAATAAAAACAACAGCAGAACGATGAAGATCAGGCACTTGCGCCCTCCCCTCTGTATACGCGCAGATAAGCATTTACCATCTTATCGGCAGTCAGGTTCTCTGTATAATACCGCCCAATAGCGTCCGAATAAGCTGAGGAATGATCATGTGCCCGCCGAATAGCTGCCGCAAGCGAGTCAATATGACCAAGCTGATAAAAGACCGCCTCCTTATCGCTCACTATTGATTTAAAAACGGGAATGTCAGAAAGTACAGATGGGGTTTTATTAGCCGCAGCCTCTATCAGGGCAAGCGGAAAACCTTCGGAGCTGGAGCACATGACAAACACGTCGAACAGAGAATGCCAGGGCAGCGGGTCGGCCTGCTGCCCCGCAAAGAAACAGCGCTCTTGTACACCCAATTCTTCTGCAAGCGACTTCAATGACCGCTCTTCCGGCCCGCTGCCCACTATCACAGCTGCAAATTCCGGTAGCTGCGGCAGAGCCTTTATCATCTGATCCAGCCCTTTTCTTTTAGTCAAACTAGACACTGTTCCCATTATGCAATATTTTTCAATCAGTGCTCGCAGCACGCTATCCTTCGACAGCAGCAGAGAACAAGGGGCAGGGCTGATATCCCTGCCGTTGTAAACGATGTCCAGTTTTTTACGGGAAACCCCGGAAATCGTTTCATAAATACTCAAATTGAGGACAACCACGGAGTGGAATGCAGCAAGGGCCGCCTTCCAGGCCAGGACACCCAGCACCGATGCCGGCCGGCCATAGCCCGTCCTGAAGGCCCGGTAGGATACCGGATTATGCAAAGTCGAGACGAACCGGACGCGCCGGAGATCGCGCTCTACCGCCTTGCGAAAGGCGATGTAACTATCAGGCCGGAGCATGTGACTGTGGACTACATCCCAGTTTTTAAGATCAATAGCGTCAAAAAAACCGATCCGCTCTACCGGGCAGGGCATTTCGATTTCGGGGATCTCGTCAAAATAAAAAACTTTGCACAGATGTCCGTGCCGCTGCAAGCCCCCGGTGAGTTCCCGCACCATAATACCAGGGCCGGTCGCCGACAAAGAAGGAAGGATCATTGCTATTCTCATGAAAAATAAAAATGATAAGGTGACACTTTATCCTCCCCTTTATTCAGTATCAGCATCGCCAGCGTAATGCAAACAAGCAGGACCGACAAAGCCCACCTCGAATCGCGGGAAAACAACAATAACAAGTATGAAATAAGCACCGGCTCTACAGTGAGGAGCACGCTCGACAGCCTGCCCCCAATAATCGCAAAGTCGTTGAATAGCAGCATCCAGCAGGTTCCGGTTATATAAGCACACAGAAGCGGATAGAAAAATGGGCTGTCGGCGGCATGTCCGCGGTAGTACAGAAAGATCAAAACGGCTGATATGAAGACAGATTTCAAGGCATTGATATTCGTGAATATGCCCAGGGTGCCAGCAAAGCCCTCGTCGCCATAAGCCACATATTCTGCTACCCGCGGGTTAATGCCCGCAATGCCCAGAGAAGATTTGATGATCTGTCCAAAGGGATAAACAAGACCTACGATTAAACTCAGCACCAGTACAGTGGTGAGGGTCTTCACTGAGGGCTTAAGCCAATAACAAAGCGCGACCAGTCCCCAGATGAGGGTTGAAAAATGTATCGAAACTGCCAGCAGCCACACCAGCACGAATTTCGTATACCTCTTTTGCACGAGGTACCGGAGACTAAAGAGGCAGACCGCCGTTGCCAGTCCACCGCGGATCTGGATCATTTCGCGGAGCACATAGATATGCACGAAATAAAATAATACCGCCGTAAGGAAATACGGAGAATAAGCTTTAAAGGACGAGAAATTGAGTCCTACGGCCAGAGCGGCTACCACCAGAAACATAAAAACGGGGCTATCACTAAAAACCGACAGGAGGTGGAACAGGCCGTTGAAGCCAGGATCTGAAAGGATTGGAGGGCCGCCGCTGACAATGGCCTCATAGGCATCGTGATAGGCCTGCCAGTCGGCATTGTCGTACCGGAGCCCTGCGAACAAGGCAAGGATAAACCATATAGGCAACAGAAACAACACCCGTTCTCTTCTCCTGACCGAAAAGGAATCAAGAAATGAAACAATCGCGAGAATACTGAAAACGAGGTAATAGGGAACCATGTTACTGCATCAACAGAAATTATCAATCGTATGCCAGTCCATCTTAAGATCCTGTTCATTCAACATTCAAAAGGCAGATCAGGCAGTGAGCGTTCTATTGTTTACGGGCATCGGCTTAAAAAGTTCAGTTCACATCATAATTTCAATCATATTGCGGCCTTTTTACCCCCTCCTGTCGGCCGCCCCTCCGTCAAAAGCAATTACATTACACATCTCCCTGAGCCTGGAGCGGACCCGCGATCCGTATTGTTCCCCAATCTGCTCCGCATCCAGATTAGCAGTAAAGTGGGTCTTGCCTTTCAGGCTCAGCTGCTCGTAGCGGTTCAGGATAATGTCGGCCATCACGTTCATCTCATTGCCGTAATGCTTCCTGCTGCTTTCGGTGCCCAGGTCGTCAAAACAATAGCCGATGCCGGCTTGACCGAAATACTGATGAGGATACACCGGCTTCAGGGCCGAGTAGACTTTGAGCGCTTCGGCTCCATGAGTCGAGTAGTCATCGCTCACCCTGCGGCAGCTGACAACTGCAAAGGCATTATGGGAGTTCAGGGCAAAGGCCCGCATCAGGGAGGTCTTGCCGCAGCCTACCGGTCCCAGCAAGAGGATGCCTTTGTTCAGGCGGTAGTCGCCTTCTTCAAAGGCGGGATCGCCGGCAAAGTAAAGCGCGAGCAATCGGACGATCTCCCGGTTACCTTCGTCAACCCGGAAGGCGGGGATCTGCTGCCGGGCCTGTTGCATGGCCAGCCGGTACAGCTCACGTGCTGTCAGTTTCGGATATTCGGGCTTTCGGTTCAGGGCCTCCTGATAGCGAAGCTCCTGCTCACGGAAGTGTTTGGCCTTGCGTGCCTGCCGCAGCGCTTCTGCGACTTCTTCCTCGCTGAGTTCAATGTGTTCGTAGTTCTGCATTGTGTTGTGGGTTTGGTCGGCGAAGCCGACAGCATTTAGCATTTAGCTATTGGCATTCCGCTTTTCGTCGGCTTTCAGCCGACAGCTATTGGTAATTAGCAATTAGGTATTGGCTTGGGGTCCTCGCTCTCACCAATCTGGTTTTCCCATCTTCGCTGATTGCTCAAAAGGCCAACAGCCAATCGCCAACAGCTAACTGCTGAAAGCTGACAGCCGATGGCTGACAGTTTTCTACAGTTTTCCGTATCCCTGCGGATGCGGGCCGGGTTCGCAGCCGTTGGGGAAGAGCGTGCGAGTTTCGCTTCGTATCCGCGGCCATCGCTGCTTGAAGCGTTCGCCGTTGGCTTTCCAGGTAGCCAGGCGCAGCTTCATGTCGAACACCGGCTGCATCTCAAAGCGCATCTTGCGGCCCTTCTCGTTGCATTCTGTCCAGTAGCGGAAGAAGCTCTCCAGCATCTCCTGAGGGTATTTCGGCCGCGCCGCCGCAACCATTTTTTCAAAAAAGATCTTTTTTCTCTCTTCTATCCCTCCCGAATGAGTAGCTGCGCCAGCAGCGCTTTCTTCTTTTTCTTTTTCTTCTTTTATCGTTTCTTTTACTTTATTATCGTTTAATATCGTTTGTATAGTTTCTTCAGGGTTTCTTCCGGAATTTTCCGGAACATTCCCGTAATCTTCCCGTAAATTCCCCTCAATAACTCCTCCTTCCTCCAGCAGGTTATATTCGGGCAGAATGTCCACATCGCGCCTTCGCGCGTCTTTTACAATCCGAAGCCAGCGCTTCTGAATGCCGTGGGAAGTGAGGATGCCGTACTGTTCGTAGAGTTCTTTGCTGAAGATTCCGATCCCTGGTTGCATGCAGGATTCCAGCACCTGCTGGATGATCTCCGCCTCCAGACCGATCTCCCGTGCAAAGAGATAGAGGTTAATTTCTTTCAAGGGCAGGTAGTAGCCTTCGTTGCGGTAGATCTTCTGCCAGAGTTTTACCACAACAGCAAAGCCAAGCACACCATGCCGGGCTTCAATGAAGTTTAGATTGTCATCTTGCACACAGTCGAGGTTGAAGTAATCAAGACTGGATTTTGTAGGACGGGCCATAAAATGAATCAATGATGGGGAACCAAATTTTCTTGATCGTCTGTTTATTCACGGAGAGTCTCACCTGTTTTTGAGGCCTCCATGAGATTGCTTAGTTTGAATGCAAAAAACCGGTGCTGCGCTTTCAGCCCGTTTCAGCTTTGATCATCAGCACCTTAGTAAGAATGATGCGGATTAGCAGTACCACAGGGATGATCAGCAGCATCCAGAACCAGAATGGTACAGCAGCTTTCTTTTTCTCGCTGTGCTCCTGCTGCTGCTTCTGACTATGCGAAGCCTTCTGCTCTTCTTTCTGTTCTTTTAAAGCGTTGAGGGAAGAACTGCTTACAGTTGAGTCGCGCAGCTGGCTTCCCTCCCGCTGCCTGCCGTATAGGCGGATGCTGCGGGCATGGCCCTTAAAGCCCTGCTGAGGAGAAAACTCAAAGTTTCCCGAAGGGATGATCTCAATAAATGATTCGGATGAGGAGGAATCGCGAAGCCAGCGCAGCTGAAGATGCTGTTCGCTTTGGTGAAGGCCGGCGCTCGCCTGGCGCAAAAGGCTTAGCGAATCCGTTGATTCGGTTCTGCTCGTGGCGTGTTGCCGGTGCAGCAGCGTACAGGAAGCAAGGGGTATTAGCAGGGCGGCCCCTGCTGATAAGATAAGAATAGGGGTTCGTGTTTTCATGGCAAGGTACAGGATGCAAGGAGCATGAGCTGTAAAGCTGCTCCCTTCGTTTGAATAAGATGGTGAATTGGTCGTTTCATGGTGTTGAAGTCTGAACCTTCAGTTTTGATGCATTTAGTAACGCGCAAGGGCATTCAGCCGAAGTACATCCCCTCTTCTAAACATAGCCGCTGAATGTTTTTTGTAGCAGGCAATCTGATACACCGAACTCAGCAGCCTTCTTTTGCAGTACACCCCATCCCCTTCCCGGCTGCCCGCTTCGTTGGTATTGCCTTCTACTGTAATGATGTACTTACCCGCCAGTGCATCGACAAAGCCGACGTGTGCAATGCGGCCTTTCTCAGGGAAATACAAACCAAAGACCAGGGCACTATCACCTGATGCCAGATCGCCCGTTTCCGCGCCCGAAGCTCTAAATATAGCCTGTCTGCTTATTAAAACAGATGGCACTGAGCTGCCCATTTCCCCTGCATCACTTAAAAACAAGCTCTTCCTGTTGATAACACTCCGGGCACTGAAGCCTTCGTTCTCCGCTGCAACATCAGCAAACAAGCTGCTCCTGCTTGTTAACGCCAGGGCGCCCAAGCCCGCGTTCTCCACTGCAACATTTGCAAACCGGCTCTTCCTGCTTATCAAACCGCGGCCGCTTAGGCCTTCGTTCTCGCCTCCAACATCTGCAAACCGGCCCTTTCTGCTCAGCACCCCCGCAGCGGCACTCTGCACCGGCGCTACCGGACCACCATCATATGAAGCAAGATTCAGTCCTCCGCCTCCCCGCCTCCGTTCCCAAACCACTTTATCCCGCCCAAACAGCCGGGGGCAATAACCCGAGCGGGGATTATCAATACCCGCCTTGCCCAGTGCCCAGCATACAAAAGAGGCACACCAGGGCTGGCCTTTCTTAAGGCCCACGTACCGGAGGTACTCTTCCACGCGGGAACCGTCATTGCGGCCCGTTGCCTCGCGGACACCGAGCTCTGCCCGGTAGATTGAGCGGATCCCGGCAGCAGAACCCACCTCCCTTTGCAGGCCGCTAAGTGTCAGCAGTCCTGCCAGTAAAATAATCAGTGCTTTCATTGCTTTCCTTTCTTTGAGTGTAAAACATCCTCAGGCCAGAGCCGCCAGTGTAGCAATTAGTCCGAACAGCAGCAGCAGGTAAAACCCGAGGTAGATCAGTACTTTTTGCAGGGCATGCAGCGAGCGGAAGTTTTTCAGAAACTGCAGCTCGGAATATTCAGCCAGGCCCGGCCAGATGATGCGGATAAGCCACCAGGTGAGCGCTTTAAACGACAGGAACGCCAGGATGGCCACCAGAATGACGCTCAGGATCCCGGGATCCACAGGAGCGGAGGTGATGTCGATGTGGCGGACAAACCAGGGGAAGACGAGCACACACAGGAGGGTGCTTATCAGAAGACCATGTTCCTGACTGAACCAGCTGCGACCGTTGGCGCAGCAAACCGGTGAGGGAAAAAGACTTAAGGTTTTCATCTTGAATTCAATTATTGTTAATGTAAAGCTGACCGGCATTCAGTCGGGTGGAGATAGAAACTATCGGATGCATCACGTCCGTCCCGGCTCACAAAGAGCAGATAAAAATGCAGCACGTCCGTTTCAAAGGAGTCGGGAAGCCAACAGCTCAGCTTCGCATCTGCCCGTTGGGCCAGGCGCCGGTTGACAGAGAAAAGCCCCTTGGTCTCATTGTAGATCAGCAGCACAGCCTCATCATCGCTCCATGCCCAGGGGGACAATGAAACGCGCCAGGTCAGTTCCAACAGGCGAGCTTTGCGCAAGGCGGAGAGGATGAATACCCTGGACAAGCGACCATGAGAAAGGCCAATCTGCTCGAAATCAAAGGACAAAACCGGATACTCACCCTTTATTCCGAACTTGACCAATTCACTGAAAGCGGCTGTATAGCCGGAACTAAACCGCCTCGCGGGCCTGTAATAGCTGTTAAGGAAAGTAGCCAGGGGGCTGAGGAAATGCATCGCCATTTTGAATTTCTGGCGGGTAGCGAGTTGGGCGGATGACACTCGCGGCGCAGGCCGGGAGGTCTCTGACGGTGTGTTGATAAACGTTTCCATGTTTTTAAGATTAATCGTATAAAAAAAGAAAGATAGAAAGCAGGGCCGGCCAGTGCCAGCCCCGCTTTCTGTCTGCAGGCCGTGTTAGAAGACCAGAACCGAACCGACATACTCGGTACGGCTGAACTTCGTGCCATGCTCATCGCCAAAGAAGAGCATGGCCTCAACGGTCTCCCCGCTGAAACTCGGGGGCACCGCGATCTCCACCTTACCTGTACTGCGCTTCGCCTCGCCTAAACTGAGAACATGCAAAGAACGATTTACATTGTATAGCACCACATAAACCTGGTCACTGCCGTAAAGCGTGATGGGGTTTGAATACGGCTCCCAGGTCACTTGCACGATCCCCGTGCTATTCGACACGATCTGGACGCCGGCAGCCATGCCGACGCCGCCCTTGCTGAGCACGATCTTACTGAAATCGATCTTGAGGTTAGGGGAAGAGCCCGTGATGGCATGGTTCAGATTGTAGTGCAAGGCCAGGTTGTAGGGCGTAGCCCTGGTGGTATCCTGATTGCCGAAGCTTTGCTCAAGCAGACCTTTCAGCGGAGCCAGAAATGCTACCATCAAAGCGAACCGCTGACGCTGCTCCACCTGGGCCTGTGTTGATTTTCTGTTGATCGAGCGGGCTAAGCCACGAATGTAGCTGATGCCGCGCCATTTGGAGCCGATTACGCTCCCCGCTTTTCCTGAGAAGCCTCCGTTGGCTCCTGTTCTAATTTCTCCCATTTTGTTTAAATTTTAAATTGTTAAAAATTCTGTTCGTGCCAGATTTGCTTTTTTACCGGTAATGCTGACTGACAGAACAAACATAGAGAGCAAAAACACAACAAACTAACTTTCAGAGTCTTGTGTCCGCAATTGTCCGGATTTGTCCGTAATTGTCCGGATTTGTCAGGGTAAAAACTGGGGCTCAACCCAGCTTCCAGGTCCTGCTTCCTAAAACCAGTTCGGAAATGCCGGCAGACAGGTTCGCCTCCTGGACGTCGTTTCTATTACGTTGCTCCGGTGCCGCTCCAATCCGGCTCCGAAGCCACCCGGAGAAAATTCGGAGCGGCGCCGGTGCCGGGCTGTAAAAAGATAAACGGGCGGCCGCAGAAGTCTCGCACCAGTCACGCGGAAGCCTCAGGGAAGGGAGCCCTGTGCTCCCTTTTTCACTAACCGGGGAGCAGCGGGAAGATATCCGACTTCCGGTAGAAGTCTTTTCCTCCTACCCGCACCGCCTTCAGGATGCCGCGCAGCTTGTAGCGGTAAACGGTGCGTTCTGATACCTGCAGAAGCCGTGCAACCTGCATACTGTCGAGCCATACATCGTCAGCGCTCTGAGCCGGGTGGCTTTTCAGCTCGGAGAGGATCGACCCAAGAAGCCTCACGGATTCGAAAGCGCTTCTGGCAATTCTTAGAAACATTTTCATGGTTTAAAAAATTAAAAAGTGTTGATTATAGAGATTCAGGCAGGGAGTCTTTTGACGGCTTCCAGGAAAGCAGAAGAAATATGATTGGCCACCGTACTGGCCTGCGACTGGGACAGGCAGGTGAGACTGAGCCTCAGGATCCTGACATGGCGGTTCTGCCACTGGTATGACAGGGCCTGCGGGATCTGAATGTTGAGAGAACCCAGTCTCAATTTCATCAGGGCGGTATCCGTAGAAACAGGAAAGTGCAGGAAGATACATGGTCCGGCCTTCGGCACGATAATCTCTACAGCCGGGCCGAGCGACTGCTTCAGCTTCCTCACCACCTCGCTGCGGACCTCGCGCAGTCTTTTTGCCTCCCCAAGTGCAAGGTCGCACGTCAGAGGCTGCGATATCAGGGCTTTAATAGCCTGAAGGTGCAGATCTTCGGCAAGGCTGAGGCTGTGTTGCAAGCTCCGAAGAGAATTGACGAGATTAACGGGGCCGCACACCAGTTTCATATCGAACAGGGTATGATCCATCTTGCTGATGCAGCTGATATAGATCACGTTCTTCTGGTCGTCTGCAAAGAGGGGCCTGAAGGGAGCAAAAGCATATTCATGATCATAGTCAATTTCGATCACCGGAAAACGGCACTCATCGGCCAGATCGAGTATGATGTTTCGGTTCGCCTCAGACAAAGCGACGCCGGTACCATAGCTGCATCTCGGTTCGAGGATCAGGGCCAGCACCGCTCCCGCATGAGCCTTCACCAGCAGTCCGGCGTAGCCTGCCGGGCCGCTTTCGAGGTCGACCGCACAGGCCCGCAGACCGGCCTGCTGCACGGTATTGTAAATTCTCCTATCCGCCGAGTGAGCAACGAAAACGCATTTGTCTGAGCGGTCATCGAGCAGCAGAAGCACTTCAAAGAGCGCATTGTACGCCCCCCGGATGATGACTGCCTGCGAGGGATGGAGGATCAGGCCACGCCGACGGGGAAGCGTCCCAAGCAAGGCGTCCAGAAGGCTTTCCATACTTTTGATGACATCCCCGGGGTACTGGTGATACGGCACATGCCGGAACTCGAGCATCTGCTTTGACAAGAGCTTAGAAGGCGGAACAGGACTGTCGAGATCAAGGCGAATGGTGGAATGCCTTACCTGTAATTTCATCTTCCCCTCCGGCGTATCGACGGAACGAACAGAATAAGGTGCTTCCCCGGTCATTGAATACCGCCGGTGCGCACCTGGAGAGGGCGGAAAAGCGACGTAGATGGCGCTGCGTTCGCGCGTCTCGACATAACCTTCGGCGGTAAGCGTTCTGATGATGCCGAGCACGCAGTCTTTGCTAACCCCGAGGGAATCCTCCAGGTCTGATACGGAGGGCAACTTCGATCCAGGCCGAAGCTGATAACTGTCAATCGCTTCACGAAATTTTTGGATCAATTCAACCTTTTTTGATTTTCCGGATTGATAAGGCAGGAATAAGGGTTCTTCCACATTCCAGTCACTGAGTGTTTTCTTTCTTGACATTTAGGTCATAATTTGTTTAAGAAATGCCATAGGCGTTTGAAAACGCTGGCTTATTGGTTACTTTATTATGTAATTATACAGCAGAGAGAAGAAGAACCGTGCTGGTGGACGACAAATTTCGATTCTGGTAGGAGAAGACGAGTCCCTTATGGTGGCCTCGAAATGATTAGTTTTTCGGTCGAGTTTTAAGCCCTTTGATTTGCGCAATCTTTCCTGATGGGCGCGGAACTTTGGATTAGCGGCAGAAGGCGACAGTTGCAGTTCATAAATGAAGTAGTGAACTTCCTCCCTGGCTTTGTCATCGACGGCTTTGATCGCAGATTTTTTTACCGAATACCGTAGATTACAGGATAAGCCCGAACTTGTAATCAAAACGCAGAAAGGGCGGCAATATATGCCTTCGAACCTCCAGGTTCTAAAACAGTGAAAGGTTATTAGTTACGGTTGCGGTGGGATCGTCGGCTATTATTTTGTCGACAATTTTGTCTGTCAGCGTACTAAAATCGTGCATTGATCGCTCTTTTCACGCCAACATCAAAGCTGTTGATATAGCCCAGATTAGCTTGACTTCACGCATATACAAGCGGTTGTACGGGATGGTCGGGCGAGAAATAGGGTTCCTCGCAGATCGTTTCAATTTCAAAGCCATATAAGAGAAAGCCGGTGATGGGCGGAGGTGGCACGCGTTCCGGTTTTTGGTTTATATATACGAACTTGTTACGCAGGTCCATTAACAGGCGTCCCAAGGCGTTTGTCCCGGCTAACTGGGCTTCACCACTCTCACTGGCGCCCCAGAAAGGATCTTTAGTGGAATATTCGACGATGTGTTTATCGCCGGTGCTCCGCAGTAGCTCACCGAACTTTTCCCAATTTTGAGATAATTTGACCTCCAGGCACCAGCGCATGACCCTGACCCTGATCTCGTTCCAATCCTGGCGAGTCTTGGCCAGATGTTTCTTACTGATCATCTTGGCCGTCATCGGGCTGTTCTGAGAAATAATCTCTTCCTGAATGTCGGGGAACAATGGATAACGCATAGCTTGGTACAGCACTTCGCTGTTAGCCAGCAAATGTCCGTTGATGAGCAGCGGAAATCCGGGAGCCATATTGGAAAGGCCGCCGAACGGTCCATCCGTTTTACTAAAGACCACACTGTCTTTACGCTTGTATATCCTGTTCCTGCTATTTTCTTGCATTTTTTATTTACCTCTGTTCTTTAGTACGAATAAGGGTCGCCAATTATTGTTTCCCCACCAAAATATGATTGGGCAGTTATTCGGAATGTTCCGGTAAGTAAAGAATAGTGTTCCCAGGCCAAATGTTTTATGAGATTTGATCGTATATCCCAGGGGCCTGAGTTGTTTTACGTTCAAAACCTGTACCCGGTTTAAAATATCGATGCCTTTCTTTAAAAAGATGGTCTCTAAGCGGTCCCGGTTAGCCGCTGACGTAAATAGCTTTTCGTACTTACCGGGCTGGGCCGGTTTGCGGTATGCGCGGTCGGCGTTCAAACTAGCTTCGGTCAATGTGCCCAAATAGTTGGCGGCTTCAGGAAGCTGATGATCAATGGGTACCATATTATTCAACGCCGCGTTAAAAGTCTTGACGTTGTTCTCGATGCCATAAATGTAGCGGTAACGAATATACTTTTCGGTGTCAGCACTGACGTCCTGCATAAGACGGAATTGTACATTTTTCAATCCCCAGACATGGGCGCAAACACGCAGACCGTCAGTTTAATGTTGTTCGCTTTTAAGTAGTCGAAGTTTGTTTGATCGGCGGCAATCTCATTTGCTGCTTTTAACCAATGCTGCAGGTCGGTGCAAGCCTTATTCCCGGTAGATAAGACATCGTCCAGGTAAAGGTAATGTCTTGCGAACTGACCGCAATCCACTCTGGTCAGCCCATAAGTTTCCTGCAAGATCTCATCTAATAACGCAAGCAATTCTTTCTGGCTTTTATGTTCAGGCTGAACGTCCAGAAACACGGTGTCCCGGAGCATGGCGACCACATCAGCATATTGTAATTGCTCGGCCAATTTCGTCAGAAACAGGTTGATCAGGGATTTACATTTCATCTTCGAGAAATAGGTCTCCTTAAAGATGACCGTGAGTTCGTCAAGGATAAATTCCTGGTCGCCTTCGTCGAACTGCGCAACCCAGTCCAGCACATGTTCGGCCGTCATCCGATTATTTTCATAGTCAGCAAGGATATCGGCGATCTGTTGCGCTTTGGCTTCCATAGTCGCCCAAATATACTATTATATCAACGGCGCTACTAATGATCTTAGCGACACAAACAACACGTACCAGAGCTCCGCCTATACCGGCTATTCCATTCCGGCTTCCAGCGGTGGTACACAGAGCTATCCATCCGTCAATACTTACTATCAGGCAACCCCACGCCCAAGCGCTTATTACCCGTCTACAGGAACAATTCTTCCGAATACAACAGAGCCCCGAAACCGTCCGACTTCGCCCGCCGTGGTCAGCAAGGTGACTTTTCGAAAGCCTGCGAAGACCAAAACTACAACATACTTAATGATACCTTAAGACGGTGGATGGAAAATGCCAGAAAGCAGGCAACCAATCTGGCCAAAGAAACACTAGAAGATATTGTATTTTCTAACAGACCTATTACCTTAAAATATAAATCAAGAGGAAACGGCCCGATCCTTACACAGTGCCTATCTCCTTCAATGACCTAACAAAGCATATAGAGCTACAACGACGATCACAGTTGCAATCAAAAGGGACACTGCGATTGCTAAATCCCAGTTCTGTTTAATTGACGTTATCACACCTCCCATTACATCAATCCTCTTAAAGTCAGCGTGCCCTTTAAACCTGAACGATCCTTCAGCGGGCTGGTTGTCAACGAATACGAGGTCTCCTTCCGCTATTGTATATCGATCATACGATCTTACCTCCAGGATGCCATCCTCCGATTGCAGAAAGGTTTTGAACAACTCCTTTTTCACCACACCGCCAACCACCTCGATATATCTGCTGGGCAACGATATCGATGCGGCGGATACGGGCTCAAAGTTTTCGTCATAAACGGTCTTCCCGATGTTGTCATATAGCTTATTGAAGCGCTCAATATAAAAATTTTGCGTCTTATCGAGCAGATCGAGCCCCTGTCGCTGCAGAAAAAGAGACTTTAAGTATCCCTGCACATCGCCGTCCAGAACCACCTTCGGGTCATACAAAATAAAGGGGGTCTCGGTGCGCGACTGAATCTGGAGCACCAGGATGCCGTTAATGATGAAGTTCTGTGAAAACATGCGTTTCTCCTCGCCGAATTTGAGATAAAGCGAATCGGGCGGCAGGTACACAAAGGTTCCTTCCTCAACGATCCCGTTGTTGGTAATCAGTAACGTACCGTCGCGTAGGAAACGATAACTAATTAAATTGTTGTAGTCGTCGGTGTGAAGCCAGGTTTTATCAACCAGCTGTTCTATCCGGCTGAGCTCCGTGCTATACTGTTTAAGCCGGGGGATCAGGTTTTTTAAAAAGAGATGCATCGTATCAAGTTAAAGGCACATTGTCTAAAAGGGCTACAGAGGCAAGTTCCTGCTAAAAGCCATACTTTATCGTTCCAGTATAGCTCGTGTCGACCCCTGAGTAAAAGGTCATATAAGCATCACTATTCAGGTTTCCGGTCAACGTAGTTTTCTTATTTTTCGTGAACGTTACGCCTTTTATAGTCTTTGTGACGATAAGCTGCTGATTGCTGTTATATCCTTTAATGATAACGTCGCCAGCGACCGATGAACTGCCTGTCTCCGGCATAACAAAAGTTTGCCACCGATACCAGGAATTCCGATCCTCCTGCGTGATCGTATGTGAAAACAGGTACGAGCGGACTGCGCCAAAGTTGCCTAGTGCAGAGAAATAGGCATTTGAGGGGTAACTAAGCGTGAAACTCGTCAGGTCAGCGGGTAACTTGTCGTTGATAGTTAACTCCAGCTTCGCAGTGACCCTCTCGAGTCGCACATCAAACTGTCCGCTTCGTCCATTGACCTCGAAAGTGAGTGATCTTGCAAACGTGTCGCCAAAGGGCTGCGACTTGTCATAGGGACCAAAGGATAAACTCCAAAGAGTGTCCCATTCGAATGAGGTAAGACGAGCAGTTGAAGCTACTAAAACGATGGTATACTGCCCGTTTGTAAGCTTCTCCTGTGGATAGCTAAAGTCTTTGCTATATTTATCTTCGTGTTTTCCCGATTTTACAAGGTTTCCTTTTTCATTATAGATGTAATAGTAGATATAGCTCACGTAGTCTCCGGCAGAACTTGTTGAGGCCATCGGCTTCGTAGAAGAGATATCAGAGATTTCCTGGGAGAAACCGGAGACATTAAACTGAATATCATATTGCTCGGGCGTCGGTTCGCCGGTTGAATCCTGCTTTTTACAGGAGAATAGGAATAGAACAATTAATACCGATAAGACCTGTACTTTTTTCATTTTTGATAAGAGAATTAGTTAAATATTGGAGTGCTCACGGGGTAGACACTCATTTCAACTTGTTATACGCGCCGGATTAAGAAAAGTCTCACGCGTGCAGATTTTATTCTAGGGTTAACATTCGGCAGGATGACGGGACTGCAACTTCCTGCACATGTCAGCGTATTACCGTTAAATCAAATCTTATTCGTATAATGAAAAGAAACCTAACACTTATTTTCCTGCCTTTATCGATTTTATTGATTGCTGTTGGCTGTAGTAAGGATGACGCAGACGGAAAAGAATATTGCGTAGAGTGCACAATGAAAGAAACAAGCATAATAGGAACCTCGGCCCCCTCCGTATTTACGATGACGACAGAGAACTGCGGATGGAGTGAGCAGACATTGAATGCGTACTTAAAAAGCGGCAATACAACCGTTACATCTAGCAGTAGCGGTACTACCATTACAATGAAATATGAAACGACCTGTAAAAAGAAATAAGGTAAAGACAAATTACAGCCAGCTTCTCCTTCACGGATCCTTCATAGGGGGACAGCAACTTACTGCGCTCCTCTTTTCCGCTAAGAAAGCTGTCATACAATTGATCTCCATCCGGTAGTACTTCTTTACCGTTCTGCGGTCCAGGCCCAGGAATGAAGCAATTTGTGAGAAGGTGGACCCTTCTGCGTGCATTTTTTTGATTTGATTATACATGATCCAATTACTAAATGGTTTTTTTGTCCATCTTTGGGCAGTTAATTAAAAGTTAAATCTGCCGCGAAAGTGGCGTTTTTCTGATTGGGAGCATGCCCCAATCAGAATTCATCATGCATCCTTATTTTCCGATTTACCGAATTTTGTACATTCTTATTTTCCGTTTTCTGTACATCCTTATTTTCCGAAATTTGACATTGTTAATTTCCGATTACACAAGGAACACCGTTTCTTACTGAACGTTGGAAGATCTCGTGATAAGAGTGCCTTTAAAGAGATTGCTAGGTGTGTGACCGCCGCTCTTGTGGCGGGAGTTTTGATCGACTGTCAAGCAACAAGTCTCTCTTCTCCTTTTAAAACTCGTTTTAGTAAAAAAAGTTTTTTTTTGCAAAAAGATTCTTCTTTGAAAGAATATTTATATTTTGTAACAAAATGAAAATTGTTTTAAATACTTTTTTTGATAGTTTCGTTCTCTAATCAATTTTGTCTAGACAATCCTAAATCAACTGTTAACATGAAGCCAACGACCCCATCAAAAAAAAACATATTAAAAGAATATGTAAAAAGGGCATTAAATAAGCTACCGAAAAAAATAAGGCATAGAATAAACAAGGCAGTAGCGTTATCCTTGGGATATGATCAAGCACCGACCTTTAATATGTTCTATCACGTCAGAATTCTCAAGGAGTTGGGGTTTATACCGGAGGTAGTTATTGACATTGGAGCGTACCAAGGGGAGTGGACAAAAAACGTATTAGATATATTCCCCAACTCGTATTTTTTAATGATAGAAGCTCAGACCTCGAAAAAACCAATTCTAGAAGAAATATGTCAAGAGCATAAAAATGTTAGTTTTGAATCGTGCCTACTTGGCCAAACTCAGCAGAAGGAGGTTAGTTTTTATGAAATGGAGACAGGCTCAAGTATATACCAGGAAAACACTAGTCATAGCCGCCGAAAGGTGCATCTAGATATGACTACTTTGGACCTAGTGGCAACAAAAAAACATACGATAAGTAAGAAATGCTTCTTAAAAATAGACGTGCAAGGAGCAGAACTTGACGTACTTGCAGGAGCAGGAGCGGTTTTAGAAACTTGTGAATTCGTTTTATTAGAAGTTAGCATGCTAAACTACAATGAAAACGCGCCCCAATTTGCAGACGTAATTCTCTTTCTTAAAGAAAAGGGCTTTGTCTTGTTTGATATCTGCGACATTCAAAGGAACACACATGATGTTGCTTTTCAGACAGATCTTCTTTTTATAAAGGAATCGTCTTCTATAAGAAGTCGGGTCAACTTTCAACCAACAGCCGGCAATACTTTAGAGGGTTATTGAAAAGGTCCGTCCGGAACTCTTGTTCATTGCTGCCCTAAAACTTACTTAAAGGAGGCCGCGATAAGTCTTTCTGCCACCCCTCTAGCTATTTGGTTCTGATCATAGCACAATATCTTTTTGAATGCACCCTCTGACAAGGTAAGTCTGTACGTGTCATTTTCTAAAAGACATCTTATTGAGTTAGCAATTTGATTAATGTCGCCAGGAATTACAGTTAAGCCAGAGACGCCCTCAGCTATGAAATCGGTAGGGCCAGGAATATTTGAAGAAATCGGCACGCAGCCTGCGGCAGCCGCCTCTAGATAGGTATAACCCAAGCCCTCATGGTACGAGGGCACGCATAAAACGTCTGCACATAGATAGTAATCTCGAACATCCTGCACATAGCCTATTGCCCTTATGTTCCATGCTCCTAAATCCTTTTCTTTAAAATCGTCAGTTGATGGCCCTACTAATAGCAAGCAATACTCCTTCTTGTCGTTAACTACTCGCCACGATCTTATCAAATCAAATAGGCCCTTTCTTTTCACAGGCCTTCCAACATAAATAACAACTCCCCTGTATTCTGAAAAGCCAAGACGCTCTTTAACGCCTTCACGAAGTTGTTGCAAAGCAGAGAAGTCGCTCGTCAACAACTTTACGCCACATGCAGATCCGGGAGCGACGAATTCAGGACTAGCAGAAGGTACAATCTTTTTCAGTGCGCCTGACATTCCTGGACCAATAGTGAAAACGTTATCCGCTAGCCGAATATTCAACTTCTCTATTAAAGCTAAAAGAGATTTTAATGCTCCTGTGTACCCCAAAGATGGCACCCCATGATTAAAATATACGGTATTGGCTCTGGCAAAAAACTTAGCAAAAACCAAGGGGAGCATCGTGTCTATTGTCGTGTGAAATATGATTAGATCGAAACTCTCTTTTCTCAAAAATTTAACATATCTAAAATAAGACGATATAATTCGTAACGGGAACTGCCTCACACGCAAATCGAGCAGTTCTAGTCTGAGTTTTGAGGAATCCCTACAAAACGAGCTAAATAAGCTAGGAGCGGAACTATGGTTCAAATAAAACGCAACTGTGCTAATGACAACGACGCGGTGGCCCATGTTTACTTGTTCTAAACAGACAGGCTTTACGAACTTACTTGCGAAGTTAAAGTCCGGTGTAATGTGCAAAATCTTCACTTGTATAATGCTTCTTAAGGAGGTTTCAAATAGATTGTAGGCAAGTTAAAAAAAATACTTAGCCTACTAATTTCCGACATCTTGTCAAGAGAATACGCCGGCAATATTTAATAATAGAATAAATACTTGCCAATAGCCATAAGTACCAACTAATTTTATCAGCTTTAAAAAGATCAAAGTAGTTGCTCAACTCTCCAAACTCCATTTTATTCAATTGTGCTGACAATCCACTATCGCCAAATAAGTGCTTTCTTTTTTGATGTTTTGCTACTGGATAGCGGACGTGCATACACTTAAATTCACAACATATCTCTAGCCATAATCTATAATCTTCTGAGTATTTTTGCTTTTTGTTGAAAACATACTTCCTAAAAACACTAGACCGAGCTATTACTGTCGAGGTGGTAAAGTAGTTCTTAAAAAGCAGTTTTCGAATCGGAACTATTCTCGTTCTAA
This sequence comes from Arcticibacter sp. MXS-1, assembly GCF_041902385.1. GTDB lineage: Bacteria > Bacteroidota > Bacteroidia > Sphingobacteriales > Sphingobacteriaceae > Arcticibacter. Next base: position 1,748,033 of record NZ_CP169244.1, on the reverse strand, counting down.
TCCGATTCACCCTAGTTCCGAAGAATAAGTCTGCCCCTATCAAGGCTACCTTCGGATACTTTTCAAATAGCTTTATCTGGACAGCCAACTTGTCTTCGATCCACTCATCATCAGCGTCTAAAAAAGCAATATAAGAGCCATTGCTCCTAGTAATACCGAAATTCCTAGAATCAGAGGGGCCAGAATTCTCTTTATAGAAATATCTAATTTTTGAGGAGATGTCAGGCGCAAGTGATTTGATAAGTTCTTTTAATACTTGCTCCGTACCATCAATTGAGCCGTCATTTACCACTACTAGCTCGAAGTCTTGGTTTGTTTGAGAAAGGACAGAAACGACGGCCCTAACTATCGTTTCTTCTCCGTTATAAACTGGTATTATGACCGATATCATCGCAAAAACCTATAAGTGAGACTCAGGGCAAAAGTGGGTTCCCATCTCGCATAAACAGAGGATTGACATACATATAATTTACGTTTATCATAAATGCAACGAAAATCACCGCAATCTTTTGATAAACAGTTATATTCCGGAGTGACAAAGCAAAATAAACAATCAAAAATGACAGAAGAAGGTCAGAAAGTCTACCTCCCATCACTGGGAACCAGTAAAACAAGAAGATGCTTAGTTGCGACAAAAGAGCCGCTAAAAATACTCGCTTGTACCAATCCGTTCTAATCTTGTTGCGATAATCTATCCACATAATCAGAAATAAAGCACCAGAAGTAGAAAACCTAAGCAGGTTTATTTGCTCATCTAGGCCTTCGTTCAATTGCGTCAAATACAGATCTAAAGGAGCATATCCAGTGGTGGTGAATTCGCTAAGTGGGAACAGTTTAAAAAGACCAAAAATGACGGCACCAATCATTATTGCATACCGATATTTATAAAAAGCACGATGTAATAAGAAAAACAATGGGAGAATCAACACTGTTTGGATGTGGCTTAAGAAGGAAGAAATATAGAAAAGGAGTGAAGAGCCATAGCTTCTTTTGCTGTAAAAATATATAGATAGAAAAATAAACGCCGTAGATAATGAAGTCCTCAATGCCGTCAAATCGATAAGTTGAATAGAAAAAGCCGTATAGACCAGTAGCACTGTAAGAGAGTATTTGGACATTTTGCCTATAACAAAACACTTTATCGAGACACTAAAGAGAGAAATTAAAATTAGTGCAGCCTTGTTCCCGAAGAGGAAATAAAAAAATCAGCTAAGTAATAATACAAATAGTCACGATGTGCGTTCTCCTCCGGTAAATTACCCGTCCTAAAGAAATCCAACAATTGCATATAGCTAAAGTCGTCCGGGTAAGCCCCCACCGGCTTCAATGAAATAATAAATAGCAATATCAAGACGCAAGAGTAATAAGCGTACCGGCTATTATCTTTTGAAAAGATTGCTATAACGGCAACAACTAAAAAAAATACCAAGTATAAATGAATATACACGTCCGATATCAAAGTGAGTAAGGTTAAAGGTGTATAAATCGATCCATTGTCTCGACGAATAGCTCTGTAACACGACTGACCTTATACTCGTCCTTCAATACGGGTTGCTGGCGTCCCCGATTTTTCGCTACAACTATTTTTTCGGCAATATCCTTTACGTTTAAAGGATCGAAATAAACTGCGTAGTCTCCTGATACTTCCTTCAAAACAGCAAGGTCAGAACATGCAAGTGCGGCTCCTACTGCCATTGCCTCCAGGCAAACTCGTCCAAAGCCTTCGCACAAGCTGGGGTATACCACGACATCAGCTTCGGCATACTCTTTCTGGAGCTCGGTTGTACTTAGAAACCCTAAAAAATTCAATTTAGACACAGTGCTAGAATCTACGCCCTCCAACTCCCTTTCCCAGTAACGATTGAAACTCCCGGTTACTTTTAGGGACACTTCATATCCCATCTTACCTAGCTCGTTGACGGCCTTAACTAAGTTCTTTATATTCTTTCTGTAATCGGCACCACCTGCATAAAACAAATTTATAGATAAACTATCTTTGGCCTCACCTTGATAAGAACGTCGAATTTCACCCGGGAGATCAAGCGAATTGGGAACGATCTGAATGACGTTCTCGTCAACCTGATAATGCTTTATTATAGCAATCTTGCTTGCATTTGAAACTGTAAGTACATTCTTCGCCCGCTTGAGATTTACCCTTAGCATCTTATTATAATATAGGTATATCGGTTTAGGATAAATGTCACGAAGCTCCAATATGCAAGTATCATGGATCATCATAACAGCAGGAACTCCTTTGGGAAGCAACACGTCGTGGTAAGGAGTAAAAATGAAATTAGGCTTTAATTGTCTTAGAGCGTAGGGAAAAAGTATCAAGTCGTATAGAGGATGCCTAAGCTGTCTTGGAAAGATTGTCGGCCAACTTACCCGCTTAATTTTAAAGTTGCTCAAGCCCTGTAACCAATCAACATCCATATCCGGACCAACTAAGACAAAGGAGAGATCAGGCCTCTCTTCCAACCAACGCCGAATCAAAGGTTTGACAAACGCAGAGATCCCTCCTGTAAAGAGGGCCAAATTTTTAGTATCGATAGCTACGGTCATATAACGCAGTATTTATATCATTCAAAAGAAGCTAAGAAACGATCTGTTCGAATAGCTTTGTGTATTCGGTTACTACACTCTCCCAAGAATATCTCTTATCGATAGAGTTCCTGACTTCTTCGCTCTTCGGCCGGGACAATGCAAACCTAAGGGCTTCTGCGTAAACCTTTGCATCGCTTGTATCACAGAAAATGCCAACCTCGCCAATCACATCTCGCTGCCTTGGCCCGTCATGGGCCACTACAGGAAGCCCCGCAGACATTGCCTCGATAAAGACAATACCAAACGCCTCATTTAAAGACGCCAAAGTGAAAACATCAGCATCTTCATAGACAGCTGGAATCTCCTCGTAAGGCACGGACTTGAATGTAACACGGCCGGCTCTTGCCAGGGGGTGTTTGATCAACTCCTGTTCTAGCGGCCCAGCACCAATACACAACAGCTCTACGCTTTCCGGTAAAAGAGAAATAGCGTCCAATAAGTGCCTATGTCTCTTGTCTTCGACAAGAGCAGCGACACATAAGACTTTCCGCCTTTCCGATTTCTGCACAATTCTGAATTTATCACTATCCACACCGTTCGGGATAATCTTACTTGGTAGACTTCCAAACATTGCTTTTGATTTTAATAAATCAACGGACGTTAAAGCAACGAAATAGTCGCTCTGGGCCAGCCAACTTTTTACGGGACCTGAAGCACCTATGCTCACTACCTTCTCTGACAGTTGCCGCGCCAGCTTGTAAGTCCAGTAACCTCCTAAGGGAACTGCAATGTCAAATGAAAGCCGTTTGTACTTGTTTTTACAAAAGCAATACAAAGTGTACGCCTCGATATCAGCCGATCCCCCAACATTAAGATAATTAAAAGCTCGGCGTACAAATTTAGGAAGCCTATCTATAAACTCCACCTGCTCCCTACGAATGAGTTTGCTATTTAAGGAACGAAAATTTCGACATTCTCCTTCTTTCAAGTCAGATAAAAGGAAGAGTTCAAACTTGCTTTTATCCAGGCGGCTAATCAAATCCTTCGCAAAACTTTCAACTCCCCTCTTTATACTACCGTAGCGTGGGACGATAAATAGAATTCTAAGCCTCTCTCTCTATCCATGACCATTTAATTTAAACACATCGTAAATTTTTAAAGAAAAAGCGAGCACGGCACAAGTACATGAATAAACGATAAACCTGATAATCAGCGAAATCAATGGGCTACAAATATTGGCGAAAATATTTGAAGAACTTAGAAAAGTTGCAATTCCAAGTATACAAAGGACTTTAATTGCAAAAGATGACGGATAGCGTTTTAAAAAAAACAGTTCCTTAAAATGCTTCTTTACTGCTACAAAGGAAAGGACAGCTCCAAATGTATTTCCTAAAAACCAGTGATACATTATTAATCTCTTACTCTGCGTAAAAAATGCTAAGACGATAACTCCTATCCCAACAATAGCAATAGAAGAGGCAGCCAAGGCAAGTTGTCGACCGTGTCCTCGTGTGATAAGGACCCTCGTTAAAATACCATAGATTCCAATTGGAATCGCAGTAAAAATTGTCGCCCTCAATGCATCTCCCGTAGAATAAACTGACTTTTGATCGAAGTTTCCTCTCGAATAGATGAGCGTTATTATCTCATACGCGTTACTGTACACAAAAACACAACCGACTAGCAAAATTAAAACCACCATAACGATTGCATTTTCTGTTGTCCGTATGGTGCTCGATCTATCGTTGGATGCATTCTCTTCGAGAAACTTTGGCCAGACAAGATTGTTGATCGGCTGCACAATTATGCTTATCCCTATATTCACTAGGGCAATACTATACTGAAAAGAGGCGACTAGGCCCGAGGCCATGCGAACCATTGTTGCCCGTTCTACCAACACGTATATTTGTGCCAAAAAATAGCTCACCAATAAAGAAGAGAGGATCGGCCAAAACTCGGAGGCATTGATGACATGCCTTGGAGCAGCCCACACCAGCTTTATACCACTTCTATTTAACCCCCATAACGAAAATACAGCTGTGACTAACTGGGACACTTGCAGGCTTAAAATCAAAGAGTAGATACCATAGTCGTGGGCGAGAAAAAAACGCAGATGAGGCCAACAATCGAAGAAATTAGACGAGCAAAGGCCTGGTACATTAACTTATTAAAACTTAGTAGTAGACCATTAGAGGTCTCCGCAATTGCAAATAACAAGAAATATGGCGCAAAAAGAAAGACCAATTCGTTCCTGAAGACGCCGCTTCCAGTTTTTTCCAATATTGATAAAAACGGCCTTGATATAAACAATATTGTACTTAAAACAGCTAATACGACCTGTATTATTAATCCAGCCGAGAATATCTTTGATGCTCTTGTTTTACTGTCAAAACTGGCATCATACACTATTTTTACGAGAGAATCCTTGATTGGGCTTATATAAAACAGGAGGAAGCTAGCAGTGGCTAGTATCGTAAAGTAAATATCGAGAGACTTGTTTGTCCCAAAGTAATACGATGTGACCATTTGGCCTAAAAAGCCAATGACGTAGCATATTACCGAAAGAAAGAAAAGCTTACTAAATCGGGATATTAAATCATGCCTCATTTCACTCTTGCTATTTGCCCCAACGATACTTCCGGAGCATAGCCTTGAAGTATAGTAAACTCATAACGACCGCCGACGTAAAATTTAGAACTAGAATAATTAGATTGACGAGTAAACTATTAAATTGACTGACGTTTAGAGATTTTAATACTAGCTTGAAAGATCTTAACGCTTGCGGTATTAAGTTTAGAGCGATAAATACTTCTAAATAATGCATCTGATTAACATGAGTCACCTTTCTAGATAACAATATGGTTTCGCAGATGTCCTTTGCTCGATGGTCATAAGTATGATAGGCTAAAATATGCTTCTCCGCGTTTTGACCGATACTTTTTATCCTATCCCTATCTTTACTTAAGCTCTCTATAATTTCAAGGAGGTGCTCCTTATCTCTGTAAACGATATAATGCTCCCCCTCTACAAATAAAGACTCCAAGCCGTTATTTCTTATCGGATCCGTTAAGAGAACCGCTCCCTCGCCCATCGCTTCAAAGTAACGCATGTTGACATCGTTATTAACACTCTTGTTAAATACCAAAAGCGAGCGCGCATATATCTCACTCATCTCACGGGGCTTAGCTCTACCGAAGTAAGTGGATGGAAACCTTTCTGTTATCGCCTCTATAAGTGCATGGCGTTCTTTATGCATTTTTGCATTGTCAGAACCGACGTAAGATATAAGGAGGTCCCGATCTCTAGACGCAAAGCCCGTTGCTTTAGGTTCAAAGGCAAGCGGCAACCAATATACCTGCTTTGCTCCATTTGACTGAAGGCGCTCAACAAACTCGTACTGGGCCACGAAGTTCACATCGAACACCTTAGTAATAGCAACGTGCTTCATGTAGTCCATATGAGTATCAATGCCATAAAATGCAGTGATACACTTTAACTTTTCTAGTCCCGTAGGAAAAACCTGCATTGATCCTCCCTCTATAAAAAAGAACAAGTCTGGATCTGGGAATAATCTGTCACATAATGTAGCAGCATCAGCGGTCCCCTCAATTAGATAATCCGTTAAGGGATTAGTAATATCTGAAAAAACATAAACTAAATGTTCACATCTTTTTAGCGCTCGAATTATATAATTGGCCGTCGTGTCCTCTGTAAGAGATGCAAAAACAACTATCCTCATCTAAAAAAAGCTATGCGAAAACACCTTGCCACTTTTGGCGGAAATAAGCCTTGTTACGTTCATGCAACTCATCTGTGCTGATTACTGAACCAAGATAATGAATGTCCACTTTCTGAGCACTTACGCCATGGTGATGATAATGCCTAATATTCACCGCCTGATTCACGACACACTTCAACCCTTTTTGCCTAATCTTGTATGACAAGTCGATTTCTTCAAAGCCGGCAGGAGTGTAAGCAATGTCAAAACCACCGACCGCATGAAACGTCGATGCCCTTAGCAAAAAACAAAAGCCAGAGACAACATCTGCTTCAACCAAATCGTTAGATTCCTCGACAAAGGAATAATGTTGACAGTTTCTCCAGTAAGAACCCGCCGGTCCAATTTCCCCGATTTGATCGGAAGCTAAAAGTTGAGCAGTAAGACCCTCCAGGGACCCAGCACCAACTGAAACATCATCGTTGAGATAACAAAGCACTTCACCCTCGGCGAGCTGCGCGCCAATATTCCAGGATCGAGCGACTCCAACGTTTACGCTATTGATACAATAACGATCGATGTCAGGATTATTAATAATATATTCATGAAGCTTACTGTCTGTCCCGTTACAAACTACGATTACTTCGTAATCCGCAACGACATTCTTCTTTATATCTCTAAGGGTTTCAGTGATAGTTTGCTTCGGCATAAAGAATCTCTTCTTGTTAAGAGGTCGTGAAAAATGGAGCACCGGAATGATAATACTTAATTTTTTTGTCCCATTTATATACTTTCTATTTTTAACCATAATTCTTCTTCCACCCCTTGATAATTTCTGGCGTTAGACAGATCCATCGGGAATGATAAGGCACCGACATTCTCGTTACCGATAACGTGACAACCACATAACGAGGCTTCCACTACAACACGTCCTTGGGGCTCCGGCCATCGGGGCAAAAAGACAAAGTTTTTCGCTCGATTCATAAACGAAGGTACCCGGTCGTAAGTGACATGACCATGGTGAACACCAAAATCCAGTTTGATGCCAGGAGCTACCTTTCCGATTAAGTGAATATCTTCCCCTTTAAACCTTCTCCGCATCTCGTAGAAGCCTTTAGCTTCTCCGATAATACCTACAAAAAGATACTCAATATCTCTTTGTAAGTTCATATTATAAAAGCGCGATGTGTCAATCAAGGGCTTCAAAATAAAACTATCCCTTCCCTCCAGACCCAATACCTTTTCCGATATGGTTTTATGTAGAGGAGAGACATAAATATTAAGAATGGATTGCTCATACAACTCACGCACGAGATCATTAGCGGAGAAACACCGATTTGAAAAGTCCTTAGTGACCAACTTATCTAACAATGACGAATCGCCCTTTATCGGGCAGAGGAGAGCACTATTGCCACTACATGGCAAATATGGCAGGTTACAGACATCAGCGTATGCATTGGTCAAGTGAATAAACGGAGCTCGCCGGATTGCTCTTCGCAAATAATTGCTCCCAAAAGCTCTCCATGCGCCAAGAGAGGCTAGAGAGTGCGCGTTATTAAACACATCGACTAAGAAAACTAGATCGGGTTCACTATGTTCGTCAATTCTATTTGGCCTAACCGAAGAGACTTTAATATCGTGTCCCCTTTCTAAGCCCACGTCAATTATAGCTTTTGTTACCATTTCTCCACCTCCGCGATATTTGATAGGGTCCAAAAATGATACTAGGTTTATTTTCATCTAAATAGTATTTATATCGACATAAAAGCAGGGAAATACCAGTACGGTCCGAACCAAATTTCTTAGCTATTCATTCATGGTCAGAACATAGAGGCGTTTTACAAGGAAAAAGAAACAAGTCAAACAGCTCAAAAAAATTGTGCCCAGAATAAGGCCTTTCAATTTTCCGAACTTCTCTCTCTTCAAAGGATATACGGGAGCATCCACCATTTGAATTAAAGGTGTCTCCTTTAATAAACTTATCTTTGCTAGCTCAAGACTTTGTACCAAATTGCTTAAGATTGCCTTATTCGCTTCAGCAGAAAACTGGGCGCGTTGGAGAGGAACATTTCTTTGCCTCTGCTTAGTAGGGTTCATATTAGGAGTTGCGTCTACCACTGCCGCAGCTGAGTAAATAGAGCGATTCATAATTGCCCTTACAGAATCTGCTTTCCCTTGTAAAATTGCTATATTGTTCAGCGACTTTCTCGTTCTTGTTTGAATATAAAACTCGTTTACATTTCTTACTAGTTCTTCATTGAATGTTTTAGCGAACTCTTCATCTGTTGACTTAATGTCAACCTTAATTATACTCAACTTCTTATCAGGCTTTGTGACATTTAGGTAGTTTTTGCTAATATCCTCAACAGCTTTGCCTAAAACGCTGTCTTTCAGCCTTTGCTCTTCGTCAGACCGAACTTCGCTTGTCGAAGATCTCCGCGCCGGCCTCTCAACAAAACGTAGCCTTTGCAAGAGAGGGCGGTCCGTCCACATTATTCTGAGTTTATTAAACTCTATATAACGCTCCATTAAAGTTTGATATTTTCCACCTACTAATACGGAGGTCAACAACGTCTTTTCAAGCATTCTTCTCGACTTATACAGTTCCAGTATATTATCTCCTTGAAAAATACCACCACCGTGACTGGCAATGTCGATACCAACCAAGGACGCCAACCCTGAATACTGGCTTAATCCTCCCCCAGTCTCACTCCCCTCCAATACGAACGTGGTTGTGGCTGTATAAGACGGTTTTTGAAAAGCGGCATAAATGACGCCCATCCCCCCCTAAAGCCGCAAAAACTAAAATATAAAGCCCCTTGCTGAGTAAGTATCTACACCACTCCTGAATATTGAAGATGAACTCTTTAAGCGAAATTTCATCTTTAGTTCCACGTATATCATTCACATGATTCTCCGGTAACATAAAATTATATTTTAAATTGTGACGGCCCGTTCACTTGAAGTGAGCATTTCGTAAAACATTTAACGCTTTAATTGAAACACTAAAAAGACAAGTCAGAGTTAAACTTATCTATCTCCCTTGGATACGTCACCTAAATAACGCTACAATAATTGCCGCCAAAGATGCCAGTCCACTCGTTATTCCAACTACCTCTCCCGGTGTCATCTTTCTTCCCTCTGCTTTCTTCGGCACAAAGATCTCTGCTCCTGGTCTTACCGCGGGATAGTTATTAAAGAACAAGAACTTGCTTGCGCTTTCTACTGATCCGTTCGCATAGATAATGTATGCGCTTCGCTTCCTCGCTTTATCACTAAACCCTCCTGCGTTGGAGATGTACCGTTTGAATCCCTTATTGCCGGAGTAAACTACGGTTACAGGCGATAACACTTCGCCGCTTACTTTTACCGTCTGCAGCTGCTTTGGCACACTCAGAATATCGCCTTCTTCGAGGAAAAGGTCATCTTTGCTACCCGGACGTTTCAGTATGCGGGGAAGGTTAATACCTACATAATCATTGCGCAATGCTTCCTCGCTCAGATCGGCTTTAAGTGTATCGCTCACGCGCTTTTGAAGACGCTGGAATTGCTTTAACCGGTCTCTGTTCATCTTGCGGTTGACGTCAAGCGTGTCCTGACCAGACCCCGGCCGCTTCAGCGATGCTCCTTCTACATACGCATACGCTGTAAACCCTCCGGCTCTTTTAATGATATCCGAAATGCGTTCGTCTTTGCGGGTGATGGAGTAGACGCCGGGGTATAATACTTCTCCTTCTACTTTTACCTGCCGCTGAACGGCGTAACCTGCGGCTGGCCGTACGGCTATGATATCGAAAGGCTGTAATACAAATTTAGATGCGGTTCCCTTCAGATCTTTGCTGATGTCGACCTGGAAGATCTCGGCTGTACGGGCCGACTCGGAGGTCACGTCACTGCTTTTGATCCTCCGGGAGATCTCTACGCGCTGAGGCGTTGCATTCTCTTTGAGGCCCCCTGCCTGGATGATTGCGTCTTCCAGGGTCATGCCTTCGGCGTAGCTTAAGCGGCCGGGCCGCTGTACTTCTCCTTCGACACGTACGTTGTATTCTTCCTTTAAATCAAAGATGGAGGAGATGGTTACCACGTCTTCGCGGCGCAGCGGGATATCGGCTTGTTCACCCGACAAGATCTTAGCAACGTCGAATGAAACGAGCTCCGGCTGCAGGTCTTCTTTGATACGCGTGATATAGCCGCGGTTGCGGAATGCGTCTTCGCGCAGCCCTTCGGCTTTTTGGATGAGTTGCTTTAAGGTAAGACCGGCTTCCAGCTGGAACTGTCCCGGCCTGAATACTGCACCTTCTATGGTCACCCGGTTTTCAAACCGGTCGAGGATATGGTCTACAAAGTACTTGTCGCCACTGGCGGGCTGGTAGAGGGCGAACTGATCGGAAGTGACGTCGTCTATCCTTCTTTCTGTTGGCGTATTCTTCAGCACCTTCACTCTGGCCCTGTAGGCGCGCTCGCTGAAATCACCGGCAAAGCGGATCAGGTCGGCAAGCTTCTCGCCGCTCTTCATCTCGTAGATGCCCGGTCTTTTTACTTCGCCAACCAGCTCTACGCGTGTATGGTAAGGAGGTACGCGGATCACATCCTGATCCTGCAGCCTGTAGTTGTTCTTAAATTCTCCGTGTAAAAGGAAGTCGTACACATCGAGCGTAGCAATCTTTCTTCCCGCCCGGATCAGTTCAATCTGCCGGAAGGATCCGTTCTCGGTAGGCCCGCCTGAGGAATACAGGGCGTTGAAAACCGTCGCCAGCGAGGGTAATGTATAGGTACCGGGCTTTACAACTTCGCCGGTGAGGATGACCTTGATGCTGCGAATATTTCCGATAGCGATGCTTACTGATGTATTACCGCTCTTTAATCCGGAATATATGGTGGCCAGGCGTGAGCGGATCCTGGAGGATGCCTGTTCTATGGTCATCCCGCTCACAGCGATCACTCCTACATAAGGGACGTTAATGGTTCCTTCGGGGGATACTTTTAGCTGATAGCTGGCTTCTGAGTAGCCGTATATGTCGATGAGCAATTCGTCATCAGGACCGATCTGGTAGTTCTTAGGGGTTGCGAGCCGGAGATTGGGCTCAAAAGTTAAGCGGCTGTTGCGGAACAGGTCGGCCCCGAAGATCTTCGACTTTAAGCCTGCCAGGCTCTTCTCGGCCAGCGTGAGCGTGTCGCGCTTTAACTGGAGGGAATCATCGAAGGTATTCGCGTCACCGTTATACTGCCGACCAAACGAACCTTGCTGGCCCCTGCTGCCTGCAGCGCTGCTCCTTTTTTGATTCTGACTGCCACCCTTCTGGGCGTCACCAGCTTTCAGCTTATCTACCCGCTGACGCAGCTTCTGAATTTCAGTTGAACTCATTCCCCGCGCAAGAGCTACCTGCTCCAGCTGGGCTTCACTTAGTCCGGAAGCTTCGACTTGTGCCATGAACTGCCGGATCTGCGTATCGGAGAGCTCATCCACCCGGATACTGCCGAAATCCTGACTGGTTTGCGCCCTCAGTCCCGATGCCAGGAATAAGGTGATAAGTAATGCAAATACTCGTATAAATCTTATAGGTCTCACTTTTAAATATTTAGCCCCGGTAGTAAGGGACTCCCCTCTTATTCCGGCAAAGATAATATTTACCGTATAAAATGGGGTGAATTATTTCAAATGAGAGCAAGATCATTACTTACCCTTGGCCTGGATCATCACCATGACGGTCTGCAGGATGATATTAATGTCTGAATTGAGGTTCACTTTGCGAAGATACGCAAGATCATAACGCATCCGGTGGCACATTTGCTCTACGTTTTCGGCATAGCCGTACTGCACCTGCCCAAGCGATGTGATGCCTGGCTTGATACGCAGGAGCTTCTTGTAGTCGGGCGAACGTTCGATGATCTGCTCTATGAAATACTGGCGCTCAGGACGGGGGCCTACTACCGACATGTCGCCTTTGAACACGTTCCAGAACTGGGGCAGCTCGTCGAGCCTGGTTTTGCGCATGATCCTTCCCCATTTGGTAATGCGGGGATCGTTATCGCCGCTGGAAAGCTGCGGACCGAACTTCTCGGCATCAATGTACATACTCCTGAACTTGTAGATATAGAATGGCTTGCCCTGCAGGCCGATGCGTTGTTGCTTGTAGAATACGGGGCCGCGTGATGTGAACTTGGTAATGATGACAAGCAGCACGAACACCGGAAGACCTGAGAACATCACGATGCTGGAAAACGCCAGGTCAAATGCCCGTTTGAGCACTTTCATCTTGACTTCTGCTGGCCCTTCGGGCGTGATGGCCAGTGCCGGAATACCGTTATAGTTGACCAGATGTGCATGGCTGTTCTCGAGGAACAGGTCGGAAACAAGCTTCACCTGGATGAAGTCTTCGGCACACTCCTTCATCAGTTCTCTGACGAAACCGCTGTCGACTTCCTTATAACAGATGAACACCTCTTCGGCCTTGTTTGCCTTAATCAGATCGGTGACCTGCGTAAGTGTAGATTGCTCCAGCTCATCCTTGGATATGAACTTGATAAAATTGTATCCGTATTCGGGGTGCTGTTCAAATGACTTAACGAGCCGCTCGGCGATGTCCTTATCGCCCAGGATGACGACGTGCTTGAGGTTAAATCCTTTCTTGCGGATATAGTCGAGCACAAAAAAGATGATCGACCGGTGCATCACAATAAACAGGAAGAACAAGGATATACTGACCGAAAGAATGCTGACCGGGACCTGAAAACGCCGCAGAAAATAAAGGATGCCTAATACCAGCACCAGGTGATACGTGAGCGTAAGCAGGATTTTGTTCACATGATCGCGCAGCACCAGAGGGCGGCGCAGGATGTGACTTCCTGACAATTGCGAGACTAATAGCCATACCAGGTTACTGATAAGCGCGTAAACGGAAAAGTAGTCGTGAAGGAAACCGGAAAACTGCTGCCCTGTTGTGTAAGCGATTCCGAGAGCCACATTTAGCAAGACTAGATCACTGATGTACGTGAACGCTGGCAGATAGCGTGAGTAGCGAGTTGTCATAGGATCAATGTTGATAGATATGGATTTAACAAGAATATCCCGTGACGGTTTTAAAAAATTCAAAAAAACTGAAGTTTTACCTCAAACTTCTCAAAAACTGATGTAAACAGGGTTGACGAACAGCGATGAAAAGGGCGTTTTAATGCCTTGTACCGCATTAAAAAAACCGAGACCCATTCTTTAAAAAAGTGCAGCAGCTGTATTAACTGAAGTTGCCGTCTGAGGCAGATGGCTGTTGATGTAGGCAAAGATCTCGGCCTTAAACCGGGCCGTTGAAAACCGGAGCGCATGCTCGCGTATGGCTTGCGGATCAAAAGCCGAGGGGTTCTGTTCGAACTGGGCGATGGCTGCCCGCAGCGCCTCTTCTGTTTGCTCGCCGTACAGGATGCCGGTTACACCCGGAACCACCGTCTCTTTGAGTCCCCCTTTACCATAGGCGATCACCGGCGTTCCGCAGGCTTGGGCTTCAACCGGGACAATTCCGAAGTCTTCTTCTGCGGCAAACAGGAACGCTTTGGCTTTTGACATATGTTCCCTCAGCACCGAAAAGGGCTGCTCGCCCATCATGGTGACATTGGACGTGGCGATCTTCCTGGTCTTCTCAAAGTCGGGGCCTCCCCCGATAACGATGAGCTTCTTGTCGGGCATACCGGCGAATGCTCGCACAATGAGGTCCATTTTCTTGTAGGGAACAAAACGGGAACAGCTGAAATAGTAGTCTTCCTTGTTGCTCACCAGGTCAAAGTCTTCAACTGCCACATTGGGGTAAATGGTCTTGCTGCTGCGGCCGTATACTTTTTTGATCCTTCGGCCGATATAGTCGGAGTTGGAAATAAAATGATCAACGCGGTTGGTGCTGATGATGTCCCAGGTGCGGATGCGGTGCAGGAGGTATTTGGCGAGAAAGCCTTTAAGCCCCTTGTGCAGTCCCGACTCCCGCAGATACTGATGATGCAGGTCCCAGGCGTAGCGGATGGGTGAATGACAATAACAGATGTGGAGCTGGTTGGAGTTGGTCAGCACTCCCTTGGCAACGGCGTGAGACGACGAGATGATCAGGTCGTATCCGCTGAGATCAAATTGCTCGATGGCAAGCGGAAACAGGGGCAGGTACGACCTGTACTTCTTCTTTGCCATGGGCAGGTTCTGGATGAAGGAGGTATGCACGCGGCGGTTCTGGAAGCCGAGCTTCTGAATGGTTTCGTCCATAGCCACCAGGGTGTATATATCGGCCTGTGGAAAAAGGGCTGCTATTTCTTTAAACACTTTCTCTGACCCGCCGATCACGGTGAGCCATTCCTGTACAAGAGCTACTTTTAACATCTGTGTATCGTTTATCTGTTATTTTCTTGCTGCGGCCCTACAGGGAACGCAGCAGCCTGAGATGCTCATCGACCGAGCTTTCCCACCTGAATTTCCGGATGTGCATGCTGCCCTTCTCTGCCAGGTTCTTACGCAGCTGGCCGTCGGCTAATGTATGGGTGATCTTCTCGCTAAGCTCAGCGGCGTTGAGCGGGTCGAAATAGACGACTGCATCACCGCAAACCTCGGGCATGCAGGCTGCCCTGGAGGACAGGACGGGGCACTTGTTGAGCATGGCCTCAAGCGGCGGAAGCCCGAATCCCTCGTACAGCGATGGAAAAACAAAGAGGCTGGCCAGGGCATAGATGGAATCCATGTCTTCATCGGCTACAAAGCCGGTGAAGTGGATGTTTCCTGAAAGCTCGGGTGTGGAGGATACCATCGAGATCAGCCCGGAGTCGCCGGTGATGAAGCCTTCCTTTTTCCCGACGATCACCACCTTGAACTCTTCCCTGACTGAGGGGGCAAGGAGCAGGTAGGCCTCGAGGAGCTTCTTCAGGTTTTTGTGGGGCTTGACGTTGCCGACAAACAAAAGATATTTTTCGGGCAGCCGATAGCGGGCCCTGATGCCGGCAGGATCCTTCAGTACCGGCTCAGTCCGAACTCCGTTATAGATCACCTTGATCTTATCAGGCTTGCAGCCGGTGTGCCGCACAATTTCTTCTTTGGAGAATTGGGAAACAGTGATGATCTGATCGCTCAAACTCACGGCAGCAGATATCATGAGCCGGGAATAGAGCTTCTGGGCGGCAGTGAGCTGGTTGAAGTAAGCCAGGTGGAAAACGTCGTGTATGGTCACCAGCCTCTTTTTGCTGCCTGGTGAAAGGAGCGGCACGTTGTAATGGGGTGTCCAGAATACATCGGCACCGCGGTGCTTCAGCGCTATGCCCTGCTCACGGATGGAGTATATAGGCGCGCAGAACCTGATGATCTCTTCCTTGTCTGCATACGCACTCAGCTCGTCGGGATTACCCAGCAAGGCCAGCTCAACCTCCTTGCGGAGCCCGGGGATGACATTCTTCAGGTAAGTGCCTATTCCTGAAGAATTGATCATTCTTGCATCAAGCAGTAGTTTTCTTGTAGACATTCAGGAACAGTTTGTAAAGGTATAAGCAGCAGTAAACAACAATAACGACGTAGATACCGAAGAACCCGGCTGTGATGGAGAGTGACCCAATAAACATGGTTGACACCCCCGCTACAAAGCCGCCGATCTTATTATCTGTATAGGCGTATTTCCGTATGTTATGGTCAAAGTATTTCCAGGCATAGCCGAGCAGGATACCAAGCAGGATGACACCCACGATGCCGAAATTGAAATAAGACTCGCCGAACATACCTGGCCGCAAGCCCGGGTGTTCCTTGGGGCTGTAGCCCGCCATAACGGCTGTGACTTTCCCGATCGACCATTGATACCTGAATTCGGATATACTACTGGGAATAAACGACATAAAGGCAGCGAGATAGGTTTTTCCATAGAAGTGGACTCCGTCCCACACGGAGAGTATCCAGGAAAAATCGCGCAGGTCTGAGAAGGAGTTGCCGTAGAACACCTGCAACGAAAAGGCGCTAAGCATTACCGACGCGGAAAACTCACCCGCCCTGAAGAAGCTGAGCGCCATGATGAGCACCAGGACCACCAGGGCAAAGAACAGGACCTTGCCCAGCTTGATCCTTCCCTGCTTACGGTAATAAACATAGGCGGTAAAAATACCGATCAGGGGGCTGATAATACCTCCGCGAGACCCGATAAACAGGGTAACGAGCAGGAAAAGAACAAGCAGCAACTTATCAGACCGCAGATTAAACTGCATGATCCTGACTACGAGGAAACTGCTCACGATGCCACTGAGGGAGTTAACGAAATTAAAAAGGAAGCGAAACTGATCGTTCTGCGCATAGAAGCCGCGGGGGTCGTTCAGCATGCCGGCCCGGTAGGCAAAGAATAGAGAGGAAAGAAGCGCTCCGAAATAAAAGAAGCAAACGGTGCGCGTTACTTTCCGGTTCACCACCAGGCGCGTATACAGCTCGCCTACCGTATTCCTGACGGGCCTGATGAGAAACCAGTAAATGGGTGTGGCCTCTTTGTAGTACCGGAATATAGCTCCCCCAGGAAGACCGACATATAGCCCACCAGGGAAATGATATAGGCCGAGTCAATGGCCTTCCTGACGATCATCAGGTTTCGCTCACTGATCACGAGCGAGTTCAGCTCGGCCGTAGAAAAGGGATACATGAGCAGGAACGTGAGGAAGTAATTGAGGAATAAGGTAACGTGCCAGAAGTCTATAGTCCAGCCTGTACGCTTATATGAGCGGTACCACGAGTAAAAGAAAATTATGATTAAAATGAAATTAATACACATAAACAGTGTATTAAACCGGAGTGCACCACCGAAGTATTCTGAGTAATCCATTAATTCATCATATAAACAAGGGCGGGGATCAGCCGATCAAGCTGATCTCCCTTTTTTCTGCAGCTCGTCGATAACGGGCCCGGAAGGATGATCGAGGGTTTTTTTGATAGCAGTTTGCAACATCAGCTCATCATTTGGGTCTATATACTCTGCCAGGTTAAAACTTGCTTCCCGCAGTTCCGGAATATCGGAGGTGACCACCCTTGTTCCGCACAAGAGCGCCTCCCTGACCGGCATGCCAAAGCCCTCATACAGGGACGGAAAGACAAATACATCTGCCCCGGCATATAAAAAGGGCATGAGCTCGTCTTCAATATAGCCGGGAGACAACACATCCTCCTTGTGCTGATTGATGAGGTCCTGTACCGAATTTGATTTCCACCCTTTTGAGCCCACAAGCAGCAATTTGTAGTTTCTCAATTCTCCATTTCTCTTTAAAGCAATAAAGGCCCGAATTGTTTTATCCAAATTTTTTCTTGGCTCCTGCGTGGCGACGGTGAGGATGTAGGGATAGGTGATCTGCCGTTCAGCAAGCCGCTGCCGGGCAAGGTCCTTGTCGACCAGCCTGTACCAGGGATCAAGCAAGGGGAACACCACCAGGTCTGCCTTTTTGCCAAAATAGTGATTCAGCTTGTCGGCGGTCCCCCCGAGTTTGCCAGGATGAGGTCGGCTTTGAAGATATCTTTCTTGTAAAAGAGCTTGTCGGAGATCAGCCTCAGGGTACTCATGGTTTCAGGGGCGATCATCTGATTGAAGTCGTGAACGAGTGAGACGATCTTACATTTACCGATAAAAAGGGGCACCAGCGCGTCGCCGGCAAAGAAAATATCGGGCTGGTCACGATTCAGCAGCCGGTGCAGCAGGAATTTGGACCATACCATCGGCTTTACTTTTGCATAAACCGGGGCATCGACGAATACCCGGATGCGCTCTGACCGGAACGCACATTCGAGCGGCTTATTGGTATACACCGAAATGGAGAACCGCGTGTCGTTTGCGCAGATATACTCCAGCAGATTCAGGACAAACTTCCCTACTCCTGTTAATTTACCTTGTAAAAGTCGGCCATCTACTCCAATTTTTATCATTCCTTGATGTTCATTTTTTAAAGTATAGATTCTATCTGCTGCAGTGCCTCTTTCAGGAAATGCCCTGAACGTACCCGGGTGCCTAATGCCCGGCAGTTGGCTGCAAATTCCGCGTATTGCTCCTGACTGACAGACAGAGATTCGAGTTCGGCAAGGCTGCTGACCAGGATCCCAATCTGATGCTCGCTGATCAGTTTGCCAATGGCAGAGCCGGCAGGCGCGATGACGGGCAGCCCGGCAGCGAGATAAAGAGAGAACTTATGAGGATTGTTGTAGCGCAGGTAGTTCCCCATAATTTCGTCACACCGATCGGTTTCCGTACCATCCCAGATGAGGCCGAAGTCGCCCTCAAGGCGTTGTGCTATTTCATCCGGCGGATATACTCCCTTCCAGACGACATTCTCTCCGCTGCTTTTGCCTTCGAGGTAGTTGGGGCCATATAAATTAAACTTCCAGCGTCCGTTCTGGGGCAGCTTGTAAACGAATGTGCTCTTCGACAGATTACCGGCATATACGATGCGGGAAGGAACGTGGGGCGCTTTAGCGGGCGCTGTTCTTTCGGGGGCAAGGTAATCGAACACCTTCAGGGATACCAGAGGGATGGTCACTCCCTGATCGCGCAGCCACTGCTTCATGGAGTCGTTGTGAACGATCAGCGCGTCGTAATGGTTGAAGTTGCAGGCCTCCGTTTTTACGGCTCCCGCATCTTTGGCACCCAGACGAAGTGACTCGATATCATGGATGACGGCAAAGAACCGGATGCCCTTTGCCCTTCCCATGAAAATAAAGTACTTGAAAACTTTATTAAGAATGGGATACTGGACACCGATCAGCGAGCCTCGTTTGACTCCCAGCAGCAGCTTTACTATTTCGCGGAATGCTGCCAGATAAAAAGCGGCTCCGCGACGCGAGTTGTTGTTAAACGTAACGGTATAGTCGGTGTATCCGGCTTCTGAAAAGACGGAATTACAGTCGAGCACCGCCTTGGTGGCCGCTGAGTTCCTGGTTTCCTCGTTCTGCTCGAATATGCAGAACTGATACTTCTTCCGCTTGGATGAGTGAGTCATGTTTTCAATATAGATTTGTCTTTGCGCCGGCCATGCGCATTAAAATGAAGCCGCCCTGGCCAGCTTAACCTTCGCACGGTCTGAGAAGAACCTGATGCAGTCTTTATAGCCGTAGATATCTGAGAAGGTGTTCAGCGCCATCAAAAGGGCTTTACCCCGGGGCGCCGTTTGCTTAACGAGGTAGAATATGAAAGAGATGACGACGTTTCGAAAATGCTTCTTCTCAAAGTATTCGACTTCGTTGTTGGCGAGCACCAGCTTTTTTAGCCAATGCAGATATTCACACAGGGCAGAGCCGTCAAGCCGCCCTACTGATACCAGCCCGAGCTTCCTGTGCATCCATAACTCCCGCTCAGTAGCGTCGATGCGAAGCTTCCTTAAGAAGAAGCGGAAAATGCCAAAGTGAATATCGTCGAGCATCGCCTTGTTGCTTTCTTTGAGCACGGACACGTTGGTGGTGTGGATCCGGTATTTGAGAAGGACCTCCGGAACGTTTCCGAACGTAAGCAGGTCGATGGCGTTTACCCACATTCCGTAATCCTCTGCATTCTTATACTGCTCGTCAAACCGCAGCTTGTGCTTATTAAAGCTCTCGCGTTTGAAGATGATAGCGGGGTGGAACATCGGATTGAGAAAAAACAGCCTGGCCCTGATATGCTCGTGCTCAACAGCTGCTTTTAATATGTGATGTTCTGATCCGAAGGTCTGGACCCAGGAACCGCAGATGTCGATATCGGGATTGCGTTCCAGGTAATTCAGCTGACGCTCGAACCGGAGAGGGTGCGAGATGTCGTCTGCATCCATCCGTGCAATGAACTCACCCTGAGCCAGGTCGATGCCTTTGTTAAGCGACTTGACCACCTTCAGGTTCTCCTCGTTATTAATAAGCCGGATCCTGCGGTCTTTATATTGTTCCAGGACCTCCAGGCTGCGGTCGGTCGACGCATCGTTAATAACGAGTAACTCAAAGTCTTTGTAAGTCTGAGCAAGTATACTGTCTACCGCCTCACCGACGTATTTTTCAGCGTTATAAACGGGTAGTACTACACTTATTCTAGGCATCAAAAATTCTCCTTTGCTTTTTTGAAACAAAAAAGACGAAAAGAAGTTTTAAGAACAATTAACAGTTTATTACATCTACGCACGAATTTTAAAGAAAAACATAATAAAGACTGGTTTTTATTAAAATAAAGTGAATTCTGCGTAAAAAATTCAAACCACTCATGGTGCGAATTGCCTGATAGCGGGCGGGTTAAGGCCGGTACTAAAACTAAGAATGATGAAGAGCAAGTCAGATCTGCTGCTTAAGAATACATTTATATATACTATAGGAAATTTCGGCTCCAAACTTTTGTCTTTTGCGCTGGTGCCTATCTACTCGTTCTACCTTACCAAGGCCGATCTGGGCTATTATGATCTGATCCTCACCTCCCTGAGCCTTGCAGTTCCGTTTATTACCCTCCAGATTGCGGATGCGGCTTACCGCTGGCTGGTGGAAGAGCAGGAGGATGAACAGAAAAAGAAAGCCGCGGTGACGAACGGCATCGCCTTGCTGGGCTTAAACTCCCTGGTCTTTTGCGTGATCTTCATGATCGCCTCCCTGTTTATCAATCTGCAGCACCCCGTCTATATCTTTTTCATTATGCTGGTGGGCTGTGTTCAGCCTTTTTTGATGCAGACGGTAAGGGGACTTGGAAAAAGCACCCTCTATTCGATGGGAGGCATTGTGAATATCGTCCTGGTGTTATTTTTTAATATCCTGTTCCTCTACCTCTCCAAAATGACGCTGGAAACCCTGCTGCTTTCGATGATCCTTGCTAATGTAATCACGCTTGCCTGGATCGTGTTTAAGAGCGGACTTCTGTCATTTGTTGATACTTCCCTCTTCAGCATGCGGGAGCTCAAATCGATGGTGCGGTACTCCTGGCCCCTGATCCCTAATACGATCAGCTGGTGGCTCATCAATGAGGTGAACCGATTTATTATTCTTTACAGCATGGGTGCTTCAGCCAACGGGGTTTTTGCAATCGCCAACAAGTTTCCGTCCATCATCATCATCGTAAATTCCATCTTCATGCTTTCCTGGCAGGACCACGCGATGAGCACCCTGCATGACAAGGGAAAGGAGGAGATGAACTCGAAGATATTCAATACCTATATGGTGCTGGAATTTACTATGGTGATCTTCCTGACCACAGTCTCCAAATTTATGGTGACGCATCTGATCGGCAACGCCTATTTCGACGCCTGGCGCTATATGCCGGTGCTGTACCTCAGTGTGGCTTTTTCTTCTTTCTCAGGCTTTTTCGGGGTAGCCTATCTGGGCGCCAAGAAGACGTCGAGCGTCTTTACCACTTCCCTTTACGGAAGCCTGGTGAACATCGCGGTCACCTTCCTTTTGATTAAGGAAATTGGCCTTTTTGCTCCGGCAGTAGGAAGCGCTCTGGGCTTCCTGGTGATGTATGCCGTAAGGCTCTACCAGACGCGGTCCTTCTTCAAGGTTCACGTGAACTATCCTTTATTTTTCCTTTTGCTTGGTTTGAGCATCCTCTTTATCTGGCTTGCGTTCCTGGATAATAAATATGTGGAGATCATCTCGGTGGTAGCAGCACTCCTGATTGGAATTGTTTTTAACAGGGAGCTGGTCGCCTACCTGTTTTCGTTCTCCAGAAAAATGGTGAAACGTTTCAACTTCGCGTCTTAAATTCAAAATATGACCTCAGTGCCCTTAGTCTCTGTTATTATTCCCTGCTACAACTACGGACATTATTTATCCGAAGCACTCCACTGTATTTCGGAACAGACCTTCAGTGACTGGGAATGTATTATTGTGAATGACGGCTCGAACGACCGGACCGAAGAGGTGGCCCTCAACTTCAGCGGCCGCGATCCCCGGTTTCGCTATTTCCGTCAGCCCAACTCAGGCCACTCAGCGGCGCGCAATCACGGACTGAGAGAAGCGAGAGGCGAGTACGTTCAGTTTCTGGACGCCGACGATAAGCTGAGCCCGCAGAAACTGGCGCTTCATACCGGGTTTCTGCAGAGCAGAGCTGATGCTGATCTGGTATATGGCGACGTCATTTATTTCGATGATCACGGGCCGATGAAGGAGCAGGAAGTGACTCCCATCTTTAAGAAGCCGCGCATTTCGGGCAAGAACAAGCTTTTGCTTGATAACCTGATGGACGATAACTTTTTTACGCCAGGATGTACCCTCTTCAGGAAGACCATCTTTGAAAAAATAGGGGGACTGAAGGCGAGCTATGGTTTTGAGGACTGGGAATTCTGGTACAGGGCTGCACTAATGGGCTTTTCCTTCCATTATGACGCGCGGCCGGGGACGGAGCTGCTGGTGAGGAACCACGAGATGCAGACCACGCGTAAATACAAGGAAATGATGTTGTCTAAACCGGCGGTGAGACGTGAAATTATCAGTGTCATGGAGAGATGGGACAAAGAAAAGAAGCTGAACCTGCCGGATGTGCAGGTGAGAAGCCTGGTAAGGAAACAGAAGCATCTGCTTGGCCTGGACGAGGCCTTTTATCATCTGAGGTACGGGAGCCTGCTGACCGGATTTAAACACTTGTTGCTCCATTCTGTTCCCTCGGGAGAGCCGTACAGGGCATTGTACGAAACGTATCACCTGCTCAGGGCGCGCCAGAAGAGTGCCTGAGGAAACAGCCTTTCAACGCTTTTAAAAATCCATTGACATGAAGATCGCCATCCTGATTTTAGCACATAAGAACCTTCAGCAACTGGACCGCCTTCTGGCCAGGCTAACCAGCGACTTCGACGTGTTCCTTCATCTCGACAAAAAATGGGACGTGGATGAAGGCTTTTTTAAAAAGTACCCGAACGTTTACCTGACAAGGCGCCACGAAGTTACCTGGGCCTCCTATCAGCAGATAGAGGCTGAACTGGAGCTGTTTACCACTGTAGCCGGCAGGGACTATGATTACCATGTACTCATCAGCGGGCAGGACCTGCCCGTTAAGTCGAACCGTTACATCAGGAATTTCCTGGAAAAGAACCGCCAGTACAGCTTTATTGACTACGAGGCACTGCCCAGGAAAGCCTGGCAGGAGGATTTTGAAGGGGGATATACCCGACTCTGGTACTACTATGGCTTTGAATTCAAAAAGAACGCGGTCGGCTTTGTTGCGAAAAAATCAATGGCTGTACTGAGGTATTTGCAAAAGCTGACCGGGCTTAAACGGAAACTTCTGTCCCTGCCTTATTATGGCGGATGGACCTGGGTGAACTTAAACCGGGAAGCATTAACCTATCTTGTGAATTACGTTCGCGATAACCCGCAGGTGCTTAAGTCGTTCAGATATACCAATTGTGCTGATGAAATCTGGATGCAAACGATCTTGCTGACTTCGGACCTCCCGCTGAGGAACAGTGACCTGAGATATACTGACTGGACCAATTGCGTGGCCAACCCCAGGATCCTTACCCAGAGTAACCTTGAGGAGCTGAAACACACGGACGCCCTGTTCGCACGCAAATTTGACCCGGCCGTAGACGCCGGGGTAATTGAACGTGTGTATGAAATGACGGAAGAGGGAACTACTGAAGAACTTTCTTATTTTGAGGCTCTTCAGTAGGGCGCTTGTGCTTCCCTGCATTGCGAAGGCCAAAAAGGTTGAGCATTTTGATGTAGCCCTTCCGCATGACTTCCTTCGGGCTATAGTCGGGATAACGGGCGTCTTTAAAGGGAGTGAGCCTGATATATTTCCAGTAGAGGCTTTTGTAAGGATGGTCGTGAGTGTACATCCAGGGCTTGTGTGTGCCGCCATAATGAATAATGAGGGGAGTTTCGGGAAGTTTTTCGTTCAGGAACAGCGCATTGTATTTGCCAGGGAGAACGTGCCACTTATCATGGAAGTACATGTTTAGAATGTCCTGATCCCACCAGGCAATGCGATTCATGTACTCGTCGGCAAGTTCGATGAGCTTTGCCGAAATGTTCTCCTCCCTCCAGGTCTTTACGTCGATGAGTAAGACCCCGGCATTGAAATACTTTTTTACAGGAAAGCCGAGAGCGTTCAGGGTATCGGCAACGGTATCGCCGTAGAAGTCCTGCACGGCCGCCAGGTATTTGAACTCCATCGTTGCCAGCTCCTTCAGTGATCCGGTAACAACAATGTCGGAGTCGAGGAAAAGGATCTTGTCTATATCTTGCGGCACCAGCTCGGTGATGAGGAGCCGGTAGTAAACCGTCTTTGAAAACTGAGGTGCAACTTTGTAATGATCGAAAACAGAATCGTTGAAGAAAACAACTTCAAGTGAAGCGTTGTACTTTTCAGCCACGAGGTCCGCTGTTTCGCGTAAGCGGTCAAGGGCGGCCTCCTTTTCAATATTGTGTATCACAAAGGCCCTGATGCGGAGATCCTTATTGTTCTCGAGCAGCGAAAACAGGGTGACACTGAAGTGCTGGAGGAACCGCTCGTCAATGGTAAAAATTACATTTAAAGTTGTCATAGGCTATTCTGTTTACGTATTATTTTGGACTTGCATCGGGGGTAAAACCACGCAGCTTCACCTTACCTAAACTTTTTTTTGAAATTTCCACGGCAGGGCATCGCCCATCAATGTAAACACAAACTCGTTCCTGAAGTGCAGCAGCTGCAACGCCAGAAAAGTGATCACATACACTGCGCCGATAATAAGTAACAACAGGAAGTGGTGCACATAGGCCCTAAGGACAAGCCCCGCAGTTACACTCACAATGAGGCTGACCCCGATCAGAGCGAGCAGCGAGCGGTCAAGCCGGATCTTTGCTTTTTTAGCGGCAGCCCGGTACACCATCAGACATACTGTCGACTCGGCCAATATACAGGCTACTGCCGCCCCGATATGCCCTAAGTAGGGAATGAGCGAGAAGTTGACTGCAAGACTAACGATGAGTCCGCCTACTGTTGCGGTCAGCACCTTCTTCTCCTGCCCGGTTGGGAGCAGGTACTGAGAACCCAGGACGCTGCAGTAACCGATAATAAGCGGCGCCAGGGCCAGGATACGCAAGGCATCGGCCGATCGCAGGTACTTGTCGCCGGAGACCACAAACAGGATCTCTGCCGGGAAGAAAAAGCACAAGACTGAGAAGGGAATGGTTAAGAGGAAGACGATGTTATTTGACTTCTGAATAAGGCTCGATATGGCATCTTCGTCCTTCTGCGCAAAGAGGGCAGCCACCCTCGGGATAAATACCACCCCGGCCGCGTTTACGAGCACCCAGAACATCTTGACCAGCTTGAGCGGCACACTGTACAGACTTACTGTAGCCGGGCTGGTGTAAAGCCCCAGTATAATGGTATCAAGCACCGCATATACGCTCACTGAAACGTTTATGGTGAAGAAGATGAGCAGAGGCTTTAAGTGGCCCAGGAGAACGAGCTTCTCTTTAAAGCTGTGATAATATTTCCTTAAGAAATAGATGAAATTCCAGGACGAGTTAACTACGACAGTCAGCACGGAAATCAGGTAATAGATGTAGTAATCTTCGTTGGCCTTTACCAGAATAAGAATACTTGCAACGTTCAGAACTTTAGTGAAAAGGGAACGCTTGGTTACATAACCAAAATTCTCGATTCCCTGGTAAAACCAGTCCATTGAGAAGGAAGTAAAAACAATAATGAAACAAGCGATACGTACGAGCGGCACATTTTGCTGCAGTGAAGGCACCCATAACGTTAACGCCAGAAAAATCGCTGAGAAAATTAGCGAGAGTACAAACTGAATACTGACCAGCTCTACTGCCAGCTTTGAATAACGCTCGGGCTGGTCTTTCACCCTGGATATTTCCCTGACTCCGTACGTGGGGATACCAAGGCTGACCAGAACAAGGAAGTATCCGGTGAAGGCGTCGATAAACGCTATCCGGCCGTAGCTGTCATTGGATAAGATACGGGCTACGTATGGGAAGGTGATAAGTGGGAATAGTACGTTGGAACTTGTGAGTATAAAATTGTAAATAACGTTCTTTCTGAGACTCATTCTAGTAAATCTGTTTCATGTGTTCAAGCTTTAATTCTGTCGCACTGTTGATGAACAGCAGACTTATAAAAAGCAATTGCAGGCTCTGCGCTGCACAAACCTGCAATTGCCCCGATGAATTAATTCTAAGCTCTAACAATAAAAAGTCTTTACTGGTTTTCGAGCACTGTCAGATTTTCGTTAATAAAAGCTGAGCATCTCGCTTTGAGCAGCGCCGCGTTTCTATCGTTCCTTGTGGGGTTAAGAATGCGGTCCTTCAGACTGATCTTATCGCCTTTTTTAAAGTCGAAGTTAGAGGAAATTTCTCCGTCGTCGCCTATATTAATGGTGTTCAGAATATCAACAATACCGTCGAAACGGCACTGGTCATTTACACTGTGGAACCCGCTGTTAAGGAATATCACAGGAGTGCCCAGAGCGAGACAAGGGAGCGCGCAATGAATCCTGGAAGTGATGACCAGCCGTGCTTTTGCATACTTATGCAGCAGATCTTCCGCTCTTTTAAAGCGTAGTTCCTCGCTTTCATGCTCGGGATATACCTGGGTAAGATACTCCGCATCAGCCAGCACATCTTTAGTGAACAGGCTCTTCAGCGTATTCTGCACGCTATTGATCTTCATTATATCACCGTTCAGGAACGATTTCAGAAAGGTACGATAGTTAGAAAATATCTTTGCAGAGTTGGGATAGAGCCATAGTGGATCAACCACATAGACCTTTCCGTCCTGTTCCTCGCTCTTGTATTTCAGATCAAGGGTAGTGGTAAGACAGCTGGAATAGTACGCGTCTATTCCGTATTTCTGCAATTTATTGGCAGTGAACAGGTCACGGCAACCGATAGGACCAAATTTCTTCAGATACTCTGCCTTCCCGTCTTTCAGCATGGCATCTTCAAGATGATGGTTCATATGAAATGAAACAAAAAGCGGATCGATCTGCGGTGAGGGCGGCCAATTCTCGGGCATATGCATGAACCAGCCATTTAAAATCATCTTAATTTTATCGCCCTGGTACTTGTCAAGCTGCTCCCTGTTCAGATAGGAATCTACGCGCGGCAAGTATTGCATCGCTGCCAGACTTTGAATGTAGTCTCCGGCATTGTACACTCCAAGGCTGGAGATGTAGGTCATTGTTCCGTACTTCATAGATGATGTTGTTTACACGCAAAATAGCGTTTTTTTTTCAAAATTGAGAAATTACTTTTACAATTAATGAGATTTTCGCAAAAATTACTCATTAGCAATGTTAACAGACAAACACGCGGATTGTTCTGTTACAACTTAAAAAAACGCCGGTGCCTGCCGTCAAAGAGAAGGAGAGGCTTTGCTTCTTAGTTGTCCCTCTTTATATATGACGTCGATCTCATGAAAGTGCTGGTCCATGCTCTTAATATATTTGGAGCGGTTCCCGATCAGGTTCAGGTTAATCTGGTTGATTTGGGCAGGATGGGCGAGGATATGCCGGATGATGGATACAAGGCCTTCTGCATTATTGCGTTCATTTACCCATCCGGTTTCATGGTTGATGACGTAATCGGTTATTCCCCCCATTTTATTGCCGATTACAGGAATCCCCTTTCCGAGGAATTCTATCCCCACTAATCCAAAAGGCTCCTCACACATAGAGGGTACGATCCCTACCTTGATTTTATTTGCCTGAAGAACCTTATCTAGCTGATCCACCTCGTATGGACCGGCATACCTCACGAAAGGATAGGGTTTGAGAAATGCAGGATCGTCAAGCCTACCCAACACTACAAACTCGAAGCGGCACGGATAGTCCGCTATATTCTCCTGCAGGAGATCGAAGACCTCCAGCATCAGGTCGCGCCCCTTCAGGGAGGTAGACATGACATTGCTCAGGCCAAAGGTGATGACCGGATGGGTGCTGTTGACCGCCTCCAGCACGAGCGGCCGCATTCTGTGGATATGCCGCAGGGTGATGTGCAGCAGGCGAAGGTTCTCAAACGATGAATAGTGCCGGTAGAGCTCGCCTGTCCTCGCCGAATTGGCCAGAATCACGTCTGCCATCTCCAGATTGCGAATGTTCTCTTCACGCCGCTGCAGGTAGCCAGATGAGGGAGGAACCGGCTGCAGTGGTGTGACTTTCACCGGATTTTTCCTGCCGAGAAGGGCCAGCAGCTTCTTTATCATGTTGAACTGCTTGCTGGTGAAGTACGTGCGGAAGCTTAGCTTAGCCTGGATTTTAAATCCCTGATGATGGGCTTGCACTGAGCAGTTCGCACATTCCTGGCACAACTCTTCGCCCTTAAGCGTGCAGAGACGGCCGTCCGGCAAGAAGAGCTTTGTAGTAGGACAGATGAGAAAAAAATCATGCGTTGTAAAAATGGTGCGGACTCCCCGGCTCTTGCAAATCGATATAAGAGAAGTGGGCAAGCCTTGTAATTCATGAAAATGAACCACGTCAGGTCTCAAGCCAGCAAGTAGCTTCGTAAAAAATGCTTCGCTAAGAGGCTCTGAAGTTTCAATGTCCGGTGTTTTTGTACCCAGCTCCTCCCCATTTAGTATAGGGGGGTTAATAAGCTCATAGACCGGATATCCTCTCTTGTGTTGCCAGCGTTTCAGCTTCGGCCCCTTTACAAAAATGTCGTAGCGGCCGGCGCAAAAATAAAACACATCATATCCTTTTTCTAACTGGATCTCCATCAGATCCTCGGCGTACTCGATAAGGCCACCAGAGCGAAAGGGCTTAAACCCCCACGCCACATGCAGTACTCGCATTTAATTCAGATTTACAGACAATTCGGCGGAAGGACGGCAAAAATTATTCCAACAAAATGGAGGGAGCGAAAAGAAGCACCGGCATGTGCTATATGATGGTGGTGTATTGGCTGGCAGTAACTTAACTACCCTCCGCACTACGGCGGAGGGTACTATTATTTATCCGAAGATCCTTCTGATCCAGGACTTGTTACGCTTACTATCAGCGTAGTAACCGTATCCTTCTCCACTGCTATAGCCATAGCCGTGTGAAGTCTTCATATCTACTGCATTAAAGACAAGATTGAGGTTATTAAATTTCCTGTCTTTATAGAGACGCTCAATATACTGCAGGCCCCGCTTCTCCGAATAGTTATGGCGCACAATGAAGATGGTGGAGTCGGCAAGGTCAGCTATGATCTGCGCATCCGTTACCAGGCCTACAGGAGGGGCATCGAGCAGCACGTAGTCGAACTCATCCTTCAACCGCTCGATCAGCGATCTGAGACTCGGCTTGGTCAGGAGCTCTGCCGGGTTTGGAGGCAGGGGCCCGCTGGTGATGATATAGTAGCCTTTTTGCTGCGGTATCTCTTTCACGATCTGGTCGTAGGGAGCCTGCCCAATCAGGTAGTTCGACAGCCCCAGCGAGTTGTCCATACCGAGGTTAAGATGAAGTTTTGGCTTTCTCAGGTCTAGTTCCAGGATCACCACTTTCTTTCCGGAGGCTACCAGACTGGAGCCGAGGTTAAGGGAAATAAAGGACTTGCCCTCGCCGCTGATGTTGGAAGTGAACAGAATGGTCTGACGGTCTTTGCCCCCGCTGGTAAAGCGCAGGTTGGTCCGCAACGCTCTGATCTGCTCGGAGATGATGGACCGCGGCTTCTCTATTGTCGAAAGAACGGTCCGGTCGGCCGAATAGGCAACATCCGCCAGAATTGGGGCGTTGGTCAACTTCTCGATCTCTGCTCTTGTTGATACTTTATATCCCATCAGGTCTCGCAGGAAGATGATCAGTATCGGCAGGAATATGCCCAAAGCGAAGAATACGATGTAAATGACTTTCTTTTTGGGACTTTCAGGGAAGCGGCCGCTTCTGGGTGCGTCAATCACCCTGGTGTCGGCCACGTTTGACGCCAGCACCAGTGCCGTTTCCTCCCGCTTCTCGAGAAGGTAAATGAACAAATTGTTTTTGATCTCCTGCTGGCGCATGATGTCGAGCAGCCCCCGTTCTTTTGTTGGGACTCTGCGGATCACTGTTTCAAACTGCGAGCTCTTGCTCTTCAGCCTGTCTCTGGTGATGGTCAGAGCCGACTTGATATTTTGTACACCGGCAAAAATGGATTTCTTGAGCGATTCTACCTGCGCGTCGATCGACTGGATGATGGGGTTTGTCTCGGGTATGGTGCTAAGCAGGCTTTCTCTGCGGTTCAGGGCTTCACTGAGCTGCTTCACCTGGCCCAGCAAGGTCGGGTCTTCAAGGCCCATCGTGGAGGGCAGCTTGGCCCCTCCTTCCCCATTGCTTACATACTTCTCAATCTGCTCCAAGACGTTCAGCTGGATCAGCACCTTATTCAGCTCAAGGTCGTTCTGCTGCAGACTTTCGAGGAATAGTTTCGATTGGGAGCTTATGTCGGTGATCTGATTGCTCGATTTATAGGCTTCAACGTTCCTTTCCACTCCCGAAAGCTCTGAAGCGATCACGTTGAGCCGGTCTTCTATAAATTTCAGGGATGTGGCAGTGAGACGGTTTTTGTCGTCAATAGCATCCAGGTTATAGCCTTCGATCAGGTTGTTGATAAAGTCCTTGCCGCGCTGGGGAACTTCATCGGAGATGCTCAGGGAGAGCACACTTGACTTGCCGCTGCCTGCCTCAACTTTAAGATTGTCGCTGTATTGCTGTATGGCTCCTTCCAGATCATTGACCTTAAGATATACTGTGGCACCAGTGTACTGACTGAGGCGGGTATCAGGCCGGATTACAAAAGACCCGTACGGAGTTGAAACGATCTTATTGTAGGGATACGCCTTTTTGTCGATACGGACCTGAGAGGCAGAAACGACCTCAATCTCTATATAATCGGCAAAGGTCTCTGCATTTTCCTTGACCATCTCCACCTTTATGGGGGCTTTTCCATACAAGTCTATATACCGCAGGCCATCCTTGGCGTACAGATTCACCTGGAGGTTCAGGTTTTTTACTGTGCGCTCCAGAAGCGACTTGGTCTTAATGATCTCAATCTCGTTATCTATCACCTTGTCGGATGAGAAGAGATCCAGGTCATTAAGCTTACTGGCTGCGTCTGCTGCTCCTGCTTTATCATTGTTCTTAATGAGAAGTTTTCCTTCTATCCGGTAACTCGGTTTCTGAAACTGTATATAAATGAATCCAAGCGCTAAAAAGAAAAGAATTGAAAACAGGAACCATCGCCAGTGGTGAACATACTTATATATCAGCCCGCGCAGATCAAACTCGTCATTTTCTTCTAAGACAGCTCCTGGCACTTGAGTAGTAGTAGTATTCATAGCAGGTAGTATTACCTAAAGGTTTGAATTAAAATTGCGATAATGGATAAACCGCTAAATATCATTGAGATGTTAGCAAAAGACCGGTCCGTCTGTGCACTTCTGCCGCGGCTCGGTTCGACGTAGATCACGTCGTTCGGGTGCAGGTAATAATAGGGCGAACTGAACAGGTCTCTTCTTGTAAGGTCGACTGTTGCGAATTCCTTGACTCCGTTGGTCTCTCGCATGATCATCACATTCTCTCTTTTACCGAAGATGGTGAGGTCGCCTGCCATGGTGAGTGCTTCGGGAAGCGTAATTCTTTCGTTGGGAATGAGGTAGGTGGACGGACGGGCAACCTCTCCCATAACCGAGATCTTAAAATTGAGGAACCTTACGTTAACGGTTGGCTCTTTCAGGAATGGTTTCAGAAGTACCCGGATCGTGTCGCGCGCCTGAGAGGTTGTGAGACCTGCAACCTTTAACCTTCCGACAAGCGGAATTTCAATCATTCCCTTCTCATCAACCCGGAACCCGGGCGTGATATTCTGCGCAGCGCGCGTGGCTGTACTGGCACTGTAGGTAGTACCCAGCAGATTCGCGTCTTCCGGCTGCACGTTTACGCCATTGGAATAAGGATTAAAAAAGCTGCTGGCCGCCGGGTTAAGTGAATTCACGTAAACCGACAAAATATCGTCAGGCTGGATCTTCGGAGTAAAGGCCTGCACCAGACGCATTGTATCAGGCTGGCCATTCTTCTGAAAATAAGTGATTCTTTTTTGACTGATACAGGAGGAAAAGAGAAATAAAACAAGTACAAATTTTAGATACGATAGCTTTCTGATCATATAAGTCAATTGTGATATAGATGCAAAACCGTAAGAAGTGAACCGTTACCTTTATCTGAATTACTGGCCCTCATACTATGCCATCCCGGAGCTGGACAATGATGTAACGTTTGTGTGTCTTATTACTCGCATTTGCGAAAGTTTAACAACATGAATTCCTATTAGTTTTAAAAATTATTTGGCGATTAAAAAAATCTGAAAGCACGCCCGGGGTCCTTTTATGTCTCTGAACTTGCCGCGGCGCTCAACCTGGGCGCCGGAAAACGTATCATGTCCGTAATTCACCGGACCGGCTCTTATGAAAAATAAACCAAGTGTTTGAATATTAAACATTTTGATCTATCTTTGCAATCCCAATTTATGGGGTATACTATTTTGTTTAATTAATTTAATATCAAGCAAGTGAATACGTTAAGTTACAAAACTGTCTCAGCCAACAAAAAGACCGTTAACAAAGAATGGGTAGTTGTTGACGCTCAGGGCGAGATTTTGGGGCGCTTGTCAAGCAAGATCGCGATGATGATTCGCGGAAAGCACAAGCCTACATTCACCCCAAACGTAGACTGCGGCGATAACGTTATTGTTATTAATGCAGACAAGGTTAAACTGACCGGTAACAAGCTAAGCGACAAAACTTATGTTCGTTACACCGGCTATCCCGGAGGTCAGCGTTTCGTTTCTCCTAAAGTGTTGATGGCGAAACATCCCGAACGCATCATTGAAAAAGCGGTACGTGGAATGTTACCTAAGAATCGTTTGGGCCGTGCCTTATTTGGCAACCTGTATGTATATGCAGGAAGCGAACATCCGCACAGCGCACAGAATCCGAAAGAAATCAAACTTTAATTAAAAGAGAAAAGAAATGCCAACTACAAACACTTCAGGAAGAAGAAAAACTGCAGTTGCCCGTATTTATCTGACCGAAGGCAGCGGCACTATTACTGTAAACGGTAAAAATTACACAGAATACTTCCCAACTTTACCATTGCAATACATCGTTAACCAATCATTAGAAGTTTCAGGTTCTACCGGAAAGTTTGACGTGACTGTTAACGTTGCTGGCGGTGGCGTTAAAGGCCAGGCAGAAGCTGTTCGCTTAGCAATTGCTAAAGCTATTGTTGAATTAGATCCGGAAGCTAAATCAGGTCTCCGTGCAAAAGGGTTAATGACCCGCGATGACAGAATGGTTGAACGTAAGAAACCAGGACGCAGAAAAGCACGCAGAAGATTTCAATTTAGTAAACGTTAATTTCAGGAGGATCAAACAATGGCTAGAACAACATATCAGGAATTATTGGATGCAGGTGTACACTTTGGTCACCTTACCCGCAAATGGGATCCGAAAATGGCTCAGTACATTTTCATGGAGCGTAATGGCATCCACATTATAGACTTAAACAAGACCTTAACCAAGGTTGAAGAAGCTGCTGCTGCAATCAAACAGATCGTAAAGTCAGGTCGTAAAGTATTATTTGTTGCAACCAAGAAGCAAGCTAAAGACATCGTTGCAGAACAGGCTAAGTCTGTTAACATGCCTTTTGTTACTGAGCGTTGGTTAGGTGGTATGCTTACCAACTTCGCTACCGTACGCAAGTCGATCAAGAAGATGTCTAACATCGACAAGATGACTAAAGACGGCACTTACGATGTACTTTCTAAGAAAGAAAAGCTGATGATCCAGCGCGAACGTATCAAGTTGGAAAACCTCCTGGGAGGTATCTCTGACCTGAACCGTCTGCCTGCTGCATTATTCCTGATCGACGTAAAGAAAGAGCATATCGCGGTTACTGAAGCGTTAAAGTTGAATATCCCTACCTTCGCGATGGTAGATACCAACTCTGATCCTTCTAACATCGACTTCCCGATCCCTGCGAACGACGATGCGACCAAATCAATCTCTTTGATCACTGGTCTGATCATTAAGGCAATTCAGGAAGGTCTTGACGAACGTAAACGTGAGAAGGAAGACGAAGCTGAAAAAGAAGCTGCTGCTTCTAAGGCAAGAATCGATAATGGCGAAGCCAGAGAAGATGCTCCTGCCCGTCGTGAAGGCCCGGTAGCTGCTGCTGCAGAAACTGAAGCGAACGACGAAAGCGCTGAATAATTACTTGTTGTGGGTTGAAGGTTGTGTGTTCGGGGATTTCCTGCAACACAGAACCTGCAGCCCACAACTGTTATAATATAAACTTAATAAGGAAAAAGAAATGTCAACCGTACAAATTTCTGCTTCAGATGTGAATAAACTGCGCCAGCAAACCGGTGCAGGGATGATGGATTGCAAAAAGGCCTTAACCGAATCTAATGGCGACTTTGAGGCTGCAATTGATTACTTACGTAAAAAAGGTGCTAAGGTAGCTGCAAGCCGTCAGGATCGTGAATCTAACGAAGGTGTTGTAATTGCCAAGACCACTGCCGATGGTAAAAGAGGTGTGATTGTAGAAGTGAACTGTGAAACTGACTTCGTTGCAAAGAACGCAGATTTCATTGCTTTTGCTAACAGCATCGCTGATCTTGCTATTGAACAAAATCCTGCTTCTCTTGAAGCTTTAACTGCACTTGACCTTAACGGTACAAAGGTGAGCGATCAGGTACTTGATCAGACCGGTAAGATCGGCGAAAAGATCGGTGTTAATAAATTCGAAACTGTATCTGGCGAAAAGGTGATCGCTTATATCCACGGTAACTACCGTCTTGGTGTTCTTGTTGCACTTAACGCTGACGCTGCAGGTGCTGAAGAAGCTGGTAAAGATGTAGCTATGCAGATTGCTGCAATGAACCCTGTCGCCATCGACAAGGGTGATGTTGATGCACGTACTATTGAAAGAGAGCTTGAAATTGCAAAAGAGCAGATCCGTGCAGAAGGCAAACCGGAAGAAATGGTTGAAAAAATTGCACAGGGTAAGCTGAACAAGTTCTATAAAGAATCTACTCTGCTTAACCAGGAATTTGTAAAAGATTCGTCAAAGACCATCGCACAGTTCCTGAACGGCGTATCAAATGGTCTTACTGTTACTGCATTCAAGCGTGTTCAGCTTGGAGCATAAGCAACAGAAGAAAATAACTTAATGAGAAAGAGGCTGTATGTTAGGCATGCAGCCTCTTTTTTTATTCTTTCCTTATTAAAAGCAGGACAAGCCTACCCTTCCTCCTGAATTTATGCTTAGGGCGACCTTGCGAACAATCCCTTGCACAGCTATCCTTGATACTTCCTTGTAAAAACACTACCTTTGCCCGGCTTCTAAGCCTTCTTAACCATGGATCGAAAAGATACATCAGTCATACGGGCTCATTTCTCTAATCTCAAATCTCATTTCTTGAATCTATAGTATGAAATACAAACGCATCCTTTTAAAGCTTAGCGGAGAGTCGCTCATGGGCGATAAACAGTATGGTATAGACAGTGACAGGGTGATTCAGTACGCCCGGGACATTAAGGCAGTGTTCGACAAGGGGATTGAAGTTGCCGTTGTTATTGGGGGCGGCAATATTTTCCGCGGGCTGAGTGCCGAACAGTCAGGAATGGACCGCGTGCAGGCCGACTATATGGGGATGCTCGCTACCGTGATCAATAGCATGGCACTGCAGGATGCGCTGGAAAAGCTCAGTATAAAGACGCGCCTGATGACGGCTATCAAGATGGAACAGATTTGCGAACCTTTCATCAGGAGAAGAGCAGTGAGGCACCTTGAAAAAAGGAGGATCGTGATTTTTGGGGCAGGAACAGGAAACCCTTACTTTACTACCGATACCTGTGCTTCTCTGCGCGCTATAGAAATACAGGCTGACGTTGTGCTGAAGGGAACGCGTGTGGACGGCATTTATACTGCCGACCCTGAAAAACACCCGGACGCCGTAAGATATGACGAGATTTCCTTCCAGGAAGTGTATGATAAAGGCCTTAACGTGATGGATATGACGGCCTTCACACTCTGCCAGGAAAACAAGCTTCCCATCATCGTGTTTGACATGAACAAACCGGGCAACTTCATGAAAATTGCAAATGGTGAAGCGATAGGAACACTAGTTAGAGGATAAAAAACTATTTTTATAGATCGATAATCTCATTTTTATGAACGAGCTGATAAAGAAACAATTAAACGACGCCAAGTCCCTTATGGACAAGGCAATAGAACATACTGATGCGGAGCTTACAAAAGTCAGGGCAGGGAAGGCGATGCCGTCTATGCTCGACAGCGTGATGGTGGAGTACTATGGTACCCCGACCCCCTGAGCCAGGTAGCAAGCATCAATACGCCTGACCCGCGGACCCTGGTGGTTCAGCCATGGGAAAAGCCTTTATTGAGCAAGATCGAAAAAGCGATTGTAGACTCGAATGTGGGCTTGAACCCCCAGAACGACGGTACCGTTATCCGCCTCAACGTTCCCCCTCTCACTGAGGAAAGACGCCGCGACCTCGTTAAAAAGGTAAAGGAAGAAGCGGAAAAAGGACGTGTGGCCGTGCGTAACATCCGCAAGGATACCAACGGTAAGATCCAGCGTCTGAAATCAGAAGGCGTGTCTGAAGACGAGATCAAAGGTGGCGAAGCTGAGGTGCAGAAACTTACTGACAGCTACATTGTTAAGGTCGACAAACTTGCTGAAGCCAAGGAAAAAGATATTATGACCGTTTGATGAGCGGTTGGCCTGTTGAAGTGCGTTGCGGGATCTGGATAAATACTTATCTTCGTTCCAGGTCCTGCAACTCAGCAACAGTGACCGCCGACTATGAGGATCCTTTACACTTACCTGAAGAACTATAAGGGGCTGATTGCCTTTGCTCTCCTTCTGGCTGCTATCAACCAGATCTTTTCATTCCTTGATCCATGGATCTTCCGCCAGATCATTGATAAGTACGTTACTCACTATCAGAATTACACCACTTCTGAATTCTTCAGGGGGGCCGGAGTGCTCATCCTCACTGCTATGGGAGTAGCCATGGTATCACGTATTGCCAAGAACTTCCAGGACTATTACGTCAACGTGATCACGCAGCGCCTGGGTGCCAGGATCTACTCGGACGGGCTTGCTCACTCCCTGGCACTACCCTATCAGGTATTTGAAGACCAGCGCAGCGGAGAAACGCTGGGGATTCTTCAGAAGGTCAGGCTTGATACAGAAAAGCTGATCATTGCCACTATCAACATTCTCTTTACCAGCGTTATCGGTATTGTCTTTGTCTTTGTGTATGCAGTCAACATCCATTGGCTGATCGCCGTCTTCTACATATCGGTGATCCCTGTTCTTGGCACGGTTTCGTCTGTGCTGAGCAGGAAAATTAAGGTGGTGCAAAAAAACATCGTCACCGAGACCACCGCCCTTGCCGGCTCAACTACAGAATCCCTCCGCAATATCGAGCTGGTCAAAAGTCTGGGGCTTTCTTCTCAGGAAATCAGCAGGTTAAACAATACCACGGAGAAGATCCTGGGCCTGGAGCTGAAGAAGGTAAAATACGTAAGGAGTCTGAGCTTTGTACAGGGCACCCTGGTCAACCTGCTCAGAAATGGCATCATTTTTCTGATGATGTATCTGATATACGACGGTCAGATCACTATTGGCGAGTTCTTTTCACTTTTCCTGTATTCTTTCTTCATATTCGGGCCGCTTCAGGAGCTGGGAAACATCATTAATACCTACCGCGAGACAGAAGTTTCTTTACAGAACTTCAAAAGCATCATGAACACCCCGAGAGAGACAAAACCTGCTAACCCGGTAAGAGTAGGGCCTATTCACGAGCTTTCATTCAACAACGTGAGTTTCAGGCACCTTTCATCATCCCGGAACGCTCTGAACAGCATCAGCTTCAGCATCAGGAAGGGCGAGACAGTTGCGTTTGTCGGCCCTTCAGGCTCGGGCAAGACCACCCTCGTTAAGTTACTGGTAGGTCTTTATCAGCCTAAGGAAGGTAATATCCTGTACAATAATACTCCTTCGGCCGACATTCAGCTGGACGAATTACGAGAAAAAATAGGCTTTGTGACGCAAGACACGCAGCTCTTCTCCGGTACAATCAGAGAGAACCTGCAGTTTGTAAGACCGGGGGCAACAGACGAGGAATGCCTGGATGTGATGCAAAGGGCCGCCTGCCAGACACTGCTTGCCAGAGCTCCGGAGGGGCTGAGCACCGTCATAGGAGAAGGCGGAGTAAAAGTATCCGGGGGTGAGAAACAAAGGTTGTCAATTGCACGTGCACTTCTCAGGCGCCCCGATATCCTCGTCTTCGACGAGGCCACCTCGGCCCTCGACTCCCTAACCGAGGAAGAAATAACTAAAACGATTCGCGATGTTTCATCAACCGACAGTCGGATCACCATCCTGATTGCCCATCGCTTGTCGACGATCATGCACGCCGACCGCATTTTCGTGCTCGAGAAGGGACACATGGCCGAGTCGGGCAAACACAGTGAGCTCTTGCAGGAAAAGGGCTTGTACTACGCCATGTGGAGGCAGCAGATTGGGGAGCGCGAGATGGTATAGGCGCACGTATTAAGACTTATGGGCAAGGATGCGGCTGCCTCAAAAAGGGATTTTTGGCCTCTTTTTATTATTAAAACTTCAATTACGATCTCCTGTCAGGAAGAACTTTCACTTATAACATTCTTTCATCGTGAAGATTTTATCATTTTGCTGGTCAAAAATCGGCGCGAGCAGCTCCCTAACGGATATCATGCCACGTCCTGTAAGGGCGATCTCGTCATGAATCAAACCTCGTTCACCCTAAGACAGCACTGCACTAAGCCGGCTGATTCTGAATTTCTTTAAGGCCGAGCGGAACCAGCACTTTTGTCTTGAAATAGGTTATCGACACTACAACGAGCGTCATCGTTCCTCCGAAAATAACAGCGGGAACGGTACCCATCAGGCGGGCTGTTAGTCCTGATTCAAATGCCCCGATCTCATTGGATGATCCGATGAACATGGAATTGACTGCCGAAACCCTCCCCCTCATTTCGTCCGGCGTAAGAAGCTGCATAATGGTCGACCTGATCACTACGCTGATGCTGTCAAATACTCCTTCGAAGAACAGGAATACGAGGGTCAGATAGAAATTAGTGGACAAGCCATAACAGATAATGGAAATCCCGAAACCGATCACTGCGATGAGCAGGTTGCGCCAAGGCTTATTCATAGGAGAATGGCGTGCCATAACGAGCATCGTCAGAACAGCGCCGACAGCCGGAGCGGCGCGCATTAATCCGAATTCCTCAGCCCCCACGTGCAGCACTTCGCTCGCTATAACCGGAATAAGAGCCACAGCGCCGCCAAAGAATACGGAGAACATATCGAGGCTCATGGCGCCAAGCATCATCTTGTTATTAAAGACGAACCTGATCCCTTGCGACAGGCTCTTAAATATGTTCTCGCCGGCCACGAACTGCGGCGGACGTTTCTTGAGAAAGAACAAGCAGCTGAAGGCCACCAGCATGAAGGCCAGGATGATCAGGAAGGTGTGAGAGGCACCTCCATACGCATATATCAGTCCTCCGGCAGCTGGCCCTGCGATAGAGGCAACCTGATAGCCGGTACTGTTCCATGTGGAGGAATTGGGATACAGCTCACGCGGCACCACCTGAGCCATCAGTGAAAAAGTTGCAGGCCCCATGAAGCCGCGGCAAATACCTATGCAGAAGATCATGACGTAGATAATCCCGACTATATGAGTGATACCGATTTGCGACGTGATACTGGGCAGGGTGATAAAATACAGCACGGCGGAACAGGCAAACATGCCGCTGATAATGATCTTGAGCAGTTTCGTCTTTTCTGATTTATCGGCCACATACCCTCCGTAAAGAGCGATACCAATAGCAGGAATCGCCTCAGAAAGGCCGATCATGCCAAGAGACAGCGGGTCTTTGGTGAGGTGATAAATATACCATCCGATCACTACCGCCTGTATCTGGTATCCGAATGTCAGGAAAAACCGCATTAATAAAAAAGCACGAAATTCGGGAAACCGTAGCGCTGCGTACGGATCTTGTCGGGGAGGCTGCGAATGATCTGATTCCATCTGTTACTACTATCTGACGCTTTGTTTTTCCGTAGAATAGGTATTTGCGGTACAAATATAGGACTTACCGGGCAGGTTCGCAATTTAGGACTTGTCAGGATGTGCAAGAAGGCCTGCCATTTTCTGCCACTTATTCATGCGCAGAGTCAGGAGATCTTGTCCCATCTGATGCCGCCTGACCGGCTCATAAAATACTCCCGCAACAAGCGATTGTCTTCAGAACTCAGATCCGGATCCTTTTCGAAGAGATCGATCACCTCCGCTCTGGCCTCTTTAAGAAGATGCTGATCCACTGAGAGGTCGGCAAGCTTGAGATCGAGCACGCCACTCTGCTGAGTTCCCTCAATATTGCCCGGCCCCCGCAACTGCAGGTCGGTCTCGGAGATTTCAAATCCATCATTGGTGCGCACCATCGTTTCAAGGCGGATCTTCCCTTCCCTGCTGAGCTTATTGCCGCTCATCAGGATACAGTACGACTGCTCGGCTCCTCGTCCTACCCTCCCCCGCAACTGATGCAATTGAGAGAGGCCAAACCGCTCTGCATTTTCTATCACCATTACGCTCGCGTTGGGGACATTTACACCAACCTCGATTACTGTTGTTGCAACCATGATCTGTGTTTCTCCCTTCACGAATCGCTGCATCTCAAAGTCCTTGTCGGCCGCTTTGAGTTTTCCGTGAACAATGCTGATGCGGTAGTCAGGCAGGGGAAATTCACGGGACATGGCCTCAATACCGGCCTCCAGATAAAGGAGATCCATTTTCTCACTTTCCTGGATCAGCGGGTACACCACGTAGACCTGACGGCCCTTCGCAATTTCCTG
This sequence comes from Arcticibacter sp. MXS-1, assembly GCF_041902385.1. Taxonomy (GTDB): domain Bacteria; phylum Bacteroidota; class Bacteroidia; order Sphingobacteriales; family Sphingobacteriaceae; genus Arcticibacter. The sequence continues at coordinate 1,706,907 of NZ_CP169244.1, read as the reverse complement.
CCTGATGAACCCGAACATCCGCAGGCGCTGACTCTCAAACAGGTGGAGGGTCTTGATCGGCTTCCTTCCCTGGGGCAGCTCATCAATCACGGAAACGTCGAGATCCCCGTATAAGGTCATCGCCAGGGTTCTGGGAATTGGAGTGGCCGTCATCACCAGGACATGAGGCGGAACCTCGTTCTTTCTCCACAGCCTGGCCCTCTGTTCTACGCCAAATCGATGCTGTTCGTCTATCACAGCCAGGCCCAGGTTTTTGAACTGTACTTCATCCTCAATGAGTGCGTGCGTGCCCACCAGAATATCAATGACCCCCGTCCTCAGTCCTTCGTGAAGGATCTTCCGCTCCTTCCTGGGCGTAGAACCACACAACAGCGAGATGTTGACAAATCCATCACCTGCCATTGCTCTTAACGAGGCGAAGTGCTGTTTGGCGAGTATCTCAGTAGGAGCCATTAAACATGCCTGACATCCGTTATCAACAGCAAGGAGCATGGTCATGAGGGCTACTACGGTCTTACCGCTGCCCACGTCGCCCTGCAGGAGCCGATTCATCTGGACCCCTTTCTGTGTATCCTGGCGTATTTCCCGCAACACCCGCTTCTGCGCATTGGTGAGATCGAAAGGAAGCTTTGTTGTATAAAACTCGTTGAACTTTTGCCCTACCTGTCCGAAGACCAGTCCGCGGAACCGGGCTGTTCGCACCAGCTTGTTCCTTAAGAGTTTTAGCTGGATGAAAAACAATTCTTCAAACTTAAGTCTCCGCTTTGCGGCCTCCAGCATCTCTGTACTCGCCGGAAAATGTATCTGACAGAGGGAAGACGCTCTGTCGATTAGCCTGTGCTTGGCAAGCAGATACGGCGGTATGGTCTCGGGTATGTCTTTTCTGATCTGCTCAAGGAGTACCGCCATAAGGCGCTGAATGCCTTTTGAATCAAGGAATGACTGCTTTAGCTTTTCTGTAGAGTTATAGACAGGCTGCAGGCTGAGGTTTCCGGTCTTTGCCGCATTCTGATTATAAGCCTCCAGTTCGGGGTGCGAAATGGAGTACTTGCTGCCAAATTCGGAGGGTTTCCCAAAAACCGTATACACTGCCCCCACCTGCAGGGTCTTTTCGACCCATCGAAGGCTCTGAAACCAAACCAGCTCTATCTGCCCTGTCTCATCCCTCAACTGAGCAACGAGGCGTTTAGCGCGCTTATCCCCTATGACCTCCTTCGACACAACGCGCCCAAGGATCTGTACAGCAGGCAGGTCGGCATGAATTTCCCTGATCTTATAGAAACGGGTACGATCTATATATCTGAAAGGATAGTAGTGAAGCAGGTCAGAAAAAGTAAAAATGCCAAGCTCCTTCTTCAGGATCTCGGCTTTCTGCTGCCCGACACCTTTCAGGTACTCAATAGGGGTACTTAAGTTCACGGAAGGCAAACCGGCTATTTTGCGGCCACAACTGATATTTCAACGTTCACTCCTTTAGGGAGGCCAGCTACAGCGACGGTCTCACGCGCTGGGTAGGCACCAGAGAAATAGCTCCCATAAATTTCGTTGACCAGGGGAAACAAGCCCATGTCGCTAAGAAAGATGGTTGTCTTTACCACATCGCCGAACTCAAAGCCTGCTTCATCAAGGATAGCCTTCAGATTCGCCATTACCTGACGGGTTTCCTCCTCTACGGTTGCCATCATTAACTCACCGGTCTCCGGGTGAAGTGCAATTTGCCCGGAAACATATAAGAGGGCGTTAACTAAGACAGCCTGATTGTAAGGGCCTATCGGCGCAGGCGCTTTTGTAGTATTGATAATTCTTTTCATAGTCTAAAATAGCCACTGTATGAGCTTGTACAAAATGCCGGTCAGAAACAGCAGGATAGCAAGGGTATTGATAAAATGCATGGCCCTCAGGTTAAAATTAACCGGCCTGTTTGGATCCTTCTTTCTGAAAAAGTACATAACACAAATGTACATAATAAATAAAAACCTTTATGAGCGCCAACGCTGACAAAGGCAATGCAAGTAGATCAGATAGCGGCTTTATCGAAAAAAAGAGGGCTCCCTGCTGGAAGCCCTCCTGATAATATGCTTAGATACTATATTATCTTATTTTTTGATTTCAACGCGACGGTTTTGAACACGTCCTTCTTCAGTTGAGTTAGAAGCGATAGGACGGCTTTCTCCGTAACCTTTAACAGTGATGCGGTTAGCATCAACACCAGAGTTAACAAGGTAAGTCTTTACTGAGTTCGCTCTGTCTCTTGAAAGGTTCATGTTATAAGCTTCGGTACCTTCAGCAGAAGCATGACCTTCAAGTGTTAAAGAAGAAGAAGAATTAGCTCTCAGGTCAGAAGAAACCTTATCTAAAGTAGGATAAGAAGAAGTTCTTAATACTGAGCTGTCAAATTCGAACTGAATGTTAGGATATACCCCAGCAGTTGCACTGTCCGTAGGCAATTTTAATGGGCAACCAGCACCATCAACTACAGTTCCAGCAGGAGTACCAGGGCACTTGTCGAATCTGTCAGATACACCATCGCCGTCAGCATCAGCAGAAAGCTGGTTAACTGTGTTCTCAAGAGTGCTTACGCGGGTCTTAAGCGCTTCAACTTCCTGACGTAAGGTCGGATCTTTCAATTCGTCATACATTAAAGCGACAGGGTTACTCCACTGTAAGCTAGGCTTAGAAGTATTACCTAAAGTAAACTCAAGACCTGCATATCCATAAGACCATTTGTCCTTGTTAGAACGACCACCAACCCAGCTGCGGTCAAGGTTATCAGCATCAAGGAAGTTTGCGTCGTAACCAAGGTTCAGGGCAACTACCTGACCCAGTTTGAAGCTAGCACCTACTCCAACAGGAATGAATAGCTCTTTTCTGGTCTTGTCGTCACCTGGATCGTAACCAGTTAAACCGGCACCCGCCTGTACAAAGAAACCAACGTTTTTCTGACGGCTAAGGAAAGAAACAGTTCCTACGTTCACCACACCCTTCAATGATACTGCGTAGTTCAGGTCGGTTTCGAAGTCAGCAGGCTGACCAGCAGGACGAGGCTGTCTGCCATCATAATCGTCGTAAGTACCGGAAAGCTTGCCTCTGTGCGCATCTAATTTTAATGCAAAAGAAGGAGCGATTTGCTTTTTGATGTACAATCCGTAACCGAAGTTAGCGTCGTAATCACCGTAATCGTTTGATCCAAAAGGAATAATCGGACTTAATACACCGCCAGTTACACCGATAGACCAAGTTCTGTACTGGGCTCTCCCGCCAAACACCGTGGCAGTAGAGGTTGAAGTTGAGGTGGTGTCCTGAGCAGACGCAGCAACTGCTGCCATCGTGAACAGAGAACCAGCAACAACTTTCTTAATTGTAGAATAATTCATGTTCTGTTTGTTTTAAGGTTAAACAAATTTTTAATTGTGTAATTTGTCACAAATTTAAATATAACTTTGATATCGGCAAATCATCAAAGTTTGTACCATTTTCTTCACCATAAACAAATTCTCTTTTCAAATGGTTTTCGCAAAAATGTAAATTAAAACGATTGCAGCCGATAAAGACCTTGTATCAAAGCCGTTGCAAACCTGGATCAAAAGGCAAACAGTTGAACTTTAGCGCAATAAGATCGGTTTGCCCGGAAAGGTACACCAGGGAAGAGACGGTTCAAGACGAAAGCGTCCAATTGTGTTGAACAATTGTGGACGGAGTTATTAGTCAGCCTTGAAACGTACACAATGACTGCTCAGGACATGCTGTACTGTTTTCAAGACGACCAAGCATTTGCTTGAACATCAGCTTATTACAGCATCCAAAAGGCGCCATTTCAACTCTTGGTGCGCTAAAATGTATCCACTTCTGTGATTTACCGTGGGTGTGGTCACTTATTAATCTTAATTTTACAGGGTAATTACACCTGATTTATGAGCAAAAAAAGTCCGGAGCATATAGTAGTGTCACGAAATGACGCGGTTGGAGACGTAATATTGGCGTTACCGGTCTGCGGCCTGATAAAGAAACACTATCCTGGGGCAAAAGTATCGATCCTGGGCAGAAGTTACACCAGGGAGGTCGCCTTAAGCAGCAGGTTTGTTGACGGGTTCATCAATGAGGATGACTGGCAGGGCCTGGGTAAACGCGAGATTGCAGATAAGCTGAGGGACGAGAACATAGATGCAATTGTTTTCTTAAGGCCGGAAAAAAGACTGGCGTCAATCGCGAAAACGGCGCGAATAGCCATAAGAATAGGGACGGCGAACCGCGTGTACCACTGGTTCAGTTGTAATAAACTCATCCCGTTAAGCAGAAAGAACTCGCCTTTGCATGAGGCGCAGTTGAACAGCAAACTCCTGGCCGGGCTCCGAATACAAGAAGATCTGTCTCTTAACGACATCCCGCAGTATTACGGACTGGAGCGCCTGTCGCCCCTGCTGGCTGATTATGAGAAGCTGCTCTCACCGAATAAGTTCAACCTCATCCTGCATCCCAAATCACACGGGAATAGTCTGGAGTGGGGCCTTCATAATTTTGAGACTCTCGTATCTATGCTCGACAGGGAAAGGTTTAACATTTTTATTACCGGATCGACCAAAGAACGAAGCGCACTGGCAGAATGGATAAGCAAGCAGGGTGACAAAGTGACCGACATCACCGGGATGTTCTCACTGACGCAGTTTATTGCTTTCATAAACCGCTGCAACGGACTCGTAGCAGCCAGCACAGGGCCTGTCCACATTGCCGCTGCCTTAGGGATCCATACCCTTGGTCTGTATAGCGACATCAGAACCAAAGAGGGACATCGCTGGGGACCGGTGGGAGAGCAGGCAGAATATCTGCAATGCACCAATGCCGACATGGATACCATCAGTCCAAGGGCGGTCGCGGACAGGATTGAGAGCTGGCTTTAATATGCGATGTAACGTTATCGCACTAACCAACGTAAAGGCTAGAACAAACGACAAAGACGTACTAATATCGCTGACACATGCCAGTACCCTGCTCATTGATTATTTCTACTTATAATTGGGCTGCCGCTCTGAGAGTTTGCCTTCAGAGCGTCATGGAGCAGAAAAGGCTGCCAGACGAGGTAATTGTAGCCGACGACGGATCAGGAGATGAAACCCGGCGTGTTATAACAGAGTTCCAGGGCCTGTTCCCGGTGCCCCTGCTGCACGTATGGCACGAGGACCGCGGCTTCCGTAAAACTCAAATTCTCAATAAGGCATTAAAGCAAAGCGGCGGCGAGTATATTGTACAAATTGACGGAGATGTGGTACTGCACCCCTTCTTCATTCATGACCACCTTGAGCTTGCAGAGAAAGGCACCTTTGTTAGAGGAACCCGCGCGCGGCTTACTGCTGGAATTACCAGTGCTGTCCTTTCATCAAAAAACATCCGTTTAACCGCGCTCTCCCAGGGAGTATATAACCGGTTGAATGCGATACGACTACCGATATGGCGGGAACTGGGATCGAGAAAAAAAGGAGTAGTAAAAGCGTCAGGGGAAGCAATCTCGCCTTTTGGAAGGACGACTTCATCAAGGTGAATGGCTACAACAACGATTTGCAAGGCTGGGGGCACGAAGATGAGGAGCTCGCTGCGAGATTCATCAACAACAATATTTTGAAAAAAATTGTTAAACTAGCAGCAGTTCAGTTTCATTTAGACCACGTAGAGAAATCGAGGGAGAACGAAGCATTTCACGCCCGTGTAGTAGAAGATACGGTAACTAAGAATATTAAAACCTGTGTAAATGGATACAGTTGCAACTGATATGGGACACTCAATAAGGACCTCACTGATTATATCGACATACAACTGGCCGGAGGCGCTTGATCTTTGCCTCTTAAGTGTAGCCAGGCAGTCTGTCCTGCCTGACGAGGTGATCATAGCAGACGACGGCTCAACAAAGGAGACAGAGTTTCTAATCCACAAAATCAAAGCTACATTTCCCGTCCCCATTACTCACGTGTGGCAGGAAGACGAAGGCTTCCAACTGGCCAAGATCAGAAACAAGGCAATTGCACGTGCCCGCTATGAGTATATTGTTCAAATAGACGGAGACCTGGTGCTACACCGGGATTTCCTGAAGGATCATCTTGAACTGGCAACGCCCGGCACATTCGTTACCGGCAGCAGAGTATTAATGAACAAGGATCTTTCGGACAATCTGCTCACGTCCAGAAGCACGCTGGCTTCGGCATTTAGTACGGGCATAAAAAACCGCATGAACGGCCTTAGAATAGGGCTACTAAGGAAATACCTGGCCGACCGCTATAAGCAAAAAGACAAGCTGTACCTGAGAGGCTGCAACATGGCTTTCTGGCAGGATGACCTCATCCGGGTTAACGGCTATAACGAGGAGTTTAAGGGCTGGGGTAAAGAGGATAATGAGATTGCCGTCCGCCTGATGAACTCGGGCATCAGAAAACGTGTCGCTAAGTTTGGCGCAGTGGTTTTCCACATCTATCACAGCGAACACTGCCGGGCAAGCTGCCATGAAAATGAGCATCGTTTAAACCAGGCGATGAAAGAAAACATCACCTACTGTGCAAGAGGGGTGAGCCAGTATGTTCAGTCCCATTTGATCCTTCCAGTTCCCCTTCATAAAACAGTGTAAAATCAACTTGCTACAATTACCAGAAACAGGATTAGCAGGAAAAGAGCCATCTTGACTATCTTCCATTTGTTTAACCGAAAAGGGCTTGGATCAGGCTTTCGAAAGCCGAGATCCAGGCGCCGGGTAAAATTGGTAATTCCGCGACTCCGGAGGCCCCCCACAGCATTCCCAACTCGTAAGCGTTTTTGTGGGCCAGCATTTCAAAAACCACCAATGGAGATACTTTTCCAGGTGCCAGCATCGCCCGGAAGCCAGTCGTCAGTACCTCTGCCAGGAGGAGGACTGCTGTCACCACAGGAATATAACTTATGGGCAGGTCAAAAACAACTCCGACCATCGAATATATCATTATCAAGCACAGAGACTCACTGGTATTTGTAAAGTCAATAAAAGTATAAGGGCGGAATTCAGGCAGAGTCATTACCTCACCGGTTCCCAATCCATACCGGAACAGCCGTTTGACCTGTGACCGCCCATCTTGCCACCACGGATGAGTCACTATAGCGTTAGGGACACAGATATATTGTTGCCGGTGAAGCAGCGATATCGCGGCAAGCAAGGCGATGTCCTCTCCCCGGCTTTAAGCTGCGGATTAAATCGTCGTTTTCCGAGAACTGAGCGACTGAGCAACACATTGGTTGTAGGCGCCCAGGGGAGGCTGACCTCTTTTAAGGCTTTTTGAAAATGTCCTAACGAACCGTTAAGTACAAGAGCCCGGCCGACCGGATGATCCGGTTCTGGAAAAAGAGTCACGCCGACAAATCCAATACTATCAGGTTTGGAAGCGATAGCCTCAGCATATCGAATCAAAAGATCTGGAGAAGGATGGATATCATCGTCAAGAAGAAGTATCCACCTGCCATGTCCAGCGTCAATGCCACGGTTCCGTGTAGCAGAAAAACCGCAATTTTCCTTATTTATTAATAAAGTGACCTGCCCATGGGCACAAAGAGCATGAATCGAGTCGGGAACAGCAACAGAAGGGTTATCCGCTATTAAATAGAAATGGACATTAAAACCATGCGGCTTCCTGAGAGCGAGAATCGGCGACAAGAATTTTTCATCAAGACGAAAGGACGGAATAACGACGTCTATACTGGAACCCATACATCGATTTCCACAAACCTACATAAAATTCTAATTTTGCTAACAGGAAATATCGCAGATGAAAAGCAAAAAGACTGGAGGAGAAAGGGAGCACTATTACCCCAATGACGGCGTCAACCCGGTAATATCGATAATCATTGTAACTTTAAACCCTACGCCTTTTGATCTTGAAAAATGTCTTGACTCGATCGTTCGTCAATCGTACCAGAACCTTGAAATACTGATTTTCGATGGCGGCAGCAGAGATGACACCTTGAACATTTTTCAGAAATGTGAACGTTACATTTCTTATTGGCAGTCAGAGCCCGACTCGGGAGTTTACCATGCTATGAATAAAGCGGCAAGTAAAGCAGGAGGAGATTGGCTTTATTTTCTTGGAGCAGATGACAAGCTACTCCCCGGATTCTCGGACATGGCACTCCGTCTCAGTAGCAGCAATACAATCTATTACGGCGACATGAGCTATGATGGAAAGCCTACCAGCAGAAAGAGATATACGACTTATCGCCTTGCAAAGGAGACTATTTGTCACCAAGCCATTTTCTATCCAAGATCCGTCTTTAAAAAATATCAATATGACCTCGCTTACCCTGTCGCTGCGGACTGGGCACTCAATCTCCATTTGTGGTCCGACCGGTTTTATAAATTTAAGTTCTACCCCTTATTGATTGCCGACTTCTCAATGTCAGGAATATCAGGCCGAACAAAAGATCATAATTTTCTGCGAGACCAGCCTCTACTCATCAAGAAAACGCTGGGGCTATTCGCCTATTACCGGTTTCGTTTAAAACAATACAAGCGCCTTATTAAAAACTAATAGCCGACAAGAGAGGGTGGCTTTAAGCCCATTGGACACAGAGACAATCCCAGCATTTTTTAATACTTTTGCAGATTAATTTTTTGGATGAAGACATATTTTAGGCTGCTCTCTTTTGCAAAGCCCATTGAGAAATTTGCAATACCTTATATAATTACGACGCTCCTGTCCGTGTTCTTTAACACGTTAAACTTGGCACTTATCGTTCCATTGCTAACGTTCCTTTTTGACACGGCCGGAGGGAAGACAAACTATACAAAACCCGATTCCGCCTGGGACATGATGGCGAACTTTAAATACTATTCGCAGGAAATTAACAAAGCGTACAGTACATATGAGGCTTTACAATTTGTATGCATTACAATCGTTTTATCTGTACTGCTCAGTAATTTATTTAAGTACTTCTCTCAGAGAATTATGGAAAACCTGCGGATACACACCCTCTTGAATATCCGGAGAACCGTTTTCAACAACGTAATGGACATGCACCTGGGCTATTTCAACAACGAGAGAAAAGGAGATATCCTTTCCAAGATTACAAACGACGTTCAGGTGGTGCAATTTACAGTAACCGGGACCTTACAGGTAATATTTCGGGAGCCCTTCCAGTTAATTGCATACTTATTCACCCTATTCTCGATCTCATACAAGCTTAGTTTCGTATCTATTCTTTTCATTCCTATATCTGCCATTTTCATAGCCAAACTGGTCAAAAGCTTGAAAAATCAAGCTAGCGGGTCACAAGCATCTTTCGGGTTAATGGTAAGTAACCTGGAAGAAGCCTTAACGGGCGTAAAGATCATTAAGGCTTTTAACGCGGCTACATTTATCAAGAAGAAGTTCAACAACGAAAACGAAAACTTTTCCGAGATCGGGCGACAAATGGCGAAAAAACAGCAGCTAGCATCGCCAATTTCTGAATTTCTTGGGGTGTTAATGGTTGCTTTTATTGTTCTTTATGGAGGGAGTATGGTGTTAAGTGGAACCGGAGAACTGACTGCACAGGAGTTTATTGGCTACATAGCAATATTTTCCCAGCTGACACGTCCGGCAAAAGCCCTTTCTGATTCCTTTACAGGCATTAACCTTGGTCTTGCAGCAGGCGAGCGTATCCTCGAACTGGTTGATATGAAACCCGCGATTAAGGATGCACCAGATGCTGTTCCTGTTTCTGATTTCAAGGATTCAATTGTGCTCGACAAGGTCACCTTCGCTTACGGCGAAAAGACCATACTTGATAATGTCTCGCTGAAAATACCCAGAGGCAAGACCATTGCGCTTGTTGGCCCCTCGGGCGGAGGCAAATCCACGCTCATGGACCTCATTCCCCGTTTTATCGAACCCAAAAGCGGAGCCATCTATTTCGACGGAATAGACATCAAGAAAATCACTATGGATTCGCTTCGGGCCCAAATGGGCTTTGTAAATCAGGAGTCGATTCTTTTTAACGATACCATCTTCAACAACATCGCTTTCGGGAAACCTAACGCAACCCAGGAAGAAGTTGAAGCGGCTGCTAAAATAGCTAATGCCCACAACTTTATTATTGACACAGATCAGGGATATCAGACTAATATCGGGGATCGGGGCATTAAGTTGTCGGGAGGACAGAAGCAACGTATCAACATCGCCCGGGCTGTTTTAAAAAATCCCCCTATTATGTTGCTTGATGAAGCTACCTCCGCGCTCGACACCGAGTCGGAAAGACTCGTTCAGGACGCACTGAACAGGCTGATGAAGAACCGGACAACACTTGTGATAGCACACCGCCTGAGCACGATCCAGGACGCCGACCTCATTCTCGTACTAGAGTCAGGGAAACTGCTCGAAAGAGGAACTCATACGGAACTGATGGCTGAAAACGGCGTTTACAGGCGGCTTGTAGAAATGCAGACGTTCAGCGAATAAACGGGACTTGATCTCAGACACTCGTCTATCATGTATATCAAAAACAGGAAAAAATTCAGGAAAGTCCGCTTTATCCTTCTCCGGCTATCAAAACTCCTTCAGCTTGCAGCCCGGTTTAGGAAGCCACGTCGTCGTATTCTTCTTGTTAAGATTGACGCCATCGGCGACTACATCCTTTTCCGCAACTTTCTTGAAGTGGTTAAAAACTCAGAAAAGTTCAAAGGATACGAAATCGAGCTGCTCGGTAACGTCAGTTGGAAAGACCTCGCCCTTGAGTACGACGGGAACACAGTATCGCAGTTCTATTTCATAGACGAAGGCTCTTTGTACGAAAAACCTAAAGAGGTATTTCAGCTGGGATGGAAGTTGTTCAAGCGAAGGTATGAAACCGTTCTGCAGCCGACCTATTCCAGAACTTTGATGGGTAATGGATTAGCCGGCCTTGCTGCCGGAAAGACCTCTGTTGCCTATCTTAGTGAGCATGAACACCATCCAAAGTACAAAAAGCAGACCGACAGGCTCTATACAGAACTCCTGAACCTTCCTGACCATAGCTGGCACGAATATGAACGGAACTGGTATTTTTTTAAAAAAGCCACTGATAACGCTGAAATACCGTGGGTTCCCTTGAAACTTCGCGTCGAAAAAAAGAAAGGAAGGGCATCGTCATCTTTCCGGGTTCCAGCTGGTCTCAAAAAAATTGGGAAAAGGAAAAATTCAGCGAAATCATCAGAAGAGTGCTTGACAGCACCAGCGAGTCGATAATCCTCGCGGGAGGAAAAGGAGAGGTCCCGATCACTGCGTTTTTGCTCGGACAGCTCCCCTCAAGAGAAAGAATTATTAACAAGACAGGTAATACCACGCTTCCGGAATTGGTAGAACTGATCTCGGCTGCCCGCCTGGTCATTGCTAATGACACCAATGTTGTCCATATGGCAGCGGCAACCCAAACGCCATGTATATGCATTGTGGGAGGCGGGCATTTCGGCAGATTCCTGCCCTATCCAGAAATGGTGCCGGCCAAACCAATAGCTGTCTACGAGGAGATGCCATGTTTCAACTGCAGCTGGAATTGCCTCTTTGATCCGGGCGATCTAAGCCCTTATCCCTGCATCGCCCGAATACCTGTAGAAGCGGTATGGAAACACGCTGATGCGATTCTACATCCGACTGATCCACACGCCGACTAATCTTGATGCTACAGATGGCAAACGATACATTACCTCTAATCACTATCATAACAGTAACCTACAATGCAGGAGACTACCTTGAGCAATGTATCCAAAATGTCCAGTCTCTGAAATATCCATGGCTTGAACACGTTATCATCGACGGAAATAGCAGCGATAATACAAGAGAGATTTTGAAACAGAAAAGCGACCAGATTACGTTTTGGAAAAGTGAACCTGACAGGGGGGCCTACGACGCTATGAACAAGGCCGTAAAGCATGCAAAAGGCGACTGGATACTGTTCCTGGGCGCCGATGATACACTCTTGCAGGGCTTTGATGAAATGGCATATAATCTTAGAGACAAGAACACAATCTACTACGGCAATCATTACTGGGGCGATGAGCTGAACGGACTGGAATTTGACTCCTATCAGCTCACAAAAGAAAACGTGTGTCATCAGAGCATATTCTACCCCTCGTCTGTATTTCGGAAGTATCAGTATAATGAACGATACAAACTCCGGGCTGATCATGTGTTAAACATGCAAGTCTGGGGCGATCGATCATTTGGAAAGAAGTATTTTCCTCTTACAATAGCCCGGTACGCACCGGGAGGACTTTCAGCGCAAAGCCGTGACTTTGCTTACTATGCCGACAAACCGAAGCTGATACTGAAACACCTGGGTTTAATTTGCTACTTCCGATATAAGTTTCGCTGCTACAGAAATAAAAGAAAAGGAGCTGAACCAGACATAGACTTATTATATTAAAAAAAATTACATGCAAAACGAGCTATACCATACAAAGTCGGCCGTTCTTTTCCTCATTTTCAACCGGCCTGATGTCACATCAAAGGTGTTCGAAGCAATTCGTACAGCAAAGCCGGCCAGACTGTATATTGCTGCAGACGGGCCAAGGGCAGAGCGGGCGAACGAGGCAGCGCTATGCGCCGAGACCCGCCGTATCGCTACGGAGATAGACTGGGATTGCCAGCTGCAAACACTTTTTCGTAACGAGAACTTAGGATGTAAGAATGCGGTCAGCTCGGCAATAGACTGGTTTTTCAGTAAGGAAGAAGAGGGCATTATTCTCGAAGACGACTGCTTACCGGCAAACGATTTTTTCCTCTTCTGCGACACCTTGCTTGAGAAGTACAGGACAGACACAAGGGTGAGGCACATATCCGGCTGTAACCTGCAATTTGGAAATATCAGGGGGAACGCCTCGTACTACTTCGCCAATATGACCCACGTCTGGGGATGGGCATCCTGGAGAAGAGCCTGGAAGGATTATGATAAGGATCTAAAGCGCTTTCAGGAGGAAGACGTTGAAAAGCAATTAAAAAAGATCTTCGAAGACCGGATCATTGTAGAAACCTGGACTGAAATTTTTTCGATGGTGAAAGCGGATAAAATTGACACCTGGGATTACCAGCTGGGCTTCACAAACTTCTTCAATAATGGGCTCACCGCTATTCCAAACGCGAATCTGATCACGAATATCGGTTTCAGAGATGACGCTACCCATACGTTTTCGGCGGATAACCCTAATGCCAACATTCCACTTGGGAGTTTAAGCGAAATAACGCACCCTGTATATTTTCTTTCGGAAAAAGATGCAGACTTCTACACTTTAAATATTGATTTTAATGTGGAACAAAGAAGGGCGGAGGAGCTTGAGGAAGCCCGGGCAAAGGCCCGGAAAGAAAGAAAACTTAAATATATCATCAAAAGACTGTTCAGGCGGGCAAATAAGCAGGAGCAAGATGGAAATCAATAATTTATCGGCCACTTTCAGACCATTAATAAGCGTCATCACCGTCACTCTGAATGCCGAAAAGCATCTGGAACGCTGCATTAAAAGCGTTTTGGAACAGGAATACGTTTTTATTGAACACATCATCATGGACGGAGCGAGCACCGACGGGACTCTCGACATCTTAAGAAAATACGATCAGCAACTGGCATGCTGGAAAAGCGAGCCCGACACTGGAATTTACAATGCGATGAATAAGGCGTTAAAACACGCTAAAGGTGACTGGATATATTTCCTCGGAGCAGATGATTTTCTATACCCCGGATTTAGTGATATGATTTCTGTGATGGAAGGAGACCGGACAATCTACTACGGTAATTGCCTCTGGGGCACAACAGTACTTGGCCGAACATTTACCCCACTTCGCCTGGCAACCGACTGCATCTGCCATCACAGCATTTTCTATCCCCGAAAAGTGTTTATGAAATACCAGTATAACGAGAATTATAAGGTCTCGGCAGACTACTATCTGAACATCCAGTGCTGGACCGATAAGGATTTCAATACCGTTTATTATCCCTACCTTATCGCAAATTTCTCTCAAGGCGGTGTTTCAGAAAACACGGAAGACAAAGCGTTTACCGAAGACTTTCCCAGGATTTTAAAAAAACATCTTTCCATGAAAGACTACCTTTCGTTAATGTACCAGCAATACAAAGAGAGAAAACGGCTGCGGAAGCAACAGCCTTAACTATAGTTTAAATCACCTCCCAGGGCCCTCGGGAGCAACGTTGTCAACCAGGGTGAAAGCAGGATGATGGTCTTTCGTGGCTGTAAAGGACCAATAGACTTTAAATATAAGCCTTCCGGGATAGCGTTCGAAGTATTCCAAACTTTCTGGTTATTGGTGGGGCCCCGGGTGGAGAATAGTTGTAGAACGGCGTTCTTTTTAGATAGTGATAGTAAAGTCCTTTCATCGGATGACTGTTGTGCAATGCCCACGGCTTGCAGTCACCTCGTCCGGTGAAGTGGATAACAGCAGGCTTTGTAAGGGCCCTGGTAAACCTGCTTTGACTAATAAACGGTTCTTCGAAGAGGACTGACTGACAATTATAATGAAATCCTAAAGGAATAAAAGCTCCTTTTATTACTGCATTTAATGCATCCTGGTCATGAAACTCACACTTATCAGGATGAGCACGAATGAACTGCGCCGTTTTTTTGGTAAGATCATGCTTCCTGAAATAGTTGAGATTCATTATTAGAACGCCCGCATTAAAATATTTTTGGTTTGGAGGAATACCGAGGTCCTCTTTCTTACGCTCGTCTATACCCGGATCTTCAATCGCCGCCACGGCCCGGTCGCCAATGTTTAAATCGAGAAGGCAAGAGATATCGCCGTTTACAATTATATCGCTGTCGAGGAATAAAACACCGTCCTGCCCATATAATAATTCCGGCAACCAGATCCTGAAAAAGCTTGCTGCTGTTATATGCTCTCCCGGCCGGATGGGTAGCACGGGAAGCAGGTATTTTGGAAATTCGATAAAATGGAGCTGCAAACGAGTCTTCTTGAAATGATTGCGGAGGCTGGTGAGATTGGCCCTGCTTAGTCCACTACACACGCAAAAAACGTCCAGGCGGCGGATATTGTTATCCATGAGGGACTGCAGCATGACGCAGGCGTGCTGTACGTAATTATCATCAATTGTAATGGCTACGCTGGCTTTATCGCTCATCTGCGCTTATTTATGCATGATAGACAGTATAAAAGAAGAAAATGTGACAAGCTCCTCAGGATTGAAAAAGTATTGGTAATATTGACAGGCGTTGATACAAAAAATCTAAAACTGTTTAATCATAACCTTGCGGGAAAGATTACGAACTTAATTCACCTCTTAAAATCACATTCAGAAGACGAAAGAGTTTGTAAGGGTGCGAATTTGAGGCTCTTTAACTTTTGTCAGTTGCGCCACCCTAATGACATCGGGCTTCATAACTTCGTTCAAAACGAGTATCGTCATCTGCTTTAACAAAGACGCGATCTTATTCTACCGGGGTGAAAAGGATCTGATCAGGCTCCGGCAACAAGTCAGTGAACTTCATTTCTAATGAGCGGCTTACAATGACTTTGTAAGACAGGAACGATTCTTACCATCAACGGGCGAATTTATACTTGGTACCATTTCTGAACTTGATGTCCGGCTAAGAGAACTGCTAAAGGACTGATATGTCCTCTTTGACCCATTTTTGCAAGTATTGTCATGGGGGTATAAGAAAGATCACCGTCCCGCATTTCCATTCTTCTTTTTGCGTTCAAAAGTTCAGTAACTTTGAAGATGATTAAAGGATCAGTCTCATCCTCTCCTCTGATCAGCATCATAACGGCTACGTATAATGCTGCTTCCCATCTTCAGAAATGTATTGATAGCGTTAAAGATCAATCCTATCAGAACATTGAGCATATCATTATTGACGGGGGAGTATCGATGGCACCGTTGATCTCATCAAGGCGAATGCACAACATATTGCCTCATGGATAAGTGAACCCGACACAGGAATCTTCAATGCGATGAACAAGGGGCTACAGCATGCCAGGGGCGAGTGGATCTACTTTCTTGGCGCCGACGATACTCTTTATCCTGAATTTTCAAAGCTCGCGACGTTACTCTCAGAGCCTGATAAGATATACTACGGGCAGTGTACCTGGGGAGACATGATACTGGGAGGTAAATTTACGCCTTACAGGCTTACTAAAGAGTGTATCTGCCATCACAGTATTCTTTACCCTAAAAGAGTTTTTGAGAAGTATCGCTACAGTGAGAAATACCCTACCGGAGGGGATCATCTGCTCAACATTCAGTGCTGGAACGACAAGGAGTTCAAAAAAGAGTACCATCCCATTCTAATTGCTAATTTTGCTCAGGGAGGGGTCTCTCAAATTACTCCCGACCCCCTTTTTGAGGAAGATTTTCGAAGGATAGTCAGAAAGTACTGTGGCTTGCCGCTGTACCTCAGATACTGGTGGAAACAACATAAAAAGAAAAACCGTTCATAATATGCCATATTGCACTTCGTCCGCTGTCCTCTTCCTGATTTTCAACCGTCCCGATACAGCAGAACTGGTTTTTGAGAAAATACGGGAGGCACAGCCATCGCGGCTTTATCTCGCCGCCGACGGTCCCAGAAAAGCAAGAGTGGGAGAAGCAGAATTGGTTGCTCAAACGAGAAAACTCGCAGAGAGAGTAGATTGGCCCTGCCAGATAAAAACGCTTTTCAGAGATACGAATCTTGGATGCAAATACGCTGTTTCCCAAGCTATCACCTGGTTTTTTGAACATGAGGAAGAAGGGATCATTCTGGAAGATGATTGCCTACCGGCTAACGATTTCTTCAGATTCTGTGACGAGCTGCTTGAGAAGTACCGTTCCGATACCTTGGTAACACAGGTTGCTGGATGTAATTTCCAAGAAGGCCAAAAACGCGGAGAGGCCAGTTACTACTTCTCCAGCTCCCTGGAAGTTTGGGGCTGGGCCACTTGGAGAAGAGTCTGGAAAATGTATGATGTCAATCTGCAAGACTACAATGAGGACCAGGTTACCCGGGCAATTGATGAGGTATTTGGTGAGCCTCTGGTTACAGAAGCTTACCGCGACATCTTCCGGCAGTTGAAAGAAGGAAAAATAGATACCTGGGACTATCAGTTAAAGTTTCTTAATTTCATTCATAAAGGACTGTGCATTATTCCGAACGTCAACCTTATCTCCAACATTGGTTTTAGACCAGACGCAACCCATACCGTTACTCCAAACGGGAAATTCGAGAACCTGCAGGTACGTGCTTTAGATTGGCCTTTAACCCATCCTCTCCACACTAGTCCTAACAAAGAGGCAGATGCCTTTATGCTAAATCTGGAATTTAATCTGAATGAAAAGAAGAGAAAAGGAATGAGTATCTTCCGAAGATTTAAACATTGGATAAGCTCATAAGGCCCGTCATCGCCGTACCATATAGAAACCCTTGTCATAGCCGATAGGGACATGGTCCACCTTTATCACAGATTCTCCCGGAACGTAGGTACTGAAGTCGGCCATAATCTCATAACGTGGCTCAAAATGACTTAAAAAAGTCCGCTCATTAAAGAACCAGGAAGGATAGGATGCTTCGTAAACCTCCGGCCACACTTTCTGGACCGTTAAACGGTCACTCCCTGCGTTTATAAAGGCAGTCCTGTCAATAATAATATATGGATAGCCAGCCGACGCTATTTGATCCAAAAACTCGTGTGGATCTGGCAGGTACTGTACAACGCTGGACAGCAATACCAGATCTATTTTGCAGGTCTTTTCACATTCATCGATGGAGTAGAAAAAGTGTAAAAGCCCGTCTTCAAAGATCTGCTTGCCGCACTCTACATAATGAGCCTGCTCAACCACGTTCCAGCTCGCACACACCTCCGGGCCTAAAAACTCCTTAACTTGAAAATATGTACTACCTAAAGAGCCTCCGAAGTCGAGGATGTTCAGTGGTGAGGCATTCTTGAACGCGCTATGCAGCAAAAAAGATATTAAAGGAAAGGGATATTCCTTTTTTTCGAACAGTACGGAGTCTCGCTCATAAACAGCTTTGCCATCCCTAACCGCTAAAAGAGAATCCTTGGTTTTCTCAAGGATGTTACTCTTGTCATACCCTTCGGCCACGCTCGACGCATCCTCCCACGAGGAGTAATTCCCGAACCACCCATATTCCTCCTTTCTTTTCCCAAATTTCCTACGGAGATATTGGATCATGTCTTCCCTTTAATTAACTAAAATTTATTCATTACTTCAACCACTCTCGCTATCTCATTTTGCCCGTGACAATAAGATATAGGCAGACTTAATGTAGTACGATGAATCTCTTCGGAAATTGGAAAAGTACCCTCCAGCCTTTCAGACAATGCTTTCTGCTGATGCGGCGGTATGGGATAGTGCACTTCGGTTTTTATGCCATTATCCAAAAGATATTGTCTTAGTCTGTCCCTTTCCGGATGCCTGATATTGTAGATATGGTAAACGTCGAAGTATCCCGGTTCTACGACAGGCTTGATATAATCAGCACGAAGACCAACCTGATAGATCGATGCTAGTTTTCTTTTGTGCTCATTAATTTCATTCAGCTTCTTCAGCTTTACAGAAAGGAAGCCCGCCTGTACTTCGTCTAGCCGGGAGTTAGTCCCGATATAATCGTTCATGTACTTTTTATTTGAACCATAGTTCCGGAGCGCCTTTACCTTATGATAAAAGTCCACACTTTCGGTTGTGATCGCCCCTGCATCCCCAAGCGCCCCAAGGTTTTTTGTTGGATAAAAGCTGAACGCTCCGAAATCCCCGAAAGTGCCGGTTTTTTCCCTTTGTATTCTGCACCGTGGGCTTGTGCACAGTCTTCAACCACTCTTAAACTATACTTCCTCGCGATGTCCATGATAGGATCCATGTCACAAGCCTTACCATACAAGTGCACAACAAGAACAGCGCGGGTTTTTGACGTTATTCTCTCTTCAATTCGTGAAGGGTCAATATTATATGTACTTATATCGGGTTCCACTAACACAGGTACCAGCCCATTGTTATAAATAGCAAGGATGGTAGCAATGTAGGTATTTGAAGGAACTATCACCTCGCTGCCTGGAGGGAAATCGAAACACTGCAGCGCTAGGACTAACGCATCCAAGCCACTGGCCAGGCCAACGCAGTACTTCGTCCCACAATACGACGCGAACTCGCTTTCAAATTCCGAAACCTTATTTCCAAGAATATACCATCCACTCTCAAGCACTTCATTGAATCGCTCGCGGTACTCATCAAAAAACGGCTGGTTTAAGGATTTCAAATTCTCATACTCTATCATAAGCGTCGTAAATGTAATCAGACTGATCAAAAAACTCCGAAGCGAGTACCATTAGTATAGCTTCCTCACTAAAATCGTACATTTTGTGCCAGTCCTCCGGATTGAGAATTAGACACTTGTCGGGCGAGTCCAAGATGAACTCATCACGAGTTACATTATTGTCATTGAAGATAGTGCACTTCCCGCGCAGGCAGATCGCTGCCTGAACGGTTTTCTTATGTCTGTGCCCCCTCGAACAGAACGATCCACTCCATATATATAAAAGATCCTTTTAATCTGAAAAGGGATCACTTTTTCAATGACAGTGAGATTTCCTCTGCTATCCGTAAAAGTCTTTAAATTAATTAAATGAGCCACACTACCACTGCTATGTTAAAATTTACAATTATTAACCTGCCTAGAGCAGAAGTTTCTTTTTATAGTAATTCTTATAATAACCTTTCAGAAGGAATGTAAGCTTTCTACCTAAATTTGTCGTTATCCAGTCCAAACGCAAAAGAGGCTCGTGAAAAATAACATTTGGCGCAATACGCTTTATTTCAGTCTCGCTCGCCCTAAGCATCGCTAAGTAGTGGCGGTACACTGTACTAATTAAAGATGCACTGAGTAAGTAGCGTTCCGCTGTCAATCTAAACACCTCCCTGTCTCCGTATCTGAAGTCGTGAAAATGATAAAAAACAAGCTCCTCCTCGTGGAGCGTTGCAATTTCCTTCACGAATACTTTCCCCTGCCGCGCTGTTATACTATACTTAGTATTATTCCAGGGCGCTACACCTCCTCCTATGTTTTTCAGAACATGCACACCCTCAAACCGGGTAGTCCAATCGTCCAGATACTTCTGATCCCCGAACTTCCCTTCCTCAAAACGCTTGTAACACCAATCGATACATGCGTTTTTCCACCACTCCAGCGCCTTTAAGCCAGCCGCCGTACTCCGGAAGGTCACAAACTGCACACAGTATATGCCGCTTAAATCGGACTGGTCGTGCTCCGGGCTGTAGCGATGCTCAGTTATCAACACAGAGTTCTTCCCAAGCTCGTCAGTTAAGACTTTAGGGTCTGAGAAAAAAAGAAGATCAGCATCTACATACGTACAATGATCAAGAGAGTAGGTATGTATGCAATACCAGATGGTGGAGGACGTACACGTCCAGCAGTATTCTCCGGCTGTCCTGTCTGCCTTGGCCTTCAATAAGTCCTCGTCCTCAAACTCCTTCAGTGATATGATAGTCGCGTGCTTTAACTGAAGCCTCTGCAGGACATCAGCGCACTGATCGTCAAAAGCAAATATATAGAGGTGAAAATCTCTGCTGACACGCTCAAGCGACCGGTACATCGCCAGGCCGCGTGATAGATAGGCTGAATTAAATAACGTACAAAAGTTCTGCATGCCTCGTCTGTATTTTTATAGGCGAATTAAGTTGCTAAATTCCTATTTTTTCTTCAGATTCACAGAATAAAGTGAGGCGACAAACTTTTTACCCGTTTTAAAGTTTACTCACTACACAGCATTCTAATGAAAAAATACGACTATCTTATTGTCGGCTCCGGCCTATTCGGAGCCGTTTTTGCGCACGAGGCAACCAAAAAAGGAAAAAAATGCCTGGTTATTGACAAACGTGAACACGCGGGCGGCAACGTTTATTGTAAGGAGATGGAAGGTATCAATGTGCACTGGTACGGAGCACATATCTTTCATACTAATGACAAAGAGATATGGGACTACGTAAACCAGTTCGCCGAGTTTAACCGCTACACCAATTCGCCGGTGGCCAACTTCCGCGGAGAAATGTACAACCTGCCTTTCAACATGAACACCTTTTACCGTCTCTGGGGAACTAAAACACCTGAAGAAGCAAAAAGTAAAATAGCTGAACAAATAGCAGGCCTTAACATCACTGAACCCAAAAACCTGGAAGAACAAGCACTTAAACTGGTTGGCACGGATATTTACGAGAAGCTGATCAAATACTACACAGAAAAGCAATGGGGCAGGAAGGCTACGGAACTTCCGGCGTTCATCATCAAACGCCTCCCCGTGCGTTTTACCTACGATAATAACTATTTTAACGACAAGTACCAGGGTATCCCGATAGGGGGATACAATAAAATCGTGGAAGGTTTGCTGCAGGGGGTAGAAGTCCGGCTCAATACCGACTTCTTTCAGAACAGGAACGAGCTGCAGAATCTGGCAGAGAAAATCGTCTTTACCGGCAAGATAGACGAGTTCTACGACTTCCGCTTCGGAGAACTTGAATACAGGAGCCTTCGGTTTGAAACAGAAGTTGTTGACACGGATAATTACCAGGGCAACGCGGTGGTCAACTATACAGATACTGAGCCGGCTTATACCCGGATCATTGAACACAAGCACTTTGAATTCGGCACGCAGCCTAAAACTGTTATTACCAGAGAGTACCCGCTGACTGCGACCAAAGGGGCTGAGCCGTATTACCCTGTAAATAACGAAGCAAATAACGCCATCATTAAAAAGTATCAGGAGCTTGCCTCTTCTGAAACCAATGTGATCTTCGGGGGCCGCCTTGCCGAATATAAATACTATGACATGCACCAGGTAATCGGCTCTGCACTGGTAAAGGCTAAAAGAGAGCTGGCGACCGAGACTTTGCCCCGTTAACCTACACGATTCCTGATATCACTGCACCTTTTCTGCCGCAGAGCACTTGTTAGAGACTGGCGACGTTAAACCGGTGGCGGTGAAGATGTGGTATCAGGAATTGCTTTTATAGCCTTGTAAAGGCCGTTGGCGTTAAGTTATCAGCTGGTAATGTTCCGCTTATTGAATACAGATAATACTTGTTTGTAAAAAGCCTTACCCTTTAAAAACCAGTTCAGGTCCGGATCTTCGAGCGGCCCGCTATATTTCTTACCGCGCCTGAGGAAGTGCTTGGAGAATGTACCCGAGGTAATTCCCCATTTTGCAATGAACTGATAGTATCCGGGGTTCTTCTTAATCCTGCGTACCGACAGCGAGCCAAAATGATATACCCGGCTTCCCGATACCCCTTTAAACAGCCTGACGCCCGCAATCCACAGCTTCATCGAAAAATCAGGATCAGAATACATTCCCGGAGAAAATTCTATGCTATAACCTCCCACCAGATCCCAGATCTTCTTGTGGACGATATTTGGCGGCCATGTAGACCCGCTCCAGTCGTCCAGTTTAAGCAGATTATACTCTCTCAGCAACCGTTCCTCATCGAACGTCTTAATATCAGTACCAAAACTTCTCTCGATCGAACAATTGCTTGCTGCCTTTGCCTCAATCGCCGTTGCCGAGAGAAAGAAGTAGGGATTTCCGATCTTCTCTATCTCCTCCCACAGTGCAAGATCCCATTCCGGGCACACGTACATATCGTCATTAATGAACAGAATATAGTCGGTATGCGCGAGCTGACTGGATGCATTCAGCGCATAACACACGCCCACGTTCTGTTTGCTATAAGTATAGTCAAGCGCAGGATCGGCCTTGATCCAGTCGAGCGTCCCATCCTGACCTTCATTGACGTGCACGATGATCTGATGTTCATAAAAAGAGTTCTTCCTTATACTCTCTACGCAAAGCTTTAAATATGGAAGATTGTTCCAGGATGGAATTAGAATAGAAAACTTATGATTACTGTTTTTAGTCCGTTTTTCAGATTCTATAGATACGTTCAGCATTATTAAAACGGATTAAACAATTACAAGCATATAGCAAAAGCTCGGAAAGCCGTAAAATTAATCATTTCAACTGTACAAACAAGCGGAAAAAGGCTGATGTATACCAGCGGGACATTTGTATAGACCAAACCAAACAGCAATGTTACAAAGTACAGCCCTTTCGGACTCTGCCAGGAAAATATTGCTGTTTGCATTCAGAATTTGGAACTAAGAAATGTGCATGCCGGCTACAAAACTGACACATTTAACAAGAACACAAGCTGCGGGTACCGGTCTTGCAAACGTGCATGAAGAAATACAAGGCGTCATACACATTAATTTCCTAATTTGCGTCGATGAACCTTAAAGCATATATCATCCACGTCAAGGGACAGGAAGAGAGGAAGCGACATATTGAGTCGGAGCTGGCAAAGACACCCTTCGAATATGAGTTTATTGAGGACGGCAACATATCCGACTTATCGCATGAAAGACTTCAGAAATACTTTGACGGCCACATGCTTGACGTAAAAGCTGCTTCCTCATGTGGATATAAGCATTTCCTCGCGTACGAAAGAATAGTCCGGGAGAAGCTGCCGATGGCTATAATTTTCGAAGATGACATCGAACTGTTTGACAATTTCCTGCCGATTCTTGAGCAGTCGTTAGCGGAGATGGCCAATAACAATCTGAAGAATATGCTTGTATCTTACGAGTACTCGCTGACGTGGCTTATCAACAGGAGCGAAGAAGAGAATAATAAAGTGCTCTATAAAAAGCCGATATCTCGATGTGCAGGTCTGTACATCGTTGACTTCCAGGCAGCCACAATGATGCTGGAGCGCGTAAAGAAAAGCAAGTGTGATACCGCTATTGATTTGTGGCACAATGAATTAATTGAAAAAGGCCTCTTGAACGCCTATTGGTGTCATCCTACCATTGCCCAGCAACAGAGTCATAATGGCAAAACCAGATCACTTATCGATAATAAAAAGTACGGTCCGGTAAGAATCCAGATCTACAAATTAAAGATGCTTTACAAAACGTTGCGGCAAAAATTATCGTAGGCAGATGGATCTAAGATTGCCTCCTGAAAAACACACTGTCAAAACACTTATTCTGCCCGGGCACTATTCTAAGAACTATCGTTTATAAAACGAACTACCCTAATATCATTCAAAGAAAAAGAGGCTGACTCCTGCGGGGTCAGCCTCTTTCATATTCTATAACGCGATCTCTCTTACAGCTTCCTCTTCACTTCAACGTTCTCGTATGCTTCAACGATGTCGCCTACCTTAATATCATTAAAGTTGTTGATGTTCAGACCGCATTCATAACCGGCCGCAACCTCTTTAACATCGTCCTTATAGCGTTTAAGTGAAGCCAGTTCGCCTGTGTACACCACTACGCCGTCGCGAATGATCCGGACTTTGCTATTCCGGTTAATCTTACCGTCGAGCACCATACATCCGGCGATAGTTCCCACCTTGCTGATCTTGAAGGTCTCCCTGATCTCGACGTTAGCCGTGATCTTCTCTTCAAACTCAGGAGCAAGCATACCTTCCATTGCTGCCTTCACCTCATTGATTGCATCGTAGATGATCGAGTAAAGGCGAATGTCGATCGCTTCCTGCTCTGCCAGCTTACGTGCTCCACCTGAAGGCCGAACCTGGAACCCGATGATGATTGCATCGGATGCAGATGCGAGCAATACGTCTGATTCTGAAATCTGTCCAACCGACTTATGGATGATGTTCACCTGAATCTCTTCAGTAGAAAGTTTAAGCAATGAATCAGACAACGCTTCGATTGATCCATCTACGTCACCCTTCACGATGATATTCAGCTCCTTGAAGTTCCCGATTGCAAGACGGCGTCCGATCTCATCAAGTGTAATATGCTTCTGACTTCTCAAGCCCTGCTCACGCTGCAATTGTAAACGCTTGTTTGCAATTTCTCTGGCATGAGGTTCGCTTTCCATCGCATTGAACTTATCGCCCGCGGTTGGCGCACCTGACATACCCAGCACCTGTACCGGCGTGGATGGTCCGGCTTTATCCACCCGCTGACCACGTTCGTTCGTGAGGGCCTTTACACGGCCGCTATAACTACCTGCCAGAATCGGATCTCCAACGTGAAGTGTTCCTGCCTGAATCAGCACAGTGGTTACAATACCACGGCCCTTGTCCAGCGCAGCTTCAATAACAGTACCGGTTGCCCTCTTATTCGGATTTGCTTTCAGTTCAAGCATATCCGCTTCGAGAAGCACTTTTTCAAGAAGAAGGTCTACATTCAAACCGGTCTTACCGGAAATCTCCTGACACTGATACTTACCACCCCAATCCTCAACAAGGAGGTTCATGGTAGCAAGCTGCTCACGGATCTTGTCAGCATTCGCTCCGGGTTTATCTACCTTTGTAAAGGCAAACACAATCGGAACGCCAGCGGCCTGCGCATGATTGATCGCTTCCCTTGTTTGCGGCATCACGCTGTCGTCAGCTGCAATTACGATAATTGCAATATCTGTTACCTGCGCACCGCGTGCACGCATGGCCGTAAAGGCTTCGTGACCTGGGGTATCCAGGAATGTGATCTTTCGTCCACTTTCGAGCTTCACTTCATAGGCCCCTATGTGCTGAGTAATACCTCCAGCTTCTCCCGCAATAACATTGGTCTTCCTGACAAAGTCAAGCAATGAAGTCTTTCCGTGGTCAACGTGTCCCATCACTGTGACGATAGGGGCTCTTGGAAGAAGATCTTCTTCGTTGTCTACCTCTTCAAGACTAGCTTCCTCATCCTCCGGCTTTATAAACTCAATATCGTAGCCAAACTCGTCTGCAACGATAGTAAGGGTTTCAGCATCAAGTCTCTGGTTAATAGAAACGAACATTCCCAGACTCATACAAGTAGAGATTACTTGTGTTACCGGAACATCCATCATATTAGCCAGCTCATTTGCGGTGACAAATTCGGTTACCTTCAGCACCTTCGACTGCAGCTCTTGTTCAAGTGCAGCCTCTTCGGCTGAATGCGCTATATCATCACGCTTCTGACGCCTTAACTTGGCGCGCTGCGCAAACTTACCAGACTTACCTGCACCGCTCAGACGAGCGAGAGTGGCTTTAATCTGGTCTTGTATTTCTTTCTCTGATGGTTCCTCCTTAGGAGCATCATGCCTTCCCTGATTCCTGTTATTCCCGCCCCGGAAGTCAGGCCTGTTGGCCATATTCTTTGCGTTGCCTCTGAAGTCAGGTCTGCCAGGGTGATTGCTGGCTTGTCCTGGCCCTGCCGGGCGTTGCTGTCCACTTTGCTGCTGACCGGCATGCTGCTGCTGTCCATGCTGGCCCTGAGCTTGCCCCGGTCCTGCGTGGTCTTTGCGCTTACGTTTGCGTTTATGGTCATTGGCTGCGTTTGATGACGACGCCACCGGCTGGTCCTTCCTTCGCTGAGGCATCGTAGCAGAAAGATCGATCTTCCCGATCACGTTTGGTCCGGTCAGGCGTTGCGCCCGAGCCCTGATTACGTCGTCTTCCGCCTCTGGCTTTTCAGACTGATAGGTTGTCTCTGGCTGCTTGTCCTCAGCTTCAGTTGCTGCCGGAGCCTCCTGTGCTGGCACCTCCGGCGCAGCAGGCGCCGTAACTTCAGGTGCTGGCTCCTCAGTTTTAACAGGAGCGGGTGCCTCCTGAACCACTTCCGGTTCAGGCTCGACCTCCTTAACAGGCGTTGCCTGCACTTCCGGCTCGGGTTGCACTTCTTTTTCTTTTGCTGGCTCTTCTACTGGTTCCGGCGCAGCCTCCTGAATAACTGGCGCAGCCGGCGCTTCATCTTCCTTATGGTCTTCATGACGAGGCTTCTTATTGAGAGAATCAAGGTCGATCTTCCCAACCACCTTCACACCAGGCAGTGCATTCTCCTCATGCTTTTCCGAAGCGTGATCTTCTTCATCTGCCGGAGCAACCCTGGCTTTCTCTGCCAGGGGATGCGGCGCAGAAGCACCGGTATTCTTTATCAGTATTTCCTCCTGGTCAAAATCCCTGTTGCGACGAGGTTCTGGTCTTTCAGCTGGAGGAGGGGTATCATCACGACGTATCTTTCCTATTACAATTTGTCTCGCTTCTTCACGAACAATCTTGTCCCCTTGATACTCCTTTAAAAGAGCACTATACATTTCTTCGCTGAGCTTTGTGTTCGGCTTCGGATCAACCGTAAAGCCTTTCTTACTCAAAGCTTCAACTGCGGTTGACAAACCAATATTAAGCTCTTTTGCTGCTTTTAGTAAATTTATGCTTTTACCTTCTGACATCTAAAAAAATTACCTCTCGCTAAAAATTTTAACAAAAATACGATTTTTATCCGGTAAATTAATAGCGGAACCCGAATAGACTCACTTATTCGAATTCAGCTCTCAATATACCCATTACTTCTTTAATGGTGCTATCTTCCAGGTCGGTACGCTTCACAAGCTCATCCACAGATAAAGCAAGGACAGACTTGGCAGTATCGAGACCAATCCGCTTAAACTCATCTATGATCCAGCCATCAATTTCATCAACGAACTCTTCCAGATCCACGTCTTCATCGTCTTCTTCAGCCTCCCTGTAGACGTCGATCTCATACCCCGTCAATTTCCCGGCCAATTTTATGTTATGGCCACCGCGTCCAATTGCAAGCGATACCTGATCAGGCTTCAAATAGACAGCAGCACGTTTGTCGGCTTCGTCAAGCTTGATAGTAGTGATCTTCGCCGGACTAAGCGCGCGCTGAATATAAAGCGAGGCATTGTTGGTAAAGTTGATCACGTCTATATTCTCATTTTTGAGCTCCCTCACTATACCATGAATGCGCGATCCTTTCATACCCACACATGCACCTACAGGATCGATACGGTCGTCGTACGACTCCACAGCAACCTTAGCACGCTCTCCCGGCTCACGAACAATCTTTTTGATCGTAATCAGGCCGTCGAAAATTTCAGGCACTTCCAGTTCGAACAGGCGCTGCAGAAAATCAGGCGCAGTGCGCGAAATGATGATCTTGGGGTTGCTGTTCATCATATCCACCTTTAACACAACAGCCCTAACGGTATCTCCCTTTTTGAAATAGTCGGCAGGGATCTGTTCTGTTTTAGGCAACAGCAGCTCATTACCGTCATCGTCCAGCACCAGGGTCTCCTTCTTCCATACCTGATACACTTCCCCGGTCACAATTTCGCCCACGCGGTCTTTATACTTCCTGAAGATCTCATCCTTTTCCAGCTCAAGAATCTTAGAAACAAGCGTTTGGCGGGCGGCCAGAATAGCGCGGCGCCCGAAGCTTTCGAGCGTGATCTGCTCAATAAAATCATCGCCCACTTCAAGATCAGGATCAATTTTCCTCGCTTCTGCCAATTCAATTTCCAGATCATCATCCTCAGAAAACCCGTCTTCCATCACCGTTCGCGTACGCCAGATTTCAAGGTCACCATTATCCGGATTCACGATCACGTCACAGTTTTCATCAGTTCCGTACTTCTTCCTGATCATGCTTCTAAACACCTCTTCCAGCACACTAATTACAGTAGGACGATCGATGTTCTTGAATTCCTTGAACTCCTGAAAGGAATCAATCAAATTAATATTGCTCATTTTATTTAAATGAAATTAAAACCTTAGTTTCTGTTATGTCGGCAAAAGGGATCAGACTTTCCACTATCTCAGCTTTCTTTCCTTTCTCCTTTATCTTTTCTTCTAATTTAATCCCGTGTTCTGTGACTTCCACAAGCTTGCCCTCTCTCTTACTCCCATCGTTTAGCTTAACCGCAACAGACCGGCCGATATTTTTCTGATACTGACGAACCTGCTTAAGAGGCGTGTCAATACCCGGAGAGGATACCTCCAGATTATAGGCATGCTCAATGGCATCTTCTTCCTCAAGATGGAAACCAACATGCCGGCTGATTGCCACGCAATCTGATATACCTATGCCGTTATCTCCGTCGACCAGAATAATAAGCTTTCCGTTCGGATGCATCTTCACGTCTACCAGAAACAAGTCCGGACGATCCGATATTTTCTGCCCAACCAGCTCGCTTACCCTTTTCTCAATGTTCATAAAATTACAACTAAAAAGAAAAGAGGGGACATGCCTGTCCCCTCTTCTTCATTAGACGCAAAAGTATAAAAAAAAATTCTCTTGCAAATCGGTGATTCTCAGAGTCGGTGAACCTCAATAAAGTCCAGACTTACCCGGGAAAGACGGGGGACTGGCCTGAGACAAGTCTGGGACAAGCTCGCCTTTTCTCTTATTTTTATATGGTGCCACTTTGATTGGGCTTCGATTGGGCTTCGGTTCCGATCGAAGCCCAATCGAAGAAAAGGCGCGCTTGGGTCGCGGCATTCTCGCGCATTTCCCGCCCCGTGTAGCAGTTAAGGAGGGGTTGAGCACGTTTCTTCTCTATGTCAAAATCCAGACAACTTCTAACAAAACAAGACAATTACAGACACATTGCTCTAAAAATTAGGTTCAGGCGCTTTCGCTGTGTATGTTTGTTGCATCAGCCAGAGCTGCCAGATGAAGGTTAAAGTAACGAAGAGGTATTTATCACTCAACTTTTGACGTGATGAAACCGGCGACTGCTTCCTTCCCGGCGGAATCGAGCGAGACGTTTAATTGTTTAATATTTTTTCAATTTTTGTATATGCGTATTCTTGTTGAAATCCTACTTACCGGAATTGCTGTAGCATTAGCAGCATTTCTCGTTCCCGGAGTCCACGTAGGCGGCTTCCTGGACGCCATCATTGCAGGTCTGCTTATTGCCCTGGCGAACGCCACCATCGGGGCCGTTCTCAGGCTTTTCACCCTGCCGATCACCATCCTCTCATTAGGCCTTTTTTCCTTTGTTATTTCAGCGCTGATGGTATTGCTGGTAGACGCATTCATGAAGGGCTTTGAAACAAGCGGTTTTTTAAGTGCGCTCATCTTCGCGGCAGTCCTATCAGTGATCAAAATGATCTTCGGGTTCTTCAAATAGGAGAACCAGCTGCTTTAAAGGCGGCTAATCGCATAAGGAACGCCCCGAGAGAAGGGCCGACGGCACTATTACTTCTCCTGTAATGCCTTCTGCACGCTCGGCGCTTTATCAGCCTCCGCCTTTTTCAGAACATCCGAGTTATCTCTCCCCGCGTATAGCTTTCTGAGACAGGTTAGCGCAGCCGCCCTAACATAGGACCGGGGATCTTCGAGTGCCATCACCCGGATCTTTGGATACACCTGAGCGCGCTCCTCTTCACTCAGCTTCGAAATAAAATCGACTGCGCGAAGCCGCAAGTCCCAGTTCTTATCGTCTAATGCAGCAATCATCACACCATGTGCTGCCTTGTCAGCCGGCGCCTGCTGCAGCCCCTGCAGTGCCTCCAGACGGTCCAGATACAAAGGTGAATGCGAGTATTGAAAGACATATTGGGATACCGGCTTTGACTCCTTTTTTCAGCAAGCAGATACTTGTCGGCGTCTACATTGATGAGATCAGGTTCAGCCCCCGCCGGGAATGAAAAACTTTGCTCTTGCCGGCTGACGATGATCTTCTTGCGTTCAACCTTCCCGCCCTGATAAATGTCAACCGCTATTGGTAAACGGTAAAGAGGAATTTTTGAAAGGTCTTGCTGCTGAGCTATTGAGACGATGACCTGCCTGGATGTCTGGTCATACCTAGAGTCGATCTTAAGTACCGGGTGTCCGGCCGCCAGAAACCATTGGTTAAAAAACCAGTTAAGGTCTTCGCCGGTCACCTCCTCAAACGCTCTTCGAAGATCTCCGATCTCAGCGGTTTTATAAGCGTTCCGGGTCAGGTACAGATGCAGCGACTTGAAAAACGCTTCATCTCCGACTACATTTCGCAGCATATGAAGAATCCGTCCTCCTTTCTGATAACTCACCGCGTCAAACATCTGCTCGCGGTCGGCATAGTCGTACCTGATCACATTTGCGTCTCTCCCTTTGGCAGAGGACAGGTAGGCCTGCAGATCTTTCCATCCGAAAAGGTCAGCGTAATCGCGGCCATACTTATGTTCATTCCAGAGGTACTCTCCGTAGGTAGCAAAAGACTCATTTAAAGGAAGATTCGCCCAGGACTCGGCGGTCACCAAATCACCAAACCAATGATGGAAAAGCTCATGTGATATAATGTCTTCATAGGTTTCGTCGAGATACTGCTCTTTGGTCATATTCATCCGGTCAAAGAAGACCGTGGCAGTTGTATTCTCCATAGCTCCGCCCAGAAAGTTCCTCACCACGATCTGTGAGTATTTTTCCCAGGGATAATCGACGCCGGTAAGAGAGGAGAAGAACTCCATCATCTGGGGGGTCTTCCCGAAGATCAGCCGGGCATTTGGAGCGAATTCAGGCTCCATATAGTAGCTCACCTCCTTATCGCGCCACTTATCCTTCACAATCTTAAAATCGCCGCCGGCTATCATCGTGAGGTAAGTAGAATGGGGCTTCTCCTGCCGCCACGTATCGGTGCGTGTGCCGTCACCGTTGTCGGATGAAAAATCAAGTATGCCGTTTGAAAGTGTAACCATGCCGGCAGGCACAGTCATACTGATCTCCTGGGTCATCTTCTCCTGCGGTCCGTCGATGGTGGGGAACCAGGCAGAATTACACTCGGTCTCTCCCTGCGTCCAGAACTGCCTTGGCATATCTTTCTCTTTACCGTCGGGATTAATAAAGTAGAAGCCCCTGTCGCCTGAGGAGCCTATATCTTCACCAACTTTCAAGCGGTTCGGCATCGCCACGTATTGCACATAGACTGTATACTTCTGATCGCGTGTGTAGGTTTTGTCGAGTCTGACCTTCAGCTTCTTGCGATCATACGTGTACTTTAAAGGAATTAACTCGTCTTTCTGTACCAGCGCGACCTGTTCAATCCGGAAACCTTTGGCTGACAGGATAAGACTGTCAGAAGGGTAGAACCAGGGCTTTGCCTGAATATAAGCCCTACCCATAACAAAGCTGCTGTCCCAGTCAAACCGGAGATCAAGCCGCGTATGAATAATATCGGTAAGCTTTGTGTAGCTGCTCCTGTAAATATTTGAACCCGGCCGGTTTGCGCTAACAGTTACAGGGTCCATCGCGACCTTCTGGACTGAGGAGCACGCAGCGAGCAGAACAACTGACAGTATCAAACACGAGCGGTATACTTGCTTCATTATTATGTGACGTTTTGAAAATATAAGAAAAACAGTGACCGAAAGGTTCAGGTTAACTTTCCTTCAGAAGCTCATCCACGAGTTTTGTAAACTCTTGGGTGAATTCGGTATAGTGTGCGCCAGTTCCCGGGCCGCTAAACCCGGTATGGATCTTCCTGACCTTTCCTTTCTTGTCTATGATGATCGTTGTGGGGAAGGCTTTGAATTCGTTTAGCTCGGGCATGCTTGTCAGCGCGTCCTTGGGCGTGTATCCGGTAAGCAAAAGGGGATACTGTATATCAAACCTTTCTTTAAGCTGCCTGACGCTTTTTCTGGACCGTTCCGGGTCTGTTGTTCTTTCATATGCCAGTCCCACAACTTCTACCCCCGGGCCCGGTTCTTTTTGTAGAACGGAGCCATATAAGCCGTCTCGTCCATGCAGTTAGGGCACCATGAACCGAGAAACTGTACAATGACCACCTTATTGCGGAAGCGCTCGTCAGAGAGAGAGACCTGCTTACCGCTGAGGTCAGGAAAGCTGAAACTGATCTTGCTCTTCCCCTTTTTAAGTGTAGTGAGCGAATACGCGTCGGGAAGCATAGCCCTCGGATCCTTCCGTGCGCTCCATTTCTCCATGGACGACAGTCCTGCGTAAAACCGACCGTCTACTATCGTATTATTCTTTACAGTTCCGGTAAAGAGAAAAGCATGAGACCCATCAAAGGTGGAAAGAAAAAGCTTATCCCCGGAAACAGCTCCTTCCAGATACCGGTAATCTCCGGTTGTGGTGAGGAATGTACCCCTCACCTTCGAAGAATCCTGCACAAACTCCCCGACAGCTATGGATGTATCCTTCCCGTCAGTACTGCTAAACGTGGCAGACCATCTGCCCGAGACGTTAGCCGACGCCCCACTTGCGCCCGGAGGAAAGAAACGCCAGGAGATACCGGGCTCCGCACTGAAGGCCATCGCTATATCCTTGTCAGGCAAATGCTTTATCCACTTCCCCGACAAGCCTGAAGAACTTGAAACGGCCTTTATCTCAGAATCGAAAAGAGGCAGGACTATGTTTATAGAGTCGCCATTTTGACGAACTTCATCTACTCTTAAGCGTTCGCCGGCATTAAGGATATAGACCACCTTACGACCTGCCGTGTCTGCTACATGAAAATTAAAAGGTATCTCTGTTCCCGAATCTGTTTTAAGCGTTGCCCGCCAGTCTCCGGGTTCAAGTCCGCCGGCAGACTTGCCACAAGCGGAAAATAACGCGATTGAAAGAACTAGTGAGAAGAAATACGATAACGTACGATCAGAATACTGGAGAAAGCCCATGTCACAAGAAGATATGATGCAAAACAAATAATACTACAACAACAAACAAAAGTAATTGTTACAGAGATAAAAACGGAACACCTGGCCGGTCAGCACGTTTCCTCCCTGTTATACAGCTCCCTTTATCCGTCGTTCGATGGCAGTAGTAGAGTAGCCATCTATATAATCGATTGTTTTCACCTCTCCGCCGTTCTCTAACACCACCCCGGCTCCTACAATCCTGTCTATCGTATAATCGGCACCCTTTACCAGGATATCAGGCTTTATAGATGTAATAAGGTCTAACGGAGTTGCCTCAGAGAACAACACCACCGCATCAACAAAAAAGAGCGATGCGAGAATCGACGCACGTGACTTTTCATCGGTGATTGGCCGCGCAGGCCCTTTTATATCTGACACGGACCGGTCTGTGTTCAGACCGATTATCAGTTTATCGCCCATGTCTGCAGCTTTGGCAAGGTAGTCAACATGCCCAAGATGCAGCAAATCGAAACATCCGTTCGTAAAAACAATGCGCTTCCCCTGGAACTTCCAGACCCGGACTAAAGGCAGGAGTGCTTCCAGACTCTTAATCTTGCTGTTTACAACCTCTAATTTACTCATAACTTTTAATCCGTTCTATGCCTGCCTGTATGACTATTTGATCAGATGGTTATTGTCATCTGGAAAAACGAGAATAGGCTTATAGTTGCGAGCCTCGTCCATCGGCAAAGAACCGTACGACATGATAATCACTATGTCGCCAACCTGAGCAAGCCGGGCACACGAACCATTGAGGCATACGATGCCTGATCCTCGCTCTCCCCTGATCACATAGGTCTCAAACCTGGCACCGTTATTATTATTTACAACCTGGACCTTCTCATTGGGAATAATATTCGCGGCGTCAATTAAGTCCTCGTCAATGGTGATACTCCCCACATAGTTCAGTTCTGCCTGCGTCACCTTCACCCGGTGTATCTTAGACTTTAAAACCTGAATAATCATAAAACAAAATTACTAAAAGAGTGATATGTTGTAAGTTGAGAGTTGTAAGGTGAAGGTAATATTATGCACAGAACTGCGAGGTTTGCGCAGGCATCCTCCAGCAAGAAACAACTTCTGCTTACTTTAAAATGATATTATCAATTAAGCGTGTATTTCCAACCTTTGCGGCCACCAGTGCCACCATGTCACCTTCCCGGCCTGTAGTCGCCGGCTGTAAGGTTTGGGCATCGAAAATTTCGAAGTAGTCGAGCTCCACCCCTTCACGGGAAGCAATAAGAGACACGGCTTCCTGCTTTAACTCATCAAGCGTTTTCCTGCCGAAGTCATCCCTGACCATTTTAAGAGCCGCTGATAAGACAAGCGCACGGCTTCTTTCATCCTCCGAGAGATGTACATTTCTCGAACTAAGTGCCAGTCCGTCCTTTTCGCGTACGATAGGGCACATCACCAGTTCAACAGGAATATGCAGCGACTCCACCATTTTGCGAAGGACAAGGACCTGCTGGAAGTCCTTCTGACCAAAAAAGGCAACGTTCGGTCTGACCAGGTCAAAAGTTTTTTTACTATCTGGGTGACACCCTGATAGTGCCCGGGTCGCGAGGCCCCTTCAAGAATACGCTCCAAATATCCGAGCTCGATATGCCATTTTTCTCCAGGCTGATACATCTCGTCCACCGAGGGCAGGAATAGCATGTTGCAGCCTACGCTTTTCAGCTTTTCTATATCTGCTTCAACAGGGCGCGGATACTTCTCTAAATCTGCAGCATCATTGAACTGGGTAGGATTAACAAAAATACTGCACACCACTACATCGGCTTTCTCTCTTGCAATATTAATCAGGGAAAGGTGTCCGTCATGCAGTGCTCCCATGGTAGGAACGAACCCTATGATCTTACCCTGCTTCCTCAGCTCATCCAGGGAGCTGGATAATGCTGCCCTTGTTTCGAATATTTCCAATTTCTTTTAATAGAGGTACCGGAAGGACATGGCCGTCCGGTTTTGTTAATATTTTTCGCAAACCTACGCAAATTACTCGTAAGATTGAACTTTCGGGATTCCGATTATATCTTTAAAGTTACATTCCAATCCTGCCATACGCACTTATTCCTGCTGGCCGGCGTTTCAGGGCCCACGCTCCATATAACGGCTTTCCTTCCTTTCACCGCCCTGCAACTTCACATGCAGCAGGCCCCACCGGACGCAACCCATTGATATTTCACAAATTAATGTGTATATTTGCAGTCCCAAATTCTATTCTTAAACATTTAACATTTGGAGATGGCAAAAACGAAGTTACTGTTTATTACCCACGAGATGTCGCCTTTCCTCGAGTTAACAAAAATTTCTGAAATCACACGACAGCTTCCTCAGGCCATGCAGGACAAAGGATTTGAAATCCGTATCCTGATGCCCCGTTTCGGCAACATTAATGAGCGCCGCAACCGCCTGCATGAGGTGATCAGACTTTCAGGAATGAATATTATCATCGACGATAACGATAACCCGCTGATCATTAAAGTTGCATCTATACCTTCGGCTCGCATGCAGGTATATTTCCTTGACAATGAAGAGTATTTTCAGCGAAAGCATGTTTTCAGGGACAACAACAACAAGTTTTTCGAAGACAATGACGAGCGTACTATTTTCTTCTGCAAAGGAGCACTTGAAACGGTTAAAAAACTAGGCTGGTCGCCTGATGTGGTACATTGCCACGGATGGATGACTTCACTGGTACCGGTTTATTTGAAGACGACATACAAAGACGACCCTACCTTTAAAAACGCTAAGGTCGTTTACTCTGTGTATGAGAATTGTTTTAGTGAAAAACTAAACAGCGATTTTGCCAGAAAGGCAATTATGAGCGGCATGAACGCCGAACATACTGAAGTATTTAAAGACTCTGATTGTGATTCACTGCACAAAGGTGCAATCCATTACGCTGACGCCGTTGTTTATGGCGACGCTGAGATCAGTGAAGAGGTAGTGGCTTTTGCGAAAAAGAGTGAAAAGCCGGTCCTTGACTTCGAAGCCACAGCGGATTACGAAAATTACTATTCTCTTTATGAAGAGATTTCGAGCGAGGACCTTGTGTCACTGGCTTGAAATGTAAAAACACAATGAAGTAAAAAGGCCTCCTCAATGTTGCTATTGAGGAGGCCTTTTTACTTTTAGCAGAAGGTACGCCTGGCCTGCATCCATCTGCCATATCCTTTACTGCTGCAACGTTCCCTAATCATCGTCTGAACCGTTCGGATCAAAGCGCCAGGTATCGTACAACCGTGTCGAGCCTGTGGTCCCTGTGGTAACATACCCGCAGCTCCCGATTGCGAACCCGACCGCCATTTCCCGCGAAGTTCCCTCAAACGTATCCACCTGCTCCCAGATATCTTTGCCTGGATTATACTGCCATGTCGTATTCAGCGGCGACCCGTTATTCCCGGTAGTCAGATAGCCATAACCATTTATGGTGAAAGCGACTGCAGTTTTCCTCGACAGATTATAATTGTAATCGTCGTTGTTTTTAATATCATCGGTTTCCTCCGAATCGTTGTCGGGGTTCAAAGAATGTAACCTGGTCCAGGTGTTTGCTGAAGGGTCAAATGAGTAAAAAGATTTCTCCGCCGCACTATTATTGTATCCTCCTCCTACATAAGCTTTATTTCCTATCACAAAAACAAAAGGAAATTGTCGTTTCGACTTAATACTTGCCACCTGACTCCAGGTACCTAAAGAACTGCCGGTACCGGGCGTATACTCCCAGAAGTCATTCAAATCATTACTTCCATCGCTACCGCAGCCTATGTAACCCTTACCATTAATACTGAAGCCAACTGCTCCGTAGCGGGCACTGGCTGCAGCAGGCAGGCTGGCTACCTGACGCCAGCTATTATTCTTCGGATTATACTCCCAGAAGTCGCGAAGGGCGGTATTCCCGTCGGATGTTCCCAATCCCACATAACCCTTTCCGTTGATAGAAAAAGCCGTAGCATAGGTTCTTTCTGTGCCCTCAGGAAGGCTGGCGATATTGTACCAATCATCCGTCCCGGGATTGTACTTCATGAAATCGCCTACGCGCCTGGCCACTGTAGAAGTACCCGTATTGGTTACGCCGGTACCAACAAAAGCCGTATCGTTTATCAGAAAGGCGACAGCCCCGTTTCTTGCCACACCCACATAATCAGCCATCCTCGTCCAGTCGCCCGTCAGGTAGTCACTATCATCATCGTCCTTTTTACAGCCTGCAGCAAAGCCAAGCACAAAAAGAAAAAACACACCGGTGAAAAATCTATTCATCATGTTATAAATTTAAATTTGTATATGTAATTCGTAATTTAATGGAGGCCTGTGGATTACGGGCAGAACCAAGGACGGCACGGTTAACAGACGTTTCCAGGTCGGCAACCGGCAAACTGAGCAAGAGCGAGGTATTTTGATAGGTGGTACCTGAATGGGTGACATAATCAGTGAGAGGAAAAGTATAGTATGAAACGCCCGTTACCTCGTCCTTCCGGTTAAGTGTGAGCTGAGATAGTTGAGTCTTACTGTCTGTCAGAATGGAAGCAGGCCTGTTGTTCTTATTGGCAACGAAAAGTATCAGTTTTGCAGGAGGGGTAAAGGGCTTGTCAAAGCCCGGCGGCACCCCGATAATCAGCTCGGCTTTGTTGATGGCAGTCTTGTCTCTCTGAGACAAGTAAGACAAGTACGGCATTTCTATCTTCGTAACCAGACCTATTCCGCCCTGAATATATGTCCGTTCTGAAGTTTGACCCGCCTCAGTCAGGTTGTTGGCCAGGCTAATGGACCGTAGGTTAGTGCTGGCCCTGTCAGCTTCTATGTTGTTAAACTGATACGAGTTGTTGTACAGGCCGAACTTTAGTTCCGCCCGCTTGAGCAGTCCATCGCTGCCCGTGTAGGAATAATAAAGTTTTACCTCTGCCGTATCCTTGTAACCGATGACTGCATTGCCGGCACTATGGCCGGGAATCAGGGCGATGCCCTTAAAATAGTCCAGAAACTCCTCAGGGGAGGTGATAACAGAACTGGCTGACTTCACCAGAGAGAAGAGCTTTGATCCCTCAGAATTACTGAGGCGTATCATCAGACTGTCTTTAGAGCCCGGCCTCGGCTTAAAGCGGACGGCTCCCATCGACATCTCTTCATAGGGAACCTTACTCCGGTTGTAGAAAGTTGCTGAGCCGGAAAAGACGTCCTCCTCTTCCGGCTCGGGAACGCCGGGGGAGGAAGGGAGAGCAATCCTCGCTTTAAGCTGCCGCACATCTATTTCCTGCGTGACAGAAGTATCGCCATAGTAGTAGCCCGAATAATTCAGCTTGAGGCGTACAGAATCAAAGCGAGCGTCGTCGGGTAAAGAAGAAGCGGTTATTTCGGTAGGTGTTACCTGAAAATAGCTCGCCGCCCTGATATCTCCCAGCTCAGGATCTTCCATCCTCCCTACCAGCATAACTCCTTTTCCCGCTGACGGAAGAGAGTCAAGAAGCAAAGTCGAGGTTTGAACCGTTACAGTATCAGTTATTGCTGAACTCAGACTCGCGTCTTGCCCCAAGCCGATGCTGTCTTGCTTTGAACATGATAACAGCAGAAACAAATTGGAAAAAATACTGCATCTTTCTAAAATAGAACTTAACCCAAGCGGTTTTACGATCTTCAACATTATCTCTAACTTTATCTCAAATATGGCAGGGGGCGGGATCAAGACCAGCACTCCACCAGCTTTAAATTACCTTAGGTCGCCTTATGCGTTCCGTTATAAAGGTTTTACCTGCCGAATTTAGGAAGGATAAAAAGCGGCCTCAGGGAAATGCGATCTATGGGTTGATTTACAAGACCATTAAATGAATTTTGGCGAGGACAGGAAGAACGGTTCTTTGATTTTAAGAGTGCGGAGTATTGTAAATAGCTAAAATCAAGGCATTAGTCGTCAGAATTGAACCATTAATCTTATTTATCCGTACAAGACACTTTCAGTCACTACTTTAGCTGCAGAATGAAGAGGATTAAGATGCAGAATTGGCTCCATGAAGCCATCCCGTTATTGCTTTGGCTAGGCTTTGTACTCTTTCCATTTCTGTTGCGTGCCCCAACTATGCCATCTTATGTGAGGCGAACGTTCCTGGAGACCATATTTCTAAACAACCTTTTGCTGTTGTCTATCTTCTATCTGCACGCCTTTGCCATTTTTCCTCTTACCAAAAAGAAGAAGGGCTTTGCCTGGTATAGTTTAGCCGTAGCCGCCTGTTTGAGCATATTCTTACTTATCTCCCAACTCTTGTCGCCGGCCTACCCTCCGCGACCGTCTAAAAAGGAAATGCGGGAGTTCCAATGGAAAGAGTTTAACAACGAAAAACCGCGTGATGCACCTCCCACACAGCTTTTTGAGCACCGCCCGCCTCCCGAAAAGCGCGGATTGAGGATTCTTCCGTTCTTTATGGTGATATTATGCAGCTATAGCTATTGCATCCTCAGGGAAAACGCCAAACGAGAAAAAGCGCTTAAAGAGCACGAAAACGAAAATCTCAAAACAGAGTTAAGTTTTCTTCGCTCACAGATCAGCCCCCACTTCATGTTCAATGTTCTTAACAGCATGGTGTCGCTCGCGAGAAAAGGATCACCCCTGCTCGAGCCCTCGCTCATCAACATGTCAAACCTAATGCGGTATATGCTTTACGAAGGCAACGCAAAGCAAGTAGGGCTCGACACCGAACTGGAATATCTGAAGAACTATATCGACCTCCAGCTTTTAAGGTATGGCGACTCGGTCAGTTTGAATCTGTACCTGAACGGAAGGGCAGAAGGTTATCATATCGAACCTATGCTCTTAATACCTTTCGTCGAGAATGCATTCAAGCACGGCATTTCAATGATCGACAAGCCTATTATCGATATTTCGGTCAGTATCAATCCTGCTACTCACAGCCTCCACTTCACGTGCGTTAACAGCATAAGTCCGGATAAGGACAATACCAGCGAGAGCTCTGGCATCGGACTGCATAACGTGAAGCGGCGGCTCTTGCTACTTTATCCTGAAAAACACGCTCTACGGATAAGAACGGAGGGAAGGACATTCAAGGTTGAACTTAAAATTACTTTATTATAATGAACTGTCTGGTAGTAGACGACGAAAAACTAGCTCTCGAACTTTTGGAAGACAATGTAAGACAAGTCCCATTCCTGAATCTCGCGGCGTCGTGCAGGAACGCTGTTGACGCGCTCAGTGCACTGCAGGAGAACAAGATTGACCTTATATTTCTTGACATCAGGATGCCGGGATTAAATGGGCTGGAGTTTATCCAGACCATCCAAAAGTCTCCGCTGGTCATACTGGTCACGGCCTTCGAACATCACGCGCTCGAAGCCTTTAATCTTAATGCCGTAGACTACCTGGTAAAACCAGTGGCATTCACCCGTTTCCTTGCCGCAGCCAACAAAGCTCATGACATCTTTACATTAAGGCAGATCTCCCAGCAACCGGCGGCAGGTCCGGCTAACGACCACATATTTGTTAACGCGGGTTACTCGCTGGTGAAGGTGAGACTAGATGACATACTATTTATTGAGGGCCTTCGGGACTATGTAAGGATCAATCTGAACAATGGCCAGATTGTAACGACACGGCTAAGTATGAGAAGTCTGGAAGAGAAACTGGATGCTGAGCTGTTTATGCGCGTACACAAGTCGTTCATTATTGCACTTGACAAAATAGAAGCAGTACAGAAATATCGCCTCGTAATTAAGGGCCGGGAAATTCCGGTAGGAGAGTCTTACCGGAACATCCTGCAGACCTATATCACAGAACGCAATATCTAGGGCGGATTCACTTTTTTAACGATACCCGCGCGAAAACGCTGAAACCCTCTGTTGAGCTAAAATCCCACCTGCTGCCGGCGGGCAGGACCGGTTGCAGCCACACCAACTCTCCATTGCTAATCAGGACTTTACAGGACACCCCAAAACTGCTCTACATCAGACGGAGGGGGGTAGAAAACGTATCGTGTATGAGAGTACCCCTGCGGGAGGTACCATTACTGACGTGTGCTTTAGGCCATTCGTCTCACCAAACTCGCATTTCGTATGGCCTCCGCACCTATCCCAACATTTTCGCTACCAAACCGCTTGCACGTGCTGCAAATATCTTATTTTAGCTATCTTTGAACCAGCATTTTAATTAACGAGACGAGAAAAGAAACCGATGAAATATTTTGGACAAGGCTTATTAACCCTGTTAATGGGTCTTTTTATTTTAAGCAGTTGCGAAAAAGCCGATACAATCGGTTTGGACATTGACCCTCAGGATACGATCAATGGTAAATTTATCACTGACTATAACATCCAGACAGTCACAGTAAAAGACGATAGCCTGCTCACTGACGCACTCTCTCAATATCCGCTGGGAGACCTTCAGGATCCTGAAATAGGACACACAGAGGCAGGAATTGCGCTGGGCTTGAACCTCCCAAGTGCCAACTTTTCATTTGGAAAGAACGCTTCAATTGACTCTGCAGTACTGGTTTTACCTTATGGTCGCGGCTTTAACGGCGATTCTACCCTTTCCAGATTTACGCTTTCAGTAAGCCAGTTGGGTGAGAAGTACGCAAGCGGGACTTACAACACGAAAAAGTGGAAGGTATCTGACGCCGAAACTGATGCAACAACTCTAAACCGCTTCTCGTGGAACGACAGTATCAGGGTCACAGAAATTGTTAAAGGCGGCCGGGATACGATTAGAAAAGTACCACCTCAGCTTCGTGTCAGGCTTGAAAAGATCAAGACAATTCTGTCCAGCGCTTCTGCCTCAGACCTGGCCAGCAACGCTTCATTTGGAACCTACTTTAAAGGATTATACCTGAAGGCTAAAAGAGAAGGCGAGAGCATGACCGGCGGCGTCGGATTCCTGAACCTTGTCTCGGGCTCTGCCGCGACTCAAACAGCAAGGCTTGATGTATACTATAAAGCCGACAACACATCAGGAGGAAGGGACACTTCCGTTGCCACCTTCGCCGTTGGCGGCGCAACTGCAGCTATAGCCCATTCTTATAACGAGAATGTCTCAAGCCAGCTTAATGCTCCCGGCCATACCTTCCAGACAGTTTATGTACAGCCCATGGGTGGACTGAAAACAAAAGTTTCTATCCCCGACCTGAAGAAGCTAAAAGAACTCGGCAATATTGCCGTCAATAAGGCAGAGCTTATCGTCTCTGTTGCTGGCACCAATACAAACGCCCTGACTCCCGCTCCGGCACTGACGATCTATCAGAGCGATATCGCGGGACAAAGACAGGCTCTTCCCGATCAGCGATCACAGTGGGGTGGCTCCTTTTACAACAGCACCGAAAAAAGATACGTGTTCAACATCAGCTCCTACGTTCAGCACATTCTCTCCGGAAAAACCGAGCAGTACCCCTTGTTCATCATTTCGGCAGACCCCAGATACCTCACACAGGGAGGAGCAAACATCTCCCCTGTAGCTACCACGGCTGCAAGGGCTGTCCTTGCAGGAGGAAACAGTCTGGCTAGCAAAATAAAAGTAAATATTTACTATACGCGCTTACAGTAATAGCGTTAAGTCTCTCAAAAAGGGGATCAGAAGCGTTCTGATACCCCTTTTTGGGAAGTCTATCTTCCTTTGAAACTTCCATGAGAGCCCTTACACGTCCCTCTTCAGAGCCAGAGCGCCTGCTAAAAGGATTTTTCTCCTGGTACTCCCACAATCGCAATAAGACTTCACCGCTTCATCTTTTTCAGTAAATTAGCCGGCTGAATCATTACATAAAATATGTGTGGAATAGTTGGATATATTGGTCATCGGGAAGCATGGCCAATTGTCATTAAAGGCCTGCGCCGCTTAGAATATCGCGGATACGACAGTGCGGGCGTTGCTTTATTAGACGGAAGTTTAAAAACTTATAAAAAGGCGGGCAAGGTAAGCGAACTGGAACAATTCTCAGAAGGAAAGGACAAAACAGGAACCGTTGGGATGGGGCACACCCGCTGGGCAACCCACGGCGAGCCATCAGACCGCAATTCACATCCTCATCAGTCAGGAGATGGTCGTCTTTCTATCATTCACAATGGCATCATTGAAAATTACGCAGTATTAAAAGAAGCATTACAGGCGAGAGGCCATATATTCAGCAGTGACACGGATACTGAGGTCCTCGTTCATCTGATCGAAGCCGTTCAGAAGGCCGACAATCTAGACTTATCCGAAGCTGTGCGGGTAGCTCTCACAAAAGTGATCGGGGCTTATGCGATCGTTGTTATGAGTCAGGACGAGCCTAATCTGATCATTGCTGCCAGGAAAGGCAGCCCGATGGTGATCGGGGTGGGTGAAAACGAATACTTCGTAGCTTCAGATGCTTCACCCATTGTAGAGTACACTAAAAATGTGATCTATCTGAAGGATAACCAGATTGCTTCCATAAGAAGAGAAGAACTGGTGGTAAAGAGCATCGACAACATTATCCAGACGCCTTC
Organism: Arcticibacter sp. MXS-1; assembly: GCF_041902385.1. Lineage (GTDB taxonomy): Bacteria > Bacteroidota > Bacteroidia > Sphingobacteriales > Sphingobacteriaceae > Arcticibacter. Next base: position 1,663,014 of record NZ_CP169244.1, on the reverse strand, counting down.
GATCCAGGAACTCTCCCTCAAGCTTGAAATGCTGGAAAAAGGAGGGTTTGACCACTTCATGTTAAAAGAGATCTACGAGCAGCCGCGCTCCATAAAAGACTGCATGAGAGGAAGGATCTACCCTAACGAAGGGAAGGTGCAGCTGGGAGGCATCAAAGATTACACCGAGAAACTAAAGAACGCCGACAGGATCATCATCATTGCCTGCGGAACATCGTGGCATGCCGGTCTGGTAGGAGAGTATCTCATTGAAGAGTATGCACGAATTCCGGTGGAAGTTGAATATGCTTCGGAATTTCGTTATCGCAATCCCATCATCTCTGAGAAGGACATTGTGATCGCCATCTCACAGTCTGGAGAAACCGCCGACACGATGGCTGCAATAGAACTGGCTAAAGAAAAAGGAGCAACTATATTTGGCATCTGCAACGTGGTAGGATCATCGATCCCAAGGATCACCCATGCCGGTGTCTATACTCACGCCGGTCCGGAGATTGGTGTAGCGTCGACAAAAGCCTTTACGGCCCAGGTGAGCGTGCTGACCTTAATGGCGCTCTACATTGCGCAACAGCGCGGAACAATCAATCAGGGACAGCTCGTTAACATGCTCACAGAGCTCGAAGAGATACCTGCCCTGGTTGAAAAATGCCTCAAAGCAGACGAGAGAATCAGAGATATAGCCGACAAGTTAAAAGATTCAAGGAACAGCTTGTTCCTGGGAAGGGGAAGTGGTTTTCCTGTTGCCCTCGAAGGCGCACTGAAATTGAAGGAAATCTCCTATATCCATGCTGAGGGCTATCCTGCTGCAGAGATGAAGCACGGCCCGATTGCACTGATCGACGAAGACATGCCGGTAATCTTCATCGCCACCAAAAACTCCTCCTACGAAAAGGTGATCAGCAACATCCAGGAGGTGAAGGCCAGAAAAGGGAAAGTTATCGCCATTGTGACCGAGGGAGACAAAGAAGTGAAGAAAATGGCGGACTATATCATCGAGATTCCCGACAGCAACGAAGCATATTTACCGCTTCTGGCAACCATACCACTGCAACTACTGGCGTATCATATCGCAGTACTCAGGGGCTGCAACGTTGACCAGCCAAGAAACCTGGCAAAATCAGTTACTGTAGAGTAAAGGAACTTTCTTCAGCTGCATAATATTAAAAGGCCGTCATCGCTGACGGCCTTTTGCTTAAAGCCCCAAATTATGCAACATTAACATAATCTCTTCTACTGATATCATCCTTCTCATAGTCACTCCTTTTTATCCCGCACTCAGTACCTCTCTTCGTTTGAAATTAAGCATGAGCCATGGCCTTCTCCAAATCTATACTGAGACCTTTGGCAATGGCGATCCCCAGATTTAGGTCAGCCCTGAACCAGTGGCACAGCTGCCGGTTGACGATCTCCTCCCGGCGGGGGCCGGAGATACCACTCATAGCGTCTACGATATTCGCTACCGTATTCGCTTTTTCAGTTGGAGACATGAGCCTGAACAGATTCCCTGGCTGAGTATAATGATCATTTTCACCTTCCGCGTTTCGGTCAAACCAACCCGCGACAGACGACCCGAGTTCCATCGCCGGTTCTGTGTAATTTCGCGCAGCTTCTATATGGTCAAAGCTGTTCGGAAAGTAATTGACCGCAGCGCCTCCGTTCCCGTCAATCCGCATGGCCCCGTCGCGCTGATAGTTGCTTACCATGAACGGGCAGCGGTTTACCGGTATCTGCTCGTAGTTCGCACCTAGTCTGTAACGCTGAGCATCAGTATAGGCGAGGATCCGGCCCTGCAGCATTCTGTCGGGGGAATAGCTGATGCCGTCGGGGACATGCGCCGGAGCAAACGCTGCCTGCTCTACATGAGCAAAATAATTATCCGGGTTTTCATTTAGTTCCAGGACGCCAACATCAATAAGGGGGAAGTCGCCCTGCGGCCAAACCTTCGTTACATCGAACGGATTCCAGCGAAAGTCGTTCGCTTCTTCCTGGGTCATAACCTGAATCTTCAGCGCCCAGCGTGGAAAGTCGCCCCGTTCAATCGCTTCCACAAGATCCCTCTGAGCCCAGTCAGGGTCCTGCCCCCTCTTCTCCTGCGCCTCTGCAGAAGTGAAGTTCTTAATGCCCTGCAGCGTTTTGAAATGAAATTTAACCCATACTCTTTCATCCCGGTTATTAATGAACGAAAAGGTGTGACTGCCAAAACCATGCATATGACGGTAACTATAAGGAGTCCCCCTGTCTGACATCAGAATAAGCACCTGATGCAAGCTTTCAGGATTCAGCGACCAGAAATCCCACATCATAGTAGCACTCTTGCAATTAGTAAAAGGATCGCGCTTTTGAGTATGTATAAAGTCTGGGAACTTCTTCGGATCCTTCACAAAAAAGACAGGCGTATTGTTGCCGACCAGGTCCCAGTTGCCATCCTCAGTATAAAACTTAACGGCAAAGCCTCTCGGATCCCTCTCAGTATCGGCAGAGCCCCTCTCTCCTCCTACAGTTGAGAAGCGCAGAAACACAGGGGTCTGCTTCCCTACGGTGTTAAACACCTTCGCTCTCGTATATTTCGACACGTCATGCGTTACGGTAAATGTGCCGTACGCTCCCGACCCTTTGGCATGTACTACCCGCTCCGGAATCCTCTCTCTGTTAAAATGCGCCAACTTCTCATGCAGAATGAAATCCTGCAATAAAATGGGTCCTCTTTGTCCTACTGTCATCGAATCTTCGTGAGCAGAATAAGGAATGCCGGAGGCAGAAGTAAGTCTTTTCTTTGATTCCATCGTATTAAATGTGACTGTTTAAATATCTCTGCTGTAAACATCGGAAGAAAAACAACATAACTAAAATCGATAATACCTATCTTTGAATAGACGAATACTATGACACTTGTACAACTTGAATACATTGTAGCAGTAGACACCTACCGGAGTTTTGTAACTGCTGCTGAAAAATGCTTTGTTACCCAACCGACCCTTAGTATGCAGATTCAGAAGCTGGAAGAGACCCTGGGAGTGAAGCTGTTTGACAGAAGTAAACAGCCCGTTATTCCTACGGAGATCGGGCAGCAGGTGATCGAACAGGCACGGGTGGTCCTGGCTGAGTCAGCAAGACTCCAGGAGATCATCAGTTCTCACAAAAAAGAATTGTCGGGAGAATTGAAAGTCGGCGTTATTCCTACAGTGGCTCCCTACCTCTTGCCCAAGATCATTACAAAATTTACTGCCAGGTACGAAAAGGTTCAGTTACACATCTGGGAATACACTACTGAGCAGATCATCCAGCAATTAAAACTGGGACTGCTCGACTGTGGCATTCTGTCTACCCCCTTGACGACAAGAGCCTGACTGAATCCCCGTTGTTTTATGAGGACTTCGTGGTGTACGCATCCCCGTCGAACAGCCTGCTCAAGAAAGAGAAAGTGAGGACACAGGACATTAACACAGCGGATGTATGGCTGCTAAACGAAGGACATTGCATGAGAAATCAGGTCCTGAATATCTGCGCCCATAAGGCTTCGAACAAGACGAGACTATTTGAGTACAACACGGGAAGTGTAGAGACACTTAAACGGATGGTCGATCTGAATACGGGAATCACGATCCTCCCCGAGCTAAGCCTTGCCGACTTTAATGCGGAACAATTGGAACGGGTAAGAGTATTCTCAGGCCCGGTGCCAGCCAGGGAAATAAGTATCGTTACTCACCGGAACTTTTTAAAGAGAGGGATTATCTCAGCGCTGGAAAAAGAAATTCTTGAGGCAGTACCTGATAAAATGAAAAGAAAGACCAGGAAAGAAGTGATGGAGGTATTTGTATAAGAGGTTGCCCCATTGATGAGACAACCTCATAAAGAAGAGCCGAAGCTTATTTTTTGAACCGTTCTGCTACAGCATCCCAGTTTACGACATTCCAGAAAGCGGCAATGTAGTCGGCGCGCTTATTCTGATATTTCAGGTAATAAGCGTGTTCCCAAACGTCCATTCCCAGCAAAGGAGTCCCCTTAACATCGGCAACATCCATGAGGGGATTATCCTGGTTGGGTGTAGAAGAAACCTGTAATTTGCCGCTCGCGTCTTTGGAGAGCCAGGCCCATCCTGAACCGAATCGGGTAGCACCGGCATCACTGAACTTCTTTTTAAATTCTTCAAAAGAACCAAACGCCTCATTGATCGCTTCTGCCAGCTCGCCAGTAGGTTCGCCCCCACCATTTGCAGACAGGATACTCCAGAACAGGCTGTGATTGTAGTGTCCTCCGCCGTTGTTTCTTACTGCAGGAGCGTAGCTCGATACGTTTGCAAGGATCTCTTCGAGGGACTTGTTCTCAGCATCGGTACCGGCAAGAGCTTTGTTCAGGTTGTCAACGTAAGCCTGATGGTGCTTACCATGATGAATTTCCATGGTTGCTTTATCAATGTGAGGTTCAAGTGCGTCTGATGCGTATGGTAACGCAGGAAGTTCGAAAGCCATAATTTTATTTACTATTTAAGGTTAAACATTAAGCCGATACAAAGATAACCCCTCACATTTTTTTTGTTCAGCACTATGTCAAGTTTTACTTCTTTTCCTCAGAAAAAAATCTTTTATCAGAGAAGCACATTCATTTTCCAAAACGCCACTAACTATTTCAGTTCTCGGATGGATGACCTGCTGAGTGAAGCGGCTGTACCCTCGTTTCAGATCGTGAGCACCAAAGACGATGCGGCCGATCTGCGTCCAGTAAGAAGCCCCTGCGCACATAACACAAGGTTCAATAGTGACGTAGAGCGTGCAGTCTTTCAGGTACTTCCCCCAAGAAAGCTGGCCGCAGCAGTAAAAGCCTGCATTTCAGCGTGAGCAGTTACATCATTCAGGCGCTCCGTCAGATTATGTCCTCTTCCGACTATCTGGCCCTTACATACCACGACCGCCCCGATAGGCACCTCATCATCAGCCAATGCCAGCTTTGCCTCCTTTAAAGCCTCTTTCATGTAAAATTCGTCGGGCACAATCGTCGACTCATCCGTAAAGGAATAATAACGCATATCTCTTATTTTTAATCCCTGCCTTTTATTATATGTGATGACACGCCTGAATGCCAGATTCCCTTACCGATCTTGCTGAACAGGCCTCTTGCAACTGCAGTCTTCTCAAAAATAACAAAAGAACCTCTAAAAATTGCAGAAGGGAGCCCCCTGCACCTAATACTTTTCCTTATGAACTCTGCAGGCGGAAGCCTATTTTTGCGGGATGGCAGAGGTTCGATTAAAAAAAGGTAAAGAAAAAGCAGTCAGACAGCTTCATCCCTGGATTTTTTCAGGAGCTATTGAGGCGATCAAAGGCAAACCGGCCGACGGAGAACTGGTGACGGTAACAGACCATTCAGGAACCTTTCTTGCCAGGGGATTTTTCAACTCACAGTCGAGGGTTGCAGTAAGAGTGCTCGAATGGCAACAGGAGGTTGAAATAAATGAAGCATGGTGGAGAGCGAAGGTCAGGAAATCGATTGAATCGAGAAGAAGCATTCTTCAGTCTGAAGAGACTAACACCTGCCGGCTTATTTTCAGTGAAGCGGACTATCTGCCCGGGCTCATTGCCGACAAGTACGCGGATTACATTTCTGTTCAGGTCCTGACTTCGGGGATTGAAAATGTAAAGGACGTATTGCTCGATGAGCTGGTCAAACAATTAAACCCGAAGGGTATATTCGACCGCAGCGACGCATCGGCACGTTCCCACGAAGGCCTCGATGCCTCCTTTGGCACACTCTACGGTAATCAGCCGCCTGAGTTTGTGGAAGTGCAGGAAAATGGCATAAAATATCTGATCAATATAGCAGAAGGGCAGAAGTCCGGGTTCTTCTGCGACCAGCGGGACAATCGTCGTATCGTTGCGGAACATGCAGCAGGGAAACGCGTATTAGATTGTTTTTCTTACTCCGGAGGCTTTACGTTAAACAGCCTAAAAGCCGGGGCGAAAGAGGTGGTTAGTGTTGACAGCTCTCCCCTCGCAATTGAAACGCTAAACAGAAATATAGAACTTAATGCGTTCAGCGCACTTTCACACCGCGCGGTGCAATCAGATGTTAACAAGCAGCTAAGAGAACTACGGGAACACAACGAAAAGTTCGACATCATAATCCTCGATCCGCCCAAATATGCACCTTCCCGCTCGGCGTTGGATAAAGCATCTCGGGCATACAAAGACCTGAACCGAATTGGGATGTCTCTTCTTAACCCCGGAGGGTTGCTTGCTACCTTTTCTTGTTCCGGAGCTGTAGATATCGCACACTTTAAGCAGATCCTGGCCTGGGCTGCTCTGGATGCCGGCAAAGACATTCAGTTTATCTACCAGTTCTGCCAGCCGGAAGACCATCCCGTAAGAGCTTCTTTCCCTGAAGGGGAATACCTAAAAGGACTCCTCTGCAGGATTCTATAGGTTACCGGAGCCCCTCTTCTCTTCCCCCGGAAAATTCCGGAGGTTCACCGGCTTGCCTGCTTTTGATTTCATCTTTAGGTTGAGCATCTCAACAAGAACAGAAAATGCCATCGCGAAATAGATATAGCCCTTGGGAATATGTTGCTCAAAGCCTTCTGCCAGGAGCGACACTCCTATCAAGAGAAGGAATGATAAAGCAAGCATTTTAACGGTTGGGTGGTCGTTTACAAATTTGCTGATCGAACCGGAGGACAACATCATGACGATAACCGCGATGACGACAGCTGCAATCATCACTAGTACCTCGTCGGCCATACCCACTGCTGTAATTACGGAGTCGAGCGAGAATACAATGTCTAAAAGAAGGATCTGAACAATGATTCCTGAAAAGGACTTCACAGCCTTCGTTTCCTCCTGATGCTCATGGCCCTCCAGCTTCTCATGGATCTCGCTGGTACTTTTGTAGATAAGGAACAGTCCCCCGACAATCAGGATCAGATCCCTTCCTGATATTGCCATTTTTTCTAGCCATTCTTCGTTTGTTACTCCAATCCAGTCGCCAGCATTAAAAAGCGGCGCGGTAAGCTTCATGATCCAGCTCAAAGAGAGCAGCAGGAGTACCCGGGTGATCATGGCGAGTCCAAGCCCTAAGGTACGCGCTCTCTTCTGCTGATCCTGAGGCAGCTTGCCCGAAAGAATTGATATAAAAATTATGTTATCGATACCAAGAACAATCTCCAGCACGGTGAGAGTAATGAGGGATATCCAGATTTCAGGGTTAGATAGAAATTCCATAAGTAAAATAGTTTTCAAAATATACGTCGTCCGTTATAAATAAAAAAACCTTCCGTTGGGCGGAAGGTTTGTTAATCATTAATTTAAAAAGAACGTATACTTAGGAAAGCTAAGTCAAAAAGAGACTGAACGGCATGGTTGATCCAAAAACCCCACTTATCTCTTTCCCCAAAGCCTTGCCTTTATAATTTTTCAGCCTTTTCGGCTGTCATTTACTACATCTATAAGACGCGGCTTTGAAATAAACGTTACAACAATTAGTAACTTCTCTGCAAAAATAGGTATTTCCCCGGATCTGAATGTTAAATTATGTTAAGGTAATTATTAACAGCTTGGACTGCATTCTGTAATCTTTCGTTCGTGGAGCCTGAGATAACAGTATACCGCGCATGCAAGGCGGCAAGCTCGTTATGCCAGATCTCCATAAAATAGCCCCGCAGATGTGGAAAATCTCTTAACGGGTCATCTTCCCAGGGAAGATCGATGTCCATGAGAAGATAAAGGTCGTACGTATGCTGTGGGAGCATTTCCAGCACCTCCTCAGGCGTCTTGCCGAACATATAGTCGCTCCAGATCTTCACGGTAAGAAACGTCGTATCACAAATGAGAAGTTTGTTAGCCTGCGTAGCCAGGCTCTCCTCTAACTGCAGCTGCCCGCGAAACATATTGATTTCGTCCTGCCAGCTGCAGGGCTCGGTGAGCCGGCTGCAATATTCGCGCGCGTATTCGGGAACCCATACTGTGTTGTAGTGCTCGGCGAGCAGCTGCGATATTGTGGATTTTCCAGTTGATTCCGGGCCGACCACCGCTATCTTCACTATTTTTTCTCCAATCTCCATGTTCTTTTCCAGTCAATAAAACCAAGTGTTGCAAGCCCCAGGAACAAAAGATACAATACGGCAGTCATTGCCAGATTTTTATAGAGGTATAATGGTACGTAACATGCATCTACCAGGATCCACAAAAGCCAGTTCTGCAGCACTTTCCGTGTCATTAAGTACTGGGCCACAAAACTAACCGCTGTGCAGGTGCCATCGATGTAGGGAACATCACTGGGGGTAAAATGATCCAGGAAAAGCCCCAACAGAACAGACAGAACAACAACTGAAGCTACTACTGCCGCGTAGCCCTTATAATCAAGGGAAACGACAGGCTTCTGATGCTCCTCCTTCCTCTTCAGCCAGTAATACCACCCGTACACAGCTGTTCCAAGGAAATATAACTGCAGTACCGCGTCGCCGTATAGCTTAAAGTCGTAAAACAGTACCGCGTAGGCGCCTACACTAATGATAGACACCGGCCAGTTAAGGATGTGCTGACGGGCGGCCAGGTATACGCACAGGAAACCCGTGATAGTACCAAGCCACTCAAGCGGCGGGGTGTGAACGAGCTGGTTCCAAAACAATTGCCAAAAGTGTACCGCATCGGGGATCACGGTGCAAAAGTATGAAAAGACTGAGGGCTTTCAAGAAAAACATTCATGGCCAGCATTATTAAGATATCACCTGGCCAAGGCGCCCGGCTTTTTTAGTCCTGGTGCACTGCACGACCTGCCCGCATTAAAATTAAAATAATCTATTACAAAACCGCCTAATTTATTACCTTTGCATCCCGACAATACAGTCGGGATTTTTGCCTGAAACATAGCCAATCTCACTGGTTGTTAAGTCGTTTGACTAGTATTCACTTTTTGACTTTAACAATTCAATGCCAAAAGATTCTTCAATTAAATCAGTCCTGATCATTGGTTCAGGACCCATTATTATCGGACAAGCCTGCGAGTTTGACTACTCAGGATCACAGGCAGCTTTATCATTAAAAGATGAAGGAATTGAAGTGTCAATTATCAATTCCAATCCGGCAACGATTATGACGGATAAGGTAATTGCTGATCATGTCTACCTTCGTCCTTTAACGTGCGAGAGCATTGAAACGATTTTGCAGGAACAAAAGATCGATGCCGTTCTTCCAACAATGGGCGGCCAAACGGCTTTAAACCTTTGTAAGGAGGCAGAAGAGAGAGGGATCTGGGCAAAATACGGAGTAAAAGTGATCGGTGTAGATGTAGCAGCGATTGAAAAGACCGAGAACCGCGAAGAGTTCCGGCAGCTGATGATCGATATCGGCATTGGGGTAGCAAGATCTAAGATTGCGAATTCTTTCCTTGAAGGCAAGGAAGCAGCGCAGGAGATAGGCTTCCCCCTTGTCATCCGGCCATCTTATACTCTTGGGGGAACCGGCGGAGGTTTCGTGCATAAAAAGGAAGAGTTTGACGCTGCTTTAAGCCGCGGGCTCCAGGCATCTCCGACTCACGAGGTATTGGTAGAACAGGCAGTGCTCGGATGGAAAGAGTTTGAGCTTGAGCTGCTCCGCGACAATAAAGATAATGTCATCATCATCTGCTCTATCGAGAACTTTGACCCGATGGGCATTCATACGGGCGACTCAATCACGGTTGCTCCGGCGATGACTTTGAGCGACCGCTGCTATCAGGATATGCGTAACCAGGCCATCAGGATGATGAGGGCTATTGGAAACTTCGCCGGAGGCTGTAATGTTCAGTTCTCTGTTAACCCTGCAGACGAATCAATTATCGCCATCGAAATCAACCCCCGCGTATCCCGCTCTTCAGCGCTTGCCTCTAAGGCTACCGGTTATCCGATCGCAAAAATTGCAGCCAAGCTGGCTATCGGCTACAACCTGGATGAAATTGAAAACCAGATCACCAAAACTACCTCAGCATATTTTGAGCCGACGCTCGACTATGTCATCGTGAAAGTTCCCCGCTGGAACTTCGACAAGTTCAAGGGAGCGAATAAAGAACTGGGACTGCAGATGAAGTCTGTAGGCGAGGTAATGGGTATCGGACGTACCTTTATTGAAGCCCTTCAGAAAGCGGCTCAAAGTCTCGAGATCGGCCGTGCTGGTCTTGGTGCTGACGGACGTCAGAACAGGAATCTGGAAGAGATCATGAAGGGCCTGGAGCACCCAAGCTGGAACAGGCTGTTCCTGATTAAGGACGCAATGAGCTTAGGGGTACCGATGGAATCGATCCGCAAGGTTACACTCATCGACAAATGGTTCCTCGTTCAGATCCAGGAACTTGTCACGCTTGAGCAGGAGCTAAAGAGATACTCGCTCAACAACATCCCGAAAGACTTCTTCGTCACCCTCAAGCAGAAAGGATTTTCAGATGTGCAGATCGCCTGGCTGCTTGGAAACGTAACAGAAGACGACGTTTATAACAGACGAAAAGAGCTTGGCATTAAACGTGTTTACAAAATGGTAGACACCTGTGCTGCCGAGTTCCCGGCACAAACGCCATATTATTACTCCACTTTCGAGTTCGAAAACGAGTCGGTAGTGAGCGACAAGAAGAAGATCATCGTGCTGGGCTCCGGTCCGAACCGTATCGGGCAGGGGATAGAGTTTGACTACTCCTGTGTGCACGGCTTGCTGGCGGCTAAAGAATGCGGCTACGAGTCTATCATGATCAATTGCAACCCGGAAACCGTGTCGACCGACTTCAATATGGCCGACAAGCTCTACTTCGAGCCTGTCTTCTGGGAGCATGTGCGCGAGATTATAGATCATGAAAAGCCTGAAGGGGTAATTGTACAGCTGGGCGGCCAGACTGCTCTTAAGATGGCTGAGAAGCTCCACGAGCACGGCATAAAGATCATTGGTACTTCTTTCAATGATATGGACATTGCTGAGGACAGAGGACGCTTTTCTGACCTTTTAAAGGATCTTGGCATTCCTTATCCGAAATACGGTGTGGCAGAAAGTGCAGAGGAAGCTATAGAAGTTGCCCATCAGGTGGGATATCCCGTGCTGGTAAGACCAAGCTATGTTCTTGGCGGACAGGGGATGAGCATTGTAATCAATGACGACGATCTCGAAAAGGCAGTAGTAAAACTGCTTGGTGACCTTCCGGGCAACCGCGTACTGATCGACCACTTCCTTGACCGGGCTGAAGAAGCCGAGTCTGATTCAATATGCGACGGAGAAGATGTACATATCGTCGGTATGATGGAGCACATTGAACCCGCAGGCATCCATTCAGGCGACTCGAGCGCTGTGTTGCCTCCGTTCAACCTCTCCGAGAACGTCATCAGACAGATGGAAGAGTACACTGAAAAGCTGGCCAAAGCGCTCAATGTAAGGGGACTTTTGAATATTCAGTTTGCTATAAAAGATCAAAAGGTATACGTAATAGAAGCTAATCCAAGAGCTTCAAGGACGGTTCCTTTCATTGCCAAGGCGTACGACGTTCCTTATATCAACATTGCTGCGAAGGTAATGCTTGGTGCCAGCAAGTTGAAAGATTTCCAGATAGTAAGGAAACTGGAAGGCTACGCGATTAAAGAGCCCGTATTTTCCTTCGATAAGTTCCCCGATGTCGACAAACAGCTCGGCCCTGAAATGAAGTCAACGGGAGAAGCGATTCGCTTTATCCGCAATCTCGAAGACCCTTACTTCGTAAAATTGTACAAAGAAAAATCAATGTACCTGAGCAAATAGGCTGTTAGCAGTTGGCAATTAGCAGTTAATTCATAATATTATATTAACTCCCGGACGAGATCAGCATCTTTCCGGGAGTTATTTGTTTTTATAGAGCTTGCTCTGACCTTATCCAAACAAAGCGGCGAACACCTCTTCTATCTTTGAAACGCTTTTTATTTCTATTTGATAACGACTGGTATCGAGCCCCTTTTTATTATACTTCGATATATATATCTGTTCAAATCCAAGTTTCTCCGCTTCGGCTATACGATGTTCTATCCTGTTGACGGCCCGGATCTCCCCTGACAATCCCACTTCGGCAGCAAAACATACGGAAGATGGAACCGGGATATCTTCATGAGAGGAAATTACAGCAGCTACAATGCCCAGATCTACGGCCGGATCCTCCACCCGAAGGCCTCCGGCAATATTTAAGAACACGTCCTTCGCGCTCAAGCGAAAGCCGCACCTCTTCTCAAGCACCGCTAGCAGCATGTTCATCCTTCTGGTATCAAAGCCAGTGGCCGAGCGCTGAGGAGTGCCATAAGCAGAATGGCTTACCAGTGCCTGAGTTTCAATCAGCATCGGACGCACTCCCTCCAGCATCGCTGAAATAGTTATCCCGCTTAGCTGTTCATCTCTTTGCGAAAGCAGTATCTCAGAGGGATTAGAAACTTCCCGAAGACCATTTCCGAGCATCTCATAAATGCCAAGCTCGGAAGCCGAGCCAAACCTGTTCTTTACTGCCCGGAGGATCCGGTAAAAATGGTGTCTGTCTCCCTCAAACTGAAGTACCGTATCAACCATATGCTCCAGGATCTTAGGCCCTGCAATGGCACCGTCCTTGGTAATATGCCCGATCAGAAATACAGGCGTTGATGTTTCCTTAGCAAAGCGCAGGAGCTCGGCAGTACATTCTCGGACCTGTGACACACTGCCCGGAGTAGAATCTATATGAGCAGAGTAAAGCGTCTGGATAGAGTCCACTACCACAAGCTGGGGCTCGAGCTGCTCAATCTGCTTAAAGATGTTCTGTGTGGATGTTTCCGTGAGAATATACACATCCTTTCCGCCGGCCGCTGCTTCCAGCCGCGCCGCCCTCATCTTGATCTGGTGCTCGCTTTCTTCGCCCGAAACATACAAAACCTTCAGCTCGGGCAGATTTAAGGTGAGCTGCAGCATAAGGGTCGACTTACCAATTCCTGGCTCTCCCCCGATCAGCACGAGCGACCCGGGCACAACCCCTCCTCCCAGCACTCTGTTGAGCTCTCCGTCGCCGGTACGGATCCTCTTCTCCTCTGTGTAGGCAATTTCACTGATAGCGGCGGGCTGAGGAAGCCGCCCGGCTTTCTGGCCCGTCTTCCATTCGGCTGCTCCTCCGGGCGCCTTTTGAACAAGCTCTTCCACAAATGTGTTCCACTGATTGCAGGAAGGGCATTTGCCCATCCACTTAGGAGATTCGTAGCCGCAGCTTTGACAGAAATATGCTGTTTTTGACTTTGCCAATTTGAGTGGTTTTTAGATAAAAAAGCCGGCTGCAATTCATTTGCAACGCCACGATGGCCGTTATAAAGATACGTCAAAGGGGGCCAATAAAAAACGGGGCTTCCAGTTATCTAACTGAAAGCCCCGTTCCTTTGACTTCTTACAATTTGATCTCTTCTTCTTTGGAGTTGAGGAAGTGAAACTCGGTTAAGTAATAGGAGGGAACTGCTTTGACGCTTATCCACTTACCGAAATGGAGAAACCAGCGCCACTGCCGAGACAGAAATCCTTTTTTAATGTATGCTTCAATGTACGGGTGAACACAAAGTGTCACTTTCTTTTCATTCTGCTCGTTGAGAATGTAGGTAAGATTGCTCTCGATATCGTCAAGAAGGACAATGCTCGCCTTAATCTCCCCTGTTCCATTACACGCAGGGCACTTTTCATTAGTCACGATGTTCATTTCAGGACGAACCCGCTGACGTGTGATCTGCACAAGACCGAACTTACTCGGAGGCAGGATAGTATGCTTCGCCCTGTCTAACGCCATCTGCTGCTTCAGATAGTCAAACAGCTCCTTACGGTTATTGGGCTTGTGCATGTCGATAAAGTCGACCACCACAATTCCGCCCATATCGCGGAGGCGCAGTTGTCTGGCTATCTCGCGTGCAGCTTCCTTATTAACCTGCAACGCATTCTCCTCCTGGTTCTCAGGATTAGCCGTCCGGTTCCCGCTGTTAACATCGATGACGTGAAGCGCCTCGGTATGCTCCACCACCAGATAGGCTCCCCCGGCCAGGTTCACCGTGCGGCCAAACGCTGCCTTTATTTGTTTTTCAACTCCAAAATGTTCAAATATCGGTTCACGGTGTTTGTAGAGCTTTACGATCTTCTCCAGCTCAGGAGAAATATCCTGAACATACGACCGGATCTCTTCATAAATACCGTTGTCATTTACATGAATATTGGTGAAATCGGGATTTAAAATATCCCGCAAAATGGTAGAAGTTCTTCCCATTTCACCCAAAATCTTTTTGGAAGGTTCCGTGACCGGCAGTCTTTTTGAAAAAGTCTCCCAGCGGGCAATAAGATCAAGCAGATCTTTCTGGAGCTCCGCTACTCCTTTTCCTTCGGATACCGTGCGGATGATCACGCCAAAGTTCTTTGGCTTTATACTTTCAACTATCTTTTTTAAGCGGGTCCTCTCTGTATTGCTCTTAATCTTCTTAGAGATTGATATTGATTCAGAAAAGGGTACCAGAACAACAAATCTTCCAGCGATTGAAAGATCTGAACTTAAGCGTGGACCTTTAGTTGAAATTGGCTCTTTCGCTATCTGAACGGGCAACAGCATATTTCGGCTGAGCACTTCAGATATCTTGCCGGATTTATTAATATCTTCCTCCAGCTTGAAACTATTCAGCAGTTTATCCTTGTAACTGCCATTCTTTACTATCTTGGTCAGCTTTATCAGCGACTGCACCTGTGGTCCCAGGTCAAGATAATGCAAAAAAGCATCCTTTTCGTAGCCTACATCTACAAAAGCCGCATTTAACCCGGGCATTATTTTCTTTATCCGGCCCAGGTAGATGTCACCAACAGCATAATTGTTGTTAACGTGCTCCGCGTGAAGTTCTACGAGTTGCTTGTCTTGCAGTAAAGCAATAGTCACCCCGTTTGGGGTTAAATTGATGATTAATTCCTTTACCAACAGCTACTCATTTAATGGCAGCATAGGCGCTGCCAGCGTACAACACCAGAAATGATTTATAACACAAGAACCCCCAGACGCAAAAGCGTGGAGGTCTTACGTGTAAGCCAATGCAAAAGGTATATAACAAATAGCCCTGTCTGAAAAAGACGGGCTATTGCAGTACCGTTACTATTGACTTTTATTTCTTCTTGTGTCTGTTCTTTCTTAAACGTTTTTTACGCTTGTGAGTGGCCATTTTATGTCTTTTTCTTTTCTTACCGCTTGGCATAATCTTAAATTTTAAATGTTTTTAATATTATTAATTATTTCCTTAATTCTTTTATTTGAAAAGCTTCCGCTTCCTGTAAAGCTATCGTCTGATCAATTTCTCAGGTATTATCTGTATCAGAATCAGCCCCGCTCGCTTATAGCATCACAGCAAAACAGGATGGTTGACATCCCGAAAAACCGTTCTGTTTAGATCACGCCCCAGACTCATCATTTCCCGATACGACTCTTTGGCAGAAGAAGAGTCAGTCCCGGGAGATACTGTTACCCATTGAGAAGCACGTACAACGGCATCTCCCGAGTGCTGTCCTTCTTCTTTAAATGATTCTTTAATCTCAGGAGAAAATAACAGAGTCACTACCACCAGAACCAACCCAATAACTGTTATTTGCTTTCCTTTGACCATCATGTACTGGAATACCTTATGCCTCTGCAGCTGTCTTTGCTTCTTCAGCGGCAGCAGCTAACTTAGTTACGTTTCCGTTCTTTACTTTTTCAACAAAAACCTTTGCGGGTTTGAAGCTTGGAACAAAATGTTCAGGAATAATGATGGCTGTATTTTTAGATATATTGCGTGCTGTCTTTGTTGCTCTTTTCTTTACAACAAAACTCCCAAAACCGCGCACATAAACATTCTCGCCATTAACCATTGAATTTTTTATCACCTTAAAAAACGCCTCTACCGCTTCCTGCACATCTAACTTTTCAATACCAGTTTTGCTGGAGATCTCTGCGATAATTTCTGCCTTAGTCATATCTTATTGGGTTAAACTTTTTCGTAAACTCTTAATTGTTTTGGGGTTGCAAAAGTATTGGTTTAAATCGACAACATAAAATAAATGCAAAAAAAATTACTTTAACTTTCGGTCACACAACTACATACGTTTGAAAAACGGCGATTTTTGCCCATTTTTTTACGACAAGGCAACAGTTGCATACTTACATGACCGGTCGCCCGAGCCGGTAAAAATGACAGGGAAGGAACACCCACGTCTCTTGTTTTCCCTATTCAAGCCATTAACTTTGTGAGAATTGGGGAACAAGAATCTATGCATTTTATTGAAGAAGTGATCGGCTGGTATGAGAAGAACAAGAGAGACCTGCCCTGGAGAAATACCCGCGACCCTTATCATATCTGGCTTTCCGAAATTATCCTTCAGCAAACGCGTGTCGAGCAGGGGATGCCCTACTACTACCGCTTTATCGAAAGATATCCTACCGTTTCAGACTTCGCCGGAGCCCGGGAAGAGGATATTCTAAAGCTTTGGCAGGGCCTGGGCTACTATTCGAGGGGACGCAATATGCATCATACCGCAAATATGGTGATGGAAGATTTTGAAGGCGTATTTCCTTCGAAATATGAACAGCTCATCGGTCTCAGGGGAATCGGCGAATATACAGCTGCCGCTATATCATCTTTTGCAGCAAATGAAGCAAGGGCCGTAGTCGACGGCAATGTGTTCCGCTTGCTATCAAGGTACTTTGGAATTGATGAGGTAATAAACAGTCCGAGAGGAAAGCGGGTATTTACAACACTGGCCAACGAACAGATCGATAAGAGCCGTCCGGGGTTAAGCAATCAGGCGATGATGGAGTTCGGGTCGCTGCAATGCAAGCCCCTGAGTCCCGCATGCCACACATGCCCATTGATTGCGGGATGTTATGCGTATCGGGAAAGAAAGGTGGCAGAGCTCCCGGTAAAAGCAAAAAAGAACCGGGTCAGGGAACGCTATTTCAACTACATTGTAGCCGCTGATGATACGGGTATCTGGATGAACAAGCGCGGACCGAAAGACATTTGGGAAAACCTTCACGACTTTCCTCTTTTTGAAACCTCCAGTCCCGCCAGCCCAGAAGATATTCTAGCTTCTGAAGGGTTTAAAAGGAGTTTCGGCAGTTCCGTTACCATCAGCTCAGTTCATGGCCCTGTTGTCCATATTTTAAGCCACCAGAAAATATACGCGCAATTTATCATAATTAGAAACTTCACTGCAACAACAGTTGACAGAACATCCTGGTTCCCAGTCAAGTTTGAGGACCTTGAAAGCCTGGCACAACCCAAATTAATTTTTGCTTTTCTGCAAATGTTTCCTACCTTGAAAGCTTAATCATTTATACGCTAAATTCATGTCAGGAGTAAATAAAGTCATTTTAGTGGGACATCTGGGCAAGGATCCGGAGGTCAGACAGCTGGAAGGCGGAGTAACTGTTGTCAATTTCCCCTTAGCAACTACTGAAAACTACAGCAGAGATGGTCGAAAGATAGAACAAACCGAGTGGCACAATGTGGTCATGTGGCGAGGTCTTGCAGATATCGCCGCCAGGTACCTGCAAAAGGGCAAACTGGTATACATAGAGGGTAAACTCAGAACCCGCTCCTATGAAGACAAGGAAGGGCATAAGAGGTATGTGACGGAGGTTGTAGCCGACAATTTCAACATGCTGGGCAGGAAAAGCGATAATGAGCCTGCTGCCCAGCCGCAACCCGCCGCCGACACAGCTCCAAGGGTTGAAGAGACTGTTGGTAATTTTAACCAGCAGGGCGACGACGACCTGCCCTTTTAGACCACTTCACAGGACTCACAGGTCTGTGTCAAACTCGTTCAGCAGACCCGTGAGCCCCGTTCCTCGATCCTAAACTCTACTCCCTTCACCTCAGGCGAGCTCAGTTCTTGACGCTCAGATGAATAAAAAATAAAATTCATCTTGTAATACTCAATATTTATTCAATAATTTTGCAATGTTTTTAAAAATTAACACACTGTCCGTCAAAGTTAAGAAATGAACGTATCCGTCTTTATCCATACTGCCGCAGCATCAGCCAAAACCGGCTATGTTTGCACTATGGTACGTGAGAAACTCAACAGTGAAAGATTAATTTTAAGACACCGACGACCATTCATGCCAAGGGTCTGATATCTTTTGGCATTCCCCTCCCTACATTAGCCCTTAAAAGGCTTTCTCTAAACAATTTAACATTTTATTTTCTTACTTAAAGACCAGATAGAGTCTATCCGGACGAACCGGATTATATTACAATAATGGACAAAAACGAATTCTCTGTAGTAGTAGCATCTGAAGCGCATGCCGGGTATGCAGAACAGATATGTGATGAAATGGCAGAATCGGCGAAAGCAAGAGGTACAGGGATTGCCCGCAGGAGCCCGGAGTATGTTGCCAATAAGATGATCGAAGGTAAGGCAGTCATTGCTTTACATAAGGACGGCACCTGGGCAGGCTTCTGCTACATTGAAACCTGGAGCCACGGCCAGTTTGTTGCAAACTCAGGACTAATTGTCAACCCTCAGTTTAGAAAGTGCGGACTTGCAAAGGCAATTAAACACTGCATCTTCGAACTTTCAAGAGAAAAGTATCCGGATGCCAAGATCTTTGGATTAACCACAGGTCTGGCAGTAATGAAAATAAATTCGGAGCTCGGGTACGAGCCTGTTACCTACTCAGAACTGACCCAGGACGAGAACTTCTGGAGAGGATGCCAGAGCTGTGTAAATTATGATATCCTGACGGCTAAGAACAGGAAGAACTGCCTCTGCACCGCCATGCTCTACGACCCTGTTGAAAAAGAGAAAGAAAAAGAAGAAAGGCAGCGCCTTCTTCAGCAGGAAATGAACAAGTCGAGCAGAAAGACCTCCCTCTTCGAGCGCATTGAAGAAAAGCTACGAGGCTCAGCAAAGGTCTTCTTCACATTTGTATTACTCATCCCCAAATTCTTACACTTATAAAAATGAAGAAAAAAGTAGTTTTAGCTTTCAGCGGAGGGCTTGATACCTCTTATTGTGCCATCTATCTTTCTAAAGATCTGGGTCTTGAAGTCCACTCTGTCATTGTTGATACGGGCGGCTTTAGCAAGGAAGAGCTAGAGCATATAGAGAAACGCGCCTACGCATTGGGCGTAGCGTCGCACCACGCCGTTGACGCAGTAAAAGGCTATTACGACAGCTCCATCCGATACCTCATCTATGGCAACGTGTTAAAAAACAACACCTATCCGCTATCAGTGAGTGCCGAGCGCGTAACACAGGCTACTGCTATTGCTGAATATGCTAAAGAGATTTCGGCCGACTTTGTTGCACACGGTTCAACAGGAGCAGGCAATGATCAGGTCCGCTTTGACATGATCTTCAATATCCTGATCCCCCAGATCGGTATCATCACCCCGATCAGGGACATGAAGCTGAGCAGGGAAGCCGAGATTGATTATCTGAAGCAGCATGGGGTGGAGTACAACTTTGAGAAAGCTAAATACTCAATCAATAAAGGAATTTGGGGTACCTCGGTAGGCGGCAAAGAAACGCTCACCTCTCATGACACATTGCCCGAAGAAGCATGGCCAACCCAGATAACAAAAGATGGCTCAGAAAGGATCGAGCTGGAATTTGTAAAAGGTGAACTGACCTCACTGAACGGCACCAGATACGATCATCCTTCTGATGTAATAAAGGCACTCCAGGCCCTTGCCCAGCCCTACGGCATTGGAAGAGATATTCACGTTGGCGATACCATCATCGGAATCAAAGGAAGGGTAGGCTTCGAAGCTGCAGCCCCGATGGTGATCATAAAAGCTCATCATGCGCTCGAGAAGCACACCCTTACCAAATGGCAGCTTAGCTGGAAAGACCAGCTCTCCATGTTCTACGGCAACTGGCTGCATGAAGGACAATTTCACGATCCGATCATGCGAAATATAGAGGCATTCCTCACCGACACGCAGAAGACTGTAACGGGAAAGGTATTTGTTCAGCTCATGCCTTACCGGTTCCAGATCATTGGAATTGAATCTGCGCACGACCTGATGTCAAATAAGTTCGGAAGCTATGGCGAAATGAACAAAAGCTGGAGCGGAGAGGACGTGAAGGGCTTCTCCAAGATCTTCGGCAATCAGGTCATGATCTACCATATGGTAAATAACAGTCAATCACCAGAAAACGAGTAACCGACTTCGCAGCCATCATGAATAAAGAAAGCGAGACATCAGCTGCTCCTGTCCGGACAGTGGGTAAAATTAAAGCTGGAATTGTAGGAGGGGCAGGTTACACAGGAGGAGAACTGCTACGGATACTGATTAATCATCCTTCTGTTGATATCACCTTTGTCCATAGCAATAGCAATGCAGGCAACTTAGTAGCTGATGTGCACACCGACATGCTCGGCGACACAGATCTGCAGTTTACAGGGCAGCTGTCAAACGACATTGACGTGCTCTTTCTTTGCGTGGGTCACGGCGATGCCCGCAAATTCCTCGACGCCAATCCGGTTGACGACAGGATCCGGATCATTGATCTCAGCCAGGACTTCCGCTTATCCGCAGCCTCTGCCATTGGGTCGAAGAACTTTACATATGGCTTGCCCGAATTAAACAAAAGCGCGATTCGCGAAGCCGCAAATATTGCGAATCCAGGCTGCTTCGCTACCTGCATCCAGTTAGCACTCCTGCCCCTGGCAAAAGCAGGACTGCTCAATAAGGAAGTTCACATATCAGCTACTACCGGCTCCACGGGAGCAGGCCAGAGCTTGTCGGCAACCTCACATTTCAGCTGGCGGAACGACAACCTCTCAGTGTACAAGGCGTTTGGTCACCAGCACCTCAAAGAAATCCGGCAGTCGCTCAACCAGCTCGGATCAGGACTTGGCGCTGAAGACTTCAGCTTCATCCCCTACCGGGGTGATTTTACCCGCGGTATTATGGCCTCACTTTATACCGAGAGCACGCTATCGCAGGAAGAAGCCCTTCAACTCTACACTGAGTATTATGCCGAACATCCTTTCACACATGTATCAGGAAAAAACATTGACCTGAAGCAGGTGGTCAATACAAACAAATGCCTTTTACACGTGGAGAAGCATGGCAATAAGCTCCTTATTCTGAGCATCATTGACAACCTTCTTAAAGGCGCCTCCGGCCAGGCAGTGCAAAACATGAACTTATTGTTCGGATTAGGCGAAAAAGAAGGCCTGAGACTGAAAGGAACGGCTTTTTAGTTGTAAGTATTAAGTTCTAAGTCATAAGTTATGAAATTTATAAATCTGAGGCATGGGCAAAAGTTCACCAGCTTATAGCTTCTGAGTGCAAGTTCTAAGTCATAAGTTATGCAGAACTATAAAGATTTAAAAGTATGGGATAAAGCACACCAGCTGACTCTCTGTATTTACAAGGAGAGCAAGGCTTTTCCTAAGGAGGAACTTTACTGTCTTACAACTCAATTAAGAAGATCTTCTTTTTCTGTTGCAGCAAACATAGCAGAAGGTTGCGGAAAAAATTCATCAGCCGATTTTGCTAACTTTTTAAATATAGCATTAGGTTCTGCCAACGAGACGGAGTACTTTTTATTACTGGCAAAGGATCTGCATTATCTGGAGGGAGCCACTTTTGAAGCTCTGTCCGCGGAAGTAAACGAAATTAAAGCGATGTTAATATCGTTGATCAGTAGAGTCAGGACACCAAAAGCATAAAGCTTCTTATAACTTGATGATAACGACTTAATGCTTATAACTTAATACTTACAACTTAAGACTTATAACTCTAATGAACTTATTCGACGTTTATCCCCTTAATCCCATTGAAATTGCAAAAGGCAAAGGAAGCCTGGTATGGGATGCCAAAGGACAGGAGTATCTTGATCTTTACGGAGGCCATGCGGTCATATCGATCGGTCATACACATCCGCACTATGTGCAGCGACTGACAGACCAGCTGAATAAAATTGGCTTTTATTCCAACTCGGTTGAGATTCCTTTACAGCGACAGCTGGCCGAGCTCCTTGGTACCGTTTCGGGGAAAGCCGAATACCAGCTGTTCTTGTGCAACTCTGGAGCAGAGGCAAACGAGAATGCGCTTAAACTCGCATCCTTCTATAACGGACGAAAAAAAGTTATTGCTTTCAAAGGCGCCTTCCACGGCAGGACGTCGCTGGCCGTCTCCTGCACCGACAACCCTAAGATTGTGGCACCCGTCAACCAGACAGAAAACGTCGTGTTCCTTCCTCACAATGACGTAGCCGCACTTGAAGAAGCATTCAGCAAAAATGGAGAGGAAATATGCACGGTCATCATTGAGGGTATTCAGGGCGTAGGAGGCATCAAAGTGGCCTCAGAAAACTTCCTTCAAAAGATCCGTTCCCTTTGCGATCAATATAACGCCGTCTATATAGCCGACTCTGTGCAATGCGGATACGGAAGGAGCGGCAAGTTCTATTCGCACGATTTTGCAGGTGTGGAGGCAGATATTTACACCATGGCCAAAGGAATGGGCAATGGCTTTCCAATTGCCGGTATTTCCATTTCCCCTAAATTTAAGGCTTCATACGGGATGCTGGGCACCACGTTTGGCGGCAATCACCTTGCCTGTGCCGCAGGATTAGCGGTACTTGAGGTGATCCAGCAGGACCAGCTGATGAAGAACGCAGAAGAGACAGGTGCTTACCTCATCAGCCAGCTGAAAACGTTTGATAAAGTGCGCGAAGTAAGAGGCAGAGGCCTGATGATCGGTATTGATCTTCCTGAAGAGCTTTCCCATGTAAAGAAGGAGCTGCTGTTTAAACACCATATCTTCACCGGAGAATCAAAACCGAATGTGCTCCGTCTGCTCCCAGCCTTGAACTTAAGCAGGGAACATGCTGATCGCTTCCTGGAGGCACTGAAAAAAGTGCTGCAGTAGGAGTTAATCCCCGTGCGCCTTTTCAAAGTTTCACAGAGCTCGACTGGCGACAAGACTAATTTGCAAAGAACAGAGGACATTCCGGTGTCTTCATAATAAGGAGGAATGAAGATGTCATGTACGCACCACATACAGAAATGACTAAAAACCGGTGTTCGTGCCAGGCTCATCCTCCTCAAAAAGAAATTTTTCGAACAAAAGGGGCCTGTAGTCAGACTAAAATAGCCGGACTACAGCACCAAGAATCTGATGCTATACGAAATGAAACAGTTTACTTCCGTTAAAGATGTTACCAATGTCAAGGAGCTTGTACAGGAAGCACTTGCGTTGAAAAGTAACCCCTACGCTCATAAAGCACTTGGAACGAACAGGACCCTGGGTGTTATTTTCCTTAATCCCAGCCTGCGTACAAGGCTGAGCACCCAAAAAGCCGCTATGAACCTCGGGATGAATGTCATGGTGATGAACATCGACAAAGAGGGCTGGGCACTCGAAACACGCGACGGAGTGGTAATGGACGGAGCCACTGTAGAGCATATACGGGAGGCTGCGCGCGTGTTCGGACAATACTGCGACGTTCTGGCCATCCGTTCATTCCCGGGACTTAAAAACCGCGATGAAGACTATAACGAGGAGATCTTTAACAAGTTCATCACCTTCAGCGGCGTTCCCGTTGTCAGCCTCGAGAGTGCCACGCTGCACCCCCTCCAAAGTTTTGCCGACCTGATTACCATTGAGGAACATAAGAAGGTAGAAAAACCCAAAGTAGTACTCACCTGGGCTCCCCATGTTAAGCCTTTACCGCAGTCTGTCCCTAATACCTTTGCTGAATGGATGTGCAGGGCACAGCAGGAGGGTCTCGTTGACTTCGTGATTACGCATCCGGAGGGCTACGAACTGGCTGAACAATTTACCCCCGGCGCCCGTATCGTATATAACCAGGACGAGGCAATCAAGGGAGCGCACTTTATCTACCCGAAGAGCTGGTCAAGTTACCATGATTATGGCAAGGTCCTTTCTAAAGGAGAAGGCTGGATGCTGAACCTCGAACGACTGGCTATTACGGACCAGGCAAAAGTGCTGCACTGTTTGCCGGTAAGGAGGGATCTGGAACTTGGAGCTGACATCCTCGACAGTACCGAATCGCTTGTAATAGAAGAAGCAGGGAACAGGGTTTGGGCGGCACAGGCTGTTTTGAAAAGGATCCTGGAGAGCTTGTAGGGTTTCCTCGAGGACAGCACGTGAGAACTGAAGAAAAAATGCACCTTCGCAAGAAGGTATTCGTGAGTGGCGAGCTTACAACAGAGGGAAAGATGATAGAACCGCCGTTAGGAAAACTAACTGGCATTCAGAAAAATCTTTCGCTGAGGCTAAAACAGCAATGATAGTATCCGGCGCCGCTCGCGCCTTTATACACAAATAGAATTCGATGGACAAGCTGTATATAATAAAGATAGGCGGGAATGTGATCGACAACTCTGAGAATCTTCACTATTTCCTGAACGACTTCGCGGCCCTCGACGGACATAAGATCCTCATACACGGCGGCGGAAAACTGGCTACAGATCTTTCGCACGCGATGGGACTGGAACCCAAAATGGTTGACGGGCGCCGCATTACCGATATTGAAACGCTTCGTGTTGTAACTATGGTGTATGCCGGACTGATCAACAAAAATATCGTTGCCCAGCTCCAGCGCTTTAACTGCAACGCCATTGGGCTTACCGGAGCCGACGGCAATCTCATTAGAGCAAAGAAGCGTCCGGTTAAGGAAATAGACTACGGCTATGTGGGCGATCTTCACGAGACCTCGGTTGCCACGCACCGCCTGTCGGCGCTACTAAATGACGGCCTCGTGCCCGTCTTCTCCGCGATTACGCACGACGGCGAGGGCCAGTTGCTCAATACGAACGCCGACACGATCGCCTCTGCCATAGCCGTTGCTATGGCATCACACTTTAAAGTAAGCCTGGTCTATTGCTTTGAGAAAAAAGGCGTTCTCAAGGACGTGCAGGACGATACATCTGTCATCCGTGAGATCAGCTCAGACGAGTTTGAAACATTAAAAGCAGACAATATCATCGCAGGAGGCATGCTTCCAAAGCTTCAGAACGCTTTTCAGGCAATTACCAACGGAGTGGAAGAAGTATACATCGGCAAGTCAGATGAGCTGCCCTCGCTAAAAGAACATCTTTTCGGAACACGATTATTCGCATAATATGGAAAATAAAACTGGCACGATCGCTATCCTCGGAAGCGGAAACATCGGACTCTCTCTTGCAAATGGCCTGGTAAAATCAAACTACTGCTCCCCGGATAATATCATTCTGACCCGGCGCTCCTTGCACCAGCTTTCGGCAAAGGCTAAAGAAGGCTTTCAGGTAACCAGCAACAATGCAGAAGCAACTGCTAAAGCGAAGATCGTGATCCTTGCTGTGCTTCCGCAGCAGCTCGACGGCCTTCTTGACGAAATCGCTCCTTCCATTCAGGCAGACAGCCATCTGGTGATTTCAGTAATTTCGGGAGTATCCTGTAAAGATATCAGGACAAAGCTTGGCGAAAACGTGCAGGTGGTCCGCGTAATGCCTAACACTGCCATTTCCATAGGCCAGTCTATGACCTGCATTGCTTCTGACAGTGCCAGCTACCTGAACATGGAAATTGTAGGCGAGATGTTTGAGACAGTAGGATCTGTCGTGCAGATCAACGAAGAACTGATGACATCTGCCACTGCACTTTGCGCCTGTGGCATTGCCTTCTTTCTGAGAGCCATCCGGGCTGCTTCGCAGGGTGGAGTGGAGATTGGATTTCATGCAGAGGACGCATTGAAAATGGCTGTTCAGACTGCAAAGGGAGCCGCAGACCTGCTTCTGCAACATCATAGTCACCCCGAGCATGAAATAGATAAAGTGACCTCACCAAAAGGCTGCACCATTGCCGGCCTCAACGAAATGGAGCATAATGGCTTTAGTTCATCACTCATTAAGGGCATCAAGCTATCCTCGGTGAAAGCCGGTGGCCTTTATAGCGACAATAAATAGACGTTATGGTGGACGGTCTTAAAACACACTCCCTGACATTGCTGCAGCGGCTTATCGCGACGCCCTCCTTCAGTCGCGAAGAGCAGCAGACAGCAGCCATCATTGAAGGCTTTTTAAAGGAGCAGGGAGTGGTCACCAAGCGGAAGCAAAACAACATCTGGGCATATAACCAGCACTTTGACCCGTCGAAGCCCACTATTCTGCTCAACTCACACCACGATACGGTAAAGCCTAACCCGGGTTATACACGCGATCCTTTCTCGCCCGATATCGAAGACGGTAAGTTGTTCGGACTGGGAAGCAATGATGCAGGAGGCTGCCTGGTTTCCCTGATCGCCTGCTTTCTCTTCTTTTACCGGCGCACCGACCTGAAATACAATCTGTGTCTGGCAGCTACAGCCGAAGAAGAAGTGTCGGGCACCAATGGCCTCGAACTCATTATCCCGCAGCTTGGCCCGCTCGAATTCGCTATTGTTGGTGAGCCCACATTGCTTGATCTTGCTATAGCAGAACGAGGCTTGATGGTACTTGATTGTATTGCGCACGGTAAAGCAGGGCATGCCGCCAGGGAAGAAGGAGAAAATGCCATTTACAATGCTCTGAAAGACATAGAATGGTTCAGAACCTACAAATTCCCGAAAGAATCGGAGCTTTTCGGCCCGCTGAAAATGTCGGTCACAGTCATTAATGCCGGCTCCCAGCATAATGTGGTACCCGCACGCTGCGAGTTCACAGTGGATGTAAGAGTGACCGACGGCTATCAGAATGAGGAAGTTTTGGATATTATCAGGGAGCACGTGACCTGCGAAGTGAAAGCCAGATCGACGAGGCTAAAACCTTCGTCCATAGACAAGAAGCACCCCATTGTAGTACAAGGAATAGCGATGGGAAAGAAAACTTATGGTTCTCCGACTACAAGTGACCAGGCAATGCTTAGCATCCCCTCACTCAAAGTAGGTCCGGGAGATTCCGCCCGCTCGCACAGCGCAGACGAGTTTATTTTCGTTAAAGAAGTTGAACAAGGTATCGAATTTTACATACAGCTGCTTGAAGGCGTTATCCTTTAAACACAGCATTTTAACAATATCACGCACATGAAGCTCTGGCAAAAAGATAAGGAAGTATCGAAATCAGTAGAACAGTTCACTGTTGGCAACGACAGGGACCTTGACCTCTTCCTGGCTGAATCAGACGTTCTTGGCTCACTGGCCCATACTCGTATGCTGGCAAGTATCAACCTCATGAGCGAGGACGATCTCGCCCGGGTACAAAAAGAGCTGAAAGCCATTTACCAGGAAATTCAGCAAGGTACCTTCACCATCGAAGAGGGCGTTGAGGACATACATTCGCAGGTGGAGCTGATGCTCACCCGCCGCATCGGAGAGGCGGGCAAGAAGATCCATAGCGGACGTTCAAGGAACGACCAGGTGCTGGTAGACCTGAAGCTTTTTTCCGCACCCAGATTAAACAGTTGGTAAGCAGTACGCAGACCCTCTTTACTCAGCTGATCAGGCTAAGCGAAGAGCACAAAGACAAGCTGCTCCCCGGATACACGCACCTCCAAATCGCCATGCCTTCATCTTTCGGCCTTTGGTTCGGTGCATACGCTGAGAGCCTGGCTGATGACTTGGAACTGATGCTGGCCGCCTGGAAAATCTGCAATAAGAATCCTTTGGGCTCCGCAGCAGGCTACGGATCATCATTCCCCCTCAACAGAACCATGACGACTGAATTGCTGGGTTTTGACGCGCTTAACTATAACGTAGTTTATGCCCAGATGGGCCGTGGAAAAACAGAAAGGATACTGGCCCAGGCAATGTCTTCAATCGCCGCCACCCTCGCCAGATTCGCTATGGACGCCTGTCTGTTCATCAATCAGAATTTCGGGTTCATCAGCTTCCCTGACGAACTGACTACCGGCTCGAGCATCATGCCTCACAAAAAGAACCCCGACGTATTTGAGCTTATCCGTGCCCGTTGTAATAAAATACAGGCTTTGCCTAACGAAATTGCCCTCATGACGACCAATCTCCCCTCAGGCTATCACCGTGATCTTCAATTGCTGAAAGAAAACCTTTTTCCGGCATTTACCTCCCTCCGCGAATGCCTTGAAATGACTACCTTCATGCTCGGGCATATCAGGGTGAAAGATGAAATTTTAAAGGATAGCAAGTATGCATATCTCTTCAGTGTGGAAGCGGTTAACGAGGAAGTACTGAAAGGCCTCCCTTT
Source organism: Arcticibacter sp. MXS-1 (assembly GCF_041902385.1). Lineage (GTDB taxonomy): Bacteria > Bacteroidota > Bacteroidia > Sphingobacteriales > Sphingobacteriaceae > Arcticibacter. The sequence continues at coordinate 1,634,883 of NZ_CP169244.1, read as the reverse complement.
CCGTGAAGCGTATAAGAAAGTCGGGATGGAGATTGAGCGCGGCGAGTTTTCTTATCCCGCCGCAGTGAAACATACTCACGAAGGAAGTATCGGCAATCTTTGCAACAAAGAGATCAGCGCCAGTTTCAACGCTGTTGTCAGCTCTTTTAGCTTTGCCCGTGTGGATGAAGCCATCGCGAAACTTCTCTCCGAATAACACCATACTCCGTTCCTCTCATGTTTGCTATTGAGATGTAGCAAGAAGTGTTCAGGTTCGCAATGCGTGCGGAGTGAGTGCGGGTTGAGTCCGGGTTGAGAGCGGTTTTTCCCGGCTAAAGCCGCACTCATCCCGCACTGACCCCTCAGTGACTCCGGAGGAACGACGGTTTTGAAAAGGCAGAGGAACGACGATGAAACGAACCAAGTCAAGATATCAGTCATGCAGCAGGTCTTATGCAAGAGCACTGCTCCTTAAAAACAAGAAATAAGCACAAAAGGTTCAGGAATATCGTCCCTGCAAGGGTTTCATTCTGACCTTCCCTGAAAACTCCCGATATATTTTCTAAGTTTGAGTAAATTATTAGACATGAGTGTATCACAACTGGCAAAGAACCTGAAAGGGTCTGAAATCATAAAGATTGCAGGAGAGATAAACGAACTAAAGAAGCAGGGACAAAAGATCGCCAATCTCACCATAGGCGATTTTGACTCTACGATCTTTCCTATTCCGCAGGATCTGAACGATGGAATTAAAAAGGCTTACGACGAGTATCAAACCAACTACCCGCCGGCAGACGGCATCCCGGCACTGCGGGAAAATGTGAGTACCTTTCTCAAAGAACGGTATTCTCTGGACATCAGCACACGGGAAATACAAATTTCAAGCGGCTCCCGCCCTCTTATTTATGCTACTTATCTTGCTCTTGTTGACCCGGGCGACAAAGTAATTTATCCGGCGCCATCATGGAACAACAATCACTATTGCAGCCTGACCGGAGCACATGGAGTTCCGGTACCGACATCGGCAGATAATAACTTTATGCCTAAGGCAGCAGACCTTGCGCCTCACCTGGCCGGGGCCACCTTACTGGCACTTTGTTCTCCGCTTAACCCTACCGGAACTATGTTTTCGCGGCAGGACCTGGAGGAGATCTGCGACCTGGTCATTGCAGAGAATCAGAGCAGGAAGGCGGGTGAAAAACCGTTATACATCCTGTACGATCAGATATATTCAATGTTAACCTTCGGAGAGCACCAGCACTACAATCCGGTGTCGCTCCGGCCGGCTGTTAAAGACTACGTGATCTTCATCGACGGGGCTTCAAAATGCTTTGCCGCGACGGGAGTAAGGGTAGGCTGGGGATTCGGACCTGAGTCGGTGATAGAAAAGATGCGGACCATCATTATGCACATGGGTGCGTGGGCTCCAAAGCCAGAACAAGTGGCTATGGCTTCGTTTCTGAAGGACAGCACTGCGGTGGACAACTATCTTAGTTCATTTAAGGAAAGGATCAGAGAAAGCCTCCAGACGCTTTATGATGGCTTTAAACAGCTTAAGTCAGATGGCCTTAAGGTAGATGCCATTGAGCCGATGGGCGCAATTTACCTGACGGTACAAATAGACTATGCCGGAAAGAGAACACCAGAGGGAGAAGTGCTGCAAACCAGTGAGGATATCAACTTCTATCTTATTAAAGAGGCAAAAGCCGCATTAGTGCCCTTCTCAGCTTTTGGAACAGAAAGCTCCGTGAACTGGTTCCGCGCATCTGTAGGAGGCTGCTCCCTTGAAGATATCAGGGCGATGCTCCCGCGGGTAAAAGAAGCTTTGGCGAAGCTGAAATAGTCAAGCGAAAAAGCAGCTTTAAACTAAAATAAAAGAAAAGGCTTCATGATCTGCGCTTTCAACCGGGGAGCGAAAGTTGATTGAATGTTCTTTCCGGGCTATAAAGACTCAAAACACTTCAGCAAAAAGAGGCGGTATCACATGTGATCTCCGCCTCTTCTTTTTTCCAAGCCATTAACGCATGGTAGTTTATACTGGCATTTTACTGGCGTTTAGTCCTTCCCTTGAGTACTATCGTATCAAATTCCTGCAAAAACCCGGTTGTGATAAAGTCTCTTTTTTCTCCTATATCGTTCTTAAAGACGCTCAGGCTGCCCTAGCCCTCAAGCAGAAAAACGATCAGTTCTTTAGGGCCGTGAGCACCAAGTACCAGGGTCTTTTCTATATCTGCCGTGCGACTAGGGCCCGTCACAACTGAAACCATCGAAGGGATACTGGTACTATACCTTGCTTTTAACTGCTTTAGCGCATCCTTCAAATCGGGAACCAGCTGGCTGGTAAACGCCACTACGATATGGTGCGGAGGATAAATACTAAGGCGTCGACCGGCAGCATTGCCGTTTGAAAGCAGAATACTCCCATTCCTTGCAATTAAAGATTCGCACAGGGTAATACCCACTTCAGCCTGCATAAAGTCGGTTTCCGTACTGTAGAAAGGAAACTCGAAATGGGAGAGGAGTTCCTGAAGAGGAGGCTCCCAACAGTAGATCTTTCGCCAGCCCTTCTCATCGGCCAGCGAAAGCAGATTTTCTATAAACTGTATTTCATCTTCGCAAAACACAAACTTCCCTGCCACAAGGCCTAGTTGTTCTGCAAACATCACCTCCAGGTAGTCGTCATAGGGCTCGTAAACAGGAGCGTCTTCCAGATTTGGATAAGGATTGTCGCGCTTCTCAAGAAGTGCCTTCCTTATCTTCTTTAGCATTTTTTCTTTAGAGGTGGTATCTTTCATTTTAAGCTCCTGCGGACAAAAATCGTAGATAAAAGGTTGAGTTCAAAGAAAAACATTTAAGAGCTAAATCTACAAATGGGGATGAAAATTGAGTCAATGCTCTCTTCGACCACGAAAGAACAAATATACGATCAAGAAAAAGCCCCTATGGGTTAGGGGCTTTCTATTCAATCTGTTATTTTTTCTATTTCGTTTCTGAGCTTTGGAGAGGTTCAGTTGAATCGCCTACCGGCTCAGGGTGCAGGTTCTCCGCTACAGGAGCCTGGTTGCCTGTGTTGTCACCGTTCACGAACTCGTCGTATGTGGTACGATGACTAAAAGGCCTCTTCCCAAGGATTTCCTCCAGATCGCTCTGGAACAAGATTTCCTTTTCAAGTAACTTGTTAGCAAGCTTCTCTAAACCGTCCCGCTTTTCGTTGAGAAGATCTTTTGTGCGCGTGTATACAGAACCGATCAGAGTTCTCACCTCTTCATCGATGAGCTCTGCAGTCTTTTCGGAATAAGGACGATTAAAGCGCTCCTGCTGCTCATTAAACGATACGTTTCCGACTTTCGGACTCATACCATAAAGCGATATCATTGCGTACGACAGGTTGGTGATCCGCTCAAGGTCATTCTGAGCACCCGTTGAGATCTTACCGAAGACAATATCTTCAGCCACCCGGCCGCCCATGGTCATACACATCCCGTCAATCAGCTGCTCAGTGGTATACAGGAATTGCTCCTTTGGCAGGTACTGCGCATATCCAAGTGCAGCAACACCACGTGGAACAATAGATACTTTTACCAGTGGGTCAGCATGTTCGAGAAACCAGCCTGCAATAGCGTGACCAGCTTCGTGATAGGCCACAATTCTCTTTTCCTCCGGAGAGATGATCTTGTTCTTCTTCTCCAGACCTCCGATCACCCGGTCAATAGCGTCCTGGAAGTCGTGCATGTCTACCGATTCCTTATTCTTACGGGCAGCTATCAGAGCGGCTTCGTTACAAACATTAGCGATCTCTGCACCTGCAAAGCCAGGTGTCTGTGCAGAAAGCTTTTTAGCGTCAACGTCCTCAGCTAATTTGATCGGCTTAAGGTGTACCTTAAATATTTGCTCGCGACCTACCAGGTCGGGCTTATCGATCGAGATCTGCCTGTCAAAGCGTCCAGGACGCAACAGTGCAGAGTCAAGAACGTCTGGTCTGTTGGTTGCCGCCATGATGATGATTCCGGAATCTGTTCCAAATCCGTCCATCTCTACCAGCAGCTGGTTGAGGGTATTCTCGCGTTCGTCGTTACCGCCAACGATATTGTTTTTACCTCTGGCGCGACCGATCGCATCAATTTCGTCGATGAAGATGATGCAGGGCGCCTTGTCCTTCGCCTGGCGGAAGAGATCTCTTACCCGCGACGCTCCTACCCCTACAAACATCTCGACAAAGTCAGAGCCTGAAAGGGAGAAAAACGGCACCTGTGCTTCGCCGGCAACCGCTTTTGCCAGAAGTGTCTTACCCGTACCAGGAGAGCCAACCAGCAGAGCACCTTTCGGGATCTTTCCTCCCAGGTTGGTATATTTCTTTGGATTTTTCAGGAAATCCACGATCTCCATCACCTCCTGTTTAGCTTCTTCCAGGCCCGCTACATCGTTAAAAGTCACTGTAACCTGCGACTCTTTATCGAAAAGCGTTGCTTTCGACTTTCCTATGTTGAAGATCTGGCCCCCTGCTCCACCACCGGCACCACCACCCATCCGGCGCATGATGAAAATCCAGAAGCCAATCAGGAGCAATACGGGAAGAATGATGGTCATAAACCATCCAGCCCAGAAGTTCTCCCTGGTTTCAAAAATCAAGTTTACTTTCTGATTAGCCGGAAGACTTTTGTTAGCCTCGGTGATCTTGGCTTGCAGGCCATCAAACGAAGCATCAGTAAACTTATACTGCGGACTGTTAGTAGCCGACATGCTAAAGTTGTCGGGAGTATGAGCATTTTTGTACTTCGGCTGGTTCAGCCTGTCTTTCTTGATGTAAACTTCGCCAACAACAAGATCGTTGTTCTTGTAAGCCACAATCTTTTCAACATCGCCTGATCTGAGCATTTCGGCCTCGAACTTCTGGTACGAGATGGTAGTAATGCTCGAGCTGCTGAATAAGTACTGAACCGCGAACAGACCAATAATAATTGCAGCATAAAGCCACATTATATTGAAACGGGGAGGCTTAGGGACCATCTTTTTTCCCGTTCTTTTTCTGAAGTTCTTTTTATCGGTATCTCTATCTTTCATTTTCTGTTTGATCAACTAAACTTAAAATCAGGCACTCTGATAGTATTTCATTTCAGCATCTCCCCACAATTCTTCTATACCGTAGAACTCACGTTTGTCTGTCTTAAAGACATGCACCACTACATCGACATAGTCTAGGAGGATCCATTCGCCAAGCTCCACGCCTTCTGTACGTAGCGGAAACTGGCCTGAAGCTTTATAAACTTCTTGTTCAACGCTTCGCGCTATTGCCTTTACCTGGGTTGCTGATTCGGCATGGCAAACTACGAAATAATCTGCCACCGAACTATGTATATTTCTTAAATCAAGACGTACAATTTCGTTTCCTTTCTTTTCCTGAATACCGTGTATTACAAGCTCTGAAATGTAGGTAGATTCGTTAATAACTTTGCTTTTTACCATTAAAAAAAATTAGTTTTGGATGAAATTACTTAGTATCCCTCTATTTTGCAAAATAACACTTTTTCAGGATTATTTGTTGGGCGAAATGTCATTGCCTTACAGCGGGTGGACTCAACTAATAACTATCTAAAGAACAAGTTGTCAAATTCCAAGCCAATTACAGGAGGAACTGTAATAATGGCAGAAGATCAGTTTGCTGGTCGCGGTCAATTTAGTAATTCCTGGTTTAGTGAACCCGGGAAAAACCTGACTTTCAGCATTCTTCTCTACCCTTCCTTCCTGGCGCCGAGTCAGTTATTTCGCCTTAACATCGCTGTAAGTATAGCTATTAACGATGCATTGAACGAAATTATTGGATCGCAGGTAAAAATTAAATGGCCGAATGACATTTTCTTTGCAGACAGCAAGATCGGGGGCATCCTGATTGAGAACAGTATCAGCGGAACAGGGGTAAAGCATTCTATCATCGGCATCGGACTCAATGTCAACCAGACGGAGTTTGCCGGGCTGGGGTCTGTAACATCTGTTAAACGCATTATCGCCGCAGAAGCAGACCGGACGGAGCTGTTAAGGCGCATTTGCTCTTCCATCGAAAGGCGGTATAAAGAACTTCAGAATAACCAGGCGGACGAACATTTGAGCCGCTATCTCCAAAATCTTTACCGCTTCAATGAAATCCATACTTTTGTGGCAGGAGGAAATACAGTAAACGGCAGGATCATTGGCGTTGACCCGGACGGACGGCTGCAGATCGAGTGCGAGGGAACCGTAACGAGCTACGGGTTAAAAGAGCTTAGCTACGTCATTTAAAGATATTAGGCTTAAGACAACCGGCATTAATACTCGCCGGGCGTCTTCTGAAAGGAAAGCAAAAACAAATAGCATCTGAAACGATTTAAGGTATAAGCTTTAATGTATCCCAAAACCCAATTATTATCTGTTCTAGAAGTTACAATATGGAAAAAATTAAAACGATAGGTGTTTTCACCTCCGGGGGCGACTCTCCCGGCATGAACGCAGCCATTAGAGCTATTGTCAGAACCGGTCTGTATTATGATCTGAATGTAACCGGAATTATGCGGGGATATGAGGGTATGATTGCCGGGGAGTTCATCCCAATGAGCAGGAAGTCTGTCGCTAATATCATTCAAAGAGGCGGCACCATCCTGAAAACAGCCAGAAGCGAGACCTTTAAGACTGCCGAAGGAAGAAGGACGGCGTACGAGCAGCTGAAACAACACAACATCGATGCCCTTGTGGCAATAGGCGGTGAAGGTACCTTTACCGGGGCAAATGCTTTTATTCGCGAATATAATGTGCCGATCATCGGACTTCCAGGAACAATTGACAACGACCTCATCGGTACTGACTACACCATCGGTTACGATACGGCGATCAATACCGTCATTGACGCAGTCGATAAGATCAGGGACACGGCCGAGTCGCACGACCGCTTGTTCATTGTAGAAGTAATGGGACGGGACTCGGGGCTCATTGCGCTGCGAAGCGGAATCGGGGTCGGAGCAGAAGCTATCCTCATCCCGGAATCGCGCACCAACATCGAGGAGTTGTTTAAAAGGCTGGAAGAAAGCCGCAAGGATAAGTCTTCAAAAATCATAATTGTAGCAGAGGGAGACGAAGTAGGAGGGTTTGAAATCGCAGATATGATACGCGAGCGTTTTCCCAAGTACGACACCCGGGTATCGATACTTGGTCACATTCAGAGGGGAGGAAAACCGAGCTGCATGGATCGCGTGCTGGCAAGCCGGCTGGGCATTGCGGCAGTGGAAGCTCTTCTGAACGGACGAAAGGGCATGATGGTGGGAATAATCAACAACAACGTGCACTATACCCCATTCTATAATGCCATCAAGCATCTTTCCGAGGCAGACCCCAGTCTACTTAAGATCGTAAACATCTTGTCTCTTTAAGCTTGGCATACTGCATACAGACCTCAGTAAAATCAGTAATCAAGAAGGCCTTTATGATAAAGCACTCACTCTTTGAACACAGCGGCTTCGCTAGAAAAAGCCTATATATCGTGCTCCTCGCTCTTGGGGGCTGTACTTCCGAAGACAAGGTACGCAGCGAAGCACAGGCATTCCTTGATCAGTACACCACAGAGTATGTGAAGCGCTACACGGCATCGTCTGAAGCGCAATGGTCAGCAAATACCAGGATCGTCGCGGGCGACTCCACCAACGCCAAGGCGGTTGAAAAAACCGGACAGGCATTTGCTGATTTTACCGGCAGCGACGAGAATATTGAAAAGGCGCAAAGCTTCCTCGATAAAAAAGATAAGCTCACTGACCTTCAGGTGCGGCAGCTGCAGAAGATCATGTACATTGCTGCCAATAATCCGGTAACAATTACCGATGTTGTTAAAAAGAGAATAAAGGCGGAGAACGCACAGGTAGAGAGACTTTACGGATTTGACTTTAAGATAGATGGTAAGACTGTTTCAACAAACCAGATCGATGATATCTTAAAAAATGAGAGCAGGCTCGACCACAGGCTCAAGGCATGGAACGCCAGTAAAGAGGTCGGCAAAACACTGAAAGGCGGCCTTACAGAACTGCGTGATCTCCGAAATCAAACCGTGCAGGCGCTCGGGTTCAAAGATTACTTCGGGTACCAGGTCTCTGATTATGGAATGGAAAGCGATCAGATGATTGCGCTCATTAAAAAAATAAACAACCAGCTCCGTCCCCTCTACAGAGAGCTTCATACTTATGCACGGTACGAACTGGCAAAAAGATACGGCGTAAAAGAGGTGCCCGACTATATCCCGGCTCACTGGCTGCCTAACAGGTGGGGCCAGGACTGGAGCAGCATAGTTTCGGTTAAGGGGATGAATACAGACTCCGTGCTTAAAACGAAGCCGGCAGAGTGGATTGTAAAGGATGCTGAGGCTCTCTATCAGAGCCTGGGGTACCCGGCACTTCCCTCTGCGTTCTGGCAGAAGTCGAGCCTGTACCCGCTGGCGCCGGGGACAGCGTATAAGAAGAACAACCATGCCTCCGCCTGGCATATGGATTTGCAGAACGATGTTCGGAGTTTGATGAGTGTAGAACCCAACGCTGAGTGGTATGAAACAGCCAATCATGAACTGGGTCACATCTACTATTACATGACTTACACGAACAAAGACGTTCCGCCCTTATTAAGGGAAGGCGCCAACAGGGCTTTCCACGAAGCAATGGGCAGCCTGATGGGACTGGCATCGCAGCAAAAGCCCTATCTGGAGAGTAAAGGGATCATACCCAAAGGAACGTCGACCGATCAGATACAGGGGCTTTTAAAAGAAGCGCTTAACTACGTCGTGTTTATTCCTTTTTCAGCCGGAACCATGACGGAGTTCGAAAAGCAGCTTTATGCCGACAAACTTCCTCAGAACCAGTACAACAAAGCCTGGTGGGAGCTTAGCCGGAAATATCAGGGAATCATTGCGCCGCAACAGCGCGGTGAGGAGTACTGTGATGCAGCTACAAAGACTCATATCAATGACGATCCCGCACAGTATTATGACTATGCGCTCTCTTTCGTCATTCTGTTTCAGCTGCACGATCACATTGCCAAAAAGATCCTGCATCAGGATCCTCATGCCACCAATTATTACGGAAATAAAGAAGTTGGCAAGTTCCTTCAAGGGATTATGAGACAGGGTGCCACCAAAGACTGGGACTCGATACTTAAAGAAGAGACCGGCTCGGGCTTATCGGCCAAGCCAATGGTCGACTATTTTGAGCCTCTGCTAAAATGGCTCAAACAGCAAAATAAAGGGCGGAAGTATACACTGTCCGAATCAATATAATGGAATCTATAAAACAACATTTTTCTGAAGCGCATCAGGTGCTTACTGAGTTTTTATCAGATGATGAGAACTTTGCCAAGATAGAACAGGCGGGAATTCTTCTTACTGAAGCAATTAAAGCAGGTAACAAGATCATTTCCTGCGGAAACGGGGGCTCAATGTGCGATGCGATGCATTTTGCAGAGGAGCTGTCGGGCCGGTACAGGAACGATAGAAGAGCTTTGCCGGCAATCTCAATTTCAGACCCATCTCATATCTCCTGCGTGGGGAATGATTATGGCTACGCTTACATATTCTCAAGGATGGTTGAAGCTATAGGACAGCCGGGCGACGTGCTGCTTAGCATCAGCACCAGCGGTAACTCCGAAAATATTTTGAACGCAATAGAGGCGGCGAAAACAAAAGGGTTAAAGGTGATTGGCCTGACGGGCAAAGATGGAGGAAAAATGGCCGGACTATGCGATGTGGAAATCAGAGCACCGCGCTCCTCCTATGCAGACCGCGCACAGGAGATTCACATTAAGGTTATTCATAGTCTGATAGATTTTGTGGAGAGGAATATATAGCCTCGTTTTCGCGTTGTATGGCGTAGCTTTTGTTTACAATCTTATGAATCACGCTGTCGAGCTCTTTGATAGCCAGGTCAATATGACTGATAACCTCCTTGTTAAAGGGGTCGGCAAGATTGGTCTTATTGAGAAGGTTCATTAAGCCCATCAGCGAAGTTACTGGTCCTCTTATCTCGTGAGAGGCCAGTGACACGATTTCTTTCAATTCAATATTCTGAAGGACCATCCGCTTTTCAGCCTCCAGTTTCTTTTGGATGTTACGGCTCACACATGCCACTCCCACGATTTCATGCTCATTATAAATCGGCTTCATCCTCACCTCAAAGGTCTCTCCGGGGGCATTAGAAGGCACGCTGATGAACACCACACTGTGTCCGCTTAGCACGCGCTGATAATATTCTTTCCACTTTCCGATGGCTTCATTATCGGCATGAACAACAGATTCTCCGGGGCGGAACGACGCAGAATAAAGTCTTTTTACTGCGCTGTGAAAAGAGGCGTTAGCTGAAATAAGGCAGCAGTTCCGGTCGACCGACCATATGAGGTCCTCAATGTTATTAATCAGCGCCTCTGCGTTTTTCCTGGAAATGGCTACCTCTTTCCGGCTCCTCACCTCTGAGCTTATGTCCTGGATGGTTACGATTTCGGCTCGTCGCCCCTTATACTTAATACTGAATCCGGAAACATTCACATTTAACAAGCTTCCGTCCTTCCTCAGATGCGTCCATCCCTCCGAGCGCGACTGACGGCCCCTTATCTCTCTCACGCTCGAAATAAGCCGCCGGACATCATCCTGAGGGCGGATGTCTGCTATTGTCATTGACAGGAATTCCTGTTCTGTATAGCCATACTTCTCAGTGGCAGCATGATTAACAGCCAAAAACTCCAGCGTGTCCATATCATAGATCCATTGAGGAATCGGATTATCTTCAAAAAGAGAGCGATACACACCTTCTGATTCTGCGAGGTCCTTTTGCATGTTCATCCTGTCTGTTATGTCGTATACCATTCCCGCCATCCCCTTTACCTTTCCAGCGTCACTTAAGACGGGGTACTTCTTATCCGCAATCCATCTCACTCTTCCGGCAACCAGGATCCTGTATTTAAGTGCAATACTCTCCCCCTGGTAGACCCTTTCAGTCTGCTGACTAACGTAATAGTAATCATCCGGATGAACAAGCTTACGCCAAAGAAATGGCGAATCCCTGAGCTCGGCTAACGTGACCCCAAAGATTGCGGCAAGAGTATCATTGACGTAGATAAACTCCTGGCGGTCTATGTCGAAGCACCAGACAGCCTCATTTAAAACTGATAGGAATCCCAGTTCGCTATTCATAGTTAAAGATTATATACGCTGCCTTGGCGGCGCAAAATTGTATTTTTTTAGGTTTATAATCTTACTAATTTAACAAAAAAGAGCTGAAACCGTACAAAGAGCGCCGTTTGGCATAACAATAAGCGGATAATATGCGAAACTGTTTCATCCTCAGAATCATTCTCTTATCGGCCATCTGCTTTTTCCGGAATATTTATTATCTTTGCAGCCCCGCAGTAGGAGACTCCGGGAACTATGTTGAATACATAAATTTTTAAACTAAAGAATGGCAACTAAAATTAGATTGCAAAGACACGGTAAGAAGGGCAAACCTTTTTACTACGTAGTGGTGGCGGACTCACGTGCTCCGAGAGATGGTCGTTTCATTGAACGTTTAGGTTCTTACAACCCGAACACTAACCCGGCAACTATCGACATTAACTTCGAAAAAGCATTAGACTGGGTTAACAAAGGTGCACAACCTACCGACACTTGTCGCGCTATCCTTTCTTACAAAGGGATCCTCTACAAGAAACACCTCGAAGGTGGCGTTAAAAAAGGCGCTTTAACGCCTGAACAAGCTGAAGCTAAATTCAACGAATGGCTGCAAGGCAAGGAAGCTAAGATCGAAGGCAAGAAAGCAGGCCTGACCTCTTCGAAAGAAGAAGCAAGAAAGGCAGCTCTCGCAGCTGAAGCCAAGAAAAAAGCTGAAAAAGCCGCTGCTATCGCAGCTAAGAACACTCCTCCTGCTGAAGAGACAGAAGCAGCGGAAGAGCCAGTTGAAGGAGCCACTGAAACTCCGGCTGAAGAAGCTGAATAATATTAGTCAATCTTTTTATATATCATCCTGAGCAGACTTAAGAAACTACTTTCGTCGTGGTCAGGATGATTTTTTATGTGAGGTATGAACGTTGAAGATTGCTTTTACCTGGGCTATATCACCAAAACAAAAGGACTCAAAGGCGAGATACAAGTCTATTTTGATTTCAATCAGTACGATGAACTCGACCTTGACGCCATTTTCGTTGAAATCAATGGAAAGCTGGTACCCTATTTCGTATCGTCCTGCAAACTTCACCCGAACAAGACCGGCTATTTTTTCCTGGAAGACACCGACACCATAGAGAAAGCTGAAAAGCTCCTGAAAAAGAAGGTGTATCTGCCAAATTCTAAGATGCCGGAAAGAGAAGACGATGAGTTCTATTACACGGATCTCAAAGGCTTTATAGCAATTGACAGTAAGGCAGGCGAATTAGGTGAGATTATGGAGGTGCTGGAATACCCCCAGCAGTTTATCGCAGTGGTCTCTTACAAGTTCAGAGAGGTAATGTTCCCCCTGAATGAAGACACGATCGATTCGATAGACGAGGAGGAAGGCGTCCTGACAGTCACTTTGCCGGAAGGTTTGATAGATATTTACACCTCGGAAAAATAGAAGCGTCTTCATCTGCTGCTTATTTATCGATCGCATGAGATTTGACATTATAACCGTCCTTCCCGAACTACTCGACAGCCCTTTCGCACACTCGATATTGAAACGAGCTCAGAAAAAAGGACTTACCGAGATAGTGGTCCACAACCTTCGGGATTACTCCACCAATAAGCACAAAAGCGTGGATGACTATCCTTATGGCGGCGGGAGCGGAATGGTGATGACAATCGAACCCTTTGCTGCCTGCATCGAAAAGCTGAAGGCTGAAAGGAATTACGAGGAGGTGATTTTCATGACACCCGATGGGGAGACCCTCAGCCAGTCTATCGCCAACGAACTGTCCGTCAAAGGCAATATCATCATCCTGTGCGGACATTACAAGGGGATAGACCAAAGGATAAGAGACTTGTTTGTCAGCAGGGAAATCTCAATAGGAGATTATGTACTTTCGGGCGGAGAACTGCCGGCTGCTGTCCTCGTCGACGCTGTAGTCCGCTTACTTCCGGGGGTGTTGTCTGATGAAACCTCGGCTCTGTCAGACTCTTTCCAGGGAGAATTGCTTGATGCTCCGGTCTATACACGACCTGCAGTATGGCGTGGATTGGAAGTGCCCCAGGTCCTGCTCAGCGGAAACCAGGCAAAGATAGACGAGTGGCGTTACGATCAGGCGCTCGAGCGGACAAAATCACGAAGGCCCGACCTGCTGAAATAAAAAGCAAATATGCCCCGGCGGTGATGCCAGCCAGGAAAGGTCAATTTTCGACCTCATAATACTGATAATAAAAGACATAAAAATAAAATCACTCTTTTTTTATAAAAAAATCCCTAATATTGCACTCCGAAAAAAAGGAGCGGTCATTAGAGGTTAATACCGTTTAATTACTTGAAATCATGGATTTAGTAAAATTTGTTGAAGAGCAGGCTGTAGCCAGGAAAGAAGTGCCTGCATTCAAATCTGGCGATACAGTAAGTGTGCACTATAAAATCCGCGAAGGAAACAAAGAGCGTATCCAGATTTACCAGGGAGTTGTAATTCAGCGGAATGGTGTTGGAGCGACTGAAACATTTACTGTAAGAAAAGTTTCTAATGGAGTAGGCGTTGAACGTATTTTTCCGGTTAACTCTCCTAACATCGAGAAAGTTGAAGTAAACAGCTATGGTAAAGTACGCAGAGCAAAACTGTTCTATCTTCGCGCTCTTACTGGCAAAGCTGCACGTATCAAATCAAAGAGAGTTTAATTATCCTCAACGATATAAACAAAAAAGCCTGTATACTCGCTATACAGGCTTTTTTGTTTATAAAGCTACCATTACGGCTGGTTTACTTTCAAAAAAAATTATGGTCTGCGCTCAGAAACGGGAGATGAAAGCTGCCTGAGTGTTCTTTCTGTTGATTAAAAAGCATTCGCACTTCACGAAAAAGTACCGCCGTGCTCCCTCTATCTGGACTCCGAATAATCTTACCACTTCTTTTGCAGGTCAATTCGATCTGAAGCAAGCTTGTCTGATCATCAGCGGGTACTTCTCAGGGTTGTGAATGCCTTATGGAACTGGAACCATCAGGCCAACATCCTAAGCAGGCACAGCGGCTAATTTGAAGCGTACGGAGGAAATAACAAAGTTAGTCCTCGCAAACCAAAGAGCAGAGTTCAATTATTCGAATGTCGCGAGAACGGTAATTCCGCCCTTCACCACATCGCCCAGGTTCACGTTGACAGGAGTGCCGACGGGCAAAAACACATCGATCCTCGAGCCGAACTTAATAAAGCCGAATTGCTCGCCCTGAACTACCTGATCGCCCTCCTTCACATACCAGACAATCCTTCTCGCCAGAGCGCCAGCAATCTGCCTGAACAATACCGGTATCCCGAGTTTATTCTCAACTACTACAGTTGTCCGCTCGTTGTCCGTTGACGACTTGGGATCCCATGCAACAAGATACTTTCCCGGGTGATATTTAAAGTATTGAACTACACCTGATACAGGATTGCGGTTCACATGGACGTTGATCGGCGACATGAAAATAGATACCTGAAGTCTCTTATCCCTGAAATATTCACCCTCCTCGGTCTCCTCAATTACTACCACCTTGCCATCAGCAGGGCAAATAACCTGCCTTTCGTTCAGGCTGGTGATTCTTCTGGGATGACGGAAGAACTGCAGCACAATGATGAAAAGAGCAAATGACACTACGTAGATAAGCCAGATCAGCCAATTGTGGTCAGACCAGAAGTAGTGAGCAACTGCGTTAATGACAAATATAACCAGAACAGTAAGAGCTATTGACGTATAGCCTTCTTTGTGAATAGTCATCCGAATTTCTTTTTATTGCAAAAATTGTAAAATGAGATTAAGTTTCGCTCGGAACAGGGAGATAACGGTAAATATCTTTTAAATTTCGTCCTAAGCCCCTGTAATCAAGACCATAACCCACAACAAATTCATTGGAAATCTCAAATCCGACGTATGTAATTTCGGGTATCTCCCTTTGCAGTGACTGAGGTTTCAACAGGAGGCTGCAGATAGCCACAGAAGCCGGCTCATGCTTCCTGAGAACGTCTACAAGATAACTAAGGGTTATACCTGTGTCGATGATATCCTCCACAATAATAACATCACGTCCCTTCAGGTCGATATCTAGGCCTATTACACTTTTTACCGTTCCCGAAGTCGTCTCCTGACCATGGTATGACGACACCTTAATAAAACTCACTTCTGCCGGAATGTTGACCTCTTTCATCAAATCGGCCATAAAGAGGAAGCTTCCGTTCAACACACCAATAAATACAGGCACCTTGTCTTCGTAATCGACGTTTATCTGTATTCCCAGCAGCCGGGTCCTCTTTTTGATCTTTTCATACTCAAGGAAACAGCTAAACTCCTTGTCTTCTATCTGTACTTTCATTTCAATAATATAATCGCAAAACAAGGTAAACGTGTAAAAACGGCCAAAGTTACTACTTTTTAATCGTCTTTATTGCGTTGCATTTCACGCTCCTTTCTTCTGAGCTCCCGCCTGAGCTTCCGGCGCTCAGAACGCGACATGGTTGTATCATCCTGCAGCGCCTTAAGCCGGGTCAGTTCATCAATGTGTATCGTGTCTGGCTTTCGGTCGGGCAGGATATCCTGGAAAAGGCCATTATTCCCTCCATCTTCATCGAAAAGAGAATCAGCAACAGTCGAGTCGACAGGTGCCACCTGACGCCTCAGACTCTCCTTTAACCGCACGCTGTAGAAGCCATAGGCATTAGTGTCCCTGGGGACGAGCCCCCGGGAGGCCATCAGGTTCCCGATTAGCTTAAAGTATCCCCGCAAGCTGGTCCTCAAACTTCCGTCGGGCTGAAAGAAATACAGAGAGGATTTTGGACGAGGAACGATATTGGCAAGGAAAATGCTTTCCCCAACAGTGAGGTCCATAGGCGACTTGTCGAAATAGTAGCGTGAGGCTTCGCCAATGCCGTAAACGTTACGTCCCCACTCAATAAGGTTAAGATACACTTCGAACATTCTGCGTTTTGTGGAAACATGATTGTTCTCGATCAGCCAGACGATCAGCATTTCCTCTATCTTTCGGGCGAGTGTCTTCTGCCTGTTCAGGAAAACGTTTTTAACCAGCTGCATGGAGATGGTGCTCCCGCCCCGTTTAAAGGCTTTCTCTTTAAAGTTTGTCGCAATAGACCGTTTGATTGATTTTTCAACAAACCCCCGATGTGAAAAGAACGAAGGATCTTCTGCCGTCAGCACCGCATTCCTCAAATTCGGCGATATTGCGTCAATTGGGGTATAGTTCGGATTCTCAGGACCGATCGTGATATCGCGCATCGGTTTCCCGTATTCATAAGGAGTATAAACAAATGTTGAATTTATCTTTTGCAGGTTAGTCTTACCCCATTTTAAGATCCGGAAGCCGGAAGGATTCAACGAAGAGCTGAACCTCACGCTGTCGGGCTGGCGTGAATCAAGATAAAAATCAAGATTGTACTGAAGCTTGCCCGCTACTCTGATTCCCTCGAGTGATTCAAAAAGCCCCACCGGAAATGAATCGAAGACCTGCTGAGCATCAAGTTCAGGTGTGTGGATCTTCATCTCATAGATTTTGGCCGGAGAGAGCGTAAACTTCAGGAAAGGATTGATCTCTATGTTCTTCAGGTGAATGACGGAAGAACTGTCAATTGCAATGTAGTTCTCCCCAACCAGCAGGTCAGCATCAATAGAACCCGAGGGAACAATAATATCATTGGCTGCCACCTTAGGATGATTAATCAGGAGGTTTGTAATAGCCCATGAGCCGTAGATATGAAATTCGTCCCCGCTCTTCCTGGTGCTCTTCAGCTGCGTATAGACCGTATCGAAGTTTACCTTTAATCCGAGTTTCCGCTCAATAAGGGGCAGCTCCACCTTCTTCCCCTCGGCATACAGCTTAAAGTCGAGCTTCTGATCTGATGGCTCCACATTTCCGTCGAGATGCCATACTGATTCATTCTTGTTCACCAGTATGGTAGACCTCAGGGCTCCGTCGTCGATAACAGCCGAAGGAACATCAAAGCTGAGGACACTGGTATCCCTGATGATGTTAAGCTCAAAATTCTTCAGATCCATATCATCAGGAATCTTGTACAAAAGCTGATTAAGGAGATTGTTGGCTAAATCGCTGTAGTTGACTTTCGACCTTGTGGCTGAACTGTCCTTCTTCCTTTTAAATATAAAGTCGTAATTCCGAAGGCTGTCCCGTTTAACAAGACTCAGCTTTCCGCTGCGCAGCCTGATCCCGGCAAGCTTGATCTCACCCAGCATCAGGGGCATTAGCTTCACTTTAACATGGAGGTCGTCCATGTGCAACAAACTGTCCCTGTTCTCAGGAACCACGGCAATATCAGAAAATGCGATGGTGCTTAAGCCTTCAAAATGAGGGTCTCGTATGGAAAGATTCAGATTGTAATCTCTTTTAGCTTTCAGCGTGGCTTTCTCCACCACAGTCTTTAAAATTGCCTCACGCTTGCTGTAGGCAATCACCGCTCCGATTAAGAACAGAACAATGAGAGTCGCGAAAACAATACCGGCTATCTTAATATACCTGGAGTACTTTGGGGGAATATGCATGTATAAGCAGCTTTAACGTCACCATAATCCATCAAAAAAACGTCGGATGAAGATGTTTTATTTCTATGGCGTAAATATCCGTAAAAACACCAATCAATCAAGTCCGGTTTCACAAAATTGATTTATAGGCTTACCATGCCCCTCCCGCCTAATCCTCTATGTTTTAATATGTTGTTTAAATGAAATTTAAAGTAGAAAAATTCTATATGTTTGTGACTTGAAAATTTTAGACCATGATAACGAAAGAAGACGTATTAAACGCCCTTCGTCATGTAGAAGAGCCTGATCTGAAGAAAGATTTGGTAACGCTGAACATGATCGAAGATATAAAAATAGAAGAGGATCATCTGAGCTTTACTGTCATCCTTACCACGCCAGCCTGTCCGCTCAAAGGTCTTATTGAGAACGCCTGCCGCAATGCCATCGCGCACTTCATAAGCCAGGACATTAAAGTGGATATCAGGATGACGTCGCGGATAACTACTCAAAAAAATCAGCCCCTCACCAATATTCATAACATCATAGTGGTAGCCTCGGGCAAGGGCGGAGTAGGTAAATCTACTGTGTCGGCAAACCTCGCACTCGGACTGGCAAGCAAGGGTGCACGCGTGGGCCTGATCGACGCCGATATCTATGGTCCGTCTATTCCTATCATGTTCGGACTTGAAGACGCAAGGCCGCTGGCAATAGAAACAGAAGATGGCAAGACCAGGATCGCCCCTGTAGAGAAATACGGGATCAAGATCCTGTCAATAGGCTTTTTCACTAATCCCGACCAGCCTGTTCCCTGGAGAGGGCCTATGGCGTCAAATGCCGTGAAACAGCTTTTTAATGATGCCGAGTGGGGAGAGCTGGACTATCTGGTTGTCGACCTTCCTCCGGGTACCGGCGACATTCACATTACCCTTACCCAGACTTACCCCGTTGCCGGTGCGGTCATTGTTACCACTCCGCAGAACGTTGCCCTTGCTGACACGAAAAAAGGAATTGCTATGTTCCTGATGAACTCGATCAATGTTCCCCTCCTTGGCATCGTAGAAAACATGTCATATTTTACACCGGCGGAACTTCCGGATAACAAGTACTATATTTTTGGAGAAGGCGGAGGAAAGAAGATCGCAGAACAATTTGGCGCGCCATTCCTGGGTGAAATACCTCTTGTACAGAGCATTAGCGAGGCAGGAGACTCCGGAGAACCGGTCATTCTGCAAAGCGGGAACCCGATGTCCGATGCTTTCCTGGCAGTTGCTGAAAAGGTGGCTCAGCAAGTTTCTATACAGAACGCCAGGGAAGTAAAAAGCTATTAATTGTAATTTTCGTATTTTTAGAAAAATTTTTTTGATATGGACTTGTTGCAAAAAGTGGAGAGTGCATTAGATACGATCAGGCCTTATCTGGAAGCTGACGGGGGAAATGTATCAGTAGAGGAAATAACTCCCGACAATATAGTTAAGATTAAGCTGCTCGGTGCGTGCGGCTCATGCCCCATGAGCTTTATGACTATGAAAGCCGGTATTGAGCAGGCCGTAAAGAGGGCAGTACCGGAGGTATCAGCTATTGAAGCAATTAATCTCACAGACATTGATGACCCGAATGCTGTAATGCCTTAGTTACACTTTCAGATACTCAAAATAAATAAAAAGCGGTACCGTTCTTACTACGTACCGCTTTTATTTTAACAGTATTTAACGAAAGAGTTGCACAATTTTTGGTAGGTTTACAGGGATGAAACACTGGTTGACATTATTCATTTTTATGTTCACAATCAACGCTGTATCGGCCCAGGAAAAGGCGCTGATCCAGTTCTCGGGCGTGATCTATAATGTTGATTCAAACGTGGTTGTTCCTTATGTCACGGTGACGAACAAAAGCGACCGCGACCGGGTATTCGCGGCCAATTATCAGGGGTATTTTTCATTCGTGGCTCATGAGGGCGACACCATCCTGTTCAGCGCAGTTGGATACAGGAAAGAAGCAGTTGTTATTCCTTCTAAAGTTCCTGAGAAGAGCTACACAGTGATCGTTAAAATGAAGGCCAGAGTAGTGAACCTCCCCACAGTTACTGTACTCCCCTGGGCCAGCGTAGACCAGTTTAACAAGGAATTTATGGCACTGAAGTTTGCGGATGACGATCTTGAGATAGCAAAGAAGAATGTTACCCGCACCTCGCTCCTCGCTATGGCGCGTGATCTGCCCCGCGATGGCATGGAGATGCAGGGAGTAAACTTTCAAAACAACCACGTCCGGCTGACAAACAGGGCGATCAACCAGCGGTATGCGAATCCGCTTCTCAATCCCTTTGCCTGGGGCTCCTTTATCCAGCAGATCCTCCAGGGTGATAAAAGACGAAGCGATTCAAATTAGCGCTTCTTAGATGACGACGGAAACTTCATCTTGTAGGATACCTTTATCGCTCCGCGCGAAATAGCATCAAGCTTGCTCTTAATCATAGCCCTTCTCAGAGGACTTAATTTGTCGGTGAATAATTTACCTTCTATGTGGTCGTATTCATGCTGAATAACGCGTGCCGCAAGTCCCTGGAATACTTCCTCGTGATGCACCCAGTTTTCGTCATAGTAAGAGATCTTCACGGTATCGAGCCTTTTTACATCCTCCCGTATATCGGGAATGCTCAGACAGCCTTCGTTAAAGTCCCACAAGGTGCCCGTCTCTTCCAGAATCCTGGCGTTGATAAATACCTTCTTAAAATCCTCCAGTCCGGGTTCTTCTTTATCTGTAATATCGATAACAAAAAGCCGGATGGAAAGACCCACCTGCGGAGCAGCGAGTCCGACACCGTTAGCGCTATACATGGTTTCGAACATGTTCTGGATCAGCTGTCCCAGTTCCGGATAGTCTTTAGAAATATCTTCGGCTTTCTTTTTGAGAACCGGATCACCATACGCAACAATAGGTAATTTCATTTTACAAATATACAGAATACAAATAAGACAATAGCGGCAGCAGCGCCTCAGGGCCTCTGCTAGTCCTGATCACCCTCGGGCTCAAACATCAGAACGCTGAGCCTCTCAGGGTCGAACACTTCTTCCGCGATAGCACTGATCTGTTCAGGGGTAACAGCATTCACTCTGCTGAATACCTCTGCCAGTGTGTCTACCCGGTCGTAGTCTATCAGGCTCTTGGTCATAGCAATAATAAGACTGAGCCGGTTGTCTTCTCCCAGCGCTATTAAACCATTAAACTTTTTCTTGGCCATCTCTAACGTCCGGCTGTTGAGGCCGTCCTCCCTGAATCTCCTTAACTGCTTTTGGATAAGAGCAAGCGCCCGTTCTGCCTTGCCGGCATCAGTCCCAAAATAGATACTAAAAATACCGGTATCACAGAGTGGCGTGTAATTTGATTCGATGGTATAGGCAATGCCATATTTTTCGCGGACAGTGAGATTTAGGACGGAGCTCATGCCCGAGCCGCCAAGGATATTGTTTAGCAGCATTAAACCCGTCTTCCGTTCGTCGTGCAGGGAGTATGCCTGTGTCCCAAGAACGCAGTGACACTGAGCAATCGGCTTTTTCACCCGCCTGTTACTGGTGTACAAGGCAGGCGGAGTGCGCCTTACCGCATTGGGGCGCGGCAATATATGGCCGAAGTATTTCTGAAAATGATGCTCCAAAACATGGATGGGATAACTGCCGGAGACCCCGATCACAATTTGTCCGGGGCAGTAGCCCGCCGTCAGAAAGGACGTAACATCCTCTTTCCTTAGCGCCATCACAGACTCCGACGTCCCAAGAATGTTCCTGCCCAGGCTGTGCCCTTCAAACATCATATCTTCGAAATCATCCTGAATCGCCTCTTCGGGCTGATCCTCATAAGAGGCTATTTCGTCCAGGATCACACTCTTTTCTTTGTCCATCTCCTTCTCGGGAAATGTGGAATGAAATACAATGTCTTCGAACAGATCGAATGCCCGGCTGAGATAGGGTGAGAGAAACGATGCGTGGATACACGTGTATTCCTTGGTCGTGTACGCATTTAAATCTCCGCCGACAGATTCGATATAGTTCAGAATTTGCTTAGTACTGCGCTTCTCAGTCTGTTTAAACAGAAGATGTTCTATAAAGTGGGCCAGGCCGTCCTTCCCATCCGGCTCATCCCTCGAGCCGGTGTTTATTACAATACAGGAATGAGTAATTGTAGATTCTGTCCGGTGGTATAATAATCTTATTCCGTTGGGTAATGTAAATACTTGATGATCCATTCAAAATGCAAAAGTAGTGATCTGAGAAAAAGAAGTTCCTACTTTTTAAACTTCAGCTTACATTCCTTCCTGAAGGCCTCGAAACGAGGAACCGAAACGTTTCGGATATAGGAGTTATAAGGATTCTCTTTCTCGTAGTTCTGATGATACTCCTCGGCACGATAAAAAGCTTTCAGTGGCGAGACCTCCGTCACAATTAGCTTCTCAAATGCGGGAGTCCATTTTCTGATTGCTTCGTTCGCCTGCCTCTTCTGCTCATCGTTGAGATAAAATATGGCTGACCTGTAGGAGGTACCCACATCCGGCCCCTGGCGGTTCAAAGTGGTGGGGTCATGAGACGAGAAGAACGCGTCGAGCAGTTCGGAGTACTTGATCACAGCCGGATCGTAATAGACCAGCACCGTTTCAGCATGTCCTGTCTTCTCACTGCAGACCTCTTCGTACGTTGGGTTCCTGGTATGTCCCCCTGCATAGCCCGAGACCGCAGAATCAACACCCGCTAACTCTTCGAAGATATGCTCAGAACACCAAAAGCAGCCCTCAGCAAAAGCGGCTATCTCGTGCTTTTCTGAAGCCTTAAGCTGCACATCACGCGTTCCCCTCTGCTGCCCCGACGAACTGCATGCGAACAGACTGAAGAGCAGCACACTAAAAAGAAAGGTTCTCACAAAACTCATTTAATAGTAACGCAATAAGCGAAAAGCAATTATAAAGTCCCGGCGATATGACAATAGGATTATGCTTCCTCCTGCCCAAAGGCCTTATCCCGCCCAGCCCTCACGGTCCAGGCTTCTGTAATGTATCGCTTCTGCCAGATGCTCGATCCTGATATTTTCATCGCCTGCAAGATCGGCAATAGTGCGCGAGACCTTCAGGATCCTGTCATACGCCCGGGCCGACAGACCAAGCCGCTCCATGGCCTTCTTCAAAAGAAGCTGGCCCGCTCCATCGATATAGCAGACCTCTCTCAGCTTTCCCGAGTCCATCTGCGCGTTACTGTTGACGTCCTTCAGCCCTTCAAACCTTTTTGTCTGAACATCCCTTGCCTTAATCACCCGCTCTCTTATCAGCGCGCTGCTTTCTGCAGCTGCTTCCGACGAGAGATCGGTGAAATTTACCGGGGTCACTTCAACATGAAGATCAATGCGGTCGAGCAAAGGTCCCGAAACTTTACTCAGATATTTTTGCACCATTCCCGGAGGGCAGGTACATTCCCTCTCGGGATGATTGTAATAACCGCAGGGACAGGGGTTCATCGAGGCGATCAGCATAAAGCTGGCCGGATAATCAACGCTTAGCTTTGCACGCGAAATAGTCACCTTTCTTTCTTCCAGCGGTTGCCTCATCACTTCCAGCACCGTACGTTTGAATTCGGGAAGCTCATCGAGAAACAGAACCCCGTTATGGGCCAGCGATATCTCTCCCGGCTGGGGATAGGCACCTCCGCCAACAAGGGCCACGTCACTGATCGTATGGTGCGGAGCTCTGAACGGCCTGGTGGTCATCAAGGCATCAGAAGCGGAAAGCTTGCCGGCTACGGAATGTATTTTTGTTGTTTCAAGAGCCTCGTAGAGGTTAAGAGGCGGAAGAATGGTGAGAAGTCGCTTCGCAAGCATCGTCTTACCCGAGCCGGGCGGGCCGATCAGGATCACGTTGTGCCCGCCGGCAGCCGCTATTTCAAGCGCCCTTTTGATATTTTCCTGTCCCCTGACATCTGAGAAATCAGTCCCATAATTACTCACATTATTAAAGAACTCCTCCCGGGTATCGACTGACACTCGCTTCAGAGCAGCTGTACCACGAAAAAAATCTATTACCTGAAGAAGACTGGCAGCTCCGTAAACTTCAAGATCTTTCACGATCCCCGCTTCCCGTGCATTCGCTTCCGGCACAATAAGACCTTTAAATCCCTCCTTCCGAGCCTGTATTGCGATGGGGAGGACTCCTCTCACCGGTTGAATGCTTCCATCGAGTGAAAGCTCCCCGAGGATGAGAAACTCGCTCAGAGCGCGGGCTTCGAGCTGCCCCGAGCCCTCCAAGATACCCAGCGCTATAGCAAGATCGTAGGACGAACCCTCTTTTCTTATGTCGGCAGGAGCCAGATTCACAACTATCTTCTGCCTCGGCATATGATAACTGCTTGTGTTGATCGCACTCTCTACGCGCAGCATACTCTCGCGTACGGCATTGTCTGGCAAGCCTACAATAAAATATTTAGTACCGCTGGTAATATTGACCTCCACGGTTATTGTGGTAGCGTCAATACCAAAAACTGCGCTCGAAAAGGTTTTAACTGGCATAAGATTTCCAGCTAAATTAAGAAATGTTCCGACAAAGCCAACCAGCAGCTTTCCTATGGTCGGGCCGGCTCAACCCGAAGGCCAACATCGCTGACCTCTCTTAGAGGATTATCGCGCATATTCTGCTCGAACTCAAAAACATAGGTCCCCGCTGCGGGAAACCGGTAATCTTTTTTCAGCAAGAGCTGATAACTATAAAAGTTCCCGCTGCCGCTGCCAAGCCACTCCCCGTCAGGGTAAGCCAGCTTAAATTCGCGCCTCTCCGTAACTGCCTTCATGCCCGGCCCGCTTTGGTGAACCAGCACAAAAATGTTTGAGTACTTGTAATCAGCCGTATGTCGCAGGTTCATATAGATGTTATACCCCTGCCCGGTATTTTCAATCGTTACCGGAACCTTTATCTTCTGGAGGTAAGTCCAGTTACGATGCTCTACCTGGATGTTAGTATCTACCACAGCGTTGTCAGTACAAGCGCTCTGGGAGAAGACGACGAAAATAAAGGCGAGCCAAAGATAAAACCTATTCATTTGTTTTCGGACGGTTTTGATTCCTGTTTCTCCTATGGTGCCGCGAATTGTTCGGCTTCTTATTCTGCTGCCCCTCGGGCTGACCTCCGCCCTTCGAAGGCTCTGCCGGCTTTGCTTTCACCACCTCTCTTTTGGTAACCACCTCACCGATCTCAGCTTTCACCGGCATACTTTCCTGGCTTCCCTTGCCTTTGCCCGAACGCTTCTTCTTCCTCTTTCTGTTGTTGTTCCGCTCATCAAGACGTGTGATGCTGTCCTGTCCAACCACATTCTCATAATCGAGTATTTTAGCAACAGGAGTCGGCGTAAGTTCAACTGCTTCCTCTTTCAGGTCGTCAGGCTTCTCGCCCGCCCGGTTCATTTTCTGAATCTCGCGCACGCGGCTTATCTCAAGCGGAATCCAGCTCTCCTCATTCGGGTAGCTGAACCACATCAGCTTCTTAAAGATATCTGTCTTCTGAAGACGGGCAGTGCCCTTCTCTGTTTCCAGTCGGTCCACATCGTCCGGAATATCTTTAAGAGCATCCATATAGGTGTCGAGCTCGTAGTTCAGACAGCACTTCAGCTTTCCGCACTGACCGGCAAGTTTTAAAGTATTGAGCGACAGGTTCTGATAGCGGGCAGCTGAGGTCGACACTGTTTTGAAGTCGGTCAGCCAGGTACTGCAACACAGCTCCCGGCCACATGACCCTATTCCGCCAAGCCGGCTTGCTTCCTGCCGCATCCCGATCTGCCGCATCTCGATCCTGATCCTGAAGGTCTCTGCCATCTTTTTGATCAGCTCCCTGAAGTCAACACGGCCTTCAGCAGTGTAGTAAAACGTTGCCTTTGTCTTATCTCCCTGATAATCTACATCGCTCAGCTTCATAGACAATCCCAGATTAAGGGCAAGGGTCCTCGCTTTATGCATGGTCTCCCATTCGAGGTCCTTGGCAGCCTTCCATTTATCCACGTCGGTAGAGGACGCTTTTCTCAGGATCTTCTTAACGATGTCTTCTAATTTAAGGTGCTTCTTGCGGATCTGCATTCTGACCAGCTCGCCGGTAAGGGAGATATGACCAATGTCGTACCCTCCTGTTGGTGTTTCAACAACAACCAGCTCACCCATCTCCAGGTAGAGATTTTCGTGATTGATGTAAAAGTCCTTCCTCGAACCTTTAAATCTCACCTCCACGATATTAAAAGGTCTATAGTTTGTCGGCATATCCATATCGGAAAGCCAATCGTAAACATCTAATTTGCTGCATCCATTAGTAAGGCACGAGCCGTTACTCTTGCAGCCTGCAGGCGTACAACCGCCCGTCGAACATGATCCACATCCCATTTCTAGCTATATATATATTGAGTCCCTTTCGGGAGCGTATTAAACTTTAAAATTCTAACAAATTGCAAAGATACATCTAAAAATAAGATTTTAGGGTTGGCGTTACGCTCGATATGGTAATGTGCCACTTCAAGCTGGCGTACAATCGCCTCGGCCTTTGCAAAATCAGTAGAACGGCTGAAATTAGTAACGAACGACTTTTCGTTCTGGGGCAGGTGAACCAGGTTTTCGGCGGCAGCCAGCACCATCATCACCTCCCTCATCAGCTTTGTCCCGTAACGGAGAAAATTCTTTTGGTTTTCCCTTCCAGCCCGTGAAAGGCTTTCAGCGAACTCGATGATCTGCATCCCCTTGTTGGTAAAGCACATCCTCATCCAGTCACTGAAGAGTCCAAAGTTATTGTTTCCATCTTCACCACTTAAATTAATGGCCGTTTGAATATTGCCGTCACTCAGATATGCAACCCCCAGCGCCTGCTCCTCTGACAGGTGATATTTTCTGATCATGAACTCCTTCACGTCCTGATCGCGAAGCCTCGGCACCTTTATCAACTGCGTTCTCGACAGGATGGTGTTCAGGATCTGATCCTGACTTTGGGCCACCAGCAGGAACAGCGTCTTTTGAGGAGGCTCTTCTATAATTTTCAACAGGGTATTGCCTTCTTTGTCCAGATATTCAGGCAGCCACATAATGAGAACCTTGTATTCCGATTCAAAAGGCTTTAAGCTGAGCTTTTTAATGATCTGATGACACTCGGCGATATTGATATTTGCCTGCTTATTGTCGGCTTCCAGGCGGCCTCTCCATTCATCAAGCCCCATGTATGGGTTGCTAAGAAATGCGTCGCGCCATTCCTCAATAAAGGTAAGCGCGGTATCCTCCTTATGTTTAGCAAAAAACGGATAAGAAAAATGAAGGTCCGGATGGATCAGTTTGCCATATTTCCTGCAAGATGGACATTCGCCGCAGCTATCAGTTTCGAGTCGGTTCTCACAGGATATGTACTGAGCATAGGCAAGCGCAAGAGCAAGACTTCCAGATCCTTCCGGCCCGAGAAATAAGCGGGCATGACTGATCCTGTTTTCACGGACTGTTTGTACTAATTGTTTCTTAATCTCGTCCTGGCCTATGATGTCAGAAAACTGCATGGATGCAAAATAGTAAATAGATTTGAGATAAGATACATAAGGGCTGCATTATGAGGACCGGATTACAGGACAGATCAGTCCGGCCAGCAACTTTCTGGTATTAATTCTATCTTTGTTCATTCCCGATTGCAGTATGGCTAGATTGATGGCATTTGACTACGGGACCAGGCGAATAGGCATTGCGGTAACAGATCCCCTTCAAATTATCGCAACTGGTCTCTCCACGATACATCCTAAAGATGTGATTGATTTCCTGACGCGTTACCTTCTGACGGAAGAAGTTGAGCTCTTCATCGTAGGGGAGCCGCGACAGATGGACGGAACGCCCTCGCAGTCGATGCAGCATGTAAAAGGCTTTATCACAACCCTGAAAAAAAGTTCCCGGCTATACCCGTGTCAACAATAGATGAACGATTTACATCCAAGATGGCCTCTTCTGCTATTGCGCAGGCCGGACTAAAAAAAACAGAGCGCCAAAAGAAGGAACTGATCGATACAGTTTCGGCCACTCTTATTCTTCAGTCCTATCTTGATGCACGCAGTTTCGGAGGTTTATGATATGCAGGGAGAAATAAACGACAGTTTTTATGGCGTTACAAGCGCAGGAGATATTAAAAAAGTACTTCGGATACGATGAGTTCAGACCCCAGCAGGAGGAGATCATCCAAAAAGTAGTATCAGGAAAAGACGTTCTCGTCCTGATGCCAACAGGGGGCGGCAAATCCATGTGTTATCAGGTACCGGCGCTAATGCGCGAAGGCACCTGCATTGTAGTGTCTCCTCTCATATCCCTGATGAAGGATCAGGTAGACGCACTTAAAACGAACGGTATAGCCGCCGCCTATTTGAACAGTTCCCAGAGCTATAAACAACAGCAGGACATACTTGAAGCGTGCTACAAGAATGAAATCGCCTTGCTGTATGTTTCCCCTGAAAAACTCATATCAGAGCTGGCAATGATCACTCAGATGACCAGGCCGTCTATGTTTGCCATTGACGAAGCTCACTGCATATCTGCCTGGGGACACGACTTTCGGCCGGAATACATCCAGCTTGGTCTTCTTCGGAACAGATTTCCGGACATTCCGTTCGTTGCACTTACGGCTACTGCAGACAAGGTCACGCGGAAAGACATCATCAAGCAACTCGATCTTAAGAACCCGGAAACATTCATCTCGTCGTTCAACAGGAAAAATTTGAGTCTCGACGTGAGAATAGGCATCAAGCCTAAGCAAAAGATGGCGGAAATCATTTCTTTCATCAAGGGGCATAAAGAGGAGAGCGGCATCATCTACTGCATGAGTCGCAGCAGGTGCGAGGAGGTTGCCTCTTCGCTGAACGATGCAGGAATAACGGTAGCATTCTACCATGCAGGCATGAGTGCGGATAGCAGATCCAAAGTGCAGGAGGATTTCCTGAATGACGAAGTGCAGGTGGTATGTGCAACGATCGCCTTCGGCATGGGGATCGATAAATCGAACGTACGCTGGGTGATCCACTTTAACCTTCCTAAAAATATGGAGGGTTACTATCAGGAGATTGGCCGCGCCGGGCGTGACGGGCTTCCCTCGGAGACCATCCTCTACTACAATTATGCCGACCTCCAGATGTTAAACAAGTTCGCTGCGGAAAGCGGTCAGTCGGAAATCAACCTTGAGAAACTGAAACGGATGCAGAACTACGCGGAAGCAGATATCTGCCGCCGAAAGATCCTGCTAAACTATTTCTCGGAGAACCTGGAAGAAAATTGCGGCAATTGCGATATCTGCCATAACCCAAGACAGCATTTCGACGGTACAGTACTGGTACAGAAGGCTCTTTCTGCAATTGCGAGAATGAATGAAAAAGAGGGAGCAACGATGGTGATAGACGTCCTCCGAGGATCAATGAAGGCAGAAGTGGTAGAAGCAGGCTATGATAAGTTAAAGACCCACGGGGCGGGAGCGGGGATCAGCGCCTTCGACTGGCAGCGCTATCTCATGCAGATGCTTAATCTGGGAATACTGGAAATGGCTTACGACGAAAACTTCGCCCTGAAGATTACGGACTATGGTAAACACATACTCTTTGGACAAAGACGGGCAGAGCTGACCATACTGCCTGTCCTGCAGACTAAAGAAAAGAGCAAAGCAGCAAGGGTGCCTGCGAAATCGAATCAGGAGGATGCCCTGTTTGATGAGCTCAAACGGATCAGGCGACAATTCTCAGTAGAAGAAGAGGTGCCGGCTTACGTAATTTTTAGCGACACTACCCTGAGAGAGATGGCCAAGTACAGGCCGGTGACCTACCGGGATATGCTTACGATAACGGGGGTGGGAGAACATAAGCTTGAAAAATACGGCAAGACATTTATGGCAACGATTGATGAATTTATGAGAAGATAAAACCAGCGTATGTGCCTCACGTAGCCGCTATGTGCCTGACAGACTTTCGTTTACCGCGGCAAAATTTGCATAAAAATATAAATTTATATATTTGCAGGCATGGAGCTGCTTACTGAGGGATTGCAGACCTATCTCGAGCATCACTGCGAAAAAGAACCGGAGGTGCTCAGATACATAAGCCGCGAGACGCATTTAAAGGTATCAAAACCACGAATGCTTTCGGGGCATTACCAGGGTCGTGTCCTTAGTTTTCTAAGTAAACTTGTCTCCCCAAAGCGCATCCTTGAGATTGGAACATTTACCGGATATGCCACCATTTGCCTGGCTGAAGGTCTGACTAAAGACGGACTTATTTACACCGTTGATATAAATGAAGAGCTCGAAGAAAGAGTAAGGGACCACTTTGCCCGCTCCGGCTTCGCAGATAAAATCCGCTATTATATAGCCAACGCATCCGACTTTATACCCACACTCGAGGAGACCTTTGATATCGTATTCATCGATGCCGACAAGAAAAACAATGAAACGTATTACGACCTGGTATTTAATAAAGTTAGAAAAGGCGGTCTTATTATAGTCGACAACGTCTTATGGTATGGCAAGATCAATTCGGGAGCAACCGACAGCCGTAGTCAGACGATCCGCAATTTTACTGAAAGAGTAATGAACGACCAGCGCGTAGAGAAGCTAGTACTCCCTGTACGCGATGGCTTATTGATAACCCGTAAACTGTAATACTATGCTTAAAAAGTTTATTTATGTTAGCCTTATAGTTTTATCAGCAGGTTCCGTATTTGGCCAAAACCAGGCAAGCAACTACATTGAAACGTACAAACAGGCGGCTATAAACACGATGAACGAGCACGGAATACCGGCAAGCATCGTCCTGGGTATCGCCATCCACGAGTCGGGAAGTGGAACGAGCCGGATAGCGCGCTATCTCAACAACCATTTTGGACTAAAAGGGAAAAGCGGTCCAAAGACCATCCGATCATCCTATAAGGGATACGAAAACGTGGCAGAGTGCTATAGCGACTTTGTTACACATTTAAAAACACGCTTCTCAGGCCTGTTTGAAAGGAACTCACCGAGCGACTACAGAGGCTGGGCACTCGGCATACAGAGAGGGGGCTATGCCCACAGCCGTACCTGGGCAAGCCAGGTCATGGCCATCATTAAAAAGTACCGCTTGTATGAACTTGACGGGCAGGAAAACAATTCTACGGCCTATTCCGTATTAGTACCGGCCCAACAGGAAGAAGAGCAGACGGACCCCGTTGTCTATTTTGTAAAAAAAGGAGACACCTTGCTTACAATAGCCGAACGCTTCGGCACAACGGTTAAAGAAATTAAGGTGCGAAATGGCCTGACGGGAAGCCTGCTTAAAATCGGGCAACGATTGCATTTATAGAAAAATGAGAAAACTTATATTGCTGACGGTTATCGCCGCTACTGTGTTCACATCCTGTAGCAGCAGAAGAGGAACGACAGGAGGAAACCGATCAACTAAGAGGCCTGACAAGGTAATAACCGACGAGAGGCTGGTAAAGGTATACTCGACAAACGGGTACGTTGAGCGTTTTAAAGCCATAGCAGTAGAAGAAATGAACCGGAGCGGTATTCCCGCCAGTATTACCCTCGCCCAGGGCATGCTTGAATCTGCAAACGGCAACAGTGCCCTGGCAAGGGAAGCAAACAATCACTTCGGGATCAAATGTCATGGAGGCTGGATGGGCAAAACCGTAGCAATGGATGACGATGCTCCCGGCGAGTGTTTTCGCTTTTATAACTCGGCAGAGGAATCGTATAAGGACCATACTGAGTTCTTAAAGCGCCAGCGCTACGCTTTCCTCTTTGAACTCGACAGAAATGACTATAAGGGCTGGGCATACGGCCTGAAGAAGGCTGGCTATGCAACTAATCCGAAATATCCCGAGTTACTGATCGGACTTATAGAACGTTATGGGTTGGACCGGTACGACCGTGGAGAAACAGTGATCGCCAAAGCTCAGCGGGAAGAACGCATACAAGATCAGATCGAGGCAAAAGAAAGCCAGCCCATGGTACAGAAACAAGCTGAACCAACAAAAGCGCCTCTCGCCATGAAGATATATGAAGTAATAGCGGGCGATACCCTCTACTCAATAAGCAGGAAGTTCGGCCTTACAGTCGACGAAATAAAGATCCTGAACTCACTTCAGGGCGGCGACTTAAAACCCGGACAGCTCTTACTTGTTTCCAAGTAGGTTAAATAAGCTTATTATTTTATTTTTAACACGGAACGGTGACGGTAGTAACGGGACTGGCTTCGTTAAATGAGCTTATTATCTTATTTTTAACCCTGCTTGAAACGATCAATATTCATTCTGCTTCTTTTTATTGCAGCCGGCGTCGCAGCTCAGGAGCGGCCAGTGGAAGGTATTGTTTTCGACAGGGACAGCAAGCAGCGCATATCGCGCGTTTACATTTATAACCTGCGGACTCATAAAGGGTTTTACAACAACATAAAAGGAGAGTTTGCCACGAAAGTATCAGCCGGTGATACTCTTTTGGCTGCCGCAGAGGGTTATCACGTCGACACGCTGACCATCAGGTCACAACCAGCAATCCTTTTCTATCTGCGAAGAACCGCTATTCAGCTCAGGCAGGTTACCATATCTGATACAGTCAGAAGCCCCAGGGACCGGCTTAAGCAAATCCAGCGTGACTTCAAAGATATTTACCGGAAGGGCGACCCGCAGGAACTTTTGCCGGTGGGAGGAAGTAACGGCATGGGTGGAGCCGGCCTCGGAATCGACGCTTTGTATAGCCTCTTAAGCAAAGAAGGCAAAAATGCGCGCTATCTGCAGGAAATAATTGAGCGGGATTATCGCGAATCTATGATCAGCTACCGCTATAACCGGTCACTGGTAAAAAACGTGACGGGACTAAATGACGAACAGCTCGATGACTTTATGCAGCAATACCGTCCGTCCTATTATTTCGTACTTGAAGCGAGCGACTATAATCTTATCAAGTTCATCAAAGAAAGCTACAGACAGTATCAGAAGAACCCCGGAGCCTATCGCCTGCCCCCTCTGAAAGAAGAAAAGAAATGAAAGTTTTCCGGACGATAACACTTTCCCGCTTACCCGCCGAAGGAATGGCTATATTTCCCTTCATCCTGCTCAGGAAAGAAGAGTACAAGAGGAATAGAGTCCTCATCAATCACGAAAGGATTCATTTACAGCAGCAGCTGGAACTGTTGATCATCCCCTTTTACCTCTTGTACCTCATTAACTATCTTTACAATCTCGTGCTGTACCGCGAGCATCATAAAGCATATTTGAACATCGTTTTTGAACGCGAGGCTTATAAGAAAGAAGGAGATCTTCAATATTTAAGAAAGAGGCGTTTTTTTGCATGGTTTGCCTGCTGAACTTCCCCGGTCATTAAAAGAAGTTTTAAAATCCCTCATTTTTACCTTATTTTGCGGACGATTATGCGTTACGGGTGTCTACTAATTTCATTGTTATTCCTATCGTTTTCAGCGTTTTCTCAGGATGCGAAGGTTGATACATCACAGCTGAACGGCCTCAGGGAATATCCTAAAAAGAACGTACTGCCGGTACGGCGGCCAGTCCTGCAGATCCAGCCGGTTCAGATTCCCGATTCTAAGCTCAACCTGAAGGTAAACTACTGGAGGAATTGGGTCAGCTTTGGCGTTAATATGAACCAGGCATCTTTTAGTAATAACTGGAAGGGGGGCGGTGTTAACTCCATCGCAATCGGCACTACATTCAACTATAAGACCGATTACACGAAAGACGACATCAATTACGTTTCAGAAGTTATCCTTCAGTACGGTAAGATCAAGAATAAAGGACAGCTTCAAAGAAAAAGCTCCGACCGAATTTATTGGGATAATAAGCTGGGGCTCAAGCTGTCCCCCAGCTGGAACTTCTTTGGATCATTGAACTTTGAGTCGCAATTTGACAGAGGTTTTTCGTATAAAACAGTGAATGGGGTGGAGGAGGCTACCACGATCTCGCGGTTCATGTCTCCCGGCTATCTCACTGAATCGCTGGGTTTCGAATATAAGCCAAACAAGTTTTTCTGGCTGCGTATCGGTACAGGTACAGCCCGCCAAACCTTTGTTCTGGACCGTGACCTCTATAAAGCGTTTCCCAAGAATTACGGGGTTGATACCGGCAAAGTATTCAGGAACGAGCTGGCTTTTCAGCTCGTAGGCAGTTATGAGCGGGATGTCATGGAGAATCTCACCCTCAAAACCCGCTACACAATGTTCGCCAACTACGAGAAGCTGAGAAGTATCGACCAGCGCCTTGACCTCACCCTTATTGCAAAGGTCAACAGACTGGTGAATGTCACGGTTACAGGTGTAGCCCTGTATGACGATGACGCTGACGTCCGGATCCAGGCCAGCCAGACTCTCGCGCTGGGCCTCGTATACAGATTTCCCAATTGAAAAGGGCCGCTCAGCGGCCCTAAAGCAGTTATATAAGGAAAGCTGGCAGCACAGCCAAAATTTTCCTTAAATTTGCAACCCTTAGAAGCTGATTAAAAGATGTTTGAAAACTTACAGGACAAACTCGACCGCGCCTTTAAAGTATTAAAAGGTCAGGGTACCATCACAGAAATAAACGTAGCGGAAACGATGAAGGAGATCAGGAAAGCCCTTCTCGACGCCGACGTTAACTATAAAACCGCAAAGACATTTACCGATGAAGTGAAGCAAAAAGCTCTTGGTCAAAACGTGCTTACTTCCGTTTCTCCGGGCCAGCTGCTCACCAAGATAATGAACGATGAGCTGACCGAGCTCATGGGAGGAACGGTTACGGATGTCGACCTTACTGCCAATCCAACGGTCATTTTGATCGCAGGTCTGAACGGAGCCGGAAAGACTACTTTTTCCGGAAAGCTGGCTAACTTTCTTAAAGATAAAAAGGGCAAAAAGCCGCTGCTTGTAGCGGGCGACGTCTATCGGCCCGCCGCTATCGATCAGCTTCAGGTGCTCGGGCAGCAGATTGGCGTGCCTGTTTACGCTAACCTCGCCTCAAAAGATCCTGTTGGCATTGCCCAGGAAGGTATTGCGGAAGCAAAAAAGAATGGAAACAACGTCGTCATCGTCGATACAGCCGGCCGGCTTGCTATTGACGAGGAAATGATGAATGAGATTGCCGCTGTAAAGGCTAGTACTCAACCTCACGAAATTCTTTTCGTGGTTGACGCCATGACCGGACAGGACGCCGTGAATACGGCTAAAGCCTTCAACGACCGGCTTGATTTTACGGGCGTTATTCTGACCAAGCTGGATGGTGACACTCGAGGCGGAGCTGCTCTTTCTATCAAGTCAGTGGTTAATAAACCGATCAAGTTCATCGGTACAGGCGAAAAAATGGAGGCCCTTGATGTCTTCTATCCCGACCGGATGGCTTCCCGTATCCTCGGTATGGGCGACGTTGTCTCGCTCGTTGAACGCGCTCAGCAGCAGTTCGATGAAAAGCAGGCTGCAGAGTTACAGAAGAAGATCAGAAAGAACAAGTTCGACTTTAATGACTTCATGGGACAGATCCAGCAAATCAAGAAAATGGGTAACATGAAGGACTTGATGAGTATGATACCAGGGGTCGGTAAAGCGGTAAAGGATATCGATATTGACGATAATGCATTCAGACCAATTGAAGCCATCATCCAGTCAATGACTCCTTTTGAACGTGAAAATCCGGATGCGATTAATCAGAGCCGCAGAGCGAGGATAGCTAAAGGATCGGGAACGAATCTCCAGGAAGTGAACAAACTGATAAAACAGTTTGATGATATGCGAAAAGTAATGAAGCAGTTCAGTAATCCTGCTGCGATGGCAAAAATGATGAGAGGAATGCCTAAGACGCCGTTTGGCAAATAGAAGGTCTCCTGCAAAAAGAAAGAGGCTGTCTCATAAGTGAGGCAGCCTCTTTCTTTTTGCAATTGCGCTTGTTCCTTAAAGGCCACAAAGAGCATTCAGGTAACTTTCATCCCCGTTCCTAGGTGCGGCTCATGAAGGTGTTTATCATAAAAGCTCCAGAAGGGATTCAAGCCGCATCCCCCTTGAGCCTTTTAAAAGAACCAGAGAACCCGAAACCGGTGCGCGCTTAAGTCCCTCGAAAGCTTCAGCGGTGGTACGATAGAAACGCGCCGACTTGTTAGCGGAAAACTTACCGAACGCCTCCCCTATAAATATATTCTCTTCAAACCCGCTGCTGAGCACTTTATTAATCAAAAGCATGTGCTCCCGATCTGCGTCTTCCCCTAATTCAAACATATCGCCAAGTATCACCACCTTCCGTTCTCCCGAAACGGCGGCAAGATTGTCGATGGCTACAGACATGCTGCTCGGGTTCGCGTTATAGTAATCACAGATCACCGTATTCGATGCCGTTTTTACTATCTGCGACCGGTTATTACCCGGCACATACGTTGAAATACCTTCGTTTATTTCCTCGGGACTGAGACCGAAATGGAGGCCCACTGCAACTGCCGCTGTTATATTTTCAATATTGTAAGCACCCGTGAGGTTTGTCCTTGTCCGGTGTACTTGCTGCGCCGAGATCCAGTCCACCGTTAAAAAGGGGTCATTTTCCACAATCCTTCCCTCCACCAGAGCACCAGGGCGCTGGCCATAGAAAACGGTATTCTCCTGCCGCTCTCCATACATTCCCATCAGATGCTCATTGTCAGCATTAATAAAAACAGTACCGCCACTTTCTTTCAGGAACGTGTACAATTCCCCTTTCGCCTTTTTCACACCTTCAAAGCCGCCGAAACCCTCAAGATGGGCCTTCCCCACATTTGTAATTAGCCCGTGAGTAGGCCGGGCCAGACTACAAAGGAATTCTATCTCCTTCTGATGATTAGCCCCCATCTCGATAATAGCTAGCTCAACCTCCGGCCCGACAGACAAAAGTGTCAGGGGCACCCCTATGTGATTATTTAAATTGCCTACCGTTGCAAAGGTATTGTAGCGCTGCGAGAGGACCGACTTAAAGAGCTCCTTCGTGGTCGTCTTTCCATTGGTACCAGTAATGCCTATCACTGGGATGCTGAGCTGCCGGCGATGAAAAAGCGCTAGCTTCTGCAGCATGTTAAGCACGTCGTCAACAAGCAGAAAACGGTCGTCTTTTTTATATTGAGGATCGTCTATTACGGCAAAAGCAGCTCCGTCGTCTACAGCTTTTGAAGCAAAGATATTACCGTTAAAGCTTTCTCCCTTCAGGGCGAAGAAAATGCACCCCTGATCAATTCGCCTCGAATCTGTGCAGATAACAGGATAGCTTGTGTATATCGTATATAACTCTTCTAGTGTCATGGCTGATTCTGATATGCAAGTATAATATGATTTCAGGCTTTTTTCGAAAGGGTATTTGTTTTAATTGAAGTCGTCAATTGCTTATTCTCTTTCGCTCTGCGTCATTCCCTGCATTCCTGCCCGCGCCGCCATCACTCCTGGACCCGAACTTATAGGTATAGCTTAATACTCCATACCGCGTCTCAGTTTTTTGCCTGGCTCTCATCGTGAGAGCAGGAAGATTTGAAGAGTAGCGCTCCCGATCGGAATTAAAGAGGTCAGAAACAGACAGGCGCAGCATACCTCTTTTACCCTGAAGAGACTTAGCCAGCCCAACATCGAGTGCATAGCCCGACTTAAAGTCATACATCCCGGATACGCTGGGCGATTCGTATTTTAAAACAATTTGAGCGTTAACGCCATGCTTTAATTTCATCGAGTTAACCGAGCTGAACGACCACGATGTTCCGTTCCTCACCACATTTTCCGCCATTCCCAGATCGAATCGCTGCAGATAACCCTGCACGTTGAGCGAAGAAGTAAGCCAGGCGGCGGATGAAAGGTCATAGGCCAGCTCCAGCCCCCACCCGCGCATAGAAGAAAGATTCCTTTTAGTTGAGCGACTTACTCCCGTGGCATTGTCCTGGTCAGTAAAAGTGACATAGTAGTCTTTTACCCGGGTGAAGGAAAAAGTGGCAGTAAGCTTCTCTTTATACACGTCTGAAAGCTCTACGGTATTAGAATATTCTGGTCTCAAATCGGGGTTTCCGTCGCGATACGTGTATTGGTCAAGAAAGTACCTGAAGGGATTAAGGTCATCATAAGCCGGACGAGCAATCCGCCTGGCATATAAGACCGACATCCGGTGGTCCTGAGCGAGCTGAACGCTGACATTCAGGGATGGGAACAAATCAAAATATGTTTTCCTGTATCCCCCCTTCGTCAGAGAAGAACTTGTCGACTCCGTATATTCTCCCCGCAAACCCAGCTCTGCGCTCAGCTTCTTCGAGTATTCACGTGAAACATTCACATAACCCGCCTGAACGTATTCCTTAAAATCTGAATTGTCATCGCTAAACGACTGCTTTATCCAGACATCTCCCGCGTTGTATACCTCCCGCTTATTTTTGTTGCTTACCCTGCTGCTTTTGAAGCCTGTCGATATCGAATACCCACTAATCCGCGCTTTGTAATCACCCTTAACAGAAAGAGCCGAAATGTCCGAAGGACTTCTGTTAACCAAATTATTAACATCCTTATATAGCCTTCCATTAGCGTCAAGGAAATTGTAGTTCAACGTCTCGTCCGACCGGCGGGCGTATTTAAGATAATCTGTGTCGAAGCTAAAGGACGAGCCATCGCCAAAACGTATATTGTAGTTGATGTTGAGCGCATCATTGGAAATCTTCCGGTGTTCGTCAGAAAATGTTCTGATGACGGAGTCAGCACTGCCTGAACTATAGACTGAGGTATTATTCGTTTCAACCGAGTGCATCCTGTTATGCAAGCCTGTGTATAAAAAGCCCAGAGTATGAGCGCTGCCTAAACTGATGTCTGCTCCTGTTTTGATGTTAAGGTTTTTAAACGACTTTAAGTCGTAATTATTGATGGCAAAGTCAGATTTACCCGACATAAAACCGATCTGCCGATTCATCTGATAGCGGTCCGCCCTTCTGTTGTCGGCGCCTGAAAGTGAGCCAAAGAAGTTCCAATGCCTGCTCCGATGGTTCAGAATGGCAGAACCATTCATTTTGTAATTTTCCCCTAATCCCCCCGCAAGGCTGAGAGAACCGTTGGTGCCGTCTCTCTTACTCTTCTTTAACCTGATACTAATCACGCCGCCCCGACCGGAAGCATCGTAGCTCGCTGACGGTGTGCTGATTACTTCAACCCGCTCGACGAGGTCGGCACTCAAGTTTCTCAGTGTTTCAGAAACTTCCGCAGGAGAGAGGGTGAGCATGCGTCCATCTAACATGACAGCTACCCCGTCCCTGCCTTTTATCTGGATAGAGCCGTCGGACCCAACATTAACTCCCAGCGCCCGTTTCAAAGCATCCAGTACATTCCCTCCTGCCGCCAGTATGTCCTTCTCTAAATTCAGCACCACCTTCCCTGGTTCTGTAACAACGCCCAACTGCGACTCAATAACCTCCACCTCCCTTAACAAAGTATTCTCTTTCCTTAAGCGGATATTGCACGTTATAGTCTCGGCAGCAACAGAAAAAGAAGATGCATAAAAGGCGTGATAGCCGATCAATTTGGCCAAAACTAAATAACGCCCCGGCATTACCCTGTCGAACTCATAGACTCCCTGCTTATCAGATAAAGCGGTGTATACAACAAATGAATCGGGCAGACTAACCAGTCTCACATTGACATTATTAAGAGGCAATCCCAGAGAGTCTGTCACAACCCCCTGCACAATGGCTCCCTTCTGAGCCGTTGCAGCGATAGACAAGGTTTGAAAAATAATAAACCAGATAATTCTCTTTGTTAAGGGCATCGGGAAGCTAATTTGAAAATTATCTTCCTAAAAAACTATCTTTTTTAAAAAAACGCCACCTAATCCCTATAAAATACCCGAGAAGACGTACGAAAGCGGCCGGAATATGTACGAATACGAACACTTCAAATTATAAAACTACGCCTGAAGGCCCGTTTGGGACGATTTTAATCACTGGCATCGCTTTAGAAACAGGGAAGGATACATTTAGTATACTCAAATGGATACACTTAATGACAACCTTGCGCTAAAGAAAATGATAGATGGATGCTGCCGGGGCGACTCTAAACAACAGGAACGCCTTTACCGGACGTATGCCTCCCGCATGTTTGCCGTCTGCCTTCGCTATGCGGAGGACCGGGCAGAAGCCGAAGACATTCTGCAAAACTCCTTCATTAAAGTATTTGAGAAGATAGACACCTTCAAATATGACGGCCCCTTTGAGGGATGGCTCCGTCGTATTGTGGTTAATACCGGAATAGAAAGCTTCCGAAAAAGGCAAAGAAAGCTTATTGCAGAGAGTTTACAAGGCGATTATTACACTGCCTTAACGGAACCTCCCAGAACCGATCTTGAAGTGAAAGACCTGATGGACCTGATAAGGCGCCTGCCCCTGAACTATAGAACTGTCTTTACTTTGCATGCGATAGATGGATATAGTCACCGGGAAATATCCGGGATACTTCGCATCAGCGAACTATCCTCACGGGCGAGCCTCTGCAGAGCAAGAGAAGCGCTCAGACAGGGCATCAGCAAATACTATAGCAGGGTTTGTATGGCCGGATAAAAAAACCGGGGCCACCCGGTATAAGAAGGTTATCGAAAACCTTCTTACAGATTTTTCAGAAAAGAAATCTCGCCGTCAGGCGTAATCTTTACAACGATATTCTCGGCCGAGTTCTTCAGACTGGCAAAATAGATCGTGTTATAATTCCTTTTTCCAGTAAGAAGGAACAAGTGAGAGTCGTCCTGATCATCAAAGTCATATCGAACTACATCCTCAACCGTATACCCCTTGTAATACTTATTAAGTCTGCTTTTGCTTATTGCCGGCAGCTTGTCAGCCCCTACATACTGGGTTGTTGCAATGTAATCTCCGTTTATATCAAAAAACGCTGCCATCTTTGAGCCGTTCAGTACAAAAGTAGCTTTTTGAAAATCGCGGGTCACGGTCCATTTTACATTAGTAGCAGCTGCATACTTGCTCAGGAAATTGTTAGCAGCAAAGTAAGAGACTTCTTCTTTTTTTCATCCTTCTTTTTGTCATCAGCGAAGCCTTTTACAGATACGGCAAGCATAAGAACGGCTAAATAAAACAACTTTTTCATAACACTTATTTTTTAATTCGATAACAAAGTTAATGTGTATTTGAAAAAAACAAAACAAAAAGATAATTTTTATGAAATTTTCATAACATATCGTTGCCGATTTTCTAAATATTAAAAAGTGACCGCTATCATACTGCCTTTTTTTTCAATATTGCAATGGACAGGGGAAGAGGACGACATCCTACTCTGTTTCAAACCGTTGACAACTAAGTTTCTTATACTTTTTAAATCATTAATGACACTTTGTTGTTAGATCACTAAACATTCTACGCGTTAATTGAATTAAACAACAACTATGAAAGCAAAAGCATTTATCTTACTACTGTCAGTGGCACTGGGAGTAGCAGCCTGCTCTTCAAGCAGAGAAGGCCAATCAGGGACATCAGGCGATACCAACGGCACCACTACCGGAACTGACACAACAGGTACCGGAACAGGAACAGGTGGCACAACCGGCGGCGGCACTGGCACTGGAACCGGCACAACGGATACTACCGGTACCAGATAATCTCATCCAGGGTGCGGAGTGGCACCCTGCTTTAACTATGATTCATACCGGCAAGCCCCTCGGCGAAAACAAAAACGCTTTTCTTTTCTTACTTTTCGTGAGATATAAAGTATTAGTATATGGCAGCCAACCGGC
This sequence comes from Arcticibacter sp. MXS-1, assembly GCF_041902385.1. GTDB lineage: Bacteria > Bacteroidota > Bacteroidia > Sphingobacteriales > Sphingobacteriaceae > Arcticibacter. The sequence continues at coordinate 1,593,508 of NZ_CP169244.1, read as the reverse complement.
GTTTGATTTTGTTTTCAGTTTTCTTTCTAATCCCCATTCTGTCAATAGCCCAGCTTCGTAATCCATTTTCAGCTCCCACCCCCGAGCAGAATGAGTGGGTAGATTCTGTATTCAAGTCCCTTAAACGAAAAGAGCGCATTGCGCAAATGTTCTTTATAAGAGCGCACACCGACAAAGGCAAAGCCTATGAAGACTCTATCGGTCAAATAATCAAAACCGATAAGGTAGGAGGACTGGTTTTCTTCCAGGGAGGCCCTGCACGACAACGCGATCTGACACGTCGGTATCAGGACTTAGCCCAAACGCCCCTGCTGGTAGCGATGGACGCAGAATGGGGCCTCGGTATGAGGCTTGACAGCACCATCTCGTACCCCTATCAGTTAACTCTTGGAGCGATAAGAGACACTGCGCTCCTCTACCAGATGGGTCGTCAGATCGCCAAAGAGTTCAAGACTATGGAAATGCACCTCAATTTTGCTCCTGTAACCGATATCAATAATAATCCGCGAAATCCCGTGATCGGCTACCGCTCATTCGGCGACAACAAATACGATGTAGCCTCCAGAGCCATCGCCTACATGAGGGGGATGCAGGATGAGGGCATTCTCACCAGCATCAAGCACTTTCCCGGCCATGGCGACACTGAAGTAGATTCACACCATGACCTTCCTGTGCTTGGCTTCTCCCGTCAAAGACTCGATTCACTTGAGTTATATCCCTTCCGTGAAGCAATCAAAGCCGGAGCATTGGGAGTCATGGTCGCCCACATGCAGATACCAGCCCTCGACACCACTGCCCGCCTTCCCTCTACCTTGTCGCCGCGAATTGTAACTGACCTGCTAAAAAAAGAGCTGGGTTTCAACGGTCTTGCAATTTCCGACGCAATGGAAATGAAGGGAGTCGTGAAGTTTTTCCCGAATGGAGAAGCAGATGTACGAGCCGTTAAAGCAGGTAATGACATCATTGAGTTGTCAGAAGACACACATCGCGCTATTAAGCTGGTCAAAAAAGCAATAAGAAAGGGCGAAATAAGCCGGGAGCAGATCAACACGTCCGTAAAAAAATATTAGCTGCGAAATATTGGGCAGGACTGGCCAACAGCCAACCGCACGACACCAGCAATGTGGTCCGGGGCCTTAACACAACAGAGGCAAAAAGCTTAAATCAAAGGCTTGCCGACGCCTCCGCAACCCTGCTTAAAGGCGACAGCGCGTTAAAAGCCTTGAACCCGCTTGCCCGCACGGCTATTATTAGCCTGGGAGTAACAGAGACAACAGTGTTTCAAAACGAGCTCAGACGCCACTTCCCCAACTCTTACAACTTCCTCATTTCCAAAATCGCGTCAGCGACCGAACTCAGGAAAGTCCAAAGTGAGCTAAAGAATTATGAGCAGATCGTTGTGGCCATTCATGACTACCGAAAGCGCCCGCAAAGCACACTCGACTACAATGCCCAGCTAAAGCTATTTATCGCAGAGCTCGCCCGACTTAACGCGGTGACATGCCTCTTTGCTAACCCATATACCATGGCGGGACTTCCGGGACTTGAGGCAAGCAAAGCAGTCCTTGTTCAGTACCAAAACAGCGAAGAAAGTCAAAGGGCGGCAGCAAAGGTGGTTTCAGGCCTGATGCAGGCAAACGGAAGGCTGCCTGTTAATGTGAATTCGTTCTTTCGTTACGGCGACGGCATCGATTACTTTCCTCCACCGGCTTCAGTCACGGGCAGCCTCGGCAACTGATCAGAAACCCATGGGCGGCGGACCGCCTCCAGGTCTGAACCCGCCCTCACGGCGATCGCCCGGACCAAAGTCCCTGTCGCCCTGTGTTTTTCCGGCGAACTTATTCAGACGGTAAGCGAATGAGAACAGAAAATACCGCGTCAGCCTGTTTGAGCTTGACTGAACATAACTATTTTGATTCTGACTCGCCGTAACACTACGGGCCTCATTCAACAGGTCATACCCCTGAAGTCTCAGTCTGCCCCGTCTTCCAAAAAACTGCTTCTCAATATACGTATTGATAATAAGCGGATTAGCAGCGATAGATGTAGAATATCCCTCGTTTATATTCTTGCTTCCATCAAAGCCCAGCACAAAGCTCTTGAGGAAATAAATCCGTCCGCTCAGATCCAGGGAGAGGCTTGTATTATTAGTATTAAAGGAGGTAGGAATCGTATAATCCACCCAGGACCTCGTATAGCTCGCGCCCGGCGTTATATCAATATTCTCATTCGGATTAATCTGAAATCTGAACCCCTGTGAAGCCGACCATGTCTTCCCTATGTTCTTTTGATTATCAGCATACGACACGTCGTTTGTATAACTAACCGACCCGTTGAGCCTTAATGTATATTTCCTTTCGGAAAAGGGTTTAGACCAGGCATAAAAGCCGCGTCCTGAATAATATCCATCAGCGTTCAAATAACGCGTCTCCTGAATAAGATTATAGGTGGTGCGTCCGCCTGATATCACCGGCTGTCTCAGACGCACAATATTGTTAATTATCTTATTTGATGAGAAAGTTCCCATGGCACCGATTATAAAGAACGTCCCTTTAGCCGGATCGAAGTTATTGTATCGTATATTTAAATTCTGATCAAAAGACGCCTTCAGATCAGGATTTCCAACGACCGGTCTTTGCGGATTGCTTAAGTCAACCACAGGTTGAATCTGAGTATATGAAGGCTCATTGCTCCTGCCTGTGTAGTTGATAGTAAGAGCTCTTGAGCGGGCGAAGTTATATACAAAGCGGGCATTAGGCACCCAGTTAAAGCCGGTGCGATGGACGCCAACATGATTGGTTTCCGAGCGTCCGTCAAGTAAAGTTGGCTGGGCAGCAAAACCGATAGAAAAGTTGTAAAGCTTTTGGCGGTCATACCGGTAACTGAGGCCAAAGCGATTGGTTGTAAAGGAGTAATCAAAAATATTGCTGAGAGAGTCTGCCGGGACGTAAGCTCCTTCTGATCCCAGCTGGGTTATCCTGGTATTGTCGTAGGAGGTCCGGCTGTAGTTGTAGGAAAAATCGATCCTTGAGTACACCCCCAACGGTTCGCTGTAGACAAGGTTCGCTTCAGTGCCCGACCGGTCACTTTCCGTGCCTATAAGCCGATTGGAAACAGAGTCGGTAAAAACGGCCAGATTATCGTTGCTGTAAAACCGGAAATCGTCCCTGATATCCTGATCATTCTTGCTTGATGACTTGTTAAGAGATAAGCTCATTGACAGATTCCTCCCTCTCTTAACAAACCGGTGATTATAAAGGAGGTCACCACCTATAGAAGGCGCTTTTGAATGAGTTGATGACACGGTCCCCTGATCCTGCCTCGAGAACTCTGTAATGACAGAATTAGTGAGCCCCTCAGAAGAGTTTCTGCTATAATTTAAGGAGGGGGACACTTTAAGATAATTTAACGAGTCGATCCGGTACTCGAGGTTGAAATTAAAACGGTGACTCACCGCATCTGTATTCGAGCTACTCCTTGACACTGTAGAAACTTCTACGCCGCTGCTGGAAGTCTGATTCAGGCTATTCTGAAGCAAATCGGTATTCCGGTCCTGAAAGCTGTAACTCCCGTAGATGCTCACCTTTTTGCCAAGCTCATCCCTGTAGTTAAAGCCGCCGGCCTTTGTATCGGTGATGCCCGCACCACTGCCTCCACCAAATCCGCCGCCTCCCATGCCGCCGCCGGGCCCTCCCCCGGCTCCCATTCTGAACCGTCCTCCGCGCTGGTTACCACCGCCGGTGAAGTCGAATAATGACGCGTTTGTATTATTTAAATTAAGCAATACAGCCAGCTGCTGATCGTTATTAAGCACCTGCGCCATGCCCGTGGCCAGGTACCGGCCCTCATTCTTTACCACTGAGCTTGCATCTTTCCGCGCATCGTTTCCGCCACCCACTGCGAAATTAGCGATCATCCCCTTATTCTTGCTCGGGCTGATTGTGATGTTAAGGATCTTTTCCGGATCTCCATCTTTAATCCCGCTCACGTTCGCCTGGTCTCCATAATCATCTACGATCTGGATCTTCTCTATCACCTCTGCAGGAAGATTCTGCGTGGCAGTCTTCAGGTCCCCGTCAAAAAAGTCTTTCCCGTTCACCCTGACCCGCGTAATACTCTTACCCTGGGTCGTTACATTGCCATCCTTATCTACCTCAACCCCGGGAAGCTTTCGAATCACATCCTCAACTACCGAGTTCTCACGCACTCGATAGTCGCTCGCCCGATACTCCACCGTATCCTCCTTGATCGTCACCGGCGCTGTCCCCGAAACCACCACCTCATTCAGGAGCTTGCTTTGTGCCTTTAACCTCAGAGGGCCGATCTTAAGAGTGCTGGCACCCTCCCTGAAGGTAAACCGTTGGCTGAAGTTGTGATAACCAAGACTGCTGACGGAGATGACAAATTGCGTGGCCTGTACATTACGAAGTCTAAAGTTTCCGTCAATATCTGTGCGCGTAAACAAGGAGTCCTTCCCCGAGACCAGCTTAACCGTAGCGGCAATAATGCTTCGGCCCGTAGAATCCTGAACTACGCCCGTCATCGTACGGCCTCCCTGGGCTTTCACAAAGGATGGTAGTATTAAAACAAGACAAACGAGCAACGCGGCCCTTACAACTGTGGTTGAGTATTGATTAAGCATGATAATAAGACACCCTATCTGCCTGCAAGTTTAAGACATATAACGATAGCTAAGCAAGAAAGATACTTACGCTGAAATTACCGCGACTAACTGCCCGATATCATCTATGGATCGCTACAGACTATGGCCCATATATGAGAGAAGGGCATCCCGAAAGGTTTCACTCACAGGGATTTCAACCTCCCCGACAACCACCTTATTTCTCTTAAACGCCGTTAGTTTATCAAGTGCGATGATATAGGACCTGTGCACCCTCAAAAAACGTTCGGCAGGCAGCTTTTCTTCCATGTACCTCATACTAAGCCGGGTAATAATTGCCCTGTCGGCTCCCTCTACATAGATCTTGATATAATCTTTCAATCCCTCAATGTACAGGATTTCGGGAATGTTGATCCTGATCAGCGAGTAATCGGCATTTACAAAAAGATAGTCGTGATTTGTACTCGTCGGGCGTGCGTCCTGGCGATTCTTAAGCAGATGCATATTGTATGCCCTGGTAGCGGCTTTAAAAAAACGGTCAAAGGGGACCGGCTTAACCAGATAGTCGAGTACATCAAGATTAAAACCGTCCAGGGCGTATCTCTCATAAGCGGTCACCAGGACAATCATGGGTGGATTCTGTAAACTTGATATCAGCTGCAAGCCTGATAATCCGGGCATCTGAATGTCGAGGAAGAGGAGATCAACCTGATTCGACTCCAGAAATCTCACTGCATCCGGCGCATTCCTGCAGCTGCCTGCAAGCTCAAAGAAGGGGACCTGCCGGATATTATCCTCCATCAGCTCCACAGCGAGCTTCTCATCGTCTACAACAAGACAGCGTATCATTTGAGGTTTATTTTTAAGGTTGCTACAAAACTACCAGACTTTCTCATCGTTTCGAGCGTGTAACGTCCATTATACAAAAGTTCAAGACGTCTCCTCATGTTGTGGAGCCCTATCCCTGAATCCCTGTCTTTACTGCTTTCCGTACCTGCTACCGTGTTCTCGACCTCCAGCCACAAGGTATCACGTTCACGGCTGATGTTTAATTTTATAGAAATCGCACTATTGCCTGCATTCAGACCATGTTTGAATGCATTCTCAATCAGGGGGATCAGCAGCATCGGTTCAATTTCATATCCCGCAGAGCCTGAGGGTACCTGAAGGGTGAGCCTGATGTCGTCACCAAACCGCAGCATCTGAAGATCAACAAAAGCTTTGAGGTATTTAATCTCCTGCTCCAGCGGCACCTTGTCAGTATCGCTTTCATAGAGCATGTAGCGCATCAGGCCCGAAAGCTGTATGAGAGAGGGCTCCATGAGATCCGACTTCTTCCTGGCAAGAGACACGAGAGAGTTAAGCACATTGAACATGAAATGAGGACTCACCTGCGAACGAAGAAAGGCCAGTTCCGACTTCAGCGTCTCGTTTTCCTTTTCCTTAAGCTCCTTTTCTCTTCTTGAGAAATCAGAAACGATACGGTAGCTCGTGCTGATGCCCAGAATAAAGATATATGGCAGCAGGGCAAAAAGCAATCCTCCGCGCCGGCCTCTCCAATGCCGCTTTACAGGAAAAAACTCATGCGAGATGAACTCAGAAAATTTTGAAAAGAGGACGATCGACAAGATCACAAGGATCACGTATATCAACAGTCCCCTTTTCTTATATCCCTGCGGATAAAGAAAGTAGGCATTCAGATAAAAAAAGACGATCAGAATCAGGTTATTGAGCAAAAAGCGATACTGCATGTTATCAACCATCCGCAAGCCAGATCCCCAGATCCATTTCACATTCAATAGCACGATTACAAGCACCCAAAAAAGGAAATGTCCCAGTGGGATCAGGTAAGGATGAAGCTGCGCAGCCCTTTTCATTCTGTTAGCCTTATACTTTATCAGCTGCGTTCCTCCCAGACAAGAGCAATATTGACGATCGTTTCGACGGCCTTCTGCATGTCCTGAACCGAAACCCATTCCTGTTTACCGTGAAAGGCATGCTCACCGGCAAATATGTTCGGGCAGGGAAGCCCCATGAACGACAGCCGCGAGCCATCCGTTCCTCCCCGGATACTTTGCAGTTTGGGGCTGAGGCCCGCTCTCTTAATGGCTTCCTCGGCATACTCCATCAATTGGGGATACTGGTCGAGCACCCGCTTCATATTGCGGTACTGCTGCTTTACTTCCAGACTGAAGGAAGAGTGAGGATATCCTTCGATCACTTCCTCAGCTATTGCCTTTAATATCCGTTCATGATTAAGGAGCTCAGAATCATCGAAGTCCCGCAGTATAAACTCCACTACAGCCTCTTCGACCGTTCCCCGCATAGCCACCGGATGTATAAAGCCCTCTTTCCCGTCGGTACTTTCGGGCGACAGCTTGTCTTTAGGCAAGCACGACACAATCTCTGAAGCAATTTTAAGGGCGCTTTCCATATTTCCCCTGGCAAAGCCGGGATGCGAACTCACGCCGTTTACCTTCAGTACGGCAAAGTCGGCAGAGAACGTTTCGTTTTCGATAGATCCCAGCGTTTCTCCGTCTACCGTATAGGCAAAGTCGGCGGCCAGACGATCCAGATCAACCTTATCTACTCCACGTCCGATCTCTTCATCCGGAGTAAACAGGATCCTGATCTTACCATGGGGAATTTCCGGATGCTGCATCAGGAAAGCAGCCGCATCCATTATTTCGGCCACACCTGCCTTGTTGTCTGCACCCAGTAACGTGGTACCACTCGCCGTCACAATATCGTTTCCGACCTGCTCCTTCAGGTCAGGGTGATCTGCCGGCTTCAAAACCACCGATACATCGTCGGGCAGAACAAGGTCCCCGCCGCCGTAGTTACGGTGAATAACGGGCTTTACGCCTTCGCCACTGCAATCCGGAGAAGTATCCATATGAGAACAGAAGCAAATCACCGGCACCCCCTCTTTTCCGGTAGTGGCCGGAATGGTAGCATATACGTAGCCAAACTCATCTAACGCAGCATCTGATATCCCGATCTCCTTCAACTCTTCAACAAGCAGCCTTCCCAGGTTCTTTTGCTTTTCTGTAGACGGCGAGGAAGCGGAGTAAGGGTCTGATTGCGTATCAATCGTAACATATTTTAAAAAGCGTTCAAGAACGCTGAACTGGTAATCTTTTAATAGATCCATTTCCTATTCGTTTTACTGCGATAAAGGTAATGACTAAAAATGCATCTTCTGAATTGCCGGGGAAATAATCGGTATGATCCGCGGCGATGTTTCTCGCAACGATATTTTTTTGTAGCTTTCCGGCCTTATGTTGCAATATTTCCAGGTGGCCCCTGTAGCCAGCATTATCTTCGTTTTTACGATCATTACGAGTCTTTATGCCTTCTCCAATCCGGGCTTATATGGGAAGTTTATGCTTCATCCCTATAGCGTTAGCCGCGGCCTGCGGATCTACTCCATATTCACCAGCGGATTGATCCACCAGGATTGGGGGCACCTCTTCTTCAACATGCTGTCTTACTTCTTCTTCGCGTTTCAGCTTGAAGCAACCATCGGACACTGGCAATTTGCCGCGCTGTATATTGCGAGCCTGGCCCTGAGCGACCTGAACACAATCATCAAGCATAAAGATCATTTCGGATACAACAGCCTTGGCGCATCAGGCGCCATTTCAGCCGTCATCTTCAGCTTCATTCTGTTCAATCCCCGCGCCACGATGCTCGTCCTTTTCATCCCGATGAATGCTGTTTTGTTTGGAGTAGTTTACCTGTTCTACAGCGCGTATGCCTCGCGGCAGTCCAGCTATATCAATCACGACGCACACTTCTTTGGCGCACTCTCAGGGCTGATTATCACGATCATCCTGTACCCGCAGGTCGTACCCTATTTCCTGGAACAGATGGGGCTCAGATAAAGCATCAAAGGAAGCTCATGGGCTCCTCAGGGTTCTTAATGATTTCAAAAAGGGTATATCCCCAGGGCTTCCAGAAGTTCTCAAGCACCTGCCCATAGGTCTTCACCTGCCATTGGTCATAAACAGGCTTACTGGCTATCCTCAAAGGCATCGCCTCAATATAGATCCGGTCGGCTGCGGCAAGGAAGGAGTATTCAGGCAAGCGATTGAACAAATAAGCCGAGTAGAAAAATCGTGCGCACAGCTCCTCGAACTGAAGGGGGCTGAGTGTTTTTCCCTTCACGTGTTCAAGAACCGCGTGATGATAATGATTACTCTCGCCATTGTCCTGCAGACAGGCAACGAGTCCAAAATCACCCATCCTTAAAGAGAAAACAAGAGTATTAATTTCGTCTCTGTAAACGAACGTGTTCTCGGGGTTCTCTACAGGGAACACGTTGATGGTCCAGGGCAGCACTCCCTCAAATTCCATCGGCAGCAGCAGCGATTGAAGCATGAGGTGCAGGTTCCCGAATTTTTGCCTCAGGCCAGGCGAAAAGTTAAACTGCTCCCCAAGCAACCTTTGTTGTCTCAGCCCCGACCGCACTTCAAAATGAATAATACCGTAGACCTGCTTGGCTATCCACTGGAACAGTCTCACCTGATCAAGGTCGTTTAAGGCACTATAGCCGGCAGTGAATGCCGCTTGCATCTCCTCCTCCAGACTTTCAAGCACAGCCAATGCCTCCTCCGAGACCGGCACTCGGATGTCGCTGTAGCTCACAATGCGCTCATCTAGCATCTTGAACGGCTTGTCTCTGAGTCCATATCGTTCAGTCATCCAGGCGGGAAATACCTGCCACTGATGAGTGGCTTCCTGCCCGGTCAGAAAGCAAACATCTTCCCGGAAATCGAAATGGTCAAACGGGCGAAAGAGAGGAGCATTCATTCAGCAAAAATAAATGCTTAGTCACAAATCCGGCACCTCAAATATGTTCTCAATGTAATAAAAGATCAGTTGCCCAACTGCAGCTCCCGGATTGAAGCGGCTATAACCGACAGCTGCTGGTTTAACATCTCCTTTTCTGCGGCGGTTGCCGCACTCAGCTGCGACTCCTTATTCTGCTTTAAGCCCTCAAAAAGGGATAGCATGAACCGGTCTATTCCATACTGCTTATATTTTATGCCCAGGTCTTTAAACTCTTTGAGCTTTTCCTTTACCACTTCTGCGTCATTCACGCGCGACAAGACACTGATGTAGGCAGGCGCCATTTCTACCTTTCCCTGCAGCTCGGCACCCTGATACGCTTTTTCTATATAGCCAAGCTCGCCGCTCCCTCCGTTCAGGGCATAGACAGTCACAATAGCTTTAGCAAGCTCTCCCTTGCTGTCGGCTTCTAATTTCTTTGCCAGTGTATAAGCGTCTCCGGTATTAATCATCGCGATGCCCATCAAAGAAGCACCCTGAACAGCATAGGAAGCACTTTTCATACCCTCATCAAACACGCTGCGGTTCCCACCATCTCTCAGCGATGCCAATGCACCTAACGCAGCCGCCTTTACCAGGGTCCTCGGGTCATTAGAGGCAAGATCTTTTAACACGGGCACAGCCAGCGAGCGGATGGTTTCACTTCCAAGTTCCAGAGAATTAATTGCCTTTATCCGCAGACCATAATACTTATCTTTAAGACAAGCCAGGATCACCTTCCTCGCGTCCTCGTTCTGCAGCTGCTGCTCCGAGCAAGCTTCCATCGCCTCCAGACGGTCACCATAAAGAGGGGCATTGAAATACTGATAGGCAAACTGCTGAACAGACTTATTATCTGTCTTTCGCGCAAGCAGCACTTTCTCTGCATCCACGTTTACCAGATCCGGTTTCGCCTCCGTCCTGAACGTGAGGGTGTCCTGCTTATCCTGCATCAGCACCGAATGCCGCTCCTTCTTGCCCTTCACATAAATGTCGACCTTAAAAGGCAGGATAAATGGCGCAGCCTGCTGCATCTGCGTAAGAATGACTTTCTGTGTTTTTGTGTTCTCATCCCAGGCATAATCTATTTTTAACGTAGGATGCCCGGCCCTGAAATACCATTGATTGAAAAACCAATTCAGGTCTTTTCCACTAACTTCCTCGAGCGCGAGCCTCAGCTGATGCGCTTCTCCATTTTTAAAGGCATTTTGTCGGAGATAGAGATTCAAGCCCTTAAAAAATGCATCCTCACCCAGGTAATCGCGAAGCATGTATAGGATCCTGCCACCTTTTTGATAGCTCACCAGGTCAAACATATCCTCCTTGTCACGATAATGGAACCTGACCAGTTTTTTCGCCGAATCTGCCGAAGAAGAAAGATATAATTCCATCCCCTTATAGGACTTGGCATCGCCCTGATCTTTTCCGTATTTGTATTCGTTCCATAAAATTTCGCTAAAGTCGGCGAAAGACTCATTCACAGTCAGGTTGCTCCAGCTTTCTGCAGTAACGTAGTCGCCAAACCACTGGTGAAAAAGCTCGTGAGCAATCACATCCTCTCCTTTATTCTCGTCCAGCAGCTCGCGGTCGGTTGCCTGTACAGATTCACCATGCAGCGTGGCGGTTGTATTTTCCATAGCTCCGCTCACGTAGTCCCGAACTACAATCTGAGCGTATTTGTTCCACGGAAAATCAATTCCGAGCTTTTTAGAAAAGAACCCGATCATCTCGGGGGTATTACCGAAGATCTGCTTAGCGAAGGGCGCATAGGCCGGTTCCAGGTAATAGCTAACCTCCTTATCACGCCATTTATCTTTATAGACACGGAAATCACCAACAGCCATCATGAACAGGTAGGGTGAGTGAGGTAGGTCCATCTTCCAGGTATCAGACCGGGTGCCATCCGGATTATTCTTTTGGAGCGTCAGCCTGCCATTCGAGAGCGTGGTATACTTTCCGGGAACCGTCATCGTGAGCTCGGAGGTGCACTTCTGATTCGGACGGTCAATAGTCGGAAACCACACCGAAGACGCTTCAGTTTCTCCCTGCGTCCAGATCTGTATAGGTTTCTCACGGTCTTTACCATCGGGATTAATAAAATAAAGACCCTTGGCATCAGTTATAGCGGCGCTCCCCTCTGCTTTGAATTCATCAGGTTTGGAAACGTAATTAATAAATATCGTGTAGTTCTCCGCCTGTTTATAAAGCTTATCAAGCTTCACCAGGATCTGTTTCCCATCGTAGGAGTACTTCAACGGAGTCAATTGCCGCGCTCCGACAAGTGCTACCTGCTTAATATCCATCCCTTTCGCATCGAGTCGAAGCGAGTCGGTTGAATAGAAGTGCGGCTTCAGGGTGATCCAGGCCTTGCCATACAGATACCGCTTCGCATAATCAAAGCGTACATCCAGTTTGGTGTGCACAAGGTCATTGACCTTTTCAGGGGTGGCCCTGTAGATTTTCAGGGCAGGACTGTCCTTCTCTTTTTTTGGGCAAAAGCAGGAAGGGCGCCGGCAAACACAAATGAAATTAAAAGCGAAGCGGCAATCTTCGAAAGATATCTATTCATAATAAATCGCAAAGCATATGAGATAAGCCTCTATACCGTGAAAAGAGGCTGTACCTGGATAAATGCAGGATACAAGATAGGCTATTTTTAACAAGGAGACAACCTCCTTACCAGATTTACTTATAACTATCCGGACTTAAAGCAGCGGGTGTCCAGCCTTTTAAAAACTCCTCCACTTTCTTCGCACTGTGACCCTTGCCGTCTTCCAGATATGCGCTGTTCTGGGTATGCAGACGCAGTCCCTTGTTATCCAGGATGACGAAGACCGGAAAACCGAACCGCTGGGGATAACCCAAAGATGCGAGCACCTTCTCGTTCTTATTTTCCTTGCTATAATTGAGGTGTACAACCACGTAGTTGTCCTTTATGATCGTCTTCAGCGTATCGTTCTCAGTCACAAGCTTATTAAACCGCAGACACCAGACACACCAGTTTCCCCCGATCTGAACAAAAACATGCTTCCCTTCCTTCGCTGCCTTTGATACTGCACTTTTGAGATCAGCAGCTGCATCTGCGGAAGGATTGTAAAGCGCGGCTCCCGGCGTCTGGCCTTTAACAGTGTTAGTAAGGCCCAGGCATATGAGCAGGGTTATCGTAATTGCAATACGTCTTAGCGGTTGTATACGCTGAAAGTCGAAGAAGTTCATAATGACAAATATACGAGAGAGTCCGGAACATCAAGAACCGACTCCGCTAGAGTGGTATTGCTAAAACTCATTAATAGTTTTGCAAATAAAAGAAGTACTCTTCTCCGTTGATTCCCATCTTTGCATTGGTATTGCTATCGAACTTGTATTGATAAAGTTTAGATACGCTGTTTTTACCCATCACAAGCGGGACCTTTCTTAAAAGACCCTACAGAAGCCCTTCATCAGCAAATGAAAAAATCCATCTGCAGTGATAATAATATGATGAAGAACCTGTATCACAAAACTCACCCAGTACGTTGACGGTCTTTGCAATATCCCTGTCACGCTCGGAAAGAGTAGCATAATCATACTTGCCGAACTGATCGAGCGGTACTTCCTGCCGCAGGCAGAGATAAAGGTGCCGATCCCTTGTCGGCCGGATTCTTTATGTGGCGAGGGATAAGGCCTTAAAAAAACTTACCTCCTCTTTAATCGGTGTACCTGCAGTCGAGCATGATTTTTAGCAATCCAGCTTAAACCCTTTTCAGTTTTTGCGATCTATTAATGAAACAAACACTTGATATAAAACGCAAAACAATGAAAAAGACAATCTTGACAGCGGCACTGTTCATGGCACTGAGCATCTCCACATTCTCGCAGGAAAAACCTTCAAGGCAAAAGAAAAGCCCTGAGGAAAGGGCGCAGTTAATGACCGATCACCTCAGCCAGAAGTTGTCGCTAAATGAAAAGCAAAAGTCGGAGGTCTATCAGATCAATCTTGACAGGGCAAAAGAAATGGAAAAGATCCGTGCCAGTGCCGCAGAGGACAGGAAGAAGATGTTTGAGCAGCAGATGCAAGAGCGGAAAGATGCTGACGATAAGATCAATAAGCTTCTCAGCGACGACCAAAAAAAGACTTTTGCAGATTTGAGGCAACAGCAACAGGAAAAAGTCAGGAAGCACAGAGGCGACTTTAAAAACCGCACAAGAGAAAGAAAAGGGGAGTTGTAAGACAAGAATGATTAAACAAATACGGAGGCTGTCTCAGAACTGAGTTCAGCCTCTTTTTTTAGGTCAAAAAGAACCTTGGGCGCACTTTCATCCTCGTGTGGCAGCTTCTGTCAGAAAGATTTTACACGGGGAAAACCGGCATTAAACCTCCATAGCCCACGCGCATTCAGGGAAATGAAGGCTCCTTTGCCACGGGATTGTCATACCGCAAATAAGTACTTCCTTAGCCCCCGAGGATTGGCCGCCCATCCTTGTTTCTCAAACATTCCTGCTTATATTTGCGTTCCAAATAATCATTTAGCAAACAATGAGAGAAATACAGTTCAGAGAAGCGCTTCGGGAAGCAATGACCGAAGAGATGCGTAAAGACGAAAAAATATTCTTAATGGGCGAGGAAGTGGCCGAATATAACGGCGCTTACAAAGTTAGCCAGGGAATGCTGGCCGAATTTGGTCCAAAACGGGTGATTGACACACCTATTGCTGAACTGGGATTTGCTGGTATTGGAACCGGTGCTGCAATGAATGGCGTAAAGCCGATCATAGAATTCATGACCTTTAACTTTTCACTTGTCGCCATTGACCAGATCATCAATGGTGCAGCGAAGATCCTTTCGATGAGTGGTGGTCAGTTCTCCGTGCCAATCGTTTTTCGTGGCCCAACCGGAAATGCAGGACAGCTGGGAGCTCAGCATTCGCAGAACTTCGAGAACTGGTATGCAAACTGCCCTGGCCTCAAAGTGGTGGTTCCATCCAATCCTTACGATGCTAAAGGCTTATTAAAACAGTCTATTATCGATCCGGATCCGGTGATCTTTATGGAATCTGAATTGATGTATGGCGACAAAGGACAGGTTCCTGAAGAGGAGTATTATCTTGAACTAGGAAAAGCTCACGTCGAAAAAGAAGGAACAGACGTGACAATCGTTTCTTTTGGTAAGATGCTGCCGAGAGTAGTTCATCCTGCAATAGAAGAACTTAACAAGGAAGGCATCAACGCCGAGGTGATCAACCTCCGCACCGTTCGCCCGATCGACTACGATACGATCATCAATTCTGTAAAGAAGACCAACAGGCTGGTAATAGTCGAAGAAGCATGGCCGCTGGCATCAATCGCTACAGAAATAGCATTCAAAGTACAGAAAGACGCGTTCGATTATCTCGACGCTCCGGTTTTACGTGTTGTATCTGCTGACGTATCACTGCCATATGCACCAACTTTGATCAAAGAAGCTCTTCCAAACGCGGAAAGAGTGGTCAAGGCTGTAAAAAGCGTGTTGTACGCCGAAAAATAGAAAAAAGAATCTCTATATAAGAAAGGCCGTTCTGACGATCAGAACGGCCTTTTTATGTCATAGGAAAGGAATAACTAAAGATCGAGACTGATCTGGCGTTTAATGCTTTCTTCAAGTGAAATGAAAGTCTCTGTACGGGAAATGCCTTCAACAGTTTGAATCTGCTCATTCAGAACTTCTCTGAGGTGATTCGTGTCCCGGCAAATGATCTTGGCAAACATGCTCCAGGCACCGGTAGTATAATGCAATTCCACGATTTCCTTAATCTTTTCGAGCTTACCAACAGCATCTTTGTAGGTAGAACCCTTTTCCAGATAGATCCCAAGGTACGCACAAACGTCATACCCGATCTTCTGAGCATCTACAATAAGGTTAGACCCTTTAATAATACCCAGATCCTGCATTTTCTTCATCCGCACGTGAATCGTGCCACCTGAGACGATCAGCTTTTTAGCGATTTCGGTGTAGGGGATGGTGGCATCTTCCATCAGTATCGAGAGGATCTGCATGTCCAGATTATCAATTTCTGAATTTACGCTCTTCTTTTCCATTAGTTTTTTGAAAGATATTAATATCCCTACGAAGTAAATAAAAACTTAACAAAAATTAAAATATTTCCTTAAAATATTTGCAACAAACATTTCCTGCTATTTATCTTTGTATCAGTTGCTAACAACAGCAAAATACTGTAGGGTGGTGAAACAGGCAGACACACCTCCTTGTCTCGGTGGCGGAGAATACGGGAAACCCGGAAACGGGCTAACCACTCCTTGAAGGTTCGACTCCTTCTCCTACAGCTCCTTTCGTTTAATTTAGGTTTATAATTGGTTAGTTTGAGCTCTCGCCCATCGAGGGCTTATTTTTTTGCTGCCGACCCTGGGAGGGCTGTGCACAAGAATAGGCATAAATTTCTTTCGCCGCTGCCAGACCAACTTAATAACAATAGTCAAGTTTACGTACAACATGTGAAGCAGCCATACCAGGCCTTTCCGGATAACGTCCTGACCGGGCTTCGATCTACTTCGACAATCCTTCGGCACTTCTGCGAGAGGCGCCGAAGACCTGGAAAGGGATTGCAAAAGGAGTGCTGAGTCGTTCACGATAAAACTCAGAGCGCGGTCAGGAGTGAACCCGTGAATTGCTATTGGCCACAATATTCGCGGGAAAACAGACGGCCCGCTTATTTTCGGTTTAAGCTCCGAACTTCCGCTCATGCATACATTGCCAGACAGCGGCACTCCCCCGTAAAACACTAGCCGCACGCATCTGGATCTGCCACCACAAACCGGCTGGATGGCAGCTCTCCGCAATGGCTAAACACCTGCAGCGCACATTTTTCCTTGCTGGATCAACGGCCTCCGGTAGTAAAGCCCCCGCAAACTCCCTTGATGAAACGGCAGGGAGAAGCAGACAAGTCTAAAAAAACAAATTTTGCGAAACACTTCCTTTAACCCCGACGTAAACACCTGTATATAAAGTTTATAAGATTATGGCTACATTTCTTCCATTCTTTTCATATTCTCTGGAAGGGTATATAAAAGCTAAAAGGTACCTGCTGACAAAAAACATTGATGTAAGCCAACTTCGCGGCTTTCAACTGGTAGAAGTTGCAAACGACATTAAGGAGACAGAGGCAGAACAGGCCTAGTCAGGCACAGGAAGCCAGAGAATTCATCTTAATAAATTACAACGATAGTGCCGATTTTTTGCAATATTCGTACGTATTAATTTTTTTGTTAAAATATTTGCAAACAATATAAACATATATTATATTTGTACTATAGTTCTTTAAAACAGCAACAATAAATACTGTAGGGTGGTGAAACAGGCAGACACACCTCCTTGTCTCGGTGGCGGAGAATACGGGAAATCCGGAAACGGACTAACCTCTCCTTGAAGGTTCGACTCCTTCTCCTACAGCCCTTTCGTTTAATTTAGGTTTATAATTGGTTAGTTTGAGCTCTCGCCCATCGAGGGCTTATTTTTTTACCCTATTTGAATTCCTATCCCACCCAGAAATCCGGCCCAAAAGCTGTCGACTAAGCAAATAATTTCACCGCGTTTTTTTATGCTTGATGTTCTTTGATTGTACGTAAAATCGGCGGAACAAGCTGGCCTCTTTACCGGACCGCACTTTGCCCGGTTACAAGAATGCAACCAAAGCCCGGTGTGATCAGGACAACACAGTTAAGTTTGACAAACTCCATAGCAACAAAAGCATGATGTGCACATGACGAATAAACGACGCTCAAGCTAAGTTACTGCAGGCGAACAGCAACAAAAGCAGCCGCTGTCAGGACCCCCGACTTAAAATTCCCTTTTCGACGCTTTCGTTAATAAGCTCCTCGGCATACTGCCATATTACTTCAGAGCCGTCCTTTATCACCTTCTTCTTTTCGTACACTTTCGGGTAGCTTACGCCATACTCCTTCCAGGTACCGCCCTGATTCGAGGTATTTTGAAGCAAGGGCTCAAGCCTGTCCATCGACCTTGCGAACTTCGCTTCATTGGTTTCGCCGGCTTCAAACTCCTCCCACACCGCGATCAATTCCTGCGCCTGCTCTTCAGGCAGCAGGCCGAAAATGCGGTTCGCAGCCAGACGCTCCTCCTCTGTGTTACAATGCGCCTTCTTTGTATCGTAAATGAAGGTGTCTCCCGCGTCAATTTCAACAATATCATGTATGAGCACCATCTTTACCACTTTGAGGATATCCACAGGCTCATTCGAGTGTTGCGCTAATACAATGGCCATGAGGGCCAGATGCCAGCTGTGCTCCGCATCGTTCTCATTCCGGTCACTGTTGAACAGCTTCGTCTTTCGCTGTATATATTTCAACTTGTCTATCTCTTTGATGAAGGCAATCTGCTTAAGTAAATCTTCCGGATACATTGCTGAGGATTCTGATAACACGACCAGCATTGGTCTTTCTCAAAAATAGCTTTTTTTACGGGTTGAAGGCCTGAAATATCAGGAGAGCTGACACGGCACTGACACCCAGCGGAGCCTGCATGCGAATGGCATCTCACTGTCCAGGCACCGGGCACCAGCTGGCTAAGTAGAGAAATGCCTGAGAAGTGTGCGAGACATGTGCGAGGCATCTGCGGGACGTATTCGCCCCGGCGTTTATCTTTTTCTTATATTTCTCCAATGCGGCTCCGAATTTTCTCCGGGTGGCGCCGGAGCCTGATCGGAGCCGCACCGGAGAAACATGATAGAAAAGGCGAACATGCCTGCCGGCATTCCCGAACATGTCTCGCAACGCGCGCCCGGAAGAGGGGCTTAAACTGCGCTTTCCTCCCTGACAAATCCGGACAAATTAAGACAATTGAAGACATTTCCTGACACGGACCACCCGCTACTCGCTTTTTGGATTTTTCCAGCTTATGTTTGCTCCATGGGAACAGATCTTTTAAACTCTCGATTTTTAAACACGGCCGGACCTGGGGATCAGCCGGATGGTGAACGCAAGAGCGGCAGTGCTCAATTTAAACGAAGCCCGCCCCTTATATCGCTTAAAATTCAATTTGAGACGGGATGTGTTAGTATATTTTCGTTTATTTGAGGCAATCAATCAATCGACTTGTTATGTATCAGCTCTTATTTCAAGCCCATTCAGGATTACGTTTTATCGTTTTTATCGCCCTTGTGATCGCTACTATCCTTGCCTTTTCCGGCTGGTTCGGCAATAAGCCCTTCACCAAAGGCAATAAATCGTTCAATCTGATCACACTCATTTCCACTCATATCCAGGTAGTTATCGGCCTCTTCCTCTACTTCGTGAGCCCCTTTGTTCAGTTCCAGAATATGGGAACGACCATGAAAGACGCTACTTTAAGATATTGGACAGTGGAACATGTGGCGATGATGCTCGCCGCTGCTATACTCATCACCATTGGAAATGCTAAATCAAAGCGCTTTGTGAACAGTGTCGACAAACACCGGTCGGTCGCCATCTACTTCAGCCTGAGCTTGCTGATCATTGTAGCAGCTATTTTACAGGGAGGAAGACCCCTGTTCGGCATCAGCCATTAGTACCGTCAAAAGCAGAAAAAACATCCATGCTATTGACAATTTAATTTGCTTTAACTTCATTTGTATTATGTTAGCAACTAAATATATTCAGAACTGGTGGTGGCAGACATCGTATGGCGCCGGGAACGGATATGTTTATACTGGATAAGTTTTCAACCGATACAGATAAATAGATTAAAAACCCGACGCTTCAGTGCCGGGTTTTTTTGTATCCCGGCATGAGCAAAACTTAAACATCAAGCATCATGTACAAACTGCATACTTCTTTTAAGAAACTTCTTGCCGATACAACCACTCCGGTGAGCATCTATCTTCGTCTCCGCGACGTTTATCCCAACAGTATCCTCCTGGAAAGCTCGGACTATCACAGTCGCGAGAACAGTATGAGCTATGTATGCTGCGACCCGATGGCCGGCATTGTGCTCAACGGCGATACGCTCACTGCTACTTTCCCTGACGGGACAAGCAAGGCAACCGATGTCAGCAAGCTGGACCTTCAGAAGGAGATCACCAATTTTCGTGAACAGTTCGAATATGAAAGTGATCCTGCCTTCAAGTTCATTTCGAATGGGCTCTTTGGGTACTTCACCTACGAGACGATCCGCCACTTCGAGGATATTACGCTTCACTCGGCACTGTCGCCGGCCCGTGACATTCCCACGCTTCAGTACCATATTTACCGCTACGTGATCGCGATTGATCACTTCAGGAACGAACTATACCTGTTTGAGCACGGGCTTAGTGCTGAAGAACCTTCAGGACTTGAAAAGCTGCAGTACCTCACTCAGAACAAAGATTTTCCGCAGTATCCTTTTGAATCGGATGCCGCTGAAGATTCGAACCAAAGCGACGAGGAGTTCATCGAGATCGTGGAAAACATGAAGAAGCATATTTTCCGCGGCGACGTGTTTCAAATTGTACCATCAAGAGGATTTTCGAAGGCATTTAAGGGGGATGAGTTTAACGTGTACCGCGCTCTGCGGTCGATCAACCCCTCTCCGTATCTTTTCTATTTCGACTACGGCAACTTTAAGATCTTTGGATCCTCGCCGGAGGCCCAGCTGACCATCAAGAATGACGAAGCCACCATCTACCCCATTGCCGGAACCTTCAGGCGGACGGGGAACGACGTGCTCGACGCTCAGCTGGCGGATAAGCTGGAGAACGACCCCAAGGAGAGTGCTGAGCATGTGATGCTGGTTGATCTGGCTCGTAACGACCTGAGCCGTCATTGCAGTAATGTGCAGGTCAAGGCCTTTAAAGAAGTGCAGTATTACTCACATATCATCCACCTGGTGTCAAAAGTATCGGGCAAGCTCAAGGAAGGAACCGACCCATTCTTTGTGGTGGGCGACACGTTCCCTGCCGGCACGCTGAGCGGTGCGCCGAAGTACCGGGCAATGCAGCTGATCGACAGGTATGAAAAAACAGGAAGAGGCTTCTATAGCGGGGCCATCGGTTACCTGGGGTTCAATGGCGACTTTAATCATGCCATCATGATCCGGTCGTTTATGAGCCGCAATAACGTACTGCACTACCAGGCCGGTGCAGGCATCGTGGCCGATTCAGACCCGGTAAGTGAGCTCAATGAAGTGAACAATAAAATTATGGCCTTGCGCAAGGCCATAGAACTGGCAGAAACCATTGTCCCAAAAACAGAAAAGACTGAAGCATGAAGATATTAGTGATAGACAACTACGACTCATTTACATTCAATCTGGTGCATCTCCTTCACGAATGCGGTCATGACCCGGTGGTATGGAGAAATGACAAGTTTGATCTGAAAGAAGTGGAACAGTTTGACAAGATCGTCCTGTCGCCCGGTCCCGGCATCCCTTCGGAAGCGGGACTATTGCTGGATGTGATCAAAACGTACGCTCCGAGCAAAAGCATCCTGGGCGTTTGTCTGGGAGTGCAGGCCATTGCTGAAGTCTTCGGAGGCAGCCTTTACAACCTTTCCTATCCGGTACATGGCCGGGCGACAGAAATGCAGGTACTCGACAACGAGGAGACGCTCTTCAGGGGCTTGCCGCAGACCTTTAAGATCGGGCGATATCATTCCTGGGCGGTGAACAGGGACGACCTGCCCGCCGACCTTCAGGTCACAGCCAAAGACACAGAGGGCGTGATCATGGCGCTCAGGCACCTTAAATATGACGTGAAGGGCGTGCAGTTTCACCCTGAGTCGGTGCTGACGGATCACGGGAAAGCAATGATCAGCAATTGGCTGCTGAACAAAGAAGGAAATTAAAGAGATATCTTCAAAAAAACTTAAAGAAAGAAAATGACACACCCAATTTCGGAGACCTCGCTGTTCAGGAATCCGGGCGGCATTCTGGAGGACATTGCTAAAAACAAGCTGGTGGAGGTGCGCGACGCCCGGCACAGTGTTCCCGTGAGCAGACTTGAAGAAACAGAGATGTTTTCAAGACCGTGCTACTCCCTGCGTGATTTTATGCTGGCGGCAGACAGGACGGGCATTATTGCTGAGTTTAAACGGGCTTCACCATCAAAAGGCACGATTAACAGTACTGCCGATGTATCCGTTGTCACGAGCAGCTACGCAGCGGCGGGAGCTTCCGCTTTATCTGTCCTCACCGACAGAAAGTTTTTCGGAGGGAGTGTTGCCGATCTGGTTGAAGCGAGGGCGAGTAACACCATTCCGGTTCTCAGAAAAGAGTTCATTCTTGATGAGTACCAGATCATTGAGGCCAAAGCGATAGGAGCCGATATTATCCTGCTGATCGCGTCGATCCTCAGGCCGGTTGCAGTTGCAAGGTTCGCCAGACTGGCCAAAAGCATCGGGCTTAATGTCCTGCTTGAAGTTCACAACCTGGCTGAGCTGGAAGAGAGCATCTGCGCCGATGTCGATGCAGTGGGAGTGAACAACCGGAACCTTTCTGATTTTTCTGTGTCCGTTCAGCATTCCTTTGACCTGGTAAGTAAGATCCCCAGTGAGTTTTTAAAGGTTTCTGAGAGCGGAATCAGTAATCCGGGCATTATTCTTGAGTTAAAAAGAGCAGGATATGACGGATTTCTCATTGGAGAAAATTTTATGAAACAGGACGAGCCGGGCGCTGCAATGAAAGCCTTTTGTATGGAGCTGGAAAAGCTGCAGGGGGAAGGATACTAGTTGGCGACCGGAGCGAAACTGGCACTAACCAACCTCAGTGGCTAAGAGTTTGGGCAGCAGGCCCGACAATTAGTCAGTGACGACAATTTTTAATAATACATGGCGAGACAAAAATTTTATGATACGGCAGTGAAGCCGGAACGTGCAGTACTTGTCGGCATTATTACGCCGGATGAGACTGACGAGCTGGAGCGGGAGTACCTGGAAGAGTTAGAGTTCCTGGTCGAGACAGCGGGAGGAATTACCGAAAAAACATTCACTCAGAGGATGCAGCGAGCGGACAGGGCGACGTTTGTGGGGAAGGGAAAACTGGAGCAAATTCAGGCTTATGTAAAGTCGGAAGAGATTGATCTGGTAGTATTTGACGACGAGCTGTCGCCCTCACAGATTCGAAATATTGAACGGGAGTTAGAGGTCAAGATCCTTGACCGGAGCAATCTGATCCTCGACATCTTTGCCCGCAGGGCGCAAACGGCGCAGGCGAAGACCCAGGTAGAGCTGGCACAGCTTCAATACTTATTGCCGAGGCTGACGAGGATGTGGACCCACCTTGAGCGGCAAAAGGGAGGGATCGGAATGCGCGGTCCGGGGGAGTCGCAGATCGAGAGTGACCGCCGGATGATTCAGAACAAGATCGCTCTCCTGAAGGAAAAGCTGAAACTGATTGACAAGCAGAACGAAACGCAAAGAAAAAACCGGGGAGAACTTGTACGGGTAGCGCTGGTGGGCTATACCAATGTGGGTAAATCTACCATCATGAACATGGTGTCCAAATCGGACGTCTTTGCCGAGAACAAGCTCTTCGCGACGCTGGATACGACCGTCAGGAAAGTGGTGATAGAAAATCTTCCCTTTCTGCTTTCTGACACTGTCGGCTTCATTCGCAAGCTCCCTCACCACTTGGTCGAGTGCTTTAAGTCGACCCTTGATGAAGTAAGAGAGGCAGATGTGCTGATCCATGTGGTCGACATCTCTCATCCGAACTTCGAGGACCAGATCAGAACGGTTAACGAAACATTAAAAGACCTTGGTGCGGCCGACAAGGAAACGATCACTGTTTTTAATAAGATCGATGCCTACACGCATGAGGGCGCGGAGGAAGGTCAGACCTTAACCCTCGAGGATTTCAGGAACACCTGGATGAGCCGCCACAACATGCCTGCTGTCTTTATCTCTGCACTAAACAAAGAGAACGTAGACGAGTTCAGAAAACTGGTATTTGAGAAGGTCAGAGATATTCATATGCAGAGGTATCCATATGCGCCTATCCCCTCCTGAGAGGGGACAGGTGCATAGTTTCTATTCAGCCCTGAGCAGCAGGACGGGCTTTTCCGAGCGGAAGGTGAGCCGTGCAGAGACGCTGTCATGAAGAATGGACTCGAAGAAACTGTACTTTCTCGGCAGAGAAATGATAATCTGCGCCTTGCTATGTTTCGCGTAATCCAGAATCCCTTCCGCAACATTCTTGTGCTCTGTAAACTGGTATTCATGCTCCACATCGGTAAGCATCTCATCAAGCAGGGCCTGCTCTCTGAGCACCTCTTCCTTTAGCTGCTCGCCTTTGGGATTCACGTTCAATACCTCCAGCCTCGAGCCGAACGTCTTGACGATATTCTTCAGACTATGAACGGGCATCGTCTCGGAAACCTTGCGGAAGTCACAGGCGAGCACCACTTTTTCTACCGGCTTAAAGAGCGCGCAAGGGGGCACCACGAGCACAGGCCTGCTGGAGGTCCTGGCAATTTTTATAGTGTTGGTTCCGAGGGACCGGTCGTCCATATCATTCCTTCCATTACTGCCAATCACAACCAGAAAGGGATCCTCGTGTTCGTTCACCTCGTTAATGATAGCGAGCAGGCTGCCTTCCTCTATGCTGATATCGACGGGCACTTTTTTCTCGCAGAGCGAGCAGAGCCGGTCTTTAAGGTTATTCAGTTTCTTCACGAACTGATTGTGCATGCGCTGAATATCTTCGTCGCCGTACTGTGTATAGTCAACAGAGGGCAGTATCGTTTCATAATAGCCAACCCGAACAACATGCAGCAGCAGGAGCCGGCAGTTTCCTATTTGCTGAGCAATGCGCAGGGCATACTTGGCAGCGTGATCGGAAGCCCTGGAAAAATCAACCGGAACAAGAATAGTTTCCATATCGTCAGTTTTAAAGATCAATGGTCATTTAGGTTCAGAGCGCTTATGAGGGGCCGGCAAAGGCAGGCGCTTAAGCCTCCGTGTCTCGTAAAGGTACAAAAAATGAGATTTTCGAAAATGCGCCAGATCACATACAGAAGACCTGGCGGCCCTTTCAGCCTGTTTTCATAAAGGAATTTACGTACCTTTGACAGGAAAGAAGGATTTATAATTCTTCTCAACTTTAGTCAGGAGGCAACGTTATTATAAGATGGAAAGCAAACGACAGCAAAAATTCGCGGGAGTTATACAGAAAGACCTGGCGGAGATCTTTCAGCGGGAAGGCATGAGTTTTCTGCCTAATACTCTTGTTACCATTACAAAGGTGAGGGTGACCCCCGACCTGGCGATTGCAAGGGTTTTCCTCAGCTTCTTCAACAACCAAAACACATCGCTTGCACTCAATACAGTAAAAGCACATGCAAGCGAGATACGCTATAAATTAGGGAGCAGGATTAAGAATCAGGTGCGGATCATCCCTCAGCTGGAGTTCTTCGTTGATGATACGAACGAGTATGTGGAGCGGATGGACAAGATCTTTGATAAGATCAGCAAGGAGCCGCGCCAGCCTGATACTGACGAATGAGGGCAATCAGGGAGCCTGTTAATTTCTACACGCATGCCCTGCCCGCACTTCTGGCTATCCCGGCGTGTGTCCTTATTTATGTGAAAGCACAATCTCCTGCTGAAATTGTCTCGGGCTTTGTTTATAGCGGCTGTGCCTTTCTCTTGTTTCTGATCAGCGCCGTCTATCACGGTTTTTCAGGATCGGAAAAAGGACTTCGCTTCTTGCAGAAGTGCGACCATTGCTGCATCTACCTGATGATTGCCGGAACCTATACGCCTACCTCCCTGCTTGTCTTTGCAGGATGGATAAAATGGGCTCTCCTGGCCGTCGTGTGGGCTATTGCTGCGACAGGCTGTATTCTCAAAATCAGGGACAGGCTGCTGAACGAGCGTGTATCTCTTGCACTATACATTTCGATGGGCTGCCTCATCGTACCTCTCATCAGCCAGATGCTCTCGGTGCTGCCCCTTGCCGCCATATGGTGGATGCTTCTGGGCGGCGTTTTCTATATAGGGGGGACCTACTTTTATTATCAGGACAGGCCTTGCGGGAAACGCTTTCATACGCACGAGATCTGGCATGTTTTTGTAGTGCTCGGCGCTTTATCACACTTTATTTATATCTATTATTATCTTTTAGATGGCAAACATGCCTGACATCAAACTGAATACAGCAGCTCAGCAGGTGTTTCCTGTTGTAGATTTTAACCCTGCGTATGACCGGCTGCTGGCAATGGATTTTACCAGTAAAAACACCTCGCTGAGCGAGGCCGTTCTTAAAGATACCGCAGCTTTTTCTGCCTACGTAGAAGAAGAACTAAAGCAGCATTCATGCCGCTACGGCATCGGAGGATATGCTGAACATCGCACCATTTACAGCCGCAGTGAGCACTTTGATACTGCGGGAGGAGAACCGCGCCGTTTGCATCTCGGCACCGACATCTGGGGCAGTGCGGGAACACCGGTCTATTGTCCGCTCCCGGCAAGGGTGCACAGCTATCAGTTTAATGACCGGCATGGCGACTACGGCGCAACGATCATACTTAGTCACGGAGCAGGAGAAGAGCATATCTACAGTCTTTACGGGCACCTTAGCCTGAGTTCTATCTCAGGATTAAGTGAGGGAGAGGAGATCAGAGCCGGCGCCCGGTTTGCCGAGTTCGGAGTTCCTGAAGAAAACGGGCACTGGCCTCCGCATTTACACTTCCAGCTCATTCTCGACCTGGAGGGAATGAGAGGAGACTACCCTGGGGTATGCCGGTACTCAGAGCGGGAACGGTACCTGGCCAATTGCCCTGACCCTCAAATAATTCTTTCTCACACCTTTCAATAATTCCATTGTTTCTTCGTTATACAATGGTATGATCCTGAATTGGTTATTGATTACATGTCTGGCGCTGTTTGATAAGCCGGGGGGAGATCAACCTTCCTTCAGAGGGGGGAAGAGAGGCATGCAAACTTTTATATCCCAAAATCTGATCTACCCGGGCTACTCCAGGCAGAACTGTATCCAGGGCACGATAGAAGTGAGCTTCAGACTGGGCACGAATGGACAGGTCTATGGTTCGCGGGTAGAAAAAGGCCTGGGTGTCGACCTCGACGATGAGGCGCTGCGGATCGTGCGGCTGAGCTCGGGAAAATGGCTGGTACCAGCCGGCTTTGACACCACCAGTATCATGACTATGCCAGTTACCTTTAGCCTGAGTGATCGCGGCTGTCTTACGCAAAGCCCCAAAGATATCAGAAACGCCATCAATGCTTACCGTGCTCAGCAAGAACTGACAGCCGCCATTACGAACTTCTACTCCCAAAAAGAAAAGGGCAAGTATACCGAAGATGACGAGAAGAAGATCATGCAGCTGAAAGAACAACTCGGATATAACGAGGAGTATATCGATGAAGTGATTCAACAGGCACAAAAGAAATTAAGACAGGGCGACAAAGAAGGCGCCTGCGAAGACCTTCGCTTTGTTAAAAAGCTGGGCAGCAGCAAGGCTGACCGGCTGATAGAAAGCAGCTGCAACTGAGTACCGGCATCTCCGCCGAGCTACAGGAAGTCCAGATTTGAAAAATTACGGTTCAGTACCACCCGGTTGCTCACACCCAGCCACTTATCCAGAACGGTAGCGTAGACAGAGCGGAAGTCTATCTTATATTTCAGGTCGCCGTTATCGAGATCCGTAAGGTCAGGAACATCGTTAAAAATCCCTTGCTTTTTCAGCGAGCCGCCGAAAACAAAGAGATTGTTAGCTGTGCCGTGGTCTGTTCCATTGCTGCCGTTCTGCTCCACTCTGCGGCCGAACTCAGAAAAGGTGAGTACAAGTGTGTCGTCTAGCTTACCGGTCAGCTTCAACTCCTTTAAGAACGTGCTCAGTCCTTCGCTATACTGCCTGAGCAGCCGGCCTTGTTGCTCCACCTGCCCGGTATGCGTATCAAAACCGCTCAAGGAAACATAATACACGCGGGTGTTGAGGCCGCTGTTAATAAAACGCGAGACTAATTTAAGCTGATTGGCAAAAGCAGTTTGCGGATAAGAGACCTTGTTCTGGTAGGTCCTGGACGTTTGCTGTATATACGCCGCGGAAGAGGATGTCTCGATCATCGTCTTATAGAGGTACCCCAGATTATCCTCGTTGAGGTGCTCATCATGCGCCCTGGTCACTTCGCTGAAAAACGGCTCCCTTGTATTGTTAAGAAGCTTCGCCGGCTCCCGCACCGCGATCCCCTTTTTAGACTTTCCCTTAAGAGCGAGAGACAGGGAATCGTCGACCTCTATCGCCGACCAGGGTTCGCGGCAAACCTGGCAGTTTGAGTCGAGGTAGCGGCCCAGCCAGCCCGACGTGAGGTACTCGTCGGCCTTGCTTGCGGTTTGCCAGATATCCATGGACCGAAAATGAGAGCGGTCCGGGTTGGGATAGCCGACGCTGTTGAGGATGGTCATCCAGCCCTGATCGTATATCTCCCTCAGGGCCTCCATATTAGGATTAAGCCCCTGCAGGTCATCCAGCCTGATCACATCGCGGGGGGCAAGTGCTATACTTTTCCTCATCTGGTAGTAGCCGTCGAGACCGTAGGGAACCACCGTGTTAAGTCCGTCGTTTCCGCCGGAGAGCTGAATCACGACGAGGTTCTTTAATCCCTGCGATTGCTCTTCAGAATACGCCTCAAAGGGCTTTAAAAAAGCAGGTACCAGAATCGAACCTGAAGCAAGGATTGAGTTCTTTAAAAATTCTCTTCTTTTCATAGATCGGCATCAACATAAGCCTGTCAGCAAAGCTGATATTCAGGCGTACTAAGCAATTGTAACACGATATTCTTTGTACTGTCTCCGTTTATTGCCGACAACAGACGTTCATCCGTTTTGCCGGCGATCAGCAAATAAGCGAGCTCCTCTTTACTTATGCCGGCAGGAAGCCCCTGGAAAAAGCCGGTCCAGTCGGGTACGCTGCCAATCTTCCTTTCAACATTCGACTGCCTCTTTCTCAGTGCGGATATAAGCGCTTCGTCTTCTGGATCCGCTTTGCCGTCCGACTCGATTGTCCCTCCGTTCAGCAACAAGGAGGGGAGTTTCATGCGGGTAAGCAAAGAAGAACTGTCGATCCAGCTTCGCCCCCCGGCCAGCCTGCCACATTGGGAGGATAAAAAAGAGCCTGTCCCATAGACCGCTGCAGCTGAAGGAGGATTCGCTCGTTCTCATACCGGATGTTAAACTGCCTGTTTAATCCTGTCAGGAGCTCAACCGGCGACTTGATCTTATTTCCCACATTACGCGAATGATAAAACCAGTCAGCAGTAAAGAGCTTCCTCAGCAAAGGTTTCATCTCGTAGCCGCCGGCGTAAAACAAATTTCCCAGCTCCTCAACATGCCTGGGGTCGGGAATGTCGTTCACAAAGAACTTATACAGCTTCTCTGCAATAAAAAAAGCGGTCTGCTTCTTTTGCAGGATGATATCAATGATCTCCTCTCCGGCAAAGCTGCCCTTCTGTCCGAGGAATACCTTGGTTCCGGAGTCGTGCTGCCTTTCATTAAAGAAAAACTCGCCTGAATCTCTATTGTACTGCCATCCGGTAAATGCCCTGGCCGCCTCCTTCACATCATTTTCTGTGTAATAGCCCCTTCCAAGTGTGAAGAGTTCCATTAACTCGCGGGCGAAGTTTTCGTTGGGGTGGGTTTTCTTATTCTGCTGATTATTCAAAAAAGACAGCATGGCAGGGGCCTGGGACACCTCCAGAAGCATCGTCCTGAAGTTACCGAGGGCATTCTTCCTGTGAATATTGTTGAGCTGCTGAAGATAGTATCCATCATTAATCCGGCAGGCGAAGTGGCCATGCCAGAACAAGGTCATCTTTTCCAGGAAGGGGCATCCGGACTCTGCAAGCCGCTTCATCCAGCCAATATTGACCTGCTGTTCCTGCTCGTTTCTCCTCCGCAAATAATCCCTGATCTCTTCTTCTGAAGGATTCGACTCCTTGGGAGGCCGCGTGAGGCGTTCGCTTACTTCCTTAAGGGGCGCAGCCTTTTCAGACTGCTCCATCAGCCTTTCAAAAGCCTTTTCAACAGGAGTGCCGCTCAGCTGCTGCAATTCATGATAGCAGATCCCGAAAGAAGCACGTGAATACAAGTGTTTTAAGCGGTCATTGTGTTCGGTGGTCAGCATCCTGCGATTTCTAACGTGACAGATGTAATTCTTTATTCATTTTGACCATAATAGCGCTAACAGGTTTAATACAAATAAACGCGGGAGCTTCAGCTTTTATTTTTCGATTGCTGTTGCAATTTCAAAGCTAATTTCTACCTTTATTACAGACCTGGAACTTATAACAATCATGAAAAAGACTTCCTTATTTTCTGTTTACTGGGCCTGGCACCGTTAGCCAAAGCTCAGAATGAAACCATGCCCTACGGAAAGATCAGCACCGCAGATCTTGAGTTAAAAGAATGCCCGTTTGAGAAAGATGCCAATGCCATGGTGCTCTTTGACAAGGCCGATGTTTACTTCGATCAAAATTTCGATATCGTAATGGAACGGCACAAGCGTGTGAAGATCTTTAATGAAAAGGCCAAAGACGCTGCAAACGTGAGGCTGGAATACTATTCTATTAATCATTACGAGGAACTGTACGGTCTGCAGGCTCAGACAATTAACCTGAAAGACGGCAAGACCGTGATTACGAAGCTCGACAAAAAGCAAATCTTCACGGAAGCTGTCGATAAAAACCAAACGGCGCTCGTCTTTTCTTTCCCTGACGTGCAGCCAGGCTCCATCATCGAGTTTAAGTACCAATGGAAGACCGGCTCGTTTTCAAACTTCCCCGACTGGGAATTTCAGTCGGATATACCGGTAAGATACAGCGAACTGACCACCTCTGT
This sequence comes from Arcticibacter sp. MXS-1, assembly GCF_041902385.1. GTDB lineage: Bacteria > Bacteroidota > Bacteroidia > Sphingobacteriales > Sphingobacteriaceae > Arcticibacter. The sequence continues at coordinate 1,563,260 of NZ_CP169244.1, read as the reverse complement.
TCCTGATCTGATCTACTACAAGCCGCAATATCGTATCCACCAGCCATTTTTTAAGAACAAGACGAGCTCAGAATCAAAGTCGCTGGGTACCGGCACCGAATCAGTCGGCTATACGGTTGATATCAGAACGCAGGCGCTGCAAAACGTTCCCTCACTTTCTAATGAACCGTACATGACTTCAAGGAGAGATAACATTGAGTCTGTACAATTTCAACTGGCGCAAATCAAACCTATCGGGGGCTTCGTAAAGAGTTATGCGGATACCTGGCAGAAGGTGGTGAACGGACTGACGGAGGACGAAGATTTCGGCTCGCAGCTCAAGAAGAAACTTCAGGGCGAGGAACTACTGGTTGCCAAGGCCAAAAGTCTGAAAACTACAGAAGAGAAGATCGCTTACCTGTTCAACGAGGTGAGAAATACGATGAAATGGAACGGCGTGGACCGCTGGTATACCAATGACGGCATCAGCAAGGCCTGGCAGAAGAAAACCGGAAATTCCACCGAGATCAACCTGATCCTTTACAGACTCCTGCACCAGGCTGATGTTAAGGAAGCCTGCCCCATGATTGTGAGCACCCGCTCGCATGGAAAGATCAATATTGCATATCCCTGGCTTTATCAGTTCAACCGGACTGTCGTGCATATTCCGGTAGACAGCACCAAAATGTTCGTACTCGATGCGTGCAGCAAGTACCAGCCCTACAACACCATTCCCGATCACCTCCTGAATTCTTACGGCCTGTCGGTAGATAAGGACAGCAAGAAATACGATTTCGTTGAACTGAACGCGCCGGAAGCCGCAAGAAAGAACGTATTTATTACGGCACAAATTAAAGCGGACGGAAAGGTGAGCGGCAATGCCAACATCTACGACTTTGATTATCACAAGATCAGTTCGGCACAGCTCTTCAAGACCGATGGCGAGGAGAAGTTCAAGGAGTGGCTCACTGAGAAAGATAATGCGATAAAGATCAACAACATGAAACTGGAAGGAGTAGATATCGACTCGCTCCCGATGAAAGAGCTCTTTGACTTTGAAATGGAGCTGAAAGGCGTAGACGGTGACTATATTTACTTTAATCCCAACCTTTTCAGTTCTTTAAGAAAAAACCCTTTCCTGGCGGAAAAGCGTACAACGATCATCGACTTTGGCCATCCGAGTAAATATACCATCACCGGGACCTATGAAATACCGGAGCACTTTAAGGCAGACGCACTGCCAAAGAGCCTCAACCTGGTTATGCCCGACAAGAGCATCAGCTTTAAAAGGATAGTGAATGAAGAGGACGGCAGGATCATGATACGGTACGTGATTGACTTTCAGAAGTCGATTTACGTGCAGGATGAGTATCCGTTGTTACGGCAGTTTTACAAGCAGATGTTTGATATGCTGAACGAACAAATAGTACTAAAGAAATCATGAACCGCTTGCTTACCCTGACAAAAGGAGCAGTCCTCTTTCTGCTCCTTTCTGCTTCGCTTACCCTGTTCGCACAAAAGAATGGCATCCCGCCCGAGACCTATACGGCAGCTGCTATTCCTGACTCGATGAAGAAAGGGGCAGATTTCGTAACCCGGTATTATAGCATGGAAATGATGGTCAAACAGCCTTCAAAAGCCGTGATCCGGTGCCACAGTATCAAGACCATTCTAAACGAGAAAGCCGAAAATGAAGCCGTCATAGCTGTCGGATATGATAAGAAATTTTCGTCTGTCAGCAGCATGGAAATGACGGTCTACGACGCGTCGGGAAAGATGATAAAGCGATACAAGAAAGGGGATATGTATGATCACTCGGCCGTCGATAACATCTCTATTATCACCGACGACCGGGTCTTGTACGCCAGTCATGACATCACATCCTATCCGGTAACCGTAGAGCAGGTATATGAGAAGAGCCTGAACAGCTTTTTAGACCTGGGCGAATGGCAGATAGGAGAAAAGAAGGAGTCAGTACAGTTTGGGAGATGCAAGATCTCGGTAAACCCTTCTGTTGGCTTCAGATATAAGGTAAAGAACATCGACCTCCCGCCAAAGCGGAGCACCGAAGACGGCATGGACGTCTATCTATGGGAAGTAAAAGATCTGAAGCCGGTGAGGACAGAAGACGACTGCCCGAACTGGTGCATTCTTCCGCATATCTCATTTGCAACCAATCAGATTGAATGTGACGGGGTGCCCGGAGACATGAGCAGCTGGAAGGGATTTGGACTATGGCAGCAGGCATTGAATAAGAACGTGTCTTCCTTAAGCCCGAAAAGAGAAGAGGAAATCAGACAAATGGTCTCCTCTCTTCCGACAGACAAAGACAAGGCAAAGTTCCTGTATGAATACCTGCAGAAAAATATGCGCTACGTGAGCATCCAGCTCGGCATCGGCGGTTTAAAACCCTTTCCTGCCACCTTCGTTGATGAAAAGAAGTATGGCGACTGTAAAGCCCTTGCCAACTACATGTATACCTTACTTAAGACTGTGGGCATTCCGTCTTATTACACCCTGATAAGGGCCGGAGAAAACGAAGAGCCGGCGGACCCTGATTTTGTAAACGATCCGTTTAATCATATCGTGCTGTGCATCCCCTTTAAAAACGACACTACATGGCTGGAATGCACCAGCAATACCAAGCCATTCGGGAAACTGGGTCCGTTCACCGAAAACCGGTACGGGCTTCTGGTCACGGAGGACGGGGGCAAACTGGTGAGAACGCCGGGCAGCAAAATGGAAGACCATATATTCGACAGCGAGACCAACGTCACAATCGCTGAAGATGGGACAGCGAGGGCAAAAGTGGTGATCAAATCTTCGGGCGAATACAGGGATCTGTTCATGGCCCTGTCTGCTTCAAAAACCGACGATCAGAAAAAATATCTGATCAATTATCTTAACCTCCGCCAACCCGACATCTTTGAACTGCCGCCCGCCTCTGACAAAGATGGCATAAAGGAGGTGACGCTGGACCTTACCTACGAGGCGCTGAGTGATATGAAAGCCGGAGACAAGTACTTCTACCGGCCCAGGATATTTGATCTGTTCAAAGCAACAGTACCAGTGATGGAGAAAAGGAAGAACGACTTCTATTTCTCCCATCCCCTGCAGAAAAAGAACGTTACCTCAATCACCATCCCGGCGGACTATGAAGTTGAGACCTTGCCCGGAGAAATCAATCTGAACTTTAAATACGGGCAGTATCAGGCGAAATACTCCTATGACCGGGAAAAGCATGAGGTTAAAAGTGTATCGACGTTCTCACTCAGCAAACATATCATCCCTGCTGCGCAGTACACCGAAATGCAAAAATTTATGGACGAAGTCTCTAAATCACTGAATAAAAAACTGGTAATAAAGAAGAAGGCTTAGGACTGAAGCAAGATGAGCTTGCGCAGCTTATCTTTGCATGCTTGAGCGTGCAGCTCATGCTTTTTTTAATTGTCCAGGATGATCTTTCAGCTTAATGATGAGGATATTTCTTTCCCACCCGTTGAACTTGCAGAGGAAGATGGTTTACTTGCTGTTGGGGGTGACCTCTCGCCCCGGCGACTCATGCATGCTTATGAGCTCGGCATTTTCCCCTGGTATTCCGACGAAACTCCCATTCTCTGGTATTCACCTCACGAGCGCTTTGTGCTTTACCCTGAGAAGCTGAAGATTTCGAAAAGCATGAGGCAGATCCTCAAAGCAGGCAGGTTTACGATCACCCGGAACCAGGCATTCAGAGAAGTGATCGGGGCGTGCTCGGCTGTTTTCAGACCAGGGCAGGATGGAACCTGGATCACCGATGATATGCAGAAGGCCTATATTAGGCTCCATGAAATGGGCGACGCTCATTCTGTGGAAGTATGGCAGGACGGGGAGCTGGCAGGAGGCTTGTATGGAGTAGAGACGGGGCGCATCTTTTGCGGCGAGAGCATGTTCAGCAGGAAGAGCAATGCATCAAAAGCTGCGCTGATCTGGCTTTGCCAGCATGGGGGATACCAGTTGATCGACTGCCAGGTACACTCGGAGCACCTGGAAAGTATGGGCGCCGAGATGATCGGCCGAGAAGCGTATCTGCAGGCGATGGCCCACTAATTCAGGATCTCCCGGATATCGTCGGCACTCAGCGACTTGACGAAGCTTTCTTCTGTAGTGATGAGGGACTCTGCTACCGAGCGTTTTCTGTTCTGGAGCGCCAGAATTTTCTCCTCTACACTATCCTTGGTGATAAATTTATAGATAAAGACGTTCTTCTTTTGCCCGATGCGGTGCGTACGATCCACGGCCTGCTGCTCAACGGCGGGGTTCCACCAGGGATCCAGCATGAACACATAGTCGGCCTCCGTCAGGTTTAATCCTACTCCTCCGGCTTTCAGAGAGATCAAAAAAAGCTTAATGTCGCTGTTCCTCTGAAACTCATCCACTACCTCGCCGCGGTTCTTCGTGGCTCCATCGAGATACGCGTAAGGGATGCGCTCCTTGTCGAGATAATTCCTGTATATGTCAAGCTGCTTGACGAACTGAGAAAAGACAAGCACCTTATGCCCCTCAGCAAGCACACTGCCGAGCGTGTGTATAACGTTTTCAAACTTCCCTGACTCTCCTTCGTACTGTGCATCAACCATTTGGGGATGGTTAGCAATCTGGCGAAGCTTGGTGAGGCCCTGCAGCACCTGGATCTGCGATCTCTGAAATGATCCGTCCTCCAGCGTTCTAAGCAACTCGTTACGATACTCGGACTTCACTTTTTCATAATACTCGGCCTGCTCCTCGCACATGCTGCAGTAGAACAGCTGTTCCGTTTTTTCAGGCAGTTCTGTCGCCACCTGATTCTTCGTCCGCCTTAAAACAAAGGGTTTAATAATGGCCTGCAGCTTTTTAGCTTTTTCCTCATCCTTCTTCTTTTCTATGGGGTTTACGAAGCTCTCCTGGAAGAATGTCTGGTTCCCGAGGAGACCGGGATTAATAAAGGACATCTGGGTCCACAGATCATTAACCGAATTCTCTACAGGCGTACCGCTTAAAACCAGCTTATGCTTCGACTTCAGTTTCTTAACGGCTTTATAGGCCTTGGAATCCGGGTTTTTGATATTCTGACTCTCGTCAAGGATGATGTAGTTGAAATACAGGTGTTCCATGAGGTCGATATCCACCCGGGTAATGCCGTAGGTGGTAAATATGACATCGTACTGCATAAAACGCCCGACATCCTTGTTCCGGAAAGTGCCTGTATGAACTAATATCTTCAGGCCGGGAGCGAACTTTGTTGCTTCATTCTGCCAGTTGTAGATAAGCGAAGTAGGCATGATGATGAGAGACGTTGATCCCTGCCCTTCTGCCTGGGCCTCTTCCTTTATTTTCTGGAGCAGTGCCAGCGTCTGCACCGTTTTTCCCAAACCCATATCGTCGGCCAGACAGCCCCCGAACTTATATTTACGGAGGAAATGAAACCAGTTGTATCCCGCTTTCTGATAGGGCCGAAGTTCGCCTTTGAAATTCAGCGGAACAGGAGTATCCTCAATTTCTTCAAAGTCGGACAGGTTCCTTATTTTCCGGTCCAGTGTTACTGCTGCCAGGTCGCTATGCGCAACGTCGGTAATTAATCCGATGTGGTGCTTCTTCAACCGCAGTCCGTCATGGCTCTTCTCGGAGAAGTTAAGGAGATTGCTGTATTGCGAAAACCACTGCTCTGGAATGATGGCGATCTCGCCGGAAGGAAGAACGAATTCCCGCACCTTATTCAGGATATGATGTCTGAGATCCAGGAAAGGAACGGTGTACGGTCCGAATCTTACCACTGCCTCGAGGTCAAACCAGTCGTTACTCTCCTTTACTTCGAGATTAATGGCACTCTGCCCGAAGATGAAACGCTTATTCCCGTCGGGCTGCTCAATAATATAGCCGGCATCCATCAATTCCTGATGGTGCTCATTGAGCCAGTCGATCACACTGAAGGCAGCGTCTTCGTCTGATGTCCGCTTGGTCTCCAGTTGAATAAACAATCCGCCCTTGTTTTCCAGTCCCATTTCAAGCAATTGCCTGAGCCTTGCCTTTTCCTGATCGACCGAGCGCCTGATCCGGTGAAAGATGTAATTGTCGTTGTCCTTTTCCATGTGGACCGAGACCTTCCTGTCGCTCCCGGCAGAAAAAACATAGCTTCCATACTTAAAGTAGAGCTGCAGCTGCGACACTCCGCCGGGTATATAGATCACCTTGATTACGGGCACCGCGTCGAACCGCTCGCTATGGATTACAAAGCCTTCTGCATACACATGATGTTTCTCAATCAGCGGGGCAACGAATTTCTCGAAATATGTCTTTTCGGCTGATTTGGGGATGGAGATATACCGCTTATTCAGGAAAGGCTGCAGCTTCTTCCCTTCCAGGTCGCCCTCAAAGAAATAGAGCGTATCCTCAAGCAAGAGCCAGGCCGGATCATTACAGATCACCTGTGCATCCTTGAACATAAATTCGATCCTGACGCCTCCGAATTTAATTGTGGGGAAGTAACGGGTCTCTTCTTCATTCCTCCGGAAATGGAAGAGTACTGTAGCGGGCTCAGCAGCGATAGAAAGCAGCCGCTCCACAGGCCAGCCCTCCTTGCTCATTAAGTACAGGGGCTTGGAGCGAAGCAGGGCCAAAGCCTCGATGATGCGCCTTTCTATCTTAGGCCGGATTGCCGTGTGCAGCTTGTCATCATAGATCTTGCTAAAGAACTCGATCGGTCTGATCGTTTTCTTGTAGTATCTCTTAATGATATGGCCCTGTTCTGTTTCTTCGAGTAATTTAATAAGCTTATGATCAGTCTCATCAAGGCCTATTGAGAATTCCCTTGCTGTGGTGGTGAAAAGCCGCTGATGTGTCAGGGAAAAATCACCATCTGGATTTAACTGAACGACATGAGGTTCAATAAGAAAGCCCAGGTACTCGTGCCTGCACAATGAATAAACGACCTTGTATGGTTTTGAACTTTCGACCCTCAACATCGGTAAATGACTCAATAAAGCTAATTGCCCTAAAAGCTAAAAGGGGATAAACTTAAGGAGAATTATGACTATTTCAAAATAGAGAATGTTCGCTCAGAGATCGTAAAGGCCAATTTAAAGAGAAGCGTAACTGTTTTATTTTACTATATTTGGTCCGTCTTAAGGGGTGCCTTGTTGCGGAAGAGCTTGTTTCTTCCTGACACAAATAAAGGCTGAGATTATACCCACCGACAGCAGAAAGGCTTAAGCCAGAGCTGACTGTCGGGCACCTGATCCGGATAATGCCGGCGTAGGGATGGTAAAAGTTAAAAGAGCACGTGGCCCTTGCGTGCGGTATGTTTAACTGTTTTTTTAAAATCTAAAGTGAAAAAAATGCGCTGTTCGCCATCATGGCGATGCTGATGCCGTACGTGGTTTCAGCCCAACTGTTCTTAAAAGGAAGAATTACCGATCACGCTACGCGGCAGCCTCTGCCAGGGGCAAGTGTCGCAGTAGGCGACCGCTCGGCAACTACAAATGAAAAAGGCGAGTTCAGCATTCCGGTTTCAAAACCCGGCACCTACTTGCTAAAGGTGAGATACATTGGATACCGGGACCTGAGCGACAACGTCAGAGTAAGCGGATCGGAGTGGCTCAACCTTGTGCTGTACAGGAACAGCATAGTCACAGACGAAGTGATTGTGAGAGCCACGAGGGCTCAGGAGAATACCGGCACTACTTACAAAAACCTCAACCGGGAAGAGATCGGCAAAAACAACCTGGGGCAGGACCTTCCCTACCTGCTTAATCAGACCCCCTCGGTGGTAGTGAGTTCTGATGCCGGAACAGGCATCGGATACACGGGCATCCGCATCCGGGGAAGCGATATCACGCGCATTAACGTAACGGTGAACGGCATTCCCCTCAACGACGCTGAGAGCCAGGGCGCGTTTTTCGTGAACCTTCCTGACTTTGCCTCTTCTGTGGACAACATGCAGATCCAGAGAGGAGTGGGCACTTCCACGAACGGGGCAGCTGCCTTTGGCGGAAGTATCAACGTCCAGACCACCACGCGGCGCGACTCCTCCTATGCGGAAATAAACAACACTTACGGATCGTTCGACACCTGGAAAAACACGGTCAGCGTAGGCTCCGGACTGATCGATCATAAATTCACCTTCGATGCAAGATTGTCGAGAATAAAGTCAGACGGGTACATCGACCGCGGCGCCTCTGATCTGAAGTCGTTCTTCCTGACGGGCGCCTTCTACGGGAAAAAGGACCTGATCAGGGCAAATGTATTTTCAGGAAAAGAGAAGACCTATCAGGCCTGGGAAGGAGTCCCGCAGGACAGCCTCGCAACGAACAGGACTTACAACCCTTTCACTTACGAGAATCAGACCGACAACTATCAGCAGGATCACTACCAGCTGCTGTACACCCATACGTTCAGTGATAAGCTCACATTTAACTCTGCCCTCCACTATACCTACGGACGCGGGTATTATGAGGAGTTCAAGACTGACTCCCTGAAAAACTACGGATTCGCTTCTCCGGTGATAAATGGGGCTGCGGTAGAGGAAAGCGACCTTGTGAGGCAGAAATGGCTGGACAATCACTTCTACGGAGGAACTTACAGCTTCAACTACAAGCCTAAAAGCGACCTGGATATCACCTTGGGAGGAGCGTATAATGAGTACCGGGGAAGCCACTTCGGCGAAGTGGTATGGGCAGAAGTCCCCTACGTTCTCCCTCAGGAAAAAGGCATAAGCACCAAGCGCCGGTATTACGACAACGATGCGGTAAAGACCGACTTCAACAGCTATATACGTGGTGTTTATCAGAAGGATAAGTTCAGCGTATTCGCGGATCTTCAGTACCGGCGCGTAGGCTACTCGTTCCTTGGCCTTAACCGCAGCAGGAATAGTGTTCAGCAAAAAGAGACACTCAACTTCTTTAATCCCAAGATAGGAGTGACCTGGCTTCTGAATAGCAAGAGCAACGTGTATGCATCTCTGGCCGTTGCAAACAAAGAACCTAACCGGGACGACTACACCGAATCAAGTGCAGAGAGCAGGCCAAAGGCAGAAAACCTGAAAGACCTCGAACTTGGGTACAGGCGTCAGGATAAGAACTATCAGATTGGAGCCAACGTCTATGGAATGTTCTACAAGGACCAGCTCATCCTGACGGGAGAGATCAACGACGTGGGGCAGGCAACACGAATGAATGTACCCGACAGCTATCGTCTGGGCATCGAACTGGACGGCCAGGTAAGAATTTCCTCTAAGCTCCGCTGGGCAGCTACCGCAAGCATTAGCAAAAGCAGGATCAAGACATTTACCGAGTATGTTGACGACTTGAGCGGCCAGCAGAGCTTTGCCTATAAAAACACCGACATCGCATTCTCTCCAAACTTTGTAGGATCGAGCGAACTGGCATTCACCCCTTAAGGAATGCAGAAATTGCTCTTTTAAGCAAATACGTAAGCAAACAATACCTCGACAATACCTCAAACAGAAGCACTGCAATCGATGCAGCTGGGCGCCCGGACAGAACACTCGACGCATTCTTCGTGAACGACATCCGACTGCGCTATAATACCGGCCTCGGGAGGTTAAAGAACGTGGGCATTACGCTGCTTGTAAATAACGTATTCAACGAACTATACGAAAACAATGGCTATACGTTCAAGTACATGAGCGAAGGAAAGCTCTTTTCGGGCAACGGGTACTATCCGCAGGCCACGCGTAACTTCCTTCTTTCTCTTGGCCTGAAATTTTAATATTGACCCGGAATGGTGCTTCGACGCCATTCTGGGTTAATTAACTTCTATTTTACATATTGTCCTTATCTTTATCGTGTCATGAAGATAAAACACACGTTTCTTGTTGCGCTAGCATGTGCAGCATTTCAAAATGCATCCTTTTCTCAGAGTAAGAAAAACACTCCGTCTTCTTCGCTTCCCCGTCCTAAACTGGTAGTAGGAATTGTGGTAGATCAGATGAGATGGGACTATCTTTACCGTTATTATGACCGTTATACGCAGGGGGCTTTAAAAGGCTCCTGAATCAGGGTTTCAGCTGCGAGAACACCAATATCGATTATATCCCGACCGTTACTGCAATCGGGCACTCCTCAGCATACACCGGCTCTGTCCCCGCTCTTCATGGAATTGCCGGGAACGAATTCATTGATCAAAAGACAGGAAGATCTGTCTACTGTGTGGAAGATTCATTAGTAAACACTGTAGGAAGCACTTCTGAAGCCGGAAAAATGTCGCCCCGTAACTTGCTTGTCAGTACGGTTACTGATGAGCTGAGACTGGCCACGAACTTCCGTTCCAAGGTGATCGGCATCGCGCTTAAAGACCGGGGGGAATCCTGCCGGCCGGACATGCTGCAAATGCCGCTTACTGGTTCGACGACAAGACGGGCAACTGGATCAGCAGCACGTATTATATGCAGGACCTCCCTGCCTGGGTTAAAAAGCTAAATGATCAAAAGCTGCCTGAAAAATATCTGAAGCAGAACTGGAATACCCTTTACCCTGCTAACACCTATGTTCAAAGTACGGCCGACAATAACCGGTACGAGGGCAAGTTCACCGGGACCGACGCACCTACCCTGCCGGTGCAGACCTCAGCGATGATGGCTAAAGACTATTCCATCATCCGAACTACTCCTTATGGAAACACCATCACCTTCGATATAGCAAAGGCTGCCGTAGAAAATGAAAAGATGGGCCAGGGACCTGTTACCGACTTCCTGGCGGTAAGCTTTTCGTCTACCGACTATATCGGCCACCGTTTCGGCATCAATGCAGTTGAGACAGAAGACACCTACCTGAAACTCGATCGCGAACTGGCCGAATTTTTAAGTTTCCTTGATTCAAAGGTTGGAAACGGCAATTACACGGTATTCCTCACGGCCGACCATGGTGCTGCCCATAATCCTAATTTCCTTCTAGACCAGAAGATCCCGGCGGGAATCTTTCCTTCATCTCAGGTGGCAAAGGAATTAAACGATGCCCTTTCCAGGGAATTCAATGAAAGCAATCTGGTTTTGGGACTTGAAAACTATCAGGTAAATCTGAACAATACTCTCATTGCGAGGAAGAACCTGAATGAATCTGCTATTCGCTCAGCTTGCGTGGCTCTTCTTAAAAAGAGGGACGATGTTGCTTTTGCAGTGGACGTTGACAAAGTGGAAGAAACAAGTATCCCGGCAGTGCTTAAGAACAGGATCGTCAATGGATACAACGCGGCACATAGCGGCGTAATTCAGATTATCCCGAAGCCCGGCTTTTTTAGCGGATCGCAAACAGGTACAACCCATGGAGTATGGAATCCCTACGACGCGCACATTCCTTTTGTGCTGATGGGATGGGGAATCAAACATGGCGCAACTAACCGGACAGTTAACATGACCGACATTGCACCTACTATCTCGGCTTTGCTCCACATCCAGGCTCCTAACGGCGCGATAGGGCAACCCGTTACTGAAGCCCTTAAATAAAACTTCATGAAGAAATACATATCGAAGCTTCACTATATCACGCACGACATTGCCGGCCGGAGCCATGTGGAACAGGTGAGGATGGCCTGCGAGGCAGGAGCGAATTGGGTGCAATACCGCTGCTTTTCAAAACCAGAAGCAGAGCTGATTGACGAAGCTCAAATGATTTCAGAGATCTGTGATGAGTGGGGGGCAACCCTCATCATCACAGATCATTATCAGCTTCTCGGAAAGGCAGACATCCAGGGAGTGCATATAGAAGACATGCGCGCTGATTTCAGGGCTATCCGCCAGGAGATCGGTCCGGATAAGACTCTGGGAGCCTCAGCTAACACATTTGATGACATCAGGGCCATCATCATGAGCGGGGTGGTGGACTATGCTGGCTGCGGGCCTTTCTCCGTTACAACTACGAAGCCGAACGACTATCCGCTCCTCGGAACTGATGGATACCGCTCCATCGTTGACGAGATGAAAAAAGCAGAGCTTAGTATTCCGCTCCTGGCTGTAGGCGGCATCACATTAGCAGATGTGGAACCCTTATTATCTACCGGCATCCATGGAATCGCAGTGGCGTCTGCCATTAACGATGCTGCTCATCCTGCTGCGGCCTTAAAAGAAATATACAGGAAAATCTACTGAGGATTGCGATCAGCATAAAGGGAACATTTCTTACTACAGCCTGAAATAGTTAACTTTATAGCTTAACGCTAAGCTTTTGCCTTAAAAACTATGTCCTCTCATCATATCGTCCGCGAAAAACAAGAGCCCGCTCTGCTCATTATGAGCCTTGCAGGATTCAATCTGGAGAACCTCGGCCAACTGCTTGAATGGAGTCCGACCGTAATTGTGAACGACACCGCATATGAGGAAACAGACTCGCTCGGTATCAAAATAGACGGCGTTGTGAGCCATTCTTCTACCCGGCAGCCTGCGCTTCAGCCAGGCACCTTCGTGATCAGGACGGAGGACACCGCACTGGAAGATGCGCTTAAATATCTGGCAGGAGAACAGTACCACTCTGTAAACATTATTGCTACTTCCTTTTGCATCAAGGACTATGCTTTGTTTGCCGAACACCTTACCATGACCATCCTGACCCCTGCAAAAAAGATCTTTCCGGTAAAGAGCGGTTTCAGCAAATGGAAGCCGAAAGGAGAGAAAGTTGAGATCCTCTCAGAAGTGAGGCATTTACAGACACAGGGGCTGAAAAAAACAGAGGAGCATGTGTACCTCACGGAGAAAGAAGGCTTTTATTCGCTGAGCTTCGATGTCCCCTTCATCTTTGTAGCCGAGGACCTGTAGACCGCGTCCGGGGCACATTTTGGGATTGCTACTAACGCTTTTATGCTGTAGTTTAGGCGCGAAAATAAAATGCGCCGAGTATGACAATCAGACCTGCTTATAAAGAAGACATTTCAGTTATCCGGAAGCTTGCGCAAGAGACCTGGTGGCCTACCTACCAGTCCATTCTTTCGGGGGAACAGATCAGCCTTATGCTGGAAAAAATGTATTCAGAAGAAGCTTTAACCGAACAGATGGGCCAGGGACAACAGTTTGCACTTGCAGAATCGGACGGCAGCGCCCTTGCCTTCTGCTCCTTCTCGGGCACGACAGGCGAGAGCATTGTGAAGATCCATAAGCTTTATGTCCATCCCCGGGCTCAGGGTCTCGGCGCGGGCAAGCAGATGATCAATTACATGGAGGAACGCAGCCGTGCACTAGGTGCCTCATTACTCGAACTAAACGTAAACCGCCACAATCCTGCGCTTGCCTTTTACAAAAGAATCGGTTTTGATATTTATCAGGAAGTGGACATCCCCTACTACCAGTTTTTTATGAACGACTACATTATGCGACGTCCAATTGCAGGGGGCCCCGAAGAAGAGTTGCATTAGACGCCAAACTCTTCCATTTCTCTTAACGATTTCGCCCTGAGCATCTTTTTCTGCTTCTCGATTTCGGTGTCGACCTTCGTCTCCTGTACCCCGTCGATCACTGCGATGTCGAAGTCGCGATCCTTGAACGATCCATGAACTGCGCCCTCCTCTACGTTGTTAATCGCAATATCGTAGGGACCGCGATCGCTCATCAGCTTAACGAATACCGGTAAGCACTCAAAGAGAATGAACAATAAGCCGATAAAAGAGATGGCGAGGTACGTCCCTACATCGCGACTGCCGTCGGCGTTGAAGCTTAGCTGCCCCAGCGCCCAGTTCCTGTCGGCGAATCCTGCGACGTTAGAAAGGCTATCGAGCTGCTTTCCGCTAAACATCCTTTCGCTGGTAATTCCATCCATGTCCTTTCTTTTGGAGATGTAGTTCTCCATCTGCGCAATCTGTCCCCTTACCGACTCCAGCCTGGCGGTTTTCTCAGTAAGAACAGACTCTTTCTGCTTTGCATAGGTCCCGTAGCCCACTTTACCCGATGTCTGGTTGGTTTTATCCCCAAAGATCTCCTGATTAAGGACGTAGCGTGACCGGTTGATATCTTTTTCCAAAGAGTCCTTTTCGGCATTTAAGCCTTTCAGCTTGCTTAACTCGCTTCCGTATTTGTTTGAAAAGGTGAGATTGAGTGTGTCTATTTTTGACCGCTGACCGTTCAGGTAAGTTGTTCTCAGCTTTTGTCGGATCTCTTTGTCGAAGATCTTCAGCTCAAGCGGCCTTGATATGACGATGCCGATCATAATGGCGAGCAAGACCCGCGGTGTGGCCTGCAAAATCTGTTTCCCTGACGACCCGTTCTTGTTTATGCTGGAGACGATGTAGCGGTCCATGTTGAAGATGGCAAGCCCCCATAAAAGCCCGAATAAGATTGCAAAAAGGACAGCAGCGGGGCTGCCGGAAAAAACGAAATACATGGCATACCCTCCCGAAAGAGAAGCAAAAAGAGCGGTAAAGAATATGGTAGCCCCAATACCTACGTATTTATTATGTTCTGTAGGAAATCTTTTCAAAGTAGCTACATGCACTCCCGAGCAGAACCAAAAAAAATCGGTGATCTTCTTCATCAACAACGTAATAATAGTATGATAATAAAACGACCTAAGCCTCTGGTTGTTACAAGCTAAATAAAATATTAGCCCCTTGAGCCGGCAGGTAAATATTTTACACTGCTGTGATTGCCTGCGGGTGCTGAAGGTTTCGCTTTTACTATATTTGATTTAAAATACTCAGATTATGAAAGAAATAACTGTGGAAGAGCTAAAGCAAAAGATTGACAGCGGCGAAGAATTTCAGCTGATCGACGTGCGTGAGCCGTTCGAATATGAAGTGTCTAATCTTGGAGGAGAGAATATTCCTCTGGCCGGTGTTCTTATTGAATCAGATAAAATAGCCACTGATAAACCAGTGATCGTTCAGTGCAGAAGCGGAAAGCGCAGTGCTGCCGCTATCATGCAGCTGGAGCAGCAGCTCGGATATGAGAACCTATACAACCTTGAAGGAGGTATCCTGGCCTGGAAGGAAAAGTTTGATCCTGATATGCAAGTTTATTAGTTAAGAGGACTGTTCATGCTTATCATCTGTCATGGAAGTATGAACAGTCATTTTATTCCCACTCTATGTTTAAGCGGATCGTACTGAACATCATCTATAACCTCTCCCTCATTTTTTTGGTGTTCTCCCTGGTTTGGAGTTTCAACAACCGACATTACGGCCTTATTGTCGCTTGTTTATTTCTCTTGGGGCTGATCCTTTATCTCAAGATGCGACTTGTTAAGGAAGTGAAAGAATTTGCGCGGAAGCCGAAGCGGTAAGTCGCTACTCTTTCTTTACCGGTTCTTTCTGTGAGCCTTCCTTTTGCTGCTCTCTGCCGGCCTTGAACTCCTTGTATGAGGTCCTGATATAGACCACCAGATCATAGTCATTCCATCTTCTAATCTGCTCAACAGTGGGAAGATATTCCGACCTGAAATCAGGAAGCTCCTCATCTGTGATCGGCACGGCGTTCTTGATGGCCAGATCGTTGAACTTTCTGCTGATCTCCTGGTAATCCATCTCATTCTCCGCGTACTCCTGAAACCGTCTCGCACGTTTGGCGTTCTTTCCGAAAAGCTCATTGATGGCCGTTAAGGGATGAAATACGGCGGCCAGCAGGGGTGGCTTTCCGTTATAATATACGCCTTTGCTCCTGTATGACTTCTCAATCTCGCTAAGCTCGCTCTGGAGGGATTTCCCTTTCACGAGCACTTCGTTCAGTTGCGTTACAGGAATGAGATAAAGCAGCATATCCTTAAAATCAGACACCACGACGGACTGCGGCGTATATCCCACAGCGGAGATCTCAAGCGTATCACCCGGAGAAGAAAGGAGGCTAAAGAAACCCAGCTGATTGGAGGTTACCGATAATTTGGACTGTTTATTCAGAATCAGCGCTCCACTTATTCTAACTCCCCCGCCACGCTTCAGCACTGCGCCCTGCTGCGGCTTTTCAGTTTGCGCGCGGGCAGTTGTAAAAGCAAAGCCAAGCAGAACCAGAAAAAGGCATATCAGTTTACCTAAAGACATATACATAACTAAAGTAACTTATATTTTCGCAATCGCCTTTCATTTAACCATTTTTAACACAAAACCAGGGCCACAGGCAAGGCTACCGGTTTGAAAAAGGTAAACTAACCGGTTAGATTTGAATAAAATAGTATCTTTGCCCATGATTAAATCCATGACTGGTTACGGTATCGCTTCCAGAGACTTCCAGAATGCGAAGTATACCGTAGAGATCAAATCACTAAACAGCAAGTTTCTCGAGCTTGCACTAAAATTACCAAAGGCATTTTCTGACAAAGAGCTGATTCTGAGAAATGAATGCAGCAAGCAAATTGAAAGAGGCAAGGTCAACATCACGTTCACTATAGAATATGCCGATCTCGAAAAAAAGACGGCTTCTATTGATAAGGAGCTGCTGAAACTATACTACGGGCAGCTGAAAGCTTCGGCTGATGAGCTGGAAGACAACGGCACCAACCTGTTGTCACTCGCTCTCAACTTCCCGGAGGTGATCAGATATGATGAAGAGACGGTTACAGAAGAAGAGTGGCAGGAGCTTTTCACCACATTTTCGCAGGCGATGTCTGAATTTCAGAAGTTCCGCATTGACGAGGGAAATGTACTGCAAAAAGACCTGGTGCTGAGGATCAACAACATTCTGAACTCCCTGAAGCTTGTGGAAGAACAAGATCCCAAAAGAATACCGGTAATCAGAGAGCGGCTTTCGCAACTCCTCGACGAATATGTAGGAAAGGAAAACACCGACGCGAACCGGCTGGAGCAGGAGCTCATTTTCTACATCGACAAACTCGACATCACAGAAGAGAAGATCAGGCTCAAGAGCCACTGCGACTATTTTCTGGAGGCGCTGAAATCATCGGATGCAAACGGCAAGAAACTGGGATTTATCTCGCAGGAAATTGGGCGGGAAATTAATACGATGGGTTCAAAGGCCAACGATGCCCAGATACAGCAGACCGTTGTACGCATGAAGGAAGAACTGGAAAAGATAAAAGAGCAATTGCTTAACGTACTTTAATAACACAACACACTTAGAACATATCACAACAAATGACCCAGGGCAAACTCATTATATTTTCAGCTCCCTCAGGCGCAGGCAAAACCACCATCGTTCACTATCTTTTAAAGAAAATCCCTGAACTTTGTTTCTCAATATCCGCAACCACGCGGGAGTCGCGCGGAACGGAATCGCACGAAAAGGATTATTATTTTATTACCAAGGAAGAATTTTTGCACAAGGTAGCCAAGCATGAGTTCGTTGAATTCGAAGAAGTGTATTCGGGCACCTTTTACGGAACCCTCCGCTCGGAGATACAGCGAATATGGGATGCAGGGAAACACGTCGTTTTTGACATTGATGTACAGGGAGGCATGAGGCTGAAGAAGAAGTTTGGCAAGCAGGCACTTTCCATCTTCGTGCAGCCGCCATCGCTGGAAGTACTGATACAAAGACTGGCAGGGCGGGGAACCGACAGTGCAGAAAAGCTGAAAGAAAGAATAGCCAAGGCAGGAAAAGAACTGACCTTTGCAGAAAATTTCGATATAATCCTTCCCAATAACGACCTGCAAACCGCGTGTGACGAAGCAGAAAAGATCGTCAGGAGTTTTTTAGCTAAATAAGGACACTGTCTGCACCAGAGAGGAGAGAAATAACGATGAAAGTTGGACTTTTTTCGGCTCATTTAATCCTATCCATGTTGGCCATTTAATTATCGCAAATTATATGGCCAACTATACATCTCTTGAGCAGGTATGGCTGGTGGTATCTCCCCATAATCCGCTCAAGGACAAAAGCGGTCTGATCAACATGTACGACCGGCTGGAAATGGCGAAACTTGCAACGGACCACGCCGTCAATTTAAAGGTAACTGATGTGGAGTTTAAGATGCCGCAGCCCTCTTACACCATTGACACACTTGCCCATCTGACTGAGCGATATCCGGAGCACGAGTTTTCACTGATCATGGGAGCCGACAACCTTGCCTCTCTGAAAAAATGGAAGAATTACGAGCTGATCCTGCGGGATTATGGGGTGTTCGTTTATCCGCGGCCTGGTTTTGACAGCGGAGAACTGGCTAGCCACCCCTCTGTGACGCTTACCGAGACCCCGCTCATGGAAATTTCGTCGACCTTCATCAGAAAGTCGCTTAAAGCAGGCAAAAGCGTTCAGTTCTTTTTACCAGATGCCGTCCTTGACTTTATAGATGCTAAAAACC
The DNA here is from genome assembly GCF_041902385.1 of Arcticibacter sp. MXS-1. Lineage (GTDB taxonomy): Bacteria > Bacteroidota > Bacteroidia > Sphingobacteriales > Sphingobacteriaceae > Arcticibacter. The sequence continues at coordinate 1,545,081 of NZ_CP169244.1, read as the reverse complement.
TCTACCGCTGATGCCGGTTAAAGGCTTATCTTTACTTTCAATTTACCGGAGATAACAAGCATATGGCCAGCACAGAAAAAACCATCCTGAAACTTAAGCTCCCGACTGATCCGTTGTGGGTTAAGAACGTCGTGGAAAGCAACATTGAAGAGATTCTAACAGACCATGCCTTTTGTGAACAAAAGGCAGCGAGCAATGCAATCACACTGATTGTCCAAAACCCCGAGCTGTCTGACCTGGTGCAGGAAATGGCCGAACTGGCTAAAGAAGAGATGGACCATTTTAAGCGCGTTCACGATATCATCCTGGAGCGCGGATACGTACTCGGGCGGGAGAGGAAAGACGACTATGTCAACGAGCTCCTCAAGTTTCTGAAGAAGGGAGGCAGCCGTCGGGATCAGCTGATAGACCGGCTGTTATTTGCAGCAATGATCGAAGCCAGAAGCTGCGAACGGTTTAAGGTACTTTCAGAGAATATAGGAGACAAGTTCCTTTCGGAATTCTATCACGAGCTGATGATCAGCGAGGCGGGCCATTATACCACTTTTATTAAGCTGGCAAAGAAATACGCGGAAGGTCAGGATGTAGATAAGCGCTGGAACGAATTTCTGGACTATGAAGCGGTGGTTATTCAAAACTACGGTAAAAAAGAGACCGTGCACGGATGATCTACTAACCGGCTTTTCTCCAGCCCACTGTTTCTTTGAGATAGCCCTCGATCAGTTCGATATCTACAACATCGTTCATATAACCGATGTGAAGGTCGGGCCTCACAATGACGGCCTTTTTTCCGTCTTTCGCTAGGTTAAATGCGGCTGCAATATGCTCGTTAGCTGATGAGGGAGGGAGATAATAGAAATTGAGGAGAGCCGGGTACGTGCTTTTAATCCACTTAGCCAGGAGATAAAGATCGCGCTGACTGAGAAGTCCGATTACGAGGAGTGTAAACCCAGGCTTTGAGCACCAGGCATAAAGATCGGTCTTCTCCTTTTTCTTCTCATCAAACAGCTCCAGGTAGGGAAGCCGGTCGCCGGCCATGACCTGTCCCGGCCGGGCATGATGAACAGACAAAGCGGAGGACCGATAGCTGATGTTAGTTTGTGCTATTTGCGAAAATAATCCCGCGGGAAACGCTTTCCCCTTCCACTTCCAGTTCAGGACTTTAGACAGGAGCCAGCCTCTCAGCCGCCTGATGAGCCAGTTGCGGCTTACGGCGATGCTGAAGAAACGGTCAGTAGTCTTCAGAAGCTTAGCCGCCACCGGGAGGCGTTCAGCCTGGTACGTGCTCAGTATTCCCCTGTCAAACTCACTCATGATTACGCCAGCCAGCTTCCACGCCAAATTGTATGCATCCTGCAGCCCTGTATTCATGCCTTGTCCGCCAACCGGAGAATGGATGTGCGCCGCATCGCCTATCAGGAAACATGTTCCTCTTCTGAAACGGTCGGCAATCCGGTGATGCAGCTGGTAGACAGAGAACCAGTTACATACCTCATCCTGAATAGGGAAGCCCAACGTGTAGGTAAGGTAGGGTTTAATCTCAGCGAACGAAAGGTCTTTCCGCTTCTCCAGGGTTTCGGGCAGAACCCCAATAAAACGGTAGCGGTCGTTCTTCATAGGAAAGACGCCAATAAAGCCTTCGGACCTGAGGAATACCTGAACCTGGTTTGCCGGGCCTTCCCGCCTTAAGGTAAGATCGGCAAGATAAAAGCGATTAAGGTACGTCCCTCCTGAGAAATTGAAGCCCAGCATTTGTCTGACGCCGCTCGATGCGCCGTCGGCCCCTATCAGCCAGTCGCAGTCAAGCTCCTGCACCTCCTCCCTGTTCCTTATCAGAACACGCGTCCCCTTGTCCTTCATCTGTATTTCGAGCAACTCACAATTCCAGTACACAGGGCAGGCATGGGCGGTAAGGTAGTCAAGCAGGATCTGCTCGGTCTTGCTTTGTTCAAGCACCAGCACGTACGGAAACTTGCTCTTCACACCAGAGTCAGCATCGAGGCTTACCGTTCCCAGCAGTTCAGTGTCTTCATAAGCAGATAAGCCACTGATCATGTTTCCATGCTCAAGGAGACGTTTCTCCAGGCCCAGCTGCCGAAATATCTCGAGCGACCTTGGCTGCACCGCCAGGGCCCGGGATTGCTGATTAATACCAGTTTTTACATCAACAACAAGAGGCTGAAGGCCGAACCTGAGTAGCTGAGCAGCCATCATGAGGCCTGAAGGGCCGGCACCGACAATCAGGATCTGGCAGTGTGAGGGTAACTTGATCATTTCAACAGGAGGAAGATGGCAGGCTTCTTATGAAAGTCTGGCTTAAGCTTCCGCCATTGATCAACAGGCAAGGAAATAATTTGTTCATCAGCTCCCGTTACGTTACAGGCCACGCAAAGACGCGTCCTGCCCTGACAGGACCGAAGGATTTCCTCCAGAAGCTGATTGTTCCTGAAAGGCGTTTCGATAAAGATCTGTGTTTGACGGTACTTTTCAGAGCTTAGTTCCAGATCGCGGATCTTCTTAGCTCTTTGAGCCTTATCGATGGGCAGGTAACCGTGAAATGTGAAGCTCTGACCATTAAAGCCGGAGGCCATCAGGGCAAGAAGAATGGAGCTTGGTCCGACCATTGGTACCACTTTTATTCCCCGCCGGTGTGCCTCAGCCACTATTTCAGACCCCGGATCTGCCACTGCAGGGCAACCGGCCTCACTCATTAAACCTACATCCTCTCCGCTCTCCAGCTCGCCAAAGTAGTGCGACAGGTTATCCTTTTCTGAATGCTTGCCATAGACATGGATCTTCAATGAGCTCTGGGGATTTTGCAGCCCCATCTCCTTCAACCAGCGCCGGGCGGTCTTTTCATTCTCAACAATATAGGTTTTGATATTGTTAATCAAGTGGCCCTGCGAGGCCGGCAATACCCTTTCTGCAGAATCGTCTGCAAGAGGGACGGGAATAAGAAAAAGAGTTCCTTTTGGCATTATTGCAAATTTGACCTTTTTTCATTAATATAAGTTGTTTTTTTAAAGGGCAATGAAGCCGATCAGGAACAGGAAGCTTTTATTCTTTTCGGTTGATGGCCGGCTTCCCTGTTGGCTTTTTGTGAAAGTGTATTTTTTTAATGGCTACAAAGCACACTCAACCACTTTCTTGTGCCGTTTGGGTGCGCAGCTCATGAATGGTTTTTGTATGTAAAAGGAGGAAATATGAATACGTTAAGTGTTAACTGGTTTATAGAAGGATCCGTCGATTTCGAACATAAGAAATATCAGTTACTAGCCTACCTGCAGCAGATTAACAGACATTTCAACAAAACCAAGCTATATCCGGACCTCAACGACCTTGTTTTTCATTACAATAACCTGCTGAAGTTCAAAGAAAACAAGTCGGGTTTGCAGAAGTCCTTTCCCGAACGGCTCACCAGTGCGGATCTCGAGGCGGTAAGATTAACATACGAGAAGATGGTGGAGGACGACTCGCTCATGCAGGAGATTGAGCAGATCATCAATTACTCCATCAGGCAAATTGACCCTGCTATAAAAGCAGGGAAAGAGATCTATGACTTTGTGGAAAGCAGGCTCAGAATTGAAACGATAGGTGTAGTGCCGTTATATCCCTACCACGGCTACATGCTCCTGCGTAACGGGGATGCAAAGGGCACACATGTCTACGAGTTTAGGGTGACTATTTTTGAAAATAAAGACGAGAAGTACAGAGGCATCAGCACCGAGCATGTGACCACGTACGAAAGCAACTTCATATACGGAACGCCTGAAGCCATCAGGAAAGATCTGATCCATAGCCGCAGAGAGTTTCCGAATCCGGCTGTTTACCATGTGGAAACCGATATTACATTTCCGCTGGAGCAAACCTTGCTGCCCCTGGCTAAACGAAGCCTGATTAAGTATATCTCGACAGCAGCGTAGGGACCGACAGATGCAAGCGTGACATGGAGGATAAATGCGCTGATTAAAAACAAAAAGAGGCCCTGCCGGTGTCGGCAGGGCCTTCTTGTTTTGAGGCCAAATGGCCGGTTATTACTGATTGAGTCTGTAACGGAGACCGATCTGGATCCTCCATCTTGAATTCTCGTCTACCTGGTTGTAGAAAGTGGAAGTCAGCGGAATGCCATTCGCTTCGTCCACCATCGGGAATGAGAAGGTAGGTTTGCCAGTAGCATCCAATCCTTTATAAGAAAGGAGGCTTGTGCGATTAACCGCCTTTGCCACACCCCATTCGCGGTTGATCATATTTCCGAAGTTAAACACATCCAGTGTAAACTGGAGCTGGTTACGCTTTCCGCCTGCCTTGACAAAAATATCCTGCGCAATACGAAGGTCAAGCGTTCCAATCATAGGAGCAACGAGTCCGTTCCGTTCCGCGTACTTTCCTCTTCTTGTGCTCAGGTATCTGTCCTGTGTGATATAGCGGTCAAGCTGGGACCACATCTGAGCCGCAGTCCTTGTGTCAGTGGGACTGTTCGGTACGAGGACTATTTCATCCTGATTGCGCGGCACATAGATCAGATCATTCCCCCTCTGTTCGTCGTTGTTCAGGTCATTATCATAGACGTAAGAGTAACGCAGGCCGTCCTGCAACTGATAGAACAACGATATCGTGGTACCAAGATGTTTAAGATATTCCTTTCTGTAAGCGACAGAAGCAATAAACCGGTTTCTCACCATGTAGGATGAGTAAGACAGGGTCTCTGAGTTAGGATCTCCTACTACGTACCTGTCGCGCCACATACTTTGAGCAATAGAACCTCCGTCGTTAACAGATCGGGCATCGGTATAAGTATAACCCATCATCGCAAAAAAACCGCTCTTAAACTCTTTCTGGAGCGTTCCTGTTAAGCTTAAGCTATGCCCTTTGCTGGTATTGTCCATCACGATGGCGTCGGAGATATTCGGATTAGCCGGAGTTGGATTGGCTGCGCCATATATTCTGGGCGCCGTGTATCTTGGACGATTATCTGCACCGGCCAGAGCGGTATAGGCAGAAGTATTAAGGTTGGCATTTCTTAAATAGACCGCATTAAGGTCTTTTGCATATAAAGCCTCCAACGTTCCGGTAACGCCACCCGGAAGCACTTGATCCACTGCCAGGTTACTTCTCCATATCTGCGGAAACTTAAAGTCCTTCACAGTCACTGCTAGATTGTATCTCGTATTGTTTGCCGCTGTGGCGTTGTTAAGGTTGCGGAAAGCGTCAACATCCGGATTGAATGGACGGTTTTTAGGGTTATCGATTGATTCAGAACCAAATTGTACCCCGTTATTGCTTGCCTGATTAGACAGCCAGACAAGCGGAGGACGTCCTGAGAAAATACCGGTCCCCCCGAAGTTGCGTAGTACCTTCTCCATTTACGTTGTAGTTGAAGCCAACCCTTGGCGACCAAAGGATGCTGGTTTTTGGGAATTTGCTTACATCAAGCCTTTCTCCGCTAGCAAAAAGAAGGTTTGCTACATTCTCATTCTTCTGCTTGTCCATCACTTTGATCATGGGCAAGTCCGCTCTCAATCCTGCTGTGATCTTCAGATCGTCGTTTACAGAATAAGCGTCCTGCAGATAGAAGCCAAGCAGGTTGGTGCGAAGGCGTGCGTAAGGAAAGGATCCACCCGGTAGTACCGAGTACTGAACTTTGTACAGGGCTGCATTTGAAACACCGTCCCTGGCGCTCTTATAGAAGTCGTCCATGGAGTTGAAAACGTACGCACCGTAGTAGTTTGGCGCAAACCCGTTCAGTGTCTTGTAATGCTCAAAATTACCGCCGAGAGTAAACTCGTGCTTTCCTGTATAGAAGCTTACGTTGTCTGTGATTTGCAGGACATCTGTGTTCAGCTTATTAAAAGCTGTGAACGGCTCATAGCCAAAAGAGGTATAGGCTGAGCCCCCCGGATTCTTTATGTCTACCAAAGGAAAAGGCTTGTTCCCTTTACTCTCACGGAAGTCACGCATGCGGTTATAACCCAGGGTGAGTTGGTTTGACAGCTTACTGCTAAACCGTGTTCTGAGCTCCAGGTTCACATTGTCCATGTTGTTGTTAATGCCATATCCGGCAGACTGGAACGGCAGTGAGTTCCTCGATGGCTGTCTCGAGTTTCCTGGCGCACCGCTGTTACTTGGCAGAATGTCTTTGTATGACCTGAAGTAAAAATACTTAGCGGTAAGCGTGTTCCTGGAATTGATGTTGTAATCAAGCTTCACCGAGAATTTGTCGCTGTTCTGGTCGAGGGAATAGTTCTCGTAGGGACCTGGGTTGTAACCGAGGGATTGGAGATATGTTGAAAGTGCGTCGAGGTCTTCTCCTTTCACGTTGGCCACGTTAGGACCGGTGCTGCCGTTCCGAGAGGCGATAAAGGAGGTACCCGGATCAGTACGGCGCTCCAGCTCGCCGCTTAGGAAGAAGAACAGCTTGTTCTTGATAATCGGACCTCCAGCTGTAAAGCCGTAGCCTTTCAGATCGAAGTTCCCAACAGGCGACTTAACACCGGTGTAGATCTTCTTGCTAACCAGGTTCTGACTTCTTGTGTAGTAGTTCAGGGATCCCTGAAACTCATTTGTACCACTGCGTGTCACTGCGTTGATAGCAGCTCCTGTAAAGCCGCTCTGACGGACGTCGTAAGGAGCGATGTTAACGGAGATCTCTTCGAACGCGTCCATGTTGATCGGCTGCGAGTTAGTCTGGCTGCCGATGGTGCCCTGCAAACCGAATGCATTGTTAAACAGCGCACCGTCAACAGTAAAGTTATTAGCCAGATTGCTTCTGCCGGCAAAGCTGGGATTGTTGTACTGCAGGGAGAACTGCGGAGTAAGCTTCACAAAGTCCACGAAACTGCGGTTCTGTGTGGGAAGGTTCTGAATCTGCGTGCGGGAAATGTTCTGCGAAGCACCCGTACGGCCGGAGTTGATAATCTTGCTTTGCTTACCCGACACTACAACTTCCTGCAGGGTGGCACTGTTAGGGCTTAGCCTTAAGTTTACGGTGTAATTCTGACCAAGTGCAAGTTTGGCAAGTTCCTGCTGAGCCACGTGATAACCAACAAAGGTAACTTTCACAATGTAGGGGCCGCCGATGCGGAGGTTAGGAAGGTTGTAACGCCCGTCACCTCGTGAGGTGGTAGAATAAGAAGAGCCGGAAGGCTGGTGCAGGGCAATGACAGTCGCACCTGCTAAAGGACCCTGGTCATCTGTCACCTGTCCGCTTATCGAAGCAGTAGTTTCGATCTGTGCCATAAGACGCCCCGCGCCTGGCAACAGCAAAAAGATAAGAAGGAAATAAAATAAACGTGTTTTCATCAATTTAATTTGATGCAAAACAAGCCCGTCCGTGTTCCTTCTGCATTAAGAGGCTGTTAAGTTAGGGTTAAGATTTATCCGAAGGCGGGCCGTTCGGATCCATCCATACGAATTCCCAGTGATGACCATCGAGGTCTTCAAAGCTGTGCTGGTACATAAAGCCATAGTCACTGGCCGGATTGGGTATCGTAGCACCTGCTGCTTCTGCCTTGGCAACCATTTTATTGACGGCGTCTTTGCTATCGGCAGATATCGCAATAGAACACTCAACAGCTTTGTGAGCATCTAGTATTTCTTTCTTCGTAAAAGATTGAAAGAAGGCTTCTGTCAGGAGCATTACATAGATGGTGTCGCTGATGATCATGCAGGTCGCTTTCTCGTCGGTAAATTGCGGGTTAAAGGTATAACCGAGCCTGGTAAAAAAATCGACCGATCTGCTGAGCTCTTTAACGGGTAGATTCACAAAGATCTGGGTTGCCATGACGTTCTTCAAATTAGTTTATTCAAAAATAAACTATCGACTACTCCCTGGAAACATGGAAAAACGACAAATCCGGGGGAGATTGCGACCTGGTCTATGTCCGGAAATGTTCCTTCTTTGTCGCGGATCACCCTCGAAATATCTCAGTCCATTCTTTACATTTACTTCTACCAGCAAATCATACAAAAGCCAGTAAGATGAGAAATGTAACGTTCGGTATAAACATCAGCCTGGATGGCTATTGCGACCACACCGCTTTTAACCCCTGCGAAGATGTTCACGACTATTTCACAGGAATAATGGAGGATGCCGACCTGATCTTTTTCGGCCGTATCATGTATCAGCTCATGTTTCCCTATTGGAGCGATATTGCGAAAAATCAGTCCGGGTCAGAAGACGAGAACAGATGCGCCGAAAAGCTTTGTTCGATTGACAAAGTTGTCATTTCGCGAACGTTAGAACATGCAGAGCAAAACACCCGAATTATACGCAGTGATCCTGCCGGAGAACTCCTGAAGCTTAAGCAACAGCCGGGCAAAAAAATTATGGCAGACAGTATTAGCCTGCTTCCCGAATTAATAGCAGCAGGGCTCATCGACGAATTCCATTTTGTTGTCCATCCTGTGATGATGGGAAAAGGAAGACGTCTGCTGGATCACAACAGCATCGGGAATAAACTTAACTTAAGGCTCCTTGACACAATACGCTTCAAGTCCGGATGCGTAGCGCATCATTACCTGAAGCAGTGAAAAAACGGTTACAGCGAGAAAGGTTTTAACCATCGGTGTGTGTAGATCCAGATCGCCCTTGCCCCCGCGTGTCCATTTAAGCGACAGCGTCAATGCTAACCCGGCCCCATCGGTTTGGCAAAGGGACAGCTTTTACTCCTTTGCCTGGTGTACATATGGCTTTTGAACTTGATTTTAACAGAAGCGCAGGGGGTCGCTTAAATTAGTAACAAAGTAACGATCAGACAGATAAGAGCCTTCTTCATCCGCAGGCAATGAAATTTATTATTTTTCGTCAACAAGACCATCTTACAAGTGTTTCTTTAATCAATTTGCGATGCACATTCGCTTAAATGTTCAAAGCCAGACTTTAGAAAGTATTTGCAGACAGGAATGATCAATGCCTTAATACAGATCTATTTTTTCAATCGCTTTGCAGCATTCAAAACAAAAATTAGCTCAAATACTAACATGCAGCTATGCTATTAGGAAGCACAGTTAATCATAAAGCTACTTCTGGTTCGGAACCTTTCATTTTACAGCTGCTGCTACAGCAGCGTTACGCAGAAGCATATGAACTGCTGATCAACCAACGATCTGTTTCAACGGCTGCGCTTTACAATACGGCGCTTTGCCTGCATTGGAGCGGCAATTACGAGCAAGCGCTAAGCCACCTTGAACGAATTCAGTTCACTCCTCCTGTCAGCCGGGCCAGTCCGCTTAATCCTGATAAAGAATTCAACCAAATCAGGAACAAGCAAAATCAGACTGACGACTATCTTCAGGGAATGAGCGAAGCTTACGTTGAAAGCTTTCCTGCTTTGGTGCACGACGCCATTGTCAGGCTTAAAACTAATTGCTGGTTACAATTGAGCAATTATGCAAAAGTGATAGCCATAGCCACGCCGATAGCTCACAAAGGATATAAAGATATTACAGAGGCACTAAAATTAGCCCGATAAAGAATGACAAAAGAATTTGATAAAATAAAAGAGGCGTACCAACGCAATCTATTTGCAAGCGAAGATGCAAAGGCTGATATGCCGGCCATGTTCAGGCAATTGCCCGACATCAGCATCACCAATGAATACGAGGAGAACCTATACCATCTGGCAGCTCGTTTTGCAGATGCGGATGCCATCCGCTTTCTAAAGGAGGCCGGCTTAAAACCACGTACCGATAAATACGGGAACACCGCGTTACATACACTCACTAGCACCCGCTTTAATTTCACCGATCCAAAACTGGAAGAAAGAGCTGCGGAGATTTACCGTGCTGCTCAGGCTTTGCTGGATGCTGGCATCAACCCAAAAAAGAAGAATGATTCAGGCAAAGTGGCTTACTTTGAAGCAGGCCTGCTGTATATGTATCCATTCCTGCAGGCTATGGGCGAAGCCGGCGTCAGGATGGATGCCACGGACTCGGGGGAGATGAATGTGTTGCATGCAATCTGTGAAAAACTGGGTAACCGAAAAGATATACCGGGCGCCATACCGGCCGTTATGAAAACGATAAGGATACTGCTTGAAAAAGGTGGTATTGATATAGAAGATAAGGACGCATTTGGGACCACGCCCCTCACTTATGCGCAGCGCAGCGGAGTAAAAGAGGTAGCGGCCTTAATTTCCGGGGATGAAAGCGATGTGGCTACTGGGGGGATGACCATCCATCAGGCTGTGTTAAATCGCGACCCTGTAGCGTTGGATGCTATAATAAAGGCAGGAGCCGATCTAAACGAAATAGACGATCAGTACCGTCGCACGCCACTGATGCTCGCTTGTGAGTATCCGTCTGCACCATTAGTGCAGCTATTGGCTGAAAACGGTGCAGATGTCAATTTCAGGTCGGGCAACGGCGAGACCGCTGTTTACTACTTACTAACTAAAGGAGTGAGCAACTTAGGCCGCGGCATGAGCAAAAACCCCAAAGACATTGTAACGATGCTGCAAGTTATGCTGGCAAATGGACTCAATGCTGATGCTGCCGTTGACAATGAGGGCAATACGGCACTGAACCTGGTATGCCAGGCCGGTTATATGGCCGACCTGAATACGACGCTGGCAGAAGAGCTGATTGATGCCGGCGCTACTATTGACCAGCCTAACCAGTCGGGCAAAACACCGTTGATGTCGTTTGCTCAGAAAGGCAACGAAATGAAATATGGCATTGCCGAATTATTGCTTGATCATGATGCCGATGTTACCTATGTAGATCAAGCAGGCAATACAGCTTTAATTTATGCCGCCGGCAACTCTGATCACAGCTCCGGAAAGAGGATCGTCTCCCTGATTGTGGAAAAGGACAAGTCGACTTTGGAAAGGGTAAACAATGCAGGGCAATCGGCGATGGATATCGCTATTCAGCAAAACAATGAGGCGGTGGTTAAACAATTAATGAATTAGACAGGCAAGCAATACGCAATGGATAATATGTTTTTAAACGCATGTAAAAATGCGCAGAAAGGAATTGTACAGGCTTTTTTGAAAAAGGGCGGAATTAACGTAGATAAACGCGATGGTTTGGGCAACACCCCATTATACTACGTTTGCAGCAAAGGCGCCAGGGATATCGTCAAACTGTTGATTGACTCCGGTGCTGACGTTAACCTGGCCAACAATAGCAGCGAAACCCCGTTGCATGTTGCCGCTCGGAATGGAAATAAGGAAATTATTAAACTGCTCGTTGAGGCTGGCAGTGATATCAACGCCAGCAACAACAGCGGGCAAACGCCCCTGTTTTATGCAGTATTGGCATACAAAACCGAACCCGCCTTATACCTGATCAGTTTAGGAGCAGATACCTCTGTTAAAGACAATGCCGGTTACAACGTGCTGGATCATGTTACAGCTAACGGCATGCGAGATTTGATTGCAGCCATTTCAAACGGAAGTGTGGCACAAAAAGACGATCATGGCAACACTCCGCTGCACCAGGCGGTATATAATAACAGAAGTGAGACAGTACAAGCTTTGTTAAAAGCAGATCCTTCCAATGTAAATGAGCTAAATAATGATGGCGTTACCGCTTTGGTTCTGGCTGTCAACAATTCCAATATCCATCTGGCAGAACTGCTTATTAAAAACGGTGCTGATGTAAATCTGCGCCTGTTGAACGGAAACTCTGCCTTACACTACGCAGCCGGAATGGGCAATCATCATCTGGGCAGATTGCTGATCAATGCAGGAGCCGACATTAACGCGCGCAACAGTTTAAGCGAAACGCCGCTTCTAGTAGCTGCACAATGTGGGTTTAATGATTTCACGGCGATGCTGATTGAAAAGGAAGCGGATGTAAACGCTTTAGACAACGAAAGCCGGAGTGCCATGGACTTTGCCAGCGAACGAGGTTATACGGAAATCTTAGAACAACTGCTAATGGCGGGGGCAGAAGGGAAGTAAGTGCATTCTCAGAGAGAAAAAGTCATTATTGCACTTTTTCTCTCCAGTTGAAGCGAGAGGAATCGAAGCAAACCCTGCGTTTGGCATCCTTCGGAGGGGCACTAAACTCGCTTTTTAAACAAAAATCCCGCTCTACTCATCGTAAAGCGGGATTGTAGCCCCGACGGGAATCGAACCCATATCTAAAGTTTAGGAAACTTCTATTCTATCCGTTGAACTACAGGGCCAACTTCCTCAGCGGATCACACTACCATTCGCAGTGCTTTCTGCCGGAGTTACAAAAATAAGTTTTCCATCTGTATTTTCCGACATCAAAATCATTCCTTTTGAAACAATTCCTTTAATTTCCCTTGGCTCAAGGTTCACCAGGATGCTTACCTGCTGCCCAATGATAGCTTCCGGCTCAAAATATTCCGCAATACCTGATACCACTGTTCTGGTGTCAATACCAGTGTCAATGGTCAGTTTCAGCAGTTTCTTTGTCTTGGCTACTTTCTCAGCAGCCAGGATGGTTCCCACCCGGATGTCCATGGCTGAGAACTGGTCGTAGCTTACATTCTCCTTGGCGGGAGCCGCTTCTGCCGGCGCAGCTACCACTTCTTTAGCGCGGCTAAGTTTCTCCAGCTGCCTCTCGATCACCGCATCTTCCACTTTTTCAAACAGCAGCTCTGCCTGATTCAGCTGATGTCCCTCCGCAAAACGGATCTTCTCACCATAGGCAAGACCGTCTGAAGGAAGGTTCAACATGGAGAAGATCTTGCCGGAAGCATCCGGAAGGAATGGCTGGGCCAGTACGCCCAGGTGTGCAATGATCTGCACACAGTTTTGCAGCACTTCCCGGGTGCCCTCAGGATCGGTCTTAAACGTCTTCCACGGCTCTTTATCAGTGAGGTACTTGTTCCCAAGTCTCGCCACATCCATCAGTTCGGAAAGCGCCTGCCTGAATTTATAATTCTCTATACCCTCAGCTATTGCTCCGTATGCTTTATCAACCTGCCCCTTTAGCACCTCGTCTGTAAAGGCAGTAGTGCCGCTCAGTTTCCCCTCATAATACTTATGCATGAGAATCATCACACGATTCACGAAATTTCCGAGGATGGCAACAAGCTCATTATTTACCCGCGCCTGATAGTCCTTCCAGGTAAACTCGCTATCTGATGTCTCCGGAAGGATTGAAGTAAGAACATATCGCAGTTCGTCCCGCTTTCCGGGGAACTCCTCCAAATATTCATGCAGCCATACCGCGTGGTTCCGCGAAGTAGAAAGTTTGTCGCCCTCCAGGTTCAGGAACTCATTAGCCGGCACGTTTTGCGGAAGGATATACTCGCCGTGCGCATGCAGAATGGATGGGAAGGTGATACAGTGAAATACGATATTATCCTTGCCAATGAAGTGGATCAGACAAGAGTCATCCTCTTCGTTTGCCTGTTTCTTCCAGTAAAGCTGCCAGTCTTTGTTATGATCCAGAGCCCACTGCTTGGTAGCAGAGATATAACCGATTGGCGCATCGAGCCACACATACAATTTCTTGCCTTTTGCTTCTTCAAGCGGCACATCGATACCCCAGTCCAAGTCTCTGGTCATGGAGCGGGGCTGAAGGCCTGCCTTAAGCCAGGAACTGCACTGCCCGTATACGTTCGTCTTCCATTTATTTTTTTGCCTTCAAGCAGCCATTCCTCCAGCCAGGGCTGATACTTGTCGAGAGGAAGGTACCAGTGCTTCGTCAGTTTCAGCTCAGGCGTCTTTCCACTCAGCGTAGATTTCGGATTGATCAAATCGGTCGGACTGAGTGAAGTACCGCATTTCTCGCACTGATCGCCATAGGCACCGTCGTTTCCACAGTTAGGGCACGTTCCGATGATATAGCGGTCGGCCAGGAACTGATCGTATTCGGCATCGTAATATTGTTCCGATTCCTTCTCAATGAACTCCCCCTTCTCGTAGAGGTTCAGAAAGAACTCCTGAGAAAGATCGTGATGAATAGCAGAAGAAGTGCGGTGATAAATGTCGAAGGCGATGCCAAAGCGCTCAAAGCTGTCTTTTATCTGCTCGTGATACTTGTCAATGATCTGCTGGGGAGTGGTACCCTCCTTCTTTGCTTTAATGGTAATGGCAGCACCGTGCTCATCGGATCCGCAGACCCATACTACATCTTTCTTCCGCAGACGAAGATGGCGTACAAAAATATCAGCCGGAATATAGGCTCCGGCAAGGTGACCAATATGAAGGGGCCCGTTTGCATAAGGCAACGCGGACGTAATTGTATATCTTTTAAAATTATCTAGTTCAGACATTCAAAAATCGATTGTGGATAACCGTTCAAAGATACAGATTGAGCATGAAAAAAACCCTTAACTTTCGAGCTTTAATGATTACTGCACATGATTACACCGCCATATCTGCAAAAAGGCGACCGGATTGCTATCACTTGTCCAGGAAAGAGCCTCCCATCTGATATAAGCACGGCCATTGACCTGTTAAGCTCCTGGGGGCTCGAAGTAGTCCTGGGAGATACGGTGCACGCCTCGCACCACCAGTTTGCCGGCACCGATGAGCTAAGGGCCAAAGACCTTCAACGCTTCCTCGATGACCCGTCGATAAAGGCGATCGTTGCTGCGCGCGGCGGCTACGGAACGATCCGCATCGTTGACCAGCTCGATCTGGCAGGATTTGTAAAGTCACCCAAATGGCTCGTCGGCTTTAGCGACATTACCGTCCTCCATAGTCACCTGCACGCATGCTGCCAGGTGCAGACCATTCACGGGCAGATGCCGCTTAATGTACCCGACGCCACCAAGCCATCCCTTGATTCTCTCAGGAGCGCCTTGTTCGGAGAAAAGCTCCGGTACGAGTACCAGCCTCAGACAACAGGACGAGCAGGACAGGCAAGCGGAATTCTGATAGGAGGGAACCTCACCCTGCTGGTAATTATGACCGGCTCGGTTTCGCAGATGGACTATCATGACAAGATCCTTTTCATTGAGGATGTGGGCGAATACCTGTACTCAATAGACCGGATGCTCTGGCAGCTGAAACGAGCAGGGAAGCTCTCACAACTGAGAGGACTGATCGTAGGCGGCTTTACTGACGTAAAAGACAATGCAATTCCGTTTGGAGAGTCGATACCGGAAATTGTGATGAATCTGGTTAAAGAATACAGCTACCCTGTCTGCTTTGACTTTCCGGCTGGCCACATTCCCGACAATTACTCACTGAGACTTGGCAGTGAAGTAGATCTGTTTGTATCAGAAAAGACGACTACTGTATCGTTTTCTTAATTCCGCCCGTTAATATCAGCAAAAAAGCAAGCCCATGGGGGGCCTGCTTTAATTTAGATAGAACATATAAAATACCCTGTTGATCAGGGTATTTTATTCATCATTTTTCTATTGAGGATTTGACACAAAATCAACTCGTGTGGTCATCCTGTACTTTGAACCGTTCGAATAGGTCAGCTCAATCCCCGCATAAAAGAAGTCTTTTACCACTGGCCTGTACACGTTCAAGGGAACGTTGATCGTAATTTCATATTGATCAAACGGCAGAGTAAAATCCGTTGATTTCTTCTCACCCTGGTAAGTCACGTTTAATTTGTTTCCAAAATAACTCGCGTTGGCTTCCCTTTTAAAAGCTTCAGACTCTGCAATTCTTTTCGTATACTCATTGGAGTTTGCGATGAAGTACAGATCGATGTTGCTGATTTCTAATCCCTGAAATTCTTTCAGATCTGCCTTCAGGGTGAGCGACTGTGTATTTACCGGCACGTTCTGCGATGTTGGAGAGAACGTGATGTAGTTGGTTGGCTGAGGAACAAAGTCGTCTTCTTCATCTTCACAACCTGTAAATGCGACAGCGGCAATGAGAGCCAGCAGGACCATCAGCGTTCGGCTATATTGCAATTTAAAAATTCTCATAGTCATAATTTTAGAAAGGTACACTGGTTTAATTAACATCCCAGAACAACTTGGTGGTAACTAAATCTCCCCCTATCGCCTGCGCTGCTGCGCCGTAATTGGCGTTTAAGCTGCTCTCTGTCGGCGGATAAATAAGGCGGACAGGAATAGAGAGGCCAGCAGGAGCATTCCCGCCTGTGGGAGGTGATAATACAGGATAATTAAGGCGTCTCCATTCGAGCCAGCCTTCGTACCCCCGGTTGAAGAAAGAGATCCACGCCTGCGTGCCGATCTTACGCTGCCAGTTGCCAGGAGCTGTTGCATACGCTACAGACGGCTGTGCAAGGTATGTCTGCGCTTCTGTTGACGTTCCGCCCCACTCCATGATCGACGCCGTGACGCCCTTGTTGTAGTGGTCGGCAGCCGAGCCTGTAATAAAGCCTCTTTCAACAGCTTCTGCCAGATAAAATTCCACCTCAGAGTAGGTCATCAGCGGACCTGGTGCATCAAGTCTGTACGTCTCCGGATTGAAATGAGTGTAGGAATCATACGTATTGGTGAATCCGTAATTTCCTCCTACATAACCGCCGTCGATATTATCCTCAAAGAATTTCGACCTCCGGGGATCATTTAAAGCATTTAATGCATTAACGAACGTATTTGCCGGAAGAAAATCTTTGCGGCTCGTTAACGCCGGATTCATCTCATCAGCCATTGGATTGTTATTCGGCGTTGCTCCCTCATAGGGGAAAATGGCGTTGTCCTCACTGCTCGAGAACACGTTAGGAGCCGCTTCTTTTACTGCAGCCGAAGCAGCCGAAGAATTAACATCGGCAATAACCAGGGCAAGTTTCAACTTCAGTGAGTTCCCAAACTTAATCCACTGTGCGATATCCCCGTGGTACAATACATCCGGCCCTTCATCAAATCCTTCTGCTCCCGCATTAAACATCGCAATCGCTTCATTTAGCCGCCTCATGAGATCAGGAAAGATAACAGCATCGTCATCGTACTTAGGCTGCGAGTTTTCAATTTTCAAGGCCTCTGAATAAGGAATATCGCCGAAAGAGGTTACCAGAATAGACCACGCGTAGACCTCCATCACTTCTATTTGTGCGGTGCGGTTATTCCTCTCGGGTTCTGTTAAAGTCTGATCGGCCTGTACCAGTCTTTTAGCCTCGTTAAGGTCAGTAAGCACATCTCGGTAGATAGCCTGCCATTGGGCAAGAGGAATCGTTCTTGCCGTGAGGTTATAGCGCGGTTCATCCAGATAGGTTGTAGTGGTCCAGTATTGGACAAAATACCTCGTGGAATTAACATTCACGTTTGGATTGGTAATAATGTCCGTCAAGTTAAGAATGGCACCGGTAAATAAGCCTGATGGAGGAACCTGTGAGGGCTTCTTTTTATCAATATTATAGTCATCCAGAGATTTGACACAAGATGCCAGGAACATCAATGGAAGAATAAGTACTATAGCATATCTTTTCATATCAAACATTCTCATAAAGTAAATCTTACATTAAACCCGTAAGTTCTGACAGCAGGATAAGACCCGCTCTGGTAACCACGGATATTACCGGAACTTAAGGCATCTTCAGGATCTGCATAAGGAAGGTTCTTGTGAATGATCCATAAGTTTCGTCCTATCAGCGAGACATCAATACCCTTGAACGGTCTGATTTTGGAGATGAGCTTATCCGGCAAACTGTACCTCAGTGCAACCTCCCGAAGCTTTACGAAGCTTCCATCATAGATGGCTGTAGCTCGCGGCGGATTGTTAGGATATCCAAACGGACTGATATTGCTGTCGTAATTCTCTACGCGGATGTCGTTGGGAGAACCATCTTGTTTCACACCAGGCAGGATCACCCCTCCTCCTTCGCTTACCGGGAGGCGAGAAGGATTACCAAGGTCGTTCAGTCCCGCTGTGTTAGGATAGAGTCCGGTACCTTGGCCGTACCACTGGTCGAGCGACCAAATGTCACCGCCTTTCCTGACATCAATCAGGAAGTTCAGACCGAAGCTTTTGTACCTGAACGAGTTGTTCACACCCCCTGTCCAGTCTGGATTAGGATCGCCGATAATGTCGGTAGAAGGACCCGCCATGTAGTAACCCTGGTCATTCACCATCGGCTGGCCATTTTCAGGATGGTATACATATCCGGTTCCCCGGATAATTCCCATTGGGTGTCCAACAGTTGCATTTACAGTGACACCTCCCCCGAGACTGGTAAAGCCTACCGGGAAAAGAGGAATATTTGCTACTCCCTGATACAAGGAGAGCACCTTGTTGCGGTTACGTGCAAAGTTGACATTGGTAGTCCAGGAGAAATCGCGTGATCTGAATGGAGTAAAGTACAGAGTGAGCTCCGTTCCTATATTCCTGATTTCTCCCGCGTTGACGTATTTAGTAGTATAGCCAGTTGCTGCACTGACAGAGACCGGCATAATCTGATCAAGCGTATTCGTCTTGTACCAGGTAAATGAAAGCCCTACCCGGCTGTCGAGGAAGTCAGCTTCAACCCCGGTCTCGATACTCTTTGTCCGCTCAGGCTTTAAGGCAGAGTTGTTTTTTGTACTCGGCAGAGAGAAGATAGGAGCACCTTCCATCCCTGTTGGCTTATCATATATGTCGTAGACAGCAAAAGCCTGCGCGTCATTTCCGACCTCTGCATAGTTTAAGCGAAATTTACCGTTAGACAGCCAGGGAGTATTAGTGAGCAGCTTTGAAAAAATAAAACTACCTGAGATAGCGGGATAAAAGAAAGAGTTATTATTCGATGGCAAGGTCGTGGAGACGTCATTTCTGGCCGTCAAATCCAGGAACACCATCTCTTTATACCCAAAAGTAGCGCCCGCAAAAACACCATCGACACCGATACTTACGTCATTCTCTGTCGGCGGAATAATTGAACTCACAGAGTTGTTAAGAGAATAGAGTTTAGGAATAACCAGACCACCGTTAGTTGCGGCAGAAATGCTTGACCAATAGTTCCTTCTAATATTACTCCCCAGCAATCCCTTAAATGACAGGTCAGACGTAATATTCTTGTTGAAGTTCAGGAGCAGGTCAAAGTTCATTTCTTTTGACCGGCGATTGTAGCGAGAATATTCCGCTACGTCGGCACTTCCGACAGCGATACGCTCTTCCTGAAATTCTTCAGATCCATCAATAGAAACACGGCCTAATACATCAAACCACTCCAGGGGCTTCCAGCTTAAGCTTGCATATCCGAAGTACCGGTTCCTTGAGTCATTTTCATAGTTCTCGTATCGTGTCCAGTAGGGGTTATCGGTATAAATAGGAGTCAGATTAGTGGGACTAGTCCAGTTCCATGTAATATTCTGTCTTTTTCGGAAGTAAGCATCTTTAAGCTCTTTCAGGTCGACATTGGTCTGGAACCACTGCCTGAACGCCTGGTTAGGATTAAGCCCGCTATAGCCGGTACCGTACCTCCCCAGACCTGCAGTGTTGGAGTAATTAACATCCGCATTAGCGGTCAGGTTCTTAGTCAGATTATAGGAGGCAGCCAGATTGAACATGTCTTTAGTCAGCTTGCTATTTGGCAAAACTCCCTTATCATCATTGCGTGTATAGCCAATTTTGAAAGTCCCTGTCTCTCCTCCTCCGGCGACCGTGATATTCTGATTGGAAGACACTGCTGTCTCGTACAGATACTCGGGACCGTGTTCTGCAGCCACCCACGGTGTTGGGGTCTGATAAGTAGGCGAGAAGGGATCGAACGCGTTCCACTGATATACCAGCAGGTTTGGATCAAAGGCAGCTCCATAAGAAGCATCCTCAGAAAAGGGCGTGATAAGGTCCGGCTTTCCATCTCCATTCACATCCCGGTAGAGAAAACGACCGTCGGGAGATGGATAGTCGTACCTTGAGTATCCCGCTCCATACTGCTTCTGATAAGTTGGAAAAGTACTTTTGTCAATAGTGCCAAAGGTAACGCCGCTATTCACTACAACGCTCATCGAGTTCTTACGACCCTTCTTGGTGGTAATAAGGATCACGCCATTCGCTGCCCTTGAGCCATAAAGAGCTGTCGCAGCGGCGCCTTTCAGGACGTTTATAGATTCAATATCGTCGGGATTGATGTCGGAAATAGGATTACCGTAGTCGTATCCGCCCCGTCCCATCTGAGTGTCATTGGTATTGGTCGTTCCACTGCTATTCGTGATGTTTCCTACGGGCACACCGTCGATGACGTAAAGAGCCTGGTTATTTCCCGTTATGGATTTGTAACCGCGGATCACAACGTTGGTGGAACCGCCCAAGTTGTTTCCCTGGCGGATGTCAAGACCCGCCACCTTACCGGAGAGAGAGTTCACGAAGTTACTCCCTCTATTCCTGGTTACCTCTTCTCCGCCCACTTGCTGCGCTGCATAAGGCAGTTCATTCTTGTTACGCTGGACGCCAAGAGCCGTAACCACTACTTCGCCGAGCTGTGTAGCATCGGCACTCAGGAGAACTTCAATCGTTGATTTTGCACCTACAGTCACTTGTTGAGCTGTATAACCAACGTAGGAAATAACCAGAACAGAGTTATTACCGGGAACTTTGAGAGAAAACTGGCCATTAGGCCCGGTTTGGGTACCGATAGGTGTGCCTTTCAGCCTGATGCTCACTCCGGGGAGAGGTAAACCATCGTCCCTACCTTTAACCGTACCCGTTACAGTGCGTTCCTGGGCCATAGTGATAGATGCAACAAGCCACAGGAACACGAAAAACGATAAACGTGCTTTCATATGTCCTTTTTAAATTAATGATTATCATAAATATATGATTTTAATCTAAAAAAAACACAATAATGTAATTAAAAAGATACAATTACAACAAAAACACACGCGACTTTCGCCTTTTTATTTCAAAAAAACTCCATATTCTAAGATTTTTCCATAAACAGAGACACTCTTTACTTGGAAGAGGAGGCGGTATTCTCATCATGCTCTATCAGAGCTGCGGATCCAAGAATGGCAGTAGCTATTCCTACACCAGCAACCGTTTTGCCATAAGCAGTAGCTTTGGATGTGTAAAAAATATTTGGGCTTTTATTTTGATATTCCGCGACGTTTGTTGGTCTGGCCCTGGTCTTAATGGACCTGGAAACAAAGAAGCTATGCTCATAACCTACATGTTTAACGTCGGCCGCCTTACCAGTATACATCGTGATGTAGCTTTTAAATTGCAGGGGAGAATTTTTATCGCTGAACACTGCTGCTTTTACCTTTATTGCGCCGTTCTCAGGATAAAGGAAGTCGGTTTCTTTATAAAGGCTGTCGGGCATATGGTCAAATCCGCCATCAGTAAGGTACAGAGGCACCCGCTCGATCTCGGAATGTGGAGGCAAAAAGACCACGCCCTCCGGGAGTTCTGCTGAAGCATTAAGACTACCAGAGGCATCTGTTACCATTCTGTTCCACTTGAAAGTATCGCCATAAAAGCTCCCAGCTACGTACACCTTATTCCCCGAATAGCTTACCGCCTTATTATTCAGCACAAGGGCAGACTTGGTCCAGTCTAGATAAAGAGACTCGTTCAGCTTATTCTGAACAGCAATGTGAATCGGCGCATTCTTTCCGAAAAAGCTATAAACAATTACAACGGAGTCATTCTCATACTTGAAGGCGCCTGAGCTTCGATCTTTCGCCACGTTAACACTTTCAATCGTATTAACGTAATATCTTGAGCAAGATGATAAAATGAACATAAAAGCCCAAAATAAAAATAGTAAGACAGAACGAGGTGCAGTTTTCATAATTTGAAATGAAATGAGGTATAGACAATATACGAATTTAATAAAAGAAGACGATAAAAAGGCGAGTACAAATAAGGGGACATACAGCTGTATATCCCCTTATTCAAACATCATACATCTCGCAGGCTTACAAAAGCAACGAGGGTACTTTACCGGTACTAAATCTCGTTCTGCAGGACCTCATTATTGGCGTTAATTTCATCCTCAGGGATCAAAAACTGCCACCTCTTGTCACCGGCCGGCACAAGCATTGTAACCGCCAGCGCCTCGTCCTGATTCGAACCCCTGCGATCAAGCGCCAGGTTTAATCTCTTCAGGTCAAAGAACCGAAATCCCTCGCCCCACAATTCTACGCGCCGCTGTACGAGGATCTCATTAAGGAGGTCCTGCCCGGTACGGGGAGAGAGTACATAAGACGGGTTCCGGTTTTTAGCCAAAGTATAAAGAGCCGCAGCTGCAGCGGCATCATTACCCAAATGTGCCTGAGCCTCTGCTTCAATTAAGTACATCTCAGATACGCGCATGTAAACTACGTCACCCACACTACTGCTCGAGCTCTTTGCTAAAAACTTCTTGTTCGAATAAGGATTCTTATTCCCCTGCGGAGGCACCGGAATGGTTGCGCCCGTCGAATCCCACCACTGCTTCCGGATATCAGTAGAAGCAATCTTCGCATAGAGGAGCTTGTTAATCGCCTTCGGATTACTCCGAATGTTGGAAGAATTAAAGTTAGCCGACATGTAAGCAAAGAAGGAATAAAAATAAGTGGTCTGGTCGTCAATTTGATGACTGCACCACATCCACTCGCTGTTAGAGTACGAATTAAAGCCCTTCAACATTTCGGCATTCGACATTAGGCTAAAGCCGGTTCTTGCCTGAACAGCATAGGCAGCAGCGTTCGCCCAGTCTTGCATCGCTAGAGCAACCCTTGCTTTCACCCCGTAGGCAGCGTTTAGATTAAAGTGAACATTGTTCTCAGGCGCCCCTTTGGTAAGCAACGTAACCGCCTCGTCCAAATCCTTGTTAATCTGGGCATATACTTCTTCAACTGTCGCTCTTGGTTGTCCTTTCGGATTAAAAGAAGTCAACAAAGGCACCCCTAACTGTTTGTTAGGTTTGGCCGCCGCGTCGTATCTTTTACCGAAGATCTGAACCAGCTGAAAGTAAGACCATGCTCTCAGACCTAAAGCTTCGCCCTTAATCTGCTTTCTCTCGCTCTCAGGACCGCTAGCTTTATCAATTGATTCAATGATTTGATTAGCTGCTCCAATGATCTTGTAGTAAAAGCGATAGGCGAAAATTGTAGTAGAACTCTTTGAGCTCCTGCTTGCCTCCCATTTGTAAATTGAATTGTACCAGCCATTACCTTGCGCTGTTTGCACCAGATCTTCGCCCAGCATATCCATATTAATCATCATGGAACCCTGTCCGCCCTGATCCTGCTGTCCGGAACCGGCGTAAGAGTATTGGCTATAAAAAGCTCTATAAGTACCATTGAGCAAAGCGAGTTGGTTCTTCGTGGTTGACAATACAAGTTCTCCGGAAACGGCGTCCGTCGGGCTCGTATTCAGCTCGTCTTTCTTACACGATGCGAAAGCAAGAACTAATAGTAAAAAGGGATAAATAATATTTTTTTCATTCTTCTAATCAAATTACAGTGAAACATTTAAACCTAACGTCACAATACGGGCTGGCTGATAGTAATTGGATGTGACTCCACTAAATGCCTGAGATGCATCAAGTCCCTTTCTTTTTGATTTCTGGAACAGATTCTCGCCACTCACATACACATTAGCATTCTTTAGATTAAGTCTCGAACTCAGCTTTACTGGTAGCGTGTAATTCAATGTAGCCGTCTTCAAAGCGATATAAGAGGCGTCGATCAACCAGCGATCAGAAGCAGAACCAAACACGGACGTCTTACTGTTATCCATTCTAGGTACGCCCGTTTTATCTCCTTCTTTTTGCCAACGGTTCAACATGTCTTTATGCAGAGCCGTC
This sequence comes from Arcticibacter sp. MXS-1, assembly GCF_041902385.1. Classification (GTDB taxonomy): domain Bacteria; phylum Bacteroidota; class Bacteroidia; order Sphingobacteriales; family Sphingobacteriaceae; genus Arcticibacter. The sequence continues at coordinate 1,521,510 of NZ_CP169244.1, read as the reverse complement.
CCGTAAGTACCGGAGTGCATCAGATTAGCGTAAACGCCGTCATAGATCTTTCCTCCGATCTGGTAGGTAAACAAGGTCGACAACGAGAATCCTTTATACGAAAACGTGTTGTTAAAACTCCCGTAATAGTCAGGAAGAGCTGTACCCGCATAATGATAAGCCGCATTGTTCTGATTTGTGGTCACTTTTACCCCATTTACGGTACGGACATCGGTTGCAGCCTCCGGCGTAGCGACGAAAAGTCCCGCACCATCGGAAGGATCTACTCCATACCAGTCGCGAAGCCAGTAGTCATAGTATGAATGCCCCACCATCAGTTTCTTAGTTCCTGAGACGATTTCTTTCTGAGGCAACTTGGTCACTTCGTTTTTAATGGTCGTAATATTCAAGTCGATATTCCACTCAAAACCTTTCGACTTAACCGGAGTACCGTTAAGCGCAAGCTCCCAGCCTTTGTTAGACATAGAACCGATGTTCTGGATCTGAGAGATCACGCCACTTGACAAGGGTAGAGGAACGAAGAAAAGCAGATTATCTGATGTCCGGTTAAAGTACTCCAGACTGCCGCCTAATCTCCCTTTAAAGAAACTAAAGTCTGTACCAATATCAAATTGTGAATTCTTTTCCCATTCGATACTCTGGTTTCCGAGCACCTCCTGCAGTGCTACGCCTGGTTCCAGTGCATTGTTGTTATCCAGATTATATAACAACTGCGAAGAATAGTAATTTGCATTGCCCGACTGCGTTAATACCGCATCGTTACCCACCTGGCCATAAGAACTGCGGATCTTAAGTAGGTCTACCCAGCTAAGTTTCATGAAGTCTTCTTTGTCAAGACGCCAGCCGCCGCCAACAGACCAGAAGTTGCCCCAGCGATTTTTCTCATAAAATCTCGAGGACCCGTCACGACGGAATGATCCTGATAAGAAGTACTTATCTGCGTAATCATAGTTCAGTCGTGAGAAGTAACCCTCTGTCTTGTACTTGTCCTTATACGATAACAGTTCGTTGGTCGTGGTGAAGTTAATTAGTTCGTCCAATCCTCCAATAGCCAAACCCTGCCTTACGCCGTTCAGGTAGTTATACGTATAATCGTAATTCTCGTGTCCGGCCAGTACCTCAATATGGTGCTGATCGAGAGCTTTGGTATAAGTTAAGAGTTCGTTCAGCGTGATATCGGTAGTAATCGTACTATTTCTGGTTCCACGTCCTGCCGGTGCGCCGTCGCCGACCAGAGTATTTTCAAACTCGGCGTTCCAGTAATTACTGATGTCCACACTTGCATTCACCCGTAACTTAAAGTCTTTTAAGAAGGTTGCCTCCAAATAAGTTCTTCCGCTCAGCGCATTCCTCTTGAAGACCTCTTTATTCAGCTCAGTCTCAGCAAGTACGTGGCGGCCGTTACTTGCTCCTGCGGGCCTGGCGGGAAGACCATAAGCCGTCATGCCGCCGAGGTCGTAAATCTTCTTACCGTTTGCATCCGTTACATAATCCCCCGTGGCCAGGTCATGCACATAAACAGGGTAGATCGGGCCGATGTTCCGACTGAAGTAGAAGGGATTGTTGTACGAAGTTCCCCCGTCCGACGGAGTGGCGGACTGAGTAGAGCGTGTTACTGTTCCGGCCAGATTCAAGCCAGACTTCAGCCACTTCTTCACCTGATGATTGTAGTTGATACGTCCGGTAAACCGTTGGTAATCCGACTTCAGCACGTATCCCTTTTCGTTCAGGTACCCCATGGACATAAAGTAGTCGTTTTTATCGGTCGCCCCACTGAATCCCAAGTTTACATCTGTTCTGTGTCCGGTCCTTTGCAGGTACTTTGCCCAGTCCAAATCATCTGCGTAACCAGGAAGAAGCTTGGCATCAGGATTTAACTTTCCGTCTGTCCCAACAATAGCATTATTGGCTATATCCTTAAAAGGATTATATCCCAGCAAGCCCTTGATACCATTTGTGGCATTGGTACTAGCCGCGGCCAATGTCTGTCCGCTGTTATAAACAAGGGAATTGCGTCTTGCTTCCCACATCAACGGATAATACTCGTAAGCATTGACCCGTTCATATTCAGGTATGCCCCGGTTTACAATTCCCTGGGAAATTCTCACATCGGTACGATCGTTATTCATACGACCCTTCTTGGTTGTAATGATCACAACCCCGTTGGCAGCGCGTGCCCCGTAGAGTGACGACGCGGCAGCATCCTTCAACACTGACATACTTTCAATATCATTGGTATTCAGATTGGCGATACTTCCAGAGAACGGCACTCCGTCAACAACGTATAATGGACTATTAGAGGCGTTAGCCGATCCGATACCGCGAATACGGATAGAAGGAGCGGATCCCGGCTGACCACTTGCCGAATTTAAAGTAACACCTGGAGCAGCACCAGCTAGGGCATTGATCGCATTCGTAACAGGGCGCTTTTCTATGTCCTCGCTCTTAACCTGAGCCATAGAACCCGTGTAAGCTTCCTTTTTTGCAGTACCATAGGCTACCACCACTACTTCCCCCAACTGCTTAGTGTCAGAAACGAGGGCTACGTTTATTACTGATCTTGATCCTACCGGAACCTCCTTTGTGACATAACCAACATATGAAATAACTAATACGGACGTATTACCCGCAACAGAGATCGAAAACTGACCAGCAGCCCCTGTTTGAGTACCAATGGATGTCCCCTTCAATCTAACACTAACGCCAGGAAGTGAGGCTCCATCATCCGAGCTCGTAATTCTACCAGAAATCGAGCGACTTTGACCATTTACCGTCAAGGCCCCTACTATGAAAGCAAAAAGCAGTACAATGTTTAGTAGTTTTCTAACCATACACCTAAATAAATTAATGATTTCTTAAAGATAGTGCAAAAATCCTTATAGTATTAACTTTTTACCATAAAAAGTGTAAAATACGAAAACAAACCATCACAATAAGCGTTATCAGCACCCGAAGTATTCATGCAACGCACCCCACACCCTATTATCGCAAGCTATGCAGCCCGCAAAAAAAAGCAGAGTGAATGTCACTCTGCTTTTTTTTGCTACGTTTTAAATCGCTCAATTTTCCGAAAACCGAAACCTAAAGATCGAACCACATCTTATCATAATACTTAGGCTGCGGATTAGGAATATTAGGGTTGGCAGCAGATTCGTCAGGAGATAAAGGAAACCTTCTTATAAGAGGCCCTTGCGTTGCGCGAGGAGGAACAGTCAATGCTGGAACTTCACTTCCCTCAGGTCCCGAGCGTCTCCACTGAACAAAAGCCTCCATTGGCCGATCCATTAAATCTAACCATTGCTGGATATGAATCTCTTTAACAGGATCCGTCGCGATGGTTAACGGCACCAAACGAGCTGGATCACTCACATATTCAGCAATTGCTCCGTTATCAGCTTGATAAAACTTCATTGAAGCTTCCACCCCCGCGCGATACAAATCTTGCGCTTTTGCCAGATCCCGGGCCACTCCTAATCCTCTTGCATAAGCTTCCGCCTTGAGCAAAGCTATTTCCTGATACGAAGTGATTACTGAAGGAGCATCCTTACGATAGAGATAATCGCTAATCAGCGAAGAATTTGCATTATACGGTTCATCAGAAGCTAGTGCGTGATATTGACCGTCGGCCCCGGTTTTAAAGTACCTTGGAATTCTGGGATCATTCTTCGGCGCCATAAAATCATACACGTTTTTATGAGCGTAAAGGAAGGTATTTGTCTCATTAGTATAGGTCTTAAATAACCTAAACTTAGGATTTTCCTGATTACTTGCCGTGTAGTAGGAGTATACCCAGTTGTCAGCGGCAGAAGACATCATAGAAGAAGGGTTGTTTAACAATTCTCCAATAGCACTCGCTTTGGACGGATCCTTGTCAACCATTACCATCAGGGTTTTAAACTTGATAGAATTGGCGAGCTTTCTCCATTTTGTTAAGTCGCCCTTATAGAATACGTCGTAATCTGATATTTTTAGCGGGCTAGCTTCGTCAATTTGAGCCATTGCTTCGTCTAATAACTTAATTACGCCTTCTAACACCTCTTTTTGTGGCTGATAATGAGGATAAGGATTTTTCTCAGGATCCCATGCCTCAGAAAAAGGAACATCTCCATACAGCGTTGTAGCCTCGTACACAAGCTGTGCCAGGACGATTTTACATTGAGCTGCTGCATTATTATTTGCTGGCTCAGCCCCCTCTGCTGCTCTAATAGCTAATTTTAGATTATTTCCGGCAGTACTGTAGTAAACTTTCCAGGTATTTCCTAAGGTGTTCGGACTTAAGTCATACGAGTTACCTCCAAACCAGTCCAGGTCGTTGCCGCTTGCCAAATTCTGCGCCATAAAAGACAACGGGATCCATGCGTCCCCGCTATTTTTATTAACATCCCATGCGGTTATTGCATAACCAAATAACAGCTTCGGCTCTATTTCCGTTGCCGTCAACGGACTCTTATTGATATCAAGATATTTATTACACGATGTTCCTGCAAGCATTACTAATGCCCAAAAAAGCAGGAGTATATTCTTATTTTTCATTTTATTTCTTCCTTTTTTCTAAAATGACAACCTCAAGTTTGCACCAAACGAACGAGTGGAAGGAACACTATTAAATTCGACACCTTCTCCAACACTTCCCGCTCCGAAAAAGTTAAGTTCCGGATCCACGTGAGGCACATGACTTTTGATTAACCATAGATTTCTCGCTTCAATACCTATCTCAGCTGTTTTAATTACGCTACCTTGTCTAAAGAGAGACTTTGGAAGCATGTAAGACAGTCTGACCTCTCTGAGCTTTATGAAAGATGCGTCGAATACATTTGCTTCGGTAAGAGAAGTAGCGTAGTTAGTATTCCAATAATCTTGCATACTTCTTACTGGCGTCGTATTAGGAACTAGAGTCCCCTTATCGCCCTGTCTCATCAGTCCAGGATCCACAATTGGCGTCCTGTCTCCTGCAGTCTCCTTAGCTAGTCCAGACGCCCTGAGCGCAGCGACCGTTCCAGAATAAAATACACCACCTTGCCTTATATCGACAAGAGCGCTCAATGAAACACCCTTATATCGAAGTTCGTTTGAAATACCCATCGTCCAATCAGGATAAATCGTTCCCAACGGCTTGTCGGCAACTGCTGTACGAAGTCCGCTACTAGAATTCAAGATTAGCTGACCAGATACAGAATCCCGTTCCCACTTGCTACCATATAATTGAAAAGATTCTCCAGGTTTAGCTTTAATCTGGAGACCGCTCCATCCGCTTGCCAAACTGTACTGAGTAAGACCAGGAGCGAGCTCCTCAACTTTTTGCTTGTTTTTTGCAAAATTAACGTTAATTCCCCACGTAAAATCTTTATTCTTGACCGGCTCAAAGTTGGCGGCAAGCTCAATTCCTTTGTTAGATATTAGTCCAACGTTCACATACTTAGCAAAATACCCCGTCGAAATTGCAACATCTATCGGAATAAGCTGATCTCTAGTTTTCGTATTATAATACGTTAAGTCAAAGCCTATCCGGTTATTTAAAAATCGCATTTCAGCGCCAAATTCATAAGAGTTTTGACGCTGTGGTTTCAAGTTCGCGTTGGGAAGAATTCGAGGTCCGGTAAAAGCTGTTAAAATAGAACCGGTAGGAAATGCTACAGCAGTACTGCTTACATACTGCATGAAGACAGTGGAGACCGGGTTATACTGAAAATCAAGATTATATGGATCCAGATCACTGCCCACCGAAGCCCAGCTGGCACGAAGTTTACCGTAGCTTAACCAGTCCAGATTTTTATCCTTCAGCAGTTCTGAAAAGATAAAAGAACCGCCTACAGATGGGTAAAAGTAAGACCGGCTTTGAACCGGAAGTGTAGATGTCCAGTCATTACGCCCGGTAACATCCAAGTACAAATAGTCTTTATAAGAAAGACTAAGATCTCCATAAACACCAATTACTCGTCTTTTAGAGTAACCCAAAGTAGGGTTTTTGCTCGCTGCATTCGTATAATTCCATAGCTGGTCTATCGTTAAATCAAGAGCATCAACGTTTGTGCTTTGGCTTTCCCTTTCATTGATATTATTTCCTAAAATAAATTTCAGGTCTAAATCTTTAACTAGATCATTCTTTTCAGCCGTTACAATGAAATCGTTGTTAATCTGGCGATAGAATAAATCGTAATTTGAGAACTTTCCATTTAACGTTCCGGCAGTTCCTTTTCTAACAACAGACGTCCGTCTCTCGCGATAAATGTCACCCCCTAGGTTATTGTTGACAGTAAGCCAAGTAGTCGGCTTATAGTTCAACGTATAGGATCCCACGAAACGGTCAACCTTATTATTGTTGGTGTTATAGTTGACTATCCAATAAGGGTTGTTACCATCCCGATTTGATGACAAGAATATCTGATTTTTCGTAACAGGATCTTCGTAGTTGTTCTTTATATCGTTTATATCGATCGTCCTCGGCAAACCATAAACTGCCGAAGTAATTATATTAAGATTATTCGAACTTTGCGCTGGTCTGCCGTCTGCCGAAATCCGGCTGTAGCTTCCACTAAACCTTGATGACAAGGTCTTAGAGAATTGCCGACCTGCGTTAATTGAAAAATTGTACTTCCCCAACTTTGAGTTAGGAATTATACCTTTTTCGTTAGCAGCACTAAAACTCAATCGATAGTCAGAGTTTTGATCTCCGCCAGAAAAAGCCACGTTGTTCAGGTACGAAACACCTGTGTCAAAAAAATCTTTAACATTATCTGGGTGCGCCTGTAACGTAACTTGATTCCCTAAGAAGTTGGGAAACGTTTGATTCTGAACATCGGCAATCTTAGGACCCCAGCCATTTAAATTCTTCAGGCTGTAATCGTATTGCTTAGTTGTTGGATTAAACGTGCCTTGCGCATACTCGTTCTGAAAATCCGGAAGGACAAGAGGATTATCAAATCTCATGGAAGAGTTTACGTCAATTGACACGCTCTGACCTTTGCTGCCCTTTTTCGTAGTGATTACAATGGCTCCATCCCTTGCCCTCGAACCATACAAAGCCGCAGCGGCTGCACCCTTTAACACGGTCATCGACTCAATGTCGTCCGAACTCAAGTCTCCAATTCGGTTACCATAATCCACGTTATTGGAAGTGGTTCCGCCCGAAGAAGTCCCGTTACTAACGGGAACTCCGTCTATGATAAACAACACTTCACTAGCCCCCAAGGAGTTCACTCCTCTTATAACCACCTTTGTCGAGCCCCCTAATGTACCAGATTGGGAATTAATTCTAACACCGGCAGCTTTACCGGCAAGCGAATTTAGTACATTAGTCTCTCTTGCTTTAGTGAGTTCATCCGATTTAACAACAGATGCGCTATACCCAAGCGATTTTGCTTGTCGAGAGATACCTAAGGCCGTTACAACTACTTCCCCAAGCTGCTTTGTGTCTGAGACGAGGAGAGCATTAATTACAGTCTTAGCGCCAACAACGACCTGCTGCTCTGAATACCCAATATAAGTAAAAACGAGTGTTGCATTATTTCCAGGCACCTTAATAGAAAATTGGCCATTAGAGCCCGTCTGAGTACCGATTGTAGAGCCCTTTACTCTTACGCTTACTCCGGGAAGAGGAAGCCCGTCATCCTTCCCTTTTACCGTACCGGTTACGGTACGCTCTTGAGCTATTACATTTGCCGCAAATAGCAACAAGATGAATAAACTTGATAAAAGTTTTTTCATATGTTCTTTCTAAATTAATGATTAAAGTATAAAGTTGTAATATTTATTCCAGTATTCAAACTATTATCGCCAGTTTTTTAACAAAAATTTAAACAATAGTACAAATTGAATGTATTAAACGTCTTTAAACTCTTAACGACGACAAAGACTTTTTTAAAAAACAAAAAGCGGGCCTTCCTTGAAAAGCCCGCTTAAACCAGATAAAAGTAATATCCTCTCCCTTAATTCTGCACCAAATTTCGATTTGCATCAATCTCCCTCTGTGGTATTGGGAAGATAAGTCTCTTTGAGTTGTACGGAATGTCATTGGTAACATTTTCCTTGTATCTCTTGATGTCGTAAAGGCGTTGACCTTCAAAAGAGAGCTCAAGAAACCTCTGGAGTTTAACCTCTTCGAAAATAGAGGAGGGATTTGAACTTTCAAAATCAGTCAAACCCGCACGTCTTCTTATCATATTGAGATCAGAGAGCGCTCCATCTATGTCGGAGCTTGATTTTCTAACCCTTGCTTCTGCTCTTATGAGATAAAGCTCGGCCAGACGAATCATTTTTACATTGCCATAAGCATTGAAAAACTTCTTAGTGTAAAGTTCCCCTGTTTCCCGGTCGCCCTGATAAAACTTTCCTCTTACGTCGTTATTTTCGAAACGATCAAGATAGGCTTCGGTGATAAGCAGCTCGCCACGACCGCTTTTATCAGTGGGAGCATATACTTCGTTAAAGGAGTTAAAGCCAGCCTGATTTGATATTTGTATTGCAAATACATCTTCTGTGGTGTTATTAACATGTGAGGCAGGATCAGGATCGGGGAACTCGTCCTTATACGAAGTCATTAAACTGAAGTTAGCTGCTAATACTTTTGACGCCTCTGTTTCTGCAAGTTCAAATTTCTCCTGAGTGAGGTATATGCGGGCAAGAATCGAAGAAGCGGCGTATGTCGTGGCAAAAGAGCCGTTTTCGTCAGGAAGCTTTGCTTCCGCTTCTGTCAGGTCTTTTATTGCCTGAGCGTATACGGCTGCCACGGTACCTCTGGTAACATTTTTTGCTTCAGCTATATTCTGAGGAGTAGTAGGGGTAAGTATAATCGGTACACCCGGATTAGTTTCAGGGTTACCATCGTTCCAGGCTCGGGAGTATGTTCTCACCAAGTCGAAATAGATCAGGCCTCTTAAAAATTTCGCTTCACCCTCTACCCGATCCTTACTATCACTGGTCACGATGTCAATCTTATTTAAAACGTTGTTACAAACGTTTATTGCATTATAAGCTGTAGTCCAGATATTGGCAACAAAAGAGTTATTAGCTGTTATACTCCTTCTGCTCATTTGAAGATATTGAGTATAGGTTCCTCCAAAGCTCAGATCACTAGTATAAGCCATAAGATCGGTGGAAACCATTAAGCGGCCGCCATACAGGGATTCGCTGGAGGTGCCATTTTGTACGAGAGCTGTGTATGCTCCAACTAACGCTGCCTTAACGTCGTTAGAGGTGTTTAGCGCCATTCCGGCATCGACCGAATTTTTAGGCTCGATGTCTAGTTCGTTACTACATCCTGAAAGGAGCGATCCCGCTAACAAGATTGTAAGTATATTTATTTTAGAAATCCTTTTCATTATTTTCTATCGTCTAGTTGCTTAGAATCCTACATTTACTCCAAACGTAATTGTTTTTGCTTGTGGTGCTGAATAAAAATCGTAGCCCTGATTAATGTTACCACTAGTAGTACTGGATGCGAAATCGTCTGAATTCACTTCAGGGTCCCATCCTTTATATTTGGTGATGGTAGCGAGATTAATAGCAGTAGCATATACCCTTAAACTTTGAAGTTTAATCTTGGTTAAAACGGATTTCGGAAGATTATAACCGAGGGTGACATTCTTCACTCTTAAATATGAACCGCTTGTCATATAACGTGTACTGATTTCAGCACCATTTCCTGAATACAGCCTTGCTTGCGGAACATTTGTTTGATCTCCCGGCTTCTGCCAAGCTCCAGCCTGGTCTTCGGTCTGGTTGTCAAAGCCATTGCTGCCACTTGCTGACATATATATTCCGGCTCCATTATAAATTTTATTCCCATAAGTAGCCTGTAATAGAACTGACAAATCAAAGCCCTTGTATGAGAAATTGTTACCTAGACCCGCAATAAATTTAGGGTTAGGATTACCCGCCACTATCCTTTGTGCCTCTGAGTAATTGTTTGTTTTAGTCCTGTCAATGGAACCGTCTGAGTTAACTGTGTTCTTATAGTATAGAGCGTCTCCGTTTTGCGGGTCCACACCTGCATACTCTGGAATGTAGAAAACACCTATGGCTTCGCCTTCTTTGGCTATGTTAACGCCAGAGGAGCCGTTTATAAGCTGACCGCCAAGTCCGGTTATCTTATTCCTATTCATAGAAAAGTTAAGATTTGTAGACCACTGGAAGCTTCCGGTGAGGTTATATGAATTTAAGTTAAACTCAAGGCCCTTGTTACGGAGCTTGCCGATGTTCCTATAGACGGTCGTAAAGCCAGAGGTGCCAGGAACAGGAATGTTCAACAACAAATCTTTGGTTCTCTTATCGTAAACATCAAATTCTCCTGTTATTCTTCCATTTAGGAAGCCAAAGTCTAAACCCAGATCCAGCTGACTGGTACTTTCCCATTTAAGGTCGGGGTTTGCAAGCTGAGTTGGTCTCGCTCCCGGAGTCCCGGCATAACTAAATGCTGAATAAAGCCCTCTGGATGCAAAATTTGATATTTCAGAATTACCGGTTACGCCATAACTAGCCCTTACCTTCAAATTAGACAGAACCCTGTTGTCCTTCAAAAAGTCCTCTTCAGTGAGGATCCATCCCGCCGATGCAGCCGGGAAAAAACCATATTTATGGTCATCTCCAAAGCGGGATGAGCCATCTATTCTTCCACTCAAAGACAAAAGGTACTTGTTATTGTAGCTATAATTTATCCTGGTAAAGTACGAAAGGAGAGAGTATTGAGTCTCTGTACTACTACCTCCAATAATGTCTGCAGAACTTATTAGCTGTTTGTAAGCATCACTTGGAAATTGTTGTCCCTGTGCGGAGCTCGTATTAATGCGCTGCATCTGATAACTTGTTCCGAGTACGGCGTCTATCTTGTGATCGCTTGCAAACGTTTTATTAAATTGAAAGAAGTTATTCGTATTTATGTTTAGGACAGACGTGTTATAACTGGCCCCAAACCCATTAGGTGTACCGATATTCCTCACATTTAACCGACCATAATACGAGTCTTCATTCTGGTTCAGAACATCTCCGCCTACCTCTGTCCGAAAGTTCAACTCCGGAAGTAATTTAACATCAGCGAATACATTGCCAAGATTGCGATAAACCAAGGTGTTGTAATACGCATTCTCAGCACTCAATACAGGATTAAAATAGGCGGGATAAGTTCCGTTGGGCTCACCGGTCGCCAAATCTAACGCTCCGCTAGTTAGCCCTGTGCGAGGATCAATTGCCGGAGTAATAGGAGATAAAGCTGTAATCTGATATGGATTTGCAAATGCGTTATCACCAGGAAGCCTCTTATTGAGAGTCCGAACAAAATTCAGATTAGCACCAATATTGAGCCAATCGTTAACCTTATTCTCCAAATTCGTCCGTATGTTATATTGGTTGATCCTGTTAGAGATGATAAATCCCTTTTGATCATTGTAAGTAGCAGATATATAGAACTTGGTCTTTTCAGAACCACCGTTGAAGGTCAGATTATAATTCTGAACCGGTGCATCTTGTATTACCTGGTCCTGCCAATTCGTGTTAACTTTGAACGTTTTGTAATCATCATTGCCTGCCGAATACCTCCTCAGACGACTTTCTACAAAATCTATTACATCTTGTTCCGTTTCGAAATCTCCGCTCTCTACGAGAGCAGGAGCGCCGTTTACTGCGGCTTGCCTTAAAAGAGTCACGTATTGCTCTGCATTGAGGAACTTACGCTTGTTTGTTGGTTTACTCCACCCGTAATAGGTGTTGAAGTTAACGTTGGTACGACCAGCCTTACCTTTTTTGGTCGTAATGATGACAACCCCATTTGATGCACGTGAACCATAAATAGCACTGGCTGAAGCGTCCTTGAGCACCTGGATGGACTCAATGTCGTTTTGATTTAAGTCAGCAAGCGGACTTGTCGACCCGCCGCTATTTGACAAGTTATCAGTTGTAATAGGAAGTCCGTCGACAACATAAAGCGGTTCGTTGCCCGCAGATATGGACGAAGATCCTCTTACCCTGATCTTAATGCCTTGACCAAGTTTTCCATTTTGAGCCTCTACAAATACACCAGCAGCGCGACCTTGAATAGCTGATTCCAAACTTGGAACGGGAATGTTCGCCACAGCATCACCACCAATCCTGGTAACTGCTCCGGTGATGCTCTTTCTGCTTTGCGTTCCGTATCCAACCACAACCACTTCTCCAAGCTGTTTTGCATCTGTCCCTAAAGCAACATCGACGTTAGCTCTTGCTCCGACTTGTATTTCCTGAGCAGCATAACCGACATATGAAAAAACAAGGACCGAATTACTTCCAGGAACCTTAATCGAATACTGGCCGTTTCCGCTAGTCTGGGTACCGATTTGCGTCCCCTTAACTCTAATACTCACTCCGGGTAAAGGAAGCTTATCGTCTCTGCCCGTCACCGTACCCGTAATAGTACGTTCCTGCGCTGTAGCCACTGAGACAAGAAGCACAGCATAAAATAAAAATGATAAAAATCTTTTCATTTACGTTTTAAAAAATAAAAATGTAAAAGTGTGACAAAATTCTAATTTTCAAAAGTTTTAGGTGCCTATTTTACAAAATAAGCACTTCTACTTATCAAGCTTTCAAGAATGTACCGTCTTCTAGTACTATGTATTGCATAATACAATCTAAAACACATATCTTTGTATCATGATAGTAGAGAACACGCAGACCCAAATGAGGAAGGGGATACTCGAGTACTGTATCCTGTCCGTTATCTCGCGGGGCGAGATATACGCTTCCGATATCATCGGGGAGTTGAAGAAGGCCCGGCTCCTCGTGGTAGAGGGTACATTATACCCCTTGCTCACCCGCTTAAAGAACAACGGCCTGCTCAGTTATAACTGGGTTGAATCAACGTCCGGCCCTCCCCGGAAATACTATAAACTCACAGAGGCGGGTGCAGAAGTCCTTCGCCACCTCGACAAGACCTGGGAGGAGCTTGTTTACGCTGTAAACATATCCACGGGGCGCCTCAGCCCGGAAACAGAAGCATAATAAAAACGAGTCGATAAATAAAACTGGCAGCCAAACCATTCTAGATAGTTAAGTCATGAACAAAACCATTATCATCAATATGAACGGCATCGTCTTTCACATAGAGGAAGATGCCTATGAGGTCCTGAGGGCCTATATGACGGAGGTAAAACGTCACTTTGCCTATTCTCCCGACAGCGACGAAATTGTCACTGATATAGAAAACCGCCTGGCAGAGATGTTCAATGAGCGTCTGGCCGAACAAGGCAAGCAGGTCATTGTCCTGGATGATGTTACTGAGATCACTGCACGCATGGGCAGCGTCGCCGACTTTGATCCTCGTGATGAGGACGAGCCATACAGCGAGCCTTACGTAAAGCGTGAAAGAAAGCTCTTCCGGGATCCCGATGACCGTGTAATAGGAGGGGTCTGTGCCGGCCTCGGGCATTACTTCGACATGGACGCCAAATGGGTGCGCCTTATTACCGTCGCCGTTACCTTGCTCTGGGGAACAGGACTCATTATTTACGCTTTACTGTGGATCATCATGCCTGAGGCTCGCAGTCGTGCCGACAAGATGGCCATGAAAGGCGAACCCATCAATCTGCAGAACTTTAAAAAGAATTTCGACGAGGAACTTGAGGCCGTAAGGGGCAATCTCCAGGCTCTTCATCAAAGTGCACGTCCCGGCATGCAGAAGACGGCCGACTTTCTAACAGAGATGTTCACCTCACTCGGCTCATTTCTCGAAAAGGCTTTGACAATACTGGTGAAGGTAATCGGCGGACTTATCATCTTTTCCGGCATCATGGCCCTGCTCGGCATTGTCATCGGCTTGATATTCACCTTCGGGTTTTGGGATAACACCGACTTCCAGACCTTCCCGATCAACGTCATCAATCCGGAGTACCGCAGTCAGTTATTTCTCGCCGCATTCCTCCTCATCGTTATCCCCTTAGTGGCTCTTATCCTCTTTGCCATGAGGGTTCTCTTCAATAAACGCGTGCTCACCAAAACTGGTTCTTTTGCAATGCTGATCCTTTGGATCACCGGCCTCGGACTCGCTGTATTTTACGGATCAAAAGTTGGCTCTGAATTTCAGGAAGATGCACGATTTGAGCAAACCACTACCCTTAAACCAGCTCCTGTTCTTTACTTAAATCAGAATGCCTCGAAGTTCCTGACAAGCCAGGATAGCATCGACTACAATATCGCCAGAGACAAGTTCCAGGGCAGGATCTTAATCGACGATGATGATAATGAAATAGGTATGGCCACAAAATTTGACCTCTACATCGAGAAAAGCACCGACGGAACCTACTCCGTCACCAAAGAATTCTCTGCGCGGGGAAAGAATTTTGAAGCAGCGCTGAAGAACGCGCAAAATACTACATATCGCTTTACACAAACGGACTCGGTCTTAACCTTCGATAAATACTTTTACATCAACAAAAAGTACCCCTATCGCGGACAGGAAGTAAAAGTAACGCTCAGAGTGCCTGAAAGTACGCGTCTTATTATCGATGGAGATCTGAATCCACGTCTTCACAATTACAATCTACGCGACTGCCTTCCGGAAGAAACTGACTGGAAAACTCCTTCCGAATGGGTCATGTCGGCCGACGGACTAAAATGTAATGCCGACTCGTCCAGCCTGCATAAGCAAAAGCAGTAAAAAATTGAAAATTTATTGTAACCATCCCTTCCCCGGAGTCGTCCTAATAACGAAACGAAAAAAATCTTAATCAGGAATCGAAAAAACCTTTCCGAAGGGCAGTAAAATGCCCTTCAGGGAAGGGCTATGCTCCAAACAAAATAAAAATCCAGGGAAAATGATCAATCCATCGAAGTTCTTTACTGTTTTGCTCCTGTTTTTAACAAGCAGCATATCCTTGCTCGGACAGCCATTGGGGCAGGTAGTTGGAAAGGTAACCGACCAGCAGGCAACTGCCATAGAGTATGCAACGGTAACCCTGTTGTCGGCAAAAGACAGCAGTCTGGTAAAAACTGTAGTTACCGACGAGAAGGGCGCATACACGTTTAACGCCATTTCGCAGGGCCGTTACCTGATCGCAGTCAGCTCTGTAGGGTACAAGCGCTTCAAAAGCACGCCCTTTGAGCTGAAAAGCGCTGCTCAGCAGTTCCACGTGGAGCCGGTAAAACTTATTGCCGAAAGTAAAAACTTAAAGGAGGTGAGCGTTACCGCACAAAAGCCTTTTATTGAGCGAAAGGCCGACAAGCTGATTGTTAACGTGGAAAACAGCAGCGTCGCTGTAGGCTCTACGGCCCTGGAGGTGCTGCAGAAAGCCCCCGGGGTGAGCGTAGACAAGGACGATAACATCGCGCTTAAGGGCCGACAGGGCGTATTGATCATGGTCGACGGGAAACAGACGTATATGAGTAATGCCGACCTGGCTAACCTCCTCCGAAACATGCAAAGCAACGAGATCGAGTCGATAGAGATCATCAACAATCCCTCCGCGAAATACGAAGCTGCTGGCAAATCAGGTATCATCAACATCAAACTGAAGAAAAACAAGAACTACGGGACGAACGGAACTTTCACTGCAGGGGCCGGATATGGGAAAAACTACAAGTCAAATGCCGGACTAACGCTGAATAACAGAAGCAAAAAGATCAACTTGTTCGGAAATTACAATTACTCGAATAACAAGAGATTCCAGGATATGCAGATTGACAGGATCAGCGCCGGAAGCAGAGGAGATACTTACTTCTATCAGGAAGGAGGGTCCAACAGAAAAAATGCAAACAACAACTTTAAGGCTGGCGTCGACTACTTTATCAACAAAAACAACACACTGGGCGCCCTGGTCACCGGATATATCAACAATGGAGGCGAACTATACTCAAACAATACCATTATCGGAGCTGCGTGGGGCAGCAAAGACTCTTCGGTAGTGTCGGCTAATGACGGGGACTACAAGTATCGGAACCTCAGCTACAATCTCAATTTTAAATCCGTTTTAGACACGAGCGGGCAGGAGCTCACGGTAGACCTGGATTACTCGAATTATTATGGCAATGACAAGACTCTTTACGACAATACTTATTACTATACCGGAGCTCCCAACCTTACTACGCCTGAATTGCTGAGAAACCGCACGCCTTCCAGGATTCATGTGTATGCGTTAAAGGCCGACTACTCCTATCCGCTCAAAAAGGGGATGAAGATTGAGACAGGAATAAAAAGCAGTTTTGTGAAGACTGACAATGACTTTCAATTCAACAGATTCAGGAACGACCTGTGGCAAAATGACCCGACCAGAAGTAATCACTTCATCTACGACGAAAACATACACGCCGCTTATATTAATTACCGGCTCGAAATGAAAAAAACCACTATTCAGGCGGGTCTCCGGGGCGAACAAACAAGCTCGCGAGGAAACCTGGTAACGACCGATTCGGTTGTAAAGCGAACCTATTTCAACCTGTTCCCCAGTGCGGTGATCTCGCGGGAGCTATCCAAAAATCATGACATCGGACTGTCGTACAGCAGAAGAATAAACAGGCCGAGTTACGACGCCCTCAATCCCTTTGAGTATTACCTCGACAAGTATACCTACAATCAGGGGAATCCGTTCCTGAATCCGGAGTACACCGACGCATTTGAACTTTCCTACACCTTCAAGAAGGCTTACACGCTGTCGCTGGGTTACAATATTACATCGGACGTGATCGCTGAGGTTCTTTTACCTAACGCTCAAAAACAGGCTCTCTATCAAACCAACAAAAATCTGGCTAAGCAAACCGGCTATAACGCCACCTTGAGCGCACCCTTCAGCTTCAGCAAATGGTGGAGCAGCAATACGAATATAAACGTCTTCTACCTCGGCTTTAATAGCCCTGACTTAAACGGACAGAAGTTGGATAACGGCAAAACAGTTTTCCAATTTTACTCAGGGCACAATTTCAAAGCCGGCAAAACTACCTCACTTGAGGTAAGCGGGGATTACCAGTCGGCTTTGATTTACGGCACCTTTCGGATATCTCCTCAATATGGCATTGACGCAGGGATAAATCAATCGCTCAACAACAAGAAGGTAAACCTTAAACTGGCCGTAAATGATATTTTCAATACCAGAAAGCAAACAGTGACGAGCGCCTATCCCGGCCTCAACTACTCGTTACACCAGAAAAACGAGACGCAGGTGGTCAGACTTAGTCTTTCTTATCGCTTCGGCAGGAACGAAATCAAGCCAAGCCGGAACCGATCTACAGGGCTCGAGTCAGAAACAAACAGAATTAAGAAATAACTGAAGCACCAGTCGGAACAACTTTCTCTCAATGCAGCTGTTTCCTACTTATAAACCGTGGGTTGATCGCGGATTCAGGTATAAGGAACCCACCAACAGGTAAACAAGTTCGTTCCTGAACCGTTTCATCTTTTGCCTGAGTGCAGGACAGGTGAGGAGTGCGTGCGGCTTGACTCCGGTTTTTAGCCTGAAAAACCGCACTTAACCCGCACTCAACCCGGACTCAACCCGCACACAGTGCCTGTCTGAATCATCTTAGAAGATATACAGTATCGAACGGGAGACGTAACAGCCTAAAGCGTTCTTCCAAAAATGAGAGGAGCCGCCTTTTAAGGGCAGCTCCTCTTCTGAACATTTAACCGAAAGACCTTCTTTCTGGTCTCTTTATTTCTATAGGTCCCGAGGACTGCACTGCTACGAACAGCCGCCCTGAGTACCGCAATTTAAACATTTGTAGCATGTTCCCGAGCGAACCATGATGTGACCGCAATTGGTACATGCCGGCGCATCAGACTGCGCTCCTCCGGAGATGTCGAGCACAGGCTTATAAACTTTATCTCCGCTCACTTTTGCGGGAGTCTCTGCGAAGTCGTTTTCATACGCGTTCTCATCTTCATCGGCCATCTGAGGGTTGCCCAGAATAGCATTCTCTTCCGTAATGACGTGAACCAGGTCGGTCCTGTTCAGGTACTCATATCCGAGCAAACGGAAGATATAGTCAATGATGGAGGTCGAGCTCTTGATGTTGTCGTGGCCTGCCACCATTCCGGAAGGCTCAAAGCGGGTGAAGGCAAACTTGTCTACAAACTCTTCCAATGGTACACCGTACTGCAGACCTACTGATACTGCAATAGCGAAGCAGTTCATCAGCGATCTGAAAGTCGCGCCCTCTTTGTGCATGTCCACGAAGATCTCGCCTAAGGTTCCATCTTCATACTCTCCGGTACGCACATAGATGGTCTGTCCGCCTACCGCTGCTTTCTGGGTAAACCCACGACGTTTTGACGGAAGCATCTTGCGTTGTACCACCGATGATAACTGACGCTTAAAGGTTGTATCTGTAGACTTCTCGATGATAGCCCGGGCCGCTTCAAGGACCTGCTCAGGAGTGAGGTCGCTCAGCTTCACATTTGCTGCTTCTCCAAGCACTTCTTCTACACTGTCGATTGGCTCTTCTTCTGCGTTAGATGCTTTGGTAGACAACGGCTGAGATAATTTACAACCATCACGATAAAGTGCATTAGCCTTTAAGCCTAGTTTCCACGACAGCTCATAGCAGTCTTTGATCTCTTCCACAGTTGCTTCGTTCGGAAGATTGATTGTCTTGGAAATCGCTCCTGAAAGGAATGGCTGTGCTGCTGCCATCATCTTGATGTGGCCGTGAGCGTGGATGTAGCGCTTTCCTTTGGATCCGCAGCGGTTAGCGCAATCGAATACAGGATAGTGTTCTTCCTTGAGGTATGGCGCTCCTTCAATCGTCATGGTGCCACATACATATTCATTTGCTTCAGCTATCTGCTGACGGCTAAATCCTAGAGCGCGGAGGAGATTAAAGTCGGGCGCATTGTATTTCTCAGGTTTGAACCCGAGACGCTTCAGGCAGTCTTCGCCAAGTGTCCATTGGTTAAACACAAAGCCTATCTCAAAAGCTGAGATCACGGCCTTGTCTAGCTTTTCGATTTCAGACTGCTTGAAGCCTTTGGCCAGCAGGGAATCGAAATTGACATGAGGTGCACCTTTTAAGGTTGCAGTTCCTTTGGCGTAGTTAACGATTGCTTCGATCTCATGATCTTTATAGCCAAGGTTTCTCAGAGCTGTAGGAACTGCCTGGTTGATGATCTTGAAGTAACCACCGCCTGAAAGCTTCTTAAATTTCACGAGGGCGAAGTCGGGCTCGATACCAGTTGTGTCGCAGTCCATCACCAGACCGATGGTTCCGGTGGGAGCGATCACAGTAGTCTGAGCATTGCGGTAGCCGTACTTTTCGCCAAGTTCTACCGCCTTATCCCAGGCATTGCATGCTGCGGATAGCAAGTAGTCGGGGCAATATTTAGGATCGATTCCCGGAGGCGCGATCTCAAGACCTTCATAATTCTCTGTTGAGTTATATGCCGCAAAGCGATGATTTCTCATCACGCGAAGCATGTGCTCTTTATTGTCCTCGTAACGTCTGAACGCACCCAGCTCTCTGGCCATTTCGGCAGAAGTAGAGTAAGCGGTTCCGGTCATCACGGCTGTGATGGCGCCGCCGATCGCTCTTGCCTTGTCGCTGTCGTAAGGAATGCCCGCTACCATCAGCATCGAGCCCAAGTTAGCATAACCAAGACCTAACGTCCGGTAATCGTATGATAACTGAGCTACTTCCTGCGAAGGGAACTGCGCCATCAGTACGGAGATTTCGAGCACCACCGTCCAGATGCGGCAGGCGTGTTCGAAGCCCTTTACATCAAAAACAAATGTTTTAGGATCACAGAAATGCGCTAGGTTGATAGAAGCAAGGTTACACGCCGTATTATCGAGGAACATGTACTCAGAGCAAGGATTCGAAGCGTTAATACGTCCGCCTTCAGGGCAGGTATGCCATTCGTTGATGGTCGTATCGTACTGAACACCAGGATCGGCACAGGCCCATGCAGCAAAAGCAACGTCCTGCCACAATTTCTCAGCAGAGATAGACTTGATCGTCCTTCCATCAGTACGGCCGATCAGATCCCAGCTTGTACCGCTTTCGAGTGCTCTGAAAAATGCATTTGGAATACGAACAGAGTTATTGGAGTTCTGTCCGGATACCGTGCGGTAAGCCTCTCCTTCGTAATCGGAAGAATAACCGGCAGCAATGAGAGCTGCGACCTTACGTTCTTCCTCTACCTTCCAGTTAACAAAGTTTTCGATCTCGGGATGGTCGAGGTCAAGACACACCATTTTAGCAGCGCGGCGGGTAGTACCACCCGATTTAATAGCGCCTGCAGCGCGGTCGCCAATCTTAAGGAATGACATCAGGCCTGAAGAATAACCGCCGCCTGAAAGTCTTTCATTCTCGCCGCGGATAGAGGAGAAGTTGGTGCCTACGCCTGATCCATATTTGAAGATACGGGCTTCGCGCACCCATAAGTCCATGATGCCACCCTCGTTAACGAGGTCATCGTTAACAGAAAGGATAAAACATGCGTGCGGCTGAGGACGCTCATATGCTGAAGTGGACTTGGTGAGTTCTTCCGTCTCAGGATCTACATAGTAGTGGCCCTGAGGTTTACCTGTAATCCCGTAAGAGCTATGCAGTCCGGTATTGAACCACTGGGGAGAGTTAGGGGCAGCAAGCTGACCGACAATTGTATAGACAAGTTCGTCGTAAAATATCTCGGCATCCTGAGGAGAGGCAAAATAACCATAGCGCATTCCCCATTGCTTCCAGCAGTTGGCCATACGATGGGCAACCTGCTTAATGCTCTTCTCAGAGCCGGTGCTGCCATCAGGCTGAGGAACTCCTGCTTTTCTAAAGTACTTTTGTGCAAGGATATCGGTAGCCACCTGGCTCCATGAAGCAGGAACTTCCACGTCGTTCATCTCGAACACTGCGTCACCGGCAGGGTTCCGGATAACCGACGAGCGCTTCTCGTAAGTGAAAAGATCATAAACATTCGTTCCCTCCTTCGAGAAATAACGCTGGAACCGCAATCCACTTCCGGCTCCCTTCGCTGTCTTTGCTGCTGTGCTTTTGCCCATAGTTGTCTCTATTCTTTTAAAATCTTTATTAATATTTTACTAATTCTGTGCGATGTTACCTGGTACGTTCATCATAGGAATTCCCCGGATTGAGGGGTTTTTACCCAAATTTACTACTAAGGTTATCGATGCTGAATTTTCGTTTTCCACAGGGGTAGGAACGAATCTGCCTTCACGGCTTTAAATGCGATTAAGAGCGCTGATTTCTAAAGGATTATTTTGTGGAAAACTAAGGAAGACCACAAATGTCCGCTATTATTTTCTGGTACGGCCGGTTCCCTGTTCTATACGGCGGCGAGAGCACTTTCCAGTGCCGCGGTGCGAAACGACCAAAAAAAGGAGAGGCAGCCATTCAGCATGACTGTCTCTCCTTTTTCTATCAAAATGGTAAGTATTCCTTCGCCGGCCCGGGGCAGAGAGCCCGGAGCGAGAAGGTCTCCTCTTATTCTACCATAGTAACCCGGATCATGTTGGTCTTGCCCTTCTTTTCGATAGGCATAGCGGCTGTATTGATTACAAAGTCGCCTGGCATGATCATCTTTTCCTCTTTGAGGATACGGTTCACATCGCTGATCGTCCGGTCGGTACTTTCCTGCTTATCATAATAGAACCCTCTCACGCCCCATAGAAGACTAAGGGTGTTGAGCAGGTTCTTATTGTTTGTAAAGATATAAGTAGTAGCCTTCGGACGGTGACTTGAAATTTCAAACGCTGTGTATCCGGATGAAGTCATCGAGATAATTCCGCAAGCATTCGTCTTTTCAGAAAGATATACGGCAGATCCGCATACTGCATCCGACATATAAGTTGCAGACTCGTGGCTAAGCTTCTTAGGTGTGTAATACGGATAAGCAGTCTCTTCAATGTTACGAATGATCTTGCTCATGGTATCCACTACGATAACCGGGAATTCGCCGACAGAAGTTTCACCGCTGAGCATCACTGCATCTGCTCCGTCGAGCACTGAGTTGGCTACGTCGTTCACTTCAGCACGGGTTGGACGTGGAGTGGTGATCATGCTTTCGAGCATCTGCGTAGCAATTACGACAGGCTTGGAAGCTTCACGACATTTGCGAACGATCATCTTCTGAAGAACAGGAACCTGTTCCATTGGCATTTCTACCCCGAGGTCACCACGGGCAACCATCACGCCGTCGGTAGCTCTGATGATCTCGTCGATATTTTCGACAGCTTCGGGTTTTTCGATCTTGGCGATTACCCGGGCTGTTTTACCGCTGCGGTTAATGATGCGCTTCAGATCGATAATGTCTTCTCCTGTCCGTACAAATGAAAGACCGATCCACTCTACGTCGTTCATAAGAGCGAATTCAAGGTTGCTCAAATCGTCTTCTGTAAGACTTGGAATAGAAATTTTGGTGTTCGGAAGGTTTACTCCTTTACGGGAAGTAAGGATACCACCGTGAACCACTTCGCAGTTAACGGTGTCTTTATTATTCGTATCGAGTACTCTTAATTGAAGCTTTCCGTCATCCAGCAGGATGATTTCCCCTGCACGTACATCCTTGGGGAAGTTAGGATATGTAATGTAGATCTGCTTTTCATCACCAACCATTTCGTTCGTGGTGATTTCGATCTGGCTGCCGTTAATTAACTTAACGCCTCCATCTTTTACCATACCAATACGGATCTTTGGTCCCTGGAGATCGGCCAGGATTCCCACATGGATCTTGTATTTCTGATTGATATCCCTGATCAAGTCGATCACCTTCTGATGATCAGCCTGACTTCCATGTGAAAAATTGAGGCGGCAAACGTTTACACCAACCTTAATCATACTTAGCAGTGTCTCTTTACTGGCCGAAGCTGGCCCCAACGTTGCCACTATCTTTGTACGTTTGTGAACTTGTCTCATCTTAACCTATTATAATATGGTATGTAATAGTGTATTTCAGATACACCTTTATAAATTATTGCGCTAAAATATCAGATTTTCTTTAGATTTCAGTTTTCCGGGATCTACTTCTGCTGCTACCACTACTTCCGGAATCTTATTAAGCCCCTCCATGAAGTTCTCCAAATCTTCTTCGTCCAGATAGTTTCTAATGAGTATAAAATAATCTGTCTTTTTCATTTCCGGAATCAAGTATCCTTCTGTACCTTTATTAGCTAACAGGAAAAACTCTGTTTCGGTTTCCTTTATCTTGTAATGATATCGGGAGAAATAACCAACTTCTCCTGAGGTTGTTAGCTGCAGGGGCAGCTCTTCAATACGGGCGAAATCGATGTCGAGCTGCTTGTTAATTTTAAAGCATAACAGGTAATCCTTCAACGAAGAGGTAACGGCGACCAAAACAAAATCGAGGTCTGGTTCGTATTTTAGTGTGAGCCTGTTCAAAATGCAATAAAAAACGGCACGAAGGTACAAAAGAATACCAATTGTAGATGCATGTTATTCATTTTTAACCGAAAACAAAAAGGTTTGATATTTACCAGAATTTATTTTTCTTTGCACAGAATTTTTAACCATTAAAATATAAAAATTATGTCTGATATCGCTTCAAGAGTAAAAGCAATTATCGTTGAAAAATTAGGTGTAGATGAGAGTGAAGTGACACCTGAAGCATCATTTACTAATGATTTAGGTGCAGACTCTTTGGACACTGTAGAATTGATTATGGAGTTCGAAAAAGAGTTCAACGTTGCTATTCCTGATGACCAGGCTGAGACGATCGGTACAGTTGGTCAGGCAATCGCTTATTTAGAGAAAAACGTAAAGTAAATCACGCTGCCACATTATAAATGGAGCTAAAAAGAGTTGTAGTAACTGGACTTGGTGCGCTTACCCCAATTGGAAATACTGTTTCTGAATACTGGAATGGTTTGATCAATGGGGTAAGCGGCGCT
Source organism: Arcticibacter sp. MXS-1 (assembly GCF_041902385.1). Lineage (GTDB taxonomy): Bacteria > Bacteroidota > Bacteroidia > Sphingobacteriales > Sphingobacteriaceae > Arcticibacter. Next base: position 1,497,703 of record NZ_CP169244.1, on the reverse strand, counting down.
GCTCCGATTACACGGTTTGATGCGACGAACTTCAAAACAAAGTTTGCCTGCGAGCTGAAGAACTTCAAAGCAGAAGACTTCCTCGACAGGAAAGAAGTACGAAAATTAGACCCCTTCGTTCAGTATGCACTGGTCTCAACCGATGAAGCTGTCATAGATTCAGGGTTAGATATAGAGAATTCGGATACCAACCGGATAGGAGTAATATGGGGATCAGGCATTGGCGGACTGAAAACTTTCCTCGACGAAGTAGTGAACTTCGCCAAGGGAGATGGTACTCCGCGATACAACCCTTTCTTCATCCCTAAGATGATCCTCGACATCGCACCTGGCCACATATCCATAAAATATGGCCTGCGAGGTCCAAATTTTTCTACTGTTTCTGCATGTGCCTCTTCAACTAACGCATTGATAGATGCCTTTAATTATATCCGCATCGGAATGGCGGATGTTATTATTTCAGGCGGCTCTGAAGCGATCATCAATGAAGCGGGAATGGGAGGTTTTAATGCCATGCACGCCTTGTCTACCCGCAATGAGGATCCTGCAACGGCTTCTCGTCCTTTTGACAAGGACCGCGATGGATTTGTTGCCGGCGAAGGTTCAGGAACTATTATCCTGGAAGAACTGGAGCATGCCAAGGCCAGAGGCGCTAAAATTTATGCGGAAATAATAGGTGGCGGCATGAGCGCTGACGCAAACCACATTACCGCTCCTCACCCAGAGGGACTGGGAGCCAGACTTGTGATGTCTAATGCGCTGAAGGATGCAGGATTGAGTACATCTGACATTGATTACATTAATGTTCACGGTACTTCTACCCCCTCGGCGACATCAGCGAGTCTAAAGCCATTATTGATCTTTTTGGCGAAGATGCTTTTAAGCTGAACATCAGTTCTACCAAGTCGATGACCGGCCACTTATTGGGTGCAGCAGGTGCTATTGAAAGTATTGCTGCTATTCTGGCTGTAAAGAACGATGTTGTTCCTCCGACAATTAATCATTTTACTGACGATCCGGAAATTAATCCCCGTTTAAATCTTACATTCAATACCGCTCAGAAGCGGCTTGTAAGAGCAGCCCAAAGTAATACTTTCGGCTTCGGAGGACATAATGCCTCTGTGATCTTCAGGAAGTATGAAGGATAATCTGTAGTAAGGAGCCGGCCCTGCCGGAGTGCTGGTTTTTGTATCGCGTCTATTTGTTTGTTAATTTTAAACAGCTAGTTTTAGCGACATTTTAAAACAAATGTTGTATCCCGACCATTTAGCTATAGACTATGCAACAGATCAAACCAGGACAGTCTCCCGGCTCTTTACTTATCATTCTTCAGTAGCCAATGCCTTTCTCTTCACTTTATAAGCTGTATTTCTCACCTAAACGAAAATACATACAGGTATTGAGGAACCTTCTTGGCTTTGTGCCCGGAAACGTGACCTTATACAGAATGGCGTTCAGGCACCGCTCGGTAGCGATCATCCTCAAGAACGGAACGAAGAACAGCAATGAGCGGCTTGAATTCCTTGGCGATGCCGTCCTCGGCTCGGTCGTTGCTGAAGAGCTTTTCAAGTTATATCCATATAAGCCCGAAGGATTTTTGACGGAAATGCGGTCGAAAATAGTGAGCAGGGCTAACCTTAATCAATTATCGCGCAAGCTTGGTTTAGGCGAACTGATCGAGTACGACAACCGGATCGTTAACTTCCCTAATAAGCAGAGCTCCCTGCTTGGCGATGCTTTTGAGGCGCTTATCGGGGCTATTTATCTGGATAAAGGGTACGACTTCACTAAAAAGTTCATCATCAACCGCATCATTAAACCTCATATAGACATTCTGACCCTGGAAAAAACCGAGTCGAACTTCAAAAGCAAGCTGATTGAATGGTGCCAGCGGCATAACAAGGAAATCAACTTCGAACTGATGGAGAACGAAGAGGGGGAAAGCTCTAAGCTATTCACGGTCTGCGTGGTAGTGGACGGTGAAAACAAGGGGGTTGGGCGCGATTATAATAAAAAGAATGCAGAGAAGCTGGCGGCAGAAAAGGCCTGCGAAGCTCTTCAGATCTAAAGGATCCTCCTTCCCGGCTAATATCTCCTTACCGTCAGCACTTATTTGACCGTTCTACTGCTGATCCTTAGGCGGATTCTTCTTAAAATATCTTCTCAAAAGAAAGTTATGCTGCAAGGCCTTCAGGTTCTCGTCGAGCTTTTGTGAGCTGGTTTCGAGGTTCTTCAGTGTCCGTTTCATACTCTCGGCAGATTGCTCGTCGTTCAACAAGACACCTACCGGGTTGTTCGTCTGCGTCAGCTTCTTTCCAGCCTGGTCAAGGTTGGCTGACAGCGAAGATGCTGAGACACTCAGTTTTTGTATTTCGGCAACGGATGACTTTAAGTCGCGGAACACCGCAGTGTCGGTGAGAAGCTCGTCCATCAGTCCGCCCTTCGTATTCAGTTTTGATGAAAAGCGGTTAAGGGCGGCGGCGGTACGATTGATCTCACTTGCGGCGCTTTTGAAGCTGGCCATGGTGCTTTGGAGGTCGCCAGCCATCACGGAGTCTGAAAGCAGAGCACCGATAGTACCTTTTCCCTTTGCCATCCCGGCCGTAATGACCTTCAGATTGGCTGTAATATCAATGAGGTTCTTATTATTTACCTGCAGATCTGCCAGCATCTGATCGCTGCTGACGGAGGTTTTGGAACGGATATTATCGCCACTTTCGACCACCGGCAGATTAGGACTGCCTCCTTCTATCACAATGATGCGGTTGCCAATAAAACCTTCAGAACTGATCATTGCAAAGGCATTCTTGTGAATGTACTTCTGCGCCTCTTCCTCAACTGTCATGCGAATTTTCACCTGAGAGTTCCCGTAAAAATCAATCTTTTTCACGGTGCCTACCTTCACCCCTGAAAACCACACGTTATTGCCCACTTTAAGGCCCGCTACGTCATCAAATACAGCGGTGAGGTCAATACTCTTTACAAAACGCTTTTGCTGTCCTGCAAGGGTAAATATGCCGGCTACGAACACGACAATACCCAGCAGCACAAAAATTCCTACTATTACAGATCTTTTATTCTCTGCAGCTTCCATCAAGTTGTGAAATTATAATTATAAAATGTCTTAACTCTTTCATCTTCGGTATCAAACACCTCCTCAAATGTACCCTGGCGCTCAAACTTTCCGTCGAGTAGCATCATAATCCGGTCGCCCGTAGATTTTGCGCAGGTAAGGTCGTGTGTGATAATAATAGATGAAGTGTTGTATTTCTCCTGGACCTCATTGATGAGGTTATTGATATCGATAGAGGTGATGGGATCGAGACCGGCCGTAGGCTCGTCATAAAGCATAATAAGAGGCCTCATGATGAGTGTTCTGGCGATGCCGATACGTTTGCGTTGTCCGCCTGAAAGCTCGCTGGGCATTTGGTTAATGGCTTGCAGCAGTCCCACACCATCAAGAACTTCCTCGATCGCCTGGTCTTTCTGTTTCCGGCTAAGGTGCTTGGAATTGCGGACAAGCGGGAACTCAAGGTTCTCCCTCACCGTCATACTGTCGTAAAGGGCGCTGTTCTGAAAGGAAAAGCCGATCTTAAGGCGAAGTTCCTGCAACTCCTTCGGGCCAAGCTGGTCTACTTCCTGGCCTAAAACGCTTACGCGTCCTTTATCCGGACTTAAGAGTCCCGATATAATTTTGATTAAAACGGACTTGCCTGTTCCTGATCTTCCCAGTACCACAAGATTTTCGCCCTGATACAGGTCGAGGTCGACACCACGAAGCACATGAAGGTCGCCGAACGACTTCTCCAATCCCCGGATGGAGATCACATGATTCAACTGATCGACAGGCGCTGCTTTCTTCTCCATTATCTTATTGCGTTAACTACCTGGACGACTAAAATCTCTTCGATGAATATGAGGAACATGGAGACGACTACAGAAGAGTTGGCTGCCTTACCTACGCCTTCAGTACCCTTGGATGAGTTAAAGCCGTGGTAGCATCCTACTGCTCCGATTGTGAAACCGAATACGGTGGCCTTGAACATGGATGAGAACAGGTCAAGGAATGAAATGCTCTTAAATGCGTCCTCCACAAAAGCTGAAAGGCTGGTCTGTTCATTCTGACTCACGTTGATAAACGATCCGAGCATTGCAACAAAGCCGGTGTAGGCTGCCAGAATGGGGATCATGAAGGTAGTGGCAATGATCCTGGTGACGACAAGGAACTTGAAGGGATTGGTGGCTGAGACCTCCATCGCGTCGATCTGCTCGGTCACCTTCATCGAACCCAGCTCTGCCCCGATATTAGATCCTACTTTCCCTGCGGCGATAAGGGCGGTGACGAGCGGTGCGAGCGCTCTGATGATGGCAATTGCTACCAGACTGGGTAACCAGGACGCAGCTCCAAATTCAGCAAGAGAGGGGCGCGACTGCTTGGTAAACACCAGGCCGGTGATGAACCCTGTAAGCGTAATGAGGGGAAGGGACTTGTATCCGATCTCGTAGCATTGCCTTACCATCTCCTTGAACTCGTAAGGGGGTAAGAGCACTTCTTTAAAGAACCGACTGATAAACCGATAGATATCGCTCAGCTGAAGCATCAACTTGTCGAATCGTTTCGACACAACATATCTACCTGATCTTTTCATTCGTATTACTAAATTTATTACAGCTAAAGTTCGGCTTCAATAAAAGGTTTGCTATTGACACCAACTGCCAGGTCTCTCGTGCCTTGACTATTTGACCGCGAAAGTCTGAGACCTGAAACGCCGCGCAAACTTAACTGAAAATTGAAAAACATCAGTATTTCTAATCTCATTTTTACTAAAATAATATCAAATGCGGACAGGAAGTTTGCACAAGCTTTCGATTTTGACGCAGGTGACTGACTTAGCAACTAGCTGTCACTTATTCTTTAAGTCCTCTGCCGGTCTTATGCTGCAGTTCATCAATCTTCTTTGACGCTTCAGCCTTGCTTAAACTCTCGTTGAATTCTTCTCCTGCCTCATCGGACAAGGTCTTCAGGTAAGACTGCTGCGCCCCTGTCATGGGCTCATCTCCCGTTGTCCACTCGTCAGGATCCTTCACCGTATTTGATCCTTTCTGAGTAGTTTTATCTTCCTGTGGTTCATTTCCTTTTACTGACTCGTGGTCTTTATTCTGATTCTCCATAGTAGCAGCTGTTTATTATATAGTGATAACCTAAAAGGCACGGTGTTGTTTGCTAATTATTTTAGTATTTAATATATTCGCAAATGCCTTTTGAGAAAAACGACGATTACTTTAAGGGAAGAGGAGCGCAGATCAATACCCATAACAAGTTTCTGAAGGACCGTTACGTGACCGAACATATAGAGGGGCTCGATGAGGTATTCTACGACAATGAGCGCACGCAGATCATTGACAGCCACCCCAGATCGATTGTCAGTGTTTCTGATAGTCCTGATTTGAATTTCAATTACTCGATTAATCCATATCAGGGTTGTGAACACGGCTGCCTGTATTGTTATGCCCGGAATTCACATGAATACTGGGGCTTCAGTGCAGGACTTGATTTTGAACGGAAGATTATTGTAAAAAAGAATGCAGCACAGCTGCTTGAAAAGTTCCTGAATAAGCCAGGTTATGAGCCCATGCCTATCATGCTGTCGGGCAATACCGACTGTTACCAGCCTGTAGAGAGAAAGCTTCGCATCACCCGCTCGCTCCTGGAGGTGTTCTTAAAATATAAGCACCCGGTATCGCTTATCAGCAAGAATAACCTGATTTTGCGCGACCTGGATCTGCTGAAGGAACTAAGCCGTCTGCACCTTGTCCAGGTAGCCATTACCATTACTTCACTAAATGAAAGCGTTCGGCAAAAGCTGGAGCCCCGAACGGTGACTGCTAAAAGTAAACTAATGGTGATCAACAAACTTAGCTCAGCAGGCATACCGGTAAGTGTGATGATGGGGCCGGTGATTCCGGGCCTCACAAGCGAGGAAATTCCTTCATTGATAAAGGCAGCAGCAGATGAAGGAGCTCGTGCAGCCAGCTTCACAATCATCAGGCTTAATGGTGCAATAGGAGAGATCTTTACAGACTGGATAAGAAAAGCGTATCCCGACAGGGCAGAGAAGGTACTAAACTTAATAGCTGCATGTCACGGGGGAAAGTTAAACGACAGCAGATGGGGCAACCGCATGGTGGGGGACGGTCAGGTGGCGGAAAGCATACACCAGCTCTTCAGGCTATCGGTAAAGCGCTACCTGGCTGGCAGAGCATTACCCGGCTTATCTACGAAGCACTTTACTCCAATGAGCGGAAGGCAGACCCGACTGTTTTAAACAGGCTGTATTCTTCCTCAGGCGGTTCCTGTAAGCCGCGTGCTGGTTTTACCAGCCTGGCTGCTGCTTCAGCTCAGCAGTGCATTGCAAAAGGGATAGATTGATGTTATATAAACAAAGAAAGGCTGCCTTTTGGGAGACAGCCTTTCTTTGTTTATTACTTTTAGTAGTTTCTATTCAGTATTTGATCACTACTCGACAATAGCCTGATGCTCTTCATTTGTTAAAGCCTCATCAATAAGGATTCTTCCGCAGTGTTCGCAAACGATGATCTTCTTGTGCTGTCTGATGTCGAGCTGGCGCTGAGGAGGGATCTGATTAAAGCATCCTGAACAAGAATCGCGCTGGATAGTTACAACAGCGAGACCGTTCTTGGCATTAGCACGAAGTCTCTTGTAGGCAACTAAGAGTCGGTCTTCTATATTTTCCTCTGCTATCTGAGCCTTTGCTGCAAGCTCTGCTTCATCTTTTTCTGTCTCTGAAGTGATGTTGTTCAACTCAGCCTTCTTTGCATCAAGATCCTTACGACGTTCTTCCAGGTCGGCCTGAGCCTTCTCATACACCTGGGTCTTGTTAGTGATCTCAAAACCGTGCTCTCTGATCTTCTTCTCACACACCTGAATTTCAAGCCCCTGAATTTCTATTTCTTTCGAGATAGCATCGTACTCACGGTTATTCTTTACCTCATTCAGCTGTGCTTCATATCTTTTGATATTGGCCTGAGAGTCTTTGATCATGTTCTTCCTGGTAACGATAGCGTCTTCCAGATCATCTAACTCAGCCTTTATTTTCTGTATACGGGTCTCAAGGCCTGCAACTTCATCTTCCAGATCAGACACTTCCATAGGAAGCTCACCCCTTACCTGCCTGATTTTATCAATCTTGGTATGGATGGTCTGCAGTTCATATAAAGCCTTAAGCTTCTGTTCTACGGTTTGTTCCATTAAATTAAATAATTTATTGGGTTTGTATCTATTGATGTTAAACGGAGGGCAAAGTTAGGAAATTTTTTTGTAATTATTTCAAATAACAGTTCCTGTGTAAATTGCTCACTTTCAAAATGTCCGACGTCTGAAATTACGATTTTTCCTTCTGCATCAAAAAACTCATGATACTTGTAATCGGCAGTTATAAAAACGTCGGCTCCGGCGGCGACCGCCTTTGATAAAAGGAAGCTTCCTGACCCTCCGCAAACCGCTACTTTCGACACGGGCTTTCCTCTCAGAGCGGTATGTCTGATCACCTTGCAGTTCAGCCTCTCTTTTACCAGTTTTAAGAATGACAGCTCGTCTGCTGGCTCGTTTAAAGAGCCAAGCATTCCGGATCCTACCTCAAAGCTGTTCGTTATCGGGTAAAGATCATAGGCCACTTCTTCGTATGGATGCGCATGCAGCAGAGCGCTGACAACCCTGTTTTCAAGATGTACAGGATAGACGGTCTCGATACGAACCTCTTCTTCATGATGCTGATGTCCGATTTCTCCTACAAAAGGCCGGGCCTCATTACCGGCTTTAAAGGTTCCGGTACCTTCCGCATTGAAACTGCATTCGGAGTAGGCCCCTATATGACCAGCCCCTGCTGAAAAGAGAGCATTGCGGACCTGATCAGCATGACCAAGCGGACAAAACGTAACGATCTTCCTGAAAAGGGCAGCTTTTGGCGAAAGAATGCTCGTGTGCCCAAGTCCCAGCTTCTCGCATATTTTTGCGTTTACTCCGTTGAGGACGTTGTCAAAATTGGTATGGATGGCGTACAAGGCTATTCCATTTTTTATAGCCCGCATTACTACCCGCTCAACATAGGTACGGGAATTGAACTTTTTGAGTCCCTTGAAGACAATGGGGTGATGAGAGATAATGAGGCCGCATCCTAAAGCGATTGCCTCATCTACAACGGCCTCCGTACAGTCGAGCGAAATAAGGGCGCTCTCTATTTCCCGGTCGGGCTCACCATGGATAAGGCCCGAATTATCATACTCCTCCTGAAAGGAAAGAGGTGCCAGAGTTTCCAGGAAAGAGGTTATTTGAGCTATTTTCATCGATCAGCTTCCTTTGTTATTTCGGTCTGCAACAAATTCTTATACCAGCTTACCTTGTTCCAATACTGAACGAAAAAAATGATCTGTAAAAGTCCTGCTATTCCAAAAAACGTGATCTGATCTTTAGGGATTATAAAAATTAACAGGTCAAAACAAAGAGCAATGGAGTAGAGGATACCGGAGAGGTAAGTGGGTCGGTCTGTTACCTCGTAGTCGCGGCTCAAGAGTTCCTCCCTGATTGAATTACTGATGCCAGTAACTACAAAGAAGCTCCAGATCATTTTAAAACCGGGTATGAATAAAAGCCAAACGGTGAAAGGCTGGATCTTCCGGTTCTCGGGCCTGACTAGACTGAGTGTTCTATACAGCGTCAGGTAAAAGAACACGAAGATCAGCAAAACTAAAAGGATCACTAGTGCAAATCCTGTCGACGAGATATCCTGTGGCATAGACTGCAAACTTAGATAAAAATCTTTTTAAAAGGGAGATGCGTTCTTCTGGCTGTTACCGGAAGGTGAAGAAGCAGGGAGGACTCCTCTCCTCAGCGGAATAGCCGGATAATAAGATTGATGACGAGACTGATCAGGATCATGGTAGTAAAGGGAAAATAAAAGCGGAAATTTTCGCGCTCTATCCTGATATCACCTGGAAGATTGCCGAGCCAATGAAGCTTGTCATGAAAAAAATAGATAATTACTCCGGCCAGCAAAATAATCGTGCCCGCAGCAATTATCCATTTTCCGGTATCGGCATTCATCAAATTCCACCCATTTTAACCATCTGTGCGCACTCTACAGCTACTTTCTGATTGAACTCAAGTGTAAGGCTCTTATTGTTGATCAGATCGACAATTGTTCCGATAAAGCATAAACCAGCGGTGAAGAAATACAGGATACCCATTCCGATCTGCCGGGTGATAAACCGTTGTATACCTGCTACTCCGAAAAATCCTATGAGGGTGAACAGCAGGAGATCTGTTGGATTCTGTCTTTTCCCCGAATAGAACATGACGAACCGCTGTGCCTGCTCCTGGGTCATGCCGTTCATAACTTGCTGAAGAAAATTGTATTCTTCGGGACTCAGTCCCCTTAAATTGTGAAGTATGTTTTGGTAATCCATTAGTTTGATTTGTGTAGGAAAGATAAAAAAGTTTTTTCACACAAAAGCCATATGCGATGGATTAAAACCGCCAGGGCCGGAATACCAAACCAGTGGTAGTCAAAAGATCGGGTTACTTCTCCATGGAGCACGCAAGCTATCGAGCGTCCCAACCCGCAGCCAGGGCACCAGCGAAAGCCAAGCATAGCTAGCGGGCACCAGGAAAAATGATGTACCGCAGGATTAACGAAATACAAAAGCACAATCGCTGCCACCCATACTGTTAGCTCAAAAGAATACTGAAACGGCTTCAACTAGAGGTTTCTTTGTTTATTCATTAAAAGTAATGAAATAGCCAGGGTAAACAAAACTCCTACTACTCCGGCTCCTCCAATTCGGCCCATCATGTCCATCTTCAGCGACTGTGCTACGTACTGGATATAAACAGTGGCGAAGAAGGCCGCTATAATCCCCCCAACGATCATGATCTTGAACCCCTCAAAGATGCCTTCGAAAAACTCCATCCTGCCTCCGTTATAATTATCTCGGAAGCTTTTAATACCAAAGTAGAGGCCTATAAATGGGATGATGACCGATAAGTACTCCAGCCATGAAGAGCTGTCGGAATTTGGATAAGCGTTTTCGTATACACCCGCAAAGTGCAGGATTAGAATCCATACACCACTTAGAACCCCAATTATTACTCCGTATTTAATAGCGTTTTTCATATTGTAAAGGTTAAATGTAATTGTGATTTTAACATCTGTACTATTGGAATTGTTCCTGAAACGAAATAAATTTTAATGGAAACAGCTCTTTCATCTTTTTACAAAAACCTAAACAAAAACAAAATTTAAAGGCTTTCTATTGTGAGATGTGTGTTTGCACAACGATTAACATGGCCGTTTCAACTTTGCCCTGATACAAAAAATATTGACGGGCAGGACTAAGAAGCGTTAACAGGAGGAGGCTGAGTGTTCTTTGTGGCTGTCAAAAGACAAATCAAGCTCGACAAAAAACTATATTTGCGACTCATTTAAGAAAGTGAACGTTCGGGATATACTAGATCTTTATAAGAAAGATCCGCGGATTGAAAAACTTGCTGCAACGTTAAACGCAGCGAAAAATGTGAGGATCCATTTAAAAGGCCTCATCGGGTCATCCGACGCGATGGTTGCAACAGCTTTTTACTTCCTGCAGCACAGGCACATGCTATTTGTCTTGCCTGACCGCGAGGAAGCTGCTTACTTTCAAAGCGATCTGGAAAATCTGTTTGATAAAGAGATTCTCCTTTTTCCGTCTTCCTACCGGAAGCCTTTCGACTTCACTCAGGTTGACAGCGCAAACGTGCTGCAGCGTGCTGAAGTGTTAAACGAGCTCATTCACTCTTCGGAATTTGGTAAGCTGATTGTTACCTACCCGGAAGCCCTGGCTGAACGGGTGATCAATCGCAACTCTCTTGAGAAAAACACCCTTGAGATCTCTACGGGTAATAAGCTTAGCATTGATTTTATTAATGAGTTCCTGATTGAATACGACTTCCAGCGGGTTGATTTTGTCTATGAGCCGGGCCAGTTCTCGATAAGAGGGGGAATAGTAGACATTTTTTCCTTTTCGCACGATCTTCCTTTTCGTGTCGAATTCTTTGGCGACTTTATAGAAAGTATCCGCACATTCGACATCGAAAATCAGTTATCGCAGGAGCAGGTGAGGAGCATCACAATCGTTCCTAATGTTCAGTCTAAGTTTCTCACTGACCATAATATATCCCTTCTTGAGTATATCGATCAGGACAGCCTCCTTTGGTTTAAGGATGTTCAGTTAACCCTCGATGTTGCAAAAGACGGATATAAAAAGGCCACTGAGCTGTGGCGGGCACTTCCTGCTTCCGACAAGCAAAAGAATCCGGAGTGGATTGATCCCAAATTCAACTTTACCGACGAAAAATTACTGGCAGATCAGCTGCGCGACTTTTCGGTAACAGAGTTTGGAAAGCAGTTCTTCTACGAGCCTCAGCAGGTGATCGAATTTGAAACAAAGCCGCAGCCCTCGTTTAATAAGGACTTCAACTTGCTGATCCACAACTTTCGGCAGAATGAGTCGGAGAAGGTAACAAACCTCATCTTCACCGACTCAGCAAAGCAGGTAGAACGACTGTATACAATCTTCGCCGATATCGATAAAACGATCACATTTACTCCGGTCAACATCTCCTTAAGAGAGGGTTTCTTGGACCACGGTCAGAAAATAGCCTGTTACACTGACCACCAGATATTCGACCGGTATTATAAGTACAAGCTGAAGAAGGGCTATGCCCGCTCTCAGGCTATTACTTTGAAAGAGCTCAGGGAACTAAAACCGGGCGACTATATTACTCATATTGATCACGGGATCGGAAAGTACGCCGGACTTGAAAAAGTAGAAGTGAACGGCAAAACACAGGAGATGATCAGGCTTATTTACGCAGATAATGATCTTCTCTATGTCAACATCAATTCCCTGAACCGGATTTCAAAATATACAGGTAAGGAAGGCACTGTTCCGCGCATGAATAAGCTGGGAACAGACAGCTGGGAAAAACTGAAGAAAACAACAAAAAAAAGTAAAGGACATAGCCAGGGACCTGATTAAGCTCTATGCAGTAAGAAAGGCTCAAAACGGGACAGCTTTCCCCCGGATACCTACTTACAGACGGAACTTGAGGCATCCTTTATCTACGAAGACACTCCTGACCAGGAAAAGGCGACCAGCGATGTTAAAAAAGACATGGAGTCGCCTCACCCGATGGATCGCCTGGTGTGCGGGGATGTAGGCTTTGGCAAAACAGAGATTGCTGTAAGAGCGGCTTTCAAGGCCGTCTCAGACAGCAAACAAGTGGCTGTACTGGTTCCCACAACTATCCTCGCCTTGCAGCACTTCAAAACCTTTACTTCCCGGCTTCATGAATTTCCCTGCAACATTGATTATATCAACAGGTTCAAGTCGAGCAAGCAGATAAAAGAAACCTTGCAGAAACTAAGCGAGGGAAAGGTAGATATCATTATCGGCACGCACCGACTGGTGAGCAAAGACGTGAAATTTAAAGATCTGGGACTGCTGATCATCGACGAAGAACAGAAGTTCGGGGTAGGAGTTAAGGAAAAACTGAAGCAGTTAAGGGCGAATGTAGATACACTGACCTTAACGGCAACTCCTATACCGCGCACGCTTCACTTCTCCCTGATGGGGGCGCGTGACCTCTCTATCATTTCTACTCCGCCTCCTAACAGGCAGCCTGTAGTTACAGAACTTCATGTCTTTAATGAAAAACTGATTAAGGAAGCGGTAGAGTATGAGATTAACAGAGGCGGGCAAATCTTCTTTATTCATAACCGCGTGCAGGACCTTGCACAGCTTGGCGGACTGATTAAAAAGCTTGTACCGAAAGCAAATATCGGGATTGCGCACGGCCAGCTGGAAGGCGACCACCTGGAAGATGTAATGCTTAAGTTTATCAACGGTGAATTTGATGTACTCGTTGCTACAACCATCATTGAAGCAGGTCTCGATATCCCAAATGCCAATACAATCCTGATCAATCATGCCCATATGTTTGGTCTGAGTGATCTGCACCAAATGAGGGGCAGGGTAGGACGATCGAATAAAAAGGCCTTTTGTTATCTGTTAAGTCCTCCGTTGTCGACTCTTACTCCGGAAGCCCGAAAACGTCTGAGCGCAATAGAAGAGTTTTCGGACCTTGGGAGTGGCTTTAACGTGGCAATGCGCGACCTGGATATCAGAGGTAGCGGGAACCTTCTTGGTGCCGAGCAAAGCGGCTTCATCGCTGAAATAGGCTTTGAAATGTATCACAAGATTTTGGACGAAGCGATTCAGGAACTCAAAGATGAAGAGTTTAAGGATCTCTTCAAGGATGAAAAGCCTCGTCCTTTTATATCTTTCACTCAGATAGATACTGACCTTGAGGTGCTCATCCCGGATAGCTACGTCACAAATATTACAGAACGTTACAACCTTTACACCGAGATATCAAAACTGGAGAATCAGGAAGAGCTGGAGAAGTTTGAAAAGAACCTGGGCGACCGCTTTGGACCTGTACCAAGGGAAGTGAGGGAATTGCTGAACACGCTGAAACTGCAGTGGATGGGTAAAGACCTTGGCTTTGAAAAGATTTCGTTTAAGAAGAACACGCTGAAAGGCTATTTTGTCTCTGACCAGCAATCGCACTATTTTGAAAGCCCTCAGTTTGGAAATATCCTGCAGTTCGTTAAAGCAAACGCCCGGCGATGCAATCTGAAGGAGGTCAAAAAAACGCTCCGGATTGCTGTGGAGAATGTTCGCAATCTGAATGAGGCAATAGAACTTCTGGAACAGATGAAAGGGCCGGAGCTTGTTACATCTCCAGCTGAAACGAAATAGGAAGGACGCAATATGTTCTTACTGCATTCCCTTTTACCTGCCCCGGCTTCCATTTTGGTGAATTTCTTAGTACTCTCACCGCCTCTTCATCGCAGCCGTTCCCAAGGCCCTGCTTCACTTTGATATCGGTAATGGATCCGTCTTTTTCTACAATGAAGCCCAGGTATACTTTTCCCTGAACATTATTCTGCCTTGCAGCAGCGGGATACCTGATTGCGTTTGAGACATATTTACTTAGTTCGCGCTGTCCTCCGCTAAATTCAGGAGCCTGATCGACATTGTTCATATCGTAAACTTTCATGTCACCTCCGTGTGCTGCTTCTCCATCCGCAGGAATGTCAAGCTGAGGCGCACTGGTAGAATCTGGTTCGACTTTGTTTATCACCTCATTTCGAAGATCTACGTCCCGGAGCGATACAATCTTCCCTTCCGCATCAATAATCATTTCATATTTAATATCAGCAGAATACTGTTCGCGTACCGACGGTCTGAAGTAACTTTCCTTAGCCCAGTAAGTGGCTATGATACGATCACCACTCCTGTCAAAGTCAAGAGATGATACAATCCAGCTTCGGCTGAAATTGTGCATGTCTGCCATTCTTCTCCAGTAAAGGTCTTTCAACCGCTGATAGTTAAGATTATGGTAGTTATAGAAGGTCTCGGTGATCTTGGCGAAATAACTGGGAGGATCAAAGTATCCTTTCCGCTGGTCATAATAAAATGCCTCTATAAATTTTACCAGCGAAGCTCTTACTTCGTCGTCGTTCATTGACTTGCTTTTGTTTAGCAATGCTGAACTGCCATCGTCAATAACCTTTTCAGGCTTATCTTCACTCCTGAAGATTTTCCATGGGTCATCAACGAAAAGCGTAAGATAGCCCATTATCAGGATCAGTACTCCCAGACCTACGCCCATGTAAATTAAGGACCGGTCTTTGTATACCGGTTCATCCTCTTGACGAATCTTTTCAGGTTCTTCCATTTCAGCGTTATAAAGAAAAACACTCATGAGCTACGCTCTCAAACGGGAGATGAAAGCTGGTTGAGTGTTCTTTGTGCCCATTAAAACTTAGCGAAGCAATCTCATTGAGGCCTTTAAAAAGCATTTAATTAGCTCAATAAAACAAATACACTTTCACAAAAAAATCACGTAAAGATAAACATAAACCAGAGGCGCAGACAGAAGCAGCCCGTCAAAACGATCGAGTATACCGCCGTGACCAGGCAAGAGCGACCCCGAATCTTTTACATTCAGACTTCTCTTTAGCATCGATTCAAAGAGATCACCAAGGGTTCCGGCACTTACAATAATAATCGATACCACCGTCCAGCTTGCATACGATAACTCTCCGAAGCGGGTGCTCAGTATAAGCGCTACGGTCAAACTCAGGATCATGCCTCCAAAAAAGCCTTCCCAGGTCTTTTTTGGAGAGTGACGCTCGAATAACTTATTCTTCCCGAACTTCATTCCAGCCAGATAGGCGCCCGTGTCACTGGCCCACAGGAGGAGTAAAAACCCGAGCGAGTAATGGAAACTATAGCTGCTGGCCACGAAAGCTGCCGCTGTATAAAAACTGAAAGGAATGATTACAAATACAATACCGAAAAATGTATAGGCGATAGAATGGAAAGGTTTCGTACCTCGCCTGAATAGCTCAGCAATGCAAATTGCAACGGAAACTGGAACTGAAAGAAGCAGCCAGCTTAAATCTTTCTGATATAACAAATGCAGGGCTACAGGGATAAAAACGCTGCAGCCAAGTACTATGCCTCCAAGACGATGTGGACGTACTTCTTCTGTCCTTACAAGCCGGTAAAACTCGTCAAGACCAAGAACGCTGAGGATCAGAAAAAATAATACAAACGTACTTTCATTGATCAGCACGGCTGACAGCATGACAAGGACAAAAAAGAATCCTGTTACTGCGCGGGTCCTCATAGTTCTGAACTGATAATAATATCCTTCGCCCTTTGTTCATTATCGGCGTGCACATAGACCTCTACTTCACCTATTTTATAAGGGAACCCACTTTTATCCATTAAAACAGCCTCCACTTCGTTCTCAGTGAGTACTTGCTTAACTATTTCAGACTTGAAATAATCGGTGGAGGTATACACCTTGACCCATTCGCTATTCATTTTCCCCGTGATTTTTGTGATTAATATTTGATGAAGTATACATATAAAAACGGCGAAGCAACAGCCCCGTTGCCACAATGCTGATCAGGATCAAAGGCCAGGAACTGCCTTGCACTTGATCGAACTCATCCGGCGACTTACCCTTTAGCTGGAAATAGTAAGCGGCGATGACCGCTGTCCCGTTATTAATAAAGTGCGCTAACATAGGAAAAAAATGTTACCAGTCCAAAAGAACAGGTAGCCCAGCACCGCGCCTAGCAGCATCCTGGGGAGGAATCCCAGGAACTGCACATGAATGCTGCTAAAAATGACAGCTACGATCCAGATTGCAGCATGATGATTTCCCGTCCATCTGTTGATTATTGTCTGCAGACCTCCTCTGAAAAATAGCTCTTCACCTACTGCGGGGAGAATAGCGATAACAAGCAAATTAATAAGCAAACCGCCTGTTGAGTGAACCTGAAGTAATTTCTGGGTGAGTAGCTTCAGTTCGCTATCCTTTTCTCTAAGCCTCGCTTCTAAACCACTAAGGATTCCTGGCAAGTGTAGCCCTTCATTGAAGTTTGCAGTTGCAGAGATGAGAGGATTAACAAGCAACATGATCATCACAGTTAACACGATCAGCTGAAATTGGATTTTCCTGTTCCACACGAAGTAGGGAGCAGGATATCGGCGCTCATAGAAGCGGAGGACCAGGGGAGGCAAAATAAATGCGCCGGTAGTGATCACCCCCTGCAACAGCTTCAGCATGTCAGGCTTCATGTTCCTCGTGGAAAGATCAGCAAGACCAGCATCGAAGACTATAGCCGCAATACCGAAGCCAATAAAGCTGAATACCAGCCAAAGAAAAAGCGCAACGAATATCAGAAATACAAGCGACTTGGAAGGATGACGATGGTCTGACCTGGACGTAGGCAACATAATTCTATAATTCGTACTTTTGCTAATACAAAAATATCGCAAAGATAAAGTATTGAGAATAAGTGATGCCGGTAAAAATTGGAAATATCGATCTTGGTGAGTTCCCCCTGTTGTTAGCGCCTATGGAAGATGTGAGTGACCCTCCTTTCCGATACGTGTGTAAGCAAAACGGTGCCGACTTAATGTACACTGAATTTATCTCCTCAGAAGGACTGATTCGCGATGCAGCTAAAAGCCGGCAAAAATTGGATATTTTCGAATACGAAAGACCCATTGGCATCCAGATATTTGGAAGCAACATCGACTCCATGAGGGAGGCCGCCGAAATAGCAAGTCAGGTGAACCCTGACCTGATCGACATCAACTACGGGTGCCCGGTAAAGAATGTGGCCTGCAAGGGAGCTGGTGCTAGTCTGTTACAGGATATTGACAAAATGGTGAAGATGACCCGAGCTGTAGTAGAAGCTACCCATCTTCCCGTTACTGTTAAGACCCGCCTGGGCTGGGACGATAATACTAAAAACGTGTATCAGGTAGCCGAAAGGCTTCAGGACGTTGGCATTAAGGCTTTGACGATCCATGGTCGCACGAGAGCGCAGATGTATAAGGGTCAAGCCGACTGGAGCCTCATCCGCGACATTAAAAGGAACCCCTATGTTAACATCCCCATCTTCGGGAATGGAGATGTTGATTCAGCTGAAAAAGCTGCTAACTGGAGACTTGAATACGAAGTAGACGGTATCATGATTGGAAGGGCGGCCATTGGATACCCCTGGATATTCCGCGAGGTGAAGCACTTCTTTGCAACAGGAGAGAAGCTGCAGGGACCAACACTGTCAGAACGAGTGGAAGTATGCCGCACCCATCTCGAAAAATCGATCGCGTGGAAAGGTGACAAAACGGGAATCTTTGAAATGAGGAGACACTACGCGAACTACTTTAAAGGCGTTCCCAACTTTAAAGAGTACAGAATGAAACTCGTGTCACTTGAGAACATCGCAGACATATCCGAAGTCCTTGACGAGATTAATGATAAGTATGCGGAGGCTGTGCTAAGCTAAAAAGTTCATGGTCTTCTTTTTGCATCCGGAGGAAGGAGATATTTCACAAAGGTGGCGCAGTTTTTGCGAACACTATTTTTGCAATACTACCCGTGAGAGGAGGGCACTCGAAGGAATGAAAACAATCGGTAGTTCCCTGGTGCCCAGGTAAAAAACAGTTAGACTCAAAAAAATCAGCTATGGTAACACAAATTACTGAAGGCGTAAAAATATCGGTGGAAACCGTATATCAACCAGAATATTCTAACCCGCTTCATGATCATTACATGTTTGCGTATAAGATCAATATAGAGAATCTTACCGAGTACAGCGTACAGTTGATGAGGCGCCATTGGCACATATTCGACTCTAACGGCTCACACAGGGAAGTAGAAGGAGAAGGAGTAGTCGGACTGCAGCCTGTAATAGAACCAGGAAGCTCTCATGAATATGTATCCGGTTGTAATCTGAAAACTGACATCGGTAGCATGAAAGGATCTTATGAGATGAGAAGGTTAGTTGATAGCGAAGAATTTGAAGTTCGAATCCCGGAATTCCTGATGATTGCTCCTTACAAGATGAACTAAAATATCCTTATAAAAAAAGAGGCTCTGTCGAAGTGACAGAGCCTCTTTTTTTATAATCGGTTTCGAATCTTAATCCCTTCTGCCACCGAAAAGCATAAGACCGATGTACAAGAGCTGAGCTAAAGAACCTAAAGCTGCTACTACATACGTCATAGCCGCCCACCAAAGGGCATTCTTGGCTTTATCGTTCTCCACACTTGTCTGCATTATTCCCCTGTTTGTTTGCAGCCACAGAAGAGCCCTGTTACTTGCATCAAATTCGACTGGCAAAGTCACCAGACTGAACAACGTCATGACCAGCATCGCCCCGAAAGCTATCAGAAGCATCGTGTGACCTATCCCTGATGCAAGCAAGATAATTCCCAGCATAAATACCCACTGCAAAAGGTTAGCAGCGATATTAACTACCGGAACCATAGCCGATCTGAATTGCAGCCAGGTATAAGCCTTCGCGTGTTGTACTGCGTGACCGCATTCATGAGCTGCTACAGCTGCCGCTGCAATACTTCTGCCATGGTAGACATCAGGACTCAGGTTAACAGTACGGTTCTGAGGGTTATAATGATCAGTAAGAGATCCCTCAACTGAAATAATACTTACATCGTAAATTCCATTATCGTGCAGCATTCTTTCAGCTACATCTCTTCCTGTCATCCCTGATATCAATGGGGTCTCAGAGTACTCTCTGAACTTGTTTTTAAAGCGTGCCTGCACAACAAAGCTGAGGACCGCTACAATTAAAATTAATCCTAATCCCATTTCTTTAAAGTTTTTTGTGAAAGTCTAATTGTTTTTTAATAGCCACAAAGAACACTCAATCAGCTTTCATCTCCCGTTTATGAGCGCAGCTCGTGAGCGTTTTTCTAAGGTAATGTCAAAAAGCGTTCCTATAGCAGATTATCACCGATTATTTACACAGGAACGTTCAATACCCTTACCTCTGGCCGTCGCACTGACAAATGTTCAGCTGATCGTATATCGAAGCGTATCCAGCCCTTGCTTTTTGGCAGGTCCCCTTTTTTATATACTTTAGTAAAAAAATTAGCAATGGATTCTATTCACATCGTATTAATTATAACTTTATTAGTAATACTAACTATAACTACGCTCAGAAGAAGACAGCTGCTTACCCAAATAGGTCAACTGAAGGATCAAAATTCATCCCTGGCATTAGAAACAGCGCGTGCCACCGAACGCCTCGACGTGATCGTTCATGAAAAGGAGGCGGCAATGGCTTTACTACAGAAAGAACAGGACCGGCTTTTGTCCGAATTAAACGTTGAAAGGCAAAATGTCATATCAATTAATCTCTCTTATGAAAGCACGAGGGCTTATCTTAAATCACAGCAAGAGAAGATTGCCGAACAAAAAGAAGAAATTGAACGCCTCCATGAAAAGTTTAACAAGGATTTTGAGTTGCTTGCTTCCCGTATCCTGGAAGAGAAGACCAGGAAGTTTACGGAGACAAATCAGGCCGGCCTTGATAACATTTTAAAGCCTTTAAAGGAAAATATAAAGGCATTTGAAGAAAAAGTAAGCAATGCTTATAACGCTGAAGCTGCAGAAAGAAATGTTCTGAAGGGTGAGCTTTCAAAGCTCATTGAACTGAACAAACAGATCAGCGATGAAGCAAATAATCTGACTAAAGCACTCAAAGCTGATAACAAGAAACAAGGAAACTGGGGCGAAGTCGTACTCGACCGCATTCTTGAAGCCTCTGGTCTTATACTCAATGAAAGCTATTCACGACAAGCCTCTTTCATTGACGACCAGGGTAACAGGCTCCAGCCCGATGTAGTCGTACATCTTCCCGATAATAAAAATCTTATCATCGACTCAAAAGTTTCTCTTATCGCCTACAACAACCTGGTGAACTGCGAAACGGAAGAGGAGCGCAGTCAGTACCTTATTGAACACATTAATTCACTTAAAAGCCATATAAAAAACTTGTGTAACAAGAACTACTGCGATCTGTACGGTATTAATTCACCCGATTTTGTTCTTCTTTTTATCCCTATAGAGTCATCGTTCTCTGTGGCGGTTCAGCATGATTTCGAGCTTTTTGAATTTGCATGGAATAAAAGAGTAGTAGTAGTAAGCCCCTCAACCTTGCTCGCAACGTTAAAAACGATCTCCTCCCTTTGGAAACAACAGCAACAGACAAAAAACGCTATTGAAATAGCCACCCGGGCTGGCGCCTTATATGACAAGTTCGTCTCGTTTGTTGGAGACCTCAAGAAGGTAGGAGATAACCTTGACAAAGCAAGAGAAGCTCATAACGAGGCATTTAACAAACTTTCCACGGGGAACGGTAACGTACTAAGCAAAATTGAGGCATTAAGAAAACTGGGGGCGAAAGCAAACAAACAGCTGGATTCAAAGTACCTGGCTGATGAAAACTAAGCCCCTCTGCTGTACTCTATTCTAGCTGAATGAATTCCAGCCCTGCGCTTTTAAAGTGTGAACAACACCTGATTTTGAGATGAGATTCATTCCCGCAGATTTCTCCGTTATGTGCCCGATTGTCGTGATGTCCGGATTATTCTTCACCTTATCGTAGTCATCCTGCTTTATTGTAAAAAGAAGCTCGTAGTCTTCACCGCCGCTAAGGGCACATACCGTAGGATCCAGGTTAAACTCTCTTGCAGTCTCGTAGGTCATGGGATCGAGCGGAATCTTATCCTCGTAAAGGTTACAGCCCTTATCAGACTGAGTACAGATATGAATGAGTTCAGATGAAAGACCATCAGAGATGTCGATCATGGAGGTTGGTTTGACGCCCATTTCTTTTAACTGCAACACGATGTCCCTTCTCGCCTCCGGCTTAAGCTGCCTTTCCACGATATAATCTTTTCCTTCCAGGTCGGGCTGGATCTTAGGATTTTCCAAAAAGATCTTCTTCTCCCGCTCCAGGAGCTGCAGCCCAACATAGGCTCCGCCCAAATCGCCCGACACACAGATCAAATCACCCTCTGCTGCCGTGTTACGGTAGCATATGTCCTGCTCATCAGCATAGCCAATACTGGTCACACTGATCACCAGGCCTTGCTTGGAAGAGGTTGTATCACCTCCCACGATATCCACATTGTATTTTTTACAGGCAATGAGCATGCCTTCGTACAGCTCCTCAACTGCTTCCAGTGGAAATTTACTGGAAAAACCCAGCGAAACGGTGACTTGTGTAGCAATACCGTTCATTGCGTAAATGTCGCTTAGATTCACCTGTATCGCCTTATAACCTAAATGCTTAAGAGGAGTATAAGCGAGATCAAAATGTATACCTTCTAGAAGTAAGTCGGTAGATATAAGCGCTTTCTTACCCCCAAAGTCGAGGACAGCAGCATCGTCACCAATTCCCTTAAGGCTTGAAGAGTTAGAAACTTCAATATTCCTTGTTAAAAACTCTATCAACCCGAACTCACCGAGTTTACTTATCTCCGTCTTTTCTTTGTTTTCAAACATAACATTCAATCATAAGCGAGATAACCAAGCTCCGTCTTAAAGGCCAAGACGGGCAGATATCTCCAGCATTCTCTCAATTGGCATTCGCGCCTTTTCCACAATATCCATCGGTACACTGACCTCTGGAAGTTCATTTTTTATGCAGAGGTACAGTTTTTCCAGCGTGTTTCTCTTCATATGCGGACAATCATTGCAAGCACAGGTATTATTGGGAGGAGCAGGTATAAAAACCTTACCCGGATTAGCCTTCTCCATCTGGTGGATTATACCGCTCTCCGTAGCTACAATGAACTCTTTCGCTTCACTCTTTGTCGCGTAGTTCAGTAAACCGGTAGTTGAGCCGGCGTAGTCAGCCATCTCCAGAATACTTTCTTCACATTCAGGATGGGCGATAAACTTCGCTTCCGGATGTCTCTCTTTCAACTTAATGATCCTCTGCCTCGAGAAGATCTCATGCACCATACAGGCGCCGTTCCACATTACTAAGTCCCTGCCCGTCATCTTTTGCACATATCTGCCCAGATTCTTGTCGGGACCGAAAATGATCTTCTGATCTTTTGGAAGACTGTCTACAATCTGCACCGCATTTGAAGAGGTGCAGACAATATCGCTCAGTGCTTTCAGCTCCGCAGAACAGTTTACATAAGTGATCACAATGTGATCAGGGTACTTCTCCTTAAACTTCGAAAAAAGGTGAGGAGGACAACTGTCAGACAACGAACATCCTGCTTTCAGATCCGGCAATAATACCTTCTTCTCAGGAGAAAGGATTTTCGCAGTCTCTGCCATGAAATGCACTCCGGCGAAGACAATAATATCAGCGTCCGTTTTAGCAGCTTGCTGAGATAAACCAAGGCTGTCACCAATATAGTCGGCTATATCCTGGATATCCGGCTCCTGATAATAGTGCGCCAGTATAACAGCGTTCTTTTCCTTCTTTATTCTTTCTATCTCATCAAAAAGATCCAGCGAAGGATCTATGGGCTCGTCAACAAAGCCCTTCACATTTAACTCTTCAAAAATATCCATTCTCGACATCACAATAAAATTCAATATTCTTTTAAAAGAAAATCTTATGGTTTATTAGGGTGTTAGTATTGTGAAGAAGAAGTGATACAATTTTTTTGAATGTTCTGTTTTCCTCCTTTTATCCACAATTTATCAACAGTGTTATTTATTCAATATGCTAAGAAATAAGCAGATGTATTTTTCAAATTTTTTAGCATTGACTTTTCATGTGAATTACTAGCAAGCTCATAAAAGTGTAAAACTCCAGATTTCTGTGATGAAAACTTTCCGAAAATTCCGCTTATTTGGGGCATAATTCACACTATAGGATTGTTATTAAAAATTATTGAACTTGTTCTTACACAAAATTAACATCTTTACCCCGTTTATCCACATTGTGGAATAAAGATTACATTTTGCAAATTAGTTTTCCATGAGACATGTTGATTTCTTAGTTGTTGGTTCAGGCATAGCAGGCCTTAGTTTTGCCCTAAAGGCGGCCAAGCATGGTAAGGTACTGATAGTTACAAAGGCAAACGAGGATGAATCGAACACTAAGTACGCTCAGGGTGGAGTTGCGGTAGTTGTGGATAAAGAGGATTCTTTCGACAAACACATCGAAGATACCTTGATCGCCGGCGATGGGTTATGCGATGAGAAGGTGGTAGAGATCGTAGTGAAGGAAGGGCCTGCCCGCATTCAGGAGATTATCGATTACGGTACTAACTTCGACAAAACGAATCAGGGCTTTTATGATCTGGCGAGGGAAGGCGGACATTCTGAGCATCGGGTGCTGCATTATAAGGATATCACCGGATTTGAGATCGAGAGGGCCTTGCTTGATCAGATCCATAAGGAACCAAACATCGAGGTGCTTACCCATTATTTTGCTGTAGAGCTTATTACGCAGCATCATGTAGGTGTTTTTGTCGACCGGAGGACAGAAGATATTACTTGTTACGGTATTTATGCTTTAGACACCAGGACCGGCAATGTGGAGCGGTTCTTGTCGAAGGTAACCGTGATGGCAAGCGGCGGAGCTGGACATATCTATTCTAATACGACAAACCCGACGATTGCTACGGGCGATGGGATAGCAATGGTATATCGCGCTAAAGGAAAGGTGCGCAATATGGAGTTTATTCAGTTTCATCCGACAGCTTTATATAATCCAGGGGAGTACCCGTCATTCCTCATTTCCGAAGCGGTAAGAGGCTTCGGGGGCGTGCTGAAGGACAGGAACGGTAATGAGTTCATGCATTTATATGATGAGCGGAAATCTTTGGCGCCACGGGATATAGTTGCCAGAGCAATAGATTCCGAGATGAAGAAGAGCGGCGATGAATACGTTTATTTAGATGTCAGACATCGTAGCAAGGAAGAGATTCTCAGTCACTTTCCTAACATCTATGCAAAGTGTTTGAGTATCGGGATAGATATGACCAGGGATATGATCCCCGTTACTCCGGCGTGCCATTACATGTGCGGGGGAATACTGGTTGACGCCCTTGGGAAGTCGTCCATAAACAGGCTTTACGCCTGCGGGGAGTGTTCCTCTACAGGCCTCCACGGAGCGAACCGTTTAGCGTCTAATTCTTTACTGGAGGCGACAGTTTTTGCGCATCGCATCTATGAGAGTGCAGTCAAAGAGTTCGAGACCAATCTTATCCCAGATAATATTCCTCAGTGGGATGAAACGAATACCCAGCTATCGAACGAGGACATTTTGGTTACGCATAACCTTCGGGAGACACAGAAAATTATGAGCGATTACGTTGGTATCGTGAGGTCTGATTTCCGGTTAGACCGGGCCATGAGGAGACTAGGCCTGTTGTACGAGGAGACTGAGGCGTTTTACAAGCATACGAAGCTTTCTGTGAAACTCTGTGAATTAAGGAATGTCATTCAAACTGCGTATATCGTGATCAGGTCGGCGATGAAGCGTAAGGAAAGCAGGGGACTTCATTATACCACGGACTACCCGGGGCATCAGGAACAGTTGAGGGACACTATTCTTTAGATGAGTTCTGATTATCAGTCGGTTAGTAACGCGGGGGAAGAGCGGAAAACGGGATTCGAACCCGCGACCCTCAGCTTGGGAAGCTGATGCTCTACCAACTGAGCTACTTCCGCTTTTACTGAATTAATTTGTTGTAAATATATGGCTCTTATTTTACCTGTCAAGGGAAAACTTCCAAAAATTGGCCACGACTGCTTTGTCGCTGAGAATTCAACGATAGTTGGCGATGTTACATTAGGTAGTCATTGCTCAATCTGGTTTAATGCTGTTCTGCGCGGTGATGTGAATTCGATTCAGATCGGGGACCAGGTGAATGTGCAGGACGGAGCCATAATTCATTGTACGTATCTGAAAGCGCCAACAGTTATAGGCAATAATGTTTCTATTGGGCATCGTGCTCTTGTGCATGGCTGTACATTACATAACAACGTGCTTATAGGCATGGGCGCAATTGTCATGGACCATGCCGTGGTGCAGGAATATTGTATTATTGCTGCAGGTGCCATCGTGCTGGAAGGTACCTTATGTGAAAGCGGATTTATCTATGCAGGAATACCGGCAAAGAAAGTTAAACCGCTTTCGACAGAGCAGCGCGAACTTTTGCAAAAACTACCGGAAAGATATGTCATGTATTCATCGTGGTTTAGCCACCCGGAGGAGGGATAGCCAGTTTTTCTTCCAGATCCCAGTTCGCCCGCAGGGTGATTTGCACATCTGGATTTGCTACCTTTTCTGGCTGACGCCGTTCACGTACATCACCTGTATCCCACTTATTATTTCTGTTCTCGTCGTACACAATCCTGAAGTGATATTTTCCCAGCGGATAGGTTACATACCTGATTGTCTGGTTCTTATTGATGATGGTTTCTTTTACTAGTTCATCGCGCTCGTTCAGCATCTGTATAATATATTGCCTGGCAGTATCAGTCACAGTAACGGCGAGCGAGAGGTTACCGTAGTTAATTGGCTCATCAAGTGAAAACGTCCTATCCTGAGGCTTGCTGTATCCGCCAAATTTTCCTCCGATCGCGTTCGTGTCAAGTTTTAGAATATAGGTTCGCTCGGTCCGCCAGGGATAGCGAAGAATGTATTTGCGGGTAGAGAGGCTATCTTTAACAATTCGCAGTCCGTTTACGGGGACAGAGTCCTGGAGGAGCGAGATTCTTCTAGGGTTAATGCTTCCTACAGGTTGTGAGAAGGTCAATATCAGTTCGCCTCCGGGCTTGATCTTGTTGTTGGGGATGTTGTCGGCGACTTTCACCAGGCGGTCGTATTTGTCCCGTCCGCCCCGGCGTATTACCGTCGTATCCAGGTCTTTGTTGCCGTCGGTAATAGCCACCTGAATTGAGTCGAAGTCCATGCTCTTGGTCCACAGTGTAAGGGTGTCGTGTGTCCTTGAGTATTCAACGATCTTATCCTGATCTAGTTCAGCTGGCTTTAATATTCTGATCGATGGGCGTTCTAGTTTTTGATTGAGGATATAAGTGATTCTCGCGTCTTTTTCAATTTTCCTGTCTGTTATTCTGAATGTTTTAGGCTCTTCCCTGAAGAGTTCCAGGTTTACGTCTGAGGTGTTTCGGACAAGGTTAATCGAATCGTTTCGGAATGCGATGTCTTCATTTGTCGAGTTGTAAATCCGGTCACCTCCCTCTTCTTTTAGCGCGTAAATGCGGTAAGTGTCGGGTCGCAGGTATTTAAGCTGATAGTTGCCTGAAGAGTCTGTAGTTGTGAAAATGCTGGCTCTTCTTTTTCCAAAGATCGTATCCTGACGGGTGGGTATAAGGAAGACGGTAGCGTCGAGCACTGGTTTTTTGGTAAGCGTGTTTACTACTTTTCCTGTGATACTTAATGAATCTATTTTGTTTCCCGTTGAGAACACGTAGATGTAATTTTTCAGCACGTTCCCTTCGTTGTAATCAACCAGGCCTCGGCCAAAGTTAATTGTGTAGGTCGTATTTGCTGCGAGCGTATCGTCGAACTTTATATTCAATACTTTCTTTCTAATCTTGAAGTAAGGAGTTTTGTCGAGGGCAGGGGACATGCTGAACTCCTTTGACTCGTTGTTAATCTTAAAGTACTCGTCAAATAGAATGTTAATCTCCTTATTTTTAAAATTAGTAGTAAAGTTCTTGGGAGTCTCTCGTAATACCTTGGGTGGCTCTTTATCTTTTGGACCGCCGGTGGGTTGTTGAATGCTGGCACATCCCATTATAAATAAGAATATGCTAAAAATAGTTAATAAAGTTAATTTAAACGTAAATGTGTCGTTTTTGGGCATTTATAGGCGTTTTAAGCAAACTTTTTGTTCAGATGAAGATTATGCTTCTTTTTTTATTTTATCCTCTTATATCGCTTCTAATGAGCTCGGTTTTATTTTTGTCTAACACGCTGTCATTCAGTTACTTGGATAAGTGCACCATCAAAACAGATATGTCGGAGGGCGATACCCCCGAAATTCTCGACGCCTGGCCAAGGGTTCTGGGCTTGATCTTCATTAGTTTCTCGCGAGCCTCCTTAGAGAGCGACACCATGTTACTGTAGTTAAAGTCGGGATTGATAATCTGGTCTTCCATTCGCCTCATCTTCTCTACAATCTCATTTTCTTTTTCAAAATAGCTCTCGTATTTAACCTTGATTTCTGCTTGTTCGATTGTCTCCGTGTTGTGCTGTAAAAGAATGTTATCCAGATAAGGATCTGCTTTACGCAGGTCTGAAATAGTTACCTGCGGCCTTGTCAGCAGTGAGAATAGTTTGACATTTTGCCCCAGCGGAGCGGTGCCAAGTTCTTCAAGCAGCGCATTTACACTTCCGGGGGCAATAGAAGTCGTTTTCAAATATTTTACGATACTATCTGAATTCGTCACCTTTTCGTTCACCTTGCTCATTCTGTCTTCGCCAATAAGGCCTAAGTTAAAGGCAATAGGTGAGAGGCGCACGTCGGCATTATCCTGCCGCAGCAGCAAGCGGTGCTCTGCTCTTGAAGTAAACATGCGATACGGCTCTTCTGTCCCTTTTGTAACTAAGTCATCTATGAGTACGCCTATATAAGATTCTGAGCGCTTCATAATGAGCTCGTGCTGATCCCTTATTTTTAAGTGAGCATTAACGCCGGCGATGAATCCCTGACTGGCCGCTTCTTCATAACCAGTAGTGCCATTGATCTGGCCAGCTAAAAATAGATTGTTAACCAGCTTTGTTTCCAGAGTCAGCTGAAGCTGGGTGGGAGGGAAGTAGTCATATTCAATCGCGTAGCCAGGCCTGAACATCTTAGCTTTTTCAAAGCCCGGTATTTTGGTTAGCGCTCTGTATTGAACGTCCTCCGGAAGCGAGGTAGAGAAGCCGTTTACATAAATTTCGACGGTATTCCATCCTTCAGGTTCGACGAAGATCTGATGGCGTTCCCGCTCCGCGAAACGGTTAATTTTGTCTTCTATGGAAGGACAGTATCTTGGGCCGAGTCCTTTTATGCGACCGGTGAACATGGGAGACCGTTCGAAACCTTCTTTTAAGGTGTCGTGGACATCCTGGTTGGTATAGGTGATCCAGCAGCAGCGCTGTTCTGTTGGAAGCTCAACGTCTGTATAGGAAAATCTCCCACGTTTTTCATCTCCCCACTGTTCCTCCATTTTCGAGTAGTCGAGACTACGGCCATCCACCCGGGGGGAGTCCCGGTTTTCATTCTTCCCGATTCAAAACCTAAGCTAACAAGACTTTCGGTTAGCCCGTTGGCCGCCTTTTCGCCTGTTCTGCCTCCTCCGAATTTTTTCTCGCCTATATGGATAACTCCGTTCAGAAAGGTGCCGTTGGTGAGAACAACAGCGTCGGATTCGATCTCCATTCCGAGGGAGGTCCGTACTCCTCGTACCCGATCACCTCGCGTCAGCACTTCATTGACTGTGTCCTGCCAAAAGTCGATGTTTGGCGTCCGCTCAAGCATCAGGCGCCATTCTTCTGCAAAGCGCATGCGGTCGTTCTGAGTCCTCGGGCTCCACATCGCAGGCCCCTTGGAGAGGTTGAGCATTCTGAACTGAATAGTAGACTTATCTGCTACAATACCCGAATAGCCGCCCATCGCATCAATCTCTCTTACTATCTGACCTTTTGAAACGCCGCCCATTGCCGGGTTACAGCTCATCTGAGCTATTGTGCCCATATTCATCGTAATAAGCAGAACGGACGATCCAAGATTAGCTGCTGCTGCTGCCGCTTCACATCCGGCGTGGCCGGCTCCAACTACTATTACATCATATTTCTTAAACATAATCCCCCTTGTTCCACGTGGAACTAACTTTCTCACCTCTTCGTTCCACGTGGAACGAAGAGGTGAGATTATATTTCTTTTATTTCTTCCAGTTCAAGCCACCTTAAGGTGAGCTCGTCTAATTTTGCTTTTGTTGTTTCTATCTCGAGTGCTAATCTCGTCAGCTCCGTGTGCTCCAGGGCTCCGGAGTTAAGCTCCATGGTTAGCGACTCTATTTTTTGCTCCAACAGAGGTATCTGTTCTTCGAGCGAGTCGAGTTCTTTTTGTTCTTTGAAAGACAGCTTGGTTTTCTTTGTTACTGGAGCCGGAGGAGGAGGAAGCGGCTTATTTTGTTCCCTTGTTTTTTGTTCGTTTTCTTTTTCCAGCCGATAGTCTGTGTAGTTGCCATTGTAAATCCTGATCGGCGCTCCTCCCTCAAGAATGAATAGTTGTTCTGTTAGTCGGTCCATTAAATAGCGATCGTGGGACACCAGCATCAGTACGCCAGAATAATTCTCAAGGAAGTCCTCAAGAACGTTCAAGGTGTCAATGTCGAGATCGTTAGTAGGTTCGTCCAGTATGAGGAAATTCGGGTTCTTCATCAGGATACGCATGAGCTGAAGTCTCTTCTTTTCTCCTCCGCTTAGCTTCGATACAAAGTTGTGCTGTTTGGCGGGCGAGAAGAGGAACAATGTTAATAGTTGTGAGGCCGTGATCGAGGTGCCATCCGCCATAGGAATGTACTCTGCTACGTTTTTCACTACATCTATTACGCGTTCGTTTTCCTCCGTTTCTAGTCCGCTTTGTTTGTAATAACCAAATACCGTCGTTTCGCCGCGGACCACATTTCCTGTGTCAGGGCTTACGCTTCCGGTTAAGAGGTTAAGTAGTGTCGATTTGCCAGAGCCGTTCCTTCCCGCCACACCTATCTTATCGCCCTTCTTAAAAGTGTAAGTAAAATCAGAGACTATTGCTTTGTCGTTGTAGGACTTGCTTACATGATCAACTTCCAGAATCTTATTTCCCTGACGACTCACCTTGGTGCTCAGCTCCAGTTTTTGACCCGACTTGACATTTTTTGTCTTTTCCTCCAGGTCATAGAAAGCATCGATTCTAGCCTTTGACTTCGTAGCCCTGGCCTGCGGTTGTCTCCTCATCCATTCCAATTCCTTCTTTAGAAGATTTCGGTTCTTTTGAAGCGAGGCGTTTTCTTCATCTTCCCGCTGTGCCTTCTTCTCCAGGAAATAGCTGTACTTTCCATTGTAATGGAAAAGCTTCTGCCTGTCCAGTTCGATGATGTAGTTACAAACCGAGTCAAGGAAGTACCGGTCGTGCGTGACCATTAATACGGTCTTCTTGCCGGTTGTTAAGAAGCTCTCCAGCCATTCAATCATCTCAATATCGAGGTGATTGGTCGGTTCGTCAAGAATGAACACGTCCGGCTCATCAATAAGCAGCTTGGCCAGCGCCAGCCTTTTCTTTTGTCCGCCCGATAGGCTCGCTATCTTCTGATCCTGGTTTTCTATAGACAGCCGCTGCAGGATGGTCTTAATCTGATGCTCGTACTCCCAGGCGTTAAGTTCGCTCAGTTCATCGGTCAGACGGTGCAGCTCTGCTTCATTTGGATCGTCCGAGGCAAGCAGCTCTTCATATCTCCGGATCACTTGCTGTTGTTTATTATCCAGACTGAAGATATAATCACCTACTGTAACCTGATTGCCAAAGTCCGGGTCTTGCTCAAGGTAACCCACACGCAACCCTTTCTCCATTACCACCTTTCCCTCGTTGGGGACCAGCCTTCCAGCAAGTATCTTCAACAGCGTTGATTTTCCCGACCCGTTGACTCCGACAAGGGCAAGTCGTTGCCCTTGCGCTATACCAAGGGTCTGGTTCTTAAACAACCAGCTGTCGTTATAAGAGTGACTTAATAATTCACCTGCTAGAATACTCATGCCAAAGCTTTAATTTGATCGGAAGGGTAGGAGTATACCCCGTTCCTGTTTCTTTTATACTGATTTAACATCGCTCTCGCCACCGTCTCAGCCTTTATACTTCTGTATTTTTTAAGGCTGCCCATCAAAAAAGGGTTCAGCAAGTTCATTAAATGAATCGCCAGCTTTTCAAGTGGTCTTTTCTCACTCCTTTTACCAACCAATAAAGACGGTTTGTAAATATGTAACGACCTGATACTTAGATTTTTAATATCCTGTTCAACCTCTCCTTTTAGTCTGGCGTAGGTATTTGAAGAGCGTACGTCACTACCCAGCGCCGATACCAGGTGATACTGATTCACCCCGTTCTCCGCTGCTAATTTTGCCAGCTCAAGAGGGTAAACATAGTCAACCCTTCTGTAGTCGTTTAAATCCGGCGTTTTCTTCCTTGTTGACCCGAGACAACAAAAGACCGCGTCAGCCCTGATCATCTCCTTATGCGAGGCGATCTCCTCAAAGGAAATTGTAATCTGCTGTAGTTTGGAATGACTAAAGGGAAGAGGACGCCGAACCAGAGCAACCACTACATCAATATCGTCCTCCGACAATAATAGCTGAAGAAGGTGCGATCCAATTAATCCACTTGCTCCTGCTATTATGACTCTTTTTAAAGCTGTCATAACGTATACAAAAATAAATAATAATTATTGCTAGCCTATTAATATAACAGCCGTTCCATAAAAATATTGGATTACAGGTCCATTTTTTACCAGCAAAGGATCATTGGCGGGCCACGCGGGAGGGAAGCAACTCTGACTTATGCAGGAAATCTCGTACTCAGGTAATGATCCTCTTTTTGGGTCATCAGGTCTTTGTCTTTCTTGCTCTTATCCTTGTATCCGAGGAGGTGTAGTACGCCGTGTATGATTACACGGTGCAGCTCATCTGCAGTTTGGGTATTGAACTGTTTGGCATTCTCCTTTACCCGCTCAATGCTGATAAAGATGTCGCCTTCTATTTTATTTTCCTCTTCGCTCGTGTCGAAAGTGATGATGTCGGTATAGGTATCGTGGTTAAGATACTGCTGATTGATCGTCAATAAATAACTGTCACTGCAGAATATAAAATTGAGAGTACCTGTTGAGTAACCCTCTGCTCTGATTGCTGATTGAATCCAGTTCCTGACTTTTGTCTTATCTTTCAGCGTAAATGATATGTCTTCAGAAAAGAACGAAATTTTAGAATAGCTCATTAAATTTTAAAGTGTAACTCGATTTCATTGCCCTTCATATTGAAGATACACTGATCTGCGAGATGCTTAATGATGTAAATCCCACGTCCGGTAAGGCTTTCAATGTTTTCCGGCGCTGTTGGGTCTGGCAGGCGGTCGTAGTCAAATCCCTCACCTTCATCCGCAATGGTGAACTGAAGTCTTTTTCTATCATGCACTTCCAGGTTGATATATACTTTCTTGGTATCGCTTTGTTTGTTGCCATGGATGATGGCATTCATCGTAGCTTCGCTCATGCAAGTTAAGACGTTCGCGTAGGTATCGTCCGGAATCTCATATTCTTCCTTAAGATTATCAATGAAATTCTCCATCGTAACCACGCTTTCAAGCTTCGATGGTAATTGTAATGTGTATAACACGGTATTTTCTGAAATCTCAACCCGATTCGTTGTCATATCATTATTTTGAATCTAAATGTCTGAAATAATCACCAACTTTCAATTGGTAAAATAAACTTAAAGATGGAGGAACTGTTTTAAGAAGTTCAGTCTCGCGTTGTTTTATTTTTTTAAAATTATCCAACACCGAGTTGTAGACCGTGCTTTGGTCACGACCTTCCTTACTGTCTCTCTGACTATCTGTTTCACGTTCCCGTTCAGCTTTTTCGGCCTGGAGAAGTTTCCCCAGAACCTCCTGCTGTCTGAGCATCGTTTCCTGCCTTATACGTTTGTTTACGAGATCGGTCTCAGTTTGTTCCATTTCTTTGGTTAATTTATCCAGATCGCCAAGCCGGCCTTTTCCGTCCTTGTTCAGGTCTCTGTTTACGTCCATTAACGCCTGTCTGATCAGCTGCTGCTCGCGCGCCATTCTCGCCATTTGTTCAGTAAGCTGACCCTTGCTGGCCTGCTGTCCCTCTTTGAGCCCTTGCTGCTTTAGCTGTTCCCTGGCTTTTTGCATATTGTTGTTCAGCTGTTCCTGCATCTTACTAAGCTGCGACAAACTTTTTTGTTTGCCGCTTCCGCCTTGTCGGGCGCTCTTCATTGCATTCTGCATCTTTTCTTCTACCTCACTCAGCATCAGTGCAAGGTTGTTTATCGAAGTGAGAGCGTACTGTTCATCTTTATTGGCTTCCAGTATGTTGCGTTTTTCAAGATTTTCCAGCGCCCGGCCGATGTTGGTATTGATAGACTCGATCTCCTTGTTCACAAAAGCTTCGATCTGCGGCGCTTTTCTACTAAGCGAATATAAGCTGTCCTGTACTAATTTCAGATTGTCCCTTACATCTTTTTGTTTTTTTATATGATTAATAAACGCTGGATCAGACGTTCTTGTATTTCTCACATTCATTAACACGTTTTCCTGCTCGAAAGATGACCTCAGCAAATTAGCCAGGATCTGACGCAGGTCCTGAAGATGGAACGCCTGTTCCTGGCTCTCACTCTCCTCCTGTTGCTTTTCAATCCGCTCTGCAAGCTGCTTCATTCGCGCCGCTGCCTGCTTCATGTTCTCTGCCGCTTTGCCTGCGTCCTTGTTCCGCAAATTCTTTGTGCTCGAAGCCTGCAAGGCTTCTATGGCATCCTGGTCCCCCTTAGGACTCTCAAAAGAGTTCTTTTGTTCAAGGCTGCTGTTCTTCTTGTCCAGCTCGTTCAAGTTCTCTTTAATATCTCCGAATTTCTTATTCAGGTCCTGCTGCCGCGTACTCATCTTCTCTTTGTCGGACGGACTTTTCGTAACTTCCTCGCCAAGCTTCCGCTGCTCTTCTCCCAGGCTCTTCAGCTTTTCTACCGTTGCCGACAGCTTTTGGTCAAATTCCAGTTGTTTGTAAAGTTCGAGCATCCGGTCAAGTTCTTTCTGCAGCGACTTGTTATCCATCTGCATCTTCGATAACTCCTGCTGAGTTTGACTCTTATTGCTCTGATCCAGCAGCTCCTGGATATTCTTTAGCAGCTCTTTTGTTTTTTCGTCCAGTACGTTCTCAAAGAGGTTCTCAATCTGCTTTTGCTTCTCCAGTATCTCCCTTTTTTGGTTGTGCAGGTCGTTTTGCTTGTAAAGGTTTTCGCTGTTTTCCTTCTTGATCTCACTGATCATTTGCTGCATTTCGGTTTGCTTTTGAAGCAGATTCTCGATCTGCTTTTTTTCATCAAACGACAGGCTCTTTTTGGACAGTAAGTTCCTGTTGATCTTCTGCGCATCCCGTTCAATCGTCTTCGCATACCTGATGGCCTTCTCCATCTTGTCTTTTATGTCTTCCGACGTCTTGTCGATCTTCCGCTCAACTTCCTGCTGTGAGTCGAATCTAAGTACCCTCACCTCTGTCCGGGTACTTTTATGGCCGTTCACGCCGTCGTTATCAAACACCTCGAAGAAGTACTCAACATCCAGTCCCCTCTGAATACCTTTCTTGCGGGCATCCCAGGCATAGAAAAAACTGTTTTCCGTCTGATCCTGATCTATCCCGATCCCCTCGGTTCTGAATGCACTCTTTCTGTCTCTGTCAAGTACCCGGTAATGAAATTTCAGTCCCGAAAAGCCGTGATCATCTGTGATTTTTCCCGTGAAATAGGCAGAGCGGTTATTTATGGAGTCTTTCTGCACTGATACCTCGATAGACGGACGAAGGTCTGGCACCACTTTGAGCTTATAGCTGATCCAGTCGTTCGACTCAGCTTCATTGTTACTTACCTTTAACAGAATATCACTGTTCTTCCTGGCGATAATGCTATGCCTGAACAAATCGGACGGAAGCGGTTTAAGCACTGACGTTTTCGCATCAGCCCCGAAAAGCATCCTGCTGGCATTTTCCGTTTTAAAGTTCCACGTGACACGAGTTCCCTCAGGCACAGTCAGATCACCGGTATTGGCCAGGCTCTCCGCAGGTTTTCTCAGGTACCCGGGGTAGTCGAGCCGTACCTGAAATTCCAGCAATGCCGGTCTCTTCTTAACCCTTATTTCAATGGGCTCAGAGCGGTACCCATGTGCAGAGAGCCGTATCTGTTTCGTCTTCTGAACGTTTCGAAATGTATAATGAAACCGCACCAGGTTCTCTTTTTCGAGTTTGAAGCTATTGGGTTCCTCTTCAACATAGATATCCTGAGGAATCTCCTCGCCTTCCATCTTTACTTT
Organism: Arcticibacter sp. MXS-1; assembly: GCF_041902385.1. Lineage (GTDB taxonomy): Bacteria > Bacteroidota > Bacteroidia > Sphingobacteriales > Sphingobacteriaceae > Arcticibacter. Next base: position 1,462,123 of record NZ_CP169244.1, on the reverse strand, counting down.
AAGTTCAAGCTCTTCTCCTTGTACTACCGACAGATCCTTATTGAGGACTATAAAGCGAAACGGAGCCTTCTTAACGTATTTTCGGTCGTAGTTGATAATTCGCTCCGTGCCCTCGCTGAATATGGCAGGAGCGGTCACGGCAATGAGTATAATGACTAATAAAGGGGGCACTGCAAACCGGAGGTACTTCCTGTTGTCTTTTATCCTGATGGCCGAGCTAAAGGGTACAGGAGCAAGCTGCGCGATCTTCTGGTCGATGCTCGCCTGTATCAGCGCCCGCTGTTCAGGATTTTCATCAGCCAGCTTCTTCAATTGCAGCGTATTGAGAAGTTTGTCTTTTACACCTGAAAAGTGTTTCCCGATAATCTCTGAAGCTTCATGGTGTGACAATACCTTTCCAAGCCGGTTTAAAGCGAGTAGCGGCCTTAATATCAGTTGAAAAGCGATGCTGAGGTTGACTGCCAGAAAGCTGAAAAATAGCATCGCTCTTATTTGTCCTCCGAAGTTGCCGTAGTACTCTAGTGAGGTGATAATAAGATAACTCGTAAAGAGAGCAGCGGACAGGTAGATGGAGCCTCTCACGATCTTGTTGAGGTAGTATTTTCGGATAAACTCATCAATTTTATTGATGAGATACGAATAGTTACCATTAGAAGGGTCCATAGTTGCCTGTGTAATACCAAAATAACGAAAAATGCCGACACTTGGTACTATTTAACAAATAAAGGAATTAGCGAGCAGAACGGATCTTATGTCTTATCTTTGATGTGTGCGGGAGATCTTGCAGCAGTTTTCATGCTATGTTCAGGACGGGCATTAGCATAAAAAGCGTCAGAGACTGGCCCGTGAATGGTTCGCACATGCCCCGTGAATGATTAGATATGTAACAGTTCTAAAGTAGCCGATCGGCTACCATTTAGCTACCCTTTATCGGCAAAAGGTGGCTACAAGGTGGCTTAATGGTGGGTTAATAGCGGCTGGATTTCAGCCATGGGGCGAATAGGGTACGAATCTTTTGCTGAGCAGATACGCCCCTGCTATGGTTCCCGGGTGGTGCAAGCTTCTATAAAAGTACTAAGCGTTGATCTTTGGTTTCACTGTGCTTCTAACCATCTGGTCGAAAGCTGCTCTAAGGCCTGGCTGCCAATAGGGATGGTGTCGCTTCTGCCGCGCGCAGGCCTGTGGTTCAGGACCAGGGCATAACAGGTTACCGGGCTGCAAAAAAGCTGAGAGCAGGCAAAAACCTGCTCTTATAAGTAGTTTCACTTGTCTTAATAAGACACGGATCGTGCTCTCACCGGCCTGCCGCCGGCTGAAAACAAGCAGAAGGAAATGCCTTGCCTGGCTGCACTTTACCGTAGTAAAAGCAAGCCCGCCTTTACGCCAGCATACAGCCTGCAACGGTTGTATGGGCCGTTTCATCAATCAGGATGGCCCCGCCGTTTGCCCTTAAGGAGTTGTAGCTGTCAAAAACAATAGGAGAAGCGGTCTTGATCGTAACATGGACCACGTCGTTGAGGGAGGCCTGTGCAACGTTCTCCTGCTTTTCGAGTGTGTTCACGTCAAGCTTAAAGTTGATTTCTTTTACAACGCATCTTACCCGCTTACTTTGCACCTGCAACAGGTATTTGTTTCCGGGCAGGAGCGGCTTATTGTCCATCCAGCAGATGGTGGCCTCGATTTCCTGCGACACTTTGGGGCGCGAGCTTTTAGTCACGATGAGGTCGCCTCTGTTGATATCAATATCATCTTTAAGGCGGATGACGGCACTCTGCGGAGCAAAGGCTTCTTCCACTTCCTCGCCGTGAACCTCTACTGCTTCTATCACCGAGTCAATGCCGTCGGGGAGTACCGTTACCGCATCGCCTTTCCTGTAGACTCCGCTTAGCACTTTGCCTGCGTAGCCTCGGTAGTCGTGAAGGTCTTCTGATTGGGGCCGGATCACATATTGTACGGGGAAGCGTGATTCATTGAAATCGATATCATTCACCACATTGATCGTTTCGAGAAGGTTGAGAAGCGTTTCGCCTTCGTACCAGGGCATGCTGCCTGAAGTATTGACAATGTTATCTCCCTTCAGGGCGCTAATCGGAATGAAATGCACATCTTTCATGTTGAGTGCCCCGGCCATCTTTGAGTACTCTTCGACGATCGAGTTATAGACTTCCTCTGAGTAATCGACCATGTCCATCTTGTTGATGGTTACCACTACGTGGGGAATCTGGAGGAGTGAAGCGATGATGCTGTGACGCCGCGTCTGTTCAACCACACCCTGTCGTGCGTCTATCAAAATGATGATCAGGTCGGAGTTTGATGCGCCGGTCACCATATTCCTTGTATACTGAATATGACCGGGAGCATCGGCGATAATGAATTTGCGCTTGTCAGTTGAGAAATACTTGTAGGCTACATCAATAGTAATGCCTTGTTCCCGCTCGGCACGGAGACCGTCTGTAAAGAGCGCGAGGTCTATTTCCCCTTCAGATTTATTTTTACTCTGCCTTTGAATTGTTTCCAGCTGGTCCACTTTAATGGAGTCGGTATCGTACAGCAGACGTCCTATCAGAGTACTTTTTCCATCGTCAACGCTGCCGGCAGTTATAAATCGTAATAAATCCATTGTTTATGTGTCTTATTTGCCCCCTCGGGAGCGTTTTTGCTATTCTGATTTTCTTGAAAGTCTATTTTTTCTTTACAGGCCAGGAAGAACATTCGGCTCACTTTCATCCCCGTTTGGATGCGCAATTTCTGAATGTTTTTTGTGAGAGTTTGCTTGTCTTTAAATGGCCGCAAGGAGCATTCAAGCAACTTTCATCCCCGTTTGTGCGTACAGCTCGTGAATGTTCTTCCTGAAAGCCTGTTTGCTTTTTAAAGGCCAGGAAGGATATTCATTCAACCTTCAATCCCGTTTGTGCCTACAGCTCATTAATGTTTTTCCTGAAAGTCAATTTTCATTGTTAAGCCCTGCAATTGTTTTTTTAAAGGCCTCAATGAGATCGCTTCGCTATGTCTAGACGGCCAGGAAGAACTCTCAACTCTGGCTCATTCCCGCTTGTTCTTGCAGCTCGTCCGTGTTGTTTGTTAAAGTCAGAGCGCCGGATTAAAAGTATCCGTTCTTTTTTCTGTCTTCCATCGCTGCTTCCGACACCTGATCATCAATGCGGGTTTCTCCGCGTTCACTGATGTTGGTCTTATTGATCTCCGCGATGATGTCGTCTATCGTCGAGGCGGTTGATTCAACAGCCGCGGTACAGGTCATGTCGCCTACGGTGCGATAACGTACATTTCTCTTGACAATAACATCTCCCTCATCTACCCGGACGAAAGGAGATAAGGCTACCAGGTGCTCCTGGTGCACAATCACCTCTCTTTCATGTGTGAAGTAGATGGAAGGCAGCTCGATACCTTCCCGTTTGATATAGTTCCATACGTCGAGCTCCACCCAGTTGCTGATCGGAAACACGCGTACATTTTCGCCTTTGGCGATCTTGCCATTATAGAGGTTCCAAAGTTCAGGCCGCTGTTTCTTGGGGTCCCATTGTCCAAACTCGTCCCTTACGGAAAAGATGCGCTCCTTTGCCCTGGCCTTTTCTTCATCTCTGCGGGCACCACCGATGCACGCGTCGAACCCGAATTCCTCAATCGTGTCGAGAAGCGTGTATGACTGTAAAGCATTCCGTGAAGCGAACTTACCGACCGGCTCTTTCAGTCCTCTTGCCTTGATGGTGTCTTCAACTTTTCTCACAATCAGTTTAGCGCCGGTTTCTTCTGCCAGTCTGTCGCGGTACTCAAGCGCTTCAGGGAAGTTGTGGCCTGTGTCGATATGGACGAGAGGAAAGGGGATCTTGCCCGGCTTGAAGGCCTTCAGTGCCAGTTGTACCAGGGTAATTGAATCTTTCCCGCCCGAGAACAGAAGGGCCGGCCGCTCAAACTGACCTGCCACTTCGCGCATGATATGAATAGACTCTGCTTCGAGCAGATCAAGGTAATCTAATTTATGTTGAGGCATAAAGCAATATTATCGGTGTTTATGAATGAGCGTGCAGACCGCACTCTTTGCTTGATTTGTCTTCCCACCACCATCTTCCGGCGCGGAAGTCCTCTCCGGGGTTGACGGCTCTTGTGCAGCAGGCGCATCCGATGCTGACAAATCCCTTGTCGTGAAGCGTGTTATAGGGAATGCCGTTTTCGTTGATGACCGCCCGCACCTGATCGGTGGACCAGTGGAGCAGGGGATGGTACTTCAATATTTGGTTGGTCTCGTCCCATTCGAGCTGCGGCAGGTTGCCGCGGTCGGGAGAATGTTCTGCTCGCAAGCCCGTGATCCAAAGCGTATTCCCTGCCAGGGCACGCTGAAGAGGCTCGACCTTGCGGATATAGCAGCAGCCTTTTCTGTTTTCAACAGATTCATAAAAAGCATTGGGGCCTTTCTCTGTAACGAAGCGCTCAATCACTTCCTGATTAGGATAGAACGCCTCTATGTGGGTGCCATATTGTTCATTGGTCCGGCTCCACACGTAATAAGTCTCGCCAAAGAGGCGGCCGGTATCCAGGGTGAAGATCCTGATGGGGAGGTTTTGAGAAAGGATCATATGGGAGATCACCTGATCCTCCCAGCTAAAGCTGGTAGAAAAGACGATACCGCCCTCAAATTCTCTCGCAAGCAGAGCCAGCGCCTCTTCGGCAGAAAGTCCTGCCAGCGCAGATAGTAACTCTTCTTGTCTGTTTTTAACAGTTTCAATCATTTTATTCTCTGTATCCGATCCTGTACAATAATAATGATTATTTATATGCTGTACAGATATTTCACAAATGTAAAGTCTATAGACGAAGTAGACAAATGTACACAGAATAAGGGATTTAGCGAGAGGGAATCTGAAAAAAGTGGAAGTGCGGCACTTCTCGCGTGGATGGTCGTTTTTATGACGTGAGGGCTTTCGATAGCAGGACGTTCATTAAGGGGAGATATTAGGGAAGGGATGCAATCGGTGGCGGCAGGGGCAGCACTAATAGAACCTGCATCCGGCCCTGGTGGTGGCGGGCAAGAGCTGGATGATGCTTCCTGCAGCACGGTGACCGGGAGACCTGTCCTGGGTTCAGTGTAAATACAAAAGGCGGCGGCTCTTATCTGAAGGAACCGTATCTTTGCGTTTTCAAATAATTCATCGAGATATGCAGGATAATGTTCGGGTACGTTTTGCTCCAAGTCCAACAGGGGGACTTCACCTGGGAGGCGTGCGTACCGTTTTGTTTAATTATCTATTTGCCCGTCAGAACGGGGGCAAGTTTATTTTACGTATTGAAGATACTGATCAGACCCGTTATGTACCGGGTGCTGAAGAATATATTCAGGACTGCCTGAAATGGTGCGGAATAGTGCCGGATGAGGGACCTGAGCAAGGAGGCCCATACGGGCCGTACCGCCAGAGCGAGCGGAAAGCGATGTATCGGGATTATGCGGAGCGTCTGGTACATGATGGGTATGCATATTATGCATTTGATACTCCCGAAGAGCTTGACCAGAAACGAAAAGAGGTACCGAACTTTCAGTATGGACATGCCTTTCGGAAGGAGATGCGCAATTCGCTTTCTTTGCCGCATGAGGAGGTGAGGCAGTTGATTGAAAGCGGCACTCCCTACGTGATCCGGATACGGATGCCTGAAGATGAAACAGTGACGTTCACGGACCTCATCAGGGGAGAAGTGAGCTTCCAAACCTCTCAGTCGGACGATAAGGTGCTGCTGAAGGCCGACGGAATGCCCACCTATCATCTGGCAGTAGTAGTGGACGACTATCTGATGAAAATCACGCATGCTTTCCGGGGGGAAGAATGGCTGCCCTCTGCTCCCGTTCATCTGTTGCTTTGGAAGTACCTGGGATGGGAAGAGGAGATGCCGCGCTGGGCTCACCTGCCGTTGATCCTCAAGCCCGACGGGAATGGCAAGCTTAGTAAAAGAGATGGCGCGCGCCTGGGCTTCCCGGTTTATGCTATGAACTGGACTGATCCTGCCAGCGGCGAGCTCACCCCTGGTTTCCGTGAGATTGGCTTCCTGCCGGAAGCCTTCATCAATATGCTGGCCATGCTTGGCTGGAACGATGGGACCGATCAGGAGATCTTTAGTGTGGATGAGCTGGTAGGTCGTTTTTCGCTTGGAAGGGTGAATAAAGCGGGAGCAAAATTTGATTACGAAAAGGCCAAATGGTTCAATACCGAGTGGATCAAGAAGCTGGAAGGGCCGAAGCTTACGCAGCTAGTCGCGATCGAACTCAGAAAGGCTGGCGTAGAAGTAAGCGATGATCAGCAGCTGTCAACCGTGATCGAACTGGTAAAGGACCGTTGCCATCTGCTTCCCGACTTCGTTGCACAGTCAGCCTATTTCTTCCGTGCGCCCGATACCTACGATCTTGGTGCAGTAAAACCGAAATGGACTGATGCGAAGGAGGAGTTTTTTAAAGCTTTTTCCGGGCTGCTGCTGAGCAATAAAGGCCTGTCGGCACAGGAGCTGGAGGAAAAGTTCAAGGAGATGACGCAGGAGCGGGGCTTCAAGATTGGCGACGTAATGCTTCCTTACCGAATTATGCTGGTGGGAGGAAAGTTCGGGCCGGCAGTGTTCGATATTACGCGGCTAATTGGAGAAGATGAAGCAGTGAGCCGGATAAATAAAGCGCTAGAGGCGATCAAGTCTTAAAAGCTGATAAAGGAGTTAAAAAAAGCGCGGGTTCAGTGATTTGAAGCCCGCGCTTTTTCTTGAAAGTGTATTTGTTTTATTGAGATAATTAAATGCTTTTTAAAGGATTGCTGACAGCTGATAGCCGATAGCTGACAGCCAATTGCTTATTGGGAAAAAGTGCAACACGCCAGGAAGGAACAGACTGAAAAAGAGTTAGTCCCGAACGGCAGGGACTAACTCTTTTCTGCGTATTGACAAATTCCTTAAAAAGCTTCAATGGTAAGGCTCTTGCTCCATTTTTCCAGTGGAGGAAGCTCAATGATGCCTTCTTTGTGTTCGAGCTTCTTGTCATGAGTAGCTGAGTCGGGGATTCCGCACCAGGGCTCTATACAAACGAAAGGAGCATCTTTAGCTGCCCAGATGCCCATATACGGGAATCCTGCGAAATGGTAGTGAAGACCGTGAGGCGTTTTGTCACTTCTGATGCTGATTGTTTCAGATTTCAGATCCTTGAAAATTACGGCGTCGTCATAGAACAGATCGTGTTTCAGCGGAAGCTTATCCTGATTCTGGAAGTAGGGTACCGGCTCAACAAGGATGTTGCCATCAAGTGTCCAGCGCAGACTGTTTTCTGCTTTTTCAAATTGCAGATAATAGTCGGTATACCCGGTGTTTTCTACCAGAGGCACTTTAAATGCAGGATGGGCACCTAAGGAGAAGAACATCTGCGAAACGGTCGGGTTCTTTACTTCGTAAGTTTGAGTAATGGAGTTTCCTTCCAGGCGGTAAATATGTCTTAATTCGAAATGGAAGGGATAGCTTTTCAATGTTTCATCATTGCTTTTCAGCAGGAACGTAGCAGTGGTAGCGGTGCTTTCCTCTACTTCGAAGTCCATGTCTCTGGCAAATCCGTGTTTGATGAGCGAATACTCCTGACCTTCGTAAATAAAGCTGTCGTCTTTTAAGCCTCCTACTATAGGAAACAGAACGGGAGTATGGCGTGGCCAGTGGGTCGGGTCACCGTTCCAGATGTATTCCAGGTTCAGCTCCTTGTTGAATAGACTATGCAACTCGCCGCCCTTCGTGCCTATGGTTGCAGTAAACCTTTCGTTCTCTAAAGTAATCATATTGTGTCGTTTATTATAAAAGGATATTTTTATCTAAGTCCATTTGTTGATCGGGACTATTAATTTTTCTTTTAAAGATCCCAATGAAATCACGTCGCCAAGCTATAAGGTCGTAAACAACCTTCAGGAGACGTCCATTCCCGCCCGACCAGCACCGGTCATCAACGTTTCTTGCGGTTCTGCTTTCAAGAATAGCAAATTTAAACGTATTTAGCAGTTTAAATTATCATGAAAAGATTCATAGTTCCCATCTTCCTTCTCGCTGCCGTACTGCCATCGTGTTCACCTCACCCATACAAGGCAACGAACAAGCTTTACAAAAAGCAGGCGAAGGAGCTGACACAGTCTCTCACTGACATTCCGCCGGTCGAGGCGTTTTCGAGCAAAGTGCCGCCGTATGCTGTTGGTACTGTCAACTTCAATCTGAGAAAACCTAATTATGTCATTATCCATCATACGGCTCAGAATTCCTGCGAGCAGACGCTGAAAACCTTTACTCTTAAGCGTACCCAGGTTAGCGCTCATTATGTCATTTGTAAGGACGGGACGGTGCATCACATGCTTAACGACTATCTCAGAGCGTGGCATGGCGGAGTTGCAAAATGGGGCAGTTTAACTGACATCAATTCGGCCTCTATCGGAATAGAGCTCGACAATAATGGAAATGAGCCGTTTCCCGACCAGCAAATTAATAGTCTTATCACTCTGCTCGGCGCTTTGAAGAAAAATTACGGAATACCTGCCGCTAACTTTATCGGACATGCCGACATCGCACCAAGAAGGAAACCCGATCCGAATGCATTTTTCCCTGGCGCAAGCTCGCCGAAAAGGGCTTTGGCTACTGGCCTGACATGATCGTGGAGACCGTGCCGCCCGGCTTTAATACTATTCAGGCCCTCCGCATCATCGGATATGATACCCGCGATTCCATTTCTGCTATAAAAGCCTTCAAGCTTCATTTTATTCAAAATGACCTTCGGCCTGTTATGACGCAGTCGGATAAGGGGGTTCTTAATGATCTATTAAAGAAATACTTAAAATAATCTCATAGATATTGTCTATAGGCTATTGATAAAGAGTATTGAGAATCAGGGCAAAAAGGTTGGTAGTAAAAGCCTGCCCGGGTATCTTTGCGGCAGATTTAAAAATATTATTTAGTTATGATAACAATCGGTCAAAAGTTCCCGGCTTTCGAGAAAAAAGCAGTTGTAAGCAGAGAAAAAGGTAAAGAGTTTGAAACTATTTCTTCTGATTATCTTGTTAACGAAGATAATGTATGGACTGTAATGTTTTGGTGGCCAAAGGACTTCACATTTGTATGTCCCACTGAGATTGCTGAGTTTAACAAGTCGTTTGGTGAATTCCGCGACAGAGACGCACGCCTTATTGGTGCTTCAACCGATTCTGAGTTCGTTCACCTTGCATGGAGGAATAACCACGAGGATCTTCGCGATCTGAAGTTCCCGATGCTGGCCGATACATCCAAGTCTCTTGCAGAAGACCTGGGAATCCTCGAGCCTACTGAGAAGATTGCCTACCGTGCTACTTTTATTATAGATCCTCAGGGAATTGTACGCTGGGTATCTGTAAACGATCTAAACGTTGGTCGTAATGTAAAGGAAGTATTGCGCGTACTTGACGGACTGCAAACAGACGAGCTTTGTCCATGTAACTGGGAAAAAGGTCAGGAAACTATCCAGGCGTAAGAGATAAGCTAGTAGTCAGTGTGAACAGAGTCAGAAAGACGATGGCTCTGTTCACAACTGAAATCCCCTTCTGAAGGGGATTTTTTTAACCATTTTATCAATATATCATGAGTGAATCAACCGAAGTAATAAAAGAATTATTAGAAAGTATTGGAGTAGATGGCGCTTACCGTAACGATAGCCTGAATTTGCTGGAGAAGGGCGAGTCGCGTTACTTAAGGGACCTGAAAGTTAACTTTACCAGTACCCTTACATCCGAGCATTTAAGTGCGAAAGAAATCGCTTTGTTAGGGACTAGCATCGCGGTCAACAACATTAATAAGCCGCTGACTGATTTCTACACACGCTATGCGGAGGAGAACGGTGCGACAGCCGAGGAGATTGCGGAAGCGGCAGCCTGTGCTTCTCTTCTGTCATCCAACAACATTTTTTATCGCTTCCGTCACTTCACGCAGAAAGAGAAATACGGCCAGATCCCGGCACGTATCAGAATGCAGATCATGATGAAGCCGGTAACCGGCAAAGAATTCTTTGAATTGATGAGTCTGGCCGTGTCAGCGGTGAATGGGTGCGAAATGTGTGTCAACGCGCACGAGGATTCGCTGATCAAGATGGGCACGCGTGAAGAACGGATATTCGACGCAGTGCGGATAGCCTCTCTCGTTACAGCTACAGGCAAAATCGTCTACTAGCATCAAAATAGTGACGGAAAAGTAATTCTCGTCACTATTTGAAAAAAGCAAATCAAAATATTTATGATTAAAAAAACTTTTGTACTTTAGCTATAAGGTTAACCGCCCCGTAGTTGAAGCTAGTTCCCGGCGCTTATTATCGGATGGTAATAGCAGCTATGGAGGCAAAGGTTTTTAATTGTAATTGGGATACCGTCGTATGATACACTCATACGACGGTTTTTTTTTACCTGCTTTAGGCCCGGCATTAGTGTGCGTCTGCCGGCATCTGAACATTTTTCTTGAATTTCTGCAAGTAGATCAGCGGGATGGAGCAAAGCAGCACAAATCCTACGGCCCAGTAAGCTTCGGTATAAGTGAGCAGCATGGTCTGTTTGACCACGGTCCCTTCTATTGCTTTCATCGCCACGTGCTGAGCGTCCAGCTCGTTATAGCCCTTTGCCATAAAGTTATGAACCATTGCGTTAAAGCGGCTCACATAAGCAGGATTGTAATTGTTGATGTTTTCGATCAGCACGCTTCTGTGATCACTTTGTCTCACGTGGATAAAGGTTGTGATGGCTGCGATACCAAATGAGCCTCCGAGCTGACGCATCATGTTATTAAGTCCTGTACCCTGGCCCAACTCATTTCCGCGCAGGTCCTGGATGGCCAGGGTGGTCAGTGGTACGAAAAGAAGCGACATGCCCAGCCCGCGTATCACTAAGGGCCAGAAGAAGTCGTCGGTCCCTGATGCGAGTGATGATTCACTCAGCATGTGCGAGAACACAAAGAAGAGAATTAGTCCGGCTGTAGCCATAAACTGAGCAGGAACTCCTTTCTTCAGCATGATCCCCACAAAGGGCATCATTGCAATGGTCACAAGTCCTCCAGGAAAGAGGATTTCCCCTGTCTGCTGTGCGGTAAAGCCGAGCAATGACTGGCAGAACACCGGGAATACAAACATAGAACCGTAAAGCCCCAGTCCAAGAATAAAAGAGGTGAACATACCAATAGAAAAGCTGCGGTGCCTCATGATCTTAAAATTAACGATGGGGTGGTCTGTGGTCATTTCCCGCCAGATAAATAATAGAGTTCCCAGTACTGCTGCAATGGAAAGCACAATAATATATCCTGTAGCGAACCAGTCCTCACTTTCTCCTTTCTCAAGTACAGTTTGCAAGCTACCCACTGCAATTGCGAGAAGGAGGATACCCCACCAGTCCACCGGCATGTTCTTGCCGGTCCTTTCAGTAGGCCTCACAAAGACGTAGGTGCAGTAAGCGGCAATGATACCGACGGGAATGTTCACATAAAAGATCCAGGGCCATGAGAAATGGTCGGTTATATATCCTCCGATAGTTGGTCCTACAGTTGGTCCTACAACGGCTCCTAAGCCAAAGAGCGCCGTTGCGATACCCACTTCCTCGGGGGGCCAGGTTTCAAGCAGGATGGCCTGTGCGTTAGAGATCAATCCCCCGCCCGCCAGACCCTGAAGGATCCTGAATATAACCAGTTCGCCAAGGCCGGTTGCGTTACCACAAAGAAATGATGCGAGCGTAAAGATGATGATTGAGGTGAGAAAGTAGTTTTTCCTGCCGAACCGGTTTCCCAGCCACCCCGACATGGGAAGGATGATGACGTTTGCAACGCCGTACCCGGTTGACAGCCAGGCAACGTCCTCCAATGTGGCACCCAGGTTTCCCTGGATTTGCGGAATAGACACGTTCACAATTGTTGTGTCTATCAGTTCCAGAAGTGCGGCGGTAATCACCGTAATGGTAATTACCCACTTCTTTAATCCTTTTTCAGCCATTAGTCTTATTTCGTGATCACAGAAACCTTCACACTCATTCCCGGGCGAAGTCTCTGCATAGTTTCTTTATTTGCGTTGATTTTGATCTTGACCGGCACTCTCTGTACTACCTTCACAAAGTTTCCGGTAGCGTTATCCGGGGGAAGCAGAGAGAACTTGGCTCCTGTAGCGGGCGAGAAGTTGTATACCTGTCCTTCAACCTTCTCATCCGGAAAAGCGTCTACTTCAACGTTCACCTTTTGTCCCGACTTTAAATCCTCAAGCTGGGTTTCCTTAAAGTTAGCCGTGATGTACAAGCTATTATCATTTACAACGGAGAACAAGGTCTGACCAGGCTGAACCAGCTGGCCCTTTTGGATGCTTTTCTTCGATACAATACCGGAGGCGGGAGCTACGATCTGAGTGTAGGAGAGCTGAAGCTTAGCAAAGTCCACATCTGCCTGGCGCTGATCGACGCCTGTATTCGTTACCTGAAGCTGTGATCTGGTGGTTCCTACCTGTCCTTCAGCGGAGCGGTATTGGTCCAGAGCCGCCTGATAGGCTGCCTGAGCGGCGTCCCTTTCGGCCTTAGCCTGATCGAACTGCTGTTGGGTAATGGCGCCTTCCTTGATCAGGTTTGCATACCGGGTGTAATCCTGGTTGGCTCTCCATAATTTCACGCGGGCCGCTTCTGCATTTGAGCGGGCAGTAGAAGAGCTGGCCGCAGTAGTGCCGATCTGGGCACGTGACACACCAATGCTCGCCTGAGCACCGCGCTGGGCGGCAAGTGCCTGTTCAAGCTTCAGCCGGTAATCCCGCTCGTCGAGCTTCACAAGGACCTGACCAGCATTTACGTGCTGGTTGTCTTCAAAAAAGATCGAATCAACGTATCCTCCTACACGGGCTACTACAGGACTGATATCGCCATCAATCTGGGCGTCGTCAGTATCCACGTGATTCTGGTAATAAAGGTACTCTCTCACACCAAAAATACCCCCTATGATGATGATCGCTCCAAGTATAATAGGAATGACCTTGTTAGACTTCTTTTTCTTTTGATTGTGTTCCATTATCTTATATGCGTTATTGTTATTTGATTTTTCCTGTTGCTTTTAATAAAGTGTACCATGCAAGCCCTGCGTCTGCCCGGGCAAGTTCAAGGTTGATCTGTGACTGGAATAGCTGTGTTTGGGCATCTATTCTGTCGGTGACTGAAGCGATATTATTCCGGTATTTTGATTCCAGAATGCGATCGTTTTCTTCGGCTTGCTGAATCGAGTTCTCCAGGATCTTGATTCTTTCTACTGAGCGGTTGAAGTTCTGGAAGTCTTGATTCACTTCCGTTTTGATGTTGTCGACGTTAATGTCTCTTGATGTCTCAGCCTCTCTTTTCTGGACCTGTGCTTCAGACACCTTGTTCTTGTTTGTCCAAAGGCGGTCAATGTTCCAGGATAAAGCTGCCCCAACGGAGACGGGAGCCAGGAAGGTGTTGGCTTTGGGGACGAGCTTGCTGGTGGGATTGATGTAGTACATAGATCCCGTAGCGGCAAGCGTTGGAAGAAGATCAGCTTTGGTCGATTTAATAGTGGTTTCGGCCAGCCGGGTTCTCAGTTCTGCCTGCTTTATTTCCTCTCTGTTACTAAGAGCGGTGTCAATCAGGCTGCCGAGAATAGCGGGCTGTGCATTCGGAAGTCCGAACTCTCTGATCTGAAGCTGGGTGGTTTCGGGCAAGCCCAGAAGGATGTCGAGATTGTAGTTGACAATCCGTCCGTTTGTTTCCAGGTCTACCCCCGTAAGCTGGATGTTGTTTTTTTGAAGCTGGAACCTCAACACGTCGTTTTTGGTGACGAGCCCCTGGCTAAAGAACTGCTGGGCCTGTTTCAGCTGCTGCTCTACTGCCTGCAGGTTTTGTTCTACAACCTTTCGGCTCTGCTGAACCTTGTAGAGGTTATAGCATGCGTTAATGATGTCATAAGCGATCTCCTCCTGCTGTTTATCCGCGTCAAGCCGGGCTATCCTGGTTAAGAGATCAGTTGATTCACGTGCGTATTTCAGCTTGTTACCTGCAAATATAACCTCCTGCAGAGAGAGGGTTCCGATGAACGCGTCAGCTTTTGAAGGAAGGTTCAGCGGTTCATTCCCTCCGGGCATTTCAAATTTGTCGCTTAGAAACGTCGCGTGGCTGTATGCATAGCTCGCGCTCGCTTTGGGGAGCGCCTCGTCTTTTGCCTGATTGAACCGGCTCACAGCCTCTTCTATTTTGGCCTGAGATAGTTTGAGGTACTTGCTGTTTTGTATGCCCAGGTTTACCGCCTCTTCTACCGAAATAGTTCGGGCTGTCTGGGCAGAGACCTCAAGAGTGCCCAGTGTTAATAATGTCAGGAGTGCCCTTTGCAATCCTCTGCTTGTCGGCTTAAAGACAAGCCTCTTCATTTTTATATATATGTGGTCCATGATTCAACTTGATAAAACCGGCCCCATCGGACCGCGCAGTTTTGTTATTTCTTCAAATAAGATTCCAGTAACCCGTACAGATGCTTCTTTAGTCTTGGCTTTATGTCGCTGTTTAACACTTCGGGGTCTGTGAGGTCTTTTCCCAGCATGACAGAAGCAAGGCTTGGCAGATTGATAAGGTAGTATTTCGTTCCAAAAAGGGTCGAAATAGTAAGATCGATGTCCACATCTCTGAAGCTGCCGTTTTCAATGCCGTCTTTCAGGATCCTGCGGATCTCGTTTATGTTTTGGAGCATATAGGCAACAATAAAGCTTTCCATGCCCGACCGCTGTTGCAGCGAGAGCTCATGTTGCATCAGCCTTTGAAAGCAGCTTTGCGCGCTGACACGGTCAACATATAACTCCACATACTTTTTCAGTTTGTCCCAGGAAGAAATGTTCTCTTCATTCAACATCGTAAGGGTTTGGTGAAAGCCCTTGAACTTCCGTTCGAACACCGCCTTATAAAGACCTTCCTTCGAGCCGAAATAGTAGTTGAGCATCGCCATGTTAACCCCCGCCTCGCTTGCGATGGCGCGCGTGGATGTGCCGTCATAGCCGTTTTCAGAAAAAAGCCTCTCCGCTGTTTCTAGTATGCTTTCTTTTCTGTCTTCTTTCATCGGGGTACAAAGTTAATCAATCGATTGATTAATTCCTTTATTTTTCTAACAATAGCTGGCAAATGACGTTTTAATGATTATTGGCGTATTTTTGATAAATTTTTGAAAAATGGAACAGTTTAATAAAGACAAACAGCCTGAAGGACTCTACTTTATTCTGGCTGCGATTTGCGGAGTGCTGACTGCATTAGTGGTGACAGGCTCAATATTGTGGGCGGTGCTAGGCGCAATCCTCGGGCTCCTTTCAGCAGGGTTCTATTTGAACGTGCTGGTTAAAGGAAGGCATCATTAAAAAAATAAAGCGTCACGCATGGTGCGTGACGCTTCAACCTAAACCTTATCACAATTAAACCAAATATCAATTGGTTCTGAATAATAAACGCCGCCGCTTGTCAAATGTTTTACTGAACTTAAAAAACTTCAATGGACGGCCACCGAATCCTGATGCCGTTTTACCGTTTCATAAGCATTGTTAATAGCGTCGCTTATGATAGTGATTAACTCGCCGGGTTTAACCTTGCTAATAATGTGCTCCCAGGCGGTTTTGCTTTCGCCAATGATCGTGCAGGGCAGCCCGGGCTTGATCTCCTTTACTCCCTCCTGCAAGAGCCCTACAAGCTCATTGTAGTCGCGCCCGCGAAGGTGTTTTTCCTGACAGATTATAATTTCGTCAAACATTGAGGCAGCAAGACGGCCTATCTCGCGGATGTCATCGTCCCGCCGGTCGCCTGTGCCCGCAATTACCCCCGTGCGGAAAGTAGCGTCGCTGTGGTCGATAAACTCCCGAAGCCCCTTCAATCCATCCGGATTGTGAGCATAGTCGACCAGTATCCGGTAATCGCGAAAGTCAAATACATTCATTCGTCCGGGAGTGTGAGCCGGTGATGGCACAAAAGTTTCAAGAGAGGCACGGATATCTTCAATTTTAAAGCCCCAGAGAAATGCGGCGAGACTGGCGGCCATCGCGTTCTGGATCATGAAGGTAACGGTGCCGTTAAAAGTGATCGGGATGTGGCTGATCTTGGCCAGCCGGATCTTCCAGGTTCCCTTTTTGACCGTCAAAAAGCCTTCGTCGTTAAATGCTGCCACTCCACCGCGGCCGCAATGCTCTTCTACCACGGGGTTATGTTCGGATATGCTGAAATAGGCAACATTACAGTGTGTTGTTTCCCTTCCAATTGCGGCGCAGTATTCATTGTCGGCATTAAGTACCGCCCATCCATCTTGTTTGACCGCTTCTATGAGCACCCGTTTGACCCGGGTAAGGTCATCAAGAGTGTGAATATCAGATATACCGAGATGATCCTCCTGAATATTGGTCAGGATGCCGATATCGCAGCGGCTGAAGCCGAGGCCGGCACGCAGGATCCCTCCGCGCGCAGTTTCAAGCACCGCAAATTCTACTGTCGGATCTTTTAAAACAAAAGCAGCACTGGCAGGGCCTGTTGTGTCGCCCTCTATCATAAGGGAATTTTGTATGTAGATCCCGTCAGATGTTGTATATCCTACCCGGTAGCCATTGTTCTTGATGATATGTGCAATTAGACGCGTAGTGGTGGTTTTGCCATTTGTTCCGGTAACGGCGATGATCGGAATTCTTGCTGATTTTCCCGGAGGGTACAGCATGTCGAGCACGGGGCCGGCTACGTTTCGCGGTTGGCCTTCACTTGGAGCCAGGTGCATACGAAAACCTGGTGCAGCGTTCACTTCCAGAACAACACCTCCGGTTTCATTAAGGGGCTGCGACAGATTTTCGGCCATGATGTCAATGCCGCAAATGTCGAGTCCCACTACCCGGGCAATGCGTTCGCACACGAATACGTTATGCGGATGGACCATGTCCGTTACATCCACAGACGTCCCCCCGGTGCTAAGATTGGCGGTGGATTTGAGAAAGACAGTCTCACCGGCAGGGGGAACCGATTCTAAGCTATAACCCGCCTTTTTAAGTGTTTCGTGGGTGTCGCGGTCTACAGAGATCTCGGTAAGCACGTTTTCATGACCATACCCTCGCCGCGGATCGCGGTTTTCTATCTCAATCAATTCAGCGACATTATGCCTGCCGTCTCCCACTACGTTAGCAGGGGTACGACGAGCAGCAGCAACCATTTTGTTATTGATCACCAGGATGCGGAAATCGAAGCCGGTAATGAACCGTTCAACAATCACTCTCTGGGAGTATTTCTGCGCGTGGTGCAGGGCTTCCCGCGCGTCTTCAAGGCTTCTCACGTTAATGGAAGCCCCTTTTCCATGATTGCCGTTGAGTGGTTTAAATACGAGGGGAAACCCGATCTTGCGTACAGCGTCTTCCAGCTGTGACTCCCCGGATATCGTCAAACCTTCTGCTACAGGGATAGCCTGTTCCTTCAAGATCCTTTTTGTCTCTTCTTTATCACCCGCGATATCAACGGCGATACTGCTCGTATTGTCGGTGAGCGTCGCCCTGAACCGCACCTGGTTTTTACCGTAGCCCAGCTGCACAAAGGAGCCCGAGTTAAGCCGGATATAGGGAATGTCGCGGCGCACCGCTTCATCCACGATAGACCCGGTACTGGGGCCGATACGTTCATTGTCCCTCATTTCTCTCATCCTGGCCAGGTCCTCCGTCAGGTCGTATTCTTTCCCTTCAATAAGGTCCTCCGCAATCCCCACCGCCGCCTTTGCTGCGTAGATCCCTACGCTTTCTTCCAGGTAAGCAAATACTACGTTGTATACCCCTTCGGTTTTTGTGCTCCTGGTACGCCCAAAGCCCACTTCCATTCCGGCAAGGGTCTGAATTTCGAGTGCAATGTGTTCAATGATATGCCCCATCCAGGTGCCCTCTTCTACTCGTTCAAAAAAGCCGCCCTCGTGGCCTTTGGAGCACCGGTGGGTGTACATAGAAGGCAACAGCTTTTCCAAACGCTCCTTAAAACCGGGTATTTCATTGCTCGGCTTATATTCTAACTCCTCCAGATCGAGCCGCATCTGTATGAGTTTCTCTCGCCTGATCGACCATATATTGGGGCCTCTCAGAACCTGGATACTTTCAATTTTCATGGTGTTTCAGTTGGTTTTAGTAAAGTCTATTTGTTTTTACAGAGAGATGGGGAAGGCCGCGCCATAGCTGCCCGCGATCGTTCCGCTCATCAAGGGTTTTATATAAGGGTTTTGGGAAAGTGTCAGCGCGAAAATCAAGCCAGCCTCAGTGCCTCGTTTCCTTTTACAAACAGTGTTTTGATGGCGCATCTTGTTTTGCTATTTTGAAGGTAACTATCAGGTCTGAAAACTTTTGGTTCTATTTAACCAAGCACGCCGCACAAAAGTTTTGAAGAACGGTCCATTTTGTTGCTTCAGTTCCCCCAGTGTGAAAAGATCAAACCATTTTGAAAAATATAGGTAAGTTTGAAGATACACGTGTAATCTACAGCTATGCAGCCAAAAGGGAAACTTGTTATTATTGGAGGTGCGGTCGATTTGGGAAGCTCTTTAAGCTATAACGAGAACATCAGCCATCCCCACTACGTCAAATTTTTCGAACGGGGAATATTGAAGCGAATGATCACCGAGTCAGCCAAAGGGCACGAGTCCGTGGTTGAAGTTGTTACTACCGCTTCTAAAATCCCCGAAATCGTTGGCGCCGAATACATCAAGTCGTTCAGTCAGCTGCAGGTTAACCATGTCAGCGTGCTCGATATCCGTTCGCGCGAAGAAGCGTCTCAACCCGAGGTTCTCAGCCGGATCAGGAAGGCCGACGTGGTGATGTTTTCGGGCGGCGATCAGCTCCGTCTCAGTTCTATTTTTGGTGGTACCGAGTTTCTGAGGATTCTGAAAGAACGATATCAGACTGAGCCCTTCCTGATAGCCGGTACCTCCGCAGGAGCTGCTGCTGCCTCGGCAAACATGATCTACCGGGGGAACAGCAGTGAAGCACTAATCAAGGGTGAGGTGCAAATGACAGGAGGCCTCGGCTTTATTGATGATGTCATCATTGACACTCATTTCGTGCAGAGGGGACGTATAGGGCGGCTGTTCTACGCAGTGGCCAGCAACCCGGGAATGCTGGGCATCGGCCTCGGAGAAGATGCCGGTCTCCTGATCACCCAGGGCTACTTTATGGAGGCCATCGGATCAGGCCTAACAATTCTTGTAGACGGACGTTATATCAATGAAACCAGTATATACGACGTGGAAATAGGTTCGCCTGTATCTATCGATAACCTGAGAGTGCATGTGATGTCGATCTTCGACCGGTACAACTTACATCGGCACGAATTGGTAATCAACAAGGCAATCAAAGTGGAAGGCGACATCTACCTTAGAGCGAAAGACGAAGACTAAATGGAACCAAAAATTATTATACACGGCGGCTTTTTTAGCGAGTCTTCGGGTACCGAGGAAATTAAGAAAGCCAAACAAAAGGCGCTGACCGGGATTATTGAGAAAGCTCACCAGTATTTACTTTCGCATTCTGCAATTGAATCAGTGGCCTATGCGGTTTCCCTTTTGGAAGACTGTGATCTCTTCAACGCCGGCATTGGGTCGCAGATACAAAGCGACGGCAAGATCAGATTGAGCGCGTCCCTGATGGATGGCGAAAGGCAAACATTCTCAGGGGTCATCAATATCGAAGAGGTGAAAAATCCCGTCTATGTTGCTCAAAAGCTCCTGGATTTTGAAGACAAGGTTTTAAGCGGCGCTGAAGCGCAGGACTTTGCCCGGAAGATGGGGTTTGGATACTTCAATCCTGAAACGCGACAGCGCAAAGAGGAATACATCCAAAAGCTTGAAGAATCAGTTCGAAAAGGAACGGTCGGCTGTGTAGCAATTGACCGGGAGGGGCGGCTCGCTGCAGCTACCTCTACCGGAGGAAAAGGCTTCGAGATGCCAGGCCGTGTAAGCGATTCTGCTACCGTTGCCGGCAATTTCGCCAATGGCCATGCCGCCGTATCGTGCACTGGAGTAGGGGAAGACATCGTCAATGTGGCGCTTGCCGCCAAGATCGTGACACGGGTGACTGACGGCCTCCCGCTCAGGGATGCCTGTGAACGATCGATGAGCGAGCTGAAAGCGATTGATGGCTTTGCCGGTGTAATTGGTATATCTGCAAGCGGAGAAGTGTATCATACCGATTCTCATCCTTATATGGTATGGGCTTGTTTTGACCAGAAACCGGATGTTTTTCCAATAAGCCGTACCGGTAAAATGTGGTTGCAAACATTCATTGGCGACTAAAGTTTTCGTGCCCGCGAAATAAATGTAACTCAACATCAGTTATATACGTATATTTACCAACGTTTATCTGTTGAGTGAAGAAACATGAGGGTTAAAAGAATTTTAAGTGCAGCAGCGTTATTTCTGCTGGCTGGTGTGAACAGTTTTGCTAGTAATCCAGATTCCGTATCGGCGGCAGCAAGGATCAGGTCCGTAAAAATCGGCCCGGTATTTTTTGATGCCCGTACGGTCGATTCTGCGCAAGTAAGGAGATTGCTGGTAAGAGAGCGACTGCAAAAAAAGAATAAGGAGGTCCAGGAACTGGCGAAATATCAAAGCTCTCTGCTTCTGAACAAACTCCTGAATGAAACCGAAACATCCGACATCCCCGACGAAAAGGTTATCAGTACACTCGGACTTGTGCTCGAGGAATATGAAAGAACGAACGACCTTAAAAACAAATCTCTTATTCTGAATACCTATGGAGTATATTACGGTAAAAGGGGAGATACCGAAAAAGCAATTACGTATTTTAACGAAGCTTATGCCCTGAAGGAGCGACTGAAGGACAAGGCAGGAATGGCAAAAGCGGCCGAAAACCTCGTTGCGCTTTATAAGAACGCTGGCAATAATGAAAAGGCAGCGCTTTTTGGGCAGAATCTGATCAACCTCAATATGGCGTCGAACAAGATTCCACAAGCAGCGGAAGGCTACCTTAGCCTGGCAGAAACCAGGCTGCTGCAGAACAAGTATGCAGAAGCAGAATACTGCATACTGAAAAAAGCACTGCCGATGTTTACCCGGACAGGAAATAAGCCGGGCCGTTTAAGGTCATTTCAGCAGCTGGCTAAAATATATTATACGCAGAAGCGCTACTCAGAGGCAAAATGGTTCTATGTTCAGGGACACGCGCTGGCTACACGCCTGGATAACCGGGAAGCCCTGGTGTCGTGCCTGATTCATCTGGCGGAAGTGAAAAATGCGCTGGGAGAGCCGGAGATGGCCATCGATGACTATCGGAAGGCAGAGGTTCTGGCTGTACAAAACAACATGCCGGTAAAGCTGATCGAAATTAAGGCAGAGCTTGGAGAAGTGTACAGCCAACTGGGCAATTATCCTGCAGCCGGCTCTGCGCTCGACGAATACAGCCGCCTCCGCGAGAGTCTGATGAAAAGCGTAACCTTGTAGTTTACTTTCTGGTAAATGTAATTTTTCTACTTTAAAAGTAACATTTTATACTATTTTTGATCTTGATAAGTTAAAGAGGCAGAGTACACACTGCCTCTTTCTTTTTATACTGCAGAGTGGTATAGAATTAGCAGAGAAGAGTAGATATAAGAAAATGGATTTTAAATCTTTCAAGGAAATGCTTAAACGAATATTTCTGGCTTTGTTTATAGTAGCTGTAGTGGCCTGCAAAGCGAAACCAAGGGCCGAGTCTGCTGTAGACAGCACCCATAACTTACAGCCAGATGAAAAGCAGGGGCTGGTAGCAGCCCAGCTGGTTAAGATCATCGAAACAGCCAATTACAAAAAGGTAAAACTAAACGACTCAATTTCATCAGTCATTTTTGATCGCTATCTCAAGCAGCTCGATGAAGGCAAGAATTATCTTTTAGCTTCGGATGTATCCGATTTTGAAAAGTATCGCACCACGCTTGACGATGACCTGCGCAATGGCGATCTGACGGCCATGTTCCGGATGTTTAATACGCTCCAGAAAAGGTACGAAGAGCGGTTAAGCTATTCGCTCTCCCAGATCAATAACAAGTTCGATTTTACCACTAATGAGACTTATACATACAATCGCGAAAAACTCCCCTGGTTTAAATCTGCCGACGAGGCAAACAAGGAGTGGATCAAGAGGGTAAAGTACGATCTGCTCAACCTTCGCCTTTCAGGCTCTGACGAGGCAAAGAACGTGACCACCCTCAAGCAACGCTATGAGAACCTGCTTTCCCAGGCTAAGAAGCTCAATAATCAGGATGCTTTCCAGGCCATGATGGACGCCTTTACCGAATCAATAGACCCTCATACAAACTACTTTAATCCCGAAAACGCTCAGCGCTTTAACGAAGATATGGCCCGTACCTTTGAAGGGATCGGAGCCAGCCTGCAGCTCGAGAATGAGGTGGTAAAGATTGCCGGGATCATCCCTGGCGGGCCTGCCTTTAAGTCGAAGAAGCTAAACGTGAATGACAAGATCATCGCGGTAGCGCAAGGCGAAGACGGAGAGTTTGTTGACGTGAGAGGATGGAGGCTCGACAACACCGTCCAGAAAATCAAAGGTCCACGTGGAACCACAGTAAGACTAAAAATAATTCCTGCAGGCCAGGAGCTTTCGGCCACACCGAAGATCGTATCGCTGGTGCGTGAAAAAGTGGTGATGGAAGAACAGTCGGCTAAGAAGAAGATAAAGAGCATTACTTCGGGCGGCAAAACGTACCGGATTGGTGTAATTGAAGTTCCGGCGTTCTATGTCGACTTCAAAGCCTATCAGGCAGGTGATCCGAACTATAAGAGCACCACACGCGACGTTAAGCTCATTATTGATACGCTTAATAGAGATAAGGTTGATGGCATTGTAATGGATTTGCGTACAAACGGAGGCGGCTCGCTGATGGAAGCAATTGAGCTTACCGGCTTGTTTATTAAGACCGGGCCCGTTGTACAAGTGCGAGACGCAAGGCAAACAGAGATACAGGAGGATGACGACCCGACAATCGCATGGACTGGTCCTCTTGGAGTGATGGTAGACCGGTTTAGCGCTTCTGCATCAGAGATTTTTGCTGCTGCCATTCAGGATTACAACCGCGGCATCATCATGGGTACTCAAACCTACGGAAAAGGAACGGTGCAGTCGGCGCTTGACATGAGTCGTTTTATCAGCACGCTTGACGAGTTCATCAACAAGATCAAGGGCTCAGACAAGAACGGTTCTGCAACCCAGCTTCCAAAATTCGGACAGATCAACCTGACCATGGCGAAGTTCTACCGGGTGAACGGAAGCAGTACCCAGCACAAAGGCGTCATGCCCGATATTCAGTTCCCGATGGTTTTTTCAGCATCCAAATATGGTGAAAGCTCAGAGCCTTCCGCTCTTCCGTTCGACATCATAAAGCCTGCCCGTTATACTCCGGTCGCAAATCTTTCAGCGATTAAGTCGCAGCTGACCAAACAACACGAGCAGCGAATGAAGACGTCGCCCGAGTACAAGTTCCTGCTTGAAGACATTGAATTGTTCAGGAAGCGCGAAGCGGAGACAACTGTAACGCTCAATGAGGCGCAGCTCAAGAAAGAGCGTGAAGAACAGGAAGCTCGTACACTGGCCCGCGACAACCAAAGACGTGCTCTTCAGGGCCTTCCGCCGCTCAAGAAGGGCGAAGTAAAGCCTAAAGAGGAAAACGACTTTGTTCAGGACGAGAGCCTGAAGACAATGGCTGATTTTATTCGGGCAAACCAGGCCGGTCAGTTTAGTGTAGTATACTAGAACAGATAAACAAATACAGCGGAAGCCGGACCTGAAGTCCGGCTTTTGTGTTTTAAAACCATCGTCTTTCCTTTCCTGTTAGTACCTTATGGCAAAGCCTTTACTCCAGTTCAACGACAGAGGGATCTACTGTGAAGCAGGCGGCTTCTATATAGACCCGTGGAAGCCTGTAGATTATGCTGTCATTACACATGCCCATTCTGATCACGCAAGGTGGGGGCATGGCCAGTACCTCGCCCATCGTCTGGCGAGAGGCGTCTTGAACTACAGGCTCGGGCCGATTAGTCTGCAAACTATGGACTACGGCGAGAGTGTTACGCGAAACGGAGTCAGGATATCGTTCTATCCTGCAGGCCACATTATTGGCTCTGCTCAGGTGTGCGTAGAGTACCGGGGCGAGGTATGGGTAGTCTCCGGCGACTATAAGCTGGAAGATGATGGCGTGTCTGCGCCCTTCGAACCTGTGCACTGCCATACATTCATCTCAGAGTGTACCTTCGGAATGCCGGTTTATAAGTGGAAGGATCCAAAGGAGGTTCACGCGGACATTAACCAGTGGTGGAAGAAGAACGCCGAAGAGGGAAGGGCCTCTTTTATCGCCGGTTACTCCCTGGGGAAGGCCCAGCGCATTCTTCAGCATCTCGATCCCTCCATCGGGAAGATATTCCTCCACGGTGTAATTGCCAATACTAATGACGCTCTTCGCGGCGATGGGGTAGTGCTCGCGCCGGCGGAGCGGATCACACCTGCTACCTCCAGAGAGGAGATGAAGAAGGGCATTATCATCTGCCCGCCCTCAGCAGTGGGTTCTCCCTGGATGCGCAAAGTTCAGCCATTTTCCTTTGGCTACTGTTCTGGCTGGATGGCGCTGCGGGGCGCAAAGCGACGAATGGCCGCTGACCGCGGCTTCGTTCTTTCTGACCATGCTGACTGGCCGGGACTGATCAGGGCAATAGATGCCACAGGCTGCGAATGCGTATGCCTTACTCACGGCTATACCGCCTCTTTTGCCCGTTACCTGCGCGATAGAGGGTACAATGCACATGAAGCTCATACCTTCTATGGCGAGGAAGAAGAGAGTGTCGAAATTAAAGAGACGGGCATTTCAGGAAGTGACCTGCCTGCCGAAACTGCCGGTACTGCAGAGCAAGGAGGAGAAATATGAGAGATTTTGCACGCCTTTTTGCCGACCTCGATGAGACCAATAAAACAAATGAAAAGATCGGCATTCTGAAAAGCTATTTTATATCAGTTGCCGACGAAGACAAGATCCAAACGCTCGCTCTCTTCACCGGGCGGAAGCCTAAGCGGCAGATCAACTCGACCCAGATCAGGCAGTGGGCCATGGAGCTTGCCAATATTCCGCAATGGCTGTTCGAAGAAAGTTATCATGTAGTGGGAGACCTCGGTGAGACGATCGCTCTCTTATTGCCCGATCCTGTTGATACACAGGATAAGTCGTTGTCAGAATGGATTGCGGAAATTAATCAGTTGAGCGCTCTGACTGAAGATGAGCGCCGCTCCTGGCTGAAGGACTCCTGGATGTCGATGGGGCAGCAGGAGCGTTTCGTCTTTAATAAGATCCTGACAGGAAGTTTCCGGATAGGCGTATCACAAAGTCTTATCATAAAAGCACTTTCTGAGCTATCAGGCCTGGAGCCGGCTACGCTCACCCATCGCATCATGGGCCAGTGGGATCCGCTCGCTTTTAGCTTTTACGACCTGATGCAGGAACAGGATGCCTCCGACGATATATCCCGGCCTTACCCGTTTTGCCTTGCTTACCCCATTCAGGAAACATCTGACCAGGCGAAGTCAGCGGCTGAAATGGAGACAGCATTAGGGGATCCGGAAAGCTGGCAGGCAGAGTGGAAGTGGGATGGCATTCGGGCTCAGGCCATACATCGCGACGGCAAAGTGTTCATATGGACAAGAGGAGAGGAGCTGGCAACAGACAAGTTCCCTGAATTGCACCCTTTCCTGCAGGCTCTGCCCGCGGGAACAGTGCTCGACGGGGAGGCCATATGCTTTGCTGACGGCAGGCCGCTACCTTTCAATGTTCTGCAAACCCGTATTGGAAGGAAGAACCTGAGCCGGAAAGTGCTCACCGAAAGTCCTATGGCTTTTATCGCCTATGATTGTCTTGAGTTCGCCGGGGACGACATTCGTTCCATGCCCCTGCACCACAGGCGCTCAATATTGGAAGGCCTTCATGCCAGAAGCGAACATCAGGATGTCTTCCGGCTTTCTCCTATTGTTTCCTTTGCCAGCTGGCAGGAGCTCTACGACCTCAGGCTGCAGTCGCGGGATAACCAGGCGGAGGGCTTCATGTTAAAGAAAAAGACTTCCGTTTACCAGACAGGGAGAAAGCGGGGTGATTGGTGGAAGTGGAAGGTAGATCCCTTGTCGGTAGACGCTGTGATGATCTACGCGCAGAAAGGACATGGGAGACGTGCCGACCTTTATACCGATTATACCTTCGCCGTCTGGGACGGTGCATCCCTCGTGCCATTTGCCAAAGCCTATTCCGGTCTGACTGATGAGGAGATCAGGAAGGTAGACAACTTCGTAAAGCGGAATACAATGGAGAAGTTTGGCCCGGTCAGGACAGTAAAGCCGGAGCTTGTGTTTGAAATAGGCTTTGAGGGCATCAACAAGTCGTCCCGTCATAAATCCGGCGTGGCGCTTCGCTTTCCAAGGATCCTGCGCTGGCGGCATGACAAGAAGATCGAAG
The DNA here is from genome assembly GCF_041902385.1 of Arcticibacter sp. MXS-1. Taxonomy (GTDB): domain Bacteria; phylum Bacteroidota; class Bacteroidia; order Sphingobacteriales; family Sphingobacteriaceae; genus Arcticibacter. The sequence continues at coordinate 1,435,622 of NZ_CP169244.1, read as the reverse complement.
AGGCCGACACTATTGAGTCGTTGAAAGCGCTGCTTCCCGAAGACTAGAGGACTCCTGTATCGCGAACCAGATGTAAATACTCTTTCCCCGCAAAGTTGCGGACCCCTGCCTGTTCAAAACCCGTTTTTCTGTAAAGAGCAATAGCACCGGCGTTGTCCGGGGCCACAATCAGGCCTACTCGTCTGTGCCCTTCATCAACCGCTTTGCTGTACACGGCCTCAAGCAGGCGTCCAGCGATCCCTTTGCCTCTGAACAGGGGATCCACGCTGATCGTATCGATATAAAACTCTCCGGCCTCAGTCTCGTTGCTCATAATCATGGGGTGCTTCCGGGCGGCCAAATAGTCATCTACCGGTCTTCTCAGCTCCGGGAGCCGGCCGCCATCATAAGCGGTGACCGATCCCACAACTCTCCCTTCTGCCTGGCAGACGAGGGTATTACGGTAACTGTATTGTGTATCCGGCCGGCGGAACAAATCCTCAAGCAGCTTGCGTGCAACTTCAGGGTCATCGCTCCCGGTTATAAACAATGCAAGAGGCTTCATGGGTTCCAGAATAAGTTTTGAGACGAAAAAGCTATCTTTAGGCCCGGCCTGTCTGATGGTCATATAGAGAAAACCAATCTGCAGCACGCAATGTTTTTTGATCTTAACCGCTAATGGCATGACAGCAGGAGAACGTGTGATTTCCCAATGGTTTAAGCAGAGAGGCTGGAAGCAGTTCCCATTTCAGAAGGAAATGCAGGAGGCTTACCTTTCGGGCAGCTCAGGACTTCTCAACGCGCCAACAGGAAGTGGTAAGACCTTTGCGCTGTTCCTTCCTTTCTTAGCCGATTACATCAACCGTTACCCTTCCGGGTACCGGGTCAGGAAGGGCAATGGACTGCTCATGCTCTGGATCACGCCGCTCAGGGCTCTCACCAACGACATACGAAAAGCCATGCAGAGCGCGGTAGAAGACATGGGCCTGCCCTGGGTCATCGGAAGCCGCACAGGCGACACTCCCACTAAGGAGAAGGAGGCGCTGAAACGCAAGCAGCCCGAAGTGTTGCTCACCACGCCCGAAAGCCTGCACCTCATGCTGGCGCAAAAAGACTACCGGAAGGTCTTTGAAAACCTGCAGGTGGTAGTGGCGGATGAATGGCACGAGCTGCTCGGCACCAAGCGGGGAGTGCAGCTGGAGCTGGGCCTGTCGAGACTTAAAAGCATCAGCAGCAGGAATGATGAAGAAGGGCGTCAGCAGCTTCGCATCTGGGGGATCAGCGCAACCATTGGCAACCTCAGCCAGGCGGCCGAAGTGCTCCTCGGACACACCTTCCCGAGGGATCAGATCAGACTGGTGAGGGCTCAGCTCGATAAGAAGGTGGTCATTGAATCCGTCATCCCCGAAAACATCGAGAAGTTCTCCTGGGCCGGCCATTTAGGAATTAAGTTATTGCCGCAGGTGATGGAGATCGTAGCCAGCAGCAATACCACGCTTATTTTTACTAATACCCGTTCACAGTCTGAAATCTGGTATCAGGCCATCCTCGACAAATATCCCGAGTATGCGGGTGTGATGGCCATGCACCATGGCTCGCTCGATAACGAGCTGAGGAACTGGGTAGAGAACGCCCTTCACGCGGGTTTGCTGAAACTGGTGGTATGTACATCGAGTCTTGATTTAGGGGTCGACTTCAGACCGGTAGATACGGTGATACAGATTGGAAGCCCCAAGGGCGTCGCGCGCTTCATGCAACGGGCCGGGAGGAGCGGCCACCATCCCGGAGCAGTATCACGGGCCTGGTTCGTACCCACACACTCCCTCGAATTATTGGAAGGGGCGGCCATCAAGCAGGCAATGGCCGAAGAGATCTTTGAAACACGCGACCCTTTTCTGCTGGCGATGGATGTGCTCACCCAGTACCTCGTGACGCTCGCTGTTTCCGACGGTTTCCGTCCCGCAGAAGTCTGGCAGGAGTTAAAGACCACCTATGCCTATGCCGATCTGGAGGAGAAGGATTATTACCAGATCCTCGATTTTATCACCAAGGGGGAAAGACACTTTCGAAATACGATGAATACCTGAAGGTTGAGGTAGTTGAAGGAGTATATAAGGTCAACAGCCGGCGGGTAGCCATGCGGCACCGGCTCACAATGGGTACCATCGTCAGCGATGTAAGCATGCGCATCAAGTTCATCTCCGGAGGCTATCTGGGTACGATAGAGGAGGACTTTATTGCCCGTCTCAAGCCGGGAGACCTGTTCTGGTTTGCGGGACGAAGCCTGGAGCTGGTAAAGGTGAAGGAAATGACGGCCTATGTGAGGAAGTCGGCTAAAAGCAACGGCCGGATTCCAAGCTGGATGGGAGGCCGGATTCCGTTATCGTCTCAGCTCTCTGCCATGTTCCGGAAGAAGCTTGACGAGGTGGCGCGTCATCTCGAAAAAGATATCGAAGTGAGAACGCTCAGGCCTCTTTTTGATCTGCAGGCAGAGCTGTCACATCTGCCGCGTTCATCCGAACTTCTGATAGAGAAGTTCCGCTCTACCGATGGCTATCATCTTTTCTTTTATCCCTTTGAGGGCAGGCTGGTTCATGAAGGAATGGCATCTCTTTTCGCCTGGCGTATTGCCAGGATCAGGGATGCCAGCTATTCCATCGCGATGAACGACTATGGCTTCGAGTTGCTGACTGACGAAGACATCCCCCTTGAAGAGGCGTTAAATTCTGACCTTTTCACCGAGCGCAATCTCCTCGACGACATACAGCATAGCCTCAACGCCAATGAAATGGCAAGAAGGAAGTTCCGGGATATTGCCCATATTGCAGGCCTGGTCTTCACCGGCTTTCCCGGGAAGACCATGAAGAACCGTCACCTTCAGGCCTCTACATCTTTGCTGTTCGACGTCTTCGGTGAGTATGAGCCCGACAATGTGCTGGTCAGGCAGGCCTACCATGAGGCTTTGCAGTTTCAACTGGAGGAGTTCAGGCTCCGCGAGGCACTTCGCCGCCTGCAGCAGCTAAAGGTCGTCATCAGGGAATGTAACCGGCCCACTCCCTTTGCTTTTCCCATCATGGTTGATCATCTCCGCGAAAAGCTGTCGACCGAATCCCTGGAGGCGCGTGTAGCAAAAATGACGCTGAGCTATTCCTGAATGAAGTAACATTTTACATATTTGTTAATCTTAACGTTTTATCAGTTTATATGAAGTATACGAAAGTATTGTCATTGGCAGCCTTGCCAGCGGCTTTGCTTGCCGGTTGCTCTCAGAACAAAACCTCTGAAGCAAGCAAGCGAACCGTGTTCTTTGAGAAGTCGGGAATGGATACCACTGTAAGTCCCGGCGAAAATTTCTTCCAGTATGCAAACGGCTCCTGGTACAAGAATACCCAGATCCCTGCCTCCGAATCAGGCTGGGGCTCGTTCTACATCCTTCACGAGGAGAATCAGAAAGATCTGCGTGCTATACTGGAACAGATGGCTAAGGATCCTGAAGGCGACAATGGCAAGAAGGTGGGCGATTTCTATGCCAGCGGAATGGATACTGCCGGTATTGACAAGAGAGGCTTCGAGCCTGTGAAGCCCCTGCTGAGCCGTATAGATGCCTTAAAGACTCCAAAGGAGTTGGTCAACTTTGCAGCCGACTCGTTTAAAGAAGGCGAAGGCTTTCTTTTCTCATTCTTCGTAGGGCCAGACGACCGCATCAGTACCAAGAACGCCGTCAACTTCCAGCAAGCGGGCCTGGGCCTGCCTAACCGCGACTACTATTTTAACAACGATCCTGCAAATCAAAAGATCAGAGGAGAGTACGTTAAATACATCACAACGCTGTTTACCCTTTCAGGTACAGACTCAGTTACAGCCAGAAAGACAGCGACCGAGATCCTCAAACTTGAAACCGAGATCGCCAAATCTCACTCAACTCCTGTTGAGCTTCGTGATCCTGTTAAGAACTACAATAAGTTCGCAGTGCCCGATTTTCAGAAGGCGAATCCTGAATTCGATATTAAAGATCTGCTGAACCGCTTTAATCTGAAAACAGACACCTTGCTGGTGGGACAGCCGCGGTACTACAAAGCATTGGCCTCTTTACTTAAAACACAGCCCCTGGCACTTTGGAAAAGCAAGCTGAAGTTTGAAGCGCTTAGTTCTTCGGCCTCAGCATTAAGTTCTCCCTTCCGGAAAGCCAAGTTTGAGTTCTATGGAAAGGTATTGAACGGTCAGCAAAAAGAGCAGGAACGCTGGAAACAGATGGTTAGCCGCACGGATCAGGGACTGGGAGAATTGCTCGGCCAGGTTTATGTGGAAAAGCATTTCCCTGCCGAGGCTAAGGAACGGATGCTAACGCTCGTCAATAACCTGCAGAAAGTTTACCAGGAACGAATCGAGAAGCTCGACTGGATGGGGCCAGAAACCAAAAAAAGAGCCCTGGAAAAGCTGAACTCCTTCACGAAGAAGATTGGTTATCCCGATAAATGGAAGAGCTACGATGATGTAAGCATCAGCAGAGAAAAGTATTACGAGAACCTGCAGTCTATTGCCAGACACGGCTATAAAGAGATGATCTCCAAGCTCGGAAAGCCGGTAGATAAAGCAGAGTGGTTCATGACTCCTCCTACTGTGAATGCCTACTATAATCCGGCTTTCAATGAGATCGTCTTCCCTGCCGGTATCCTGCGTTTCCCATTCTTTGACTTCAATGCCGATGACGCGATCAATTATGGTGCTATCGGTGCGGTAATTGGGCATGAAATGACGCACGGCTTCGACGACCAGGGGCGTCAGTACGATAAAGACGGAAACCTGAAAGACTGGTGGACCAAGGAAGACGCAGAACGATTCACCAAAAAGTCGGAGATGGTGGTAAAACAGTACGATCAGTATACAGTTCTGAACAACCTTCACATTAACGGGAAGCTCACCCTGGGTGAGAACCTGGCCGACATCGGAGGGCTGGCTATTGCTTATGATGCCTTTAAGCTTACCGAGCAGGGCAAAGGGAATGAGAAGATCGACGGCTTTACTCCTGACCAGCGCTTCTTCCTGGGCTTCGCACAAGTCTGGAGGATCAAGAACCGCGATGAGATGTTGAGGACGCGGATCAGTACGGACCCCCATTCTCCCGAAATGTTCCGGGTGAATGGTCCGCTTTCAAACATGCCTCAGTTCTACAAGGCATTCAACGTGAAGCCCGGTGATAAGATGTACAAGCCGGAGGCCGAGCGTGTGAAGATCTGGTAGCAGAAGATTGAAACTAAAGGTAAAATCAAAGGGACGTTCTCCACAGAGCGTCCCTTTTTTGCAGGGAGGATTTTCTCAACGGCTTCTTCCTGCTTTCAGTGCCGGCAAACTTTGGCAATCTTTTTGCTTTTAAACACCGGACCCTACATCTATACATTACTTTGCACAGTCATCTATGAATTTAAAACGAACATTTGGGACGATCTTGACGATACTGGGAATTGCAGGGCTCATTTATGCAGCCTACGGCTTTGTACAGGAAGAAGGGACCTGGCGCGAGCTTGCTGTTTATGGAGTGTTGGGAATCATCTTCTTCTCAACAGGAGTGGGCCTGATCAAGACCACCAGTGACGTCGCAAACCTCTGAAAAAATAAAGGGCCGGTCAATCTGACCAGCCCTTGTTTACCTTGGCAAGGTATAATTGATTTATTATAATTTCTCGCGTAGCGACTCAATGAGCCGGCCTCCCTTGTAGTAATAACGCTGCCAGTAAGACTCGTTAAGATTACTGATCATCACGCCGCGGCTGCTTGAAGCGTGAGCAAACTTATTGTTGCCCAGATAGACGCCGACATGAGAAATGGCCCTGCTTCTGATTTTGAAAAACACCAGATCACCTTCCTGAAGCTCGTCTTTGCTAACCGGATTGACCATGCTGAAGATATTTCTCGAGTTGTTTCCGATCACAGTATTGAACACTTTTTCATACACTTCGTAAGCAAAACCAGAGCAGTCAATGCCTCTTTTAGTATCGCCTCCTAAGCGGTAGGGAGTGCCAATCCAATCGTAAACGAACTGATATAATTTAACATTAGAGGTAGCAGAAAGCGCCACGCCCATAATCTGTGAGAAGTAATCTTTAGCTAGATTGTCCGGATCCTCGGTAGTTTTTTTAGTTGTTTGCGCCTGGGTTGAGACACAAGTTAGTACAAAAAGTACAGCTATTACTAGTTTTTTCCCCATTCTAAACATCGTTTATCAGTTAAACAACAAGACTTATAAACGCCCTCTTGTATTAATACATTTTTTAATACGAGCACTGCAAAGCTAACCAAATATTCTTCATATGCAAGCGCAAGGTGTATTCTTTTAACAACTTTTAACAGAAATTGTATAGGTTTCTAGACATTGTTCTTCAAAAAGTTGCTGTTGTTCTCTAATACGTGTATGCCATAATTAAGTTTTAGAAAAAAAATCTTTCCACATAATCGCCTTTTATTTTGGGTTCCGCACCAGTTCTTTGGTAATCTAGTTCTGTGGATCTACTCTCCTTAAAACCAGTTGATTGTCAGTATTGTGCCGGTGATTTCGTCAATGTCCATGTTCCGCTTCAGATTCAGAAGCTGCGGACATGTTAAAAATAAATCAACATAACATTGATTCTTCTTTCCCAAGTTTTATATTTGCACAGAATCAAAACACAACATGTTGTGTAAAGGTTCGGGATGTAGCGTAGCCCGGTATCGCGTCAGCATGGGGTGCTGGAGGTCGCAGGTTCGAATCCTGCCATCCCGACATCAGAGACCCTCAAAGGGGTACAAAACCCTCTAAATTGTATGATTTAGAGGGTTTTTTTGCGATAATTGAAAAATTATACCCCAAACAAACCCAAACAATTATCAACTTCTCAATGCCCTATTTCGCACCCTGTTTTTAATCTGTACAATTGTTCGATGCGTTTTGCCGGCGATCGGTTTGGTCGCCCTTAAAGGTTTTAAAAATTTAATCTGCCCGGTGAGGCTTTGAATGAGCTGAGGCGGGCAGTGACAAAAAGTGTGGAAAGGAACAAATCGTATGAAAACAACCAATTCGTTCAGCATCCTTTTTTTCTTAAAAAGGATAAGGGAAGTAAAGGCTTTGCGCCTTTATATGTTCGGATTACCGTAAACAAGAACTTTGTTGACATCTCCCTGAGGCGTCGCATCAAGGAAACTGCATGGAACAGCAAGCTTCAGAAAGTGAACGGTGCGGAGAAGGAAGCCAAAGAAGTGCAGGAAAAGATCCGCCGGATGAGAACGGAGATCAATGCCGCGTATGACGAGCTCCGTTTCTGCAAGGAAGTGGTGAGCGCAGAAGCCATAAAGGCAAAGATGGAGGGCATGGGAGAAGAAGAGCAGATCACCCTGCTGTTTCTAATGACCTACCATAACACCGAAATCAAAAAGCTGCTGGAGCCAGGGACCATGAAGAACTACTACAGTACCGAACGCTATATCAAAGAGTTCCTCGTCAAACGGAAGAAGAAGACCGACATCTATCTATCGCAGCTGGACTACAAGTTCATCATCGACTTTGAGATCTACCTGCGCCAGCGCGAGCCGGACAAAGGTCAGCGCCTATGTACCAATAATACCGTGATGAAGCACATGGAGCGGCTTCGCAAGATGATTAACATCGCCTTGAAGAATGACTGGCTGGCTAAAGATCCTTTTCTGCGTTTCGAAAGACGGATGATCCACCGCGACCGGCGTTGCCTGGAGCTGGAAGAACTGGAGGCGATCAAGGCACTGACTTTTGATATAAGAGGGCAGGAGATAGTGCGCGACACCTTTGTCTTTAGCTGCTATACCGGTCTGGCTTTCGCTGACGTCAGCCAGCTTAGTGAGGAGCACCTGGTAACCGATATAGAAGGTGAGAAATGGATTGAAATGGTCAGGAAGAAAACAGCTAATTTTTCCGGAAGGAAGTTCTATGTACTGCTATTGCCCGAAGCGATCGAACTGATTAACAAGTATCGCAACGATCCGATGGCTTCCTATACGGGCACTGTATTTCCCTTGTTTTCAAATCAGGCGACCAACCGCTATCTGAAGACGATCAGCAAGATGGCGGAGTTAGGCTTTGATTTAACGTTCCATGTCGCCCGTCACACCTTTGCTACTACGGTCACCCTGGAGAACGGGGTACCTATAGAAAGTGTATCGAAGATGCTCGGCCATACGAGTATTCGAACCACTCAGATCTATTCGAAAGTGAAGAAAAAGAAAGTCAGTTCAGACATGAAAATACTAAGAGACCGGTTGAAGCAAGCATGATCGCTTGTGAAGGAGCAAGTTTGTGTTTTTGCTATACAAAAACTGTTCGGCTTGGGGGCCGAACCAAAACTTGCCTTTTACGCCCGTTGGTTGCAAAAGAAAATCATCAGAAGAAGAAAGAAATCACGCGATGGAAGAAGCAAAGAAAAAGGGAGAAAAGGGGAGCCGTCCTAAAGGCGGCCGACCGCCCAAGAAAATCAAGCGAAGCCATATCTATATGATCAGGCTGACCGATCTGGAGCAGTTTAGCATTGCCACTAAAGCTAAGAATGCCGGGATTACAATAAGCGACTTCTTTCGAAAGTCAGCACAGAAGGCAAAAGTTGTTTCAAGGCTGAGCCCAGAAGAAGCGGGCTATATGCGAGTTCTGGCAGGTATGGCAAACAACCTTAACCAACTAACGCACCTGGCGCACAGGAGCGGCTTGTTATCCGTGCAGCGGAATTGCCGGATCTTAATAGGAGAGATAGATAACACGCTTAAAAAATTGAATAGCGATGATAGGGAAGGTGATCATAGGTAAAAGCTTTGCGGGATGTATCGCTTATAATCTGGAAAGGGCGGAAGCACACCTTTTGGAGGCGTGCGGCGTGCGCGAAACGAGTATTAAAGACATGATCAATGACTTCAATATGCAACGCAAGCTAAATCCCAATTTGGGCCAGGCTGTCGGTCATATCGTCCTGAGTTGGAGTGCTGAAGACAAAAGTAAATTGAGCCCGGTTATTATGGTTGAACGCGCGAGGGAGTATATGGAAAAGATGAAAATCAAGGATACGCAGTATGTTATCGTTCAGCACACAGACAGGGCACACTCTCATCTGCACCTTATTTATAATCGCGTGGCGAATAACGGAAGAACGATTACAGACCGCTATCAGAAAGTAAATAACGCAAAGGTCTGCAAGGAGATCACGTTACGGTATGGCTATCACTTGTCAGAAGGTAAAGCAGCAGTAAACAGGCATCGGCTTAGGGGTGCTGACCGGGTGAAGTATGAAATGAATGACACTATTCAAGCCGCCGTTGGGCTAGCAAAGAGCTTTCAGCATCTGGAGGCGATGCTCCGGCAGCGAGGGATCCAGGTTCATTATAAGCACCTGGGTGGAAGCGATACCGTACAGGGGATCAGTTTTAGTAAGGAGGCTATCAGACTGAAGGGTTCAGAGATCGACCGGAGTCTGAGCTATGGAAAGATTCGTCTGCAGATTGATAGCAATATGCGCAACTTGCCTAAAGAGCAGTGGTCAGTGGGCAAAGGGGAGAGGCCAGTATCCGATATAAGGTTCAATACTACGAGGGATATCTTAATTGATAATAGTCCCTCTTTGGTCCCGGAACTATTAAGGTCAGAGCAAACGCAGAATAGCGAAATCTTGCCCGGGTGGCAAAAGCGTAAACGTAAACGAAAGAAAGGACGGCGGATATGAACAATACTGATGAAAAGTTGGAAAATATTGAAGATGTACTGCAACAGTTAGTGATATCAATAAATAGGTTTTCGCAGCAGGAAGTAAAGCGGCAAGGAGAGAAGAGGATCCCAGATTATACGGAGCGACTGGATCAGATATATAAGGAATTGGCAGAGTTAAAGCAAGAGAATCCAAAGGCTGTACTCAATCAACTCGTTGAACAGCTGAAAAAGCTAAAGTCAGAACCGCCTGCTGTTAAACAGCATCGTTTTCTGTTGTTCCCTGAAACAAACCAGGGGCAGTATTATAAAATCGTGTTCGGCAGGCTCCTGCCGTGGGGACTGCTGTTCGTGGCAGCCACTTATTGCTTTTCGCTCGGGCAAAAGGCGCTCGAGGTATGGAAGATGAAAGATTACAACGACCGGGCCGACCAATATGTAAAGGCATGGCTTTATCTGGATGAACACACAGAGAACAAGGTAATAAAAAAACGGATGGCTGAGGCCTGGCAGAAAGCAAACCGATAACTGGATGGCTTTTAGAGCGGTATTAGTAATTGTTTAAAGTTCTCTTTTTGAGAACTTTTATTTAAATTTGTATAAAGATGAGGGTTCATCTGATTAAAAAGAATACGTTAGAGCGTTTTGCGCAACTTCATCCCAGAAGCAGAACTTCGCTGAACGACTGGATTGAAAAGCTAAAGTTCGCCGACTGGGAAGAGCCAGGCGATATGAAATACACATATAATACGGCTGATCTTTTAGGTAAAGGCAGCAGCAGAATAGTGTTTGATATTGGTGGTAATAACTACAGGATGATTTGCAAATACGTATTCGGTGCAAAGCAGGCTCACCTCTTCGTTTGCTGGATGGGCACGCATGCGGAGTATGATAAGATTTGTAAACAGGGAGAACAGTACACCGTTAATCTTTATTGAACATGGAAGCGACAACTTTAAAATATACGGTCATAAAGGATAAGAGCCAGTACGATCAATACTGCAGGCAGTTGGAGGAGCTACTGGAGGGTGAGCAGAATGAAGCTGTACAGGATGAGATTGATCTGCTCACCTTGCTGATTGAGAAATATGATGAGGAGCATAACACGTTTACGGAGAGTGACCCCATTGCTTTGCTGCGTTCCTTTATGAAAGACCGGGGTTTAAAATCACAGCATTTAGTTGAAGTTTTAGGGGTTAGTAAAGGCTATGTTTCTGATATACTGAACTACAAAAAGGGGTTGTCCAAAGAAGTGATAAGGAAGTTGGCCGAGTACTTTAAAGTGAGACAGGAGGCATTTAATAGGTATTACAAATTAATGCCCTCGACCGATACTTATACTGGAAATTTTGGCTCTGGAAATACTGCGAAGCAAATACATGCAGCTAAACATTAACGTTACATGCTTAACAAAAATGACTGCTGCAATCGCTGCGGCAAGTAACTACATTTCACAACGCGCTACGCCGCGAGTTTCATTGCTTTAACCGCCTCGCTTTATAGCGCAGGAACGCGCTCTTGCCGCGGCATACCTGCGAAGACTTCGTTAGTAATTTCACCATATTCTCACCGCCAGACGCAAAGATAACCCGCACAGCCAAAGCAAGTAAAAGATGTGTAAATGAGTGCCCTTTATTTGTTTTTTAAGATAGCACTCACCCTTGACCGTTCTAGTTGTTTTTGCTTGCTTAAGCGCTGAAAATAAGATCGTGAGTTCTGTTATGACTCTAGTTATCACCTTGAACCATTGCTACTTGTGAAAATGATCACAGGCTGGATTTGAACCAACGTTTGGGTTATGTGTGAAAGGCTAAGTAACGCTGATCTATTTTTCAAAGGTTTTGTTATTTATGTTGACGAGTTGATATTACGGTTCGAATGGGTTCTTCGTCACTTTTGGTGAAGGATTATTCATGTATCTTTGATAACGCAACTTTTAAAGCTTCAAAAAGGATTCTCATGTGTAAGGAGTTAATGTACAAAACGTTGTTTTGAGATTTTCACCAAAGTGATGAAGAACCATGATTCTGGGTCAATCATAACGCTCCATATTGGGCCAAAAATTAGGTGAAATGAAAGAAACGATGCTTGGAGGAGGATTTCAACGGTGGTGAAGATGTTTTGATTAGCTTTGATTCTTATGATTCGACACTTGCTTATCGTGCTGGGTTTTTCAGTTGGAGATTCCGGAGATGCTGACCCCGTACCGGGCATACTGACCCCCTAATTTGGCTTTGGCCCTTAGATTCTGAAGGCCTGACAATTTTACCTTTTTTTCTTAGACTTTCACCTTTATTATGAAAAGCTTTCCATAATAAAGGTTATGAAAACAATATAGTTATGTAAAGCCCGTATGCAAAGCATATTGATCTATAGTATATTACGTTACAACTTTACATTTGGGCTTTACATAATAATCATCTCTTACCTAGTCCCTTCAGCCAGGTTATTAAGTTATTGTTATCGACCCATTCTGCATCAGGCTGGCTTGGCGTAAGGCATTCCGATGCTTGTTCTATTGCCTCTCTTTTTTGTTTTGAGTCGGCCCTCGCGTATACCTCTGTAGTCTGAATAGAAGTATGCCCCAGCAAGTCTCTTATCCAAACCAGATTGACTCCGGATTGCAACAGGTGCATTGCCCGGCTATGCCTTAGCTGGTGACAACTGGTGATATCAGGAATAATAGTAGGATCGCATATCCGAGCCATATCTGCATACTTTTTCAGGATATAGGTTATTCCAGCTCTGGAGAGCTTGCTGCCTGCACAATTACAGAAGATAGGCCTCTTCATACTGATCTGGCAGTCAATATGGTACTTATCCATATACTTATTGAGTATGGCAACGACATGCTCAGAAAGCGGTACTATTCTCCACTTTCTTCCTTTTCCATATACTTTTATAGAGTATGGCATACACTGTATTCGCAATGACCCTACCGTTAGGTCGGCCAGTTCCTGCACCCGGCAACCAGTATCATACATCAGGGCAAGTATCGTAAGGTGCCTCAATTCCTTAGTGCTTGTACTATCCGGCTGCTCCAGGAGTAGCTTTATCCCTTCTTTTGTGAAGTGTGCCGGAGTTGGGTGCTCTTTTTTCAAGTTCTTGATTGCCAATACTCTTTGCCACTGCTCCAGATGTTCTATGTTGTCATACTGAAGATAGGATACAAAAGAACGGATAGCAGCCAGCCTGTTATTACGGGTAGCAATGCTCTTTCCTTGCTTCTCAATCAGCCATCGCAGATAGTCAACCACATGCTCCCTGTTGATATCTGACAATGCCGCCTTATCAATTTTTATTTGTTTTTCATCTCTCAGGAAGGAAAAAAAGGAGACAAACGCATCGCGGTATGCGGCTATTGTATTTGGGCTGACGTTTCTTTCGTGTGGGAGACAGCCACCAAGGAACCCTGTAATATATTTTGCTAAGTTATTCGCTGCCATATTTTTCGGGATAAATGAAGTCATTAAGGGAAGAGCATTGTTCCAATAGTTCCGGATATTCATTGCAGGTGAGTCTTACATACTCTTCGGTGGATAAAAGAGACTTGTGCCCCAGACAGGCAGCCAGCAACGGAAGGGCAGCGTATATGTCCAACCCTTCTCTTACCATTTTAGCAAGAGAATGTGTTGCCATGGTGTGTCTGAGATCATGCACACGAGGGCCAAAGTGCTCACCTTTATAGGCAATTCCACATTTCGTATAGATCTTTTTGAACCATCTGTATGCATTGGCGGAAGACAGAGCTGTGCCATTCAGCTTGATGAAGAATGGATGATAGCCGTCAGTAATACCCAGTATCGGGAGCATACTCCTGTAATGCAAATATCGCAAAAGATTCTCCTTTAAGGAGTTGCATATAGGGACCAAACGATCTTCTCCATTTTTAGTACTGCCCCATGTTCCAACTTTCAGGATGTTTCTGTCAAGATCTACATCCTTGTTCCTCAATGATAAGGCCTCTGTAATTCTTAAGCCCGTACTATATAGAAGCCTGATAAGGCAGGGCACAGACATGATCGGGTCATCCTTTCGGTGACTTTCACGCTGAAGCCTGTCAGATTCCTGGAATATAGCCTGCATCTGCTCTTTTGTGAAGATATAAGGTGTAAAGCCACGATCATTCGTACATTTCGGCAAGGGCATTATATATGATTTAACTCCATGCTCATTCATGTATCTGGCCAGTTCCGACAGTCTGCAACATTTTCCATAGAACGTCCTGACACAGTCATTTTCTCTGGACTTTGCCCAACTGCCTATCAGATCTTTCGTAATGACGGGTTCTGTCAAGCCATATTGTATGGTATACTCATCAAACTCTTTGTACGTCCACCTGGTCGATATTACAGTTAACCCCCAAGATTCTTTTATTCGGATCAGGGCTTTCATATAAGGAGCCAATACTCCCCGATAGTCAAACGGATTAGTCATAGAACCATCCTCCTCTCTGCATATAAAAACAATCTTTTGATTCCGGCACATCCAATACGCATCCCAGCATATGTGACAGGTCTATCCGTACATAGGTACCTGTGGTGTCCAGTTCTGAATGGCCCAGTGTTTCTGATATAATTGGGATGGGGGTGGATTTATCCAACATTCTTTGTGCCAGGCTGAACCTCAGTGCATGTCCTCCATGATGCCTGTCGCCGAACTCTATTCCAGAAGACTTAAAAGCAATCAGGATAGCACTATGAACCGCTCCCCCATTAAGCTCCCCATACGGTGGACGACAACTTAAGAATATCTTGTCAGACATGGATTTTGGACGTGCATACCGCAGATACTCTATAATGGCATTACCGACTATGGGTAAAAGCGGAAGGGTCAGGGGATTTCCGGTCTTATATTGTACAAGGGCTATTTTATTGTTTTCCCAATCGATATTACGGAAGCTCAGGTTGGCCACATCGGAGACACGAAGCCCTAACCGGGAGCATAATAGCACCATAGCATAATTGCGTTTCCCAACATTGTTTGAACGGGATATCGATCGCTCTATCTTCTGTACTTCATCTGGAGCATAAAACGAAGGGGCTTTTACGCACCTGGCTTTTTTGCCAAGTAATTTCAGCAGATACGAATAGTCTTTTGCAATGACATTGTTGTGAAACAGGAATGAAAGGAAGCGCCTTGTCGTATCGATATATTCCTTCTGTTGATGCTGGCGACTTTCAATATACCTTATTATTGCTTCTTCAGTTATTCCGGAAAGGTTGTCTATGCCTATCCCGAACAGATATTCTATGAAGTTGCTCATGGTTTTTTTGTAACGCTGGAGCGTCCTTTTCTCGTTTAGGCGACGGGATTTTAAGAAGTCAAGATATTGATTGGCGGCATCCCCAATATCACCCCTTAGCGGATACTTTACTGCACTGTGTATCCTTCCACCAAGATTGTTGTTCAACAACACATTGGTTAACACGTCAATACTTTTGACAAGGTCGCGATGATGGAATGTGACGTTGAAATCATCGTGGCACGTCAGCATATATTCATAGCCAACGTTCTGGTCATAGTCAACCAAACCCCTTGAGAACATGTATCCAAGGATGCCCTTCTTCCACAACCAATTATAGGTGTAGATCCGGCTGCTTGAATATCTCGCTTCTTTTAAAAGTTGGTTGGTTCGTTCAATAAGTTTTTTAATTTCCATAACTCTTGCTTTTAATGTTGATTTTGTAATATGCAACACTAAAGTTATGGAAAGCTATTATGTGTAGTTATTGCTATAAGTAACTGAAAACAAACTACTTCTTGTGAAGTATAGCATATGGATTTACATAGCTATATTTGTAATCTTCCCTAAAAACAGCTACGGAAATAAATGTAGTAGTTTTATAAATTTAGGGTAATGAAAAAATCAACTTTCACAGAAGCACAAATCATTAAGATCCTGTCTTTACAGGAGTCCGGAAGGAGCGTATCAGATATCTGCAGGGAGCATGGCATCAGCCAGGGGACGTATTACAATTGGAAAAGCAAATATTCTGGAATGGATCTGTCCCAGCTTAAGCAGATGAAGGAGATGGAGAAAGAGCTTTCCCAGTATAAAAAGATCGTAGCCGAACAGGCGCTTCAAATAACGGTTTTAAAGGATGTGATCGAAAAAAAGCTCTAGGGCCTGCCGAAAAGCGGGAGCTTGTTGGATACGCCAGAGAAACGTATCGGATGAGCCTTCGGCAGGCCTGTATGCTGTTCATGATCAGCACATCAGTCTATTACTATAAAGCAAAGAGGAAAGACGACTCTGAGGTGATCGAGCAGCTATCCTTGCTGGCTGACCTTCACAAGACGTGGGGATTTTGGATGATGTTTCACCGTCTGAGGAAGTTACAGTATATGTGGAACCATAAGCGGGTATACCGCATCTATACAGCTATGCGACTGAATCTGCGTAGCAAAAGAAAGAAGCGGCTTCCCGCTCGTGTTAAGATGCCTTTAGTGTGTCCCATTGGTCCCAATATTACCTGGAGTCTGGACTTCATGCATGATACACTGGCTAATGGTAAGACCATCCGTACACTTAACGTGATTGACGATTTTAACCGGGAAGCTCTTTCCATTGCTGTAGATACCGGACTCCCGGCCCAAAGGGTCATACGCGAGCTGGAACAGTTAATCGAGTGGAGAGGCAAGCCTGAAAAGATCCGATCTGACAATGGGCCCGAGTTTGTGGCTGGCATTTTAAGCCAGTGGTGTCAGGGCCAGGGGATTGAGTGGGAATATATCCAGCCAGGAAAGCCCACCCAAAACAGTCTGGTCGAGCGCTTTAACAGAACCTTTCGCCAGGATGTACTGGACAGTTACATGTTTGATAGTTTGGCTGAAATCAGGAAGTATGCCCAGGCTTGGGCATGGATGTATAATAACGTGCGACCACATTCGTCCCTTGGTCACCTCACTCCAGTGGAGTTCCTGTTGAAATATGGAAAACTCTCCGAGTTTCCCACATTACAACAGGATAATAACAATAGTAATTTCCATTGGGATTCTTTAGTTTTGAATGTAGCTAGCTAGGGGAAGATTACAAAACCGCATAAGATCGACTATTGGTGCGGCAAGAGTCCTGATCCCGAATTCGAGAGCAAGATGCTCACTATCGTGGGCCTTTATATGAACCCGCCTGAAAATGCCCTGGTACTATGTGTAGATGAAAAAACACAGATACAGGCCCTTGACCGCACCCCACCTGTACTTCCCCTGAAAGAACACGCCCCCAAACGGATGACGGCAACTTATAAGAGAAACGGTACAGTAGCCCTGATTGCCGCCCTGGCTGTCCATAGTGGAGAAATCACGGCCAAAACTATTAAATCTAACAATGCAGAAAACTTTCTGTCTTTTCTAAAGAAACTGGACCGCTCCTACAGAAATAAGAAACTGCATATCATCGTAGATAACCTCGCTGTGCACAAAAATGAAAAGGTAAAGGAATGGCTTAGGGGAAAACGAAAAATAACCCTTCATTTCACTCCTACTTATTCCTCCTGGCTCAATCAGGTGGAGATTTGGTTTAATATTTTATCTAAAGATGTTTTAAAAGGTGGGGTATGGAAGTCTACAGAACAACTTACTGCACAACTATTGCAATATATTGACACTTACAATAAAACCAGAGCGAAGCCTTTCAAGTGGACCTACACCGGAAACGCTTTAGAGATTTAGTGATTTATCTTTGTAATCTTTACACTAGCTGAGACTTTCACGACAAGCCGAGGGAGGGCGTTCGAAGTTTAGTCAGCGCCTCACTTGTGCCGGTGATAATCACTTTTGTGACTACGCAGCATAAACAACTTGGATAAGAGCTCATATATCGGGTAAAAACGCCCGATAGAGGCCGGCGCACGTGTTTGCCCGACTTTGTCACGAGCGTGACCGATGTAGGAAGTGTAATTTTATTGCTGTAAACTTTTGAAGCATCATTATTTCTGGCATAGCCAGGAGAGCTTCAGATGTTTTAAGCAGCTCAATTACTGGGCAATCGGTATGTCTTTAAAAACCAATAATTAACTAAAATTAAAATGAAATTCAAGAATTTCTTTGTACTACTGTTCTCTCTGCTGTCGCTGTTGCAGACTGACCTAAAAGGGCAGGGAGCGTCACCGATGCTAAAAGTCTCCGGATCTGTAAAGGAAGCCTCAGGCGAACCTCTACCAGGAACAACTGTTGTAGTTAAGGGCACCAGGATCAGCACTATGACCGATGCCAAAGGTAATTTTTCTATTCAAGCACCCACTGAGGGTTCTGTATTATTATTCTCTTTTTTGGGCTATGTGACACAAGAACACCAGGTCGGTCGGAATAAGATAATGAACGTTGTGTTAAAACCAGACGCAAAATCGTTAAATGAAGTTGTTATCGTAGCCTATGGAACCCAGAACCGAAAAGAAATCACGTCTTCTATTACGAGTGTAAAAGGAACAGACATTGCTAACGTTCCTGTTACTAATCTCGACGCAGCGTTGCAAGGAAAGGCGCCAGGAGTTCAGGTGGTCCAAAACTCTGGAGCGCCAGGCGACGAGACTTACATTCGTATCCGGGGTAATGGTTCGTTATTCGGCGAAAACCGGCCGTTATATGTAATAGACGGAGTGCCAATGAACAATATCGCAGCAGGAGAAGGACCAATGCAGACCGACGGCCAGCGTATTACCACGCAGAACGATATCAATATGAACGATATCGAATCTATAGAGGTATTGAAGGATGCTGCAGCTGCGTCACTATATGGATCGAGAGCAGGCAACGGCGTGGTGTTGATCACGACGAAAAAGGGCAAACAGGGAAAGTCAAAATTTAATTTTAGCACTTATACCGGTGTCGCTAGTGTCAGCCGCCGGCTCGATCTTCTGAACGGCGACCAGTATGTTGATTTGATTGAAGACGCCCGAGCCAATGCCAGAAATAACCCACCACCCTACAGTAGCAATATTGGCAATGATTCCAGGATCGTAAAGACGGGGAATACTACTAATTGGCAGGACGCGGTTTTTCAGGATGCCCCTGTCTCAAGCTTCAACCTGTCAGTAGCCGGCGGTACCGACAAGGCTTCGCATTACGTCTCTGCAGGATATTTCGATCAGACGGGCACCATTATCGGTCAGAGGTTTAAACGGTTCAATGGCAGGATAAATTACGATTTCCAGGCGACAAGCAATCTAAAGCTTGGAGTGAACCTGACCGGAAACCGGTCAAACAATAACCGTAGGGACAATAGTTTTTCGGGGCAGTCGATTCTTGCTTTAGCTCTCACTCAAAATCCGAACAATCCGATATATAACGAAGATGGGACTTATTTCCGCGACGCTTTAAACAGGCTAAACCCTGTTATGCTGGCTAAAACGCTGAGGTATGTTTCAACTACGAATCGCTACGTCGGTAATGCCTTCGGCGAATACAAGATACTGAAGGGGCTCACTTTTAAAACGACCTTTGGTTTCGACGAATTAAGTGTTACAGACGACAGATACCAGTCGAGAGAGATTAATGCGCCTTCAAGCCCGGCCTCAGGATCGGCAAGCGTATACTCTGTATCACTTTGGAATAATGAAAATACCCTCTCTTACTCGACGACTTTGCATGGAGACCACAAGCTCGCTATGCTGGTCGGACAGAGCTTACAGGAATCAGCCGTGCGAAAAATTGCAGCAGCCGGTACCACTAACTCGACTGATGTTATCAAGTCGATAAGCGGCTTTACTACGCGGACCCAGGCGTTGGATCTCCGTTCAAAGTGGGGGCTGGCCTCTTATTTCGGCCGTGCCAGCTATAGTTATAAAGGCCGGTACATGTTACAGGCTGCCATACGGGCAGACGGATCTTCAAGATTCGGAGCGAACAATAAGTTCGGTTATTTTCCCTCTATTTCGGGGGGATGGAACCTTGCGGAAGAAAAGTTTATGGAAAACGTAAAAGTGATTAGCGACCTTAAACTCCGTGCAAGCGTTGGAATAACCGGCAACCAGGAAGGGCTTGGAAATGACTTTCCTTCACTCGCTACCTATAACGTCGGCAGCAATTATGGCAACCTCCCGGGTATCAGTGCAGGCAGTTTAAGTAATAAGGATTTAAGTTGGGAGAGTACTACTCAAACCGATATAGGACTCGATTTTAGTTTGTTTAATAGCAGGATATCAGTAGTAGCAGATGTCTATAAAAAGGCTACAGACAAGCTTATCTTTAAGCTGGAGATCCCCTACACTTCTGGTTTCACAAGAACCTTCGGAGCAAACATTGGCAATCTCGAAAATACCGGACTTGAGTTGGCAGTTACAACGAGGAATTTTGTAAAAGCCTTCAAATGGAGTACCGATTTCAATATCTCATTTAACCGGAACAAGATCACCTATCTCCCAACAACCGTAGAAGGAGATCCAAGCAGTTCCGACTTTACTGAATCTCTACCTGCATCGTTTAATACAACAAATCCTACTAGTATATTCAGAGTGGGAGAATCAGTAGGATCGTTCTTCGGTTATCGCAGCTTGGGAGTTGATCCAAATACTGGCGATTTGATCTATGAAGATGTAAACAAAGACGGAGTAATCACAACGCTGGATCGCCAGATCCTCGGGAATGCTTTACCCAAACATTCAGGCGGGATTACAAACAATTTAAGTTACAAAGGGGTAGATCTAAGTGTCTTTTTCCAATGGTCCTATGGCAATGATGTATATAATCAGACCCGCAATTTATTGGAAAGGATGAACCGGGAGAATAATGGAACCACTAATACTTTACGCAGATGGACGCCGGAAAACAGATATACCGACGTCCCAAGGGCGATCTATGATGATCCTGCCGGACCAGATGGACGAACAAATGGTGAAGTGTCACAACGGTTCATAGAGGACGGCAGCTTCCTACGCCTGAAAAATGTAACATTGGGATATAATCTGTCTTCTGCTCTTCTTAAGAGGCTTAAGCTGAGCAATGCCCGCCTGTACGTCAGTGCTCAAAATCTCTGGATCCTGACCAACTATTCAGGTTATGACCCGGAATCACAGAATCAACAGGTTAAAAACTCCCAGCTTGGCATAGACTGGGCAACCCAGCCGCAGGGGCGAACAATTATGATAGGATTAAATGTAGGATTTTAATATTAGCCAGATAACATGAAAACCTTTAAGACGATATTACTCATGATCAACCTTAGTTTGTTGTTCTCTTGTGAGGTAATCAATCAGGACCCCGAAGATCGAATTGCAGAACTTAATTTTTGGAAAACGGAGGAAGACGCAGTTGCTTCAGTAATAGGGGTGTACGACCGGATTCAAAGTCTCGCTCCTTATAACCCGCTGGCTTATGTGGCTTCAGCTGATGAAGTAACTTTCAATAATGCTGCAGATGGTTACCAGGCATTTAATACACACCTGCTCACTGTGGATAACGCTCAGGTCGACCTTTACTGGCAATACAACTATTCGGGGATACATCGCGCTAACGATATTATAGCCCGAGTACCTGGAATCAACGACAAAGCCTTTTCAGAGGAAGAAAAGGCAGCTATTTTAGCTGAGTCAAAGTTCCTGAGAGCTTATTTTTATTATAATCTAGTAACGGCGTATGGAGGAGTACCAATTATTACCAGGCCTTACGACTCTTTCAATGCTGACTTTACCATTGCTAAAAACAGTGTAGATGAAGTGTACGCTCAAATAATAGACGACCTGACAGAAGCGGAAGCAAGCATACCCGTTTCATTTGCTGATGCGACACAGACGAGAGGACGAGCTACCCGGGGAGCGGCCCAGGCTCTTTTGGCAAAAGTCTACCTTACTACAAAGGAATATCAGAAGGCGGTAGACAAAGCCACCCAGGTGATCAACAACCCACTTTACTCCCTCCTAACTAATCCAACCGCTTACGCTAATATGTTTACTCCGGCTGGAAGAAATTCTTCCGAATCTATCTGGGAAGTGCAATTTGTTAGCTCCACTTCTGAGGGACATGGCTTGCATACGCGTTTCATGCCGCAATCAAACCAGTCAACAGTCGTCGGCGGTCAATATCAGATCGTTCCCTCACAAAAGATTCTGAGAGCTTTTGATGAAGGAGATATTAGGAAAGCTGCCAGCACTGCAGTAAGTACTACTCCTCAGTTTAAGACTGCAGGGCAGGTTTACGTAAAGAAGCATAACCGGAGCAACTCCAACGAAGACCCTAACATCATAGTCCTTCGTCTGGCTGATATCATACTCATCCGGGCGGAAGCGCTGAACAAGTTAGGTCAAACCAGCCTCGCCGTGCAGGACTTGAATATCGTCAGAAGACGGGCCTTTAATGTCGCCCTCTCGTCTGCGTCGCCTTATGATTATCCAAGTAACCTCGATATGGCCAAAGGGTTTGACCTCACTGCTGCAATAGATAACGAACGTATGCTGGAGCTTGCCTTCGAAGGACACCGTTGGGTGGATTTAAAACGTAACGGCAAGGCAGAAGCAGTGCTTGGCATCAGCACCGCTAAAACAATATGGCCCATCCCCCAACGCGAGCGAAACCGAAACCCTAAATTAGAACAAAATAACGATTATTAATTCTCTAACCGGCTTACCTGAGAGGTAAGCCGGTTTTTCAATTAGGAATGTTCAAGATGAAAAAGTTTGGGGTAATAGCAGTTCTGGTGGTTTTAGGACATATTACTGTTCTGGCACAAGACAGGAATATCAGCGTTAATGAAGTTTATCCCCCTTGCATGTTTAGAGAAAATGGCGGACGCTTTATCAATGTTAAAAAACTGGTAGAGGCAGGAATATATAGCCGCAATGCAAAAGGCGATGGAAAGACGGACGATTCGGATGCCATTATTGCAGCTATGGATTGGGTTGTGAGCCGGCTCAAAGCCGCAGGCCAGCCTTGTGGATGGCATGAGTATTGGCATATCTATTTCCCTGACGGCGTATACCTTGTTTCTAAATCCCTGGTATACTCAGGAGAACCAGTTCCCGACTGCGAAAAACACCAGATAGCCGCTAACAGAGAAGGAACTGCTGGCTTGAAAATAGTCGGGCAAAGCAGGGAAAATGTAGTGATCAAACTTGCAGATCACCTGCCAGATTTCGGTGCGGGGGCAAATAAGCCCGTTATCTCCTTTTCTAAGTTCGATAGAGGGACTATTTTTAATAACGCCCCCGCTGGCTTTAAGTTTAGGAATATTACTATCAATACAGGTAAAGGAAACACGGGAGCTATAGGTCTCGACTTTTATGGAGCCAACACGTCCCGCCTGGATAACGTCAGAATTGTTGGAGAGGGAGAAATCGGTCTTCACGTCCGGATCGGATCCGCCCATGGATATTATAGCAACCTTACTATTGACGGTTTTAAGCGGGGACTTATGTTAGAAGGTGACACTGAATCTCACCCGTCAATTGAATATGTAAGTATCAACAATTCACTGCAGGAAGCTATTCGTTTAGTTGGGATGTCTGTGTCCTTACGGAAAGTATGTAGTAAAGGCGCTCCTGTAGGCCTGGCTTTGAAGGCCAAAGGAAATCGCTTGCCTCATGCCGTTATACTTAATAGTCAATTTAACGCCCGTGGAGGTAGCTGCGCTCTCTTGATAGAGGAAGGTTTCCTGTTTGCCAGAGACATTAAGATGAAAGGCTTTAGGGCTGGAGTTATAAAGGCAGATAAGCATGAACTGGCAAACGGGAGGATTCACGAATTTGTAAGCAACGCTGAATTGAATGCCTGGGATCCCCGGGCAAAAGGTAAGCCCGCCAAATCTCTGAACTTAACGATCGAAGATTATCCCTTGATACAATGGGTGCCCGACTTTAGAAAATGGGCTAGCGTAGACGACTTTGGAGCTACCGGGGACGGAAACGTTGATGACCGCTTAGCGGTTCAACGCGCTTTTAATTCAGGCCACGAAGTGATTTGTTTTCCAAAGAATAGCTATTTTTTAAGTGGAACAGTGATAATCCCTGCTACAGTAAAGCAAATTATCGGTGGAGATACAAGGATAGAAGGTCCCGGTGTTAAATTTGAAATAGGAGAAAGATCTACCGATATCCTCTTGATTAAAGACACTGAACTAGCCGCCGGCTCTATAAAGCATTCCGAGGCCCGCGACCTTTTTCTGGAAAGTACTAGTTCTGCAGCCAACGTATACCAGGGAGGGCTTAAAAGTGTCGGAACAAAGATATTCGCTAACAACGTACACGGCTTTGCCCGCGTGCCGGGTGTCATTGAAAACGTACGGGCTTACGCCCGCTTTATTAATAACGAGAAAGCAGATCATTACCAGATTAACGCAGGTCAGAATAGTACTCTTTGGGTCTTTGGCTTTAAAACTGAAAAAACATTCTCCGTTTTTAAAGCGGAGAAAGGCGCAAAACTGGAAGTGCTTGGGGGAATAATGAACCGCTTTGGCAGAGACGCCGATCCCGATCCTCCCGGCATTATAAACGACAACTCTTCGGTTTCTATAATAGCCTGTACAAACGGCCCTAATCGGACCTGGTCTCCCATGATAACCGATATCCGCGGAGATAAGACAAGAACTATTCCCATGACCGGATTTCCTTCAAGGGGATGGGATGGCAATATTGTGATTCCGCTTTTTATAAGTACCGATACCAGGTAATACAATGCTCAATTAATCGGGGCGCTATCGAAGTTGTCTCGATAGACCAGTCGTTTGTCTGAATTGAATACCCGGATATTATCCATCGAGCCTGAGCCTTTAAACTTGATCTTGAATCCGCGTACCTGCCCAATGGGCTCTTTGTAAGAGTTCTTATAAGCCAGGCGGTTATTCAGGTAGACTCTTACCCTTTTGTTCTCGACTTTAATTTTTACTGTATTCCATTTTGACAAATCTATGCCAAAAGGACTTAAGTCATGAAAGTTACCGTTGAACCGGACCTCACCAAACTCAAATACGGCAAAATTAGCACAGCCGGGCCGTACTAATTTCACCCGGCCCGTCCCTGAGACGCCCATGTACTCTATGCTGGTATCAAAGCAATCCTGCCCCCCGCCAGATTGGTCGTTTTTTACATCTATTTCAAGAAGAAGATTGTCGCCGTCTATATCAAAGTTCCTAATGTTCCTAAAGTCCAGCCAGTATTCATCAGTCGTATCGATCTTTATCTTGGCGAGTTCTTCCGCTGGCAGATGCAGTAGCTGGTTCCGGTGGTGCAGTGACCTGTCTGAAATCAGGCGTTCCTTGTGGTTTTGCTCAACGACACTCACCCAACCTTTAGAAAGAATATGAATGTCTCTTCGTGCCACTGTTTCTCCATCTACGATAAGTTTAACCTTGTAATAGTCAGGAAGCTTAAAAGGATAGCTGAACTCCCCTTTTTTATTCAGCAGCGCTTTATATATGGCATGGTCTAAATCAACTGTCGCAGTATTGTATGACATTCCTGACAGGTCATATCCAAATGCATAGTTGTCTGCTATTATATTTTTTGAAGTGAACTTTAAGGGTGCCTTTTGCTGCCCCCAAAACAGAATTCCGAAAACCAGGAAGAGAACAAGCAAGGCAGGGATAAGCAAGAGAGATCGATTCTTGGGCCTGCTAGGAGGCGAAAGCTGTTGAGGCGCGTTATGAACCTGAAGGGGCACTCCATCTTCCTCCCGAAGCTCTGATTCATCTTGTTCTGTGCCGGTTGATCGTGGAAAATTAACACGTACAAACTCCGCCCAATCTTTATATTCCAGGAAAACAGCAAGAGCATTTTTTGTAGCTATTTGAGGTTCATAAAATGTGTTGGAGTCGGTTTCCTGCCGGAAAATTCTCTTTAAAGTACGAACGCTGATCGACACCTTCGATGCGTCAAAGATCTGTTCACTCAAGTTTCTGAAGTTATAATCGATCCAATCTTTATTACTACCCCAGTTCATTCTTTTTTCTACAAGCTCAATGCACTTTAGTATGTAAGCCTTGTTTTTCAACTGTACAGTTCTAATGGTTCAAATGATAATAGTGAATGCTATGACGATAGCAGAACCATGCAAATTTACCCCGCCTGCGCAAATAAAAGCGCATTCTGGTGATTCGCATCAATCTGCCCGGGTTTGTCCACCCCTAGCATACATGTCTTTTGTAAATTTAGCTATTCAAATTTAATCATTTTACTAAGGGCGGAACATTTAGCGTCGCTTCAGTCGGACAAGGCGGTGTGAAGACAGCGAATATTCAATCAAAAGTACAGATAATCAGAACTAAATAACTTAACCAATATGTCCGAACAACAATACAAACGATGGGAAACAAATTAAAAAAGCAATTACTTAGGCGACATAAATTTTCATTGTTAATGAGAGTACATATCTCATTAACGATATTCTCACTTTTTCTGCTGCCATACTCGCGCGCGCAGCAACTAACGAAGTACGTCGATCCTTTTATTGGGACGGGCGGGCATGGTCATACCTTTCCTGGAGCAACGCGCCCCTTTGGCATGGTGCAACTCAGTCCCGACACTTTTAACGAAGGTTGGGATTGGTGCTCCGGTTACCACGATTCTGATCGCTCAATAATGGGCTTCAGCCATACGCATTTAAGCGGGACCGGCCGGGGAGATCTTATGGATATCTTAGTCATGCCAGGTACGGGAGACATTAAGCTGACTCCAGGAAGCAGAAGTAATCCGGCCGACGGGTACCGTTCGGTATTCAAGAAGGAAAGTGAGAAAGCAAGTCCTGGTTATTATTCCGTCTTTCTTGACTCGTATGGCATTAAGGCTGAACTAACAACAACCAAAAGGGTCGGTTTTCACCGGTATACCTTCCCCTCGTCCGACAAGAGCCATATTCTTTTGGATCTCTTTCACGGTTTCAAGACAGACTCTGTCATTACTGCCTGGGTGAGAATCGACAATGATTCAACGATTACCGGATATAGGAAAACAAGGGGTTGGGGCGAGGGAGACGAAAAAGATTTCGCAAATGAAGAGATTTGGTTCACAGCCCGCTTTTCTAAACCTTTTAAGAGCGCTGGCATAGGCCGTGGGCAAGTCTTATCGAATGGCCTGAAGAGAGCAGATGGCCGGGACCTGAAAGTAGTCTTAAACTTCAATACTCTGAAGAATGAAGCGATTCTGCTAAAAGTGGGCATTTCTTATGTGGATGAACAAGGGGCACTGAACAACCTTCGCACAGAAACGCCGAACTGGAACTTCGAACAGATCAGGAGAGAAGCTACCGAGGAGTGGGAAGGCGCAATGGCCTGCCTCCAGGTAGCCGATACCACTACCAAAGAAAAGAAAGTATTCTACACCGCGCTGTATCATACCATGCTTGCTCCGACGACATTCTCAGACGTCGACAGCCGGTACAAGGGCTTTGATAAAAAGGTGCGCAGTATTCCGGGTCTAGAAAATTATACCATTTTTTCACTTTGGGACACATTCCGGGCAGCGCACCCACTTTTTACTATTACGCAGCCCGCACGCGTAAATCAATTTATTCAGTCTATGCTTGCGCAGTATAAGGAATACGGCCTGCTACCTGTCTGGCCACTGGTAGGGAGTGAAACTAACTGTATGATCGGATATCATGCTATCCCTGTTATTACAGATGCTTACTTTAAAGGTTTCCGGGGATATGATGTTAATCTGGCATACGAGGCAATGAAGAAAAGTGCCATGCAGGACAGTTTCGGAGTGAAATACTTGAAGAAGTTCAATTACGTCCCAGCCGACCTTGAAAACAAGTCGGTTTCCAAAACCCTTGAATATGCATATGATGACTGGTGCATCGCACAGATGGCAAAAGCACTGGGTAAGAAGGACGACTACCAGTATTTTAAAGAGCGCTCACTGGCTTATAAGAACGTGTTCGATTCAGAAAGTGGCTTTATGAGAGGCAAGAACTCCATAGGAGCCTTCGTTCCTGGTTTTGATCCCGCGTTTGCGTCGTACGGCAAATCTGATTTTATAGAAGGAAATAGCTGGCAGTATTCCTGGTTTGTGCCGCATGATATAGAAGGGCTAATCGCGTTGATGGGCGGGAAAGCAAAGTTTAGCCAACGGCTCGATGAACTTTTTAATCAAAAAAGCGCAGAACACATTAACAAACCAGTTGACATAACAGGTCTCATCGGGGAATATGCTCACGGTAATGAGCCTAGTCATCATATCGCGTATCTATACAACTACGCAGGTCAGCCTTGGAAGACCCAGGAAAAAGTGGATGAAATAAGACGACGCCTTTATGGAGTAGAAGCAAACGGGCTCTCAGGGAATGAAGATTGTGGGCAGATGTCAGCATGGTACGTTTTCAGTGCACTTGGATTTTATCCAGTCAATCCAGCAGATGGGAAGTATCTATTCGGCTCCCCCTTATTCAAAAAAGCTACAATCAGATATAACGGCAAGACCTTCTCTATAGCTGCCAAAGGTCTTTCTCCCTTAAATAAATACATTCAGTCGGTACGACTCAATGGCAAATCTTTAAATAGGAACTGGATTACTCATAAGGAAATCACAGAAGGTGGCGAACTGGAATTTATTATGGCGCCAAAGCCATCGGAGTCCCATGCTTCAGCAAGAATAATATCTGAAAGGTAAGGAGGAAGGGATGCACAGACTAGTATTGACGATAACTTTGCTTGCCGTTACATTAATATCTTCAGGACAGGTTCCGACGAAAAGCAGTAAGTCTCCTTTTGAATTTGTAGACCCGCTGATTGGAACCGGAATAAGCACGACCGAAAGTGCACTGCGTTACAGTCAGGATGGCTCAGAGCTACGCGGTCAGACCTTCCCGGCGGTTGGTGTACCGCACGGCATGACAAGCTGGACCCCACAGACCCAAGCGACGGAAACGAAGTGTATTTCGCCCTATTATTACGAAGATAAAAAGATACAAGGCTTCAGGGCGAGTCATTGGCTCAGTGGATCCTGTACTCAAGACTACGGAAGCATGACTATTATGCCATTAAGCGGCGCATTGGAACTGGATGCAGCACAAAGAGCATCCCATTTTGACCACAAACAGGAAAAAGCAACACCAGCAAGTTATGCCGTTTTCCTTGATCGTTCAAAAATAGCTGTGGAGCTTTCTGGGCTGAGTCATTCGGCTATGCTCCAATTCTCATTCAGTAAAGAAGAAGACGCCTATATTATAATTGAGCCCAACAGCGATGAAGGAGAAGGGTACGTAGAGGTAGACCCGGAAAAAAGGGAGATTCGCGGCTACAATCCCGTTCACTGTATCTATCAGGGATTGGGAAAGCCGGCAGGCTTCAGCGGCTATTTTGTAGCTGTTTTTGACTCGCCATTCGAAACTTTCGGAGTTTGGAGAGGACGAAAAGTATTAAATCAAAAGAATAAGCAGCATGGTTCAGGGCAGGCCGTCGGAGCCTTTTCCAGGTTCGTTCTAAACCACTCTAAGGTGGTAAGGGTGAGGGTTGGGTGCTCGTTTACCAGTATTGCCGAAGCAAGAAATAATCTACAGGCCGAAATTCCAGAATGGGATATGGAAGCAGTTAAAGAGCGTGCGCGCCAATGCTGGGAAAAAGAACTCGGTAAGGTTCAGGTAGAAGGTGTAGATGATGAGCAGAAAAAATTGTTCTACACGGCTTTATATCATACGAAACTTTTGCCCAGGGTGGTCAGTGACGTGAACGGTTCGTATAACGCCTTCGCATCACAGGGACAAGAGAGAAAGGCAAGAGATTTCGAGTATTATGATGACTTTTCGCTCTGGGATACATATAGGGCCGTGCATCCTCTGCTGACGATTCTGGCACCTGAACGAACCGAGGATATGATGAAGTCTCTTCTGAGTAAAGCCAAAGAAGGGGGATGGCTGCCCATATTTCCCTGCTGGAATAGTTATACCGCAGCAATGATTGGAGATCATGCTGTTTCAATGCTCGGCGATGCCTTGATAAAGGGTATCGGCTCATCCCTCGCCGAAGAGGCGTATGAAGCGATGAGAAAAAATGCCTTTGAAATTAACAGAAACGTGGAGGAGTATAGGGACGGGAAGGGCAGAAGAGCCCTCGAATCCTACCTCAGGTATAACTACATCCCGCTCGAAGATTCTGTTCCTGATGCTTTTCATCAGCAGGAGCAGGTATCGCGCACCCTCGAGTATGCCTACGATGACTATGTCCTATCACGTGTAGCAATAATGCTGAATAAAAAGGAAGACTATAAAATACTAAAGAAGAGGAGTACTAATTACACGAACGTTTTCGATACAAACTCTGGTTACGTAAGGGGAAGACACACCTCGGGTCAGTGGATTGATAGCTTTGATCCTCATGCCTTGCGTTGTTCTTATATAACAGAGGGTTCTCCTTCGCAGTACTCCTGGTACGTGCCGCATGACGTGCCTGGGCTCGTTACTTTAATGGGGGGCCGAACTCGCTTTATCAGCCGGTTAGACACACTTTTTGACTATCGATATTACTGGCATGGGAATGAGCCGGGCCACCAGATTCCTTATTTATACGCTATGGTGGGGCTCCCGTGGAAAACTCAGGCTCGTGTTAGACAGATACTCCGGGAGGAATATGGACCGGGTCCCGGCGGCTTAAGTGGTAATGAAGATGCGGGGCAAATGTCTGCATGGCTTGTATTCAGCATGCTCGGATTCTATCCCGTCTGTCCGGGAAGTCCGGAATATATCTTGGGCACTCCCTCATTTCCAAAGGCCAGTCTGAATATTAATGGAAAGGTTTTTTCGATTGAGGCCATCGGTACTTCAGAGGAAAATCGCTATATACAGTCGGCTGTCCTTAATGGAAAGGACTTGGCCGAACCTGTATTGAAACATAAAGACATCGTGGCCGGCGGTAACCTGGTTATAAAAATGGGCCCTTCAGAAAACCGGAGCTGGGGAACAGAGGGGGTCCCGAATTAACAAATCAAGTGATAATATAACACACACTAATAAAATGAACATACCAACAAAAATTCTATCGCGTCTTCTTTTTCTGTGCTTCGCTTTCTTAATTCATGCAACAACCGCCGTAGCGATTCTACCAAGAGGAGGGCTTGCAACACAGTATAACGTTCTTAAGTACGGTGCCAAGGGAGATGGAAAAACAATAAATACCCTCTTTATTCAAAAGGCGATTGACCAGTGTTCCGCGAAAGGCGGGGGAAAAGTCGTTGTCCCAAAAGGGGTTTTCGTTTCGGGAACACTTTACCTCAAAGATAATGTTCAGCTTGACCTTTCGCCAGGTGCGGTCCTTTTAGGAAGCGATAATCTGAAAGACTACCCTTCTAATCCTTCACCATTTTTTGCCGGCCCTAATCTAAGCCTCATCTTTGCTAACGGTGCTACCAATATAGCGATCACAGGCACCGGAACAATCGACGGAAACGGATCTAGTCCGGCTTTCGAAGTTTTTGATAATAATCCTAAGAGGCCAAAAATCGTATTTCTTATAGCCTGTAAGGGGGTACGGGTAAGTGACATTACACTGAAGAACTCAGCCTTTTGGGTTCAGCACTATCTTAAGTGTGAAAATGTAGACATTAACGGAATCAAAGTTTACAGCCATGCCAACCTAAACAATGACGGAATAGACATAGACAGTAAAAACGTAAGGATATCGAACTGCATCATCGACTCCGATGATGATGCTTTATGTTTCAAAAGTAACACCTTGTCTCCCTGCGAGAACGTATCCGTCTCTAACTGCGTGCTGTCCTCTAATTGTAATGCAATAAAGATGGGAACAGCCTCCTTTGGTGGCTTTAAAAATATCAGTGTAACGAACTGCAAGATTATACCGCCAAAAGAAGATAAGTTTCGCCAATGGAGTACCAAGATTGCCGGACTGAGCGCCAGCATATCTACACTTTCGGGTATTGCTCTTGAAGTGGTCGACGGAGGAGTAATGGATAAAATAACGGTGTCAGACATTACGATGGAGGGTGTTCAGACTCCCATCTTTATTAAGCTTGGAGATAGGGAAAGGCGGGCTGGCACAGACGGGCAGAAAGTAATAGTAGGTTCGCTTAGTAACGTAACGATCAGTAACGTCAAAGCTATAAGCAATAGCTTGATAAGTAGCTCTATTACCGGTTTCCCGGGTTACGATGTGAAAAATGTGGTTTTAAAAGACATTGTCTTCCAACTCCCCGGAGCTGGCCAGTTAAGAGACCTTTCACGATGGGTGCCAGAGAATGAGAAAGACTACCCGGAGAATCGGATGTTCGGCCATAGCCTCCCTGCCTATGGCTTTTATATCCGTCACGCAAAAGATATTACACTGGAAAATATTCAATTAAGATTAGCACAAGCAGATGCACGGCCCTCTCTTTATATTGAAACGGCAGATAGTATAAGAGTAAAAGGGCTGAATTCCATCGGGGCGGAAAACAATGTATATGCCAGGCTCCTCGGTACAGTAAACGCAACCTTCATTGCTGGAGAAAAGTCGCGGGTCATCAGGCAGACCGATTCTTACGGCCATACAGAAGTCAACTTTGATTTTAAGCAGACAAAACTAGAGTCAGTACCTCCACTGTGGGCAGACCTCAATAACAATTTGGAAAAAGATGCTTATGAAGATACTTCACGTTCTATAGACACCAGGGTGAAAGATCTCCTTTCGCAAATGTCGCTCGATGAAAAGGTAACCATGATCCATGGAAGTTCAACCTTTAGCTCCGGGGGCGTTCCAAGGTTGGGTATCCCTCCCATATGGATGTCAGATGGCCCTCATGGCGTTCGGCTTCGTCCTGAACCCGGCCAGAAAGATTTGCCTGGAGCTGTAACCTATCTACCTACAGGGAATACGTTAGGCGCTACATGGAACGCCGAATTAAGCTATGAATATGGACAAGTGCTTGGTGCTGAAGCGAAGTTCTGGGGCAAAGATATTCTTTTGGGGCCAGGAATTAATATAATAAGGACGCCCTTAAACGGAAGGAACTTTGAGTACCTCAGCGAAGACCCTTATCTTATATCAAAGTTGGCAGTCGGTTACATAAAAGGTGTCCAAGACCAGGGCATTGCAGCTTCTGTAAAGCATTTTATTGCTAACAATCAAGAAGTTAAACGTATGGAAATGGATGTCCACATGAGCGACCGCGCCTTACGTGAAATTTATCTTCCCGGATTTAAGGCTGCAGTGCAGGAGGCAAAGGTCCAGACGGTGATGGGAGCATATAACAAGTTCAGAACTCAGTACTGTTCACATAACGACTTTCTAATTAACAAGGTCCTAAAAACGGAATGGGGATTTAAGGGCATTCTGATAAGCGACTGGGGAGCAGTTCATGACACTAAAGAGGCTCTGAAAAATGGTACGGACATCGAAATGGGAACGCCCAAAAAGTATTTTATGGATAACGACCTGGTTATTCCTCTGGTTAAAAGTGGAGTTGTACCTGTTTCCGTAATTGATGACAAGGTAGAGCGTATCTTAAAAGTCATGTTTCAAAACAAGATGTTCGGCCCGCGGACGAAGGCTGCTATAAATGAACACGATAACCAGAAAGTAGCACTGAAAGTGGCAGAAGAAGGGATTGTTTTGTTAAAGAATAAAAACAAGGTTCTGCCATTCGACCCTTCCCGGATAAAAACTATTGCAGTTATCGGGTCGGGTGCAGACTATAAGCATCACGGCGGAGGCGGCAGTTCCCGCGTACCCACCCGTTATGAAGTGACTCCTTTGCAGGGAATAAGAAACTTGCTCGGAACTTCAGTAAATATTACCTATGTCCAGGGATACAAGATACAGAAGGACTTTAGCAGCGATTCTATATTAATTGAAGATGCCCTGAGGGCCGCCAAGTCTGCTGACGCAGTGATCTTTGTAGGCGGTTGGATACATGGCTATGGAGAAGGAATGGAACAGGAAAAGAACCCAGCTTACGATGTAGAAGCACGCGACAAGCACGATATTACACTTCCTTTTGGCCAGGATCAACTGATTAGTAAAGTGTTAAAAGCAAATCCGAAGACCGTAGTGGTAATGATGGGCGGAGGGGCTGCCGATATGACCAAGTGGGTTAACCAAACCAATGCGCTCATCGAAGCATGGTATCCCGGCATGGAGGGTGGCACCGCACTAGCGAATATAATCTTTGGAAAGGTAAATCCTTCAGGAAAATTGCCAATGACATTTCCCACAAAGCTGGAGGACGTACCTGCCCATGCTCTCGGAGAGTATCCCGGTAATCTTGTGACGCTGGAGCAGGAGTATAAAGACGACATCTATGTAGGCTATCGTTACTACGATACCTATAAAGCGGAGCCACAGTTCCCGTTCGGACATGGCTTATCTTATACCACCTTCAAGTACGGCGACATGAAAGTTTATCCGAACAGGGAAAATGTTGTTCTGTCGTTTACACTCACAAATACCGGTAAACGGGAGGGTGCCGAGGTAATTCAGGTATATGTCTCACAAGAGAAGTCAGAACTGGCCCGTCCAGCTAAAGAACTGAAGGCATTTAACAAGGTATATCTCAAACCCGGAGAATCAAAAGAAGTGCAACTTAAGATTAATAAGAACGACCTGATGTACTATCATGATAAGCAAAGACAATGGGTCTTTGAACCCGGAGCTTATAGTTTTCTCATCGGCAGTTCGTCGCGGGACATTCGTTTAATTCAGAAAACAACGCTCGAGTAAAAGCTCTAAATCCCCTATAATCTCGGGCTGTACCCAGCGGTTTAGATGGTAGGCCTAACTTCTTTTACGCAAATGGCTTAAGAGCCCTGGCGCTTTTTGCCGAATTGAATAAAAACAAAAGCGACCTTTAAGTTAACTTAAAGGTCGCTCTGTACTTTTTTGACCAGGACCGCTTGCAAGGGTTGCTATATTTTCTGAAGAATTTTACTTCAGAACTGTCGCTGGAGATCCTGGCCTCGGTCGCTTTTATGCTCGCCGAACATCCGCAATATTCCATCGACCAAGTGGCCGATAATTTATGGACCAGTCGAAAACGAGAGCTTTTCAAGAAAGAAAGCATTGCCCGGGCTTATGCACACCTGCAGCAGTATAAGCATTCGCTGGCCTTAGCCTAAGTTTTTCAATCGGCTTATTTCGCTCGTTTCAATATAAGTGCTTCAGGATCGTCTTGATCCAGCCGCTGTCGGATCGACCCATTCTTGAATTTTTTCTGATCGGGCGGCAGATTTTGTGGCAAAACCACTTGAGTGGCGAGCTCTGCATTTACGGTAACGTGGATCATTCCGGCTGGGCCATTCAATTCCATTTGACCTTGAATAACATCGATCCAAACGCACCCATTGACGACGAGATCACACTTACCCTTGTAAACCGGCTACATCAATGTATATCAAGGTTACCCACGTCACAAGATCAATGTCTTTGGTTATAGGGAAGATCCCGCGAGCCCTTTTATTCATCTTGTCAATATGATTTTATATCTCTATTTTTGATAAGCATTGACAGCAAATACAAAGCCAGCACTGCGAAAATAGTTCCTTAGAAGTTTTTCAAAAAATGCCCTAATTCACACCCTCATTCCTGAGCGTAGAATAACGGCATTGTAAATCAATAATTTAGAGCGTTTCGGATGCATCCTGCCATCCCGACGAACCTGGACCACCTATCATTCTATTTGCCCAAGGGGAAAGAAATAACCGGCGCAGTCAAATCGTGAATAACGGCAATTTACCCTATTACCTGCTAACAAATTTAGTTGTGCTCTCTCTCACTTCTTCTTTTCTATTCAAGCCGGTGCCAGACGTCCATTAGAATGCTACGTGTAAAATAACTATAGCTCGAGCTGCCCCGCCTTGGCTTTGATAAGCTCCTTGTACCGCTGCCGCATATCTGCTGAGAGGAAGCTGACGTCAATGAAGCTTTCCCACTGCGGTATCGACTTCCTGAACCTCGAAAAAATATTTGCGATAACTCTTCCGTCCAGGTGTCCCATAGCGGCCTCGAAGTCTTTTCTTGTTATCTTATTTTTCTTACCGTTTAAGTTCAAGGCAAGCTCCTCCGTATCTTTTTCGACCACCAGTGCCGCAGCAACCATATCATAAGCGGGAGTTAAGCTATAACCCAGATCTGGAGCCTTGATCAGTGAGAAGTTTTTAAGATGCATATCATTATTGCCGGTGAGAAAGCAGAATATTACTTGCTCAAAGAAATTGATAATATCTAACCCGGGGTTCACGGAATATTTTAGGATTACCCTGGCTATCTGCTCATACGAACCTTTGTACTTGTGTTCGGTCAGCCGCTCGGTCAGCTGACACATATCTTCCATATGAAGCTTCTGCTTTTTGTGCCGGTCTATTCGTTTGGTGATATAGGCAAGCTGTCCTGTCTGCAACCGTATCAAAGAATGAGGAACCGTTGCAATACCGGTAATACTGGCAAGATGCATGGTCAAATCTTCGAGCTCGGGCAAGTTTGGATATTGAGCTGTTGGTGGCTTCAGAATGTAATTTCCAAATACGCCAACAATGGTAATTCTATCCGGTGCATTCTTGTCCGGATTTTTTCTATTCCTACTGATAGTTTCGGCTGAACTCCGGTTACAGCCACGTGGCTTTTTATTATGTCCTCGGCGAGGTCACTCATCTGATCTTCTGAGTAGGGGAGATCAGGAGGAATAGCCTGCCCAAAGATTTTCTTGCTGCATCTCGCATGAAAGTCTTTTTCTGCTCCATTTAATTCCTGGTAACAATACAGACAACGCTCACTCATTTTCGTCTCCGTTTACTGGTTCAATACTTACAGCGCCGATGCAGTCGCGACAAGCTACCAATAGCAGGCTCATTCTGTCCCTGGGATTTATTTTCCAGCTCTTTTCCGCAATATGCAGCAGCCACCCTTCGGGGATCAGCCCGTCAAAAAAGGGGAACAGGATCTGACTATGAAATTCCTCTGCCTGCAGAGGCAAGGTCAAACTGACCGGTTCCGCTTCTTTAAGCTGCAGATAATCTTCCTCGTACCGGAAGTGGTACCCGTCCTGGTCTTCGAGCAGGATTCCTGCGAACTCATTGTGCATCAGTACTTTCGCGGCTCTCATCTATCACTTGTTTCTGTTAAGTGGTACCGGACCAAGTTGATATCCAAAAAGGAAAAGAACCTGATTAACTTTATCCATCTGGAGCGTCGCCTTACCTTGCTCCAGCTCACGTATAAAGCGGAGGCCAACCCCTGCTTTTGCAGCCAGATCTTCCTGAGTTAATTTTAAAGCTTTACGCTTTTCCTTTACTAATTCCCGAAGCTCCTTTGTTTCCATTTTATACCCGAATGGGTACAAGATAAGTAAAAATTGGTTATTTATACCCGCAGGGGTATAAATCTATTGAAAATCGAGTGCGTTATACCCGTAAGGGTGCATTTATAACGAAGCTCCTTTATAACTCAAAAACAAGATATTCATCTGGAATAATAACTTACATTTGAAGTAGGGCCTTGAAACCTTAGTGCTCGCGATAGTGTATGATGAAAACCGAGCTCGGCTTATACGAGCAAC
Source organism: Arcticibacter sp. MXS-1 (assembly GCF_041902385.1). Classification (GTDB taxonomy): domain Bacteria; phylum Bacteroidota; class Bacteroidia; order Sphingobacteriales; family Sphingobacteriaceae; genus Arcticibacter. The sequence goes on along the minus strand of NZ_CP169244.1, from coordinate 1,398,551 downwards.
TGATCAATAAACTTTTCTATAATAAGCTTCAAACGATTCCAGATGAAGAGTTCTTTGTTAAGACCGCGGTTTTAGACAAGGAAGAAGCTGCGCGTTATTTAAGTCAATATCTGTCTGATACTATTCGTTTTGCCTTGAGCGAGCTGAGAGGCGATGATAGCTTGCTCAGGCAGGTAGAGCTGTCCAATAAAATCATTCAGCTATTAATTGATGAATTACCAAAGCTGGATATTTCAAACAATCTGCTGAAAAGCGGGGAGGTACTGCAGGCAGTGTTTTCAAAACTGGATTCCCCATACACCAGCTTCAGCGAAAGACTGAAGCGAATAACCCCTTATACCCGCTTATCGCAAAGCGAGCTGTTTACCGGCAATAACGTCGGGATTTCCCTGGAAAGTGAAATCAGGAAGGAGATACTGTCATCAGATGAAGTTTACTGGCTCGTTTCTTTCATTAAATACTCGGGTATCCGCATATTTAAGGAAGAGCTGGAAGAGTTTACCAACAGCGGACGGAAACTGAAGATCATCACCACTTCCTATATGGGAGCAACAGATGTAAAAGCCGTTGAATTTCTCTCGGGCCTCAAGAATACAGAAATAAAGGTTTCGTATAATGGCGATCACGAACGGCTACACGCGAAGGCTTACTTGTTCTTACGGAATACGGGCTTTCACACCGGCTATATCGGCTCCTCAAACATTTCCCGTTCTGCCCTAACCAACGGTTTGGAGTGGAATTTAAAGGTGACTACCAGGGAGATCAACCATATTATCGATAAGTTCAAAAAGACCTTTGAAACTTATTGGGAGGACAAGGAATTCGAATACTATCAGGCAGGGCGAGACACCGAAAAGCTGAGTAAGGCCTTAAGGACTCAGAGAATTCAGGACGGATCCGGTCTCACGACCTTTTTTGACTTGAAGCCTTTTCCTTATCAGGAGGAAATATTGACTAAGCTTGAGTCGGAACGAATAGTACACCAACGAAATAAGAACCTGTTAGTTGCTGCAACCGGAACAGGAAAGACAGTGGTGTCTGCTTTTGATTATAAGAGATTTAGGAGCCGTACGCCGCGGGCTAGGCTGCTTTTTATTACTCATCGCAAAGAGATCCTCGAACAGGCGCAAGAGACCTTCAGGCACGTATTACGAGACGCAAACTTTGGAGAGCTGTGGGTAGATGGAATGGAACCTTCTAATCTGGAGTACGTTTTTGCCTCTGTACAAACGCTGAAAAACCGGGTTGACGAAATTAAGCTCAGCCCTGATTTTTACGATTTCATCATCATCGATGAGGTACACCACGCTCCTGCAACCAGTTACCGTTTCATTTTCGATCGCTTCTCTCCACGCGTTCTATTAGGACTAACGGCTACTCCGGAACGAATGGATGGAGAGGACCTCTTAAGAGATTTCTGCAATACCATTGCAGCAGAGATTAGATTGCCGGAGGCCATTAACAGGAAGCTGCTTTCCCCTTTTCAATATTTCGCTGTTTCTGATTCAGTGGACCTCACACAGGTGGCCTGGAGAAACGGACGCTATGACATAAACGAACTTACAAAACTCTATACAGCAGAGGACAGAAGAGCAGGCGAGATTCTTAAGAACTGCGACAAGTATTTAACCGATCTGCAGGAAGTCCGGGCTTTAGGGTTCTGCGTGAGCCAGGCACATGCGCAGTACATGGCTGAGAAGTTTGTTCTGGCAGGACTGAAAGCTGATTATCTCACTAGTAGCAGTCCCGGGGACCGCGATGGCGTCCGCAGGCGCTTAAGGAACAAGGAGATCAACTACCTGTTTGTAGTAGACATCTTTAACGAAGGGGTCGATATCCCTGAAATTGATACCGTTCTGTTTCTTCGTCCGACGGAAAGTCTCACCATTTTCCTTCAGCAGCTCGGCAGGGGCTTCGCCTGGCTGATGGTAAAGAGTGTTTGACTGTGCTCGATTTTGTAGGGAACGCAAATGCACAGTACGACTTCGAGCATAAGTTCAGAGCCTTAGTAGGCAAAACTCATACTTCGATAGAGAAAGAAATAGAAGATGAGTTTCCGCATCTGCCCTTAGGCTGTTCTATAATCCTTGAGAAGAAAGCCAAAGAAGCGATCCTTCGGAATATCAGGGAGGCGACAGGCTTTAACAGGAGTCAGCTCATCGCTAAGATCCGAAGCTTTACGCTAAATTCTACCTTGCCACTTACGCTAAGGAATTTTCTGGAATTCAATCGCCTGGAGCTACCACTTCTCTATAAAAAAGGAAGTTGGAAGAGGCTACTGGCTGCGGCAGGCATGATAGCAGACTTTGCTGAACCTCAGGAAAAGGAACTGACGAGGTTTATGACCCAGCGTCTGCTTCAGTGTAATTCCTACAGCTATCTGAACTTCATAAGGCGCCTGATAAGAGAAGATTGGGAAATAGCAAAACCAACCGCTGTGGAAGAAATACTTCTCCTGATGCTTCACTATGACATCTGGCGAGAGGCAGGGCCGAACCTGGGGTATAAGACCCTGGCTCAAAGCGTCGCAATCCTAAGAAAAAATCCGGTGATGATTTCCGAGCTTGATGAGCTCGTGGATTATCTGATGGATCAGATTGACTTTGTCGAAAGGGATATCGAACTTCCATTTCCATGCCCCCTAAAATTACACAGCCGCTATAATCGCGACCAGATTCTGACGGCATTAGGACTGCATACTTTTGAAAAAGCGTCATCCAATCGGGAGGGTGTAGCATTGAACAAGGAACTCAATGTAGAAGCCTTATTCATTACCCTAAAGAAATCGGAAAAGGAGTATTCTCCGACAACGCTTTATGATGACTATGCCATCAACGAGTACCTCTTTCATTGGCAATCTCAGAACGCTACTTCGCCCGAATCTACGAAAGGGCAGTCCTACCTCAAGCATCAGGAGCTGGATAAAACGATCCTGCTTTTTGTGCGGGAGCAAAATGACGATGAGTACGGAAATACCATGTCGTACGTGTTCCTGGGCGATGCAAATTTTATGAAATCGAGCGGCTCCAAGCCGATGAATATAGAATGGAGATTAAATGAACCTATGCCTGCGTACTTGTGGAAAGAGACCAGGAAGCTGGCGGTGGGGTGAAGATAGATTATGAAGGGCTGAAAGAGATATTCAAAACAGTGGATTATTGTATTATTACTTCCTATATGAAGACCTTGCCTACTTTCATTCTTGCAATAGCTTTTGCTTCCTGTACTGGAATGCTTCTGAAAGGGAGTGGTCTTTACTATTTAAAATGTCTACGGAAAATGTCTAAAAATGTCTGGCTAAGCAGGCTTAGACATTTTCCAAACTTTACCGACAGGCAATATAGAGCCCTTTACACGCGGCTTGAAGGTTGGTTTGATCTTAGTCTCTTCTGATTCTCGTCTAAAACTATCCGTTTCAATCCACGTGCCAGTGAACTCCGTCGTACCTAAAAGGCAGCAAGCTCACCACGGCGCTTTTCTTGTCCCGAAGTTGTGCACTAAACCAGCCGACATAATACAAGGGACTTCTGCTGAACATTTACATTCGTGCTAAGTTTTTCTTCAATTATGCCACATTAGCAGCACGTCATTTTGTAGCTTCGTTTGTTGCTTCTAAACTTGAAAAAGAGTCATAAAACCTAACCTGAATAAACTCATGCAACTCCAGGGCGATATGCTGAATAATATATTTTACTGCCTGATCGCAGTACATTCTTATCTGGTCTTAGTATTTGTAGTTCATTCTTGCTACAGGAGGTCAAGAGATTATAGTGTGGGGTATCTTCTTCTGGTTGTTTTTATTCCTTTTTTAGGCTATTTGATATATCGCATAAGAACCAGGCGCAAACATTATAATTCTCAACTACCTAAGGCGGTTTAAGCAATCATTTAACCACCTTATGCAATTGAAGGAATGATCGAAAGGAATTCAGCAGGGTAGTAACTTCCAGGAAAGGCTACACCTATACAGATGGCGTCCTTCCGTTTCGACATACAGATAAAGTGATCGGTCCGTAACGTACCTTTTAATTTCTATTGTATAGCACTTTATTCAGGCTATTGCTCTTTGTAGAAATAACGCAAAAACTAGTCCCCTGGTACGTCAAAAAAAATATAGTTGAAACTCCTGTTTTTTACCGGTTTAGCTCATTATTTTCGAAACATAGCCGCCATTTTTTAGAAAAACATTCATGGGCTGCGCTCTCAAACGGAGGATGAAAGATGAGTTGAATGTTCTTTGTGTGCATTAAAACTTAGCGAGCGATCTCATTGAGGACTTTAAAAAGCATTTAATTATCTCAATAAAACAAAGACACTTTCACAAAAATAAGTATGGAATTTAACCCACATAATCCTGTCATACAGGTTTGTATGAAGGGCATGCAGATGGAAGAGGCCGGCAATCTTGAGGCTGCGCTTGAGCTATTTGACCAGGCCTGGAACGAGGCAACAACCGAATTTGAACAGTTTATAGCAGCCTGGTATATTGCCCGGCTTCAATCAAGTGAGACTGAGAAACTCAGGTGGTATCAGACGGCCTTAAAGTTGGCTTTAAAGATTAATGACGACGCTGTTCGGGGCGCTTTGCCTTCACTTTACGCCAGCATCGCGAATTGTTACCAGCAAATGGGCGAGCTTGATCTTGCAAAAAGGCACCAGGACCTGGCATCCGCGTCTGTAAGCATTCCGTCCGACAAGGGGCCGTTCTATCACGGGACAAGGGCTGACCTCAAGTATGGGGACCTGCTGACTGCCGGACGTATCTCCAACTATCAGGAAGACCTCATAATGAACCATATTTACTTCACCGCCCTGATCAATGGGGCAGGTTTGGCTGCTGCCCTGGCAAGGGGCGGCGGGCCTGAGCGTGTCTATATTGTTGAGCCTTCCGGCCGCTTTGAGGATGACCCCAATGTCACCAACAAAAAGTTTCCCGGTAACCCAACCCGCTCTTACCGGACTGCGGAACCACTGAAAGTTGTTGGCGAAGTAACGGAATGGTTAAGACAAACGCCAGAGCAACTACAGGAATGGCGCGAAAAATTGCTTGCCAACAAGGGTGAGATCATTAATTAATGCTCATCATTTTTCGTTCCTCAAAATCGGTCTGTTTATTACTCTTTGGAAGAAAGGCCTATCATGTTTCCTTCTGTATCCTGGATCAGGGCAATGAAGCCGCCGCCTGGAACCTGTAATTTTGTGCGTAAGACTTTACCGCCAGCGTTTTCTACGCGGCTAAGTTCAGTATTGATTTCGTCTGTAGCAAAATAAACGAGGGTGCCGCCAACGCCGGGCTGAGCTGCCGCCATTTTTACAAGCGCGCCAGTAGCGCCGGTTTTTTCTTCATTGGAAGTGAAGAAGGCATATTCCATTTCAGGGTGGCGCTCATTATTCATCGGAACATCTATTAGTTCACATTGAAATACGGTAGTATAAAAATTTTTGCTTGCTGCATGTCTGAGACATAGATCTCAAACCAGTTAACAGGATTTTTCATAACTTAATTATTTGTTGATCCGGAGCAAAATTAGTGCTCATGAAAATCCCTTTACTTGCCATATGACAAGTAATGCTTAAGAGGTAATGATCTCTTTGCGTATTCGGCTTAATGACGTATCGGTGATCCCCAGATAGGATGCGATGTATTTCAAAGGGCTATGACGAATAACTTCAGGGCGGTCTTTTATGAGGCCCAGATACCTTTCGGCTGCAGCAAGGGTGAGGGAATTAATCGAGCGTTGTTTTAAAAGGAATAGCTGATTGGTTGACCATATGCGCCCCCATTCACGCAAGCCTTCCAGTTTATGCAAAAATTGTTGAAAGTCGCTATATTTTATTTTCCAGACCGTTCCATCGCTCACAGCTTGAAAATTTTCTTTTGATGCTATCCGGTGAAATAATGAAAAAGACTCAATCAGGATATCATTCGAACCATAAAATTCAGTGGTGACCTCATTGCCGTCATAGTCATACAGGTAAGACCTGAACAACCCACTTTCGATCAGATAAAACTCACTGGCTATCTTTCCGGCCTTTAACAGCAAGGCTCCCCGCGCCACGTCCACTTTAGTGTGCATGGTGCAAAATTCCTCGTAATCTTCTCCTTTAAGAACGCTATTACCATAAACGCGCTCAAAAATTGATTGATCCATATCTCAAAATTACTCATCCAGTCAGATAATTTATGACTTTTCAAGCCTTCAACTACATTTCCGGGATGTTCAGGGCAGTGCAGCACACCTTCTGATTTTCAGCAGACTATCAATTTCACGTCTACTTACTCAGATAGCTTGTTTTTCAAATACGTACCCCACCGGACTTTCCCGTAAGCGTTTTCAGGGATAAGATTGATCTTAGAGGCGAACATCTTTTCCCTTTCCGACGATGGCTTAATGGATTTAAAGTTGAACGCTTTTCCGCTTGCCCGGCAGTAATCCTGCGCCAATTGCTCCAATGTCAAAACCTCCGGGCCGCCAAATTCGGGCAGAAGACCTTGCTGTTTAGATCCTAAAATGTCAATCAATTTTGAGGCTACTTCATTTACTTCTACTGGTTGGAACCCAAGTCCTTCGGGTAGGTCAAGTTCTCCGTTGGTCGATTTAACCGAATGAAGGAGGCCAAACACGAAGTCATGGAACTGCGTTGTTCTCAGGATGGAATATGGGTGACCTGATTGCGCGATTAAGGTTTCAGCCTTCAATTTTGACTGGTAATAGGCATAATCTGTTTTATCCACCCCCACAATTGATATATAGATTATGTGCAGTCTTTCGATATCATTTACAGCCGCTAACAGATTCGCCGTTCCCTCCACATCTACCCGTTGCGCGTTTCCCGGATTACTGGCACAGTGAATAATAGCGCTTACCCCACGCAGGGCCTCTGTCAAGCCAAGACCCGTAACGAGGTCGCCTTTTACATAGGTGCAATCAGGCAATTGCTCATGCCATTCCCTGCTAAGAACGCGTACATCATGTTTACCCGCATGAAGCAATTGTTTGACTACAGCAGAGCCTAGCAGGCCGGTGCCGCCCGTAACTAATACGCTTTCCTGATTAGCCATTGCCTGATTGTTCTTTTTCAATATTCGGCAGGAATCCGGTAAGTATACCTATGAGCGGCAGATAAGCGCAGACCTTAAAGACATATTCTACACTGGTTTCATCAGCAAGCTTGCCCAAAACGGCTGAGCCCAATCCGCCCATACCGAATGCCAGGCCAAAAAACAGGCCCGCTATCATACCCACCTTTCCCGGAACCAGTTCAGTTGCATATACCAGGATTGCTGAGAAGGCTGAAGAGATGATCAAGCCGATAGCCACCGATAAAGCAACGGTCCAGAACAGCGATACATAGGGCAGCAAAAGGGTGAATGGTGCAACGCCGAGAATGGATATCCATATAACATACTTTCTGCCAAAGCGGTCGCCAAGCGCTCCGCCAAGTAATGTCCCCGCGGCAACTGAACCTAAGAATGCAAACAAGTAAATTTGAGATTGCTGCAAGGTGACATCAAATTTACTGATGAGGTAGAAAGTATAGTAGCTCGTCATACTCGCCAGATAAAAGTATTTGGAGAAAATAAGGACCAGCAGGATTACCAGGGAGAATATAACCCGGCCATGTGATAAATGGTGATACCGGGCTGTTGCAGCTGCCATTTTATTTGCAGCTTTTTCCTGTAGATGCCCTTGATACCATCTGCCGATACGATAAAGCACCAGTATGCCTAAGGCAGCAATGATACCAAACCAACTGATATAGGCCTGGCCATGAGGTGCAACGATGAGGGCCGCCAGCAAGGGTCCTATAGCGCTGCCTGCATTACCCCCTAATTGGAATATAGATTGAGCTAGTCCTTTACGTCCGCCACCGGCCAGGTGTGCTACTCGTGATGATTCAGGATGGAAAATTGATGAGCCGATGCCTATCAAGCTGACCGCGATCAGGATATGGATGAAGCTGGCTGCAAAAGCTGCTCCTAATAATCCTGTTAATGTAAACGTCATTCCCAGGATTAAGGAATAGGGCTTTGGTTTTTTATCGGTAAAAACGCCGATAAAAGGCTGTAAGATTGATGCAGTAAGCTGATAAGTAAGTGTAATAAGACCGATCTGTGAAAATGTCAGATGAAACTTCTGTTTGATCATAGGATAGACCGAAGGAACAACAGCTTGTAACAGGTCGTTAACAAAATGACCGAAACTGACCGCGAATAATACGGCGAACACCGTTTTTTTAACAGTCTGGTCCGGGGAATTTAAAGTCGTAGAGTTCATACAATTCGTTAGATAGATTCGTTCATCAGGTTTTACAGCCTGATTAATGAGCACCGTGCCCAATAATTTCAGCGGCTAGTGACCAGGCTTTTTTAGCATCCTGTCTGGTGATTGCTCTAAGCAATTTTTCATGCAGTTGATAAGTGTCTTCAAATATGGCGGTATCAGTATAAGATTGCAAAAAGCCTTTCTCTAAATGTACCGCCACTGATTTATACAGATCGGCTAAAATTTCATTCCCTGATGCTTCTGCAATAGCGGTATGAAAACGGATATCGGCGGCAATACATACTTCAAGTAATCCCTGTTGCGCAGCTATATTTCTTTGCTCCAACGCCTGACTGATCTGATTGATGTCTTCGTCTGTGCGATTTACGGCCGCCTTCTCCGCAATTTTCATTTCTAATAATTGCCTCACTTCATCCAGATCTTCAAATTTTGCTCGTTGAAGACGCTTTGCCAGTGGTTCTGCGTCTGCAATACTTCGTTCAACGAAAGTACCCAGTCCTTGCTGAACGCGTAACAGACCCGAATTGGTTAGCAGCTTTATCGCTTCCCGGATGCTTGACCGTCCTACGCCGAAAGATTTCATCAGCTCTGGTTCAATAGGTAGTTTGTCGTTTATCTTGTAATGACCCGAGCTAATCTGCTCTTGTATTTTTTCAGCTACTTCTTCAGCCAGCGATTTTTTCTGTAACTTCATCATATCATCTGATGATTGCAAAGGTAGAGGTCTTTAATCTGTTTGCAATAGGTAATCAATAATCGCGAGGAATAGTAGGGGAAGCGCTTCATCTACTATTCGCCTGCCGTAAAGATCTCTACCACTCTCCCTTAGTACATGCATCTATCCACGCGGCTTACCTGCTTATTCGCCCTTTTCCAGCTAATCAGCTGGCCTGTACAAAAACGAACCATTTCTGTACAAAAGCGAACCCTTGCAATAGCGCAGGCTGATAGCTTTGATTTAAGCTAACAGCGATTGAAACAGGACAGGTCCTGCTATCGCGCAAATTATAAACGAGCTAACCATGAAGCATAGTCCGGAATGCGAAAGTAACCGGCGAACCGTAAAGCTCTGACCACCATGCTCAAAGAACAGTCAGTAGAACAAAAGAAGTTTAACCATAAAATCCAGCTGCCTATTGAGGAGACTATCACATCAACCACAGGCTTTTCTTCTGAGGTACAGGGAGAGAAGATCGGGAACTTAAAATTTTTTTAAACTAATAAACCTAAAACAAGACCTGATTGCATGAATAAAGAAATACCCCCACGTAAAATGTTTTGTCGCTTGCTGTTTCACTCTGGCAGCGGCAATTACAAACAATCTATTTTCAGCCCATCCTGGCCTTGCACCTGCTGAAAGAGCGATGGAGTGCCATACACCGGGCTTACATGAAAGTAAGCTGGCTTCCGGGCGCATTGAAATAGATAATGACCAACAGTAGCAATAAACCTCTCTAGTCAAAATTATGAAAACAGACTTTTTACGATTAATAGCAATATGGGCAATTATAGGGATCTGCATCCCAATGGAAAGTAAGGCCAGCCCAGGGCATTTATTGGACGTGCAGGTTTCCGGAAAGATAACCGATGAGCGGGGAGATCCTCTTCCCGGTGTAACGGTCCAGATCAAAGGCATAAGTAAAGGTGCTGTGTCCGACATCGCGGGCAATTACCAGATTGTTGTCCCCGGAGGTAACGAAATCCTGGTTTTTAAGTTTTTGGGATACAAGACCCAGGAAATAGCGATCGAAACGAGGAGACGGATTAATGTCTCGATGGAGCCTGATGCCACGAGTTTGAACGAAGTAGCCGTCGTGGCATTTGGAACGCAAAAGAAGGAGAGTGTGGTCGCTTCCATTTCCACCGTAAACGTGAGGGATGTCAAACAGGCAGCACCTCGTTCTTTGACCAATGCTCTGGCTGGTAAAGTTTCAGGTCTTATTTCCGTCCAGAGAAGCGGCGAGCCGGGATATGATGATGCGCAGTTCTGGATCAGAGGAATCAGCACATTCGGTGCGGGGGCGAATCCCCTTGTACTCGTGGACGGCGTTGAGCGTCCCATTTCAAACATTGAGCCGGAAGAGATCGAAACCTTCTCGGTATTGAAAGATGCAGCCGCTACTTCGGTATACGGAGTGCGCGGTGCCAATGGAGTGATCCTGGTTACGACCAGAAGAGGGCTGCGACAAAAGCCGGGCATCAGTTTTAAAATGGAAAGTGGAACCAACAGGCCTACCAGGCTGCAGGAGTACGTTGACGGCCCTACCTGGCTAAACTTATACAATGAGGCGCAACTGGCTACAAATCCCAGCTTTGTTTCTCCCTATACCCCTGAGATAATAGAGAAGTACAGAAGTGGAGAGGATCCTTATCTGTATCCTAATGTGAACTGGCTCGATCTGATGATGAAAGATCACGCTTCCAATCAAAGAGCCAACCTGAACATAACAGGAGGCAGTGAGATGGCTAAATATTTTGTTTCTGCTGGCTATTATCAGGAAGACGGCATATGGAAGGGCGACAACCTCAATACCTACAACACCAACGCGAAGGTAAAGCGCTATAATTTCAGGGCTAATATCGACGTAGATCTAAACAAGGATACCGAGCTGAGCTTAGGTCTCGGGGGGATACTCGTTACCTCCAACTATCCGGGTACCAGCAACGGCGACATCTGGTCGTCCATTCAGAATAACACCCCAATCGGGTATTCGCCGACCTATCCGGATCCGGCTAACCCTAATAAATTTGTATATGGGGGTATCAGCAGTCAGATTAACCCGTATGCTCAGCTAACCGGTACTGGTTTTAAAACTCAGTGGCGTAATAATATACAGTCTGACCTTACACTGAAACACAACCTTTCCAGATTTGTAAAAGGACTGAGCGTACAAGGGAAGTTCGCTTTCGACGGCTATAACTATCACGACATCAATCAAATCAGAACGTACCTGGCAAATAGTGATCAGGTGGATAAGTATTTCGCAACCGGCCGGGATGACAACGGAGAGCTGATATTAACCCGGTTGGTGAACGGGAAGGCAGATCTTGGATTTTCAAAGGCCTCTGGGGGTAACCGCCGCATCTATATTCAGGCAAACGTTGATTACAACCGGACTTTTGGCAAGCACGATGTAAAAGGCTTATTGCTCTATAATCAGCAAGACTACCAGAATGCTGATGCAACTGACGCCATTAGCTCCCTGCCGTTCAGGCTTCAGGGCGTGGTTTCCCGACTGTCTTACGGCTACAATAATCGCTATTTCATAGAAGTGAGCGCCGGATATAACGGTTCAGAAAACTTTGCCAAAGGTCACCGATACGGTTTTTTCCCCGCTACAGCCCTGGGCTGGATACTATCGGAAGAACCGTTCTTTAAGAATAATATCAAAGGCATTGAATATTTGAAATTACGCGGATCATGGGGAATAAAAGGGAATGACCAGATCGGGGGCCGGCGGTTTGCTTATCTGACAACAGTAGGCGGCGGAAATGGCGGCTATGCGTTCGGCACAGACGCAACTAATACCTTTACCGGTCGCGGGGAGGATCAATGGGGAGCCAACCTGACATGGGAAAAAGAAAGGGAAGTGGACCTCGGTCTGGAGATGAGGTTCTTGAGGAGCTTTAACCTCCAGGCAGACGTTTTCAAGCGTCACCGCGAGGGCATATTTCTGCAGCGCGCTTCACTTCCCACGATGCTTGGTTTACAAAACAATCCCTACGGGAACCTGGGTGAGTTTGAAAATAAAGGCTTTGAAACTACCCTGGAATACAGGGCAAAAATGGGAGCGTTTGACGTATCCTTCAGAGGCAATTATACGTTTGCAAAAAACAAACTGCTGAATACTGACCAGCCTGATTACACATATACTTACCAGAACCGGGTAGGAAAACGGTATAACCAGCCCTTCGGACTAATAGCGCTCGGGCTCTTTAACGATCAGGAGGATATAGACAACTCTCCGGTTCAACAGTTTGGAGCCGTAAGGCCAGGCGACATCAAGTATTCGGATTATAATAAAGATGGTGTTGTTAACTCCTTCGACGCCGTAGCAATAGGCAATCCCGCGGTGCCCGAGGCGATTTATGGATTTGGAAGCACCGTCGCAATTAAAGGCTTCGATTTCTCGGTATTCTTTCAGGGCAACAGCGGAGCCAGCTTTACTCTTGGCGGCTCAGGATGGTACCCTTTTGACCGCGGAGGCCTGGTAGGCGGCTTGAACGTCAATACCCTGAACAGATGGACTCCCGAAAACCCCAGTCAAAATGTCTTATTTCCAAGGCTCTCATTCGGGGCAAACTCAAACAACTTTCAGTCCTCCACGTGGTGGCAGCGCGATGGCAGCTACCTGAGGCTAAAGACCGCGGAGGTTGGCTATACCATCCCGAAATCGCTGACAAAAAGGTTAAAGATCAATACACTCAGGATCTATGCAAATGGGTTGAACTTGTATACCTGGAGTAAATTCGATTTCTGGGATCCTGAGCTGGGCAGTGCCAATGGTGGTGCTTACCCGATTCAGAAGACATTCAACTTTGGGGTCAACCTCAATCTGTAACTGAGCGGCTGAACAAATTGTAAATGAAACGCTAAAGAAGAAAATCATGATGAAGAACGTCTCAAAATATATACTTCTGCTCGTATGTGCTACAGGCCTGTTTTCCTGTGAAAAATTTCTGGATAAGCAGCCTAACGATATGATAAACCTTGATCAGGTATTTTCCCTCAGACTGGAAACTGAAAGATATCTTGCCAATGTTTATAGCTATATCCCTGACCCGCTGGTTTGTAATGGCGTAAATTACACGCCCCTTTCAGATGAAGCCGACTGGGTGTTTAACTGGCCTCATCAGCAGATCAATACGGGCAACTGGTCGCCCGTCAATACTCCCTATGACATCTGGTCGAAATATTATAAAGGGATCAGAGCAGCCAGCACTTTTATTAACAGGGTAGGCGAATGCAAAGAATGTGATGACCTCAGCGCCGGCATTACTGTACAGTACCGGGAGGAAGCTAGAGTACTCAGGGCATTTTATTACTTCCAGTTACTCAGGCAATACGGGCCCGTTACAATCCTCCCCGAGACGCCTTTAGCTATTGATGCTCCATTATCTGAAATCCAGTTACCCAGAAATTCCTACGACGAATGCGTTGATTTTATTGTTTCAGAACTTGACAAAGCAGAGCAGGTGTTGCCCGATAAGCCACCACTTGCAAGGGATTACGGTCGGGCTTCGGCAGGAATGGCAAGAGCATTAAAAGCAAGGGTATTACTGTATGCCGCCAGTCCGCTATGGAACGGTAATACCGAATATGCCGATTTTAAGGATCAAGACGGGAAGCAGCTCGTTAACCAGGTGTACGATCAGAGCAAATGGCGTAAAGCTGCCGATGCAGCGAAGGCGGTTATAGACAGAATGCCTGAGGGCCTCTATAAGAAAAATGGAACAGACGGAAAGTTCGATCCGTTTCTTTCTTACCAATATGTGTTTCTCGACAAATGGAATGCTGAGGTGATTTGGGCAAGGCCGATGACCGGTGATTACGTTCGCTGGGAGCGGTGCTCCGCCCCACGGCAACTTAACGGCTATATCGGGCTCGGGCCTAGTCAGCAATTAGTGGACGAGTATGAAATGGAAAACGGGATGAGCCCTTTTACAGCTTCCAGCACAGCCACCAACCCCGTGATCAACCCTGCTTCCGGTTATTCAGAAACCGGGTTTTCAACTGTTGCGACCAAATTCACGAGAGCGGGTATTCATAATATGTATGTTGGACGCGAACCCCGCTTCTACGCAACCGTCGGATTTAATGGTATGGATTGGCTTTACAAGGGAGTAGACGGTAAGACTATTACACGGGTGGAGCTATTTGCTACAGGGAGAGATGGATACAACGGATCAAACGATCATTCCACCACAGGTTATACCACGGCTAAATACGTGCATCCGGAAAGCGACGTCAGAAATGGAAGACACGTATTGAAATCATGGATATTTTTCAGATTGGCAGAGGCCTACCTTAATTATGCAGAAGCGTTGAACGAGTATGATCCGCAGAATCCGGACATTTATAAATACATTAATTTAATCCGTGAGAGAGGAGGCCTGCCGGCACTTCCCGAAGGTCTTAATCAGGGTGAGCTACGGGATCGCATCAGGCATGAACGAAGAATAGAGCTGGCCTTTGAAGAGCATCGCTTCTGGGATGTAAGGCGCTGGAAGATCGCCGAACAGACAGATGCTGCACCAATATATGGGATGACCGTAACTGCAGGTACCAGTTTCAGTGATCAGAGTTTCTATAAACGGAGGATCGCTGAGCCCCGCGTCTTTCAGAAAAAGCATTTTCTCTGGCCGGTACCGCAGTATGAAATAGAACGGAACACTAGTCTGGTTCAAAATCCCGGATGGTGAAGTGACAGTGTTTTCTAGTCAATAAATGAAGAAGGCCGCCTCCCTGGGACGCGGCCTTCTTCATTTATTTCAGGGCTACTAATCTGACGTTATCCGCCGCGATTGTGAATTTCATGCAAGTTCTGTTATCGTTTGAAATTGCTGATATCCCGGCGATCTAAATAATAGTTAATTACTCCGGACGCTTCTTCTGCTCAATGTAATTCGCGATTTCAGAAAGATATCCAAAGTTGTATTGGTCGATATCCTCAGGGGTGACGACAACATTTAAATAGTCAATGTCTTCCGCTACTGATTTTTCTCCAAGTAGTGTGTCCAGCATAATGAAAGTAGCGCTTAAATACTTTTCTTTATTGTCTTCATTCAGCTCTGGATAGCAAACGTTTATCCCTATCTGGTCAGGGCGATCCTCGTTTTTCAACGGTATGTAAATAGTTTTTTCAGGATCAAACCTCGTGCCTTCGTAATTGGTAATAAAACCCGGGCCAAGGGCTGGTTTAAACTTTATGAAGATCCATTTCTCAATCGGAGGAGCAAGGTCGACGAGCTGTTCAACTTTGTCGAAGTTCTCTCTGATGCCTTCGGCCAGTGGCACATCCTTAAAGGGCATAATGCACCGTGACCGGAGTCGCCGATATTACCTTACTTGCGGATGAGGATGTTTACTATCCACTGCAACAACATGCTGAGGGGGAGGAAAATAATGAAATTGGACAAAATTAAGTAGAACTGCGGGTTTGCGCAGCGGGGGCCGGCAGGAGGAGGGTTGATTAGGTCGTGCAGATATAAGAATGCAAAGGGAAAGATGCTGACCAGCAAGGCAGTCAGGAGGTAGGTATAACGCCGTGGCCTTTGGTTTCCAATAGCGATCGATGACAATGCCGGGAAGAGCAGATAAAATAACAGGAGCATATTCTTTATACCTGCCCACTAGAATTAGTAACCCCATAACGTGAAAAGGCGCTCTAGTGAAACGAGTTCAGTGAGACCTTAAAGAACGAGCGGTGAGCTCAGAAATTTTAAAAATGGATCCTGTCTTGTGACTTTCATCTAATTTAACTTACTTTGTAGTTCAAAGTTCATTTCAGATGAAAGAGAGCGATATCTATTCAGAGCTGAGTTCCATCCGTAACCTGATGGAGCGGTCGACCAGGTTTATCTCCCTGAGCGGGCTTTCTGGCGTCATGGCCGGCGTGTATGCCTTGATAGGAGCATACCTGGGCTATCGGATCGTTTACCCGGAGGCTTCCGGACTGCTGTACCGTGACGCTTACGTCAACGAGCCCGCCACATTATGGCAGCTGGTTCTCGTTGCAGTCGGCGTGCTGGTTCTTTCGCTGGCGACAGGAATATGGCTCACGGTCAGACAGGCACGTAGAAAAAATGAAAACCCCTGGAATCCGGTCAGTAAGCGCCTCCTGCTTAGCATGGCTATTCCTCTTGTAACGGGGGGACTTTTAATTCTGATCTTTCTTTCCCGTGGCTACTATGGTATTGTATCATCCTCTTGTCTGATCTTTTACGGACTTTCTCTTGTTGCGGGCAGCCAGTTTACGTTTTCAGATGTCAAATGGCTGGGCTTCTTAGAAATCGTCCTTGGACTCCTGGCGGCTTTACTTCCGGGTTATGGCCTTATCTTTTGGGTGATCGGCTTCGGCATCCTCCACATCCTCTATGGTTCCATCATGCACTTTAAGTATAACCAGTGAAGATCTCCTTAGAACAGTTTGATAAAGCTTTCGAAAACCGTGTACGCCTGCAGATTATGAGCGTACTGGTGGCCAATGAGAACTACGACTTTAATTCTCTCAAGGAGCTTTTGAATGTAACTGATGGAAATCTGGCTTCGCATCTTAAGGCACTCGAGAAGGAGGAGTATATCACAGTCAACAAGAGCTTTATCGGACGGAAACCTAATACGCAATATGCTGCCTCAGCGAAGGGACGCCAGGCGTTCAAAAAGCACCTTGAAGCGCTTGAAAATTTGATCAGACAACAGAAGCTCTAAATTTTTTTATCTCTATACTTTGAAACGCAAAGTACTTTAATGTAGTCGCTATGAATATAAAGATTGAACATCAGACAGAAAAGACTGCCTCTAATTCATTGGGCCAGTCCGTTTTAGTAAAATGCATACTAGTCGGAGTGTTGACCCTTCTTTTACTCATTCCTTCCGTATGGATCCAAAACCTTATTTCAGAAAGGCAAGGGAGACAAGAAGAGGTGATTCGTGAGATTTCTGATAAGTGGTCGGGCAAGCAGCTCGTGGGAGGCCCGGTATTGATTTTGCCCTATAAAACACGTCTGGCCGAAAAGGACACGACAGGCAGGGTCTCGTATCGGGATGTAATAACGAACATCTATTTGCTTCCGGAAAAACTGGATATCACTTCTGACGTGCAGCCTGAAGTTCTTCATCGTGCGATGTTCGACGCCGTTGTTTACAATTCAAAGATCAGTGTTCGTGGAAATTTTGGAGCTCTCGAACTAAGGAAGTCGGGTATCGACCCCAGCCAGGTTCTGTGGGACAAAGCAAAGATGGCGATAGGCCTGAGCGATCTGAAAGGTTTGAAGAATAACCCCCAGATCAGGTTAAACGATTCTGTTTACCAGGCGGAGTCAGACTTTTCTTCTCTAAAGCTCTTTGCGAACAACCTGATTGTACTTCCGGATCTGAGTGCCCGGAAAAATACCAATCTCGCTTTCCGGTTCGAGCTCGACGTAAAGGGGAGCAGCGAACTGCAGTTTATGCATCTTGGAAAGAGTACGACAGTGAGAGTGAAAGGAAAATGGGCCGACCCCAGCTTCACAGGACGCCACCTGCCTGAAGACCGCCAGGTGTCAGGCGGCACATTTAATGCGTTCTGGAAGATGTCGTATTTTAACAGGCCCCTGCCCCAACAATGGATGGAAGGGAACACCAGGCTTAGCCAGACTGATAATGACGCGATCTTTGGTGTCACCTTTATACTTCCTGTTGATCAGTATCAGAAGACCATGAGATCGGCGAAGTATGCTGTGCTGATCATTTTACTGACTTTTATTTCCTTGTTATTTACAGAAATCCTGAACAAGAAAAAGGTTCATTTACTTCAGTATGTGCTGATAGGGGCGGCCATGACCATCTATTACACCTTGCTGCTGTCCTTTTCAGAGCAAGTCGGGTTTACTGCAGCTTATTTAATTGCCTCGCTTGTGACTGTGTTGCTCATTGGGATCTTTATCGCCGCCGTTCTGCGTGACAGGAAACCAGCGATCGTTTTCTCAGTCATACTAGCCGTTTTCTATAGCTTCATTTTCGTGATCATTCAGCTTCAGGATCTGGCTTTGCTTTTCGGAAGCGTCGGACTTTTTGTGGTTGTTGCCATTGCCATGTATCTGTCAGCTCAAATTGACTGGACCAGGAAGTCCTTGCAGGAATAGGGGGCGTTATATCCAACGATAGCAATAAGAGGTGGGGCAAGTGGGGATAAAGGCCATATCATCGAAGTTCCGCGACCATTCAGGACCTCTACGCGCGCCATGACTCGCCTGTCGGACAGCGTTATGACAGCGGGCAGACAGCGGCAAATCCCGTGGACAGGTCCTATCTTCTGCGAGAGATAGTCGGGACATGCCTGAGACAGGTTCGCCGGGGCGTTTATGATTCTACACTCCCGCTCCGGGATTTCTCCGATGCGGCTCCGGTCGCCGGCGGAGCCCCGTTGGAGAAATCCCGGAGAATCATAATAAAAAAAGCGAACTTGTCTCGCAGCGGTCCCGAACTTGCCTCAGGCATCTCTTCGGAAATTTGGATAAAGCGAAAAGTTAGGGTGGTTTGAAGTTTCTTAATTTTCTTCAGGATTCAAAACCCTTTTGGAAAAGGGCGGCTGAGCCACAGCGCCCGTCCGTTTAAACCTGACAAAACCAGTCAGATCCAGACATTTTATGACAATTCCGGACAACTGATTTAAAAAGCTTGCTAATCGGGTTTTTGCCGTCTATGTTTGTTCTGCCGGAGGACTTCTGGAGACAGGGGGAGTTGTTCAACCAATTCGCCGGGAGGAGTTTCGGATGATAGATGGTAGTACTTGCAAAATAAATTCGCCACGTTATGTCAGCAGAAAATGAAATAATCAACTACGTCAGAAAATTTGTTCCGCTCAGCGATGAGGAGGCATTGGAGCTTCAGTCGGCCTTCAAAAGGGTGGCGATCAGGAAGCGGCAGTTTGTGGTGCAGCCGGGCTTTCCTGTCCCTTACCGCTACTACGTCGTCGATGGCTCGCTCAGGGCGTACGTGGTGAATGAAGAGGGACAAGAGCATACCATCTCGTTTGCCGTGGAGGATTGGTGGATAACCGACTACAATGGCTACATCTATCAGCAAAACGCAACCATGTTTGTTGTGGCCCTGGAAGACAGCGTTGCCCTCAGACTGGAATTTTCAAAAGAGCAGGAGCTCAAAGCGCGCAACCCGAAGTTCGAGACGTTTTTCCGGATCATTGCTGAGCGGGGGCTCGCATACCAGCAAAGGAGGGTGATCAACAATCTGACGCTTTCTGCTGAGCAACGATATCAGGACTTTCTCGACAAGTATCCGCTCATTGCCCGTCGTCTCCCTCAGTATGCTCTTGCCTCCTTCCTGGGAATGACTACCGAGTATCTATCCCGGCTCAGAAGACGTGCGTCGCGAAAAAGTTGAACCAGATCAACTTAATTTCCTGAACCAGTTCATGAAATATTAAATGTCACCGTCCCACTTTTGTGTATCAGCTGCAGCGATAAAAAAGGGATAAAAATTTAGTAGTTATGAACACTCATCAAAAACCGGCTTTAACTTCCACAGTGGTGTGGTTGATGGCTATTTCGTCTGGTCTTATTGTCGCAAACAATTATTATAATCAGCCCCTGCTTTCTTTGATGGCCAGGGACTTTCATGTTACTGACGCCAGCGTAAGCAAGATCGCCATGCTCACTCAGATCGGCTACGCGCTGGGTCTGTTGATCATAGTTCCTCTGGGGGATCTGTTCCGCAGAAAGCGCCTCATCGTAGCGGATTTTGGTCTGATCTTGTTGTCTGTACTCGGGATGGCGCTCAGTCGCTCCCTGGGCATGCTTTACTTTTTCAGCTTCCTTACCGGCTTAACGTCGGTAGTGCCGCAGCTATTTGTACCCATGGCCGCTACACTGGCCCGCCCTGAGAAGCGGACGCAGACCATTGGTTTCGTGATGAGCGGCCTTTTGGTAGGGATCCTGGGTTCGAGGATCCTCAGCGGGTGGATCGGCAATATTGCCGGCTGGAGAAGCGTCTTTTTCATTGCCTTTGCCCTCATATTGGTACTTTGGTTCTTTGTTATCTGGAAGCTTCCGGAAGTGCTTCCTGAATATAAAGGAACCTACAAGGAGCTCATGAAATCCGTGTGGAGATACGCCCGGACAGAACCAGCACTGCAGGCGGCTTCATTAAGAGGAGGGCTCCTGTTCGCTTCCTTCAGCGCCTTCTGGACCTCGCTGGTCTTTCACCTTGGCGGGGCTCCCTTTCATGCAGGAAGCGCCGTAGCCGGTTCCTTTGGGTTGATTGGTATGCTGGGCGCTTTAATGGCGGCCTTTACCGGGCGGCTGGCAAAGCGGATGTCTTATTTTCACTTTACCCTGGTCTTGCTTGCTTTGTTCCTGGCAGCCTGGTCGGTATTCTGGTTCGGTGGTTACAGCTACCTGGGGCTGATAGGAGGGGTGATCATTCTCGATGTGGCCATGCAGGCGCTTCATATCATGAATCAGTCGTCTATCTTTTCCCTGCATCCTGAGGCTAACAACCGCCTGAATACCGTGTACATGACCTCCTACTTTATAGGTGGGGCCCTCGGTACGTACGTTGCCGGCCTGGCCTGGCAGCATTGGCATTGGAACGGTGTGCTGGTGGCAGGAACGGGCTTTGCGGTTTTGGCGGTGCTAACCCATCTTCTATATCGCCGGGTCTACCTTAAATCCCGGGCGGCGGGCCCACGCACCCAACAGCGGGTTCATCATGCTATGCCTCAGCAGGGGGAGCAACCGGTATTGCAAAACTGAAGCGGCTTCCTTCTCCGAGGGCGCTTTCTACCCATATTCTGCCGTTTTGCGCTTCTATAAAGTCTTTCGATATGGCCAGACCCAGTCCGGATCCCGACTTGTTCTGCCCATCTGCGGGCACCTGGAAATAGCGTTCGAAGAGCCGGTTCAGGTAGCGTTCTTCGATACCTTTTCCAAAATCTTTTACGGAAAATTCAATCTCGTTCCCGTTATGGTTCACCTGCACAAGGATCCTCGATCTTTCACTGCTGTATCGCAAAGCGTTCGACAGGAAGTTGATCAGTACCCAGGCCGTCTTCTCGGTGTCGATCTGGATATCCGGAAGGGTCTGCCGGCTGATCAGCTCCAGCTGAACGTTCTTCTGTTCGGCCTGAAACTGCATGGCCTCCATAGCGTATCTGACGATTTCGAGCGGATGGGTTCGTTTTAATTGCAGTTGAATGTTGCCGGTCTCCACCTGGGAGAGGTCCAGAAGCTCTGTGGTGATCTTCAGCAGGCGGTCCGTATCCTCCTTGATGTGCAGCACGAGTTCATCCTGCTCGTGGTTCAGGCTTCCAACGCGTTCATCTTTCAGAAGCTTCAGGCTCATTTTTATGGAGGAGATCGGGGTCTTCAGCTCGTGAGAAATGGTGGCGATAAAGTTGGTTTTGGCTTCGTCAGGTTCTTTAAATTCGGTGATGTTTCGCAGGATATAAACAGTTCCTGCGGAGAGAGAAGTGACCCTGAATGGCTGCTCATTATCGGCATTGAAATCTGCAGGCACATCAATGGCACGGCTCTGAAGTCTGAAGTACGACTCTTTTCCGTTAGCAAAGATCTTCAGCGGCTTATCATTGGCGCCTTCATTCAGGATGGTCCGGAGGAGGTCGTTTGTGCCGGCAATCTCCAGTGCATTTTGCCCGACTATCTGATTCTCGTCCAGATCGAGGATATCTTCGGCTGCTTTGTTAATGAAGAGCACTTCGCTCTTTTCGTTCAGCCCCACAATAGGATCCTGCATGTTTTCTATGATGGCTTCAATGCGAAGCTTCTCTGATTTGATCTTGGCCAGGCTGCTGTTCTCCCATTCATCAAGCCGGGCTGCCATCTCGTTGAAGGAGGCTGCAAGTTCGGCAAACTCGTCGTTCGTTCTGAAGTCGAGCCGCTGTTTGTAATTCCTGCGACTGATTTGTCTGATGCCCTCTGCAAATTCCCGGATGGGATTGGCCACGTAGCCGGGAAAGTTGATCACAAATGAGAACAGGATCAGAAAGGTGAATGAGCCAACGAGACCGAGATAGGCGGTTGCCTTACTCACAGATTCCTGAGCGATGTTGTTCTTTCGCACAATTGCCTGCATGTTGAGGTCCTCAATCGCGAGCAGGTGCTCTCTTACCGCAGTGAGCGCTTTTTGACGATCGGCAGCAGACAAGGTGGGGGCATTCAGACTGTCGATCTGCTCTTTTAGCGCCAGCACCTCTTCCTGCTCTCCCTTTTCGGTGATGTTCTGATATTCGAGCCGGAAGTTTTTGTCAAAGCTTTCCCGCGCGCGGCCCCTCAGGGGTATGCTGTTTTTATTCAGGATCTCCTCCATCGCCCGGGTATACCGCAGGGTTTCGTAATTATCCTTCAGGATCACTTTCGAGCTTTCGGAAATTCTGTTTATGTAATAAATTCCCATTGCTCCAAAGGCCATCACGATGGCGAACAGGAATCCGAATCCTAATCTAAGCTTGGTTTTTATCTTCATCAGACATGTATTGAAGGGGCTCAGCCCTATGAAAGTATAATTAAATCAGTATCAGTGACCGCTATTTTTTTAAAAGCTGGCTAAAGATAGCGGTTCGGAGAATTACCTGCACGAGGTTCAGATGCGGTCGTCCGATACAGATCGTAGTAACCTCTCTTTTCTCGGCTTCGCTAATGATCGTCCGGGTGACCTCATTGCTTTTAATTTTTACTACTTCAGCCCCCAATTCGGTGGCCAGCTTCAAGTTGTTGATGAGGTGCCGTTGTTTATCCAGCCTTATTTTTTGTCCGCTCTCGCTGTCGGTCTGCACGTAAAGTACGAGCCAGGGTGAACGATAGTAGGAAGCAAGTCGGGCCGTCTTCCGGATTACCGTCTTTGCTGTTTCTGAATTAGACGAGATGCAGGCCATAAAGCGCTCTGGTCGTAACTTTACCTGCCTTGGAACTTCCAGATCGATCTTTTTCTCCAGGTGATGCGCCACCTCGCGGAGGGCAAGCTCCCTTAACTGCAGGATCTTTTCGGGCTGAAAGAAGTTATTCAGTGCCTGCCGGATCTTCGAGACCTCGTAGATCTTGCCGCTCTGCAGGCGCTCAATCAGCTCATCGGCTGTTAAATCGATGTTCACAACCTCGTCGGCTATTTCGAGTACCCTGTCGGGTACTCTCTCCGTGATTTTCACGCCGCTGATCTCCTCTGCTTCGTCGTTCAGACTTTCGATGTGCTGAATGTTGAGGGCTGAGATCACGTTGATGCCGGCCTCCAGGATATCCACCACGTCCTGCCATCTTTTGGCGTTTTTGCTTCCTTCCACATTGGTGTGCGCCAGCTCATCTACAATGACCACTTCCGGATGGCGGTTAAGGATGGAGGAGAGATCCATTTCTTCGAGCTCCTTACCCTTATAGAAGATCCTGCGCCGGGCGATCTGGGGCAGGCCCTCCAGAAGGGCATGTGTTTCTGCCCTCTGGTGGGTCTCGATATAGCCGATCTGCACGTCGATTCCATTGCGGAGAAGGGCATGCGCCTCCTGCAGCATGCGGTACGTCTTTCCTACTCCGGCGCTCATGCCGATGTAAACCTTGAACTTCCCCCGTCTCGACTTTTTTACGAGTTCGAGGAACTGCCTGACCGACTCATCTCTGTTCTCGTCCATTTCTTGTTAAAAGCTTAGCGCGATACTTGCGGTAAGGGAGGCATTATTCCGAACCTGTCCCGCCTCACGCAGGAAGATCTTGTCTTTGCTGTCGTATACCTTGCCCTCAACTCTGAGAAGGCAATTCTGCACCGGTGCATAGTCAACGTTAAGTGAGTAGCCGGTTGTTTTAAAACCCTCAGGCGTTCCGGTTGCAATGATCATCCCGTTCTTATCCTGGTAATACTCGGCCCGGGCTGCTACTGCCCATTTCTCTGCTGCCTGGTAGCGCACGATAGCAACTGGGGAAATGATATGATTGTAGTCGGCGCTGCCCTTCTCTTTTTGCTGCGTCCCGTAGTCGAAGCCCGTGGTAAGTCCGAGTTTTGTACTCAGCTGGAAAATGCCGTACAGGTTATGATAGAAACGTCTCACTTTTACCGAGTCTGCCCCTTCTGTTCCGAAGTCGTTGCTGTAGTTCAGGGTGATACCTGCGGCGGGTTTCCAGCTCAGCTGTACGCCGCCTGCCGGGGAGCTGTTGCCGGCTTGTCGCTGAATGCGTTGCCAGCCATTGAGGAACAGGGCAGTTGCAGCCAGCTTTCCATCCGCCGTGCTGTATGACAGCTTTGCACCTGCTTCGTAGTAAGGGGTGTTTTCAGAAGAGATATTGCGGGTAAGGACCCAGCAGTCTTTCGATATGGCGCTTTCAAAGCCAATATGGGAGGAGAATATTCCGGCGTCGAGCCAGAGGTTTGTCTTTTGCGATAGTCTGATCCCGGCGTTTGCTTCGAACACGTTCTTCAATACTCCCGGCTCGTTCGCCAGGTTGGCGTTGCTGTATGTACCGGCCATCAGGGCCAGGTTGGCGCGCACGGTTCCGTCGTCATAGGCAGCTTTCACGAAACCGAGGTTTAGATTGACCTCGTTGTGGCGATTGTGCGAGTAGATAAATGAAGGCCGGTTTTGATCGGCGGGTTTGTTAAAGTCGTATCCGTAATAGGTTTCCAGATATCCGCTGAATTTTAAATTGCTTTGTTGCGCCTGCGATTGTGCAACAAGGCCGAGTGCTATAGCAAGAAAAAATGCTTTTTTCATTAATGTGTCTTTTGAAGTTTGTCGAGTGAAATGTTAAGCTGCAGGACGTTTACACGTGAAGGGCCAAAGAGGCTCAGAACGGGACCTGTAGTGGCGTCGTCAATCAGTTCTTCCAGCTGTTCCTGGCTGATCTGTCTTGCTTTCGCAACCCGGGCTATCTGGAAGCGTGCAGCTTCCACGGTAATATCAGGGTCAAGGCCGCTGCCGGAGGCTGTGATGAGGTCGACTGGAATATCATTCCTGGAAGCGCCCTGATGATACTTCAGCAGGGTGTCGATGCGGTTTTCTACATCCTTGAGATAGTCGGGGTTGGATGCGCCTTTGTTTGACCCTCCGGAACCGCCTGCGTTGTAACCTACCGCAGAAGGACGGCCCCAGAAGTAATCAGGACGGCTGAATGTTTGTCCGATATTTGCGTATCCCACTTTCCTGCCCTCTGCGATAACGGCTTCTCCATTACCCTTGCCGGGCGAAAAGCGTGCGACAAATGCAACTGTGACAGGATAGATCACACACAGAAGTACCAGCAGGGTCAGTGTGAGGCGTATTGACTGGAAAAGATATTTTTTCATTTTAATCAGATAAAGAGTGAAACAAGAAGATCGATCAGTTTAATGCCGATGAAGGGGACAATCACCCCTCCGAATCCGTAAATCAGCAGATTCCGGCGGAGCAGGGCTGATGCGCCGAGTGGCTTATAGGCCACCCCTTTTAGTGCCAGGGGAATGAGGATCGGAATAATGATGGCGTTGAATATGACCGCCGAAAGGATGGCGCTTTCAGGGCTGTGTAATGCCATAATGTTGAGGCCCTGAAGTGCCGGTATGGAGGCAATGAACAAAGCCGGGACGATGGCAAAGTATTTTGCTACGTCATTGGCAATGGAAAAGGTTGTAAGGGTGCCCCGCGTGATCAGCAGCTGTTTTCCGATCTCCACGATCTCAATCAGTTTGGTCGGGTCATTGTCCAGATCGACCATGTTGCCGGCTTCCTTTGCGGCCTGCGTGCCACTGTTCATTGCAACACCTACATCCGCCTGGGCCAGTGCCGGCGCATCGTTGGTGCCGTCGCCCATCATGGCGACCAGCTTACCCTGTGCCTGCTCGTGCTTGATGTAATTCATCTTGTCTTCAGGCTTTGCCTCCGCGATGAAGTCATCGACGCCCGCCTTTTCTGCAATATATTTTGCGGTAAGGGGGTTGTCGCCGGTGACCATCACTGTCTTGACACCCATCTTACGGAGTCGCTCGAACCGCTCCTGGATGCCCGGCTTGATGATGTCCTGCAGTTCAATAACGCCAAGCGGCCTGCCGTTCTCGGCTACGACCAGAGGCGTGCCTCCGTTTGAGGAAATTCGTGTCACTTCTTTAGACGCCTCTTCACTGAATTCATGACCCGATTGGAGGGCGATATTGCGGATAGCATCAGAGGCGCCTTTTCTGATCCGTGTGCCGTCCGCAAGATCTACTCCGCTGGAACGGGTTTCAGCCGTAAACTTCACGAAAGTCATGGAAGATCTGTCGGGCAGAGTTAGAGCGCTCGGGTGAAGTGTAAGTCCGGCGAGCTCCACGATGGATTTTCCTTCGGGCGTTTCGTCTGACATGGAAGCCAGGAGGCAGCTCTTTACAAAGTGCTCGTCAGAAACACCGGGAAGGGCATAGAAGTAGGTGGCTTTACGGTTCCCGATGGTAATGGTTCCGGTTTTATCGAGCAGCAAAGTGTCTATATCACCTGCTGTTTCAACTGCCTTGCCCGACTTGGTAATGACGTTTGCGCGGAGGGCACGATCCATGCCGGCGATACCGATGGCAGAGAGCAGTCCGCCGATGGTGGTCGGTATGAGGCAGACAAAAAGAGAGATCAGAGCAGCCACCGTGATAGGCGTATTTGCGTAGTCTGCAAAGGGCTTCAGGGTGACGCACACAATAATGAAAATGAGGGTAAAGCTGGCCAGAAGGATCGTGAGGGCGATTTCATTCGGCGTTTTTTGTCTTGATGCTCCTTCTACAAGGGCGATCATCTTGTCCAGGAAGCTTTCGCCTGGCTGTAAAGTTACTTCTACCCGGATCTTGTCGGACAAGACCTTTGTTCCTCCGGTTACGGAGGATTTGTCGCCTCCTGCTTCCCTGATCACCGGGGCAGATTCTCCTGTGATAGCCGACTCATCGATGGTCGCTATTCCTTCTATGATCTCTCCGTCCGTCGGGATGGTATCACCTGCCTCGCAAATAAACAGTTCTCCCTTTTTCAGGGTGGCTGACGAGCGAAGCTCAAACGACCCGTCTGCCTTTATAACTTTCGCCGGAGTATCTTCGCGCGTTTTCCGGAGGCTGTCGGCCTGCGCTTTTCCTCTTGCTTCGGCAATGGCTTCAGCAAAATTGGCAAAGAGGACAGTAAGCAAAAGAATAAAGAACAGGATCAGATTGTAGATGAAGGAACCCTGCCCTCCGTTATTGAACGAGTAGAAGGTAACAAAGAGCATGACTGCGGTTCCAATCTCTACGGTGAACATCACCGGATTTTTGATCATGATCCGCGGATCTAGTTTTATGAATGATTGTTTCAGAGCGGCATTTACCAGCGCCGGCTCGAATAATCGGTTGGATTGTGATTTCATTGTCGTAATGAGCTACTTAAGCATTGAAAAGTATTCTGCGATAGGGCCCAGGGCCAGGGCAGGGAAATAGGATAGTGCGTTAAGGACGATGATCACTGCGAGGGTCATGACACCAAAAGTGCCGGTATCAGTACGCAGCGTGCCTGCGGATTCGGGGACGTACTTTTTCTGCCCAAGAAGTCCCGCTATTGCTACCGGTCCGATGATGGGGAGGAAGCGGCCGAGTATCAGGACAAAGCCGGTGGACAAGTTCCAGAAAATGTTATTATCACCCAGGCCCTCGAACCCTGAACCGTTGTTTGCGTTCGAAGAGGTCATTTCGTACAGCATTTCTGAAAAGCCGTGGAAGCCCGGGTTATTTAGCCAGTTAGCCGGTTTTACTGCCCAGTCGGCACTTCCGTAGTTTGTGCTGACGAAGCAGGCCAGTGCCGTGCCGGCCATTATCAGTAAGGGGCTGAGCAGGGTGATCAGGGCGGCTATCTTCACTTCTCTTGCCTCAACTTTATGGCCGAGAAACTCAGGCGTACGGCCCACCATCAGTCCGGAAATGAAAACAGCGATAATGAGATAGACCAGATAATTGAGGATGCCAACTCCGCAACCGCCGTAAAAGGAGTTGATCATCATGGCAAGCATCTGCCAGAGCCCTGTTAAGGGCATCGTGCTATCGTGCATACTGTTTACAGATCCGGTAGAAATGATGGTCGTAACCGTGCTCCAGTAGGCAGAGGCCATCGGGCCGAAGCGTACTTCTTTGCCTTCCATAGCACCCGATGGTTGTGGGATGCCCATTTTAGAGATCGCCGGGTTCCCGCCCGTCTCACTGATGACTGTAGGGATCACAAGCAGGAGCATACCGAGGGTCATCACTCCGAAGATGATCCAGCCCAGCTTTTTCTTGCGTATATAGTATCCGAAAGCGATGACCATCGCGATAGGAATAATTACCTGGGAAATCAACTCGACCATGTTGGTGAGGTAGTTCGGATTTTCAAGAGGATGGGAGGAGTTCACTCCAAACCATCCCCCGCCGTTTGTGCCCAGATGTTTGATGGCGATCATCTGCGCCGCCGGACCTCTTGACACGGCTACTGTATCTCCCTGTAGTGAAACGTACTGATCTTTACCCTCGTAGGAGGCCGGGGTTCCGTTGAATGCAAGGATCAGCGCCACTATGAATGAAAGCGGAAGAAGCAGGCGCGTGATGGACTTCACAAAAAACTCCCAGAAATTACCGAGAGTTGTGACGCTCTTTTCCCGGAACGCTTTAAATACCACCACTGCAGAGGCAATACCTGTAGCGGCACTGGTGAACTGAAGGAACATGATCACGAAGTGCTGCGTCAGATAGGTCAGCCCTGTTTCGCCGGAGTAATGCTGAAGGTTGCAGTTTACCACGAAGCTGATGATGGTATTGAAGGACAGGTCGGGGCTCATGCCGGGATTTCCATCGGGATTTAAGGGCAGCTTGTCCTGATAGATCAGGGCGAAGAAGCCGTAAACCAGCCAGACAGAATTGATGGTCAGCATCGCTTTCATATGCTGTTTCCAGTTCATCTGTTCTTTGGAGTTAATCCCCGACAGCTTGTAAATTCCGCTTTCAATAGGGGATAGGAAGTCGGTCCACACCTTTTCTCCGGCGAAGACCTTTGCCAGATATTTCCCGAGAGGTATTGCAAGGATCAGCGTTACCGCATACGTTGCAATGATACCAAGTAGTTCTGTATTCATGTCTGTTATTAGAATTTTTCAGGTTTGAGCAGTACGTAGATCATATAGACGAATACTGCAATTGCGATGATGAATAATGCTGTCATTGTTTAAATTTTTTCGAACCAGTCAACCGATTTAAAGAAAAGCCACATGCATACGAGCAGGGCGAGCAACAGTAAAAGAATCATAAGATGTTTTTTGCAGGAGCGATGGCAATGGGGATGCCAATGATTGATGACTTATTGTTTCCTGCTGATTATGAGTGTTGTGGCTTTTTTGGTTGCAGCGGGAAGCCGGTCTGACCTTTTCAAAATGGAAGGGTCGGTTGCCAAAACGGAAAGAATACCGCGACTACCGGATATGGTTTAGAAAGGAATTCGGCTCGTTCAGAGCCGACCTTTTATGTTTAACGTGATTTCGCTGGTGTGAGGAATTCCCAGAGTGGTACCGGGACTCACCCTGAGGAAACGTTTCAGGTAAACGTCGATGATTCCCTCAAGCACTCTTCTTCGCGACTTCTCAAACTCCGGACTTACCAGGAATTTTCCTAGTCTCATATTCCCTTTGTCGTCAACCAGGACAGAGAAGTTATAGGAGAAGTCTTTATAGGCTTTATCAATGGTAATATTAAACTCAGGATACAGGTATTCGTCGGCAGGACTTACGTGAAGGAGATCATGGGGATCGAGTTTGACCTTTACTTTTGTAACGGCTATTTCAGGCACTGTGCTGGTTAATGTTACTGGTGTCCGGGCTGCGAATGCACTGTCGCGATTAGCCGGGTTCCTGTTGGCTCGTTCTGACTTCGCTTTGATGAAAACAGTATCCTCCCTGGACGGCTTTCGCATTTCTTCCGGGTTTAGCTTCTTCTTTTTCAGATACTCATAGGAGTAAAACTTCATGAATGCATTGGAGAATTCTTTTGATACCACTTTTTCTTCCACCGACAGGAGCTGAAAAATAAGACTGTCTTTGCTAATGAGCTTAACTCTCATCCAGTGCCGGGCAATATTGAATACCGAGTCGTGGTCGTGATAGATAGGGTAGTGGTAGAACACTTTTGCCTGGGGATGATAGATCATGAGGGAGTCATCAGAGAGGAGGTACATTTTCCAGCTGGGCTCCAGTTCATAGCCCTGCTGGTTGAAAGAAAGACCGGATGTAAAATAACGGTCTGTCTCGATGTATTGCATCCCCAGCACACTGTCAAATGTGGGAATGTTGCGACCCTTTTGAGAGGGCCTGTTGCAGGAGGCAGCAAGCAGAAGAAATAAGACAGAAGTGCCAACTGCGATGCAGCTGAGAATTGATCCCTTTTGAGCCATTGGCAGCGAAGTTAGCGAATTCTGTAGTTCCTGATGTTTTAGTCGCCCGATTTTTGCGGAGTTACTTTCAGTTTTGAAATGTCAAATCCCTTGCTCATCGCCGTGATCAGCAGATCTTTATAGGTCTCTTTCTCCATCCATGGTTTCCTGCTCAGGATCCACAGGCTTTTTCTGTCGGGGTGACCCACCAGGGCATAGCTGTAGTCGGGAGCGAGGTCGATGATCCAGTATTTGCCTCTGAAGGGCCAGAAGAATTGAACATCGAGCTTTGATTTGCTGACAGGGTCAGTGATAAAAGCTTTACCCACCGCTACTCGTTCTTTACCTTCAGTTATGCAGGAGTTCTTCACCTGGACAGACCCATCAGGGTTGAGGGAATAGTGGGCGGTGGTATAGGTACAGCCTTTTTCATAGCGCTGTGGTATGGCGGCTATTTCGTACCATCTCCCCAGGTATCTTTCCAGGTCGACGTGCTGGACTGTATCTAAAGGTTCTTCAAGTAGTTTTTTGATCACTATTGCTGCCGCTCCAATGACAAGGGCTCCAGCAGCAATCAGAGGAACTGGTTTTTTCATTCCCCTATAACAAAAGGAATGCTGAGAAGTTTCTCCGCGCGGGGCTTATGAGGCTGAGAGCAGAGTTTTGCGTTCTGAAAGGGGAAGTTTGGCGACCACGAGCTTGTAAGAGTCATGGATCCACTCTCTTAGCAAGGCATCAGAAGCTGATCCATTTGGAATGATCGTATTCCAGTGTTTTTTGTTCATGTGATAGCCGGGCAGAACTTCTGAGAATGTTTCCCGTAATTCTATTGCTTTTTCCGGGTCGCATTTGACGTTGAAGGTAAAGTCGGCACCGAGGGAGGCGAGCGTGAACACTTTCCCCCGCACTTTCATTACCAGGGTCTCGTCCCCGAATGGAAAGCCCTCTGTTACTTCAGGGAGTGACAGGCAATAATCTCTGTACTCTTCGATGTTCATGTATTACTCTGATTTATCGATTGCACTGGCTGAAAAGCCTGCGGCGGGCTTACCAATAGACTTGTAGGCGCCTTCTCCATGGAGGATGGCTGCAATAGTTGACCTGTTCGTCAGGATGGAAGTCGCGCTTTTGATCTCTTCATCATGCTTAAAAGCCTGCTCGATCCGGCCCTTCTGGAAATAATACCTGGATGCAATTTCATTCTCGAGTATGCGGGAGATCTCAGATTTGAACTGGGCGAGGTCATTCTTTTTGCTGACAGTTACCTTTGTTTTCAGAGCCTCATATTCGGTCTTTATTTCAGCGAGTTTGCTTTCCTTGTCCGCTTCCGCCTTCAAATCACTAAGCAGCTTTTCTGTCCTGGTGTTATAGTTGTAATCTTTGTCAGACAGGTAATTAACAAATTGGGCGTATTCAGCATCTGTTAAACGGAAGCTTTTGGGATCTGCGATTTTAGGTTTTTGATTGCGGTACTGAGTGGCATAGTCAAAAAAGTAGTACCTGCTTGCGAGGGTCTGCGAGATGGGGCTGTATTTTACAGGCTTTATAAAAATGTCGGGGTATATGCCGCTGCCATCGTAAACCGTTCGGCCACTATGTGTTTTATATGCAGATATCAAAGAGTCGGCAACTTTTTCTACGTTGCCTTCTGCAGTCCGGTGGGTATAGTCGAGCGCCTGTATGCACCTTCCTGAGGGCGTATAATATTTGGCCACTGTCACTTTAACGAGGCTGTTGTAAGGGAGGTTGAACGTTTGCTGGACCAGGCCTTTGCCAAAGCTCCGCTGCCCGATTATGACAGCGCGGTCAAGGTCCTGGAGTGAGCCTGCCACGATCTCTGAAGCTGAGGCCGATCGGTTGTTTACCAAAACGACAAGTGGCAGATTAGCAGCCAGCGGACTGTTATAAGTCATATACGTATAACTCTTTTCGGCTCCCCGCCCCTTCTGTGTGACCACCTTGGTATTAGCGGGAACAAACAAATTAACAATCTTCACTGCCTCCTGAAGAATTCCTCCGCCATTTGAACGAAGGTCGAGAATAAGTCCGGCCGGTTTGTTTTTCTGGATAGAGATCAGGGCATCTTTTACTTCGTTCCCTGAGTTTTCCAGGAACTTATCAAGCCTTATGTATCCGATATTATTATCGAGCATGCCCCAGTAGGATACGTTGGGCTGCATGATTTCGGCTCGCATGAGCGTCTTCTCGATAGGTGCTGCCACCCCCGGCCGGCTGATCAGGATTTTCAGGGGAGTGCTCTTGGGGCCTTTTAACATAGAGCTGACCTGCTCATACTGGCGGTTTTTGAGGGGAACTTCGTTGATCTTTATTATTTCATCGCCTGCCCGTATGTCGGCCTTTTGTGCCGGAAAGCCTTCAAACGCTTCTGCGACAATAAAACGGCCGTTCCGGTTTTGAATCGTTGTCCCAATTCCTCCATATTGTGTACTGACATACTTCATTTTGTAGTCTTCCATCTCCGATTCGGGAACAAACTCCGTGTACGGATCCAGACTTTGCAGCATGGCATCAACGCCGGTCTGCATCAGCTTCGAGGAGTTGATGTCATCAACATAGTTGATGTTTAACTCCTTGTAAAGGGCGGAAAATATGTCGAGGTTCTTTGAAGCTTGAAAATAGTCATCACTGAAGCCAAGTGACAGCAGAACTATTGCAGAGAAAGCTGCCAGTTTCTTTTTGGTAAAAAAGTTATTCGTTTTAAACATATTTTTCGTGAGGTCTATTTGTCTCCACTCAGATCATTAATCGTTTTTAAAGGCCTCAATAAGATCGCTTCGCCTTCATCTCTCATTGTGAACGCTGCTCTTGAATGTTTTTCTAACCAGTAATGATAAATGTTGCGGCAGGTCCACGAATATAAATATAGCAGTTGATACTGAGATTATTACATAAAGCTTTATTTTTCAGGTTCGGTAAAGTGGTGGATAAAAGAAAAGCTCCTGGAGGAGCTTCTGTTACAACCGGTTGTTCTCAATATTGACGAGACCTTTCTGCAGTGTGAATACAACGTATTCTCTGCTTCTCTTAAGTCTGGTCATGAGGTGCTGAATAAGCTGCTCCTCTTCACCAGGATTATACGCAAGGTCTTCTTCGGATAATTCTCTGTATTTTCGCCTGATCTTGAGCCTTAGCCTTTCCCAGTCGGATGTGCTGATCGTGATCTCTGCCATAATGTTATTTGTTACAAATTTATAAAATTTGTCGT
Organism: Arcticibacter sp. MXS-1; assembly: GCF_041902385.1. Classification (GTDB taxonomy): domain Bacteria; phylum Bacteroidota; class Bacteroidia; order Sphingobacteriales; family Sphingobacteriaceae; genus Arcticibacter. The sequence continues at coordinate 1,364,973 of NZ_CP169244.1, read as the reverse complement.
CTTGTTAAAAGTTAATGCGCCAGGGTCAACTGCAACATTTTTATATGTTAAATGTTGTTGTCATTACGGCTTAGGTGCTGGAGTTAAAACGTTAAGCCCGCCATGCATAAAATGGGATGGAAGCAGGTTAAAAGTTCTTTGCAGTTTAAACACAAATCACTTTCAAGAAAAATAGAATATGAAAAAGTTCATTTTACTAAGTAGTTTTTTTGTTGCTTTTAGTTTTGCAACATATGCACAGCTGCCGTCGTTCAATCTGGGAGTAAAAGGCGGGGTTAACCTGGCCAGTTTGAAATCTGACAACTTTGCGGGTGAAGAGAACCGCCTGGGCTACCAGTTCGGCCTTTGGGCAAGAGTGGGCGGAGCGGGCTTTTACGTGCAGCCGGAGGCTTATCTTGCCGGAAAAGGCGGCAAGTTCAATGTAGATCAGAGCTCGGGAATTGAAACAGAGGGAAAGGTGCGGTTCACTACGCTGGATGTGCCTGTGCTGATCGGGAATAAAATAGGCTTCAATAAGCTTAATGTCCGGTTCATGGCCGGTCCTGTTGTATCATTTATCCTGGACGACGTGAAGAAAGACCTTGGCCAGGTGACGAACTTTGGGGGCTATAAAAATCAGACATGGGGAGCTCAGCTCGGTGCTGGTGTAGATGTCGGCAGCCTTACTGTCGACCTGCGCTACGAAGCAGGTATCAGTAATGTTAGTAAGAGCGGACAATACGACCAGAAGCAGAATCTCTGGCATCTGAGTTTGGGGTATAAGATATTTTAATAGAAAGAAAAAGCCGCCCCCAGAGCGGCTTTTTCTTTCTATTAAAAGGGCAAGGATATCTTGCCCATGGTGACAGCGGGGCCTGCCCCAGAGCGGATGGCTGATCCGCAGATTGTTTCGTTAGCCAGAAGCGCGAATAGTGCAGCCTCTTTTGCATCTGCATTGAAGCCCAACTCCTCCGTCTGCCTGACCCGACGTCCTGAGAAGTACTTCCTCAATTTTTCCATGAGGAATGTATTGTGGCAGCCGCCGCCGCTCACGTAAACCGAATAGCTCCTGTCGCCGAGACTGCGTTCTACTGCATTGGCAACAGACCAGGCTGTGAGTTCGGAAACTGTGGCGAGAAGATCCTCCGGGGCGATATTGCTAATAGAGGCCTCCAGCTTTGCTGCTTCCAGGAAGCTCAGATTAAACAGTTCAGGCCCCGTAGTCTTCGGTATATCTTCCTGGAAGAAGGGATGGGATCTCAAGGCCTGAAGGAGGTTCTGATTTATACGGCCTGACCTGGCAATGGCGCCCTCCTCGTCGTAATGCCTGCCGAAGTACGTTTGGCACAACTTGTCGCTGAGCGTATTCCCGGGACCAGTGTCAGAGCATAGTACGCCCTGAGGGTCCTGATCTGCAGGGAGGTAGGTGAAGTTCGATATCCCACCGATGTTTAAAAGCACCCTGTTTTCATTCGCCGAAGAAAAAAGAATAAGGTCGCCATAGAGCGCCAGAGGAGCTCCTTCCCCTCCTGCAGCCACATGTTTTTGGCGGAAATCACTTATTGTAATAATTCCCGTCTTCACTGCGAGATGGTCTCCGTCGCCAATTTGAAGCGTCGCATCCGGGTAACCCTCTAGTCCATGAAGCCGCCTGGGAGTGTGATAGACTGTCTGTCCATGACTGGCAATGCAGTCGATCTCATCAGCCGCCAGTCCCCAGCTCAGGAGGGTTTTCATGATCATGTCTCCATGGACATGTGGTATCCATTCGTTCAGGATCGTAAGCTTCTGAAGACTTACCTGCTCCTGAGAGAAGACCGATCTGATCTCTGTTTTAAACTGGACGGAGTAAGGTAGAGAAACAAAGTGTTGTACCTCCAGCTGCGTCTGTAGCCCGGAGCCGCTGATTTTACACAATGCGATGTCAAGCCCGTCGAGAGATGTACCCGACATTAAGCCCAGGATACGGCGACTGCTTTGCAGGGGCATGTGATACAGCTTTTTTATTGCAGAATTCATATAGTTTGCGCCAGGAGTTCGTTTAGTTATTTCAAAAATGAAAATTTAATGGAGAAGAATGTAAAAAATGCACAAAAGCTTATACATTTATGGAGGTGATCAAAATAAAGGCAGAATTCATATTGTACACCTGGTACTCTGCCTCTAAATCTTTGGTTCTTATACAAGATAACTAATATCTCAGACGTGTGAAAAAAAACAGTCGGCTCTGGGTATATCTGCTCTCCTTATCCTTATTAACGGGCAGCTATACCTGGGCGCAACAAAGACCTGCATTCAAATCAACGGCGCAAGTTTCGAAGGCCGGTGAACTGCTTCCCCTCGATACTGCAGTAAAGACAGGGAAGCTGCCGAACGGATTTACTTACTACATCCGAAGGAACACAGAACCTAAAAACAGGGTACAGCTTTATCTGGCGCTTAAGGCAGGTTCGATCCTGGAAACCGAGCAACAGCAGGGCCTCGCCCACTTTATTGAGCATATGAGCTTCAACGGGACTAAAAACTTTCCGAAAAATGAGCTTGTCAACTATCTGCAGAAGTCGGGAGTGAGATTTGGGGCTGATCTCAACGCCTACACCGGCTTCGATGAGACCGTGTATCAGTTGCCGCTTCCGACGGATGATTCAGTGCTGTTTCGGAATGGTATGAAGATCATGCGCGACTGGGCGCAAAATGCGCTTCTTGATCCGACAGAGATAGAAAAGGAGAGGGGAGTTGTACTGGAAGAGAAAAGGCTAGGCAAAGGGGCGTCTGAACGGATGCAAAACAAGTACCTTCCCGTCGTTTTCAACAACTCCCGTTATGCTAAACGTTTGCCTATAGGAACAGAGGATGTACTTAAGTCGTTTAAGCCGGAAACTTTAAGGCAGTTCTATGAAAACTGGTACCGGCCCGACCTTCAGGCGCTGATTGTAGTGGGGGATATCAACGTTCTTGAGGTGGAGAAAATGGTTAAAGAGATGTTTGCAGATCTGCGGCCGCGAAGTAACCCGGTCGAGAGAACGGCATACAGGATCCCGCTCCTCAACAAGAACCAATTTGTGGCGGTAACAGACAAAGAAATGCCATACACGGTAGCCCAGGTACTTGTAAAGCATCCTGCGGCTTCTCTTAAAACCACTTCTGACCTTAGAAATAACACCATCAGGACGCTGTATAACGTGATGATGAGTGCGCGCTTTTCAGAGCTAATGAAGCAAGGGAACCCTCCCTTTTTGCAGGGACAGAGCAGTATCGATGAATTCATGGCCGGGCTCGACGTTGCCTCTGCAGTAGTAGTAGCAAAGCCTGGCGAGCTTGAGAGCGGCTTTAAGGCTGTATTCACGGAAATAGAGCGGGTGAGGAAGTACGGATTTGTTGCTACTGAGCTGGAGAGGGCAAAGCAGTCATATCTTACCTCCCTGGAAGCAGCCTTTAAGGAGCGTGATAAAACGTCTTCAGAGCAGTACGTTCAGGAGTACGTGCAGCTGTTCCTGAAAGGGGAGGCCAGCCCCGGTATTGCCTACGAGTATGAATTCGGGAAAAGTACCGTGCCGGGCATCTCACTTGATGAAGTTAATGCTTTGACCTCAAGATATCTGACCGATGTGAACAGGGATGTAATCATCACAGCTCCGGAGAAGGAAGCCGCATCTCTTCCCTCAGAAGCGACTGTTAACGCGTGGATCACCGCTGTAAAGTCAGGCAATATCAAGCCATACACAGACCAGGTGAGCAGCAAACCCCTGCTTGCCTCAAGGCCCGTCCCGGGCAAGGTGATAAATGAGAGAAAAATTGAAGAGATCGGAGTGAGGGAATTGACCCTCAGCAATGGGGTAAAAGTGGTGTTGAAGCCGACCGATTTTAAAAACGACGAAATTCTGATCAGCGCTTTCAGTCCGGGCGGAACTTCGCTTTATCCCGATGCAGATTTTCAGTCTGCTTCTATTTCTGCACCCCTCGTTGCCAGAAGCGGTGTGGGCGAATTTAATTCTATTGAGCTGCCGAAATTACTGACAGGGAAGCGGGTATCAGTAGGGCCATACATATCCGAAAGATCGGAAGGTATTTCAGCCTTTGCTGCGCCCAAGGATTTGGAAACAGCCTTGCAACTGGTGTACCTCTATTTTACTCAGCCAAGAAAAGATGCTGAGATCTTTGAGTCGCTCATCCAGCAGCAGAAGGGTTCGCTAGCCAACCGTGGCGACGATCCTGGAAGCGTCTTCTCCGATACAATATCTGCTGTTCTTGGCAACTATAATATTCGCCGTACAGGACCATCGCTTGCCAAAATAGAGCAGATGAATCTGGACAGGGCATACTCGATCTATAAAGAGCGTTTTGCTGATGCCAGTGACTTCACTTTTACCTTTGTAGGAAGTTTTAAAGAAGAGGAGATCAGACCGCTGCTGGAGCGCTATCTGGGTGCCCTTCCTGCACTTAAACGGACAGAAGAGGCAAAAGACCTTGGTATCAAGACGCCTGAGGGCCGGATCAGCAAGAATGTCTACAAAGGTCAGGAAGATAAAGCAAGCGTCAGGCTCGTATTCTCGGGGGATTACACCTATAATGAGCAAAATAATAACGAGCTGGATGCGCTTGGAGAGGTTTTACAGATTAAGCTCATCGAACGCCTGCGTGAGGAGGAAAGCGGGGTCTATAGCCCCGGGGCCGGAGCGAGCTATAGCAAGTTTCCAAGGAACAGATACTCTTTTACAGTGGCTTTCGGATGCGCTCCCGCTAATGTAGATAAGCTGGTGAATGCTACTCTTGACGAAATAAACAAGATCAGGCAAAATGGGGCTCAGGCCGTGGATGTTGAAAAATATATTGCCGAAGAACGACGCAGCACGGAGACCCAGCTCAAGCAGAACGGGTTCTGGTCGGGTTACTTCACAAATACTTATCAGCTGAAAGACGATCCCCTGAGGATTCTTACTTATCTCGACTCTCTCAAGAAGATCACTCCTGAAAGTCTTAAATCTGCTGCCGAAAGGTATCTAAGCGGCGATAACCTCATCAAGTTCGTGCTATTGCCAGAGAAGAAGTAGAACGCTGAGGCAAGAAGAAGTGAGTAAGGCTTAAAAGTCTTCTACTTACTTCTTCTTCTTTAGGTTTTAGTTCGAATGAGGAACTGAAACCAGGACATTATTAGAAGGCTGGCTTTCATTTTTCAGCCTGTCGAGGGCTGTGACTACATAATAATACGATCCGGCATTCACGCCTTCATCGGTGAAGCTGGGAGTATTTTCGTACATCACCCTGATGATCTTTGACGCATCTTGCGTATTAACCGTTTCGGTTGATGCGAAGCGATAGATCACGTAACCGTAAGCTGTTTCTCCATCCCGCGCTTTTATTGGCTCCTCCCATTTTAAACTGACCTTTCCAAGAGAGGCTGAAGCCTGCAGATTTAAGGGGGCCTGCGGAGGAACGTCATCGAGCCACAACATTTGGGGCGGAAGCGCTGGATAATGATAGAAGTTGTTCCTTAATGAGTCTTGGATCCCCGCATAGTTTAAGGTAACGGAGCGCGAGCTGAAAAAGACGCTTCCCTGTACCCTTGGATTTTGACGGGCGAACCGGATCTGATCGGGGATCTGCTTCCAGTCATTCCATCCTCCTCTTTTCTCTATTGCACGATATGCGGCGTGCCCGATGTACAAATGCTTGCCGTACGTATTGTTACTCCACCAGTCCACCAGCTTTTCATAAGGAGCTACACGGAGGAAAAAGGGAAAGTAGATTTGCGGGTTAATATAATCAAGCCAGCCCTCTCTGACCCATTTCCTGGCATCGGCATAGATGGTACCATAGCTGTCGAGGCCTGCACTTTCTGAGCCTTCGGGATCCTGACCTTTGTTCCTCCAGATGCCGAAAGGACTGATGCCGAATTTTACGAACTTCTTGCTGGCATGGATCTTAACAGAGAGCTCATGAATAAGGGTGTCGACGTTGTGCCGGCGCCAGTCGCCAATATTCACAAAGCCCTGACCGTATTTCCGAAACTCCTCCCGGTCCTGAATGACTTGATTTTTCTCCGGGTAGGGATAAAAGTAATCGTCGAAATGTACTCCGTCTATGTCGTAGTTCCTGACAACGTCAAGCACTACCTGTACGATATAGTCGCGTACTTCCGGGATACCTGGATTGAAGAGCTTGCGTCCGGCATAGGTGAAGAACCATTGGGGGTGTTGTTTGGTGACGTGGTCGGGGCCGATGTCAGCGGGGTTAAGAGTGGTCGAAGCGCGGTAAGGATTGAACCAGGCGTGCACTTCCATTCCTCTCTTGTGTGCTTCTTCAATCGTGAATTCAAGAGGATCGTAGTAGGGGTTAGGCGCTTTGCCCTGCTTACCGGTGATGAAGCGGCTCCATAACTCCCTGCCCTTTCCGTAAAATGCATCGGAGGCGGGCCGCACCTGGAACATGATCGCATTAATCCCGCTTTTATGGTGTTCATCCAGTATTCGCAGCAGTTCTTCTTTCTGCCGCTCAGTTGACAATCCCGGCCGGGACGGCCAGTCTATGTTGGCAACTGTAGCAACCCAAACTCCCCTAAACTCCCTTTTGGGGTGAGGTGTATCAGGCACCCCTTGTCCGCGAACGATACAGACAGATGTTAAAAAGATAATCGCGACCAACCAAATTCTAGACATGTTTTTATCTTTACTGAACAAGATGTGTTTATGCTGACACAGGCGAGCAGCCAGGCCTTTTGTAATATGGGATGCAAAGATAGGCAACATTCTCCCAATACTAGGTAACGGCGGCATCGATAAAGTATTATATTTGTCTTTGACCGGTATCAGATAATAATTATTGTTAAAACCAGTTATACTGAATACCAGGGCAGGAGTTACATATTTCAAACAAGCCTGCCTGTTACGCTTTAATCCTTTTGTTAATTATGCAAGTTTCTAATTCTGAATCAACGCCTCGGAGTTCTGAATCGACGCCCCGGAGAGATTCCAACAAGATCTATTTTTTAATTGTGGTCATTCTGGCTCTGTTAGGGACGAATGGCTATCTCTTCTTCAAAGACAAGAAGGCTAATGATAGGATCGTCACCCTTACTGACGAAAGGTCGCGGATGGAGACCGAGATCGACCGGATTGAAGCCGACCTCGACAAGGCGAATACTGCCAACGTGAAACTTTCGGCTGAAATGAAAGAAGATCAGGACATTGCCCGTCAGAAGATCAACGAGCTTCGTGAACAGCTTAGCAAAGGGAAGCTGACCATGGGACAGCTGGCGAAAGCGCAAAAGGAAATTAAAGAACTGAAGTATTTTGTATCAAAGTATACGTCCGACATCGGCGAACTGCAAAAAAAGAACCAGGCACTTACTGTTGAACGCGATAGTCTTAGAACAACTATTGCCAATGTTAGCCAGCAAGCTTCGCGGCTTGAAGAGCAGAACACAGAGCTAAATCGTAAGGTGAAAGTGGCGGCAGCACTTAAAGCCGGAGCTGTTAATATCAGTGCTTTTAAAGTAAAGAACAGCGGAAAAGAGTCAGAAGTGTCAAGGGCAGGCGCGGCAAAAAAGCTTCGCATATCTTTTACTGTTGCTGACAACAGCATAGCTGAAAAAGGAATGCATGAGGTATTTATCCGTGTTATAGATCCTACAGGAAACTTGATCGTTGCAGATAATAGCAGCCTCTTTACTGCTGACGGTGATGATCTGCAGTATACCTACAAGACCAGCATCGAGTTTGATAACACAGTAGGGAAGGTATTTACTGTGGACTGGACAAACCCCTCATCTTTTCAAAAAGGCACCTATACGGCTATTCTGTACTGTGATGGTTATACAATGGGCTCGGGTACCGTGGGTCTGAAATAGTTGAACGGGGCGTTTAAACAGTAGGCAAAACGATATGAAAGACGGTGCCCGTACCTGGCGTCGTTTCATAATGTATAGAGCCCAGCATATTCTCCGTGGCTTGTTTTACGAATGCAAGTCCTAATCCTGTTCCAGAGGTCTTAGTGGTAAAGTTCGGATTAAAGATCTTTTCTTTCAGGTCTTCGCTAATGCCGTTTCCATTATCCTCAACTTTGATATACACATTCTTCTTCTGCACCGTCAGGTCTATGCGGATATTTTCAGGTCGTTCTTCCGGAATCGCCTCAACGGCATTTTGAATCAGGTTATTAAAGATGCGAAGCAGATGGTCTTTATTGCCGTTTATCGTGACAGGTTGTGCCGGCAGCGAAAGATTGATATGGTGGCCGTCCGCATTGAACGTCGCGACGGATTTGATGATCACTTCTGCAATGTTGATATTCTCGAACGGTGTGTCGGGCAGCTTGGCGAAGTTGGAGAATTCGGAGGCTATGTGGGCAAGACTTTCAATCTGTTCGATGAACGACTTACTAAATTTTGCAAATTTCTTGTTGAAGTTCGGATCGTTCTCCTTCCATGATTTTTCAAGCAGCTGTACGCCCAGTTTGAGCGGGGTAAGCGGATTTTTGATTTCATGAGCCACTTGCTTAGCCATTTCACGCCAGGCGGATTCCCTTTCGGAGCGGGCCAGCTTTTTAGCGCTTTCTTCAAGGGCAATGATCATGTTGTTGTACTCCTTGATGAGGCTGCCGATCTCGTCATTGCTCTTCCATTCGATAGGCTCATTTTTGCCGTCGATCTTGATCTCGCTGAGGCTCTTTCCGACCAGGGTAAGCGGATAGGTGATCTGGTTCGCAAGGAAGATGGCAAACAATGCGATTACAACAAGCACAAGAGCGTAAACATTAATGGTTGTATTAAGATACTGTCCGATCCTTTGATCATAATCAGCTTCGTTCGAAAAGTAGGGCAGACATAAATACGCGATTGTTTTGTTCCTGTTGTTGCGCAGGGGCTTGTACGCCGCCAGATACTTCATCCTGCCTACCTGCTCGGTGTTCAGGAACTCCGACCGCTGATACTTATTAAGGAAGATATAGGCAAAGGCATTCATGCGAGGTTCAATAAACCCGTTTTCGTAGATCTTGCTTTCGGTTGTGTACACCAGCTTCCCATCTGTATCAAAGAGGGAGAGATCGGCGGCATTGACCTCTGCGAAAGAATGCAGGGCTTCCTCATTTTCGGCCAGAGAGCCGGTGTTAAACATGTTGTTCTTTTCCAGACCATTACTGATCTGGTTCACCTGGCGCATCACGTCGTCCTCCAGCTGATGCCGGAACTGTCTGCTGATGCTCACGTAGGTGATCACCCCTACGATCAGGAGCGTTAGGATAATGGCTGAAACAAGAGAGGCCTGAATTCTCGTTCTGTACAGAATCCGGTTCCTTGAAAGAAGATAGGTCCATTTGTCTGCTGCGCTCTTTAAATTATCGTCATGGAATATGAGCCAGATCTGGTGTATTGCCAGGATCACAAGTGAGCAGGCGATCATGACCAGAAATAAGAACGATACCGAGGCGAGCCGCATCACCCAGGTGGTAATGGGACGGCTGACCACGATGACTTTATTTGCGTTGGGTTTATAGATAAGGTGGTTAAAGCCATTCTTTTCTATGAAGGTGAAGGAAGTGTCGCCACCTTTGAAGTCATTATTTACCAGATTGTAGATATATGAGCCATTCTGATTGAGAAGCCGGCCGTGAGAATAGAAGGCAAATGAATAGTTCTCAAGCTCCTTGTCGGTATTCATTTTGCTGTCAACCAGAATGTCGGGGACGGAGCCAGGATCCTTAAACGTCTTGGATTTCAGATTGATGATAAGAGTGCCAAGCATTCTGCCAGCTTCCCGGATTGGAAGTATGGCGAAGTAGTGGTGCAGACCAAAGGTGTTATTTACCCTGTAAAAGTTTTCAGATACCTTGATTGATCCTGCCAGCACCAGGTTTTTGAAGATATGAATGTTTGCGCTGTCTGCTGAGTGTGCTTCCTGTCCCGCCTGGTAAGAAAAGGTCTCGAATTCGTACCTCGACAAATAGCCGTCGAAATATATTTTTCTCAGTTTGTCTACTATTGCAGCATTGTCGATTGCCTGAGGTTTAAAGCTGTCTATAATGAGTTGATCCTTTAGGATCTCCTGCTCGACAGAAAAGAAGAGAAGGACCGCGTTAGGGTCGTCCGCTGATTCCAGATTGTTGGCGATGATCTTTCTCTGTTCCCGCTCCTTTATATACTGGAAGGAGGAGAGCTTGATAGAGGCGATGATGGAGAATAAAAGGACGACCGTCAGGAATACGAGGAATGAATAGCTCTCATTTTGTGTGTAGAAGGTCCATCCCTTAATCAGGATAATAATTCCGAATAAGAAAATATATCCGGTGTAGTCGCCCGTGAAAAGCTGAATCAGCCATATGCCGGCCAGCCCTACGAGAAATAATAGTAACTTCTGTCGGTTTGTAAGGGGGAGTCCCTTTCCGACGGAGAGAAGTATCTCAAGTATGAGGTAGAGATTGAATGCTCCGGAATACAGAAGGAGGATAGCGAGCCAGCTGTAAACATCCAGATATAATACGTTGGTAAGGTCGAAATTTATGTTCGAATGAACAATAAGATCATAGAAGGCCCGGCTGTGCTGCTGGGCGGCTACGTACATAACGAGGCCAAGCAGGACAAACACGACTACGGCCCAGGGGCGCGAAATGGAGTTGTCCTTGAACGTCAGATCTTTGCGGTAGCTGTAGATGAAGCAAAGAAGCCAGCTTAGGGCAAGGGCATTAAAAAGAAAATCGCCCAGCGACCTGAATAATCCTCCGCCTGAATAGTGGCGGGTGTCAAAAATCCCCACATTGAAATACGTGTTCATGATGGGGTAACGGATAGACAGGTACTTGACTAGTACGAAATACACACAGAACACCAGTATTGCTGCCAGGATGTAGGAGCGGGAGGCAATCCAGCTACAGAGCTGATTTATAAAGATAGTGGCAAACAAGACGGCCAGCAGGACCATCCAAAGTTCTACTGTGGAATGGTAACTGTTTATAATGGTCGACTTAAGTTTTACCGCAACTACGGATTCGCCTTTGATATTCCTGATATTGTAGACGTTTTGGTCGCTTTTCTGTGCAATCTCCAGGTTGTTTTCTGAAATAAGGTCTGGTGCAAATACATTTCTGAGGTATTTATTTTGGAAAGGGTAGTCGGCTTTTATCGGAATACAACACACGACTGAGAAGTTGCCCTCTGACTTTTTTATAGCTTCATACCACCCGTTTGTGGTTTTTATCCGGTTACTTCCTTCCTTCAGTCCCGCCGACGTGGAGGGCACGATCCGGTTTGCGCCCCAGAATACGAGCTGATCATTGTAATATGTGTGTAGATAGAGCAAACGGCCATCGCGAAAGCTCTGGATCAGCTCTGCAGCCTTAGCAGGATTCTTGTGAATTGATTTGAGGGCTTTAAAGTTCGTCTTGTTATTGAGGAAATCATAGACGTACTTCTCTTTTGCCTGCAGATTCTTTTCTATTTTCCTCGCATCAAGTCTTAATACTTCTGCCTGGCTGAACGTGTGATGGACGGATACAGCTGTAACGACAAAGCCGACAGCCAGAATAAAAAGAAGAACACGTATTTTAAAGGTAGCACTCACAAATGAGGTATTAGGATGAAACTTTAGCAGGATAACAAAAGGGTGCAGGCTCTGTTTGATTAACCTGCATCCTTAAATGCTTTATGCCCGTTACTGCAGTTATGCACTCTTTGTCTCTACCGAACGGTCGACTTTCTTGACAAGTCCCTGCAGCACATTACCCGGTCCTACCTCCACGAAGGAGGTGGCCCCGTCTTCGAGCATTCTTTTAATGGTCTGTGTCCATCTTACCGGTCCGGTTAGCTGAGCGATGAGATTTTGTTTGATGGTGGCAGGATCGGTATGCGGTTTTGCGTCTATATTCTGATAGACAGGGCATACGGGAGCCTGAATGTTTGTTGCGGCAATGGCGTCTTCCAGTTCGGCCCTGGCTGCTTCCATCAGTGGTGAGTGAAATGCACCGCTGACGTTCAGTTTCAATGCACGTTTTGCTCCTCGTTCAGTAAGTAAAGCGCAGGCTTTATCAACTCCTTCAATGCTGCCGGAGATCACAAGCTGGCCGGGGCAGTTGTAGTTGGCAGGCACCACGATTTCACTTACCATCTGGCATACTTCTTCTACTGTAAAGTCGTCCAGACCCAGGATTGCCGCCATTGTTGAGGGCTGTATTTCGCATGCCTTTTGCATTGCGTTTGCACGCGCAGCTACCAGCCGTAATCCATCTTCAAAGGTCAGGGCTCCGGTAGCAACAAGCGCAGAGAACTCGCCGAGTGAATGTCCGGCTACCATGTCTGGTGTGAAGTATCCTCCCAGAGAATCGGCAAGGATAACAGAATGAAGAAAGATGGCCGGCTGCGTGACCCTGGTCTGCTTTAGCTCTTCATCGCTTCCATTGAACATAATGTCAGTAATCCTGAAGCCCAGGATTTCGTTTGCTTTTTCAAATAAGTCCTGCGATTTCTGATCCTGGTAAAGTTCTTTACCCATGCCAGAGAACTGTGACCCTTGTCCGGGAAATATGTACGCCTTCATGTGTTGTCGTTCGACTATTTAATAAATAATTTATTGTGTGTTTATGTCTAATCCAGACTGGCAGTAATTAGCCGCAGAAACTCAGCCCTTGTCCTCTCATTAGCAAATGCGCCTGTGAAGGCCGAGGTGGTGGTAACTGAGTTTTGTTTTTGAATACCTCTCATCGACATGCAAAGATGCTTACACTCGATCACTACGGCAACGCCGAGGGGATTAAGCGTGTTCTGTATGCAGTCTCTGATCTCATTGGTGAGCCTTTCCTGTACCTGCAGCCGCCTGGAATAGGCTTCAACAACACGCGGAATTTTACTGAGGCCGACAATGTATCCGTTGGGAATGTAAGCAACATGTGCTTTTCCGAAGAAAGGAAGCAGATGGTGCTCGCACATGGAATATACTTCGATATCCTTGACCACTACCATTTGGCTGTATTCTTCCTGGAACATTGCGCTTTTCAGGATCTCGTCTGGTTTGAGGTCGTATCCGTGCGTAAGAAACTGGAGTGCTTTGGCTACGCGCTCAGGTGTCTTAAGCAGTCCGTCGCGGGAAGGGTCTTCTCCCAGATCGCTCAGGATCTCGCTGTAATGCGATGCGATCCTTTCAATCTTAACGGGGTTGTACCTGTCGATTTTAACGTAGCCATCGAGTTCATTTTCCTCGGCCATATGATTTATCTCTTTCTCTTTCATTTTAAATTACAATGATGGCGAATCGCCGTAATACTCAACAAAGTTATTTTCTGTTTCAACCAGCTTTACCTTATGCAATTCGACTCCCCGCTGCCGCACCGGTTCCTTCAGCTGATTGAAAATCTCTACGGCCAGCACCTCTGTTGATGCCATTTTGCCTTTCATGAAATCAACGTCGAGATTAACGTTGCGATGGTCGAGCTTCTCGGTGATGTGCGTCCTGATAATCTCCTTGAGGGTCTTCAGGTCGATAAGGTAACCCGTTTCGGAGTTTATTTCGCCTTTTACGGTGACGTACAGCTCGTAATTGTGCCCGTGCCAGTTAGGATTGGAGCACTTGCCGAAAACCTCCTGGTTTTTTTCGTCGCTCCACTCCTCCCGAAAAAGCTTGTGCGCCGCATTAAATTGTTCTCGTCTGGTGATGTATATCATTTAAATTTAATAAAGCACAAATATACTTAAATCTGGCGGCAATGGTCTACGTGCAGATCGGGGCAATCTGTATCTTAGCGTGATGAAACTGCTGATCGTGTCGGCTACGCCCGCGGAAATAGAGCCGCTGACCAGGTTTCTTGCGGAACGGGAGGACCTGCAAGAGGGGGTAAACGTCGTGATATCCGGCGTAGGGATGGTAGCAACGGCGTTTTCAATGGGCACCGAGCTTGCCCTGGCCAGATATGACCTGGCCGTCAATGCAGGCATTGCCGGCGCTTTCGACAAAAGCCTCCCCCTGGGGACCGTCCTGCAGGTGAAGGAAGATTGTTTTTCTGAGCTAGGTGCTGAGGATGACACCGCATTTATAACACTTGATGATCTTGGCTTCGGTAAAAGCACGGAGCGTCCGTTAGCCTTCGGGCTTTCAGAGGGACGCCTTTCTTCGTTGCCTGAGGTCTCTGCAATTACGGTGAACCGGGTTCACGGCTGGGAGACGAGTATCCGATCCATAAAGGAGCGCCTGAAACCTGATATCGAGTCCATGGAAGGGGCGGCTTTTTTTATAGCTGCCGGGTGAAGGGAGTGCCTTCGTTACAGCTGCGTGCTGTGTCGAACTATGTTGAACGCCGGAACCGGGCCGCATGGAACATTCCGCTGGCGATAAGGAATTTAAACGAGGAATTAATTGAATTAGTAAAGAGGATGTTATGAAGTTAACGCTTGGATTTTCACCCTGTCCTAACGACACATTTATCTTTGACGCGCTTATCCACCACAAAATTGATACTGAGGGTTTGGATTTTGAGGTGTTTTATGAAGATGTTGAAACACTGAACCATAATGCATTCAACGGCGTTCTTGATATAACCAAGTTAAGTTTTCACGCTTATGCTTACGCTGTTAAAGATTATGTGCTGCTGGACGCCGGTAGTGCGCTGGGCTTTGGTGTAGGCCCGTTGCTGATCTCCAAATCAGATTTAAAGGCTTCTGAGCTGCGTGAGCTGAGTCCTGCAGTTGCTGCAGGACTGCGTGTTGGAATACCGGGGAAGTACACCACGGCCAACTTCTTGTTTAGCCTGGCGTTTCCACAACTGACGAATAAGAGCGAGATTGTTTTCTCCGGAATTGAAGATGCGTTGATAAAGGATGATATTGACCTCGGTCTTATTATCCATGAGAACAGGTTCACGTATCAGGAAAAAGGACTTCGGCAAGTTGTAGACCTGGGAAATTATTGGGAGGAGAAGACAGGGTGTGCCATCCCGCTTGGAGGTATAGTGATCAGGAGATCGCTGGATGAGGACTTAAAGCACAAAGTGAACCGGGTATTAAGACGAAGTGTAGAATTCGCTTTTGCAAATCCGAAGTCGGGTCTCGATTTTATTCGCTCTCACGCCCAGGCGATGGATGAGCAGGTGATGTACAAGCATATTGAGCTGTATGTGAATAAATATTCTGTAGATTTGGGCCGGGAAGGCCGGCAGGCAATTGAACTTCTCTTTGAGACAGCGGTTGATAAGGGCATCATACCGGCTGTCGCCTACGGCATTTTCTTGGATAAGTAATAGCCCCATAATCGAGCAAACTATGATTATAATTACAGGAGCTGCGGGTTTTATTAGCAGCTGTTTGGTTCAAAAGCTAAATGACGAAGGATACTTCGATCTTGTTCTGGTGGATGATTTTTCAGATCCGGAACAGAATAAAAACTTTGAGGGCAAGCGCTACTCGAAGCTCGTAGATCGTGAAGAGTTTATGGGCTGGTTAAGAGAAAACCACCTGCACGTGCAGTTTGTATTCCATCTGGGCGCGCGGACTGATACGACCGAGTTTGATTACGAACTGTTGAACACACTTAATCTGAACTATTCAAAGGATGTTTGGGCTGCTTGTGTTGAGTTTGGCCTGCCTTTGGTTTATGCCTCTTCTGCTGCCACCTATGGGTTAGGTGAGCATGGATATGACGATGACGAGAGCACTATTGACCTGTTGAAGCCGTTAAACCCGTACGGTGAGTCGAAAAACGAATTTGATAAATGGGCCTTAGGACAGGAGAGAAAGCCTTATTTCTGGGCGGGGCTTAAGTTTTTCAACGTGTATGGTCCCAACGAGTATCATAAGGGACGTATGGCCTCTGTGATTTTCCATACCTTCAGGCAAATCTCTGCTACCGGAAAGATGAAACTTTTTCAATCGCACCGGCCTGATTACAAAGATGGAGAGCAGATGCGTGATTTTGTATATGTAAAGGATGTGACAGATGTGCTTTATTTCCTCATGCATCACCGTAAAGATTCAGGCATCTATAACCTCGGGTCAGGAAAGGCGAGGACCTTTTACGATCTTGCCGCTGCGACATTCAGGGCTACAGGAAAAGATCCCGACATTTCTTTTATTCCGACCCCTGAAGACATACGCGATAAATACCAGTATTTTACGGAAGCAAAAATGGATAAGCTGATCTCTATAGGATATCACAAGCCCTTCCATACACTGGAAGAGGGTGTGGAAGATTATGTGAAGAATTATCTTATTCCGGAGAGGTACTTATAAAACGTCTTTCATTTGTCCCAGGTGCTTTACGCTTAGTCTGGAAGAAATCCCGGATGTAATAAGTGAAATCCCCATTACAGTAAAGAAGACAAGAAGGAAATCTGATGCCTGAATGCCTATTGGATAAGCATCGGTTATCAGATTTTCTTCTGACATTTTGATCATACCGTACTTTTGCTGCAGCAAGCAGAATAGCAGCCCGGTCAACATTCCGGTGATGCAGCCCGCTGCTGAAATCATCATGCCTTCAGTGAAGAATATCTTTCTGATTAATCCCGGACTTGCTCCGATACTACTCAGGATAGCGATGTCCTGCTTCTTATCGATAACAAGCATTGTGAGTGACCCTACGAGGTTGAAAATGGCGATGATGAGGACAAATGTCAGGATGATGAAAATAGCCCATTTTTCGGAATTCAGGATCTTATATAGGAGTGCATTTTGCTGGACACGGTTTTTCACCGTAAAGCGTGTTCCCAGTTTTTGACGGATCTGGTCCTGAAAAGAATTGGCTGTTGAAGGATCCTTAAGATAGATTTCAATTGCCGAGACTTTTTTCTTCTTCAAGAAGCTCCCGCGCGAAACGGAGCGGCACAATGAGCGTTTCATCAAATTGTTGCTGGATCTGAAACACCCCTGAAGGGTGAATCGCTTTGACTACGAATTCGTCGGCCGGGTTAATGGAACTGCCCGCGCTCTTCCTCGGTGAAAAGATCTGAATGTCACTAAAATCGTCGTTTACATTGAGGTTCAGATAAGCCTGCACCAGTGAACCCGCTACGGCGTACTCTACCCCGTTCTTTTGCAAGGTGAATGAACCTTCAATGATGGTACTGTCGAGCTTTCTCCTTTTTGTGAAGTCTTCACTTACCCCTTTATTGTTCCGATGTATTGTCCGTTCTTGTATCGGAGCAGGGCCTTCTCCTGCAGGACTTCCGTATAATTCAATATCCGCCGGTCGGACTTTAACTGTCTTATGGATGCAACATCAGGATCGAAGGTTTTGCCTTTAGCGGGGGAAATGCTTATCTCAGGCGTAAAGGTGTTATACATAGACAGTACAACGTTTTCAAATCCGTTGAAGACAGAAAGAATAACGACGAGCGCCGCACTGCCCACAAAGACACCTAGTACCGAAATGCCGGAAATGAAATTAATGGCATTAAGAGACTTTCTTGAGAAGAGATATCTTTTGGCGATGTAGAACGGCGTATTCATTTATTTGGTGATCTCAGGAGACAAATGGATTGTACTTTTTTTCGTCGCCTATGGTTGTGTGCTGCCCATGCCCTGGATAAACAACGCAATGGTCAGGCAGTTTGAACAGCTTTTCTTTAATGCTTGCGATGAGTTGAGCGTAGTTTCCCCCTGGAAGGTCTGTTCTTCCAATGCTCCTGTAGAAAAG
This sequence comes from Arcticibacter sp. MXS-1, assembly GCF_041902385.1. Taxonomy (GTDB): domain Bacteria; phylum Bacteroidota; class Bacteroidia; order Sphingobacteriales; family Sphingobacteriaceae; genus Arcticibacter. The sequence continues at coordinate 1,347,388 of NZ_CP169244.1, read as the reverse complement.
TACGTCTCCTCCAATCAGAAGCTGGTCCTTTTGGGAGTAGAAGCAAAGATGAGCGGGCGAATGGCCGGGAGCAAAGATGATCTCGAGCTCGGACTGACCAAATGATATTGTTCCTGCTTGTGGCAGGAACTGTTCAGGAAGAGGCGAAAGCTCATATTGAATACCCATCGGTACTGCAAAAGCAGACGCCGACTCGAGCAGCGGTAGCTCTCCCTCGTGAAAGAGCGGCAACAGACCGAATACGTCGCAGACGAACTTGTTTCCCAGGACGTGGTCGATATGGCAATGGGTGTTTAATAACTTAGCTGGTTTAAGCTTATTATCCTTTATAAAGTTCACCACCTCATTTTGCTCGTCGCCCGTGAGCATTCCCGGATCCACAATAACGCATTCTTTTGTCTCGTCAAAAAGGATATAGGTGTTTTCCTGAAAAGGGTTACATTGGAATAATTTAACCTGGATCATTTGAGCCTTTCTGTTTGTTCTTTTTGGTGCGTACTTCTTTTTATTGCCACTTTAAGGACTTGATCATCACGTCGATATCTTTCTTGACAAAGTTCAGAACGGGCTGAATGGAGTCTATCCTTGGCACTTCATTAAAATAGAGCGCTCCCCTCAGATAATGCCGGGTGCTGTCGGTAAGGAAGAACTGCACCGAGGAGGCCGTGTTGCCTTCAATGGTATAATATATTCCATAGACCTTCCTATCCGGATACGCAATCCTTGCTTCATCGATGGCTGTTGCTTTGACTGTATGTTTAAATGCAAAGGTTCTTGAGTCCTCTATGAGTTCATTAAAGGTTTTTTGCGAAGTAATGTCGTGATAACTGAGATGCAGTTTTGCATTAAAACCGGGATAGCTTACATTGATCCAGCATGGCTTGGCGTCGCGGGAGCTATCCTTCGTTATTATTGCGTAGGTGGGGTATTTAAATGAGTACGGGCAAGTGCCGCTGTACTGCTGGTAGCTTTTCTGGGGAAAGGTGATACGGAAATAGCCGCGGGGTTTCGGAGAATAATTGTCCTGGCACGAATTACACGAGGTAAGTGCGAATAACAGAATAGCGACAAATGCTATCAGATTTAATCGTTGTTCCAAATTTCCCATGACCGTTCCGCCTGCAGATGGAGCATCTCCTCTCCATTTTTAATGGTGGCGCCCTGCATCTTACCGCGCTTTAAAAACTCAGTTTCTGCGGGGTTGTAGATGAGGTCGTATAGTAAATGATCGCTTGTTATAAATTCGTAGGGTATTTCGGGAAAGGTATCACTTGCCGGAGAAAGCCCCAGGGGGGTCGTATTGATGATAACCAGGTGCTCCGAAATGATGCTCTTATTTAAGTCGGAGTAACTGATCTGCTTTCTCGATTTCTTTCTGGAAACTACCTTGTAGTCAATTCCCAACTTGCCAAGAACGTAGGCTACTGCTCTGGAAGAACCGCCGCTGCCGAGCACAAGGGCTTTGTTGTGATGCTTTTTCAGGAGGGGTTTCAGCGAGTTTTCAAATCCGTACGCGTCGGTATTGTATCCCTCCAGCCGAAGTTTGGTAGACGATAACTCTCCTGTAAAAAACGATTCGAGCGGTTTTTGTTTGATGATCTTGATACAGTTAACCGCATCAATTGCCTTAGCTGCCGGGTCAACCTTGTCAAGGTAAAACATCACTCCAATCTTGTGTGGGATCGTCACATTGAGGCCGCAAAGGTCGGGATGTGCTGACAAAAGCTTCTCAAAGTCGCTTAAATTCTCGATAGGAAATAAGTCGTAAGAACAGTCGGTTATTCCTTCTTTTTCGAATTTTGACTCAAAGTATTTCTTTGAGAATGAATGGCTCAAGGGATACCCTATCAGACCGAACTTCTTCATATTTTTGAAACCTGAGAAAGGCTAAATTGTGTTAATGAAATGATTAAATGTATCGCCCCTCAGGCCGAGGCGGATAGTTTCAAGCGGAATAACTTCCGCAGGAGCGATGTTTCCCAGATTAACATTTGCACCGATCAGCTTGATGAACCAGACCTGCTGACCCTTTTGAGGAGCTTCCCATATGATTCTTTCAGGCGGAATTTGGGTGAGAATCTCATCTATTAAGCCTTCTCTTACCTCTCCCGAATCCCGGTAAATCCCGACATTTCCGCTTTCACGCGACTCTGCTATCAGCTTCCATGACCCTGCTTCAATCTCGGCGGTCATCATTTTAATCCATTTATAGGGCGCGAAGATCTTCTGCGCATCCTTTGATCCTACCTCCGAAATGACCGTTACCTGAGAACTCAGGGTACTGATGTACTGACATTTTTCTTCATGCGGAATTTCGATAGATCCGTCTGATACTTCAGCGTACTGAAGTCCGTACTTGTCGAGTACCCTCCTATAGTCGTCAAATTGATTTCTGATTACAAAGGCTTCAAACAAAGTACCGCCGAAATAAACGGGAATACCGGCACTTTTATACACGTTAAGCTTATCTGTCAGGTTGGGAGTTACATAGGACGTAGCCCAGCCAAGTTTGACGAGGTCAATATGGGGGCCTGCTACTTCAAGCAAATTCTCAATTTCCCGAACACTTAAGCCTTTGTCCATCACCATTGTTAATCCGCTTTCACGTGGCTTTTCTGTCCGGGCAGGAATTTTCTTCAAATCGAAATTCATCATACGCTGCAAATCTGAAAAAAAATCCAATACTATTCTTACAGTACCGGATTTTATTTTTAACCTGTTTGCTAAGAACAGCTTAAATAAGATATTTGTTAATAATATCTATGATAATTTTATTGTCGTGAAGCTGGGGCAGATACTCGAATAATATCTCGTGCTTTGAAGGGTCAATCTTAAGGGCAAGCTCCAGGAAATTAAGGGCTTCGTTATATTTACCGGACGCAAAAAGATACGCCACGATGCGGTAGTACAGCTCGGCAGAGTCTGGATTGTTCTTGATAGCATCTGCGATTGTTTCTATGGCGCTATCAAGCTTGCCTTGCTCGTATAAGATCGATGAGTAATCAAGCCAGGCCTCTACGTCTACCGGGTTGAGCTCAATGACCTTTTCATACGCTTTCTCCGATTCATCAAGCTTCCCCAGCTTGTAATATGCATCGGCCATTGCGAACCAGTAGTCGGGATTACTATCGTCGAGTGCCAGGGCTTTCTTGTAAAAGTGGAGGGATTCGAAATACCGGTCTTCAAAATCAAGAGTTACCCCGATCCCGAACCATGCATCAGATAACTTGCTGTCCAGCTTTACCGCCTTCTTATAATATGACCGCGCCTCTTCCATCCGCTCCAGTTTCTCGTAACACTCGCCGATAGCACAATAGGTGTCTGCATTTGGCGGTTCGTATTCAAAAGTTTGCTTATAGACGTCAATTGCTTCGATGAACTTGTCCAGGTGAATCAGAGAATTCCCCTTGTTGAAGTACGCTGACGCGAAGTTTTCCTTGATCAGTATCGCGTAGTCATAGGCATCTATTGCTTTCTCATAAAGAGTCAGCTTGTGGTAGGCGTTACCCAGGTTATACCATGCGGCGTAGGAGTAAGGCTCGTTATCAATGTATTGTTTGTAAAACTGAATGCTTTCTTCTTGTTTGTCGAGAACATCGTAGCAAAAGGCAAGCTCGTATAATGCGTCCTGATTTTCCATGTTCTGTTCGAGACATTTTTTCAGGTGTTCAATAGCGCCTGCATAATCGCCAATGTTTTGGTACACCATAGCGATGAGCAAATAAATTTCATCGGTATTTTCAGCCAGTTGCAACGCTGTCCTGTAATTTTCCAAAGCCTCATCAGGACGGTCGAGTGCTTCGAAGATATTTCCGCGGATTAAATAGATATCCGCCTCTGATCTTTCCAGCATTTCTGCTTTATTGAGTGCATCAAAAGCGCTGTCAAGCTGGTTGGTGGCCACGAAGAGCTGAGCTTGCTTTATAAAGAATACTGCTGCAAAAGGGTGCTGGTTTACAGCATACTCCACGACCTGAAGGGCCTTTATGGGGTCGTTTTTTTCAATATAGTAGTCTATGATATTTTCGAATGCCTGTGAATCAAAAAAGTATTGATCCTGGTTCCGGATCATTTCTTCGTATCTTTCTACTGAAAACTTTGGATCTTCAGAGAATTCAAATTCAAAATCTTCTTCCATTAATCGTAAAATTTAAGAACGGCTTCTCTTACAGGTGTATTAACAGAACTAAAGGAACTCCGGAATTCTGTTTCAAAATAATTAAATTCGGAAAGCTGTTCTTTTTTTAGTTTTCAACATCCTGATGGAAAATGGTCAATTAACTAAAAAACAGCTGTGTAGCGTTTTGTTTTTGTTGATAAGTTAATTTCCTCCTCGCGGTACCGTTCCTGAATCTATAAATATCGTAAAAAATAAACGAAAATCATCATTTTCAACAGATATCCTCAGATATTTGCTGCGGCGCTTTGCCTGTACTTTACTCGTATATCTTAACGTTAATAAAAGAAAAATATATATGTCGCCAGGGGAGGTTAATTCAAAATGGTCGAAACTACAGGAGCGTATTGCTGTGGATTTTGACACAGAGAAGCCGGATATCAAAGTGATGCTTTTTCTGATCGGGGTGCAGGAACTGGGCAAGGGCCCAAGGAAGTTTTCCAAGCGTCAAAAGGAAGAGCTTATGCATATAGCGACCTGCCGGCTCTTCAGCGAGTTAGGCTTTTATGAGCTGGAAGGCCTTGATCAGGACGGGTGGCCGCACTGGCGATTAATAAAGCCGATTCCGAATTACACTTTACTTGAACAGGAGATGTTATTCAAGTCGCTGATCTTATCTTATTTTGACGAGTATCTGGTTAATTAATTATACTTTTCCTAATCTCCGTTTTTGCTATATGAGCTATTGCCGATCTGTTGGGACTCTCCCTGCTAAAAGAACATCTATATTCGCGGGAGTGCTGTCTTTATTCCTGATGCTTGCCGGCATCAGTGCATCTCCTTCTACCCGCGTGCTGCCGGATATTTTCGGGTTCCTGAAGAAGCCAAATAATCAATATGCCCGGATAAGTACAAGCAAGGGTGAATGTGTGGTCAGGCTATACAACGAGACGCCAAAGCACCGGGATAACTTTGTCAGGCTGGTGAAGAAAGATTTCTATAACGGTACGCTTTTTCATAGAGTGATCAGTTCTTTTATGATACAGGGAGGCGATCCGAATTCCAGGAATGCAAAACCCGGACAGATGCTGGGGGAGGGAGATCTGGGCTACAGGATCCCCGCAGAATTTAATCCGCTGCTTTTCCATAAAAAAGGAGCGCTGGCGGCGGCGCGGGACGATAATCCTGCAAAATCTTCGAGCGCTTGTCAGTTCTATATTGTGCAGGGCAGGACCTATTCTGATGATGAGTTAAATAATGTGGAACAGAAGAGGCTCGAAGGCCGTAAGATACCAGCGAGTCAGCGAAAGGTTTATCAGGTGATAGGCGGTGCTCCCTTTCTAGACCAAAAGTACACGGTATTTGGAGAAGTGGTGCGTGGTATCGACCTTGTAGATTCCGTTGCCGCTGTCCCGACTGACGGGAATGATCGCCCTCTTACTGATATCGCAATGAGAATAACACTCCTAAAAAAAGGAGGCAAGAAAGCTTGAGAAAGAGCTGGCTCAGGAAGCTTTTAAAAGCAGGTTAATTATGGGGGGGCCGCAGCGATAGGCCATGCATCCTTTTAACTCTTAGGCATGAGAATATCACGTTGGCGGGGCTGGCCCCGTACTGCCTTATAATCAATAGTAATGAAAATAGTTACTTATAATGTGAACGGGATCCGTTCGGCAATAGGAAAGAACTGGCTTGCCTGGTTACAGGCGACAGATCCCGATGTGCTTTGTCTTCAGGAAATTAAAGCTTCGCCCGACCAAGTGGCGGATCTTTTTATGTTTGAGCAGATGGGATACGAACACTATTGGTATCCTGCTCAGAAAAAGGGGTACAGCGGTACAGCGATCTTAACAAAACGGTCTCCCCTTAAGGTGGAGTATGGTTGCGGACATTGCGACTATGATTTTGAGGGAAGAATGATCAGAGCCGACTTTGAAGATGTATCTGTACTTAGCACTTATTTCCCCTCAGGATCGAGCGGTGATATGAGGCAAGAGTTTAAGTATCGTTTCCTGGATGATTTTCAACTTTACATTGACGAGCTGAAGCGTGAACGACCAAATCTTGTTGTTTCCGGTGATTATAATATCTGCCATAAGCCGATTGATATCCACAATCCAAAGTCAAATGCGAAGTCGTCGGGCTTCCTGCCTGAGGAGAGGGAATGGATGGACAACTTTGTGGGGAGCGGCTTTATAGACAGCTTCAGATATTTCAACCCTGATCCTCATCATTATACATGGTGGAGTTTCCGGGCTGGCGCCAGGAAGAAGAATCTGGGATGGCGCATTGATTACAACATGGTTAGTAAAGAACTGGAACCGAGGTTAAAGCGTGCGTCTATTTTATGTGAGGCGGTCCATTCAGACCATTGTCCTGTTTTGGTTGAGCTGGCTCCTGCCCAATAGTAGCTGCTGTTGTAATCTCTAAAAGTGCCAGATCGTTGCCGGCGTTACACAATGATTAAGAGAGATATCATGAGGTCCGGAGGCTATTATTGCTTCCGGCTCAAAAAAGGATACACCTACTTTTTCTACGTCAGGCCGGCATTCTGCCAGGAAACGGTCGTAAAAGCCTTTGCCATAGCCGAGCCGGTTTCCCCGCTTATCGAATGCTAATAAAGGGACAATAACCATATCTATGTCGCGGGGAGCGATCTCCTGCCCTGCGATTGGTTCGGTTATACCCCAGCTATTCACTGAGAGAGGCGTGGAGTCAGTCCACAGAATATGGGTGAGCGTATTGTGTTGGAGATTGCTTTTGGGGAGTACCAGCTTGACGGACGGATGATGCAGCCGGAGTTTTTCAGCGAGAAGCAAGGTGTTAAACTCGTGCCGGGCCGCGATGGGGTAAAAGATGTGCAGATATCGGACAAGGGAAAGCGGCATTGTAAGGAATTGTTCGACGATCGAAGTACTCAGGGAATCCACATCGTCCCTCGTAAGTGCTTTTCGTTTGTCAATATAAAGCTTCCTGAGTGCCGCTTTCTCTTCCATTGCTAAATAGAAAACGGCCTTAAATCTACTTTAAGACCGTTTTAACCTAAACTTTTAACTTATATGCAGTACTTACTTTACCCGTTCTATGTAGTCGCCGGTTCTTGTATCGATGCGTACCTTTTCACCCTGGTTGATAAAGAGGGGCACTCTGATCTCCACTCCTGTCTCCACTGTTGCATACTTCATGGCGTTGGTTGAGGTATCACCCTTTACCGCTGGCTCCGTGTAAGTAATCTCCAGTTCAACGCTGGTCGGAGCCTGTGCCATGATCGGCTCATCGCTCTCGAATGCTACGATTACATTCATACCTTCTTTCATGAACTTGGCGGCCTCTCCAAAGAGGAACTTTGGAATGTTGTACTGCTCGTATGTGTTATTATCCATTACCACGAAAAAGTCGCCGTCTTCGTAAAGGTACTGATAGTCATTTGTCTCTACGCGGCAGATTTCCACTTCCTCGTCGGTGCGGAAACGGTATTCAACCAGTTTTCCCGTCTTGACATTCCTCATCTTTGCCTGATAAAAGGCTCTCAAGTTGCCAGGGGTGCGGTGTATGAATTCTTCCACCGTTACCAATCCGCCGTTGAAGCGCAAAACGTTGCCAAGTTTTATATCTGAAGCTTTTGCCATAAAAAATCTTTGGATTACAGGCGGCAAAGATAATATATTTTTTTCAGATTGCAGCCGATGCACTTTAGGCGCCGGAGAAACCCTTCATGATACCCCGATTTGAGTTTCTGATAAAATCGAGAATCTCGTCGCGAATTTCAGTCGGCTGGCGTTCCGCTTCTATAATATCTAGTGCGGTTGTAATGTTGTATTTTTTGACAAACAGCGTGCGGTATATATCCTGGATCTCGTTGATCTGCTCAGAAGTAAAACCTCGGCGCCTTAGTCCTACAGAGTTAATGCCAACGTAGGACAAGGGCTCGCGTGCTGCCTTGACGTATGGAGGAACGTCCTTCCTTACAAGGGAGCCGCCCGTCACAAAGGCATGAGAGCCTACCTTGCAGAACTGATGGATGGCCACCAAGCCGGCGAGCACTACATAATCACCGATGGTAATATGCCCTGCCAGCGTGGTGCTGTTCGAAAAAATGCAATTGTTACCAACAAAGCAGTCGTGTGCAATATGACAATATGCCTGAATCAGGCAGTTACTTCCGACTACGGTTTTCCACTTGTCTTTTGTTCCCCTGTTAATGGTTACACACTCTCGTATGGTGGTATTGTCGCCAATTTCTGCGGTGGTTTCTTCGCCCGCAAACTTAAGGTCCTGGGGGATTGCTGAAATCACAGCACCAGGGAATATACGGCAGTTTTTGCCAATCCGCGCGCCATCCATGATGGTTACATTGGGTCCGATCCATGTACCTTCGCCAATTTCAACGTTCTTATGAATGGTAACAAAAGGTTCTATTACCACGTTATCGGCGATCTTTGCCTGAGGGTGTATATATGCAAGGGGTTGGATCATTGCTCTTCGTTTTTAACTTTTACAATCTGTGCCATCAATTCAGCTTCTACTACAACTTTTTCACCAACCATACCTACACCTTTCATTTGTGCAATGCCGCGGCGGATCGGAATCATAAGGTCGCACCGGTATATCACCGTATCGCCCGGGGTCACCTGGGCTTTAAATCGTGCATTTTCTATTTTAAGAAACAAGGTAAGCCAGTTTTCAGGGTCAGGAACTGTATTCAGAACCAGAATTCCTCCTGTCTGTGCCATTGCTTCTATATGCAGGACTCCAGGGAAAATCGGTGAGCCGGGGAAATGGCCTCTGAAAAAATCCTCGTTCATCGTGACATTCTTCAGTCCGACCACATGATTCTTTGTGAGCTCAAGGATCTTGTCCACCAGCAGGAATGGTTGCCTGTGGGGAAGTATCTTCATGATCTGGGTGGTATCGTATACCGGCGTCATATTAGGATCATAGACTTTAACAGTCTTCTTGCTGCGTTCCTTTTTTATTTGCGCCTTTATTTTCTTTGCAAATGCAACGTTGGCAGCATGGCCGGGCCTGGCCGCCATGATGTGCCCTCTGAGCGGCGTACCGACCAAAGCCAGATCTCCGATCATATCGAGCAATTTATGGCGAGCCGGCTCGTTTTGATGGCGAAGCTCGATGTTGTTCAGGATGCCTTCGCGTGCAACGTCGATATCCTCGCGATGGAACAGGGTGGCCAGGTGCTTCAACTCATCTTTGCTCACTTCCTTGTCGACTACAACTATCGCGTTATTGAGGTCTCCGCCCTTAATCAGATTATGTTCCAGCAACATTTCCAGTTCGTGCAGGAAGCAAAAGGTTCTGCTTGATGCTACCTCCTTTTTAAATTCTGAAATTCCTGTGATGGCTGCGTGCTGACTTCCCAGAACGGGAGAATTGTAATCGATCATACAGGTGAATCTGTAATCGTCTTCCAGAGGCATCGCTACCATTTCTACCCTTCTTTCGGGTTCTGTGTAATGAATGTTGCTGGGAATTACATAATATTCTCTGTCCGCATCCTGTTCAACAATTCCCGCTTTTTCAAATGCTTCAATAAAATGGATGGAGCTGCCGTCCATGATTGGAGTTTCAGGGCCGTCGAGCTCGATCAGGACATTGTCTATCTGAAGGCCGACAAGTGCGGCCAGGACGTGTTCTACCGTGCTCACGCTGGCACCATTCTGAGAAATAGTAGTACCGCGTGAAGTATCTGTTACGTTGTCTACATCAGCCTCAATGACGGGCTGCCCCTCTACATCTATACGTTTGAATTTGTATCCATGGTTTTCAGGAGCGGGTTTAAATGTCATGTTAACAGGCTGGCCTGTATGCAGACCCGTGCCTGAGACCGTTATATCCGCTTTTATAGTTCTTTGTTTAACATTCATGTCCTGATGCATGTATCAACTGTTTTTATTTAAGTTTTCCTGTAATTTCTTTTCTAACTCATCGAGCCGGCGCTCCAGGTCAGGCAGCCGGTTAAAAATTACTTGTGCCCGGAGCTGGTTGGTATAATTGGAAAACGGAGTACCCGCCCACTTTTTCCCCTCTTCCTCGATTGAGCGATTTATTCCAGACTGCGCCTGTATTTGACTGCCCCGGGCAATGGTAATATGTCCCACTACACCTACCTGGCCGCCAACAATGCACTGTTCTCCGATCTTCGAGCTTCCGGAGATGCCTGTCTGGGCAGCAATAACTGTATTCGTCCCGATCTCCGCGTTGTGCGCTATCTGGATCAGGTTGTCAAGCTTTACGCCTTTTCTGATTATTGTAGAGCCCATTGTAGCACGATCGATAGAAGTATTGGCGCCAATTTCGACATCGTCTTCTATGATTACATTCCCAATCTGGCTGATCTTGTTATAGCTGCCATCTGCCTGAGGCGCAAAGCCGAACCCATCACTTCCGATAACCGTCCCGCCATGAACGACAACGTTTGAACCGATCTTGCAGTCGTAATAAATCTTAACGCCGGGGAAAAAGGTACAATTGTCTCCGATCTTTACATTGTCGCCTATGTAAACCTGGGGGTATATTTTACAGTTATCGCCTATCACCACGTTGCTCCCGATGTAGGAAAAGGCACCAACATATGCCTCAGTTCCAACTTTTGCTGTCGGGTGGATGAAAGAAGGCTCTTCTATGCCTGTCTTATTTAGTTTAAGTGTATTGTACTTCTCAAGAAGTACAGAAAAAGCACTATAGGGATCCTTCACTCTGATGAGTGTTGGACCGACCGGAGCAGAAGCTATAAAATCCTCGCTTATAATGACGATCGAGGCCCCTGTCTGATAGAGGTAGGGCTCGTATTTGGGATTCGCCAGAAAAGACAGAGAGCCGGGACCAGCCTCTTCAATTTTGGCCAGCTCATTTACTGTAACGTCCGGATTTCCATCCACATTTCCATTCAGTAAAATTCCGATCTGTTGGGCAGTAAATTGCATCGGGCAAATTTATATGTTATTAATTTATGAACAAATTTGAAAAATATTAGTTCATCTCTGAGCCAATATCCTCTTTTTTAGTAACATTGAGCTCACGCGGATAACATAGAATGTATTTTTTTACTGTCTTCGCCAGCGCCTCAAGCGTTGAATTGTCGGAGGCCAGGGTGATATCTTTGACATCTCCGTCCTTGGTTAGAATGTTAATGTTTCCGTCGTTAACGTTGTATGCATTATTTATTATAACGTCAGTGAATACGAAGTAGTGTACTTCCTCCTGCCTGATACCAAAAGTCTTAACGGCGAGTTCTTCGAGTTTCCTTAGCCTGTCTTCTCCTATGGGGACATTGCTTATTTCTGTTTTGTATAGTCGTCGTTTAACCAGGCTTTTGCAGAGGTATGAAAGAATTAAATCGTCAGCACCGGCCCAGACCTTCACCGATGTATAAATGTCGTAATCGTCGAGCGAGGAGAAGCACTGAAGGTGAGCCGGGTCACGCTCGAAGTCTTCCCTTGTAACAGATCTGGTTAGGAAATGCCGAAAGTTTGGAGTACAAAAAAGTTCAACTCCTGTGGAGACAAGATATTTAGCGCGACGGAGAATTGCCACCAGCATGTGCTCTGCCGAGACCGCGGCTTTATGTAAGTAAACTTGCCAGTACATCAGCCGTCTGGCGATGAGAAACTTTTCTATCGAATAGATTGCCTTTTCTTCGACAACCAGCTGGTTTCGGCGGACGTTAAGCATTTTAATGATCCTGTCGAAACCGATGATACCCTCAGATACACCTGTAAAAAAGCTATCGCGGCTTAAGTAATCCATCCGGTCGCAATCAAGCTGGCTTGATACAAGCTGGTGAAGGAATGGTTTATCATACCTATTATTGAAGATCTCAAGCGCCAGTTGAAGGCCGTTGCCGAATTCCTTGTTAAGATTATCCATGAGCAGAGAAGAGATATGCTCGTGCGAAATACCCTCTACTATGGTATGTTCCAGTGCATGTGAGAAAGGACCGTGACCAATGTCGTGCAAAAGGATCGCAATATTTACAGCCTCCTCCTCTTGTTTTGAAATGTTATGGCCTTTTCCCCGCAAGGTCTCTATTGCCATCCCCATCAGGTGCATTGCACCCAGAGCGTGATGAAAGCGGGTATGGATAGCGCCGGGGTAGACCAGGTAGGCCAGCCCCATCTGCTTAATGTTTCTAAGCCGCTGAAAATAGGGGTGCTCAATGAGCTCGAAAATGATGCCCGCCGGAATTGTAATGAATCCGTAAACAGGGTCGTTGATTATTTTTTTCTTGTCCAAGATAAATGTTCCCGCCGCAAAAATTGTTATTTTTCCCCAATACAAAAAACCGGTTCGTTTGTTAAAGGTTGTTTGACTACAGAAAACGACAAATTTCATTTCTAAAATGGCTGAAACCACTATACTTTGGGCGGATGATGAGATTGATTTTTTAAAGCCCCATATCATGTTCCTTAAGGAAAAGGGTTATGACGTGAAGACCGTAACCAACGGTAATGACGCACTTGACGCTTTTAAGTCGGGATACTTCGATATCGTTTTTCTCGATGAAAACATGCCGGGCCTCACAGGGCTGGAAACGCTGGCTGAAATTAAAAATCTTAATCCTGACGTACCCATTGTCCTTATTACCAAAAACGAGGAAGAGCACCTGATGGAGGATGCAATTGGCTCCAAGATAGACGACTACCTGATCAAGCCAGTTAACCCCAGGCAGATCCAGCTGACAATTAAGAAATTAACAGAGAATAAACGGCTCATCAGTGAAAAGACTTCGATGGCCTATCAGCAGGACTTCAGAAATCTGGGGATGACCCTGAATGACAACCTGAGTTTCAGGGAGTGGACTGATGTTTACAAGAAGCTTGTATACTGGGAACTGTCGCTGGAAAAGCTGGAAGACGCAGGAATGCACGAAATTCTTACTATGCAGAAGGCCGAGGCAAACGTCCAGTTTTCAAAGTTTATAGAGAAGAATTATTTAAAGTGGCTTAAAGATCCGGAGAACGGACCTGTACTGTCGCACCAGCTATTAAAAAAGAAGCTCTTTTCAACACTGGATGCGGGCAGGCCTACTTTTTTATCCTCATTGACAATTTGCGCTACGATCAGTGGAAGGTGATCAATTCCATTTTGAACGACAGCTTTCGGGTCGAGGACGAGGATACGTATTATAGCATTTTGCCTACTGCTACACAGTATGCCCGTAACGCCATTTTTTCTGGGTTGCTCCCCCTCGACATGGAAAAGAGGTTTCCGACGATGTGGCAGAATGATGAAGATGAAGGCGGCAAAAACTTGTTTGAGGAGCAGTTCCTTGCAGATCAGATCCAGCGGGTATTAAGAAGGGAACTGAAATATTCTTATAACAAGATCTTGACGTACGAGCAGGGGAAAGAGCTGGTAGACAACTTCAATAATCTGATGGGTAATGAGCTTAACGTAGTTGTTTACAATTTTGTTGACATGCTCTCTCATGCACGGACAGATATGGCAATGATCCGGGAACTGGCAAACGATGAGGCAGCATACCGGTCGCTTACCTTGTCATGGTTCATACACTCACCTCTGCTTGAGCTTTTGAAGAAGCTGGCTCAGAAGAATATAAAGCTCGTGATTACAACTGATCACGGAACCATACGGGTAAAGCACCCGAGCAAAGTAATCGGCGACAGGAATACGAATACCAATCTTCGGTATAAGCAAGGGAAGAATCTGAACTTTGCGGGAAAAGAGGTTTTCCATATAAAGAATCCTCATGAGGCTTTTCTGCCTAAACTGCACGTCAGTTCAAGCTTCATTTTTGCTAAGGAGGACAGTTATTTTGTTTATCCTAACAACTACAACCATTTCGTTAATTATTATAACGAGACTTTTCAGCATGGGGGAATATCACTTGAAGAAATGATCGTTCCCTACGTGGTGTATAGTCCCCGATAGGGTATCAACGAGCGACAGGAAGGCAAAAGAAACAAATTATAATCTTTATGTACTCCTGTTACTCTGTCTTATTTTTGTACAATGGAACTAAGGATTTCACATCTGGGCGAACTACCTGCTGTTGCACGTGAACTTATCTTATTTGCAGGAGACGCCAGGGTGTTTCTTTTCTACGGAGAAATGGGAGCGGGTAAAACGACACTTATTAAGCAGTTGTGCGCATTACTCGGCTCTGAAGATACCGCCTCGAGTCCCACGTTCTCTATCGTTAATGAGTATAAGTCAGGAGGAGGTGTTATCTTTCATTTTGACTTTTATCGTTTGAAAGATGAGAGTGAAGCGATGGATCTGGGATACGAGGATTATTTTTATTCAGGAAATTATTGCTTTGTAGAGTGGCCGGAGAAAATTCCGAACCTGCTTCCGGAGAGTTATGTTGAAGTGGCAATTACCGTTGACTTTGGTCTTACGCGGATAGTAAGGGTTGACAGGGTCGGTATTTAAAGGTTTTAATTTTTAATGAACGCAACTTAATAGACCCAATCTAATGATGAGTGAATTGTCTGACATTGCGAAGCAAGCGTTGATACAACCGCAGGAGGCAATGCTGGAAACTAAAACGAGAAAAAACAGCATTGCAATAGGGATTCCGAAGGAGACGTCTTTCCAGGAGAATAGGATTGCACTTACCCCTTTATCCGTTGCGCTGCTCGTAAATAACGGACATAAAGTAACGATTGAAGCGGGCGCCGGACTGGGCGCTAATTTCTCGGATAAAGATTACAGTGAACAAGGTGCTCATATTATATATGACAAGAAGGAAATATTCCGCTCGGATATAATTGTTAAGATCGGTCCTCCTACACAGGACGAAATAGCGATGATGAAGCCGTATCAGGTCTTGTTTTCAACGCTTCAGATGGGATCTTTAAAAGCGGAGAGCCTGGAAGCAATGATGAAGAAAAAGATCACCGCACTTTCGTATGAATACTTAAGGGACGAGGGCGGTATCCTGACAGTCATTCGTTCTATGAGTGAGATAGTTGGGGCGACATCTATCCTAATCGCGGCTGAATATCTGAGCAATGTGTTTGATGGAAAAGGGCTGATGCTTGGCGGCATTACAGGAGTTCCTCCCACAGAGATTGTTATTCTGGGAGCAGGTACTGTTGCGGAGTATGCGGCGCGGACAGCAATAGCGCTGGGCGCTGAGGTAAAGGTTTTTGATAGTTCTATTTACCGACTTCGCCGCCTGCAGAATAATATCGGGAACAGGGTATTTACGTCGGTGATACAGCCTATTGTTCTTAATAAGGCAATTACCAGTTGTGATGTGGTGATAGGCGCAATTCGCTCGCTCCATGGCAGGAGCCCGTGTATCATCACAGAGGAGACCGTGAGTAAAATGAAACCTAATTCTGTGATTATCGACGTGAGCATTGATCAGGGCGGATGTTTTGAAACTTCCAGGATAACCAATCATACTCATCCGGTTTTCCGAAAATACGACGTCATCCACTACTGCGTGCCGAATATAGCCTCGAGGGTGGCTCGTACGGCCACTTATGCTTTAACCAACATTTTTACGCCAATTTTAATGGACATAGGAGAAATGGGGGGAATTATGAACGTCATTTGGGAAAAGCCGGGGATCAGAAATGCAACATATCTCTATCAGGGTCACCTGACGAATAAGGACCTTGCCGAGCGGTTTAATATTCCTCCCAGAGATCTCGAATTGCTGATCATATCCCACAGATAGGAGCTGTGCTGCATGTGGCAGCTGTTTTATACAAAATCTTAAAACACTTTTACTTTTATATTTCTTTCTTATGATGAAATATAAAATGTATGCGTTTAGATAAGCAATATTTTAAGGATCTGGGGCATGTGATTATTGGAGCAGGAAAGGCGTTTGGCGAAGACAAGGCAATGAAGTACAGCGGGTCTCTGGCCTATAGTACGGTTTTCGCATTATCTCCGCTGCTTGTGATCATTATCTCGGTGGCAAGCTTATTTTACGAGAAGGGTGACATCCAGGGTAGGGTATTTAGAGAGATTGGAGGACTGGTTGGCCCTGAGGCAGCAATCCAGCTTCAGCTGCTTATCCAAAAGAGCGCCTTGTCTGGAAAATCCACGCTGTCTCTCGTCATTAGTATCATCGTCCTGTTAATAGGTGCGTCCGCTATTTTTACCGAAATACAGGATACATTGAACATTATCTGGAGGGTTCGACCAAAACCCAAACGGGGACTCCAAAAGCTTATCATCAACAGGGTGCTTTCATTCTCAATGATTATAAGTCTCGGTTTCCTCCTCATTGTCTCTCTCATCATCAATGGCATCGTTGCTGGTATCAGTGACTACCTGCAAAGGTTCGTTCCGGAAGTCACAGTCATTTTGGTTCTCGTGTTTAACGTTATCCTGACGTTCATAATAATAGCTTTGTTGTTCGGAATCATTTTTAAATTCCTTCCAGACGTACGGATCTCGTGGAAGGATGTGCGTGTTGGTGCATTTGCGACGGCTTTGTTGTTTATGCTGGGCCGGTACCTGATCGGACTTTATATGCAAATTGCTGGCACAGGCTCCACCTTTGGAGCAGCCGGGTCAATCGTCGTTATTCTTACCTGGGTATATTACACTGCTGCGATACTCTATTTCGGCGCGGAATTTACGCAGGTTTACGCTGAGAAGTTTGGGACTGCCATACGACCATCTCCGTATGCTGTCCATGTTGTGCAGACCGAACAAGAGGTGGATGTTGATGAGCTGCCGTCCCGGGGGCATTGCCCTGAAGATAGCCGGGAAAAGCCGGGTGATTCGGGCAGCGTATAGAAGAGAGCCGCTCCTATTTCTGTTTATCTGCGTAACCAAAGACCCTTTGCAAGAGGGTTGTAGGACGGGCAGCAATATTCTGCCGGATATTTAGTTCTTCTTTTGCAATTTCTGAAAAGAGGCCGTCAATAGCCCTGCCGGTCACATACCCAGAAAGGTCCGGATCTATGTCTTCTACCAGAGGTATTTTGTTATATCTGGAAACCACATCGCCCCAGTACCTTGTAGCTCCCGCCTGCCCCAGGCTTTTCTGAATAACAGGGCGGAATTTATCGGACAGCTGGGCATATGTGACCCTTTTAAAATACTGAGTGGCGGCGTCGTTTTGTTTCCCTAGCAAAATATTGGTTGCGTCGGTAATCGTCATCTGTTTTATTGCCGATATAAAGATCGGTTTAGCTTCCGCTGCTGCACTTTCTGCGGCTCTATTTACACTAATTATGACGTTGTCACAAAGCTGATTAAGCCCGAGCTTGCGAAGTGTATTTTCAGCTTTTTGAGCCTCAGGCGGAAAGAGAATCTTTAGAGCCTTGTTGCCCAGAAAACCGTCTTTGGTATGCAGCCTTGCAGTACTATTGTTCGTCCCAGCCTCAAGGGCCTGTTTAAGACCCAAGGCTATTTCTGTTGCCCCAGGCACTGAAAGACCTTGATTTAATACCTGGGCCGTTTGGTTGAGCGTTTCGCAGCTGGAAAGGCAAAGCGCCGCAGTCAGCGAAAATAGAATACAGGAATATCTCATTAACTTTTCTTTTGCCATCAGCAAATCTTCTGCCAAGATAGTAACTATAGCTGGTCTGCCTTCAATTTTAGTCCGCATTTCAGCCCCCGGGAAGTAATTGTTCGAAAAGCGGGTAAAAATAATTATTATTGAAGTGTGGAAATTCGATGCCTTTGCATCTAGTAAGAGGGATGTTAACACATCTGGATAACGATTTTATAGAAACGTCGCCTTGAAGTTTATCAAAAAGAATTATTATCGCCCCGGTGAAGATGAGTCGGAGTTGCTGGCTGGCTTCAGACGAACAGGCAATCTTGAGCTTCTGGGCCGTTTATATCAGTCGTATATGCCGTTGGTGTATGGATTGTGCCTTAAATATCTTAAAGACGAAGATGCAAGTAAAGATGCCGTCATGCAAATCTTTGAACAGCTGATTGACAAGTTGCAGAAGCATGAGGTGAACAGCTTCAAGAGCTGGCTTTATACCCTGACACGAAACTATTGTCTAATGGAGCTTCGGACTCATTCAAAAGCAGTTTTTATTCCGGCGGAAGACAGCTATCTGGCAGGGTATAGTGGAAGCGATTTTTCTATAGATGAAAGCAATGAGAAGGCATTGAATGTGATGGAACGCTGTATGGAGAGCTTACCTGAGGAGCAGCGCATAAGCATCAATCTTTTTTACTTGCAGGAGAAGTGTTATAAGGAAGTGTCAGAAATCACCGGGTTTGACATGAATAAGGTCAAGAGCTATATCCAGAACGGCAAGAGGAACCTTAAGATTTGTATGGAGAAGAGAAGTGGAAACGAATAAAATGAAATATAGCCACATAGAACAGTACCTAAAGGGAACACTGGATCCTAAGGCAATGCATGAACTTGAAAAGCAGGCGCTTGAAGATCCTTTTCTTGCTGAGGCGTTAGAGGGGTATTCGTCGGTTGAAACGTCGGCTTCTTCACAGCTCACGATACTTCAGAAGCAGCTGGAAGAACGAATTGCTCGCCAGCAGGAAAATAAGAACCGATTCTATTTTACCTGGCAGCGTCTAAGCGTAGCGGCTGCTGCAGGCCTTTTGTTCTTGTCTGCTGGTATTTTGTTTTGGATGAAAGCAGATAAGGGGCAGCGCCGCCTCACTTCTCACAAGCAAGTGGACGTGAAGCTCACACCTGCGGACAGTCTTGGACTTGATTTTGAATCCCCGTTGGACGAAAGCGGTAAAAGCGAATCGCTCAGCATAGCAGGAGTTGCTTATGGACGGGATGCTGATTTGCTGAAGCGTCCGGTGAACACACTCCCGAACGACCGTCTGGGGATGTCCAGGGGCACTCATGCGCCTAATGCTACTGGCGGAAATACTGTTGTAAATGATTTGGAGGGTGACAGGCCAATCGCTACGCTCCGGAGTACAGCGGTACCTCTTGCTGACTCTCTTGGTCGTCGTGTAAACGCAATGGCAGAGGCAGAACAGGTAACGGGAGGATCTCTTAGTGATGTTGCTGCTGGCAGAGGATTAAAATTATTGACCGGTAAGGTGATATCAAAGGGGAAGAGCATTCCGTTAGCGGGTGTGTCAGTAATACCCGAGGGGAAGCAGCAAGGAACCGTTACAAATACTGACGGTGAGTTCTTACTTCCTGATTCTACAGATACAGACGTGCGGTTTTCATCTCCGGGTTATGTCACTACAGTGAGGAGCGTCCGGGCAGGACAGGCCCTTACTGTTGCTCTTGAAGCGGAAAGAAATGCAGAAGCAGGCTCTGAGATGGCAGGAGCAGGTGCGGTCAGGAAATTTAGTAAGCCAGAGCCGGTTCCAGGATGGCTGAAATACCGGCAATATATCAAGACAAACAACAGGCTGGGTACACATGCCGACCGACAAGGTACTGTTACGGTTTCTTTTAATGTGAATTCGAGTGGCATTTTGAGTGATTTCAAGATCGTCAAGGGATTGTCTGAGGCATGCGATAAGGAGGCAATCCGTTTAATTGAGGAAGGCCCTGCGTGGTATCCCTCATCAGGCAAGGACATCTCGGAGGGTAGAGTTACCATCGTTTTTGGGAAGTAAGGAAAAATTAGCGAGACTTTTTAATGAAATATATTCTTGTGTTGGCTGGCTTACTCTTTGTCGGCTGTAAGTTGGATCTAAGGGCGAGCAAGTCAAGAATGAGCACCGATCCTCACTCATTCTCCCGGCCTCTTCATGTCGCGGTTAAACATCTCGATCTGCGTTTGACGGTTGATTTTGAAGCGCGGGTTATTAAGGGTAAGGCGGAGTGGACTGTAGAGAATATCGCGAAAAGCGACACAGTAATTTTCGATACGCGGCAGTTGCAGATACAGAAAGTGACTGTAGATGGCCATGAGGGAAAGTATGAGTTAGGCCCTGAGCAAAAATTCCTTGGACGAGCTTTAAAGGTTGTTATAACTCCGAGCACGAAGAAGGTGGTGATCTGGTATGCCTCTTCCAGGGAAGCAGAAGCGCTGCAATGGCTGAAGGCTCAGCAGACAGCAGGTAAAGACTATCCTTTTTTGTATACTCAATCCGAAGCCATACTGGCCCGTACATGGATTCCATGTCAGGACAGTCCGGGTATCAGATTCACATATGACGCTACTGTCGTTGTTCCCCGGGGCCTGATGGCTTTAATGAGCGCCAGTAATCCTCAGAAAGTGTCAGCTGACGGCGTCTATCACTTCAAGCAAGACAAGCGCATTCCGTCTTATTTGATGGCCCTTGCCGTCGGCAACCTGCGCTTCAGGGCCATTGACCAGCGTACTGGTATTTACGCTGAGCCCGTAACTCTCCAGAAGGCTGCCTGGGAGTTCGCTGATATGGGGCGAATGGTTGAAGCTGCCGAAAAACTGTATGGCAGTTACAGCTGGGGCAGATATGATGTACTTGTTCTTCCTCCTAGTTTTCCGTTTGGAGGCATGGAGAACCCGATGCTGACCTTTGCTACCCCTACGGTAATAGCGGGAGACCGGTCTTTGGTCAGTTTGGTTGCCCACGAACTCGCGCATAGTTGGAGTGGTAATCTGGTTACCAATGCCACATGGAACGACTTTTGGCTTAATGAGGGATTCACTGTTTATTTTGAAAGGCGCATAGTTGAAGAGGTGTACGGGACAGAGGAAGCGAGGATGCAGGAGGTTCTGGGTATGGCAAGTTTAAAGGAGACCATTGAAGACCTCGGCCCGAATAGTGCGGACACGCGTCTTAAGGGGAATTATGCAGGAAGGAACCCAGACGACGGAATGACTGACATCGCTTACGAAAAAGGGTATTTTTTCCTCAAGACGATAGAGAGTGCAGTGGGCCGGCCTAAATTTGACGCCTTTTTAAAAAGGTATTTTGCATCCCATGCTTTTAGGTCCATAACGACTGAGGATTTCTTGAATGAGCTCGACAGTGCACTTTTAAAAGATCAGAGCTTTCGGGCCAGGGTTAAAGTCCATGATTGGGTATATGAGCCAGGAATTCCGCCGAATACACCACGTGTTGGATCGGCGAGGTTCACAATGATCGATTCTATCCTTAGAAACATTACACATGACGGGGGTAAAGTACCTGGACTAAAAGCAAAAGTAGCAACTGCAAATGAACAATTGTATTTAGTTAAGGGCCTGCCTTCAAACTTAATCACGACTGATATGGCGGCGCTCGACCAGGAGTTTGGCTTTACTTCATCCGGCAACGCTGAAATTCAGTGCGCGTGGTACCAAGTTGCCATTCGTCATCAGTATAGAGCTGCGTATCCAGCTGTTGAACGGTTCCTGACAACTGTAGGAAGGCGGAAGTTTCTGATTCCATTGTACAAGGAGATGACGAAGACAGCAGCGGGTAAGGCCTGGGCCAGGGAGATCTATAAGACAGCAAGAGGTAATTACCACTCTGTTTCATATAACACGGTGGATGCCTTGCTAAGGTGAAATGGCAGAAGTCGCCTGCTACCGGGTTCCCGGACTGGTCTCAGGGAGTCCGAACGAGGGCGTCAGGCATAGAACTTAGGCATGCTGAGGTTAAACCTGACTGCAATCAGCCTGATGCCACAGATGAGCGAGATAGTGACAAGCCGGGCCACGTCTCTATTCAGGCTTTCGAGGAGAATGAAGTATATCACCCCTCCTACAATACAGGCCGTTGCATAAATCTCTTTTCTGAATATTTGCGGAATATCGTTCAAGAGAATATCGCGTAGGACACCACCGAAACTTCCGGTAATTGTCCCCAGTATAATGCATATGCCAGGATCGAGCCCCGCCTGGATCCCTTTCTGGATTCCTATCATGGTGTATAATCCGAGACCCACTGCGTCAAAAATAATAAAGGTGGTCTTCAGATTTTTGATGTGATTCTTGAAGAACAGGGTGACGATACCCGTGGCGAAAATAAGGATTGGTATGTTGGGAGTTCGCATCCACGTGACGGGGGTGTATCCTATGAGGACATCACGGATTGTCCCTCCTCCCAGAGCGGTAACAAAGCCGATGATAAGCACTCCGAAGGCGTCAAATCTTTTTTGCATAGCAGAAAATGCGCCGGAGATTGTAAAGACGACGATTCCCGCTGTCTCTATAATATAGGAAATACTTATTGACATACCCTTATAGCGATTCTTTAATCAACTGAATTACAAACGTGCTGCTTTTTGGGCATAAAAAAATATGCTGTAAAAGCAAGAAAGGCTCCGAAGGGAGCCTTTCTTGCTTTATAATGTCTAAAATCTTTTTAGATGAAGAAGTGCATGATGAAATAAACCAGGCCAGCCAAAAGGGCTGAAACCGGGATAGTAAGAATCCATGCCCAAACCAGGTTGATGGTAACTCCCCATCGTACAGCCGAGACTCTCTTTGTCAGACCTACGCCAATAATAGAGCCGGTAATGGTGTGTGTTGTAGAAACAGGAATGGCAAAATGTTCTGTGATGCCCAGGGTGATCGCTCCTGCTGTTTCAGCTCCTACACCTTCCAGGGCAGTAACCTTTGTTATTCTCGATCCCATCGTTTTAACAATTCTCCATCCTCCGCTCATTGTACCAAAGGCGATTGCGCTATAACAAACAATCGGAACCCATTCAGGCATATGGTCCTTGCTGCTTATGACATTTGATGCAACAAGCGCCACATAGATAATCCCCATTACTTTTTGTGCGTCGTTACCGCCATGGGCGAAACTTAGAGCAGCAGAAGACACAAGCTGCAGGCGCTTAAACCATTTTTCCGCTGTAGCTGGCTTCGACCATCGGCTGAGATTAATAATGATCAGCGTAATAATGACCGATATGATCATACCAATAATCGGCGCCAGGACTATGAAAGAAAGAATTTTAAATACATAGCCCAGGTTTAATGCTTCGGTAGGGGTATGGCCGTTTAACAATGCGTATGTAATGCCCGCTCCCGCAAATCCTCCAATCAGAGTATGACTGGAGCTGGATGGGATACCGTAGTACCATGTGAATAAGTTCCAGGTGATCGCGGCTATTAATCCGGCCAGAATCACATGCATCGTGATGAAGTTTTCGACAACAGTTTTGGCCACTGTGTTAGCCACCTTGTGATCATCGAAATAGAAATAAGCTGCAAAATTAAACAGGGCAGCCCAAAGAACAGCCTGAAAAGGTGAAAGCACCTTTGTAGAAACTACTGTTGCAATTGAATTTGCCGCATCATGAAATCCGTTAATATAATCGAACAGAACCGCCAGGATAACGACAACTACTAAAAGGGTAGTAACCATTTTTAGTGATTTTAAGTTGTTTTATGCGTTCTTAACGAGAATAGTTTCAAGGACGTTCGCTGCGTCTTCACACTTGTCTGTGGCTGTCTCAAGTGCAGAAAGGATCTCTTTGTATTTGATGATTAATTTCACATCCTGTTCGTATTCAAACAAGTCTGCCACTGCCCGGTCGAAGACGTAGTCAGCCTGATTTTCCATGCTGTTGATACGGACACAAGAATCGGTGATCAACCGGATGTTCTTCAAGTTCTTTAACTCAAAGACAGCCTTATTCAGGTCGACACATCCCTGGAGGATTAGTTCGGCCAGTTTCTTTACCGGAGTAGTTCCTTCAGTGATCTTGTAAAGGTCCATGCGAGCTGCTGACCCGTGTATAAAGTCTGCAATGTCGTCGATGGCAGAGGCCAGGGCGTGGATATCTTCGCGGTCGAAAGGTGTAATAAAGTTCTTTCCTAACTCAAGGAATATTTGGTGGGTGATATCGTCTCCAACATGCTCAAGATCTTCAATCTTTTTGGTAAGTTCTAGTCGGCGACTAGCACTTGTGGAGTTCACCAGTTCATTCAGGGCTTCACCTAAATTTATCAGATTTTCACTTGCTTTTTCAAACAAGGGAAAAAACTTCCTGTCCTTCGGCACGAAGTATTGGAAAATGCTGTTTAATGACATATAATACTTTTCAAAAACTCAGCAAAAGTATCAATACAATGTTAACTTAATGTTAATTGTTAATTAAGACATTGCGGGAGAGTCGCGTGGATGTCGGCCGCACTCACTGAAATACAGTATAAAACAGCAAGATCTCCGGTTTTTCTGCCACTGTGAGACGAAGCTTCTGAGAAGTCAGTCGATTTCTTTACAGCCAGGGGTTCTGCAGTTGTTGCTAGTGGCGCGTGTTAACTTTTACACCTCTTTAGATCGGAAATGACCCTTTTGCGCGGGCGAGGGTGAAGGCGAAGGTAGAGCCGAGGCCTTCAGTACTTCGTACCGTAATGGTTTGCTGATGCGCTTCCAGAATATGTTTTACAATAGCCAGGCCAAGACCAGACCCTCCTATTTGTCTTGAACGGCTTTGGTCTGTACGGAAGAATCGTTCAAACAACCTTGGAAGATATTTCTCTTCGATGCCGCTTCCGTCGTCTGTTACTTCTACCAGTATCTGATCATGTAAGACAAATGTTTTGATAGACGTTGTGCCATTCTCTTTGCCATACTTAATTGAGTTGTCAATAAGGTTGATAAGGACCTGGCATATTTTGTCCCTGTCGGCATTTACCCAGGTTGGCACCTGATACTTGTCCTTAAACACGAGCTGTATTTTCTGAGCCTGCGCTTTAAGCTCCATTTGCTCGATCACTTCCTTTATCATAACCGTAAGATCAAACTTCTTATAGTTTAATTTTACCTCGCCGCTTTCAAGCTTGGATATGGAATCAAGGTCGCTAATAAGTAAACTGAGGCGTTCAATGTTCTTCGAAGCCTTATCGAGGAATTGCTTCGCCAGCTCGGGATCCTCAATCGCTTCGTCCTGCAGCGCCTCTATGTAGCCTTGTACGGCGAATAGCGGCGTCTTTAGTTCATGCGATATATTTCCTAAAAACTCTCGTCTGAATTGTTCCTGGTTTTTTAATGCGTCGATCTCAATCTTTTTTACCCTTGCCCATTCTTTCACTTCATTTTCTACATCGTGGATAGGATCGTCACTTACATATTCTCCGAGCGCATCTTTTAAATCCTTGCCCAGCTTCAGGTTGTGGATAAGCTTGTAAATCAGCTTTATTTTGCTGTATATGTACTTCTCTATCAAGTAATAGAATACGAGGTAACAAATTACCAGCGTAACACCAAAGGTCAAAGCAAGGTCGTACAAGTTCCCCTGAAAGTAGTAGTTAACAATAGCAAGGGTTAAAGCGACTACAAAAGCGTTTATGAATACTAATTCCCTGAGTTTCATTTACAATGATACTATTTTTCGGCATTCCATTCTGCATAAAATTGAGCCAGATATTCTTCCATAAACTTATGTCTTTCAGCTGCCAGTCTTTTTGCAGATCCTGTGTTCATTTTGTCCTTCAACAAAAGCAGCTTTTCGTAAAAGTGGTTTATTGTAGGGCCCTCGTTGTTTTTGTACTCCTCCCTGGTCATATTTAACCTCGGTTGAATTTCCGGGTCGAAGAGCGGACGGTTCTTATGGTCGCCGTAAGTAAAGGCTCGTGCTATACCAATCGCTCCAATAGCATCTAGCCTGTCAGCGTCTTGGACAACCTCCATCTCCAGGGAGTTGAATGAGGGCTTGCCCAGACTAGCCTTGAATGACATATGCCGGATAATCTGTTCCACGTGGAAGGATATGGACGGGTCTACTTTGATAGAATTCAGGAAATTAGCCGCGGTTGAGGGGCCGATTTCTTCGTCTCCTCCATGGAACTTTGAGTCTGCGATGTCGTGTAGTAAAGCGGCAAGTTCTACCACCAAAAGATCTGCCTGCTCTTCTCGACCGATTGTCCTGGCGGTATTCCACACCCGCTCGATATGGAACCAGTCATGACCGCTTTCTGCTCCTCTTAATGTTTCTTTTACAAAGGTTATTGTCTGCTGTATAATGTCTGCGCGATCCAAAATTAAAGGTACTTATAGTTCAGAAAGTAGTGAAGATATAAACTTCGCAGGAGTTTCAACGTGAGGAATGTGGCCCACCCCTTCAAATTCGATCAATTTGCAATTGGGGATCTTTGCAGCGGTTTGCTTTCCGAGCGTCCGGTATTGACCGTGCCTGGCTTGTTCTGCAACGGGCAGCAGTGCTTTTCCAACGATCGTTTTGTCTTCGAGACCGACAAACAAGGTCACCGGAACTTTCAAGTTCGAAAGTTCATGAACTACCGGTTGTTCGTAAATCATCGTAAAGGTAAGAGCAGCCACCAGCGCGTAACGTGGAAAGTCCGCACTTTTAGATACTCCTCCTCCGACGTCAACAAGATAGTCGTATTCGGGCTTCCATTTGGGGAAATAAGATGACTGATAGTACTTCTTTACGCTCTCTGGAGTAGCTTTAAGCTCCGTTTTATATTGCTCTTCCGTTGTAATATAAGGTACGAATGTTCGGTAGTCCTCCAGACCGATCGGGTCTTCAAGGAGTAGTTTTGACGTCCTGTCGGGGTACATCAGTGCGAATCGGGATGCAAGCATGCCTCCCATCGAGTGTCCCAGGACAGCGGTTTTTCTGATGCCAAGCGTGTCGAGGAGCTGAGCGTTAAAACGTGCGAGAAGATGGAAACTGTAATGGATAAAAGGTTTTGATGATTTTCCGAATCCGACCTGGTCGGGCACGATCACCCTGTACCCTTTGTCGCAGAGCGCTTTGATTACATCTTTCCAGTAATACCCTGCAAAGTTCTTTCCGTGTAAGAGGATAACCGACTTTCCCGAAGGCCGGGCAGGCTGCACGTCCATGTACGCCATTCTGAAGTCCTGACCCTCCTGGTTCAGGTTTATAAAGTGAACAGGATAAGGATATTTAACGTTCTCCAGCGTAATTGATAGCGTGTCAGACTGCGCAAACAAGCAGAAGGGGAGTAATAATGCTAATAGTAAGACCGCATTTTTCATTTTTTTGATATGTACACCAACAATAACGATTTTCCGGGCATTCGGTGTTGCAGATCCTGCTCTTTTTTAATGATGGGAATGGATCTTCCTTATAAGTCAAAGCTTAGCTGCCTTTTCTCAATACGAAAGGCACGAATACACTAAACGAAACATTTCTTCCCAGGTTCAAAAAGCCCTTTTGTTTGAACCGGCTGAGGTGATCGATATACGCTTTGTCAAACAGGTTCCTTGCGTTGATACTTAATCGCAGCGCTTGTCGTCCCACTTTTACGGTCGTTCCAGCAGAAGCATTAACAAGGGTATAAGCGGCTCCCGGAGTTTCAAATATATCAATGTGATTTTGTTGAAATACATTATCCAAGCCTATCGAGAACCAGGTATTTTCCATCCCTTTTATCGCGGGCTCGAAGCGTATTTCATTCCTCAGTACAGGGGCAGGGATAAAGGGGAGATCGGATCTGGTGGAGTTATTTTTGCCCCTCGTTATTGAGAAGCTGTTTTCGAAGTGGATGAGTGATATCGGATGGAGCGTAAAACCGGCTTCAAGTCCATACAGGTTTGCATTGTCCTGCCGGTAATGATATACATAATGATGGTCTATCATCTCGTCCAGGTCTGATTGTCTTAAGTAAATATAGTTGTCAATATAGTTATTATAGAGATTCAGAAAGGCGTCCGCCTTGTCCGTCTGGTACTCTAGCGCCGCATCTATATAGTAACTCCTCTCAGGCTTCAGGTTGACATTGCCGATCTCATACCGTTCAGTTCCTTCATGAACTCCGCCAGTGCTGAGTTCTGCTATGTTAGGGGCCCTGAATGCACTTCCGATATTTGCCTTAAAGTTGAGTGCTTTGCTAAGTTCGTGCGTTATCCCAACGGCCCCGCTAAGGTTCGAGAAGTCATTAGAGAAGGCGCTGAATTTAGGCGTTCCGTTTTCTTCCATCTGTTTCCCGTCAATGGTTCTGTAGTCAAACCGTAAGCCTGCGTTAAAAGTGGTAGCCTTCCAGTTTTTTTCGCGTAGAAAAACGCGCCGGCATCTTTACTGTCGTAATCGGGAATCAGGAGTTCTTCGGCTCTGTTTGCGTTTTTCTGGAATGCCCCCGAGATACCGATTGCAGGCTCCCAGCCATTCTGTTTGGGCAGGTAATATTTCAGGTCATAACTGAACGTTTTAAGATCGAAGAATAGAGAGGGATCCCTTTCACTATCCTCCAGTTCTCTTCGCTGGTTTTGTTGAAAGGATATAGTAGATCTCAGACTGCCTTCTCCAATCATAATGTAAGTATTGACAGCCGCTTTATAATGGCGGATGTCCTGAAAGGGGGTGAATAGGTTGCGGCTTTTATACTGTGCCGGGTCAATAACCTCTTCCTCTTCTCCTGCGTTTTCTTCTTCCCTCACGAATTGCCCCGCTTCATTCCTCTCGTATTCGGGCAGGCCGAGCTTCTGCCTGAATGACGACAAATCTAAATGCATGTACCCCCAGTTTCTATTCACTCCGAGCTGTCCGCTCACGTCGGTCTCGTGAAAGGCCGTGTTGGGTAAGCGGTAGTCCGGGGTTTTCAGTCCGTACGCATTTTTATAGGAAACCCTGCTTCGCCAGACAAGTCCGTTACTATTCCCTTCCAGCATTCCTGAAGAACCGCTGAGGCCATTGTTTGAGGCATAGCTGGAAGTCGCCTCACCCCGGATTGTTCCCTGGGACGGAGGCAAAGCGTCGATAATATTGATCACTCCTCCCATTGCATCGGAGCCATAAAGCAGACTGGCGGCTCCCCGCAATACTTCTACTCTTTCTGCCCGGAATTGATCTATTTCAATGCCGTGCTCGTCTCCCCATTGCTGGCCTTCCTGTTTGACACCGTCAGAAAGTGTGATCACCCTGTTATAACTCAGTCCCCTGATCACCGGCTTTGAAATGGAAGATCCTGTGGTGATCTGAGAAACGCCGGGGAGCTTGGAAATGGCATCTATGATGTTCGCAGATGGAACTCTGGCGAGGTCAGACTTGTTAAGAACTGTTACAGAGGTGCTGTTTTTCTTATTAGTGGAACTACTCGCTGCACCGGTTACTACCACCTCCTGAACTTCAATGGTACTTCTCTCGAGTGCAAAATTCCGAATGCTGCCTACATCAACCGGTTCAGCAATTGTCTTATACCCAAGATATTTTACCTCAATCAGAAAGTGCCCTTTTGCAGGAAGTTTCGAAAAAACGTAGTTCCCTTTATCATCCGTTCCCACTGAGAGCCGCAGCTCGGCAATAGAAAGGGTAGCGCCAGCCAGGGGAGGCCTGTGGCGGCATCCGTAACCTGTCCGTGAATAGGGGGGATAGCAGCTGGACTATCAAAAGAGCAGAGCAGGGCAATAGCTAAAATATACAAGATGTTAGCTTTCATTTTATACCGTAAAGAGTGTGTAGTTGTGCCGCTATGGAAACGACAACATCGAATGCACGGCAACAGGCGCATTCTCATTAATGTGAATACGAGATCAGATAGGACTAGGAGATAGGAGGGCCTCTTAGAAGGTGTATAATGCGCTCGCATACGTATCCAATGAGCTTGTTTTCGGTAAGTATGCGAATAAAGGGAATTTCAGCAGGAACAGCTTGGGTCGATTCTGTCTTTGTCGCCTGATGTTGAATATGCGCCGCGCAGAGCCAGCAACTGGAATCCTGGGAAAGATGTGCACGGTGACTGCACCGCGCGGCACCGTTGCTATCCCTGCATCGCTGTTCCGGGTTATGGTGGTGAAGGAAATCGAGGGAAAGGGTAAGCCCCGCGAAATACAGTAAAAGACATACTGAAAGTGCAACCCGTGCCGATTTCTTGAACTTTGTCATTATTAATGTATCAAAGTTACATTAAATTCTTGTCCTAGTTAACAATTAATTTGTATCCCTTGCCGTGGACGTTGATAATTTCGACCTTCGGATCATCTTTAAGGTACTTTCTAAGCTTGCTAAGGAAAACGTCCATGCTTCTGCCATTGAAATAGTTGTCATCATGCCAGATGCTGAGCAGCGCCTCTTCTCTCGTAAGAACATTGTTCTTCTTAAGACATAAAAGCCTGAGAAGCTCAGCCTCCTTAGTAGAGACCTTCTGCTGCATGTCGTCTTTTTTGATAAACTGGCCGGTGTAGTCGAATAGATAGTCTCCGATCTGGAATTTATCCTGTTCTGCCGGCTTGTTTTCCTGATTAGACACCCGCTTAAGGAGTGCATTGATCCTCAAGAGCAGTTCTTCTATCCGAAAGGGCTTAGTGATATAGTCGTCTCCTCCAAGATTAAATGCTTCTGATTTATCTTCAATCATGGTCTTGGCTGTTGCAAAGATAATGGGAATAAAAGGGTTAATATTCCTGATATCTTTACCCAGCGAGAATCCGTCTTTCTTAGGCATCATCACATCAAGGATGCAAAGATCGAAAGCCTGTTCGGTAAAGAGCTTTAGCCCTTCTTCTCCGTCTTTAGCCAGTATCACGTCGTATTTGCCCTTTAATTGCAAGTAGTCCTGAAGCAGCAGGCCCAAATTCGGGTCGTCCTCTACTAGTAAGATTCTTTTCATGTTTAGTTCCTGTCGTAATTACTTTTCCTGCGTGAGCGGCAACGTAATTTCAAATTCTGAGCCTTTGTCCTTTTCACTCTTTACCCTGATGCTTCCCTGATGGCGCTTTATAATATTATTCACATAACTCAAGCCTAGTCCGAAACCTTTTACGTCATGAAGGTTCCCTGTCGGGATTCGGTAGAACTGCTCAAAAATCTTTGACAGCTGATCCTTGTTCATTCCTATCCCGTTATCCCTCACTTTTATAACCAGGCTTTTACCCACGTTCCCGGTGACGATTGTGATTTGGGGATCGTCTTTGCTATACTTAAGCGCGTTGTCAATGAGATTGAATATAACATTGCTCAGGTGCAGTTCATCTCCGGTAACCGTTGACCGAAGCGCATGTAATTCGAGTGTTACTTTGGCATCCTTCTTTGAGAACTGAAGATCCATGCTATCGGTAATAGCAGAGATCAGGTCATTTACTTCGATTGGTTTAAAGTCAAGCCTAAGATCGCCGCGGTCAATCCGCGCGATGTTAAGTACTCTTTCGATGTGGTTTCCCAGCCTCACATTCTCATCGTAAATGATCCCGGCCAGCCGCTGGATCCTGCTCTTGTCTTCCGTTAGCTCCGGATCCTTCAAGGCCTCACTAGCGATCATAATAGTAGCAACCGGAGTCTTGAATTCGTGCGTCATATTGTTGATGAAGTCAGTCTTCATCTCCGAAATCTTCTTTTGCCGGAAAATAGTCAGTATTGTGAAAGCAAAACAACCGATCATCACGATGAGCAGACTGGCTGACGAGGCGAGGACAAAGTTCATATGCTGCATCAGGTAACGGGTTTTTCCTGGAAAAGTGATACTGAGCACGCCGGAGTCGTTAATGATTTCTTTTGGAAAAAGGATGGTTGAATACGTGTTATCATTTTCGAATACATTCCTCTTATCGGTCGCGAACAGCAGAGAGTCAGAGTTGGCCGATCCAATTCTAAAATTGTAAGCAAGATTGATTCCTCTCTGTTGCAGCTCTGAACGCAAGAGTGTGTCGACAATGACCGGGTTAACACGGTTCAAAAGTGGCGTATTGAACTGCTCATACTCGTTTGCCAGGTCCTCGAATATGGCAGTCTTCTGATTATCGGACCTTGCTTTAAAATAGCGGTTAATATTAGAGACTTCCTTTTTTTCTCCTCTTCCAGAAGCCTGGCCTGCAGTTCGGTTTTGTGTTTTGCCTGTTCTTGAAGCAGCTTGCGGCTCAGTGCAGGATTTTTTCGGGGCATAGAAACTACTCTCAGTCCTGCCATCGGGTCTTCAACCAGGTAATAGGCCGTATCCAGATTTACAGCCTTCCGTTTTTTTACCTTTTGTATATCCTGATTCTCTACAGCATAGAGTTCGTGTTCCTCGTTTTGAAAGACCCGTCCGTTATAGTCAATAGACTGATGCATCTTGACCCGTATAGACACCTTCTCCCATTCCCGGGGGTCGCGCATATACGTCTCATAAAAATCATTATCTATTGTGAGGATGCGCGGAAAGCGGCTTCTTAGTATACTGTCGCGCATTCGGAAGTCGCTCTCTATTCGTCTGTTGAGTTCTTTAATGCGCAGGGCAAAAAGCTCAGCATGCTTTTTAACGGCTTGCTGCTCTCTTTTTTCTCTCTCGAATTTTTAATCTCTTCTTCCGCTTTAGCCTTCCGCTTGATGAAGTCCATGGCATCGCGCTTAGCCAGCTTTTTACTCACCTCACTTAGTGAGTTGTTAACTGACAGGTCAAAAAGCTGAGACTTTTGGATGTAGGATTCGTGTATAAAATAGTATTGCATTCCCATCACGCCCAGGAGGGCTGCACTCATCAAACCTATAATCAAGCTAATACTTCTCTTTTTCATGCACTCTTGCTCTGAATCAACTCTCCACACACATTATCTTTCTGTATAAGGGCTTAAGGACAGACTGTCCCCGCCTTTTACAAAAATACTGAAGCCGGGATAAGAGGAACAGTATTTAACAAATTTTAACAGAGGTGTTGTGGTTCAGGTGATTATAATGGGGCGCCCGGAAAACGAAGAAGCCTCCTTTTTGGGGAGGCTTTCATTGTTGTTGATTATGTTTGCAGTCTCTAGAACGGCAGGTCGTCGTCCTGAGGAGCTGAATTAAAATCTGCCGGAGGTGCATATTCAGGAGCAGCTGCTGCGGCCCCGCTTAAAGTATTGATACGCCACACTACAAGAGTATTGAAATAGGCTGTCTTGCCGTTTCTGTCGGTCCATGGGCGACCCCTCAGGTTGAAAAATACCTCCACCTGATCTCCCGTCTTCAGGTTATCAAAAAGGTTTACCTTGTCTTGTAAAGCCTCAAATTTAATGTATTCGGGGTAAGAAGGATTTTCTGCGTATTCAATTATAATTTCCCGCTTTCGGAACGTTTCCGTTACATTCATCACCGGAGAGATTTCGTGTACTTTGCCCTTAATATCCATATTCTCGTTCAATTATTACAAGATTCAAAACTGCCAAATTTAATTGATTAACTTCGCACATATTTTATGGAAGTTTTCAACAGCGCGAGAAAGATTTTAGTAACATGTAATAAACGTCTTGCTCCATACCTTCAGGAGGAGGTGGAGCAACTCGGTTTTACCATCACAAGGAGTTTTAGCACCGGTGTGGAGCTGTCGGGTACGCTTAACGATTGTATTGTTCTTAACTTGAACCTCCGGACCGCCAGTCAGGTGCTTTATTCTCTTAAAGACTTTCACGCCTCTGCTCCCGACGTTCTATATCGGGAGTTGCTCGAAATAGCCTGGGAAGAATTGATCGACTTCGCGGGATATTTTTCAATCACATCCAATGTAAACAACGAGCATATCAGGACGCCGCTCTTTGCGAACGTGAAAGTAAAAGATGCGATTGTAGACCGGATCAGATCAAGAAAGAACGTCCGCCCCGATTCCGGCCCCTTAACCAATAAGACGGTTGTTCACTTGTACTGGAAGGATAATCAGGCAGAAGTGTTTATAGATTCCTCAGGAGAGGTGATTTCCAAGCATGGGTACCGGAAGCTGCCAGGAAAGGCACCGATGCTGGAGGCTCTTGCCGCCGGAACTATACTTGCCAGCAAATGGGATGGTAAAAGTTCTTTTGTGAATCCCATGTGCGGCTCGGGTACCGTGGCCATCGAGGCTGCGCTGATGGCTACTCACAAAAGCCCCGGCTTCTTTCGCATGAATTATGGGTTCATGCATATTCTGGAGTATGACGAACAAGTGTTTTTTTCTGAGCGCCGCAAGTTAAAGGATCAGGCGAAGAAGGAGCTTGACTTTAAGATCATAGCTTCTGATATCTCGGAAGAAGCGATTGATATAGCGCGGAAAAATGCTAAAACTGCCGGAGTGGAGCATCTTATTGACTTTCAGGTATGCGACTTCGCAGACACTGAAATTCCGGCAGGTAATGGCGTCGTTATGTTTAACCCTGAGTACGGAGAACGTCTCGGCGTTCATGCCAAACTGGAGGCTACATATAAGCGGATAGGCGACTTTATGAAGCAAAAGTGCAAAGGGTATTACGGCTACATTTTTACCGGAAACCCTGATCTCGCTAAGAAAATCGGACTGAAGGCCGCCAGAAGAATTGAATTTTACAATGGAAAGCTCGATTGCCGTTTGCTGGAGTATGAGTTATATGAAGGCACGCGGAGGGAAGGTGATTAGTCTTCCAGCTTCCCCAGCAAGGCTTCTATACTCAACATTTCCTGCTCGCCGCTTTTCATGCTCTTTAGCGTGTATTGACCTGACTGCAGCTCCTCACTTCCAATAAGTATAACGTAGGGAATGTTCTTGCTGTCGGCATAAGTCATTTGCTTTTTCAACTTTGCAGAAGCGGGGTACAACTCTGAAGATATTCCTCTTTTCCGGAGCGAGGCAAGCAAGGGCAGGGCCGCTTTCTCTGCTTCCTGGTCGAAGTTGGTGATCAGGACCCTGGTCGTTGCTGCTGAGTCTTCAGGAAACAAGCCCAGTTCTTCCATTACGTCGTAGATGCGGTCAGCACCGAAGGAAATACCCACGCCGGTCAGACCTTTTAGTCCGAACATGCCTGTGAGGTCGTCATATCTTCCTCCTCCTCCGATACTTCCCATTGCCACTTCATTCGTCTTTACTTCGAAAATAGCTCCGGTGTAATAGTTAAGACCGCGTGCTAGTGTTACATCGACCTCCACGTTTCCGCCCGACGTATTATCGGCCAGCCCCCCAGGAGATGCAAATACTTAAAAATCGTTTCTATTTCCTCAATCCCCTTTAATCCTATTGATGAGGTTTGCAAGACATCTTTCAGATCCTTAAGTTTAGCTTCGTTTGAGCCTTTCAGTAATATAACCGGTCTTAATTTTTCAAGGTCGCTGATTTGAAAACCTCTTTCCGCCAATTCTTTTTCAACGCCCTCCAGGCCTATCTTGTCGAGCTTATCTATTGCCACCGTCATGTCAACGATCAGTTCAGGCTTACCTATCACTTCTGCAATGCCGCTCAGGATTTTCCGGTTGTTGATCTTAATGGTAAAGTCTTTCAAGCCGAGCGAACCGAGCGCTTCCCTGTAGATCAGTATAAATTCCGCTTCGTTTAAAAGACTTTCGGAACCTACGACATCGGCATCACACTGGTAAAACTCACGATATCTGCCTTTCTGGGGACGATCTGCCCGCCACACGGGTTGTATTTGAAAGCGTTTAAAGGGGTAGGAGATCTCGTTCTGATGCATAACGACGTATCGTGCAAATGGTACGGTGAGGTCGTAGCGCAGCGCCTTTTCCGACAAAACCGGCAGTAAGGAGCGCGAGTTTATCTCAAAGTCAGCCGAATTCTGCTGCTTTTTTCTGCTTCGCCCCAAAAGTCGCCGCTGTTGAGTATTTTAAAGATCAGCTTGTCGCCCTCATCGCCATACTTGCCGGTGAGCGTGCCAAGGTTCTCCATTGAGGGAGTCTGGATCTCACGGTATCCGTATTTGCGAAAGACAGCTTTAATAGCGTCGAAAATATAATTGCGCCTCACCATTTCAACTGGTGAGAAGTCTCTGGTGCCTTTAGGTACAGACGGTTTGTTGTTCGCCATTGCGCAAAAGTACAAAAAGGAGCTCAGCCCTTAAAAGAGATAATAGCAAGATATTATCCCGCGATTAAGATTGCCCGTTGAGTTCCTGCTCCAGGATCTTGCGGCAGCCGGCTTCAATCATCTCGTATACCGGAGCAAACTGATCATCCTGATAGTAAGGATCCGGCACGACCTCCTCGTTAAGTAAGAGTCTTACCTTCTTCCGATCTGACTCAGACCTTGCCTTCGAGAGGACATCACGCAGGTTCATCTTGTCCATCACAAAAATACGGTCAAAGCGGTCAAAGTCTTCCTGACTAAATAGACGGCAGCATTGTTTCGATATATCTATACCATATTTCTTTGCAATAGCTATTGATCTCCTGTCGGGCGGTTCTCCAATATGCCAGTCACCGGTGCCGGCCGAGTCTACTTCCCAGTCTAATCCTTTTTCTCTTACAAGGTTTTCCATGATGCCATGAGCCAAAGGCGAGCGGCATATGTTACCCAGGCATACCATCAGTAATCTCATCGTAGTTAACAAATAGTGAAGAAGTTTAGCCAAATAGCTGATTCAACAGCGCAGCGAGTCTTACCCCTCCTTTTAGTAATTGCTGATTTAACGTCGCGTAGTGATCGAAATTATATTTATAGCTAAAGTTTGAGTCCCTTTCAGCTTCCTCATACAGGCTTTCACTGATTTTGTAGGACTCAAAGATCCAGGTCGTGAGGTCCTGATTTTGCCATTGGGCTATCTGCTGCTTATCGGCATGATCAATTGCATTAGCGTATTCGGTATAGCTCAGCTGCTGGTAGTCGATGAGCTCGGAATCCCAAAGGCTATGCAGGTTGTTCGGGCGGCCAAACCACTTGATCTTGATGTCATTTCCGCCCTTGTCCTCAGCTCTTCCGCAGTGCATTGGCTGATGAATGTCACCCACGATATGAACCAGGGCCCGTATATAGAACTGCTTCATCTCGAGAGGAAGGTCCTTTTTCTTAAGTTCGGAGGTTATAAAGGAGACTTTTGTATAGGCATTGGCAGCTGTGTCGCTGATTAAGAGTTGTCGTGCCTGTTCATAGTTCTGACCTTTAGGAAGGTTTACGTAATGCCATTCACCCAGGTAGCGGAGTGAAGGATCGGACTTAATAAAATCCATCCAGTTGCTTGCCATAGCGATCGTTTCCCCGCCAAGGATCTTCCTGATTTCCTTGCGCGTTTTAGCAGTGAGGTGATGATCTGCAACTTCTCCAACAATACGGTGTCCAAGTAAGCCCCATGCCTCAGATTGCAGCGGCAAATTTAAAAGGAGTATAATAGCTGCAATAATCGTTGTCGTCTTTCTCATAATCTACAATGGTTGAGGATCACAAATGATCTTTTTCTGCAATTTTAAAGTTAGAGGAATCTGGTTGTCGATATCATAAAGCCTAATTTCATCTTCAGTTACAGCTTTAATCAAAAATGTAGGAAGATACTGACCTATTCTATAGCAACCGGCAAGCTTCTGCCTGAAATCCGATTTGGTGAACGTTCCGACCAGGTACAGTGTATCGTTGCTTCTCACATACGTTCCCTTTGCATATTCTACCCACGTTCCCTTGTTGAAGCACTCATCCCCGTAGTAGTTAATCTTTGATCGGGTAGATATTGTAGCGTAAAAAGAGTCACAGGTAAATTTGAACGAGTGGCGGCTGTATTGCAGCAGACTATCCTGGAATTTTGCAGGCTCTCCATTCCAGACACCCTGGAACTCCTGCGAACCCCGGCCCTGAACGTTGGGGTTAAACCTGCAGGAGACTGCTGCAATGATGATAATAGTAAGTGTAAAAACTAAAAGTCGACTTGCGTGCATAAAAAAATTCCCTCTCCTCGCGGGGAAGAGAGGGATTCAGTTGTTAATAATTATTTAAGTCCGCCAATCATGTCTTCAGGGCGCACCCATTGATCAAACTGCTCATTAGTGAGCAGCTCCAGTTCTAAGGCGGCTTCTCTCAGCGACTTTTTCTCTTTGTGTGCCTTCTTGGCAATCTTAGCAGCATTTTCATACCCGATATGAGGGTTAAGCGCAGTTACAAGCATCAGCGAGTTCTCAACATGCTTCCTTATTCCGTCATAGTTCGGCTCAATGCCAACGGCGCAGTGTTCGTCAAATGACACGCAAACATCCCCCAGGAGCCGTGCAGACTGAAGGAAGTTGGCTGCAATAACGGGTTTGAAGACGTTAAGTTCATAATGCCCGTTAGAGCCCCCGATTGAAACAGTCACATCATTACCCATTACCTGTGCTGCTACCATGGTCATCGCTTCATTTTGCGTCGGGTTTACTTTTCCAGGCATGATAGATGATCCAGGTTCATTCTCAGGAATGAGGATCTCTCCAATTCCAGAGCGGGGACCAGAAGCCATCATTCTGATGTCATTGGCAATTTTCATGAGGGCTACAGCCAGCTGTTTGAGTGCTCCGTGAGCCTCTACCATTGCATCGTGCGATGCTAATGCCTCAAATTTGTTCTCCGCTGTTCTAAAAGGAAGACCGGTAAAGCGGGCAATATACTCAGCCACTTTTACGTCATAACCTTTGGGAGTGTTAATGCCTGTACCAACGGCCGTTCCGCCTAAAGCAAGTTCGCCAAGATGATCAAGCGTATTTTTTATTGCCTTTAAGGCATGGTCCAGCTGAGATACATATCCCGAAAATTCCTGACCTAAAGTGAGCGGCGTAGCGTCCATAAGGTGAGTACGGCCAATCTTCACTACGTCTTTAAATGCTTCTGATTTTGCTTTCAACGTGTCCCTCAGTCTCTCTACACCCGGAATGGTCACCTCTGTTACCATCTTGTAGGCTGCAATATGCATCGCTGTCGGGTAGGTGTCATTAGATGACTGCGACTTATTCACATCGTCATTCGGATGGATAAAGGTCTTTCCTTCGCCCAGCTTGTGCCCCTGCAGCACATGCGCGCGGTTAGCAACAACTTCATTCACGTTCATGTTAGACTGCGTTCCTGATCCTGTTTGCCAGATCACCAACGGAAATTCTCCGTAAAACTTCCCCTCAAGAATCTCGTCGCACACTCTGGCAATAAGGTCGCGCTTTTCTTCAGAAAGCACACCGCAATCTGTGTTCGTATAGGCCGCTGCCTTTTTCAAATAAGCAAATGCATCTATTATTTCCTTCGGCATAGAAGCTTCCGGTCCGATTTTGAAATTGTTTCGTGAGCGTTCAGTCTGTGCTCCCCAGTACTTGTCTGCCGGAACCTGAACGTCGCCCATTGTGTCGTGTTCTATTCTGAAATTCATCTTTTTAGGGTTTTTTTGGATTTCACAAACTTATACAAAAATGTTTAATAAGCATTTTTTTTAAGACATGACGCTATTTGAAATTTTCGTCATTCCACTCTTCGTGTAGGCAAGGCAGGTAATGATCGATAGGGCAAGAATTTATTTGTTTAAAACTCTTTTCATACGCTTTTGTAATATTTTCTGATTTTCGCGCCTGAATAGAAAGATTAGCTGTATAAATATGATTCGTTCCTGCATTTTAGTCCTTGGGTTCTTTTATTCCGTCATTTCATTCAATTCTTGCTCTTCCGGTGAAAAAAAGGGAGTCAGGACCGCTGCCGATGACAAGTCTGACAGTCTTACCCTGGTTTATGATAAAAAGAGGGCGGATAAAAAGATTGATGCCTTTATGCAGGACCTTCATAAAAAGAGGGGTTTTAACGGCAACGTTCTCGTGGCCAAGAAAGGGAAGATCGTCTATCAGAATGCAATAGGATGGGCCGACTATCTTCACCGCGACAGTCTTAAGATCAATTCTGTATTCGAGCTTGCATCGGTGTCTAAACCAATGACTGCCACAGCAATACTAATGCTTGCTGAACAGGGAAAGCTCAAGCTGACCCAAACAGTTAACGATTTTTTTCCCGATTTTCCTTATCCCGGCATAACCGTCAAGATGCTTCTCTCTCATCGCTCGGGCTTAATGAACTACGTGTATTTTGTAGACCGCCTGTGGAAATCGCAGCGCAAGAATGAAAGTAAGGGGATCACCAACTCAGACGTTATGAAGCTCATTGCTGAGCATAAGCCTCCCGTCTACACGCGCCCTGACGTTAAGTTCCATTACAATAATTCCAACTTCATGATCCTGGGAGCAATTATTGAAAAGGTCAGTGGTATGAAGTATTCACAGTTTATGAAGGAACATATTTTCAAGCCGTGTGGCATGAAGAACACAGCTGTTTATTCAAAAGCTGAATACGACAAGATTCCGGTAGATGTGGTAGGTCACGACCGTACCTGGCGGTACTCGGTTGTTCAGAATTTTCTGGACGGCCCCGTCGGAGATAAAGGCATTTACAGCACAGTGCACGACCTGCTCCTGTTTGACCGTTGCCTTCGCAAGGGTAAGCTGCTCTCCAGGGCCTGGCAAGATTCCGCGTACACCGGTCATAATACTCTTGTGAGAGGGCATTTTAATTATGGCTATGGTTGGCGTATCTTTGACGGTGACGGGCATAAGATTGTATATCATACCGGATGGTGGCATGGCTTCAGGCATATTTATCTGAGAGATCTCACGTCCGACGTAACGATTGTATTGCTTTGCAATCTTACCAATGGCAGCTTGCTGCAACTTGACGAACTGTATAAGATGGTTGGGATGCCGGTTGTAAGGAAGACTGCTTATAGCGGGAATGGAGATACTTCCGAAGATTAATTGCCCTGAATGTCACGAAATTAATAAATTGGTTGATTTCGCTCAATTTTGTATGTTTATCAACAGTTACAGAGAGCACATATACGAGTCCAACATACACTAGGTCTAAGCCACAATGAGTAAGGTTTTTATTATTGACGACGATCCTATCCACCAAAGAATTGCGCAGATCATGATCGTCAAGCATATGATATTTGATGAGCATTCAAGCTTTATGGAAGCAGGAAAAGCTCTGGAATATCTTGAAAATAATCAAAAAAATGAGGAAGACCTGCCTGACGTCATTTTGCTGGACCTCAATATGCCGGGAATGGACGGATGGGACTTTCTGGACAAGTATGAAAATCTGAAGGATGGAATTATAAAAGAAGTAAAGATCTACATCGTAAGTTCCTCAGTTGATGAAAAAGATAAGTTAAGGGCTGAGGCCTATTCCACTGTCAAAGGATTCATATCTAAACCACTCACTCCACAGATTCTTCGCTCTACTCTCTGAACTTTTGCCCGGCGCTGCTGTTTACTCATAAAAAAAAGATAGGTATGTTTGACAAATTACTTCAGGTTCAGCAACAAGCGGAAGAAATTAAAAAAAGATTGGATGCTGTCACTGTATATGGTGAAGCCGAAGGAGGCAAGATCAAGGTAACTGCCACTGGCAATAAGCACGTTAGTGCCATACATATTGAGGAGGAATTGTACAAGTCGGCCGACAAAGAGGAGCTGGAGGAATTGCTTGCAGTGGCTGTGAATAAGGCGATTGAACAGGCAGAGAATGTCCATCAGTCTGAGATGCAGGCCCTGAGTCAGAATATGCTCGGAGGCCTGGGTAATCTTTTTGGAGGGCAGTAACATGAGAGTTACCTATTACGGGCAGTCCTGTTTCCTGCTGGAGATACAGGGAAAGCACATCCTTTTCGATCCGTTTATCACTCCTAATGAGCTTGCCAGAGACATCGACCCAGGCTCAATACCCGCTGATTATATTCTTGTCTCACACGGGCATGCCGATCACACCGCTGATCTGGTACCGATAGCGAGCAGGACCGGAGCAACGGTTGTTTGTTCTTTCGAGATCGCAGAGTGGCTTGCCAACAGAGGGGTTACCAATTCACACCCTATGAATATAGGAGGTCAGTGGAACTTTGAGTTTGGAACTGTTAAGATGGTCTACGCAGCTCATTCCAATTCGCTGCC
This sequence comes from Arcticibacter sp. MXS-1, assembly GCF_041902385.1. Taxonomy (GTDB): domain Bacteria; phylum Bacteroidota; class Bacteroidia; order Sphingobacteriales; family Sphingobacteriaceae; genus Arcticibacter. The sequence goes on along the minus strand of NZ_CP169244.1, from coordinate 1,305,893 downwards.
CGACGGCACTTACGGAGGAACAGCTGCGGGCTTTATTATTACTGCAGGCACCAGAACAATCTATTATTCAGGGGATACAGCACTTATGGCGGATATGAGACTGACCGGCGAGCTGTACACCATAGACCTGGCATTCCTGCCTATCGGTGATAATTTTACTATGGGTGTAGATGACGCGGTTATAGCTTCGAAGTTCATCAACTGCCAGAACATAATCGGGATGCATTACGACACTTTTGGGTACATCAAGATTAATAAGGAAGAAGCAGTTTCGAAGTTTGATAAGGCTGGCATTCGTTTGAACCTCCTCGCGATTGGCAGTACCTCAGAGTACTGATATCCTCAGTACCAGGAGGTACGGCTTTTCATACAATATTGAGTTAATTATAAAGAAAGGTTACAAGTTCTGTTCGATTGTGTTCAGATATCTTGTAACCTTTTTTTGCTCGCACTATATGACTGTTCCGTTTGGAATAACGGCTGATTTCTTAATAACTACGATGCCTTCCCGTACCGTATATTTTTCATAATCGCCATCCTCCAGGTGAGGACCGCCGTTTATTCGTACATCATTGCCAATGCGGCAATTCTTGTCCAGAATGGCATTCTTGATATAACAGCGTTCGCCCACTCCCATAATCGGTGATCCCGTCCGCTTCGCCTCATCAAGCTGCTCAAGTGTTTGATAATAATCGCAGCCCATGATGTAGCTGCACTCGATTGTCGTTCCCCGCCCAATCCGTGTCCGGATGCCAATAACTGAACGCTCAATTCGGCTCGCATCTACAATACATCCTTCCGCAATCACTGTCTTCTCGAGTGTAGTTCCAAGTATCTTGGACGGCGGGAGCATGCGGGCTCTTGAAAAGATACTTCTCTTATCGAAGAGGTTGAATTTGGGAATGTTGTCGGTAAGGCCGATGTTTGCTTCGAAGAAGGAAGGGATGGTTCCAATATCAGTCCAGTATCCATCGTACTGATAACTTATCACCTTTTGCTTGTTGATCGCTTCTGGGATAATTTCCTTTCCAAAATCGGTGTGAGGATCGTTCATCAGCGTGTTATAGATCGACTCCCGGTTGAAGATATAGATACCCATGGATGCCTGGTACAGGCGCCCTTGTGCCCGCATTTCATCATCAACTTCTGATGCCCATTCTTCTAGTCCCGTTTTGGGTTTTTCAATGAAGGAAGTGATGTTGTTGTTTTCATCAGTCTTCATGATACCAAATGAGGAGGCTTCCTTGGCTGTGACCGGAATAGTGGCAACTGTGATCTCTGCATTATTTGCTGCGTGTTTTTCAATCATATCATTGAAATCCATCTGGTACAGCTGGTCGCCCGAAAGGATCAGAACATACTCAAAGTCGAAAGGAGAGATATGGTGCAGCGATTGCCTCACCGCGTCCGCCGTTCCCTGAAACCAGCCGCTGTTGCTTGGCGTCTGCTCGGCAGCCAGGATATCAACAAAGCCATTGCTGAAGACGTTAAAATGATACGTGTTCTTAATATGTTTGTTTAGGGAAGCTGAATTAAATTGCGTGAGGACAAAAATCCGGTCTATTCCTGAATTGAGACAATTAGAGATTGGTATATCTACAAGGCGGTATTTCCCCGCGATAGGAACTGCTGGTTTTGAACGGGTGGCAGTAAGAGGATGTAGACGGGTTCCTTGTCCGCCTCCAAGAATAACTGCAATTACTTTCGACATCATATATTATTAAATATTTAGGCTCTTGTAAAGGTCGATATACTGGCCTGCTGAACGATGCCATGAAAAGTCAAGGTTCATCATCCTCTTTCGTAACAAACGAATCCCCGGCGTGTTTGCACATAATTCAGTAGCGCGCACAATCGCTTCGCTTATAGCCTCAGAGCTCGCCTCTTCAAAGCTTACTCCATAGCCGTCCGGTTCAGAGAAATCAATAACTGTATCTTTTAATCCGCCCGTCTTTCTTACTATTGGGATCGTTCCGTAGCGAAGGGCATACAGCTGGTTCAGGCCGCAGGGCTCAACTCTTGAAGGCATCAGGATAAAATCCGCTCCTGCGTAAATAAGGTGTGAAAGTGCTTCATCGTAACCGATGAATGCATTGTAATCTTTCTTAAAACTATTTCTGAGATTGGCTAAACTTTCTTCTATAGCATGTTCTCCCGAGCCAAGCACCAGAATGCTTACTTTTCCTTTCAGATTATTAAAGGCGGAGGCAACAGCTTCAGGAAGGAGGTCTGCGCCTTTTTCGCCAACCAGCCTTCCAATAAAGGCAACCAGGGGCTTGGAAATACTTAGTCCGAACTGCTTGCAAATCGCTCTCTTATTATCCTGCTTGCCCTTACTCACATTGTCGATGTGGTAATTGCAGGGAATCATAGTGTCGGTAGCAGGATCCCATACTTCTGTATCAATTCCGTTGATAATACCCTGGCTTTTCCCTTCCTCCAGTTCAAACAAATGCTCAAGCCCATTTGAGCTCGACTTTAGTTCTTCCAGATAGCTGGGTGACACCGTGGTGTATCGCCAGCAGCTTTTAACGCCGGCAGCAAGCGGATTAATGGTGCCATGCCAGTCGAGCATTCCCCACTTCCAGGGGTCAACATCTGGCAGGTAGTGGTACTTGTCCCATCCGAACCACCCCTGGTACTGGGCATTATGGATAGTCAGAACGGTGGGGATGCTGGTCAGGGCATTGTACCGGTGCGAGTGATTCATCAGGAATGGAATCAGGCCGGTCTGATGATCATGGCAGTGGATTACGTCAGGCTTAGTCCCGAACTGAAGCAGCCATTCTAAAAAGGCAAGCTGGAATGCGACGAACTGTTCCGTCTCATCCTGATAAGAATAGATATCAGGTCTGTCAAGAAGACCGGGAATACGAACGAGGTGGAGGGGATACCCAAGCTTGTCAGTGCTCTCTTTGAGTATCTGGAAAGGAAGGCTTCTGCCTCCCATCTGCAGTTCTGAAGAAAAAACAACTTCGAGGGTACTTTCTCTAACGAACTGTCTGTCGTAATAAGGCATTACAACCATCGCGTTCACTCCGGCTGCCTGCTGGTATTTAGGTAGAGAACCAACAACATCACCTAAGCCCCCGACTTTGGCAACCGGGTAACATTCGGCGCTAACATGGATTACAACCATAATTCTAATGTATGTTAATCTGTTTTGAAAGTTATGAATTTATCTATCTGAAAAACAAGAAAACAATCGTTTTGATAATAGTTTTTGTATTTTTTTTAAAACAGTAGATCACGCACTTATGATCAGCTGCCTTTTGTTCTGCTGATTATAATGTCGCTGAAAGTCATTTTCTTCCTTTCATCTGAACTCATGTTCAGCTTCACCCTCAGCGTATCGTTGATAAGTTGACCTTCCTTTTGAGACGGAATCCAATAAGGAATCGAATACAGGATCTGAAGAAGCGCGCGGCTGGCAATCGTATCGCCCGGACCTTTTACAAGGGTAATGCGCGATGCTCTTCCGCTCACATCGACGTTCAGTTCCAGTTCTATTTCTTCGTCCAGCGGGAGGCTCACCCAGGAAGGGTCGAAGTTTTTACTCAGGTAATCTGAGAGAAATAGCGTGAAGTTATAATGCTCGTCCACGGTGCAGTTCTTCGCCACAAACAGCTCGGCGTTCTTAAATGGTTCCGACGGTGTGAACCGTAGCTGAGAAGTCTTGTAGCTTGAATAGTTGTCGTAGGCAACACCGGAGAGGAATGCGCCGTCATCAAACTTCTCTATTGCGGCTATTTCGTTCTCCCCTTTTGCATACCGGTAGGAGATGGTCCAGGTGCCGTCGGGCTTTCCGTTCTTTACTTTTCCTTTATAGATTATTGCCTCATAGCCTTTCACATTGTAACCAAACTGCGGGTCTGTAAGTTCAAACCGGCCGTCCCCGTTCTGCACAACAGGCTTGCCTTTTTCATTCCATGAATTTAAGATACGAATGTCGGCACCTTTCGCCTGAAGGATACTCATCGGCCGGCCATCAGGATAGTAATAGTATAACATACCACGGGGAGTGCCGTTATCAAAATCCGCCTGCCATCGAAGATAGCCGCCAGGGTAAAAAGCTTTAAATGTTCCATCCATTTTTCCGCCTTTATAGTTCCCGGTTAACACAGTAGTGCCTGCAGTATCGGTGTCGCTGAACTTGCCCTCAAATGCTTTAATACTTTTTGCATAACTGCCTGTTCGTTTTATTGCAAAGAATTCGCAGTCTTTATCAGTCAGGTAATACTGGCTGTCAAAGTAAAAGGTATACAGGCTATCGGCTGTCCGCTCAACAAACACCCTGCGGCCCTTCTCCTGACCTCGCACAGAGAGGATAGCAACGTACAATAAGAATAGAAGGCAGGTAGCCGCTTTTTTCATCTGATCTCCCTAGTGGGCTTCGAGCCAGTTCACTCCGGTGCCCATTTCTACTAAAATAGGTACTGTCGTTTTAATGGCGTTTTTCATTCTTTCTTCGATAATAGGCTTTACAAGGTCTATTTCAGATAAAGGTACGTCAAAAACAAGTTCGTCATGCACTTGCATCGTCATTTTAGTGTCGAGGTTCTTTTCTCTGATATCACGATGAATGTTAATCATGGCGATTTTGATCAGGTCTGCGGCGGAACCCTGTATTGGAGCATTAATAGCATTTCGCTCCGCGAAGCCTCTGACAGTGGCGTTTGCTGAATTGATGTCGCGCAGATATCGGCGGCGCCCCATTAAGGTCTGCACATAGCCATTCTCGCGGGCAAAGTTCATTGTGTCGCTCATGTACCGCTTGATACCCGAGTATTGCCTGAAGTATTCTTCGATGATCTCAGCCGCCTCCTTTCGTGGTATTCCCAGGCTTTGCGACAACCCGAAGGCCGACTGCCCATAAATGATACCGAAGTTAACCGCCTTTGCGTTGCGCCTGTGCGTAGAAGTGACATCTTCAAGCCCTACGCCGTATACCTTTGCAGCGGTCGCCGTGTGGATATCCAGTCCGCGGGCAAAAGCGTCCATCATGTTCTCATCCTTGCTTATTTCAGCAATAAGGCGAAGCTCAATCTGTGAATAGTCGGCAGAAAGCAGGACGTGGTTCTCGTCTCTTGGGATGAACGCTTTTCTAACTTCCCTTCCCCGTTCTGTTCTTATCGGTATATTCTGCAGATTCGGATTATTGGAACTTAGTCTTCCGGTAGCTGCTACAGCCTGGTTGTATGAAGTATGGATCCTCCCCGTCTTAGGGTTAATCATCAGTGGCAGTGCATCAACGTAGGTCGACTTCAGCTTCTGCAGCTGTCTGAAGTCAAGGATGTCCTTTACGATGTCGCTCTTGCTGGCCAGCGACATCAATACGTCCTCTCCCGTCTGGTACTGACCGGTCTTGGTCTTCTTTGCCTTTGGATCAAGCTGAAGCTTATCGAAAAGAACCTCACCGAGTTGCCTGGGCGACGCAATATTAAACCGGACGCCGGCCTTGTCATAGATGGTTTGCTCAAGCTGCCGGATGTCGAGTTCCAGCTGCCGCGAATATTCGGCCAGGGCAGGTTCGTCTACCCGCACTCCTTCCCGCTCCATGTCTGAAAGGACATAAATCAGCGGGTTTTCTATTTCTTTGGCAAGCTTGTAGGTCCCCGTTCCCTCGAGTAAAGGTTCAAAAACGTCCTTTAACTGAAGGGTGATGTCTGCATCTTCTGTGGCATATTCCTTGATCTTTTCGAGTTCGACGTCCCTCATATTGCCCTGGTTCTTGCCTTTTGACCCGATCAGGGAGGTAATAGGAACAGGAGTGTATCCGAGGTAATTCTCCGCAAGGATATCCATGTTATGCCGTGTGTCGGGATCAATGAGGTAGTGGGCAATCATCGTGTCAAAGAGCTCTCCTTTTACAAAGACGCCGTACCAGTTCAGGACAAGAATGTCATACTTGAGGTTCTGCCCCACTTTGCGGATAGTTTCATTTTCGAAAAGAGCTTTAAATTCCTGTACGAGTGCCTTGGCTGCGTGCTGGTCAAGGGGGACAGGAACGTACCAGCCCCTGCCTTTTTCAACGGAAAAAGACATTCCCACCAGCTCACAGTTGTTCGCATCTGTACAAGTTGTTTCAGTATCGAAGCAGAAAAATGGCTGCTTGGAGAGATGCACGATGAGCTCCTCTCGTTTCTCCGCCGAATCCGCCAGGATGTATTCGTGTTCGGTGTTATCGATATTCTTCGAGGGTGCGACCGGTTCAACGATCGTTTCAGTTTTTACTTCAACGGTCTCAGCCGGCTGCCCGAAAAGATCAGTTTGCTGTCCGTAGCTTACCTGCCTGACGTTTGCGACGTTGAATTCTTCACCAAAAACGCGGCGACCGATCGTGCGGAACTCGAGTTCCATGAAAAGCGGTTCAAGCTTATCCCTGCTAGGCGGGTTTACTTGCAAAGCCTCCTCGTCAAGTTCAACCGGCGCGTTCAGCAGGATCGTAGCCAGTTTCTTCGACACCAGTCCCTGTTCTGCGTACTTTTCCACGTTTTCGCGTAGCTTGCCTTTCAGTTCGTGGCTGTTCTCAATAATTTTCTCAACGGAACCGTACTGTTTTATCAACGATTTAGCCGTCTTTTCGCCAATCCCCGGAATGCCGGGAATATTATCAACTGCGTCGCCCCATAGGCCAAGAATATCGATTACCTGTTCTACTCGTTCCACCTCCCATTTAGAGAGCACTTCAGGCACTCCGAGGATTTCGATGTCACTGCCCATCCGCGAGGGCTTGTATATAAAGATATTGTCTGAAACAAGCTGAGCGAAATCTTTGTCAGGGGTCATACAGAATACGGTATAACCTCGTTGTTCTGCTTTTTTAGCAAGCGTTCCAATGATGTCGTCCGCCTCGTACCCATCAGCGGTGATGACAGGAATGTTAAACCCTTCTATCAGTCTGATCACATACGGAAGGGCTGCCGAAAGATCTTCCGGCATTGCTTCCCGGTGCGCTTTGTAATCAGTAAAGTCGGTATGGCGTTCGGTAGGAGCATCGGTATCAAATACGACGGCGATATGGCTTGGACTTTCCTTCCTTAGGATTTCCAGCAACGTATTGGTGAACCCCATAACGGCCGAAGTATTTATGCCTCCGGAGGTAAAGCGGGGATTCTTGCTTAACGCAAAGTGAGCCCTGTATATCAGAGCCATACCGTCTAACAGAAATAGTTTTTTCATCTTGTTTACTTGCACAGATATCCGTGATCCGCGTCATTCAGGACACTAAACGAACGCTTGTTGCCCAAAGGTAACAACAAAATAATTAATCTTAGGAGGCTGGCCCGCCCGATCGTCATGCTCAATATGCAGAGCGGTCGTGTTAAATGCGGGAAGAGCAATCACTGTGTTAAAAGCGGTGGGCCAAGTAGCTCACACTCTTTTATTCCGTGATCTGGTCAAGGATTAAAAGGAACAGATTACAGGACGCGTGAAGTAGTATTGCATATCGGAATCCAGAATTTAGGGTAAGGTCGATTTAACCAGACTTAGTTCGTGTGTTTGAAGGAGCAATTGTCGAGGTGGTCATTGATCATACCGGTGGCCTGCATATGGGCGTAACAAATAGTAGTTCCGAAAAACTTAAAGCCTCTTTTCTTCATATCCCTGGATATGGTGTCGGATAGCTCAGTCCTGGCCGGCACATCCTTCAGGTTACCGACTTCATTAATGATGGCTTTCCCCTCTGGCATGAACGAATACAGATACCGGTCGAAGGAGCCGAACTCCTCCTGTACCTTCAGGAAGAGCTTTGCGTTGCTGATCGCTGCCTCAATTTTCAGTCTGTTCCGGATGATCCCTTCGTCCTGCATCAGCCGGGCCACATCTTCTTCTGTAAATGCGGCTACCCTCCGCACATCAAATTCTGCAAAAGCTTTCCTGTAGTTTTCCCTTCGCTTAAGAATGGTGATCCAGCTTAGTCCGGCCTGCGCCGACTCGAGGATTAAAAATTCGAAAAGGACCTCGTCATCATGCACTTCTTTTCCCCACTCTTCATCGTGGTACTTCATGTACAAGGGATCAGAACCGCACCATCCGCACCGGATGATGCTTTCTTTTGATGAATTGCTGTCGCTCATATTCTTTTTATTTACGCTCAGGAAGCCTGTTGCTCACAGAGCTCGTCCCAGTACTCTACTGCTCTGCGGTAATGTGGAATGACGATGGACCCGCCGACGAGATTCGCGATCATAAACACTTCATTAAGTTCATCGCTCGTCACCCCGGCTTCGTGGCATTTTCCCAGATGATATTTAATGCAGTCGTCGCATCTCAGTACCATAGACGCCACCAGGCCCAGCATTTCTTTTGTCTTCACGTCAAGCGCTCCCGCTGCATATGAAGTGGTGTCGAGCGCAAAAAAACGCTTGATGTTCGTATTTGAGGTTTCCATGATCCGGTCGTTCATCCGGCTCCGGTAGCTATTAAAATCGTCTATTAGTTTTCCCATTTTTTTGACTCAGTTAAGTAAAGGCATCCAAAGATTATTCAGGTCCGCAGCTGGTGTTCAGCTCTCAAGCAAGGATTCCGGATGCCAGAATACCGTCTTGAAATCTACTATCTTGTCATTTTTGACCTTTATTCCTTCTCTCTCAAGAAGTTCCTGCATCAGGTCAGTGCTGCCAAAGGCAGCCTTTCCGGTAAGCATACCCGCTCTGTTGACCACCCGGTGAGCAGGCACAGGAGGAGTTGCTTTCCCGGCGCCATTCATTGCATATCCCACCATGCGCGACGAGCGCTTTGCTCCCAGGAACTCGGCAATAGCACCATAAGAAGTTACCCGTCCATATGGGATCTGTCGCACAACTTCGAACACCATTTCGAAAAAGTTATCCTTGTTCATCTCAGAACGTAAACTTCAGGTAGTTTATATTCTTGTCGTTTGCAAGATACTTTTTTTCGTAATAAGTTTTTATAGACAATACATCATCAACCAGCTCTGACCGATAGAGATCCTCAGTACGCTGGAGAAGAGTTAATTTAAGTTCCTCAATCTTCTCGATGGTGTAGGCGTGTAAGCCATCGTTGTCTGTTTTGAGGTGCATAATGCCCTCCGGCTTAAGTACTATGCGGTACTTTTGAAGAAAGCCGGGGAAAGTAAGCCGTTTCTTCTCTCGGCTTATCTGTGGCTGAGGGTCAGGAAATGTGATCCATATCTCTGAAACTTCGCCCTCTGCGAAATAGTCCAGGATGTTTTCGATCTGGATTCTCAGAAAAGCGACGTTGGTAATATTTTCTTCAAGAGCAGTCTTGGCCCCGCGCCAGATTCTGTTGCCTTTGTAGTCGATGCCGATAAAGTTCTTGTCGGGAAAGAGTCTGGCCAGGTTAACGGTATACTCTCCCTTGCCGCAGGCAAGTTCCAGAATTAGTGGCTGGTCATTCTTAAAGTGAGCTTCACTCCATCGCCCTTTGAAGATTTTTCCTTCATCCAGCTGCAGCACGTTTTCAAACGTTGCAACCTCTGCAAATCGTCTTAATTTATCTTTTCCCATTCAATTAAACTGCCTGCAAATGTACTGCAAGTTTTTCGTGTAAGTCTATTTGTTTTTAAATGGCCCTAAAGAACATTTACCTATCTTTAATTCCTGTTCTCCTGCGCAGCTCACGAAGGTTTTTTCAAAAGATAACAGGTCAATTGAAAATGCCACTGTTCCAAACCGACTGTTCCTTTTCACTACTTTAGTTTGTTTTATGAATATTGCCTTCGCATCATCCGGTGAGGGCTAAGTGAGGCTTGAGTGCGGGCTGACTGCGGGTAAAAGCGAGAAATAACCGCAGTTAACCCGGACTCAGTCCGCTCTTAGAGTTTATCAGGACTGGTATTGAAACAAGCTTGTAGTGGTTCTTTAGTGAGGCCGTCTGCTGGTGCGCAGGCGGAAGAGAAGTATTATGGCCTTTTGCAGCACGGAGCTATTGCCGGCAGTGCTACCTCAAAGATAAAGCTTCTTTTTAATTAAAATTTAATTAAAAGCACCGATTAGTTTAAAATTTGACAACGAGCTTACTTAAAGACGAATGGTAACCCGTGCAGATTGCCTATATTTGGCCAAACACTTCACATCCGTGGAAAAAGAAGCGAAAATCTATGTGGCGGGGCACCGTGGTATGGTCGGGTCTGCCATTTTTAGGAAACTACAGCAAACCGGTTTTGACAATATTGTTACCAGATCTTCTTCTGAACTTGATTTGAGAGATCAGCAGGCAGTTGCCACTTTCTTTGCAGAGGAAAAGCCCGACTACGTTTTCCTTGCAGCAGCTAAAGTTGGAGGTATTGTAGCCAATAATACGTATCGTGCGGATTTTCTCTACGAAAATCTGATGATTCAAAACAACATCATTCACAACTCCTATAAGCAGGGTGTCAAGAAGCTGATGTTTCTTGGATCGAGCTGTATCTACCCTAAGCTGGCTCCGCAACCTTTGAAGGAAGAGTATCTGCTGACGGGCTCACTTGAATATACGAACGAACCCTATGCGATTGCAAAAATAGCCGGGATCAAAATGTGCGATGCCTACCGGGCGCAGTATGGGTGCAACTTTGTCTCGGTGATGCCGACAAATTTATACGGGTACAATGACAATTATCACCCGCAGAATTCGCATGTTCTGCCTGCTCTGATCCGTAAATTTCATGAGGCAAAGGTGAACGGAGCAGAGGAGGTGGTTGTATGGGGGACTGGAAGCCCCAGAAGGGAATTCCTATTTGCTGACGACCTTGCAGATGCTTGCGTAACCCTGATGGATATTTACGATGAACCCAATCTGATTAATATCGGTACTGGCGAAGATATTACCATCAAGGAACTGGCTGAGATTATCAGCGAAATTATAGGATACGAAGGAAAATTGGTGTTTGATGCAGCAAAACCTGACGGCACACCCCGTAAGCTTATGGATGTTTCTAAATTGCATTCATATGGCTGGAAGCACTCAGTGGGGCTGAAGGAAGGGATAAAGCTGGCTTATTCAGATTTTCTTTCTAAGCTTGAAGAGACTGCCGTTGCTTCATAATGGCCTTTAAAACAAATACACTTTCACCAAAAAGCCTCGTTGATAAGAGCTGCAGGTTCTTTTCAATGAGGCTTTGCTTTTGTGGATGCCAGGTTAATAGCTCTCGCTGTCTGGCGGAATCCCGTAGTCAAGTGGTCTGCGGGCGGCTTTAACACCAAAGTTGCTGAAAGACGAAGTCTTTTTTTCTGGAATAAGCCTTTTACTTTATCCATTATACCCGAAACAGCATTAGAGTTCACCTGCTTGGCCATCTTTTGCGAGATGAAGGTCACCAGGGTTTTCGTAATAAAACCGGATTTCTTGAACAGTACGCCATTCATGAAGAGAGGGATTGCTACGCGGGCTATATTCGTAATAACATCCTGATTAAGAAGATCAGAGGTTAAAGACTTCTTGTTATTCCCTGCTTTGAAAAAGCCCTTTATGGAGTGGAGTACGGCAGAGGGACTGCTTAATGATTCCTTTAAGGTTTCCTCCTGCTGGAAGTTCTTCACTTTCAAAAGATCGATTTCTGCCTGTAGTTCTGCCAGGCTGCTGAAGCTTTTTTCCATCTATTTCTTCTTTTTGTTGAATATTATCTTAACCATAAAATCCTGCAGGTGCTTGTTAATGTACTGGTCTTTCGTCTTGGCGATAACAACAGCAATGATCAGATAGAGCAAGGCCACCAGTCCGAAGCCGGCTGCATTTGAATCAAGGAGTTCGCCCAGGAAAAAGGCAAGCGTCAATGATGCAAACAGGAAAGTAAGAAGGGCAGCCATCACCACACAGGATATGGTGATCAGGCTCGACGTTACTACGGTCAGTCTTTCAATGGCTGATAAGCGTGCGAGTTCCACTTTAGTGGAAATATATTCCTTAAGCAAAGAGACAATGTCCTGCGATTTCTGGTCTTGTGTTTCTGGCATAAACAATAAAGTAAATAAATCAGGAACTAGTGAAATTACACCTGAGGCGCAGAATCCTGAGAAGCGAATTCTTCCTCCATAGCTCCGAATCTGGACTTGATGTTATCCATCACCTTGTCTTTTAGAGAAGAAAAGGTTTCGATCTCTTCGGCAGCACGGTCTTTAATTGAATCGCCCAGATTCTTTAGTGCGTCGTTTAATTTGTCGCGGGTATCAGAGCCCTTGTCGGGGGCAAATAAGATGCCTAGTGCAGCTCCGGCAGCTACTCCTGCGAGCAGGGCCAGCAGAACCTTTGAATTGTCGCTCATGACTTAGAAGTTTAAGTTTTTTAGTAATTATTTAACTAATATTAATACAAAATACAGAAACGATCTGTTTTGATTAATTCAAATATATGATGTATTAAGCGAGCATAGCCGGCATGTGTAAAACTACTCTTCTTCGGATGACCGGATCTTGTCGAGACGGTCAGAAGCCAGCTTGCTGGTTTCATAAATTTTAACCGTGAGGATGAAATACGACAACAGAAGGGGGCCGAGTACCAGACCCATGATACCAAAAGTGGGTATCCCAATGATAACGCCAATAACTGTAATAATCGGGTGGATGTTGCCGATTTGCCGGGCGATGAGGAACCTGATCACATTGTCGATATTAGATACCAGAAGGATGCCCCACACCAGGATGCCTATGCCGTTTGTTTTGTCTCCTCCGGCAATCGCAATAAATCCGGCGGGCACAAACACAAAGGCGGCTCCTATAAGTGGCAGAAAAGATAAGAATACTGATATAACGCCCCAGAAAATAGCGTCGGGCAGGTCAAAGATGAAAAAGCCGATGGAGACAAGCGAACCCTGGACGATGGCTATCAGGCCCTGGCCAAGGATGTTGGAGTAGGTGGTATATTTCAGTTCTGCAGCGAACTTTAAGGCATTTTGTTCGCGGAAGGGCGAATATCGCAAGAGCTGGCGCTCAAAGGTCTCATAGTTTATGAACATGAAGTAGAGCAGGAAATACATGACCACGATTCCGAGAAGGAGATCTGCCGCTCCTCCGATTATAGACGGGAAAAGGTCAGCAGCGTATGAACTGGCCTTCCCGATTGCGCGTTGCAACATGTCGGGCTGGTGGAGTTTTGAACCGAAAAAGTCGTCAAGTTTCAGGGTAATGACCCGCAGCGTTAAGGGGTCTTTTTGAAATTGTGTAATCTTATCAATCACTAGGAGGCTGAGTCCGTAGAACGGTATTACGAAAATTATAAGAGAACTTGTAATGATCGTGGCGGCTGTGAAATGGCGGTTCAGTCTCTTTCGGGCCAGGTACACATTGACTGGCCTGAAGATGGTATACATGATAACGGTACTAAGAAGCGATCCTGCAATAAAACGCAGGGAGTACAGTATGCAACAGCCGAGTACAATGAGGATAATGAGAAGGATGTTGTTACGTTCCTTATAGTTGAATACAGCCATCGGTTCTATTTCGCATTAAGAATCTGTGGTGGCGGGGTCTCAGACTCTCTTGCTCCCGACCTGCTATATCCTGATCTTTTTCCTGACTTCGGAAATCAGAGATGTCGTAACCTGCCCAATACGTTCACAGTTCATTTTTATAATGTCTAACAGCTCAGGATCGCTGGGGCCGTTAGAGTTGTTTTTCAGTTCTTCGGTAGCAAAGTTGATGCTTGAAAGCGGATTGTAGATCTCGTTGGCCATGACTTGCACAAAGTCTTCAGCAACAGCCGGTGTGTCAGTAATCAGTTCTTCCTGTTGCTTTTGAGCTGTAATGTCATGCAAGATAGAGTAGTAGAGCTCTTTACTTCCATTTTGAACAATCTGTATGAATGACGAAATACTGCAATATTTTGTTTTTCCTGATGCTGTAATTATTTCAATTTCCATGTCCTTCACACTGCCGTCGCGGCCTATTTGGTAGTTGAAGAGTTCATGGTCTTTTAAGTTTCGGTAGAAATGAGAGAAGTTTTGTTTCAGAAGGTCCTCCAGAGAGGTTTCGAGGAAATTCAGTGCTGCCTCGTTGGCCTCGTAGACTACGCCCCCCGGATCTGTGATCATAATGGGGTCAGTGGTGCGTTCAAAGAAGATCCTAAACTTGTTTTCGCTCCTTTTTAGCTTACCGATGGTCTTGTTGTTTCTGAGTGCGTACCTGATGGCGCGCGTCAGAGTTGCGTATGTAATCTCTCCTTTTGTTAAATAATCAGTAGCTCCGATGCGAAGCGCCTCCTCGTCGGTTCTCGAGTCTCCCTTTCCTGTAAGTACAATCATCGGGTCGGTGCAGTTAGACCGGACGGCCTCATGCAAGAGGTCAAGCCCCGACCTGCCCCCCAGCCGGTAGTCGATCAGATAAACATCATGATGGTTCTTGAGCATGGCGTTGATGGCTTCCTCATAGTTGTTACACCATGATAAGTGATATGCACCGGCTTCCGGGCCGGAAGCCAGTATTTCCCGCGTTAGAATATAATCCTCTTCATCATCATCGATGAGCAATATTTTAATCGGGCGCATAATAGTTGTTAAATTATATTGGGAGAAATATCCTGATGAGAGCACCTTGTCCTTCTTCTCCTTCTGCTTCTATGTAACCTGAATGATTGTCTGTTATTTTTTTGCACAGTGCAAGCCCTAATCCTGCACCTTCGTATTCGTCCCTGCTATGGAGCTTTTGGAATAGCATAAAAATCCGTTCTGAGTCTTTTTTTCAAATCCAATGCCATTATCTGTCACTTCTATCACGCAAGTGCTGTCTTTGGCTAAAGGCACGCTCCCCTGATCTTTCATCTCGAACTGAGAAACCGGTTTTCCTGTAATTGTTATTACCGGTGTGATGTCTGGTCTCGAAAACTTGAGCGAGTTTGAGATGAGGTTTTGGAAAAGCTGGCGCATTTGGCCTGGAATAGCCCGAATCGTAATATTTGCGTTTACTACGATCCGTGCTTTTTTCTTTTCTATTGCATATTCGAGGTCCGTAAGCACTTCCCTGATGCTGTCTTCAAGATTAACTGCGCGGAACAGGCTATCGTTTCGCCTTGTGCGGGACAAGGAAAGAAGGTCATCGATCATGGTCTGCATCCTGGCAGAGGCGTTCTGCATCCGTCTTGTATATTCTCTGCCTTCCTGGGGGAGAAGTGCTGCGTACTTGCGCTCAAGCAGGCAGCCAAATGCTTGTATTTTTCTTAATGGTTCCTGCAGATCGTGCGAAGCAACATATGCAAACTGCTCCAGCTCTGAGTTAGATCGTACAAGTTCTTCCACATTTTTTTCAGTTCCGCCCCAGTTTGCGCCAGTGCCATTTCGCGCTCCTTCAGGTGGTGATGAGCCAGTATGCGTTCGCGCATTTCGGAATGTAACTCCTTGATGAAGTTCTGCTCTTTGCGGTTCGCCCGCAGGTATCCTACGGCTAGTGCCAGGAGGGGAACGAGGTAGCTAACAACCCTTAGGAAATAGGCACTGTTGAAGAGCGGATCAAACTCCTGGCGACACATGGCCATGGAAACGCTGGCGAATGCTGAGGGAATGATGCTCAGGATCACAGTCCGGCTGAAAAAAGAGGGGAATCGTGAATTGAAGCCCATCAGGATAGCGAGGCCAAGGATAATATAAAGCGCAACGATTGCTAAGTCGTAGGGATGTGTGACGAAGGAGGCAGCGCGCTCCGAAGGCAACGCGGTACTGATTGAGGAGAGGGCGACTGCGGAGCCCGTTGAGATAAAACAGGTGATGAATACAAGGGCCGCGGTTTTAACTGAGTTGCCAGCACTTCGGCCTTTCTTTATCAGGATGAAGCAGGTAGTGCTGAATGTTAGGAGAAAGAGATGTAAGCCTTTGCTTATCAGCCATGATTGGTACATTCTTTCAGTTTGAAAGGTGTCTGAAAGTATGCCGCAGGCAAGAATAGTGTACAGATCGTATAAGCCGGCAGAGAGAAGGACCGCGCTGATGATCAGGCTCGCCATTCCCTTGCGGGCGGTATATTCAACCAATGCAAGACTGCCTGTAATCAATGCTGATGCTGC
Source organism: Arcticibacter sp. MXS-1 (assembly GCF_041902385.1). Taxonomy (GTDB): domain Bacteria; phylum Bacteroidota; class Bacteroidia; order Sphingobacteriales; family Sphingobacteriaceae; genus Arcticibacter. The sequence continues at coordinate 1,289,939 of NZ_CP169244.1, read as the reverse complement.
GCCAAAAGCAAACCAGACGGCGGAGGAGAGGTGGTCATCGGGTGTTCGTGCGGAAGAGCTGAGAAATAGACCATTGGTCTGCTGAAGGACCGCAACAATGAAAATAGCGGGAATGAGGCAAATGACCACAACCACTATGACCAGAACCGGGGGTAAGTTGAACCTGTTTTTGTAAGTGGGGTTAGATCGCCTTTTATCCAAATGAATCTGCTGTTAATGGTATCCCAGGGGGATAGTTGCAGATGGCAATTTTTATTCCAGATTTATTGCTTTCATTTTGTTGTATAAGGTCTTCCTGTCGATATTTAAAACTTTAGCAGCCTTGGTCTTATTGAAGTTCACTTCTTTGAGTACTTTAAGGATCGTCTCATACTCAGCTTCAAGTGCTGCGTCTTTTAAACCTCGCCTTGTTTCACGTACCTGAATGTTTTCTACAGCAGTTTCCATTGCTGAAACTTTTGCAAAGGTCGAGATCTCGAGAGGAAGGGCTTTCAGCTGGATCTTATTTGTTTCTGTCAGCAGAGTAGCTCTCCTAATCACGTTCTTTAATTCCCTTACGTTGCCCGGCCAGTTATAGGTTAGCAGACACTCGATCACCTCGTCGGAGAAGCCCTCTATAGACCGGTTCAGTTCTTTGTTGGTAAACTTCAGAAAGTTTTGGGCAAAAAGTATGATATCTCTTTCACGGTTGCGAAGAGGAGGGAGGTGGATGCTGAATTCGTTGAAGCGGTGATACAGATCTTCTCTAAACCTTGCCTTTTGAATTGCTTCATGGAGGTTTTCGTTCGTTGCGACTATTATCCGGACGTCGAGATCGATCTCTTTTGTGCCCCCGATGCGCTTAACTTTTCGTTCTTGCACGGTGCGCAACAGGGCAGCCTGTATCTCGTAGGAGAGGTTTCCTACCTCATCGAGAAACAGAGTTCCTCCATTTGCCATCTCAAAGTGGCCAATTTTGGTATATAATGCACCAGTAAATGAGCCCTTTTCATGTCCGAAAAACTCGCTTCCGGCCAGTTCTTTAGTAAGAGAGCCACAATCCATGGCAACAAATGGTTTGTCTGCCCGGTTGCTCTTCATGTGAATAGCCTGGGCGACCGACTCTTTTCCTGTACCACTTTCGCCTGTTAAAATAACACTGTAGGAGGTTGGAGCAATGAGTTCAATTTGCCTGAGCAAGTCCCTGGAAGCTGTGCTTTCGCCGGTAATAAAGGTTTCCGGGAGCCCTGCCCCTGCATTCCTTTCTTTCTTTACTGAAGCAGGCGTTCCTGCTGGCTGAAGTTCTGGTCTTGAAAGAGCCTCCTGCGTCTCCAGCGCCTTGTTTATCGTGTTCAGTATTTCGTCGGGATAGAGTGGCTTGGTAATGTAATCATAAGCCCCCATCTTGATGAGCTCTACAGCTAGCTTGATATCGGAGTAGCCTGTAATGATAATAACGCCGGTGGCAGGATATGACGCCTTGATCTTTCTTAAAATTTCTCTTCCGTCCGTATCTTCAAGTCGGAAGTCGCAAAGAACGAGGTTAAAACTCTCCTTGCTAAGGAAGTCAAGTGCTGTTGCCCCGCTCGTAGCGATTGAAACGTCGTAACCGTTACGAGTCAGGAACTTTGATAACAAAAGACCTATGTTGATTTCGTCATCGACTATTAAAATTCTCTTCATAGCTTAAACCAAAACAGTCTATAAAAGTACCTATAAAAGTTTAATGGGAAAAATTTTCTACAATTTAAGCAAAAAAAACCATGGTTCTCGATTGGCGTCTAAATTGTATTGCCCAGTCCTTATTCCTGTTTTTTTATCTTTTTGTTTCAAAAAGATAAAGCGCTGCTTCTAAGGCAGGCAAACGCAGGAGTATCGGACAGTGCTAGTCAAACCCTCCGATCTTCTGATGCATGATGTTGGCCGGGGATCGGTGATTGAGGAGCTCATTTTTCATAAACTTCAGATAAGGCTTGATATGTCTAAAAAATTGTTTGTATCCGTTGCAAAAGTAGTTAAGTCCGTACTCTCCGTCAACACTTGTTAGGAAACGGTTTTTCGGGCACTCTCCCCTGCAGTAGACGTACTCGCTGCAAGTTTTGCACTGATGGGGAAGTGTAGTGTACTTCGCCGCCGCGAACTCCATTTGCCTGGTCTGAGAAAATATCCTGTTTAATGGTCCGCTCAGAACGTTTCCTATTTTGTATTGAGGATAAGCAAAATGGTCGCATGAATAGATGTCGCCGTTGTGTTCTATGATTGCGGCGTTAGCACAGTGATCATTAAATGTGCAGAGGCCCGGCGCTATGCCCATCTCGTTAGCAAGGGCCGCGTCAAAGAGTTGAACGAAGTACCGCCCGACGTCCTTCTTCACCCATTCATCAAAGACAGTTATCAGAAATCTGCCGGTGCTCAGCGCTGAAGCACACCAGGGGGCAAGAGTTGCCTGGCCGGGGTAGGATGGGGGCACCAGCAGCAGCTCGTCGGGCCGCTTATTAACCGCGCATCGATCTGCCAGTGGAATGAACTGCATAAAGTGGCTCCCAACTTCTTTGAGGAACTTGTATACTTCCAACGGCTTCTCTGCATTGAGTTTGTTCACGACAGTGAGCGTGTTGAACTCGATATTGTGCTTTTTTAAGAGTTCCAGGCCCTTCATTGTCTTAGCAAAAGATCCTTCTTTCCCTCTGTTAAGACGATAATGATCATGCAGTGCTTCAGGGCCGTCGATGGAAATGCCAAGAAGAAAATTGTTGTCTTTGAAGAATCGGCACCACTCGTCGTTTAGCAAAGTACCATTTGTCTGAAAGGAGTTGTGTATAGCCTTCCCGCTGCCATACTTCCTCTGAAGCTGAAGGGCGTTTTTGTAGAAAGTTATTCCGGCCAGTGCTGGTTCACCTCCCTGCCAAACAAATGTGATCTCTTTTGCCGGCTGTTCGTGAATGTACTTTCTGACGAAGACCTCCAGGGTTTCGTCGTTCATTCTGGCCTGACCGGAGCCGGGATACAGCTTCTCTTTCTCGAGATAATAGCAGTAACTGCAGCTGAGGTTGCACTGTGATCCTGCAGGTTTAGCCATCAGACTGAAGCCGGGATTAGGATATTCGGCCATAAAGCGTAGTTTTGACAAAACTAAAGATTTTGAACTTAGTTGTGTACTAAGTATTGCGGTACTTATTAGGGTGAATTGAAGGGTTCTTATCCCACTTTAATTGAATCTTTAGTACTTTTGTAGCCTTTTAAAGCTGTATATGAGCGAAGAACGATCACTTAATTTTCTGGAAGAAATCATTGAGGAAGACATAAAGAACGGTAAGCATGGCGGACGGGTACATACTCGTTTCCCTCCTGAACCGAACGGTTATCTTCACATTGGACACGCAAAATCAATCTGCCTGAACTTCGGTTTAGCCCAGAAATACAACGGACAAACGAATCTCCGGTTTGATGATACCAATCCGGAGAAAGAGGAAACTGAGTATGTTGAAAGCATTAAGGAAGATGTGAAGTGGCTGGGTTTTCAATGGCAAAATGAATTCTATGCTTCTGATTACTTCGAGCAGCTCTACGAGTTTGCAGTCCGGCTGATTAAGAAGGGTAAGGCCTACGTTGATGACAGTACGCCTGATGAGATTGCCGAGCAAAAGGGAACCCCAACTGAAGCAGGTACGCCCTCCCCATGGAGAGACCGGTCTGTTGAGGAGAACCTGCAGTTATTTGCTGAAATGCGGGCAGGGAAATATCAGGACGGAGAGAAGGTTCTCCGGGCCAGAATTGACCTCGCCTCGCCTAATATGCACATGCGCGATCCGATCATGTATCGCATTCGTCATGCTCATCACCACAGAACCGGCGACGCATGGTGTATTTACCCGATGTACGACTTTGCGCACGGACAATCAGACTCGATAGAGAAAATTACGCATTCCGTTTGTACGCTCGAGTTTATTCCTCACCGCGCTCTCTATGACTGGTTTATTGAGGAGCTGGAGATATTTCCGTCCAGGCAGTATGAGTTTGCCCGACTGAATATGACGTATACTGTAATGAGTAAGCGGCGGCTTCTGCAACTGGTAAATGAGGGCTTCGTTGACGGCTGGGATGATCCGCGTATGCCAACTATCAGTGCGCTTCGCCGCCGGGGCTATACGCCTGCCTCTATACGCGATTTCTGCGATCGAATTGGTGTGGCCAAGCGTGAGAACATTATTGATGTGAGCCTCCTGGAGTTTTGTGTTCGGGAAGATTTAAACAAAACGGCGTGGAGAAGAATGGCGGTACTCGATCCGCTGAAGCTGATCCTCACCAATTATCCCGAAGGACAGGAGGAAGTTTTTGAGGGAGAGAATAATCCGGAAGTTGAAGGCGGGGAAGGATCAAGGCCCATTCCTTTCAGCAGGGAACTCTGGATTGAGCGGGAGGACTTTATGGAGAATCCTGCTAAAAAATATTTTCGCCTTGGTCCGGGTCTGATGGTTCGCCTGAAGAACGCCTATATCATCAGGTGCGATGACTTCGTGAAAGACGAGCAGGGAAATATCACGGAAGTACATTGTTCGTATTTACCTGAGTCGCGCTCGGGGAATGATACCTCGCAAATCAAGGTTAAAGGTACAATTCACTGGGTAAGCGTGCCTCACGCTAAGCAGGTTGAAGTGCGCGTATACGACCGGCTCTTCCGGGTAGAAGATCCCGGAGCTGAGGGGCGCGATTTCCGCGAGTATATCAACCCTGAGAGCCTGCAAGTTATCCCTGCAGCTTATGTTGAGCCAGATCTGGCAGATGCAGAGCCGGGAAAGGGCTATCAGTTTATCAGGAAGGGGTACTTCACGCTCGACAAGGAATCACAGCCGGGCAAACTGGTATTTAATCGTACCGTGACCCTGAAGGACACCTGGGCGAAAGAAGCAAAGAAAGGGTAAGAGCCACGTGTTTGGCTGTTACGATATTTGTTGATTATGGCGACTCTACCTCCATTGGCCGAAAGAATGCGGCCCGAATCGCTGGAAGGCTATTCGGGGCAACAGCATCTTATTGGGCCAAATGCAATCTTAAGGAAGGCAATAGAAAGCGGTAACCTTCCTTCTATGATTTTGTGGGGCCCACCCGGAGTAGGAAAGACGACGCTTGCATTTATCATATCAAAGCAGCTTCAACGTCCCTTCTTCAGTCTGAGTGCTATCAATTCGGGTGTAAAGGATGTACGCGAGGTGATTGAAAAAGCGGCCGCTCTGAAAAACTTTGGAGACAACCTTCCGATCCTCTTCATTGATGAGATCCATCGGTTTTCAAAATCGCAGCAGGATTCTTTGCTTGGCGCGGTAGAAAGGGGTCTGGTTACGCTTATTGGCGCCACTACTGAAAATCCCTCCTTTGAAGTTATATCCGCTTTGCTCTCGCGGTGCCAGGTATACGTGCTGAAACATCTGAGCGAAACAGATCTGCTGGAGTTAATTGAGCGCGCTCTGAGAGAAGATTCGCAAATTTCTCAAAAGACAGTAACGATTAAGGAGCATGAAGCCCTGCTTCGTCTCTCCGGAGGAGATGCGCGGAGGCTTTTAAATGTGCTCGAACTGGTGATCAATGCGGCTGGAACGCAGGACGTGGAGATTACCAACGAGTTTGTTCTGGAGCATGTGCAGCAGAATATGGCCTTGTACGACAAGGCCGGAGAGCAGCATTACGATATCATTTCAGCCTTCATCAAGTCAATCAGGGGGAGTGATCCTAATGCAGCTGTTTACTGGCTTGCGCGCATGATCGCGGGAGGTGAAGATCCGCTGTTCATTGCTCGCCGACTCCTTATTCTTGCCTCTGAAGACATCGGAAATGCTAATCCGAATGCCTTGTTGCTTGCTAATAACTGCTTTCAGGCTGTTAATGTGATCGGGTGGCCCGAGTCGCGTATCATTCTCTCGCAGACAGTTACTTACCTGGCTTCCTCTGCCAAGAGCAACGCCAGCTACGAAGCTATAAATGCGGCAGAAGCGCTGGTAGCCAGGACGGGGAACCTGCCTGTGCCTCTGCATATCAGGAATGCGCCCACTAAGCTGATGAAGAACATGGGCTATGGGAAGGAGTATAAGTACGCTCATGCCTATGAAGGGAATTTTGAGGAACAGGAATATTTTCCGGACGGACTGAGTGGTACGACCCTGTATCAGCCGGGAAATAATACGAGCGAGCAGAAACTAAGGGAACGTCTGAAAATGCTTTGGAAGAATAAGTACAAGTATTAGCCTCCGCTCAGAATTTTTATTAACTTCACCTTATGACCTCATCCTTTTTACAACATCAGTGGAAAGCGTTCTGGCGGTCAAAGAATACTGGCAAAAGCGTGGCCATCAGGATCGTGATGGGCTTACTGATCCTGTACTTCTTTGCCAACCTGTTGCTTCTTGCTTTTTTCTCGACAAGATCTTTGTTGCGGTCTATCCGCAGCAAGACGTAATCGCCTCGTTTAACAGCGTCCTGATCTATTACTTTCTGATCGATCTGATGGCCCGGTTTCAGCTGCAGGAACTGCCAACTCTGAGCGTCAGGCCCTATCTGAATGTGCCGGTAAAGAAGAACCAGATTGTGAACTATCTGTGTCTTACGTCCTTGTGGTCGGGCTTTAATTTCAGTCCCTATATCCTTACTCTTCCTTTCTTGCTTAAGGTGGTGCTGGCCGCGAAAGGCGCAGGAGTGCTCTGGGGATACCTGGTTGCCATTACAGGTCTTACCATGTTTAATCACTTCTTTAGCTTATGGCTAAAGAGAAAAGTGAACCTTAATGGCTGGTACATGCTGGCGTTTGTTCTTTCATTTACCCTGATTACGCTCCTGGATTTCCGCTGGCATACCATAACACTTTCGGTTGTATCGTCTGCGGCTTTTGCCCAGCTTGTAGAGCATCCCGTCTATAGCCTGGCTGCGGTTCTTCTTGCGACGGGCATGTTTCTGGTGAACTACAGGTTCCTGAGACAAAACCTTTATCTCGACGAGCTCCAGAGTAATACATCGGCGAACAAATCTTCAACCGATATCCCCTTTCTTGGACGATTTGGACGGCCGGGAGAGCTGGCCGTTACCGAACTAAAGCTAATCCTCCGGAACAAGCGGTCTAAATCTTCGCTGACCATTTGCACCCTGATGATGTTTTACGGACTCCTTTTTTATACCAATCCTGCTTATGGGAACGGTTACGGCTGGAAGATCTTTGCATCCATGTTTATGACGGGCATTTTTATTATCAATTACGGTCAGTTTATGTTTAGCTGGCAATCCTCTCATTTTGACGGCATCCTTGCTCACCGGATCAGGGCAGAGGATTTTATTCAATCGAAGTTCCTTCTGTTTACTATTTTTTCAGGGATCGCATTTGTGCTCACTATTCCTTACGTATACTTTGGATGGCAGATCCTTCTTGTCCAGTTTTGCATGTTCTTATGGAACCTTGGCGTTAATTCATTGATTGTTCTTTTCTTTGCCAACAGGAATTACAGGCGCATCGATCTCTCCAGGGGAGCCTCCTTTAACTGGGAAGGGGTTGGAGCATCGCAGTGGCTCCTTTCACTTCCGCTGCTCATATTACCCTATGTGGTTTATGTGCCCTTTAATCTTGCCGGGTATCCTCTTGCTTCTGTTTTTGCTATCGGTCTGATGGGTTTGATCTTTATTGTTACACGCTCTTATTGGCTGAAGAGACTTGTGACAAATTTTAAGGAGCAGCGGTATCGTATAGCAGAGGGCTTCAGGCATCAGTAGTACATCAGAAGTAGTATAAAGAACTCCAGCTAAATTATATAAATAGCGATCGTATGATTGAGATAAAAAATTTAAAGAAGATTTATAATGGTGTAACCGTTGTCAATGTTCCCGGGCTTGTTATAAACAAGGGCGAAACAATCGGCCTGGTAGGGAATAATGGGGCGGGAAAGACGACCCTGTTCCGAATGATTCTCGACCTGATCAGGGCCGACAGCGGCGAAGTGCTTTCAAAGGGAGTAAATGTAGCGGAGTCGGAGGAATGGAAACGATACACGGCCTCCTATCTTGACGAGGGCTTTCTTATCGACTACCTGACACCTGAGGAATACTTCTACTTTATCGGTTCTTTTTCTGATCTTAGTAAAGCGCATACAGACGCAGAGCTGAGCAGATACACCGACTTTTTTAACGGCGAAATCCTTCAAAGGAACAAATATATCCGCGATCTTTCGAAAGGTAATCAATGCAAGGTGGGCGTGGTGTCATGCCTTCTGCAGAATCCGGAAGTCTTGATGCTTGATGAGCCCTTTGCTAATATAGATCCAAGTACCCAGATCAGGCTTAAGAACATGCTTAAGCAATTAAATGCCGAGCGACACACTACAACAATTGTTTCCAGTCATGATCTTTCCCATGTTACGGACGTCTGCCAGCGCATCCTGCTCATGGAAAAGGGAAAGATCATTAAGGATATCCGGACTGACAGCAACACCAGGGACGAACTGGAAGAGTATTTTTCTGTTATGCAGTAAGTAGCTTATGAATATCGATCTTACAGGAAAGCGTGCTGTTGTTTGCGGAAGCACACAGGGTATTGGAAAGGCGGCTGCTATAGAACTGGCTTCTATGGGGGCCAGTATCACGCTGATTGCGCGCGACGAAGAGAAGTTGAAAAAGGTTCTGGATTTGTTGCCTGTTGATGATACTGAGACGCATAACTATCTGGTTGCTGATTTTTCACATCCTGAACAGGTAAGCACTGTAATAGCAGACTTTCTTAAGCATTTCACGGCGGATATCCTGGTTAATAACACCGGAGGGCCCAAGGGAGGTGAGGCAATCAGCGCGGCGCCAGAGGAATTTCTCGATGCTTTTTCAAGTCACCTGGTCTGCAATCAGATTCTGACGCAGGCCTTAGTGCCGGGGATGAAGGCTGCAGGCTGGGGCCGGATCATCAACGTTATATCGACTTCCGTTAAAGCACCTCTCAAAGGGCTCGGAGTCTCTAATACCATTCGCGGCGCTGTTGCTAACTGGGCCAAGACCTTGTCTTTTGAACTTGCTCCGTTTGGCATCACAGTCAATAACGTTCTTCCTTCAACTGCTATGACCGGCCGTCTTCAGTCGTTAATTTCAGCCAGGGCGGAGCGTGAACAGAAAAGCACCGGGGAGATTGAAGAACAAATGGTTAGGGAGATTCCGGCAGGCAGAATAGGCACAGCGGAAGATGTAGCAGCTGCAATAGCATTTTTAGCCTCACCCGCTGCGGGCTACATAAATGGCGTTAATATCCCTGTCGATGGGGGCCGCACTCCGTCCTTATAAACTCTTCTAGTGGTTGCTGGTCAGGTTCCACAGAGCATGGAAAACAACCGCTGGTAACAAGGATCCCGACCTCTCTTTGAGCATTGCTGCAATAAGCCCGGCGAGGAAAGCCAGCAGGATCCTGATCAGATTAATTTGCAGGTGCAACCCGTTTTGAAGCAAGAGCCCTTGCGACAGGCCAAACAGAATTGAGGTGATCAGCACAGGCCAGCTGAGGCTAAAGCCAAAAAAGTCTTCTCCTTCCTTAAATATTCTGCCGAGCAGGACCAAAAGAATGCCCCGGAAGAAGACTTCATCGGATATTACATTTATGGTGCTTTGAAACAGCAGCGTTTCTTTGTTAAACGTGAAGGAAGGCGTTTGTAACGTGAAGTAAACGGCAACACGGAGGAGCAAGCCAAACAAGACGAGCATGACGACAGGAAAAACAGCGTCTTTGGCAAAGGACAACTGTAGTCCGGCTTCTTTACGACTGATAATCCTGCTTCTTATTACAAAGAACAGTGACATGAGCAGTCCCGCTGCCTTACCTAGCCAGTTCCATAACTGACCATCAAACAGGACCAGTCCGGAAAGTCCTGATGTTAATACTGTCCACAGGATATAGAGAATAACGAAAAGTCCGATGGTGCGCCTGTCTTCTTTACTCCAGTTTTTACTCTTTGCAAGCAATACAAAAGGGACCAGGACGAGTATTTGAAGAATGGCGTTTATCAGCTGGGAGGAGAGGATCATCTGCTGCAAGTTTCGACAAAGATAATCAGTTGCGCTGAAGGAAGAGGCAGCACCTCGTGAAAGTGTTCCTTATTAAACCTTAAGTTAATTTTAAAGTCAAAAAAGTATAGACTGTACTAAAAATTAGGCATTGTTTTTACCTTTGAGGCATTCTTAGGCTTCCTTGTAGAGTGATTTTGATGTCCTGAAGAGGGAGACAGACAGGCTAACGGGGTCTTGGCACTGCTTTTGAAATTTTTAATCAACTAAAACACATACATATGAATTCAATGAGAATTAAAATAGCGACTTATTGTGTTGCTCTCGCTACAACAGCTTTTTTAGCAACTAGCTGTAGCCAAATGACAAGGACTCAGAAAGGTGCCGTGATCGGTTCAGCAGCTGGTGGTACCATTGGTGCCCTGATAGGAAAGAAAGCAGGTAACACTGCTGTCGGAGCGATTGTGGGCGGTGCAATTGGAGGAACAGCCGGAGCATTCATCGGTAGAAAGATGGACCGGCAGGCAGAAGAAATTAAGAGAACAGTACCTGGGGCGGAAGTGATTAAGGCAGGAGAAGGTCTGATCGTAAAGTTCGACTCCGGTATCCTGTTTGATTTTAATAAGTCAAACTTAAAGGATGCTGCCCGCACGAATATCACGAACCTGGCTGCTTCTATGAAAAATAATCCGCAGACCAATATTCTTGTAGTGGGTCACACTGACGATGTGGGTTCTGATTCTTACAATATGTCGTTGTCGGAAAGAAGGGCGCAGGCGGTGAAGGATTTTGCAGTAGCAAATGGAGTAAGTTCGTCACGTATCAACATCTCCGGAAAGGGAGAATCTGAGCCGATAGCAGACAACACTACTGAGGCGGGAAGGTCGCAGAACAGACGGGTTGAGATTGTGATTGTTGCGAATGAACAAATGAAAAACGAGGCCAGACAGAGTGCCCAGTAATAAGGAAGAAAAAAGCCCGCCTGTTTTTGCAGGCGGGCTTTTTTCGTTTAAGGCATAGCATGAAAGGGTGGATAAGCAGGAACGTTGTACAAACTTATTCTGTCGCAAGAGAACTGCATCTGGCGAAAATATCGTAGTTTGTTAAAAATTGTTAAACCTTCGGCGACATTGTACAGTTTAGGTGCTCCTGCCGTTGTTCCTCTTATATTTGAAGGTATTTGAATGAGAATGATTTACAAGATTAGATATGCCGCTGTAATACTTCTGATACTGGTTTCAGCCAGCTTTGCTATTTGCCAGACGGTGAAGACTGACGTGCTCGTTGTAGGGGCCACGCCTGCCGGTCTTGCCGCGGCCATTCAGTCCGCACATTCGGGGGTAAAGACACTGCTGATAGACAACGGAAATTTTGAAGAATTAAGGCTGTCGGCCGAGGAAGCAAAAGTCAGGTCCGGTATTTATGCTCAATTTATCCGGCGGGTAGAAATAGCACAGAAGTTTGCGTACAACGACAATCAGAAGCTTTCACCTGCTTTTGTGGCCAGTATCTTCAAGGCCTGGGCAGACACTGTTAAAAACCTGACCATATCTGCAAAGACGAACGTTAACAACATTCGAAAAGATGGCAAGATCTGGTCGGCAGAACTCAGCGGGAAGCGGACAGTAAAAGCGGATGTGGTGGTCGATGCAAGTGAAAACGAGTATGTGTCAGCCATGGCGGCTGTAAAGAGGGCCTCGGGCCTGCCTGATTCTATTCCCTACCATACCAAGAAGTACAGAACAGGAATTGCCTTAATTCCTTCAGGGCAGGTATTTCCGGCTACTTTGCCCCTTGTTAATTTGACGGGGGACCCGGAAAACTTTCTTTTCTCCTCTGCTTCAGGCGCGGTTGCCGGAACAGCGACAGGGCAGGCAGCTGGAGCTGCAGCAGCATATTGTGCTTTCTTCAAAACTACATCGAAAAAGTTAAATGTCAGAGTAATTCAGAGCGAGCTTTTGTCCTTTGGAGCACATCTGCTCGCTTTTGATGATATTGCCCGAAAGGACTCTAATGCTGCTGCTATTCAGAGCATAGCTCTTACAGGTATATTAAAAGGAAAGATGGTGGGAGGAAAGCTCTTGTTTTTACCCGACTCGAGTGTTTCTACGGCCGAAATAGTGTCGCCTGTAAAGGAATATTTCACAAGGAGCCAAATATGGTTTTTGGATAACTCAGCTGAAAGGCTGACTCTGAAGGGCGTTTTGAATCTCATTAAGTTCGTTGCCTCCCGGGGAGAGGAGCTAAACAGGGAGGTAGAAAAAGGATGGACTAGCTCGTTGAAATTGCCGGGTAAGTTTGATGCACAGAGAGTAGCTACCCGTCGGGAATTCGCTGTCTTGTTTAATGCCTACGTCAAGCCTTTCAGCGTGGCAGTAGATCTGGACGGCAACTTGAAACGGTAGTGGGCATCTCGGGCTCATATGCGACGCTTCAGAGTAAGGATCAGCGTCCGAATTTCATTAGTGCCGCCTTTTATGATTCTTAAAACCAGGTTTCGTTTATGACCTGACTGGAAAGTGTTATATACCTCCTCGGAGCCAATCTGGTCGACCGGAATCAAATTGATATCCAGGATAAGGTCGTTAACTTTAAGCCCCGCCTCTTCTGCAGCCGAGCCCGGCTCTATGCGGGTAATGATAATGCGTTTAAAATCGGGCTCTGTCCAGGCAAGCTCCAGACCACTCATATCGTGTTCAAAGGGATCTCTGTACTTTGAATTAGGGCGGAGGTAAAGACTGGACCTATTGTAATCAAAGACAACAGTAAAGCGGCGGAGTATAGTATTGCCAATGTTCCCATTGCGCGTTATTGAGGCTAGTTTCCCTGCCGCGTCTTTGTAGTCAGGAAATGCGGAAATTACATTGCTAAACCGGAATTTACCTATGGTGAGCGTCGGGATGCGGGCGATATATCCGTTGATAGATCCTCCAAGGCCGATTCCCAGGTTCGCTCGTATTCTCGGAGCGGGGACCGGATAGGGCTTTGCGGAGTCGGTCTCGAGTGAAAGCGGGTGGCCTGCCCCTGTGTCTATGATAAATCTTGCTTTTCTTTTCTCGCCGGGGATGAGCGATATTTCTGCCTTCAGATAAGGCTTTCTTTCTTCTATTTCAATCGGTATATGATAGCCCCTTCTTGGGACATAATCCGCATCGGGCGGATATAACTTAAGCATGTGAGTGAAATAGTTCAGTCTTACGATGAAGCTGCTAAAGAATTCATAACCGATCAGGCCATGCACTGGCATGCCGGCATAGGAGGATAAGGAGAAAGAGTCCTCCTTCAATATCGCCGCCGATAACTCGCCAAACACTTCGTTGTCTATGTTGACGAATAGAGGCGGGGTAACATTTGCAAGCAGCTCTTTGCCTTCTCCAAAGCCGATGACTTTAAGCGTTCTTAAATTGGTAAGCTTAAGTGAATCGGCCAGGCCAGGATCGGTGATAAGTGTAATGCCGATGCCTGTGTCAAGCACAAAATTATAAGGGCCTTTCCCATTGAGGTGCAGGGGAATAATGATTAAATTCTTTATATAGTTAAAACTGATGCTCTTGCTCTGCTTTCCATTGACAAGATGAAGTGATTGGGCACAGGTCTGCGGGAGCCAAATAAAAGTGATCAGAAGGCTCACCAGATAATGCAGAGCAGAACGCAGAATGTCCACATCGGTCAGTTTAGAGTGAAGTTAGAAAATTTCTGATGAAATGAGGAAGCGGCCGACCACTAATATGACTTTAAATCAGTTCTAAATTAAATTTTGGAATGTAAATGCTCGTTTTTATTTTTGAAAGAACCATAATTAGTTCAAAATGAAAGAGAAGCTTCTCATTTTCACGACAAAAGCCCGGAAGGCGAGTGCCTGCAGGGTAAAAAGGTTGTCTGAGGACGAAGAGCTTCGCTGGAAATCTATTGACAAGGGGACGGTATTTTCGTCAGGCTCCCTACATCCTGAAAATACCATTGGTGGTTTAAACAAACGTTTATCTGACTTCTATCTTATCGCACGGTTGGTCGCATCAGGATCAACTTTTTCACCCGGATTAACAAGCATGAAATTGAGAAAGGGCGCCTAAACAGCCATAACTGAAGCTACGTAAACGTGAATTCAGCAAAACAGAAACAAACTAACCTTATTTAACAATAACAAGTCGGCATCGCCGACTTGTTATTCTGCTCCCGGAGCTGCGCGTATTGCAGGTCTTTTGTTGATCTTCATCATTCTTTCATTGCCGTTTTTTTTGATTCTTTGTGCCTGACTTACTTAAGGCAAGACACCTCAGGATAGCTAAGTCAACGCTTACCTGTATAATTGTACGTTTATTAATGATTCATAAGTATATGAACGATATTTTGGATACCAGGCTGATGCACCCGAGAGAACAGGTTGCCCTGGTTATGACACGTATTTATCGCAGAGGACTGACCACTACGTCGGGGGGCAATATTTCTGTAATGGATGAAAACGGCGACATCTGGATTTCTCCTTCCGCAGTTGACAAAGGATCGCTCCGGGCGTCGGACATTGTGTGTATAAGAAAAGATGGAACTATTGAAGGCTTGCACAAGCCTTCATCTGAATTTCCCTTTCACCGGGCCATCTATGGCATCCGTCCGGATATAAAAGCAATTATCCATGCTCATCCGCCCGCTTTAGTTTCTTTCAGCATTGCCAGGACAACGCCTAACACTAACATTCTGTCTCAGGCTCACCAGGTCTGCGGACCTATCGGTTACGCTGAATATGAACTGCCAGGCAGCGAGGCTCTGGGAGCAAAGATCGCAGATGAGTTTACTCGTGGCTACAAGGCGGTGATTATGGAAAACCATGGGACGGTTGTAGGCGGATGTGACTTAATGGATACCTTCCAGAGATTCGAAACCCTCGAATTCTCAGCCCGGACAATCCTGTACGGAAAGGCAGTAGGAACCCCTGAGTATTTGAAAGACGAAGATGTTGACGCTTTTGAAGCTCAGCTGCCTACGCCCCTTCCAGAAATGGCATCTGTTTCCTATCCTCCTGATGAAAGAGAAAAACGTGCGGAGATTTGCAAGATCGTGCATCGGGCATGTACTCAGGGCCTCATGTTTAGCTCCTACGGAACAATTTCTGTGAGATGGAAGGATAACGATTTTCTGATCACACCTACTGATGTTCCAAGATGGGATCTGCAGGTTGATGACGTCGTCCAAATTAAGGATGGAAGGCGCGAGCCGGGTAAGAACCCCAGTCGTACAACTTATCTGCACCAGGAGATCTACAGAAAGCACCCCGAGATTAACTCCATCATTATCACGCAGTCGCCCTATTTGATGGCATTTTCTGTAACAGGTGCTTCATTCAATGTGAGGACTATTCCTGAAAGCTGGATCTTCCTGCAAGACGTGCATACTCTTGAATTCGGTACTCAGTTTGCAGGCAGGACAGAAATTCCGGACCTGGTTTCCAAGAGCAATCCAGCAGTCCTAATCAAAAACGACTGTGTAGTTGTAACCGGAAATCAGCTGCTCCAAACCTTTGACTACCTGGAAGTAGCAGAATTTAGTGCTAAGTCTTTGGTGATGTGTGCTTCTATTGGTGCAATGGTGCCGATTAACAACGAGCAGGTTGAGGAACTAAGGAAGAAGTTTATTAAGGACTAAGGTTCTTAAAACCAATATGGAATGCCTGGCAGAGTAAGCGCTGCCAGGCATTCGTGTTTAAGTATTTTGCTCCTCCTAACGCGGCAATCTTGTGTGAGATAATCCTTCCTTGGGCCCGTTTCTTAACAAGCGTTGAAACTTTTATTCTTGAAATCAAGTATAAAGAAACAACATTTGCACTTTTTCACGTTCTCAATCATTTTGTTAGAATATAAATTTTATTGCATAATTTGCTACTATGATTACAACTAAGGACATTTTTAGCTATGAACACGACCAGAAATATGCAACCCCTGTTACATATTTCTCAATGGAGTTTGCGATAGATCAGGCACTAAAGATTTATAGTGGGGGTCTTGGATTCCTCGCGGGCTCCCATCTGCGGAGCGCTTATGAATTGAAGCAAAACCTGGTGGGGGTAGGTATTCTTTGGAAGTATGGATACTACGATCAGGTTAGAGATACGAATGGCACTATGAAGCCGGCCTTTATTGAGAAGCAATACTCTTTTCTTGAAGATACAGGAATCCAGTTCACGATTCCGATTCATGATTCTCCTGTTCACGTCAGAGCATGGCTGCTTAAGCCGGATGTATTTAAGTCGGCCCCCTTATTTTTGCTAAGTACAGATCTTCCTGAAAATGATGAAGTGTCGAGAAGCATCTGTCACCGCTTGTATGATTCTAATGAAGCTACCCGTGTAGCACAGTCAATACTGTTGGGAACTGGCGGAGCGAAGCTGCTTGACCAGATCGGCCGTGATGATTCCCTTTATCATATGAATGAAGGCCATTCCATCTCGCTCAATTTCTATCTTTATTCTAAGTTCAAGAGTGTAGAGGAAGTTAAAAAGCGGGTTGTTTTTACCACTCATACTCCGGAAGCAGCCGGGAATGAAGAGCACGCATACTCGCTGCTTCAGGATATGTCGTTCTTCTATGGCTTGAATGAAGCGGAGGTAAAGTCGATACTTGGAATAGATGGCCCCGCGTTTAACTACACCCTTGGTGCTTTAAAGTTTGCAGGAAAAGCAAACGCTGTTTCTAAACTGCATGGAGAGGTGTCAAGAGATATGTGGAAGGGTAATGCCGGCATCGCAGAGATCACTTCAATTACCAATGCTCAGAATACCACCTACTGGAAGGATGCTGCCATCGAAAAGGCATTCGCAGCCGGAGATAATCAGGCAATTATTGCCAGGAAAAAAGAGATGAAAAAAGCTCTTTTTGAGATCGTGGCTGATCAGTGCGGAAAGTTGTTCGACGAGAATGTACTGACCGTAGTATGGGCCAGGAGGTTTGCGGGTTATAAAAGAGCCGACCTGCTTATGCATGACTGGGAGCGATTTATAAAGCTTGTTTCAAATTCTGAATACCCCATTCAAATCATCTGGGCCGGGAAGCCTTATCCTCAGGATTATGGTGCTATCGACACCTTTAATAGTATAATTAACCGCACAAAGGCTATCCCGAATTGTGCCGTGCTCACAGGCTATGAGCTTAAACTGTCTGCGATGCTCAAGAAGGGGTCAGACGTCTGGTTGAATAACCCAAGAATGTATCGTGAAGCTTCAGGTACGAGTGGGATGACTGCAGCTATGAACGGGTGTGTCAACCTTTCTATTCCTGACGGATGGATTCCTGAGTTTGCGAAGGATAAAGAGAACTGCTTCCTCATTCAGCCCGCTCCTGATCACCTTTCTTTTGAAGAGAAAGACAAGCTGGAGGCTCAGACCTTGATCGAAACACTGGAGAGTGATGTATTACCATTGTATTATAAAGACCAGGATAAGTGGCTTTCGATTGTTAAGACTGCCGCTGCTGAAGTTGCTCCGGCTTTTGAATCGGGTCGAATGGCAGCTGAATATTACGAAGTAATGTTTGCCAGATAGCGTTCCGTTCGTAGATAAAAAAAGGAAGAGGCTGTCTCATAAGTGAGTTCAGCCTCTTCCTTTTTTTATCTGACTTCCATCCTTGTTGAGAGTCGAGCTTATGAACTTTTTTTGTCTTGAATGCAACTATCTGCCCTTACAATGAAAGATCTTATACGTGCTGCCGCTTTGTATTGAAGAGCGTTTTATCGTCTTGGGGTTTAATAGTCCTCTTTAGACATCACTTTTTTAGATGTGCGTATCTGTTTTCTTTCCGGTCAGGAATTTCTCCTTCTTTTGAACTTTAGTTCCTTGGCAGACTGCTTCCTTGTGATCAGCATTGGAATGGCAACACCTCCCGCCAGACACATCAGGATGAACATCACTTTCAACCCGTAGTTCACTGTTTCTGACAAGGTCTGCGAATACGTAGCGGGATCGATATCTGCGGCTAGCCTGATAAGGCCGATGATCATCTTATATGCTAAGATCCCGGGAATCATCGGGATAACTGAAGGAATGGCAAGCACCGGCGGGGGAGAATGCCTTCTGTGAGCAAAATAGATGCTCAGGAAGCCGACTACGGTCGCCCCATATAAAGAACCAAATACGATGTTGCCACCGAAGTGCATGGTGAGAACTTTCGTTATACCACCAGCGGCTCCCATAAGATAAATAGTGGGCAGATTCTTTGCCGGGACGTTAAACAGGACCGCAAATCCGGTTGCCGCAAGTCCGAACCAGATGCACTTTTCGAATATAAGTAACCACTCCATGTCTTAAAACTGATATATGAATGTCGATGTTAACAACCCCAGTCCAATTGCGAATGACATGATCAGGCCGTTCATGCCCCTTATGATAGCATTCTGAAGATTTCCTTCAATCATGTCTGAGAATGTGTTTATGAGGGGAACTCCGGGGATGAGGAACAATACGGAAGTGGTATATGCCGGGAAATGAATGTAATCCATTCCGAATTTAACAGCGGCGCCAGCAATTAAAGACGCGGTTAGCGAACCGAAGTAAATACACAAGTAGGTGTTAAATCTAAGCTTGACTGCTTCCTGTCTTACATAGAGGCCAATGAAGGTAGCGATAAAGACAGCAATAAGGTCGAGAGCTTCGCCACCGTTTACCCTGCAAAATGCCGAGCCCGCAAGGCCAACAAGTGTGAGCACTTTCCATCTGTCGTAATGAGGAAGAGCCACCATGCGGCTGATCTGTTCGTTTATCTGGCTGACTGTGAGCCTGTCTTCTACTACCTGCCAGCTTAGTCTGCTGATACCGGTCAAAAGCTTGAAGTTGACACCATGAGGAGATGATCGTTTCAAACTATTGAAAAAGTACTCATCATTCTCGTCGCTTAACGTGAGCAGAAGAGTCCTGTTGTTAATCACAAACTCGGTGTTATAGCCAAAAGAGTCGGAAATTCTTGTGATCGTATTTCTGATTCGTCCAGTGCTGGCGCCTGCGCTTAACAAGAGTGAGCCAATCTCTAATAAGGTATCTCCCAGTTCTTTAATTTCGGTATTCTTTAAGTTTGACGTCATAGAATTGACAGTTTTTCAGAATCGATGCAAAAATAGGACTCTTTCTTTTTCCATACTTGATGGAGATCATATTTTATAGCAAAAAAAATGCAAAATTTTGTAATGTGGTTAATCCTCGTGAAATGCAAAAGAATAAAGTAGAATTACTGGCACCTGCCGGATCATTTGAATCGCTGACGGCGGCGATAAAGGCAGGAGCAGATTCCGTGTATTTTGGAATCGAGCAGTTGAATATGCGGGCCCGATCCAGTAATAATTTTACAATTGATGATCTGTCACGCATCTCTGCCATATGCAAGGAACACAATATACGCTGTTACCTCACTCTTAATACCATCCTCTACGATCATGATATCAGTTTGATGAAAAGTATCGTAGATGCGGCAAAAGCGAATAATGTTGATGCAGTCATTGCATCAGACTTCGCCGCTATACACTATGCAGGTAAAGTGGGAATTCCCGTTCATATCTCCACTCAATCTAATGTCACCAACATAGAGACCGTTAGCTTTTTTGCTGAATATGCGGATGTAATGGTGATGGCGAGAGAACTTAGCTTAATGCAGGTGGCAGCTATTACTCGTGAGATCAGACGGAAAAATATAACCGGGCCCTCAGGTAAGCTGGTGGAACTGGAGATTTTTGCGCATGGCGCGCTTTGTATGGCAGTATCGGGCAAGTGCTATATGAGCCTTCATTCCGACTTTGCATCAGCAAACCGGGGAGCATGTATCCAAAACTGTCGCCGCAGTTATATCGTAACCGATAAGGAACAAGGGGTAGAGTTTGAGATCGACAATGAGTACATTATGTCTGCCAAGGACCTTTGTACAATTGACTTCCTTGATAAAATCCTGGATGCAGATGTTAAGGTTCTGAAGATTGAGGGACGCGGACGCAGCGCTGACTATGTATACACTGTTGTAAAGTGTTACCGCGAGGCGATCGACGCATACTTCGAAGGTACATATACGGAAGAGAAGATCGAGAGCTGGAAGGAGCGCTTATCTACAGTCTTCAACAGGGGCTTTTGGGAAGGTTACTATCTGGGCAGGAAGATGGGAGAATGGAGTAATGTTTACGGCTCAAAGGCCACTAAACGGAAGGTATATCTCGGCAAAGGCGTGAAGTACTTCGATAATGTAAAGTCAGGAGAGTTCCGGATGGAGTCTCAAACTCTTGATGTTGGGGATGAGATCCTTATAACCGGCCCCACTACCGGCGTCGTTCAGACCATCGTAAATGAGCTGCGTGTGAACGACAGACCAACAGGGCGGGTAAAGAAAGGCGACGTATTCTCTATGGCTTTAGGTGAAAAGGTAAGGCCCTCAGATAAGCTGTACAAGTTGGTAGACGCCTGATGGTTCGTATCACTCAGCAGCGGGCAAAGTGCATTGGCTGCAACGCATGTGTGGAGGCTGCAAGTTACAGGTGGCGGATTTCAAGAAGGGACGGGAAATGTACCTTAATTCAGGGAGTCGAAAAGAGAGGTTTTTACACTGTAGTTGTAGGGGATGACGAATATGAAGAGAATAGAAGCGCTGCTCTTCACTGTCCCGTCAATATTATAAAAGTTGAACAAATAAAATGACCGAACCAGAAGCAGCCATTACGGCTATTGACAAAAGGATAGTGACATTCCTTCAATCTCAAACTGTTTTAACACTGGCAGTCAGTAAAGATAACAGTCCATATTGTGCTACCTGCTTCTATGCCTATTCTCTGGAGCACAACGCTTTAATATTTAAGTCCTCTGGCGAGACTCGTCATGTCGTGATTGGGCTTGAGAATCATAGCGTGGCCGGCTCTGTTCTCCCGGATAAGCTGATTACTGGCAAGGTTAAGGGAATACAGTTTTCAGGGCTTTTTGAAAAGCCCGAAGGAACCGTCTTATCTGATCTCCAGAAGGTCTACTATCGGAAATACCCTTTTGCCATGGCAATGAGCGGCGACTTATGGATAGTTCGCCTTGGCTGGGTAAAATTTACAGACAACACATTAGGCTTCGGAACAAAGCTGACCTGGAGTGCAAACATGCCGGACCTTAAGTGAAGTTCCGGCAGGGCAGGAAATAAAGAAAGGCGATCTGTTATCAGATCGCCTTTCTTATTCTTATCGATTGTCCCAGCAGTAAAGTCGGGGCATTAAGCTATACTAACAGTCTTACGGGCTCTTCAAGAAGGGTCTTGAAGGTCTGCAGGAATGCAGCACCCATAGCACCATCCACTACACGGTGGTCTGCGCTAAGCGTAACCTTCATGATGTTACCCGGAACCACTGCGCCGTTCTTAACCACCGGCACCTGCTGAATACCCCCAATAGCAAGGATACAAGCATCAGGAGGATTGATGATGGCTGAGAATTCATCTACACCAAACATACCCAGATTGGATACTGTGAACGTAGAACCTTCCCAGTCAGCTGGCTGAAGTTTCTTAGCTTTTGCTCTTTGTGCAAAATCTTTTACTTCAACAGAGATATGAGATAGAGACTTGCCATCCGCAAAGCGAACGACAGGAACAAGGAGGCCTTCGTCAACAGCTACAGCAACACCCACGTTTACATGTTCGTTAACACGGATCTTATCGCCTCTCCATGATGAATTTACACCTGGATGCTGTTTCAGTGCAACAGCCACAGCCTTGATCACCATGTCATTAAAGGAAATCTTTACAGGAGAGAATTCGTTCATTTTCGCACGGGCAGCAATAGCGCTGTCCATATCGATGCTCATGGTTACATAGATGTGAGGAGCAGTGAACAAGCTTTCAGAAAGCCTTCTCGCAATGGTTTTACGCATTTGCGTCACTGGTTTTTCTGTAAACTTCTCTTCTCCGATATATGTAGGAATAGTGATTGCAGGAGCGTCCTTCTTTGCTTCTTTTGGAGCAGCAGTCTCTGCCGGAGCGGCAGCTGGCTGAGCAGACGGGCTGAAGTTTTCAACGTCTTTCTTCACAATGCGGCCGCCTTCGGCACTACCTTTCACCTGAGAGAGGTCGATTCCCTTGTCTTTTGCAATTTTCTTCGCAAGCGGGGATGCTTTTACACGCGCATCAGAGTCAGAAGATACTGTTTCAGCTTCGTTTTGTGCTGGTGCAGCAGTCTTGCTCTCCTCTTCTTTCTTTCCTTCTGAGGCATTAGAGGTTACCGGAGCGCCTTGAAGAAGAGGAGTTACATCGGTACCTTCCTTTCCTACAATAGCAATGATGTCATTCACTTTAGCGGCCTGGCCTTTCTCAACACCGATATACAGGAGTGTACCTTCTGCATAGGCGGTAACTTCCATTGTCGCTTTATCGGTCTCAACATCAGCAAGCGTATCGTCGCTCTTGATCTGATCTCCGACTTTCTTATGCCATTCAGCAATAACGCCTTCTGTCATCGTATCACTTAAAAGAGGCATACGGATAACAGTAGCACCAAGAGATTCAGGATCTACAGACGGACCTTTTGCAGTCGGCTGCTCCGTTTCCGGAACCTTAGTTTCTGGTTTGTCGCTTGTTTCTGCGGTAGAGCTTGCCTTTTCAACAGAATCGGTCTTTGACGATCCAGCTCCTTCAAGCGCAGCTTTATAATCTTCCCCCTCGTTCCCCAATACAGCTATAACAGAATCCACAGGAACAGTTGAGCCTTCTTCTGCCCCAATATACAGAATCGTGCCTTCCTGATAGGATTCAAAATCCATTGTTGCTTTATCGGTTTCTACTTCAGCAATCAGGTCTCCTGAGCTTACTTTATCGCCGACTTTTTTGTGCCACTTTGCGATCACCCCTTCGGTCATGGTATCGCTCATTTTGGGCATGCGAACTACTTCAGCCATTTTATATACGGTTTTTTGTCTGACAAATATTTAGCTTCTAATAAAAGGATAATCTTCCTGAACATATACGTCCTTGTACAGTTCGGATGGATCCGGCCATGGTGATTCTTCAGCGAACTTCACTGATTCTTCAACTATAGCCTTTACTTTCTTGTCGATTTCTTCAAACCAGGCTTCGTCAGCGTAATTATTTTCAACAATAGCATGCTTTACCACACCAATAGGGTCTTTGGCCTTATATCTCTCAAGTTCTTCTTTGGTCCGGTACTTCGCAGGATCAGACATGGAGTGGCCTTTATAACGATAGGTACGGATCTCAAGGAAAGAAGGTCCTTCGCCTGCACGTGCCCGCTGAACAGCAGCATCCATCGCATTATGAACCGCTACCGGATCCATCCCGTCAACAGGTTCAGAAGGCATATCGAATCCAAGCCCGATCTTGTAGATGTCCTCCATGTTGGTGGTTCTTGCTACAGAAGTTCCCATGGCGTATCCGTTGTTCTCACAGACAAATATCACCGGAAGCTTCCAGATCATGGCCATATTGAAAGTTTCGTTAAGAGATCCTTGCCTTACAGCACCGTCACCCATGTAACATACACATACATTGTCGGTACCAAGATATTTTTCTGCAAAGGCAATTCCAGCACCTAAAGGAATCTGGCCACCTACGATCCCATGTCCGCCAAAGAACTTGTGTTCTTTGCTGAACATGTGCATTGAGCCTCCTTTTCCTTTCGAACAGCCTGTCGCTTTTCCGTACAACTCAGCCATGATGGAATTTGCCGACATCCCTTTTGCAAGAGCGTGAGCGTGATCGCGATAGGCTGTGATCATAGAGTCTTCAGGCCTCAGAACTGACATTGCGCCTGCAACAACGGCTTCCTGACCAATGTATAAGTGGCAAAAGCCTCTTATTTTCTGCTGGCCATACAGCTGTCCGGCTTTTTCTTCGAACTTGCGCATCAGCAGCATTGATTCGTACCACTGCAGGTAGGTATCTTTTGTAATTTCAATTGAACTCATTTGTCAATAATGTGTTTTTTGGGATGGCAAATCTAACCATATCCTGATAAAAAAAGAAAATCACTAAGGTTTTACAGTCCTAATCACAAATATCGTTCAGTTATGATTTTCCTATGATGATTCACGTGTCCGGCTATCACAAATAGGAGTCCGCGGACACTGATACTGTAATTATTGGCGGTGCCTTTAGCCGACAGTTCCTTTTCTTCAAACGATTTAAAGAGGTATAAATTCGCCTCTCTTAAAACCCTGAACTCCTCTATAAGTTTCGCAAAATTCTGATTTCTGTAGTTCGAGTTTTTTACATACTCGTCCTGGTCAAACGGCAGTAGGGACGCCTTTTCACCGCGTGCAATAGAAAGCGCCCTGTACGTCATAATGCGTTCTGTGTCGATCACATGACCGAGCAGTTCTTTAAGGGTCCATTTTCCTTCACCCGGAGCAAAATCTTCTCTGTCTGGCGCAATGCTGTTTAAAAGCTCCGGAAAAGATTTTGCCTGGCTCGCTAATTCTGTAAGTACATCATCTTGTACTGCTGCAACGTACCCTGCATAGTAAGGAGCATACTCATCAGGTTGTGGTCGGTTCATATCTCGTGCTGCTTTTTAAAATGATTCTCATTGTTGTTCCGCGTCCGGGTTCAGAGTCCTTGACAAAAATTTCGCCCTTATGGTAATTCTCTACAATTCTCCTGGTTAATGAAAGGCCCAGTCCCCATCCTCTTTTGCGCGTGGTATAGCCCGGCTGAAAGATGGTTTCAAATTTCATTCTGGGAATCCCTTTCCCGCTGTCGATAACATCGATGAATACCTGTTCCTTTACCAGGTTCTCGATCACCTTCACTTCAATTTTTCCTTCTCCTTCAATTGCGTTGACTGCGTTCTTCAGGAGGTTTTCTATTACCCAGTCAAAAAGCGGGATGTTCATCATCGCTTCTACTTCCCTGTCTCCTGTCACTATAAACGAAATCTTGTCGCTCGCTCTCACCTTAAAGTAGGTGACGTAGTCCTCCACCACTCCAAATACCGGATGGCTTTGAAGTACAGCCTTAGAACCGATCTTGGAAAACCGGTCGGCTACCATTTCCAGTCTCTTTACGTCGTTTTCCATCTCCAGGATCAGGGGGTCGTTATCCGCATTGAATTTCTCTTTCAATAATTCTATCCAGGCCATGAGTGAGGAGATTGGCGTGCCCAGCTGATGGGCCGTTTCCTTAGCCATACCTACCCAAACCAGGTTCTGTTCCGACCGTCTTGATGAACTAAAGACTGTATAGGCTACCAGGAGGAAGATCGCTATGACCGTCAGCTGGATATACGGAAAGACCCGCAGCTGTGTAAGCAGGAGAGAATCTTTGTAGAAAACGAACCATTTCTGGCCGTTGTCAAGGGTGATGACAATCGGCAGATGCTGGCTCTTCATCTCCTCAAGCTGTTGCTTGAAGTAAGCCGGATCGTACATCTTGCGGTGGACCAGGGGCGACTCTATACTTAAATTCGCCTCCTGTGGAATATTAGTGCGTGTGCTGTCAAGCCCTTTCCAGTAGATGATACTGTCCCGTTCGTCTGTTACGATCGCAGGCATGGTGAGGCTGTCTCTGACCGAATAGATATAAGTGAGGAACTCGTCGTTTGTATCCTCAATTTCGACAATTTTCTTCGTACTGATGGCCCACACCTGAGCCCGTGTTCTTTCCGAGAGCGCGATGTTCTTAACAAGATAGTAACTGTACCACAAAGACGCTGCTGCTATAACAACCGCAAAGGCCAGCAGCAGGAATTTCCACCGTCGTTTCTGTTCGTATGGATTCATTCAGCAATTTTTGGGGTATCTGCAGATACCCGTCTTATTATTGACACTTCGGGCTTACAGACTGTATGTCTTAGTCTTTGTATCCGAGCCCCATGTTATAGAACATAAATGCCCATTTATCTGCCTGCTCCGCTATGATCTGAGCCGTTGACTTCCCTGCTCCATGTCCGGCTTTAGTCTCAATACGTATCATAACCGGATTAGGCCCGCGGTGGTATTCCTGAAGGCGTGCTGCAAACTTAAAAGAGTGGGCAGGAACCACACGGTCGTCATGATCGGCAGTAGTAACCAGCGTGGCAGGGTAACTGGTATTAGGCTTCAGGGCATGGTAAGGTGAATACTTCAAAAGGTACCCGAACATTTCTTTTGAGTCTTCAGCTGTTCCGTAGTCATAAGCCCATCCAGCCCCTGCGGTAAATTTATTATAACGGAGCATATCGAGCACGCCGACGGCCGGAAAAGCAACTTTGAAAAGCTCAGGACGTTGTGTAAGGGCTGCTCCAACAAGGAGTCCGCCGTTAGAACCGCCTGAAATAGCCAGCTTCTCCCGCGAAGTGTACTTGTTGCTGATGAGATATTCGGCCGCCGCAATGAAGTCGTCGAAAACATTTTGCTTTTGCAGTTTCGTTCCGGCAATATGCCACTTTTCGCCATACTCACCTCCGCCGCGGAGATTCGCTACGGCATAGATGCCCCCCTGTTCGAGCAGGATAATATTCGATGTGCTGAAAGATGGAGTGAGGCTGATATTGAATCCTCCGTAGCCATATAGCAGGGTTGGATTACTACCGTCTAATTTAATCCCCTTTTTGTATGTGATGATCATCGGAACACGCGTTCCGTCTTTTGAGTTATAAAACACCTGTTTTGATTCATAGGAAGATGGATCAAACTGAACACCTGATTTCTTGTATACCTCCGATTTTCCCGTGGCGATATCATATTTGAATATAGTGGGAGGGTATACATATGACGTAAACGTGTAGTAGAGCTCCTTCTCGGATTTCTTTGCCCCGAAGCCAGAGGCGCTTCCCACACCAGGAAGTTCTATGCTTCTTTCAAGCTTTCCGTCCATGCCATATTGCATGACGAGTGAAGTTGCGTCTTTGAGATAGCTGGCAAATATCTTTCCGCCTCCCGTTCCTGCGCTCAAAACGTTTTCAGTCTCGGGGATCAGGTCTTTCCATTGGGATGGAGAAGGATCAGAGGCGTCAACTGTTACGATCTTATTATTGGGCGCGTTGAGGTTCGTGAAAATGTAGAGCGTACTTCCCTGATTATCTATAATACTGTGTTCATTATTGAAGTTGTCAATAATCTTTTTGATGGGAGAGCCCGTTGCCGACAAGTCCTGAAGATAGAGCTCATTGCCAGTAGTAGAATTGGCGGCAGAAATAACGAGGAAACGTCCATCCTCCGTAATGGAAGCTCCAATGTATCGCCTTGGTGTTGCTTCTCCTCCAAATATCATTACATCATCTTTTTGAGGAGTTCCGAGCTTATGATAGTAGAGCTTATGGTGCTGCGTCATTCCCGAAAGCTCACTGCCCTGTTTCGGCTTGTCGTAGCTGCTGTAATAGAAGCCTTCATTTCCCTTCCAGGCAATACCCGAAAACTTAACATCTGTAAGCGTATCACCGATCACGCCCTTGTCGGAGGTCCGGATAACGATCACTTTTCGCCAGTCCGATCCCCCTTCTGAGATCTGATAAGCGGTCAGGCTCCCGTCTTTTGTAAACTCGATGCCCGCCAGCGAGGTGGTACCGTCTGATGAAAACTTATTGGGGTCAAGAAAGACTTCCGGCTCTCCCCCTTCTTTCTGGCGGTATAAAACCGACTGGTTTTGCAGGCCGTCATTCTTCATAAAATAGATGTATTCACCTTCCCTGAAAGGGGCACTGTACCGTTCATAGTTCCAGAGCTTCTCCAGTTTTCCCTTGATCTTGGCGCGATACGGAATTTGTGACAGATAGCTTTGCGTGACTTTATTCTGTTCTGCAACCCATGCTTTAGTGTCTGGCGCTACATCGTTCTCGAGCCAGCGGTAGGGGTCGGCTACTGATGTTCCAAAATAGGTGTCGGCTGTCTTGTCTTTCCGCGTTGTCGGGTAATTCACCATTTTTTTCGTTTTTGTTTGAGAGAAGCCTGAGAACGTAATTCCGGCTGCGAGGATGAGGATGGCTGTTTTCTTCATTCGTGCAAAATGTTAAGATGTATTCAATTTATGCTAAGCTTAACTACAGCAGGATGCGTGATGTGAGGCACGGGAAGCTGCAAATACAGTACTGCAACTACCAGGTCAGCAGTTCCGCCGCACCGCTTTCTGGCTGCATATTAACGCTCTTGTGGCCCTTACTGATGCGCAAATTACAATTTTTCTCTTCATCCTGAGTAGGGTGGGGCTATGATCTTTTTCCTCTTTCCCGTTTTTCATTAGCTTTGTGCCTTCTTTCTCATGTCAGTTCGTAACAAGATATATTTTGCCTCAGATTTCCATCTCGGAGTAGCTGACTATCAGGTCAGCCGGAAGAGAGAAGCAACAGTAGTGGCCTGGCTGGACCAGATTAAGGCAGATGCTGCAGAGCTTTATCTGGTCGGCGACGTATTTGATTTCTGGTTTGAATATAAGCACGCCGTCCCGAAAGGATTTGTCCGCTTCCTTGGCAAGCTCGCTGAACTGTCAGACCTGGGTGTGAAGATCACCATGTTTAAAGGCAATCACGATATGTGGATGTTTGGTTATCTGAAGCAGGAGCTGGGAGTGGAGATCATTTCAAATGAACTGGTAATTGAACGTGGGGGTAAGCGTTTCTACATTCATCATGGAGATGGATTAGGGCCGGGGGACGAAACGTACAAGCTGCTGAAAAAGATATTCAGAAGCCGTTTTTGTCAATGGCTGTTTGCCCGGATCCACCCCAATTTAGGTATTGGTATAGCTTTGGCCTGGTCTGGCCATAGCCGCGCAGCGGGGATGAAAAAAGAAAGTTTCCTGGGAGAACAACAGGAATGGCTGGTCACCTACAGCAGGAATATCCTGCAGGACGATTTTTTTGATTACTTTATCTATGGGCACAGACATCTTCCTCTGGATCTGAACATCGAGAAGGGAAGCCGCTATATCAACCTGGGCGAATGGATTAACTATTGTTCTTATGCAGTCTTTGAGGAAGGGTCATTAAAGCTGGAGTATTTTAAAGGGGGCAGGCAGTCTAAATTCTGGAACCCAGCAACTTATTTGGTTTGTTTTTCGTATTAAAGTTAGCAGCTATAGCTATCATATCATATTTTAACTATGTCGGATAAGAAGATTTCAATTCTTTATGTTGATGATGAAGAAAATAACCTGATTTCATTCAAAGCTACCTTTCGCCTGAAGTATCAGGTCTACACGGCAATAAGCGGGGATGACGCAATAAAGATATTGGAAACAAAGCCAGTGGACATTATCGTCACAGACCAGCGTATGCCGAACATGACGGGCGTGGAGTTTCTGGAAAAGGTGCTTGTGAAATATCCTGATCCCATGAGAATACTACTTACCGGATATGCTGATATGGGCGCAGTAGTAGATGCAGTGAATAAGGGCAAGATCTTCCATTATTTAACCAAGCCCTGGAATGAGAAGGAGCTGGATTCAACTATCGAGCGGGCCTATCAGGTGTATAAAGAGAAGCTGGAGATCAAAGAGATGAATGGTAAGCTGGCTTTGTCTAATGACCAGCTCGAATTTTTGCTGAGACAAAAATTGTTGTCTTAGTTACAGTTGTTCTGTTATTTGCAAACGTGCGTTGTTCTCCTTAAGGACACGAGCAACAGCACCAATCTTTATTGGCTTGTCAATAACTGCCTTTACAGATCTATAGCGTCCTATCGTTTCAATCTCATTTTTATTTAATGACGAGGTGATTGCAATGATGAGGTACTTTTCAACAATCTGTGACGGTAGTTTTTCAAATTCGTCGAGGAAATCGTGTCCGTCCATAACGGGCATTAATATATCCAGCAGAATAACTGTCAGCGCGTTAGACTCCGTTTTATTGTTAATGATGTGTGCAAGTGCCGCTTCTGCTTCAAGAAAAGTGTGAACGCTGCTAATACCTGCCCTGCTCTTAATAAGTTTCTCAGCAACGTAGCAGTCAAGCTCACTGTCGTCTATGATGAGAAATGAAAGCTTCATAGTTATTTGTTTGGAATAGTAACCGTAAAAGTTGTGCCAACGTCAACTATCGACTCTACCGTAATTTCGCCATTTAGCTTAACGAGGGCGTCTTTTACATTATAGAGTCCAAAGCCGGATCCCGCTCCCTTGGTACTGGCTCTGAAAAACAAATTAAAAATGTCCCCCTGGTATTTTTCGGGAATTCCTATGCCATTATCGCTAACCACAATGGTGGTTTTGCCTTTGTTCACGTCAATGCGAAGTTGTACGTAATGGGTGTCACTTTCGGCGCGCTGATATTTAAATGCATTCGAAAGAAGATTATTGATCACAATCTTTAGCAGGATCTCATCGTTCCTAAAAGGTTCCGTTAAATGAACATCAATATCAAAATTAATTTGGTTTGCTCTCGCATATAGTTTATAAATATCGCGTGTATCATCTACAATTTTGTTCAGGTCTATTTCCTTAATCAGCAGCTCGCCCCTTTGCAGGCTGTAATACTCGTGCATGCCCTGTACAAATACGTCGAGCTTCTTAACAGACTTTTCCATCAGGTTTAACATATCCTTAATTTCGGACAAGCCAGACATTTCATGTGATAGACTTATCGCACCCAAAAGTCCCGACAGCGGACCCCGTATGTCGTGACTTACACTGTACGCGAACTTATCAAGTTCCTCATAGGCTTTCTGCAGCTCTTTATTTTTGACCCCCAGCATGGAGTTCGCAATATAAAAGTTATTGGCTTCAGTAATTGCCGACAGCAAGTCTTCGTGTACCCACGGTTTTTTCAGGTATCTAAATATATGGCTCTTGTTGATCGCGTCGATTACAGCTTCTATGTCAGCATAGCCAGTAATAAGGACTCTGACAGGTAAGGGATATTTTACTCTTATCTCGTCAAAGAATTCTACTCCCGTTTTGTCAGGCATCCGTTGGTCACAGAAAATCACCCTGATGTCAGGGTGGTCCATAAGGTGCTTTTCGGCCTCTGAAGAGGTCTGCGCCGTGAATATTTTAAAATCGAGCCGTAGTAAGGCCTTGAAACTAATCAGGTTGTTAGGCTCATCATCAACGTACAATATTTTTAACTTTTCTGACATGAGCATCCGTAATTAAAGTTTTCGCCATCTTGATAGCTTGGCAAGAATAGGTATACGAATAAGCGTGGTAAAAGGTTGTTTGATTGTTACGACTTATGCGTGATAGGCAGCTGCAGTACAAATCTAGTACCTTCGCCTAAAGTAGATTCTACAATGATGTCGCCATTATGTTTGCCAATGGTATTGTAAGCGATCGACATACCGAGGCCTGTACCTTCTCCAACGTCTTTGGTAGTAAAGAAAGGTTCAAAGATTTTTCTCTTGACATGATCATCCATCCCAGTGCCGTTATCCGCGATAGTAACATACACATGGGTATTGTCACAGTGGGTGCTGATTGTTATTTTTCCACCCGGTCGTTCACCAAACTTCTTAACAACGGCGTGTACTGCGTTAGTCAAAATATTTAAAAATACCTGGTTCAATTTGCCGGGGTAGCACTCGATTGCGGGCAAGTCCGAAAATTTCCTTATCACCGCAATTTTATTGCTAGTCAAATTATTGATAATGACGAGCGTTGACTCTAGTCCAGCCGTTACATCTGCTTTTTTCAAGTCATCTTCGTCAACCCGCGAAAAGATCCGCAGGCCCTTTACGATCTCTGCGGTTCGGCTTGCTCCTTCATGTATTCCTTTTAGGAGATGTGTGATTTCTACCTTCAGGTAATCAAAGTCCAGATCCTCCTTGATGCTTTCTATCTCCTTCTCTTTTTCACCGCTTCCAGCCTCTGATAGCGCCACTTTTTCGATAGCAGCCATCGCGTCGAGCAGCAGGTCAATGTCGCGACGCAGAGGATTCACGTTGGAACTCACAAAGTTGACAGGGTTGTTGATTTCATGTGCTATTCCCGCTGTCAGCTGTCCTAAAGAAGCCATTTTCTCAGATTCAACCAGTTGACTCTGCGCCTGTTTAAGGTCCTCCAGCGTTGCGTTTAACTCTTCATTTGCATCCTGCAACTCCAGCGTGCGTTCGTGAACTTTTTGTTCGAGCAGAACATTCTGCTCCCTGATAATTCTTTCGTTTTCTTTTGCCACTCTCAGCGCCTCGGCCTGCGACATCTCTTTCTCCCGTTTTAAGATGTTGATCCTGTCGGCCAAACCGAAAGAAAGAAGGGCCATCTCGATAGCCGATGCCCCCTGTACACTGTAGCTCGTGAACGTGTTATAGGGTAGCAGTCCGTAATCCTTTAGCAAGAAGATCACTGCACCTGCAAGCAGCACAGACCAGGCATAAAAAAAGAACTTAGCACCGCGGTATCCCTTCAGCATCAGAATAATAGAAATGCAAAACACCCCAACTGATGAGATAGACGTTGTGATCTGCATCGCTTTAAAAGCTTCTGTAGTGAAGCCAGCGCATACCGCCAGAATGCTTAGGATAAAGAACGCGGAGAATGTCAGAATAAGGATATTAAACCGTGAATGCCGTTTTTTTAGTTCAAGGAAGTTGCGGGTGAACAAAAGAGCCGCAAGGCCCCCGATAGCCCCGAACAAAGTAACACTAAGTGTGTCAAAGGCACCGTCTCCTGGCCACAGGTATTGAAAGTTATATCCCTTAAGACCGAACTGGGTAAGCCCCGCGAAGAGGACGTATACCACATAATAAATATAGCTTCTGTCTTTTACCGAGAAGTAGATGAACAGATTGTAAAATACCATGATCAGGACAATCCCCATGTAGATGCCCGATAACATGTTGTCTCGCCCGGTACGGGCGACAACCGATTTTTCGCTGCCCAGATACAGAGGCAGAAAGATCGGTTCTTTTCCTTTCACCCTCAGATAGTAGGTGCGGCTCTCCCCCGGGGGATATGAAGGTCAAAAATAAACCCCGAAGCATCGTAGGGGCGCTTGCTGAAACCCTGCTTGTTCCGGACCGAGGTTGTAGAGAACCTCCCGTTTTGTAATACGCTCAGGCTGACTTCTTCAAAGCGCGGGTATGCCAGATTGAGCAGCAGGCGCTCCGCCTGCCCTTCGTTTTTAATTGTAAATCTGAACCACACGCTGTGCTTCCGCAATCCGGCGTTTGCTACTTCTGCCGTGTTGGGCTGAAACGCGTTAGAAGATGCCACCTTTTGCAGGTCCAGCTCCTGATCGGGAGCCAGAATATACAAGTCTTTACCAGGCAGAATTCTCTCTGAGGAGGATGAAAAAATAACATCGCCATGGACAGCAATTGCGGAAAGCAATGCAGCAAGGAATACGATGTATCTTTTTACACGTAGCTTCATGTGCTATTTAACGGCAGAGGCTATGATCAGGTTCAGGGTGCAAGCAAAATAGTTTCCTTCCTCCGCGTCCTCCAGATCCTGTAAGAACTGCTCGTATTCGCTTTGAGAAAGCAGCTTTTTTTCCTGCATCTCCCGCAGCGACTGGTCAATCAGCAAGTAGGCGAAGATCTCCTGAACCGATCTTACCACAAAAGGAAATACTTCAAGCGCGATGTCTTGGAAGCCCGAGGCTTTTAGATTCCATGTTAGTTCCCGGGCCACGGCGCCCTTGTTTACTTTCTTTTCGGTCAGATACGCATTTACTTTTCCGGCTACTGCCGGATCATTGTTATAGAAAGACATACTGCTCCAGTCCGTCTCTACAATTACAAAGGGAGATCCTGGCTGAAGGACGCGATATACGTCCCTGATCAGCTTATCGGGTTCCTTTAAGTGCTGAAGGAGCCGTTCGGCCCGCGCTCCTCTTGCGGACGCATCTTCATAGGGAATGGGATGTGCTTCTGCTACTAGGAACTCTACATTTTGTACACCGGCAGAAGAATCAATGGCTTTTCCAATCATCACGCTGTCGTGATCAATGCCCTTTACCTTTACCTCAGGGCCGAGGGCTTTTGCCAGGTTGATGGCATCAATGCCGGTCCCGCATCCCAGATCCAGGACAATGCCGCTGTTTATTCCCAGGAAGGGCTTGTAAGAATTCTCTTTCAGGTTCTTCAAGACAAGCGCAGTTCCTTCAAGATAGTTGATGTTATAGTGTTTCTCCGCCATAGCGCCTAATAAATTCAAATGTTAAAGTAAATTCAGGTTTGTGTCCTCGGGCCGGGTGCTGGCCCTCGGTTTCTGGGAGTTGGCAATCGTATCTGCAAGGCTCCATTGATCGAGCTTAGGAATATTGATGTCGTAATGGATCTCAATTTCTTTCTTACGAAGCACTTCCGTACGTACCACATTGGGGTTTGCCCGCAACTCCATCACGGCATTCCTGTCCTCTTCACTGGCCGTGCTCAGGTTTTCAAGATCCTCATAGATCATCGTTGTGGCAATGAGGTCTAGTTTCGGATAGTAGAAAGTACCATCGTTACCTACTCGTTTTTCTATGCGATAGCCAATTGTCTCTGATAGTTTGACCGTGTACGGTGCACAAAGAGCAAATAGCGACTTGATCCCGATCTGGGGAGCTACCGCCAGGCCTGCGCGGGTAAGGAAAATGCTTCCGATGCCATAGCCGGCTATTTCGCGCGAGTTCCACAGACCGCATCCTTCCCCCGTTCCCTGCAAGGCATATTTTCTGACGAGCTCATAAATATGAGGGTCCATATGTCCGGTGGCTTGTTCGATCGGAAGCGGTTCACTTCCTCCTGCAACGTGTATGCGGACGCCCCCATACACTTTCTTCCGATCCAGCGACTCGACGATGAGGACAAATGCTGCCGGGTTATGAAGCCACTCATTTTTAGCCGACGTGATCTTTTGAATCCCGAAATTTGTCAGGACGTGCATATGTCCTTCTACAAACAGAGCGCATGTTTCAGGGTCGTCTATTGCCCTGAATGCTCTTAGTCTTACTACAGGCTTTTCTCTGTTTAAACTGCTGTCCATCTGGCGTGCTCCATCTTAACCCTACGGGTAAGAGCCGCAAGGGATTTTGCTTCAAAAATAACGATTTATTTTACATCTGGCTTTTGTAGGAACGGATAGCAGTCGACCCGTACTAATCATCCTTTTTATAGAGGAACCGGCTCTCGGCGTTTTCAATTTTGCCATACTGTCGCTCATATCTTATTCCCAAATGCTCGCCAAAAGGGTGGCCTCCAAAACCATGACGCATCATGGCAATGGCTTTTGCCCATTTTTTATCTCCATCCCGCGACGCAAAGAGCTGCATAACGGATTGGGCAATTACGGGCACCGGCACTTCCATCCGCATGGCGTCGTTAACCAGCCAGTTGACCTCGCCGGTGTCTTCAATATACGCAGGCACCTGATCGTACCCCCTTTGCGTCGTATACTTCCTTCATTAGTTCGATCAGCCAGGACCTGATCACAGAGCCATGGTTCCATGTTTTCAGAATCGCTGAAATATCGAGCTCGTCGCGATAATGCTCAAGCAATTCCATGCCTTCGCCTATTGCTTGCAGCATACCAAATTCAATTCCGTTGTGTACCAATTTTACAAAATGACCGGAGCCGGTCGGGCCGGTGTGAACAAAGCCGTCGGGAACCGAGAGGTCTTTCAAAATCCCACTGATCTGATTGATGGCGTCCTCTGCACCCCCGGCCATGAAGCATGCACCCTCCCGCGCGCCGCTTATCCCGCCACTGGTGCCGCAATCTACGAAGTAGATCTCCCGTTCTTTCAACCGGCGTGCTCTCACAATGGAATCTCCCCAATAAGAGTTACCCCCATCTATGAGGATGTCTTTGGCCGCTGCAAGTTGCGAAAGCTGGTCTAATGTCTCGTCTACAGCGGAGCCTGCTGGTATGTACATAAAAATGATCCTGGGAGCAGGAAGTGCGTTAACCAGATCTGCCAGGCTTTCCACTACTCGGTACGGATAGTCAGTTTTCTCCTGATTCCTGTAACGGTCGAACCCAATGACATCGTAGCCTTTTTCAAAGGCCTGAAGTGCCAGATTCCCTCCCATTTTTCCGAGTCCGATAATTCCAAATGCTGTTTTCTTCATTGTGCTGTATTTTTTTAACTGTTTTAAAGATTAAGCTCTTGCATCGTTTCTTTGGTTGCCCGGCAGCAGGTACCTGGCAGTATGGCTTTGTGCTCTATTCGGCTTTAGTAAGCGTTCTCTGTAAAACTGTCCCGCCTTCAAGTATAGGAAGGCGATTTTATCCATAATGTTTGCTGAAAGCATAAAGTCGGATTGCTCTTTTCTCGTGTTGCTTTTTGATCAGGCCGGCGTTCTTTTTACTGCCTTGCTCTTTTTCAGCCTATCTTATTTTCACTCGATATTTTTCCGGTTTGTGCGATATTGGCGAGGGAGGAAACCAAAGAGCACTTCGGGATCAGGATCGTGATCGAACTTATAACTGCGAATGAAAGTCGACTGAAGAATCGTCCCTTGCCCTAATTGTAAATGGACTGTCAAGGGTATGGCTTGTTCTTGCAGTACCGGGTTATTACCAAAGTATGGACTCATCTGCTAAAGAGGGCTATTTGCGAGGTGTCTTCGTTGTCCATGGCTCCCCCTGAGCCCGTGGTGAGCGCGTATCGAGCCCGACATGAGTCCGACTTTTCCTAATAAAAGTCGGACTCATGTCGGCGACACTACTCCCTCACCTCGCGGTCGGGGGGACGAGTAGTGGAGACAGGGACGGCGGTAAGGGCTTTTGTTTGTGGATCAAAAGATAACTTGATACGAGTTTGGCTTATAACTGGTGTGCCGGAGGGGTGAGGCCAATGGCACTCGAAGTGTTTATCACTCAGCTCCTGAAAGCGGCTTCAGGCATAGTGTGTTGAAGGTGCTTCCTGGCCTTTAAACATCAAAGAGACTTTCAGAAAAAACGCTTATTTTTGTGTGCTTTATAAAAAGTACCAAATAAAACACATCTGTTATGGAGGTAAGTCTCTGGCAATGTGTTTGCTTTTTCAAATAGACATGTTAGATAAATTAGAAGCGATAAAACTCCGCTGGGAAGAGGTGGAACGGGAACTGAGCGATCCGGCTACGATCAGCGATATGAAAAGATTTGCCCAGTTGAATAAGGAATACAAGGATCTGGGAAAGATTGTTGACGAGTATAAGATTTACCGGAATGTTGTTTCAAATATAGAAACCAACAAGGAAATACTGGCCACCGAGAAGGATGACGAGTTGCGTGAAATGGCAAAGATGGATCTCGATGAACTGCTCGAACAAAAAGAATCTCTTGAAGAGAAGATACGACTGATGTTAATACCGAAGGATCCTGAGGATGCGAAGAATGCGGTTCTTGAAATCCGGGGAGGCACAGGAGGAGACGAGGCCGCTTTGTTTGCGGGTGATCTTTATCGGATGTACACAAGGTTCTTCGAAAAGAAGGGATGGAGAACGGAAGTAATGGACGTAACAGAGGGAACGGCGGGAGGCTATAAGGAAGTGATTCTGAAGGTCAACGGTGAGGATGTTTATGGAACGCTAAAGTATGAGTCGGGAGTGCATCGTGTACAGCGTGTTCCTGAAACAGAAACACAGGGGCGTGTCCACACTTCTGCAGCGTCGGTAGCTGTTTTGCCGGAAGTTGAAGAAGTTGACTTTTACCTCAACCCGGCAGATGTGGAGATGCAGACCTCCCGGTCCGGGGGAGCTGGTGGACAGAATGTAAACAAGGTAGAAACAAAGGTGCAGCTTACCCACAAGCCAACGGGCATTGTAGTGGTGTGTCAGGTTGAACGTTCACAGTTAGGCAACCGCGAGCGTGCGATGGAGATGCTGAGAAGTAAATTATACGACCTCGAATTACAAAAGCAGACCGGAGATATCGCCGCTAAGAGAAAGACGATGGTATCAACCGGTGATCGTTCTGCCAAGATCCGTACCTACAATTATCCTCAGGGAAGGGTGACCGAACATCGTGTTGGTCTGACATTATATAACCTTCCTGCAATCATGGATGGCGATATTCAGGAGATAATAGATGCCCTGCAGTTCGCTGAAAACGCGGAAAAAATGAAAGAGGGCTCAGGTGCGTAAAATTATTTTTCTGATAATCAGTGCTGTTTGAATTTTTGGAAAAAATATTTTGACAAATAAAATAATAGCACTATGTTTGCAGTCCCAAACAGGACGGTCCGGTAGTTCAGCTGGTTAGAATACATGCCTGTCACGCATGGGGTCGCGGGTTCGAGTCCCGTCCGGACCGCAAAAGCCACTCAAACGAGTGGCTTTTGTCATTTTAGGCGCAGGGTCGGGAAAGGGGGATGCAGAAATTTTGGATCTGGACCAAAATCTGTGGACTAAGCAAATAATTTCATGAGTCTGAAGAGGAAAAAATTCCCTTCCGTCCCTTCCATACGCGGCCAGAGCCTAGAACTTGATTCGTCGTATTCCTTGGTACGATGTTTGGAGTTGAAGTTCGGGTAGTTAACGAATACCTTTGGAACTAAAAGTCTTATCCCTATGAAAAGAAGAACGCTTTACTCTCAGCTGCAGCTATCTGACCTAGCCGTTATCCGGAAAGTATTATCGAAGGGCAGGCCGGTCCTGTTGGCCTCTCTCGTTACCCTTGTTGCCATGATCTCTCAAAGCAGTGCTCAAACTACGCCTACTACAAAGGTGGGGGTAACGCCTTTTGAGGGAATTATAGTGGCCGGGTATGTAGATAAAGGAGCTTATGTCAATTTCACAGGCCCGGCTGTAAAGTTCACACGTAAACCGGTTTCGGTATCGCTGGGTATGATGCCAAGCTTGCGGATAAAGGAAGACAAGGTAAGCGAAGGAGCACCCAAGAACTCGGTCATTACGCCTTCACTCGGTTTTGGATTTACATTTTCAGTGAGGCATCTGGCGCTTCAGGTTCCGTTCTATTATAACAGTAAGACTGCTGCAAAGGATGGGAAATGGAACCCAGGTATCGGCATTGGATACAAGTTTTAGCCTACGGAGAAAGAGCGTAGCCTTGTTGAAGCCGTCGGTTAGTTTTTAAACCTGCTTTTTTCATAACGAGGAAGAACATTCACCGACTTTCATCGCCGTTTGTCCCTGGATCTCACGACGTTTTTCAGGACGTACGGGTTATCCCTAATAGCGGGGCCATCGCCCGGCTGATTGTTACTTCTCTGTTCTTTTTGCAACGCCTCCTGCCTGCATTTAAATGGGCAGGACAGCTCCTTTTCAAGGTGTCCGTGTCTGGTGTCCTGAAAAGAGGTCCGGGTGCTTTTGCCCGACTTCAAGGTATTCGCACCAAATCCTCAGTTTGTCCTGATTCCCGCCAGCCTGACCAGAACGGCCGAACTTTGTATCTTTTTCGCAGCGGATCATGTACTTTCGAGTTTCAGCCTGCTCATCGGGTGGAGGGAAAGATGCAACTGGCGGTCTTCTGAATTAGTGAAAATTTGATATGTAGCCATTGAACGGCATTTTGCTGGTACAAAACACTTGCATTTGCCTGGTGAGAAGAGTTAAAGAGTTAAAGTTAAAATAGTCTATAGGAATTGTAGATTATATCAATATATTTGCTCCTGTTCATTCAAGACTTATCCAGAAAGACGGAGGGAAAGGCCCTGTGAAGTCTTAGCAACCTGTAGTCCGGAAATACAAGGTGCTAATTCCTGTCTGCTGAAAAGCAGAGAAGATAAGGAGGATCAGCGATCACATTCGTGTTCTGTTGAATTATCTTTTCACTTCTTCTGTCAGTTTAGGTCGATTAACAGACTTATGATGATGATAATGTATAGCAAGGCAGCCTGTTGCGGCTGCAACAACGTTTAGTGCAGCCCGTCCTGATACTGGCTAGCTCAATCAGAAATACATCTAATCTTACTTGTTTTAACTTTTACAATCTCAACAGAAAATGAAGCAATCTTTATTTTTGCGGTATCGGCTTGTGCCTTATGTATTTATTTCTCTCATTTTTTTACTTGCTGCCAGCTCTGCACGCGGACAAAACAGGCAGGTACAGGGCGTTGTCACTGAGGCCGGAACGGGTGAAGCGCTTCCAGGGGTACGTGTAAGCCTTAAAAATAGGAGTCAGGTCACGTACACGAATGTGGATGGCAGTTTTACAGTAACGGTGCCTAACTTGCCGGCAGTTTTGGTTTTTTCATCAATCGGTTTTAGTACCCGCGAGATATCTGTAACGGGACCGACCCTGAAAGTACAATTAAGAGCCTCTGATAATGCACTCAACGAAGTGGTGGTTGTAGCATATGGTTCCTCTTCACGTGCAAATATAACCGGGTCAGTCGCTTCTGTTTCGGCCGCCAGGCTTGAAAACAGGCAGGTGTCGAACGTCAGCAAGGCTTTGCAGGGCCTCGTTCCCGGACTTCAGTCCACGTCTTCCAGTGGGCAGCCAGGAACGGAAGCATCCATCCGTATTCGTGGTATTGGCTCTATTAATGCTTCAAGTGCCCCTCTTTATGTGGTGGACGGGACCCCGTTTAACGGCGATGTTAGTTCCATTAACCCTAATGACGTGGAATCCATCAGTGTTCTTAAGGATGCCGCTTCCAGTGCCCTCTACGGCTCACGGGGAGCAAATGGCGTCATCATTATCACCACCAAGCAGGGGCGTAAGACAGGGGAGACTTCTATCAACGCGAGTATTACGAGGGGATATTCATCGCGGGCAGTAGATGATTATCAGCAGGTATCTACTGATCAGTATTTTGAGCTGTACTGGGAAGCGGTCAGGAACGCTCAGCTTAACAATGGCCTCTCTGCTCAGGCTGCAGCTGAGGCGGCAAGTCGGAGAGTTCTCTCGGATTTGAACATCGATCCCTACGGCGCTCAGTATCCTAGCCCAGTGGGGCTTGACGGTAAAATTGTAGCAGGAGCGAAGCCGCTGTGGAATGACTCCTGGGCCGACGTCATGCAACGGACTGGAAAGAGGACGCAGGCCGAGCTGAGTTTTAGCGGCGGAAGCGATAAGAGTACGTATTATATTTCGGGCGGTTATCTGGACGACCAGGGGACTGCGATAGGCTCAGGCTTTAGAAGGTATAATGCTCGTGTGAATCTTACCTCCCAGGCCAGGAAGTGGCTGACCGCAGGGTTGAACATCAGCGCGGGGAACACCAGGCAGGATTATCCGCAGTCTGAAGACAGCCAAACCAGCAATGTCATTATCTACTCCCGTTTGATTCCGAATATTTACCCCGTTTATGAGCGCAACCCTGACGGCAGCCTCAAATACGACCAAAATGGAAACAGGGTGTTCGACTTTGGGGCTTATCGGCCAAGTGCAGCCATACCGAGGTCTAACCTTGCCGCTACCGTAGATCTGGATAAATCGGAGATATTGCGGGATAACGTTGCGGCGAGATCTTTTTTGGAAGCCACTATAGTACCGGGCCTGAAATTTAAGACAAGCTATAATGCCGATTTCGTCAACCGGAACGATCATTTTTATACCAATCCCCAGTTAGGCGAAAGCGCAGAGATCAGGGGATCAGTTGACCGAACGAGCACGCGCACCTTCTCATTCACCGTTAACAATCTTCTTTCATTTGAGAAGCGTTTTAACGATCATCATTTAAACCTGCTGGGCGGACAGGAGTTCTACAAGTATAACCAAAGGACCATTTCGGGCAGCAGACAAAGCTTTGTGCTTCCCGGGCTGTACGAACCTGATGCAGCATCACAGCTAAACAGCTTTAGCGGTTCATCCGTTGATTACCGCCTTCTTAGCTTCCTTGGGCGTGCAGAATATGACTACCAGAATAAATACCTTTTCTCTGCCTCGCTGCGCACCGATGGATCATCCAGATTCTCTCCTGATTCGCGATGGGGGACCTTCTGGTCTGTGGGGGCATCCTGGAAGTTATCCGAAGAGCAGTTTCTAAAGGGAATAGACTGGCTTAATCTTCTCACTTTGAGAGCCAGTTATGGTGCTCAGGGTAATGATAACATCGGTACATATTATGCCTATGAAGCGCTTTATGCCATCTCCAATAACTTGGGGGAAAGCGGGGTTGTGACCTCGCGTCTTCCTACTCCGGACTTAAAGTGGGAATCGAACCTTAATTTTAATTTGGGGCTTGATGTGTCCTTGCTTGCTGGTCGTATTTCAGCTACGGCAGAGTACTTCAACCGAGAATCAAAAGACCTGCTTTTTGCCAGACCACTTGCGCCGTCAACAGGTTTTTCTTCCCTCGATGCCAATGTAGGCGCCGTGCAGAACACCGGCTTTGAGGTGCAGTTAAATCTGGTGCCCGTTAAGACCCGCAACTTCAGATGGGATCTGAATTTGAATGCTACCCATTATAAGAATAAGATTACCGAATTGCCGCAGAAGGAAATCATATCAGGAACTAAAAAGTTAATAGTAGGAGGCTCCCTGAACCGGTTTTTCCTCAAGGAATGGGCGGGTGTCAGCACAGAGACAGGCTTGCCACAATGGTATAAGACAAATTCCGATGGCCAGAAAGTAATAACAAACGTTTACGCTGAAGGGAGTCAGTATTTGCAAAACAGCACCTCTCTGCCCGATGTCTATGGTGGAATTACCAATACCTTCAGGCTTTCTAACTTCGAGTTATCGGCCTTGCTTAGTTATAGCGTTGGGGGCAAGATTCTGGACAACGATTATACCATGATCCTGCACAACGGAAGTAATCCAGGGAGGTCATGGTCGACGGAGATCCTGAACAGGTGGACGCCCGAGAACCGAAATACCGACGTTCCAGCTTTGTCCACCGTGAATAACAGCTGGAATTCTGCATCAACTCGCTTTCTGTATAGCGCTACTTACGCCCGCTTAAAGACCTTGAGTTTGAGCTACAACCTTCCCAAGGCTCTGACCTCGAAGCTAAGTGTTGCGAACGTGCGCTTTTCGCTCCTCGGCGAAAACCTTCTTACTTTTTATGGACACCAGGGCATGGATCCTGAACAGACCGTTGAAGGAACTACCTACTATCGTTATCCCGCCATCCGCTCATTGTCCGCAGGCCTTCAGTTAACATTCTAGTTTGAACTATAAGATTGAATAGAAATGAAAAAAAATTCGCTATCACGCATTCTTTATATTGGATCCCTGCTTCTGAGTTTGTCGGCTTGTGACAAGGAGCTCACCACAGCACCAACTACCGCGGTTCCTGAGTCGCTCCTCTATAACACTACTGATAATATCGAAACTGTTCTTAATGGAACCTGGTCGTACATGAGCGACACCTATTTTACCTACGCAAAC
This sequence comes from Arcticibacter sp. MXS-1, assembly GCF_041902385.1. GTDB lineage: Bacteria > Bacteroidota > Bacteroidia > Sphingobacteriales > Sphingobacteriaceae > Arcticibacter. The sequence goes on along the minus strand of NZ_CP169244.1, from coordinate 1,246,890 downwards.
CCGGGCTATAGTTCTATCCTACGGACGAGCGATGCTATGGGAAACGACGTGGCCGTACTCCCTTCCAAGTACGGGTATCGGGATGCTTATCCCTTCACCGAGATGATTGATAATTCGAAAACCCGAGTGAACGCCTTCTGGACAATCCTCTACCGGGTGATCAATAATTGTAATAACGTCATCTCAAAAGTAGATGCCGCCGAAGGTGCTCAGCAGGAAAAGGACCGGATTAAGGGGCAGGCGCTCGCCCTGCGGGCAAACAGCTACTTAACGCTCGCTACTTTCTATCAGTTCTCTTACCTGAAGGATCCAAATGCGAAAGCTGTACCCCTTTACACTGAGCCTACTTCTCCACAGACAGTTGGAAAACCAAAGGCTACATTAAAAGAAATCTATGATGTGATCTTGTCTGATCTGAGCCAGGCAGAGACTTTGCTGGCAAATTATAAACGACCAGCGGGTGCCAAATACAAGATCAATACCGATGTGGTTCGCGGCCTGCTTGCCCGTGCTTATCTTAACACCGGCCGCTGGGCTGAAGCAGCAGAGAAAGCTGCTGCTGCACGTGCCGGGTATGGATATATGACGTCAAACGATTATTACAGTGGTTTTAATGACTTGAATAATGCAGAATGGATATGGGGACACGGGCAGACCACTGAGCAGAACGTAGCCAGTTATAGCTTCCACTATCTGGATGTCTCGTCGGCTAGTTCCTATTACTATAGCTTTATGGCTGATCCCTATTTTATGACTCTTTTTAGTGCGGGCGACATCAGGAAGCAGTTGTTCCTTTGGGATGGTCTCCCTGGGAGGGAAGGATATCTTCGTTATCAGAAATTCAAATTCAGAAGTAATCAAACGGCTGATATTGTGCTCATGCGCTCTTCTGAAATGACCTTGATCGAGGCCGAAGGGAATGCACGCTCTAACAGGCTGCCCCAGGCTGTTCAGAAGCTGAATGAGCTTCGGGCAGCAAGGAATGCAGCCTTGCTCGACATTGCAGGCCAGAGCCAGCAGGCAATAGTTGATACAATTCTGGTGGAGCGAAGAAAGGAGCTATGGGGAGAGGGATTTTCCCTTTCTGATATTCTGCGGACACAATCGTCTGTAACAAGGAAGGCTTACGTAACCGGAACTTCTACCCCCATCGCTGTATCGGTTACAGCTCCTGACGGTACTGTTAAGCAGGTTGAGGCTAAAGGCCACACATCGCTCCGCTTTCCTGATAAGACGCCTTTCAGTCCCAATAGCCCGTATTATCTTTTTGCAATTCCTCAGAACGAGCTGAACAACAATCCCAATCTAAATAATTAATATCTTTATTTTATGAAGTCATTACTTTTTGTTTCTGTTATAACCCTCTTTTCAATCTCAGGGAGTTTTGCCCAAACGGCCCGCGAGCCGGTGGTGATCAGCGGTACGGTTGATAAGGCCGCCGGTGAGTACGTGTATCTAAGGAAGTTTCAGGATAAGCTGTTCGTTACACTTGACTCCGCTAAAATCAAGGACAACGCATTTGTTTTTAAGAAGGAGCTTCAAATACCTGAGCTTTATGGTTTGAGTACAACAAAAGAGCAGTCGCCCTTTTACCTTTTTGTAGATAGTAAAAACACGCGGGTAAAGCTTAATACTGACGATTACAAGAGCAGCGTGGTAGAAGGTTCTCCCTCCCAGGATCTGTTTGTATCGTTCTCTAAATCCCAGGATGTGGAGATAGCCGACTTTATTAAAAAACATCCTTCTTCTATTGTGACGGCCTATGTACTTTACCGGAATTATTCATACCGGCTGAGCCCTGAAGAGATAGATCGCTATGTGTCGCAGCTGGCGCCGCAGTTACAGGAGAGTCAGTATGCCAGGGTGTTGCACGAATTGAGTAAAACCCTGCGTACAGTGGAACAGGGCAGGCCGGCGCCCGACTTTGCGCTTAATACTCCTGAAGGGAAGGAAATCAGGCTTTCCGACTTCAAAGGGAAGTATGTACTGGTTGATTTCTGGGCATCGTGGTGCCCTCCCTGCCGCGAGGATAATCCGAATGTGGTACAGGCGTACAACAAGTACAAGGACAAGGGTTTTGAAATCCTCGGGGTGTCACTTGACCGGAACAAAGCAAGCTGGGAGAAGGCGATCAGGGACGACAAACTTACCTGGACCCACGTGTCTGATCTTGCTTACTGGAAAAGTAAAGCGGCTGCAATCTACGGGGTAAGAGCAATTCCTGCGAATGTTCTTGTAGCTCCCGACGGTAAGATCGTTGGCAAGAACTTGAGAGGAGAGGAGCTGCAGGCAAAGCTCCAGGAGATCTACGCAGGCAAGTAACTTGTTCCCGCACCTGCCTCATGTTTCTCTTTTTTCTGGAAACCAGGAATAAGAAGCAGCGGGCCGTTGTCTCCCTTTGTTCGCTGAAGCGCCTGCAAGCTGTTTGACAGAGGCCAACAGTTTATGCCGGAAAGAATGGACTTCCCGCTTCTATGGGCGGGATACCTTTTCAGGTCCTTCAAAAAGTAGCAATATAAAAAGGGCTTAAACAATTGAGTTTGTTTAAGCCCTTTTCGTTGCATTTCCGGGGATTTATTGTCCCTGAAGCTAAATAAATCGGTCCTGCCCATTTAGTACGCCGCAGTGAACCGCTCCCTGATATGTTTAGGGGTCTCCAGTTCGTCTGCGATCACCACTGCAACATCTTCGACGGATAAGACGCTCCTGCCGCTTTCATCAAACACCGGATTGTCTTTGCCGGTGCGATATGTGCCTTTCCTGATGCCCGAAGTGCCGGGGTGCATCTCAATAGCTGGGCTGAAGAAGGTCCAGTCAAGGACGCTGTTTTTGCTTAAAACGTTGAGATAGTCACGGGCTGATGTAGCTCCCGGTTTGATTTCCGCCGGGAAATCCGGACCATCCACTAACTGTGTTGTTCCTACATACAAGCTGCCTGCCCCGCCAATTACGATCAGGCGCTTAACGCCAGCCTTTTCAACTGCCTTTTCAATAGCGATAGAACCATTCAGGAAGTCATCATACAGGTTGGGATTGGTCCACCCTGCATTGTATGCACTGATCACTGCATCAAATCCTCTTAATTTCCCGGCAAGGTCCGGATCGGACAGAACGTCTGTCTTCGTTACTTCAATAGTCCCTCCGGCCTGGTCTACCTTTTCGGGGTTCCTGAGCAGGACAGTCACCTCGTGTTTTCTTGCAATCAGTTCTTTCAGAATGGCTGTGCCTACAAATCCGGCGCCGATTAATGCTACTTTCATGTTCGTATTGTTTTTGTTATCTGTATTGTCTTTTGTTACAGTATTGTTTAAAAAAAGCTATTTGAAATTTTTCGTGAAGTCTTCCAGTGTGAGCTGCTCAAGTTTATCGGTTACAGATCTCTCGGCTATTGCCGACAGCTCTTCCAGCTGTTTGTTGATTTGCCGGCCTACAGTACAGGCTGGATTGGGATCGTTGGTCTTCCCCAGGATTCCCGTTTGTCTGACGATGCGATATATGTCAGAGATCTTAATTTCTTTTGGCGCCCTGGCCAGACGTGAGCCGCCTCCCTTTCCCTCCTTGCTCTCAATAAGGCCATGCTTACGCAGATTAATTATCTCCTTCCTCACGAGGACGGGATTGATATTTATGCTTCCGGCAATGTAGTCAGACGACAGGAGCTCCTCCCGGCTATAAGCCAGCAGCGTTAAAATGTGGATCGCGGTGGAGAACCTGACGTTGTTCATACTGTAATAATTGAAATTACAGTACAAAGATAATTACAAAGTTCAAAGACGCAAGGGTTCTCAGTTAAGTTGAAGGTCCGCAAGCACCGGATAATGATCAGAAATCTTCTTTCTGATAATATGATGACTTAACACCTCAAATTGCGGGCTTACCAGGATGTGGTCAATCTGGTATTTCAAAAAGCCCTTGTAGTAAGTAACGGGGAAGAAGCCAGTCCCCTTTTCTTTGAAGGTGCTTTTCATCCCTTCTGCCATCTGGTTGAACGCAAAGGATGAGGGAGGGTCATTAAAGTCGCCGCAAATGATGTAGGGATAGGGGCAGGTTGCTGCCAGTCTCTTGATCAGCTTAACCTGCTTGCTTCTTTTTAAGAAAGCGTGCTTTAGCTGGCCCGCTATCTGCCTGGAGGGTTTGATGTCTTTCTCCTTGCCTTTAACGAGGGCGTTGATATAACTCAGCTGGCCTTCGCCAAGCTTTATTGATTCCAGGTGAACAATATACACCCGCATCATTTTGCCGTCTTTTTTTATGTCGGCGGCCAGGCAGTGGTTTCCGGAAGACGGAGCCGATAAGGGTATGAATATGACCCGTATAATTGGATAGCGAGAGAAAACTGCAATACCTCTTAAAGGATCTTCCAGTGTCTTCAGATAGGCGAAGCGGGTGTTGAGCGCCAATTTCATGCTGTCGACACCCCGCTTCACGTCAGGGTCAACCGTGTAGAATTCCTGCATGCATACGACGTCGGGATTCAAAGAAGCTGCCAGGGCAGCCATCTTCTTTTGTGTTTGGGGGATGGGGCTGTTGTCAACGTTCTCGAAATAATGAACGTTCCAGGTGAGGATGCGGGTGGCATTTGCAGGCTTGCTTTCAACATTTGCTGCGGATTGCAGGCTAAAAGTTCCTCTCACAACCTTCCACCCAGCCAGGATCACTATAAGGGGCAGGAGCGCAATAGCCTTTCTTCGTACCGCATGGATAATTAGCAAGGCCAGGTTGATAAAAAAAGAGGTACGAAAGCGAGGCCGGCAAATGCTGCCGGCCAGAAGGTTATTGGGTCTATATCTTTTGAAAAGTCGCTTACCATCAGCCCTGCTGCTGCTAAGACAGTGATGACTAGCAGTGCCTGTTTAAGTAAGGTTCCAGACTTGTAACTTGTGCTCATGTTTTTTTACTAAACGCCACTAAAGTGCAGTGTTTTTTTGTAAAATGCTAAGAGCTAAGCAAAAAGTTTGGAATCTTTTCATTGAACTACACCGCGCGCCGTAATTCTTTAAAATGGCGGTCAAGCGCATGTTCAACCGTTGGGAGCAGATAGCCCATGCGGCTTTTCAGGGCACTGAAACTCGGCCGTCTTGCTGTAAAACCCATCTCACTTGCAGGGATCGGAATGATTTGCGAGGGGTTATGCCCGCTGAAGGCTGCCGCTTGCCGGGCAAACTCGTACCAGCTTAGCACTCCTTCGTTTGAAAGATGCCAGAGGCCACGCTCTCCGTCAATAAGCAGATCAAGGCTCACATTCACAAGATCGGGTACGTAGGTCGGGGAGATAAGGATGTCATTCACTGCGGTCACAGGCTCTCCGGCTTCGAGCCGCCTGCGGACTGCCGATATAAAATTGTACTCGTCCCAGGGTCCAAAGAAAGCACTCGTTCTTACCATTAATGCATCCGGACAAGCAGCCAGCACTTCCTGCTCGGCTTTTGCCTTGCTCCATCCATATATGTTTAAAGGATTTACAGCATCTGTTTCCGTGTACAGGTCACTCTTTGTTCCATCAAAAACGAGATCAGAAGAGAAGGACAGGAATTTTATCCGATGATCGCAGCAAAGGCGGGCTATATTGGCAGGTCCTGTTGTGTTCACTATGTAGCAATTGCTCTCTTCGTTTTCCGCGTCGTCAACCCGTACAAAGCCGGCCGCATTGACGATGGCCCATGGCTTTAAGTCTGACAGGACGGCTTCCATTTGCTGGGGCCGGGTAATATCAAAGTCGGCTCTGCCCAATAAGCGGTACTCCAGGTTCCTGATATCGCAAATACGGGCAAACGCATTTCCAAGTGTTCCTGTTTTTCCGATGATCAGGATGGGGCGCCGGTTGCCGACTTCAGCTGATACTTTAGAAACGACGGGGTCGTGGTGATATTCAATTCGCGTGTCTTTGTCCCACCAGCCGAGCCCAGGGAAGGCCGGATGGTCGTAATCCTGACGGCCTGTCACCGATTTTATCAGGTCACAAAGGGCCGTGGGTCTGGGCCTGCCTGACCGGACATCATAAATTCCCGCCTCGTAGTCGCCATTCGGCTCACGGAGCAGCTTATTCCAGCCAAAAGAACCGAGCATAGCCCAGCTTGTTACAGCCTTCAGGTTTACTCCCTCTCTTTCAAGCTCAAGTGCTGCTTGCCACACATGGCTGAACCATCTCAGCTGCTCCTCCCGCGTGCAATGCAGATGAACCTCCGTAATGGCCAGCGGCAGCTTATAGCGCTCCCAGGCTTCTTTCATAAGGCCGTAAGGACCGCTTATTGTCACGCCCGACATCCGTATCGCCTCTACGTCAGCATACTGATGTTTGCCGTTTCCTCCATGGGTATGCGGCGGGTAATGCTCAAGACGTTCGTCCAGGAAGCGTTCCGAAGTAATGTAGTGGTTGAAGCCGACGATATCCGGAGGGCAGGGATTTTCAACAAAGAACATCAGTTCTTCTTCACTGATCCCTGTACTCAGGATATAGTTCCAGAGAGTATGGGTCTGATCCACTCTGCCGCATAGCAGGTCTACCGAAAGCCATCTTCTCTCATTTTCAAAGTCTGCCTGATACTTTAAGAGGCTCGTGCTATGTATCTTTCCAAGGTCCTCCGTCTGGACGAGCTTCGCCTCGGGATTGATCTTTCGTATTGCCTGCATGGCCAGCACCGTCGCTTTGCATTCATTCAGAAGAATTTTTAGGAAGCTCCGGCCATCCGCCTGGTGGGGGAACCAGTGTCCGTACAGTCCGCAGAACCGGGCCGTAGTAAGGGGTTCGTTAACCGGGGTATAGTAGCTGATCCATGGGAATTTCGTTGCTACTTCAGCGGCGTAGTCGCGTAAGCCCTTCGCGAAGAAATCGTCCATCATATGGACATAGGCAGGGCCGCTGCCGTGATGAACCAGCCCTGCGATCACATCTATCTTTAAATCCTTTAGCTTGCTGAGGAATTTCCCGGTCTGCGACCAGTCAATCTGCATGTTTTTCCGCGGCTTGTGTTTTTCCCAGAGTACCGGGTAGCGAAGTTTTTTTATTCCCAGCCCGGCGAACTCATCAAGGTCTTCTATCCTTGAGTAGTGCCCTGAATACTCAAGCTGGTCCATGTAGTTGTCACCAACTCTGTTGATCGTGCATTCGATGCCGCCCCAAAGCTCCATGATGTAATAATAAAGGGTGAAATTGGTAAAATTGGTTATGAACAGTTACCAGATATAAGCATACCCGGTAACCGTCTCGTTGGTTGATGAGAAGTAAGGCTTTCAGCTCGCGATAGAGATCTTGCTTTTTGTTTTCGCTGCGTCAGACATCAGCTTCACCATGGCTGAGCAGGTAATATCCCAGGAATTTTTAGCCAGGAAGGCGTCAACGCGATCCAGCCACTGCTTACGGTCTTTCATAGCCAGAGATCTGTCTATGGCCGCAATAAACGAAGCGGAGTCAGCAGCGATGGATACGAGATTGTTCTTTCCGTAAGGATTCACTACGTCTCTGATCGGCGTTGATACAACCGGAATCCCCGCAGCAAGATACTCAGGCGTCTTGGTAGGGCTTATAAATCTTGTTGACTCGTTCAGCAGGAAGGGAATGAGTGCCAAATCCCAGCCGGAGAGATAATTCGTCAGTTCCTGGTAGGTCTTCTGTCCCAGATAGTGGATGTTCGGAAGGACCGGAAGGGTGCTTTTATCAATCTTGGCAACAGGCCCGATGAGGATGAGCTGCCAGTCTGGTCTGGCTTCCGCGATGTCTTTAATCATGCCGATGTCGAATCGCTCATCGATCACGCCGTAGAAGCCTATTTTGGGTCCCTGAATGCCGGACTGATCTGCCGGCTCTACTTTCGCTTTTCTTGCTTTTTCGAAGTGGGCTTTATCTATGCTGCTCGGAAACGGATAGATGTTAGGATGCTGGTGTTTTTTAGCTTCGTACAAGGAGTGACCTCCTGTAAACACGACGTCTGCCGCCTGCATCAGCTTCTTCTCGAGATGAGTTAGCTCTTTTGGTGCAAACTTAAATGCTGAGAGTTCATCCATGCAATCATAGATAGTCATTTTAGGGGTGTATTTCTCCGAAAACTGGAGCGCCATGGGTGTATAATACCAGAAGGCAAAATCGTCAAGGTCTTTATTCTGGAAGTACTTATCCAGTAACTGGGTGAGCAGTGTGTTGGTTTGGTGTTTGTCTAACCCTTCGGGCAAATGCGGTACACACAACCATAAGTTACTTAACCTTTTCGAGAAGGTCAGGTAGGCTTCGTGTTTTGAATCGAAGATTGGCTCTTCCATAAAATACACGGTACTGCACTCAGAGATGCGTGTGAGCAGATGTTGAGGGCGCTGAAAAACGAAGTCCCAGCGCAGGTGCGAAAAGCACATCAAATTCGGGGGTAAGGCATGCGTAATATTTTTCATAGTCTTAACATAGAAGTAATAATATTACATTCCGGTGCGCCTTTTTGTTTTACAGAAAAAAATGTCCTAAAAGTTTATAGATTCTGAAGGTCAGACTTTTGCCGTGTCCTTCGGTACAACAATGTCGTTAAATCCAAACTTTAAGGGTTCTTGCTTGTACGTACTTTGATATCAATCTACTATCTGCCTATGGACAAGAATAAATTTATGTTCGCCACCGGGATTGAGAATAGTTATCCTATGATCACTCTTCCTGACGGTACCCGGAAGCGCGTGGACGAAATGGAGAAGTGTGGCCATTATAAGTACTGGAAAGAAGATTTCCACCTCGTTAAAGAAATGGGAATTGAATTCCTGAGGTATGGGCCTCCCTATTATAAAACACATCTTGGCCCCGGGCAGTACGATTGGAGTTTCACAGATGAAACGTTCAATTATATGAGGGAGCTCAATATCGAGCCTATTGTAGACCTCTGTCATTTTGGAGTTCCTGACTGGCTGGGAGACTTTCAAAACGAAGATTTTCCTGCATTTTTTGAAGAGTATGCCTTTGCGTTTGCCCAGCGATATCCTTACATTCAGCTTTATACTCCTATAAACGAAATCTTTGTTGCCGCAGCCTTTTCGGGACAGTACGGTTGGTGGAACGAATGCAAGTCGGACGACCGTTCCTTTGTTACTGCGCTGAAGAATATGTGTAAGGCAAACGTACTGGCCATGAACGCTATTTTAAAGGTTCAGCCGGACGCGGTATTTATCCAGAGCGAGTCATCGGAGTATTTTCATCCCGAAACTCCTGATTGTGATCCGCTGGCTACTTTTTTAAATCAGCGGCGTTTTCTTTCTCTTGACCTCAGTTATGGCTATCCGATCAGTGTTGTGATGTACGAATACCTGCTTGAGAACGGAATGACCAAAAAGGAGTATCAGTGGTTCGAAAGTAATGTGATAAAAGGGAATTGCGTGATGGGTAATGATTATTACGTCACTAATGAACATATGGTTCACGAAGACGGCAGAACCTCTGCTGCAGGCGAAATCTTCGGCTACTATGTCATCACTCACCAGTATTACACCCGCTACAAGCTTCCGATCATGCATACTGAAACGAATATTGCCGAACCGAACTCGGTCCGCTGGCTTCAGACGCAATGGGCGAATGTGAGAAGGTTAAAAAGAGACGGTATTCCCATTTACGGCTTTACCTGGTATAGTCTTACTGATCAGGTTGACTGGGATTCGGCTTTGCGGAACGATGCAGGGCGTGTTAATGCGCTCGGCCTGTATGACCTTGACCGTAAAATCCGGCCAGTGGGCGAGGCATACAAGCACTTAATTAAGCAGTGGAAGGGCGCTCTTGAAAATGAGAGTTATGTGCTGAAGTTCCGGTCTGGCTATTACAAATAAGCAAACCAAATGTTCCGGATTCTGCTATCAGTAAGGAATGGTCGGCCCGATAGTTAAGGGCCGCGAATATTATCAGGGCAGGGGCAAAAATATGGGGACTTGAAGTACGCTTCAAGTCCCCAATGTGTTTTAAGGCAGTGTAGTTATCGAAAAGTAAAAGTATCAGTGACCGAGACTCTTTCGGTTATATCGTTTTGCGCTTGCGTTCTTTTTATTTGCTGGTTTTTCACTCTTAAACCAGTCTCCTTGCTGAGAGTACGACACCTGGGGGTTGCGTCCGCCAAGACTGTCTGGTAGCATCTTCATTAAAGGTTGTTCGGGGGTTTGATACATGCTTCTCATAATCCATCTGTTTAATAAGATGTTAACACATTGCTATAGAGATAGTTTTATTTTTTTTGAAAAAAACTTACTTTTTTTAATGTGCCCTTTCGGGTCCGAAGGAGCGTTCGATTTCCGTGTTTTAAGACCGGCCTGTCAGCATTCAATCGGCCGTTGAAGCCATTGTCCGCTATGCTGGTTTCATATGTTCTTCTTTTGCAAATAGTTTGCCTTCGTTCGGTCCTTTGGAATATGGTATGTCGCCTTCTACCATCTTGATAATAATAGAAATAGACAAACCATTGTTCGTGAGCTTCTTTTCAACATAGCGTGCCTACGACAATCAGGGTTGAGAGGGAAATCGACCTCATGAAATTTCATTGCTTTCTTACAATAAAAGCGCATGCAGAAATTGAAAATTAAGGTGCTATGGCGGTTTTCCATGTGTATCACAAAGTGTATCAATCAGCATTTCAATGCGCATAGAGGATCCTTTTTGTGTCAGTAAATAAGATAAGCCAGCAGGCCTTGGAAGAGCTGCTTTTTAATATCGAGCTGACCGTGAGGGAGATGCGGCAATAAAAAAGCTCCTGATGGGCAGGAGCTCAAACTAACCAATTATAAACCTAAATTATTGAAAGGGACACAGAAGAAGGATTCGAACCTTCGTCTTTAGTTGTTCAGATCGTTATTTGATCTTTCTGTGTTTTGATATAGCAAAAATAATATAACTCGCACTTATATTCAAATATTTTTGCAATTTTTTTAGTTCTTTCGGTCTTTTCTTTGGCTTTTTGCAGTTTTGTTCCTTTTGTGATCGGTGTTTGTTTGGTTTGCGGGTGTTTTTGATGTTTTATTTGATGTCTTTTTCGGCAGTTATTGACTTTATTTGTTCTTTCTGTACTTAAACTTAAGAAAAAGCATAATTGTATTTAACAAAACGGAAAATATGTTGGTTGCAATAATCGGAAAGTCGCTCTTTTGTATCCCATAATAGGTCCATAGTGCATTTCCCGTTAACATTACCAGGAATAGTAGGGCAGACATGTCCTGCGCTTTCTTTTTTCTTATTGTCGTGACCAGTTGGGGTACAAGTGCTGAGGAGGTAAAGACCCCTGCAATCAGGCCAATAATTTCGTTAGTGTCTTTCATAGTTGTGGGTAGTTCCTTGAAAACTAAAGCGGTGCTCCTTTGTTTTAAAACAGTTTAACGTTGGAGAAAAATCCTCCTGAATCCTAAAAACAAAGAAACTATGATTAGAAATGCAACTGCTGTCTGGACCGGCTCCGGTAAGGAAGGTAACGGTCATTTAAGTACCCAGAGTACTGTGCTTAGTAACACGCAGTATTCTTTTAACACCCGTTTCGCCGAAGGGGTAGGAACAAACCCCGAAGAGCTTGTCGCTGCGGCCCACGCAGGCTGTTTTACAATGAAGCTTAGCTTTGTCCTGAACGAAAAGGGTTTCACTGCCGACGAGCTCACTACCACATGTAAGATCACGTTTGAGAATGGTGCCATTACGGGTTCTCATCTTGTTGTTGAAGGTAAGGTTCCGCAAATCAGCGAAGACCAGTTTCAGGAGGCGGTGAAAGATGCAGAGCAAAACTGCCCTATTTCAAAACTTTTGAATACCGAAATTACATCTGAGGCAAAACTAGTATAACGGAAACTGCACACAGAAGGGGATTTATTCTCTTCTGTGTAGCATTTATATGCGGTTCTAATAGTGAGCGGAACCCATACAATACCTCTACCTTGTCTAATGTGCCAATCTTATAAAGAACCTAAGAATAGCCGATCATTCGTTCACGTGGTATAATAAGGACAGACGCATCCCAGTCCGGCAGTAAGCTATTTGGTCTCCAGAAGCAGCTGCTCTTTATCTGATATTCCCTCTTCTTCAGCAATTACCTGACAGGCCTGGATGAAATCCCTGGTATGTTCCGATACTGCCCTGAGTTGTAATGTGTATGGAAAGATGGTTGCTTACACATCAATATGCTTAATTAGGCGCGTAGTGAGCGTAGAGAACTCTTATCTTTGACGTCTTATAATATGATTTTGATGAGAAAGCCTTTGTTTTTTCTTTTCCTGCTTTTCCTGGCCTCGGGTAGCGAAGCCCAGATGTTAACAGGTCTTACCGGTAAGCCCGACACGAGCTATTCGACAGCAAGCGCTTACCGGTCCACCAGGAAAAAATATCCAAACATACAGGTGGTTGAAGAAAAGAAGATGGAGGGTGTTAAGGAAAAGAGGAATCTGCTCTATTGCCAGGTGAACAAACACAAGCTCTGTCTGGATGCATTTTATCCTGCGATGAAAAGCAAGCGAGGCGTTCCGGCTATCCTGATCATTCATGGTGGCGGCTGGAGGAGCGGAAGCCGCACCCAGCATATTCCCCTTGCTCAGCGCCTGGCCGCCAACGGGTACGCCTGTTTTACAGTGCAGTACCGTCTTTCAACCGATGCGCTTTACCCTGCAGCAGTACACGACCTGAAATCGGCCGTGCGATGGGTGCGCGCCAACGCGGCGAAGTTTAACGCCGACTCCTCCAGAATTGTCACTTTAGGCTTCTCTGCCGGCGGCGAGCTTGCGTCCTTTATCGGGGCTACCAACAAGAAAGCAGAATTTGAGGGAGACGGATGCAAGCAGAGGGTAGCCAGCGACGTTCAGGCGGTGGTAGATATTGACGGTACACTTTCCTTCGTGCATCCCGAATCGGGAGAAGGCGACGATACAAAATCCATTTCTGCAGGAACGTACTGGTTCGGCTACAAGAAGAAAGAGAACCCCGCTCTGTGGAAAGAAGCTTCGCCATTGACCCACGTCGGAAAAGATACGCCTCCCTTCCTGTTCATCAACAGTTCGGTAGATCGCATGCATGCCGGAAGAGATGACTTCAGGAAGGTGCTTGATTCTTGCGGTACCTATTCAGAGGTTCGTTCTTTCCCCGACTCTCCTCATGGCTTCTGCTTATTTGAGCCCTGGTTTACTCCTACAGTCGATTATATCACTGCCTTTCTCCGTAAAGTCTTTAAAGAAAGCTGAGTTTTTCGACTCTTTTTTATCTTTACTCAAGCCAACGGTTATGAAGACCCTCCTCTGTTTTTTAGTCTCATGCGTCCTGACTTCCGTATCCTACGGGCAGTCTGCTAAGGAAACTGCTGAAGAGAAAGGCCGGTCAGCGGTAGAGCTGATGGATAATGGCAAGATAGAGGAGGCTTTGGTCTTGCTGAAAGAGAGTCGCCGGCTTGATCCCGCCAACATTACCTATCCCTATGAAACGGCTTATGCTTATTACCTGAGTAAGGATTATAAAGCTGCTATTGCTGCCCTTCAGCCTTTGCTAAAACATAAGGACTGCTTCGGACGGGTTTATCAGCTGCTTGGAAATGCTTATGATCTGTCAGGCGATGCTGAAAATGCAATCGCTGTATATGAGCAGGGAATAAAGAAATTTCCCAATGCAGGCGAGCTATACCTGGAGCGGGGAAACATGGAGCTGATGCAGAAACGCTACACCAGGGCATTGCCTTATTACGAGAAGGGCATTGAGCAAGCTCCCGCATTCCCCTCAAATTACTATTGGGCTGCAAAGATATACTGCGGATCGGTGGAGGAGGTGTGGGGAATGATCTACGGCGAGACCTTTATGAACCTCGAGAGGGACACAAAGCGAACCGAGGAGATCAGTAAGCTCTTGTATGATACCTACAGAAGCGAGATTAAGTTCAGTTCCGACTCTACATTTTCTGTGTCCTTCAGCAAAAACGGAGTTATTGATCCTGCCTCTCTGGCCCGGGGTAAGGTGAAGCTTCCTTTCGGGGTGGGCGTGTACGAACCTCTCCTGAGTAAGGCAATCATAGGAGAGCGCGACGTGAATGTCAATTCGCTTAGCCGCATCAGAACAAGGTTCGTTAAGGAATACTGGGCAAGTCAGTTCGCCGCGGAAGATCCAAACGTCCTCTTTCAATACCAGAAACAGGTGCTCGATGCCGGGCATATGGAAGCCTATAACCATTGGCTCCTGCTTAAAGGAGATGAAAACGACTTCAGGCAATGGCTGTCTGGGAACCGTGAGAAGTGGGATGCCTTTATGAACTGGTATGCCGATAATAAAATAAAAATCAGCCGTACGCCCGGCAATAAAGGAATCGCCTTGCCCGGAGCGGCTAAATAGTTAAAGACTGTTAAATATTCTGAATGTTCTTTGCTGAGTGATTAAATCGTTTTAATTTGCGATATCCTTACCGTCAAAATGAACGCCAAGAAAATCGTCCTAAGCCTGCTATTACTACTGCCTTTCGTTGTAATGGCACAAGGCCAGCCCAGCGCCAGCATTAAAGGTGCGGTCATCGATACCGCAGCCAACATTCCCCTCCTCAACAGTTCTGTCAGCCTGCTGTATGCACGCGATTCAATCCTCTTAAAGTACACCCGGGCGCAAAAAGATGGGTCATTCTCGCTCTCCGGTCTGCCCAGGGTAAATTCATTTTGCTTATTACCTATCCAGGGTATGCCGACTTCGTATCCTCCTTTAGTGTTGACTCAGCAACGCGGGACAAGGATTTCGGAAAGATAGGGATGATCCTCAAGTCGAAGCTGCTCCAGGATGTCATAGTAAAGGGCAAGGCGGCAGCCATCAAGATTAAAGGCGATACCACTGAGTACAACGCCGGCAGCTTTGAAATACAGCCAAACTCAAAAGTAGAAGACCTTCTGAAGCAGCTCCCCGGGATCCAGGTTGATCAAAGCGGAAAGATCACAGCCCAGGGGCAGACAGTTCAAAAGGTGCTGGTTGACGGTGAAGAGTTCTTTGGAGACGATCCTACGCTGGTGACAAAAAATGTGCGGGCCGATATGGTAGATAAAGTCCAGCTCTATGATAAGAAGAGTGATCAGGCCACGTTCACCGGAATAGACGATGGTGAGCGAACCAAAACAATAAATTTGAAGCTGAAGGAGGACAAGAAGAACGGATTTTTTGGCAAGGCGGACCTGAGTGGCGGCAATGATGAGTATTACGAGGGGCAGGCTATGTTTAACGCGTTCAAGGGTAAGAGGAAATTTTCCGCATATGGTACGCTCTCGAACACGGGTAAAACGGGGTTAGGCTGGGAGGACAATAGCACGTATGGATCGTCCTCTAATATGGAGTTCACGGACGGTGGTATCATGATTTACGGAGGGGGCGACGACGGCCTCGACTCTTTTGACGGCCGGTATGGCGGGCAAGGTATCCCTGTAGCGAAGAATGGGGGGCTCACTACGACGGTAAATGGGACAATGACAAGCAATCGCTGAACGCGAATTACAAGGTCGGTTCGATAGATATAGATGGAGTAAGAAGCTCATTGACTCAGAATAACCTTCCCTCCGGCGTCATTCTTGGAAACTCAGCGCAAAACTTCAATAATTTCGCAAACCGTCAGAAGCTCGACGTCATGTATGAGGTGAAGTTTGACACCACCTCATCCTTAAAGGTCTCCGCAGACGGAACCACCAAGAGAAATAAGACAAGAAATAGCTATAATTCACTCAGCCAACGGGGTAACAATGTGCTGCTTAACAGTAATAACAGAACCGTTTCCAATAACGGCGAAGGAACAGTGTTTAACGCAAGCGCCTTTTGGAATAAGAAGCTTAAAAAGAAGGGCAGAACATTTTCGGTGGCCTTGAATGGATCTGTAAACGATAATTCGGCCAGCGGCTTTCTCAACTCTGACATCGAGTATTATAATCAGGATGGCCGACCCGACAGCATCCAGAACATCGATCAATACAAAAGCAGCGATTCAGAAAACAAATCTTTCCGTGGAAATCTCACTTATACGGAACCTCTCCATAAGAACCTCGCGGTTGTTCTCAATTACGGAGTCTCTATCAATAACAGCAGCTCTGACAGAAAGTCGTTTAATCGGTCTGCTGAGGGAAGGTACGATCAGCTGGACCGGAGCTTAAGCAACAACTACTCGCTGGATCAGCTTTCCAACCAGGGCGGAGCAATCTTCAATTACAAGAAGAATAATAAGATCACTGTCAATTTTGGCACGCGGCTATCATCTGTCAGCTTCCGGCAGCGTGATGAGTACACGGCTAAAGAGTACAAGCGCCACTTTATTAACTGGAATCCCGAGGCAAGCTATCAATATCGCTTCAGCCAGCAAAGAATGTTCAGGCTGGCCTACCAGGGTAATACTCACCAGCCCGGGATAGGGCAGATTCAGCCAATCCGTGAGAATACCGACCCTCTTAATATTACAGTGGGGAACCCGGACCTGAAGCCAGCCTTTTCTAATCGCTTTGATATGCGCTACAGCTCTTATAAAGTGCTGACCGAACGGTCCATATGGCTCTACGGCTCTTACAACTTTACTGTTAACCCGATCGTGAACAATACCGTCACAGACTCGGCTGGAAAAAGTACGTATCAGTCTTTCAACCTAAAGGATAAAAATCCCTCCAGTTTTTACCTGAGTGCCTACCTGGACCGCAAGATCAAAAAACTCGATATGGGATTAGGGGTCAATTTCAGTCTGAGCGGCAACACCTACTATAGCCTCATCAATAACGCCAGTAACAAGACTACTTCATATACCTATTCCGGTGGTATCACTATTTCGAAATACAAGCAGAAGAAGTATAGCTTATACGGATCCTTTGGGCCTAGCTATACCACCAATGAGTCTTCTCTGCAAAGGCAGCTCAATAACAACGGAGGAGGCTTTAATGCCGACTTTAACTTTACGTTCTACCTGCGTGGTAAGGTGCAGGTGGGCTCAGATGGCAGCTATCAGTACAGGGAGAAAACGCAGTCGTTTAATGAAAATTTCGAACGGTTCACCTGGAATGCCTCTCTGAGTAAAACCTTTACCAAGAAGGACGATCTGAAGCTCTCTTTTACAGGCTACGATCTGCTCAACCAAAACATAGGATTTGACCGGACTGCTAATGGCAACTATCTTACGCAAACCAGCTATAACAATATCAGGCGCTATTTCATGTTATCACTCACCTGGGATTTTAACAAGATGGGAGGCGCTTCCAAAAAGCAATAGACTATGAGGACCTTCATCATATTTATTTCATCCTTTCTGCTGCTGGGCAATAGCTGTGCTCTTGCTCAATACGCCCGCTTTGTGACACAGGGAACCATTGAGTACGAAAAGTCAGTGAATATGTATGCGCTCCTGAGGAAGGACGCAGGCGACAATGACGGCATGTGGCAGCAGGTTATTGACCAATACAAAAAGACCCAGCCTCAGTTTAAGAAGCTGAAGAGTACCCTGACGTTCTCCGGAGATCGCGCCTTGTTTAAGCCGGCGGACGAGACAGAGGGAAACGCTTCATGGGCTGAAGGCCCGATGGTAAAACAGAATAACACCGTGTTTACCAATTTCAGCACAATGGAAAGTGTGGTTCAGAAAAAGGTATTCGAAGAGACCTTTCTTGTGCGCGATACCACCAGGAAGATCAGGTGGAAAATCACCAGCCAGATGAGGGAGATCGCAGGTTATGAGTGCCGGCGAGCCAATGCCCTGATCCTCGACTCCATTTACGTGGTGGCGTTCTATACAGAGAAGATCCCTGTTTCCGGCGGTCCTGAATCTTTTAATGGCCTGCCGGGAATGATATTGGGGGTTGCCCTTCCGCACGAGAACATTACATGGTTTGCAACAAAGGTGACAGACCAGGCGGTTCCTCCCAGCTCAGTCACTCCGCCCGCAAAAGGAAAGGTGGTTAACAACAAGCAGCTCAAAGAGACGCTGTTGTCGGCATTAAAAAGTTGGGGAGATTATGCAAAGTCGGCCCTAAAGGCATTTCTCCTTTAGCTAAAAGGTGAACCAGAAGGTAGAGCCCTGTCCCGGCACGCTTGTAACGCCTATTTCCCCGCCGTGCTGTCTTACAATTTCCGATGAAATATAGAGCCCCAGTCCCACGCCCTGAAATAATTGCGAGGTGTTCTCAACGCGGTAGAACCGGTCAAATATCTTATCCAGTTTATCGGCCGGGATGCCGATGCCTTTGTCTGTAATAGCGAGCTTCACCCTTCCGTTTTCTTCAGTTGTTACCACCTTCACCTGATCATGAGCCGGCGAATATTTAAACGCATTGGTAAGCAAATTACATAATACCTGGTCAAGACGGTTCCGGTCGCCGAATACAACCTGGTCCGGATCTCCTTCTACGATCACCTCATGCTTCTGATCTTCTATTTTACATTGCTCCACGCAGTCCGTCACCATCTCCAACAGATTGAAGTGGCTCTTGCTAAGTTCCAGCCTGCCCGATTGGATCTTCGTCACGTCCAATAAGTCGGTCACAAGAGAGGCCAGTTTGTTAGCTTGTTTAGAAGCCTTCTCAAGGAACGGACTAATCGGCTCGAGCGCTTCGTTTTTATCAGCCATGCGCTGAAGGAGCTGCAAGCTCGCTTTTACACTGGTAATGGGTGTTTTTAGTTCATGGCTTGCAATGCTCATGAACTCGTCCTTTTTTGCCATCAGGTCCTTCGCTGCCTGTTGCTGCAACTGAAGGTGCCGGGCTTCCTGCTCTGCTTTCTTCCTTTCCTCAATTTCTGCCTCCAGCTGCTCCCGCGTTCTCAGGTTATAGATCATGGGGAGGATTTTGTAGAGCGCATAGACGGTGGAGATGGATACAACGCCGGTAGCCAGTCTGACGAGCGCACTCAGGCGGTAAGCCGGCCACCAGAAAATAATGGCGTCCAAAAGGTGACTGGTGCCGCAGAGAAATATAAAAGCGCTGAATAGCCAAAAGATTCTGGGAAAGGGCAAGTCTGTCCGCTTCTTTACAATCCGCCACAGCAAGAAGGGAATTGCGAAATATGCGGCCCAGATTGACAGGTCCGACAAGATATAAAGCCATCCATGGAAGTCGCTCCACGTGCCGCAGTGCCAGCGTGCCGGCCAGCTGGAAGTATCTGTTATACCCCCAAAAAAATCTTTTACCTGGGCCATAAGTGGAACATCCGCTTTAGGTGCCGTTTGCTGAGGACTACCGCATACGGTAACGCAAGCCCCAGCCGGCTTAGGCGAAATTCCATAGGTATTTGAGATCATATTCGTTAATTAGAGTGTGCACTTATACGAGATGCCCGTATAAAAGATACATGAAGTTTTAAAAAAATAAAATATGGAGCTGGATGCCAGCCACTTGATGTGACGCGGCGTTCCTTCTTGATCAGTTCCCCTGCAATAGTTTATAAGCTATTTAATTCGTTAATTTACGCCGGAAATATAAGTTATGCAAGGCGCTGTTCTGATTATTGATGATGAAAAGAAGCTGGCGGGGCTGCTGTCACGAATACTTTCTCTGGAAGGATACAACGTGTTTCAGGCTCATACGGCAAAAGATGGATTGAAAGTTCTGAACCAGGAGGACATCGATGTTGTTCTGAGCGACGTCAAACTTCCGGACATCAATGGAGTTGAATTGGTCCGTCTGATCAAACAGTCTAAGCCTGAGGTCGAAGTGATCAACCTCACCGCTTTTGGAAGCATCCAGGACGGTGTTGCTGCCATTAAGAAAGGAGCCTTTGACTACATCACCAAAGGTGATGACAATGACCGCATTATTCCTCTGCTTGCTCAGGCGATGGAAAAAGCAAAGGCTCAGAAAAGGGATAGGACAGCACACAATAAGCATGTTCAGGACGGAAAAGGCTTTTTAGCGATAACAGGCGAGTCAGAGTCGATAAAGGTGGCCATTGAAATGGCCAGAAGGGTTTCCAGGACCGACACAACGGTCTTGCTTCAGGGAGAAACAGGGACCGGCAAAGAGGTCTTTGCACGCGCTATTCACCTTGAGAGCCCGCGCAGTGATAAGGCATTTGTGGCCGTAAATTGCAGTGGCTTCAGCCAGGAACTTCTTGAGAGCGAACTGTTCGGCTACAAGGCAGGCGCTTTCACGGGCGCAATTAAAGACAAGAAGGGACTCTTTGATGAGGCAAATGGAGGCACGATCTTTCTGGACGAGATTGGAGAAATGAGCCTTCCTCTGCAGGCAAAAATGCTCCGCGTACTGGAAAGTCGCTCGTTCATCAAAGTGGGGGATACTCAAACCACTTCGGTAGATGTACGCATCATAGCGGCAACAAACCGGAATCTGCAGGCTGAGGCTGAAAAGGGAAACTTCCGCGATGATCTTTTTTATCGCTTGTCTGTCTTCACCATAGCGCTTCCCCCGCTCGCCGAACGCAAAGGCGACATAGAAATTCTTGCAGCTCACTATCTTCGGGAGTTCGGAGAAAAGGCGTCACAGCCGCATCTTATCATGACACCTCCCTTTGTTGAGGCATTAAAAGCACATAGCTGGAAAGGAAATATCCGGGAATTGAAGAATGTTATAGAACGTGTGGCAATACTGGCCGACGGTCACGCTGTTGGTCCTGAGCTGCTTCCTGCAGAATTCAACTCTCAGGGAAGCCAGACCGTTTTCGACATGCAAAGTATCGAAAAGCAGCACATCAAAAAGGTCCTGCAATATACGGGAGGCAACAAAACAGAAGCTGCCCGCTTGCTTGGTATCGGTCTTACTACTCTGTACCGCAAGCTGGAGGAATATAAGATCTGAAGTGAACACCCTAGAGAGTTCGAGTCTCTCCCTGGTCAGCACATAACCATCAGAACCCCGTAACCAGCAGAAGGGGAAGCAGGCCTTTAGTCTATGGAGGGCTTACTTCTCAAGTCAGTTCCAACGTAAAGATTAGAATTAGTGGACAGGCCTTTTGTCCAGGGGGCTTACTTCCCGTTTCTTTTTAACTCGTCCAGAGAATAGAAGCTGTCGCGCCAGTAGATCCCGCCCTGGCGGATCGTCAGGAAAGTAGCACGGATAATAATAAAAGACATCAGGAGACCTGCGAATGGAATCATCAATACATACCACCATCTGGCGCGGATGCCAGGAGCAGAGAACAGCAAAGTCAGTTGCGAGATCAGAACGATCAAAGCAAAGACGACTCCTGTCCGGGTTCCCTGCATAAGCAAGAGAGGGAGAGGAAGTGCCACGAATGTAAATACTCCGATGGTGGCTCCAGCAGCTTTAAAGATGTTGTAGTCAAGTACTGCGTAGGTGTTTTTCATGAGACCGTTGATCAGCTCGTTGACGCTTGTATACCACTCCAGCCTTAATTCGTTTTCTCCGTTCAGGATTCCTTGTCGTAAACCTGCCGCTTTCACCATCTCTCCCAGTTTCAAATCATCATCCGGCCGCAGCCGTATGCGTTCATGTGTGCCTGCTCTCGCATATGCAGTCCGTTTGATGAGATTGAATGCTCCTATTCCTACCGATGCCCTGGAGGAGGGATCCTCTACTTCCCATGGCCTGATGCGCAGAAGCAGCATGATCTTGAACGTTGCAAAAATGCTGTTTAAAATGGTCGAGCGCGACGACACGTCAGGAAATATGGTGAGGTGATCCAGTTTCTTTTGCTGCACCCAGGACACCGCTCTTCTCAGACTCCCCTCCCCGAAAACTACATCAGCATCAGCAAAAAGTATCCATTCTTCATCTGAGTTGAGGTAGCCCTGATAAAGCGCGTTGTTCTTTCCCAGCCAGCCCGGGGGCAGCGTTTTAACGTGTTGCACGGTAATGTGCGGATGCGCCGCAGCTATTCTTTCGGCAATTTCCCCTGTTTTGTCTGTTGAGCGGTCGTTTATCACCAGCACCCGGCAGCCGGGATAGTCCATACGGGCCACACTCGCAAGAGCCTGTTCCAGTTCTTTTTCTTCATTTCGCACGGCGATGATAACCGCAATTCGGGGGAGCCTCTCTGCCAGAGGCTGAGCTGATAAAATTTGCATCCGCCTGTTGGCGAGGAAATAGACACAGGCCAGGGGCCAGAATAGTGTCGTGAGAAGAAGGAATGCTAAAAACATATCTGCTTAAAAAGGAGGACATGAGCCTGAGCAAGAGAAACAAAGGAAGTCAAAGTATGTTGCAGCTTCATTGTGCCAACCACTGATCCTTGCGATGCTGATGCGAACAAAAGTCGGGCAGGTGGTAAAAGCATTCATACGTATCACACCCGCAACGGGATTAACGTTTTGCGGGTGTTCTTCTGTCCTTTAGAAAACAGACCGACTTTCGCAAAAAGTGAGAAGTCATATACCTAAAAGACAAAATAAGCGTTAATAAGCTGTTGCGTAGCCAATTAGCCGCCGAAGAGTAACCCCGGGCGGCCGGGTTCGTATAAGTCAATATGAAACATCTGCTTTTTGTTTTAATCCTGCTATCGTCCGTTGCAAGCGCTCAGACGCCTGATACCCTTGTATTTGCCGCCTTAAAAGCTCCGGCAGTGACAACAGAAGAGCGCTATCCTGATCCTTCGCCGCGCACCTCCTCCGTGGCAGGCTATATTGCCCCTGCTGTATTCCTTGGTTACGGATTTTTTGCACTCGACAATAATTTGCTGCGCAGAGTTGACCGCAGCGTGTATAATGATATGCAGGAAGATCATCCCGGCTTCCGCACCACTGTTGATAACTACCTTCAGTACTCACCCCTCATAGCTACCTACGCGTTGAACATGAGCGGCATCAAAGGGAAGAATAAGATTGTCGATCAGACCGCACTGGCATTTCTTTCGCTGGCAGTAGCAAAAGGATCGGCATGGGCCTTGAAGGACCAGATCCGGCAGTTAAGGCCGAATAGGGCGTCGTACTCTTCTTTCCCTTCCGGCCATACCACTACGGCTTTCGCGGCTGCTGAGATTATGAATCAGGAGTTTGGCGACCGGTCCGTCTGGTACGGCGTAGCCGCATATTCCGCTGCCACAGCCACCGGCATTCTGAGGGTCTACAATAATGCGCATTGGTTTAGTAATGTAATAGCCGGCGCCGGCCTGGGGATCTTATCAGTAAAAGCAACTTATGCGGTCTATCCCCACTTAAAGAACCTTCTCAAAAAGAACACCAACGTCTCCATGACCCCGTTTTATGCCGACAGAGCAACGGGGGTATCCATTACGGCGCGCTTTTAAGTTTGTAACAGCCCCATCTGCAATCGGCCTGATGCTGAGCCGGGCTCCATTCTGACGACTCTCCGTAATAAGGATCGTGCATTGAGCTTCATCTGCTGCCAGCCTGAATTACGAGTTAACTGACCGCTCTATTCTCCTGTCAGGAATAAGCCAGAGAGCCGCCACTAAAAAGTAAAGTATCAGGCCTGCGGACGAATTGATGAAAGAAGCCGCGACAGCAATTCCATAAACCACAATAGAAAACCATCCTTTCAAATCCCTGCCAATGGCCTTATTCAGGACAGAGTCAGAACCATGGTGGCGCACCAGCATATAGGCGAGCAGTTTGTACGCAAGAGAGTTAAGAATGAGGATAATGCCGTAGAAGATCACGGGCCATCTGGCGAAGTGATTCTCGCCCATCCAGGCAGTAACAAACGGAATCAAAGAGAGCCAGAAAAGCAGGTTCAGGTTAGCCCACAGTATTTTACCGTTCACGGATTTTGCTGCAAGGATCATATGGTGGTGGTTAGTCCAGTAGATACCCACATACAGAAAACTTAGCACGTAACTGATGAATACGGGGATCAGCGGCTTCAGCGATTCCAGGTCTGCCGCGTGAGGAGTCTTTATCTCCAACACCATTATGGTAATAATAATAGCGATGACGCCATCGCTAAAGGCCTCGAGCCGTTGTTTCGTGATCATGGTAGCAGTAGTTTGTTCTTTCAAATATCGAAATGTTCTCTTAGCATTTCGCCATAGCGCCGGCTCGAACTGATACGCGTGTTTTCTTTATCCTTCAGGATAAAGGTCAGTGCGCCATTGAATCCTTTCCTGATCTCGGCGATATGATCTGTGTTGATGATCGTTCCGCGGTTGATCCTCAGGAAAGAGCCGGGCAGCTTTTCCTCCAGGCTGCTCACCGTGAATTCGGTAAGATGCCTCTTGCCGTCAAGGCAGCACAAGAAAACATACTTATCTTCCGCCTGAATATAGGCAATATCATCGGTTTTAACCAGGAGTATCCGGTCGCCAATCTTCACAGTGAGCGTTTTGCGTTCACTTTTAACAGTAAGCTGTCTGATAAGAGAGTCGAGAGGGAGATCGGGCACGCCTGGCCGGTTGTTTTTTTCCAGCCTCCTGATCGTGATTTCCAGTCGCTCCGGCTCCACAGGCTTCAGCAGGTAGTCAACCGAGTCCTCCTCGAAGGCCTTAATGGCGTAGTGGTCATAGGCCGTTGTAAAGATCACCTGCGGCGGATTGTTCAGCTTCGCCAGCATTTCAAATCCATTATAGACAGGCATTTCAATATCCAGGAAGATCAGGTCTGGTTTAAGCTGCTCGATTTTCTCCAGTCCGTCCTGGCCATTAACCGCTTCTCCCACGATCTCGATAAGGTCATGGTAGGCGCTCAGCAGCCTCCTGAGCCGAAGTCGCGCAAGTTCTTCATCGTCAATAATAAGGGTCTTCCAGGGTTTACTCATATTTTAGCGGAATAAGGATCTTGATCTGCTTCACGGGATTATTTGAGATTGAAAGCTCGTAATCTTCGCCGTATAATAACGAAAGTTTGTCATATGTGCTCTGCAGGCCGTAGCCTGTCTGCAATTCCGCGGGGAAAGGCACGCCGTTATCAGCTACGATCAGTTCAACCTGCTCTCCCTGCTGCTGCAAACTGACGCGCAGTTCTCCATTCGACACGGTATTCTTTAGTCCGTGCTTCAGGGCATTTTCCACTAGGGGCTGGATCAGAAAGCGCGGGATCTTTGCCTCAAGGAGAGCCTCGTCTACCTCAATCCGGAAGTCTATCCGGTCGCCGAAGCGTACCTTTTCAAGATCCAGATACGTCTTCCCCGTTTCTATCTCATCTTTAACCCTCACCAGGTCCTCCCGGTCATAATTAATGCTGTATCGGAACAGCTGCGACAGCTTTAAGGTCATAGACTCAGCCTTATCAGGGTCAATATGAATAAGGCTTGCAATGGAGTTTAAAGAATTGTAAAGGAAATGAGGGTTAATGCGGGCATGTAGCGTAGCGAGTTCTGCCTGCGTCTTGAGCTGGCTCAGCTTCACCATCTCGAGCTCCTTTTGGCGGAGACGCGCAAGCAAAGACACTTTCCGGGCATGATAAATATAGCCGGCAGTACAAACGATAAACACGATGAGTGAGCGGAACAGGATGTCCTGCTGACGGGAGAATGTGTAGGGAACCTCGTATACGAAAGCGAGGATCAGTCTTGCGAGTTCTGTGCCCACCATCATGCCCATCAGGCTGGCAACATAGTAGACTACCACAAACCAGATTTTTTCATACCGCAGCCTGAAGATGGTTTGAGCGAGTATGATGAAGTTGATCACCCCCAGCGAGATCATGACGCTGAAGAAGGCATTGCCTGCAAAGGTCTCAAAGCTGACCAGCTTGCCTCTCGAGGCCGTCATGAAGAGGCAGATCAGCGCCCCGAGGCCGATGCCAAAAACCAGGTTGGCGAGGTTGGCTTTTTTCCAGCCGGCCGTTATATAGACGGCTCTTTCTTCTCGCACGCTCTTTCTTGAATAGCTGCCAGGGGCACTCGCGCCTTTTGCTAATGTCTGCTCCATATTCGCATTACTGTTTGCGGGTTTCCGCTCTGCGGCGTTCGTTTGCTGTCTTTATTTCCTGCATTCCGCAAGCAGGGTCTCCGCCCTTTCCTTACCCCAGTCGGGTGACCATGCATTTACAGGCTTAAATGTAGCGAATTTTGCGACTGCTTTCTCCAGTACCGGTTTGGCTGCATCTTTTCCACCTCCAAATGCGGCAGGGGTGTAGAATACGTTTTGACCCTGTACAAGGTAGGGGCGGGGGTTCTCAGGGTTCAGGGCAATTGCGCGCTCAAGCGAGGCGTTCGCCTTCTTCATGAAATCCATACGGCTCATCGGGTCCACCGCCATTTTCATAAACTCAACGTAGCCCTTCAACGTGTAGATCTCACTGTTGTTCTGTTCAATCGAGTCGGCATGCGACACCTGCGCCAGTGCCTTGTCAAGATAGAGGTCCTTGCTTTCTTTGCTGGCAGTCATCAGCGCTGCTGTCAGATTGCAGTAAGAGGCATAGTAAGAAGGCAGCCATTCTTTTTTCTCAACTGCCGAAATGCGATCGAAATGATTGGCAGCGGCAATGAAGTCATCGGGAGTCTTGACTGATTTCATCTGTTCGAGCCCTTTGGTCATAGCTGTTTTGAACTTCTCGCTCTGGGCATGCGAATGAATGGAAACAAGGAGAAGAATAAGAAGAAACGATGCTTTTAAAGTTTTCATAATTTAATGATTAGGGGTTATATATTCGTGCTTTAGCGTACAAATGTGTTATCGCCTATGGTGATCAGGAGCCCGACAAACAAGTCGCGCCTTGCCGGAGGCTGTATGGCCTGCCTGTACTGTCCGTCGGGAGAGTAATGATACCCGTAAATATTCTTAAAGCCGGGAATATTGTTGGCTGAGATGTAGAGTACCGTGAACTGTTTGAAGATGTGAGTCAGGTAGCTCACATTTAAGCTCAGGTTATGGTAGGTCCTGGTCTGGTCTCCCAGGTAAACAGGATTAGCCGGATTGACATAAGTTCTCCCGCTTGCCACGGTGTAAGTGGTGCCGATCTGAGAGTTAAGCTTTTGAAAGAATTGCTTGTAAACCACGTTCAGCGTGTGCTTTGCAGCAAAGGGGGGAACAGAACTGACAGGGTAGTCGCCAAAGATACGTTTCGTATCAAGATACGAGTAAGATAGCCAGTAATCTCCGTTCCTGATGCTCTTTTTATCTCTCCAGAAGATTTCCAGTCCCTTAGCAAAGCCCTCGCCTGTGTTGCTCAGTGTACCATCAAAATCTCTTGTTAACCGGTTGTAGCCCTTATAATACGCCTCGGCCCTGAAAATATAGCTGGAGTTGCTGTACTGGTAATTCATCAGATAGTGGTCAGCTTCCTCAAAGTTGAGCGCCTCCCGGATGAGGTATTCATCTTCCGGATTCTGATAGAACTTGCCATAGGCAAGCGATACCTGTGAGTATTTACCTGTCCGGTATCCCACAGACGCCCTTGGGGCAAGGTTGTAATTGCCGGTGTAGGATGAATATTCGCCGCGCAGTCCTAAGCGGGTCACCAGAGAAGGGGTGATGTATACCTCTGCTTCAGCGAAGCCGGCGCTGAGCTGATCGTCATAGCTTCGGCCAAGGCCATTCATGCTCTCGTTCCGGCTAAAGGCGAAACTTTCAGCTCCCACCTTCAGAGTAGATAAGGATGTTAAATAACGTGTGGCTGTTATGCGGCCCTGAAACACCCGGTCTCTGCGGCTGTACCGATCTTCTTTCTGAAGGCCATCATCAGTCGTATTGCTGAAAGCGAGCCCTGCCTGTAGTTTCCACTTCGGAGTAACGTAGTCCTGCCAGGTCGTGTTCACATACGTGTTTTTATTGGTGTTGCTGAGGTAACTCTTGCCCGAAGGCTCGTTCAGGTCAGTTGCAAACAGCCCCAGCATCGTTTTACTGAAGTCGCTATACCACTTTAACATGCCGGTTTTTGAGGTTTTGAGTTTATACTGGAGGGTGGAGCCATATTGCTCAGGCTCCTTTTCCCACTGTGTGCGTTGAGGGATCAGCGCCAGGGAAGGTTTTAGATTATAATAAAAGCCCCCCAAAGTTAAAGCACTCTTCTCAAAGCGGATATTTTGATCTACCCCCAGCCCCACGGTGAGCAATGAGAGGCCGGTGGTGGTCTTCTCCGGCAGATCTTTGCTCTCCAGGATAAGGGCCGACGAAAGAGCCTGCCCATACTGCGCGGAGTAGCCACCGGCGGAAAAAGAAGTGCCTTTAAAAAGAAAGGGAGAGAACCTTCCGCGTGATGCCTGGTCAGGTACCCGGGAGTTAAATGGGCTTTTGATCAGCATGCCGTCGAAGAACGTCTTGGTCTCGGCAGCCGAACCTCCTCTCACAAACAGCCCGCTTTCTGCAAAGGAGGTTTGTGCGCCCGGTAAGGTTTGAAGTGCGCTGAAGATATCGGCATTTGCTCCCGCTGTTGTGGCAATGTCGAGAGAGTTTAATACAGTTCCTCTCTTCTTGTCGCCCGCTTCAAACGTTCCGGCATTGATCTGTACCGCGTCCAGCTCGTTAACCTTCTTCTTCATGACGATCTGGAAGGTCTGCGGCTTCCCGTCCAGGTTTACCCGAATACTATCGCTCATATAGCCCAATGCAGAATATTCGAGGGAAAAGCGGCCCTGTTCTGCTGTTGAAAAGTGAAACCTTCCGATGCTGTCGGTCGAAGCGCCATCGTAGCTCCCTTTAAGCGAAATATTAACCTGCTTTACAGGCTGGCCCTTTTGGTTCTTAACCGTGCCCGAAAGTACCGTCTGGCAAAAGGACCTCGATGTAATGATCAGAATTAAAGCCGTGAGTAAATTTTGTTTCATTGCAATTCGCTTGTTGACAAACGAAAGTGCAACAGGATGGCCCGAAAACGAAGGCATTCCCGATGAGCGGGAGGAACAAGGGGATAAATGGCGGTTAGCGATGTGTGAGCCATCAGACATTAGCAATCAGGAATCAGCAGTTGGCTGTTAGCTGTTGGCAGTTGGCAGTTGGCAATCGGAGGAATCAGCAATCAGCTTTCCGCAATCAGCTTTCCGCTTTAAGCCCCTTACGCCTTCCGCTTTAAGATTACTCTTTTCCTCTGACAGCCGATAGCCGACAGCCGACAGTTATTACCCTTTTCCTCTGAGAGCCGATAGCTGACGGCCATAGCTGACAGCCGATAGCCGACAGCTATTACGCCTAATCCTCAGGTCGTTCCTTTGGATCCGCCATTCTGACGATGCGGGGCGTAAACTTTGCCAGCACCTCTACCAGGTCCTGCTGGGCGGCCATTACGGTGTGAATGTCCTTGTAGACCATGGGCGCTTCGTCGAGGTCCGAGCCTACGAGGGTGATCTTTTTGTCGAGCAGTTCGGCCATCACAAGATCTCTCTTCAACGTCTTAAATGCTACGTTCCGGCTCATTACCCTCCCTGCGCCGTGAGAGGCTGAATTAATCGAAGCGGGATCGCCTTTACCCCTGACTATGAAGCCGGGGGTACTCATCGAGCCGGGAATGATGCCCAGCACGCCTTTGCCGGCCGGGGTTGCACCTTTCCGGTGTACCATCACTTCCGTGCCATCATCCAGTTGTTCCTTCCATGCGAAGTTGTGGTGATTTTCAATCCGCAGCAGCGGTTGCAAGTCCATGTCGCGCGCAATCTTGTTATGGATCTCATGATGATTGGCAGAGGCATAATCGCCTGCCAGGTTCATGGCGATCCAATATTCCTCTCCTTCTTCCGAGTTAAGGTCGAGCCAGGCCAGATGCTTCGCTTCATGCGGAAGCCTGGTCTTCTGCATGGCAAGCTTAAAGTAATAGTTGGCAATATTGCCTCCGAAGCCCCGCGAGCCCGAGTGCGAGAGCAAGGCCAGGTAGCTGCCGGCAGGTATGCCTTCAAGAGCGCCGTCCCCGACAGACAGTTCCCCCCATTCCACAAAGTGGTTACCCGTTCCCGAGGTGCCCAGCTGCTTATACGCCTTGTCCCTGAGCTGCTTGATCTGCTGCGTGGCCTTCCATTCCCTGCGGTCAAAAAGGCTCGTATCGAAATGATTTTTCGTTTCTCCGCCCATTCCGAACACCGTGTTCTTTATCAGCAGATTTTTCAGGTAGTCGTTCTTCTGTTCAATCGTATCAGCAGGCATTTCGAAAATACTGAGACACATCCTGCAGGCAATGTCTACCCCCACGGCGTAGGGAATGATCGTGTCAGCTGTGGTGGCCAATACCCCTCCAATCGGCAGACCATATCCCTGGTGCGCGTCGGGCATCAGGGCTCCTGCAACTGTAATAGGGAGGCTCATGGCCGTTTTCATCTGCTCAAGTGCTCCCGCCTCAATGTTTTCAAGTCCGTATACAGGGTAGTTCGCACTATCCTTCTTTAGTTTCGGGATCTTTTCTGTGGGGCGGTCAAACTTTCCTTCCTTCCGCAGCTCAATTACCTTGTCTGCCAGGTTCTTGAATTTGCCGCCCTTCTGCGCCGAGTAAGGCGAAGGGTCGAAAATAAGAGCTTCCAGATGAGCGAGGATCTCCATCCTGTCCATCACCTGATGCTTTAAGAGCCCGTTGGCTACCCTGCTGAAAAGAACAATCAGGTCAAGGTCTTCTATGCCCAGCTTATTCAGATCCGCATTGCTTATTTTCTCTTTTTCCATTTCCTTCTTTTTTTACTGGGCCTTCTCAGAACAACATTCGCAGGGTACCCGGCTGTTTCCCTTTTTTAAATTACTTTGGTACGATCCTTAACATCCTGTTAATATTGCCACAATATCTTTGTCGAGTTTCGCCTTTGAATATCTACCTGTGTTACAGCACATCTGCCGATCCGCGGATCAATATTAATAAGCCCTTCAATCTAAGGGGATTTGATAGCTTCTAAAGTTTACACTATGAAAACGAAATTTTTATTTTACACGTTCGGAGTGCTTTTAGCATTTAGCTCATGCTCGAAACTGACAAGGGAAGATGACGCTCCTGTACCCGGTCAGGATTCCGTCTCCCGCGATTCTCTCCCTTACCGCATTACTGAAACATTCGAAAAGTGGCACGAAAGGTAGTTATAAAACGGACTCGGTCACTCTTTTAACAGGCTCGTGGACTTTAAACGATGCCCTCATTGGAGAGCTTGATGCGGATAAGAAGGAAGGTTTGTATGCCGTACGGCTGCGGACCGGAAGCATTAGCATGAACTTTGACGTTGCCGGAGTGAGAATGCTATATGTGAAGCATGCCAGGTACGGCAATGATGCTCCTTCTGAATGGAAGCTCGAAATCTCCAGGGACGGAGGGTTGAGCTATGAGCAGGTCGGAAATACGATCATGGAAACCAATACCTCTCTTGTGCTTGATTCCTTCGCTGTGCAGGCCCAGGGGAAGGTTCGTTTCAGAATCTCCAAGCAAGGTACGGCACGGGTAAATTTAGATGACCTCACCTTCCGGGGAGTGGGCAGTCCGGGGATTATCGTTGGTCAGCCAGACACGACTGACGCGGATAGTTCTGCCACTCCCGAGCCTGGAGCACAGAGAGGTACCCCCGACGGCAATCTTCCCGACGCCCCCCTGCCTCGGGCGAGAACAGCAACCTGTTCCTCGGAAATCCTTCAGACGCTCAGGCCAGTATCATGTTCCCAGAGAATTACCTGATTGACATGAAGTACTACACGGTATCGTACAGCAATGGCAGAGGCACGCCCAACTGGGTGAGCTGGCACCTGGATGCCGGCAATATTACGAAGAAGGTGGAGCGCCGGAATGATTTTGCCGCCTTCAGCGATTTGCCCGCCTCCTGGTACCGCGTTAAGAATACGAGTTACTCGGGCTCAGGCTTCGACAGAGGACATAACTGCCCCTCCGCAGACCGCGTCAGCTCTGCGGAAGCAAACTCGTCCACCTTCCTGATGGTCAACATGGTCCCGCAGGCTCCCAATAATAACCAGAAGACCTGGAACAATATGGAAGCCTACCTGCGGACACTGGTCAGCAGCGGGAACGAGGTATACGTGATCATGGGTTCGTACGGCAGGGGAGGGACGGGTAGCAGAGGCGCTGCCGTTGCACTCGACAGCAACCGCGTGACGGTGCCCTCCAATATCTGGAAAGTTGCAGTGGTGATTCCTGAAGGCAATAATGATCTGAGCCGCATCAGTAGCACCACCCGCGTCATTGCTGTCAATACGCCCAACGTAAATTCCAT
Source organism: Arcticibacter sp. MXS-1 (assembly GCF_041902385.1). GTDB lineage: Bacteria > Bacteroidota > Bacteroidia > Sphingobacteriales > Sphingobacteriaceae > Arcticibacter. The sequence goes on along the minus strand of NZ_CP169244.1, from coordinate 1,215,015 downwards.
TGAGCCCGACTGGAAGAAGTACCGGGTATCAGTACGTGATATCGAGCGTGCCACCGGCTATAACCTGCTGTCCGGGCTTCCCGGAGCTGTTCAGGATGCCATTGAGACAACGAAGGACAGTTTGGAATAGTGGTTTTTTTTCAATCAATATGGTAGTTTCAATATATTCTCTTTTATTTGTGCTAGTAAATAATTAAGAATAAATTGGGGATTGGCCCACAAGGCTAATGAGAAAGGGGCTGTCTTAAAGAGGCAGCCCTTTCTTTTAAAACATATTTCTTATTTTTGAAGTATCATTATAAAATGCATCCGATGAAATCTGTTGTTAAAAAAGTTTTTTACACTCTTCTTTTTCTGGGCTTTAGCGCTTACAATTCATACGCTGTAAACGTTGCTGATAGCGACATCAGTAATACGGCAGGTTCTAACTCAGGACACATCAATGTAAGTCCGTTCATACTCGTCGTATTGTTCCTGCTCCTCGCTGCTACGGCTCCCCTCTACGATAAGAAGAAGCACGACATTTAAAAGCTCGATTTTGTATTATAAAACCTGCTTGCTGATTGTCTTTTGTTGGTGCGGGAAAGCAGGTTTTTATAAAAGCTGATTGCTCTTTCAAGCTTTCAGCCCCGTATGCACACGCATCTAATCAAGCGTTTTTGCAAAGCTCCTTAGTCCTCCTTAAAAGACGTACGCTTCCCTTTCAGATCAACCCAGTCATCCTCCTGCGATCGCTGCTCTCCTCCGGAGTCTGTACTGGTCCGGTTCCAGGGCAGCCGCAGCCGTCCCTCACCCATCAGTTTCTCTACCTTCTCACGCATCTTCCGGCCTGGATAATCACTGAAGAACGACAAGAGGACCTGAGGCCCGGCCTCCCGCAGCTTCTCGTAGCGCTGCCTGCCGTAACCCTGCCCAGCCTCATCCCGCGCCGGTATGGCTGCAATGATCTCGCAGGGTGAGAACGCTTTGCTGTTGATGCTGCCGTAGGTCTTGTCGAGCCGGTTATAGCTCAGGTACTCGAGGGGGCTCCCAGCAGCAGCAGGCAGCCCTGAGGCCACTCGCCGTCAAACAGCAGCTCCTGTGCCGGTAGGGGACTGAGCCGGCTGAGCACCACATCTTTCACGTCGACATACTCATAGAACTCCTCCCGGAAGTTGAAGGCCACCAGCACAAAGCGGATGCGGAAGCGGCCCGCTTCATAGAACCGGTCGAGCAGCTCGCTGTCCACCCCCAGGGAGGGAAGTGAGACCTTCACCTGGCCCTGTTCGGTAAGCGAAACCCGGGGTTTCACCTGCAGGGAGGGGAACAGGCCGCTGGCGGCATTGAAGCTGAAGCCCTCCAGGAAGGACAGGTCGCCATCGTGCAGGTCGCGCTCCCCGCGCTCTTTAGAGCTTGCCCGGATGCTCCTGGATACCGCCGACGTGAGGCGGTTGACCATGGCCCCGTCGTGCAGGTCGCGGTGTAAGGGGTGAAATGCCTGGCGGATGATGCGGGCAGAGGAACTGGCCAGCCCGAACTCGCAGGCACTGCGAATGCTGGCAGGAGTCTGTTTCTTTCTTTTGGGTTTACTCTGAAGGACGTTCCTTCCCCGGTAGGTGCGATACACTACCGATCCTGCACTTCCATGAATGCCGCCGTTTTTGTCAATAATTGCCATAATGAACTCGTTAAGTTTAAAGGAGGAGGCCATTATCGAACAACAGAAACTTCGGGATCAGCTCAATCAGATAATAAGGTCGTAAAGGCCTGTCCGCCTGGTTAATTCAGTATAAAGATGAGTATAAAAAATCAAGGAATCAATAGGGCCCTACTCGCTAAGTAGTTACAGCTAAGAATTTATACCCTGTCCAAATAAACACTCAGAGTCCACGTTTTCAAGCAAAAAGGTGGGATAAAGGTGGCATATGAGTAGCTTTTTAATGGCTATAATCACACCAGGGTAAGGTTTTGGGGAGGGTGCGATTATAGTGCGATCAATACATGAGTTGTGAACAGGCCGTGTGAGCGGCGGCGCGGGTAATAGCGCAGGGGATCATAAGGGAAGGCGCGAGCTTTGCCTGCCTTAACAATGTATTATTGCCGGGACTGAAGGGCAGTGCGGATTGGGGATTGAAAAGACCGATGCTGTTAGGATATCTTACAGCTTAGGTATAGATGGAATACAAAAAAGGGGCTGATCATGGCGACCAACCCCCTTACCTAACCTTATCAAAATAAACTAAATACTATTTCTTTACGGATTTTTTAACCTTAGTAGCTTTTACTGCTTTCTTTTTAGCGGTGTCTGCTTTTGCTACTGAAGTGGTTGTTGTTTTGGCAGCTTTTGGTTGAACAGGAGCTGCAAATGTTCCGTAAGTAAATCCGGCTAAAGCTAAAACTAAAATTGTCTTTTTCATGATCGTTTCGATTTTGTATTTCAAAGGTGCAAACTCAATATGAAGATTTGGTGAAGATGGAGCGCGGCAAAAAAAGCTTAGAAAAATTTGCCGGTGATTTTCCGTTATTCACCGTTTGCAGGCCTCTGATGGCCTAATTCCTGTTGATCTTTCTTCACTCTGCCACTAGTTTTGAAGAAAAAAACAAGGTTATGAACAGCGAAAACATAAGTAAGACAGGTCGTTCCAACAAGGTTACCACAGGCGTAATTTTTCTTCTTCTGGGCGTCGTGATGCTCGCCAAATCTTTGGTTCCAGCTATTGACATTCCCGACTGGCTGATAAGCTGGCCGATGCTTCTGATCGTGCTCGGTATTGCCAGTGGGGTGAAGCATAAGTTCAGGAGGCCCGGCGCTTATTTTGCAATAGCGATTGGTGCGGCATTTCTTGTCGATCGTATTTATACCGGAATCAACTTTCACCACATTATCTTCCCTGTAATGATTTTGGCAACCGGTCTGCACCTGATGTTCGGACGTAAGACAGTCTGCTGTAAATAACACCGCCTTTATTGGCGTCCATCATATATAATAATGCTTTTCGAAGCAGAATGCCGTTGTGCTGGCTGACGAGATCCAGATGACGGCATTTCTATTTTTGCTCTTTCCATCCGCTTTTATATCGGCCAGGGGCGGCAGCCGATGAAGGTTTTTCATCTAAACAAAATGAGCTGATGGCGGTAATTTATAGATGACTCATACAAAGAGAATATTGTTTTTTGGAGATAGCCTGACTGCTGGCTATGGCTTGCTCAAACCCTCGCTGGAATCTTTTCCGGCCTTGATTGAGGATAAGATAGAGGAGCAGGCACTCCCATATAGGATTATCAACGCAGGTCTGAGCGGTGAAACGACGGCAGGGGGCAGGAGCCGGATCAGCCTTCTGCTTAGCCATCCCATTGACGTGTTTGTGCTGGGCCTGGGGGCAAACGACTTGTTACGCGGTATTCCGGTGAGCAACACCAAGGATAACTTGCAGGCAATTATAGACCGGGTTAAAGGCAGCAATCCCGGTGTAAAGATGCTTCTGCTGGGCCTGGAGGCACCTGCATACATTGCGGACAGTTATGCGCAGGAGTTCAGACAGGTGTTCAGAACCGTCGCGACTACTAATAATATGGCTTTTGTTCCCTTCCTTCTTGATGGAGTAGCGGGTATTCCGGATTTAAACCTGCGTGACGGCTTTCATCCTTCTGCCGGAGGATATAAGATCATTGCAGAAACGGTATGGAAGGTTCTGAAAGATCTTTTATAATAACGGATAGACCGCCGCAAATTCAGCGGTACCGGTCTATCCCTTTAGCTTTACTGTTTCGGTGAAGTTTGAGGCTGGATCAGGGCGTCAATCCGTTGCCTTACCTTCGGGCTTTGGTTATAGGCGAGCACGATCTGCTGAAATTCCTGCGGCTGCATTCCCTCTGCTGAGATCACTTTTTCCATCTGGGGGATTGCAGCGTTTTGGATCACCATGATCTTTTTGGCGGCATTGTTGAACTTGCCAAGTTCAGCCTGATTGGCTCCTGCATTGCTCGTATCCCTTTGCTGCTGTGCTGCCATAATCTGGGTAAAACGGTCGGGAGTAAGTCCCTCCTGCTGGATGGCCTGAACCATCTGCTCTTCCGCTTTTTTCTGATGTGGTTCGAGCTTCCTGCTTATCGAGACGAACTTCTGGAGGCTCGCATCACTGAAGTCTTCCTTCACCTGGGCTTCCTGAGTAGCCGGAGCATTAGGCGTACCGTTCGTTTGCGAATAGGCCTGACTTGCCCCTGCGGAAATGGTGAATGCGGTAGCTATTGCTAATAGTTTTCTGCTAATTTTCATAATAGATGATTTTATAAGCTCAATTGACTGCAATTATCAGGCCTAAGCAGTTTGGATGGGTTGTGAAGGGTTTGTGGGAGGGGAGTTGTTGGGTAAAGCAACAGTGTGCGGGGGGGACAGAAACAAAAATGTGGTAAAAGTTCAAACTGCAGTTTAGCTGCAGTCTGAACTTTTATGTTTACCGGATAAACATCAACCCTATGAAACGAAACTGGCCTTGAAATGCTTGGCGCCGTTCGGCGAAGTACAAGAAGCTCTGAAACCGAAAGAAATATCGAAAAAATCATCACTCTTTTATTATGAAAAAACTTGCCTTACTTATCGTAACTGTATTTGCCTCTTTAGTTGTACGGGCACAATATTCTAAAGAATTTATAACCGGAGAAGGTTCCAAGAGCTACTATGTAGGGAGCTTGAAGGCTATCAACGATGTAAATAACTACGATAAATTAAAGATCGATATTCTTGGGGGCGCCTGGTACTCCAGTAATATCGGGGAAGTCTCTTTTTATGTGGCATCGCGTGATGCGCTGAAGATTAACAAAACGGTTAGCGCGACCGGAAATGGTGGTATGTTCACCGTCAAAATCTATCAGAACGGTACGGCTCTGGATGTTTATGTAGTCACTACTCAAAACTGGGTAGCATTTGCGGTAAAGTCGTGCAAGCTGGGGGAATCCAACAGTATTACAGAATATCGTTGAGAAGGCGCCGGTAGGTACAGAAATACCAGTTCTAGTGAGTGCTGTGATGATCAATGATCCGAGTGGCAACCTTTCAATCGGGACAGACAATTCGCGCAACTATAAATTTTCAGTCAACGGAAACATTCGTGCCAGGGAGATTAAAGTTGAGAATCAGAACTGGCCGGATTATGTATTCAACGAAGACTACCAACTAAATTCACTGGACGAGATCGAAGCCTTTGTTAAGAAAAACAAACATTTGCCCGGTGTGCCAAGCGCAGCTCAGGTTGGGAAGGAAGGCGTGAACCTGGGGGCTATGAATGCAACACTTCTGAAGAAAGTTGAAGAGCTGACGCTTTTGTTGATCGAGCAGCAAAAAGAAATGAGGAGGTTGAAGGGAGAAATAGAGGATTTGAAGTTGGACCGGAACTAGTATCAATAGTAGCGCATAGGCGCTAAGAGCTAATCTTGGAGAAATGAAACGACTTGTATATATCCTAAACTTTGTTTTTCTGCTAAGTGTCGGGCGATCGTCAGCACAGCATATCGAGTTGAGCAGCTATAATAGTAGTCAGCCGGTAGTGACGGCCACGGGAAGCATTACGTTGAAGCCAGGCTTTTATGTGCCAGCTGGTTCGAGTTTTCGTGCTTACCTGACGAGCCCTCCTGCCGCAGTATGTGTGCCCCTTGCCGCCTCTTTAAGTCAGGACCAGAACTATATTGTGACGTACACGCCTCGGGAGCCTTTCGGTTCTTCAGATAACCTGGCTGCTAAGGCGACAAGTGAGGTGATGATGGACGTGCAATATTTTGATGGCCTGGGGCGGCCTCTTCAGACCGTGCAGGTAAAGGGGAATCCGAACGCGACGAGGGATATCGTGGTTCCTGTTGAGTATGATGCTTTCGGACGGGAGGCAAAAAGATACTGCCGTACGCAGATCCTTCCTCGAATGGGAGTTACAAGGCTTCTGCCCTGACTGCTGGCGCGGGGATATCAGCTTTTTATAATCCGGGCGGCAGCCAGAGCCAGCTTGCCAGCGGGGTTCCACGTATCCCCAGCCCTTTTTCAGAGACACGTTTCGAGCCTTCGCCCCTAAACCGGGTGGAGGAGCAGGGCGCACCTGGGGCGGCCTGGCAGATTGGGGGAGGGCACACGGTCCGCACGGGCTACTTCAGTAACGAGGCAGATGGACTGAGTGGCAGCGGTAGATGGGCCCGGCTGTATGAGGTAACAATCGATGCATCAGGAGGCCGGACGCTGACCATGAAAGAGAAGTACGGCAAGAATGAGCTGTATGTAAATGAGACAAAGGATGAGAACTGGAAGGAAGGAGATGGAAAGGCGGGACTGATCCCGGAGTTTAAAGATAAGGAAGATCGGGTGGTGTTGAAGAGAACATGGAAGGACGAAAGTACTCCATTGTCTACCTATTACGTGTATGACGACTTCGGCAACCTGTGTTTTGTGCTGCCTCCCAAGGCCGAGCCGGATAACGGGCAACCTTCTGCAGATGCCATAAATGAGCTGTGTTACCAGTACCGGTACGATGAACGGAACCGAATGAGCAGGAAGAAACTGCCGGGGAAGGGCTGGGAGTATCTGGTGTACAACAAGCTGGACCAAGTGGTGGCCACTCAGGATGCCGAACAGCGGAAGCGCAAGGAGTGGCTGATAACCAAATACGATGGGCTGGGCCGTGTAGTTATGACAGGCTTTTGGAACAATGGAAACGTGACGATAAGTCCGGAAGATCTCAGGACGCAGGTTTACGCCACTCTGCAGTGGGATGAAAGAAAGACGGGGCAGGTATATGGATACGAGTTGAGGACCTATCCCACTAGTCTGACTATCGTACTGACGGTCAACTACTACGACGACTACGAAATTCCTGATCTTCCAGCTGCCTATAATAAGAAGGATACTTATAGCAAGATGATCCATAGCCTTTTAACGGCGAGCCGTACCGCCGTTCTTAATAATCCTTCTGATATGCTGTGGAATGTAAACTACTACGATGATGACGGGCGAGTAGTCAAGAACTTCAGTGAGCATTACAAAGGAGGAACACGTGTTGCGGGAAACTATGATGAGACAGATAATACGTACAGTTTCACCGATGAACTAAAGGAGAGCTCACGCAGTCATAAAGTGGGGGGAACCGAGCAGCTCAAGATCGTGACCGGCTACGACTATGATCACAGAGGGCGGAAGGTGAATACCTGGGAGACGATGGGGGGCTCCAGGGTGCTTTTAGCTCAAAATGTCTATAACGAGATCGGGCAGTTGAAGGAAAAGCGGCTTCACTCGGGTGATGGCGGGAATACTTTTTTGCAGAAGATCGCCTATAAGTACAACGAGCGGGGTTGGCTCAAGCAGATGAACCATCCGGATTCACTGAGCAGGGAGCGGGCCTTTGGAATGACCTTAGCGTATGGCGACCATAGTACGGAAGCGAGAAAGCAGTATAACGGAAACATCAGCGGGGTGAACTGGCAAACCAGGGTGCCTGCCAGCTCAGGCTTCCCGCAGCAGTCGCAGAGTTATGATTATAGCTACGACAAACTGAACCGGCTGGAGCTGGCAGCCTATAACGCCAGTGGGAAGACAGGTTTCTACAATGAGAGTATCAGCTACGACAAGGGCGGGAACATCCAGAGTTTGAGCCGTACGGGGGAAGCAGCGCCAGGATTGATGAACTGAGCTACGCCTATAAAAACAGCGGACAAAGCAACCGGCTGGCAAGTGTTACGGATGCAAGCGGCAATGATGCCGGACAGGCTAACGGGGCGGCATCGTATGAGTACGACGATAATGGGAATCTGATAACGGATAGCAAAAAGGGAATCACGGTGAGTTATAACCAGCTGAATTTACCGATGACGATTACGAAGGGAAGCGGAACAATTCGTTATATTTACGACGCTGGGGGGCGGAAGTTAAGGAAGGAGCTTGCGGGGAACAATCGGGATTACATAGGAGGGATCGAATACGGGAACGGAGGACAGCTGGATTTTGTTCAGACGGAGGAAGGCAGGGCGATCAAGGCGGGTGAGAGTTTCAGCTACGAATATATGCTGAAAGATCACCTGGGTAACACGCGGGCAGTGCTGAAGGAAAATGGGGACATCCTGCAATTGAGTGACTACTATGCTTTTGGCATGGAGATGCCAAAGAACAAGATGACGCCGAGTCCGGACAACCGCTACAAGTATAACGGGAAGGAGTTGCAGGAAGATCTGGGGCTGAACCAATATGATTACGGAGCAAGGTTTTATGATCCGGTGATTGGGCGGTTTACTACCGTAGACAACCTTGCGGAAGAGATTCGTAGCCATTCTCCTTATAACTATGGCCTAAATAATCCACTTCGCTTTACAGATCCCAATCTTAAGGGGGAAAAATAGCTCTAGCATAACTGTTAAAACAGAGTTAGTTGATATAGAAGTAAATGCTAGCTCCCTAGGAATTGATTTTGGTGGTAATTATACTTTAGAAGGTAATGATATTCTACACGCCAGCTTAGACTTAGCTGGCATCGTTGACCCATCTGGAATAGCTGATGCTACTAATGCTACTCTATATGCAATGGAGGGCAATAATGGCGATGCTTTCATAAGTGGGTTAGGGGTGATCCCGTTTGCGGGAGATATAGCTAAAGCAGGAAGGCTTGGTAAAGCAGTAGATAAAATTAGTGATGGTATTGATGCTGCAAAATCGGCGAAGCAACTACTAAAAGAGGGTCGTGCAGGGAAACAAGAAAAATTACTTGAATTGTCAAATGACCCTAAATTAGGCAAAGCTGATCGTGGATGGTTAAAGCCAGAGAAAAATGCAGTTGATGCAGGTAAGCGTACCAATATGCGGAATCCACCCGGCAAAGATCTTGCTCATAAAAGAGGAAAAGAAGCTGCTAAAGGGTACTCATATAAACATTCTCATTTACAAGATAAAGACTTGCATAGAAGACAGCATAAATACGATAATAACGGAAGAAAGAATAAAGAAAACCCTAATTAGCATGAAGATTACAGAGAAGGAAATCGAAAGTGTATCAAAGTTAGAGCCGATGAAACGTTATCAATACTTTATTAAAAGAGTAGCTGATACGGAAAAAATGTACACTCTTGTAGATGAAGAAGATGATTGGGTAATATCGGAAGTAGAAGGGAGCGCGGTATTTTCTCTCTGGTCAGCGCCAGAGTTTGCCGGACAATGTATTTTTGGTGAGTGGAGAGATTGTTCTGTTCAAGAAATTTCACTAGAATACTTTGAAGATGAGGTTATTGACGAGATAGAAACGAAAAATTACTTATTAAATATCTTCTCTGTTAATGGCAAATCCGGCTTTGTTGTAGATATAAATGAGTTTGCTAGAGACCTTAGTGATGAAATGAAGAACTATTAAATGATAGAATATATTATAAAAATAAACAAAGCCTGGTTCAGACGAGCCAGGCTTTTTGTGTTGTGTGCCGGGCATGGCGATCGACTATAGGGTGCAAGTCCCGAACACGCTTTGCAGTAGGAAGTGTTAGCTCAAGGCAAGGGTGTCGCGGGTGACTGCGGATCTGAAGGAAGCCAGCGGCAAATATGGGGGCCTACGGACAGAAACTGTATATAAGGCGGAACAAGGTTTGGGTGATGTTGCAACACAAACAGAAGCCCCATACTGCACGGCAACCGAACCGTAGATACAGAGGCCAGATCCATAGAAAGTAGATCGTCTTACCCCGGGAGATCTGCCTGTAACCTGTCAAGGGTATGCGCGAATGCCGGAGAAGGAACAATGGTCAGAATAATAATGACCATCTGGTACAGGCAGAAGTCAGCAGAGGTCGTAGTACTGTTTTCTTTCGGGGACAGGAAGGACTGAATGTTAGAATGGCAAAGGAAACAGGACGTTTATGGCAAAGCGATAACAGCGGAAACACTTAAGAGAACTACCCATAGGAGGATAGGACGGAATCCGAAAGTACTTAGGGAGGAGCTGAGCGGAACCTATATAAATGGGAATAGGGTAGGCGACGCTTATTTCACGCCGGGCTGGACTAGTTATAAAGATCATTTACAGTACCAGGCATACGATGTAACAGCATTAATGAAAAAGGGGACTAACTCTTTGGCTGCAATCCTTGCTGATGGATGGTATAAGGGAAGAGTAGCTTTTACAGATAGAAAGGCTTTTTATGGAGATACGCGCGCCTTACTAATGAAGGTTAACATCGAATACGCAGACGGAACTAAGGAAACGCTGATAAGTGACGGCACCTGGAAGAGTTCTTATGGGCCATTATTAGAATCGAGCCACTATGATGGTGAAGTTTACGATTCACGAAAGGAGAAAGATGGTTGGAACAACACACATTATACAGAAGACAATTCCTGGCAACCGGTGGGGATACAGAATTATGGCTATGATAATTTGATCGGAATGAGCGGACCTATGGTGCGAAAGCACGAGAGGATTAAGGCAATGAAGATTCTGAAAACGCCGCAGGGTGATGTGGTTGCAGATTTTGGCCAAAACCTGGTCGGCTGGGTAGAGATTAAAACAAGGGGGCCGGCTAACACAAAGATCACGTTAAGCCATGCCGAGGTACTTGATAAAGCCGGGAATTTCTACACTGAAAATCTTCGCTCTGCAAAACAGCAAAATACCTATTATCTTAAAGGGAATGAGGAGCAGACATTCTCACCGCATTTCAGTTTTCAGGGTTTCAGGTATGTGAAAGTAGATGGATATCCGCAGGATTTAAAGCCGGAGGATCTGACTGCGGTGGTGATACACTCCGACATGAAGCCTACAAGCACATTTAAAACCTCGAACGCATTGCTTAATCAGTTACATCACAATATCGTCTGGGGGCAAAAAGGGAACTTCGTGGATGTACCTACTGATTGCCCTCAGCGGGATGAACGACTGGGCTGGACAGGAGATGCTCAGGCGTTCTATTATACTGCTGCCTACAATATGGATGTAAGCGGCTTTTTTACCAAGTGGTTGAAGGATGTGAAGGCTGATCAGCATAAAGACGGAAGCATACCATTTGTGATTCCGGATGTCCTCAATCAGAGCGACGCAGGAGCTTGTGGCTGGGGTGATGCAGGTACTATTATTCCCTGGGGTATGTATTCAACCTATGGGGATAAGCGAATACTGGAAACTCAGTTCAGCAGTATGAAGGCCTGGGTGGATTTCATAGGCTCCCGCTCCAGTCAGAACCTCTGGAATAGCGGCTTCCATTTCGGTGACTGGCTATTTTACCGTCCGGACGATGATAATGACGGGCGGGCTGCAGTAACAGATAAGTACATGATAGCACAATGTTTTTATGCTCATTCTACTCAATTGCTTGTTAACGTGGCCGAGGTCCTCGGCAAAAAAGAGGAGTATGAAAAGTATAATGCATTACTCGGGCAGATCAAAAATGCGTATTTGAAAGAATATCTTACACCTAACGGAAGATTGGTATCCTCCACTCAGACAGCCTATGTGCTGGCATTGCAATTTGATATGTTGCCTGAGAGCTTAAGAGAGCAAGCCGCTAAAAGGCTGGTTCAAAATATCCGGGATTATGGAAACCATCTTACAACGGGTTTTTTAGGTACGCCTTACCTCTGTCATGTGTTGACTCGCTTCGGATATAATAATGTGGCCTACGATCTGTTGATGCAGGAGACATATCCCTCATGGCTCTATCCGGTGAAAATGGGTGCTACTACTATATGGGAGCGATGGGATGGGATAAAGCCTGACGGATCTTTTCAAACTCCTGCGATGAACTCATATAATCACTATGCCTACGGTGCAATAGGTGATTGGATGTATAAAAATATATGCGGAATTCAAGCTGGAGCGCCCGGGTATAAGAAGATCGTGATTAAACCAACTATAGGCGGTGGCCTTAGCTCGGCGGAAGGATCTTATGATAGTGAATATGGTATCGTACGTAGTAAGTGGAGTATAGAGGGGAACAAGTTTAGACTAGCTGTTACCATTCCCCCCAACACTACAGCTGAGGTCTATGTACCCGATTCAAAGGGACAATCATACCGGCAGTTTTCAGTAAACAGTGGAGAGTACAACTTCGAGCGATAGAAGAATTTAAAATGCAGGATGGTTTTTTATAAAATACGACCGTGAATTGGTTTAGCCATTGGCTCCTGAAGCATTGGATAACCGGCTATTGTGTTACTTAAGGCTCTTAGGCAAGCCGCTATTCTGGAGTAACCGGTTAATCAGTTCAGCAACTCGCTCGGCCTGCTGGTTTGGGTCTTTTGATTCGAGGACCCATTGGAAGCATGTGCTGCGTTGTTCCGGGCTTTGCTGACGGTATTTTTCGTAGGCTTCGGGGGCGTCCTGAAGGCAAAGGAGGAATTCTTCTTCTGTGATGGGGGAGGGATCCGGCTCGCCGGCCACGTACAGTGTTACATCTACCCAGTCGCCTTCCTGTTTGCCGATTGCTTTTCTCATCTTTGCATTTACCGGCAGAAATAAGCGGCCTGTTCCCATTGGCATCAGGTTCACCTCACCGAGGTCAAAGGTGTCTATCTGCCCGCTGGCTTTCAGCATTCCGAGCCGTCTACGGCCTTGCTTGTTTAACTCGGGAATCCGGATAAAGGTCCACCCTCCCTTTCCTGGGAACTTCTCAAGCTGGATCTTTGCTTTTAATAAAAGCGTTTGGGGCTGCGACATGCATCTATGCTCCTTTTTCTCCTATAAACTGGTCTTCTTTGTATTTAAACAACACATTGAACGTGGTGAGACTTCCGTAGATGCGTGTGATGTACTGTTGCAGGTTCACCTTTTCTTCGTTGTCGAGATTACTGCTGTTAATGCGTTGTTCCATCACTCTTAGACGGTCTCTGACCATCACGATCTTGTTGAAGAACTGGTCGATGGGCACTTCCTTTGGCGCCAGCCCGGTGTTCCCCGGGTACAGGATCATTTTGCCGTTTTTCCATTTGTCGCCGAGCGGTACTGTTTCTGTGACGTCAGACCAGCGACGGAGAAGCTTCTTTAATGTTTGCTCTACTTCGTAGGCACTTACCATGTCGGTATCGGGAACCATCTCATCGAGTACTTCAAGCGGCTCATCTACTGGTAATTCTTTATAACCGCCGTCAATAAAAGTGATGAGGAAGGCGTCAGAGCGAACATTGATGACCACGCCCTTGCCGTATTTCTCGTGCTGTACTCTCGATCCGATTCCTAAATTATCTTTCATAAATTAAGTGCTTGAAGGGACTAATATATAAAAAACGATGTGGACATTCGGAATGGCGGTTCCAAAGCGACCTAAAAAAAGACATTATCAGAACTCATGTCTCTTATTGTTTAATACCTGCTTTGATAAGATGATGAATGATAATGTCTTTTATAAGTCACCTGCTTCTTCTGGCTATTTCTGCTTTAAGACTTTTTGCTCGGCTCATTTTGCTTCCGCATGTTTTCAGCGACCATGCTGTCGGGCATGACGGCTGACATGGCCATCTGTGCCTTGTTTTTAAGCCCTGAGATCACCTTCGTCTCTCCGTTCATCAACGCCTGGTAGCCATCTTCTGCTACTTTGGCGGGGTCAGACAAGGAGCCTTCCTGCACGATGGTAGCGTCCTCTCCATCTGCCTTGGCAAAGAAATCGGTGTCGGTTGCTCCGGGAAGTAAGGCCGTAACCGTAATATTAGTATCTTTAAGCTCGTTGTGAAGCGCCTCTGACAGAGAGAGAACATAGGCCTTGGTAGCATGGTAAACGGCCTGATAGGGACCGGGTACTTTTCCTGCAATGGAGGCGAGCTGCAGAATTTTACCGCTGTTTCTTGATACCATGTCCTTAAGGAAGAGTTTCGTAAGAACGGTTAGTGACGAGATGTTAAGCTGGATGATCTCCAGATCCCGTGCGATGTCTGTTTCAACGAACAGTCCAAATTGTCCCTGTCCTGCATCGTTTACAAGGACATCAACCTGCAGTCCTGTCTCTTTTACCTGATTGTACAGTTCGAAGGCTGCTTCTTTACCGAAAAGATCTTTGGCGATAGGAACTACAGATATCCGATACTGCATGGTAAGCTCGGAAGCAATCTGGGTCAGGTCGGCCTCGTTGCGGGCGACAATAATGAGATTGTAGTTGTTTTGGGCGAAAAGCTTCGCAAGCTCATAACCGATGCCACTGGTTGCACCGGTTATAAGCGCATGCTTGTTTGTGATATTTTCCATTTTGATAGAGTGTTTACTAACAACTCTGCCAAAATGATGCCATAAGGCTACTGTTTCGTTTCTCCCTGTGGCCGGGGTTTGCGAGCGCCTTGATTCTTTTTGTTATTTTTAGATTTCTGGAAGCCTGGTTTTTTGCGCTTTTTGCCCGAACTATTGAGCGGCTTAAATTCTACCTGCTGACCTACTTCGGGCGGAAGGGGTTTTAAGGTGATCTCTCTGCCGATCAGCTGCTCGATATTCAGCAGCCTCCTTTGGTCTCTTTCATTGACGAGCGTGATTGCTGTTCCTGTAGTTTCCGCGCGGGCTGTTCTCCCGATCCTGTGAATGTAATCTTCTGCGTCTCCAGGTGCATCGAAATTAATGACAAGGCTAATGCCTTCAATATCGATCCCTCTTGAGATGACGTCTGTACCGATCAGTACCTGAAGCTGCCTGTTGCGGAAGGCGAGCATGATCTGTTCGCGTTCGGCCTGTTCGAGGTCAGAGTGGAAAGCCTCTACCTGTACTTTCGTTCTTTTTAATGCCTTGTATAAGGCTTTTACTTTCTCTTTGGTAGAAGCAAAGATGATGACGCTTTTGTATTCCTTCTGCTGGAGCAATAGGCTGATCAGCGGGATCTTCTGATCGTCAGACACCTTATAGATCTGCTGGTCGATGCCCTGAGCGGGCTGAGAAACGGCCAGATTGATCTGAAAAGGGTTACTCATTACTGACCGGGCGAGAGAACGGATCTTTGGAGGCATTGTAGCGGAAAAAAGCAGCGTCTGCCGCTTTTTGGGCAGGTAGCTGATAATACGCATAATGTCGTCAATGAAACCCATATCAAGCATTCTGTCGGCTTCGTCCAGGATCAGGCACTTGAGCTGGTCTGGTTTAAAAGCTCCGGCATTGAGGTGTGCGATGAGGCGACCCGGTGTGGCGATCACAATTTCAACGCCATCGCGCATGGCCCTTTGCTGCTGGCTATAGATAATTCCATCGCCCCCTCCGTACACTGCAACGGAGCTTACACCAGTGAAATACCCCAGACCCTCGACCTGCTGGTCGATCTGTTGCGCAAGCTCGCGTGTTGGCGCCAGGATGAGCGTATGGGTGTACCCTTTCTCTGCCGATACGATCTGATTAATGACCGGTAACAGGTATGATGCCGTTTTTCCGGTTCCGGTTTGTGCGCAGGCTATTAAATCCTGGCCCTTGAGTATAACGGGGATCGCTTCCTGCTGGATAGGAGTCGGTTCCTTATAGCCCATGCTTAAAACTCCTTCAAGCAGCGGCTCTTCAAAATTAAAATCGTGAAATGTCAATCGTAATGTATATGTGTTGTATATGTTTTTTTGTACGCAAGTTAAAGATAATACGTCAATCGGCAAATAAGGTTTCTGCTATTGCTCTGGCTTTCATGGCATACAGGTTGGCTGATGCTTCAGATTTCTTCGTACCTGGCCTTGCTTAGGGTAAATAGTAATGCACAATCATGCTCTTTAGACGTGCATATTGGGAAAGAAAAGCGATGAATACGCTTCTAAACACGAATGCATTTTGGCGAAAAAAGAGTAATTTGACCGCTCAAATTATAGAAATGTAATATGAAAGGGTTTTACTTAGCCGGTGTTGTTGGGATGCTGGCGCTCGCTGCCTGCAGCAATTCAAAACAAGGGGGCGACAATAACGATATTTCCAGGCAGTTAGAAAAGCAAAAGTATGAGACCGATCGCCTGATCTCCGACAAATCATTACTGGTCCTGGCGAAGGTAAAAGGGCAGCACGATCTGGTGCGGGTGGAGAATAAGCGGTACCCGCAGGACATTGAAACGACTTATAACGTTTTGAAGGATCATAAGGGGCGTATTGTTTATATCGCGGAACTTCCTTTTAGCAAGACGAGTGAATGGTTTATTGCCTACAAAAGTTATTTCGATTCTACAGGCAATCTGTTCGCATTTCAGCGACTTAATAACTTTCTCAATAACGGTTGTACCCATGGAGCGGCCATGGAAAACACGATCAGATACTATGACTCCTCTTTTAAAGTGGTCGATTCGGTCTATACTTTGACTGATACGTATAAAAAGCCTTTAAAAAAGGAGGCCTGCAACTTCCCTTATAATTTCCCTTATCAGGTTTTCAGGACGCTTGAGGAATACAGGGAGAACAGGGCGATGCCTGCTCTCTGATCTTAGGTTAGTATATTGATCCGGTTGCCACTTTTTGTGATACTGGATCATGAGGGCTTACTTTTGCTGAAGCTCCGGACTGAAAGCAGGGCTGCCGCAAGCATGAGAATTGAGCCGAGTACGAAAGGTGCTCCTGAGAACTTTACAGGGGCGTCTGGTCCGGTAAAATATGCAAACGTGGTGGTCATGAGAGGCGGGCCGACAATGGAGGTGGCGCTCATGAGACTGGTGAGCCCTCCCTGTAATTCGCCCTGTTCGTTTGACTGTACCTGTGTTGATATTATTCCTTGCAGGGCAGGTCCCGCTATTCCCCCGAGGGTGTAAGGGATGATAAACGCAAACATCATCCATTCTTTTGTTGCCAGGCCAAAAAGGAGCAGTGCCACGCTGTAAAGGATGAGACCTAAAGAGACGCCTTTTTCCTGACCGATTCGTGGTAAGATCAGGCGGATCAGGCCCGCCTGTACAATAGTGGTCAGCAGTCCGATGAAGCCAAGGGAGTAACCTACCCAGGACTCGTTCCAGTTAAATTTCTCCATCACATAGTATGTCCAGGTGCTCTGTACGGCGTGAGCAGCAATATAAACGAGGATCAGTGAGAGTATAAGCCCGGAGATAGCAGGAAACCTTTTTAGCTGTTTAAGCGAGCCAAGAGGATTTGCACGCTTGATGTCGAAAGGTCTTCTCTCCTCTTTTGAGAGTGACTCAGGCAGAATGAAGAATCCGTACAGGAAGTTGAGAAGGCTAAAGCCGGCTGCGACCAGGAATGGGATGCGTGAGCCGAACTGACCAAGAATGCCGCCGAGTACAGGTCCGATAATAAAGCCGAGTCCGAAGGCAGCGCCTATTAGTCCAAAGTTCTGAGCTCTTTTTTCCGGGGTGCTGATGTCTGCGATATAAGCGGAGGCAGCGGTAAAACTGGCACCTGTAATTCCGGCAATGATCCGCCCGACAAAGAGCCAGGTGATGGAGGGGGCAAAGGCAAGGAAGAGATAGTCTAGCCCGAAACCGAGCAGGGAGAGCAGGAGGACCGGTCTTCGTCCGTACTTATCGCTCAGGTTGCCGAGAACGGGAGCGAATACGAACTGCATGAAGGAGTAGGCAAACATAAGCCAGCCTCCGTATTCAGAGGCGATGCTAAGATCGCCATGGATCATTTCAGTGATGAGTTTGGGGAATACCGGTATGATGATGCCCATGCCGATCACATCGATCAGAAGGGTAATAAATATGAATCCGAGTGCAGCTTGTTTTGATTTTCCCATGATGAGCAGTATTAGTCAAGGCGTTTTACCCGCAGCGTATAGACGCAGAAAACAGCCAACTGTTAATAATAAAATAATGAAATGAGAGTACTTGTCGCAGAGGACAAAGGGGAGACGGATGTTAGCAGTCCGCTACAAGGTCAGATATTGTGTTCATAATACTGCAAAGGTAGAATAATCACAGCATAAGAAAGACTAATATTTTAAAATGGGAAAAGAAGGGGGATGATCTTGATCACTCCATCCTTCTGTCTTTCATTTGCTGCTCGGTCAGGTTATAAAGTCTTACTTTGATATGGTCGAGTATTGGCTGAAGGTCTTTTACTTCCTCCTGGATCTTATTGTGCTGAACGGTGAGGTACTGCTCGCTTAACTGCATCATGTCTTCCAGTGTTGCTTTTAAGTTAGACTGATAGCAAAAGATGTCGTTCAGAACCTGGTTTTTCTGTCTTTCCAGCCGCTTGATCTCAGAATTGATGAGATGGATTGCGTTTACATTATCGTCGTTAATTTCGGAAATGAAATATTTCATCAATAGCTTCTTCAGGAACTTGATCTCGTCTTCAAAGAACTCGATGTAAGAGAGCCAGTTCCGTGATGAAAGGTACAGGGACTGGATGTTTGCCCCCTTGTTGTAAGTTGAAGATATAACAGCTGCTTTCATGGCTACATTTTTTTAATAATTATAAATTTCCGCTTAATTTTTTACGCCGGGAATGATCAAGATCATGTAAACTACTGATGTTAAGAATAAACAGGCAATAAAAAGTGAATTGTAAGTCTCTGTTTATCAGTCAGGATTGTTGTTGGAACTTGCGTTTTGCTGGGAAATTGCTTTTTTCTCCAATCATTAAAAGGAACGTTCAGCTCTCTTTCATCGCGTTTTTAGTGCAGCTCATAAGGGTTTTTGGGAGAAAGTGTATTTGTGTTACTGAGATGATTAATTGCTTTTTAAAGGCCTCAATGAGTTCGCTTCGCTAAGTTTTACACGCCACAGGGAACTGACTCTGCCCGACGTTTGCCGATCAGGGCAGGTGAATGTTTTTCGGGTTTTTAACGGAAGATTGAACCTTTTGCTGTATTTTTAGACGAGAGCGATCAGGCTGGTCGTGATGAAAACTAAAGTGGTAAAATGAAGAAGATAGTAGGATCGGGGTTAATTGCAGGAGTGGTTTTGTTTGTGATCAGTTACGGAGGACTGTATCTGGCGATCCGGTTTTTTCCGCAGCTCTTCCTGGACTACAATAACCCGTTGTTTAATTCGGACGGGAGCAGGGATGTGATGTTCTATCTGCACGCGTTTATTATTAGTCTGGCTCTGGCCTGGTTCTGGGAGCGGTTTAAGGGTTTATTTAAAGGTGGATTTGTATTAAGGGGGCTTGAATTTGGCTTCGTATATGCGGTAGTAGCGTTGCTGCCGGTTATGTGGATCACATTCAGCGCGATGGATATCACTATTTCAATGGTCGGGAGCTGGTTTTTATATGGCTTTGTTCAGGCGGTAGTAGCGGGAGTTGTCCTGGCAAAGATCAATCCCTGATCAGAGTGCCTTCATGCCGAGCTGAAACTGTACCCTAAGTCTGTTGTCGGTTTGAATCATACCGCCTAGTTTTCTCGGCGGGCTGAGATTAAAGTCGGTGAAATTGACGTCCCTTTCACCAATGAGGCGGATAATTTTCTGTTGGTCTCTGTAGAACCTGTAATTCACTTCAAACCGTTTCGATACACCTGCCAGCTCAATGTCAACCAGTCCCCGGATATTGTCGGGCTGGGAAGAGAGGTCGGGAAATTTGCTTAACGACAGGAACCGGATTTTCAATTTAGGATGATCCTTCGATTTAAGGGTTTTTCGGAGGTCTCCGGTCATCACCGGATTTCGGCAATCGAATAGCTTTACGTCGAGGCTGAGGCTTCCTCGGAGAGATACCGCATCGCGGTCGCCTGGTGCCCGGAATACCACGATCGTGTCGGGATTGCTGTATCCTGTAATTCCACAGGTAAAGTTGTTAATATTGGTGCTGCCTTTTACTTCCAGCGATCCACCTTTGACAAGTACCCATCTGGTAGTATACAGCCCTGTTTCTGCATCACGAAATGCCTGCAGCGAATGGAGTATCGCCAGCAAGAAAAAGCAACAGAGAGACTTTTGAGCGCTTGTCATTTTCATTAGTCTATTCGTGGAACTGAGATCGTTAATTTTTCTTAAAATCTCTATGATGGCACTTCCCTAAGTTTAAACGTTCAAAGAGAACGTTCAAGCAACATTCTTTCCATTTCTTAGGTCTGTTCGTGGATGTCTTTTTTGTGGGAGTGTATTTATTTTATTGAGATGATTAATTGCTTTTTGAAGGCCCCAATGAGACTGCTTCGCTACGTTTAAGCGGGCGCAAAGAGCATTCATCGCCGCTTGAGTGCGCAGCTCGTAAATGTTTTCCTAAATAGTGTTTATTAAAAAAAGCCAGGCGGATTTAATTCCATCCTGACTTTTTTAATGAAAACAGTATGTTAGAATCCTACGGCTGCCTGGATGACAAAGCCGTCGAATTTGCCACCGTAGCGAATGTCGTTTGGAGCAAAGTCTTTGTATTTCTGAGTTACGTATTCACCTTTTAATAGAATGTTCTTAGTGATGAACCAGCCTGCTGCGAATGCAGTACGGTCGATCTTCACTTCAGGTGTCTGAGTTGCAAGTTCTGATTTCACAGCATTGTATCGTGCACCAACAAAAAGGTTCTCGTCTTTACCGAAGCGGTAGACAGCATCAATTGCGTACTGGCTTGCATCTCTTTTGCTCGTTTCTGTGAGTGAGCGGCCTTTTGCAACTTCGTATGTTCCGAATACTTCCAGGCCTGTGTACTTAATAAAGGCGTTGAACTGAGCTGCAGTGATTTTTCTGCTGAACCCAGGGTTAAAGCGGCCAGAGAAGGCATTGTTTGCATAGGTGGATGCAGTTGGAGCAGGCTGTACACCTGTGTATGCAGCTTCCATGACCATAAAGTAGTTAGAGCCAGTACGGTCGCCACCATACAAGGTATTGCCCGCTGCTGCTACTGCGTTGTTATGGTACACTGAAGCAGCGAATCTCAGGCGGAGATCCTGATCGATCTGTTTGTCGATGCCGACTTTTCCAAGGAGTGAAGGCATCTTGCTGATTCCAGCCGGCGCAAGTGATGTTTGAGCGTTTGTGCTATCAACAGTACCTCTGATGGTACCCCCTGTTGCTCCCACCATACCGAACAGGCCATTCTTGCCATGGAGGTAGATCTCAGCACCGATCTCAGTGGTGAACGCATCCATAATGTAGTTTTCTGCGAACGGGTTGTAGTTGGTATGACCGCCATCGCTTCTGCGGAAGTGTGCATCGCCATAGTTGATCTCCATGTGACCTACTTTGATCGTTGTGAACTTCATCAGGTCATCCCACAGCTGGCCTTTGAATGGAAGCTTGTCAAACTGAATGTACCCTGCTTTTACCCAGGTTTCGTTGTGGTGGCGGGAGGAGAGGTATGTAGTCAGATTCAAGCGGATACCGTCTGCTAACAGTGCATCGAACATCAGGTTAGCGCTGGCGTTATTGAATCCGGGGCTCATGTGGTACAGAGGAGCGTAAGGCTCCTGCCTTGCTACTCCGCCGGCGGGAGTATAAGTGTATGTGCCAGTTCTGTCGGTTTCGTGCTTCAGCGACTGATAACCCTGAGTAAAGCCGGCACCGATATTGAATTTCATGCCGTCAAATGAAGTCTCTTCTTTTGGAGCTTCGAACACGTTAAGTCCGCCTTTATCATATGCACGCATGTTCTGGAGTCTTTCTCCCACAGTTACCTGCTGTGCTTTAACCAGGGCAGGAGTGCCGGCAATTAATAATGCGACGGCTGCTTTTGTCAGGTTAGTTTTTAGAGTTGTTTTCATTTCAGAGTTTTTAGTAATCGTTTAACCTTATGTGTTTATTTTTTTAGTTTGAGAGCATATTCTATGGTCACCTCATCGCCTACTTTAAGAGCGCCGAGCATAAAAGTTGGAGGAGTAATACCAAACTCGCTCATTTTGATCTTTCTGGAACCTGCTACTGTTACTGAGCCATCTCCGTTCTCGGTAATCTTGCCTTGAAGGGCTACAGGTTTGGTAACACCGGCGATGGTAAGGGCTCCATTTGCCTTGGCTACAGATTGACTTACTTCAGCAGTAGTAAGCTTGAAGCTGATGGTAGGGAACTTGTCGGCTTTCATGGCTTTGTAGGCACGGCTGTTCATCAGGTCTTCTTTCGCCTTTAGATTCTTAACGGGCAGGGTGATGCTGAAAGCCGATACATCCTGAACGTCTGTGCCTTTTAAAGTGAATTGAGCTTCCGCAGGTACATTCTGTGCGACCATTTCCCAATCGTGGAGGTTGGAGGTGCCAAGAACTTTTAACGAGCCTCCAACTGTCTTATATGTTTGAGCAAAAGCGCTTGAGGTGAGCAGGCTGGCTACAAACAGAACGGTAGTTAACACACGCAAGTGTTTGTTTAAATTGAAGAGTTGCTTTACTGTTTTCATTTTTCCTGTTTTAAATGTGGATAATGTGTTTTTACTGCTACAAAAGTAGCTCAGTCAAAATCCTCAGGGAATGATCAGCCTTATGTCTAATAATGATGTTGAGCATTTAATTGATGTAAACAATAAATGTTGTGACGTCAAAATGACAAACATGTAAATCAGGTAACGGAAATGTGGCAGGGAAGGCGCGAATAGCAAAACAATCCAATAAACGAATGTTTAATAGTAAAACGGGGCGATCGTTGAGCTTTTATCAGTTTTTAAGTAGAATAAGGGTAAAATTTACTTTTATTCGTCATAATATGATGTGAATCATAATATTTTTTTGGGTAAGCCCTACCTTCGTGCAGAATTTCAATACAAGAAAGTATGACCAAAAATATTTTTATTGCAACAGCAGAGCCGTACAGTGGGAAGTCTATTGTAGCGCTGGGCCTTGTAAATATGCTTTTGGGCAAAACCCGGAAAGTGGGTTATTTTAAGCCTATAGTGAATTATGATCCCAAAGAGAAGAAAGATGTTCATATCCAAACGATAATTGAGCACTTTGGTCTGCAGGTTAACTATGAAGACACATTCGCTCTGACGCGTCAGGAAGCAATGCGCCAGATCGAAAGCGAGAGCGAGGGGCAGATGATGGAAGCAATCATCACTAAATTTAAAAGGCTTGAAGAAAATTACGACTTCACCATTGTGGAAGGAAGTGACTTTTTGGGTGAGGGTGCTGCCTTTGAATTCGATGCTAACGTATCAATTGCTAAGAACTTAGGTGCCCCTGCAATTATAGTTGTGTCGGCCGAGGAGAAAACTACTGCACAGGTAGTGAACTCGGTGATGGCTATGCTGAGAAACTTCGAAGCACGGGAAGTTCAGGTGCTTGCTATTGTTGTGAATAAAGTGAAGCAGGAGCAAACAGGTGATGTAACGGAACTTTTGAGCGCCCAGCTTCAGAAAGACATGATTCTGGCTGTTATTCCGGAAGATAAGGGTCTTCTGAACCCGACGATGAAAGAGATTCACGAAAATCTGGGCGGAAAGCTTTTGTTCGGAGAGGAATTCCTGTCTAACCAGGTCGACAATTTTGTCACCGGTGCAATGAACCTTCCTAACTTCCTTAACCATATTAAGGAGAACGTTTTGATTGTAACTCCCGGCGACCGCGGCGACATTATTATCGGATCACTGCAGGCTAATATTTCTACAAGCTATCCTAAGGTAGCAGGTATCGTTCTCTCTGCTGGCTCTGTTCCGGAAGAACCGATCAACCGCCTGATTGAAGGATCGCAGACCGTAGTTCCGATCATTTCTGTAGAAACAGGTACGTTCCAGACCATCACGCAGATTGCTTCTATTAAATCAAGGATCACAACTGATAATGTAAAGAAGATCCAGCTTGCTATCGACACCTTTGACAAGTTCATTGATGTTCCGGCGCTTGATCAGAAGATCGCAAGTTTTGAGTCAGAAGGGATCACTCCTCATATGTTCCAGTACCAGCTTGGTAAGTGGGCTAAGCGTGAGATCAAGAATATCGTGTTGCCTGAAGGCGACGATGACCGTGTGTTAAAAGCTGCGGCTCGTCTGATCAGCCAGGAAATAGTGAAGTTGACCATCCTGGGTGAGCCAGCCGCTATTGCTGCTTCTGTAAAGCGTTTAGGTCTCGATCTTGACTTGAGTAAGGTTACCATCATCAATCCTGCTGAATCTGAATACTACGAGGATTATGTAGAGACGCTTTACGAGCTGAGAAAAACAAAGAACGTGACACTTGAAATGGCTCGCGACCTGATGACCGACGTGTCTTACTTTGGTACGATGATGGTTTATAAGGGACATGCAGATGGCATGGTTTCAGGAGCTGTTCATACTACTCAGCATACCATTCGTCCCGCACTTCAGTTTGTGAAGACAAAGCCTGGCATTTCAGTGGTTTCGTCTGTGTTCTTTATGTGCCTGCCTGATCGTGTATCTGTGTTTGGCGATTGTGCGGTAAATCCAAATCCGACAGCTGAGCAGCTTGCTGAGATCGCGATCTCGTCAGCTGAAAGCAGTATCCGTTTTGGTATAGAACCTCGCATTGCGATGTTATCTTACTCATCAGGAACTTCAGGTGAGGGAGCAGATGTAGATAAGGTACGTAAGGCTACGGAGATTGTGAAGACAAAGCGTCCTGATCTGAAGGTTGAAGGTCCGATCCAGTACGACGCTGCCGTAGATCCGGTAGTAGGAAAGCAGAAGATGCCTAATTCTGAAGTCGCTGGTCAGGCGAGCGTCCTGATCTTCCCTGACCTGAACACAGGTAATAATACCTATAAGGCTGTACAACGTGAAACCGGCGCGCTGGCGATCGGTCCGATGCTGCAGGGCCTGAATAAACCGGTCAACGATTTAAGTCGCGGTTGTACTGTAGACGATATCTTTAATACTGTAATCATTACAGCTATTCAGAGTCAGAATAATTAACAGTGTTTTTTCGAAAACCGCCTGACAGGGCCATCCTTGCTCAGGCGGTTTCCTTATTTTTGTAGTATTAGAAATATTATTTGCATGAATATTTTTGTTGTTAACTGCGGGAGCAGTTCTATTAAGTACCAGTTTTTTAAGTGGCCATCGGAATCTCCGATCTGTACAGGACTGGTAGAACGTATTGGTCTTGATATTTCAGCCATTACGCACAAGGTGTATCTTAACGGTGAAGAAAAGGTGATCAAAAGGACCCTTGAGCTGCCTGATCACGAGGCTGGAATGCAGGAGGTAGGTCATCTGTTAACTGCTCCTGAGATAGGGGTGATCCAGGATCCGGAGGAAATTGAAGCAGTGGGACACAGGATTGTTCACGGCGGTGAGAGTTTCTCAACTACTACTGTTGTTACTCCCGAGGTGAAAGAAGAGATCAAAAAGCTGTCTGCGTTAGCTCCTCTTCATAATCCGGCGCACTACGTTGGTATTACAGTAGCGCAAAAAATCTTCAGCAAAGCTACTCAGATCGTGGTATTTGATACTGCGTTCCATCAAACGATGCCCGCTAAGGCATATCGTTACGCAATTCCTGGCAAGTTTTATACTGATCATGGAATCCGGGTATACGGCTTCCATGGTACAAGTCACAAGTACGTTAGCGAACAGGCTATTGCTTACCTCCAAAAACCAGATGCGAAAATCATTACTATCCATTTAGGTAATGGATGTAGTATGGCGGCCGTGGACGGCGGAAAATGTGTGGATACAAGTATGGGATTAGGACCTCTCGACGGTCTTATTATGGGTACACGCTGCGGTAATATTGATGCTTCTGTTGTATTCTACCTGGTTTCGCAATTGGGATACGATATCGAGCAGGTGGATACGTTGTTCAACAAGCGCAGCGGAATGCTTGGCCTTACCGGGAACAGTGATATGCGCGATGTAGAGGATGCCGTGAAGAGAGGTGAGGAGAATGCTGTCCTTGCACACGATATGTACGCCTATCGCATAAAGAAATATATAGGTGCTTATGCTGCTGCGTTGAACGGTCTTGATGCGATTGTCTTTACTGCCGGTGTTGGTGAGAATGCAGCAGACGTGCGGGAGACGGTATGTCAGGAAATGGAATTTCTGGGCATTAAGATGGACGAAGAAAAGAATAAGGTGCGTGCTTCTGTGATTCGTGAGATTAACACTCCTGATTCAAAAGTAAAGGTGCTGGTGGTGCCTACTAACGAAGAACTTGAGATTGCAAAAGAGTGCTTCGAGCTAATGGAGACTCAAAAGTAAAGATAGTTGAAATACTCAGAAAAGCCGGTAAAGTATAATTTGCCGGCTTTTTTCTTGAAAGTCTATTTGTTTTATTGAGATAATTAAATGCTTTTTAAAGGCCTCGATGAGATCGCTTCGCTAAGTTTTATGGACACAAAGAACATTCAACACCTTTCATCTCCCGTTTGAGAGCGCAGCTCATGAATGTTTTTCTTTAGGGAATACTCCGTTGGAGCAGCGCTTGACTGCAGCTGTGCGTCTCTTTTCGGGCGGTTGGAAGATTAACAGAGTCGGTTCGTCTAATCATTGTAGCAAATTGATTTCCTATTTTTATTTTAGAACGATGAATAAGATCAGGACGCCTTTGTTGCATTTTGCGGTGTGGCTGGCCATTATATTACTATTTGTTCTGATTAGCAGTCAGAGGGGACGCATAGAGGATGCCCTCGTTATATTCGGCTATTTTGGGCTGCTCAATGTTGCGATATTTTACATCAACTATCTGTATATTCTTCCGAAGTACCTCAACAGCAGGAGATACCTCGGATGTGCCCTCAGCATTCTGTTTTTGATCCTTTTTTCGGGTATTGTTAAGTATTCCCTGGCCTGGTTGTTTGCTGATATTGTTCTGGTGAGGGGCCACATGCACAACCAGATTATACCGTTCTGGGAGTACTATATAGGGACAGTGGTGACCGGAATGTTCTTTGTATTTCTCAGTACAGCTGTTAAGTTTTCTGTAGACTGGTTCGTCAATGAGAAGATCAGGAAAAATCTGGAGAACGAGAAGCTCACAGCGGAACTGGCTTTCCTGAAGTCGCAGATCAATCCTCATTTTCTATTCAATTCACTTAATAACATATATTCGCTGGCCTATCAGCGATCGGATAAAACGCCGGCTGCCATTCTGAAGCTTTCGGAGATCATGAGGTATATGCTTCAGGAAAGTAACGAAAGCCAGGTGGAGTTGAATAAAGAAATCCGCTATCTGGAGAATTATATTGAACTCCAGAAACTAAGGTTTAGAAATGATGATTTTGTGCGGATATCTATAGAGGGGACCGACCGTGATCAGACCATTGTGCCTTTGATCCTTATCCCGTTTGTTGAAAATGCATTCAAGCACGGACTTGTCACTGATAGTGGCTGCCCAATCGAAATCTCTATCCGGATTGAAAAGGGGAGGCTGGCTTTTTCAGTTGTTAATCAGAAAAGCGGTCAGAATAAGGATAGGACGAGCGGCATAGGCTTGAGTAATGTAAGGCGGCGCCTGGAGCTGCTTTATCATAACAGGTACACGCTTGAAATTAACGATAGCAAAGATTGTTATCAATGTAAATTAGTACTGGAGTTATAATGAATATGATACGTTGCCTTGTTGTAGACGATGAGCCCCTCGCTCTGGACATCCTGACGGACTATATTGCGAAAGTTCCTTTTCTGGAGTTGGTGAAGGCGACAACGAGCGCCTTTGAAGCTTTGGCCCTTGTGCAGGATGATGGTGCAGACCTTGTATTTCTGGATGTTCAAATGCCTGAGCTGACTGGCATCCAGTTTCTGAAGATTATAAAGGGAAGATGTGCAGTCATTCTGACCACCGCTTATTCCGAATATGCATTGGACGGTTATGAATTAGATGTGTCGGACTACCTGTTGAAGCCCATCGCTTTTGACCGGTTTTATAAGGCCGTTATGAAGGTACAGGCTTCAGCAGTGCCGGCTGCTTCGCCCGCTGTCCCTCCTGAGCGGGTTCAACTGTCGGCTGGTCCTGACTTCATTTTTGTCAAGACGGAGCATCGGATCCAGAAGATCTATATTAACGACATCTTATATATAGAAGGGCTAAAGGATTACGTGTCTATTTTTACACGTGCGGAACGTATCATTACGCTTCAGCATATGAAAAAGCTGGAAGAAGTGCTGCCTTCTCAACGTTTTGCAAGGGTTCATAAGTCGTTCATAATTTCTATTGATAAGATAGAAAGTATTGAAAGAGGAAGGATCCAGATCAGTGACAAAATCATTCCAATCGGGGATACCTACCGCGACAAATTTTTCAAAAAGATCGAGGACCGGAATATTTAGTGAACTGCCGCGCGGAGGGACTGTTCTGCTTCAATGATGACTTGGTCTGCAGGGCGACCTGCTGGTTCGATCGGTTTTAATACTGTCCAGCTCATTTTTTCGCCAAAGCTGAGTGGAAATGATCCGAACCTGGTCAGCTTCCAGGACCCATTTATGGCAACCGGCACAACAAGGGCGCCGGGGACTTTTTTCAGAAGGGTATTGAGACCTCCTGCAGCAAAAGGCTTCATCTTTCCGTTTCTTGACCGGGTACCCTCCGGAAAGATCACTGCAGACCAGTTATTTTCACGCATTCTTTGTGCTAATTTCAGGATTTCAGAGATCGATTGCTTTGGATCTTTTCGGTCAATGTTGGCTGCGCCACTATGCTTTAGATTGAATGAAATGCTTGGTATCCCTCTGGTCAGCTCGATCTTGGAGATAAACTTAGGATGGTGTTTGCGGAGGTGCCAGATCATAGGAGGAATGTCGTACAAGCTCTGATGGTTGGCAATAAATATGATAGAGCGGCCTTCGGGCAGTTTAAACTGATTGTTGTACCTTACACGGCCGCCCATGACGTAGTAGGTGCAGACTAGCAGGTAATTTAAGATTTCAACTGATCTTTTGTGTGCGGTGTATCCCCCCAGCTTCAGGCTAAGCCACTGAATGGGATGAAAAATAACCAGGAGTAGGCCAAAAAGCAGGTAATGAATAGGAGAAAATATATAGCCTAAGAATTTGTTCATCTGTTGTAGTAAATACGGCCTTAGTAGGGCGATCCCTGCAAAACTACGAAAATTAGATTTTTCCTTCCAGGAGCATCAGCTTGACTCTTAAAATTGCAGCAATGCTGACCGAGTCGGTGATCTTTCCGTCCAGTACCATTTTGTATGCTTCTTCAAAGGGGAGCTTCTTCACCTGTAAATCTTCCGTTTCTTCGGGCTGGGATGTCCCTTGTTCCAGTCCTTGAGCGAGAAAGATGTAGCCAAACTCGTCACTTACCGAATTTGAGAGGTGAATTTGCTGAATTTCTGTCCATTGTGATGCAGTCAGTCCTGTTTCTTCCATCAGCTCCCGCTTTGCAGATTCAAGAGGGTCTGTACCTAAAGGGCCGCCTCCCTCGGGAATTTCCCAGCTATACTGATTGAGTGGAAAGCGGTACTGTCCGACCAGCCAGGTATTGTAATCCTTATCTAAAGGAAGTATTCCCAGCGCGCGGTTCTTAAAGTGAATCTTACCATAGATTCCGCTGCCTCCTGAGGGATTAATGACGCCGAACTGTGTGACCTGGATCCAGGGATTATCGTAGATCTCTTGCGCTGAGGTAATGGTCCATGGGTTTATTTCTTCATTTAACATATAAGGCAAACTTAGGATAAAAATTGACTTGGCAAACCACGCTTCCTGATAAAACGAAAGCCTTCCGATAGTTCAGAAGGCTTTTGTATATATGTGGTCAGACCTTATTATAAATTAAAGGCTGCTTTTACTTTTTCGACGTAGTCCAGTTTTTCCCAGGTGAAAAGTTCAACTTCGACCTGTTTCTTTTCACCTCCTGCTCCTTCAAATTCTTTAGTCAGGATTTGTGGTTCACGTCCCATGTGTCCGTAAGCCGCTGTCTCTGAGTAAATCGGGTTTCGCAGTTTAAGGCGGGTTTCAATTCCATAGGGGGTCATATCAAAGATCTGAGCGATCTTTTCTGCAATTTCTCCGTCGGAAAGGTTCACTTTGGACGTGCCATACGTGTTTACATAGATGCCCATGGGGTCTTTTACTCCGATGGCGTAGGAAACCTGAACGAGGATTTCGTCACAAAGCCCGGCTGCAACAAGGTTTTTTGCGATGTGCCGTGTTGCATAAGCAGCAGAACGATCGACTTTAGAGGGATCTTTTCCGGAGAAGGCACCGCCGCCATGGGCTCCCTTTCCACCGTAGGTATCAACGATTATTTTCCTGCCTGTTAAGCCTGTATCGCCGTGGGGGCCGCCAATTACAAACTTTCCGGTTGGGTTGACGTGATATTTGATCTCGTCGTTAAATAAGTGCTGCAGTTCAGGCTTGATGTGAGCCTTTACACGCGGAATAAGAATGTTGATCACATCTTCGCGGATCTTCCTTTGCATTTCTTCTTCCGAGGCAAAGTCGTCATGCTGAGTGGAGACCACAATGGCGTCGATCCTGATCGGCTTGTGATCGTCACTGTATTCTATCGTCACCTGCGATTTTGCATCCGGTCTGAGATAGGTGACATCTTTGTTCTCTCGGCGCAGACCTGCAAGCTCGGTGAGGATCTTATGAGCCAGGTCTAAAGGAAGGGGCATGTAGTTGCCAGTTTCGTTCGTTGCATAACCAAACATCATTCCCTGATCTCCCGCGCCCTGCTCTTGTTTTTCTTTCCTGTCTACACCTTGATTGATGTCGGCCGACTGCTCATGAATTGCTGAAAGGATACCACAGGAGTTTGCTTCGAACATATATTCTGACTTGGTATACCCAATCTTTCGAATAACGTCCCGGGTGATTTTCTGCACGTCGAGATATGTATTGGATTTTACTTCTCCGGCGAGGATAACCTGACCCGTTGTTACCAGCGTCTCACACGCTACTTTTGAATCGGGATCCCAGGCAAGGAAATTATCAATGAGGGCATCGGAAATCTGGTCAGCAACTTTATCCGGATGTCCTTCAGAAACAGACTCTGATGTGAATAAATACGGCATAATTCTTCTAAAAATATATTTTCCAGTTTATAGAAGCGGAGAGACTGGCAATTGCAGGGGCTGTAAAAATAAGAGATGTTAGCACTTTTTTTACGTGGTTGCAATCTTGCTCCCGAGGGGAGTAAAGCAAATCAGTCCACTTTATGTAAGGCGAAGGTACGTTTTTTTATGATCAGCAAAAAGCAATTTTTATCAGGTCAGAAACGGGAACACTCAAGCGGCGAGGCTTTTTACGGCATTTGTGCTGGTTGTTCTGCTGGCTTTCTTATGGTGAATAAACGCATAGATTTTTATTCTTGTGATTTGAATACCATTTAAATTCGTCTAAATTTATCCGCTCATTTGATAGACCGCTGTTTGAAAAAGAAAATTCTATTCATCATTAATCCAATATCAGGAGGAATGGATAAACGGGGATTCCCCCTCCTGGTTGAGAAGTATTTAGATAAGGCGAAGTTTACGGCGCGGTTTGTATTTACTGAATATGAGGGACACGCGCTTGAGCTGGCCGCGGAGGCCGCCGCGCAAGAGGAGGATATTGTAGTGGCCGTGGGGGAGACGGAACGATTAACGAAGTTGCGTCAGGCATAGCGGGTACACGATCAATAATGGGAATTGTGCCCTGCGGGTCAGGAAATGGCCTCGCTCTTTCGCTTGGCTTATCGTTAAATAATGAGAAGGCTGTGGCCGCATTGAATGCGTTGAGGGTAAGGATAATAGACTCGGGACTGCTTAACGGACAAAAATTTTTCAATATGGCGGGCATTGGCTTCGATGCACATATCAGCCATGAATTTGCCAAACTCCCTTCGAGGGGTTTCCTCGGCTACGTGAGGACGGCCTTTACCGAGATTGTCAGGTATAAGTCTCAGCAATACAGAATTGAGGTGGACGGATCGTTGTATGAGCGTACCGCTTTTATGATCAGCATCGCAAATTCTCCGCAGTATGGGAACAACGCCTATATTTCGCCGGAAGCCTCGCTTTCCGATGGTTTACTTGATCTCTGCATTGTGAAGCCTTTTCCTTTGGCTTTATTTCCGGCAGTAGCGCTGAGGATGTTTAGAAAAACGGCTCATAAATCGCGCTATGTAGAAATAATAAAAGGTAAAAATATACGTATAGTATCTTACGGCAACGCGAGAGTTCATTTGGATGGTGAGCCAAGGCTGGTGGGAGAAGAAATTTTAATTTCTGTCGAACCATCTTCGCTTTCTGTGTTATATTAGCTGCTATGTCTAAAAAGAATAGGAATATTAACGGCGTTGTTTATTCGACTGATCCTGAGTATCAGTATCAATATGAGACCGAAGATGTTCAGGAGACTTATCCCCCGGAAAAACAGGATCTGCGTGTGCAGCTAGACAGAAAGCAAAGGGGGGTAAGGTCGTCACGCTGGTCACCGGTTTTATAGGAACGGAATCCGACCTGGAGGTTTTAGGACGAAAGCTAAAACAGAAGTGCGGGACAGGAGGTTCTGCAAAGGATGGGGAGATTGTGGTGCAGGGAGATTTTCGGGATAAAATTTTTGACGCCTTAAAGGCTGACGGATATAAAGTAAAAAAATCAGGAGGGTAATTTAACTGAATGTTTGAAAAAGAGTTCTGATTTACGCTTGCAGCGCGTCTTTTTGTTGTGGCAATTTGCAATTGAAAAAAAAAATGGTTTTTATTGCAAAAAATTGTGACGATCATTAGACAGTTTTTTCAAACAGCGCTCTTTTCCCGGGACCGGTTATGCTGCGGGGGGAACGGCGAAAAAGTAATCAGAATCACGTTTTTTGATTATTCGAAAGTTCTAATTTTGTTATTGTGTAACTGCAAATAAGTAGCAACTATTATATTTAAATTAAAAACTAAAAACTAAATTAAATTTTTAAAAAATGGCAACCGCACCAAAACCAACAACTGCGAAGAAAGAAAGCACTGGTTCAAACATTTTTGCAAGTCTGACAATCATTATTTGTATTATCATCGGAATCTGTCTGTGGAAGTTCGTCATGGGTAACCCCGTAAACTTTGAAGGCGGCGATCCTGAAAACGGTCACCCGCTTGCAGGTAACTACTTTGGAATGGTATACAAGGGAGGAATTATCGTACCAATGCTGATGGGAATGTTCCTGATGGTAATTGTATTCTCTATCGAGCGGTTTTTTGTAATTTCAAAGGCTGCAGGAAAAGGTAATGTTGAAACCTTTGTAAAGAAAGTTCAGACATTGCTGTCTGCTGGAAACATCGAAGCTGCGATGGCTGAGTGTGACAAGCAAAAAGGCTCTGTAGCAAACGTAATCAAATCAGGTCTTAAAAAATACAGAGAAGTTGAAGCTGATGGAACGTTAGACAACGACCAGGCTGCATTAGCCATCCAGAAAGATATCGAAGAAGCAACAGCTCTTGAAATGCCAATGTTGGAACAGAACCTGACTATCATTGCAACTCTTGTTTCTACTGGTACACTGGTAGGTCTGTTAGGAACGGTAACAGGGATGATCAAGTCGTTCAGTGCGTTGGCAACTGCAGGTGCTCCTGACCAGGCACAGCTTGCAAACGGTATCTCTGAAGCACTTATCAACACAGCAACTGGTATCGCGACTTCAACTGTAGCGATCATTATGTACAACATCTTTACTTCTAAAATTGACAAGTTAACTTATTCAATTGATGAAGCAGGGTTCTCAATTGTACAGACCTACGCAAGTACTCACAAATAAGATTTAAAAAAGTTCCCGGACTTTATGGAATGTCCGGGCTTTTTTCATCACTATTAAAAATGATTAAGGAATCATTATAAAATTGAAAGATGCCTAAAGTAAAAGTACCAAGAAAGAGTACTGCTATTGACATGACGGCAATGTGTGACGTGGCTTCTTTGTTGTTAACGTTCTTCATCTTAACAGCAACAGCGCGTCAGCCAGAACCTCTGACAGTGGATACTCCGACTTCGACTGTAAAGATTAAAGTGCCTGAGACCAATATCGGTACGATCACCGTGGGTCAGGGCAAAGTGTTCTTTGGCGTGAAAGGTCAGAATGTTCGTATCAACATGCTGGAGAAAATGGGTGAGCGCTACAAAGTCCAGTTTACTGATGAGGAAAAGAAGCGCTTTTCATTGATGGAAAGTTTCGGTGTTGATATCAGACAGCTAAAACAGGTTATTGCCCTGTCAGGTACAGACCGCAACAAGCCCGGAGTACAGCAGGGGATTCCTGTAGACTCTGTAGGTCAAAGTCCTTCCCAGCTGCACGAGTGGTTATACAACGCCCGCCTGGCCACCAAGGAACTCAACGATGAGTCGATGCGTGTGTCTATAAAAGGGGACGCCAAGGAGCAGTATCCGACAGTAAAGAAGATTATCGATATTTTACAAAAACAAAAAGTCAACAAGTTTAGTCTTATTACTTCTCTGGAAGGGATGGACTAGTAGTTGATGTAAAAAGTAGAAAGAAATGGCAGAATTAGATACCTCCAGTGGGGGTGGTAAACATAAAGGCGGGAAGGTTAGAAGCAAGAAACAATCGACACGTGTGGATATGACTCCGATGGTTGACTTGATGTTTCTTCTGATCACGTTCTTCATGCTAACTACCACCCTTGCAAAGCCGCAGGCTATGGACCTTGCAATGCCGGACAAGAATGATCAGGATCCGAATCAGAAGCTGGACGTAGCGGATACGCGTACAATGACCATCTTATTGGGAAATAAGAACAGAATTGAGTGGTTTATTGGTTTGCCCGACGATCCAAAAACTCCTCCGACTGTTGAAAATTACGGTAAAGATGGGATTCGTAAGGCAATCTTAACTAAGGCAAAAGACATAAAGGGAGCTACAGGCAAGGACATGATTGTATTGATAAAGCCTAGCGATAAGTCGAACTACAGGAATCTTGTAGATATGCTCGATGAAATTAAGATCACTAACGTGAAGCAGTACGCTATAGTTGATATCACCGAGCCTGAAATTGGCTTATTAAAACGCGACGGCATATATTAATACCCTAATCAGAAATTAATAAGCAATGGCAAAATTAGATATTTATAACCTTCAGTGGATCGATGTGGTTTTCACTGGCAGAAATCAGGCTTACGGTGCCTACCAGCTACGTAAGAATAATGCCAGGACCACAAACAGGGCACTGGTTATTGGGAGTATCCTTTTTATTCTTGCAATAAGTTCACCTCTTATTATTAAGTATATCAAAGGATTGACACCAGATGACGGATCAGAAGACAGAGTAATTCAGACGGAAGTAGTGTTAACTCCGCCGCCTCCGGTTGATGAGCAGGCTCCGCCGCCACCACCGGCTGCTGAACCTCCCCGTCCTAGAGTGGACCAGGTACGTTTCCCGCCTCCGGTGGTAGTACCAGCTGACAAGGTTCGTGATGAAGAGCCTCCAACGGTGGAAGAGCTTAAGGTTGCTGACCCTGGTCAGAAAACCATCGCCGGAGATCCTAATGCTGAAATCAGAATCGACGAGCCTGTAGGTACAGCTCCTCCGACTAAACAGGCTGTAGTGGAAGATAACACAGTCCACGACTTTGCGAGCATCGAGCAGATGCCTGAGTTTCCAGGAGGTATGGATAAGTTCTACAACTATGTTGGTAAGAATTATGTTTATCCTGCTGCAGCTCGCGAGCAAGGAGTTTCTGGTCGTCTGATTTTAAGCTTTATTGTCGAGAAAGATGGTAGCTTAACTGACATTAAGGTTTTGAGAGATTTGGGGATGGGAACTGGCGACGAAGCTATACGGATGCTTAAGAGAGCTCCTAAGTGGAAGGCTGGTATCCAGAACGGACGACCGGTACGTGTTCAGTATACTTTACCTATCATGTTGAACCTGGAGGGACAATAGTTAGTTAAATGATCGAAAGAGAAAACAGACAAAAATCGCCCGCAAAGCGATTTTTGTTCATTTTTGGGCTTTTCATGTTTGTTTTTTATTTGGTAGTGGGCCTGGCCATTATATTTTGGAATGGCATTCCCCTGCACCTTGAGAAGTCATATCGCGTCGTCTTTGGGGTATTTTTGATTGCGTATTCTTTTTTGAGACTGGTCAGACTTCTGCAGACCAGAAGGGATTGATGTTATGAAACGTACAGCTCTGTTTTTGCCTCTTTTGGCGTTTTTTTTTGTATCGTGTAGTACAAATCCAAAGCAGGAAACAAAGACGTCGGGGACCACAACGATCCTGGCTGACGAAAGTTTCGCTCCCATAGTGGACGACCAATTGTTTGTTTTCGAGAGCACCTATCCGAGGGCTGACATCAGGCTGGTTTATAAAGCCGAGAACATGCTCGTCAATGCGCTGGTTGCTGACAGCGCAAAGGTGGCGATTATGTCGAGATTGCTAAGTCCGCAGGAGGCGGCTGTATTTGAGAAAAAGAACATAAAAGTGCGCAAAACGCGTTTTGCAATTGATGCAGTGGCGCTGATCGCCAGCAAGTCATCTGCGGACTCCACAATTTCGGTGCAGGAGATCATTGATATCATGCAGGGTAAGGAGGCCAGTAGGCGACTGGTGTTCGATAATCCTAACTCGAGTACAGTCAGGTATTTAAAAGATTTAGCAAAAATTAGTAAATTGCCTTCAAAAGGTGTGTACGCTCTTAAAACAAATTCAGAAGTAATTAAGTTTGTACACAATAATTCTGGGGTAATCGGTGTTATAGGTATTAATTGGTACAAGCAGCCCGGCAAGGAGCTTGAACCGCTAATAGAAGGCTTGCGGGTGCTGGGTGTGAAGAATCTGCCCGGTAAGCCGGGATCTGATAAGTTTTACAAGCCGAGTCAGGACAATCTGGCTATGGAGCTTTACCCGCTTAGCAGAGACCTCTATATTATAGATTGCCAGGGTGGTGCTGGTTTGGGTTCGGGTTTTGCCTCTTTCCTCGCAGGCGAAACCGGACAGAGAATAGTCTTAAAGTCGGGCTTGCTGCCAGACAGCATACCGCCGAGGGAAGTATTTATCAAATAATTAAAACAAAGAATATAGTAAACTATGAAAGTGATAAGAAGAGCAGTACAAGCAGGCCTGGTGGTGATGGTTGCTGTGTCGGCGGCTTTTGCACAAAGTTTAGGCGATGCGCGAAAGGCGATGGACGCAGAGCAGTATCAGCAGGCGAAGACGATCCTTAAGAAGCTTATAGCCTCTCAACCTGCCGCCGGAGAGAATTATTTTTTCCTCGGTAACGTTTATTTGAAGACTGACTATCGCGATTCTGCGAAGGCGACCTACTCAAAGGGTGTAAGTGCAAGTGCTGAGTATCCTCTTAATTATGTTGGTCTTGGAACGCT
The DNA here is from genome assembly GCF_041902385.1 of Arcticibacter sp. MXS-1. GTDB lineage: Bacteria > Bacteroidota > Bacteroidia > Sphingobacteriales > Sphingobacteriaceae > Arcticibacter. The sequence continues at coordinate 1,178,071 of NZ_CP169244.1, read as the reverse complement.
GGATCTTCTTGCAAAGAATCAAGCTTCTGCCAAGTCGAATTTTGACAAGGCGATCTCTCTGACTAAGAAGAAGGATAATAGTGCATATCTATATATTGGTAAAGCCTATACGCTTGCAAAGGACTATACCACTGCGCTTGCAAATCTTGAGAAGGCCAAAGCTATTAATGAGAAAGATGCAGAAGTGTATCTGTTTATGGGCGACGCTTATATCGGCGACAAAAAGAATAGTGAAGCATATAGCGCTTACCGCACGGCGTTCGATATGGACAAGAACCTGCTGAGGGCTAAGATCGAACTGGGAAAGAGTGTAAGGCGGTCAAAGGCCTTCAAAGAGTCTGCTGATGAGTTTAACGCTATTCTCGCTAGCAATGCGAACTATGCGCCAGCTTATCGTGAACTGGCAGAAACCTATTACGAATGGGCTAAGGACCAGCCGAATGAGTATAACGCGCGCATTAAGCAGGCCCTCGAATACTATGGGAAGTACATGGACAACACTGACCGGTCTTTAGATTCAAGGATGCGGTATGCAGACTTTCTTGTGTTAGCCGGCGAGTACAAGGCGCTGGAGCAAGAGGCTCAACAAATGGCTCAGTCGGGCCAAAGCAATCCACGTATATACCGTTACCTGGGCTACGCAGCGTTTGAGAACGGACACTTTGCTGAAAGTGTGAAGGCCTTAAAAGACTTCATCTCAAAGGTTGAACCTGAAAGGGTAATTGCACAGGACTACTTCTACCTGGGCCGCGCTGAACTAAAGTCTGAAGATACGAGTGGCGTATCTACCCTGGCTAAGGCTGTGTCAATTGACTCAGCATATGCGGAGCCGTTAAGTGAACTTGCGAAAGAGCAGTTCACAGCGAAGAAGTACGACCTCGCGGCTAAGCTTTATGAGCTTGCTGTATCAAACGAGTCGTCTAAGACTGTTATTTACGACAACTTTTACCTCGGTATGGCGTATTATTTCGATTACGCGGGTAAAGACGCTGCTACTCAGAAGAGCCGTAAGGACATTCTTGTCAAGGCTGACTCCGCGTTTAGCTACGTGGTGCAGAAGTCACCTACTACGCCTGACTCTTATTTGTATCGCGCGCGGGTAAACAGGTTGTTGGATGATGATCAGAATTCGAAGGGACTGATGGTTCCTTTCTATGAAAAGTACGTAGAAGTTTTATCTGCTAAGCCTGAGACGATGGCCGATCCGCGGTACAAAAAGAACCTGGCTGAGGCATACAATAATATCGGTGCTTACTACATGAGAACTAATCACGGCAAGGCCAAAGAGTATTTCAGTAAGACTATTGCACTGGATCCAGGCAATACGTACGCCGCTGAAGCTTTAAAGTCGCTTAGTAACTAAAATATGATATTATAAATATATATGAGAGCCCGTTTTTACGGGCTCTTTTTGTATCTTTGCCCCGAATTACAAAGCTTAAATTATGGGATCTTCCAGCACACCTGTGGACTATCTGCCAATCATCATCCAGATGCTTGTTGCCCTGGGCTTCGTTTTGCTGACGATGACTATTACTCATCTCATCGGGCCTAAGAGGAAGACAAAGGACAAGTTGAGTCCTTTTGAAGCAGGTATTGAAGTGATCGGCAACGCTCGGGCTCCTTTTTCTATCAAGTATTTTTTGGTAGCAATTTTGTTTGTCTTGTTTGATGTAGAAGTCATTTTCATGTATCCATGGGCTGTGAACTTTAAAGAGATGGGACTTGAAGGGATGATTGAGATGTTCATTTTCATGGGCACGTTGCTGTTAGGCTTTATTTATATTGTCAAGAAAAAAGCGTTGGACTGGGAATAGTTAGAATTGTTCTAAATAAATGGGAGCTAATATAAGGCTTCCTTATTTTAGTAAATTTGAAGTCCATCTCATAATTTGAAGTGGACTTTTTTATTAAAAAGGAGACAAAATGAGTGATATTAAATTAGCAGAAGCACCTGCAGGGATTGAGGGGTCTGGTTTTTTTGCAACTTCTTTTGATAAAGTAGTGGGACTGGCAAGGGCGAATTCGCTATGGCCATTGCCATTTGCTACGTCTTGCTGTGGAATTGAGTTTATGGCTACGATGGGTGCACACTACGATCTGGCTCGTTTCGGGTCTGAGCGCCCTTCTTTTTCACCGAGGCAGGCAGACATGTTGCTTGTTATGGGAACGATTGCGAAGAAGATGGCGCCAGTTTTAAGGCAGGTTTACATCCAGATGGCGGAGCCTCGCTGGGTGATAGCAGTTGGTGCCTGCGCGACCAGCGGCGGTATTTTTGATACTTATTCAGTTCTCCAGGGGATTGATGAAATCATACCGGTCGACGTGTACGTGCCGGGTTGCCCTCCGCGTCCAGAAGCGATATTGAGCGGAGTGCTGCGGCTGCAGGACCTGGTTAGAAATGAACCTATGCGCAGGAGAAACCTGCCCGAGTATAAGGAGTTATTAAATAAATACGGAATCCAGTAAATGGGGAACATAAGCAACCAGACTGTTCTTGAGAAACTGAGCGAAATGTTTGGACCTAAAATTTCGCACTCGTCAGAGCCTCATGGCCTTCTTACCTTCGAAACAGATCCGGAATCGATTCTGGACGTCCTGACTTACCTGAAGGATGATGGGGTATTGAACTTCAATTTTCTTACCGACATCACCGGCATCCACTACCCTGAAAAAGAGTTTCCTATTGGAGTTATTTATCATCTCCATAGTTTTAGGAATAATGTAAGGGTGCGGATAAAAGTTTTCCTGAGCGATTCTGACCCTTCTATACCCTCGGCAACTGGTCTGTGGGAAGGAGCGAACTGGATGGAAAGGGAGACGTATGATTACTTTGGTGTACAGTTTGAAGGTCACCCTGACTTGCGACGTATTTTAAATGTGGATGACATGACGGTTTTTCCTATGCGGAAGGAGTTTCCGCTTGAGGATCCTAATCGTGTGGATAAAAAGGACTTTTTCTTCGGGAGGTAAAAATGAGTCAACCGGCAATTATTAATAACCAGGATCGTAAAGAAACGACGACGTTGAACCTCGGGCCGACACACCCTGCTACCCACGGTGTGTTTCAGAATGTGCTGGAGATGGATGGGGAGCGTATCGTAAGTGGCGTTTCTACCATCGGATATATACACCGGGCCTTTGAAAAGATAGCCGAGCATCGGCCGTTTTATCAGATCACCCCCTGACAGATCGCATGAACTACTGCTCATCGCCAATCAATAACATGGGCTGGCATATGACTGTGGAGAAGATGCTTGGCATTCAGACTCCCAAGCGGGTGGATTATATGCGTGTAATTATCATGGAGCTGGCGCGCATCTCCGACCATCTGATTTGTAACGGTATCCTGGGCGTAGATACAGGTGCCTACTCCGGATTCCTTTACCTGATGGAGAAGCGGGAGCACATTTACGAGATTTACGAGGAGATATGCGGAGCCCGGCTTACTACGAATATTGGCCGCATTGGCGGTTTTGAGCGTGACTTCAACGATATCGCCTGGGCAAAGATTAAGAAGTTTGTGAAAGAATATCCTCCGGTTCTGAAGGAGTTTGAAGAGCTCTTTACCAGGAACAGGATATTCATTGACAGGACCGCGGGCGTAGGTGCCGTAGACGCCGAGACTGCTCTTAGCTATAGCTGGACTGGTCCCATACTTCGGGCCACCGGAGTGGACTATGATGTTCGTGTGAACGAGCCTTACAGCTCCTATGAAGACTTTGATTTCGACATCCCTGTTGGGACTACCGGCGATGTATACGATCGTTATATGGTTCGGAACGAAGAGATGTATCAAAGTATCCGGATCATTGAGCAGGCACTTGAGAAGCTTGAGAAGGAGCCGAAGGGTGTTTTCCATGCCGATGTTCCTGAAATCTATCTTCCTCCTAAAGAGGAAGTTTATAATAACATGGAAGCTCTGATCTATCACTTTAAAATTGTGATGGGTGAAATTGATAGTCCGAAGACGGAGGTCTATCACTGCGTGGAAGGTGCGAACGGAGAACTGGGTTTCTATTTAGTTAACGATGGGGGTAGGACGCCTTATCGTCTGCACTTCCGCCGTCCGAGTTTTATTAATTACCAGATGTACGCGCCGATGAGCCGTGGAATGCTGCTCTCTGACGCGATCATTAATATGAGTAGTTTAAATGTAATTGCAGGAGAATTAGATGCTTAAAATTTCTAACACAGAAGAAGTTGTTTTCACTCCTGAGCTTATTACTAAGTTCAACGAGATCGTCGCCCGGTATCCTGAAGGGAAGCAGAAGTCTGCACTTCTTCCCATCCTTCATCTTGTCCAGGCTGAATATGGCTGGGTGAGTACACCTGCGATGGATAAGGTTGCCGAGTATCTCGAATTAAAACCGATTGAGGTTTATGAGGTGGCGACATTTTACACCATGTTTTTTCTGAAGCCTCAGGGCAAGTACGTTTTAGAGGTGTGCCGCACTGGCCCCTGCTGTCTGGTTGGTGCTGAGAAGATTATGGACCATATTGCCAGAAAACTGAATGTAAAAGAAGGGGAGGTAACTCCCGACGGTCTGTTCAGTTGGAGGGGCGTGGAGTGCCTGGCAGCCTGTGGTATGGGGCCGGTCCTTCAGATTGGTCCGGACTATACCTTCTACGAGAACCTGACTGAGGCAAAAGTAGATGAGTTGATAGATAGTTTAAGATTAAGAACAGCTGAAAATGCTCAAATGAAATAAAAAATGGGACGAAAGTTATTATTGGAAAATATAAACGTTCCTGGCATTAACACCTTCGACGTATACCGGCAGAGAGGCGGCTATCGTGCTGTTGAGAAAGTGCTGAGAGGCATGTCGCCGGAAGATGTTGTGGAAGAGGTTAAGAAATCGGGTTTGCGCGGACGCGGAGGGGCAGGCTTCCCCACCGGGATGAAGTGGAGCTTTCTCGCTAAGCCTGAAGGTAAGCCGAGATATCTTGTTTGCAACGGAGACGAATCAGAACCAGGCACATTTAAGGACCGCTTTCTGATGACCCATATTCCTCATTTGCTGATTGAGGGAATGATTGTTTCCAGCTTTGCACTTGGAGCGAATACATCATATATCTACGTGCGGGGTGAGATGATGCCGCAGATCCGTATCCTGGAAAAAGCCATTGCAGAAGCACGGAACGCCGGCTTTTTGGGCAAGAATATTCTTGGATCGGGCTACGACCTCGAACTTTACGTTCAGCCTGGAGGTGGAGCATACATTTGCGGGGAAGAGACTGCATTGATCGAATCTCTTGAGGGCAAGCGGGGCAACCCGAGAATCAAGCCCCCTTTTCCAGCAATCTCGGGTCTTTATAATTGCCCGACTGTAGTCAATAACGTGGAGTCGATCGCGGCAACTGTTCCCATTATAAACGAGGGAGCCGAGGAATATGCTAAATTGGGAATTGGCCGGAGTACAGGAACGAAGCTGATCTCCGCGTCCGGTAACTTAAACAAGCCGGGAGTGTACGAGATAGAACTGGGTATTCCGGTAGAAGAGTTTATTTATTCTGACGAGTACTGCGGAGGAATAGCAAACGGGAAAAGGATGAAGGCGGTAGTTGCGGGGGGATCTTCCGTGCCTATCCTTCCTGCCAACCTGATTCTGAAAACGGTCAATGGAGAAAGCCGGCTCATGAGCTACGAGTCTCTTGCGGACGGCGGGTTCGCTTCCGGAACTATGCTTGGCTCGGGTGGATTCGTGGTGTTTGATGAGGATCAGTGTATCGTCAGAAATACATGGAACTATTCTCGTTTTTATCATCATGAGAGTTGCGGACAATGTTCGCCTTGTCGGGAGGGTACCGGCTGGATGGAGAAAGTGCTTCACAGGCTTGAGTACGGACACGGTAAGCTAAGCGATATTGACCTGCTCGTTGATGTGTCAAAGAAGATTGAGGGGAATACGATTTGTCCTCTTGGAGATGCAGCGGCCTGGCCGGTTGCGAGCGCGATCCGTCACTTCCGCGACGAGTTTGAGTGGCACGTGACACATCCGGAGGAGGCGACAGTCAGGAATTTCGGGCTGGCACATTATGCAGATCCATTGCCAAAACCTGAAGTAGTTGCAGCAAATTAATTTAATTGGAAGGAACCTTTAACATGTCAGACAAAGTTAAAGTAACAATAGACGGGATAAGTATAGAAGTGGAGCCCGGCACAAGCATTTTAAATGCTGCCCGGCAGATTGGGGGCGATATTGTTCCTCCTGCTATGTGTTATTATTCTAAGCTGCAGGGCAGCGGCGGCAAATGTCGCACATGCCTTGTAAAAGTTAGTAAGGGATCGGAGAAGGATCCGAGACCTATGCCAAAGCTGGTTGCCTCATGTCGTACCACAGTGATGGACGGTATGGAAGTTCAGAATATCACCTCTCCGGAGGTAATCGAAGCGCGAAAAGGCGTTGTTGAAATCCTGCTGATCAATCACCCTTTGGATTGTCCGATCTGCGATCAGGCGGGAGAGTGTCATTTGCAAGACCTGGCTTATGAGCATGGAACAGAGGCTACACGATATGAGTTCGAACGAAGAACATTCGATCGAATAGATATTGGAGATAAGATACAGCTTCACATGACGCGATGCATACTTTGCTATCGTTGTGTTTATACTGCTGATCAGATCACTGATAACCGGGTTCATGGTGTTCTGGGCCGCGGTGATGCTGCGGAAATATCAACCTATATTGAAAAGGCAATTGAGAACGACTTTTCCGGAAACGTAATAGATGTATGTCCGGTGGGGGCGTTGACAGACAAAACTTTCAGGTTCAAAAACAGGGTTTGGTTTACAAAACCTGTCGATGCACACCGTGATTGTCCGAAGTGTTCTGGCAAAGTAACGTTGTGGTACAAGGGAGAGGATGTGATCAGAACGACAGCAAGGAAGGATGAGTTCGGAGAAGTGGAAGAGTTTATCTGTAATGACTGCCGCTTTGAAAAGAAAAAGACGAGCGACTGGGTAATTGAAGGACCGCGCCGTATTTCGCCTCATTCTGTTATTTCTGCTAATCATTACGCGCAGCTTGCGCCTCCTGCCGTAGTAAGGCCAAACCCCGCGCTTTTGGAATCAAATAAAGAACAATTTGAACGTATAACAAGACTTTAATGGAATTAGCATTTGTTATAGAGAAGTTTATACTGGTAGTTGTTATATTTCTTATTACCCTGGGTATTGCTGCCTATTCGACGCTTGCCGAAAGGAAAATTGCCGGCTTTATTCAAGGGCGTGTTGGTCCTCATCGTGCAGGACCCGGCGGCATGTTTCAGCCTCTTGCCGATGGAGGCAAGATGTTTTTTAAAGAAGAGATTATCCCCAGCGAGTCAAATCCTTTTCTCTTTATTGCCGGTCCCTCACTCGCCCTTTTGACTGCTAGTATTGGAAGTGCCGTTATTCCCTGGGGAAGGGATCTGGTTATTGGGGGGAGAACGGTTGAACTTCAGGTGGCCGACATTAATGTGGGATTACTTTATATCTTCGGAGTAGTATCTCTTGGTGTGTACGGGATCATGATAGGCGGATGGGCATCCAATAATAAGTATTCGTTGATGGGCGCTATTCGTGCCGCCTCTCAGAACATCAGCTATGAAATTGCAATGGGCCTTTCTATTATAGCTCTTTTGATGGTTTCGGGAACGTTGTCGTTAAGAGGTATTGCGGCGCAGCAGGAAGGTTTCTGGGCAAATGGATGGTTCACGTGGAACGTTTTTAAACAACCTCTTGGTTTTCTGATCTTTATTGTGTGCGCTTTTGCTGAATGTAACCGCACACCTTTTGACCTTCCGGAGAGCGAAAACGAACTTGTAGCGGGGTATCACACGGAATATTCAGGTTTTAAACTTGGAGCTTTTCTATTTGCCGAGTATATCAATATGTTCGTGTCATCGGCGGTGATGTCGACCTTGTATTTTGGTGGTTATAATTTCCCCTTCATGAACGATCTGGGACTATCACCTAATCTTATTTCGATCCTTGGGGTGATGTTCCTTTTCGCGAAGATATTTTTCTTTATTTTCTTCTTTATGTGGGTACGGTGGACTATCCCCCGTTTCCGGTATGATCAATTGATGAATTTGGGTTGGAAGATCCTGATTCCGCTGTCTATTGCGAATATTGTGATAACAGGAGTCTGGATGACGGTTAAGGATTTAATTTAATAAAGCATTGCAAGCTTTATAGTTGACTATTTTATGGAATCATTAAGTAACAGAAAGAAAGTATTAGAGCAAAAGCCAATGACCTTTGGAGAGAGGATTTACCTGCCCTCGATCCTGAAGGGACTCGCCATTACTTTTAAGCATATTTTTAAGAAAAAGGAAACTATCTTTTATCCCGAACAGGAACGTCCGGTTTCAGAGAACTGGCGGGGACTACACTCTTTAAAACGGGATGAGCAGGGACGTGAACGCTGCACAGCTTGCGGCCTTTGCGCTTTGGCATGTCCTGCCGAGGCAATCACAATGACGGCAGCGGAAAGGAAAAAAGGGGAGGAGCACCTTTACAGAGAGGAGAAGTATGCAGCAGTCTATGAGATTAACATGCTTCGGTGTATTTTCTGCGGACTTTGCGAAGAAGCCTGTCCGAAAGAGGCGATCTATCTGGATGGTCCTATCGTGGAGGCTGATTACCTTAGGAAGGACTTCATCTTTGGTAAAGATAAACTGGTGGAAGCACCGCTCAAATCGTAAAAAATTATACCTTTGACCACTCCGTTGGTAAGAGGTAAAGTAAAATCGTAGAATTAATGAACTTATTCTATTTCATTGCTTTTTTATCAGTCTTCTTTTCACTACTGGTAATATTCTCCAAGAATCCGGTGCACAGTGTTTTGTATCTCATTATCACGTTTTTCACTTTTACAATACACTACATCTTATTGAATGCCCAGTTCCTCGCAATCGTGAACTTCATCGTTTACATGGGAGCCATCATGGTCTTGTTCTTGTTTGTATTGATGCTTCTCAACCTGAACAAGGACTCTGAACCACTGAAATCGAACCTTGTCAAAGTGGCGGGAGTAGTGGCAGGAATGTGTCTTTTAGTTACAATTGCCGGATCGGTAAAGGCGCTTCAGCCGTCTGATCCTGTAGTATTGATCAAGCCAGATATAGGACTGGTGCAGAACCTTGGAAAGGTGCTATTCAAAGATTTTCTTCTACCATTTGAAGTTTCGTCAATCCTGTTACTGGCGGCGATGGTCGGAGCGGTTTTACTTGCTAAAAAAGAGCCAAAAAAAGCATAATGGAAACAGTTACTCACGCAATTCAAGGGGTTCCTTTAAATCACTATATTTTACTGAGTGCAGTTATATTCTCGATAGGGGTGATGGGTGTTCTGATCAGAAGAAATGCCATCGTGATCTTCATGTCTGTGGAGCTGATGCTGAACGCGGTAAATTTACTGCTGACCGCTTTCTCTGCATACCGGGGAGATGCTGCCGGACAGGTTTTCGTCTTTTTTATTATGGCACTGGCAGCGGCTGAAGTAGCCGTAGGCCTGGCAATTATCGTAATGATCTACCGGAACACAAACTCAACTGATGTGAATGTACTGAACAGGTTAAAGTGGTAGTGAGGGAACCGGAATTATAGTTAAGTAATAGAATATACATTTATACGAACATATTCATGTGGAATAATTTAGTCTGGCTTGTTCCTTTATTTCCGTTGATCGGCTTTTTAATAAACGGCTTTGGAAGGAATGTTTTACCCAAGGGGCTTGTGGGATTGACGGCTTGTGTGGCTGTTCTCTTATCGTTTGGTGTCAGTACTGGCATTTTTCTAGAGCTTAATCACTCCGGTGCTGTTTCTGCTCATCGAACTCTGTTTAACTGGATTGAAACCGGCAGCCTCTCTGTCACGTTTGCATTTCAAATTGACCACCTCAGTGCCTTAATGTTATTGATCGTCACAGGCGTTGGATTTCTCATTCATATTTACTCAATCGGCTATATGCATGAAGATAAGGGCTATGCAAAGTTCTTTTCCTATTTGAACCTGTTTGTGTTCTTCATGTTGTTGTTAGTACTTGGATCCAATTTTGTGGTGATGTTTATAGGTTGGGAAGGAGTGGGACTCTGTTCTTACTTGTTAATCGGTTTCTGGTTCAAGAACCCGTCCTATGCTGGTGCGGCAAAGAAGGCATTTGTGATGAACAGGATAGGAGATCTGGGTTTCCTGATTGCGATCTTTCTTATATTCCGGGTGTTTGGCAGCCTTGAATTCACCGAAGTGTTTACCAGGGCGGAGACAATGAAATCAGGTGCGCCTATACTTGTGGCCATCACACTCCTCCTATTTGTAGGTGCAACGGGAAAGTCTGCACAAATCCCTCTGTTTACCTGGTTGCCCGATGCAATGGCCGGCCCTACCCCTGTATCGGCGCTGATCCACGCCGCTACTATGGTGACAGCGGGAATTTACATGATCGCCCGTTCTAATATTCTGTTTACTCTCGCTCCGCTCACACTCAATGTGGTAGCTGTTATTGGGCTGGCAACTGCTATTCTCGCAGCAACCATCGCGATTTCGCAGACGGATATCAAAAAGGTGCTTGCGTATTCCACTGTTTCTCAGCTTGGGTATATGTTCCTCGGATTAGGCGTTGGAGCCTATACCGGTGCCTTTTTCCATGTGATCACTCATGCGTTCTTTAAAGCCCTGCTTTTCTTAGGGGCAGGGTCTGTGATCCATGCTATGAGTAATGAGCAGGATATGCGGATGATGGGAGGTTTAAGAAGAAAGCTGCCTGTGACGTTTTTGACGATGTTAACAGGAACCATAGCGATCTCCGGTATTCCACCTTTTTCGGGATTTTTCTCTAAGGATGAGATTCTTGCCCATGCTTTTGAGCATAATAAAGTATTCTGGGTTATAGGTGTGGTTGGTGCTGTTTTCACTGCCTTTTATATGTTCAGAATGATGTTTCTGACCTTTAACGGGCAATTCAGGGGCACGCACGAACAGGAACATCATTTGCACGAGTCACCTGTTTCTATGACAGGCCCATTGATTGTCCTCGCTGTCTTGTCAGCTGCAGGAGGTTTTATAGGGGTCCCGGAGGTCCTTGGAGGGCACCACTGGCTGGCAGAGTACCTTTCGCCTGTTTTTTCTAAATCAGCAGGTCTGGTCGCTAGCCATCCTCTTGATCATTCCACGGAATACATGCTAATGGGGGTATCGGTTATCGGTGCTTTCCTGGCAGCCCTGGTTGCTTATATCCGGTATGTGAAGAACGGACACGTGCCAGTGCCTGATCATTCAGACAGAGGGTTCCTGGCTCGCCTGTCCTATAACAAGTATTACATAGATGAGCTCTATGACCTTCTGGTAACCCGACCCTTGAATGCGATCTCCGGATTCTTTTACAGGATAGTAGACAAGGCTTTTATTGACGGCATTGTCAACGGACTAGGTAAGTGTACAACCTGGGCTGGGAGAGGCCTCCGTCTCGTCCAGACTGGAAACATCGGCTTTTACATATTCATGATGGTGGCAGGTATTGTCGCCTTATTGGTATATGGATTTTACAAAATATAACAGAGAAGAATAGGAAAACTAAATGGAAATTTTACTGCTTATATTTTTACCTCTGATTGGTGCTCTTGCTGCATCGTTGTTTGGTAAATCTCAACAGGCAAGAACAGTCGCCTTTGTTTCGTCTGTATTATCATTAGGACTTACTGCCTATCTTCTTTCCCTTTTTAATCCCGATTCTGCTGCTCCCCAGTTTGTTTATGACTACCCCTGGTTTCTTTCTTTTGGGATCCGTTTCCAGGCGGGTATAGACGGAATCAGCATGATTCTGGTACTCCTGACGAATGTTTTGGTGCCACTGATCATCCTTTCGAGTTTTAAGAACAGCTATAGAAGCCCCGGCGCGTTTTATGGTCTCATCTTGTTTATGCAGAGCGGGCTTTTGCTGGTGTTCACTGCACTCGACGCTTTCTTGTTTTATCTTGGCTGGGAAGCTGCACTGATTCCTGTCTACTTCATATGTGGAATGTGGGGAGGAGAGAACAGGATTCGTGTTAATATGAAGTTTTTCATATACACAGTATTCGGGAGTCTGATCATGCTGCTCGGTATTATTTACGTCGGTGCTCATACTCCCGACGGATACTTTGGATTACAATCTTTCTACCATTCTTCGGTGAGCCCTGGTGCTCAGGGATGGGTATTCCTGGCATTCTTCCTCGCATTTGCTATTAAGATGCCTGTTTTTCCGTTCCATACATGGCAGCCCGACACTTACACGGAGGCTCCGACAGCAGGGAGCATGCTTTTGGCTGGAATCATGCTAAAGATGGGCGTTTACGGGGTGATCAGGTGGCTTATCCCCGTGGTGCCGCTCGGCTACCTTCAGTGGGGGCCCTGGGTTTTAATGCTTTCTATCGTGGGGATAGTTTACGCTTCTATTATCGCTTTTACCCAAAAGGATATCAAGAGGCTTATTGCTTATTCATCTATCGGCCACGTAGGGCTCATTGCTGCAGGTTTGTTTGTATGGAATGTTGAGAGCTTGCAGGGAGCGATGATTCAGATGCTTAATCATGGGATCAATGTAGTTGGATTGTTCTTTATAGCCGATATTCTCATCCGCCGTTTACAGACCCGTGATACAGAAGGCATGGGTGGCATAGCCTCTGTGGCTCCGCAGTATGCGATCACTTTTCTCATCATTTTACTGGGAACAATAGCATTACCGCTTACTAATGGTTTCATAGGTGAGTACCTATTGCTGCTGGGCTTGTCAGAGTATAATATTTACGCGGCGGTAATTGCAGGTCTCACTATTATTTTCGGGGCGGTTTACATGCTCAGGATGTATCAGCGCGTTATGCTGGGTGGTACAAATGAACGGACTAACAGCTTTAAAGATATTGACGGACTAGAGAAGCTGGTGCTCGTAATATTGTGTGTCTTTGTGGTCGTGATCGGAGTTTACCCGAAGCCGATCCTTCATATTTCGGAGGCTGCGGTGAGGTCGCTTGTTCAACTGGTAGAAGGCAGGATGCACGGAACCAGTATCAATTTCTAGTTCAAAAACAGATTAAGGAAAATGAATGCATTAATTACGATATCCTTATTAGCACTTCTTATTTTATATCTAGGACTATTCAAGGCCAAGAGAGCGCTGCTGCCTGTAAGTTTACTTGGGCTGGCACTGGCTTTCATATTATCTACTTCTGAATGGAACCGCTTTGCAGAGCCGATCTTCAGCAACATGATGCATTTCGACAACTTTGCTGTTGCGTTTTCGGGGATCACAATTTTTACTACTTTTCTTATTTTGCTCTTGTCACGCGACTATTTCGAAAAGATTAGTGCCAATGTTGCTGAATATTACGCCTTAATTCTATTCTCTCTGGCAGGCATCATCCTGATGGTTTCTTTCCATAATCTCTCGATGCTGTTCATAGGAATAGAGATTATGTCGGTGTGCATGTACATCCTTGCAGGTATTCGGAAGAAAGACTTCTCCTCGAATGAGGCGGCCTTGAAGTATTTTCTAATGGGCGCTTTTTCTACAGGTTTTCTTTTGTTCGGCATTGCGCTATTATATGGTGCGTCAGGCTCTTTCGATATCCAGGGAATCCGTGATTATATTACCGCGACTCAAAAGCCATCTCCGTTGTTATACACTGGTATTATTTTGATGCTAATCGGAATGTGCTTTAAGGTTGGTGCTGCGCCTTTTCACTTCTGGACCCCTGATGTTTACGAAGGCTCGCCGTCTTTGATCACTGCCTATATGAGTACCGTAGTGAAGACAGCCGGCTTTGCTGCGTTTCTGCGGATCATGCTAAACTGCTTCGTAGTGAAGCAGGAGTTTATAATTCCTATATTAGTTGTTATTGCCGCGCTCTCCCTGCTGATTGGGAACATCACAGCGATCTACCAGCAGCACTTCAAGCGGATGCTCGCTTATTCCAGCATCTCCCATGCGGGCTATATGCTGTTTGGCCTGATCACACTAGATGGCTCGTCTGACAATGCTCTGTTTGTTTATGCTGCTGCCTACTCGGTTGCATCAATCATAGCGTTTGCTGTACTTATTTTGTTGCAGCGCGAAACAGGCAACGATAGTTTCGACAGCTTTAACGGACTGGGAAGAAAGAATCGGTTACTCGCCTTCTGCCTCACTGTATCCATGCTGTCTCTTGCTGGAATTCCTCTTACCGCGGGCTTCGTCGGCAAGTTTATGATGTTTAGCAGGAGTCTTGCGAGTTATCATACTATTCTGGTGGTGTTTGCAGTGGTAAATGCGGTAATCGCCATATTTTACTACTTCAGGGTTATTGTAGCCATGTATTTCAAGCAAGAGGAAAGGGTTGCGCTGGTTGTTCCGGCCTACTATAAGGTAGTCCTTGCTTTTTCAGCAATAGTCACTATAATCCTTGGTATTTATCCGGATCTGGTCGCGAGCCTGATTTGATCCATATTAAACTCAAAAATTATTTTAATATTCGTAGCTTTACGAATATACATTTATGTACGAGCTCTGGGATTACCTGCAACAATTTATTAACCCCGAACGTCTTTTGAGAGAAGGTGGTTTCTATCTTGTGTTATTCGTGGTGTTTGCTGAGACGGGCTTGTTCTTCGGGTTCTTCCTACCTGGCGATTATTTATTGTTTCTCGCAGGAATGTTCGTTGCAACGGGACGGCTCGATGCGTCTATTTACGCGCTGGTGGGGGGATTGATAGCTGCCGCTGTTTTGGGTAATTTCGTAGGTTACTGGTTTGGAAAAAAGACTGGCCCGGTGCTGTACCTTCGGAAGGATTCTTTCTTTTTCAAGAAGAAGTATATCCGGGCAGCAGAAGAATACTACGAAAAGCAGGGCGCTTTCGCTCTAATCATGGGGCGGTTTATTCCGATAGTAAGAACTTTTGCGCCTATTGTAGCTGGAGTAATAGGTGTTAATGTAAGAAAGTTTACGTTCTATAATATATCAGGAGCTGTATTATGGGTGTCATCCTTAACTTTATTGGGTTTTTTTCTGGGGAAGCGCTTCGAAAAACAAATAGATCAGTATCTGTTATATATCATTGTAGGATTCATCCTTATCACTGCGATCCCTCTGGTATGGACTTATTTTAAAAGAAAATTTCTTTTAAACAAAACTCAGAATAAGAAGTTGAACGAAAATATAAATGACTATGACTAATGACAATGCCTGGCACCGTGTGTCCCCAGGCAAGCAACTACCTGTTTTTGTTAACGCTATCATTGAAATTCCTAAAGGTTCAAAAGGAAAGTATGAGATCGACAAAGACTCAGGGCTTTTAAGGCTGGATCGAATCTTATTTTCTTCCGTCATGTACCCGGCGAACTACGGGTTTATTCCTCAGACTTATTGTGACGATGAAGACCCGCTGGATATCCTGGTCCTCTGTTCTGTGGATGTTTTTCCGATGTCTGTCATCGAAGCGAAGGTGATTGGTGTGATGCACATGGTGGATAACGGTGAGCAGGATGACAAGATTATAGCAGTGGCTAAGAATGACATGTCAGTGAACTATATTGACGATCTTGAGAGCCTGCCTCCACATACTATGAAAGAGATAGTGAGATTTTTTCAGGATTACAAAGCGCTGGAGCATAAGAATGTAACAGTTGAGCAGCTTATGGGCAGGGAAGAGGCTTATAAGGTTATTCAAGATAGCATAGAGTTGTATAACAATGCTATTATACCGAAGTTAGTGTAGCTAGATGGCGTTTCAAATTTTCCTTACTTTTTTCCTGGTATTACTGAACGGCTTTTTCGTTGCAGCAGAATTTGCTATTGTAAAAGTGCGGGCCTCCCAGATCGAAATTCAGGCTAAGTCAGGAAGTCGGATGGGAAAGACGGCCAAGCATATTACGCAGCACCTTGACGCTTACCTTGCCGCTACACAGCTTGGTATTACCCTGGCCTCCCTTGGCCTGGGTTGGGTTGGTGAAGAAGTGATGGAGCATTTGCTTAGTAACCTGCTTTACTCTTTCGGTGCAGGCACGGCATTTGTAACATCTTTTAGTACAACAGCAGCGCCTATCATTGCGTTTGTATTGATAACTATTCTCCATATCGTATTTGGTGAGCTGGCGCCAAAGTCTATAGCGATTCAGCGGCCGATCGCCATAACAATGGGGATATCGCTCCCCTTGCACTTCTTCTATTTTATATTCAGGCCTTTTATCTGGCTTCTGAACGGCTTTGCTAACCTGGTTCTTAAGCTCTTTGGTGTAAGTAATGTTGGCGTGCATGAGACTACGCACAGTTCGGAAGAACTTCAGTATCTTTTGGAGCAGGGTAAGGAGAGCGGAGTGCTCGACATTAACGAACATGAGCTGATCAAGAACGTCTTCGATTTCAATGAGCGCGTGGTGAAAAATATCATGGTACCGCGGACGAAGATTTCGGGCATTGAGATCAATATGCCTGAGGAGGACGTTCTGGACACGATATTGAAGGAGGGGTATTCGAGGATTCCCGTGTATGATGAGACGATAGATAAAATTATCGGTGTTATTCACGCTAAGGATGTTCTACCCATTATTGCCGGGAAGAAGGAGATGATCCTCAAAGATATTATCCGTAAGCCATACTTCATCCCTGAAACGAAGAAGATTAACGACCTGATGAAGGAGTTTCAGCAGAGGCGGATCCAGATAGCAATTGTACTGGACGAGTTTGGCGGAACTGCAGGAATGGTTACTCTTGAGGATATCGTTGAAGAGCTGGTTGGGGAAATTCAGGACGAGTTCGACGAGGAGAAGCCCATTGTAGAAAAGGTCTCTGATCACGAGTTCATTGTTAATGCTTCCGCTACGATCTATGATGTGAATGAATATCTGCCACATGATTTACCGGAAGACGAGGATTACGATACTGTAGGAGGCCTGGTGGGTGACCTGTTCGGCAAAATTCCGGAAGTTGGCGAAAGAAAGGAATTTTACGGATATACCATCACTATTCTTAAAAAGACTGAGCAGAATGTTGAGTCTGTCAAACTGGACCTCGTGATCAACCACGAGGATGCTGTAGATACACGTTAAAAATTAAAGGTCATGCACCTTTTCTATACTCCTGATATTTCCGGTGCCACTTACACCCTAAGTGAAGAAGAGAGCCGACATTGCGTAAAGGTCCTCAGACTGAACGTGGGGGAAACCGTATACCTTGTAGACGGAAGAGGTGGCTTCTACACAGCGATGCTCGCTGACGCTGATGCCAGAAGAGCGGTACTTAACATTGTTGAGCATCAGGAAGAATATGGAAAGAGAAGCCATTATCTCCACATCGGGATAGCACCTACTAAGAATATTGAACGATTTGAGTGGTTTCTTGAGAAGGCTACCGAAATTGGTATTGACGAAATAAGTCCCATAATCTGCGACCGTTCCGAGAGACGCGAGATAAAGACTGCCCGCCTGAATAAGATCATTACAGCGGCTGTCAAACAGTCTCTCAAGGCCTATCATCCCTTACTTAATGAGCCGGTGCATCTCAGGGAGTTCCTTCTGAGGAACAAGAGCAAGATGCAGACGTTTATGGCGCATTGTATGGAAGGGGATAAACTGCCGTTAAAATCGGTTCTTCGCCTTTCTCATCCCTGCACAATACTTATAGGTCCCGAAGGCGATTTTACTCCTGCTGAGCTTAAAATGGCGCTCGACACGGGAGCTGAGGCCATATCATTGGGAACGGCAAGACTGCGAACTGAAACGGCCGGGTTAGAAGCCTGTTTTGAAGTGAACTTTTTAAACCGATAGCCTATGAGACGACGTCAGTTCCTGTCGACTTCGCTGTCTTTATTGCCTACGCTTATTT
This sequence comes from Arcticibacter sp. MXS-1, assembly GCF_041902385.1. Classification (GTDB taxonomy): domain Bacteria; phylum Bacteroidota; class Bacteroidia; order Sphingobacteriales; family Sphingobacteriaceae; genus Arcticibacter. The sequence goes on along the minus strand of NZ_CP169244.1, from coordinate 1,160,252 downwards.
TGGGCTGGAAAAAGCGCTCCTATCGGCTTGGGCGTCTTAAATACAGCGGAGGAGGAGACTGGTACGCCAACCGGACTGCTCTTCCTAATCTCATCACTTTCTGTAATGACCGCATTGGTACTAATTTGGAAGCTCAGGAGGGAATAGTAGAGCCGGGCAGCCCGGAGTTATTTAATTACCCTTTCATCTATATGACGGGACATGGTAACGTCTCCTTTTCTGAACAGGAAGGTCGCAATCTGCGAAGATACCTTGCAGGTGGCGGCTTCCTTCATATTGACGATAATTACGGGCTTGACCCCTTTGTGCGACCTCAAATGAAGAAGGTTTTTCCCGAGCTGGATTTCAAAGAGCTTGGAGCTAACCATTCAATATATCAACGGCCTTTCAGTTTCCCATCCGGGCTTCCCAAGATACATGAGCACGACAACAAAAGACCACAGGGCTTTGCGTTGATTTACAAAGGAAGGCTGTGTTGCTTCTATACGTATGAGTGCGACCTCGGCAACGGCTGGGAAGACTATGGTACTTATCAGGGCGACTCAGAGAACACGCGGCAGAAAGCGTTAAAAATGGGAGCCAATCTTATTCAATATGCCTTTACCCAATAGGCAGGCCTCGCCCGCTCTGCCGGGGTAAAGAAACACGCCTTTTGAGTGCGTTAAAAAGAAAGCTGCAATTTTCCCGGTTGGGCACATCTCATTAGCAGTGCAGCCTGATCAATACACGACCCGGCGTTAGTATCATCTGATCAGAATTGTTTTTATACGAAAACAGGCTGTCCCCTGAAAGGACAGCCTGTTACTGTTATATCGTATCGGCCCGACGAACCCATCTTGACCTTCAATTCTTAATGGCCTTACTTTGCCTGCACGATAAAGATAAAGTAATGGATCAAAGAGAAAGAATGAAGGCAGAGGTTGAGCGCTGGCGTCAGAGCGGGCTTACCCAAAAAGAGTTTAGTCAGCAATTAGGAATGAAGGTGGCAACCTTTGCCTACTGGGTATCACGCAGCAAAGAACCGGAAAAGAAGAAAGGGTTTATCCCCCTGGTCCCTCGGGCGGAGTCTGTAGAGGCCATAGAAGTTAGTTACCCTAACGGCGTGCGCATCAAAGTACCGGCTTCTGATATGAAGATCATCTCTCAGCTCATTCATCTGTATTAATGTTCAGCCTGAACTCCTCTCACCGGTATTTTCTCTATCAGGGCCATTGTGATATGCGAAAAAGTTTCGACGGTCTGTGTGGTTTAGTCAGTTCAGAGCTCAAAAGGGAAGTATCTTCAGGAGAAGTCTTTGTTTTCCTCAACCGCCAGCGCACCCATATTAAGCTGTTGCACTGGGAACACGGCGGCTTTGTATTATACTATAAGCGGCTCGAACAGGGTACTTTCCCTACTCCCAAAAAGGAGCAGCTGAGCTGGGCAGATCTGGTGCTGATGATCGAAGGGATACAGGTTCACAAGAGCCGGCAATTACGACGTTATCAGGCATAAAAAGAGGCTTTTTTCTTGCATAGACGGCCTTTTTTGTGTAATTTCATGCCATGGATATGGCACTGGAATCACTCTCAAAAGAACAATTAATTGCTCTTTTGCAACGCAAAGATGCCACCATAGAAAGACAGGACGAAAAGATCACCTACCTCAAAGCCCGGGTCGACCTTTTAGAACGTCTGCAGTTCGGCCAGAAGCGAGAACGCTTTGAAGGTGACCCTGCACAAGGCGTATTGCCATTTGAAGCTCAGCCGGAAGCAGAAGCCATTCAGCAGGAAGAAATCAAAGAACAGATCACCTATACCCGTAAGAAGCAGTCTGCACATAAAGGCCGCGCTGCCTTGCCTGCCCATCTTCCTGTAGAAGAAATCGAGATCCACCCTGAGGGTGATCTAACGGATATGGTCTGCATTGGAAAGGATGTAACCGAAGAACTGGAATGTGAGCCTGCCCGCTTCTTCATCCGTCGCTACATCCGTTATAAATATGCCGCTAAAAACGCAGAAGGAGTAAAAACGGGAGAGCTTCCTGAACGGGTCATTGATAAAGGCATTCCGGGAGCAGGGCTGCTGGCCATGATCCTCACTGATAAATACATGGATCATTTGCCGCTCTACCGGCAGAAACAACGCTTTGCCAGGGAGAACATCCCCATAGCCTCCTCTACCATTGAAGGCTGGGTCAAACAGGCACTGGAAAGACTGGAACCACTCTACCAGCAACTCAGGTTTGATATCAAAGCCAGAGGGTATTTACAGGTCGATGAGACCTCGATCAAAGTATTGGAAAGTGATAAGAAAGGTGCTGCCCATATGGGCTGGTATTGGGTCTACCATAGTCCTTTGGATGGATTGGTGCTGATGGACTATCAGCCTACCCGGGGTGCGGCAGCCACTACGGAGATGCTGAAACACTTTAGAGGATACCTCCAGAGTGACGGGTACGCCGTCTACCAAAAGATAGGACAGCGGACAGAAGTAACACCGGTAGCCTGCTGGGCTCATGCCAGAAGAGAGTTTGAACGGGCACTGGATAATGATAAAACCAGGGCAACCAAAGCCTTGTCGCTTATCCAGGCTTTATATGCAGTAGAGCGAAAGGCAAAAGGGATCTGGACCAAAATCTGTGGACTAAGCAAATAATTTCATGAGTCTGAAGAGAAAAAAATTAACATTTCCTACCCCTCGGTACTGAGCTCTGAAAGCCTTAATTTTGGCATTGAAAGATTCGGCTGAAGCGTTTGTACTTCGGTTATCAAAGTAGTTCAAGATATTGTTGTGGTAGAGATTGATGGTTCTGGCAATGGTATTAAAAGATTTAAAGCCGGATTGCTCCACCTTCTCGTTCCACCGGGCCAGTCTTGCAAAGGCGTAGAGCTTATCTTTGGTGTTGCTGAATATCCAGGATAAGCCCCGGGTTAGCTGATAAGCTTTTTCCAGGGAAGGATATCGTTCAAAGAGCAAGCAAGCCCGCTCTGCCTGTTCAGCACTCCAGTTTTGTTGGTCCTTGTAGAGCAGATAGCGGCTTCTGGCCAGTAACTGCTTCAAGGTATCGCCATTGGATAGTATTTCAGGTGAATAGTTTGTTTTAGTTGCTTTGGCTTCTTCCAGAGCCTGATTCTCTGCATCAATGGCTTCCCAGCGGTATTTGATCCGTATTTCCTGTAGCGCTTCTGTGGCTAACTGCTGCACATGAAAGCGATCAATGACCTGCGAGGCCAAAGGAAAGCACTTTTTAGCGATCAAACTCATGTTACCAGCCAGATCCAAGGTGATCTCTCTGACCTTATTACGAAGTCTTTGGGGGATCTTTTGAAGCAGTGGAATGATGTTCTCCGAACGGGTACCTTCCATAATAGCAACCAGAGTGCCCTTTTTGCCTCTAGCTTCTTTATTGGTGACCACCGTATAGAGCTCACCCTGGGAAAGACTGGTCTCATCTATAGAGAGATAAGGACCGATGTTCTGTGGGAAGATCAAGCCTTTACGGGCATCGGTACGGTGCTCCCAATTCTTGTATTCACTGAGTTGATCGCGATAATAGCGCTGCAGCTTCTTGCCTTTGATCCCGTAAAAGGAGGCGATCGTCTGCAGACTATGTGGCTGGGTATCGACTGATTGCTTTTAAAAAAGCCGCGAAATCACTGGTGATCCGCGTTCCTATTGCTACAACATTCCAATCTCGGTGAACGACCTTACCTGTGTCCAGATTCCACCATCTACGTCGCTTAACATGCAAATACACTTCCTGTCCCCGTATGGGAAAGTCCTGCAGAATCACTTCATCAAAGAAGCCTTTGGAGAGTAACTTGTTGGTCTTATATTCTACCGGAATGGAGTTGATCTCTTCCAGGTAAATATGAATCCCGGTAGTGTCTTTTTTGTGATCTGTCAATTGGAAATAATCGGATACCCCTTCAGGGATAATCAAGGGAAGTAGGGCTTTAAACGACTCGTGCATCTATCTAATTTCTGCACGCTAATATCTTACTTTTACTCTTCTCTCCACAACTTTTGTCCCTGTTCCGGCAAAAGAGGAAGGACTGAGTGCCCAGCAAATCAAAGCGCTTCGCCTGGAAGAATCTCTTCCGGTGATCAATGAACTGGGAAAATGGATCTTTCATGAGGTAAAGAATACCTTACCCAAAAGCCAGATCGGGAAGGCTATGCGCTATGCCATGGAGCGTTGGGATAAGCTAAGCGCCTATCTGCAGGACGGAAGCTTGTTGATTGACAATAACCAAATCGAGAATGCACTGAGGCCCATCTCTCTGGGTCGCAAGAACTACCTCTTTGCAGGAAGCCATGATGCAGCTGCCAGAGCAGGCATGATCTATTCCTTTTTCGCTATCTGCAAAAAGCATGAGGTGAATCCCCTGCAGTGGTTGAAACACGCCCTGCAAAACGTCATGACCATTAACCATAAGAACATTCGTGACCTCTATCCGCAGAATTATAAGAAACTAATCGAGTCCTAAAAGATGGGTTCGTCGGGCGGATACGTTATATCTCGTCTCGGTCTTATCTTGCCTTACTCGATGCCCTCGACTTAGGCTGCGAGAAGTGAGGTTTATACTTCGTGAAGATCTCGGTAGAACCAGTCATGTTCATGGCACATCTGAAACCAACTTCTGCACTTGACTCATCTTGCTGCATGAAGCGCCGGGTAGCAGGGTTCAGCCAGTACGCTCTGTCATTCCACGAGCCACCTTTGTATACCTTAGAATGGTCGTTGATCAAGGTTACAGTACCATAAAGCTGCTGATTTACAGTGTCTTTATATCCTCTCATGTCGGGATTGAAGTGTTTCGTGCTGGCGCTGCTGTCAGCTTTGCCATTAAGCTCGGCCCAAGTCTGCTTTCTGCGTGATTTCGCAGGATCCTTTATCGGCCGGCCGTACTTGTCCTTGGCATAGGTCCATTTGTTTTTGTCTTCCAGTCGTTTGTCGACATACTGATTTCCCCGGAAAGGATTGAAATCTTCGAAATCTTCAAATGAAAGCTTTCTGTAAGTGTCTTCTACCCATTCGTTGACATTACCTGCCATATTGTACAAGCCGAAGTCGTTTGGCATGTAGCTTCTAACAGGCGCTGTGATGTCTGCTTTATCATTCAGATAACCGCCAGTACCCATGTTATCACCTTCGCCTCTTTTGAAGTTGGCCATGATCAAGCCCTGTGTCTTCTTCTTTCCTGATCTTACGCCTAAGCCATCCCAGGGGTAAATACGGCCATCTTCGATATTTTCGTATTCAGTATTTCCTGCCAATGCGAGAGCTGCATATTCCCATTCTGCTTCTGTTGGGAGACGATAATGCTCTTTTAACACTCCATCTTCCCGTGTCACCGGCCTTCTTGGCACGGAGTTCCCTTTGCCTTTTCCAGCGGTTGTTGTTGTTGCAGTAGCAGCGGGATTTAAATTTCTCGGCATTTTCTTCCCGTCGATACCTTCTCCCTTATACTGCCCGTTTAGATATATATCTGTATTGAACGGATCTTTTGTTGCAGGAGCTGCAGCTGTGGTTTTTCCCTTGCCTCCCCCTTTGGTATTTCCGGCAAGCGACTTATAGTCGAGCAAAATTCCTTTTTCTCTTAATATTTGTTCGTTTACCCGGTCGGTACGCCATTCTGCATACTCTCTGGCTTGCTCCCAGCTTACTCCTACTACAGGATAGTCCTGGTAAGCGGGGTGCCGTAAGTAGTTTTCTACATAAGGTTCGTTATAAGACAGTGGTCGGCGCCAAACGAGTGTGTCGGGCAACGCGTTATAATAATACTCTCTGTCTTCCGGGAAATTCCGTTGTATCCAATAAAGGTATTCCCGCCAGTCAACATTCGAAACTTCCGTTTCATCCATATAGAACGAGGCTACTGTGACCCTTCTCCTGACATTGTCGTATTCGTAGGAGAGATCCTGAGCCAGGCTGCCTCCCATTACGAACGTTCCACCTTCAATGGCAATCAGTCCAGGCCCAGGGCCTGGTTGGATTTTAGGCGCTACAGAAAACCCGCCATTGTGTTTGTCATTGTAGGCCCAGCCTGTTTTTGAAGAAGCTCCAGCACTTTTTTTGCTACTTTTACATGAAGTCCCCAAGATTCCCAAAGCGCAAAGTCCCGCGGTAAAAAGTATTGATAATTTTTTCATTTAATTATGAGAGCTAAGATGCTAAAATAGTTATTAATCACCAGCATGGCAAAATCGTGTTTTTAAGGCGATTTCTCTGTTATACGTCGATTAAGAATGTGGGTTACACCAATTTAAAATTATGTGCTTCTTGCTATGAGAGTAGGGCCCGTTTGTAATCCCTTGCAATTAAAAAAACAGATACATATTAAAAATTTATACTTTTAATCCATGATGCGTCGGAGCAATAAGTTAAGGAGGTATATCTGGATCAGCTTGAGCGTTTTGCTGCAATGTTTTTCCGGCTATCTGCTAGCGCAAAACGCAGTCTCACAAGACGCTGGGAAGGCAGTTCGACGACTGGAAACGGCGGTCCCCTTTTTACTTGTAGCTCCCGATGCCCGGGCCGGGGCAATGGGCGAAACGGGAGCGGCAACCTCTCCAGATGCTAGCTCCGCTCACTGGAATCCGTCAAAGCTTGCTTTTGTATCCGACACGTTGGCCGTGTCATTATCATACAGCCCATGGCTGAGAACGCTTGTTTCAGACATGTATCTCGCTTATGTGAACGGATATTATAAGTTGGATGAGCGAAACACGGTAGGCGCTTCCTTTCGTTACTTCACGGCCGGTGACATTGAATTAAGAGAAAGTCCGGATCTGGCATATGGAACCTTCCGCCCCAACGAGTTTGCAATAGACGCGACCTATGCCAGGAAGTTTGGCAATAACTTTTCTCTCGGCACAAGCGTCCGGTTTATTTACTCAAATATCTCGAATGCTATGGTTACCCAGGGACAACAGGCGGGACCTGCTTCCGCTCTGGCAGCAGACGTTTCCGCTTACTATACCCATGCCACTACTTTTTCGGGCAGAGATCTTCTTCTTGCTTTCGGCGGTGCTATATCAAATATCGGAAGTAAAATAAGCTATTCAAATGAAGGTTCAGGTCTCTTTCTCCCGACAAACCTAAAGATAGGAACCGCCGCAACAGTTGCCAAAGGGAAGGGCGCCCTCACTTTCGCACTGGATGTAAACAAGCTTCTGGTCCCATCGCCGCCCCTTCGGGATTCTCAAGGAAAGATAGTGTCAGGTAGTGACCCGAACAAGTCAGTTCCCGCAGCGATGTTCGGATCGTTCAGCGATGCTCCTGGCGGATTTTCGGAAGAGTTAAAGGAAATATCGATTGCCACTGGCCTTGAGTATGTTTATAACAAGCAGCTCGCAGCAAGAATGGGATATTTTTATGAAAGTCGGGATAAAGGCGATCGACGCTACCTTACCTTTGGCGGCGGCTACCGCTATCAGAAATTCAATCTTGATTTTTCTTATCTTGCAGCCAGTCAGACCAGAAGTCCTCTGGCAAACACACTGCGCTTCACGATTGCGTATACAATAAGATAAAAAGCCGAAGATGGAAGGGATGTCTTTATTCCTTTCCCGGCGTATAAAATTATATTATGAAGATCAGAGTAGGATTTGGATTTGACGTCCATGAACTGAAGGAGGGGCATCCCTTTATCATAGGGGGTGTGAATCTTGAACATCATTCGGGTGCTTTCGGACATTCAGATGCAGATGTTTTACTGCATGCTATATGCGACGCTATACTTGGAGCGGCAAATTTGAGGGATATTGGCTACCACTTTTCCAATAAGGATGAACGTTGGAAAGGCATAAGCAGTCTTATTCTGCTAAAAGAATGTATCAGGTTAGTAGCCGAAAAGGGCTGGGCTATTGGGAACGTAGACGCGATGATCTGCCTTGAAGCTCCCAAAATTAATCCTCATGTTCCCGCGATGAAAAAGAACATTGCGTTGGCGATGGGCGTTTCTGAGGAAGACATCTCTATAAAAGCTACTACAAATGAAAGAATGGGATTTATCGGGAGAGAAGAGGGCGTAGTGGCTTATGCAGTCTGCCTTCTCGAAAAAGAGACGCTGAAGTAACTGAAGCCTTATTTTTTTTCAGGATCCGGGAGGTCGGAAAAATCAATTCCACATTTACAGTTTGATCCACAGCTTTTTTTAGCGTTGAAGTTTTTGTAAATCATGTTCCCTACATAGATCAGGGCGGCGATAAATAATATAACAACCAAAATTTCCTGTGCTCCCATAATACAAAGTTAAATTTATCTTAAGTCCTGATTGTCATTTATTTTTAACGTTTGCAAAAGCGCCGGAATGCCGATTTAAAAGCTTATCTTTGCCCAAATTTTTGAGAGCAGGTTTTTCATGCAGAATATTAGAAACATCGCAATTATTGCACACGTTGACCACGGTAAAACTACTCTGGTGGACAAGATTTTACACACATGTCAGTTGTTTAGAGATAATCAGGAGACTGGGGAGCTGATTTTAGATAACAATGATCTGGAGCGCGAACGGGGAATCACAATCGTCTCTAAAAACGTGTCTGTAAACTACAAGGGAATAAAGATCAATATCATTGATACCCCGGGCCACGCCGATTTCGGAGGAGAAGTAGAGCGTGTGCTAAAGATGGCGGACGGCGTGCTGCTCCTTGTCGATGCATTTGAGGGAGCTATGCCTCAAACTCGTTTTGTTACACAGAAAGCACTTGCATTAGGGTTGAAGCCTATTGTTGTGATCAATAAAGTGGATAAAGAGAACTGTCGGCCGGAAGAAGTTCATGAAGCCGTATTTGAATTGTTCTTTAACCTTGAGGCTACTGAGGAGCAGCTTGACTTCCCCGTCATCTACGGTTCGTCAAAGCAAGGATGGATGAGTACTGACTGGAAGAAGCAGACAGAAGATATTACGCCGTTGCTTGACGCCATTCTGGAGCATATTCCTGCTGCACCGGTCAACGAGGGAACGTTGCAGATGCAGATCACTTCCCTTGACTACTCTTCTTTTGTAGGCCGTATTGCTATTGGGAGAGTTGCAAGGGGAACTATAAAGGAGAATATGCCTGTGTCTCTGGTAAAGAGAGATGGCAAGATCCAGAAGTCAAGAATAAAGGAGCTGTATACCTTCGAGGGGTTAGGAAAGATCAAGGTTCAGGAAGTGAAATCCGGCGACATCTGTGCTGTTGTCGGAATTGAAGGTTTTGAGATCGGCGATACTATTGCTGACTTTGAGAATCCTGAACAGCTGGAGGTCATCCACATTGATGAGCCTACAATGAACATGCTTTTCACAATCAATAATTCCCCTTTCTTCGGAAAAGAAGGAAAGTTTGTGACCTCCCGTCATCTTCGTGATCGCCTGTATAAGGAGATGGAAAAAAACCTTGCACTGAAGGTAGTGGAAACCGAATCGCCCGACGCTTATCTCGTGTACGGAAGGGGCATTCTTCACCTGTCAGTCCTGATTGAGACCATGCGTCGTGAAGGTTATGAACTTCAGGTTGGCCAACCTCAGGTTATCGTTAAGGAAATTGACGGAGTTAAATGTGAGCCGGTTGAAACGCTGATTGTCGATGTACCTGGTGATGTAGCCGGTAAGGTGATCGAGCTTGTAACTCAGAAGAAGGGTGAACTTCTCGTTATGGAACCTAAAGGCGACCTGCAGCATCTTGAGTTCGAAATTCCTTCGCGCGGAATCATAGGCCTGAGAAATAATGTTCTTACTGCAACTGCGGGAGAAGCTGTAATGGCTCACCGCTTTAAGTCTTACGAGCCTTGGAAGGGGAATATCCCCGGTAGATTAAATGGCGTACTCGTTTCGATGGAGAAGGGCCAAACCACTGCTTACTCCATCGACAAGCTGCAGGACCGCGGACGTTTCTTTGTTGAACCGGGTGAAGATGTGTATGAAGGGCAAATCATGGGCGAGCACATCCGCGACAACGACCTCGTTGTCAACGTGGTGAAGGGCAAGCAGCTTACGAATATGCGTGCATCCGGAAGTGACGACAACGTACGTATCGCTCCGGCAATCAAGTTCTCTCTGGAAGAAGCGATGGAATACATCCAGAATGATGAGTATATTGAAATTACTCCGAAGAGCATGCGTCTGCGGAAGATATACCTTACAGAGAACGAACGGAAAGTCAATGCGAAGAAATTTGCATAAATAGCGAGTTCGTTTAACAAATAAAAAAGAGGCTGTATCATAAGTGATTTCAGCCTCTTTTTTTGTTGGTGGTTTTTCAGCTGCTTCAGTCTGTCATTGCTGATCGGGCAGCTATCAACAAGGAATAATTGACTCAGCCTGTTTTTATTGCCTCTTTAGCACTTTGCCCAGCACTCCATCTATCGTCTCATTCATCTCCGGAACAATATGCAGCATATAAAGCAGCCCGGTATAAGCCAGTGTAATCAAGCCCGACCTGATTACAATATCAGCCAAAAGAGGCATCACTGGGAGATACTGAACAAGGAACAGTATGGAAAGCCCCACAGCAAGGATATAGAAATTTTTCAGGTCGAAAGGCTGTAGTCCGAACTTCTTCCATATAAAGAGGTAACGATACAGGTTGAAAAGAAGGGTAGTAAGGGCGCTGGCAGCAGCTGCACCTGTAATGCCCCATTTGGGTATAAAAACGTAGTTGGCAGCAACGGTTAAGAAAATCAGCCCGAGGAAGAAGTAAGTATCGTATTTGTAATATTTAGAAGTAGCCAGGATCATTCCATTCATGCCGGTAGCCATATCGATTAGTCCCCCCAGGCTGACAAAGAAGATCACATACTTTCCGGCGGCATACTCCGGCGGTATCATTCGTAGAATGTTGTGTATGTTGGCCCAGATACCTACAAAAAAAGAAGGCCGATCAGCAATTGTGTGGAGCAGCTCTTCCGATAGATAGTTGAAATGCCGGCAAGATCATTTGATTTCCATTTTTCAGCAACGATTACTCCGCCAATCCGGTACATAATGCGTGAAGGCATTGCTACCACGGTCCCAAAAAACGCCGTAATGCCGTATATTCCGGTGAGAGAGGTGTTGATCATATCATTGATCATAATCCTGTCGATATATTGAATGATCATGGTCGACAGCCCTGTGATTACTGCAAAAAGGCTGACGCTGCTTAACATCTTCACGATGTCGGGACTCAGAAATTTAAAGTCGGGCCGGAGGTTCAGAGGCCCCCGTTGTCTTACCTTTAGAAATATGAGGATTGTAGGGATGACATTTGCAGCCAGCCAGATCCACACAAACTGAGAAAAGGGAAGAGGATGGATGAAGATCACCGCAAGCGCGCAGGCTACCGTGAGCTTTTGCAGGAATTCTTTCAGGATTGACCCGCTGGCCGCGTCGAGGAGCGCTACCCTGTTGTAATTGTCGAAGGAGCTAAATAGCAGCGTTCCCGTTGTAAGCACCAGTATGATGTTCCAGTAATCATGAAAGAAGGCTTCGTAGTTCGTGAACTGAAAAATAAAGGGTTTTAGACATAGAAACAGAATACAGATCAGAGCGCAGCCAGCCATGGGGACCGCAAGGGTGAGAAAGAGAAAGCCGTGATGATTGCTTTTTTCATCCCTGAAATATGGGAAGCAGCGAGTACTTGCCGAGAAGAAGCCGAGCGACCCGAACTGGGCAAGAATGATCGAGAAAGATAGAATGACTTCGAGATCGCCGTTTTGCTCTGTGCTTAGACCATGAGAACGTAACAGGGTAACACTAAAGAAGCCGATAATTACTCCCAGATAGGAGTAGATGCTGCCCTTAATCGTCTGTTTCCCTATTGTATTCATTCCCGTTATTGCCTCCTGTTATGGTTTTAGAAGCCAAACATATCAAAAATCTTCTAGCTGACGGTCACCCTGACCGTATTTCATCTCCTTGCCTTTATAGTTAAGCCTTATACTATATTTGTATATTCTTTCAGAAATTCATGGAACTTAAAAATAAAAAAGTAGTAGTTACGGGGGCCGACGGTTTTATTGGTAGCCACCTTGTTGAGCAGCTGCTCGACGAGGGATGTCAGGTGAAGGCGCTGGCAGTCTATAACTCGTTTAACAGCTGGGGATGGCTGGATACCTTGCCAAAGCATAAGCAGTCGGCCATTGAGGTCGTGTCAGGAGACGTTCGTGATCCTAACGGCATGAAGAACCTGGTGAAAGGAGCTGATGTGGTTTTCCATCTTGCCGCCTTGATTGCCATTCCGTACAGCTACGTGGCTCCTGACAATTATGTCGATACAAACATAAAGGGAACTTTGAATGTCTTGCAGGCCTCGCGCGACTATGACGTGCAGAAGGTTCTGATCACTTCCACTTCAGAAGTATACGGTACTGCGCTAAGAGTGCCAATAGACGAGAAGCACCCCAGGCAGGGGCAGTCTCCCTATTCTGCCACTAAAATAGGCGCCGACCATCTTGCAGAGTCCTTTTACAGAAGTTTTAACCTGCCTGTTGCGATTGTACGCCCCTTTAATACCTATGGCCCGCGCCAGTCCGCACGTGCAGTGATTCCGACGATTATTACCCAGCTTCTGGCCGGGAAATCGGAGATCAAGCTGGGATCCGTGAGCCCTACAAGAGATCTCGTCTTCGTAAAAGACACCGTTCGCGGCTTTGCAGAAATAGCGAAGTCAGACAAGACGATAGGAGAAGAGGTTAATATCGCCACTCAGAAGGAGATCAGTATAGGAGAGTTAGCGCAAACGCTGATCGACATCATTAACCCGAAAGCGCGGATAGTAACCGACGAAGTCCGGTTAAGGCCTGAGAAGAGTGAAGTCGAAAGGCTGCTGGGCTCCAATGTGAAGATCAGGGAGCTGACTAACTGGCGCCCGGAGTACGACCTGTCTTCCGGCCTGCAGGAAACAATTCAATGGTTTAGAGAACCCACAAACTTAAGTCAGTATAAAGCGGACTTGTACAACATATAAACATGAGCAATTCGGATATCATAGCCTTTGTCCGGTCGATATTTAAAGAACCAGAAGGCTTCATCCCGCTTCACGCTCCCCTTTTTGGCGGGAATGAAAAGAAGTACGTGTCTGATACGATAGAATCAACTTTTGTGTCTTCCGTAGGCAAGTATGTCAATCGTTTCGAGGAGATGATGCAGGAGATAACGGGCGCTAGATACGCGGTAGCAACAGTAAACGGGACGACGGCCCTGCACCTCGCCATGATCGTTGGGGGCGTAAAAGATGGAGATGAAGTTATTACCCAGCCGCTCACCTTTGTTGCAACTGCAAACGCAATCTCTCACTGCCGGGCTCTTCCGGTTTTTGTAGATGTTGACCGTGAAACGATGGGGCTTTCCCCCGATGCATTAAGCAGTTTCCTCAAAGACTATGCAGTAGTAAGGGGAAATGAGTGCTATAACAAACAGACCGGGCGCCGTATTTCGGTATGTATCCCCATGCATACCTTCGGATTTCCTGCTTTCATTGAGGAGATAGCAGAAGTATGCGCCGAATGGAAAATTGCGCTGATTGAAGACGCTGCTGAATCCATCGGGAGTTACGTCGGCAACCAGCATACGGGCACCTTTGGCCTTGCCGGAACGTTTAGTTTCAATGGAAATAAAACGATTACAAGCGGTGGGGGCGGAGCGATCGTCACCAACGATGAAGGGTATGCCAGACTCGCTAAACACCTTTCCACCACAGCTAAGCAGCCTCACACCTGGGAGTTTGTTCACGACCATGTGGCCTTCAATTACCGGATGCCCAATCTGAATGCGGCCCTTGCCTGCGCGCAGCTTGAACAGCTTCCGGTATTTCTGGAAAGGAAGCGGGCGCTCAGCAGCGAGTATGCCGGCTTTTTCCAGGATAGCGGCATCTCTTTTATTACAGAGCGCAAGGGTACTACTGCAAATTACTGGCTCAATGCGATCCTGTTTGCTGATCGTCCGGCCAGAGATAGCTTCCTTTCTGAATCCAATACTGAAAAGGTGATGTCTAGACCAGCCTGGGAGCTGATGAACCGTCTGCCTATGTACCGGAACTGTTTGAAAGGGGACCTGAGTAATGCTGAATGGCTGGAGGAACGCCTTGTGAATATTCCCAGTAGTGTACGAAATCAATGAACCGGAAAAAGCTTGCGTTGATAGGAGGAGGCGGACATTGCAGGTCCTGCATAGACGTGCTCGAACAAAGCGGCCTGTACTCCATCGAAGCCATTGTTGATGCGGAGAATAAGCTCGGCGAAAAGGTGCTGAGTTATGAGATCTCGGCAGCCGACAAAGACATACCTAATCTGCTGAAGGATGGCTGTTCGTTTCTGATTACCTTAGGGCAGGTAAAGACAGCGGCAAGGAGACGGGAGTTATACCTGTACCTGAAGCAGCTTGGCGCCGTTTTGCCACTGATTATCTCGCCGCGAGCCTATCTGTCTCCCTATGCTTCGGCCGGAGAGGGAAGCGTCTTGATGCATAACTCGGTGATGAATGCGGGCAGCACTCTGGCGGCCAACAGTATAGTCAATACCGGTGCGGTAATAGATCATGACTCCCATGTGGGTTCCCATGTTCATATCTCGACAAATGCAGTGATCAATGGAGGGTGTCTGATTGAAGATGGCTGTTTCATCGGGAGCAATGCGGTAGTCAACCATAACATCTCCATTGCCCGGAATGTTGTGATAGGATCGGGCACGGTGGTCAATAAGAGTATTAGGGATGCAGGCGTCTATGCGGGTAGCCCTGCCAGAAGAATATCATAATATGATAAAGACATTAATTATTGCAGAGGCCGGCGTCAATCATAACGGATCGCTTGATAATGCCAGGCGTCTGGTAGATTGTGCTGCAGAAGCAGGCGCTGACTTTGTTAAGTTTCAGACGTTTAAGGCCGATAAGATCATTTCAAAGAATGCCGCCAAGGCGGATTATCAGGTGAGAACTACCGGAGGAGCGGAGAGTCAGCTGGAGATGGTGAAGCGGCTGGAGCTCTCAGAAAGCGATCACTACGCACTGCTTGATCATTGCAAAAAGCGGGGTATTGAATTCCTGTCTACTGCGTTTGATTCAGAGAGTATCGATCTTCTGGTCAGCATGGGTATTAAATTGGGTAAGATCCCTTCCGGGGAGCTGACGAACCTGCCTTACCTGAGGAAAATGGCTGTCAGTTTTCCTCAGCTCATCTTATCGACGGGCATGGCCACCTCCGCGGAGATAAAAGACACGCTGGATGCTCTGCTTCAGGCAGGAGCAGATAAAAAGCAGCTAAGCATTCTTCATTGCAATACCGAGTATCCAACCCCGGTACAGGACGTTAACCTGCGCGCCATGTTGTCGATAAAAGAGCTTTTCGGCACTCAGGTAGGCTATTCCGATCATACCCGCGGTATCGAGATCCCTCTGGCTGCTGTAGCAATGGGTGCCACAATAATTGAAAAGCATTTTACGCTTGACCGAGCTATGGAGGGGCCGGATCACGCTGCGTCACTTGAGCCACCTGAGCTCAAGGCGATGGTACAGGGCATCCGGAACATCGAACAGGCTCTGCAAGGCTCAGGTTACAAAGAGCCTTCCGCCTCCGAGATCAAGAATATTACAATTGCCCGTAAAAGCATTGTAGCGGCGCGCGACATCCGGCAGGGAGAGGCCTTTACCCAAGAAAATATAACTGTAAAAAGGCCGGGCACCGGCATAAGCCCGATGAAATGGGACGAAGTTATTGGTACTTTAGCCCCCTGCGATTTTAAAGCTGATGAACTGATCCGGATATGAAAACCAGGATATGTGTCTTTACCGGAAGCCGTGCTGAGTATGGCCTCCTGTATCCTCTGATGAAGCTTCTGGCGGTACATGCCGACTTCCAGCTGCAATTACTCGTCTCCGGCATGCATCTCTCGTCTGAATTTGGACTTACCTATAAGCAAATTGAGAACGACGGGTTCCATATAGACGAAAAGGTCGAAGTCCTTCTGTCGGCCGACTCTGAAACCGCGATCGCAAAGTCAACCGGAATTGCGATGATGGGCTACGCAGATGCGTTGGCCAGGTTGCAGCCTGACTGGATGCTCGTGCTCGGCGACAGGTTCGAGGCCTTCGCTGCTGTCTCGACTGCTCACTTGAAGCGGATCCCTGTGATCCATTTACATGGAGGAGAGATTACAGAAGGCGCTACTGACGACGCGCTTCGCCATGCGATTACCAAGATGTCGTACCTTCATTTCACGTCGACTGAAAGTCACCGGAACAGGGTTATTCAACTTGGTGAGGACCCTTCCAGGGTTTTCAACACAGGGGCGATCGGCATAGACAATATTCAGGGCTTGAAATTGCTCGGCAGAGAGGAGCTGCAACAGTCGATTGATTTTGAGATAGGTGACCAGTGTGTGCTGATCACCTTCCATCCTGTGACTCTTGAAGAGCAAAGTGCGGCTGCACAGATTGAAGAGCTTCTTGCAGCCCTGGATGCTTTTCCCGAACTGCGGATTGTCTTTACCTTGCCTAATGCCGACGCTAACGGCAGAGTGATTATTAAGCGCATAGAGTCGTATGTGGAACAACACCGGGGACGCGCTAAAGCCTATCAAAGTTTGGGACAGCTCCGTTATCTGTCCCTGATGAAACACGCGAGGGCGGTTGTTGGAAACTCTTCAAGTGGTATCATTGAAGGCCCGGCCCTGGGAAAGGCTGTTCTGGACATCGGGGACCGACAGAAAGGAAGAACGCGCGCCGAATCTGTCGTAAATGTTGCTCCGCTGCGGTCAGAAATTACCGCTGGTCTTGCTCAGATACTTTCCGAATCCTTCTTTGATTATGCAAAAACGGTCACTAACCCATATGGAGCTGGTGGTACAGCGCCTGCTATAATGGCTATACTGGGGCAATATACGGGACGGCCCGCTTTAAAAAAGAAATTTTTTGATCTGTAATGGAAGATTTTGAAAGACTCCTGATTGCTCAGGACGCTACGCTGAGAGAGGCGCTACGGCAAATAGACCGACTTGCAATCATCGATGTCGATCTTTTCGTGGTTGCCTCCGGAAAACTTATAGGATCACTATCCGAAGGCGATATAAGAAGAGCTCTGTTGGATGGTTCGCCGATCGAGGCATCTGTTGACATTGCTGTCCACCGTAACTTTACTTATTTTACAACAGCCAAGCCCTCGGTTGAGGATTTGGCCAAATGCAGGCGCAGGAAAATACGCTATGTACCTGTTGTTGGTGAGAGTGGAGAAGTAACCGACATTATAGATGTGGAGACCTATCGGCCTTTGTTGCCTGTTGAAGCAGTTATTATGGCTGGCGGCAGAGGCGAACGGCTGCGTCCCCTAACCGATAACTGTCCCAAACCGCTTCTTAAGGTAGGCTCTAAGCCGATCATCGAACATAACATTGACCGGCTCGCTGCGCATGGTGTGCGCAACATCCATATCAGTGTCAATTATCTGGGTTATATGCTGAAGGAACACTTTGGTGATGGCGCTGAGAAAAAGGTGAGTATCAACTATGTTGACGAGGATAAGCCAATGGGCACTATCGGTGCTATCACACGTATCGAAAGTTTTTCAGAGGATACGGTCCTGGTGATGAACTCCGACCTTCTTACCGACATTGACATTGCCGACTTTTACGAAGAGTTTCAGGACGCGTCTGCGGATATGGCGGTCGCGGCTTCATCCTACAAAATAGATATTCCCTACGCGGTTCTCGAGGTAAACAGCAGAAACGAGGTGGTTTCACTGAAAGAGAAACCGCGATATACTTATTTCTCCAACGCCGGTATCTATCTGATAAAAAAATCGCTGATAAGCATGATCCCGGCAGGTCAACGGTATGATATGCCAACATTCATGGACGAACTGATCATGGCTGGCAGAAAGATCCTTACTTATCCCATCCGGGGATACTGGCTTGACATAGGACGGATAGAGGATTATATGAAGGCTCAGGAGGACATCAGACATCTCAAGTTATGAAAGACGCCCTGGTTCTGATTCCCGCACGCGGTGGGTCTAAAGGTATTCCTAAAAAGAACATTAAGCTCCTGGAAGGAAAGCCGCTTATTCAGTATTCAATTGATTTTGCCTTGTCGTTTACACGGCCTAAAAATATCTGTGTGAGCACTGACGACGACGAAATTATAGAGGTGGCGCAAAGCTGCGGCATTGGCGTACCTTTTAAAAGGCCGGAGGACCTGGCTACAGACAGCGCCGGATCACATGGGGTTATTCTTCATGCCTTGCGGTTCTATGAGGAGCAGGGAAAAAAGTTCGGGAAGGTTATTCTGCTGCAGCCTACTTCGCCTTTCCGAAATCTGGAAGACCTCAGGGCGATGGACCAACTATATTCTCCAGAAGTCGATATGGTGGTCTCCGTGGGTAAGCCGCACCATAATCCTTATTTTTCCTTGTTCGAAGAGAATGGCGACGGCTTTTTAGAGCTCTCCAAAAAGGGCCAGTTCTCCAGGCGGCAGGATTGCCCCGACGTATACTTCTATAACGGCTCTATTTATCTCATTAATCCCGACTCGGTGAGGCGTAAGCCGCTGAATCAGTTTACGAAGGTCAGAAAGTATGTAATGAGCGATCTTTATTCGGTTGATATAGACTCTCCGCTCGACTGGATGATTTGTGAAACAATACTGAGGACTAAGCTTCTTTAGTCTCTCTCCGCTTTTGGAAGGGTCACCCGTTCAAATGCATCAATATATGTTTTTGAACTGGCATTATAGATGGCGACCTTCTGCGATTTTGCATATCTGCTGAGTACTACATAGCTGTAAAATGCTTTTGCGAGAGAGGCAAAGTACGCATGAACTCCATAGGAGTCTGCTTTAATCGCCCGCTGTTTCAGATTGACCTGGGTGCCGCCGGTATTATAGAAGTGCTTATCCAGGGTAGCCACTGTATTGTTTTCATCTACGATGAGCTGCTCGTGCCAGGAATGGTCTGCTCCCAGTAAAAATACCTTTTCATAGTGCCTGTTAATAGTGAGATAGATCGACGCTGCCAGGATGTTCTGGCACTGAGGCATGGCGAGGTTGTGACGGAAGAACCAATGTGCGATACTGCTCGATCCCTTGAATACCACGTAATTAAAAAATGCTACCCGGATGTTGCGATTCTTTGATTGCAGTTCCTTCCAGAAAGGGTTCGCTCTTGTCGATGCAGGTACAAAGAGGGTAAGGGGCCAGGACGTGTCAGCAATCATATGCTCAAACGTCTGTTTGACGGTAGGAATCGGTGTATTCTGCCCGTCATACCCGGTGAAGTACTGATCCAGAAAAACATAGTTCGCGGGCCTCAGACGCACATAATATTCTGAGATGGCGAAGCCATTTACAACGTACAATTCCGACTGCGAAAGCAGGTCGGAATGTGAGCGAAGTGATTCTGCCAGCGAGGGTCCGTTACCCAGGATATAACATTCCTTTTTTGTACTTGCAGGTAACGTTAGCCCTGGTTTTGCTTGCAGCAGTATCTTGATGATGGAGAGTGCGGTGTTGATTGAAGAAGAGACGGCTGACGCGGCTCTGCTATAAATGTTCTGTAACATGGTGTTTGATTTAGAGATCGGGACTTTCTTTATTTAGTCGCCTGTAATACAATGTAAGGCGACAAAGCCCGCGATTCGAATCTGAATGTTTTAGTAATCACCTTTCCGGCGAACCAGACGGATTTCATGAAAAGTTTTGTAAGTGCTGACACGCTGTTCTTATTTTCCAGCCAAACGCTGAATCCTCCATAATAGGATGCTTTTACGTCCTTCAGGTTCAGCTCTACAGCGATCGACCGGAGCAGGTCCGGATCCATGGATGCAATATTGTGCTTTTCATAATTCTCCAGGTCAAACTCTTTCTGAAACCAGCCGTTCACTCCCCGGAAGTTAGGAAGAGTAATGAATAACGTTCCTCCGGGCTTAACAAACTGAACATGCCGCTGAATGATGTCGCGGGTGTCGTTGAAATGTTCAATCAGCCCGCAGGACAAAACGAGATCGTATTGCTGTGGAGTACTACAGTTGAAAAGGTCAGCTTCTATAACGTGGATGTCACCTTCGGTGAGGCCGTTTGCCTGTAGCACTTGCTGGAGAATGCCGGGATGAACAAAGTAGTCGAGCAAAGTGCTGGATATATGGAAATGCTTCTTTAAGAAAATTGCATAATAGCCTGGAAAGCCGCCGAGCTCTATTGCTTCTGCAGGCTGCTTCTTCTCAACGATTGCCGATAGATGCTGATGGAAAAGATAGTTCCTGTTCACCGAAAAAGCGAGTCCCTTCTTCGATTCCCAGTATTTGCTCCAAAAGCTACGATCAGTCAGGGTATTGGACATACTTCTACAAAGAAAGAAAAAAATGAGAAGAAAGACTTCTTTGAATTGTATTTTTGAGCCGTGAAAGTAGCGCATCTGAACGCATACGATGGAAATGGAGGGGCGGGTCGCGCGTGCCTTCGCCTAAATGATGCCCTTAACGCTGCAGGGCTGCAATCTGAAGTCTTGGTCAACTATAAGTTTGGGGCCGATCCTTCAATTAAAAGCCTGAATGCGGGCCTTCTGCCTAAAGGCTTCACAGCTTTTGGAATCCTTCTCGAACGTTTTGTCAGCTCCATGTATTCAAAGAAGGTAAAGATCCCTTTTTCGGTTCCGGTATGGGGCAAGGACCTGAGTGCCGAGGCTCTTCTCAAAGATGCAGATCTGATCCACCTCCACTGGGTCAATCACGCATTTCTGCGCCCCCGCGATTTAAAAGCACTTCAAAAGCTTAATAAACCGATAGCGTGGACTTTTCATGATAGCAATGCGTTTACAGGGGGCTGCCATGTTCGTTATACCTGCGATCATTTTGAGAACGAATGCGGAAACTGCCCCGTATTGAAAGAACGGGGTCCACGTGACTTGTCGCACAGGATCTGGAAAGCCAAGAGGTCAGCGTATCAGAAGCTTGACTTTCATGTGGTGGCTCCTAGCACCTGGATGGCTGCTTCGGTGAAAAGAAGTAAACTGCTGCGAACAGCTGAGATTGAAGTTATTCCGAATACGCTCGATACAGAAGTTTTCAAGCCTGTCGAAAAGAGCTTGGCTAAGCAACAGGCTGGTTTAAATCCTGATAGCTTTATCATGCTTAGCGGTTTTATGCCTTCAAAAAAGGATCTGCATAAGGGAACGCCTTTCCTGTTGGAAGCTTTGGAGATCCTGGCTGGAAGTACGGATGTAGATCGCTCCAGGATCGAGCTGATTGTATTTGGAAATCGGGACGAAAAGAACGTGCCCGACTTCCCTGTAAAGACAACCTTTCTTGGAACTATTTCAGATGACCGGAAGCTCGCTGCTTACTATAGTGCCGCGGACGCGTTTTTAACCCCTTCATTAGAAGATAACCTGCCCAATACCGTTATGGAGAGCCTGGCATGTGGTACACCTGTGGTGGCATTTACTACCGGAGGTATTCCCGACATGGTGCAGCATAAAGAAAACGGTTATCTCGCTCAGTACCGTTCGTCTCAGGATTTCGCAGCAGGAATAGAATGGGTGTATGCCCATTCCGCGCCCATGGCTCTGAACGCAGAGGCGAGGCGGACAGTTGAAGATAAGTTTTCAGGCCCTATAATAGCCCATCGCCATATTGAACTATATCAGCAGATGCTGGAAAATTACAGAAGCAAACGTGCAAGATAACCGGGAGCCCGTTTTAAGTGTTATCACCGTCGTGTATAACAACGTCTCAGATATTGAGCGGACCATCCGCTCAGTCCTGAACCAGACCTATCCGCGTATCGAATACATCATCATTGACGGGGCCTCTACTGACGGCACCCTGGATGTGATCGGTAAATATAGCGAGAGTATAGCCCGCCTGGTAAGTGAGAAAGACAAGGGCATATACGATGCCATGAACAAGGGCTTACAATACGCAACGGGCGACTACGTGCTCTTCATGAACTCCGGAGACGAGATTTATGCGACTGACACAGTAGCAAACGTTTTCAGCGCTGCCCGGGGCGCCGATATCTACTATGGCGAGACGGAGATGTTTGATCAAAACTGGCAAAGCCAGGGTCGCAGGCGACATAAAGTTCCCGCCAAGCTCAACTTTTATAGCTTTCGGTATGGAATGAGTGTCAGCCATCAGGCAATCTACATCCGCCGGTCGCTTACAGTTCCCTATGATCTCCGGTATCAGTTAAGCGCCGACATCGACTGGATTCTCAAGGCTCTTAAAAAAGCCACTAAAGTGGTAAACACGCATCAGTATGTTGCAAAATATCTGGTGGGGGGGATGTCAAAAAAAGACATCGCCAGAGCCTGCGTGAACGTTTCGAAATATTTAAGTTTCATTACGGGCTGTTGCCTACTCTCTTTAATCATTTCATTATTGCGCTTCGGCTTCTGGCCTATTATTTAGTCCACAGAAGAACGAACGACTGAGAAGCCAGAAGAACGTCTGGCTGGCCTGTATTGGAGCCTGCAGTAAAGTTCTTTTGGTTTGCTTAGCTGATAAGCTCGTCCTGAAACTAAATGCGGAGGGCGCTGGGAGCGGGGTGCAGAGCCAAGTACTCCGACTAAAAAAGGGCTGTCTCAAAAGGTTTTTGAAGGGAGTATCCTTAAAAGAGCAATGCAACGTCTGATTGATTAAATAGTCATGAGCTGCGCTTACAAGCAAGGATAAAAGTCGCGTGAATGTCGCATGAATGTTCTTTCCCGGCTTTTAAAAACAAAGACACGTTCAGAAAAAACGGCATCGCTTCAATTATGGCGTTCTTTTAAAATGATTACAAAAAAAGAGGCTGCATCGATTTGCAGCCTCCTGGTATTTCTGTCCTGATGTTGCTCAGCTTGTCTTCTTATCTTCTGATCTTTTTCTCTCCTTAAAGCCCGCAAATCCAAGTCCTCCCAGTAACAGGATCGAGGCGACCAGCGAGATCTTCTCGCCTGCATAGTAAGACACTGGTTCAAATTTGAACTCGAGCTTGTGATTTCCACCAGGAAGCTGCGCTGCCCGTAAAATGTAGTTTGCCCTGAAATGCGGAATTTTCTCTCCATCTACATATGCATTCCAGCCTTTGCTGTACCAAATTTCAGCGAATACTGCGATCATATCCTTTCCACAAGAATACTCATAGGTAAGATGGTCCGGATGGTAGTCCACCAGCTTGATAGTCGCATTGGGGTCGGGAGTTCCGGCTTTCGTCAGGTCAATAAGCGGCTTAAAGCTTTCATCTACAATGGCCTCTTTTTTAGGGTCGAAGCTATTTATTCCAGCCATTTCCTCTTCTGCATTCTTCACGTAAAGGATCTTGGAAACGAACCATGCATTACCGCATGCAGTTTCACGGTTCTGAATTCTCTGAGACTGGCCTTTCTCGTCAGCAGTAATGACGTACTTGGTATTCAACATATCCAACACATCTTCATTAACTGCATTATTAAATTGCTTTTCAAGAACTTCCTGAAATCTCTTCAGCTTGGCAGCATGATACCCGCCCACCGTCTTGTGAAAGTATGAGGCCGATGCGTCAGAGAAGGTGTTAATGGTCATATCCAAAACACGATAGTCAGGGCTGACGTCTCTCATTATCAGCTCGTCTACCTGTCTTGGCTGGTATGTCTGATTGATCACTGACTGTTCTACAAATTTGTCATTATTCAGGTATCTCTTGTCAACCGACCATAAGTCGATTAAGGTTGTAGCAGCAATTAAAATAAACGTTAGCTGGGCATTGATCTTCTTTTTAATAAAGCCCCAGAGGATTGCAGCAGCAATCAGGACGAAAACAAGCGAGCGAATAGCGTCTATGCGGAGCAGGCTCGTCCTGTCGGCAATAAGGCCGTTCAGTAAAGAATTAGCGAATCCCAGGTCTCCCTGGGTCACTTGAACCAGTCCCTGCTGGATCGAATCGTGGTTGATCGCTTTAAAGCTCAGGAATAGGCCTGGAACTAAGATCAGGACCAGAAGAAGTCCCCCGGTCACATATAAAGCATACTGCAGTTTCTTTAGAAGTTCCTTTTGCTCGTGTTTCCCTTCAGTAATTTCTTTGATCGCCAGAACGGCCAGGATTGGAAATAAAAGCTGGGTAACTGCCAAGATCGACTCAACCGCCCGGAACTTATTGTAAAGAGGGAAGTAATTAAAGAACAGATCAGACAGGAATGGGAGGTTGCGACCGAAGGAGAGGAAGATGGTAAGTACAGTTGCTCCCAGTATCCACCACTTAATACGGTCTTTCACGATAAACAGCCCTACTACAAACAGAAAGCAAATGATAGCGCCGAAATAGTAAGGGCCGGAGGTAAATGGTTTTGGGCCCCAGTAGGTATTGATCAAGCCCATCCCTTGTAGCTGTTGAAGTGCACCTTCAACTTGCTCCTGAGGAACTCCTTTGCTTGTTAATGCTTTTGCAACTTCTGAGTCTTTGTCTAATTTCTTACCCGATTCACCCCCGTAAGCATTGGGAACAAGAAATGTAAGGGTTTCTCCCACGCCCTGACTCCACTGATATGCATATTCACGATCCAGTCCCTCTGCCGGCTTCGCGCCTTCACTTTTGAGGTTTGACTTCCCCCGGATCGATTCCTGTCCATATTCGTAGGTGGTCCAAAGCGTGCCTGCATTTACCGCTATCCCAAGTATTGCCGCTGCAACAAGACAGCCCGCAGATTTAAAGAAATTGGGGGTTGTTTTGGTCCTGATCGCATGATAAAGCTCTATCCCTCCTAAAACCAGCAGCACGAGAAACAGGTAATAAGTCATCTGAATATGATTGGCCCTGATCTCGAGAGCTACAAAAAGAGCAGTAATAGCCGAACCAAGGAGGTACTTTCCTCGTAAGGTGAGGATGACCCCCGCCACAATAGGTCCGAAAAATGCGATAGCCATTGCCTTGTTCAAGTGGCCGGCCTCCAGAATAGTAAAGTTATAGGTGGAAAAAGCAAAGGCGATTGCTCCTGCCGCTGCAAGCCAGGGCTTAACTTTTAACAGTGAAAATAACAGGTAGGCTCCCAGCAGGAGGATGATAACGATATGTACCGGATTGGGGAAAATAAAATTAAAGATCTGGATCAGGTAAGAAGCAACGTTCATGTAGTACTGGGTCCATATCTGGTAAGAAGGCATTCCGCCAAACATGGCATTCGTCCAAAGAGGAGCTGTGCCGTCCTTGGCTTTGAAATCCATAATCTCCTTTTGCATCGCTTTCGCCTGCAGCACATCTCCCTGGTAGAGGATCTTGCCTTGCAGGGCAGGGCTGAAGTAAACAAAGCATATAACAACAAAAAGACCTATAATGGCAAGGTGAATGCCGTTCCGTTTAAACCAGTTACTCATTATTCAAATATTGGTCACCAAAAATAGAATTTTTTGAGCGATGGCAAAGCTGCTTTTTGCGGTTAGTTTGTCTCAGCGGTACGGTCGTGACACTTTGCGGGATGCCCCTACATCCGCTAGCTTGGAGAAATGGACTAAGGGAAAGGGAACATGCAGCTAAAGGAGCAGGCGCATAAGAGTGTGAGGGGACGAAGCCCCTGTGAACCTACTTGATCTCTTCAAAGTCGATAAAATCGCCGGCTTTATCAGCCGCCCTCGCCTCTTTATCCTTCGGAGGGATATAGTCGATGTTTATCTTACCGTTGTTGTAGTTTTGGCCGTTGTAAGGCCTCTGTTGCTCACGGTATTGATTATTTACCTGCTGTTGTGCTTTGTTAACCAGTTTCTGAAATAGAAGAGGAAGCAAAAGCCTGACCAGCATTTTGATCAGCCACAATATGCAAATTGTTATGAAGAGGAATTTTAATAAAGCCATTCTGAAAATTAAACTACAAATATGACGAATAAAGTCAGAAAATATTACGCACGTAAAATAAGATTTACATTTCTATTATCTCGGCTACCCGGCCAATCTGACCATCTTCCAGCCTTACCTTTATACCCCTTGAGTGATAGGAGGCACTCGTGAGAAGGTCTTTCACGATACCTCGCGTCCGTTTTCCCGTACGCTGATCTTTCTTTAAAATAATTTCTACCTCAAGTCCGGGATAAATGTCCTTCCTGTTCTGTCCGTTCATTCTGTTACAGTCTGTCAATGTCGTATAAATACTCTCTCTTACGCTCTTCCTTCTAGTTCCTTCTCCAACGCGAACATCTCGTCCCTTAACTTAGCTGCAAGGAGGAAGTCCATGTCTTTGGCTGCCGCAAGCATGTCTTTTTTCGTTTTTTCGATTGCCTTTTTAAGTTCCGGTTTACTCATATACTGAACGATCGGGTCGGCCGCCACACTGTTTGTTTCATCAATTCCCACATATGCCTTCTGTACGCCTCCTTTAAAGTCAACTACAGATGTCTGTTCAATAATCGCTTCTTTTGATTTGCCTACTGTTCGCGGAACAATGCCATGCTCTTCGTTGTATTTGATCTGTTTCTCCCGGCGACGGTTTGTCTCGTCTATGGTTATGCGCATGCTGTCGGTTATCGTATCGGCGTACATGATTACACGTCCCCGGTCATTTCTCGCTGCCCTTCCGATTGTCTGGATGAGCGATCGTTCCGAGCGCAGGAACCCTTCCTTGTCGGCATCTAAAATTGCCACCAGCGATACTTCCGGCAGATCCAGTCCCTCCCTCAAAAGGTTGATTCCCACCAGGACGTCAAACTCTCCCAGCCGCAGGCCTCTCAGGATTTCGACCCGTTCAAGCGTTTTTACTTCCGAGTGAATATACCTTACCTTTATTCCCAGGCGGTCCATGTACTTCGTCAGTTCTTCTGCCATTCGTTTCGTCAGGGTCGTCACCAGTATCCGGTCTCCCTGCTTCACAGTCTGATCCACCTCTTCAAGTAGGTCGTCCACCTGATTGATAACAGGACGTATTTCAATAGTAGGATCAAGCAAGCCAGTTGGCCGGATAACCTGTTCAACTACCACCCCGCCTGATTTCTCGAGCTCGTAATCGCCTGGTGTAGCACTCACATAAATTGTTTGGGGGGCAAGGCGCTCGAACTCATCAAAATTAAGCGGACGGTTGTCGAGGGCTGCCGGAAGCCGGAAGCCATAATCCACCAGCGACATCTTTCTGGATCGGTCCCCGCCATACATTGCCCGCACTTGCGGCACGGTTACGTGGCTTTCATCTATGATCATCAGATAGTCGTCAGGGAAGTAATCCAGCAGACAGAAAGGGCGCATCCCGGGAGTTCTTCCGTCGAAGAATCGCGAATAGTTTTCAATTCCGCTACAATAGCCCAGCTCACGCATCATCTCCAGGTCGTAGTTTACCCTTTCTTCCAGTCGTTTGGCTTCCAGAAATCGCTGTTCGGTAACCAATTGCTGTTTTCGTGTTTCGAGCTCTTCCTGAATAGCCCAAACCGATTTGTTAAACCGGTCGCGTGGGGTAACGAAGAGATTCGCAGGATAAACAACCATATGTGTCATCTTTTCCAGCGTTTTACCTGTTCCCGGATCTATGGCACTTAACTCTTCTATGTCATCCCCAAAGAAAGAGACCCGATATGCATAGTCGAGGTAAGCAGGATAGATATCCACGGTATCTCCTTTTACACGAAAAGTACCTCTTTTGAAGTCTGCAGTCGTTCTCGAGTAGAGAATCTCAACCAGGCGGTGCAGGAAAGCATTCCTGCTGATCCTGGTGCCTACGGCAAACTTAAAGACCGAGTTGTAAAAATCCTCAGGGTTCCCCATACCGTAAATACAGGAGATTGATGAAACAACAATAATGTCGCGCCGGCCTGACATCAGAGAGGAGGTAGTCCTTAATCGTAGCTTTTCTATCTCATCATTGATCTGGAGGTCTTTCTCGATGTAAGTATTCGTCGTGGCAATATAAGCCTCGGGCTGATAGTAATCGTAGTAAGAAACAAAGTAGTTGACGGAATTTTCAGGGAAAAATTGCTTGAATTCTCCGTATAGCTGGGCAGCGAGAGTTTTGTTGTGACTTAATATCAGGGCAGGCTTTTGTGTTTGCTGGATCACGTTCGCCACTGTAAAGGTCTTTCCAGAGCCCGTAACCCCTAAAAGGGTCTGGTAGTGCTCTTCCCGCTGAACCCCCTCCACCAGCTGTCTGATTGCTTCTGGCTGGTCTCCGGTGGGCTGGTAGTCAGATATTAATTTGAAGTCCATCGATATCAAAGATAAGAATTATGCGCCGGCTGGATACCGCGTCAGGCAGAATAAAAAGAGGCTGCCCCCGCTCATAGGACAGCCTCTCAAATCAAACCTTATTTAACAACAGCATTAAAATAACGCTATATGCTATATATAACGGAAGACCTGTCGCTTTAGTTTATTCACTCCCGAAGAATTTGAAAAAGGCTGCTTTGCGTCATTTTTATTACAATATATGACCACGACATTTGCGATTCTTGTGTTTTATACAATTAGAAATCATTAATTTTAACCTTATATGTTTGTTTTAAGTAATACTGCTTCTGTTGGGAATAACTTTCTTGCTGAATTGAGAGACGCTCAAATACAGCAGGATAGCATGCGGTTTCGGCGAAATCTGGAACGAATCGGAGAGATCTTTGCATATGAAATAAGCAAGACATTCACCTATGTGGAGACTGAATTTGAGACGCCGCTAGGTGCAGCCCTTGTTCCGGTTCCTGCTGAGCAGCCGGTTCTCGCAACGATACTCCGTGCAGGCCTGCCTCTCCATCAGGGCTTGTTGAATTACTTTGACAAAGCAGATTCTGCCTTTATCGCAGCCTATCGTCAGACTACTAAGGACGACGGATTTGTTATTCAAAAAGAATATGTTACCAGTCCCGACCTGACTGACCGGATCGTAATCGTTGCCGATACCATGCTCGCGACTGGCAGGAGTATCGTCTTGAGTTGTAAGGAACTGCTTGACCAGTACAAGGTAAAGCAGCTTCATATCGTATCCGTGATTGCCAGTACAGAAGGCGTGGCTTATGTTAAGGCAAACCTTCCTAAGGCAAAACTGTGGCTTGGTGCTGTCGATGAAGAGATGACCACTAAAGCTTACATCGTACCGGGATTAGGAGACGCCGGAGACCTCGCCTATGGAACGAAAGAGTGAAATGAAATACAAGCACATTTTTTTTGACCTCGATCACACACTTTGGGATTTCGATAAGAACGCTGAGGAAACGCTTCATGAGCTATATCAGACCCATCAGTTGGAAGCGCTTGGTGTTGCCTGTCCTCATACCTTTATAAAGGTATACACTGAAAATAACCATCAGCTCTGGGCTTCCTATCATCTTGGCGCGATCAGTAAGACTGAACTAAGGGAGACCCGTTTTAAAAAGACATTCCTTGATATGGGCTTGTCTGCCGAAGTCATTCCCCCTGGATTTGAGAACGACTATGTGCGGATATGCCCGACCAAGACAAATCTCTTTCCAGGAGTTCATGAGGTCTTAGCATATTTGAAGAGCAAGTATACGCTGCATCTGATATCAAACGGTTTTTTGGAAGCTACCACATCAAAAGTCGATCAATGTGAACTTCGCCAGTACTTTCAGTCAATCATTATTTCTGAATTAGTTGGAGTTAATAAGCCCGATCCGGCTATTTTTAGCTTCGCACTGGAAGGTTCGGGTGCCTCGAAAGAAGAGAGCGTGATGGTCGGCGATAGCATAGAAGCAGATATCCGGGGCGCAATACGTTTTGGGATAGACGCCATCTATTTCAATCCTGCAAGAAAGCCTGTTCCCCCGGACGTGCCAGCTCAAATAAACAGTTTAGAGGAACTTACCATGTTATTATGAGTAGCAGGATAAACACCCGGTCTGTTCTGGATGTGATCAACAAATATCAGGAGGCTCTGAGAGGATTCTCGGAGGAAGAGTTTTGCAGGAAACCTGAAGACGGCAGCTGGTCGGTGTCGGAGATCTATTGCCACATTAACCAGGTGAACATGCGCTCGCTTCTTGCAGTAGAAAAATGTATTTATGGCCGGCAAGTTCAGCGGGGATACGGCGTGCCGCTGTTTACCCGCGCTATCCTTTATTTCGGACAGTTCCCCCCGGCTCTGTTAAGATACCCGATAATATCGCCGCTCTTGTCACCGTCGTTTCAAAGGAGGATGCTCGTAATGAACTGATCCGTTTCGTTGAAAAGTTTAATCAGATCCTGCCGAAAGCAAAAAAATGTTCCCCGCACAACCGGGTTAGACATCAGCGCCTTGGCCTCCTCAATTGTGAGGAGTGGATTCGATTCATCGAGATATACGGCAAATACCACTTCAAACGGTTAAGGCGCTTATCAGGGAACTGAACAGGCAAAGGCAAGGCTTTCATTTAAATTTTCGTCATTCCCTTCAATTATCCTAATATTGCCTTCCGAAAAAAGGCGTTTCCCCGTATGATCAGTCAGTTCAGAAGTTTGAATCCTGTTAACCTGATATTGCTTTGTGTCATTGCAATCATCCTGCGCACGGGCGTCCTCCTGAGCCTCCCTGACTCAATTGCCTTTTCCCCGTTTGAACC
Organism: Arcticibacter sp. MXS-1; assembly: GCF_041902385.1. Lineage (GTDB taxonomy): Bacteria > Bacteroidota > Bacteroidia > Sphingobacteriales > Sphingobacteriaceae > Arcticibacter. Next base: position 1,129,847 of record NZ_CP169244.1, on the reverse strand, counting down.
GTATACAGCCCTGCTTCTAAAGGTTCCTTCTGATCTTTTTACGCCATTCAGTAATGTCTTCTATGCCACAGTTCTGGTATTGATTCAGGCGGTTCTTTTTAATCGCATTGTCAATGGCTACAACTTGCTCGCCAAGCCTTCTTTTGTCCCCGCCTTGATGTACGTAACTCTTTCGGCCGTTTTGGAACCCTTTGTCGTCCTGAGTCCTGCTCTGGTGGTCAACTTTCTGGTGTTGTGGATAATAGAAAAGTTCTTAAGTGTTTACCGGAGAGAGGACGCTTTGGCTGTGCTGTTTGATATTGGGATGATTATAGCAGTGGGTACGCTCATCTATTTTCCCTTCATCGGCATGCTTCCAATGCTCTGGGTATCTCTGATTATTTTTCGTCCGTTCAATTGGCGTGAATGGATTGCCGGCATTGTTGGTTTTATAACGGTAGCTTTTTTGGTTGGGATATTATGCTATCTAAATGATTCACTTTATAGTTTTTTTAATATAATCCCAACAATCACACCATTCAGGACTGGTTTCAAAGTAAACCTCTATGATTACACTGTATTGATCCCCGTGCTGCTGATCCTTGCATTGTCGTTGCTTACTCTCAGGACAAAGCTTTACAGAAGCAGCGTTCACGTAAGGAAATCGTTCTTTATCCTCTCGTTCCTCATCGGCTTTACGTTTTTGTCTTTCTATCTCACCCGCACCTATACGGTTCATCATTTCATCATGGCGGTGCCTTCCGTCTCTGTGCTGACGGCTCACTTCTTTCTCACGTCTTCTAAAAAATGGCTTTATGAAAGCCTGTATCTGGTGCTTGCAGTCTTTATAATCTACTTTCAGTTTGTGTAGCTCTTTGTATAGGAAAGTCGCCAACTGCTTGTAATTAACCTTTTTTAACACCTGCCGGCCGAATACCAATAAAAATTTAAATAGTTTTGTGTCATGACGTTCGTGCCCCCACGCACTCTTCCCTCCAGGCTGTATTCCGCCCCTTTATTCAGGGCGTCAAGTTGTGAAGCAGCGTCACATTTTTGGGTTTGGAGGCGGAGATTTACAGGAGACAGGGCTTGTCGTCCTGTCAACAATAAAGCTAATGTATAATCTCGTTGTAGACATAGGTAATACGTTTTCTAAAATGGCGGTATTTTCCGGCAGGGAACTACTGGAGTTTAAAACGGCTGTTGCCGTAACGCCCGCTGAGGTGTTGCCTTGGTTGACGACCTATCCTATTGCAAATGCTATTGTTTCCTCCGTGGCAGAAGAACCGGCAGAGTTGAGGATATTCCTGGAGAAAAACTGCAAATACTGGCGATTCTCCTCAGAGCTCGACGGAGGAGTAAGGAACCTATATAAAACTCCATCTACTCTGGGGCTCGATCGCTATGCTGCCGTGGTAGGCGCATATGCTTTAAATCCGGGAGCTAACAGCCTGGTTATAGATGCAGGCACGTGTATAACCTATGATTTTATTAATAGAGAAGGGGCCTATTACGGAGGAAGTATTTCTCCTGGTATCCGCATGAGGCTTAAGGCGATGAATACTTTTACCGGGCGTCTGCCGTTAATTGATTTTGATCCCGACTTTAATAAGGATTACGGAGACGATACCGCGGGAGCAATGCTGTCGGGGGTGGCAAACGGAGTGGTGTATGAGGCAATCGGCTTTATACAACAATATGAGCAAAAGTGGCCCGGCTTACAGGTTATTCTGTGTGGGGGCGACTTTAATTTTTTTGATAGACAGCTGAAAAGTAGCATCTTTGCGGGCAACGTCAAAGTGGAGCCACATTTGGTTTTGATTGGATTAAATGAAGTTATTCATCATAATGAGCAGATTTTTTAGGTATACCTTGTTTTTATTTGTTTTTGTCTGGAACCTGAAGGGGCTGGCTCAAACGACAACCAGTTCAACATATTCACAGTACGGACCGGGTTTGTTAAACAGATCGCTTTTGCCTCAAACCCGCGCCATGGGCGGGCTTTCCGCAGGAATCAGGAAGATGGGATCTTATAACAATGTCAACCTTGCAAATCCTGCTTCTTATTCGTCTATACAGCTGACTACATTCGATGGCGGAATCGGTGGTGAGATTTTGAGCAGGACTAAAGGAGGTGCTTCCGAAAGTGATTTTACAGGTTCATTAAGCCACCTCGTCTTTGGTATTCCGGTCACTAAGACATCTGCTCTCAGTTTTGGTATCATCCCCTTCAGCAGTCTCGGATATCAAACCCGCCAGAGAGGCACTCTTGATACCAACGCAGTAGATTTCGTATATAACGGAGATGGCGGCTTATCTAAGGCTTATTTAGGATATGGCGTACAGCTTTTTAAGCACCTGAGTGTAGGTGCTAACCTGACTTATATATTTGGTAAACTTGAAAGAAACAGCTCCCTCGAATTTGTAAATGATTACAGTGCATATAATACACGTCAGCAAAACAGCAGCAGCATAGGGGGACTGAACTTTGACTACGGACTTCAATATGCCGCGAATCTCAACTCAAAAGTAAGAATGGTCCTTGGTTACGCGGGAAGTGCTTCAACTAACCTTAATCTCGATCAGAAGAGCGTCTTTACGAGGTATATTAAAAGCTCAGGCGGGGAGGAAGAAGTCGCAGCAGATACGGCTTACTTCAATGAATCTGAGACAAAATCGCTCAAACTGCCGGTAATGCATACCTTCGGTTTTACCTTCGAGAAGATGAACAAGTGGCTGCTCGGCGCGGATTTACGCCTCGGACAGTGGTCCAAATATCGCGAGGGAAACACAAACCCCGGCCTTCAGAACGCTCTGGGGATCTCTGTGGGCGGGCAGATCACGCCTGATATCAATTCTGTTGGAAGTTATTTCAAAGTGGTCGACTACAGATTGGGGTTCTCCTATGACAAAACCAATGTCCGTTTGAATAATACAGACGTAGAGCAGATGGCGGTTACGGTCGGCTTCGGTTTTCCTTTGCAGGCCAGTCCCACCAGGACAACCTTCTATAAGATAAACGTAGCTGCCGAACTTGGCCAGCGGGGCACTGTGTCAAACCGGCTGGTTCGTGAACGGTACGTAAATGTGCATCTGGGCTTTACCTTAAATGATCAGTGGTTTAGAAAGTATAAATTCGACTAAACTTTGAAACGCGGTTTTATCTGGCTTCTTACTCTCGCATATGCTTCAGTGTTGCTAACTGCGTGCGAAAATGACCTGAGGGAAGTTGAGAAAGTGTCCTCCCAGAAAAAGTCCGTCCCGGTTGACAAGTCTACGGGAGTAGAGATCATTTACAGTGATTCTGCAAAAGTCAAGGCCAAGGTGATCACTCCTGAGCTCAACCGGTATCACACCAAAAATCCTTATTACGAGATGCCTAAAGGGGCAACGGTGATCTTTTTTGATGAAAATCAGAAAGAAAGCAGTCGCATCGTTTCCGACTATGCTATACAACATGAGAACAGCCGGGTAGTGGAAATGAGGAAGAATGTAGTTGGAACAAGCGTAAAGGGCGATGTCTTTAAGTCTGACGAGCTCATCTATGACCCACGAAGACCCAATCCCGTCTATTCCACCAAGCTCGTCACCATCACCCAGCCAAATGGCAACATCGTGTTCGGCAACGGCTTCTCCAGCGATGAGGACTTTAAACATTGGGAACTTACCGACGCGACGGGAAACTTTCCTTCTGGTACCACTTTAATTGAGTGATTTCTACGGCTCTTGGAATAATTTATCTTACTATTTTTTGGTAAAAATTGTATCTTGCGCCCTCTTTTTGAATACGAATAATTTAGATTATATGGGAATAATGAGTTTTTTGCGGAACCGGGCAGGTGTCATCCTTGTAGGAGCGATCGGTTTGGCAATAGTGGCTTTTTTAGTCGGTGATGCCATTAAGATGGGAAGTCCTTTCTTAAGGGGTAATCAGACCGATGTTGGAGAAGTTGCAGGAGAAGCAATTAATATTGACGAATTCAGACAAAAAGTAGAGCAGAACGAGGCGCAGTTTAAGCAACAGATGGGCCAGTCTACTTTGAACCCTCAAATGGCTTCCTATGTGGTAGAAAATACATGGAACCAGACGGTGATGGAAATCCTGTTAAACAAGGAAGTGAAACGACTGGGAATTGAAGTGGGCGAAACAGAAATGAGCGATATGATCACCGGTAAGAATCCCGATCCTCAGGTAGTTCAGGCTTTTGCCGATCCCCAGACCGGACAGATCAACCGTTCGCAGCTGACCGCTTTTATGAATAATATGAGAAATCAGGATCCTTCCAGCCCCATGGGCCAGCAGTGGGGGAATTTTCTCTTATCTATCAGAAAGGGTCGTCTGTTCCAGAAATACAACAATCTTGTAAAGAACAGTATTTATGTTACCTCTCTGGAAGCGAGGGAAGATTATTCTCAGCGTAACAAGCTTGCAAGCTTCAACTACGTCAATCTGGAGTATGCTTCTATTCCCGACAGCAAGGTAACGCTTACTGATAACGATTATCAGGAGTTTTACAATAAGAATAAAAAGAGATTTCTGAACAGGGAAGAGTCCAGGACGTTTGATTACGTCGTTTTCGACGCCAGTCCTTCCAAGGCTGATTCGGCTGCAACAAGGGCGCAGATCAATAAGCTGGCTGCCGATTTCAGAACTACTCCTAACGATTCACTTTTTGTCAGTGTAAATTCAGATACTAAAACCCCTGTAGCTTACGTCAAAAAGGGACAGCTTGATCCTGCACTTGACTCCGCTGTGTTTAAGGCTGCTGTCGGAACTATCATCGGCCCTGTATTCAGCAACGGCGCGTTTAAGGTGGCCAAGGTAGTAGATGTAAGGATGAGCCCTGACTCAGTAAAGGCAAGTCATATTTTGATTAATCCTGCAACCGTTGGAGGGATTGACAAAGCAAAAGCAAAGGCTGACTCTATTTTGGGAGTGATCAAGAAGGGTGGAAGCTTTGCTGAACTTGCTGGAAAATTCGGATCTGACGCGTCAAAGGATAAAGGTGGTGATCTTGGTACTTTTGGAAGAGGTGCGATGATCCCGGCGTTCGAAGAAGCAGTGTTCAACGGAAAGCCTGGTGATATTAAAGTGGTGGCCACCCAGTTCGGTGTTCACGTGGTGAGGATAGACAAGCAGGTAGGCTCCTCTAGAGTAGCTAAGGTAGCCGTTGTTGACAAGACAGTAGCGAGCAGCAGCCAGACGCAGCAGACGGCTTATAGCAAGGCTTCTTCTTTCCTGTCGGCTGCAACAAACTCCAAGTCATTTGATGAGGAAATTCAGAAGCATAAGCTCAGGAAGCTGGTGGCTGAGAATATATCTCCTTCGCAGTCTGCAGTAGCAGGTCTGGAAAATCCGAGAGAGCTTGTGAGATGGGCGTTTGAGGCAAAAGAAGGCGACGTGTCTGAAAAGGTGTTCGAGATTGAAAATACCTATGTAGTCGCCCGCTTAAACGATATTCGCGAAAAGGGTATCCTGCCCCTTGAGAAAGTGAAGAAGGAGATTGAGCCGCTGGTTCGTAACCATGTGAAGGCACGGATGCTGTCAGAGAAGATGGAAAAGGCCCTCGCAGGTGCTTCATCAATCAATCAGGTTGCTTCTAAAGTGGGGCGTCCTGTTCAGCCTGTTCAAAACGTTGTATTTGCTAACCCCATCATCCCGGGCGTTGCCCAGGAGAATAAGGTAGTAGGAACCGTTTTCGGACTTCAGCTACGGAAGATGTCTAAGGTGATAGAAGGTGAGCAGGGCGTTTATGTTGTTCAATTGAACGGCTTTACAAATCCGGCGCCTCTGACGAACACCTTCAGTCAGAAGCAGCAGATGTCTCAGATGATCGGACAAAGAGCACAGGGTCAGATCATGGAAGTGCTCAGAGAGAAGGCCGATGTGAAAGATTATCGCTTAAAGTTCTTCTAAAAAAAAATAGCAAAAAAAAGGTCTGGAGGTTGTCTTTCAGACCTTTTTTTTGTTGCATGCCACCCGGAGTAAAACAATCGCCCGTCTTAAGTTTTTACTTTATGCTTATATCACTTTTCAGAAAAGTGAGGATCTTTGCCTACTTAACTTGAGAATGAAATGGATATTCAGGAAAATATAGTAAACCGGGTGGCGCAGAGCGGCTTAATTACACTGGACCTGGCTGATCTTTACGAGCCGGGAGAGCGGTTGGTCTATGACATAAAGGATAATTTGTTCCACGGTCTTATTCTGAGAGAGAAAGAGTTCAGGGAGTTCATTAAAGAGCACGACTGGGCGCAGTATTCGGGGAAGATGATGGCGATCATTTGCTCTGCTGATGCCATCGTTCCAACCTGGGCTTATATGTTGCTTGCAACAAAGCTAGCACCATACGCGTCTGAAGTTGTGTTCGGAGATTTGGAAGCGCTCGAGACGGTGCTTTTCCTGAAAGCTATAGATCGGCTTGACATGGAAAAGTATCGGGACCAGCGTATGGTGATTAAAGGGTGCGGCGATATTTCGGTTCCTGTTTCAGCATTTGTAGAGCTGACCACACGGCTCGTCAGGGTGGCTAAAAGCGTCATGTACGGCGAACCATGTTCTACCGTTCCTGTTTACAAAAGGAGAGATTAGGCTGCACAAAATTGTCTTGGCGTTGTTCCATGGTAAACGTTGCAGTTTCGCGACTCCGGAGTGCGGCGCCTGATCCTAACATGTTTATATGAGAAAAATAATAGTTCTACTGTCTCTTCTTTTTATCCCCTGGCTGGCGATATGTCAGGAGCTGGAGAATAGAAAGGAGCCGGCCTTTAGCGCCGGGGAGGAGTTGAAATACCGGCTGCGGTACGGCTTCATTACTGCTGCAGAGGCTACTCTGAACGTACTTGAAACGGACGTGAAATTCGGTAATAACCCCGTTTTTCATCTGGTAGCCCAGGGAAAGACCGCTGCTTCTTTTAACCTTTTTTATAAGGTAAGGAATCGTTACGATTCCTACATTGATAAAAAGGAACTACTTCCTTACCTGTATACCGAGAACATAAGAGAGGCTAATTACAGGAGGATCGATAAAGTCCGCTTTTATCAGGATCAACGGAAAGTCGTCGGTAATAAAGGTACTTTTAAAGGCCGGGAAAAGACCTTCGATCTCGTCTCCGCCTTTTATTTCGCGCGCAGCCTCGATCTGGCCGGAGTACGGGTAGGTACACAGTTCACCATTCCCTACTTTCTGGACGACGAAGTGGCAGACATGAAAATTACGTATGTGGGAAAGGAGAAGGTAAAAACCCCAATCGGAACCTTTAACTGCTTAAAATTTAATCCTTCTATTAAGCCGGGTCGTATCTTTAGGAAGGATAGTAAGCTCTATCTGTGGATCACTGACGATGGAAATCGTATCCCCGTTAAGGCGCAGGTCGAGATACTGGTTGGGTCGGTAACGCTGGAAATTACCTCAGCAAAGGGACTCAAATACTGAGCGTCGCGGCCTGATCAGGTCACCGTATCAGCACTACTTCAAATAAAGATGCCAGTCTAGCAAAATATTTCCGACCTTTGTAGCCCTATATGGGTTTGAATATGATTGAAGTACAGCACACATTGGTGCACGAGGATCTCCTGGAGGAGAACTTTGTGTGCAATTTGGACAAGTGTAAGGGGGCGTGCTGTGTAGAGGGAGATGCAGGTGCACCGCTAGAGAAGAGTGAGCTCAAAATTCTGGAAGAGATCTATCCGCTTGTGCGCCCTTACATGACAGAAAAAGGGATAGAAACGATAGAAAGCCAGGGCACGTGGGTGCGGGACAGCGATGGCGACTATACCACTCCCTGTGTAGACGGCAACAAAGAGTGCGCGTACGTGATCTGGGAGAATGGGGTAAGCAAATGCGCAATCGAGAAGGCTTACGAAGAGGGAAAGGTTCACTGGAAGAAGCCTGTATCTTGTCATCTCTATCCAATTCGTATCACGGCCTACCCCGAGTTTGAAATACTAAATTACGACCGGTGGCATATCTGCAAGTCGGCGTGCGCCTTCGGCAAGGAGTTGAAAGTTCCCGTGTATAAGTTTCTGAAGGAGCCGCTCATTCGTAAGTATGGTGCTGAGTGGTATGACGAACTCGACAATGCCGTAACCGGATAATAACACCGGTACTTTTGCCTTATTACAATTATGACAGAGTTCGATTATAAGTATTTTTCGATGTTGAACACGAGCGGAGGTGCTACCAGCCTTGGCGCCAAAGTAATCGTGTTTGGTGCTGCCGGGCAGCTGGGCCAGTGCTTAAAGGCCGCAGCAGAAGCTCGTAACATAAAGAACATCTCCTTTCTTCCGGAACACGCTGCGGATATCCTCGATCAGGATCAGGTAGCGAAGGTATTTGCGGAAGAGATGCCGGCTTTTGTGGTAAACTGCGCTGCCTATACTGCTGTTGATAAGGCTGAGGATGAGCCGTCGATTGCCCGGAAAATCAATCGGGATGGCGTAGCTAATATTGCTACAGCCTGCCGTTCGCATCAGGCTACGCTGATCCATATTTCAACAGACTTCGTTTTCGAAGGAAGTACTCCTGTAGCTCTTACTGAAAATGATCTCACCAAGCCTGTTAATATCTATGGACTGACCAAGCTCCAGGGTGAGGCGGTACTGGCAGGAATGATTCACAAGTACTTCATCCTTCGTACCAGCTGGCTGTATTCTGAGTATGGAAACAATTTCGTAAAGACTATTCAACGGCTGGGAAGAGAAAGGGAAGAGCTGTCGGTCGTCTTTGATCAGGTGGGTACACCCACTTACGCAGTTGATCTCGCCCATGTTATCCTCGATATTATCCAGTCTGGTTCTCAGGATTACGGAGTTTATCACTATAGCAATGAGGGCGTTGCGTCCTGGTACGACTTTGCGCGGGCAGTGCTTGACCTGAGCGAAATTTCTACCAACCTGAAGCCGGTAAAGTCGAGTGAATATCGCACAAAGGCAGAGAGACCCCATTTTTCCGTAATGGATAAGACGAAAATTAAAAGTACTTTCGGAGTTAGTATTCCTTATTGGCGTGACAGTCTTGAAACCTGTATTGCCCGGTTGAGGGATTTGCAGGCATAAGGAGTTAAAGACCGACCGGACTGAGCTTTCGTTTTACCGCAGCTCGCCCGGTTAGAATGGCACGAATTTTTAAGAACAAAATGAAAGGTATAATTCTAGCAGGAGGCTCAGGTACCCGCCTTCATCCTCTTACACTTGCAACCAGTAAACAGATGATGCCTGTTTACGACAAACCTATGATCTACTATCCCTTATCCATCCTGATGCTGGCGGGTATAAGAGATATTTTAATCATTTCAACACCTCAGGACCTTCCCAACTTTGAGCGCTTGCTGGGCGATGGCTCAAGGATCGGATGTCGTTTTTCTTACGCCGTTCAGGAGCAGCCGAACGGACTTGCACAAGCTTTTGTGATCGGAGAAGAGTTTGTTGGAAAGGATAGTGTTGCGCTGATCCTGGGCGACAATATCTTTTACGGTGACGGACTGTCTGCCCAGCTGCAGAAGCTGAATAACCCGGAGGGGGAGTGGTCTTCGCCTACCAGGTATCAGATCCCGAACGATACGGGGTTGTCGAGTTTGATAAAGACAATAACGTGATCTCCATAGAAGAGAAACCTCAGCAGCCAAAGTCGAACTTTGCGGTGCCCGGCCTGTACTTCTATGACAACTCGGTGATCGAAATAGCCAAGAATATTCAACCCTCTCCCAGAGGCGAGTACGAAATTACCGATGTCAACAAAGAATACCTGAAAAGAGGGAAACTAAAGGTTGGCGTGTTAAGCCGTGGCACCGCCTGGCTTGACACAGGAACGTTTCAGTCACTGATGCAGGCCGGACAGTTTGTTCAGGTTATTGAAGAGCGTCAGGGGCTTAAAATTGGCTGTATCGAAGAGGTGGCCTACCGGATGGGTTTCATCAATTCCGAAGAACTTCGCGCAGCGGCTCAGTCTCTGGTAAAAAGCGGGTACGGTCAGTACCTCTTGAAAATCCTGGCTTAATAGTGAGTTTGAAATCCGGCTTGTTCATAAGCGTATTCTCTAATCGTTAACACGCTTTCTGCGGAAAATGGAAGAACGTAGAAATTAACTTCATATAAAAATAAAAGGGCTGCCTTGATTCAAAAGACAGCCCTTTTATTTTGTGAAAGCTTTGATTGGTTTTAATAACCTCAAAACAACCTTCCGGCATCTTTCATTCTCGCTGAGAGCCCTGCTGCAGAAGTGCTTTACATGAACTTCTCCTGGCTTTCATCCGGGTCTCAGACGGTAGTTTTAATGCTCAGCTCTTTCAACTGCTCTTCAGAAATAGAAGCCGGAGAATCGATCATCACATCTCTTCCGGAGTTATTTTTCGGAAAGGCAATGACATCGCGGATCGAGTCAAGCCCGGCGAAAATTGAAACCAGGCGGTCGAAGCCAAAGGCAATGCCTCCATGTGGCGGTGCTCCGTACTCGAAAGCATTCATAAGGAAGCCGAATTGTTTCTGCGCTTCTTCGGGTGTAAAGCCGAGATGTTTAAACATCAGTGCCTGTAAATCGCGGTTGTGGATACGGATAGATCCTCCGCCCACTTCGGTACCGTTGATCACCAGGTCGTACGCATTTGCTCGTACTGCACCCGGGTTGCTGTCAAGCAGCTCAATATCTTCAGGCTTGGGTGAAGTGAACGGATGGTGCATCGCATGATAGCGGCCAGTTTCCTCATCCCACTCGAGCAAAGGGAAGTCGATCACCCATAGAGGCGAAAACTTGTTTTTATCACGGAGGCCAAGTCGGTTCCCCATTTCAAGCCGCAGCTCGTTCAGCTGTTTTCTTACCTTGTCTGCCGGCCCCGCCATAATCAGCATGAGGTCGTCAGGCTGTGCATTAAAGGCAGCGGCCCATTTCTTTAGCTCATCTTCGCTGTAAAATTTATCGACTGACGATTTTAGGGATCCGTCAGCATTGTAACGGCAGTAAACCAAACCGGTAGCGCCGATTTGAGGGCGCTTAACAAAATCCGTCAGTTCGTCCAGTTGTTTCCGTGTATAGTGTGCGCATCCGCTGGCATTGATACCCACTACCAGCTCCGCATTGTCGAACACGGGGAAGTTATGCCCCTTTACCAGCTCGTTCAGCTCAGTAAACAGCATGCCGAAACGGGTATCAGGCTTGTCTGATCCGTACATTCGCATGGCGTCTTCAAATGACATGCGTGGAACGGCTTCCAGTTCAATGCCTTTTAACGCTTTGAACAAGTGGCGGATCAGCCCTTCGAATGTATTTAAAATGTCTTCCTGCTCGATAAACGCCATCTCGCAGTCGATCTGAGTGAACTCAGGCTGGCGGTCGGCGCGCAAGTCTTCATCGCGGAAGCACTTAACGATCTGGAAGTAGCGGTCGAATCCCGATACCATTAGCAGCTGCTTAAAGGTTTGAGGCGACTGTGGCAATGCGTAAAACTCGCCTGGGTTCATGCGGCTCGGAACTACGAAGTCGCGTGCCCCTTCCGGAGTGGACTTGATCAGCACGGGCGTCTCTACCTCCAGAAAGTTCTGCATGTCGAGGTATTTACGTACCTCCTGAGCCGTCTTATGGCGGAGGATTAAATTATTCCTGACAGGAGCGCGGCGAAGGTCCAGGTATCTGAACTTCATTCTCAGGTCGTCACCGCCGTCTGTTTCGTCTTCAATGAGGAATGGAGGCAGCTTCGCTTCGTTCAGAACCTCAAGCGAAGTGACCCTGATTTCAATGTCACCCGTAGGCATCTTCGGGTTTTTGTTAGAACGCTCAACAACAGATCCGGTCACCTTGATCACAAATTCACGGGAGAGCTGACGAGCCTGCTCACATAAACCTGCATTTTCATCCATGTTAAAAAGTAACTGTGTAACACCGTAACGATCCCTGATGTCAATGAACGTCATGCCGCCAAGGTCGCGTGATTTTTGCACCCAGCCGGCCAGAGTTACTACTTTACCTAAATCATTCAGATTTAATTCGCCGCAAGTATGAGTCCTATGCATAAAATAATTGTTTGACGAGCAAAAGTACTTTTTTTGATGAAGGTTAAGGTTCAGGAAATGAATTTTTTCCTCAAACTACCCGTATCAAGAATTGTTGGAAAGAGATAAATGCCAGATGAAGAAACGAAGACTTTTAATATCAGCTTTGATCGCTGTAGCAATATCAGCTTGTAATAGTGTGCAAAAGTCGGTTGATCCAACAGGACAAGGCCCCCTGCCCCGCGGGTCTGAACGGGGCGTAGACCGTGACACGATCCGGCCTCCCGGTAGTGATACGAGCCGCATGGCCGTCCCCGATAGCGTAAAGAGAGCTGACTAAGGAGCGATAGTCATATGCCCTTCAAACACAAACTGCGCGGGACCTTCGAGAAAGACGTTGGTGAATCGCTCGCCATCGAAGTGAAAGCGAATGACAAGGTCGCCACCCAGGACCTTAACCGGGCTTACTATACTGCCCCGAAGTCCTTTTTTCTTGCCATCGCCAAGGCCACGGCTGTGACACCGGTTCCGCAGGCAAAAGTCTCGTCTTCCACCCCGCGTTCATACGTTCTGACGAAGTAGTGATCGCCGAAATCTTCAACGAAATTTACGTTGATGCCTTCTTTGCTATAAGTCTCGTTATACCGGATCGCCCTTCCCGCTTTAAACACATCCTGTTCACGAAGGGCTGTGGTACACTGAACGAAGTGCGGAGAGCCCGTGTTGAGCACGAATGCTTCACCGTCTTCGCGGATCGTATTTACGTCGATCATCTGAAGACACACAGAGGTAGTGTCAGCTGAAATAGTGGCATAATGAGGTCCGTCAACTGCCAAAAAGTTAGTCTCTCTGTCAATAACACCGAGGTGCCGTGCGAACGCGACAATGCATCTTCCCCCGTTTCCGCACATGCTGCTGGGCTGGCCGTCAGAGTTATAGTAAACCATTTCGAAGTCGTAGCCCTCCTTCATTTGCAGGAACATCATTCCATCACCTCCCACGCCGAAACGTCTGTCGCATACCGCCGCTATCAGGGCCGGCCGCCGGTGATCAATACGACCGGCGCGGTTATCTACCAGAATAAAGTCGTTTCCTGCACCCTGATATTTATAAAAGTGAAGCTGCGTGGCGCCTGTCTCCAAAGAGGATTTTTGATGCATAATTACTTTCTGCTAATTCGAAGGCTAAAGATAGCGAAAAACCTTCAAGCGCTGCCCCGACAAGGGAGAAGAAGACTGATCTGGGGTTTTGCTGCCCTTAAAAGCAGGAAGACCGGCTTGAATGATAGGATGAATGAGTCTGGGCAGCTCCTGATGCAGAGACCGATTAGCTTATAATTCGCCCCTTAGGCGTACCAGAGGCGCCAATGGCCGGGCTTAAAGTGGGGTTTACGTTCCCCCTGGGATCTATTGAGTCCGAGGTGAGGGCGAGGTGAGCCCGAGGTGAGTCTGTGTATCATTGCAAAAAGTCGGACTCACGTCGCCCTCACTTCGGCGACAATACCGGGACATGGAAAGGCAGGGAGGAGGAGTACAGAGCTCAGGAAGGGGGAGATGGAGAACGAGGGGCGGGTTTGGTAATAAGTTGATCAGAGCCTGGTCAACAATGGAAGCATGTGCGATGTACCTCCGCCACAGGGCAATAATATTAAATATGGTTTAACATTTTTTAACACAAAAGCCGATACGATGAAGTTGCATATTCAGTTCTAGTGGTATTACTTTTGATTCAAGAAATTCGTATACGAAAATTTAAGAAAACACGCATAGAAAAATAAGTATGAGAAAGATAGGAATTACTCTTCTTACTGCATTTTTTGGCGGTGCAGTAGCAATAGGCGGCTATAAGCTGATCGAGAGCAACAGCGACGCCAAAATGAGCATTGAAGACAAGCAAAAGGTTTATTTCGCAAATAATCCCCTAAGTGTATCCTCTGCCGGGGATGTAGACTTTGTGCAGGCTGCAGCTGCAGTTACACCGGCGGTTGTGCATATCCAAACCACCTACGGTGGCTCGTCCAGATCCCAGGGAGGAGACAGTGGCGATCCCTTCGAAGATATGTTCAGAGACTTCTTCGGCTCACCTCGTAATACACAGCGCCAGCCTAGCATGGCTTCAGGGTCTGGGGTGATTGTTACTGACGATGGGTATATCGTAACGAATAACCACGTGGTGGAAAACGCTACTAAAATTGAGGTGATCCTCCCTGACAACCGTTCTTTCCAGGCTAAGGTCATTGGTCGCGATCCAAATACTGACCTTGCTCTTATCAAGGTGAACGCAACCAAGCTGCCTGTCGTGAAGCTGGGTAACTCCGACAATGTTCAGGTTGGTGAATGGGTTTTGGCCGTAGGTTATCCGCTTACACTTCAGACCACTGTGACCGCTGGTATTGTCAGCGCAAAGGGCCGTGCGATCGGCATCTTGGGACAAGACGAGGGGGGACCACAAGGGTATTATAATCGTAACCAGCCGAGAGTAAACTCAGCAATCGAATCTTTTATTCAGACAGACGCCGCCATTAACCGTGGTAACAGCGGTGGTGCGCTGGTGAACACAAGAGGTGAGCTCATTGGAATTAATGCTGCCATTGCTTCTCAAACAGGATATTATGCCGGATATGGATTTGCTATTCCGGTAAACCTGGCAAAGAAAATTATGGACGACTTTATTAAATTCGGGTCTGTTCGACGTGGTTTTGTTGGCGTAACGTTCCAGGAGCTGAATTCAAGTCGTGCAAAAGATTTGGGTGTGAGTGAAATCAGCGGACTTTACGTCAATACCGTAGTGGAAGGAGGTGGTGCTGCTGCCGCCGGCATCAGAAAGGGAGACGTGATTACGAAGGTTGACGGCGTGAAGATCATGTCTTCTTCTGACCTGCAGGAAAGGGTGGCGCGACTTCGTCCCGGCGACAAGGTGCAGCTAACCTATAGCCGCGATGGCAAGGAGCGCACTGTCGGTGTAACATTGAAAGGCGAAGATGAAGTGAAAATAGCGGGCAACAGCAGCCAGTCGACAGAAGAGATCTATAACCGGCTTGGAGCCAGCTTTGCGCCTGCCAGCTCTGCGCAGAAACAGCGTTACCGCATTACCTCGGGTGTGGTGGTGACCGATGTGAGGGAAGACGGTGTATTCTCTTCCAACGGGCTTGAGAAAGGTACTATTATTACCAGTATCAATGGGAAGCCTGTAAATAAGGCAGATGATATTGATGCAGCTCTCTCAAATAGCAGAAATAACATGATACGTCTGAATGGAGTAGCTCCGGACGGATCAAGGATTATGATGACTTTCCCTGTAACGGACTAAGAGTGCTGCTGACTAGATTAAAAGCCTTCCGGGTTGCCGGGAGGCTTTTTTTGTAGCCGGTAATTTTTTCTGCTCTATGACTCCTTTAACTTGCCTTCATCAACGTTGTGAGGCGGCTCTTTCAAACAAATTTCATCGCCGGCGTGCGAGCAGGTCACTCAAAAGTTCTCTGGTCTTGAAAGGGGGCACAAAGAAGATTCAAGGCATTTTTGCCTGTGTGAACACAGCTGAAGGATGTCTTTTATGAAAGTCTGGTTTTAGCAAATGCGTCAAGGTTTCTTAGTCTTTCAGGAGAGTTTAAAGCTGATTTTATATTTTTGAAAGATTATCATTTTGCAAGCTTCTGTCAGCTCATTGGGTGTTTAGACCCGATTGCATATCTTTGAAAGATGACGAAGTTGGGAAGGAAATGGGAACTGCTCGGACAGCACATGCTGATGTGCCCGCAGAAGGCGTTATTTTGGGAGGAAGAGAACACGCTGATCGTGGCTGACCTGCATATCGGCAAGGTAGGACATTTTCGGAAATCCGGCATTGCCATTCCGCGTTCCCTGGAGCAAGAAGACCTGGGCGTTCTGTCCGATCTTCTTCATCAGCTTAAACCAGCCAGCCTGATCTTTTTGGGGGATCTCTTTCATAGCGAGTTTAACAACGACTGGGAGTGGCTTGTGTTGTGGCGAGAACTTTTCCCTTCCATTACGATGACGCTTGTGAGGGGAAATCATGACATTCTGCACGATAGCTATTACCGGCAGGCTGGATTCAGTGTAGTTGAACGGCTGGATCTCGGGCCTTTTACATTCACTCATGAACCTGCGCAGCTTGCGGGGCGCTATGTCATGAGCGGGCATATTCACCCTGCCGTCAGGCTAAGGGGAAAGGGCCGGCAGTCGCTCGTGCTTTCCTGTTTTTATTTCTCCGCGGAACAAGCCATTTTGCCTGCTTTCGGGCGTTTCACCGGAAACTGCTGCATCCCTGTAAGCCAGTCAGATATCACCTTTGCTGTTCTGGGAAAGGATGTTGTAGCGCTATGATCTTAGACCGGTTCTAAATAACCTAAATAAAAGGGTACTTAAGGAAATAGGTTATATTATTGCGTTCGTAATAATACTTTTGTACCATAATCAAATAAATGAAAGGTAATGAGCAGTTTCACTAAAGCTTTCTCGTCGACGTTAGGGAAGAAATTGATCATGAGTCTAACCGGCCTTTTCCTATGCCTGTTCCTCATTGTTCATCTTCTTGGAAATCTACAGTTATTTAAGCACGACGATGGAATGGCGTTCAATGTGTATTCACACTTTATGACGCACTTTCCGCCAATTAAAATTATTTCTTATCTCTTATACCTGTCGATAGTGCTTCATGCTATCTACGCTCTGATCATCACGATCAGAAATAATAGTGCAAGAAGAGTAAGGTATGCGGTTTATAAAGGATCGGCAAACAGCACATGGAGTTCCAGAAATATGGGAATTCTTGGAACCGTTCTGCTAATCTTTATTGTTGTTCACATGAACAACTTCTGGGCCGAGTATCACTGGGGAGGCTTGCCCTTCATTAAGTATGAAACAAGCCTTACCGATCCACATGATGTAAAAGTTACCAAACTTCCTTACGACGGACACCAGATGAGCCATACGGAATATGTGGATGTTCAGGCGGGCAGACAGGTGGTTATCGCAAAAGATCTAAATATCATTGTGATGGATCTTTTCAAGATCTGGTGGTATGTGGCTCTTTATGTAGTGGCCATGGCAGCTATGGGTTTTCACCTCTATCACGGTTTTCAAAGCGGGTTCCAGACGCTTGGATGGGATCATACCAAATACAAGCCAATCATCGATTTTGTGGGGCTATGGGTGTTCGGGATTATTATTCCTGCTGTATTCGCAGCTATGCCTCTTTACGTTTACTTTTTCAAATAGAATGGATCATCCCGGTAAGGGAAATTAAAATATTGCTGAAATGATATTAGATTCAAAAATTCCGGATGGCCCTTTAGCTGAAAAGTGGTCTAAACATAAATTCAACCTAAAGCTGGTCAACCCCGCTAACAAAAGAAAATACAACATCATTGTGGTGGGTACAGGACTTGCAGGCGCATCTGCAGCTGCATCTCTCGCGGAGCTGGGCTATAATGTCCAGGCGTTTTGCTACCAGGACAGTGCCCGCAGAGCTCACTCTATTGCAGCACAGGGCGGTATCAATGCTGCCAAGAATTATCGCAATGATGGCGACAGCGTATACCGGCTTTTTTACGATACGATTAAGGGCGGCGACTACCGTGCACGCGAAGCAAACGTTCACCGTTTGGCAGAGGTATCGGTCGACATTATCGACCAGTGCGTGGCTCAGGGTGTGCCTTTTGCCCGTGAATATGGCGGCTTACTTGATAACCGGTCTTTCGGTGGTGCTCAGGTATCGAGAACCTTCTATGCGAGGGGACAAACGGGACAGCAGCTGCTTCTCGGGGCCTATTCAGCACTGAACAGGCAGATCCACGAAGGTAAGGTGAAGATGTACAACCGTCACGAGATGATTGATCTGGTAGTTGTGGATGGAAAAGCGCAAGGGATTGTAACACGGAACCTGCTCACCGGTGAGATCGAAACTTTTGCGGGTCATGCAGTATTGCTTTGTACAGGTGGTTACGGAAATGTGTTCTACCTTTCTACCAATGCTATGGGCTGTAATACCACCGCTATCTGGCGTTCTTATAAGAAGGGTGCGTATTTCGGAAACCCTTGTTTTACACAGATCCACCCGACTTGTATTCCTGTGACCGGAGACCACCAGTCTAAGCTCACTCTCATGTCAGAGTCTTTACGAAACGACGGACGTGTATGGGTGCCGAAGACAAAAGAGATGGCGGAAAGACTGAGAAGGGGAGAGATTAAAGCGGTAGACATTAAAGAAGAAGACCGCGACTACTTCCTGGAACGGAAATATCCTTCATTTGGTAATCTTGTACCTCGTGACGTAGCATCGCGTAATGCGAAAGAAGCAGCGGATGAAGGCAGGGGAGTAGGCGCTTCAGGCAAGGCGGTGTACCTTGACTTCGCTGAAGCAATTCAACGTCTTGGTAAGGCGGCGGTTGAGGCCAAGTATGGTAACCTCTTTGATATGTATTACCAGATCACCGACGAGAATCCATACGAAATGCCAATGCGTATTTATCCGGCTGTGCACTATACCATGGGAGGTCTTTGGGTTGACTATAACCTGATGACGACTGTACCCGGTTTATACTGTCTGGGTGAGGCTAACTTCTCTGATCACGGCGCTAACCGTCTTGGAGCTTCGGCTCTGATGCAGGGTTTGGCTGACGGGTACTTTGTCATCCCTTATACTGTTGGAGATTATCTGGCTACGATCGGACCGAAGCCGGTTGACACTTCTCATCCAGCCTTTGCCAAGGCGAAGAAAGATGCCCAGGATCTGATCAAGAAATTCCTTTCCATGAAGGGGACTAAGACGATCGACGAGTATCACCGTGACCTGGGCCATATCATGTGGGAATATTGCGGTATGGCTCGTAATGAAGCAGGTTTAACCAAAGCGAAGCAGATGATCAAAGACCTTCGTGAGGACTTCTGGAAAAATGCTATTGTGCTTGGAGAAAATGAGGAAATGAACATGTCGCTTGAAAAAGCAGGACGTGTGGCGGATTTTCTCGAACTAGCCGAGCTGATGGTAGAAGACGCTCTTCAAAGGAAGGAGTCTTGCGGAGGCCACTTCAGAGAGGAAAGTCAGACCGAGGAAGGCGAAGCCAAGCGCGATGACGAAAATTTCGCATACGTTGCGGCATGGGAATATAAAGGCGACAATGTTCCTGCTGAACTGCACAAGGAAGAGCTCATTTTCGAAAACGTGAAGTTAACGCAGAGAAGTTATAAATAGAGTTCTGAGAGGTTAGATATTAGTTGGCTGGTTGTGAACAATCTTAAAGACCTTAAAATCTGGAACAAAGCAGTGGATCTCACAACTGAGGTCTATGAGGCTACTAGCAGCTTCCCTGCTGAGGAGCGTTTCGGGTTGGTAAGTCAGATAAGAAGGGCTGCAGTATCTATCCCATCTAATATAGCCGAGGGTGCGGGGAGAAATTCCGCGCGTGAGTTCTCGCATTTTTTGGGAATGGCTAATGGGTCCTCATATGAACTGCAAACACAATTGATTATATCAAGTAAATTGAATTTGTTAAACCACGAGGTGTCAGAGAGGTTGCTTGGGCATATTGAAGAATTGCAAAAGATGACGTATTCATTTTTAACAACTCTAGGATTTAAGTCTCAGAGCTCAGATCTAGCATCTCCAAACTAAAATTTTATGAACGGAAACATGAATTTAACCCTAAAGGTCTGGAGACAGAAGAATGCCAGCGATAAGGGAAGATTTGTTACATATAAGGCGGATGACATTTCTCCCGACATGTCATTCCTGGAGATGCTGGATGTAGTGAATGAGCGGTTGGTGAAAAAGGGAGAGGATCCTATCCACTTTGATCACGACTGTCGCGAAGGGATCTGCGGGATGTGCTCATTGTATATCAACGGGAGGCCGCACGGTCCGAAGAGAGGTATTACCACTTGCCAGCTTCACATGAGGAGTTTCAGTGATGGTGAAACCATTACCATTGAACCATGGCGGGCTGAAGCTTTTCCGGTGATCAAAGACCTTGCGACTGATCGTTCAGCGTTTGACCGCATACAAGAAGCAGGCGGATTTATTTCCGTGAATACTGGCGGGGTGCCTGATGCCAACGAGATTGCTATTCCGAAAGTGGTGGCCGATGAGGCCTTCAATTCAGCTACTTGTATTCAGTGCGGTGCCTGTGTAGCCGCTTGTAAAAACGCATCTGCTGCTTTGTTCGTATCAGCCAAGATTTCACAGCTCGCCCTTCTTCCGCAAGGACAGCCAGAAAGGTACCGGAGGGTACAGGCTATGGTAGCTCAAATGGATGCTGAAGGCTTTGGAAGCTGTACAAATACAGGAGCGTGTGAGATTGAGTGTCCGAAAGGAATTTCTTTAACAAACATTAACAGAATGCGGCGCGATTATTTTACGGCTAAATTCTTTAAAGAAGAAGAAATACATTAATTTTGTGCCACGAGGCAAGGAGGAAACTTTAAGAGCCCTGATGCGATAAGCACAGGGCTCTTGTTTTGTAGTCGCGCTTCAAGGCGGTATTTCCTTGTTTTAATAATTACTACTCCGTTGTTTCCCTTGTCACCATACTGCTCCGTTGCTTCTTTTCCTTTCAGCACATTGATCGATCCTATGGTGGCAGGATCGATTTGTTTTATATCATCGTAGGATTTTTCCTGGCCATCAACGATAATGTAAGCACGCTCAAGGTCTGACATTCCGTCTGATCTACTGCCGATTGAAAGTGAAGGTGCGCGGAGACTTTCGGCTTTGCCTTTTTCCAGGTTGAGCTGAATAGGCAAGGTATAAGCTACTCTTACCGGCTTGCCTTTGTTCATGCCTGGTGTCCACGCGGGCGACTTTCTCAGCAATTCTACCGCTGCTTTTCCCGTGCCGTATCCCAGGTCCCTGAGAACCCTGATATCAGACAGGCTACCATCTGTTTCAACAAAGAAGCTCAATATCAGGCGACCCTGAACGTTGTTCTTTCTCGCTTCTGCCGGGAAACTATAGTTTTTCCCTACATAATCGTAAAATGCTTTCATCCCTCCCTTAAACTCCGGCATAGTCTCTACACTTGCGAAGTCGTGGACATTGTTTTGCTGCGATCCCTCTTCTCTCGTTGTCGTGCGCACGCTGTTGATCCGGAATGCACTAACGACTACTTTCGATAATTTCTTATATCCAGCCGGCACATCCACCGGCTGCTCTTCAGAATTTGTTTTCGAACCGTCCAGTCTAAAACTGACGGTAAAAATATACTGTCCGGCGAAGGTAGGGTCGAGTGGCCCTGCTCCGTTCAGTACTCTTGTTAATTCATCAGAAAAAGAAGTTCCCGGGCTTTTTAAAATGTCAATGTTGCTCACTTTTCCTGACGGTGTAATGGTAAAGGTGGCCGTGACATCGCCCTCTGTCTTGCTTGCTCTTGCAGATGCCGGATAGACCACGTTGCGGGCTGTATACTTGTAGAATTCCTGAAAGTTCTGTAAAGGCTTCTGCTGCGACTTGGTCGCATCCGCCCGGTGGCTTCTTTCTCCTGCTCATCCTGCAGATGGCAGTTGCTCCAAATTCCCTAGTTCTGTTTGAATAGTTCTGAGCGCTTTGTCCTGATCCATCGTTGCGGATGAAAAGATGACATGGCCAAGAAGAGCGGTGCCGATAGCCCGTATTTGAGTAAGCCCGTCCTGTTCGATCTGTTCTTCTGTAGCATAGACAATCTTCGTTTTATAAGTGAGTCATTGAAGAAACTGTTTGCTAACCGGGAGGGAGGCACACCGAAGGCATTACTCAGGAGCAGTGTGCGTACTCGGATTTGCTATTTTGCGAGCTCGCGGCTGCTTCGTCGGCTATAAATTCGTGAATATGTCTGATCTCCTTCTTAATGAAATAGGCACAGGGATTGAACCAGTTTAAAACAGCTATAAGCTCGAATAGGATCACGTCCGCGGAATGCCATTGCTGAACGTGAATGGTCTCGTGGAGGTGAATGCTCTCTCTTCCCTCAATTTCAGCCGGGACCTTCACTTTGGAGAAAAAGGAGTATGGCTGCGTCGCTTGATCGCCTGACGCTATCGTCAGATATAGCCGCGAGAGGAATCGGCAAAGGAAAACAGATACGCCTGCCAGATACAGGACCAGTAGCCAGTCGAAAGGTGAGGAGGTGGTATTTCCTTCAGCGCTTGTTCCAAAGTAGGTGAGGTCGAGACTCGCGACGGCCTGATATGTTTTCTGCGTGATGAACAACGAACGCACTGACGCAAATTGGAACACCGGAACTAGAAAGGATATCAGGCTGGCGCCAACAAGGTAAAAGCGGTTTTGCCGAAAGAAGGTTTCATTGCGCAAAAACAGGTAATAGAACAGGTAGAAGAGGATGAGACACAAGTTGGTTTGAAGGATATAGGCAGTCCAGGTCATGGCTTTTTATTTTTAAGGTCTTCGATTAGTTTGAGTATTTCGTCTGCTTCGTTCAGGTCAATCTTTTCCTTTTTTACGAAGAAGGAGAACATCTTCTCTACAGAATTGCTGAAGTAGTTGCTCAGAAGTTTTTCAGTGGCGAAGCTCTTGTACTGTTCCTTCGTAACAAGAGGGAAGTACTGGTGGCTCTTGCCAAAGGCTTCGTGATCGACAAAGCCCTTGGTCTCCAGAATGCGGATAATTGTTGAGACGGTATTATAGGCGGGCTTAGGTGCCGGCAGCTCATCAATGACTTCTTTGACAAAAGCCTTTTCCAACGCCCATAATACTTGCATGATCTGCTCTTCTGCTCTGGTTAGTTCTTTCATATCGAGTACAATTAAGTGAATAATAAAGATATAACGAGTTATTTAGTTTAACAACTATCATTTTAGTTTTATTGTTTTTGAAACTTAACCTTTCCTTTCCGTGTTCTGACTAGCATCTAAGAAGACTGTTAAATATGACGATTACCTTTCATGGGGCTGCCCGGTGTGTTACAGGCAGCAAGCACCTTATCAAGTTAAACAACGGCACCCAAATATTGCTCGACTGCGGCTTGTTTCAGGGCATGGGCCAGGAGACAGATGAGTTAAATGGCCACTTTGGTTTTGATCCTGGCAAAGTGGATTACCTGATCTTGTCACACGCGCACATCGACCATTGCGGTTTAATCCCAAGGATGGTTGCAGAAGGGTTCAAGGGAACGATATTTTGCACTGCACCAACAATGGACCTGGCGAGGGTTTTACTGAACGATTCCGCAGGGATACAGCAACAGGACGCCGACTACCTGAATGAAGACCGGAAGAAAAAAGGACTAAAGCTCATTGAGCCGTTGTATACTGAAGACGACGTAATGGAAGCGATGCGGCTTTTTAAGATTGTAGACTACAATACTGACTTCGAGATCGAGCCGAGAGTAACATTGCGGCTCACTGATGCGGGCCATATTATTGGTAGTGCAGCGGTCCATCTGACCATCCTGGAAGATGCAAAGTACACTCAGCTCACATTCAGCGGGGACGTAGGGAGGTATGGAGATTTGCTGTTGAGGAGTCCTCAGGGCTTTCCGCAAGCCGAGTACATTATCCTCGAGTCTACCTATGGGGATTCCTATCACCGGGAGTTTGAACCGCTTGAAGACCGGCTGCTGGAGGTGATTACGCAGACCTGTATGCTTCGTGGCGGCAAGGTGGTTATTCCGGCCTTCAGTGTGGGCAGGACCCAGGAGCTTCTTTATGCGCTGAATGCACTGGAGCTCAAAGGAATACTGCCGGACGTGCCTTACTATGTGGATAGCCCTTTATCAGAAAAGGCTACGCAGGTGTTAAGAGAGCATCCGGGCGTTTACAACCGCGACGTAAAAGAAGTGATGAAGCAGGATGATGATATCTTTCGGTTTAAGGGTTTGAAGTTCGTGCAGTCAGTAGAAGAGTCTAGAGCGGTTAATAGCGATCCGCGCCCCTGTGTCGTCATTTCATCTTCGGGTATGGCTGAAGCGGGTAGGGTGAAGCATCATATCAGGACAACCGTAAGTAATGAAAAGAATACTATTCTGATGGTCGGCTATTGTGAGCCGACGTCTCTCGGAGGAGAGCTGATGAGGGGCAAGCGGGTGGTCTCAATCTTCGGTGAGGATTATGACGTAAGAGCTGATGTTCAGGTGATCAGGTCGATGAGCGCCCATGGCGACTCGGATGATCTTCTCAAATTTCTCTCCTGTCAGAATCCGGCACAGGTGAAAACCATTTACCTGGTGCACGGAGAGTATGATGTTCAGCAGAAATTCAGTGAAAAGCTCAAGGAAGTCGGATTTGATAATGTCCGCATCCCTGGGCAGCACCAAATGGAAGAGCTGTAGGGCTAGAATAGCGATTGTACCACGCCCGACCAGGAGGGCATCCGAAAGAAGGAAGCCGTCTCATATTGCTCGGACTTTGCTTCGCGATCCGAGTTGCTGATCGTGAGCATGACAGCAAGTAAGACCGGAACCAGTAAAATTAGAAATGGGGATATGGAGTTAGTGCTCGTTTTCATTTTGATTATTGATTTGTAATCAAAGGAGCACAACCTCTTCTGTATTGCAAAATTATTTAGACGAGGGGTCGATTCTACTAGATGAACGGCCTTATTTGAAGATTAAACAGATGCGGCTTTTTGCGAAAGCCTGATTGTTTCGTAAGCGCAGGGAAGAGCTTTGGTGCGTCTTTAAGGGTGCATTTTAGCGCCAGCCATTGAAAAAGGCGCGTTCCTTCGGCGGTTTGTCTTCGTGCACTGAAGGAACGACCGATGTTTTTTATCTTGTCTAATGGGCGTTCGCCGACCTAGGATAGAGAACGAACGTCGTTAGAGAAAATGAGCTCAGTATTAAAAGTCCTGGTTTCAAACTCCGTAACAGGACGTTTGCTTTCAATAAGCTGAATTAACAGCTCAGTCGCAGCTTTTCCCATTTCGAATGCTGGCTGCCTGACGGCAGTGATAGGGGGGTAAAGAGGTCAACGACGTTTGCATTGGTAAAGCCGGCGATCGCGATGTCACTGGCATGCTCCGGCACATACTTTCTGATTGCATGCAGACAGCCTGTACTCAGCTTATCCTGTGCAATAAAGATGGCCATTGGGTGATCGGGCAGCTGGAACAACTCGTTAATGGCCTGATCAATCTCCCCCTGTTCTATTCCCCGGTGCCTGCCGTATTTTACATACTCCTCGTCAAAAGGTAACTGGTGCTTCTGCAATGCTGCCTTGTATCCTTCCAGCCTTTCCTTTGTTATCGACAAGTGGGCCGCATTGGTAATATGAGCAATTCGTTTATGGCCAAGGCTGATGAGGTATTCTGTTGCTTCAAAGGCCCCTCTGAAATTGTCTGCTATCACCTTGTGCGTTTTGATCTCTCCGGTAACCCGATCGAACATTACGATGGGAAGGCCCTTGTCATGAAGCGCTTTTAAGTACGATACGTCTGCACTCTCCGATGAGAGTGAAATGAGTAAGCCATCGACCGACCGCGAAGCAAGGTGTTCAACGTTCAGGATCTCCCGGTCCTGTCGTTCATGACTTTGTGTAATAATTACGTGATAGTCCTGGTTGTAGGCGACTGATTCGATCCCGTTAATTGCCTGGGAAAAGAAGTTGTTTGCAATTTCAGTAACAACTACGCCTAGAGAGTGGCTTCGTCTTTCTTTTAAGCTTAAGGCAATGGGATTGGGCCGGTAGTTTATTTTCTCCGCATACTCGAGAACGACCTTCTTTGTTTCCTCACTGATCTCATAACCTCCCCGTAAAGCTCTTGAAACAGTTGACGTTGAAAGTCCTAATGCTTTCGCTATGTCTTTAATAGTTACCGTATTAAACTTCATTTGAAATCCCTCGATTAGGCCTGCAAAACGCTAAGATAGTTATATTTTGTCTAAACCTTTTACTGTTGAAACCCGTAAAAGGTTACAACCAAGATATCAGAGGCACGCCAATTAATAAATGTTTTAACTCACTTTTTGCTTTAGCGCCGATCATTTTATACTAGTCAACATGCTGTACTTTTGTGGAAAGAAATGTGAAGAAAGAACATTCATGAGGAGATTGACAAAGTGTAATTTAAGAGCATAAAAGAATAACGTATCGTCTAAAAACAGCAATAGAATTTCACAGATAGGCGTTACAACACACACACAATATAGAATCGTAAAAAAGTTTAAACAGCAAAGAAAAAGGAGCAGAAGGGATTGAAACACACGTAGTAGAGTTTCCGAAAACGTTTGCGGGAACGTTTGCACAAATTAATATTTCTGGTACTTTAATAATTAAGATTAAAGTAATTATCATTGCTGCCAGAAAGGTATTTATAAACCCCCAAATCACTTCTCGAAAAAGTTTGTAAAGAACGCCAGAGGGGCGTATGGGTCTTTTTTGGCCTCATGCAAACGTTTGCGTAAAGTAGAGGAGGGACTAAATTGAACAATTAATATTTATATGAGAAAAGTTCTGATGATGATTGCCTTACTGTTCTCCGTTTTTTCCGTCGCCCTGGCGCAGACAAAAACGGTGACAGGTAAAGTAGTGGATAAGGGCGGTGAACCCCTTATCGGCGTTAGTGTTACTGTCAAGGGGACCACGAAGGGAGTGGGTACTGACATTAACGGAGGATTTAAGCTGGCGGTTCCTTCTACCGGGAGCCCGGTGCTGGTGTTTAAGTACATCGGTTTTAAAGCAAAAGAAGTGGCTGTAGGAAGCCAGACAACTTTAAAAGTTACTCTTGATGAGGATAACACGATGTTGAACGAAGTAAAAGTTAATATTGGTTATGCGATAGTTTCAAGGGAAGCGGTTACAGGATCAGTGTCATCAACGAATGCAAAGCAGCTGAAAGACGTTCCAGTAAGTTCTGCTGCGGAAGCACTTACCGGTCGTTTGGCTGGGGTCCAGGTGACTACCACCGAAGGCCAGCCCGGGGCGGAAGTTCAAATTCGTGTTCGTGGAGGAGGTTCACTTACTCAGGACAACTCCCCGCTTTATATCGTTGACGGTATCCAGGTGGAGAATGCCCTTTCTCTTCTTTCACCTCAGGAAATTCAGTCGATCGACGTGTTAAAGGATGCTGCTTCAACCGCAATTTACGGTGCGAGAGGTGCGAATGGGGTTGTGCTTATCACTACAAAAGGTGGTAAGGAAATGAAAACTCAAATTAGCTATAACGGATATGCGGGTGTAAGACAAGTGACCAAGACCCTGGACGTACTCAACCCGTATGACTTTGTACAATACCAATATCAGTTTTACGATGGTAGTGATAAGGACCGGGAGACATTTAGGGATACCTATGGCAGATTCAGTGACCTTGATCTTTACAAAAACATCCAGAATATTAATTGGCAGGACAAAGTATTTGGCCGTGATGCATGGAACCAGACTCATGTTCTAACAATGACGGGAGGTTCTAAGACGACCACTTTTAATCTTACATTGAATCATACTGATGAAGACGGCATTATGCTTGGTTCTGGTTATACCAGGACTCTCGGGTCTTTCAAATTTGATCATAAGGTAAACGATCGTTTCAACGTGGGTCTGACTACCAGGTACAGTCGTCAACGTATTGACGGGGCTGGTACGAGCAGCACCCAATCGCAAAGCGCAAACAGACTCAGGAATTCTATACGCTTTAAGCCGTTCGATATCCCTGGCCAGGAAGCTCAGGAGGATGTGTTTGATGCAAATTATAACAGCCAAACAAACCTCACAAACCCTGTTCTTTTAGCGAAGAACGAAATAAAGTATGACTATGATAACGACTTGAACTTGAATGGTTACGCAGGCTATGACATAACCAAGAAGCTATCATTTAAAACAGTTGTGGGTGTTACTACCAATGACGCAAGGACCAATACGTTTAATGGGGCCATTACCAGCATTGCCAGAGACAATTCAAAACTGCCGGTTGTAGATCTGGTAACGGGACAAACGGTCACTATAAACAATTCAAATACTCTTAATTACCGCACTACTATTAATAAGGATCACAACGTCGACTTATTGATAGGGGAGGAGACATATCAGACTAAAACAAAGACCAGCAATACGCGGATCAAATATTTACCTTCTGATATTACTGCGGAGCAGGCTTTTGCCAGTATTCAGAAAGCTACCCCTCCTACAGGTATGATTCAGGATGCTCCTAGTACATCGGAGTCTTCGAACAAGTTATTCTCGTTGTTCGGCCGAGCTAACTATTCTTACAAGTCAAAGTACCTCGCTACTTTTACAGTTCGTCGGGACGGCTCTTCAAAGTTTGCCGGGGATAACCGCTACGCAGTCTTCCCTTCAGCTCAGCTGGGATGGAGGATTTCCGAAGAGGGGTTCATGTCTTCCACTAAAGACTGGCTATCGAATCTGAAAGTAAGAGCAAGTTACGGTACCTCCGGAAATAATCGTATTGCCAATGACCTTTACAGGACCATGTTTGTTACATCAAGTGACTATGGTTACGCTTTTGATGAGTCGGTAACTCCAGGCTACTCTCCTAACGCACTTGCCAATCCTGATCTTAAATGGGAAACTACTGTATCAAGGAACCTTGGTCTCGACTTCTCATTATTGAAAAACCGTTTGAACGGATCGGTTGACGTCTATTTAAACAATACTAAGGACCTGCTTTTAGCAGCTACTATTCCTACTTCGACAGGATATAAAACCCAGATACAGAACATTGGGAAGACTGAAAATAAGGGAGTTGAGCTGCAGTTGGACGGAGTGGTGATGCAGAAGAAGGACTTTGGCTGGACAGCGAATTTCAACATATCCTTCAACAGAAATAAAATCGTAAGCTTAGGAAACGATGCAACCGGCAAGCCTATTGCCTCTTACTTTGCTCAGTCAGGATGGGTGAACAGTTTGGATGACTTCTATGTGGAAGTAGGTAAGCCGATCGGCCAGTTCTACGGATACGTAACGGATGGTTTTTATACTCTTGACGACTTTGATTACAATCCTTACCAGAACAAGTATACTTTAAAAGCAGGGGTTGCAAACAGCAGTGTTGCTGCGCTTGGTTCGAAAGACCCACAACCCGGCGATCTGAAGTTGAAAGACCTTACTCCTGGTAACAACACATCGGTTATTGGCACTGACGACAGGAAGGTGTTAGGAAATGCACAACCTAAGTTCACTGGGGGATTCAATCAGCAGTTCACCTTTAAGGGCTTTGACATGAGCATCTTCATGAACTGGTCAGTTGGTAGCAAGGTGTATAACGCTAATAAGATCGAGTATACTACTTCATACAACGGTTACAAAGACAATAACATGTTTGCTGTAGTTGCAAATCGTTGGAAATGGTACGATGAAAACGGCGTAAAAGTAACCGATCAGAATAAGTTAAGAGAGATGAATGCAAATACTACTTTCTGGACGCCTCCTGTTGGAAACTACATTCTGACTGATTACGCAATTGAAGATGGATCTTTTCTTAGAATTAGTAACATCACTCTTGGATATACCCTCCCTAAAGCAATACTAAAAAGGACAAAAGCTTTATCTGCTGTGAGAGTGTATACGACGGTTAATAATCTCTGGACGATTACAGGATATTCTGGTTTTGATCCTGAAGCGAATACCCGTAGAAGCAACCCATTAACACCAAGTGTAGACTATTCTACTTACCCAAGAAGCAGATATATTTTGGCTGGTGTTAACGTAACTTTTTAACGACCAATACGAAAAGAAATGAATAAGAATATCATAAAAAGATCTATGTTTCTTGCGGTAATGGCAGGTAGTATTTTAGCCATTTCCTCTTGCAAGGACTATTTAGAAATAGACAATCCGTCGACTACCACTGAACAGGCCACCTTTAATAGTGTGTCATTTGCTACGTCTGCGGTTGTAGGGATATACAGCAGGCTTTCCGGGGACAACGGTTACGGAAGCCGTATTTCGACGCTATTCCCTCAATCAGCAGACGACTTTAAAACTTCAGGCGATTACAATCCGGCGGACAGGAGAGGGATCTCTACTTACGGAGCCAGTTCTGCCAACACTGATTTGAAGGAGCCTTTCAACCAGCTTTACGAGGGCATCGAAAGAGCAAATATTTGTATTAAAAATATACCTCTTTCGCAGAAATACCTGGGCGGTACCAGCGATGAGCAGAAAGCAATGAAGAAGTTATATGGTGAGGCACTAACTTTACGCGCGCAGTTTTACTATGAACTGATCCGTAACTGGGGAGACGTGCCGGCGCCGTTTCAACCGGCTGCAGATTTGACCGATATTTATCTTCCTGCCACTAATCGGGACACCGTTTATGATCATTTGATTAGTGACCTTAAAATCGCCGAGGACATCGTGCCATGGAGAAGTGAAACAACAGATAACAGCCCCGCCAGAATTACGAAGGGCTTTGTGAAGGGCTTAAGAGCCAGAATAGCGCTGACCAGAGGGGGATATTCTCTTCGCTGGAACAAGATGGAAAGACGGGCTGACTATCTGGACTACTACAAAATTGCACTTAAGGAGTGTGAGGAGATCATCGCCAGCAAAGAACACGGACTTACGGAGAGCTATGAGAATCTATTTAAAGCGATACACACGTCAAAGACGCTCGACGCCAATCGGGAGTTGATGTTTGTTGTTGGTGCCTTCGGTGGTAATTCAAAGACCGATAGCAAGCTTGCATTCTACAACGGACTAAAGATCGACAAAGAGTCAAAGTTCGGCCAAGCAGGCGGAGGGGTGGTAATTTTGCCGACCTATTACTACGAATTTGATGCTACGGGTAAAGACAGCAGAAGGGATGTTACTATTGCAAGTTTTCAGATCGATAAAAATGGAAATAAGATTCTCTCAGCTCCAACAGATATGACTGACGGCAAGTTCAGACGGACATGGACCGGAATATATGGTTCGAGCCAGAACGTGGGAGTTGACTGGCCGATCATGCGCTATGCAGGCATCCTGCTCATGTACGCGGAAGCAGCAAACGAAATTAGCGGGGGGCCGACAGCAGCAGCAATAGACGCGGTGAATCAGGTAAGGCGCCGTGCGTTTGGCGTGAAAGATAATAGTTATGATCTGACTGCAACCGATGTAGCGGGCAAGGATGCATTTTTTAACGCGATTGTCAAAGAAAGACTCCTCGAGTTCGGTGGAGAGGGAATTAGAAAATACGACTTAATTCGGTGGAACCTTCTTGGTACTAAGATAGCTGAAACGAGAGAGAAATTGAAGCGGTTCCAAAACTCGGCAGGAGAGTATGCCAATGTTCCTCAGGTTGTTTACGTCAAAGCTTCTGCTTTTAGTAACACGGGAGCGTCTGACGAACTCAAGTCACTGGACATTTATGGTGGTACGCTCAACGAAGTAGCAAACAGGAGGGAGGGCGCTGCGCCCGATAGTAAATTAAGTTATACGAAGCGGAACTGGGCACTGTCTGTGGATGCAGCCTATGTAAGTCTTGATGAAAAAGATAAGAAGGGTTATGCCTTCAAGTTTAAGGAAAATCAGAGCGAACTGTTTCCGTTTTATTTCGAGGTCCTAAGTAGGAATACCAAGGTTGTCCAGAATTTTGGCTATTAATCCCGAACGTTTTAAGAAAGAGATGAAAATCATGAATTTTAAAAAGATAAATGTTGTTATAGCGCTTGCCGGCTTGATCGTTATTGCGGCCGCTTCCTGTAAAAAGGATGATGTCAAGGTGGACAGTCTTCCCCGCTCCTTTCAGCCTGTGGGAGCAATCTCGGCAGAAGGAGATACATTTAAGGTAAGTCTGAAATGGAAGACCGCCATATTCAAGGATTCGACGAATACCTCGTATACAGTAGAAGTGGCAAAAGATTCTTCCTTTTCGTCTATCGTCTATTCAAAAGTGGTCGATACCACTTTTGCAGAAATTACGGAAAACGAGCTGGCAATTCGGCAGAACTATGTTGCCCGTATCAAAACGATGGGACAAAAGGGGGAAGAAGATTCGAAATGGATGCTAACGCCTAGCTTTTACCTGATAGGCAAGCAACTGTTTTTACCGCTTGTTGAAAGTAATGTTACGACGAACAGCGTGAAATTACAATGGACGCCTAAAAAGTTTGTGCTTAATAAACTTGTTGTTACTCCAAAAGGAGGCGCTGCACAGGAGATTGCTTTGAATGGAGAAACGGAAAGGACTGTCGGTAGTCTTCAGGAGAATACCACCTACCGGGCTGAACTGTTTGAAGGGACAAAAAGCAGAGGGGTTGTTGTGTTCCGCACGAAAGCTTCTGCTCCAACTAACATAACCTTGAATCCAACAGACAACCTTGCTCAGGCCGTGGCTGCAGCCACAGATAATGGCGTTATTAAGTTGAACCCCGGCACCTATACCGTCTCTGACAGTATCAAGATAGAAGGTAAATCGGTAACTATTCAGTCTGTTAGCGGAAATCCTTCCGACACTAAAGTGAAATTTAAAGAATTTTTACTTATAGGTGATTTCTCGGGACTAAATGTAACGGGCATTGAATTCGATGGAAAGGACGCAAAGGCAGCGTACTTTATCAGCCTGAACGGTGCAAGTGTAAACGGAGCCGGACCTGCTGCCTTTAAGGCGGTGAACGTTGAAAACTGTATTATCCACGATACTTTCGGCGCATTGGTTAGAGGAAGTAAGGGATCTACGAACGAGCAGTCTATCGCGTCAATTAAGGTGAATAATAGTGTTGCCTACAGGAACCTCGGTACATATGCAGAGTTTGCCCTTGATAAAATCAAGTTCGGAAAGCTTGAAGTCACTAACTCTACTTTTTATACGATGAGCAGAGGATTCATAAACTGTGTTTCTAAAGTAGACGTAAAACCTACCGTTTTGGTAAATCAGTGCACAGTGAACGCTTTTGGAGGACAGGGAAATGACTATCCATTCTTTGATGGTGGTACTAATCCGGTGGATCTGACAGTTCAGAACAGCATCGTTTCAAATACCCCATACGTGGAATTAGAAAGTACCGGTGCTACTTTCCAGCGCTCGGTTACATCTGGTGCTACTGTTACCTATACAAATAATAACTTTTTTAAACTGGTAACGGGAAAAGGTACTAGCCTGACACTGCCATCGGTTAAGAATGGTAAGACTGTGGATCTCGGCTGGACATCTGCAACCACCGACTTCTCAATTGCGGCTGACTCTCCGCTTAGAACCGCAGGTAAAACCGGTGGTGCTATTGGTGACCCTCGCTGGGTAAAATAAATCCGGAACGTAATATAAAAAGGTGTAAGTATGTGCTTACACCTTTTTTGTGTCCGCGCTATTCCACAGCTGATATCAAGTCTATGCAAATTGCGGGAACGATTGCACAAAAAAACATAGTGCCAGGTGTAAGTACTTGATAGGAAAGTATTTAATATTGTTAGACGAGACCAGTAAACCTGCCGGTAATAACAATGCGAATGGATGCCGGCGCAGAGAGCAATAGAGAGAATGAAGAGCCCTGACAAGGCGCAGCTTCTCGGGTATTAGATATAAACACAAAACATGAAGATAATGTCGAAAGCAATGATGGGAGTATGCCTTATTCTGGGGCTATATACGTCTCTCTTTGCACAGTCACTAGCCTTCCCGGGAGCGGAAGGATTTGGTAAATATACCACAGGGGGTCGCGGAGGAAAGGTATTATTTGTATCCAACCTTAATGACTCGGGCGAGGGAAGCCTTCGGAAGGCTATTCAAGCGAAGGGGGCACGGACGGTTGTATTCCTGGTGTCCGGGACTATTTCCCTCGAGGGACCTCTTGATATCAATAGTGGCGATATAACAATTGCCGGCCAGTCCGCCCCCGGTGAAGGAATCTGCATTAAGAATTATCCCGTCAGCATTAAAGCGAACAACGTGATCATCAGATATCTGCGGTTCAGGATGGGAGATGAAAAGAAGGTGGAGGGCGATGCGCTTGGTGCAACGAAGGCAAATCAAAACATCATCATCGACCATTGCTCAATTAGTTGGGCAACCGATGAGTGCGCCTCTTTCTACCGGAACAAAGGCTTCACGATGCAATGGTGCATTATATCCGAAAGCCTTAATTCTTCCGTCCATAAGAAGGGTGAGCATGGATATGGAGGAATATGGGGTGGTGAAGGTGCAACGTTCCATCACAACCTGATCGCTAGTCATAAAAGCCGTACGCCGCGCTTTAGCGGATCATCCAGCACTCCAAACTCCCCGAATGAGCTGGTAGAGTTCTCCAACAACGTAATTTACAATTGGGAGAGCAACAGCGTCTATGGCGGTGAAAGAGGCAGATACAACATTTTAAATAACTATTACAAGGCGGGCCCTGCTACCACAAAGACCAAGAAAGACCGGATACTCAATCCCTGGTCTCCCTACGGGCAGTTTTATGTAAATGGGAACGTTCTTGCTGGCAATTCAGCTGTTTCTGAGAATAACTGGGCGGGAGTTGTTGCCGACCATCCCGACTCGGCAAGGGCTAATATGGCCTTCGTTACTGCAAAGATCACACTTCAAGCGGCTAAAGACGCCTATGAGGATGTTTTGCTCTTTGCGGGAGCAAGTTTAAGGAGGGATGCGGTAGATGCTCGCCTTGTTGAAGATGTAAAGAGAGGAACTGGCGGACCCGGTAAAGACGGTAATGGGATTATCGACTCGCAAGCCGATGCAGGAGGCTGGCCCTTGCTAAAATCCGGCGAGGTGTTGCCTGATGCTGATGCGGACGGTATTCCTGATAGTTGGGAGAGTAAGCGCGGGCTTAATCCCCGCGATCCGGGTGATGCCCAAACCTATACCTTGAGTAAAGATTATACGAATCTCGAAACATATCTTAATAGCATATCACTTAAATAAAATTCAGAAAATGAACAGAAAATTTATTCTCGTTTTGTGTTCGGTTGTATTAATGTCCTTCGCGTTAATACAGAACAATAAGATTACCGTTTGGATGATTGGCGATTCCACTATGGCTAACAAACAGGCGAAAGCCTTTCCCGAGACGGGGTGGGGAATGCCTTTTTCTACGTTCTTTAATAAAAAGGTAGTTGTGGATAATCGTGCAATGAACGGAAGGAGCACGCTTTCCTTTATTACTGAAAAGCGCTGGCAGGAGGTTTTTGATAATCTGAAGGAGGGCGACTATGTTTTGATCGAATTCGGCCATAATGATGAGAAAATCAATAAGCCCGGAGTTGGCACTACTATAAGCGAATATAAGGCTAACCTTTCCCGTTTCGTTCAGGAGGCAAGATCTAAGAAGGCCATCCCTGTGCTGCTGACACCGATTATGCGCAGAAGCTTTGAGAACGGGGTGTTTAAGGACTCTCATCTGGGATATCCCGACGCAATGCGCCGCGTGGCCGACAGCCTTCATGTGCCTCTTATCGACATGCACAAGAAGACGGAGCAGCTCCTTGTCTCCCTGGGTGAAGAAAAGTCAATAAAACTCTTTAATCATGTCCCGCCCGGAACGGAAAACTATCCGGAAGGCAAGAAAGATGACACGCATCTGAGCCCTGAAGGTGCCAGGCAAATTGCAGAGCTGGCTGCAGAAGGTTTGAAAGAGCAAAAGATCGGATTAGCGAAATACTTGAGGAAATAGAGAGATCAATAAAACCAGGAGCAGGGTGCCTTTAGCGCCGGGTTCCTTTTTTATTTTTATGAGAAAATTTAAGTTTTTAACTGCTCTTACTGTCGTGGGGCTGATGTCATTTGTGCTTATTAAGCCCAGGGTTTCCAAAGTATACCTGATCGGAGATTCGACAGTAGCTGATTACACGCTCGACTCGGGCTATCTGGATAAGCGGTATCCCCTCACAGGCTGGGGCCAGGTGTTTCAGCCCTTTCTGACAAGGGACCGGCTCCAAGTTTTACGCAATATCATTAAGGCCGACAGCGTCGTTGTGGACGACCGCGCTAAGGGCGGCAGAAGTACCAGAACATTTTTTGAGGAGGGAAGATGGGCAAGTGTGTATAATGCCCTGCGACCTGGAGATCTTGTGTTGATCCAATTTGGCCATAACGACAGCTCCAAAGAGAAACCCGAAAGGTATGTGACAACAGAAGGGTACAAGGAGTATCTGCGTTTGTTTGTGAACCAGAGCCGTGAGAAAGGAGCTCTTCCTGTCCTGATCACTCCCGTCTCACGAAACTATCCCTGGAAGGATGGGCAGCTGGGTAGCGCTCACGGCGATTATCCCCAGGCAATGAAAGACGTGGCAGTAGAATTGAAGGTGCCTCTGATTGATCTTACCCAAAGTTCAGCTGCTAGTTTTAGCCTGAAGGGAGAGGAGTATGTCACTTCACATTATTTTATGAATTTGCCCGCTGGTACCTATAAAGCTTATCCGCAAGGGCAGAAGGACAACACGCATTTTCAGCCTGAGGGCGCCACAGAAGTAGCCAGGCTCGTTTTTGAAGGGCTAAAGCAGATTAGAATTGGTAAGTAAAGCAGTTAGTAATGTTCATGAATCATTTTCAAATGAGAAAGCTAATATTTTTAGTCGTAGCCCTGGTCGTGGCAGTTTCACTGCGTGCTCAGGAGAGGCACTTTACTGTTGCCCAGGACGGCAGCGGCGATTTCAAAACAGTACAGGAAGCTATTAACGCTGTTCCTGATTTTCGGAAAGTGCCCACTGTAATTTTTATTAAGAATGGCGTGTACAAGGAGAAGTTGATACTGGCTCCCTCTAAAAGAATGGTGAGGTTTGTAGGAGAAAGTGCCGATAAGACGATCCTTACTTACGACGATTATGCAGGTAAAAAGAACCAGTTTGGCGAGGAAAAAGGTACTTCCGGTTCAGCGAGCTTTTATATCTACGCTGATGATTTTAGCGCGGAAAACATAACCTTTGCAAACTCTGCCGGCCCGGTGGGTCAGGCCGTCGCCGTATGGTCTGCGGGGGACCGTATGAAGTTTAAGAATTGCAGGTTCCTTGGTTTTCAGGATACGCTTTATACCTACGGCTATGGCAGTCGCCAGTACTATACCAACTGCTACATCGAAGGTACTGTTGACTTTATATTTGGCTCTTCTACCGCCATCTTTAACGATTGCGATATTTATTGCAAGAAGCAGGGTTACGTAACCGCCGCTTCCACTTCAGATACTACCAGGTACGGCTACGTGTTTATGAACTGCCGGCTTAAAGGGGATGCAGAAGAAAATACCTTTTATCTGGGCAGGCCATGGCGCCCTTATGCAAAGGTAGTTTTCCTGAACTGCGAACTCGGTAAGCAGATCCGTCAGGAAGGCTGGCATAACTGGGGGAAGGAAAGCAATGAAAAGACGGCGTACTATGCGGAGTATAACAACAAGGGCCCGGGCTTTAAACCAAAGGCCAGAGTGGCCTGGTCTCATCAGCTTACGAAGGAAGAAGCGAAGGAATACACGATTGAAAAGATTTTCCGGGGCTGGAATCCGCAATAGGCTTGGCGATCGGAGTTCTGCGCTGCGTTTAGGGTTTTTAGTTTAAGCCGGTTAGGGCTGAAAACGAGTGACTTGAGTTCATAGAGCATGCCGATGTTCCCTTTTTATCTCCTGAGAGGCTATAGCTATATTGTCTACGCGGCTCTTTAGTTACTTCCCTTGGATCGAACGGTTTAAAGGCCTTGTCTTAGACGTTATTAACAAAAGGGGCCGGATCAATGCTGATCCGGCCCCTTTTGTTAACTGGACAATTTGAGCCTATTTAACAGGTTCTACGCGAAACCAGTCATAGTCGGCCCAGCCAGAATCGTTAATCTGCGTTTCTCTTGTCGCGAATAAGCCTATTTTGGCACCGATCCATTTACCTGGCGTTACAGTGAAAACACCACCCGCCGGTGTAAACTTCTTACCATCGCTGCTGTAGCTAAACTGACACTTCGCTCCGCTTGTCACGGTCACCCTCAGATAGGCCGTGCTGTTTTTTAGCCTGGTAATGACCGTTTCTTTTTCAGGGGCTCCTTTGTCTGCCTTTTCACAAACACCCTGTACCAGATAGAGTCCGTCTTTCTTGCTTTTGAGAGCAATATTAGCGTAGCTGAGGCCCATTACTACTAGTCCGGTCTTTTCATTCTCCAGCTTCGGATTTGGGCTGAACGTCACTTTAGTAGTAGCCGTGAACTCGTCGGCAGGGGTTTTCTGCAGTAATATATTTGGCACATCCCAGAGGTTCTTTGCGTCTTCCGGCGCCTGATAGGTATAGAGCTTCAGCGATCCTTTTGTTGGATCCATGAATGACCAGGTAGCCTGAGGATTTGCCTGCCATTGCCATTGAAGTCCAAGCCTGATCGAGTTAAATTCATCACTTTCGGCAGGGGTAACGATTGGATAGGTCCTTCCGACGTTTGGCTTTTTATAGGTAAGTACAGGTTCTCCTTTTCCATCACCATCTTTGTCTATCCCAATAACAGGCCAGTCATTGACCCACTTCATGGGCTGGAGATGAACAACGCGCCCGTACGCATCCTTGTCCTGAAAATGGAGGAACCAGTCCTCGCCTTTCTGTGTGTCTACCCAGGCTCCCTGGTGAGGCCCGTTAACAGGAGACTTGCCCTGGTCCATCGCTACTCTTCGCTCATACGGACCGTAAATATTCTTTGACCGGAGGATTAGTTGCCATCCGGTGGAGACACCGCCGGCAGGGGCAAAAATGTAATAGTATCCGTTTCTCTTGTAAAACTTAGGACCTTCAATTGTCGGATCGAGCTCGTGCCCGTCGTAAACAATGATGCCTTCATCGACTGTTTTTGTACCCTCGCTGTTCAGTTTTTTTACCGCTATGACGCTTTTGATTCCGGCACGGCTACCAGCATAGGCATAAACCAGATATACCTGGCCGTCTTCATCCCAAAGAGGACAGGGGTCGATCAGGCCTTTTCCCGCTTCCACAAGGATGGGCTCCGACCATGGGCCCTCAGCCTTTTTAGCCTTTGTCAGGTAGATACCAAAGTCTGGATCAGGATAGTAAATGTAGAATTCGCCCTCGTGATACCGGATAGAAGGAGCCCACACACCATTACCATGCTGTGTTTTTTCAAAATGCTCAAAGGGAGGTTGCCTTTTCAACGCGTGCGTCAGAATTGTCCAGTTTACCAGGTCTTTGGAATGGAGGATTGGAAGCCCGGGGACGGCATCAAAACTCGAGGCTACCATGTAGAAATCGTCACCTACTCTTACTGCATCCGGATCCGAGTAATCTGCGTTCAGAACCGGGTTCTTATAACTCCCGTTACCCAGGTCGGCAACCCATACTTTTGACACACAGGGTTTGTCTTCGCTTTCTTTGTCTCTTTTCTGCTGCGCGAAAAGCGTTGTTCCTGCAAGGACTAACAGGACGTTAATACTCAAATGTTTCATATTGTGTGTTCGTTAACCTTCGTACTGCAATTTATCAATCAATTGTAGAACAAGAATGTTCCGTGTCTTCCCGCGCCGTATTTTCTGCTTTTTGGCATTCGTGCCAACGTTGGAAATTCAGCGAAAATTAGTTTAGTCTTTCCATTTAGTCGCCCCGGAACGATCGCTGCCTTGTAATTTTATTGTTGGAATTTCGCCTCCGAAATCCTGATGCAGGATGGGGTTGCCCCCGAAGGCAAAAAAAGCCCCGGGCGAAAGCCAGGGCTTAAAGGTGGTCTTATTGTGATTATTCGTTTGCAGCCTTGCCAAGAGAAGCTAAAATACCGCCGTCCACATAAAGAATGTGGCCGCTGACAAAATCTGATGCTTTTGAAGCAAGGAAAATAGCGGCACCCTGAAGGTCTTCCTGCTCACCCCAGCGGGCTGCCGGAGTTCTGCTGATAATGAAATCATTAAAAGGATGTCCGTCTACGCGGATCGGCGCAGTTTGAGAAGTGGCAAAATAACCAGGGCCGATTCCATTTACCTGGATGTTGAACTGTGCCCATTCAGTTGCCAGGTTCTTGGTCAGCATTTTAAGACCGCCTTTAGCGGCAGCATAAGCACTAACGGTGTTCCTGCCAACTTCGCTCATCATAGAGCACATGTTGATGATCTTGCCAGCGCGGCGCTCAATCATGTACTTCCCGATCTGCTTGGCCATGATAAACGGACCAGTGAGGTCGATTTTAAGTACCTGTTCCCAGTCTGCTACTTCCATCTCAGTAACAGGGATTCTTTTGATGATCCCAGCATTATTGATGAGGATATCAATAGGACCAACTTCTTTTTCGATTTTTTCTACGTGTGTTTTAACAGCTTCTTCGTCGGTCACGTCAAATACATATCCGTGGGCCTTGATACCGTTCGCTGCATACTCCTGAATCGCGTTATCGAGCTTTTCTTTGGAAATGTCATTAATAATGATTTCTGCACCTGCCTTTGCCAGGCCTGTTGCCATAGCCATACCCAGGCCATGCGTTGCACCTGTTACCAGTGCTCTCTTACCTGTAAGATCAAAAAGTGATAGTGACATACGTGGTTTGCTTTTTATTAAGGGTCAATTGACTTTCGAACTAAGCGAGTATGCAACATTAAAGGCATACTGCAATCAAACAAATATAGGCCGATTTAGAGAGTTGCAGTAATAAAAGTTCGGGATAATGAGGAATATCACAATTTTCGTCGAAGACAAGCCGCATTTAGAAGATTTTGATCACAGCTTACTGAAAAACCGCTCTCGCCGTTTTATATCTTATCTATAAACACTAATTTGCGCCCACATTATCTCCTAAGAAATATGGGCAACAACATACTATTCGACTTGACCGGAAAGGTGGCGCTGGTGACAGGGTGTAACCGGGGCATCGGAAAAGCAATGGCTGTGGCACTGGCAGAAGCTGGTGCTGATATTATCGGCGTTTCTTCTTCTATTGCCTTAACTGGCAGCGAAACTGAATTGGCTGTGAGGCAGGTCGGCAGGAACTTCAGGGCGTATCAGTGTGATCTGAGTAATCGCAATTCGGTCTATGGATTCCTGGAAAAGGTTTTGGCAGAGAACGAACGGATAGATATTCTGGTCAACAATGCCGGAACGATCCTGCGGCAGGCAGCGGCGGAACATCCTGATGAATATTGGGACAAGGTGATCAATATCAATCTGAATAGTCAGTTTTTGATCAGCCGCGAGATTGGATCCAGGATGTTGGAACAGGGCAGCGGGAAGATCATTTTTACGGCTTCGCTACTGACCTTCCAGGGCGGTGTCAATGTTCCCGGTTATGCGGCAAGTAAAGGAGCGATAGGAAGTCTTGTAAAGGCACTGGCAAATGAATGGGCATCGAAGGGCGTGAATGTAAACGCGATCGCGCCGGGTTATGTGTCCACTGATAATACGGAGGACCTGAGGAACAATCCTGACAGAAGCAGGTCTATCCTTGAAAGGATTCCAGCCGGGCGCTGGGGAGAACCCGAGGACTATAAGGGGCCTGTGGTTTTTCTTGCCTCAAAGGCGTCGGAGTACATGCATGGCACCATTCTGACTGTCGACGGGGGCTGGATGGGCAGGTAGCCGCTCAGTTGAGAATATATAAGTTGATAAATTAATCTAATACAATATGATAATGAACCAGAGATACGCACAAAGTCCGAAAGAAGTGGCCGGTATGTCCACAGCGGAACTCCGTGCCAACTTTTTGTTAG
Source organism: Arcticibacter sp. MXS-1 (assembly GCF_041902385.1). Classification (GTDB taxonomy): domain Bacteria; phylum Bacteroidota; class Bacteroidia; order Sphingobacteriales; family Sphingobacteriaceae; genus Arcticibacter. Next base: position 1,088,415 of record NZ_CP169244.1, on the reverse strand, counting down.
AGGACCTGATGCAGGCCGACCAGTTCAGTTTTACGTATTCGCACTATGACCGGGCAATAGTAGGGAGTGTGGCGCCCGTTAAGGAAGCTCTTGAGTTGCCTGTTTACGAGAACCTTCGCTCCGATTACTTCCTGGAACGCCGCGAAATGGGTATTATCAATGTTGGTGGCGACGGGGAAGTGATTATCGATGGTACAACGTATCAGGTGAACAAGCTGGACGCTGTTTACGCTGGCAAAGGATGCAAGTCTGTAAAGTTCAGAAGTGTGTCAGCCGACTCTCCGGCTAAGTTCTTCTTGTATTCAGTGCCTGCACACAAGGAATATCCTCATCAGCTGATTAAGAAGGAGAATGCCTTCCCTACTACTATCGGAAGCAGGGATACGGCAAATGAGCGGACGATCTATAAGTACATCCACCTGGAAGGAGCAAAGAGTTGCCAGATGGTAATGGGATTGACGATCCTGAGCACTGGAAGCGTATGGAACACCATGCCGTCGCATACACATGACCGCAGAATGGAATCTTACTTCTATTTTGACGTGCCTGAAGATCAGGTTGTTTTCCATATGATGGGACAGCCTCAGGAAACACGCCATCTTGTGGTACAAAACCATCAGGCCATCATATCCCCTCCATGGTCTATCCATTCAGGTGGCGGCACATCAAATTATGGCTTCATCTGGGCCATGTGCGGAGAGAACCTCGTGTACTCCGACATGGATGCCGTTGCTATAAAAGATTTACGCTAATAGCCTCGGAAGACAGAAAGAAGCCGGTGGCAATTTCTGTCTTCTCTTTTTCCATGTTCCGGGAACGATTGCGTAAATACTTTTTACCGGATCGTTGTAAGTCTATGCGAATAAATGTAAAATTGTTAGTAGAGAAGCTAACCAACGTTCGGGACCTTTCCGGTTTCAGATCTTTAACCTTCTCCAGTTTTAGTTACTGATCTTCATTAGAGTCATGAAAGGGGATAACAAAGGATTAATGGGGGAATTAATGAATCTTCAGCTAAAAATAGCAGAAGGAGATGAATCGGCATTCGAAGAGATCTATCTCCGCTATCACCGGAAGCTTCAGCTTTTTGCCCAGGGCTTCGTGAAGTCGACAGAAGTGGCGGAGGAGCTTGTAGCAGATGTATTTGTAAAACTGTGGTGCCGCAGGGAAGAAGCTGCACAAATCCAAAACCTTACCGTATATCTTTACACTTCAGTAAAAAACCTCGCGCTTAACGCTCTGTCGTACGAAGCGCGACGTTTTGTAACTCAATCGCTGGACATGGTTGAGACCGATCAGGAGAATACTGGCTGTTCTCCTCACGACCTGCTAGTCACATCGGAAATGATGCAAAGGATGCAGCTTGCCATTGATCAGCTTCCAGAACGCTGTCGGTTGATCTTTAAGCTCATTAGGGAGGATGGATTGAAGTATAAGGAAGTTGCAGAAATACTCAATATTTCTGTTAATACCATCGATGCACAGATGGCAATCGCTGTTAAACGATTATGCTCCTCGCTTGGTGTTACGAGGGACGGCAAAAAAGAGGCATACCTGTCTTTTTAGAAAAATAAAAAATTGTTTTAGTAGAACCCTGCGTGTTTGCTGTCTTTACTATTGAAAGGCGCAATTATAACCCTCATGAATACTAACGACAGGATCTGGTTCTTAATGGCTCGTACTCTTGCTGATGAAGCAAGAGATGAAGAGCGCGAGGAACTCCTATCGTTTCTCCAGAAGGATGAGGAGCTAGCGGATCGCTTTTCAATCTTAAGTAAGCTCTGGACAGCGAAGGAAGATCAGCCTTCTGATGATAAAAGAACCTTACCCGAAAGTCAAAGTTTAAGGAAGATCATAAAGCGTGCGGAGGAGGAGAGAGGCGCGGATACCAACCATCAGGAAAAAGGCACAGAGCCCAAACTGAGGTTTCTAAAAAGAAACCGCTTTTTACTGCTATGTGCTGCAAGCGTCGCGCTTTTTGCACTAATATTCTACTCCTTCCCCCGCTCAGGTGCGAAACCCCAGTCTGCCTCTCTCGAAGTGGTGACGGTTAAAAATGGCTCCAGAACCAAACTGCTCCTGCCAGACGGCACGAGCGTCTGGCTGAACGGCGATTCGAAACTTTTCTACTCCAGGGCCTTCGGCAAAAAGCAACGTGAGGTACGTCTGGAGGGAGAGGCCTTTTTTGATGTGGTGAGAGATCCTAAACGGCCTTTCATTGTGCATGTCGGCCGGATCAATATCCGTGTTCTTGGAACTGCCTTCAATGTTAAGTTTTACGAGACAGACAAGAATTTCGAGACGACACTTCTGAGGGGAAAGATTGAAGTAACGGAGAACAGGAGTAATGGCAAGGCGGCTATATTTCTTAAGCCTAATCAGAAGCTTGTTGTGCCTTTGAAGACGATGATGGTGAGTCCGAAGATCCAGGACGAGTATCAGATAGAGAACATCGACAAGAAGCTGAAAGAGGACGAACGCCTGGAGACAGCGTGGATGTATAACCGGATTGAGTTTCGCGGAGACAACTTCGGGGAACTGGGAAAGAAGCTGGAGCGGTGGTATAACATCAGAATTATATTCGCTGATGAGAACGTGAAGAGCTTAAAATTTAACGGCTCTTTCGAAAAAGAAACGATAGAGGAGGCTTTAAACGCACTGCAAAAAGTTGCCTCTTTTAAATATGAATTAAATGAAAGGGAAGTACTTATTAAGTCATCTGAGTAATCTGCGTCCGGGATAGCAGATGCAAAACGGAGAATGTTGGCGCATCCTCCGTTTATACCAATTAAATGTAATAAAGCCCAACTAGGCGAAGTTGGATTGTTTAATTTAACCTAATGTAAAAGTATGAAATGTTTTTATACGATTGCACACAAATCGTTATTGCAAAAACTTGTCCTAACCATGAAGCTAACCATCTTGCTGATAACGGTCTTTACCGTGTCTGTGTCAGCAGCAGGTTTTTCGCAGAATAAGATTAATCTGGATGTCAGAAGATCTGCAATCTCAGACGCAATCAGTAAAATTGAAAGTCAGACCTCATACAGGTTCTTATATAATGAAAGCCTGGAGGCTATCCGTAAGAAAGTATCGGTGAAGATTGAGGATGCGGATATTAATTCAGCGATGAAAGAACTGTTAAAAGAAACTGGACTTTCGTATCAGCTTCTTGAAAATCAGCTGGTAGTGATCAAAGAGGCTGGAGCAGGCTCACCCCAGGACGTTGTCGTTACTGGAAAAGTCGTGGACTCAAAAGGAGAGCCGCTTATTGGCGTTTCGGTAAAGATTAAAGGAACCGCACGTGGAGTATCCACTGACGTAGATGGGAATTTTAAGGTTTCTGCCAGCTCTAATGCAGTGCTTGTAATTTCCTATCTCGGCTATGAAACGCGCGAGTATCAATTAAGTGGTGAAAAGAATCTTCGAGTTGTATTGAAAGAATCGGTGAGCCAACTCGATGAAGTAGTGGTTGTCGGTTATGGAGCAGTAAAGAAACGCGATGTTACCGGTTCTGTTGGTAGTGTCTCTTCTGAGGTTCTTACCGCTAAAGGGACTACGTCTGTAATGGGAGCACTTCAGGGAGCTGTTGCGGGCGTTAACATCAGTTCTTCGTCTCCGCGACCAGGAGGATCCTTCAACATCCAGATCCGGGGACAGAATTCGATGAATGCGAGTGGCAGCCGCCCGCTCTATGTGGTTGACGGGATCGTAATGGATAATATCGATTTCCTGAATCCTGCAGATATTGAGAAGATAGACGTTTTAAAGGACGCCTCATCTACAGCTATCTACGGCTCAAGAGGATCAAGTGGCGTTGTACTTGTCACTACCAAGAACGCAAGCGTAGGTGCTACTGCGCGCACATCGGTTTCCTACGATGGGTATTACGGAATCAGAAGTATTGCACGGGTGCCCGATTTCCTGGAGGGAAGGGACTGGGTGGATTTTCGTACTTCGGCTTATTATGAATATAACCCTAAGAGCGGTTTCTTTTTGAGTGAGTCGAGTAAGGGCGCTATTCTCCAGGGCAGTAAAATACTGCAGCAACGTTTATATGATCAGAATTACACAGACTGGCTTAAGCTTGGTACTCAGGACGGACGTCAGCAGAACCACTTTGTAAACATCGCCGGTATTTCGAATAAGATGTCTTATAACCTTGGTGTGGGGTACCAGAATGAGAAAGGAAACTTCGTAAAGGAAAATTTGGATAAATATACACTGAAACTGGGGGTTGTTAATAAGATCTCTGATAAGGTAACGATTGGTGCGAATGCCAACCTTGCTCATACTAATATCAATCAAGGTTCCCAGAACGGCTATCGGGATCTTTTCAGGATGGCTCCTATCCTGGCCGCGTATGATGCCAACGGAAATATTATTGAACAGCCAGGCGTGAAGAATAGTATTGAAGGAAATGGCAACTTTACCAGTTCCGGTAATCCTCTCATAGAGATTAACAGCGGTGACCAGGAAGACAGAATGTTTGATGTTTTGGGTAGTGCCTATGTGCAGTTCACACCAGTAGAGGGTTTGGAATTTAAGTCGACCTTTATGCCTAGATTTAACAGAACTCGAAAAGGTTATTACTACGGCGTTACACCTGACAGGAAACAGGACCTTGCTTATCAAGAAAATACTGAGGCATTCGACTATACCTGGGATAACCAGATCACTTACAGAAAGACACTTGGCAAGGATCATAATATCAATGCGACCCTGATCAACAGCTGGTATAAAACCAGGGATGAGGCTATCCAGGTCCAAACTTCACAACTGCCATATAATTCGGAATGGTATAATATTTTTACCGGTACGCTACAGAGCAACGAGTCAAATAGCTCCTACTCTGAGGCTGCTCTCTTGTCGTATGCTGCCCGCGTGAACTACGAATATAAAGGGAAGTATCTTGTGACAGGAACCGTCCGGTATGACGGAAGCTCGAAACTCGCGGATAAATGGAGATCATTCCCCTCATTTGCGCTGGCATGGCGTGCCGGAGAAGAAGAGTTTCTGAAGACGGCTTGGCTCTCAGACTTAAAAGCCCGCTTTAGTTTTGGCTACTCAGGCAATAATAGCGGTATCAATCCATATGGATCTCAACAGACCCCCATTGCTAACAAGCTGCTTTGGTATAATTTCGGCGAAGGTTCACCGTCGGTAGTGTCTGGTCTGGCTCCCGGTAGCCCTGTTAATACAAGTATCACCTGGGAGAAGACCAGAGAGCTGAACTTTGGACTCGATTTCGGGTTCTTCAATCAAAGGATCTATGGATCGGCAGACTATTATAATAAACTGTCTGACGGCTTGCTTATGAGCAGATCTTTAGCCGTTGAATCAGGAGTAGGTGCAATGACTGACAATGTTGGTTCTGTAAGAAACAAAGGTGTCGAACTTGCATTAACTACGGTTAATATTAGAAATTCGAAGCTTCAATGGACAACCTCTGTAAACTTTGCCTACAACAAGAATAGCATCGAGACCCTAAACGGTGGGAAGAAAGATGATATAGGGAACACCCGATTTATCGGCAAACCAATTAATGTAATATATGACTATAAGATCGTAGGCATTTGGAAGTCGTCTCAGGCAGCGGAAGCAGCTAAGTTTGGGCAGGTACCTGGAAATGCGATCCCTGCTGACATCAAGCCTGATGGCGTATTTAACAGTGAGGACAGGGTGGTACTTGGCCAGGTAGATCCAAAATGGACCGCTAATCTCGGTTCCACATTGACCTATAAAAACTGGGATTTTTCATTTAATATCTATACCCGGCAGGGAACATTCGTGAGTGACAACTTTTTGGCAGAGTTCAGTAATGCTGCTACAGGGGACCGCGGAAGACCGAAAGTAAAACTCGATTATTTTGTACCTGCCAATCTGCCCCGCTACGACTGGAATAACTGGAATACGAGTGCCGGATATCCCCAGGCTGTGTGGGGAAGCTCAGGAGCTGGAAACGAAAATGCAAAATACCCTACATTCAACTTAGCGGGGGGCTTTTATGGAAATAATGGACGTTATACAACAGCTGACTTCGTGAAGGTGAGAAACATCGTTCTTGGCTATACGCTTCCGAAGTCTGTGGTATCGCGCTTAAAGCTAGGTAGCGTGCGCTTTTATGCCAACGTCCTGAATCCGTTCACCTTCACTGACTATGTTGGCTGGGATCCGGAATATGCTACAACTACTCAGGCTAACGGAAACGGTCCTAGCAATATTACTTATCAATTTGGCGTCAACCTTAAATTCTAGAATGATGAAACGTGTTTTAAGCTTGCTAATAGCAGTATATTTTCTTTTCAGCGGCTGTTCCAAGTTTTTGGACGAGGATAACAAGTCGGGAATCACAAACGATGAGTTCTATAAGACTAAAGTTGGTTTTGAGAGTCTGATGACTGCATCATATAACTCACTCAGGGACGTATATGGGCAGGATGGTGAAAATGCCCCCTGGCTGTTCTTTGCCGGGACCGATATGTATCAGCGTCCTCGTAGTAATAGCGACGAAACGTTGATGCGTTATACGCAGCTCTTCCCGACTGAGGGCAGGGTCCTCGCATTTTACAAAAATGTCTATGGCGGTATTCAACGTGTAAATATGGGCTTGCACTACATTGACGGTGCAAAGTTAGACGATGCCTTAAAAACGCAGTATAGAGCAGAACTCACGTTTCTGCGGGCCTTCTATCATTTTCTCCTTTTAGAACAATTTGGCGGGATCGTAATCAATGCAGAGGCAACCCTGTCTCCCCGAACAAATATTCCGCGCAGCAGCCTTCAGGAGTCCTATGCTTTCATTATTTCCGAAATGGAGAAGTCTGTGGAGAACCTTCCTGTTTCCAATCTCCGCTTCGGCAAAGCCGCAGGCTATCACTACCTGGCTAAGGTATACGTGACTAAAGGCTGGGATCTAAAAGATAATGCTGCGTTTACAAAAGCGAAAGAATATGCGTTAAAGGCGATTGATGGTAAGGCCATCACGATTCCGTTTGAGACACTTTGGAGTCCTAAAAATGAAAATAATGCCGAGTTCTTGTTCTCTGTTCAGTATGACCCGGCCTCTCTGCCAAGCAATACAAGCGGAAATGCCCAGCAAGCCTTTTTTGGTCCTTATCTTGGAGGAACAGAGACAGGCTTGAAAAAATATATGGCCGCAATTGTGTACCCATCCTGGAGTTTACATACATTTTATGGACAAAATGATGCCCGCTATAACGCTACGTTCATGCTGACCATTTACAATTCGTATTATGATTATTACGAGGCGGATACCTCGAAATCAAACATTACGGCATATTACCCGAGAGTTTGGGGGCGTGATTTCACAACGGCCGACTCTTTAGCATGGATTAACGCCCATAAAACCAGATTGAAGAAAGGTTTTGTAATGTATCCGTTTAAATCTAATGAGGAAGCCTACCGGTACGCTTATGAACGCGATATGACTACACCTGGCATAAAAAAATTCGACAGTCCGGCGAGTAAAGAAGTGTGGTCCACCCGGGCCAGCGTTAGGGATATTGTCCTGGCCAGAAGGGCAGAAACGTATTTCCTGTACGCTGAAGCATGTATTGGGCTGAATCAGTTTACTGAAGCTGCGCAGTACGTTCAGAAGGTCCTTGACCGGCCAGGCAATGCGAAGGATGGTACCCGGCTGCTGCCCAGCAATGATATTGCCGCTGCAAGTAGTCAAAGCGAGGCAAAGGACTTTTACCTGATAGAAAGTGCGAAGGAGTTCGCCGGCGAATTCCTTCGCTGGCCAGAATTAAGAAGATTAGGCAAGCTAAAGGAGTTCAACCAACGCTATAATTACGATATCAAGAACGTAATTGAAAGTGCCTTGCCAGGAGATGTGGCTAAGCGATACAGGCCAATCCCGCAAAGTGCAATTGACTTGAACGATGCACTGACAGCACAGGATCAGAATCCTGGTTATTGAGCGCCATGAACGATTTGCGCAGCAAATCGGTGCTGTTTGAATGATGATGGTAGGTCCATCGGTATCGGCTTACAGGAGCAGGTATCAAACCGCTGCTAAGTTGCTTTGGTAAAGAGCCAAGGTGGGAAGCGTTAGCAGAAAAGGCATCACAGAGGTGTCAGGTAAGTATAAAGAAGACGAATGAAAATGAACTGCCGAAGAGGCGTCGAAAGGATTAGATGATGTCAAAAGTAAAGTACAGTATCACTTTATTATCAGTTGGGAGGACAACCTGTTTACTGTCCCGGCGGCATCCGGCGTATAGGCAGCGTGAGCTTTATACAGGCATTCAAACGGAACTTGGGAACCTGTGGGAACGATGCGAAGAGAAAAGGACAAGCGGAAGAACCCGCAAGTCCGAAAGTATCGATGCGTTCCACAGGGGCAGAGCCACCCGTAGTAGTGATGACTGCTTTGGAAACATAGCAAGAGCGAAGGGGGGCGTTATCAGGCGCTGTACATTAATAGAAACTGTTTAAGGGGCAACCTACAGGAGGTATAAGATATGTACAGGCCAAAACCAAATTGTATTTCGAGAAAGTCGGTGCAGGAAGCCTACTTGAAGATCAAAGCCAATAAAGGGGCAGCAGGTGTAGACCAGATGAGCATGGAAGCTTTTGAAAAAGAGCGACAGAAACATCTGTATAAGCTCTGGAACCAAATGAGTTCCGGCAGCTACATGCCCCCTTCAATCAAGTTGGTGGAGATACCCAAGAAAGATGGCGGTAAAAGGCCATTAGGCATACCCACCATAACCGACCGTATCGGACAAGCGGTAGTAGCGGAGAAATTGGGAAAGGTGGTCGACAACCTTTTCCATGATGATTCCTACGGCTACCGAGCTAGGAAATCTGCACTACAGGCAGTTGCCAAAGCACGTGAAAGGTGCTGGGAATATCACTGGCTGCTGGATGTAGATATCAAAGGGTTCTTCGACAAGATTCCGCATGACTTGCTTATGCTGGCAGTGGAGAAACATGCAGAGGAGCAATGGATGGTACTGTACATCAAAAGATGGCTGGTAGCCCCCTTGCGACTGGAAGACGGAACAATAGTACCACGGACGAAGGGTGTGCCGCAAGGCTCCGTTATCGGCCCGATACTATCGAACCTCTACCTGCATTACGCAATGGATATGTGGCTGATGGCCAACTATCCTGACCTTGCATTCGAACGCTATGCGGACGATGCGGTCATTCATTGCAGAACCGAAGGACAAGCCATCCGCTTAAAGGAGTTATTGGGCAAACGGTTGAAAGATTGCGGGCTGGAAATGCACGAAGACAAAACAAAAATAGTCTTCTGCAAAGACAGTAACCGCAATGCGAAAACGCCAAAAATAGTGTCGTTCGACTTCCTTGGTTACACGTTCAAGCCCAGACAGGCACAGAACAGCCAGCGAAAAGAAAACTTCACTTGCTTCTTGCCGGGAGTAAGCACAAAAGCATTGACAGCAATGAATAAAAAGCTGAACGAGATGCCGATACTGCGCACACCGTGCATTGAGATAGAAGAAGTTGCCAAAACAATAAATCCTGTCCTGCAAGGTTGGGTCAACTACTACGGGAAATTCTATAGTGCAAAGCTAAGAAGCTTTATGCAAAGAATAAACGCAAAGCTGGCCAACTGGGCAATACGGAAATACAAAGGGTTAAGAAGCAGTGTGACCAGAGCAATGAAGTGGGTAAGCAGTTTATACAACCGCAAACCCAACCTGTTCGCTCATTGGACATTCGGTGCAAAACCCAAACTGGAATATAGATAACGGGAGCCGTATGCGCGGAGACGTGCACGTACGGTTCTGAAAGAATCTCAGGCTGAAATGCCTGGGTTTACTTACTAACCAGTGTTATTATTCAAACGCCCCGCTCAGCGGGGCGTTTGTTATTTTAAAGGGTTCTGTAGCAAACGCCGTTGGGAAACCTGCGACCATCCAGCTCAAAGAAATGGCTCAACCGCTATACACCCTGGTCGAGTGCTGCATGTTAGATATGGGAGTGCTTTTATCCCGTTTGTATAAAGCCTGTTACAAGAGATCCGGCCAGTGGCATGCCGATAACGATTGCGTAAATATTTCTATCTAAATCATTTTTTATTCGGGCTAAAGTCTGTAGAATTGCTTTCGAAGTTGATAAATCTGTTTATACTAACCGGGTAATTAAACGATAAAAACCAAGTATATCAGCTCGTTGTAGCTGCGCAGATGATCAGGTAGAAGGGCTAGATTAATCTTTAAAAATGAAACACACAAGTATATTAAGCACGATATTAGTAGCGTCGCAGTTCATTGCTATGAGCGCGTTTTCGCAAACCGCTTCTCTGCAGAATTGGCCAATTGAAAGCCTTCCCGCTGTAAAAACCACAAGTTTCAAGACTGATACTTTTAACATTGTTAAGTATGGCGCAATTAGTGATGGAAAGACTATTAATACGAACAGTATTAACACGGCCATCGCCGAATGCAGCAAGAATGGCGGTGGTGTTGTGTTAGTCCCAACCGGACTATGGGTCACAGGTCCGATTGAGCTGAAGAGCAATGTCAATTTGCATCTCAAGAGTGATGCAGTGCTTTCCTTCAGTCGCGACTTTAATCAGTATAAGCTTGTTGAAACAAACTGGGAAGGTCTCGCTGCCGTACGTAACCAATCGCCTATCTCCGGTACTAACCTGGAAAATATTGCCATAACAGGCAAAGGGATCATTGATGGAAATGGTGATGCCTGGAGGATGGTTAAGAAAGATAAACTTACCGACTCACAATGGAAGAAGCTGCTTGCTTCCGGCGGTGTGGTAAGTGAAGATAAGAGGATATGGTATCCTTCAGAAAGTTCCTTCAAGGGCTCAAAAGTCAAAGGTGCGGGGGTAATTGCTTCCGGTAAGGGAATCAACAATTATGAAGACATCAAAGACTTTCTAAGACCTAATATGGTTGTTCTGGCCAATTGCAAAAGAGTGCTGCTTGAAGGGGTTGTTTTCCAGAACTCCCCTGCATGGAATCTCCACCCGCTGATGTGCGAGGACCTGATTGTTCGTGATGTCCACGTTAAAAATCCTTGGTACGCACAAAACGGCGATGGAATAGATGTTGAATCGTGCAAGAATGTTTTAATCGAAAACAGCGTTTTTGACGTAGGTGATGATGGGATTTGTATCAAGTCCGGCCGCGATGAAGAGGGAAGGAAAAGAGCAATGCCTACTGAGAACGTCTTAGTAAGGAACTGTACCGTATATCATGCTCACGGCGGCTTTGTTGTCGGAAGTGAAATGTCTGGCGGAGCCAGGAATCTTTTTGTGACCGACTGTACCTTCATGGGAACGGACATCGGGCTTAGGTTTAAAACCACAAGGGGCCGTGGTGGTGTCGTAGAGAAAGTATATGTGAAAAATATCACGATGAAGGATATCCCTGGAGAAGCGATTCTCTTTGATATGTACTATGAAGCAAAAGATCCCGTTCCGCTGACAGGCGAGCAGAGAGAAGCACCAAAGGTGGTCAAGCTTCCGGTTACTGATGCAACTCCTCAGTTCAAGGACTTCTATGTTAACAATGTCGTTTGCGATGGTGCCGAAAAGGCAATCTTTGTAAGAGGGCTTCCCGAGATGGCCATTCACAATATTTCTCTGGAGAATATGACCTTGCAGGCGAAAGTTGGAGTAGAAATAGAAGAGGCCGCGCAGATCAGCCTGAAGAACATTCATCTGATCACAAAGGAGACCAAGCCTGTGATCCGTATCCAGAACAGCAGCGCTCTCAGCTTCGACGATATCAGGTATAACGACTCGGCCGATCTTCTATTCTCCGTAAACGGCGATCGTAACTCAGGCATCAATGTATCAAATACCAATACAAAGAGTGCAAAGAGCCTCTCAGAGTTTAACTTTGGTGCCAATAAAAAAGCACTAAAAATCAAATAAACCAACATGAAAAGAATTAGCGCACTATTGCTATTCAGTTTCCTCTTAACCCTTCAGGCATTTTCGGCACACGCTCAGACAAAGCCGATGTCAGAAAGGATGGCCGCAACGGTTATGGACATTTGGAGCGACTCACTCTGGGTAGGGAGACCGTTTAAGTGGACCTATGATCAGGGTGTTCTCCTGGAGGGAATCTCTGGCATCTGGCAAAAAACTGCCGATAAGAAATACTTTGAATATATTAAGAAGAGTATGGACTTTTTTGTTCAGGATGACGGAACGATCCGTACGTATGAACACAAGTCGTACAATATCGATAATGTTAAAAATGGTCGTGCCTTATTGTTGCTCTACAAGGTAACCGGTCAGGAAAAGTATCTAAAGGCTGCTAAAACGCTCCGCGACCAGCTAAGCACCCACCCCCGTACCAGCGAAGGAGGCTTCTGGCACAAAAAGATCTATCCGAATCAGATGTGGCTGGATGGGCTTTATATGGGCCAGCCGTTCTATGCTGAGTACTCATCTCTGATGAATGATACTACGGCTTTCAATGATATTACTAATCAGTTCGTTTTTATGGAGAGGCACTCCAGAGACGCTGCGACTGGCTTAATGTACCACGGCTGGGACGAGTCAAAGCAAGAGAAATGGGCTAATAAGACCACAGGGTTATCTGCGCATGTTTGGGGCCGCGCGATGGGCTGGTACGGCATGGCATTGGTTGATGCTCTTCCTTATTTCCCCGCTGGGCATGCTGGCAGGAAGCAACTCCTGGATATTCTGGCGCGCTATGCGGAGGCAGTAAAGAAAGTGCAGGATGCCAAAACAGGTGTATGGTACGACATCTTGGATGCCCCTTTAAGAAAAGGTAACTACTTCGAAGCGTCAGGATCCTGCATGTTTGTGTATACACTCGCAAAAGCAGTGCGGCTCGGTTACCTGCCTGAGTCCTACCTCAAGGTAGCGCAGAAAGGATACGAAGGGACTAAAAAGCAGTTCGTTGAGACTGTCAGCCCTGAAAAGGTTAATCTGAAGGGGACAGTAAGCGTGTCAGGGCTGGGCGGTAAGCCGTATCGCGACGGCAGCTTCGAGTATTACATGAGCGAGAAAGTGATCACCAATGATCCTAAGGGTGTTGGTGCTTTTATGCTTGCGGCAAACGAACTGGAACTCTCTGCTCTGCCTAAGACAGGAAAGGGAAAGACGGTAACGCTCGATTACTTCTTCAATAACGAATGGAAGAAGGGACCTGCCGGTGATCTCGTTAGATATCATTACACCTGGGATGATCAGGCTAACAGCGGCTTTTGGTTCTGGGGTAATATTTTCAACTATGCAGGGGCAAAGATCAACAGCCTGACTGTGGCGCCCACTGCCGGGAATCTTAAAAATTCAGATGTTTTTATCATCGTAGATCCCGACACGGAGAAGGAAACCGCAAAGCCGAATTTTATGAGTCCGCAGAATGCGGAAGTACTGTACAACTGGGTGAAGAACGGCGGTGTGTTAGCACTCCTCACCAACGACGCAGCCAACTGCGAGCTCAAGAACTTCAATGTTCTGGCAGAACGCTTTGGAATACATTTTAATGAAGACCTTCGCAACGCTGTAAAAGGCAACGCTTATGAAACAGGCGCCTTTAAAATCCCTTCTGGAAATCCTATCTTTAAGACATCTAAAAAGGTCTATATCAAGGAAATCAGCACAATTAAGCTCTCATCGCCCGCTAAAGCGGTATTTACGGACGGCAATGACGTGATCATGGCAGTAGCAAAAGTGGGTAAAGGTACTGTATATGCGGTCGGAGATCCCTGGTTTTACAACGAATACGTAGACGGCAGGAAGATACCTGCAGAATATGAAAATTTCAAAGCAGCTACTGATCTTGCAAACTGGCTGCTTCTACAATCTCCTAAGAAATAATGCTATGAAACAGAAAGTATTGAAGGTCCATCCCGATGACAACGTTCTTGTAGCCCTGGTCGATCTGCACGAAGGTGAGGTCGTTGAATACCAGGGTGAGGAATATGTGATTAAAGAGAGGATTCCCGCCAAGCACAAGTTTGCGCAGGAAGTCCTTCCTCAGGGAAAAGAAGTGATCATGTACGGCGTGCTGGTGGGGAAGGCGCAATCTGACATTTTGAAAGGTGGCCTTCTCTCTACTGTTAATGTTAAGCACGCAGCCAGTGGCTTTACCATCGGCGAACGACGTACTTCCTGGAATATTCCGGACGTGTCTAAGTGGCAAACCAGAACCTTCTATGGATACCACAGGGCCGACGGAGGCGTTGGTACGGCAAACTACTGGCTTGTTGTTCCTATGGTTTTCTGCGAAAACAGAAACCTTGAAGTCCTGGAAGAGTCGCTGGTAAATCAGCTGGGCTACGGCCGGAACAAGACCTACGCAAATCAGGCCAGGCAGCTTATAGAGCTCTACAGGTCCGGGAAGAATATAAACGATTTGCTCGATGCACCCTTAGATGAGGTCAGTGTTACCCCCTCAAATGAACGTTTATTTCCCAATGTTGACGGCATAAAGTTCTTAAATCACGCCGGTGGCTGTGGCGGAACACGTCAGGATGCAATAGCACTTTGCGGCCTTCTTGCAGGTTATATCACACATCCCAACGTGGCCGGAGCTACTGTTTTAAGTCTCGGCTGCCAGAATGCACAGGTTCAGATACTGGAGGATGAGATTAAGAAGAGGGATCCTAACTTCTCTAAGCCGCTCTATATTCTCGAACAGCAGAAAGTAGGGACAGAATCTCAGCTTCTTTCCCTGGCAATCAAGCAAACTTTTGCAGGGCTCGTCCAGGCTAACGAGTGTAAAAGGGAGCCCGCTCCCTTAAGTAAGATCTGCATTGGTCTTGAATGCGGCGGGTCGGACGGTTTCTCGGGTATTTCTGCAAATCCTGCAATCGGGTATACGTCAGACTTGCTTACTGCTCTGGGAGGTTCCGTTATTTTAGCTGAATTTCCGGAGCTGTGCGGCGTAGAGCAGAACCTCAGCGACCGTTGCGTAGAACCTGAAATTGCTGAGAAGTTCTCGTTCCTGATGAGAACATACAGCGAAAGGGCAGAAGCTGTGGGTTCTGGCTTTGATATGAATCCTTCGCCTGGCAATATTAAAGATGGCCTTATCACCGACGCGATCAAGTCTGCGGGTGCTGCTAAAAAAGGAGGTACATCGCCCGTGGCAGATGTGCTCGATTATCCCGAGAAGGTAAAGAAACGAGGTCTTAATTTACTTTGTACGCCGGGCAATGACGTGGAGTCGACCACAGCAGAAGTTGCATCAGGCGCAAATGTTGTTCTCTTTACTACCGGACTGGGAACGCCTACAGGTAATCCCATCGTGCCGGTTGTGAAATTAGCTAGTAATACAACGCTTTTTAACCGGATGAATGATATTATAGATCTCAATACCGGGACGATTATTGAGGGCGATGAAACCATAGAACAGGCTGGTGAACGCATTTTAGATTATGTGGTCAGAGTGGCGAGCGGCGAGATTGAGGTTGCCGCAGTACGGCATGGTCAGGACGACTTTATTCCATGGAAACGTGGCGTGTCTTTATAAATGAAATATTAGAAACAATAAATAAACGAAGGAGATGAAAAATTTCTTAGATGAAAACTTCTTATTAAATACGAGGACATCTCAGCAACTCTACCACGAGTTTGCTAAAGATATGCCTATTATTGACTATCACAATCACCTCATCCCCGAGCAGATTGCCAACGACATCAACTTCAAGAACCTTACTCAGGTCTGGTTGTATGGAGATCACTACAAATGGCGTGCTATGAGGACCAACGGTGTGAATGAAGAATACATCACCGGAGGAAAGAGTGATTACGAAAAGTTCGAGAAGTGGGCAGAAACGGTGCCTTATACATTAAGAAATCCTCTCTACCACTGGACTCACCTCGAGCTTCAGCGTTACTTCGGAGTATACGATCTGCTTTCTGGCAGCACCGCAAAGAAGGTGTACGATGAATGTACTGAAAAACTGCTTACTCCTGAATATAGCGTAAGAGGACTGCTTAAGAAGGCAAATGTAGAAGCACTCTGTACTACTGACGATCCGATCGATTCACTGGAATACCATCAGCAGATTCTGAAGAGCGGCTTCGAAATCCAGGTAAGACCGGCTTTCCGCCCCGACAAGGCGATGAATGCGGATGATGTTGCCGGATTAAATGCCTATATTGATAAGCTGGAGCAAGTAGCAAATGTATCCATCTCGGATCTTGATTCTTACCTCTCTGCATTAAAGAAACGCCACGATTTCTTCGCAGAAAACGGATGCTGCGTGTCTGACCACGGATTGGAGCAGATCTATGCTGAAGATTATACTGACGAAGAGGTAAAAGCAATCTTCGCGAAGATCAGAGCTAACCAGGCGCTCAGCGAACTTGAAGTTCTGAAGTTCAAATCAGCTATGCTGGTTCACTTCGCCGTTTGGGATCACGAAAAAGGATGGGTACAGCAATATCACCTGGGTGCTCTGCGTAACAATAATACCCGTATGCTGAGCCAGCTCGGCCCCGATACTGGCTGGGATTCTATTGGCGACTTTTCTCAGGGAAGACAACTGTCAAAGTTCCTGAACAGGCTAGATACCGAAGACAAGTTAGCTAAGACAATTATCTACAATCTTAATCCCGCCGACAACGAGCTGATGGCTACCATGATTGGTAACTTTAACGATGGTTCTGTAGCCGGGAAGGTGCAGTTTGGTTCCGGATGGTGGTTCCTTGATCAGAAAGACGGCATGGTTAAGCAAATGAACGCTTTGTCTAATATGGGCTTGATCAGCAGATTCGTTGGAATGCTAACTGACTCAAGAAGCTTCCTCTCTTATCCTCGCCACGAGTATTTCCGCAGAATACTTTGTAATCTGTTCGGAGAGGAAATTGAAAATGGCGAAATGCCGAATGATATCGAGTGGACTGGAAAAGTGATCAAGGATATCTGTTACTATAACGCAAAAAACTATTTTAACCTGTGATAAGTAAGGTTTTATGCTTTGGTGAACTGCTTCTTCGTATCTCCCCCGCGGCGAGCGAAGAAGCAGAAAAACACCCTTTCCTGCTATATGTGGGCGGAGCAGAGGCAAATACAGCGACTGCACTGGCTGCATGGAATATTCCTGTTAAATATTGTACGGTCTTACCGGACAACTTTATGTCAAGATATGTCATTAACTATCTTGAATATAAGGGGATTTACACTTCCTCGATCCAGTTCTCTGGTGACAGGGTAGGGGTTTATTACCTCGACAGAGGAGCAGATCTCAAGAGCAGTGTAGTCTACGATCGCGACCATTCTGCATTTTCTGAGCTGAAGAGAGGTATGATTGACTGGGATAAGGTCCTTAGGGATGTATCCTGGTTTAATTTTACTGCTATTAGTCCTGCTCTGAATGAGAATGTGGCTGATGTCTGCCTCGAAGCACTCGAAGCTGCCTCAAAAAGAAAGATCACGATATCGGTAGATCTGAACTACCGTGCACGCTTGTGGAAATATGGCAAGAAGCCGGTAGACGTGATGCCTGCTCTGGTAGAGCACTGCGACGTGGTGATGGGAAATATCTGGTCGGCTAATTCATTGCTCGGTACTTCCATTGATGAGCACATCCATGAGAAAGGCGGCAGAGAAGCGTACCTGGAGCACGCTAAAGCAACCTCTCTTGAGATTATGGAACGGTTCCCCAAATGCAAAATGGTAGCCAATACCTTCCGTTTTGATCAGGATAAGAATAATCTGCTTTATTACACAAGTCTCTATACCGATGGGGTGCAATACAACTCCTCTGAGTTCAGAACTACCGGTGTAGTAGACCGCTCAGGCAGCGGCGACTGCTTTATGGGAGGACTGATTTACGGCTCTTATTTACATCATAATCCCCAGGATATCGTCGATTATGCAACAGCAGCAGCATTTGGAAAGCTGCAGGAGCAGGGAGATGCGACCGGTCAGGATGTACTGACTGTTGCCAAGATTAAAACCCATAATGCTGATTAACAAATCAGCAAAGCACCGGGGTACTGTAGCAGCTCAGTCTCTATAAGGCACCCGGTTAAAGTATTTGTAAATAGTAAACGTTGACAGACTCCGGTTTGTCGACACATAACATTAAAGAGTATGCAATTAAGTAAAAAAACGTTTCAGGGATACAAAGAACGCCCTGAGAAAGTACTTCAGTTTGGAGAAGGAAACTTCCTTCGTTGTTTTGTGGACTGGATGTTCCATGAATTGAACAAGAAGGCGGATTTTAATGGGTCAATAGTGGTAGTTCAGCCGATTGACAAAGGGATGGTGAATATGCTGAACGAGCAGGACGGTCTTTACACCCTCAATCTGCGCGGCTATAAAGATGGTAAAGCAGAAAGCATCTACGAAACGATCGATGTGATCAGTCGTGGAATCAATCCGTATGAGAACTTCCAGGCTTACCTGCAGACGGCAGAAAATCCTGAAATGCGATATGTAATTTCCAACACTACTGAAGCTGGCATTGCATATGACGAAAACGACCTGCCTACAGCCACTCCTCCAAATTCCTTCCCGGCAAAGCTGACTGTGTGGTTGCATCACCGGTATAAAGCATTTAATGGCGACCAGTCTAAGGGAGTTCATATTATTCCCTGCGAGCTGATTGACAAGAACGCCGACAATCTCAAAAAGATCATCTTCAAATACATTGAGCTGTGGAACCTTGAACAAGGCTTTGCACAATGGCTTACTTCCGCTTGTACATTCAGCAATACATTAGTAGACCGGATCGTACCTGGATATCCAAGAGAAAGAATTGCTGAGATCACCGAGGAGCTTGGATACGAAGACAAGCAGATCGTAGAAGGCGAGCACTTCCACTTATGGGTGATCGAAGGACCTGAAGAACTGCAGAAAGAATTACCTTTCCCTTCTATCGGTCTTGATGTCCTGTATGTGAAAGATGTAACTCCTTACAAGTCTCGTAAAGTAAAGATCCTCAATGGTGCTCACACAGCGCTTGTGCCTGTTGCTTACCTTTATGGCATTGACACTGTGCGTGAGTCTGTTGAACATCCGGTTGTTGGCAAGTTCATTAAGGATGCCATTTTCGAAGAGATCATTCCTACTCTCGACCTTCCCAAAGACGAGCTTGAAAAGTTTGCCAACGAAGTGATTGTAAGATTCAGCAATCCTTATATCAAGCACCTTCTGATGAGCATCGCGCTGAACTCATTCCCTAAGTTTGAGACCCGCGTATTGCCTTCTATCCTTGAGTACAAGAAACGTCTTGGAAGCATTCCTCAGAGACTTTCCTTCTCTTTGGCTGCCACTATTGCTTTCTACAAAGGCAAGCGTGGAGAAGAAGAGATTGCACTGAACGATGATGCTGCCGTTTTGGTTCGTCTTAAATCAGCATGGGCTAAGTACAATGGCACCGAAGAGTCACTGGAAGACGTTGTAAGAGAAGTTCTAGGTTTCGAAAAGAACTGGAAGATGGACCTCAACGAAGTAGAAGGTCTTACCGCTGCAGTAACCAAACATCTCGCCAATATTGAGCAGCTTGGTATGCAAAAAGCGCTTGAATTAGTATAAATTTTCGTAAATTATCAGCAAGCAGATGAAAAACTCCGCTTGCTGGTAACAAGTATAATAATGAAAGAATTAATTAAAATTCATTCCCGCGATAACGTGGTGATTGCGCTCAGGAACTTTGCCAAGGGCGATGTGATTGAGGTAGACGGGAAGAGCATTGAGTTGCTGAATGATATTGAACGCGGTCACAAGGTAGCAATCGCCGACATCGAAAATGGTGCCGATATTGTCAAATATGGTTATCCCATCGGCCGGGCTATTGCTCCTATCAAAACAGGAGAGCACGTACACGTTCAGAACGTAAAGACGAAGCTGGGAGATGTTTTTGATTATTCATATGAGCCCGAACTTCACGAGCTGGCCCATCCTAAACGCGATCTGACTTTTAACGGGTACAGACGCAAAAATGGCGAAGTGGGTATCCGTAACGAAATCTGGATCGTGCCTACTGTAGGTTGCGTGAACGGTATTGCGGAGCAGATCATTCGTGAATTCAAGGCTGAAGAAAATCCCGATGATATTGAAGGGATCGAAGTATTCAAGCACAGCTACGGATGTTCTCAGCTAGGCGATGATCACCAGAATACACGTACAATCCTTGGCGATATCGCTTTGCACCCAAATGCAGGTGGTGTGTTGGTATTGGGTCTCGGCTGCGAGAACAATAAGATCGACGAGTTCGAAGCTTCTTTAGGTAACTATGATAAGAGCCGTATCAAGTTCTTATCAAGCCAGAGCGCGCAGAATGAAGTGGAAGATGCGAAAGCCCTGCTAAAGGAAATATACGAAGAAGTGCGCAAAGATAAACGCGAGCCTATTCCTATTTCTGAGTTAAAGGTGGGTCTGAAATGCGGTGGATCTGACGGGCTTTCCGGTATTACAGCCAATCCGCTTGTAGGATATTTCTCCGATTTCCTGATCAGTCAGGGAGGTACTACTATTCTTACTGAGGTTCCTGAAATGTTTGGGGCAGAAACCATCCTGATGAACAGGTGTGTTACTGAAGAGGTGTTCGAAAAGACGGTACACCTGATCAACGACTTCAAGCAGTACTTTATTGACCTTAAACAACCTATTTACGAGAATCCTTCTCCGGGTAACAAGGCGGGAGGTATATCTACTCTTGAAGACAAGTCGCTTGGCTGTACCCAGAAGGGTGGCGTAGCCAATGTAGTAGACGTCTTAAAGTACGGTGAACGACTGAAAGAAAAAGGTTTGAACCTGCTGAGCGCTCCTGGAAACGACCTGGTAGCCACTACAGCACTGGGTGCTTCCGGGTGTCATATCGTGCTGTTCACCACCGGCAGAGGTACTCCGTTTGGCAGCTTTATTCCTACATTGAAGATCGCTACCAACTCTGAGCTTGCTAACAAGAAAGCACACTGGATCGACTATAATGCCGGGCCATTAGCTGAGGATAAGACCTTTGATGAAGCTCTGGAAGAGTTCATAGATAAGATCGTTCGTGTTGCAAGCGGTGAAAAAGCTCACCACGAAAAGAATGGCTTCAGAGAGATCGCCATTTTCAAAACTGGTGTAACGCTATAATTTGATACATCAAAAAGCCTCGATTCATTTCAAGATTTGAGGCTTTTTATTAAAAGATTGGTAACTAAAAAGAGGCTGTTTCGACTTATGAGACAGCCTCTTTTTGTTTGGAGGTTCATTGCTTTCCAGACTAATCAGAACATTCAACCAGCTTTAATCACCCGTTAAGGGCGCAGCTCGTGAGTGTTTTTCTTTCAGTGGCCTTAGCAGGCTTTATCACCATTCAAGGCGCTGCTCAGGTAAGATTTTAAAGATGTTCTCCAAGCTCAGAGGAACTCTTAGATCTTAACTTTTACAACGAGTTTCTTAATAACGCCTTCTCCGATCATAGGAGCGTGTACGTCCTCAGGGAAGAAGATAGCGAACTGACCAGGCTGAAGTTCAAAATACATGCCGGGCTCGTCCTTGTAGAAGATTACATCTTTCTCTGCGTTGTACTCAGCAACAGGGTCCTTTACCGCGCTTCTGGTGCTCCATCCCATTTTCTCTTTTCCTGCAATACACACCTGGATGTCGATAAAATTATTGTGTGCTTCAAACTTTGCATCTGCAACAGCTACACCCTCTTTTGCTGAAACTGCAGAAGTAAGAGAGCCTTCTTCTATAACTGTCTTTCCAACTTCAAGAGCATTTAAGTCTTGTCCTTTCAGGTATTCAAACGCTTTCACGAAGCTCTTGTGAACGCTGAAGTACTTCTCAGCGTTTTCCAGTGAATCTATTATCATGGCTTTTAGGTTATGAATTTATTAAATAAGTAATTCCGTGTAAGTTAAAAAAAGAAATCCGCCCTTTGCTTTGAGGCAGGGGGCGGATTTAGTATTAGATTGATGCCCAGCGGGCCTTTTATTATCTCTGAACCCTGCCTGAAGCATCACCCTTGATCAGAGTCTGTACTTCAGAAAGTGTAGCGTGATTTAAGTCGCCAGGGATTGTATGCTTCAATGCAGAAGCACCAACGCCAAATTCTGCAGCTTCGCCCATTGGCATGCCTGTAACCAGGCCGTAGATAAATCCACTTGCAAATGAGTCGCCGCTACCAACACGGTCAACAATACGAACTTCGTATTTCTTAGTCTGATAGAATTCGTTACCATCGTAAACCAGGGCAGACCAGCCATTGTCAGATGCACTGTGGCTCTCGCGAAGAGTAGAAGCAATGTATTTGAAACCGAATTTCTCTTTCATCTGCTGGAATACATCCTTGTATCCTGCAAGGTTAAGCTCGCCCTTCGTGATGTCAGTACCAGCGCTCTTGAATCCTAATGTAGTTTCAGCATCTTCTTCATTTCCGATACATACATCTACATACTGGCAAAGGTTGCTCATTACTTCTCTTGCCTTTTCTTTGCTCCAAAGCTTTTTACGGTAGTTCAGGTCGATACTTGTTGTGATACCTTTAGCTTTTGCAGCCTTTAAAGCAGCTTCTGTTAAAGTAGCAGCCTTGTCGCTAAGGGCAGGAGTGATACCAGTAGTATGGAACCAGTCAGCTCCTTCAAAGATCTTATCAAAGTCAAACTCAGAAACGTCTACGTCTGCGATTGAAGCGTCAGCACGGTCGTAGATAACTTGTGATGCACGCATAGAAGCTCCGGTTTCAAGGAAGTAGATACCTAATCTTTTTCCTCCTCTTGCTACAAACTGAGTGTCAACGCCGTATCTTCTGATGTGGTTAATAGCTGCCTGGCCAAGAGCATTGTCAGGAACCTTAGAAACAAAAACTCCGTTCAGACCATAATTGCTTACTGCCACTGCAACGTTTGCTTCACCGCCTCCATAGGTAACATCGAAGCTGTCACTCTGTACAAAACGCTCAAATCCAGGAGTAGATAAACGCATCATGATCTCTCCCAGTGTTACAACTTTTTTAGACATATTTATTTTACTTTATATATAAAAAGGTTTACTTTAATTTATACTTGAATAAGAGTTACCAAAAGTACATTATAGTTGCTCAGTTAGTAGGCCGTTATACCTATATTACATAAAAAATTTACGCAATCGTTTGCGGTTAAAACATTAAACTTCAATCGAATTGTAATTTTATCAAAGTTGCAATGTTTTTTCTGTTTGGTTGCCAAAATGACAACTATTTGGCTAGTTTTTAATATGTGATCCTGGTCATCTGCGGTTAAAGTTACTATAAATTTTATACATTAGCCCTCGTTATAATTCCGAAAATTTACTAAACACGATATGGATAAGAAATCAGAACTTTTAAAAGTTATACCTGAGCAAGGTATATTACCATTGTATTTTAACAAGGACACTCAAGTGAGCCTCGACCTTTTAAGGGCTTTGTATGAAGCAGGAATCCGCTCTGTAGAGTATACGAACCGCGGAGAAGCTGCTTTAAAGAATTTTGCAGCAATGCGTCAGCTTTGCGAGACTGAATTAAAGGGTATGTACCTCGGTGTTGGTACCATTAAGGATGCTGCAAGCGCTCAGGCTTTCATCGATGCAGGTGCCGACTATATCATCAGTCCCGGACTGGTAGAAGACGCTGCAGAAGTGGCAGACAAGCACAACATGCTGTGGGTACCGGGCTGTATGACTCCTACTGAAATCATCAAAGCAGAAAAGCTGGGGGCTAAATTTGTAAAATTATTCCCTGGTAACATCCTTGGCCCTTCATTCCTTTCTGCCATCAAAGAACTGTTCCCTAACGTTTTGTTTATGCCTACTGGTGGTGTTGATCTTGACAAAGAGAACATTGCCGGCTGGTTTAAGGCTGGTGTTTGCGCTGTAGGTATGGGCAGCAAGCTGGTTACTAAAGATATCATGGAGAACAAGAAGTATGACGAACTGATTGCTCTTACCAAGCAGGCTATCGAAATAGTAAAGTCTTGTAAGAAATAACCTACAACCGATAAATTTAAATCAAATGAAAGAGACTAAGATTGGGAAATACAGATGGGTTATTGCTACTCTTCTACTTTTTTCTACCACCATTAATTACATGGACCGTCAGGTAATCAGTTACCTGAAAGAGTACTTTTCAACACCAGTTTCAGAAGGGGGATTTGGCTGGACCAATACTGATTTTGCCTATGTAACTTCTTTTTTTACAGCGTTCTATGCCGGCGTAACTATTGTCGCCGGGTGGGTGATTGATAAGATCGGTACCAAGTTAGGGTTAGCTCTTTCATTGATCATCTGGTCGTTTTTCGGTATCCTTAATGCTTTTGTGGGCGGAACGGTTGCCATGCATGTGGTGGTAAGAAGCTTATTTGGAATCGGTGAAGCTGGAAACTTTCCCGCCTCTATTAAGACCGTTGCTGAATGGTTTCCGAAGAGAGAAAGAGCTCTGGCTACAGGCCTTTTTAACAGCGGTTCCAATATTGGGGCAATGATTGCTTCACTGTTTGTTCCCTGGTGCCTGGTGTATTTCGGCGCAGAGCTGGGCTGGAAGATGGCATTTATCATTACCGGCGCCGTAGGCTTTTTGTGGCTTATTTTCTGGTTCGCTTTATACGAATCTCCTTCTAAACACAAGAAGCTGACAAAGGAAGAGTATGATTACATTCACAGTGACGATATCGCCATGCACGTAGCTCCGTCCGAAGACGTGGCAATAAAGGAAAAGATCTCCTGGGGCAAGCTCTTCGGCTACCGTCAAACCTGGTCTTTCTTCTTCGGAAAGTTCCTTACAGACGGGATCTGGTGGTTCCTCTTGTTCTGGCTTCCTGACTACCTCAAGAAACAGTTCGGTATGACCGGTCACGAAGTCATGCTCCCAACCTTCATCGTATACGGTGTCGCGATCTTTGGAAGTATCTTCGGAGGAAGCGTGCCAATGTTCTTTATGAATAAGGGTATGGAAGCATATAAAGCGAGAATGACGGCCATGTTTATCATCGCATTATTCCCGCTGGTCTTGTTGTCTACCCAGTACTTTGGTGACACGGCAGTGTTCGGAAGCATGGCTTCTACATTGGCAGTAGCCGTTATCTGTGTTGGAGCAGCGGCTCACCAGGCATGGTCTGCCAACTTATTTACCACCGTTTCTGACCTCTTTCCTAAAAAGGCAGTAGGTTCAATTACTGGCATCGGCGGTCTGGCCGGAGGTATAGGTGGCGTCTTGGTTCAGCAGCTCGCCGGTCGTCTTACCGACTTTTACCAGAGCACCCCTCAAACAGCATATACGATCATGTTTGTGGTCTGTGCTATGTCATATGTTGTCGCCTGGTTATTAATGAAGCTATTTGTGCCTAAATTCAGCCCGATAACAGATCTATAAATAAATATTGTATTCGTGAGTTTTGATCAAAAATTAGAATCACTCTATCAATCAGAAGTCGATATTCCTGATGAGTTCCGCATTGCGGAGCTTCATCAGCGGGAATACCTTTCTAATGGAGAGATGAAGCCGTGGAACGGCGCGGTTACAGAGGTCTATTCTCCTGTCTGTATCCCCGGTCCCAACGGACCCGAGCGGAAACTGATAGGAACCTACCCCGTCTGTACCGAAAAAGAGGCGATGGAAGCCCTTGATGCAGCTATTGCCGCCTACGATAACGGGCGTGGCGAATGGCCAACTATGAGTATTGATGGCAGGATCAAATGCATGGAGCGCTTCATTTATAAAATGAGCGAACAGCGTGATCTCATCATTAAGCTTATTATGTGGGAGATTGGAAAGTCGCATGCCGACTCCACCAAAGAGTTCGATCGTACCGTTGAGTACATCAACGCTACCATTGATGCCCTGAAGGACATCGACAGGCGCTCATCCCGCTTTGAAATTGAAGAAGGAGTAGTTGCTCAGATCAGGCGTTCGCCGATCGGAGTCGTACTCTGTATGGGGCCGTTCAATTATCCATTGAATGAGACCTTTACTACGCTTATCCCTGCCATCCTGATGGGGAACACCCTGCTATTCAAACCACCCAAGCATGGTACTTTACTTCACTATCCTTTGCTGAAAGCCTTTCAGGAGTCCTTCCCTAAGGGAGTAGTAAATACTATTTACGGTCGTGGTGCGGTGGTTACACCCGGACTAATGGCCTCCGGTAAAGTGAACGTTCTTGCGTTCATTGGATCGAGTAAGGTGGCGAACGACCTGAAAAAGCGTCATCCAAAGATCAACAGGCTTCGTGCTGTGTTGAGTCTGGATGCAAAGAACGCAGCCATCGTAACGAAGAACGCAGACCTGAAACTGTCTGTTAACGAGTGTATCCTTGGTGCGCTTTCGTTCAACGGTCAGCGTTGTACCGCCATCAAGATGATCTTCGTTCACAAAGACGTAGCTGACGACTTCCTGAAGCTTTTAAGCGAGGAGATTGCCAAAATGAAATGCGGTATGCCATGGGATAAAGACGTGAAGCTTACCCCGGTCGCAGAACCTGGAAAGCCAGCCTATCTCAAGGAATGTATCGATGACGCAATTGCTAACGGAGCGAGAGTAGTGAACGAGCATGGAGGTACCTCAGTTGCTTCGTTCTTCTACCCTGCGGTTGTTTATCCGGTTAACGAGAAAATGAAGTTGTACCGCGAGGAACAATTCGGTCCGGTAATCCCGGTAATTCCGTTTGAATCGATCGAAGAACCGATCCAGTATCAGATTGATTCTCCGCACGGAATGCAGGTGAGCATTTTCAGTAACGATGCGAACGAGATTTCAGCGCTGATTGACCCCTTTGTCAATCTGGTGAGCCGCGTAAATATTAACGCACAGTGCCAGCGTGGTCCTGACGTGTTCCCTTTCACTGGTCGTAAAGACAGTGCTGAAGGTACATTATCAGTTCACGACGCATTGCGCTCGTTCTCCATCCGCTCACTCGTAGCTACCAAGCTGAACGAGAATAACAAGAAGTTGCTAAACGAGATTGTGAGTGATCACACCTCTAACTTCCTGAGTACAAAGTATATTTTCTAGTTATAGAAGATACTAAAGCCCTCGCCAACCACCGGCGGGGGCTTTTTTTGATCCCTGTTTCTGGTTTTACAGGTTCTGAAGGCCGCTCAGTTCCCGCGTGTCATCTCCCTTTCATATGCTGCCCACGAAGGGTTTTTCCTGGAAGTACCTTTGTCTTTATTCAGCGTATGGCTTTTTTTTAAAGGGGGCAACGAGAGTGGTTCGCTAAGTGCAGAGACCAAGGAGAACAATCGCAGCCCTTCGCCCTCCGTTTGTACGTGCCGTTCATGAGTGCTTTTTGTGACCGTGTATTTGTTTTTCAGGACAGAAAGTGGACCTCTCCCATGTTGCGCCTTGCTAAACTCTCCCTCCCTCGAAGTTCGTGAATCGTTTGCGCCCTCCCCGCCACACAAGCGACGTGAACACGGACTTGTACTATTCCTGCCCTCTGATAGTTGAGTGGCGTCTGGAAGCCGTCAGAGGAGTTAACCAGTTCTTAATCGCGGTTTAACCTGGTGATGCCCTGCTTAGCTTTCCGGCCGCTGTTCTGGGGCGGATATGCCGTGATCACCCCACCTTTTGTAAAGGAAATGTGGGGTAACAGTGCTTATTCAGACTCTTTATAAATTTAACAAAGATATCAGGTCCAGCCTGAAATCCTATTGATTCCTATTCTTTTTATCCTCACATTTATAGTGAATTAACCAGGCGGACAGGCCTTTGCGACCTTATTATCTGATTTTGCTGATTCCGGGACCTTTGGAGTTCGATAATGGCCGACTGCTTTAAACTTAAAGATCATTTTATGGCAATTATTGACAAAAACGGCGGCATTCATGGAAGTGCCGGATCGGTGGTGTACCGCACCTACCGGGGAATGAACGTGGTACAGAGCAAACCCAAAAAGAAGAAGCAGACTCCTGCCAGCATACGCAGCGCCTGCGAGTTCGGGCTGGCCAGCTCGGCTGCCCGCGTGATCCGCGAAGCTTTTTACCCCTTACATCGCTCGCGGCACGATGGAGGCATGGGGAACCGTCTCACCTCGGCGGTTTGCACAAGCATACGGGCCAGTGCAAAGGAGCGTGGCGAGCGCGATCTGCACGACGGCAACCTGTCCTTCCTGGAGGGCTTCAGCTTCAATGCTGCCAGTCCGCTCTTTCCCTCTTTGCAGGTGAAGCCGCAGGTTTCGCTCACAGAAGAGGGGCAGGTGAAGGTGGAGCTGCCGGAGATTAACCTCGACCGGGAACTGCTCGACCGCTTTTATGAGGCCAAACGCTTCCGCATACGCTTTTTGCTGATCGCTTTTAATTTCCGGGAGGAGTTTTATGAGCTTGTAGACATGAAAGAGGCGGTAATGGACAGGGGCGAGCAAATTCCTGCTCAGGAGCTGCTGTTTGATAACGACCGGCCAAAAGGCTCCTTGCTGCTGCTTTCGGCCTCAATTGACTACCTGAGCTATAACCGGCTCGACAAAAGCTACGAGCCGCTGAATACGAAGGAATTCTCGCCCTGCGATATTATCGCGGCTTTTCCGGCCGTCGATGAAGCAGAGCCGGGTTACCGGAAGCAGCGTTACCAGGAGCTGCCTGAGGCCACGCGCAACAGTCGGACGGGCCTGTTCGGCGGCTATAAAGGAGCTGCCATGCGCGAGAAAGTAGACAAGCTGAACGGGCAGGGGCGACAGTGGGATTCCTGGCGAGCGGAAGACAGTGGCATCGGGGGAAGGAAGTGGCCGAAAGAAGATGACTGGAAGGATATGATAGGCAAGCGAACGTCTTTTAAGGAATAGAGAACCTATCTCAAGACATACTGAGGAGCCACAAGGACAATACCTCGACAGCAGGCGAACGGCTTTTAAGGAATAAGCGCCTCCTTTAAGGATTGTATGTCTGCGGGTTTTTGCAGAACAGTCTGGAGCCGATAGGTATGGGCCTCCGGCAATAAGATTAGTTTTGAAATTTTGCGCGCAAGACCGAGTATGCGGATAGTTTGAGCGGCAAAATATCAAGGACGGAGGCGCCTTCTGTGATGCCTATGTGGAAAACTGACGCGTATGAGCGGTACAGCATCCGGACAAAAGATCTCCTGCGCAGCAATGATCCACAAAAATCTTAAACCTCTGGATTTTACTGAAGTATATACCTACTTTAGTGTCAGCTCTTTGTTGGGGAGCCTTTGAGAAACTAGCCGGTCGATGCTGAAGCGTATATATATCCTTCTTTGTTATGCCTTCCTTTCTATTCCTGCTCTTAAGGCGCAGACATCCCTTTATCAGTTTTCTCAGTTAAATACCTCGCAGGGCCTGTCCCATAATCAGGTTACCAGTATTTTTCAGGACGAAAGGGGCTTTATGTGGTTTGGTACGGTTTCCGGCCTCAACCGCTATGACGGCTATAGTTTTAAAACCTTCCGGCACGTATTAAAGGACTCCACCTCGATCAACGACGATAACATTCTGAATATCCGAAGTGGACCTGATAATAAACTCTGGATACAGACCAGAATGGGCTTTGTCTTTTACGATCCCATCAGCGAGACGTTTGATCGAAAGCCCGCAGTTTTTCTGAAGCGCATTGGCATCGGAGGAAGCATTATAGACATTCGTGAAGAAGGGAAGGGGAATTACTGGATCGCGACAACAGCAGGGCTTTATCGCTACCCGGCTGGGAACACGCGGGCTTTGCTGGTAAAAGCGGCAAGTGCCGGGTCGCAGGTTACTTCCATCTTTCCGGATCGTAAGGGCAGCCTTTGGATCGCTTACAATACAGGCAAGGTGGAAACGCTCAGCCAGACATCAAAGAAGGTGGTGTGGAGTATTCGTCCAACTAATATTCCGGAAACTGCCCTCTATCAGGTTTTTGTCGATAGCGACAACGAAGGGTGGGTTTACTCTTCAGACCGGCCTCAGGGCGTTTGGCTGATCGACAGCAAAGGGAAGGTAAAACGCTGGTACACCAGGTCTGGATCAGAAGTCCGGCTGAATACCAATAATATCTATTGTGTCAATCAGGACAGCAAGGGCAGGATCTGGATCGGTACCGATCATGGCGGCATTAATGTACTGTCGAAAGGATCAGATCGGGTATTTTATCTGCTGAACAGGGAGACAGACGGGAAGAGCCTCGCTCAAAATACCGCGTCGGTTATCTATAAGGACAGGACCGGCATCATGTGGGTGGGTACATTCAAAAAGGGTATCAGTTACTACCACGACGGCATTATCAAGTTTCCCTTGTTCAGGCACGTTGCCAACGAACAAGGGAGTCTCCCTTACGACGATGTAAACCGCTTTGTTGAAGACAGGAAGGGAAATCTCTGGATCGGGACAAACGGGGGAGGACTGATCTATTTTAATCGACAAAACAACCGGTTTACCCGTTATCGCCATGATGCCGCAGATCCGAACAGTTTGAGCAATGACGTCATCGTGAGCCTGTGTATAGACAGTCGGGAGCATGTATGGATCGGCTCCTATTTCGGCGGGCTGGATCAGTTCGACGGAAAGCGGTTTATCCATCATAAGAAAGATCCTGCCGATCCGGCTGCCCTGACCGACGACCGGATATGGGAGATTATGGAAGCTTCTGACAGGCGCCTCTGGGTAGGTACACTGGCGGGTGGTCTGAATATATTGGATCAAGACAGAAAGCTGATCAGAAAATACAGGTCGGGCAAGGGCAATACCATCCGGTCGAATTACATTTCGGCGCTTATAGAGGATCGGAGAGGCAACGTCTGGGTCGGTACTGATAATGGCCTGGATGTATGGCAAAGGAAAACGAATACCTTCAGGCACTTCCGCCATTCTGAGACCGACGAGGCCAGCCTGAGCAACGACTTCATCATATCGCTGCTGGAAGACAGCCGGGGGCTTGTTTGGGTCGGTACGCAGGATGGTCTCAATATCTTCGATCCGAAGACGCAGCGCTTCAGCGTGCTTAGAGCAATTGAGGGCCTTCCGGCCAATACGATTTTGACCATTCTCGAAGACAGGCGGGGGGACATTTGGGTGAGCACGCCAAACGGCTTGTCTAACGTCAGCGTTTCAGGAAGAGGTACTGATCTCAAGTTTGGTTTTCGCAACTACGATGAGTCAGATGGCCTGCAGGGGCGTCAGTTTAATGAGAATGCCGCCTTAAAGACCAGGAAGGGCGAGCTGATCTTCGGCGGGCCGAACGGCTTCAATATCTTCAATCCGGGCGACATTAAGGTGAATAACGATATTCCCAGGGTTGTACTAACTGGTTTCGAGCTATTCAATGCGGCAGTTAAGCCGGGCGAGAAAGTTGGCGGCAGGCTCATCCTTAATAATTCCATTACGGAGAGCCGCGAGCTGAAATTGAACTATGACCAAAACGTATTTTCGATTGAGTTTGCTGCGCTTAACTTTTCCAATGCCCCCAAAAACAAATATTCGTACATACTGGAGGGCTTTAACAAGAAATGGCTCACTTCTGATGCGACCAACCGCAAGGCCACCTTCACCAACCTTGATCCCGGCGAATATACCTTTAAAGTGAAGGCCTCGAACGACAGCGGAGTCTGGAATCACGAGGGCGCTTCCATCAAGATCACGATTCTGCCACCCTTCTGGCGAACCCCGATGGCCTATATCCTTTATGCTGTTTTCGTTCTGGCATTTCTGTTTTATCTGAGAAAGAGGGGGATAGACAAATTGCGCGAACAGTTTGCTCTTGAACAGGAGCGACAAGAGGTACGCCGTATGCATCAGCTTGATCTGATGAAGATCAAGTTCTTCACCAATGTGAGCCATGAGTTCAGGACACCTTTGTCGCTAATTCTTAGCCCTCTCGAAACCTTACTTAAGAACCCGGCTGACACGGCGCAGGAGAAGCATCTTCAGTTGATACAGCGAAACGCCCGCCGCTTGTTAAACCTGGTGAACCAGCTGATGGACTTCCGGAAGATGGAGGTGAATGAATTGCGGATTCAGCCACAGGAGGGAGACGTGATCGTCTTCATCAGGGATAGCTTCCAGTCGTTTACAGACCTGGCCGAGAAGAAGCGCATTTGTTTTTCATTTTTTTCGCCCCTTAGTTCTGTAATAACTTCTTTTGACCACGACAAGATTGAGCGCATCTTGTTTAATCTGCTGTCGAACGCATTTAAATTCACTCCGGATGGAGGCACTATTTCCCTGACGGTTCAGCTCGACGACCTGCAGGAGAAATCCGGCAATCTGGTCATGCGGGTCGAGGATAATGGGATTGGGATCCCACAGGAG
Organism: Arcticibacter sp. MXS-1; assembly: GCF_041902385.1. Classification (GTDB taxonomy): domain Bacteria; phylum Bacteroidota; class Bacteroidia; order Sphingobacteriales; family Sphingobacteriaceae; genus Arcticibacter. The sequence goes on along the minus strand of NZ_CP169244.1, from coordinate 1,056,272 downwards.
AAGCAGCACAGTATTTTTGAACGATTTTTTCAAAGTGATGTGCCCGGCTCAATTGTCAATCAGGGGAGCGGGATCGGGCTGGCCATTACAAAGGAGTTCGTCAATCTGCATGGAGGGACTATACGGGTGATGAGTGAGCCTGATAAGGGAAGCTGCTTTGTGGTGACACTGCCGCTCAACGTGACAGGCTTAGTATGGGGAGACATGCGCTTGCAATCTGATCAGGTGGCAGAAGCCGGCTTTCCTGAAGCAGAGCGGACGCCGGAGAGCACTGAGCTGAGTCAGGGCGACCAGAAGAAGAGGAAGATCCTGCTGATTGAGGACAATGAAGATTTCAGGTTCTACCTGAAAGATAATCTGAAGCAGCACTATCAGGTACTGGAAGCCGCTAACGGGAAGACAGGCTGGAGCAAGACGCTTTCGGAGCAGCCCGATCTGGTTGTGTCGGATATCAGTATGCCTGAAATGAACGGTATCGATCTATGTGTAAAGATCAGAGGCGACAAACGTACAAGCCATATCCCCGTCATCTTACTAACGGCCATGACGGGAGAAGAATTGATGTTGCGTGGGCTTGAAACGGGGGCAAGTGATTACATGACCAAGCCCTTCAACTTTGAAGTCCTCATATCGAAGATCCGAAACCTTTGCAAGCAGCAGGAGTCGATGAGAAAGACCTACCAAAGGCAGGTGGAGGCGAGGCCCTCCGAGGTTGAAGTAGAGTCGGCGGACGAAAAGTTCATTAAGCAGGCTCTTGGTATCATCGAGAAGAATATTCCGAATACCGAGTTCTCTGTGGAGGAGCTTAGCCGGGAAATGGCAATGAGCCGTGTAGCCCTTTATAAGAAGCTGCTGCAGCTGACGCGTCAGACTCCTGTGGAGTTCATCCGTTCTATCCGCCTGAAAAGAGCGGCTCAGCTGCTTGAAAAGTCGCAGTGCACTGTTTCTGAGATCGCCTACGAAACCGGCTTTAACAACCCGAAGGCTTTTGCCCGGTATTTCAAGGCAGAGTTCGGCGTGCTGCCTTCTTCCTGGGCACGGCATTCGAAAGACAGGGAGGCGAAGAAAGGTTGATGAGGTGCGGTGATCAGTTGGGAAGAGAGGGGCGGAGTATAAGAAGGAGTGGATCGGGGTATAGTTATCTCTTGCCCAGTTTATATCCGATAGGTTGACGAGGCCTGGGTTTTTCTTCCTTTTTCGCTAACAGTTCATCCAGGTACTGAAAGACTACTTCCATGTTTTTATCCTGATTGTCGAGCTTCTTCTTTATTTTTTCCACTTCTAAACGCAGCTCCGTGTTATCCGTTAACATTTGGCGTATCCGTGTAAAGATCCGGATAATCTGTATGTTTACTTTTATAGCTCTTGAACTATTTCGTACACTGGATAACATGGCTACGCCCTGCTCGGTAAATGCCATTGGAAGGTACTTAGAATGTGCTCCTTGTTTTAAGGTGCCATTTTGGCTCCTTAAAGAGCGATATTCTTCCTGGCTCAGTTCGAACATAAAGTCTTCCGGAAAGCGGTCAGCATTACGCCTTACCTGCCTTTTGAGTTGTTTGGTTTCTACCTGATATAATTCCGCCAGATCAGCATCTATTATTACTTTTTCTCCTCTGACATAATAGATCTGGTTCATGATTATTTCATCAGGTATTGGAGTAAGTTTATCGTCTGTGTTAGCCATTTGGTTACATACTTACATTTTATGATAAATAAGTTTTATAGCATCCTTGCGGTTAGTTCAAGGTGGCATTCTGGGGGGGTAACAAGGGATATTACAGCATCTTTCCGGCTCCGGAGCCCATCCACGAGGATAGTCTTGTGTCTTTTTTACTTGTTTCAAGTCCACTGTTACGCCCTTGGTTAACATTTGCGGCCCTATTTGTAAACAATTCCATCCCCTCCTTTTTGACCATCAGCCGTAGTTTTACCTCAGCCCTTCAGCCTTGCTGAGGAATTAAACTGCATAATTAACTAACCATGCATAGATTACTCATTGTTGTTTTCTTTTTGTCGTGTCTCGTGAATAGCGAGGCGATGGCTCAATCTTCAACCGTTCAGAAACTGGATGACGGGGTACTGGTCAGTATCCGTAACAAAGCATCAGGCAACGTGCAGGATGTCCGGTTACAGGTGATTTCGGATCTTATAATAAGAGTGACGTCGAAGCTGCCTGAGGCTGAAGCGACCCGTAAGAGCTTAATGATCACCGATTCTCTCAGGAGCGGGGGGAAGTGGAGCATGAAACAGGATCAGAACAGCGTACAGTTGCACACTGCGGCGCTTAATGCCAACGTTAGCCTCCAGACAGGGGCTATTACCTTCAAGGATCAGAATGGTAAAGTGATCACGTCGGAAGAAGTGAGAGGGGCAGAGGCTTTTGTTCCGGGCTCTTATTCCGGTGACGCCTTCTATCGGATTAAACAAGGCTTTGAAGTGGATCCGGGAGAAGCGTTTTACGGACTAGGGCAGCATCAGAATGGGGTGATGAATTACCGGGGACACCAGGTGGTGCTATCTCAATATAATACCGACGTTGCGGTTCCCTTCATGATTTCAAGCAAGAACTACGGTATTTTGTGGGATAACTACTCCATTACCAAAGTAGGCGATGTACGTGAGTTCCAGTCTTTATCGGCTTTGAAGCTCTATTCGGCAGAGGGAAAGGCGGGATGGTTAACGGCTACCTATGCGAATAGGCAAGGGAATAGTGGGAACGCAGTGGTAAGAGCTGAATCTGATATCGACTATGCCTTCCTGAAGGACCAGAAGAACTTCCCCGAGGCAATCAAAATGAACGATGCCAAAGTGACCTGGGAAGGGGAGATTGAGTCGCCTTATACCGGTTCTCATACGTTTTTACTGAAGTATGCAGGGTATCTGAAAATATGGCTGGATGGGAAACTGCAGGCCGACAGATGGCGTCAGCCCTGGAACGCCGGAGCCATAGAGATTGCTCCGCGGCTGGAGAAAGGAAAAAGGTATAAGTTGAAAATTGAGTGGATCCCTGACGGCGGCGAGTCGTACTTGTCGGCAAAATGGCAGAGTCCGATTCCTCAGTCGGAGCAAAACCGCATGGCCTTCCTGTCTGAAGCGGGCGACCAGATTGACTACTACCTGATTAGCGGAGCCAATCTGGATGAGGTGATCAGCGGGTACCGTAAGCTGACAGGCCGCGCGCCTATTGTGCCGAAATGGGCACTGGGTTTCTGGCAGAGCCGGGAGCGATACAAAACTCAGGAGGGAATCCTTTCGACTGTTAAAACATTCCGCGACAAGAAGGTCCCCCTTGATAATATTGTGCTCGACTGGTCGTACTGGGCAGAAGATCAGTGGGGAAGCCAGGAGTTTGAATCAAAGCGATTCCCTAACCCCGAGCAGATGTTGTCGGACCTGCACGACAAGTACCACACCCGCTTTATGATCTCGGTATGGCCAAAGTTCTACAAAGGCACAGAGCCTTATAAAGAGTTCGACAAGAACGGCTGGCTCTACAGGAGAAACATTGAGGATGCCAGGAGAGACTGGATAGGACAAGGATATTCATCCACATTTTATGATCCCTTCAATGCGGATGCGCGGGCCGGGTTCTGGAAGCTGATCAACAATAAGCTCTATAAGAAGGGCGTAGATGCGTGGTGGCTGGATGCTACCGAACCCGATATTCATTCCAATCTGGATGTGGAAACGAGGAAGACCCTTTTTAGTCCCTCTACGGGTTCAGGTACGAGGTATTTTAATGCCTTTCCTTTGCAGAATGCCAAAGGAATCTATGAGGGGCAGAGAGCAGCGAATCCAAAAGACCGCGTGTTTATTCTCACCCGGTCGGCTTATGGGGGTCAGCAAAGGTACGGCGCTACTACCTGGAGTGGCGACATCTCCTCCAGATGGCACGACATGAGAGATCAGATTTCGGCAGGGATCAACTTCTCGTTATCAGGTCTGCCTTACTGGACCATGGACATTGGAGGTTTCTCCGTGGAAAGGCGATTTGAAAAAGCCACGGGTGCCGACCTTGACGAGTGGAGAGAAATGAATACAAGGTGGTATCAGTTCGGGGCATTTACTCCTATTTTCAGAGTTCACGGACAGTTCCCCTATCGCGAGATTTACAACATAGCGCCTGAGGGACATCCTGCCTACGCCAGTATGCTCTACTACAATAAGCTTCGCTACCGGCTCCTGCCTTATGTATATTCACTCGCCGGCAAAGCGTACCATGAGAACTACACGATCATGAGAGGACTGATAATGGACTTTACAAAGGATCAGAAGGTGTCGGATATTGACGACCAGTACATGTTCGGGCCATCTCTTCTCATCAATCCGGTGCACGAATACAAAGCCCGGGAGAGAAGTGTTTACCTTCCTGCTGGTTCGGGCTGGTACGATCTGTACACGGGCAAATATAGCTCAGGCGGAAAGAGGATCACTGCGAGTGCAGGCTATGAGAGGATGCCTGTATTTGTGAAGGAAGGATCCATCCTGCCTTTCGGTCCTGATCTTCAGTACACCTCAGAAAAACAGCCTGATCTTATCACCCTGTACGTCTACACCGGAAAAGACGCCTCCTTCGTCCTTTATGAGGATGAAGGCGTGAACTATAACTATGAGAAGGGGACTTACAGCACCATTCCTATCCGGTATAACGAAAAAAGCAGAACGCTGACGATCGGCAATCGCAACGGGAGTTTTCCGGGTATGCTCAAGACCAGGACTTTCCGTGTGGTGGAGGTAAGTCCGCGGAAAGCGTCGGCACTCAATCCGGATGCCCAGGGTAAGCATAAAGTAACTTATAGCGGGAATTCAATATCGGTCAGGATGTAACGAAACTCAATAACAACCAAAAAAACCAAATGTATGGAAAGAACAATTACAAGAAGGAGAATAAGGGTTCTCTTATGGACCATTATTGCCATCATGTTGTATAGCATCTCCGGCTATGCGCAAAACAGAACCGTTACGGGTAAAGTAACAGGAGCAAGCGACAAGCTGCCGCTTCCCGGAGTGGCAGTTAAAATTAAGGGGAAGACTGGAGGTACCAGTACAGACGCAAACGGGACCTTCAGTCTTAAGGTAAGTTCGGGTGACGTTCTTGAATTTACTTCCGTAGGCTTCCAGCCCCAGACTATAACGGTGGGACAGTCGAACGTGATCAATGTCGCCCTGCGCGACGACGTCAAGGCGCTGGATGAGGTGGTGGTGGTTGGATACGGTGTACAGCGGAAGAAGCTGGTAACCGGAGCAACGGTTCAGGTTAAGGGTGAAGACCTTCAAAAGCAAAGCAGCCTGAATGCCTTGCAGGCGTTGCAAGGGCAAACACCGGGTGTGCAGATCAGCTCTACTTCCGGGCAGCCGGGTGAGGGAATGCGCGTGGTGATCCGCGGCCTCGGTACCATTGGTAACGCCAGCCCTCTTTATATTGTAGACGGGGTTCAAACAGGCGACATTTCCTATCTCAATCCTGCCGACATAGAGTCTATTGACATTCTGAAGGATGCTGCTTCTGCCGCCATCTACGGTTCTCAGGCTGCTAACGGCGTAGTGCTGGTTACCACGAGGCAGGGCAAGGCGGGACAGGCTAATCAGCTGACGTTTGATTCTTACACGGGAACCCAGGAAGTGGCAAGGAAGGCCGACCTGCTCAATTCGAGGGAGTACGCCTCTATTATGAATGAAGCCGCTATCAATTCCGGTAAGCAACCCATTTTTACAAACGATCAGATTGCGCAGATGGGAGAAGGCACAAACTGGATGAACGAAATGTTTACAGACGCGCCCACCCACAATTACTCGCTGGGTATGCAGGGCTCGTCTAAGTCATCAACGTTCTCTTCTTCACTGTCCTACACATCCCAGGCGGGAATTGTTGGAGGGAAGGACTATTCCAACTATCAGCGATATAATTACAGAATTAACTCAGAACACAGCTTCCTTAATGATATCGTGAAGTTTGGCGAGCACCTTACGTTCGCCTACATCAAGAATAATGGGATTGCCGTTGGGAATCAGTATAATAATACGCTCCGGAACGCTTTTAATACCAGCCCTTTTCTTCAGATGTATGATGAGAACGGCAACTTTTACGATAACACCAATTCCACCTGGTACAACGGCGAGGCAAACCCGTACGCTCAGATGGTCTATGGTAACCAGAACCGCAGGAACCGACAACGGGTGTTAGGCGATGTCTATGTAGTAGTGGAACCGTTCAAAGGACTTGCGTTCCGTTCGAGCCTGGGCATGGACTACTCGGTATATGAGAGCCGTTCCTATTCTCCGTTATATCAGCTCTCGCTCTACGCCTACAACCGCACGACCAGCGCAAACCAGTCGATGGATAAGACCCGGTCTTTTCTATGGGATAATACGCTGAGCTATAAGTTCAATGTCTCAGACCGGCACCATTTTGAGGTCCTTGGAGGATCGTCATCTTATGAGTACAACGGTTCTAATCTATTCGGGAGTAATACCGATCTGTTCTTTAGTTCTCTGAAGTACGCCTGGCTTTCGAATGCCACTAATACGGATGGCGCTAACATGAGTCTGGGTGGCGGTACGATTAATCCTGACAGGCGCCTATCCTACTTCGGAAGGTTAAACTATAACTTCAAGGAAACCTACCTCATCAACGCAACGTTCAGGGCTGATGGCTCATCGCGTTTTGGACCGGGTAATCGCTGGGGTTATTTTCCTTCCGTTTCTGCAGGGTGGGTGGTCACGAACGAGAAGTTTATGGAGAACACTCATACCTGGCTTCCCTACCTGAAAGTGAGGGCCAGCTGGGGACAAGTGGGTAACCAGAACGTAGATCCCTACCAGTACCTGGCCCCCATTACCTATACTACCACCAACTATGTCTTTGGTTCGAGCGAGACCAGGCTTACGCCTGGCGCCTACCCAAGCCGTCTTTCCAACCCGCAGGTCAAGTGGGAGACTTCTGAACAGACTAACCTCGGCTTTGATGCCACTCTCTTCAACAGTAAGTTCAACGTCAATTTCGACTGGTACGACAAAACCACCAAGGACTGGCTCATTGAAGCTCCCATCGTTTCAACTGCCGGGGCAAGAGCACCATTCATCAACGGCGGTGATGTTCAGAACCGCGGAGTAGAACTGGCTTTATCTTATCGGAATACGGCCGGCGATTTGAGCTACACCATTGGCCTGAACGGATCGTATAATAAAAACAAGGTTGGCCGGATACCCAATAAGGACGGGATTATTCATGGTGAAAACAACCTCCTGTATAACAACTCACTGGAGTTTTATCGCGCCCAGAACGGATTCCCCATCGGGTATTTCTGGGGGCTGAAGACGGCAGGGATATTCCAGTCGGATGCGGAAGCGAAGGAGTATAAGGCCTCTAATGGAAGGCTGATCCAACCGACCGCGCAGGCTGGTGATGTACGCTATCAGGATCTCAATGACGATGGCGCGATAGACGATATGGATCGGACGATGATCGGCAATCCGAATCCTGACTATACGTTCGGCATCAATCTATCCGCAGCCTACAAAGGGTTCGACTTTTCTTTGCAGGCCTCCGGGGTAGCAGGAAACGAGATTGTACAGTCCTGGAGGAATCATTCCAATATGTATTCCAATTACTCGAACGAGATCCTTGGCCGCTGGCATGGGCCGGGTTCTTCAAACAGTATCCCCAGGGTAACGGAGGATGCCAGGAACTGGATCAATTTCTCAGACCTCTATGTCCACAAGGGCGATTTCCTGAGGGTCAGCAACGTGACCATCGGATATGATTTTGCCAAGATTATCAAAAAGAGCTACTTAAAGCAGGTGAGGCTATTTGCGTCTGCCGTGAACCTGTATACGTTCACTAGTTACACCGGTATGGATCCTGAAATCGGTTATGGTACGGCCAGTTTTGCTTCTGGTATCGACCTGGGCTATTATCCAAGGCCGCGCACCTTCTTGTTTGGAACCAGCATTCGATTCTAATTTAAAGAGATTGATTTTATGAAGACTTTAAGAATACTGATCCCGGTACTGCTGCTCCTGAGTACCGGGTCTTGCAAGGACTTCCTTGATACGCAGCCTCTGACTCAGGCGAACGATGAAAACTTTTATAAAACCCCGCAGGACGCTTACAAAGCGCTGGTAGGATGTTACGACGGGTTACAGGTGATATGGTCAGACGGCGTGGCGCTGCCCGTGGCCGCCGAAGTAATGTCTGACAACTGCTTCGGAGGTACGGGTAACTCCGACGGCCTGGGATACCAGATGCTCGACGAATTTGACAAGCTTAGGTCTCCGTCGGACCAGAACATATTTGGCAGAACCTGGGAGCTAAGTTACCAGGCTTTGTACAGGTGCAATGTGCTGATCTCGAAGATGAATCAGATCAACTGGGGCGGAAATGAGCAGTTGCGGAAGACGTATGAGTCTGAGGCACGTTTTATCAGAGCATTCATCTATTTTGATATGGTGAGATTATGGGGTAATATTCCGCTGCTCACTGAACCATCCCGTGAAAATTTTCCTCAGGCGAGCCCTGATGAGGTGTACAAGGTGATTGCAGAAGATCTCAAGTTCGCTGCAGAAAACCTTCCCGAGGTTGCCTATAGCGCTCAGCCGGCCGATGAAAGGGGCAGGGTGACTAAATGGGCGGCTGAATCCCTGCTCGCCAGAGTTTACCTTTACTATACCGGTTACTATGGTAAGCCGGATCTGAACGGAGTAGTAACCGGCCCGCAGGTCCTCGGTTATCTCGAAAATGTGATCAGCAAGAGTGGTCATGCACTTGTTGATTCGTTTAAGAACCTATGGCCTGCAGCTTCCCTTGACCGCTATGCGCAGGAAGATAATAAGGAGACTGTATTTGCTATTAAGTACTCAGCCACCAGCGACTATGATGGAAATCTGGATGGAAATCACTGGATGGTGATGCTGGGTCTGAGAGCGCAATGGAGCTACCCGTATGGCAATGGATGGGGTGGCGGCACTGTCAATCCGAAGATATGGAACGCATTCAGCAATAACGACACCAGGAAAGTGGCTTCAGTTATTGCGGTTAAGGAAGAGAAGGTGGCCTTTACCAATCAGAAGGACCAGCGGGAATACACTGGCTATTATTTGAAAAAGTACACGCCAATGGTGGACAAGAATGGGGTCCCCTTGCCGGAAGCACTGTATAAGAATGCTGATTTTCAAAGGGGACAGTATCAGGACTATGTATCAGTCAGGTACGCCGATGTATTGCTGATGGCAGCTGAACTTGGCAGTCCTAATGCCCAGGCATATTTCAATCAGGTGCGTGAGCGGGCCTATAAAGATAAGTTCACTCCTCTTCAGATCAGTAAGGATAATATTATGAAGGAGCGGCAATTGGAGTTTGCTTTTGAAGGGATCCGCTATTGGGATCTTCTGAGACAGGGCGTCAATAAAGCCGCCGCAGAAATTGCAGAGTCCACCACCGTCCTCAATGGTGGTGTCAGTACGCCCAAGACGATCTCTGCCTCGAAGATCATCGAAACGAAAGGCTTGCAGCAGATCCCTTATTCCCAGATTACGCTGTCGGGTAATGTGCTGAAGCAAAATGCAGGTTGGTAAGAATGAAAGGTTGTATTTAAAAAATAACAACGATGAAAAACGTTTTTAAGCTGTTGCAGGGGGTCTTGTTTTCCCTGGCGGTCCTTGTATCCTGTCAGAAAGATCACTATAACCTCGGCAACCCCCTCGATAAATCCGCTATCAAATTTCAGGTAGTACAGGATAAAAAAGCAGATGCCGGCGGAAATACCGTCATCCTGAAGAACGAAACACCCGGAACAATTTCTATTTGGGATTACGGCACAGGCCGGTCTACACGCCAGACCGATACGGTGCGTTACCCCTTTAAAGGCGATTACGTAGTTAAGTTCTCCGTCTTATCGGGTGGTGTTTTAGTTGACCTGGATCCGGTGATTGTACATGTTACTGAAGATAATCTCAACTATGTGAACGATCCTTTATGGACAGCGCTCACAGGTGGAGCGGGAAAAGAAAAATCGTGGGTTCTGGATACAGACGCGAAGAATTTTGCCGGACCGATATCGTTCTACGGAACGAATAACGGCTGGCTGAAAGAAGGAAATCCCTGGGCCGATGGAGTTTATAAAACCGGATGCTATGGCAAAGATTGCTGGGTATGGTCGCCGGACCTCGGATCTATCTATCCGGGAATAATGGCTAAAGGCGACTATGGCATCATGACCTTCAGTCTGAAGGGTAATGCGGTGTTCTCGGCCAAGAAGCTGATGGAAGGAGGGGCCACAGAAACGGGCAGTTATGTGCTGAATACGGCTGCAAAGTCGCTCACTATTAACAATGCTTCTATTTTGCGCGGGTATAAGCCCGCGAAGAACGGAATTACAGGGGTAAGCAACTGGACCAGCTATACCATCCTGGAACTCGATGAAAACGTCCTTCGGCTGGGCGTCATCAGGGATAAAGACGTAGATGGTGAGGGCGCCTGTATGCTGGTCTATAATTTTATTTCAAAGGAGTTCTCAGACAACTGGAAGCCTGAGGTAGTTGAAACAGGTCCCGATGAAGGCTTCGATCCGCAATTCGCTCCGGGAAAGCTGCTCGAAATGATAGCCGGACCGGCAGGCGGCGGAGTCATGTGGCGCCTGGATGCAGCAGGTAATCCCATCGACTGGATTGGCAAGGGGAAGGGGTGGACCACTTCAGCCGCTTCTACTGCTGGCTGGGGATGGGTAGACAAGTGGGAGGCTGCTGCGGCCAACTCCTGGATCTTGTTCGACCGGCAGAACGGACAGAATGTGACGGTTAACCAGAACGGGGTAATTACGAGGGGTACCTATACGATCAATGAGGAAACCAACGAAATTATCCTGAACGGCGTAAAGCTGATTCAGAGCACCGACCCTAACAACAGCCTGAATCCTTCGACCAACCGGATCAAAGTAGTGAAAGCCTTCCCCGGGAAGGTGGCCCAGAAGGGGATCTGGCTGGGAACAAGTTACAATGCAGAAAAAGATGAGTGGTTCGCTTTTCATTACGTTCTGTAAGGGATAAAATCTGCGATTGCGGGAATGCTGTGTTCTTCGCAGCTTTCCTGCAATCGATATTAAATAATTCAATTCAAACGGGGAGCGCGGCAAGGACCGTATTCCCTGTTCACATATCCTGCTTCTTTATGAAATTGCTTCTACGTCAGCTGCTTTTCCTTCTTTCTTTTTTTATCTCTGCACCGCTATTGTTTGCTCAGCCGGGGCGGAAGCAACAGCTGTTTAATGATTCCTGGCGTTTTTCTCTGAATAATGCCGGGGCCTGGCAGTCTGTGCGGAAGGATGATTCACGCTGGCGCGTCCTGAACCTTCCGCACGACTGGAGCATAGAAGGAGACTTCAGCAAGGAACACCCGGCTACTCCTGGCGGGGGAGCACTACCAGGGGGAGTGGGATGGTACCGAAAATCTTTCACTGTACCGCTGGCGGATAAAGGAATGCTCATATCCCTGGAATTTGCAGGTGTATACCACCGCAGCGAAGTATGGATCAACGGACATTACCTGGGCAGGAGGCCAAACGGCTATATTTCGTTCAGCTACGATCTCACTCCCTATTTGAAGTACGGCGCCTCAAAAAACCTCATCGCTGTTAAAGTGGATAATTCGCAGCAGCCTAATTCGCGCTGGTACTCCGGCTCAGGTATTTACCGGAATGTATGGCTAATTACTACGCCGCAAGTACATGTGGCTCGCTATGGCTCTTTTATCACCACTCCCCGGGTGAGCACTGAGGAGGCGACTGTGAGCATACAGACACAGGTTACTAACGGCGGGCAGCGCCCAGCGCGGGTGGTCATCTTAGAAACCACCGTCCTGGATCCTCATGGAAAGGAAGTAGGCAAAACAAGAAGTGAGAAGCGATTGGCCCCGGGAGGTGGGGCGGAGTTCCGCCAAAGCCTGAAGATAGCCGCTCCTGAACTATGGTCGGTGTTACAGCCGTCATTGTACCGGGCGGTATCCCGGGTCTATGTCGATGGAAAAGCAGGAGACCGGTATGAAACCCGGTTTGGAATTCGCGACTTCAAATTCGATGTTGCAAAGGGCTTTTTTTAAACGGCGAGCCATTAAAGATCAGAGGCGTTTGCAACCATCATGACCTTGGCGCGCTTGGCACGGCGTTCAACAGGAGGGCAGCAGAACGACAGCTGCAGATCTTAAAGGAAATGGGCTGCAACGGCATCCGTACCTCTCATAATCCGCCAGCTCCCGAATTGCTGGATCTCTGCGACGAAATGGGCTTTATTGTGATGGACGAGGCTTTCGACATATGGAAAAAGCAGAAAAACCCGTTCGATTACCACCTTGACTGGGACCAGTGGCATCGGAAAGACCTGGAGGATCTGATCAAGCGGGATAGGAACCATCCGAGCGTATTTATATGGAGTGTGGGTAACGAAATACAGGAGCAGTGGGGGGATGAAAAGAAGGGTGACACAACAGGGCGTGTCATCGCCCGGGAGCTGGTGAGTATCGTGAGAAGTCTCGATACGACAAGAGCCATCACCTCTGCGAATAATGAAATCAACGTGTGGAATAATCTGCTTAAGTCGAACGCTTTCGCGATGGTCGGCTATAACTACAATCACAAGTCGTGGGCCTCTTTCCCGGAGCGATGGCCTGGGAAGCAATTTATCGTAACCGAGAGTACTTCGGCCCTGGCTACACGCGGACATTACGATCTGGTTCCTTTCGATACGATACGTCGCTGGCCCGAGGCCTGGGATAAGCCGATCAAGGGAGGCGGGAACAAGGACTTCACAGTCTCGGCATACGATCACGTGAGCGCCCCGTGGGGGTCTACCCACGAGGAAAGCCTGAAAGAGCTGAAGCGTAACGCCCATGTTTCCGGAATGTTCGTATGGACAGGTTTCGATTATCTCGGCGAGCCTACTCCTTATCCATGGCCTGCCCGGAGCTCCTACTTCGGTATCATTGACCTGGCTGGCTTCCCTAAAGACGTTTACTATCTGTATCAAAGCGAGTGGACTGACTCACCCGTTCTTCACCTCTATCCCCACTGGAACTGGGAAAGAGGAGATACTGTAGACGTGGTGGCTTACTATAACAACGCCGATGAGGTGGAACTTTTCCTGAACGGGCAGTCGCTGGGAAGGAAAAAGAAGGAAGACGGGAATTTGCATGTCAAATGGCGGGTGCCATTCAGCCCTGGTGTACTGAAAGCCGTCTCTTATAAAGACGCAAGGGAGGTTTTGGTAAAAGAAGTAAGAACGGCAGGCAAGCCGGCAAAGATCAGGCTGCTGGCCGACAGAAGTAGTATTAAGGCAGACGGACGGGATCTTTCTTTTGTAACAGTGAGTATTGTGGATGCGGAAGGCAATCTGGTGCCAGATGCAAAAAACAGCCTGCACTTCACAGTAACGGGAAGGGGCAGCCTGAACGCTGTCGATAATGGGGATCCTACCAGTCACGAGCGCTTTAAAGCGACGAACAGGAAAGCCTTCAACGGACTGGCCCTCGCAATTATTCAGTCGACGACCCAGTCCGGCAAAATAAAGCTGAGGGCAGAAGGGGAAGGGATTGCAGCTGCTGAGCTTGAAATTGTAAGCAAATAAGAATAACAATCTTTCCGGGTATATTTAGATTCGTATTGCTGACGGGCGCTTGCGCCTGCAGCAATACATTTTAGCTTTTAAGATGAAGATATTTCTTTCTTTGCCTTTTTTCTGGATACTGGGAACCGCCATAGCTGCCGGGCAGCAAGCGAGCCAGATACGGCTCAATCAGCTTGGCTATTATCCCCGATGTCCCAAGGTGGCCCTTGTTGCGGATGCCGGGACGGCGAAGTTCTTCCTTCGCGATACGCGAGATGGAAAAGTAGCTTATTCAGGTGCGTTAAACAAGCAAAAGCAGAATGGCGAATCAGGCCAGGGTATGAGTCTGGCCGACTTTTCCTCATTCACGCGACCTGGTCGCTATGAGTTGTCAATCCCCGAAGCAGGTACCTCCTATCCTTTCTCCATCGGTGCCGGCGTTTACAAAGAGCTTGCTTCCGCATCCGTTAAGGCCTTTTATTATCAGCGGGTTTCTGAAGCGTTGTCTGCGCCCTATGCCGGTAAGTGGGCGCGTGCAGCGGGGCATCCTGATACCAGTGTGCTGATCCATCCCTCTGCCGCCTCGGAGGGCAGGCCTGCAGGAAGCCGCATCTTTTCGCCCGGAGGCTGGTATGATGCAGGCGATTACAACAAATATATCGTGAACAGTGGTATTACGATGGGTACTCTTTTGTCGTTGTGCGAAGACTTTCCTGATTATGTCTCCGGCCTTGATCTGAACATTCCCGAAAGCAATAACCGGCTTCCTGATATACTGGATGAAGTACTGTGTAACCTTCGCTGGATGCTGACCATGCAGGATCCCTCCGACGGAGGCGTGTATCATAAGCTGACCAACGCCGAGTTCGATGGTATGGTCATGCCGGGCATAACAAAGGCTGACCGCTATGTGGTGCAAAAAGGCACAGCAGCGACACTTGATTTTGCGGCCGTAACTGCCCAGGCCGCCCGGGTGTTGAGAAAGTACGGGAAGGAGTTGCCGGGCCTGTCCGATTCCTGCCTGAAGGCCTCGGTCCGCGCGTGGGGATGGGCGCGCAGCAAGCCCGCCCTGCTTTACGATCAGGAGCGCAACAATACTCTTTACAAGCCGGCAGTGAACACGGGTGGGTATGGTGATCGTGATCTGAGTGATGAATGGATATGGGCGGCTGCTGAGCTTGCGGTTACCACAGGCGACGATGCCTACTACCGTGCTGTAAATTTCTTTCCCGATGAAAAGATGCCCTTGCCGTCCTGGGGTAATGTTCGCCTGTTGGCTTACTACACGCTCCTCCGAAGTCGGGCTAAGCTTTCCCCTGCCATTCAGGTCGGCATTCCTGACCTCAAAGTCCGGCTTCTAAAGTTGGCTGAGCAGCTCCTGGCTGCCGCGCGTACAAGTCCCTTTAAAACTCCCATGGGAGGCACTGATCACGACTTCATCTGGGGAAGCAATGCCGTCGCAGCCAATCAGGGTATCGCGCTGATTCAGGCCTATCTCAGAACCGGGGCGAAGAAGTATCTTGATGCCGCAGCTGCTAACTTAGACTATCTGCTTGGCAGGAATGGAACTGGGTATTCTTTTATAACTGGCTACGGATCTAAAACACCAATGCACCCTCATCACCGTCCTTCTGCAGCCGACGGGATTGAAGAGCCGGTGCCTGGCTTACTTGTCGGCGGACCTAACCCCGGGCAGCAGGATCGGGTTCCTCTTCCTTCTGCTGTTCCCTCAGAGGCTTATGCTGACGATGAGCGGTCGTATGCTACCAATGAAATCGCGATTAACTGGAATGCTCCTCTTGCTTATCTGGTAAATGCCCTGGAGGCCTTGCAGTATAGGTCGGGGTATAGCCCGGCAAGTAAGCAGGCATTTTAATGGCTCCGGGGATGAGCCCTGCCAGTGTGCTGCTGAATTTCTAGTTTAAAAACTTTATTTTGTTACCTGTTAGATAGTGAGTATCATGCTGATCCTGATAAAAAGCTTAATGCAACTTAACAATGCCCGATACAGAGCAGAGCGTTCCTGGCTCCAAAAAATAGCACTCGTTCTTGCATGGAGTATTGTTCCTTTATCCTCTTTTGCTCAGTCTGTTCCTGGTAAACTTTGTCTCTGGTTTAACCGGCCGGCGGCTGATTGGAATGAAGCGCTTCCGGTTGGTAATGGCAGCCTGGGCGCCATGGTGTTTGGCGGCGTATCATCTGAGCGGCTTCAGCTGAATGAGTCCTCTGTATGGACTGGTAAGCCGGCCGACTTTGTCAATCCTGAGGCGAGGAAAGCTTTGCCAGAAGTTCGTAAACTGCTTTTTGAAGGCAGGTATGCGGAAGCGCAACGGCTGGCGCAGGAAAAGATGATGGGCGATAAGAAAGTGCCGAGCTCTTACCAGACCCTCGGCGACCTGTCGATGGAGTTTTCGCTGCCCGGGGGAGAAGTGACGGAGTACCGCCGGGAGCTGGACCTGGAGGCTGCCATAAGCTCAGTTTCGTTCACCGCGGGAGGCGTTCAGTTCAAGCGCGAAGTCTTTTCAAGTTTTCCTGCAAAGGCGCTGGTAGTACGACTTACTGCAAGTAAAGCCGGAGCACTTAGTTTTGCTTTGCAGCTTAGTCGCCCCGGGGGGAAGGCCACTGTTCAGGTGCAGGATGATAAGTTCCTGATGACAGAGCATGTTGGCAACGGAACGGGTGTCCGCCTTGCCGCCCGTATAAACGTGTTGAATGAGGGGGGACTGTTCAGTCAACAGGGAAGGCTATAAAAGTGGAGAAGGCGAATTCGGTGACGCTGCTGCTGACTGCTGCGACCGATTATCGTGGCGGGAATCCTGAAACAGCCTCGGCTTCCTCGATGGGCCTTGCCGTATCCAGGAACTTCGAAGAACTTAAACGGGAGCACATAGCCGACTATCAGGCGTACTTCAAAAGGGTGAGCATCGATCTGGGAAGCTCTGATGCGGTCTATTTTCCTACCGACAGCAGAATTGCTGCCATGCAGGCTGGCAATACCGATCCCGCCCTGATTGCTCTGTATTATCAGTTCGGTCGTTATTTGCTTATCAGCAGTTCCCGGCCCGGCGGGCTTCCAGCCAACCTTCAGGGGATTTGGGCAGACGGACTGACACCGCCCTGGGACGCCGACTACCACATCAATATCAATATTCAGATGAACTACTGGCTGTCGGAGACAACGAATCTGAGCGAGCTTCATCTGCCCTTTCTCCAGTTTCTGAACGAACTGCTGCCGGATGCGCGGAAAACCGCACGCGACATGTATGGACTGAAGGGAGCGGTGGCTCATTTTACCACTGACGCCTGGCATTTTACCGAGCCTTATGGGCAGACGCAGTGGGCGATGTGGCCCATGGGCCTGGCATGGAGTGCACAGCATCTCTGGGAACATTACGCCTTTACCGGCGACAAGAAATATCTCCGCGAACTTGGCTATCCGGTTATGAAAGAGGCTGCGGAATTTTGTGAAGGATGGCTGGTGGAAGATCCTCAGTCGGAAAAACTTGTATCGGGCCCCTCCATCTCCCCTGAGAATACTTTCAGGACGAAGGGGGGCGATGAAGCGACCATGGTGATGGGCCCTACAATGGATCACATGATCATTCGGGACCTCCTCAGGAACACAATAGCGGCTTCAAAAGTGCTCGGCACAGATGCGGCGCTAAGGGGCCGGCTGGAGAAAATCCTTAGCAGGCTGGCCCCTACCAGGATCGGCAGTGATGGAAGGATCATGGAGTGGACAGAAGAATTTGAAGAGCCCTCGCCCGGGCACAGGCATATTTCACATCTGTTCGCGCTTCATCCGGGAAATGAGATCACGTCGCAACAGCCCGAACTGCTGGCAGCTGCCCGGAAGACCATTGATTACCGGCTCTCTCATGGCGGAGGTCATACGGGCTGGAGCAGAGCCTGGATCGTTAATTTCTTTGCCCGACTGGGGGATGGACAGGCTGCTTACGAGAATCTCAACGCCCTCCTGCGCAAGTCGACCCTGCCCAATCTTTTTGATACTCATCCTCCTTTCCAGATCGACGGGAATTTTGGAGCTGTCTCGGGTGTCACCGAAATGCTGATGCAAAGCCACACAGGGGAGGTCGTTCTCCTTCCCGCCCTCCCCGCTGCCTGGAGCAGAGGATCTGTGCGTGGAATTGTGGCCAGAGGAGGTTTTGAAGTCGATATCGCCTGGCAGGAAGGCAAGCTAAAGCAGGTGAAAGTCCGCTCGCGGCTGGGTAATCCATGCACGCTCAGGTGGGGTGACAAAAAGATCAGCATCCCCACCGGAAAAAACGGAGAGTACCTCTTTGGTGGGGACCTGCAGAAACTCTGAGCAGTTAGTGCCTGCTTTTTAAGATGAACCTTGCATTAAAGCGCTGCCCCGGCTGGTCGCTGTTTTTATAGAAGATCATTTTGAAATTGACGAAATTGGAACTTTCCTGAAAGCTTACGGTGTGCCCGTCTTTTGCCCAGAACTCGGAGATATCTCCGTCCATGGGCTTGCTGTTTCCGGCCGAATATCCCGCGGGGTAGGCGTTAAATCCCGACTCGTTGGTGCCCGCCATATGGCTCCATCTTGTTTGGGATAAAAGCTTTTTAAGTGGCTCGGGGTTAAGAACGGTGAAATCGTTAAATGCCACGCCTTGTGATTCTGCCAGTTCCTTAAAGTCCTCAAGTGTGGGAAGCTCCCAGCCGGCAGGCAGAGGAACAGATTTTATTTCGTCGGCAGTATAGTACTTTCCATACTCAGGCCTGCTATTCGCCTCATCATAAGACATCCCTCCCGGCCCTTCATAGTTCGAAGCGGTCCATATCTGTTCTCCGATTGCAACCGTGCGGTACGCCTTTCCCGCTATTTCAATCTGATCCGGGATTGCAGGACCCTCTTTTTTCTTTTTCCTGCAGGCGGGGGAGAAGATAATAAGTATAAGACTTACAAGGATATAAGAACGTGTTTTCATATCTGCAAAGACGGAGCTTTTATGCAGGATGTGACAAGACGACTAAAAAAAGAGCGGGCAGCAGATTTCAATATAGGTTAACAAAAGTTCCCCTAAATATTTACATTTATTGCACCTGTTTCTATAGTCGCTGCAATATTTTTGAAACACTGTTTCGTGTTCCCTGAGGCGACCGGAACTTTAACCAGAAAACTATACCAGATAATCAAAAAGATCAATGAAAACCAAATTTACGAGACTTTTTTTATGCACTGCTCTGGGGCTCCTCCTCGGAACAGGAGCGCTCAGGGCTCAGGACACTGACCCTTCTGTCGAAGCCAAGGTCGAGGACCTGATTAAAAA
Source organism: Arcticibacter sp. MXS-1 (assembly GCF_041902385.1). Classification (GTDB taxonomy): domain Bacteria; phylum Bacteroidota; class Bacteroidia; order Sphingobacteriales; family Sphingobacteriaceae; genus Arcticibacter. Next base: position 1,037,382 of record NZ_CP169244.1, on the reverse strand, counting down.
GATGACACTGGAAGAGAAGATCGGGATGATCCATGCCAATTCTTCCTTTACTTCTGCAGGAGTGCCCCGGCTTGGGATCCCTGAGATGGTCACCTCTGACGGCCCTCATGGCGTGCGACCAGAGCATGGTCGGGACTGGACGCTAGATAACAAGGGGAACGACTCCTCCACCTACCTGCCCGTCGGTATTACCCTTGCCTCCACCTGGAACCCGGAGCTTGGCTATGCGTTCGGCTCAGTGCTGGGCAGTGAAGCTAACTACAGGGGGAAAGACGTGATCCTCGGCCCGGGCATTAACATCATGCGCACTCCGCTGAACGGAAGGAACTTCGAATACATGAGCGAGGACCCTTACCTCATCTCCAAAATGGTAGTAGGATACATCAAGGGCGTGCAGGACCAGGGCGTGTCTGCCAGCCTCAAGCACTTCATGGGAAATAATCAGGAGATAAGAAGGGACGGTATTAATGTGGAGATAAGCGAAAGAGCCTTACGTGAGATCTACCTGCCCGGCTTTAAAGCTGCCGTGGTAGAAGGGAACGTAAACACCGTGATGGGTTCGTATAATAAATTTCGTGGCGAGTATTGCACGTATAACGACTATCTGGTCAATAAGATACTTAAGGGCGAGTGGGGATTTAAGGGTTTGGTAATGAGCGACTGGGGTGCCATTCATAGTACAAAAGAAGCTCTTTTAGGGGGAGCCGATCTGGAGATGGGAACCGACCTGTCTATGCTTCCCAATCCCGACTACAATAAATTCTTTTTTGCTGATCCTGCCCTGAGGATGGTGAAGAATGGCGAAATAAAGGAAAGCGTGATCGACGACAAGGTCAGGCGAATCCTGAGGGTGATGTTCAAGACGCACATGTTCGACAAAAGGAAGCCGGGAAGTTACGCCACCAGGGAGCATTTTGATGTAGCAAAGAAAGTGGCCGAGGAAGGAATCGTTTTGCTGCAGAATAAGAAAAATGTGTTGCCTTTTAACAGGAGCAACCTGAAGACCATAGCGGTAATTGGAGCGAATGCTAACCGCGAGAACGCAATGGGAGGGGGAAGTTCTCAGATCAGGCCTCCTTATGAGGTGACTCCTCTTCAGGGGCTGCAAAAGCTTGCGGGTACGGGCATCGGCGTGCATTTCGAGCAGGGCTATGCCATCGCAAAAGACGCCAAGGCTGATCCCGCTCTGATTGAGAGGGCCGTACAAGCTGCTAAAGCAGCAGACGTGGCTGTAATAGTTGGAGGCTGGACGCACGGCTATGACTACAGCAAGTGGAGCGACAACGCCTACGATACTGAGGGGTACGATAAACCGGATATGAAGATGCCTTTTGGTCAGGATGAACTCATCACTGCTGTGGCAAAAGCAAACCCTAATACCGTTGTGGTACTATATGGCGGGGGACCGATCGACATGACTGCCTGGGTTAACAAGGTGAAAGGCATCATTCAGGCCGGCTATCCGGGAATTGAAGGAGGGACGGCCCTTGCCGAAATACTGTTCGGCGATGTGAATCCATCCGGAAAACTTACCGTAACATTCCCAAAGACCCTGGGAGACTCGCCCGCACACAAACTGGGTGAGTATCCGGGCGACAGCATAAACGTTCGCTACAACGAAGATATCTTTGTCGGGTACCGCTATTTTGATACATACAAGGTGGCGCCTCAGTTTGCTTTTGGACACGGCTTGTCTTATACTTCCTTCGAGTATGGGAAGCCTGCTGTAACAGTCAATAACGGCCAGGTGCGCGTAACAATGAGCATCCGTAACAAGGGGAACAGGGCAGGTGCAGAAGTGGTGCAGCTGTATGTGAAGGATAAGAAAGCCGCGGTGAAACGTCCGGAAAAAGAGTTGAAGGCTTTCAGCAAGGTCATGCTGCAGCCGGGAGAGAGCAAGTCAGTAAGCTTCGATCTGAACAAAGACGCTTTCAGCTACTTTGATGACAAGCAAATGCAGTGGGTGCAGGAGCCGGGTGATTTTGAACTTCTCATCGGAAGCTCATCCCGTGACATCAGGGCAAAAGACAAAGTTACGCTTTAAAAAAAGGCTGCCTGCGCTAATTGGTAAGCAGGCAGCCTTTTTTAGCTCTCTTAGCTGCTACTGAGCAGCCAGCCGCACATATTTTTCTATGTTCACCCTTTCAGTTCCTGTGCCCGGCACTTTCTCGGTACCTTCCTGTATAAGCGTATCCCCTTTCATCTTTATTTTAAATTCAAACGTATTTCCTTCCCACTCTCTTGCACTGCAGTATTCCAGTCTCTCGCTATAGCGATCACCGTTAAGAGAATACGTTCCGCCCCCTGATACAAATACAGGCGAGGGACCTTTCCCTTTTGTTAAGTCGTGCTGAAGAAAGGCGAAGTGGCTGTCGTTGATCACTTTGATGAAGGAGATCCCCTTCGTATAGTCGGTAACACTTGTATCTCCCTTCTCAATTAATGTACCTTGCAGGAGTTTCCATGTACCGCTAAGCTGGCCGGGAGAAGAGTCATGCTTTTCAGTTTTGCTGTTTGTACAGCTCTGATAAGCGAAGGTCAGGCAGATGACAAGAAGAACAACATGTTTCATAAGTTTAAAATTGCTAGTCTGACCCTAATATACAAATCTTAACCCAGTATCAGGAAATGCCCGGCGAACGCCCTCACCTAAAGGGGTACAAGAGGGACATAAAGCGGGAAAATATGCGTTTAGACAACTTAGGCGCGGAAAATAATCTTTAGAAAAATGAAAAACGGCTTTTTAAAACTAAGAAATATTCCTACTTTAACCCCCGGAAATGTTTCTTTTACACTTATAGACTAGATGGCTTCCTGTTCCGCTGAAAGCCCTGACTTCGGGAAGAAAAAATAAGCTGACAGAGCTTTGTAAAAGTTCATATCTTCCCCTCCTTGTCTGGTGAATGAGTTTTGACGGTCAGCAGGCAGATGAAAGGCAAAATAACTATTGAAACGATAATAAATTATAAGATTAGCAAACCTGAATTCAATGAACACGCTGGAAACGAAAGATTACATTATCTTCTTCATCTACTTTGTGATGGTCGCCGGTTATGGCTGGTGGATTTATAAAAAGAAAAAGTCGGAGAGCACTGCCTCCAGGGATTACTTTCTTGCAGAAGGGTCTCTAACGTGGTGGGCGATTGGCGCATCCCTTATCTCTTCTAATATTTCGGCAGAGCAATTTGTCGGGATGAGCGGATCCGGCTTTAAGATCGGGCTGGCGATCTCCACCTACGAGTGGATGGCTGCTCTTACCCTGATCATCGTTGCTGTATTCTTCATACCTGTTTATCTGAAGAATAAGATCTATACGATGCCGCAGTTCCTGCATCAGCGCTATAACGGAACAGTGGCCATGGTAATGGCCGTATTCTGGCTCCTGTTGTACGTGGTTGTTAACCTCACCTCTATATTGTATCTGGGTGCTATTGCTGTGAGCGGTGTGTCGGGTATAGACCTTACCTGGGCGATGTATGGCCTGGCATTCTTCTCAATTATTATTACTCTGGGAGGAATGAAGGTGATTGGCTATACTTCGGTGGTTCAGGTGTTCTTCCTCATCCTTGGAGGACTTGCCACTACATATATTGCTCTTGACCAGGTAGCAGATCATTTTGGTACTCCTGGTATTCTTGCAGGATTCCAACAGATGATCCATCGTGCTCCTGAGCATTTTGACATGATCCTTCCGAAGTCGAATCCCAACTATCTTGATCTTCCGGGTCTTTCTGTACTGATCGGCGGTATGTGGATCGTGAACCTGAATTACTGGGGATGTAACCAGTACATCGTTCAAAGAGCTTTAGGCGCAGATTTGAAGACTGCCCGCACAGGGATCCTGTTTGCGGCTTTTCTTAAGTTATTAATGCCTGTTCTGATCGTTGTTCCTGGTATCGCTGCCTATGTTCTCTATCAGGAAAAGTCGGGTACGTTTACGTCAATCTCTAATCCTGACAGCGCTTATCCTGTTCTGTTGAATCTGCTTCCTGTTGGCTTGAAGGGCCTTTCATTCGCCGCCCTTACAGCAGCCGTAGTAGCCTCCCTTGCCGGTAAGGTGAACAGTATTGCTACCATTTTCACCCTTGACATTTACAAGAAGGTGATCAACAAAGAGTCAAGCGAAAAGAATCTCGTCGTGATTGGAAAGATCACGGTTATCGTTTCCACGATCCTGGGCGTGATCATTGCCCCGCACCTGGGAATGGATAAGCAGGGCGGGTTCCAGTACATTCAGGAGTACACCGGTTTCGTATCTCCAGGTATCTTTGCGATGTTTATCCTCGGCTTCTTCTGGAAGAGAGCGACTTCAAATGCAGCTCTTTTCGCAACGATAGGCGGCTTTGTGTTCTCGGTAATACTGAAGTTCCTGCCAGGATGGACAGATCTTAGCTTCCTGCATCCGATTGGTTTTGCAATTCAGAACCCATCTTCAGGACTGTTTGAAATTCCGTTCCTTGACCGTATGGGTATCGTATTCGTGATCTGTATGATTGGTATGTACCTCATCAGTGCCATTGAAACGAGCAGAGGTGTAAAACCGGAAGCACTGGAAATAGATACCAAGATGTTCAAAACCAACCCTGGCTTTGTTGCCGGCTCTTTGCTTATTACCGGTATCCTGGTGGCTCTTTACACCATATTCTGGTAACAGACTTCAATTAATACAATAAAAAAAGAGAGGACCGCGCGACCGGCGGTCCTCTCTTTTTTATTGCCATCCTGTCTATTTCTTTTCCTTATTTACGATTCAAGGGCTGGCTGGCGTTCAAGTCTTTTCCTGATCAGCGCCCGTCCGGCGAGCAGGCAGCTGTAGCTGATTCCAGAACAGATAGCGATCAGCGCGGCCATCGGAATAGCGGTCCCATTATGAAGATAACTGACTGCGGCCGAAGCAGCAGCTGCAATCACCATCTGCAGACTTCCGGCGAGAGCAGATGCAATTCCTGCGTTTTGTTCAAACGGCTCCAGCGACAGTGCCGTCGAATTTGGAAAGGCGAAGCCCTGCATCATCAGATAAATAAAGATCAGGACGAAAGTGGGGACGCTCCCAATGAAGCCGGCTGCTGTCCCAAGAAATAAGACGATGCCCGACAGACATTGAAGAGTGGCGGCGACGACCACAATGTCGCGACTGGTTCGTCTCTTCAAAAGAAGGCGGTTGATCTGGCTGGCCAGGATTAAACCCGCGGCATTCATTCCAAATATCCATCCATACTGTGTATCTGAGACCTTAAAGAGGGTCATAAACACAAATGGAGAGCCGGAGATATAGGCAAACATTCCGGCAGAGGCAAATCCGCTCACAATAGCATAGGTGAAAAACAAGGGTTGTTTCAGAACTACGTAGAAGCGGTTTAGCACCGCCGCAGGATATAATCTGACGTCAGGATCGCCGCCCTTGCTTTCGGGAAGGAACCTGATGGTAGCAGCTAACAGGAGGGCAGCAATGAAGGTAAGCAGAAAGAAAATATACCTCCATCCCCAGGCCTCTGCCAGGAAGCCGCCGAGCGTTGGCGCCACGATAGGAGCGACTCCCATAATCAGCATCAGCATGGAGAAGATTTTAGCCGTGTCCGAAATGGGAAAAATGTCACGCACCATGGTCCTGCTGATCACCATGCCCGAGCAGCCCCCGAGTGCCTGAAAGAAGCGGAGGACAATGAGCGCGTTCACAGAGCTGGTAAGCGAACATCCGAACGATGCGAGCAGATATACCGCCAGCCCGGCAATGAGCGGGATCCGCCGGCCATATCGTTCGATTATCGGGCCAAAGAAAAGCTGTCCGGCCGAAATGCCAACAAAGAAACTGGTAAGAGAAAGTGCTACATGGGCGATGTCTACGTGCAGATCGCGCGCAATAGATGGGAAGCCCGGGAGGTACATATCAATAGACAGTGAGCCGATCGCTGTGAGGGCTCCGAGTGTAGTAATAACAGCGGTCTGATTTTTTACCATATCTTAAACGAAGGGCCGGCGAAGGCCGGCCCTAGCTGTTTATACAAGTGTACGTTATGATCGTTTTTGCTTAGTCAGGAAAAACTTTCCTGAACTGTGTTCTCAAACGGAGGTGAATTTGCCTGAGTGTGCTTTATTGAGACAGAAACTTAACGAAGCGATCTCACCGAGATCTTTGAAAACAAATATTTGATCTCAATAGAAGTAAACAGACTTTCAAATCAGCTTTCACTAGCTGCGCACGGACCTGAAATGAAAGTGCGCGAAAAATTCTTTATCGCCTTTTTTAGCCAGGGTATTGATCTCGCAGCCAAAACCATATTAATAAGCGCAAGAAACCGGCATAGTTCTAAAAAAACATTCATGAGCTGCACTGGCAAACTGGGATGAGTGTGCTTGAATGTTCTTTGCGACCTTAAAGAACAAATACGCTTTCACAAATACTTTAGCGTCGGGCCCATAAGTTCAGCTGCAAGCGCAAGACGAGTGCCTTTTTCCTGGCATTGAGAGACAGGCACGATTCCCCTGGCATTTAGAATACGCCCCGGATGAGGGGACGAATTTTTGTCTGGTACAAAGAGGCCAGTGCCGCGTGTTGTTCGCTGCTCAGAGAGGGCAGGGAAGAGGCACTCATGTTACTTTCTGCCTGCTCAGGCTTTGATGCTCCGGGAATAACGGTTGTTACCGCAGGGTGATCAAGTATCCAGCGCAAGGCCCACTGTGCAGTACGGGCATCCGGAAAAATATCAGCAATTTCGCCGGCAAGTTCAACCCCTTGTTCGAAGGGTATCCCAGAAAAAGTTTCGCCAGCATTAAAAGACTCCCCATTTGCGTTGTAGTTGCGATGATCGCCGCTTGAAAAACGGGTGTCCCTGGTGTACTTGCCGCTCAGCAGACCGCTGGCCAGAGGCACGCGGACAATCAATGCCACGCCTTTTTCTTTTGCTTCTTCAAAGAAGTCATCGGCATAGTGTTGCCTGAACAAATTGAAGATGATCTGCAGTGCCGAAAGCCCTTCCTGCTGAAGGCAGATTTTTGCTTCCTCTGCCGTTTCCACGCTCACCCCTCAATGCTCAATCAAACCTTCCTTTTTGAATCTATTCAAATGCCCGAAAACCTCACCCTTGCGAAGCTCCTCAGTGGGGATGCAATGCAGCTGTTCCAGGAACAGGGAGGGAAGATCCAGGTTAGTGAGCGACGACTCCAGATGCCTTCGCATCGTGTCGTAGGAAAAGTTCTGGGGCCATCCGTTCTGCGCATCCTGCCGGCGGCCCAGCTTGGAGGCTACATAAAAGCGGCCACCTGCTGATTTAAGGAAACGTCCGACGGTCTTTTCGCTTACGCCCATGCCATACACGTCGGCCGTGTCTATGAAGTTCCCGCTCAAAGCCGCAAAGCGATGCAGAATGGAGAATGCCGCTTCTTCATCCACGTTTCCCCAGTCTGCACTGCCCAGCTGCCAGGTGCCCAGTCCCACTTCTGATACTTCCTCGTTCTTGAATTTTCTGTATTTCATCCTATAAGAGACGAGTGTCACCCACGTATTGTTTTGTCAGATTACATTTCAATAATGGCCTTGATCACACCGGTTTCAGGTTTCAGCCAGCTTTCAAACTCATCTTTCACCTGGTCAAACTGAACGCGGTGAGTAATGTAAGTAGCAGGCTTTACCAGTCCCTGTTTCATGCAGGAGATGACGTGCCTGAAATCTTCACGTGTAGCATTACGGCTGCTCATCAACGTAGCCTCTCTCTTGTGGAATTCAGGGTGGCTCACAATCAGTTCTCCTTTCTGGAGGCCAACCAGCACATAGCGCGCGCCGTGGGCCATATAAAGAAATCCGCTGTTGATGGCCTTCTGACTGCCGGTAGCGTCAATCACGACAGTAGGGAAGTCGCCGTTGGTGATTTCGCTCAATTTAGCGTTCACATCATCCTTCAGGGGATTAATAGTGTACTCAACACTTAATTTTTCCTGACAAAAAGATAAGCGGTGGTCGTTGATGTCCATGGCAATCACCCTGCCGCCGGCAATACGGGCAAATTCCATGATGCCGAGCCCAATCGGTCCTGCGCCGATCACCAGCACAAACTCACCTTCCTTGACGTCAGCCCTTCTCACGCCGTGAGCGCCGATGGCGAGGGGTTCAACCAGGGCTAGCTCGTCTTCACTCAGGCCTTCGCCATGCAGAAGAGAATGTGAGGGCACTGAAAGATACTCTGCCATTCCTCCGTCAACATGTACCCCGCAAACTTTGATGCTGGAGCAGCAGTTGGGCTTTCCTGAGCGGCAGGCGATACACTCGCCGCAGTGAAAATAAGGGATGAAGGTAACCAGCTCACCTGGCGTGAAACCTTCAGCGTTGTTGCCCTCCACAAATTCAGCAGCCAGCTCATGACCTAAAACACGTGGGTAGGCAAAATAGGGCTGCGTCCCCTCAAATGCATGCAGGTCTGTCCCGCAGATCCCGATGCGTCGTATTTTTAAAATAGAATGATCTTTTTCTAAGACCGGCTTTTCTCTCTCGGCGTATTCAAACTGGCCCGGTGTAGTACAAATTAAAGTTTTCATTTATAGTAATTCTAATGTATTCGTTCGCTATGCATTGGCCAGAGCACGGTCAAGATGCACATATCCTCCATCCACAAAGATTAGCTGTCCTGTGGTGTGACTTGAGCGCTCAGAGAGCAGGAAGGCCGTGGTATTGGCCAGCTCTTCAGGCGTTGTCATTCTGTTTTCCAGAGGGATTTTATCAGTGATCTCCTTCAATTTCTCTTCAGGGTGTTCGAGCGTCTGGATCCACTTTTCATAAGCTGGCGTCCAGGACTCCGACACGATCACGGCGTTCACGCGGATGTTGTACTTCAGGAGCTCCACGGCCCATTCCCTGGTGAGGGCCGTGCGTCCGCCGTTTGCTGCTGCATAGGCTGATGTGTTCCCCTGGCCGGTAATACCGGTCTTCGAGCTGATGTTCACGATGGGGCCTTTCGACTTCTTCAGCTCGGGAAGCGCATAGTGCGCAATCAGGTAATAATGCACCACGTTCCGGTGTAAGGACTCCATAAAGCGCTCGTAATCGCCATTTTCAAGCCCTACTCCGTCGTTCACGCCGGCGTTGTTGACAAGCCCTTCTATCCGGCCAAATTCTGCTATCACTTCTTTCACTACCCGTTCGCATTCCTCCGGCTTTGTCAGTTCTGCAGCTACTGCAAAAGCGCGGCCGCCGGCAGCTGACACTTCGTCCAGAACTTTTTGATTGTCCTGATCGTTGCGACCCACGATAACAGGAATAGCTCCCTCTGCTGCCAGGGTTTTAACAATTGCCTTACCGATGCCCTTGGCTCCTCCGGTGACGATGATGACCTTGTCTCTCAGGTTTAAATCCATAACGTTTAGTATAAGTGCCGAACATGTGTTCTGCAGTATAAACCGCGTGACCTGCTCTGCGTTTCTTTGTTTCGATTCGTATTACTTGTTTTCTTAAAAATCATTTGTGCCATTGAGATCATCAGCCGCTTTTTAACGGCCCCTGTGAGATCACTCTTCTAAGCTCGACCTCCAGGAAGAACAGCCGACGTACTTTCAGCACGTTTGCGCGTTCTGTCATCAATGCTTTTAGCGGGAGCTTCTCCTGTCTCATTCACTCGTTTTCAATAGCCTCCCTGTGGCCGCTTTCCTGAGGGCAGGCTACAACAGAGAATATATACCCTGTTTTTACAGGGGTAGCCGTAGTCGCCATCTTCTACTATCTTGGCAATAAAGGGCATGCCCCCTGCTTTTATCCCCGCAGCCGTGAAGACGTCCCTTTATTTCTCAGTGCCACTGCCCCCCGGTTCTCTTATTGCTGCAGCGAATAGAACCGCGCAGCATTTCCTCCCCAGAACAGGTCCTGTTCCTCCTTCCGCATCTGTGCCGTATAGTTCTTTACGATACCCAGCATGCGGTCGTATCCGCCCGCCACCAGACAAACCGGCCAGTCTGATCCGAACATGACCCTGCCCGGTCCGAACGCTTCGAACACCACGTCCAGATAGGGTTTGAAATCATCCTCCTTCCAGTTCGACCAATCTGCTTCTGTTACCATACCCGAAACCTTACAGTACACGTGATCATGCCTGGCCAGCTCCCGGATATCTTCAGCCCAACCCGCAACCACGCCCTCTCTGATCAGCGGCTTTGCAATATGATCGAGCACGAACTTCTGATCGGGAAACAGCTCGGCCAGGCGCGCGGCATATTGCAGCTGGTCGCTGAAGATCAGAATGTCGTAGCTGTACCCGTATTCACCCAGGGCCTTAATTCCCCGTTTAAATTCAGGTTTTAGCATAAGGGCACGGTCCGTCTCTCCCTGAAGGACATGGCGGAAACCTTTCATCACCTTATGTCGGCAATAAAATTCAAGGCTCTCCTCCACGGTGTCTGACTGGAGGTCTACCCAGCCTACTATCCCCCTGATGAACGGATTCGCTGCGGCGAGTTGAAGCAGATAGTCGTTATGCGCTTCCGACTGGTCCGACTGCACGGCAACGCAGCCGTCCAGACCGTGACTCTCCAGGTGAGGCAAGAGATCCCCCGGCAGGAAGTCCCGCCGGATCACCCCCATATCCTCAGTTATCCAGCTGTCCCTGATGGGGTCAAAGTTCCAGAAATGCTGGTGTGAATCAATTCTTAGCATAAGCCTTTACGTTTTGACGGGCGCTCCCCAGTCCGTCTATCCCCAGTTCTACCACATCCCCGGGTTTGAGGTATACCGGCGGATTCATGCCCAGGCCTACTCCTTTAGGTGTTCCCGTAGAGATCACATCTCCGGGCAGGAGGGTCATAAACTGGCTAAGGTAAGAAATGAGGAAGGGGATTTTGAAGATCAGATCCTCGGTGCTGCCGTCCTGCATGGTTTGGCCATTTACCTTCAGCCAGAGGCGCAGGCGATCAGGATCTGCTATTTCATCAGTGGTAGCCAGGAAAGGCCCGATGGGAGCAAACGTGTCACATCCCTTCCCCTTATCCCAGGTGCCACTCCGCTCAAGCTGGAACTCCCGCTCAGACACATCGTTGTGCAGACAGTAGCCGGCCACGTAGTCCATCGCTTCCGACTCGTCTACATAGCTCGCCTTCTTTCCGATCACAAGCGCCAGTTCTACTTCCCAGTCGGTTTTTGTTGAGTTTCTCGGGATCACAATGTCATCAAAAGGACCGGCAAGCGAAGTGGTGGACTTCATGAATAATACAGGTTCCTGCGGAAGGGCAGCATTGCTTTCTTTCGCGTGGTCAGCGTAGTTCAGCCCGATACAAAGGATTTTGGAAGGACGAGCCACCGGCGAGCCCAGCCGTGTTCCTTCGGGTAGTGGCGTTAAAGAACCTCTGTTTTCTTCTACAAACTTCGCGAACCTCGCAATCCCGTCTGTTTCAAAAAATGCTTCGTTAAAGTCTTCTCCAAATGCCGAAGCATCATAGCTGACTTCGTCAATAATTACTCCTGGTTTTTCTTTGTTAAGTTCTCCGTGGCGTATTAATTTCATAGCACTGTTTCTTGATATCGTTAAATATTCAGTCTTTAGTTTCCCGCAGCCAATTCGTTTTAAAGAAAATGGATCTGCACATTGAGCGGGCCGGCGGGCAATCACTTTACCTCTTGGCTAATCCCCCGCGCAGTGTAAGATTGTTTGGCCGGCCATCGCCTTGCTTAACCGCGACGAAAGAAGTTAGGCGGGCTTCCATATCCCTCTCTTGTTGCCGGGCCGTTTCTCCCATCCAGGCTTGCCGCAGGGGCAGTCCGGCGGGAAAATGCTCAGTTATTCAGTTTGATAAACCCGCCGTCGATTGCGTAGTCGTTGCCGGTAATGAAAGAAGCCTCATCGGAACACAGGTACAAGACCAGCTTAGAGATCTCGTCCGGGGTACCCATTCGGCCTATTGGCTGGGTCTTCGACAGCTTTTCAAACATCTCCTGTTCCTTCCCTGGATAGTTCTTTGCCAGGAAGCCATCAACAAACGGCGTATGCACCCTTGCCGGCGATATGCTGTTGCAGCGGATGTTATCCTGAATATAATCTTTCGCTACCGACATGGTCATGGCATAAACCGCTCCCTTGCTCATGGAGTAAGCAAAGCGGTCGGGTAAGCCAATGTTGGCTGCAATAGAAGCAAGGTTCAGGATCGCCCCGCCTCCGTTTGCCTTCATCAGCGGTACCACTGCGAAGATACAGTTGTATACTCCCTCCACATTTACCCTGAACACACGTTCAAAGTCTTCGGAAGTTGTATTATCTGCCCTTCCTATGTGCGAGATGCCGGCACTGTTAACCAGGATGTCAATTTTTCCAACTTTCTGAAATGCTGAAACAACGTCGCCCTGTCTGGAAACGTCGCAGATAAGGGGAGAGGCTTCTCCTCCCTGTCTTTTAATTTCGTTTACCGTATCTTCTGCATTGGCAGCATTGAGATCGGCAACATATACATGAGCCTTTGCAGTGGCGAATGTAAGTGCTACAGCACGGCCAATACCGCTGCCGGCTCCTGTTACTACTGCTGTTTTGTTCTCTAAAGTAAACATACCATTTTAGTTATCTGATTCGTGATGAACGATCTTATGTCCTTTTAATCCAAAATAAAGAATGATCAGGAAGCAGAAAAGAGGAACCACATAAGCGGTCTGGATGCTTCCGGTCCGGTCTGAAATAAAGCCCATGGCTACGGGGGCAATGGCTCCGCCAATGATGGCCATCACCAGAAATGAAGAGGCGATCTTCGTTTCTTCCCCCAGTCCTTTGATTCCCAGCGCAAAGATGGTCGGGAACATGATGGACATAAAGAACGGTGTGGCAGCAAGTGCATAAACAGCCGCCGGGCCTTTTATGGAGACAGACACAATGAGCAAGACAATGCTGACAGCAGCATAAATGCTAAGCAGTCGGCCGGGCTTGATGTAACGCATCAGGAATGTGCCCACAAAACGTCCTAGCATAAATCCAACCATGGCCACCGATCCCCAGATAAAGGCAGCATCCTTCTCGCTGATATCAGCCACAAACTTGGAGTAGCGGATAAAGAAACTCCCGATGCCCACCTGGGCACCGACGTAGAATAACTGAGCCATCACCGCCATGGAAAGATGCCGGTGTCTTAGAACACGGGCCGAAAACTCGGTAGCATGCCCTTCCAGCTCGCTGTCGTCGGCCTGTACTTCAGGTAGGCGGGTGAAAATAAAGAGGACAATGAGCAGCAGCACCACTGCCGCAATGATCATGTAGGGAATCTTGACGGTATCTGCTTCATATTGCAAATAGCTGTTCAGCTGCTCAGGACTCATGAGCTGCAGGTCCTTGTCAGAATGTTCGATACCCGAAAGGATGAACTGCCCGCCAATGATAGGGGCCAGGAAGGCGCCCACCCCGTTAAACGACTGCGCGAAATTCAAACGCTGCTCTGATGTTTCCTTGTCGCCAAGAATAGAGATATAAGGATTGGCCACTGTTTCAAGGAACGTTGCTCCGCTGGCGATAATAAAGATGGCCGACAGGAAGAATGGATAATTGCGGGCTGATGCAGCCGGAATGAACAGCAGTGCTCCTACGGCGTAGAGGATCAATCCGAATACAATGCCTTTCTTATAGCCATACCGGTGCATGAAGAGCCCTGCCGGGATGGCGATAACGAAATAAGCTAGCGAAACCGAAATGTCAATGAAAGACGACTGCGTGTCGGACAGTTGCAGTGCCTTTCTTAAATGCGGGATCAGGATCGGATTGATGTTGTGCAGGAAAGCCCAGAGAAAGAACAACGATGTAACCAGAATAATCGGAAACAGGAACTGATTCTTTTTTGTCATTTCAGTTTGGTTAGTAAAAGCTATTTTATTTTCGTTTAACACCTGCAAATAAAATGAACTTTATCGAGAGTAAGATAGGCAAAACCCCGAAAAGCTGTCTGAAAAATTAGCTAATTATTATAGGATGTTAGCGCGGCGCTCGTATAAAGGCATGATGTGCCTTTCTTTCTGCTGTGCCATGCCTACTCCCATCGCTAAAAATAGTCATCTAAAGAGGGGGCTCTGCGGTGTCCTTACGTTAGCCCTGAGTTGGGCTGAGCACAGGCTGAGGGTGTACTGACCCCGGGGTGAGTCCGTCTTTTCGCTACAAAACACGGACTCACCCCGGGGGCGTATCGCCGTCACCTCGGCCTCATGTCCTCCCAGGGCCGAGTCAGGGACATCGTATTCGGAGGTTTTTTGCAGCGAAGGACTAGCCTTGAACAAGATTTGGGGCGGATTCAGGGGTATCTGGACGCGCTGTCCTCCTGGTTATGGCAGAAGGGTAAACCTCTAAAATTCTTCGCTCTGGAAATCTCCCTGCTGGTCCTGATTGCGGTTGTTCCTTTTATTACGCTGCTGCGTTTCGGTCTGGCCGAAGCGGTAACTGAATGTGAGTGTGGCCATGCGGCCAAGCATCCGTCGCCGGAACTCCCGGGTAAAGGCAGGCGTTTCGGTAACTCCTCCCCACCTGCGGGTGTTGAAGACGTCCCTGACGTTAAAGGCAATGCTCGCCTTCTTTTGCAGAACATCCATCTTTACTGCTGCATCGGCGCCAAACATCTGTCGCCCCCGTCCCTGTGCTGTTATCCTTGGGCCCATATAATTTGCGTTTAACTGGGTCGACAGGTTCAGCGGAAGGCTGATGTTTGCCGTTATGTTGCCCGTCCAGTTATACCCGCTGTTACCCTTGATCCCGAACGTCTCATTTTCAAAGATCTTGTTGTAAAACAAGTTAAAGTTGGCGGTGAGGTTAAAGCCTTTTGTGATGTCTGCTCTTCCTATAACTTCAAGACCCGCTGCCTGGTTTTTGGAAAAGTTTGCAAACTGGGTGAGCGTGGTGGTGCTGTCTATCGGCGTTTGAATCCCTTCGACTCCGTCGTTGACCTGGCGGAAATATAGAGACGATGTTAGGGTGAGCGCCTTCCAGTATTTCATATGGCTAAGCTCAAACGAATGGATGTCTTCCGGCTTCAGATTCGGGTTGCCTACGCGGATGTTGTTAGGGTCTGATATGTCGCGGAAGGGATTCACCTGCCAGCCTCTGGGGCGGTTTACCCTCCGGGTGTAGCTCAGCTGGATCTGGTGATCGTTCTTCAGTTTTTGTGTAAGAAAAATACTGGGATAGACTCTGAAATAGTCTAGCTTACCTTTCGTGCTCTGCTGGATTCCTGAGGCGGTATCCAGACTGCGGTATTCAGTATTTAAATAGGCCTGTTCAGCTCTCAGTCCAACCTGGAAACCGAAACTTTTTGTGATCTGATTCTGGTAACTGGTGTAGGCCGCATGCACGATATCTTCCAGCGAAAAATCGTTAGTAAGATTATAATCGCGGTAATACTGGTCCAGGCGGTAATTATAGCGGTCTGATACCTGCGAGTCATCACTTGTGCGAATGGTGCTTCTGTAACCCGCTTCCAGTTTTTGCTGCTGTGAGAAGGGAAGGGTATAGTCCACCTGGATATTATAGTTTTCGCCGGCCGATTCGTTCTGCGAAAGTCTTCTGTCCACGGTGTCGCGCTGTACTCCTGAGAACTGATAAAAGTCCTGATTAAACCGCTCGTCTTCATTCTCGTCACGTTTGCCGAAAGAGAAGTTCGCGGTCAGTTCTTCGCCCTGCTTTTTGAAGCGTCTGCTGAAATCAAGGCTAAGGTCATATCCATTCTCTTTTTCGTCTTCGCGGGAGTTGCGCAGACTGGTGCCGTTAAGGTCGCTGCTATAGTTGTTGTACAGGTAGCTGATGCCCTCTGTGTCCTTACCGGTTCTGAAGTTCAGGTTGCCTGATGCCCCCAGGGTGGTTTTATCATTGATGAAATAATCCATTCCGACTTTTGCCGTGTGGTTTACATTATGTCTTTTGGATTCGCTGGAATTGTTTACCACCCGCCCTGAGCCGGCAAAGAGTGTGTTATTGAAACCATTGCCTAAACGGTTGGCATAGCGATAACTGTAGTTTCCGTAGAGGTTTACCTTTCCGCTGCGGTAGCTGAGGTTGGTGCTCGCGTTGTAATTATCACGGTTTCCCATGGAAAGCGAAACGGAGCCGTTGGATCCGATCTTCTTGTTCTTCTTGAGGACGATGTTGATGATCCCTGTCTGGCCTTCGGGATCGTATTTGGCGGATGGGTTGGTGATAAGTTCAATGTTTTCGATGGAACTTGCGGGGAGCGACTGCAGCACGGCTGCCATATCGCCGCCTCCGATGGCTGAGGGGCGTCCGTCAATGAGCACCCGCACGCTGCCTGATCCGCGCAGACTGACATTGCCGTCGAGGTCTACGGAGACGGTTGGCACATTGGTGAGCAGGTCCGTGGCCGAGCCCCCTTCGCTTACGATGCTCTGATCGACGCTGAACACCTTACGGTCTACACCAAGCTGGATGGTGCTTTTTTGTCCTTGTACCACAACTTCATTCAGCATGCTTGATTTGGCCGCTGATATTTTAATCTCACCCAGTTCTATTGCGGGCTGCTGGGCAGAGACCGATACCTGATCTTTTACAAATGGTTTATAACCCACAAAGCTGACCTTCACGGTAAAAGTTCCATAGGGGATCAGCCCCAGGGTAAAGCGTCCGTCCTGATTCGTTTGTGCCGCTTTCACCGCTTTTCCTGTGCTTTTATTAATAACAGCCACCGTGGCGAAGTCGACAGGCCGCCCGCTGGAAGCGTCCAGGACCTTTCCGCTTATCTTTCCTGTTTGTGTCTGTGTGTAAGCTACTGACACATAGGTGGAAAGGAATAAAAATAAAATCGTATAAATCTTCATATCCGTCTGCTTTCTTCTGGGGCGAATGCAAAGAAAAGTGATTGAGGATAAAAGCGGGCAGGGTAACTGCATTATTACTTTGGAAGCAATTAGCTCTCGGCAATCAGGTGTCAGCATCAGCGGCTGATGTAAACGTCGCGGGTGAAGATCCGTTTCCCTTACTGGTACATGAAGAACATCCTATCTCGCAGTCCTTACTGCTATACCAGGACTGATAGCTGATTGCTGTTTTCTGAATGCTAGTCAATACTTACCGTCAGGCCTTCCTGCTGGAGTATTTTGCGGTAAACTTCGAGTTCGGTGAAGGACCCTTCCAGGATGGCACACTTGCCGTCGTTGTGGACTGTCCATGCGATTTTTTCTGCCTGCGGTTCTGAATAGTCGAGGTATTTAATGAGGCAATGGATTACGTGGTCGAAGGTATTAACCTCATCGTTCCACAGTATAAGCTTGTGGCTTGATTTTAATCCTGCCAGTACTTCTTCGAGTGTAAAGGTTTCAACTTCTGTCTCAGTTCCTGCAAAGCGAATCATCATAGCCTGCAAATTTATAGAAATGGATTGAAGGTTGAAAGCCAACCTTCAATCCATTAATTTACCTTGAAACGGTAAACTTGCCGGCCGATGCCCCCTTTGCCATCGAGTCCTTCGGTTACTACTTTATAGGTACCAGGTTCTCCTGCAGTGAAAAAGGAGACTGCTGCCTTACCGGTAGAGTCGGTTAGGACGTTTGGAGTCCAGTATACCGTTGTACGGAGGTCGGGCAAGTCCTTACTGATCTTAGGATCATCGTAGTTTGGTGCGTAAAACTCGCGGGCGATGTAATACCCCTGAGGATTGTAGGTGGTAATGCCCGGAACATACGTTTTATACGAGTAGTTAGGCTCGCCCCGTTTGGTGTTGATGACGAGTACACCGCCTCCGCCTCTCATTCCATAGATGGCCGTGTTGCCTACTGTTCGCAGGACTTCTATTGATTCCACGTCCTGCGGAACGATGGAGGTGAGGAACTCGGGATCCATATACATTCCGTCGAGGATAAGCTGCATCGGCGTGTTCGGACTCCTGGTGGAATAAGCGATGCCATTTCTGACCATTACGCCCATCACGCCCCAGAGGCACTGGTCGATCGTTACACAGTTCTGAAGTTTCTCGGCTGTGATAATGGCATCTGCATGACCGGCTCCGTTGAGATTGGCCGAGTTGCGTACAGGCTGTTTCTTCTCTACAATCTTTACCTCTTCCAGCATGATGTTGCGTCTTAACATGCCACGCTTCTTTAGCTCCTCGTAGTCCCTGTTCCGGGTTTGGAGATAAGGCATCAAGCTTGAGTTGACATTCACTTCCACGTCAGGACTATTCTTGCTTCTGGTCACCAGCTGAGGTGGTACGCGGTCGATCTCTATATCAACATTCTTTTTATCCTTTGCATTCCTGGCCTGGATCACTACTCGTGTGCTGTCTGTAAAGCTCAGGTTGTCAAACCTGAACCGGCCCTCTGTATCGGTTACCGTATCGAGGATCATCATACTTCCCTTAGAGGCCAGCAGCAGTACTTTGCCCCCGGTCACAGGTTTTCCACCCAGTGTTTTCACCCGTCCGCTAATGCTCAGGCTCTTCTCCGGCTGAAAGGAGATGCTGGGATAGGTACCTGTCAGCAGGCTTTTCCACGTAAAGCGTCTCCAGCCCTGGGTCAGCATCAGATTGTCAAGATGCCTCAGCTTTTCTTCATCGGGCTCTGTAAAATAGTAGTTCGGTTTTTCAATATAGCCCTTAAGGTCGGAGCTAAGAAGCAGATTAGACAGGATCGTCGTTTCGTTCACATCATCAAACGGAACCTTCGATTCGTTGATCACGGACAGCGACAGATTTCCTATCACCGGCTTGCCTGCAGTGTCGGCCACGTTTATCGCGAGTTTGACCTTCTCCCTGGTGCGGTACGTTGCCTTGTCAGTCGTGGCAGATAAGTTGAATGACGACGGACGGCTGATGAAGACCAGCCTCTCTGCAACAGGCTGGTATGCCGGCGAAAATAAAGTAAGCTGCAGGATGCCTGTATCGAAGCGTTTCTTGGGAATCACTGCCGACAAAGATGCGGTTGTCATATCGTTCTTTGCCACATATTTGATCTGACTGTTGGATTGTGCAACGAGCGTCACTTCTCCTTTGCCTACCAGGTCGGCAGAAGCAAGGACCCTGACGGACAGGTTGCCGGGATCGTTATTTCCGACCGAAAGTACATAGCCCGATGGCTGTGCCAGGGGTACGGCGATACGTCTCTGAGACCCGTCGGTAAAGGTAATTGTTGCGGTATAGGTCTTGCCTTCCTGAGGCGTGAGTGCAAAGAAGCCCATGCCGGCATGTTCAGACTTAAATTCAGCTACCACCGTGTTGTCCTGGTCGCGCACTTCGCCGCTTACTCCCTGGCTGAGGCCATCGGCTCGTACCGCTTTAAAGCCGACCTTGGAACGTAATCCTGTCACCAGCTGCCCGCCCTCAGGGAACAACTGAATGTCGGTTTCGGAGGAGGTTGCCTTTAATGGGAAGGACTTGGTGACGCTTGTCTTTTCGTCCAGTTTCAGTGTAGTGTTCACTCTTCCCGACTTCAGAATGAAAGGCTGGGAATTGGTAAAGTTAATGGTGAGCCTGCCCTGTGCGTCGGTTACACCTTTCCCTTTGGCAATATTCCTTGCTTCCATCTGAACAGTATATGACACTTCCTTTCCGCCCATCGGTTCTCCCTTTACGTCGGTATAGGTGATCACAGCGCCCACGTTTTCTTTCTCGCCGATCTTGTTGAACACATAGCTGGCGTTTCCGATCACCCGGGTGGTGTACGCACTCCCCACTTTAATTACTTTGTCGAAGTAGTATTCCTCTCCGAAGTTCCGCATCCAGTTGGTGTAGGAGCGAAGCCGGTAGTTACCTTCGGCCAGAGAGTCGGGCAGAACAAAGTCGCCCCATGCAAGGCCGGCAACTACAGGCAGTCGCAAACTCTTCTTGAGGGAATCCTTTTCGTTGATAAGGTCAACATAGAGGATCTTGCTCAGGTTCGACAGGGCGTTCTGTTCAGCATGAACGATGTAGGCCTTAAACCAGATGGTGTCGCCAACTGTATAGTAAGGCCTGTCAGTGTGTATATGTACTTTTTCCTGCGGAAACTCATCTCTCATTTTTGCCAGTCGCGAAAGAATGGTGTCCAGCGGATTATCCTGAGGCATAAAGGCAAATCCATATCCTGAAAGCAGCAGGATAAAGACGAACAGAAAATACCGGCTCTTCATAATGCTAATAATAGAGCCCCAATAGGTTCTTTATGAGGCTTTTGTTACTCTATAACGCACTGGCTCAGAAAGTATTTTTCCACATCATACTTTCTACGGGCCTTGTCGTTTTACGATTGTATTTAGCGTTGCCCTTTGAGTTGTAAAACGTTTCAATCTCGCCGGCAACTTCGAAGTAAATTAATTGCCCGATGGGCATTCCCGAGTATATTCTGACAGGTTGGGTGACAGAGATCTCTAAGGTCCAGGTGTTGCAAAAGCCGACATCGCCTTTTCCTGCGGTAGCATGAATATCAATACCCAATCTCCCTGTACTTGATTTTCCTTCGAGGAAGGGCACATGGAGGTGAGTTTCGGTGTATTCAACTGTGACACCAAGATAAAGGGTATTGGGCTGAAGGACAAAACCGTCTTTGGGAATCTCAAAATGTTCGATCTCATTATGAATACGGGCGTCAAGAACGCGGTTCTTATAGGTAGCCAGGTACTTTCCCAAATGAACATCATACGAGTTGGTACCCAGGCACTCACGATTGAAAGGTTCAATTATGATGCTGCCTTTTTCTATTTCTTCAAGAATGCGTTTGTCTGAGAGAATCATAATGCTAACGGTTCCACTAAATTAGGGAATATATTTTTCACTATTTCACAGCTGCTTCATTTTTTTGAAAACAGCCCTGATTTGCCTTCGTTTGTAGTATTATTGTATGTCCTTTAGAAAAGATAAATAATGGCACTTGCTTTTCAAAAGCAGCTCGACGAGAAGACAGCGTTTGCTGTCTGGAAGATTGAGGAGAGCGCGGAAGATCTGTATTCAAGGCTGCAGCTCAACAGTGAGGAGAAAGCCTACTTCGAAGGTTTGAACAACGGCAAGAGAAATCTGCACTGGCTGAGCACCCGTGTGCTGCTGAGGGAGATGCTGAATACCGGCGACTATATCGACTGTCGTGTTGATGAGCACGGTAAGCCCTATCTTGTTAACTTTCCACATCAGATTTCACTGAGTCACTCGTTTGACTATGCGGCAGTCATGATTAGCGAGGATAAGCCTGTAGGCATTGATATCGAGCTGGTGAAGGAAAAGATTGTACGGATAGAGGATAAGTTCCTCACGCCCGCCGAAGTTCAGTTCATTGATCCTTCCAACCGTATTATGCATCTTTATGTTTGCTGGTGTGCCAAGGAGGCGATCTACAAGCTGCAGGGTAAACGGACGGTGTCCTTTAAGGACCACATTCATCTGCAGCCTTTCTCCTTCGCGATGGAGGGCGAGTTTTATGCCGTTTTGGAGGCAGATCAGGTATGCAAGCAGTTTGTGGTTAAATATGAGAGCTTTCATGATTACATGATCGGCTATGTATCGGGCTGTCAGGAAATGAAAGACCCGCTACTTCAGGACGCGTTTATGAAGCAAAATGATTAACAAAAAAGTACATTTTCAGGATTGGGGACTGGTTGACTACCAGGAAGCCTGGGACAGGCAGGAAAAGTTGTTTGCATCTGTAGTGGCTGCTAAAACTTCTAACCGGAATCAGGGTACCGATAATCCTACTGATAACTATCTCGTGTTTGTAGAGCACCCTCATGTTTATACCCTTGGAAAAAGCGGGAAGCAGGAAAACCTGCTTCTTGACGAGCAGGGCCTGGAAGATCAGCATGCATCCTTCTACAAGATCAACCGGGGCGGGGATATTACCTATCACGGACCCGGGCAAATTGTTGGCTATCCGATACTGGATCTCGACAATTTCTTCACGGATATACACCTGTATCTGCGTACACTTGAGGAAGCTATTATACTGACCCTAAGGGAATACGGTATAGAAGCGGGCCGCTATCCCGGATACACAGGCGTGTGGCTTGATGCTGACAATCAAAAGGCAAGAAAGATCTGCGCCATGGGCGTGCGATGCAGCCGCTGGGTAACCATGCACGGTTTTGCTTTTAATGTGAACGCCAATCTTGGTTATTTCGGTAATATCGTGCCCTGCGGAATCGACGATAAAGATGTAACGTCTATGGAGCGTGAGCTGGGAGGCCGCGTTGATGTAGCGGGCGTGAAAGAAGTTCTGAAGAAAAACATCAGCAGCCTGTTTGGGATGGACCTTATTTAGCATTCCGTGGAAAAGAGGCTGGACATATATCGCTTACTGCTCCTCCTTATGGCTGCTGCTGCCGTAGTCCTGTATTATGTTTTCAATCCCCGGCTCGTATCATTTTTCCCCCGCTGTCCTTTTCATGAGATGACGGGATGGTCTTGCCCTGGTTGCGGCTCTCAGCGAGCATTTCATGCACTTCTCCATGGAAACCTTAGAGAGGCAGTGCAGCATAACGTGCTTTTTGCTGCCGGCCTTCCCTTGCTGGTTTTGTGGTGGGCGTTGAAACGGAGTTTCCTGAGTAAGCGACTGAACTTACCCCATATCCCACGGCTCGGGGCCTGCTTGACGATTGCTATTGTTCTGCTGTCGTTCTCTGTGTTGCGGAACCTTCCCTGGTGCTGACCAGCTTATATTTTTGAGGAGTAGTAGTTATAGTCTTTGATGACCGTTTGGAGGAAGGTGTAATCGTCCTGGCCTTTGTTCTCGATTTTCAGTGCATCTTTTACTCTTAACCCCGTCTGATGAAGCAGGGTATAATTGCCGCTCTTTTTAAAGTTCTCGAGGATTTCGTGAATGAGGGCAATATCCTTATCCTTCAACTCTGCGGCTTCAGGATAAACAGGCGTGTAGTTTTCTTCCGGGGGTATGAATGCGACCTGGTCGATCGTTTCTCTGGGTACAGTTCTGATCACGGTGGTACCGGCAACCAGATCGCCGATCCGTTGTTTCTTCTCGGTAACGGCAACCGCGATAAGGGCGCCGACATTGGAAGTAAGTGAAAAGTCGACGATCCGGAACAGCCATCTGAGTAAGTACTGTCCGATGGTAGGAGAGGTACCACTCAGCGAGATCACCCTCGTTTTCATGATACGTTTGCCCAGGCTTTGTCCGTTGAAAAATATTTCACAGGCAAGATCATATGCACCGAAAATCAAAAAGCACCCAATGATAATGAAACCAAGCACAATATCACTTGGACGTTTATCAGCCAGTGCGATGGAAATACCGAGCGCAAGAAAAAGTATAATAAACAGCGCCATGTCGATGAGGTAGCCCAGTATCCTTTCGGCCGGACCCGCTACATCGTAATGGATCTCAATATTCTGGCTGGTCGTTATTTTTATCGTGTTCATCTGCTTTGGAATGCGGCACTAATTTAAACTTTTTTGGGGATATGATTTTTGTGAGTATTTTAACTGCAAATATCTAAACCGGACGATTCAATGCGGGAAGCGTTATTTGTAAAGCAAAATTCGGAAAAATGGAAGGAGTTTGAGAAGCTTCATACAAAAGACCCCGATGTTTTGGCCGAGCGATTTATTAAGATTACGGATGACCTGGCCTATGCGCGGACGTTTTATCCCAGGTCAAAGACCACGTCTTATCTGAATGCCCTTGCCGGGAAGTTCCACCAGTCGATCTATAAGAATAAAAAAGAGAAGCGGAGCCGCTTCATTTCCTTCTGGCGATATGAATTGCCATTGCTCTTTCACAGGCACCGCAAGCACTTAATTTATTCCTTTTTGTTCTTTATGGCTTTCTGCCTGCTCGGAGCTTTCTCTGCAAAGTACGACAACCGGTTTGTGCGACTCATTATGGGCGACTCATACGTTAGTATGACCAATGAGAATATTGCAAAGGGCGATCCTTTCGGCGTCTACAAGCAGCAGGGCGAGTTCCTGATGTTCCTGCAGATTGCCTTTAATAATATCTACGTGTCATTTCTTGCCTTTGTTCTGGGGATATTCCTCAGTGTGGGCACGCTTTATAGCCTTCTCCGTAACGGTGTAATGCTGGGAGCGTTTCAGTACTACTTTTTCAGTAAAGGCCTGGGCATGAGTTCTGTTCTGGTGATTTGGATCCACGGCACTCTTGAGATCTCCGCAATTGTGATAGCTGGTGCAGCGGGACTGGCCCTGGGAAACAGTATTTTATTTCCCGGCACCTTTACGAGGCTGCAATCGCTGCAACGTGGGGCGAAAGAAGGCTTGAAAATTGTGATTGGCCTGGTTCCGATCTTTATCTGCGCCGCGTTCCTGGAGGGCTTCGTGACCCGCCACACCGGAATGCCCGGGTGGTCGTCGGCCTCAATCCTGCTCTTATCTCTTATCTTTATCGTCTGGTACGTTATTTTGTACCCGGCCCAACTTGCAAAAAAACAAACTTCACTTATAGCAGATGGAACAAAAATTAGAACTGAGGAAGAGCCGTGACTTTGGTCAGCTGATTAACGATACCTTTCTTTTCGTTAGGGAGAACTTAAAGCCACTATTGAAAGTATATTTTTCCATTTGCGGCTTTTTGCTGGTGGCCATGACCGTTGTGGCTGTCATGCAACAAAACCGGCTGGCAGGGATCCTGACAGAAGAGAGCCTTCGCCGCGATCCGTTTCAGTTTTACGGATGGGAAATGGTTTTAAGCTGGGTGCTTGTATTCATTTTTTATGTGCTCCTCTGCATTACCACCTTCTCTTACATGGGCTTGTACAAGGATAAAGGGAACGAAGCACCTACTCCCCAGGAGGTATGGGAGCAGGTAAGGTATTATTTCTGGAGAGTAAGCGGTGCTCAGCTGGTGCTGGGACTTCTGGTAGGCATCGGAATGATGTTCTGCGTGCTTCCGGGACTATACCTCTGGCCCGTTGTTACCCTGATGCTGGCCATCATGGTGATCGAGAATGGCTCTCTCACTTATTCATTCGACCGGGGTTTTCGCCTGATAAGCGGGCACTGGTGGGCTACCTTCGGCGCAATGTTTATTCTGTCGGTTGTTAGTTACGCGGTGATGATGCTTTTTGTGATGCCTTTTGGCATTGCCACGGGAGCTGGTTTGTTACTTGGTAACCTGAAGCTGTCGCTGCCTATGCTAATCGCAGCTACAGTTGTTCAATATCTTTCGCAGATACTGCTCGTGATCGTGCTGATTACAGCTGGTTTGGCCTACTTTAGTCTCGTAGAGGAAAAGGAGGGAACGTCTTTAAGCGATCGGATCAATAGCATCGGAAAAGGGGATGATGCTGCAGACCTGCCTGAAGAACAATATTAGTAAAAGTGAAAGGATCTGTATTTTTTCTTTTCTCGTATCCGAGGCTGAGGACGGCGGTAAAATTCCTCCTCATGGTTATGCTTTTGCTGCCCGCATCTCATATTAGCGGAGCTCCTGGTGTTCGTACCGACAGCTCTTTTGTCACGGTAAGGCAGTTTGATGCGAAGCGGCTGCAGGGGTATAAGGCAGACCCGGACTTTGTGTATAATGAGGAGGGCGGATCGGTTTCTCCATCATGGTGGCAAAGGTTCTGGATCTGGGTGTGGAGCTTGTTCAGAGGGCTCCAGCATTCGGTTTTTTCTACGTCGAATACCTTCTGGAATACAATCATCCTGCTTCTTGCCGCGGGGGCAGTTATCTTGCTGATCGTCAAGATGCGGGGAGTAGACCTGTCACTCCTTCTTTCCGGAAAGGCAAAACGTGTCGAAGTACCGTATCAGGAATCGCTGGAGAACATACACGAAATTTCATTTGATGAGGAGATTGACAGATCGGTGCGGGCAGGAGACTTTCGCTTTGCCGTGCGTTTGATGTACCTCAAGACCTTAAAGCGGCTTAATGACGCCGGTCGTATTAAATGGGAAGCCGACAAGACGAACTCGGATTACATTCGGGAGCTGAAACAACAGGAGCAGAGGCAGCAATTCAGTGTCCTGACAAGAGAATTTGAGTACGTGTGGTATGGCAGCTTTCCTGTTGATGCGGCAGCTTTTGAAAAGATCAGGACTTCATTTACCGGCTTTAACAAGGGGGCAGGAAGATGAAAGATCTGAGGATTTACTTGTCTGTCGGAACAGCTTTACTGGTTTTCTACCTGATTGCTCAGTATAATAAGCCGAAGCCGGTAAACTGGAAGGTCAGCTTTGAGCGGACTGACAAGATCCCCTATGGGACCTATGTTACATACAACAGGTTGTCTGATATCTTTCCAGGGGCAGCAATCCGGGCGGAAAGACAGGCACCTTACGTAGCGCTCGTGGAAGACAGTCTCATGGCTGGATCTTACCTCATCGTGGCGGAGTCGGCGCGAGTAGATGAGTATGATTTCCGTCAGCTGGAGAAATTTATGCGGAGAGGGAATAACGTATTTATTGCCGCTTATCACATGGGGAGCTACCTGACTGATTCCCTGCATCTGACTGTCAATACGGATATTCCTGCAGATAAAAGCAAGACAGTGACTGTTAATTTTGTTAATCCCGCTCTGGGAACTCCTCGCGGCTATGCATTCAATAGAGGCATCGGCAGTCAATTCTTTGGCCGTTATGACTCTGCAAAAGCAGTGGTATTGGGGGTAAATAATCACGGGCATCCTACTTTTATCAGGTATCAGTACGGCAAGGGGTACCTTTATCTGATGGCAGGTCCCTATTTCTTTACCAATTACAATATGCTTCAGCCCCGGGGTGCAGAATACGTAGCAAAAGCGCTTTCTTATCTTCCTGCGGGAAAGATGGTAATATGGGACGAGTTTTCGGTGCTTGGAGCTTTGGAAGATCAGTCGCCGATGAGTGTATTGCTCAGGTATCGGCCGCTTGCATGGGCCTATTACCTGACTCTTTTCAGTCTGGTGCTTTTTGTGCTCTATGAGGTGAAGCGGAGGCAGAGGATCATCCCTGTTATTGAGCCTCTGAAGAATGCGACAGCAGAATTCGTGGGTCAGGTTGGACGAGTTTATTATGATCAGCGGGATCATGGCGACATTGCGCGCAAGAAGGTACGCTACCTGCAGGAATACATCCGTGCGCGCTACAACCTTAAAATGGATCAGGCAGATAAGGCGTTTACCGAGCGGCTTATTTCCAGGTCGGGCTTGCCGGCCGAACTTATCTTCGAACTGATGCTGCAGGTGGGGCAGGTAAAGAAGTACCCCAGCGTTACACAGCAGCAGCTTATAGAATTAAACAAAGCGATAGAAGCTTTTTACAAGAACTCACAATAATGGAAGAAGAACTTTTTGAACAAAGGACAGATCTGAGCCAGCTGAACGCATCCGTAGAGGAAATCAGGGCTGCGCTTTCGAAGGTTATTATCGGGCAGCAGGAAATGATTGATCTGCTGATTGCAGGTATCCTGGCTGACGGTCATATCCTGATAGAAGGCGTGCCCGGAGTGGCTAAGACCCTTACGGCAAGGCTCATTGCCAGAAGCGTCGATGCGGGCTTTTCCAGGATCCAGTTTACTCCTGATCTCATGCCCTCGGATGTGCTGGGAACATCGGTATTTAATCCTAAAGAAGGATCGTTCGAGTTTAAGAAAGGCCCCGTCTTTGGGAACATCGTCCTGGTTGACGAGATCAACCGCGCTCCGGCAAAGACCCAGTCGGCATTGTTTGAAGTCATGGAGGAACGTCAGGTTACCGTTGACGGCACCACCCATAAGATGGAGCAGCCCTTTCTGGTGATTGCTACCCAGAACCCGATCGAACATGAGGGAACATACCGTTTGCCAGAGGCTCAGCTTGACCGTTTCCTCTTCAAGATCGAGGTAAAGTACCCTACCCTGGAGGAGGAAACAAAGATCCTGGTCCTTCAGCACACCCAGAGGACGGAAGACAAGGTGTTCGATTCAAAGCCGGTACTTTCGGCAGGACAGATCATCAGCTATCGCGATCAGGTAAGAAAACTTTTTGTTGAGGAGAAGCTGCTGGAGTTTGTAGCCAGGATTGTGCAGGGTACGAGGAACAACAACGCTTTGCACCTTGGAGCATCTCCAAGGGCATCACTGGCGATCGTAAACAGCGCAAAAGCCATTGCCGCCATGAGCGGGAGGGACTTTGTTACTCCTGAGGATATCGTCAGGATAGTTCCGCCGGTACTGCGTCATCGTGTCATCCTTACGCCCGACAAGGAAATGGAGGGGGTTTCGGCCGACGAAATTATCAAACAGATCATTCATAAAATTGAAGTCCCCAGGTAGGGGAGCGCTCAGTTTTGCTCATTTCAGTCAGCCCTGCCGTGAACAGTCTTTTTTCGAAATATTATTCCAGTTTGTTTTTAAACAGAGCATTGTATGCGAGCCTGGCGGCGTGTGTATTCCTGTTCGTGCTTTCGTTCTTTTTCCCCTGGCTGGGGGATATTCCGCTGCTCGCTACCCTCGTCGTCTTTCTGCTGATTGCGGCCGACATTGTTTTAATGTTCCGTCTGAACGAAGGGATTATGGGCAGAAGGTCCACCCCTGAGCGACTCAGTAATAGTGACGATAATAAAGTGGTGATCTATCTCGAAAACTTTTACGCTTTTGGAGTCAGACTGGGTATTATTGATGAGATCCCGTTCCAGTTTCAGAAAAGAGACCTTTGGATGAGCAGCTTTCTTAAGAGCAGGGAGCATAAGCTGATTGAATATTACTTGAAGCCGCTTAAGCGGGGGGAATATGAATTCGGATCTTTACATGTCTATGTCCGCTCACCTTTAGGACTGGTCAGCAGGCGTTACACATTTGATCAGGCGGTTACCGTGCCCGTATACCCCTCATTCCTTCAGATGCGGAAGTACGAGCTGATGGCCCTGAGCAACAGGCTTGACGAGCTTGGCATCAAGAAGATCAGGCGTCTCGGGCACAGCATGGAATTTGATCAGGTTAAGAATTACGTAGCAGGCGATGACTACCGCACGGTGAACTGGAAGGCAACAGCCCGAAGGGGCGAACTGATGGTGAATTCGTATATTGACGAGAGGTCGCAGCACGTCTATTGCGTTATTGATAAGTCGCGAGCGATGAAGATGCCATTTGATGGATTAAGTTTGCTTGACTATGCCATCAACGCCTCCCTGGTGCTTTCTGATATCGCCCTCATTAAGGACGATAAGGCAGGCCTGATTACGGCTTCTGAAAAGATAGGGTCGGTGGTCCCTGCCGACAAAGGCTCGCGACAGCTGAAAAAGATACTGGAGGTGCTTTATCGGGAGAAAACGCGCTATCTGGAGATAAATATGGAAGCGGTATATAGCACCATCAGGGCAACTGCAAAGCAAAGGAGTCTGATCGTATTCTTCACCAACTTCGAGAGCATGGCTGCAATGGAACGGCATCTTCCCTTTTTGAAGAAGATAGCACGCTTTCACCTCCTGCTGGTGGTCTTCTTTGAGAATACCGAGTTGAAGAGGCTTACTGAAGAACCGGCCAGGGATGTCGAGGAAATTTATATTAAGACGGTGGCAGAAAAGTTTGCTTTTGAGAAGAAACAGATTGTCCGCGAGCTCGCGCAACATGGCATTCAATCTATTCTTACTTCACCCGCACAGCTTACAGTAAACACCATCAACAGCTACCTGGCCATCAAGGCAAGGCAGGCTATTTAGTCCGGCCCCTCATGCTGGAATCGCCGCAGCTTATCATGGATCGTTAAATACCTCTTTTCAAATAAAGAAAAACCTATCTTCTGCTTTGCTTGTAGTAGCTATTATCAGAACCAATGAAAAACGAAATAGCTATGAAAAATCTATACATTGACTTTTACCAGGCGGATCACCTGTACGCCTGACAATCTACCTCACATTGGATATCTAACAACTAATTTTTCTACTTATGAAAAAACAAAGATTTGCTGTCTTTATTAAGGCGGCAATGCTCAAAGCTCTCACCATCCTGTTATTGGCGGGCGTTTTAAGCACCTTCTATTTTCAGGCCCGTGCCTCTGTTCAATCAGGATTGGCTGCAAGGGCAAGAGTGCAGGTTACCGGAACTGTAACATCAGCTTCGGGAGAACCCTTGCCAGGAGTGAGTGTCAAGATCCGCGGATCTGCTTCCGGGGCCTCTACCGATATTAACGGCCGCTTTTCGCTTAATGTACCCGATTTGAACGCTGTTCTGGTATTCTCCTACATCGGTTTTACTACAAAAGAAGTGCCACTTAACGGGCAGGCCACGATTACTGTCCAGCTGGCCGAGGAGGCTACCGCCCTGAACGAAGTGGTGGTGATCGGTTATCAGGCCGTGCGGAAACGTGATCTTACCGGTGCAGCTTCTGTGATCAACACAGCGCAGGCGGGAAGGGTAGCTACTAATTCGGTGGCCGAATCCATTCAGGGCCTGTCGCCCGGGGTGACAGTACGCAACACAGGTGTGCCGGGAGAAAACGCCTCTATCCAGATCAGGGGGTAGCGAGCTTCCTGAATACGGACCCTCTTTATGTGATTGACGGGATGATCGCTGATGCAAACGTGACGATCAATAATAACGATATCGAATCGATACAGGTGTTGAAAGATGCCTCAGCTGCTGCCATCTACGGAGCGCGCGCTGCAAACGGCGTGGTGATCATCACGACCAAGCAGGGCAGGGAGGGGCCAGCCAGGGTGGGATGGTCCGCAAGATATGGAACCCAAACGGCTTATAAAAGATGGGACCTGATGAACAGCACCGAGTTCGCTGCCACCTTCAGGACCATGTACCAAAATTCGGGTCGACCGGTTCCGGCAAGCGCAGCGGAAGCTACCTTTAATCCTGCAATTAATACCGACTGGCAGGACGAAGTTCTGCGGACGGGGAGCAATCAGGACTATAACCTTACTATTTCCGGCGGGTCGAAGACTGGTACTTACCTCATATCAGGCAGCTATTTCGACAATAAGGGGTACACCGAAGGCAACAATTTCAACAGGGCGAGCTTGAGGATCAATACCAAGAGTCAGAAAGGCATCGTAACTTTTGGTGAAAATCTGCTCATTACCAACTCCAATATCAACGAGCCGGGAAACAACGATTTTAACCCCTTCTATGATATGCCCCAGCTGCTTCCGGTTATCCCGGTGAGGGGGCCGGAATATGTAAGCTCTGCGAATCCGGGTGGGTACGGTGTAGGAACCGATGCCGCCCCTACCTTCGGCCTGAATCCGGTAGCAGTAAGGGAGCTTTCTACTTTGCA
This sequence comes from Arcticibacter sp. MXS-1, assembly GCF_041902385.1. Lineage (GTDB taxonomy): Bacteria > Bacteroidota > Bacteroidia > Sphingobacteriales > Sphingobacteriaceae > Arcticibacter. Next base: position 1,006,333 of record NZ_CP169244.1, on the reverse strand, counting down.
GAATAACTACGCGCGTATAGTGGGGAATGCATATGTAGATGTGAAGCTGACCAACTGGCTGAACTATCGCTTCAATGCAGGGCTTGAGGCAAGTTTCGACTTAATGAAAAATGTTCGCAAAGTCGGCGTGTTCAGGTACAGACCGTCTATCTACCCAAGTTCTGTGAATGAAGAGCGTGCACGCTACACCAACCTCCTGCTTGAACACACTCTGAATTTTAACAAGACTTTTAACGATGTGCACAGCCTGAACGGGGTGGTAGGATTTACCCAGCAGCAGGTCAAGAGGGAAACGACAGCTGGCGGGCGTACCAACCTCATTCAATACGCTGGTAATTACTTTACAACCGTTGGGTCTGCCACCGGTACGATGGTATCAAACGGTGGAGTACCCGACGACTATCGGATCCAGGGATTCCTTGGGCGCGTCAATTACAGCTATGGAGACAAGTACCTGCTTACGCTAACGGGACGTGTTGACAGGGACTCCAGGTTTGGTAAGAATAACCGGACGGGTTTTTTCCCTTCAGTTGCCGCTGGCTGGAGAATCAGCAAGGAAGAGTTTTTTAAGGCTGACTGGGTGTCCGATCTGAAGCTTAACGCTTCGTATGGCAAGCTGGGCATTGTCGTAACCAATCTCGGCTCGTGGCCTTACTCGTCATTTATTAATAATAATCCCAGAGCAGTGTTCGGGGTGGATCAAGGCCAATACGTCGGCGCCTACCAGGCTCAGCTGGCGAACCCGGATATCAAGTGGGAGGAAAGGGTTCAGCAGAATATTGGCATCGACGCAGGCTTTCTTAGTAACAGAATTACCGCCGAGTTTAATATTTACAACTCCTTGTCAAAAGATGCGCTCCTTAATCTCGATGTTCCAGGGTACCTCGGAAACCTGCGTGGAAACCCATACGTCAATACTGCATCCTTACGGAACAGGGGTATTGAACTTGCGGTTACCTACAGGAGTACACCCAATAAAGACTTCAAATGGGACGTAACCGGTAATATTACCACAATAAAGAATAAGGTGGAAGAGATCAGCGGAGAGAAGGGAGTGAATTTTATTTCGAGCGGAAATACCAGATCACAGGTGGGAAGGCCTGTTGGAGAGTGGTACGTCATCAGGTCGGCAGGCTTGTTCCAGAGCGCCGAGGAGGTGCAGAACTATAAAAACTCTGAGGGGACGGTGATCCAGCCCTACTCAAAGCCGGGAGACATCAAATACATCGACCAGAATGATGACGGACAGATTAACGCGAATGATCGTGTGTTCGCCGGATCCCCCTGGCCATCCCTTCAGGCCGGAGCGCAGTTCAATGCAAGTTACAGGGACTTCTCCTTAAACCTGCAGTTTGTAGGGGTATTCGGTTACAAGATTTACAACGACGTAAGAAGAGTAATGGATAGCTATCAGAATACCAACTTCAGGCGCGACATTAGTCCATGGTCTGAATCGAACAGAGGAACCAGCGATCCCCGCCTCGGTTATCAGGAAGGCGATCTCGGCATTGACTACAATAACAGGAGTGATACCGACCGCTGGCTGGAAAACGGATCGTATGTCCGCCTGAGAAATGTGGAGATTGGATATAGTCTGCCGAAAGCTGCCTTGAGCCGGGTGAAAATTAACAATGCCCGAGTCTTTCTCAGCGCGCAGAACCTGTTTACAATCACGGGTTACTCAGGCCTGGATCCTGATGTAACTGGCGCAAATATTCAGGAGCGGGGGGTAGATAATGGACATTGGCCTGCTGCCCGTATTTTTTCTATCGGCTTTACAGGAGAATTTTAAAAGGGAATGTACTTATGAAAAAGAATATTATCGTCATCCTTGCCTGTTTTCTAAGTTTGGCAGGATGCAAGGATTATCTGGACGTTGAGAATCCGAATCAGATAGGGTCCGACATCTATTGGACGACAGCTGAAGACGCCCTGGGAGGAGTCAATGCGATTTACAGCACTCTTCACCGTACGCCTATCTCGCGGTGGATGCCTTTTTACCTGGTCATCCGGTCTGATGAAGGGACGAGCAGAAGTCCGGCCAGCGACATTGTGAACAATATGGATCGCTTCCAGATCACTGACTATAACTACGGGAATATGTATGGTATCTGGAACGATAACTATATCGGTATTTTCAGAGCTAATCAGGTGATTGATAATGTGCCTGCAATTACAATGGAAGAATCGGTAAAACAGCGATATCTGGGAGAGGCGAAATTCTTGCGCGCCCTCTTTTACTATAACCTGGTTAACCTCTGGGGCAGGGTCCCGCTGATGCTAAAGACCTCTAATGTCAACGATCTGCCTGTCTCTTCCTCTGCAACAGAGGTGTGGGCACAGGTTGAACAAGATCTAAGGGACGCAGCCGCAGGTCTGCCTGTCTCATATGCTGATGCCGATAAGGGCCGGGCAACCAAAGGCGCTGCCTATGCCTTGCTGGCAAAAGCGCTGATGCAGCAGCAGAAATACAGCGAAGCACTCACCCCGCTGCAGTGGCTTGCTGAGGGGGAGGGAAAGTCCGTGTATAGTTTGATGGCCGACTATCGCGACAACTTCAGGGTATCCACCGAGAATAATGCAGAGTCAGTGTTCGAATGGCAGTTCTCTGAAAACCCTGCCGAGACGGGGGATGATGATACCGAAACGCCCAATCAAAATACAGGCAGCTCACTTCCCCAGTTCTGGGCACCTCCTGAGATTGGTTTTTCGGATGGAGAGGCACTTCGCTGGGTGATCCATGAATTCACCAGAGAGAATACAGCTGCCGGAGGGCGCGATCCCCGTCTTGCAGCATCTTTCCTCTACGATTCTACCGATGTTCGTGGCCCTGAATTTACCACTTTCTATGGCAGAACGTTTGCAACCTTGTACCCCAATAATGCCAACAGGGACAGGGCCTGGTTCCGGAAGTTCCTGAACGATCACTGGAAGAGCGTTGAAGGATTCCGTTCGCCCAATAACTGGAGGTTTATCCGCTATGCTGACGTTCTTCTCATGTATGCCGAGTGTTTGAATGCTACCGGAAATACGGCCGGTGCTTACCGTTACGTTGATCAGGTCAGGCAGCGTGCCGGCCTTGCCCCCTTGTCAACAACACGACCGGGCCTGACGCAACCTGAGTTCCTGCAACAGCTCAAACACGAACGTATAACTGAACTGAGCGGGGAAGGCCACCGTTGGGCTGATCTTGCCCGCTGGGGCGATCTGGGACCTCAGCTCGCTCCGAGAGATCCTGCATTTTCAACTTTTGTGAAGGGGCGCAGCGAGTTCCTGCCGGTGCCGCAGCGAGAGATTGACCTCAATCCGAATTTGAGTCAGAACCCCGGTTGGTAGTCCTTTTAATTCCTGACCCGGCAGCCCGGGTCAGGAATTTCTTCGTGTCGTTTTCAGGCTATTGGAATATAATCGGTATTTTGGCGAAGATTAACCGAATCGAACGGCGGTTGTTATTGCATTTAAGTCGTCCATCATGCCATATAAACACTCCACTTTCCTTGTTTTCTTATTCATCTTCTTTAATACTGTATTTGCCCAGCCTCAGAGTGGCACTTTCACCAATCCTCTTTTGCCTCAGGGAGCTGACCCTTTCAGTTTTTATAAGGACGGGTATTACTATTATATGCATACTGCCGGTTCCCGGCTTGAGCTGCGAAAAACAAAGAGTATTGCCGATCTGGCCAGTGCCGAGAAAAAAGTAATTTTTGATCCTCCCCCGGAAAGGCGTGGTCGAGAGAACTATGGGCGCCTGAGATCCACTTTCTGAGAGGGCGATGGTACGTCTATTTTGCAGCAGATGACGGGGACAATATTAACCACCGTATGTTCGTGCTTGAGAATCGTTCCTCAGACCCAATGAAAGGCGAGTGGGTGTTTAAAGGGAAGATTGGCGACAAGACGGACAAGTGGGCCATTGATGGCTCTGTGCTTGAATACAGGGGAAAGCTCTATATGGTATGGTCAGGCTGGCATGGCGATAAAAATGGACAGCAGGATATCTACATTGCAAAGATGAAAAATCCACTCAGGATCAAGGGAAAGCGAATCCGTATTTCCAGTCCGGTATTTGATTGGGAGAAGGATGGAGATCTTCCGGGTGATCCCCACCATGTCAGCGTAAATGAGGGGCCTCAGCCCCTTTCAAACAAGGGCAGACTTTTCCTGGTTTACTCGGCCAGCGGCTGCTGGACCGACTCGTATTCCCTGGGACTTCTGACATTTACCGGTCGGCGCAACCTCCTGGATTCAGCTAGCTGGAGGAAAAGTGAACGGCCTGTTTTCACGCAGTCGCGTGAGAACGGCGTATATGCCCCCGGCCATAATTCCTTTTTTAAGTCGCCCGACGGTACTGAAGACTGGATACTCTATCATGCAAATTCAAAACCGGGGGATGGTTGCGGACGGCAGAGATCACCCCGCGCACAGAAATTCTCCTGGAGGGAGGATGGAGTACCGGAGTTCGGCACCCCTGTGAAGGAGGGAATACCCCTTGCTGTCCCATCAGAAGGACCTTCAGGCAGGGGAGGGGCAAAATAATGCCGGAAGAAACACAGTCTTTTTTATCAGCTCTTTACTAGAATCTATCCGGAAATTTTCTAAGTTTGAAATGAACATTACGCGTTTAAATAACAATTATAACCATCAATGAAAATGCAACTCAAAACTCCCTGGCTTTATGCTGCCTGTCTTCTTGTTCTGGCGGCCTGTACTAATTCAAAACAACAAAAAACTAGTAATATGTCTGAATCTTCTCAACCTGCCGCAATTCCTGCAAAGGAACCGTTCCAGAAAACGATTGACGGCAAAAAAACAGATCTCTTTGTATTGAAGAATAATAACAATGTTCAAGTAGCGATCACCAATTACGGGGGACGGGTAGTAAGCCTGATTGTGCCTGATAAAAATGGAAAAATGATCGATGTGGTGAATGGTTTTGATAATGTTGACGATTACACAAAAGGCGGCGATACTTATTTCGGCGCTCTGATCGGTCGCTACGGGAACCGCATCGCCAAAGGGAAGTTCACCCTTGACGGCAAGCAATATACGTTAGCTATAAATAACCCTCCCAATGCATTGCATGGTGGTCCGAAAGGCTTCTCCAGAGTTGTATGGGACGCAAAGCAGTTATCAGCAAATCAGCTTGAGTTAACCTACCGTGCAAAAGACGGGGAAGAAGGATACCCCGGCAACCTTGATGTTAAGGTGATCTATACGCTAACGGGCTCCAATGATCTTGAAATTGACTATGAGGCAAAGACAGACAAGAAAACTGTTATCAACCTTACTAATCACACGTTTTTTAATCTGAATGGAGAGGGAAGCGGAACAATCAACGACCACATCCTGCAAATTTTCGCTGACCGCTATACTCCGGTTGATTCTACCCTTATTCCAACCGGAAAGCTGGAGCCGGTAGAAGGTACGCCGTTCGATTTTCGTAATCCTACAGCGATCGGTGCCCGCATCAACGACAAACATCAGCAGTTAAAGTACGGAATGGGTTACGACCATAACTTTGTGATTGCTGATAAGAAGTCAACAGCTCTGAAAAGAGTTGCTTCTGTTGAAGGAGATAAGTCAGGAGTCGTAATGGATGTGCTTTCAAAGGAACCTGGTATTCAGTTTTATGGCGGTAATTTTCTTGACGGATCGCACACGCTGAAGAACGGCACCAAGGATGAGCATCGTACTGCCTTCTGCCTGGAGACTCAGCATTTTCCTGACTCTCCTAATCAGGCGGCTTTCCCTACCACAACTTTAAGCCCCGGTGAGACCTACAAAACAACTACTGTATATAAGTTCACAGTTAAGTAAAAAGAAAGGCCCTTTGCCAACGGCAAGGGGCCTTTCTTTTTACTTAAGAAGCTGCATCACTTCCATTTCAACATCTATCTTTTTCCTTTTTTTAATATCATTATGGCCAGAAATCTAACCTCCACTTTTCTGCTGTTAGCACTGCTCATGGCAGGCAGCCTAAGAGCGCAGCAGCTTGTACTTCCTGGAGATAACCCGGATCCGTCTGTTGTCAAAATAGGCGATACATACTGGGCCAGTGCAACTACGTCGAACTGGGCACCTGTTTATCCCCTGTTCCGTTCCAAAGATCTGGTCAACTGGAAGCAGGAGGGCACTATTTTTAAGGAGCCGCCTGCATGGGCCGATTATTATTTCTGGGCACCCGAGATTACATATGAGAAGGGAAAGGTCTATGTCTACTATACCGCGCATAAGAAAGATGGCAATCTCTGTGTGGCAGTAGCAAGTGCCGACAAGCCGGAAGGTCCTTATACCGACCACGGCCCTCTGATCTGTCAGGAAGTCGGGTCTATTGATGCCTTTCCGATGAGGGACGAGAATGGGAAACTTCAAATTATCTGGAAGGAGGATGCAAATAGTGTGGGCAAGCCTACTCCGATATGGATTTCTGAAATGAATGAGGAGCGAACCGCCTTGATCGGCGAAAAGAAAGAGCTGTTCAGAAATTCAGAGGCATGGGAAGAAAACCTCGTAGAGGGCGTGTCTATGATACGGCATGGCGACTACTTCTATGCCTTTTATGCTGCCGCCGGATGCTGCGGGCCTGGCTGTACCTACGTAAGCGGAGTTGCCAGATCAAAGAGCCTTTCAGGGCCATGGGAAAAGTACCGTGGTAATCCTATTCTAAGCAGTAGTGATCAATGGAAGTGTCCCGGACACGGCACGCCTGTCCAGAAAGACGGCAGGTTTTATTTCCTCTACCACGCGTACGAAGCTAAAGGCGGCGTATTTGCCGGAAGGCAGGGCTTGCTGCAGGAGTTCGACTTTACTCCCGATGGATGGGTGCGCTTCATTCCGGGCAACAGTGGAAAGAATAAAGGCCCTGTCAGCATTACCGATGACTTTAAAGGAAAGACGTTGAGCGATCTTTGGCAGTGGAGTGTTTTTCAGAAGCCAGATTTCACTTTGAAGAAAGGGCAGTTGTTGTTAGGGGCTAATGCTACTACAGCAGGCGCTTTTGTTGCCCAGAAGACCTATACTGGCAGTTATACCGCAGGTGTTAAGTTGCTTGTTTCCGCCAGCACTGCGGAAGCCGGAATTGCAGCCATCGGAGAGGACAAGAACCTGGTGAGCACAACGCTTGCCGGAGATACCCTTAGACTTTCCGTGATCCGTGAAGGAAATCCTGTATTTCTCCTCGAACGGACAATACCTGTAAAGGACGTCCTGTCACTGAGAATGGAAGTTAAGAATGGAAAGGATCTCCGATTCCTTTATAGCCTCAACGGTAAAGACTTTAAGGTGCTCAATGACGAGCTTATCGAGGGCTCTTTTCTGCCTCCCTGGGACAGAGCGGTGCGGGCGGGCCTGATATCAAAAGGCGCTGAAAGCAAACGGTCTGCTTTCGACGATTTCTACATCAGGAGTGCGGCTGAGTGATGCCTCTGATGTAGAAATCTTCTGGCCTGTAAGTTATTTCACTGACTGAGAAGACGCGCGGTTTTAAGTCATGCCGGGTAACTTGATTCCGGCTGATTTTAAATCACCGATCAGCTTTTCCTGGAAATTTAGTTTGGCATCAATAAAGCCGTGGGAGTTAACCCACACATTGATCATCATCTTGTATCCGTCTGGTTCGAGTACTGACACGCCAATCCGGGGGGCAGGATTATTAAGCACGTTCCTGGCGCTTTCGGCTGATTCGGCCAGAATTGCCTTAACCTGCGCGATGTCATATGCATAGCTGAACTTCAGTTCGATGTCCATTCTCCGCTTTCCCTGTCTGCTTACGTTGATAATGATCTCATTTGATAACTTACTGTTCGGGATGATCACCGTCTTGTTTTCGAAAGTTGTCACCACCGTATAGAAGATCTGAATAGAGGAGACAGTACCTTCCTGCCCCTGGGCGATAATGTTGTCTCCTGCTTTAAACGGCTTGAGGACGAGGATCAGTACGCCGCTTGCGAAGTTCTGAAGTGTGCCCGATAAAGCCAGACCTGCAGCTACACCTAATGCGCCGATTACGGTAGTAAGAATGGTGAGCTGCACATCGAGTATCTGCATAACTACCAGTACCAGCATGACCTGGAGCGAAATGATGAGGATGCTTTGGATGAAAGGCTGCAGAGAGGGATCAAAGTTCCTTTTCATCATACTCCTCACGATCGCCTTTCTGACCATTTTGATCAGCCAGAGTCCGATAAATAAGATGAAAATTGCAAGTATGAGACGCGGCCCGTTGGCCAGGATCCAGTCGTACGCTTTGTCGTAAAATTTTGAAAGTTCCATTGATCAAACTTATGAAAATAGTGTATAAACAAAAAAACCGGAGACTTGCTCCGGCTTTTTTGTTTATATGTCCCTTTGCAGGGTTTGGGTGAATTACATCATTCCGCCCATTCCACCGCCCATAGGAGGCATACCTGCACCAGCTTTTTCTTCTTCTGGTTCGTCTGCAAGTACACATTCTGTTGTTAACAACATAGCAGCGATTGAAGCTGCGTTCTCCAAAGCAACGCGGGAAACTTTAGTAGGATCGATTACACCAGCACCGATCAGGTTTTCGTAAGAGTCAGTACGTGCGTTGTAACCGAAGTCTGCAGTACCTTCTTTTACTCTCTGAACTACGATAGAACCTTCGATTCCTGCATTCTCGCAGATCTGACGAAGAGGTTCTTCGATTGCGCGGCGGATGATCTGGATACCAGTATTTTCATCTTCGTTAGCGCCTTTCAGTCCGCTTAAGCCTTCGATAGCACGGATGAAAGCAACACCACCACCTGCAACGATACCTTCTTCAACAGCAGCGCGGGTTGCGTGTAATGCATCGTCAACACGGTCTTTCTTTTCTTTCATTTCTACTTCGGTAGCAGCACCTACGTAAAGAACAGCAACACCACCAGCTAACTTAGCAAGACGTTCCTGTAATTTTTCGCGGTCGTAGTCAGAAGTAGTAGTTTCGATCTGAGCCTTGATCTGGTTAACGCGAGCCTTGATATCTTCGCCCTGACCAGCACCATTGATGATCGTAGTATTGTCTTTGTCAACAACTACTTTCTCAGCCTGTCCAAGGTAAGTAAGGTCTGCATTTTCCAGCTTGTAGCCTCTTTCTTCTGAAATAACAGTACCACCAGTTAAGATAGCGATGTCTTCCAGCATAGCTTTACGACGGTCGCCGAATCCAGGAGCTTTAACAGCAACAACTTTCAGAGAACCGCGGATCTTGTTCACTACTAATGTAGCCAAAGCTTCGCCGTCAAGGTCTTCAGAAATAATTAAAAGAGGTTTGCCAGTCTGAACTTGTTTTTCAAGTACCGGAAGCAATTCCTTCATGCTGCTGATCTTCTTGTCGTAGATCAGGATGTAAGGATTGTCTAATTCTGCTTCCATTTTATCGGCGTTGGTTACGAAGTAAGGAGAAAGGTAACCGCGGTCAAACTGCATACCTTCTACAGTCTTCACTTCAGTTTCAGTACCTTTTGCTTCTTCAACGGTAATTACACCATCTTTACCAACTTTGCCCATCGCTTCAGCGATCAATGAACCGATCACTTCGTCATTGTTAGCTGAAATGCTGGCAACTTGTTTGATCTTGTTGTTGTCTTCACCAACTGTTTGTGACTGGCTCTTCAGGTTAGCCACGACAGCTGCAACAGCTTTGTCAATACCACGCTTCAAATCCATTGGGTTTGCACCGGCAGCTACGTTCTTGATACCAGCAGTTACGATAGCCTGAGCAAGTACGGTTGCAGTAGTGGTACCGTCACCGGCGATATCAGCAGTCTTAGAAGCAACTTCTTTCACCATCTGAGCGCCCATGTTTTCCAAACTGTCTTTCAGTTCGATTTCTTTTGCTACAGTAACACCGTCCTTGGTAACAGCAGGAGAACCGAATTTCTTATCGATAATCACGTTACGGCCTTTTGGACCTAAAGTAACTTTAACTGCGTTTGCCAGGGTATCAACACCTCTTTTGAGGGCGTCACGCGCTTCAACGTTGTATTTGACTTGTTTTGCCATTGTTATTGTTTTTTTAGATGTGAGATGTTAGATATCAGATTTTAGTTTTTTCTATAACTATTCTATCTAAACCTCGTCTTTTAATACTTTGTCTTTTAATATTCGATCCGGGGCATGAGAGCCAGTTCTATTGTCTCATTCCTCAAATCTCCTATCCTTTCTTACAATACTGCGTAGATATCAGATTCACGCATGATTAAATACTCTTTACCTTCGTAGGTAATCTCCGTACCGGCATATTTGCCATATAAAACCTCGTCACCTACTTTAACAGTTAAAGGCTCATCTTTTTTGCCATCTCCAACGGCAACTACAGTTCCTCTCTGAGGTTTTTCTTTAGCTGTGTCAGGGATATAGATACCTGATGCTGTCTTCTCTTCTGCAGGAGCAGCTTCAACTACTACTCTATCTGCGATAGGTTTGATACTTAATGCCATAGTGATTATGAATATTAGTTTGTTTCGCTAAGCGTCAGATTTTGTGCCAAAGCATTTCTATGGCACTTTTGCTTGTTTCATTTGTCAAAATTTCATTAACTGATGGTCGCATTTTACTTTAACTTAATCTTGCCGTGTCAAGCTGACAGTGCCTGGCAGAAAGCTGAAACCCTCCCGTTACAAACAAAAAAAGCCGCCCGAAGGCAGCTTTTTATCGCAGCAGAGCAGAGTCTGCATTATTTCTTCGTAGTATCTTTCAGTCCTGGCAGGGTAGAAGGAGCCTGCATTGGAGCTGCCGGTACTGACTTGTTTATCTGTTTCTGGATTTCTTCGGCTTCTGAATTTCTTTCGCCTCCTTTTGGAATGACCACATTGATAAGCAGGACAATTACCATCAGGCTTATAATCAGGACCCATGTGCCTTTTTCAAGGAAGTCACCTGTTCTCTGCACGCCCATGATATTATTAGATCCCGCGAATCCTGAAGTGAGACCTCCGCCTTTAGGTTCCTGGATCAATATTAAGAATGCCAATAAAACGCACACGATGATACCCAGGCCGATTAGTAAGTAAAACATATATCTTGTAATTAACTGATTCTCTTTTCTAGTTCTTCAATTTGACCCGCAAAGTAAAGCTTTTTATCCGGGAATTTCAAACTTAATTTTTTGTAAATCTCGATGGCTTTATGATAGAGCATCTGATCTGTATAAATCTTGGCAAGCGTCTCCGAAACGAGTTCAAAGTTGTCTTCCGAGCTCTTCCGCGCCTTATTCTCCGTGTCCAGTTTACTTGCCTGGGGCGGTTTTATCTGAGGTTCTTCTTTGATAAACTTCTCGATGATCTCATCTTCCTTCCTCTTGAGTTCAAACTCAATTGTTGAGGCAACAGCAGCGGCCTGAAACGTGTTGAGTTCGGGCTGTATATGAAAGATGTTCTCTATGATCTGCTGGTTCAGCTCTCCCGCCGGCGTTTGCTTGACATAATGCGGATTGCGTACAAAGGGCTGATAAGTCTCCGCGTATTCTTTCCGGGTCTTATGCAGCCACCAGAGGAATGTATACGGCATGGTATCATCGTCATACCGGGTCAGGTCTGAGGGAGGTGCCACAGGTTGCAGAACGCGTGCCGGAGGAGTTGCAATCTCTTCGTCTTTCAGAGGGTCAATGTCAGACCTGTTGAAGATAAAGTAGTCTGAGGCGGCAATACTGTCGACAGAGACGGAGTCCGTTTCCTGTTCGTCTTCGTCTGCCGTCAGCTCTTCTGCCGTTACTGTTTCCGCTTCCCGATTGTTTATATCATTGACCTCTTCAAGCAGATGTTCCACTTCCGGAATTACCGTTTCTACGGGCTCTGCGTTTTCAATTGCCTCAGGGGCAGCCCCTTCTGCAATCGGTGAAGGTTCTTCCAGACATGGTTCTTCCAGAGATGGTTCTTCCAGCTCAGGAATCACCGTCTCGATGACCGAGGGCTCCATTACTTCATCCGGCGCTTCTGCGGCCGGAGCAGGTTCTGGAGCAGCAGGCGGCTCTGTCACAAGGCTTTGCTGAGCTTCAACTTCCTCTTCCTGAAAATCGTCAGCCTTAAATTCGTGCGAAAAGAATGTTCCCGGGGAATTGATAAAGCGGTGAAGTACCTCCCTTTTTGGTGTATAGGCGGTTGCTTTGGGCAGATAGGCTTCAAACTCAGCCTCCGACCGGTGTTTCAGTGCAGACAGGTAAGCAAAATGCAGGGGCTGACAATAGGGAAACTTCAGGACGAGATATTTCAAAGCCGTGATATCCGCGTCATTCAGGTTCTCCTGCGGCAGAAGAAATTTAAAAAATTCCCCGTTTCCTGTAACTTTTAATTCTCCCACTTTCTGATTTTATACAATGTAATTAATTAATTCTCAAACCGGCCGGCTTACCAGTTGGCAAATGCTCTGTTAAAGATGTCTTCAGTCAGGTCGTTATTGATCTCGCGAATTAACTGCTGTTCTTGCGACTGAATATTACTTCCCCTTATTTCCCGGTACCTGCTGAAGGCCTGCTCGAAACTTAATTCGTTATTCAGGGTATTGGTGAATTTTACACTAACTGTGATGGTAAGCCTCGTGGCTTCTGCCCGCTCGTTTCCTGTTACAGCGGCCGACTTGATGCTATAGTCCGTAATGCGTCCCTCAAAAACTCCATCGCCGTTTTCCCTTACCACGCTTAGTCTCGATTGATTTCTGATCCGCTCCTTAAGAGCTTCCGTGAACTGCTGACTCAGGTTGGGAACAACCAGAGGCGCATTGTTTTCAAAAAACTGAACAGTTACCGTCTTCATGTTGGCCGGAATTGAGGCTCCCGAGAAACTATAGATGCCGCATGATTGAGTGAGAAGCAGCAATGGTAAGATCAGCCAGAGGGCTTTCGCCGAAATAGTCTTCATTGATTTAGTTCAGATTTAACTCTTTAATTTTCCGGTATAAAGTACGCTCGGAGATTCCAAGTTCCTGTGCTGCAAGCTTCCGTTTTCCTTTATGTTTCTTCAGCGCCTTTTTAATCAGGTCCGACTCCTTTTCCACCAGGGAAAGAGATTCCTCTATTTCCTCCGTATGCGGAATGAAGTTGTAGTCGTGCTTAACATCGTTATCGGGATGATGGAGCACAAGGGGCGCGGCGTTAGCAGGAGCAGATGGGAACTCTGCATCGTGATAAAGCTGATTCAGCAGCTGCGGATTATCGCGCAATACAGCAGGATTGCCTCCTTCCCTGATTATTTCAGCTACCAGTTTCTTCAGTTCCACCATATCCCTTTTCATATCGAAGAGCACCTTGTAAAGGATATCCCGCTCGGAAAAATCCTCCTTGTTGTCCTGCTTGATGCGCATCGGAAGGTTACTTCCCTGCTCCTGGGGAATATAAGTCAGCAGGCGCTGCGCAGTTAGCATGCGCTCCTGCTCCAGTACTGCCACCTGCTCGGCCACGTTTTTCAGCTGACGGACATTGCCCGGCCAGCTATAGTTCATCAGCAACTGCTGAGCCTCGGCGTCAAGCTGAACAGAAGGGCTGCGGTATTTTGCGCTAAAGTCGGCAATGAATTTGCGGAATAACAGATAGATATCTTCTTTGCGCTCCCGCAAAGGCGGTATTTTAAGAGGCACGGTGTTAAGGCGGTAGTAGAGGTCCTCCCTGAACTTTCCGTTCTGCACGGCATCATAGACATCCACATTTGTGGCTGCCACCACCCGTACATCCGTTTTCTGAACTTTTGAAGAACCAACCCGAAGGTATTCGCCTGTCTCCAGTACACGCAGAAGGCGCGCCTGGGTGCCAAGCGGAAGTTCGGCCACCTCATCGAGAAAAATGGTACCGCCGTTCACTACCTCGAAGTAGCCTTTACGGGCTTCATGTGCTCCGGTAAATGAACCTTTCTCGTGTCCGAAAAGCTCCGAATCAATCGTCCCTTCAGGAATGGCGCCGCAGTTTACGGCAATGAACGGACCATGTTTCCTGCTGCTGAGCTGGTGAATGATGTGAGAGAAAACTTCCTTCCCGCTTCCGCTTTCACCAGTAATCAGCACTGATATGTCGGTTGGCGCAACCTGGCGTGCTATATCAATCGCCCTGTTAAGGAGCGGTGAATTGCCTATTATTCCAAACCGGTTCTTTATATCCTGAATATCCATTTATTGTAGGGTCAATAAAGTAGTAAGTAGTAAGTTGTAAGTAGTGAGTACAAGGTATCAGAAACTGCATTATCTCTCATGCCTTTCATTTCAAATGCTGAGTAACAAACGCCTGATATACCTTCCAGGTAGCAGGTGTCATGTTTTTGATTCCCAACGCCTGGCAACAAGTATCAGGCGGCAATGCTAAATCTGGCTCCTGATCTGCCCCTTTAAAATTCAATGAACGCTTCCTCGTAAATCAGACTTGTTTGAGACCGGCTTTCTTTAGTCCACAACCGTTCCGAGGAGAGTTGCTGTCGTACAGCGATCTATATGCACATTGACGTACTGTCCCGGTTTGTATCTCTCACTGGCCGGAAATACCACCATTGCGTTCAGGTCATTCCTTCCGCAGTAGTCAAGCTCCGACTTTCTTGAAAATCCTTCAATCAGGACTTTCTGCACTTTCCCAACCTGCTGCTGCAGGCGTTCATGCGAGTATTGCTGCTGTTTTGCTACGATCTCGTTGAGGCGACGTTTCTTAACATCCTCCGGAATATCATCTGTATATCTCTTTGCCGCCAGTGTGCCAGGTCTTTCCGAGTACATAAACATGTAAGCATAATCGTATTTCACGTAGTCCATCATCGACAGGGTGTCCTGATGCTCCTCTTCCGTTTCCGTACAAAATCCCGCTATCACGTCGGTGGAGATCGCACACCCGGGAATGATCCGGCGAATACTGTCAACACGTCCCATGTACCACTCGCGGTCGTAGGTCCGGTTCATCAGTTCCAGTACCCTCGAGTTTCCTGATTGTACAGGGAGGTGTATGTACTTGCAGATATTTTCATGACGAGCCATCGTGTACAGCACCTCGTCAGTTATATCTTTAGGGTGGGATGTGGAGAACCGAACGCGCAGATCCGGACTAATGAGCGCAACAAGCTCCAGAAGCCCGGCAAAGTTTACCTTTTCTGACCCGTCGGCGGACGTCCATTTATATGAATCAACATTCTGCCCCAGCAGGGTGACCTCCCGGTATCCTTGTTCGAATAATTCCATCGCTTCCTTTACAATGGAGTGGGCATCACGGCTCCTCTCACGTCCTCTCGTAAAGGGGACAACGCAAAAAGAGCACATATTGTCGCAGCCTCTCATGATGGAAATGAAGGCTGTAATTCCGTTAGAGTTGAGCCTGACAGGGTTGATGTCGGCATAGGTCTCCTCGCGCGACAGAAGGACGTTGACAGCCCGGTTCCCTTCATCAACCTGGCCAATGAGGTTTGGAAGATCACGGTAAGCATCCGGTCCAACCACTACGTCTACCAGTTTTTCTTCCTCCAGGAACTTTGCCTTCAGCCTCTCTGCCATGCAGCCCAGTACACCCACAACCATTCCGGGGTTCTTTACCTTGGCGATGCCAAACTCCCGGAGCCTGTTTCGTACCCGCTGTTCGGCATTCTCTCGGATGGAGCAGGTATTGATAAAGATCACATCAGCTTCCTTGTAATCAGTGGTGGTCTGGAAGCCCATATTACTCATGATAGAGGCAACGATTTCACTGTCAGAGAAATTCATCGCACAGCCATAACTCTCTATATAGAGCTTCCTGCCGTTATCAGCACCCTCGTTATCAAGCATTAAAGCCTCTCCCTGCCTTGCCTCATCCAGTTCCTTTTCACCGCTCTGTATATTGTACATACCTGTTTCTTCTTTAGAAATGCAAAAGTAAGAACATTTTATATAAATGACAGGTTGGCAGAGTTTTTTATTGACCACCACGGGCCGGGGCAAAAAAAGCAGCAGGCCAAAGGCGCTGCTGCTGTGAAAAATTACTATTCAATGCCGGCTGTTAGCCTGCTCTTCAGAAGCTTAGATGGTATAGTTCCAGCCAAATTCGTCAGGGCCAAATCCATACCTGATGTCATTTAAAGCCTGCAGAGCACGGTTCGAAAATTCTGCCTTAGTTACATTCGGAAGGTGATAGAGCTCGCCTTCAAAGCCAATACTTGCAATTGGCGCAATGGTAGCGGCAGTTCCCACACCAAAAGCTTCGGAAAGGGTTCCGCTCTTCAAAGCTTCGCCAACTTCGGCTACAGATATCCTGCGTTCCTCTACCTCCATACCCCAGTGGCGTGCAAGTGTAAGCACGCTGTCGCGCGTCACACCTTTCAAAATGCTGTCGCGAGTAGAAGGCGTAATAAGTTTTCCATTGATCACAAACATCACGTTCGCTGCACCTAATTCTTCCACGTAGGCATGTTCTTTTGCGTCGGTCCAGATCAGCTGGTCAAATCCTTCTTTCATAGCTTCCTGAGCCGGAAGAAGGGAGCCTGCATAATTACCTGCGGCTTTCGCAAATCCGAAACCTCCTTCTGCTGCACGCGTGTAATAGGTTTCAAACTTCACTTTCAGCGGTTTTGGAAAATATGCTCCTACTGGCCCCGTCAGCACCACGTATTTATAAGTCTTTGACGGTTGTACACCCAGGTAAGGGTCAGTGGAGAACATAAAAGGTCTGATGTAAAGAGAGTGATGCTCTGCCGTTGGAATCCAGTCTTTATCAAGGTTCACAAGAGCAGCAATGCTCTGTACAAAAATATCCTCTGGCAGCTCAGGCGCACAAAGGCGCTCTGCCGACTTGTTGAAGCGCTCTGCGTTCTTGTATGGACGGAAAAGCGTGGCTTTTCCATCTGCATGCTTGTACGCTTTCAGCCCTTCAAAAAAAGCCTGTCCGTAATGAAGTACGGACATAGCAGGACTAAATGATAACTCGTCGTAGGGCACGATCTGCAAGTTTTTCCACTCGCCGTCTTCGTAGTCGGCAACAAACATATGGTCGGAAAAAACTTTTCCGAATGGCAAGTGACTAAAGTCGGTTTCTTCTAGTCTCGACTTGCTGGTTTTAGTGATTTTTATATCAAGTGTATCTGTCACAGCATCAATAATTATGATCGAACAATAATGCAAATTAACAATTTTTTGAGCAGTAATGGCAGCTTTTATGATTTCTTTAGCCCGCGCGGAAGCAATGGAAGGAAGCAGACAGCCAGCATAGGGAAGGCGCTGATGCAGTGGAAAATGTAAAAAGGGAGAAATATGGAAAGCCGCGGTCTCTGGCAGCCATGTTAAAACCAGAGACCGCTGCTGCTAATAGAGGATCCTGAACTTGATCGTTTGTTCAATCTCTTTTAATGCCTTCAGTACCTGCGGGTCATACTGCGCCGTTACGTCCGTGATGGCATAGCCGATCTGGCTGTTTGTCATTAGGAACTGCCCGATGATATTGATGTTGTTGTTCGCGTATACCCGGTTGATCTGGGCCATAATGCCCGGAACATTCTTGTGTATGTGGATGAGCCGGTGTACATTATCCATTTTGGGCAGCTGCAGGCTTGGAAAATTTGCGCTGAGGTAGGTATCACCCTTATTAATGAAGGTAGCCATCCGTTTAGGAATAAACTGCGCATTCCGCGGATTCTGCTTCGGATCATCAAATACCACAATGCCCATCTCTGTCGCTAAATCAAGGGATATTTTATTACGGCTGTTTCCCAGGTAGCCGATCGTTTTCAGCTTCACTGCACGCTCCAGCTGAGCGTCTTCCACTTTCTCACCGTCTCCCAGCAGCAGCATGCCGACATCGGCAATGTACTTGTCCTCGATCGTCGACTTATGCCGGATTGAAAAGCCATCTTTTTTCAATACCTGTATCGCCTCTTCAGGAACATCACCGACCACCAGACACAAGATCCTGTTCTTTGGGTAGGAGATTGCCCTCGGCAGGTTATTGACATAAAGGAACTCGTCGAAGCTGGGGGTTACATGATCTGCCTTTTCAAGGATGCTCTTGCGGGCGATGTTCTCGGTGAAGGCATAGAACTTCTGGATCAATCCTGACTCCTTCAGCTGGAAGTCGGAGTGTCCGTCGCCGATACCGAAGATATTGCCCTGCAGCTGAAGCTGCCTGAGGAGTTTTACCTTGCCCCCTCCTCCGAGAGGGGATTGCTCTCGTCGTATCCTGTGATGTTTCCCTCTTCGTCAAACGTGAAGGTATTGGCATATATATTTTCCTTCTTAATATGATAAGGAAGGACTACCGGCGTAATAAATTCCTTGAACCCTCCTGAGACGATCAGCACTTCATCTGCATGTTTCTTGAAAAAATCGCGATTGCGGAGGAATGAGGCCGACACTTTTTTCTTTAGCCGGCTCACCAGCTGCTTCAGATGGTCCTGATTGGCGTGCAGCAGCTGGACCCGCCCTGAAAGACTTTCGCGGAAGGAAAGCCTGCCTTCCATGGCGGCATTGGTAAGGTCTTCAATTTTCTTATAGATGGCCTCCCTTTCGGGATGTTTCTTTAATGATATTCTCACAAGCTCGTCTAATGCTTCAACCTGTGTGAATGTGCTGTCAAAGTCTATTATATAGTAGTTTTTCATTAATCGGGGGGAGTATTATTGAACGTTAGATGGCATCGCGCAGATTTCGCTGATGCTTTGCCTGACCGGCTTAAAGCTGAATTCAGGAAATGTCTTCAGAAATTTGTCTGACGAATACGTGGACGTTTTCAACGCACTTCTGGCTGTGTCTTTTGTTAATCCGAACGTTTTCCCGGTGACCAGAGAAAGCAGTCCTGCTGCACGCCAGGCGATGCCCATTAAAAATGCCCCCGCTTTGATGGAGGGAGCGCGGACACCTGAACATTTTGCAGTGGTTTCGAAAACCTCTTTATAACTGATGTTCTCAGCGTTTAAAATAAACCGTTCTTCCTGGATGCCTGACTCCATTAAAAGGATCATCGCCCTGGCAACATCCTCTACATCCACCATCCCGCAGATCCCATTCGTGTAAAAACGAAGCCCCTTGCGCACCGTTTCGAAGATTTTTCCACTTCCCTTGCTGCCGGCATCCCTGCCAATGATCACTGAGGGGTTGACGATCACCGCGTTTAACCCTTCAGCAATACCGCGCCAGACGTGCATTTCGGCTTCATACTTGGATGTAGCATACCCATTGTGCCTGGCATTGAGTTGCCAGAAATGTTTTTCTGTGATCGGCTCTCCTTTCTTGGATTCGCCAAGCGCCGCAATTGAACTGACATGCAGAAGCCTTCCGACCCCTCTGTCAAGACAGATATTCACTACGTGAGCAGTACCCTCGCCGTTTGTGCGCAGCAGGGAGCGGCGGTCAGATGGCTGAAATGAAACGACAGCGGCACAGTGATACACCTGATCGACATCGTCAAATGCGCTTTCTAAAGAAAAGTAGTCAAGAAGGTCGGCATTTACCCATTCTATTCCAGATAGCCCGGCCAGGGGAGCCGGGATCTGCGAGCTTTCCCGCTTTACCGCTCTGATTCTCTTTCCCTGTGTATGCAGCTGTTTTACTAATTCGGAACCTAGAAAACCAGTAGCGCCAGTAACTAATATCATCAGGCTAATATTTGAAAATCTTTCAAAAGTAATTGAATAAATGGATATTTGAAGCGATTATGTCGTTATCCGATTTTTTCTCACCTGTAGATAGCAGGAAGTTTTGTGCAGAGTCAGGGTTTATGCCCGGGCAGCTTGGAGGTCAGGTGCAAATTTTCACCAGCGAATTTCCGGAAGTCAGTAAAGAAACGGTCGACATCGTCCTGATGGGCGTATCTGACGACCGGAACGCCGTGAACAACGAGGGTTGTGCTCTTGGGCCTGATTATGTCAGAGGGAAACTTTATAGCCTGTACCAGAGCAACGGAAATGTGCGTATCGCCGACCTTGGCAATATTAGGGCTGGCCATACGGTTGCCGACACTTACGTCGCCGTCAAAACTGTAGTTGCCGAACTGGTAAAACAGGAAATATTTCCGATCATTATCGGAGGGGGACATGATCTCACCTATGCGCAATACATGGCATATGAAGAGCTCGAGCAGAAGGTTGATCTGGTGGTGGTAGATCCGAGGTTTGACCTCGACGAAAGTACCGACATCAGCTCCGTAGAAACGACCTCAACCTCCTACCTCAATAAGATCTTCCTGCACGAGCCCAACTACTTGTTTAATTTCAGCAATATCGGATATCAGACGTATTTCGTCAGTCACGACAGCTTGCGGGTGATGGAGAAGCTTTTGTTTGACGTAAACCGCCTGGGCGACTTTTACGGAAAGATAGCCGTTTCAGAGCCTATTGTCAGAAATGCGAGCATGCTCAGCTTCGATGTTTCCGCCATTCGCTCGTCTGATGCCTGCGGAAATGCTAATGCCACCCCTAACGGGTTCTATGGTGAAGAGGCCTGTCAGCTGTGTCGTTACGCAGGAATGAGCGATAAACTGACTTCCTTCGGCATCTATGAATTCAATCCTGCATACGACCGCAACGGTCAGACGGCTATGCTCATCGCCCAGATGTTATGGTATCTGATTGAAGGATATTATCAGCGGAAAAAAGACTTCCCCCTGCAGCCTAAGTCCCAATACATCATTTACAGGGCATCGCTGAAGGATAACTCTCACGAACTGGTGTTCGTGAAGAGCAAGAAGACCGACCGCTGGTGGATGCAGGTGCCCTATCCTACAAGTCACTCCGGAAATGAACGCTTTCATCTTGTACCCTGCCGGTATGATGATTATCAGATTGCAGTAGGGGGAGAAATGCCCGACATCTGGTGGCGTACCTATCAGAAGCTCGTCTAGCCTGCTGTGTTCTGCACATCGGCAAGCACGGCGCGCCTGAGGGCCATCGCATAACCCAGGTGAAGGCTGTCGTGTACCGGAACAAATGCTAGCGCATCGGCGATGCTGTTAAGCGTGTTGCCAAAGCTGAGTGTAACGGGTTTATAGTTCGTAAAAACACCTGCTGCGAAGTCGCTCTCTGTGGCGCTAAGCGTAGAGAAAAGCAGGTCTTTCAGCTCGTTTAGCTCTGCCTCGTCTATGTCCGCCTCAGGCCTGGTACCCTTTCTGTACTTATTGATGTATTCCTCCTTTATCTTTGGTTGTTGTCCGGAGAAGCTGTAACAGATGATCTGCTGGCTGGCGATGATGTGGCCAAGATGCCATGCCAGGTTGTTGTTAAATCCTGTGGGAACTTTATTTAAAGTGTCAAGGTCGAGATCATCAATAAGCCGGATAAAGTTCTCCCGGCCTCGTCTGATCAGGTCAAATTTATTTTCCATGCCCTAAAGGTAATAAAAGCATTATAGCATGCTTAGCAGTAATTGCCTGAAAAAAGAAGCTGTTTCGAAAATTAGTGACTAGCATCATTGTTTTTTACCTTCAAAACTTCCAATCTTTACCTAACCAGTTAAAATCTAAACCGATGGCAATTATCAATAAGAAAGGATTCGTTAGTGGTCTGGTTGGTAATGTGGTATTTCGCGAATCTGAAGGAAAACAAGTTGTACAAACACGCCCTCCTGGGGGCAAACAAGCAAGAAGAAAACAAACAGAAGAAACTAAGCTGAGCGGAAAGGAGTTCGGGCTGGCCAGCTCAGCTGGCGCGGAGGTCAGAAGGTTTATGCAAAGTGTATACTTTGGGGCTGACAGTCGTTTAGACAGCCGGTTGACAGGCGCCATACGCGCTGCCTTGCGGGGCTCTTCAACTCTCGCCGCAGGTCAGCGCGATCTTCATGACGCCGACCTTAGCGTGTTGGAGGGATTTGAGTTTAACGTAAACTCACCTTTATCGCGCGTTCTGCCTGGCTTTCCGCAGGTGCATTTTGAGCCGGACGACTTGTTTGAAGTAGAGGTGCCTTCGTTCGATGGCGACAAGATCTTCCACTATCCAAACACGTCATTAATCCGTGAGCTTGATGTCACCTTAAACATCGTGATCTTCGCCTTCAATTTCCGTATGGGCTTTTCTCAGTTAATTGAGTGCTATCTGCTGCCTGTCACGCGGGGCAGGAACAGCGGAGAGGTGCTTAAATGTGATAAAGTACTGCCTGCTGGAAGCCTTGTGCTTACTCTCGCTTCTCTCCATTACCACCGCTCGGTTGGCAGCGGTAAAAACTATATCATCAATAGCAAGAACTTCAGTCCTTCCGCCATTATTAGTGCATTTCATGTACCTTCAAACTATTTGGAGCATAAAGCCTCCTCGCTATCCCTCAAGGAACCGGTTTTGCAACCTAGTAAAATGTATCGCTACAAAGGGAACTCCATCCTGGAGCAGATCCGGAACAAAAGAAACGGAGATAAGGACGCGCTAACATAACTTCGTATTTGAGTCGTTATTGATACGCTCCTGCGTATGGGTGAGTCCGGGTTGAGTGCGGGTCGCTAGCGGGTTTAGTCCGGGTTTTATTGAGATAGAGCCGCAGTCAACCCGGACTCACCCTCCACTGATGCCGCGGGGGGGTGATCTGAAACGAATCATAAGCGAACCTGAAACAAGCTAAGGGAAAAGCCTTGCCGGCCTGAAATCCGAACGAACTGTACCTCACCTATCAGCATTCCGCATTGGCCCGGAGCGTGGCGGGCCTTCTGAACGTGGCATGAGCTCATTCTGTCGTGGTGAATAGTAAAAATAAAAAAAGTTTTCTGGGATATTAGCATTATTAACGGTGTTAACTATATTTGCGGTGTTATTATGGGAATTAAGGAAAGAAAAGAACGGCATCGGGAGGATTTGAAGCAGCTAATACTGGATAAGGCGAAGGCGCTGTTTACCCGCTACGGGTATGAAGCTACCTCTATCAGGAAAATAGCAGCGGAGATTGAATTCAGTCCTACTACCATATATCTCTATTATAAAGATAAGAGCGATATCATTTATGCGCTGCATCAGGAGGGCTTCAAGTTAATGGGACAGAAATTCTCTGTGCTGGCAAACGTAGAACACCCCTTCGAGCGGCTCAAAGCAATGGGCAAGGCGTACATCCAGTTCGCGCTTGAAAACCGTGATTTCTATGAATTGATGTTCATCATGCGCGAGCCATTGGATTTTCTGGACGCACATTGTAATAACCTGGAAGGAGAGGGCTGGCCGGAGGGGTTCACCACGTTTAACTTTTTGCTGCAGACAATTGAGCAATGTCAGGGCATAGGTTACTTTAAGGGGCAGGAGACTAAGTCGTTTTCCCTTCTCGTGTGGGGTACTATGCACGGCCTGTGCAGCCTCACTGTTCACGGTCACCTGGGACATATGGCTAAAAGTCACCATTTTTTTGAGTCAGGTGAAGATGCGCTGAATGCAGCTTTCGGGAACTTCATAAAAGTATTAGAGGGAATGAGTTAAAAAATTTTGCGCCTAATGTTAACAGTGTAAATAATGAGAACAGTATTAATATCATGTACGATTTTTTTATTTTGGTTTCCATCTGCGCCGGGAGTGGCGCAGGAGACACAGCAGTCAAATCCGCTTGAGGGATATGTTAAAGACGCGTTTAAGAATAACCTCGTTCTGCAGCAAAAGGATGTCTCGCTTGATAAAGCAATGCTGGCACTTCAGTCGGCCAGAAGCTTGTTCCTGCCGTCTGCGGGCTTTCAGTTAAGCTACCAAACAGCAGATGGCGGTCGTCAGATTCCCCTGCCTTTGGGCGATCTTTTAAACGGGGCCTACGCCACACTCAATCAGCTCACACAGACCCAGGCTTTTCCGCAGCTCGAGAATCAGTCTATCACCTTTCTGCCCAGGAATTTTTATGACGCGAAAGTGCGAACGACGGTGCCTGTCCTCAACACCGACCTGATCTACAACAAGCAGATCAGCCAGCAGCAGGTCAGGTTGCAGGAGTATGAGGTGGAAACTTACCAGCGTGAGCTGGTGAGGAACGTCAAGTCCGCCTACTTTAATTACCTCAACGCACTGAGGGCTGTGGGCATCTATCAGTCATCGTTAACCCTGTCGCTCGAGGGAAAGCGGGTGAATGAGAAGCTGGTGGAGAACGGAAAAGGGCTGCCGGCATACATCATTCGGGCAAACAGCGAAATTGCTGCTGCCCAGGCACAGGTTACACAAGCCAGGCAGCAGGCAGAGAACGCAAAGCTCTATTTCAATTCTCTGCTAAACCGGGACGGAAGCAGTGATATTGATACTGCCTATGATGCTGACGCAGCGCTGACTCTCGCCATGGCGCAGTTGTCGGGCGGAGCACCAGGCGCCGAGCGGGAGGAGCTGAAGGCGTTGCAGCAGGCAGTCAAGTTAAATGAGACGATTGTGAAGATGAATAAGAGCTACGCAATTCCGAAGCTGAGTGGATTCCTCGATCTGGGGAGTCAGGCGGAGGGATGGAAGTACAACAGCGACTCACGCTACTATCTGGCAGGTCTGCAGATGGAGGTGCCCCTTTTCGCCGGCAACCGCAATCATAACAAGGTGAAGCAGGCGAACCTGGATCTGAAGAATGCGCAGCTCAGCCTCGCTCAGGCGCAGCAGCAGCTTGCCCTGAGCAGCAGTGTTTCTGTCAATAATCTAAAGTCGGCATGGGAAACATACCTGTCGTCAAAGGCCCGGCTTGCGGCGGCGGAAACGTATCAGCGCCTGATCGAACGTGGCTTCAGAGCTGGGACAAATACATATATAGAAACAGTAGACGCACGGGGGCAGCTCACTGCGGCCCGGCTTGCATTCACAATCAGTAAATACAATGTCCTGACGGCTTCTGCTAACGTGGAGCGTGAAATGGCATCGTACAACCTTGGCAAATAGAACATATGAGTAAGAGAATCATTTTAAGTGGCATCGTTGCCGCAATCGCGATGCTGGGCCTTTCCTGCAGCAATACGCAGGAAGGGAACAACTCTATTCAGGACGATATTATACCGGTAAAGCTTCAGGCTCTGGAACAGGGAAGCAGCGGCTCGACTATTAAAGCGTCGGGCGCTTTTACTACTGATGACGAGACTGTTCTTTCTTTCAAGACGGGAGGCGTCATTAACCGCATGCTGGTGAAGGAGGGCGATCCTGTAACCCGTGGACAGCTCCTGGCCACTCTTAACCTGACAGAGGTGAATGCCGGTGCAGAACAGGCTGTTCTGGCAAAGGAAAAAGCAGAGCGGGATTACCAGCGAGCTTACAGGCTCTACAAAGACAGCGTGGCCACGCTCGAACAGATGCAGAACGCGAGGACAGCACTGGATGTGGCCCGTCAGCAGCTGAAAGCTGCATCGTTCAACAAGAATTACTCGGAAATCAGGGCTGCTGCAAGCGGATATGTCCTCCAGCGCTTTGCCAACGAAGGGCAGGTGGTTGGCCCGGGTACTCCTGTACTGCAGGTAAATGGCGCCGGAAGCAGTAACTGGCTGGTGAAGGTAGGTGTAAGCGACAAGCAGTGGGCTTCTATCAGGAAGGGTGATCCTGCGACAGTGCAGAGCGATGCATTGCCGGGTCAGCAGCTACCGGCACAGGTGTATAAGAAGTCAGAAGGAATAGATCCCTCTTCGGGGACGTTCATCATTCAGCTCAGGTTAAGTAGCAGCGCTCCCTCCGCTGTCGCTTCAGGCATGTTTGCCCGGGCGGAAATACGTCCCCGTCGCAAAACTGCGGGCACATGGGCAATTCCTTATGATGCCCTGCTCGACGGCGATGCCGGGAAGGGCTATGTTTTTGTGAGCAATGACGGAAAAACAGCGCAGCGGAAAGAGGTGAGAATAGGAGACATCAGGCGGGATAAAGTGCTGATCACCGGCGGATTGGAAAATTGCAGGTATCTGATCATTTCGGGTAGTCCTTATCTGAATGACGGCTCCCGGATTAAAGTAAAATAAGGGAGGGCGCTATGGATATCTCTAAATATGCAATAAAAAACTACCAGTTCACCCTCATCATGGTGCTCATGGTGGTGGCAGTAGGTGTGAGCACACTACTCACCATGCCAAGGGCTGAGGATCCGGATATGAAAACGCCGCAGTATCCGGTGGTGGTGATCTATCCGGGGACGAGTCCGAAAGACATGGAGCAGCTTGTGGTGAAGCCTCTTGAGTCGAAGCTCTACGGCCTTGATAACATCAAGCGGATCAAGACGAACATTCTGAACGGACTGGCAGTACTGAATGTGGAGTACCGGCACGGCAGTAACGTAGAGGATAAGTACCAGGAACTGATCAGAGAGATCGGTGCGATGAGGGCCCAGCTGCCGCAGGATATTTATAGCATTGATGTACAGAAGGTGGAGCCTTCAGGCGTGAATGTGCTTCAGATTGCCATGATCTCTGAGAACGCTTCGCGTACCCGGCTGAAGAAGTGTGCCGAAGACTTGCAGGATGAGCTTGAAAAGATCAAATCACTAAAAGATGTCAGGATCCATGGCCTGCCGCAGCAGCTGGTAAGGATCGATGTGCAGCCTGATAAGCTGCAGCTGCTGCATATTCCGGTTTCTGCTGTCATGCAGGCCGTGCAGAGTGAGGCCGGGAATATCCCCGGGGGCAGCATTGTTGCAGGTGGTAAGGCATTCAGCGTGAAGACAAGCGGCAACTATCAGAGTATCGATCAGATCAGGAATACCATCGTGGGCAGCAGTGGCGGAAAGAATATCCTGCTGCAGGATGTGGCCTCGGTTTACCCCGACTTTGCTCCCGAAACGCATCTTACGCGTCTGAACGGGCATCGCTGCCTGTTCGTGACTGCTGCCCAGAAAGAAGGTGAAAATATAAGCACCACTCAGGAGAAATACCTGCCCGTTATTGAAAAGTTTAAGAAGAATATGCCGGCTAATATCGATCTGGTTGTAAATTTCGATCAGGCTGATAATGTCAATCATCGCCTGAAGGGCCTTGGTATCGACTTTGCTATTGCTGTGCTCCTGGTGTTGTTTACCCTGCTGCCTCTGGGACAGCGGGCATCGGTGGTGGTCATGATCGCCATTCCTCTCTCGCTTTCCATTGGTGTGGTGCTTGTGCATTTTCTGGGGTACAGCCTCAACCAGCTGAGTATAGTAGGCTTTGTTGTGGCACTCGGACTGCTTGTTGACGACAGCATTGTGGTGATAGAGAATATTGAAAGGTGGATGCGGGAAGGGCATTCGCGGCTGGAGGCCTCTATCAAGGCAACGCGGCAGATTGCGATGGCTGTTGTGGGATGCACGGCGACGCTTGTGATCGCCTTTATGCCCTTAATGTTTATGCCGGAGGCTTCAGGCGACTTCATCCGAAGTCTTCCAACGGCGGTCATCAGCTCAGTGCTGGCGTCTATGCTCATCGCGCTGACCGTTGTGCCCTTTCTTGCCAGCAGATTGCTAAAACCTCACGAGGATCCAAATGGCAACGCTGTATTACGAGCTTTTCAGAAGGTGATCCACGGTACGTATGCCGTTATGCTGGATAAGGCCTTGAAGAAGCCCTGGCACACCGTTGCTATAGCTGTGGTTATCTTTTGCGCCTCGCTTGCACTTATTCCTGTGATAGGATTCAGCCTGTTTCCTTCGTCCGAGAAACCTCAGTTTCTCATCGATATCTCGTCGCCCCTTCAATCGAATATTTACTACACCGACAGCATCACGCGGCAGACTGAGCAAAAGCTGAAGAGCATGCCCGAGGTGCGGTACTTTTCATCAAATGTGGGCAAGGGAAATCCGAGGATCTATTATAATGTGATCCAGCAAAACGAGCGCAGTGATCTTGCCGAGATCTTTGTACAACTGCAGCCGGATGTCCGTGCTGACAGGAAAGCTGAAATCATTACCGAGCTGCGTCACGCCTGGACTCCCTATCCGGGCGCGAAAGTGGAAGTTAAGGATTTTGAGCAGGGAATACCGATGATATCGCCTGTAGAAGTACGGCTTTTTGGTGATAACCTGGACACCCTTCAGATGCTTGCCGGCCGCGTTGAGGCACTTCTGAAAAAGACGGAGGGTGCAATTTACGTGAATAACCCTGTAAGAAACAATAAGACCGATATACGTGTGGACATCAACCGGCAAAAGGCGCTTGCTCTTGGCGTTCCGGCTGTTAATATTGACCGCACCGTGCGAATGGCCCTGGCAGGTGTTGACCTTGGTATTTATTCAGATCCGGCAACAGATGATGACGACTACGTTCTCAGGATGAGCATCCCAAGGCCTTCCTATCCTGATCTCTCTGTTTTCGAGGGGATTTACGTGAATAACGTGCGGGGCGGCTCCGTCCCCCTGAGTCAGCTGGCTTCGTTGCGACTGGAGTCTTCTCCTTCCAATATTAACCATATCAACAAGGAAAGAACGGTTTCGGTGAACAGTTTCGTGCAGAAAGGATTCCAGAACGATCGGGTGATCCAGGATGTTATATCGAAGATGGATCAGATGAAACTTCCGGCGGGCTATCACTACGAGATGGGCGGTGAAGTGGAGACCACACAGGAGTCGTTCGGCGGCTTCGGAACCATTATTCTGATCACTGTATTCCTGTTCATCGCTGTGCTTGTGCTCGAATTCAAGACCTTTAAGAGCACGCTGATCGTTCTCTCGGTTATTCCTCTGGGAATTGTAGGGGCTGTTCTGGCATTGCTGGTTACCGGCCATACGCTTTCCTTTGTTGCTACAGTGGGAATTGTGGCCTTGGCTGGGATTGAAGTGAAAAACACGATTTTGCTGGTCGACTTTACCAACCAGCTTCGCCGGGAAGGCATGGCTCTGAACGAGGCAATTGAGAAGGCCGGAGAGATAAGGTTTCTGCCCATCATCCTGACGTCACTCACCGCAATAGGAGGCCTTTTGCCTATTGCGTGGTCGAGCAATCCCCTTATCTCACCGCTTGCAATTGTGATGATAGGAGGACTCATCAGTTCTACCCTGCTGTCGCGGGTGGTAACCCCTGTGGTTTACAAGCTGATGCCGCCGGTGATCAGGGAGGATGAGGAATAAAGAGGGTGCCGGGAACGGGCAGGGTGGAAATTTCGATAGGAAGCGTGGGCGATTAAATCCGTATTTTCGCAGATCAATATGAAAGTTGTTATTGCGGAAAAGCCTTCTGTGGCGCGTGATCTGGCAAAGGTTTTTGGAAAGACGGTGCGGAAGGACGGATATATTGAAGGGCCCGGATACTCTTTTACCTGGGCATTCGGTCATTTGATTCAGCTGGCGCCACCCGAAGCTTATGGATTTAAAGGTTGGCGCGCCCAGAATCTGCCCATGCTGCCTGAGCGGTTTAAACTGGCGGTGAGACAGCAGAAGACCGCCGATGGAATGGTAGACGATCCGGGCGTGGTGAAACAACTGAATGTGATCAAACAACTGTTTGACGAGGCTACCGAGATCATCGTGGCTACGGATGCGGGGAGGGAAGGAGAACTGATATTCCGTTATATCTATTATCACCTTAAATGCCGGAAGCCCTTTAAGCGTTTATGGATCTCCTCGCAGACTGATGAGGCTATCAAAAATGGCTTCCGCAACCTCAAGCCCGGGACAGAATACGATACTTTGTTCTTCTCAGCACAATGCCGTTCTGAGTCTGACTGGATTGTGGGGCTCAATGCAACGCAGGCTCTGACGATAGCAGCGGGAAACCGGGGGGTGCTCTCTCTGGGGCGCGTGCAAACTCCCACGCTCGCCATGATATGTTCCCGTTATCTGGAGAACAAGAACTTCAAGCCTGAAATATATTATCAGGTAGCTATTCACCTGACTAAAGACGGTATGCCCTTCAGGGCTTTGTCTGTCAAGAGTTTCAAGGATAAGGAGTCGGCAGAAAAGGTGCTCGATGAGGTGAAGGATGTTGCCTCCGGAGAGACTGCAGGGGGACTGGTGCAGAAAGTGGAAGTGAAGCCAAGGAAGGAGCAGCCCCCGCTATTGCATGACCTCAGCAGCTTGCAGCAAGAAGCGAACAAACGAAAAGGTTACACGGCGGAGCAAACCCTAGGCCTGGCGCAGACGCTCTACGAGTCAAAGCTCATCACGTATCCGAGAACGGGAAGCCGCTACATTGGCGAGGATGTACTCGCCACTATTCCGGAGCTTATCGGAAATTTGACTTCTCATCCTCTGTTCGGCAAACAAGCAGCTGCTCTGAAAACGGCAAAGCTCAATAAGCGCAGCGTAAACGCAGCGAAGGTGACGGATCACCACGCCTTGCTTCCCACTGAAAATATACCCGGGCCTCTTTCCGCTGAATTACAGGCCGTGTACGACCTCATCGCCGGCAGGATGCTGGAAGCCTTTCATCAGGAATGTAAAAAGGAGATCACTAAAATTACCATTGAGTCGGGTGCCCTGTTCGTGGCAAATGGCACCGTTATTCAGTCGCCCGGCTGGCGCTCCGTGTTCAACCAGAAGGATGATGAAAAGGAGGAGGAAGATAATGCTACCCTGCCGAAGGTGAAGCAGGATGAACGACTGCCGGTAGAGAAGAAGGAACTTCTGGAAAAGCAGACCAAGCCAAAGGCTTTGTATAATGAGGCCAGTCTGCTGAAGGCCATGGAGACCTCGGGAAAGGAAATAGAAGATGAAGAGCTGCGCCAGGCCATGAAGAACTCGGGCCTGGGTACTCCGGCTACACGTGCCGCCATCATTGAAACCTTAATTACCCGCGACTATATCAAGCGTGAGAAGAAGCTTCTTCTTCCAACCGACAAAGGCCTGGCAGTTTATGAACTGGTGAAGGACAAGCGTATCGCCCAGGCAGAACTTACGGGACTGTGGGAGAAGCGGCTGGAAGAGATCAGAACGGGCGCATCGGTCTCGGACTTTAAGAACGAGATCAGGGAGTATACCAGGACGATCACGTCGGAGCTGTTAAAAGCCGGGAAAGATCTGAATCTGCAGGAAGAGGATGAGCCTTTGCAGGAGGGGGACGTAGTATGCCCTCATTGCCTGAAGGGTGCGCTCCGCTTCAGAGACAAGGCTGTGGGCTGCAGTCGCTTTCAGTCGGGCTGCAACTTCGTGATCTGGCGCACCATGTCGGGAAAGACGCTCACTGATGAACAGATCATGACCCTGGTGCAAAAAGGGAAAACAGACGTAATAAAGGGTTTCAAATCGCAGGCGGGTAAAGTGTTTGACGCGGCGCTGCTTCTGTCAGGAGGTAAAGTCCACTATATCTTTGCTCCCCGGGAAAAAGAAGAAGAGCAGCATTAGCTGGCTGTAAATCTGTCCCTTCAGACTATTGCATGGTCAGGGCGTATACGGCGAATGATGCCAGCCAGTGTTCTCCCATATAGTCGCCGCTTGCCACGTTAGGCAGGGCTGCCCGCAGGTGCTTGTTGGCGAGGTTCATCAAAGCAGCCTTATTTTTATTGCAGTGCCTTGCTATTCCATACAGATCCCAGGCGCGGCTAAGGTTCAGCCCGTCAAGGTGAACCAGTTTCCCGTCTGTCCTGTCCTTTACCTCTCCCGGAGCGAGATCGATATTAGGCTGAAATAGTACGGGGAGGAAGCGCATAATCCACTCCTGGTACTGTGCGGCAGGGAGGATCCTCCACATCAGGTCGGCTTCTTCCAGGCTGGGGCTCAGGAAGTCTGATCCTCCCGGTTCCCAGGCGATCGGTGCATTCTTGTCATTCCCGTAGAACTTTAAGGCAGTTTCGCGGATCACGGCCTGAAGTTTCGGATCCCGCGCGTTAAGGGAATAGTCCCAGGCCAGTCGCAGGCCGAATGCCAGGTTGGAATGTTCACCCACCCTTACCGGGTAGACCATCTTGGGAAGGTACTCCTGATACATACCGGATATTTTCGCTGCTAAAGGTGCTACATTAGCGGACAGCTGCTTGCCCAGCGGATCGTTCCAGCTAAGCAGTTCATTCTGCAGCTGAAGCAGCCAGGCCCAGCCGTATGTTCGTTCAAAGCCTTTATTTTCTTTTGATTGAAAGATCTTCAATTCCTGCAGAATATTGTCTGCACTCAGGTTTTCTGCTAATTTTCTTTTTATTTCAGCTGCCTCAGGAAGGGCGGGGAACAGCTTCAGCAATCTTACCAGCATCCAATGACCGTGTACGCTGGAGTGCCAGTCAAAGCATCCGTAAAAAGCAGGGTGATAGCTGCGGGGAGGCCCAAGGAGAGAACTGTCGGGAAAGGTAACGCCGGTTTTATACGGAAATTCCTGCTGCATGCATTTAAGCGGCAGACGTGCGAAGTGAGACGCCCCTTCCGCAGTCAGCACGTAACGGGCATTTTCGACGCGGTAGTGGGGAGCCTGAGCTTGCGCCATAAGTGAAATAAGAAATAAAATAAAGGAAATGGGGGCGGTTTTCACACTATATAAGCTCATCCTGTAAAAATACAAATCCCTGCGGTTATTCGCATGACTCCTTGTTTCCTGGTTTGAGCTGCGGGTACTAAAATAGAGGAATTCTCGTTTTTGCTTATATATTTACAGAATGAAAAGAATTGTATTGTTAGGGCTGGCAGCTATTCCGGGGTGTTTATTTGCCCAGGGAGGAGCCTATACTCTTAAGGGTAAAGTAAATAACTATAACGCTCCTTCCAAGGTTTTTTTAATCCATGCCGGGGCGGATGAAAACACAATCACCGACTCTGCCGTACTTGCAAATGGTCAGTTTTCTTTTAAAGGAACGGTTGCAGAGCCTGTACCGGCAGTACTAATTCTGGACGTTACCGGCAAAGGCCTGAAAAGCATGACGAGCAGGCCCGACGGGTTAAGATTGTTCCTGGAAAAGGGAGATCTGGTGGTCTCAGCCTCTGATTCGCTTTCAAAAGCAGCAGTGACGGGGAAGGTGAACGAGGAAGATAAAAAGCTGAAAGGGCAGTTGAAAGCTGTTGAGGGAAAGATGATTGCCCTGGGTAATGAAGTCAGAGCGGCATCTCCCGAGAAGCGCCAGTCAAGAGAATATATGGAGGGCATGGGTAAGCGCTACGAGGCTTTGATGGACGAACAGAATCAGGTTCTTCAATCCTTTATCAGGGAAAATCCGGGGAGCTATGTAAGTTTGGATGCGGTGAAGAGCCTGGCAGCCAACTCAAAAGACCCGGTGCTGGCTGAAAGCATGATTAGTATGCTTTCGGATAATTTAAAGGAAAGCCCTTCCCTGCAGCCTCTGCTCTCGCAATTGGAGTCCCAAAAGCGCGTTGCTGTTGGAAGCCTTGCGATGGATTTCACACAGAATGATCCCTCGGGAAAGGCTGTGAAACTTTCTGACTTCCGCGGAAAATATGTCCTTCTGGACTTTTGGGCATCGTGGTGCGGCCCTTGCCGTCAGGAGAACCCTAATGTTGTAAAGGCTTATAATAAATACAAAGACAAAAACTTTACGGTTTTAGGCGTGTCGCTCGATCGCCAGAACGGGAAAGATGCCTGGCTGAAGGCTATAAAAGATGATGGTTTAACATGGACCCATGTTTCGGACCTGAAATTCTGGCAGAATGAGGTAGCTGTAAAATATGGTATCCAATCCATCCCAAAAAACTTTTTGATCGATCCTCAGGGCAAGATCATCGCTACAGACCTTCGGGGAGAGGAACTCGATAGTAAGCTGGCGGAGATACTCCACTAACGGGGCTGAAATCAGCAGGATCGGCGGAAGTCCCGCATATCCTGCAGGCTTTAGAACGCGATAGTTGCATGGAGGTTCGATGAATGCCTGCTGAAGCGGGCTAAAGACGAGAAAAGCAGCTGGCTGAATTCTTTTCGATAATTCGATGAAGAATTCACCCAGCTGCTTTTTATATCTAAATTAATAGGCGCGGGGAGAGGAAAACGGCCCTCTGCCTGGCCCTCATTCTGCTGATCAGAGTAAGTCGAAGCCGATGTCAGCGCGGAAATACCGGCCGTCGTAATATACTCGTCCGGCATCGGCTACGGCCTGCTGTACAGCATCGAACATGGTATCGCCCAGAGCGGTCACGGCAAGTACTCTGCCCCCGGCTGTTCTCACCTGTCCTTCATGGAGGGTAGTGCCGGCGTGAAATACATGCGAGCCTCTTAGGTTTTCAAGCCCTGTTATCACCTTGTCTTTCATATACTGTCCGGGGTACCCGCTTGAGACCAGCATAACTGTAGCGGCAGTCTTGTTTGAAATGACCAGCTCTTTTTCGTGAAGATTTTCATTGGCTACACCCAGTAAAAGGTCGACAAAGTCGCTTTCTATCCTTGGAATGACACTTTCTGTTTCCGGATCGCCCATGCGTACGTTGTATTCAATTACAAAAGGTTCTCCTTTTACGTTCATCAATCCAATAAAAATAAAGCCCTTGTAATGAATTTTATCGATCTTCAACCCGCCTATTGTTGGCTTGATGATGTCGTTTTCAACTTTTTGCATAAAGACCGAATCGGCAAACGGGACGGGTGATATAGAGCCCATACCACCGGTGTTCAGGCCAGTGTCTCCTTCGCCTACCCGTTTGTAATCCTTTGCTTCCGGCAGGATCTTATAGGAATGTCCGTCGGTAAGAACGAAGACCGACAGTTCGATGCCTTCAAGGAACTCTTCAATTACAACCGTGCTGCTGGCTTCTCCAAACTTACCGTCGAGCATCTCAATAAGTTCTGCCTGTGCTTCTTCTACTGTCTGGCATATCAATACTCCTTTACCTGCTGCCAGGCCGTCGGCCTTTAGTACTACCGGGACTTTATGCGTTTCCAGGTATGCAAGTCCGTCGTTTAAGGAGTGTTTGGTGAAGGAAGCGGATGCTGCGGTAGGGATGTAATGCCTTCTCATGAAGGCCTTGGAGAAGTTTTTGCTGCCCTCAAGCTGCGCACCTTCCTGGTTCGGCCCAATAACAGGAATGTCTTTAAGGTGCTCGTCACTGAGAAAATAATCATGTATGCCCTTAACCAGCGGTTCTTCCGGCCCGACTACAACAAGGGAGATCGAGTTCTCCAATACGAAGGTCTTTATCCCATGAAAATCAGTGACCTGAATGTTGACATTGGTGCCGTATGCATCGGTTCCAGCATTGCCCGGGGCAATAAATAATTCGGTACATAGCGGACTTTGAGAAATTTTCCAGGCGAAGGCGCTTTCTCTTCCCCCGGAGCCAAGTAAAAGAATTTTCATCAGAGTGACTTGTTTTTTAGTGGCATGGCTTGTTTCTTAGCAAGTTATGGTTTGCCCCTGGCCATTTTTGCCACAGCTTTAAATGTAAAGCAAAGATAAGCTTAAACCTGAGACACGAAAGCAGAAAGATAAAGGGCTTGTGCACGGAGGCCGGGATGGTGATCACGTGCATGTATTTGTAACGAAGACGGGAAAATCTATGTTTAATTTACTAATTTTGAAAGTTTCTATGCCAAAGTGTCTCCTTGAGCGCGGCTGGTGTAGTTATTGCGCACCATTGGAATTAGTAATTAAACGATGTTAGGATTTTTAAGTAAATTATTCGGAAGCAAGTCTGAACGAGATATAAAGCAAATTCAGCCGATTGTAGAGCAGATCAAAGCAGAATATGCGAAGCTTTCGGCTTTAAGTAACGACGCGCTTAGGGAAAAAACCCTTGGCTTTAAGGCGAAGATAAAGGAAAGGCTTGCCGAGATTGATGCAGAGATAAGTGAGTTAAAGACGAAGGCTGACGCTGCGGAGCTGTCAGTGGCAGAAAAGACAGAGCTATATGATTCTGTTGATAAACTGGGTAAGGAGAGGGATAAGGAGCTGGAGAAGGTCCTGATGGATATTTTACCTGAAGCATTTGCGGTGGTAAAAGAAACTGCGAGACGTTTTACTGAAAATAAGACGATTGAAGTAACAGCTACACAGTTCGACCGTGACCTCGCTGCACGCAAAAATAACGTCATCATTCAGGGAGACAAGGCCATCCATCATAATACATGGACCGCTGCAGGCAATGAGGTTACCTGGAACATGGTGCATTACGATGTTCAGCTGATTGGCGGTATCGTGCTCCATCAGGGTAAGATTTCCGAAATGGCTACGGGGGAAGGTAAGACCCTGGTTGGAACATTACCAGCCTATCTCAACGCACTTGCAGGGCAGGGAGTACACATCGTGACTGTGAACGACTATCTTGCCCGTCGTGACTCGGAGTGGAACGGTCCTCTCTTTGAGTTCCACGGACTGACGGTCGACTGTATCGATAAGCACCAGCCTAATTCAGAAGCAAGACGAAACGCTTACCTGGCCGATATAACCTTTGGTACCAATAACGAGTTCGGGTTTGATTATCTGCGTGATAACATGACGCTTGCTCCGGAGAATCAGGTACA
Source organism: Arcticibacter sp. MXS-1 (assembly GCF_041902385.1). Taxonomy (GTDB): domain Bacteria; phylum Bacteroidota; class Bacteroidia; order Sphingobacteriales; family Sphingobacteriaceae; genus Arcticibacter. Next base: position 970,242 of record NZ_CP169244.1, on the reverse strand, counting down.
AAGAAAGCTACACTTTGCAATGGTGGATGAGGTGGACTCCGTGCTTATTGACGATGCCCGTACGCCACTCATCATTTCCGGGCCAATACCGAAAGGCGATGAGCACGAGTTTTATGACTTGAAGCCGCGTATTGAACGCCTGGTGAATGTTCAGAAGAACTACGTGACGAACGTCCTGAATGAGGCTAAGAAGCTCATCAAGGAAGGGAAGCCGGGTCCTACAGAGGGCGGTCTTGCTCTCCTCAGGGCTCATCGCGGTTTGCCAAAGAATAAGGCTTTGATCAAATTCCTGAGTGAGCCGGGTATCAAGCAGATCCTTTTGAAGAGTGAGAACTATTACCTGCAGGATCAGGCCAAGGAGATGCCGAAGGCTGATGCTGAGTTGTTTTTCGTGATTGATGAGAAGAACAATCAGGTGGAGCTGACTGAGAAAGGAATTGAGCTGATCACTGCATCGGGAGAGGATCAGAACTTTTTCGTGATGCCTGATGTGGGTACCGAAATAGCAGACATCGAAAAGTCGACCCTGTCGAACGAGGAAAAGATTGCAAGGAAAGATGAGCTGATGCGCGACTTCTCGGTGAAGTCAGAACGTATTCACTCTGTTAATCAGCTGCTGAAAGCCTACACGTTATTCGAAAGAGACATTGAGTATATCATTGATGAGGGTAAGGTAAAGATTGTAGACGAGCAAACAGGCCGTATTATGGAGGGCCGCCGTTATTCTGACGGCTTGCACCAGGCCATCGAAGCGAAGGAAAACGTGAAGGTGGAGGATGCCACACAGACTTATGCTACTATTACTTTGCAGAATTACTTCAGGATGTATCATAAGCTTGCCGGGATGACGGGAACTGCGGTGACCGAAGCCGGAGAGCTTTGGCAGATCTACAAGCTGGACGTGGTAGAAATTCCAACCAACGTACCTACTCAGCGTAAGGATATGGAGGATAAGGTATACCGTACCATGCGCGAGAAGTATAATGCAGTTGTAGACGAGATCACTGAGCTGACCCAGGCTGGCCGGCCGGTACTTGTGGGTACTACATCAGTCGAAATATCCGAATTGCTTAGCCGCATGCTTAAGCTTCGCGGGGTAAAACATAATGTACTGAATGCGAAACTTCACCAGAAAGAGGCAGACATCGTAGCGGAAGCAGGCCAGGCGGGAACAGTGACTATTGCCACTAACATGGCTGGTCGTGGTACCGACATTAAGCTTGGCCCGGGCGTGAAGGAGGCAGGAGGTCTGGCCATTGTTGGTACAGAGCGCCACGAATCGCGGCGTGTAGACCGTCAGCTCAGAGGTCGTGCCGGTCGTCAGGGAGACCCTGGTTCCTCTCAGTTCTTCGTTTCTCTGGAAGACAATCTGATGCGTTTGTTTGGCTCAGAACGTATCGCCAATATCATGCTCAGAATGGGTATTGAGGAGGGCGAGGTGATCCAGCATTCGATGATCACCCGTTCTATCGAGCGTGCTCAAAGAAAGGTGGAAGAGAATAACTATGGCATCCGTAAACGTCTTCTTGAGTATGATGACGTGATGAACTCTCAGCGTACGGTGGTATATGCAAAACGTCGTAATGCCCTATACGGGGAACGTCTGGAAGTGGATCTCAATAACACTTTCTATGATACTGTAGAGGACGTCGTGACCGAATATAAAGAGACGGGCAATTACGAGGGCTTCCAGCTGGAGCTGATCAGAGTATTCTCTGTTGATTCTGAGATTGACGAAAAGACATTTTCTGACACATCGCTCTCCAGTCTTGTTGACATAGTATTTGAAAAAGTAACAAGCTACTATGCCCGCAAAACGGAAGCTATAGCCGAGCAGGCTCTGCCAGTTTTGAAGCAGGTGTATAGCGAGCGCGGAGAGTTCATTGAGAATATAATCGTTCCTTTTACCGACGGTGTGCGTGGAATTCAGGTAGCTGCAAACTTAAAGAAGTCTGTAGATACAGAAGGACGCGAAGTGTTTAGGGCATTTGAAAAGACAGTAGTTCTGGCGCTGATAGACGATGCGTGGAAAGAGCACTTACGGGAGATGGATGAGTTAAAGCAGTCTGTACAGAACGCCGTTTACGAACAGAAAGATCCGCTGGTGATCTACAAAATGGAAGCGTTCAATTTGTTTAAGCAGATGCTGGTATCGGTGAACAAAGATATTGTGAGCTTCCTTTTCAAGGGCGGTATACCGGTGCAGCAGTCGGAGGAAGTACGTGAGGCGAGACCGCAGCCCAAGCAGGACCTGTCGAAGCTGAAGGTATCGAAGCCACAGCTTGCCTCAGTATCAGGTGATGGAAGCGGAGTTCCGGTTGAGGATACGCGGGAGGTGCAGAAGCAGATGCCCGTGCGTCACGAGAATAAGATCGGGAGGAACGACCCTTGTCCTTGCGGTAGTGGTAAGAAATATAAGAATTGTCACGGAGCAGGTTTAGAATAAAAACATGTTAAAAGATAAGATCCGGGAGCTATCCGGGAAAATACACGGCGATGTGGTCACTCATCGCCGTTTTCTGCATTCAAACCCTGAGCTTTCATTTCAGGAGTATGAAACTTCAGCCTACATTAAGTCCCGCCTGGATGAGTTGAACATTCAGTGGGAAGCGATGGCGGATACCGGTGTTGTCGCTCTCATCAAAGGGGATAAGCCTTCTGACGAGGTGCTTGCACTTCGGGCAGATATGGATGCTCTTCCCATCAACGAGACGAATGAGGTTCCTTACAAGTCGCAAAAGCCGGGCGTTATGCATGCCTGCGGACACGACGCCCATACCTCTTCCCTCCTTGGTACTGCCGCTATCCTTCAGTCGCTCCGGGGGAGTTTGGCGGTACAGTGAAGCTGATTTTTCAGCCGGCGGAAGAGAAGCTGCCCGGCGGCGCCAGCATCATGATTAAGGAGGGAGTACTCGAGAATCCAAAGCCTTCGGCGGTGATCGGGCAGCACGTGATGCCTCTGATCCCTGCCGGAAAGATAGGAATCCGCTCGGGCAAGTATATGGCATCCACCGACGAGCTGTATGTTACGGTGCGGGGGAAAGGCGGACATGGCGCCCAGCCCCATCAGAACATCGACCCCGTAGTGATCACTGCTCATATCATTGTCGCCCTTCAGCAGGTGGTGAGCCGTATTGCTGACCCCCGCCTTCCGACGGTACTTTCATTTGGAAAGGTGATTGCCAACGGTGCGACAAACGTAATACCCGAGGAGGTACATCTGGAAGGTACGTTCAGAACACTCGACGAGAAATGGCGGGCAGAGGCGCATGTGAGGATGAAAAAGATGGCCGAGGGGATAGCGGAAAGCATGGGCGGGAGTTGTGAATTCACAATTATGAACGGTTATCCTTTTCTGGTCAACGAAGAAAAGCTTACCGCTCAGGTGCGAGCCTTCGCCGAAGAGTACCTTGGAGTTGAAAATGTCTTGGATCTTGACATCTGGATGGCTGCAGAGGACTTTGCATATTATTCGCAGGTAACGGATTCCTGCTTCTACCGCCTCGGTATCAGGAATGAAGAACGCGGGATCACGTCTTCTGTTCATACCTCTACGTTTGATATAGATGAGGAGGCGCTCGCTATAGGGCCCGGCCTGATGGCTTATATTGCACTAAAGAGGCTAGGCAATTAGCGCCCGATCCTTAAAACACAGACAGAGATGCTATGACCGTCTCTGCCTTGTTGATTTCATGTGAATGAAAAAGAATTTCTTACTTCTTGGGCTGTTCCTGAGCATCTTTACATGGGTAAAGGGACAGGTGGGGCAACGGCTGAACCCCGATACGGTTCTTACCATCAGGCTCGACTCTGCCGTTAGTATCAAAGGTTCGAGGATCAACGTGCAGACTTTTATTAATAAGATCGTGAGCGATACAAGCTTTTATGAGGCTTTCCGGCAAATGAAAAAATACTCTTTTATAGCCGAGAATCACGTTTATACCTACGATAAGAAAAACCGCGTTGAAGGAAAGATCTACCGGAAGATAAAGCATAACAACAGCGGTGCTAATAAAATGCAGTTCCTTGCGCGGCAGGATAGTGGCAAGGTCTTTAAAAAGAACGGCAAGTATCAGCTTTATACGGTAGAAATGTTCGATTATATTTTCCTTAATGCCTATAACTCGGGGTTTTCTAAGAGCGAGCCCGTCGGGCGCGGGAAGGGAACCAGTAACGAATCGTATAAGGATAAATTAAAGACCTTGCTTTTCAGCCCCGGGAGGCCGGTTAAAGGCATTCCGTTTATCGGCAGTAAAACCCAGATCTTTAGTGCAGAGATGCGCCAGTATTATGACTATTCCTTTTTTAGCGGCACCTATCTTGACTCGATCCCCGTATATACCTTCCGTGTAAAAATGAAGCCCGATCTGTCCTCCTGGACAAAGGATGGCATTATGATCAAAGAGTTAAACACTATCTTTGATAAGAGAACACTTCAGATCATGGGCAGATCGGTCGACATGAAGTACGACAATCTTGCGTTTGATTTTGATGTGAAGATGAACATCGAAATGGGCTATTTTGATGATGGTGAAACGTTACTTCCCACTAAAGTCAGTTACCAGGGCAACTGGGATGTGCCCTTTAAGAAGGAGGAGCGGGCTAGTTTCCTGATCATCCATAAAGGGTACAAAAAGTAGGAGTAAACCTCTATTCATACATCTTATGATAGGAAAAGAGACGGTTGACAGGATATTGGAAGCTTCCCGGATTGAGGAAGTCGTCGGCGACTTTGTAGACCTGAAGCGGAGGGGTACGAGTATGATCGGTCTCTGTCCCTTTCATAACGAGAAGACGCCATCATTTCACGTATCGCCGGCAAAAGGTATTTATAAGTGTTTCGGCTGCGGGAAAGGAGGGGACTCGGTACGGTTCATCATGGACCACGAGAAATACTCCTATCCGGAGGCACTGAAATATCTGGCAAATAAGTATCAGATTGAGATCGAGGAGATTGAGCAGTCGCCTGAACAGCGTGAGGCTGACAGCAGGCGTGAGAGCTTATACGTCATCTCGGCCAGGGCTGCCAGGTTTTTCAGTGAAACGATGTGGGAGACCGATGAGGGGAAGACTATCGGACTGAGCTACTTTCGCGAGAGAGGCTTCAGGGATGATATCCTGAAGAAATTTGAGCTTGGATACTCGGTCGAATCCTGGGACGCACTTATCCAGAAAGCGGTGTCAGAAGGATTTAAAGAGAGCTTTCTTGAGGAAACGGGGCTGGCCATACGGAATGATAAGGGGAAGCTGTACGATCGGTTCAGGGCCCGCGTAATGTTTCCGATACACAGTTTCACGGGAAGGGTCATTGGCTTCGGAGGGCGCACGCTCAAGACGGATAAATCAGTTCCCAAATACGTCAACTCTCCCGAAAGCGAGATCTATCACAAGTCGAACGTCCTCTACGGCCTGTATTTCGCCAAGAAGGCGATCCGTGAGCATGACAACTGTTACCTGGTTGAAGGCTATGCTGATGTCCTTTCTGTTCATCAGGCGGGCATAGAAAACGTCGTCGCTTCTTCAGGTACATCACTTACCACCGAGCAGGTGAGGCTCATAGGCCGCTTTACCAAGAATGTGACGATCCTCTATGATGGCGACGCTGCCGGTATAAAAGCCTCGCTTCGGGGGCTTGATATGATACTGGAGGAGGGCCTGAATGTTAAAGTGGTCCTTTTTCCGGATGGCCACGATCCTGATTCATATGTTCATAAGATCGGGAGCAGTGCATTCAGAACCTACATTGAAAAGAATCAGCAGGACTTCATCCTGTTCAAGACCACCACGCTGCTGAAAGACGCGGGGAATGACCCGATCAGGCGGGCAGGGGTGATCCACGACGTGGTTGAAAGCATAGCAAAAATTCCCGACAGCATTAAAGCTTCTGTATTTGTGAGAGAGTGCAGCGCTCTGATGCAGATTGAGGAACGTATTCTGATTGCCGAGCTGAATAAGCTGCGGATGGGAAAGGGAAGCAGGAAGGAAATGCGGCAGGATGCGCGGCAGGACGTGCCCGAGCCCTTGCCTCCTCCTGACCTCATGTATCCTGAGGAGACCGGTGCAGGACCGGCGGCAGGCAGCGTTGTTAAAGATTCGGATGAACATCAGGAACGCGAGATTGTGCGGCTCCTCCTGAATTACGGTCACGAGCTGGTCCATTGGGACGGCATTACGGATACCTATATTGCTCCCTACATTATCTCTAACCTCGCCGACGTGACCTTCGATGACCCAACCTGTAAGTTGGTGATCGATGAGTACAGTCGCCGCATGGAGATGGGTGAACTGCCCACGGCGCAGGAATTTATTCAAAGTCAGGATCAAAAGATCGCTGAACTGGCTGTATCTGTCTTTTCATCTCCTTATGTTTTGAGTGAAAACTGGTTTGCCAAGAGGAAGATCTACGTGAGGAATGAGACTGAAAATATGAGGGCAACGGTCCTCGGTGGTATATTTCACCTGAAAAAGAGGAAGGTGGAACGTATACTCAAGTCTATTATGGACGAAATTCAGCAGGAGAAAGATGAGGACAATCAGGCGATCCTGATGCAGCGATACCTGCGTGTGAAGGAAGTAGAAAAGGGAATTTCGGCCTTTCTCGGTTCTGTAATTGTTAAGTAGATGGCTGAGCACAACCAACTGGGGCAAAGAGGGGAACAGATCGCCGCTGAGTTCCTCCTAAATAAAGGCTACCGGATTCTCCACAGAAACTGGTTTTACGGAAAGGCGGAGGTAGATATCATTGCACGCAGTGAACAGTTCCTTGTCTTTGCCGAGGTAAAAACAAGGACATCAACCGACTTTGGACAGCCCGAGGAATTTGTGTCATCTTCCAAACAGAGGAGGTTGCAGTGGGCCGCTGAGGGCTATATTTATCATCACAACTATCAGGGTGAGATCAGATTCGATATTCTGTCGGTGCTCTTTGATGTGAAAGGCAGATACACCATTCGTCATATTGAGGACGCTTTCTGGGGATAGCCAAGTCTCAGGTATGTGCTAATCTGCTATCCAACTAAACTCTGCTTTATTTGTTTTTGCTTTGTTTCCGCATTTTTGTTACTTCGTCTCCGTCCTAACTCTCGTAATGAAATATTTAAGAATGAAAAAAGTCTTGTTCGTTATTGTCCTCTGCGCGCTATGGCTCTCAGCCTGTAAGACCAGGCAAAATGCAGCGTATTTCCTTTCTCCTGAAGAAGGGAGCTCGGTGAAGCGCGGAACTCCGTTAACACTCAAACTCGATGCTTCTGGGGTCAGCTTTGATTCTGTAAGTTACCTGCTCGATACAACGGTTGTAGGTTCAAGAAAAGATACTGCAGCAGTTAATGTTCCCACTGCTGACCTTCCTCTGGGTATTAAAGTGCTTACTGCAAGGATATACGAGGGCGGCAACTATAAGGAGGTTACTACAAACGTGGTGTTGCTGTCGGGGCGGGCACCTGTTCCCTATAACTATTCTGTAGTCAACTCCTTCCCTCACGATACCACCTCCTTCACTGAGGGGCTTGAGTATCACGACGGATATTTATATGAGAGCGCAGGGCTTTATGGTGAGTCTTCATTACGAAAGGTTGACCTCACGACAGGCAAGGTGGTTCAGAAGGCTGATCTGGATGACAAGTATTTCGGAGAAGGCCTTACTGTGGTCGGTGACAAGATCATTCAGATCACGTACCGGGAGGGCACAGGCTTCGTCTACGACAAGAGCTCCTTCAAGAAACTTTCCGAGTTCCCTTACCAGGCGGGAAGGGAAGGCTGGGGGCTGGCCTTTGACGGTAAACGCATCCTGAATACGGACGGGACCAATAATATTTATTTCCTGAATAAAGATACTTACCAGAAAGAAGGCGGAATAGAAGTTTATGACGATAAGGGCCCCGTGGACTCGCTCAACGAACTGGAGCTTATTGATGGCAAGATCTACGCGAATATATGGCAGAAGAACATTATTGTTATCATCAATCCCGATACGGGAGAGGTAGAGGGGAAGCTTGATCTTACCAATCTCTATCCCGAAGGGCAACGTGAGCAGAATGAAGATGTTTTAAATGGCATTGCATGGGACGCCAGGGGAAGAAGGCTATTTGTTACCGGCAAGAAGTGGCGTAAGTTGTTCGAAATTAAGGTTCAGAAATAAAACAATATCGCCCTGCCGGGTTCCCTTATGGAATTCAGCAGGGCGATACAATTCAGGCCGGATTAACCAGCTCAATTATTTCCATTCTTTATACTGATTGATCAGTCCGTTGGTGGATGAATCATGACCGGTGATCTTATCCTTTGTCTGCAGCTCAGGAAGTATCTTTGATGCCAGCTGCTTCCCTAATTCAACTCCCCACTGGTCAAAACTGAAGATGTTCCAGATAATACCCTGTACGAAGATCTTGTGCTCATACATGGCAATGAGAGAGCCCAGCGTTTCAGGAGTGATCTTTTTAACGAGTATAGAGTTAGTAGGGCGGTTTCCTTCAAAGACCTTGAACGGTGCGAGTTTCCCGATCTCTTCGTCAGACTTGCCTGCATCTTTTAGTTCTGCCACTACTTCTTCGTATGTTTTGCCGTTCATAAGCGCCTCCGTCTGCGCAAAGAAGTTAGACAGAAGTAAGGTGTGGTGAGCACCCACCGGGTTATGCGACTGTGCCGGGGCTATAAAGTCGGCAGGTATCAGCTTGGTTCCCTGGTGAATCAGCTGGTAGAAAGCGTGTTGTCCGTTGGTGCCGGGCTCACCCCAGATTACGGGTCCTGTTTGGTAAGCAACGGCTTCTCCGTTCCGGTCTATATACTTGCCGTTGCTTTCCATGTCTCCCTGCTGGAAATAAGCAGCAAATCGGTGCATATACTGATCGTAAGGTAATATGGCGTGGCTTTCTGCTTCAAAGAAGTTGTTATACCAGATGCCCAGAAGGGCTAATGTTACGGGTATGTTCTGACTGAATTCAGTTTCGCGGAAGTGTCTGTCCATCGCATGGGCGCCTGAAAGCAGCAGTTTGAAATTGTCGAAGCCGATGCCCAGAGCTATTGAAGTTCCTATTGCGCTCCACAGCGAATATCTTCCGCCAACCCAGTCCCAGAATTCAAACATATTATTGGTGTCAATCCCGAATGCCCCTACGGCCTTTTCGTTGGTAGAAAGAGCCACGAAATGCTTGGCAACGTCTGCATCTGATGCGCCCTCCTGCAGGAACCAGTTTCTGGCAGTATGCGCATTTGCCATCGTTTCCTGCGTGGTGAATGTTTTGGAGGCAATGAGGAAAAGTGTAGACTCGGCCTTGACTTTCTTTAATGTTTCGGTGATATGCGTGCCGTCAACATTCGATACAAAGTGGAGGTTGAGGTGGTTTTTGTATGCCTTGAGCGCCTCTGTCACCATAACGGGGCCAAGGTCTGAGCCGCCGATACCTATGTTGACGATGTCGGTAATTGTGCGGCCTGTGTAGCCTTTCCACTCCCCTGAAATAACTGAATTGGTAAATTCCTCTATCTTGCGCAGCACGCCGTTTACCTGCGGCATCACGTCTTCGCCATCAACCTTCACGGGCTCGTTCCATTGATTTCTCAGCGCAGTATGAAGCACCGCCCTTCCTTCCGTTTCGTTAATTGCCTCTCCTGTGAACATCGCTTCGATCGCGTCTTTAAGACCGCACTCATTTGCCAGCTGGATCAGCAAGGCGAGGGTGGTTTCATCAATGCGGTTCTTGGAGTAGTCGAGCAGGATATCATTGAACCTGATTGAGAATTTCTCGTATCTGTCCGGGTCGTCCTTAAACAGGTCGCGCAGATGCTTTTGGCTGATCTCAACGAAGTGATCAGCAAGATATTGGTATGATTTAGTTTCAGTGAAATTTATTTTAGGAAGCATAGTAGTAGTTTAATTTTTAGCGAAGATAAAACTCCTTTTCCTGTATGGGAAATTTATTTCCCCCGGGGGGCTCTCTGCGGCAATGCGTAGCTATTTTATTACCTTTGCCCTTATGACCAGAGAACAACTACAGGACATGAGGGATAGAGCAGCTTCCCTGAGGAGGCATCTTTGACGTCGACCGGAAGTTAGATGAGTTACATCAGGAAGAGGAATTAACGTTAACGCCAACCTTCTGGGACGACCCGAAGGCGGCTGAGAAAGTGCTCCATTCCATTAAATCAAAGAAAGTATGGACGGAGGGAATTATTGCTGTCGAGGCGGCCATAGACGATGCTGCCGTGATGCTCGATTTCTTTCAGGCAGGTGATGCTGCTGAAGCAGACCTTAAGGAGCAGTATTCGGTGGCGCTGCAAAAGCTCGAGGAACTCGAGTTCAAGAATATGCTCAGCTCGGAAGAGGATCAGTTAAACGCAGTTTTGCAGATCACAGCCGGGGCTGGCGGAACTGAAAGCTGTGACTGGGCTGGTATGCTCATGCGGATGTATATCATGTGGGGCGAGAAGAATGGGTACAAGGTGACCGAGCAGGACTTTCAGGAGGGAGAAGTAGCCGGAGTGAAGCAGGTGACCCTGCAGATCGAAGGTGAATTTGCCTACGGCTACCTCAAGGGCGAGAACGGCGTTCACCGCCTGGTCCGAATTTCTCCTTTCGATTCAAATGCGCGCCGGCACACGTCCTTTGCCTCCGTTTATGTCTATCCGCTGGTGGACGACTCGATCGAGATCGAGATAAATCCTGCCGACATTGAATTCGAAACATTTCGTTCAGGAGGCGCCGGCGGGCAGAATGTGAACAAGGTAGAAACTGCCGTGAGGCTCTATCACAAGCCTTCAGGAATTATAATAAAAAATCAGGAGTCGCGCTCGCAGCTTCAGAACAAGGAAAACGCCATCCGACTGCTCAAGTCGCAGTTGTACGAGATCGAACTCAGGAAGCGGATGGAAACAAGTGCCGCAATAGAAGGCTCCAAGAAGAAAATTGAGTGGGGATCGCAGATCAGGAACTATGTCCTGCACCCTTACAAGCTGGTGAAGGACCTGCGTACCAACTACGAAACCTCCAACGCCCAGGGAGTGCTCGACGGGGAGTTAAATGACTTTCTTAAGGCTTATCTGATGGAATTCTAAATAGAGAAGGGGAGTGTCTGCTTATCAGGCACCCTCTTCTATATTGGGAATGTCGGGACTGATGACCTCAAGCAGTTCGCCGATCTCTTTGACCTTGTGTTCCTGCCCCAGTTTCTGGTAGGAAGACGAAAGGTTCCTGAGGATCCTTCTGATGATATCGGTATTAGAGCAGGGTTCGTAAAACTGTTCTTCCGGGTTTAAATTCAGTTGCCTGAGAAAGGCATCGATATCCCTTTTCCCAAAGATAAAGCCTTTGTTAAAGGCGTTGATGTAAAAAAGGACCTGTTCTTCGGGAGCATATTCTTTGGCTTCATCTACGTAAGCCAGGATGAAGTGCTGGGGAAGATTTACTCCGTAAACCGGAATGTCGAGCTTCTGGGCTATAACGGAGTAAATGAGGGCAAGCGATATCTGGTTTCCCTTTTTGCTCTCTAAAACCTGACTGATATAGGAGTTCTGAGGGTCCTGGTGATTGGTGGTGTTGCCCGAAAATCCAAAGACATTATAAAATACATGATTGATCAGCTTTACCTTTTCAATTGCGCTCATGTCATACAGCATCTGCAGCCATACTTCGCGCTTAATGTCTTCAACCTGGTTGATGATCTTTTGAGTATCAAGGTCCGGATACTGATACCGGTTTACAATAATGGCCCCCTGAAGCAGATCAAAAGATCCTCTGGTGTACCAGAACTGTAATTCCTGCTTCACTTCGTTAAACTGGATCTTGTGAATCAGATTCTCCAGACGCTCCTGCAGCAGGCTGTCGAACGATTGTTCCCAGGCATTTTCAAGATGTTCTATTACCTCGTTGCCGTATGACAAGAGCCTGTTCTCAACGTGATGAGCTATTTCCTTGTCGGGGTCATCAAGTAATTTTATAAGCGAATCTATTTCCTTATGGTCCATATTAAGCAAATGCCTTGTTGCGTCAGCTATGTAGCCCGCGCTGACGATCTTCATGTAGATGTTTGTGGCCGTTGATTGCCGTTGCACTGTTAAATTAACAATCTTTTTTAATATTTCGTTTTTTAGCCAGCCTGCGAGCTGTTCTCCTGTCTCAAATCCGTCTTCTTGCGAGAAACTGAATGAATTTATCTAAGTTTGCAACCTCATGTTCAATTTTCAGCTGCTGAAATCATTCATTAAGCACCGGCTCATTGCCAAGACCCGCCACGGGGTGCATTCACCTTTTGTTTACCGGTTAATAGATGAAGTTATCTACGACTTCAATCATAGGTCAGAGTACAACGATATTGAACAGCTGCGCAGCGAGCTTCTCTCAGACCGCCGGCTGATCTCCATCACTGATCTTGGCGCAGGCTCTCATGTAAACAACAACAAGCGCAAAGAAGTCCGTCAACTGGCAAAAAGTGCTCTGAAACCTCCTGCTCTTGCCAAACTAATTCACAGACTTACTAACGATCTTAAGCCGCATAATATTATAGAGCTTGGTACCTGCCTCGGCTTAACTACTGCCTATCTGGCCAAAGCTGCTCCTGATGCGCGGGTAATCAGCATAGAGGGTTGCCCCGAGACGGCTAAAGTAGCAGCAGAAAACCTTGCCAGGCTAGATCTGGACCGGGTGTCAGTGCTTACCGGAAATTTTGATGAGGTGTTTCCGCGCGTGCTTGCCGGGCAGCAGACTGCTGACCTGATCTTTGTCGATGGCAACCACCGGAAAGAAGCTACTCTTAACTACTTCCACTGGGCCCTTCCCCATATGAAGGATGAAGGCATGATGATATTTGACGATATCTACTGGAGTAAAGGCATGGAAGAGGCCTGGGAGGATATAAAGGCTCATCCTGATGTAACGGTTACCATTGACCTTTTTTGGATTGGCCTGGTGTTCTTCCGCAAAGGGCAGGCAAAGGAGCACTTTAAGGTGCGCTTTTAGGCGAAATTAAAATGCCTCGGCCAGTGCGAGGTAAAATCCTGATTGTCTTTTTTCTCCTGGCCTTTTTTCTCCGACCGCGTAATCGGCTCTCATAGTCAGGCCTCTTGATGGAACAGCAAAATACCGGAGGCCGCCACCATAGTTCGGTTTCAGCTTGTTCCAGCTAAACTCGTTGTTCCGGAACACCGTTCCTGTGCCTGTAAAACCAGCAATACCAAAGCGTGTCATAAAGCGGTACCTTATCTCCACGTGCCCGGTCAGGAGGTTCTGATCTCTGTATCTTCCCGTATAGTAGCCACGCATGACCTGATCGTTCCCAAGCTGAGGCAGAAGAAAGAAAGGGAGCCTTGTTCCCTGTATTCCCTGGTAGGTCAGGTTAATTCCGCCGGTTAGTTTGGGGGTGAAGCTCATAAAGTGTCGTAAGTCTGCATTGAAGAGGCCTCCTTTGAAGTCGTCTGCTCCTGCGATGCCTGGGGCATAGGATCCGCTTAGCTTAATATACGACCCTTTTGTAGTATAGGTGTTGGTGTTCCGGCTGTCAAAAATGAACGAAAGTCCGGCAAAAAGCACACTTCCTCCATCTCTGCTGGTAAGGTCGCTTTGCTCATAGACGCCTCCGGGCTCCTTGTCCTTGTATTTATAGTGCTCGTAGCCTCCGTTTATTCCGACGTATATCCGGCGGGATATAAGTTTTTCTGCTTCCGCCGTCAGGACAAAAAGTTTCTGCGTGATCTTGTCTTCATTTGCAAGCTGTGTCTCGTCTCCAACTCCGTAGAAGTTAAAGGGGAAGTTTTTGTATCGCAGGATGGCCGAGTAGTGATACCGGTTCCCTGACGTCCAGATGTCGGGCTTGAAAGCAAAGTTTGACTGCTTTTTGGTAGTGAAGGTCAGGATCGTGTTGATCGTAGACGTTCGTGTAAGCGTGTCATTTTTATCCAGGTAGAAAGAGGCGATGGAGAGCCCTCCGAATTCAAGGCCTGTTTCCTGGGCGTAAGCAGCCGCAGGGAGGACGATAATGCTGGTGTTGCGTGTGGTATCAGAATGTTCTGAAAGGAACTTTTCAATCAGTTTGCGCTGCGCCCTCGAATGAAAGCCGGCAAGGACTAAGCAGGCGCACAACAGGAGACTATATTTTCTCATCGCTGCGAAGATAAGACAAGCGAAGCTTTAATCCTTATTTGTGCGCCAGCCTTTGATTTTTCTTTTGAAATAGTGTTAGGTTTGCCGGTAGATTGTGCGATGTTATGAAGAATAAAATAGTCCGAATTAAAGACATAGCCGAAAAAGCGGGAGTTTCTGCAGGAACCGTTGACCGGGTCTTGCACAACCGGGGAAAGGTAGCGGAAGAAGTAAGACAGAAGATCCTCGCTATTGTGGAAGAGCTGAATTACCGGCCGAATTATGAAGCCCGCGCATTGGGCTCAAACAAGAAGTTTTCTATAGCGGCGTTGATTCCTGATTATACTTCTGATCCCTATTGGTATGATCCCAAGCTCGGTATAGACAGCGCCGAAAAGGAGCTGGCGCAATATGGGCTCAGCGTGCGGCAATACCTGTTCATGCTCGATCGTGCTGATTCTTTTGTCGAGAAGGCCGAGCAGGTATCAGATAGCATGCCTGACGGGGTTATTCTGGCTCCCGTTTTTTATAAGGAGGCCATCCCGTACCTCAAGCGGTGGCATGATGCGGGCATTCCCGTCATCGTGTTTAATACTGAAGTCAAAGACTTTGATCCCTTAAGCTATATTGGCCAGGATTCCTATCAGAGCGGACGCCTGGCAGCAAGTCTGGTACATTACGGGCAGCCCCATCCCTGTTCTGTGCTTTTAGCTCACATTGATGAAGATCTTGGCAATTCTACGCACCTGATGAGGAAGGAGCAGGGCTTTAAAGATTATTTTGATGATAACGGACTGGCGGATCGTTATACTGTCAAGAGAGTAGAATTAAAGCGCCGCGACTACCTGGCATTTATCCGTCAGCTTGATGTGATCCTCCAAAGTACGCCGGACCTGCGGAGTATTTTTGTCACCACTTCCAAAGGGTATGAAATTGCAGCGTATCTCGAAGACAGAGGAATAGAGCATATCAAGGTGGTCGGCTACGATTTGATCCCCAGGAATATTTATTTTATCAACAGGGGGCTCATCTCCTTTGTTATTAACCAGCATCCAAGGGGCCAGGGCTACTGGAGTGTGCATCAGCTGGCCGATCATCTCGTCTTCCGTAAGGATGTACCACAATATAAATACCTCTCACTCGATATCGTGACGAAAGAAAATATGAGCTATTTCCTGGAGCAGGAGCACCGGTAATAGCGGTTTAGGTGCTTCTAAAGCGATGACGGTAATGTACACTACGATAAAATCGTTGGTGTGTGCGCCAACACTATTGTTTTTTTAGTTTCTGCTTTGTACTTTTGATTAAGTAGTAGGCCGGTTATTGTTGACTGGTTAGTAAAAAACTAAAACTCCAATAGTATGTCAAGACTAAATCTGCTAGAAGAAACACGCTACGAAAAGCTCCCCGTAAGCGTATTTCCCGATCCTAAAAAAGCGTCGATTGCCGTTGCACAGCGAATTGCCGACCTGATCAGAGAAAAACAAGCTAAAGGTGAAGTAGCCGTTCTTGGGCTGGCCACCGGAGCAACGCCCGTTCGGGTGTATTCTGAACTGGTGAGACTGCACAAAGAGGAGGGACTAAGCTTTAAAAATGTAGTGACGTTCAATCTTGATGAATACTATCCGATGCATCCTGATGCAGCCCAGAGTTATGTCAGGTTCATGAAGGAGAACCTTTTTGATCATGTCGACATTGAGCCTGCTAATATCCACATTCCCGACGGTACGCTCAAACTCGATGAAATACCGGCCTACTGCCTGGAATATGAGCGGCAGATAAGTTCTTACGGTGGTCTCGATCTTCAGATCCTTGGGATTGGACGTACCGGTCACATCGGCTTTAACGAGCCAGGTTCCGCACCTAACTCGGGTACACGTCTGGTCACTCTTGATGACCTGACCCGCCGCGATGCTTCGTTTGATTTTGGAGGAAAGGAGAACGTTCCAACGAAGGCGATCACAATGGGTATCGGAACTATCTTCAAGGCTCGTGAGATCATTCTGATGGCCTGGAACCAGAAGAAGGCGGAGATCATTAAGAAGGCGGTAGAAGGAGAGATGTCATCGGATGTGCCTGCTACTTACCTGCAGCTATCAAGCAATGTTGAGTTTGTGCTCGATGATGATGCGGCATCTGAACTCACACGCTTTGATACTCCATGGCTGGTGAAGGATTGTCACTGGGATGAAAAATTGATAAAAAAGGCAGTGATCTGGCTTGCCAAGACGCTCAACAAGCCAATTTTAAAGCTAACAGAAGAAGATTACAATAATCATGGCATGGCACAGCTTGCCACAGAGCGGGGGCCTGTTTACAACATAAACATTCACATCTTTAATAAAGTCCAGCATACCATAACAGGCTGGCCGGGAGGAAAGCCGGATGCCGATGATAGTCAGAGGCCAGAGCGTGCCCTGCCAGCAAAGAAGAGGAGCATCATCTTTTCTCCTCACCCTGACGACGATGTGATCTCGATGGGCGGTACATTTATTCGGCTTGCCGATCAGGGACACGATGTTCATGTTGCTTATCAGACTTCAGGTAATACAGCAGTGTGGGACGACGACGTTCTCCGATTTACTGAGTTTGCAATTGACCTCGGTAAGATGCAGGGAGAAGATCAAACAGAATTGACTGCCTTGTACGAAAGCATGAGGAGCTTCATGGGGGTTAAAAAACCTAATCAGCCCGACACGACAGAGATACGTAAGATCAAGGGTCTGATCAGGAAAGGCGAAGCAATTGCCGGTGCCCGTTATGCTGGGCTGCCTGATGACCACATTCATCTGCTTGATCTTCCGTTCTACGACAGGATGAAGACGGAGAAAAATGTGAGTTTTGAAGAGGATATTCAGATTGTGATGAAACTGCTTCAGGAGGTGAAACCACAACAGGTCTTTGCAGCCGGAGATTTTGCTGATCCCCACGGTACTCATAAAGTTTGTTTTGACATTATCCTGGCTGCACTCACCAGACTCAAAGAGACAGAAGAATGGACCAGGGATTGCTGGTTCTGGCTTTACAGAGGAGCATGGCACGAGTTTGAAATCCACGAAATAGAAATGGCAGTGCCGCTCTCTCCGCAGGAAGTTGAACGGAAGCGGATGGCAATTTTCAAGCATCAGTCGCAGAAAGACCTCCCCGTTTTCCCGGGCGACGACGCAAGAGAGTTCTGGGTTCGGGCAGAAGACAGAAACCGGGAAACTGCGCAGGCTTACGATCAGCTCGGTCTTGCCGAATATGAGGCCATGGAAGCCTTTGTCCGTTGGCGGTTCTAATTCATCATCATAAGACATGCAGACAGGTCGCGACCTTCGCGCACCTGTCTGCATTTTCATTTACCGGAGATCCGTCTTCCTGGCTCCATCAAGCCTTACCCCGTTATGCCGGGGACTAAGCTCTCTTTACGCAAGCATGGCCGAACGATCTATTTGTGCGGCGGAGAACAAACAAGAATGTCGGCCAATTGTTACTTCTTAACTTTTTATATCTGACTAAACCCCTTGTTGAGAAATATGAGGAATCGCGTGGTTTGGGTTAGGCAAGTCAGACTTCTTTTGCGCGAGTCTAAAAATATATATAGTATGGGGCAGGTTTTTACTATTGATTTAGCTGGTGCCAGTTTTCATTTTCAGCTAATTAAACTTCAGCAAGTTGACCGGACTGTAGAATCTCAGATTCTGCTTCAGGGAACAACAGTTACAATTTGCAAGGGTGCCAAAGGGTACTGGATGCAAAAGGGAAATTCGAATCCGATCGTCGAAGAGTTAGTTCAGGCGATTGGTAATTCTATTTCGCTTCGTTATCGTATTTAAGTGCCTGGGGGATCGTTCACGGCGCGGTAACGATTCCCCGATAGGATTTTTCTTCTGATATTCGTAGTATTACCGCCTCATTTATTTAATTTGTTTTAATGCTCAGTTCTGTCCTCAAAGAAAACACACTTGCATCTCACCAATCTCTGGAAAAAGTTTTAATAGCAAAGCTGAAGAATATCAAGTCGGAAGAAAACTATGCGTCGGTTCTTGAAATTTTTTATGGGTTTATCGCGCCTTTGGAAGAAAAGATAAGGCAGACCGAAATCGCCGTAGTGCTGCCCGACTACTCTTCCAGGAGAACAGCTGAGTGGATTGCAAACGATCTTGAATTGCTCGGCGTGCAGGCCGCCGATGTTCCCCTCTGTCGTGAGTTACCAGGAGTGGTAAATACCTTTCAGGCCTTGGGAGCGTTATATGTTCTGGAAGGTTCGACGCTGGGCGGGCAGGTAATAAAGAAAATGATAGCAGACCGGCTCCCCGGACTATCACCCTCCGCCCTGTCGTTTTTTGGTAGTTATAATGAGCGAACGGCCGAAATGTGGGACAGGTTCAGGCAAGTTTTAAACTCTGTTTCTAACAACAGCAAGGATGTTGAGGAGGCTGCAGTTGAAACGTTTACAGAGTTTAAAAATTGGATGATAAGAAATGAGCAAAAGGAATTATGATTCAGAATTTTGCGGCAGTCTGCCGCTCCATCAGATCAATCTGATCCAGTCATACGGCTATCTCCTCGTTCTCGACAGCAAGGATCTCAGCATCCTTCAGGTAAGTGAGAATATTTCGGATGTTTTTCATGAGCCTGTAGAGAGTCTCATCGGCAAGCCCATTAAAACCTATATCGATACAGACGAAATCAACAGTCTCAATAATAGATTCAGGCACGGTATAACTGAAAAGATTCCGTTTTCCTTCACCGTCCGTACCGGCGGAGAGGCAAATAATTACGTATCTCTGATTCATGCCAAGGAAAATTATCTCATCATCGAGGTTGAGAAGGCCGGCCAGGAGAACTCGTTTCTGGATGTGTTTCAGGAGCTGAAGTACATCATGGCAGAGATCAACCAGACTCAAAGCGTAAAGGAGGCCAGCGAAGTGATCGTGAGGCAGCTTAAGAAGCTCTCTGGTTTTGATAAAGTGCTCATGTATCAGTTTGATGAGGACTGGAACGGTACTGTGATCGCAGAGGAGAAGGACGAGGGTATGGACTCGTATATGGGCTTAAAGTTCCCTGCTTCTGATATTCCCCGGCAGGCCCGTAACCTCTATCTGAAAAATCCTTACAGACTTATCCCAGACCGTGATTATGTGCCTGTGAGGCTTTATCCTGTAGTCAATCCAGCCTCCCAAACCTTTATAGATCTGTCAGACTGCAATCTTCGTGCAGTAGCCGGAGTGCATCTTGAGTACATGAAAAACATGGGCATAAGTGCTTCCATGTCTATCCGGGTGATCCGAAATGAACGGCTCTGGGGAATTATTTCCTGCCATCACCGGAGTCCCATGTATCTTAACTATGAGATCTGCTCGGTATTTGAACTGCTTTCGTCTGTGATATCCAACAGAATATCCTCAATAGAAAATAAAGAAGCATTTGACTTTACCTCAGGCTTGCAGGAGCGCAAGACACGCCTTGTAGAGCATGTCTATGCGGAGAAGGATGTCATCAGCGGGTTATTCGACCATGAGACGAAGGTATCAGACCTTCTGAATGCAGGAGGGGCTGCAGCAGTGTATAATGGTAAAATCAAGACCGTGGGCCAGGTGCCCGGGGAGGATGAGGTGAAAAACCTCATCTACTGGCTGCAAAGTAAGGGCGACGACCAGATCTATCATACCTCAAGCCTGCCGCTGGAATATGATCCGGCTGCCAGTTTTGACAAGGAAGGCAGCGGCATCGTATCTATACCGATTGACAGCGAGAAGGGAAATTATATCGTCCTTTTCAGGCCTGAAGTGGTGAGCACAGTTAATTGGGGAGGAAACCCTGATGAGGCCATTCGGTTTGAGCCAAACGGAAAAAAATACCATCCCCGCAATTCTTTTAATAGGTGGCAGGAAATTGTGAAGCAAACAAGTGAAAGCTGGAAGCCTGAGGAACTTGAAATTGCAGAAAGTATGAGAAGTTTTATCTTTGAATTCACAACAAAAAGCCTGTGACAATAAAGAACATTTGCTAATGGAAACAAGGGAGAGAACGAGTTTTGTTGAAAGGGTTGAATCGAGACTGAAGCACTATGTCGTGGCAATAGGTGCGTCTGCGGGCGGACTGGAAGCGATTCACGAGTTTTTCGACAATATGCCGGAAAACTCCAGTCTGTCTTTCGTTATCATTCAGCATCTGTCTCCCGATTACAAAAGCTTGCTGGTTGAGCTGCTCTCGAAGCACACTCATATGAAAGTGTTCGAAGCAGAGCATGAGATGACGGTTCAGAAGGAGTGTGTGTACGTCATTCCAAATAACAAGCTGATGACCATTAAGCGGGGCAAACTCTTACTCGAAAACAAGGCGCAGGAGAAAGCTCCGAATACGGCTATTGACACTTTTTTGCATTCGCTCGCCAAGGATAGGAGAGACAGCGCAATAGCTGTAATCCTTTCGGGTACAGGAACCGACGGCACAAAGGGCATAGAGACCGTGAAGTCATGTGGCGGTATGGTAATCGTGCAGGACCCGGTGACAGCAAAGTTCGACGGAATGTTGAACAGCGCTATCACTTCCGGTAATGCCGATTTTATCCTTCCTCCCGAAATGATGCCTGAGGAGATATATAATTACATCAAGGAAACCCCTGTGCATCTGCTGCAGAAGGGCGCAGTTGACGACCGCCTGCTTGACGAGGTCTTCTCCATGATTTACAAAGCCAAGGGGTATGACTTTCAATATTACAAGACTCCGACCATTCTCCGTCGTATTGCTAAACGGATGGGACAGCGTAACATCAAGCGGCTGGAGCAGTATGTAGACTTTTTGCGCAAGGACGAGGAAGAGATTAAGCGACTGGGCAAGGATTTCCTGATCGGCGTAACCCGTTTTTTCAGGGACGAACAGGCTTATGAGTGCCTCTATTCAGAGGTCCTGCCCAATTTGATCAACAATAAGGACGATGGCGATGTACTGAAAGTCTGGGTATGTGCATGCAGCACCGGGGAGGAGGCATATTCGCTCGCAATCCTGATCGACCAGTACCTCAAACAGTATAACCGGGAACTGGACGTGAAGATTTTTGCAACGGATATTGATGAAAGCAGTATCGAATTTGCGGGTCGGAACGTTTTTTCTGCCGCAATCGAGAAAGATCTGAAAAAGGAGGTTTTAAAGGCTTATTTCGTCAAAGATTCTGCCGGATACTCTGTCATTCCCCGTATACGCAAGCAGATTGTCTTCGCCCGTCACAACGTCATCAAAGATCCGCCCTTTATAAAGAATGACCTGGTAAGCTGCCGGAACATGCTCATTTACATGAACGGAATTTTACAGAATAAGGTGCTTTCTACACTTCATTTTGCTGTTCAGCAGGGGGGCTATATCTTCTTAGGTTCGAGCGAAACTGCTTCTTCAATTCGCGACGGCGTAGATGAAATTAACAGCAAGTGGAAGATTTACAGGAAAATAGGAAAGAACAAGCCTGGCAATAATGATTATCACCGGCAGCTTGAGGGTCGCAGCCCGGTGCAGCGGTTCCCCGTGATTTCCGTAAGAGACTCTAAAAAGAAGGCGAGTGACTTGTCCGACGAGTTCACCACCTCGCTCATAGAGGACTTCGGGTATGTATGTTTTTACATTGATCATAACTACGAGATTAAGGAGGTGATCGGTAACTTTAACAAGTTTCTGTCGCTGCCTGAGAAAAGGCTAAGTCTCAATATCTTAAAAATGGTTTCCCCCGAGCTTTCGGTGGCACTTAATACTGCTATCAGAAAGTGCTGGAAGGAGGAGCACAAGGTGTTCCTGAAGAGTGTGAGGGTTAAGGGCAAGGATGGCGACTTTTTCGTCAGTTTATCTGTTAAGCCCCCTCGCCCGGAGGACGGAAAATTACATACCACCATTGTGCTGGGAGAGAATAATTACAGCGTTCCCCCTGGCCGGGACGAATTTTCCTTGGTGCCTTCAGGTGAACAGACCGAGTACCTTGCTGAGCTGGAAGAGGAATTGAGCGAAACAAGAGCAAGTTTACAGCTGGCTATTGAGGGACTTGAGACCGCGAACGAAGAATTACAATCAAGTAACGAAGAGCTCCTTTCTGCAAACGAGGAACTGCAATCGAGCAATGAAGAGCTTCAGTCGCTCAATGAAGAGCTGCACACGCTCAATACCGAGCATCAGCTGAAGATCAAGGAGCTTATTGAACTAAACGACGACCTCAATAATTATTTCAGAAGCACAGACATCGGGCAAATATTTCTCGACAGTGACCTCCGGATCAGGAAGTTCAACTCGGCTGCCATTAATCTGGTCAATCTTATTGATTCAGACATTGGCAGACCAATCTCTCATATTTCAACTAATCTGAACTATGAGACGCTGCTCGATGACATCCGCTACGTATTGAAGACTGAGAAGGTGGTTGAAAAGGAAATCGTCCTCCCGGATAATAGCCACTGCTTAATCAAGATACTCCCCTACATCCGGCAGGATAAGAAGGTGGACGGAGTGATCGTTACCTTTGTTGACATTTCTGCAGTCTCCAGGCTAAATAACATCATAAACGGAGTGTTTAACTCCACCCTGAGTGCCATCATGGTGTTCAAGGCCGAAAGGAACAGGAGCGGCCGGATAGAGGACTTCTCGCTTCTGACCTGCAATCATCAGGGCGAAAAGTTATTTCAGTCGGCAAATCTGGAGGGGAAACGCTTAAGCAGCATTCCCTTGATTATTCAGAACGGACAATTCGACAAATACGTGAAGGTGGTTGAGGAAGGTCAGCCGCTGCATTCTGAAGTTCCTTCTATTGAAGGCAGTCACAAATGGTATGAGGCTGTTGCCGTCAAAATGATGGACGGATTCGTTGTCTCCTTTACCGATATATCAGAGAAAAAAGAGGCCGAGCAAAAACTCCGGAAGAACTATAATGAGTTGATTTCGGCCCGCGAGAAACTGCGGAGCCTCAACATAGAGCTGGAAGACAAGGTTGCGGAACGTACGCGCGAACTTTCAGCAAGCGAGGAGCGTTTCAGGCTGGTCTCAAAGGCAACGAATGATGCCATCTGGGATTGGGACCTTGTAAATAACACGGTCTGGTGGAGCGATAGCTTCTATTCTCTGTTTGGCTACGAGATGGACTCGTTCAGCCGGGCTCAATGGCTGAATAATGTCCACCCGGATGACCGCAAGGGGGTTGAAGAGGAAGTTTACAAGGCAATTAATAAAGGTGCTAAACAGTGGAGTAAGGAATACCGCTTTCTGCGAAAGGACGGTCAATACGCTACCGTGCTCGACCGTGGGTTTGTGCTTCCTGATGAATACGGGACTCCCTATCGCATGCTCGGTTCCATGGTCGATATTACATCTCAGAAAGACGCCCAAAGGAAAGAATTGGAAGCTCTGGAAGAGATAAGAAAGAGTGAGGAGCGGTTTAAGTTTCTGGCCAATGCCATGCCGCAGAAGGTGTGGACTGCTACGCCTGACGGAAGCATCGACTATTTCAACCAGGTATGGCTTGACTACTGCGGCAAGGATATAGGTGATCTGAAAGGATGGAGCTGGACGAGCATCATTCATCCTGATGATTTACAGGATAACAAGTGGGCATGGCTAAGGAGTGTTGAGTCGGGTGCTCCCTTTGAGATGGAGCGTCGCCTCCGTCGTTCTGACGGTGAATATAGATGGCACCTGAGCAGGGCCATTGCATTGCGCGACGAGAATGGAAAGATCAAGATGTGGGTGGGAACGAGTACCGACATTCACGAGCAAAAGACATTTTCTGAAGCACTGAAGGCGAGCGAAGACGACTTCCGGCAGCTGGCGGATCAGTCGCCGTTCATGATCTGGAGAGTCGACAGCCTTGGGAGGTGCAATTATGTGAATAAACAATGGACCAGGCTGACCGGCCTGAGCTTCGAAGATAGTATGGCTCTGGGCTGGAAGAAAGCCTTTCATCCGGAAGATGCCGAACGGGAAGATAAAAAGTTTAAGCTGGCGCTTCAGCAACGCGTTAGTTACCACTCCAAGTTTAGGATAAGAAGCAGGAAGGGCGATTTCAGATGGGTACTTGCGCAAAGTAATCCGATAGCGGGTAAGGAGTTTGAAGGGTACATCGGAAGTATGACCGACATCACTGATCAGGAGCTTGCTCAGCAGGCAACCCGTCTGCTCCTTCAAAAGAAGGATGAATTCATGAGTATTGCCAGTCATGAGCTGAAAACTCCGATCACCAGTATGAAGGCCTCCCTGCAGATTGCAGAAAGACTGGTCGTTAAAAGGAACGATGTACTGACCGTGCAAGGATTCATTGAGAAGGCGAATAAGCAGGTAAATAAGCTGACTTCCCTTGTGGAAGACTTGCTCGATGTGACGAAAATCCAGGCTGGCAAGTTGCAGTTCCATACCAGCTTCTTCAACATTGGAGAAGTGGTGCAAGACTGTCTTGATCAAATAAGAAATACGAACCTGAAGCACCGTATTTTGCTTGAGGGAGATGCAGATATCGTGATAAATGCCGACAAGCACCGGCTGGAACAGGTGATCATTAACTTCTTGTCTAACGCAGTAAAATATTCTCCCGATGCAGATGAGGTGATATTAAAAGTTGAAAAGACGGAAGAAGTTGTAAAAGTATCGGTCACGGACTTTGGAATCGGAATTCCTGAAGACAAGGTCAATTTTATCTTCGACAGGTTTTTCCGCGTCCAGGAATCATCCCAGAAGTTCGCAGGCCTGGGGCTTGGCCTTTTTATTTCTGCAGAGATTATAAGAAGACACGACGGGGAAGTGGGTGTAACTACAACGGAAGGAAAAGGTTCGACTTTTTGGTTTACCATCCCACTTTCCGCCAGAACGCCCGATTAGATATGAAATGTGAAACGTTTAAGTTGCTGTGAACATTAAATTACTAATTAACTTATTGCACAACTAATATATTTGTTATAGCTTTATCACAGATGAAGCGGATTTTGATTTTTGATGATGATACAGATATCTTAGAAATTCTAACCTATCTGTTGACGGAGAAGGGGTGGGAGGTGCATACTCGCACCAATTGCAATAATATTATTT
The DNA here is from genome assembly GCF_041902385.1 of Arcticibacter sp. MXS-1. GTDB lineage: Bacteria > Bacteroidota > Bacteroidia > Sphingobacteriales > Sphingobacteriaceae > Arcticibacter. Next base: position 945,140 of record NZ_CP169244.1, on the reverse strand, counting down.
CTATCCTGGAGGAGTGCCGTCCTGACGTGATTCTGATGGACAATTGGATTCCCGATACGGGAGGGATTATAGCGACCAGGACGCTTAAAGCACACGAGGAGTTTAAGGAAATTCCGGTAGTTTATTTCTCTGCCAATAACGATATTGAGAAGCTGGCAACAGAGGCTGGGGCCGATACCTGGCTTGCCAAGCCTTTTGATCTGGACGAGCTTGAGCTGATGCTTTCCAGATTTTAACACAAAGACGACGGGTTGCAGGCGGCGGGTCACACGACCTGCGTTTACTACCCGTCGCCTTTATTTTTCAGAGTTATTTCAGCTCAAACACTACTCTCATCTGATAATTCAACTTTATTTTCTTAAAGTCTATTTCTGCAGAGCTGTTGTCGGCAGAGGCTTCGGCTAATTTTGAAAAGCTGGCATTCGCACGGTAGATCGCCTGAGGGTAGTACTCATTGTTGATCTCCTGCACTTCCAGAGCTTTTCCAACACCGTCGTTTAATGCTGTAGCCAGATACGTGGCTTTGTCTTTAGCAGCTTGCAGTGCTTTGATCTTTAAGTCTTTTTTTAGGGATTCTATCTTTGAGTAATCGTAGCTGTCAACATTGGTGTATTGTACAGCCTTCGTATCAAGTGCTTCCATGATCTGGTTAAAGCGATTTAAGTCCTGAACTTTGATCCTGTACTGCTTTGAAATAAGGAACTCAGGATTTTTCTTTTTCTGAAGGCTTGAAGCGTACGAGGAAATATTGTTAACGGTAAAGTTCTCCTTCGGCACGCCTGCATTTGTTACCGCTGCAAGCAACTGCTTTTCTAAATCGTCGATCTCCACTTTTTTCTTGATGTTATTGTCTTTAAAGTATTCGCGGAGTGATACTGAGAAATAAATAATGTCGGGTGTTACCTCAGCCTCGGCCGAGCCGTTCACCTCAATCTTACGGCGAGTGTCAATGGTTTGCGAATAAGCGGAATAACAAAAAATGCTTAGCAATGCAATAATTACGTACTTTTTCATATTTGAATTTTTGTGTGTGATAGTATGGAGATGCCAGTGTTGAGCGATTTCCATAAATTTCAGTAAGTCTTCTAAAAAACAATACGGATACTCATGCCTGAATGTAACATGAATATCCGTATTAAGTTGCTTTTAAGATCTGCCGCTTATGCTGTTTTATTCTTCGATAATCTCGCTATGCGGGTAGCTCTCCTCTTTTTTCTCTTCTTTGAAGTATCTCTTCTGAAAGAGAAGAATGGCAATCACCCCCACGGAGATGGCGGCATCGGCGATGTTAAATACTGGGCGGAAGAAAATAAAGTCTTCGCCTGACCATATTGGGAACCAGTCCGGAAACCTCCCCTGGACGAGCGGAAAGTAAAACATATCCACCACCTTCCCATGGAATAGACTTGAATACCCTCCTTCGGCGGGAAAGAGCTTTGCTGGCGCGAAATACGAACTTTCGCTGAAAATAAGCCCGTAAAAGGTAGAGTCAATGATGTTACCCAGAGCGCCGGCGAAAATAAGGGCCACGTTCAGGATGAGTCCCCTGTGGTATTTGTGCTTTACAAGGTGGACTACGCCGTAGCCGATCGCACATACTGCCGCTATACGGAAGAGGGTGAGAATGAGCTTGCCTGCCTCGCCGCCGAACTCCATTCCGAAAGCCATTCCGTTATTTTCTGTGAAATGAATAATGAACCAGTTTCCTATGATCTTGAACTCCTGGCCAAGGCTCATATTTAGCTTAATCCAGAATTTGAGTGCCTGGTCAGCCAGGAGAATCAGGAAAATAGCCAGAAAGGGCTTCGAATATGCTTTCATTAATACTGTTTCATTTTTGCCTCCATACTCAAAGTAGTATGGGGTACTGCTCTTAGCCGTTCCTTAGGGATGAGTTTCCCCGTTTCGCGGCAAACGCCGTACGTTTTATTTTCAATGCGGACCAGTGCCGCTTCCAGATTTTCAATAAATTTCTTCTGACGTGCGGCCAGCTGGTTGATCTGTTCCTTTTCCAAGGTTGCAGAACCATCCTCCAAAGTTTTGTAAGTTCCTGCAGTGTCGTCTGTGCCGTTAAGGTTTGGATTGCTTAAGGACTGTGCGAGAGAGGCCAACTCTTCTTTCGCAACGCGCATCTTGTCAAGAATCAGCTCTTTAAATTCCTGAAGTTCTGCGTCGGAGTACCGTGTTTTTTCGTTATTTTCCATATTAAGCCTTTGTAATAGATATCAATAATTCCTGTTCTTCAATTTCAACCTTTTCTCCTGTTTGAAGACCGGAATCGAAATCGAAGGAGTCAGCCAGAATTTCCGCGCAAATATAGGATAAATTATTGCTTACGGCTGCCTCTATGTCAGGCTGTACCGTCATTGTAACCTTGATCTTGTCTGTTACTTCGAAGCCGAGCTCTTTCCTCAGATTCTGAATGCGGTTTATTACCTCCCTCGAGATCCCCTCCTGTTTCAATTCTGTAGTTAGCGTAACATCTAAAGCCACCGTTAGTTTTCCGATATTTGTCACCTGCCAGCCAGGAACGTCTTCTGCTATAATTTCCACATCCGATACCGGAATGTCGAGGATGAAATCATCCTTGCTAAAGCGCGCTGCACCTGTAGATTCAAATGCGGAAAGCTCGTCCTGCGACATAGAGCTGATAAAGGCTGCAACATCCTTCATGTACTTTCCCGCCTTGGGGCCAAGCGCCTTGAAATTGGGCTTCACCTTCTTTGTAATGATACCCGATGTGTCTGTGATAAACTCGATGTTTTTGATGTTTGTCTCCGACAGGATGAGCTCTTTTACACGGTCAATCTTTGCTTCAAACTCGCTATCCAGCACCGGCAGAAGGATCTTGTTAAGTGGTTGTCTGACATTGATGCCGACTTTCTTGCGGAGTGAAAGCACCATCGACGATACGTCCTGTGCAAGTGCCATACGCTCTTCCAGTGCCTTGTCTACCAGCGCTTCATGATAGTCTGGGAAGTCGGTAAGGTGTACCGATTCTGCTTTTTCCCTCGATGTTGCTGCATTAAGATCGAGGAACAGACGTTCACTAAAGAACGGCGCAATGGGGGACATCAGGCGTGAAATTGTATCAAGACAAGTATACAGCGTCTGATAAGCTGAAATCTTGTCTTCGGTGTAATCTCCTTTCCAGAAACGCCTGCGACATAGCCGCACGTACCAGTTGCTGAGATGCTCGTCAACAAAATCCTGGATAGCCCTTGCCGCCCGCGTAGGCTCGAACTCCGAGTAGAAGCGGTCAACTTCTTTTGTCAGCGTGTTCAGCAGCGAGATGATCCAGCGATCTATTTCAGGCCGGTTCTCAATAGCGATTTCGTCCTCCGAATAATCAAATCCGTCGATATTGGCATATAATGCGAAAAACGCATAGGTATTATAGAGCGTGCCGAAAAATTTACGTCTGACCTCGTCCAGTCCTTCTGTGTTAAACTTTAGGTTGTCCCAGGGAGATGCGTTGCTGATCATATACCAGCGTGTTGCATCCGCGCCATATTTTTCTATTGTCTCAAACGGGTCAACGGCATTTCCAAGCCGCTTTGACATCTTGTTTCCGTTCTTATCGAGCACCAGTCCGTTAGAAACGACGTTCTTGAAGGCCACAGAGTCTTTAAGCATCGCTGCAATAGCATGAAGCGTAAAGAACCAGCCTCTTGTCTGATCTACTCCCTCTGCAATGAAATCAGCGGGATAAGACTTATCAAAGCGCTCGTTATTCTCAAAAGGATAGTGCCACTGTGCATATGGCATGGCTCCTGAGTCGAACCAAACGTCGATCAGGTCGGGCTCCCTGTACATTTTTTTGCCACCATCCGTCACCAAAATGATATCGTCTACATAAGGCCTGTGCAGGTCGAACGTCTCCGAGTTGAAGGACTCCAGTATCTTTCCTGTTTTTTCTTTTTCCTGCTCATCGAGGAAGCCAGAGCGGAAGGCATCTTCCAGCCTTTCCTTTAATTCCCTGGCAGAACCGATGCAGACCTCCTCTGACCCGTCCTCTGTTCTCCAGATTGGAAGCGGCGTACCCCAGTAGCGGGAACGCGATAAGTTCCAGTCCACGAGGTTTTCCAGCCAGTTTCCGAAACGGCCTGTTCCTGTTGCTTCCGGTTTCCAGTTGATCGTTTTGTTTAGCTCTACCATCCGCTCTTTCACGGCAGTGGTGCGGATGAACCAGCTGTCGAGGGGGTAATACAAGACGGGCTTGTCAGTTCTCCAGCAATGAGGATAGCTGTGTTCGTATTTTTTTACGTCGAAGGCCTTGTTCTCTTCTTTAAGCTTTATCGCAATCAGAACATCCGTCGGCTTAAAGTCGGGTGCGTTCCTTTCTTCGTCTGTGTAATATTCCTCTTTAACGAAGCGGCCTGCAAAATCGGTCACCTCTGAAATGAAGCGCCCCTGTCTGTTTACCAGCGGATACTCGTTTCCTTTTTCGTCTTTTGCAAGAACAGACGGAACGCCATTTTCTCTCGCAGCCCGGAAGTCGTCCGCCCCGAAAACGGAAGCAATGTGAACGATACCTGTACCGTCTTCCGTTGTAACGAAGTCGCCCGGGATTACTCTGAAAGCATTTTTCTCCAGGTTTTCGTTGCTCACATAAGGCATCAGCTGATGATAGCGGAGGCCAAGAAGTTCTTCGCCTTTAAATTCGGCCACATATTCCCATGGGATGATCTTGTCTCCGCCTTTGTAATCCTGAAACGACCCGTTCTGCCCTTCGGGTTTAAAATACTTCGGCACGAGGTCTTTTGCCAGCACGACGCTGACAGGCGCATAGGTATATGGGTTGAAGGTCCGTATTTTGACGTAGGTGATATCTTTCCCAATCGCCAGGGCGCCATTTGAAGGAAGAGTCCAGGGAGTGGTGGTCCATGCCAGAATAGCCGTTACTTCCGCTTCGTTCTGAAACAGAATTGGAATAAGAGGATGAACCTGGTCCTGCCTGATATGGAACTGAGCAACGATAGACGTGTCTTTTACATTCCTGTACGTTCCAGGCATGTTGAGTTCGTGCGAACTTAGTCCCGTTCCGGCAGCAGGCGAAAAAGGCTGAACAGTGTATCCCTTGTAGAGAAGATTCTTGTTGTAAAGTTCCTTAAGAATCCACCATAATGATTCAATATATTCATTTTCGTAGGTGATATAAGGGTTTTCAAGGTCCACCCAGTATCCCATTTTCTCCGTAAGGTCGTTCCAGACATCGGTGTACTTCATCACCTCCCTGCGGCAGGCACTGTTGTATTCCTCGACAGAGATCTTCTTTCCGATGTCTTCCTTCGTGATCCCCAGGGTCTTTTCAACAGCGAGCTCAATGGGAAGTCCGTGTGTGTCCCATCCTCCTTTACGTTCTACCCTGAAACCCTTAAGCGTTTTATACCGGCAAAATATATCCTTGATGCTCCTGGCCATCACATGGTGGATTCCAGGCATACCATTGGCAGAGGGGGGCCTTCATAGAAGGTATATGGTTTTGAAGCAGGACGGTTAGAGATGCTTTTATCAAATATCTTATTACTTTTCCAGTACTCCAGGATGTCTTTTCCTGTTTCAGGTAAATTGAGCTGTTTATATTCTTTGTACATCAGTGCTTTAACTCCAAAATTTAAGCTTGCAAAAGTACTAAAATACGCATAAATAAGCAGATTTTTAAGGAAAAACGTCGCCTTGCACTTAAATCACTGGCTGAAGAAATGCCGTCAGTGCTTCCCGTCATGGAGCCTGAGCATACCTTAAGTGCAGCAAACTTGTACTTCCTGTGCTTTATTTAGGACGCCGACCAATTTTGCGAGTGTTAAATTAAGATTAAGAAGCGCCTTTTTAGTCAGCGTAGGGATTGGCATATCCTTTGTCTGACTGAGGTATGAATAAGTATTTAAAACGGGGATTGTTTCTCATAATTCCGGGCGTCGCACTTAATATTCTGGGCTATGTCATCAAAAGGAATGACTGGGGGCTGTATGGATGGGCTATGATTGGAGGAACGGTTCTCTTTGGCATCGGATTCCTCATGGTATTTTATAGCCTTGTAAGGAAAGTAGAATACTCAGGCCTGATTGAAGAGCGGGCGGCCGAGGCTGAGAAAAAGGAGAAACGAAAGATAGAAGCGCGGAGGTACAAGCGCAAGAGGATGCTCCAGTCTTAATCCGCTGCTGGTCTGATCTCCTCATTTCAATTACATTATAAGACGATATATCGTTATCTTGTGTCGCACCCTATTTCTAAACTAAGGGTGCGGCACGAAACGGTATGAACGATGAAGCGGTTTTTTAAAAGTTTCATATACGCCGCCAAAGGTTTGCGGTATTCTTTCCTAACACAATTAAATTTCAGATTTCATCTAAGCAGCGCCGCTTTGGCAATAGTGCTCGGCTTTGTGCTTAAAATCAATACGTCTGAATGGCTGTGGGTTTTGTTCTCTATCGCTCTGGTTGTTCTTGCCGAGTTGCTGAATACTGCAATTGAAACATTGGTGGATCTGGTGTCGCCCGGATACCACGAGAAGGCTGGGATTGTGAAAGATGTTTCAGCTGCTGCAGTTCTGATAGCCGCTTTTTTTGCCCTGGCGGTCGCCCTTCTTATATTCGTGCCCCGGTTAATTTAAAATCTATCAGGAGAGAGGGTATGCTTCACAAAACAAAGGGGGTGGTTCTAAAGACAACTGAATATTCTGAGAGCAGCGTTGTCGTACAGATATTTACTGAGAAATTTGGCATGCAGTCGTACATCATCAACGGGGTAAAAAAGGCGAAGTCCCGAATAAAGATGAACATGCTGCAGCCTCTTCATTTAGTGGATATGGTGGTGTATCAAAAGCCGGGCGCCGACATTCAAAAGGTCTCAGAGTTGCGTAACGACCCGGTGTTCGAAACAATCCCCTACGATATGGTTAAAAGTTGTCTTGCGATGTTTCTCAACGAGGTTGTATACAAAAGCATCAGAGGCAACTCGGCAGACCAGCCCTTGTTCTTTTTTCTGCATAACACAATCCCAATGTTGGATCATGCCCAAAAAGGGGTGGCCAATTACCATATCTGGTTCCTGTTAAAGCTTTCGAGATACCTCGGCTTTTATCCCGAACAGTCGAAGGTCCAAAGTCGCTTTTTTGATTTACAGAGCGGATCGTTTACCGACACGATGCCCTTGCATCCGCACGCGCTGGAGGGACAGCTTAAGGATCTATTCTCAAAATTCTTAGCCGCAAGTATTGAAGATCTTTCGCTGATCGTCATGTCCGGCCCCTTAAGAAGAGAATTACTCCGTGCAATACTCGACTACTACCGTTTTCATTTAGACAGTCTGGGTGAAATTCACTCTCACCTTATTCTCGAGGAAGTTTTAAGTTAGCTGCTTAAGCAACCTTGCTTGTCGTTACTCGTTCAATTACAAGTTCAAGTTCAGTCAGATCAAACGGCTTTTCTAGAAAGGTGTCAGCGCCGGCCTGATTGGCCAGTGATTGAATGTCGTTGTTCGCAGAGAAATAAATGACAGGTATTTTCCTCAGTTCCGGGTCGCTTTTGAGGGTCTGGGTGGCCACAACGCCACCGGTATCCGGAATCCAGTTATCCATCAGGATGACGTCGGGCTGAATGTTCTGCACTGTGTTTATGATGTCGTTACAATGAGGCGAGGTATGCACGTCCCAGCCCTGTTCCTCCAGAATATAACTGCATATGGACAAAATATCGACATCGTCATCAAAAATGAGTATACGTTTTGACATACCTTTAAATCTATTTCATTCAGCTTAAGTTGCGCCGGATCAGACTAACAGAAAAATCATCCTATCCGATTAAAACTAAGATTTCGAAATTATGTTTTCGAAAGCGGCAAAAAAAATCTGAAAAGAAATGCAAAAATATTTGGTAAGTGTTGCTTATACACTTACATTTGCGGCAGAAATTATATAGAATTTCTTTCTGCATAATTTAGGTTTATAATTGGTTAGTTTGAGCTCCTGCCCATCAGGAGCTTATTTTTTTAGGCCCGCGTGATTGCAGAGTTTGAACCGATCCTGGGCTGGACCAGAGTCTCTGCAAAGCAAATAATTTTCTTTCCGGATTAACGTTCTGACGGGCTCCCGAATCGCTTCGAAGATGCTTTGGCAACACATTGGTATTCCTGAGTGGCGCCCGAAGACGTGGAAAGGGATTGCAAAAGGGGCGCCTGTTATTTCCGGAGATGTGGCGAGCGTGCTCTGGAGCAGGCCCCTTATTCCAGGTTCTGATTTTAGCTGATTCCGGCTCGGCCGTAGAAGCTGCAAGACGACGGGACAAGGGGCAGACAAACCCGAGACATGCGCGGGCCCCGTTAGGGACAGAACCGAGTCAGGACCGAGTCAGGACCGAGTCAGCACCGAGTCTCCACCGAGTTCTGTCGGTATAAACTCGGTTCTGATACCATCTTGTTAAGGTGCTCATCCCCTGCAGTGGCGGCAATGGCCCATAGCGTGCAGGATTCAATCTCGTCTGAGCCCTGGATGGAGGCGGTGAAGCCTGAAGCAGGGCGGTTCTGCAAATGAAGAGCAGCATTTAATTTGATCCGTGTTGTTTTTGCTGCACATATTCTTTTAAATTAGGGTGTGCGATTTACCTCTTTTGAAATTTATAAGTATTCTATACCTATTGAGCCGTTCGTCATAGCAACGGGGACGATGTATTACGCTCAGAATGTCCTTATAAGGGCTTATACTGACACGGGGATTTACGGTCTGGGAGAATGTTCTGCTTTTCCAATGATTGTTGGAGAAACGCAGGCGACCTGTTTTGTGATGGCGCAGGAATTCGCTGCGCTATGGAAAGGAAAGGATGCTGCGTGTCTGGAAGAGCGGCTTAATGAACTTCACTTGTTTGCAGCGGGGAATTTTACGGCAAAGAGTGCCTTTGACATGCTTCTTTATGACCTTGCATCGAAAAGGGCGGGCATGCCCTTGTACCAATATCTGGGAGGCCGGCCCCGCCGGATCACAACAGACCTTACCATTGGGATCGATACTCCCCCAGAAATGGCAAAAAAGGCGAAGTCGTACGTTTCAAATGGCGTGTCGATACTTAAGCTGAAGCTTGGCAAGGATCCGCACGAGGACATAGAAAGAGTAAGGGCGGTGCGCGAAGCGACCGGACCTGATATAGCCCTGCGGCTGGATGCTAACCAGGGCTGGTCTTTCGATGACGCCCTTAAGGTACTTGAGCAGGTGGCCCCATATGATATTCAGTTCTGTGAACAGCCGATGCGGACCTGGAATGACGAGCTCCTTCCGCAGCTTTGCCTGAAATCCCCTGTGCCGGTCATGGCCGACGAAAGCGTTTACACACACCGCGATGCGGAACGGATTATCCGTAATAAAGCGGCTTCTTTTATTAATATCAAATTCGCCAAGAGTGGAGGAATTCACGAAGCGGGTCTGATCTCTAAGGTGGCAGAACGCAACGGAATAAAGTGCATGCTAGGCAGCATGCTGGAAAGCCGGCTTGCACTTACAGCGAATGTGCATTTTGCCGTAGCTAACCCCAATATTGTTTTCTTCGACCTTGATACATGCTTACTTGGACAACTGCAGGATCCCGTAAGTGGCGGCCTGCGTTATGAGGGAATGGATCTTGTTCTTCCTGACCAGCCGGGCATTGGCGCCGACGTAGAGCAGGCTTATCTCGATGGTTGTGAAAAGGTCACCATTTAGAAGTAGCGGAAAGATGCATTTTTTAGATAAAAGTCCGGGACGCACAGCCAAAGCGGGGGGCGCGAATATTTGTTCTTTTCAGGATATAACTACTTAGGTGTGAGCGACGTTCCCGCATTCGTGCAGCTGCTGCAGGAGGGGATGCAAAAATATGGCTGGCTTTTTCCTTCTTCCCGGATCAGCAATACCCGTTTGAAACTGTATGAAGAGGCTGAGGCCTTATTCAGCGAGATTACGGGCGTTGAAGAGTCGGTGCTGTTCTCATCGGGCTTTGTTGCCGGACGCAGTGCTCTCTCTCTCCTTGAGGGCGAGATAATGAGTGCTCCAGACTCACATCCGGCCATTCTGCACGAAACCTCCTTCGGAGCTGACCGGGCTCAATGGACGAGCTTTGTTACGGACTACGCAAACAGCAGTCCGACACCCATTAGTATTACCTCTGATTCAGTGAATCCTTTGAATCCCGGGATATATGACTTTGGGTTTCTGCAGAAGATCAGGAGGCAAGTGACCGTCTTAATAGATGACTCGCACGGAATAGGAGTGACCGGTAAAGATGGTGCCGGCACAGCGTCCCTTGTCCCTTCTGATACACCTGCCCGTCTGTTGTTTTCCTACTCGCTCTCTAAAGCGTTTGGCATAGCAGGGGGCGTCGCAGGAGGAACAAAGGAATTTGCAGAGCAGCTTAGAAATACTTCAGGCTATTGTGCTGCAACGCCACCTCTGCCGGCGCAGATGTACGCGTTTTTGCGAGGCCAGGAAATCTATTCAGAGCAGCGCCAGAAGTTGTATGAAAACGTCCGCTTTTTCTCTGAATGCATCAGAGGTATTCCCGGTATTCTTTTCGATTTTCCATTTCCCGTATTTGTTCTTCCGCCCTGGGCAGACGCCGCCTTGCTGCAGGATCAGGGCGTGCTGATTTCCTCCTTCGCCTACCCAGATCCCCGGGGGCCAAAGCTCAACCGGATCGTGGTAAATGCGCTTCACGTACCTTCAGATCTGGAGTATGCTGCGGAGAGTTTGTGGAAACTGTTTAAAAATGCTAACTAGCAGAGAAATGATGTCCCTTAACAATCTTACCCCATCCCCTCCGCTCATGCGCGATAAGCAAGGGCAAAATTGGCCCGCCAGAAAGATAAAACATGCCTGTTCTTCGCGGACCCTTAGCAAGAGACTGCTTCCGGGAAAAAGCAGCATGTCTGGCGGCTCGCTTATGCTAATCGCTGTGCTATGCTTGTTGTTTTCTTCCTGTGCTACTCAAATAAGCGGCAAGAAGGTGGGGCGCATGATTGAACGTTCTGCTATCCTGCGTGACCACTTTACCGGTTTTGCCCTTTTTGATGTTCAAAGCAACCGGATGGTCTTTGAAAAGAATAGTGCCCTGCATTTTATTCCTGCTTCCAATACCAAGCTTTTTACCTTTTATACGTGTTTAAATGTCCTCGGTGATTCTATTCCCGGTATAAGATATGTCACGAGGAATGATTCTCTTATTTTCTGGGGTACGGGTGACCCGTCCCTGCTGCATACTTATCTGAAGTCTGACCGCATCTTTAACTTTTTCAAGACATCGAACAAAAAACTCTTCTATTCGCCGGATAATTACTCGGGAGACGTGTTCGGAAGAGGCTGGCCTCTTGATAACTACAACGACTATTATCAGGCGGAAATCACGGACCTGCCTCTTGAAGACAACGTAGCCGTGGTGCGGAGGCGTGCCGACGGATCTCTTTCTATTTCGCCCCGCATTTTTCAGTCTTCTCTCAGGAAGGACGGCTCTTTTCGGCCGGAAACATTTACGGTAAAGCGCCAGGTAGAGGACAACGTGTTTATTTACCCGGCTGGTGAAATACCTGACGGCTTTAAGCAGGAGATTCCGTGGAAAACCAGCCCGGCCCTAACCGCCTCCCTCCTGCAGGATACGCTTAAGCGTTCTGTAGGCCTTGTCCACCTCCGGATGCCGAAAGCTGCGTCGACCTTGTATAGCATACCGGCTGATTCTGTGTATAAAAGGATGCTTCAGGTAAGCGATAATTTTCTTGCCGAGCAGCTTCTGCTGGTTTGTTCCTCAAAGTTATATGGTGCCCTCAGTACTGATAGCGTTATCAACTACAGTGCTTCCCGCTATTTAAGCGATCTTCCTGACCCCATCCAGTGGGTGGACGGCTCCGGGTTGTCGAGACATAACCTGTTTACGCCAAGATCAATAGTGAAGCTGTTGGTAAAAATAAAGCAGAAGGTGGGGGATGAAGAAAAATTGCATGACTTTCTCCCCGCGGGCGGGATGAGCGGGACCTTAAGGCTGGCTTATAAGACGGATGAGGGGAAGCCTTTCGTATGGGCCAAGACCGGCTCTCTTTCCAATAACCATAACCAGAGCGGATATCTGATCACGCGAAAGGGCAGGCATCTTGTCTTTTCGTTTATGAATAATAACTATGTACGGCCAACCTCAGAAGTGCGGTCTGAAATGGTCCGGATCATGACCGATATTCATAACCAGTTCTAAGAGGATAAAAAAATACCAGGGAGGTAGATGTGTCCCTGGTATTGTACAGATAGGCTTACTGAGCCCGTCCGGTTTTTTTGTCGTGCTGGCGTCCGATCACGTAGCCGGTACCTGCACCCACTACACCGCCGATAATTGCCCCGCGGGCGTTCTTTTTGTCGACAATGAGTCCAGTCACGGCACCTGCGCCGGCACCTATTGCCGCGCCTTTAGCAGCTGAGCTCCATCCTTTCTTCTGAGGTTGTGTCTGCTCGTAATAGTCGCTTTGTACTACAGGGTGTACAGTCCGCGATGAAGAAGAACGACGGCTCGCATAGCTTCTCGCTGAAGCTTTCTCTGCTGCAGCCTTTTTCGCCGCCTTTACCTCGGCCAGAGAATCTATCCTGGCCTTCTCTTTTGCCTGGACTTCTGCCCGTTGGAAGCTGTCGAGTTTGATGCTATCCTGAACCGCTTTTTTAATAGAGTCCTTATAAGCCTGCGTGTTGGTTGTCTTTGCGTTATTGTTGCATGCTGCTAATACCGTAGCAAATGCAAGCATACTGATAAGTGCTTTCATAATCTCTTTTTTTATCTAACTGTTGTTATGTTATAGAAAAAATGATGCCAAACCCGAGCCGGGAGAGAAACAATAGGATGCACAGGGATGTTAACAAAGGTATTCTTCATTGTTTAATTTACTTTTGAAAAACCACATCCTTATGGGGAAATCATCAGCCCAGGAAGACAATAAGGGGCAGTCGTCTCCGCCCCGGAGCTCGGGGTCAAGGAGAATAAGCCTCATCGTTAACGGCCGGGAACATTCTCTTAATATCGAGCCCTGGGTCTCTCTCCTGGATGCACTCCGCGAACATCTTCATCTTACCGGAACAAAAAAAGGCTGCGACCATGGACAGTGTGGTGCTTGTACCGTTCTGGCAGATGGAAAGAGAATAAATTCCTGTCTTACGCTTGCAGTTATGAAAGACGGTGCAGAAATCCTTACAATAGAAGGGCTTGCACCCGACGGGGATCTGCATCCGTTGCAGCAGGCCTTCATCGACTGCGATGCCTTTCAATGCGGGTACTGTACTCCCGGGCAAATCTGTTCGGCAGTGGGGATGCTGAGGGAGGGGCATGCGCATTCAGTAGAAGATGTGAAGGAGCAGATGAGCGGCAATATCTGCCGTTGCGGCGCTTATACTAATATTGTGGAGGCGATATTAAAGGTGAGAGGGGGAAAGGCTCATGAATAACTTTGTCTACTCCAAGGCGCATACACTCTCAGAAGCCCTCGAGGCGATTGATAAAAATGCCGGTGCCAGATTTATTGCAGGCGGAACCAATATCCTTGATCTGATGAAGGAGAATGTGATGAAACCCACCGAGCTGATTGACATCAACAGTATTGGCCTTAGCGATATTGAGCGGACGACTATGGGCGGTGTTCTGATCGGTGCGCTGGCCACTAATTCAGACACTGCATATCATTCCCTAATAAGATCAGAATATCCCCTGCTAAGTGATGCCATACTTGCCGGGGCTTCACCTCAGCTGCGTAATATGGCAACAAATGGTGGTAATCTTCTGCAACGGACGCGTTGCTACTATTTCTACGACACGGCTGCACCCTGTAATAAACGCAGTCCGGGCTCCGGCTGTTCTGCTATATCAGGCTTCAATAGAATTCATGCGATACTGGGAACCAGCGAGCAGTGCATCGCCACACATCCAAGTGACATGTGCGTTGCCCTGGCAGCCTTAGACGCCAAGGTGCATGTAGCGGGTAAAGAAGGCACCCGCCTTATTTCTTTTCCTGACTTCCATAAGCTGCCCGGCGACACACCGCATATAGACAATACGCTTAGCAGGAACGAGATGATAACCGGGATCGAGTTGCCTGCGTCCGCGTTCAATATTCATTATAAATATTTGAAGGTTCGGGACCGTGCCTCTTACGCTTTTGCCTTAGTATCGGCTGCCGTTGCGTTCGAACTTAAAGACGGAACAATCAAAGATGCCCGTATCGCCCTTGGAGGTGTTTCACATAAGCCCTGGCGGAATCGTCAGGCCGAAGAGATGCTGATAGGGCAGGATACGGCAAATCTGGATTTAAAAGCGGCGATCGCCCATCTGCTGGAAGGAGCAAGAGGGTTTGGGGAAAACGATTTTAAGATAGGGCTGGCAAGGCGGGTTATTGCACGTGCCTGCAGAGAGGCACTTCGAAAGGAGGCAGATCATGCTGTCTAAGACCTCTTATATTGGAAAACCGGTTAGCCGCACCGACGGACGGGCAAAAGTTAAAGGAGAAGCGCAGTATGCGGGCGAGTTCCAGGCGGAAGACCTGGCCTACGGAGTGGTGGTGTCAAGTGCGATAGCGAAGGGGCGAATTCGAAAATTCGACCTGTCAGAAGCGTCCGCTGTGACCGGGGTACTCAAGATCTTCACACATGAGAACGTGTCGGGGCTTGCCTGGTTTAACGTCAGCTATACTGACATGGATGCACCGGCGGGAAAGCACTTTCGCTTCCTGCAGACTGACCGGATCACTTACAGCATGCAGCCTGTGGCGCTTGTAGTAGCAGAGACTTTTGAACAGGCGCGTTATGCTGCATCATTGGTAAAGGTTGACTACGAGCAGGAGAGCCCCGAGACCAGCTTGCTGGATAATCTGGATAAGGCAAGAAAGCCCAGGGGAAAAAAGACAGGGTTTAAACCGCCCAAAAGCCGGGGTAACTTCTCAAAGGCCTACAAAGGCTCGGATGTAAGGATCGAGGCCGAGTATTATCATGGGGCTGAACACCACAATCCTATGGAAATGCATGCCAGCACGGTGGTGTATAAGGACGGAGGGAAACTGGATGTATACGATAAGACGCAGGGAGTTTTTAATAGCCTGAAATACATTACCGGCGTTTTTAACCTGTCGTATAAAGATGTGGAAGTCTACTCTCCTTTTGTCGGCGGAGCGTTCGGATCCGGACTGCGTCCTCAGTACCAGCTTTTTATGGCCGTTCTGGCAGCGCTGGACCTGAAGAGGCCGGTAAGGGTATCCCTTACCAGGCAGCAAATGTTTTCTTTCGGACACCGGCCCGTGACTCTGCAGAAGCTCGCTCTGGGAGCATCTGCAGACGGGACGCTGCAGGCTATCAGTCACAGCGCCATCTCGGAGACTTCGCAGTTCGAGGATTATGTTGAGATTGTGGTGAACTGGTCGGGCATGTTATACCAGTGTGAGAATGTAAGACAGGAATATAAGCTGGTAAGCCTCGATACCTACACTCCTTTGGATATGCGCGCGCCAGGTGCTGCAACCGGCGTCCATGCGATCGAGTGTGCAATGGACGAGCTTTCTTACGCCCTTAGAATGGATCCCCTTAAGCTCCGTATGAAAAATTATGCAGCAACCGAGCAGATGCAGAAGAAGCCGTTCTCCAGCAAGGCATTGTACGATTGCTATATCCGGGCGTCCGAATCTTTCGGATGGGAAAAGAGGATCATGCAACCAAGATCCATGCGTGATGGCGACCTGCTGGTAGGTTGGGGGATGGCCACAGGCATCTGGGATGCGCAGTTCATCCCCTCACGCGCCAGGGCCGAGTTCACTGCAGATGGGAAACTGACGGTTGGAAGCGGAACAGCCGACATCGGCACCGGTACCTACACCATCATGAGTCAGATTGCAGCAGAGACCCTCGGTCTGCCTCTCGACGATGTGACCTTCAGGCTTGGCGACACTTCGCTTCCGCTTGCATTTGTTGAGGGAGGATCTGCCACCGCCGCCTCCGTTGGAACAGCTGTGCAGAACGTGTGTTTGCAGGTAAAGGAAAAGCTCTTCAAACTGGCAAAAAAGGCGAAAGGCTCTCCTTTCCGGCATGTATCTCCGGATGAAGTGACCTTTTCCGAAGGGCATATCAGGCTGCTTTCAAATCCTACCGTATCGCTGTCACTGACCGGGATTATGAATGATAGCAAAACGGCTATAATTCGCAAAACCTCAACTGCCATGCCTAACCTGTTCAAACAAATGTCTTACGCTCAGAATACACATTCGGCAGTGTTTGCAGAAGTAAAGGTAGATGAGGAGCTTGGTGTAATTAAAGTGAGCCGGGTAGTAAGCGCAATTGCGGCAGGTAGGATCCTCAACCCGAAGACTGCCAGAAGTCAGATCATCGGAGGTATAGTATGGGGAATATCGATGGCTCTTTACGAAGATTCGGCAATGGACCACAACCTGGGCCGTTTCATCAATCATAACTATGCAGAGTACCACGTACCGGTGAACCTTGATATTAATGATCTTGAAGTGATCTTTGTTGAAGAGGAAGACCAGATTGTCAATCCTTTGGGAGTAAAAGGGGTAGGCGAAATAGGCCTGGTGGGGGTATCTGCTGCTGTGGCAAATGCAGTGTTCCATGCTACAGGAAAGCGGGTACGGAAGCTTCCAATCACGCTTGATCATTTGCTTTAACGGGAAAATAAGATAATTTTAAACATGAATCATGATAGCGGGCACTTGTCTCACGTCAATCCGGCTACCGGGCATGCTGCCATGGTAGACGTAAGCGGTAAGCAGGTAAGCAGGCGGACAGCAACAGCAAGAACGGTGGTAACTCCGGGATTTCAAATAGCGGAGATTCTCAAAAATGACGAAATACACACCAAAAAGGGGCCGGTATTTCAGACAGCGATCATCGCGGGTGTGATGGCAGCAAAAAGGACTGCCGAACTGATCCCCTTATGCCACCCTTTGCCTCTCGAAGACTGCCAGATCGAAATTGTGGTAAACGATAAAAACGAGATCGTCATTACCTGCGAGGTGGTCATTACAGCTAAGACGGGAGTGGAAATGGAGGCATTAACGGGGGCAAGCGTGGCTGCGCTGACGATATACGATATGTGTAAAGCACTTTCACACGGGATCGTCATAAGAGAGACAAAACTTATATCAAAGACGGGGGGCAAGCATGACTATAAAAGTGCCGAGGCTTAATGGTCTGATCTTATCCGGAGGGAAGAGTACAAGGATGGGCCGCGATAAGGGCGCGCTGGTCTACCACCGGAGTGACCAAAGGTCGCATCTAAGCGGACTGCTAAAGCCCTATTGTCAGGAAGTCTATGTTTCCTGCAATCCGGCGCAGGCCCCGGCTCTTGCCGGTATGTCTTTGCTCGTCGACAGTGTAGAAGGTGCCGGGCCTGTCGTCGGAATTCTTTCTGCGTTTAAGCAGGAGCCGCATGCAGCCTGGCTGGTGGTGGCCTGCGATCTTCCCTTCCTCTCGGCGCTGTCCCTGGCCGCTTTAACAGAGGGAAGAAATCCTCATAAGCTCGCAACTGCATTCAATAATCCCGATACGGGTTTCCCGGAGCCTCTCATTACCATATGGGAGCCCCGAAGTTACGCTCCTTTGTTGGAGAATCTGGGTAAGGGTATTACGTGTCCCCGTAAGGTTCTCATCAACGGAGATATTCAACTGCTTTCTGCTCCGGACATAAAAGAGTTACAAAACATTAATCATGCTGAAGAGTATGATAAAATAGTGGGATCAGGACAGACACGCGCCTCTGCTTCAGGTTAATAGTTCAAGTAAATCAATATGATGGATGAAAAAAAGCAAGGGGATGACGGAAGTTCCCGGCGTACCTTTTTAAAGCAGTCTTCTCTTCTTACGGCAGCCGTACTGGCTCCTCCTGTAGCTTTAAAGGCAGCGGAAGAACACTGGGATGAACGGGTGGCCGATGCCATGGAGCATGTATCGCTTCAAATTGAGGTGAACGGCGTCAGTCACTCCCTTAAAACAGACCCCAGGGTTACTCTGTTAGACCTGCTCAGAGAGCAGTTGGAGCTGACGGGAACCAAAAAAGGATGTGACTACGGCCAGTGCGGGGCCTGCACAGTTCATGTAGATGGTGTAAGGGTTAATTCATGCCTGACGCTGGCCGTTATGAACAATGGAAAAAAGGTAACTACCATCGAGGGCCTGGCAAAGGGGGAAGAGCTGCATCCTATGCAGGAAGCCTTTATCAGGCACGACGGATTCCAGTGCGGCTATTGCACTCCCGGTCAGATCATGTCGGCAGTAGGCTGCATAAAAGAAGGGCATGCGGGAAGCGAAGAGGAGATCAGGGAATTTATGAGTGGTAATATCTGTCGCTGCGGGGCTTACCCCAACATAGTTGATGCAATCCATGAAGTAAGTAAAGGAGGGAAGAAAGTATGAAGATGTTTCAGTACGTGAGGCCTTCTGATGCCGCTGCCGCCATACTTGCCCATGCGAAAGATCAGCGGGCTTCCTTTATAGCAGGGGGGACTAACCTGCTGGATCTGATGAAGAGAGGCGTGGCAAGTCCCGACCGCCTTGTCGATGTCAATGCCCTGTCGCTCAGAGAAATCAGTCAGGATAAAAACCATCTTCGCATCGGTGCCCTTGCCACCAATAGCACAGTTGCAGATCATCAGCTTGTAGTAAAGAATTACCCCTTGCTCTCGCAGGCGCTGAACGCCGGAGCGTCGGCACAGCTGCGCAACATGGCGACTGTAGGCGGAAACCTGATGCAGCGTACTCGGTGCCCATATTTCTATGATACGGCAATGCCATGCAATAAAAGAGAGCCGGGCACGGGATGCGGCGCTCTGGAAGGGTTTAACAGAATGCACGCCATCTTTGGGACGAGCGACAAATGTATCGCCGTCAACCCTGGAGATATGAGCGTGGCACTTGTTGCGCTGGGGGCTGCAGTTCATGTTAAAGGTCCCGGGGGCGAGAGGCAAATACCGATTGAAGAGTTCCACCGGCTGCCGGGTGATGCCCCGCAGAAGGACACCACCCTGGGAAGAGACGAACTGATCACCTCAGTTTCTCTTTCCTCCAGCTTCTTCAGCGAGCATTCGCATTACCTGAAGATAAGAGACCGCAGCTCTTATGCCTTTGCGCTGGTATCGGTAGCTGCTGCCTTGCAGCTCGATGGGAAACGCATTGTGAAGGCCCGGCTGGCTATGGGAGGCGTGGCTCATAAGCCCTGGCGGCTGGCCGGGGCAGAGAAGATCCTGGAAGGGAAGCTTGCAACGGAGGAAACATTTGCTGCTGCAGCGGCAGCAGCCATGAGCGGGGCAAAAGCGTTCAAACATAATGCCTTTAAGCTAAAGCTTGCTCCTCTCTCAATAATAGAAGCCCTGAAAAAGGCAGTAGCATGACGAAGATAAAAACCGTAGATATGGCAATAACTGGTCGGCTGATGGGAGAGCCGCTGAACAGGGTGGACGGACGTCTCAAGGTTACAGGGAAGGCCACCTATTCCGCCGAATATAAGCTTCCCGGAATGGTGTATGCCGTGCTGGTTGGCAGTACCATTGCAAAAGGGCGGATTAAATCAATAGACACGAGAGCCGCATCGCGCGCTGCCGGAGTAATTAAGGTGGTCACACACGAGAATGCACTGAAGGCGCCAGGCTACGCCGATAATGAGCACCCCACAGAGCCTCCAACCGGCGGACAACCTCATCGGGTGTTCCATGATAACAAGGTCTATTTTAATGGGCAGCCCGTCGCAATGATCGTCGCAGATTCTTTTGAGCGTGCTTCTTATGCTGCCGGCCTTGTCAAACTGAGCTATGAGAAAGAAACTCACGCCACGGACTTTAACGCGAACATAGAAAAAGCCGTGCTTCCCGCTCAGGCAAAGAAAAATAAGAAGTCGCCTCTCAATGACTATGACCGCGGAACTCCCGATGCTTACAAGACGGCAGAGGTAAAACTGGAAGCGGAGTATGTTCATCCCTCAGAAATGCACAATCCTATGGAGTTACAGGCCGTTATTGCCCATTGGGAGAGTGCTGACCGGCTCACGCTCTATGACAAAGTGCAGGGCACTCAGCCCACGCAGAATAACTTTGCCAGAGAATGGAAACTGCCTGTGGAAAACGTGAAGGTGATTGCAACTTTTGTAGGAGGAGCCTTCGGGAACGGACTTCATAACTGGCCGCACGAGACTGCGGCCATCATGGCAGCGAAAATGGTAAGCAGGCCGGTTAAGCTGATGCTGACCCGAGAACAGATGTTCACTATGGTGGGATACCGCCCTTATACCTGGCAGCGAATAGGGATCGGTGCCAGTCGTGATGGAAAGCTGGTAGGAATCAGCCATGAGTCTGTCGGACAGACATCTTCCTATGAAGAGTTTACCGAGTCTACCTTGCAGCAGACGAGAATGATGTATGCTGCGCCCAATGTGAGCACGCGGTACAGGCTGTTGCCTCTGGATGTGAGTACGCCGATCTGGATGAGGGGGCCAGGGGAAGCTACCGGCGCGTTCGCCCTGGAGAGTGCCATGGATGAGCTGGCGTATCAGTTAAATATTGATCCGCTAAAATTCAGGGTCATCAACCACACCGACCGGGATCCCGAAAGAGATTTACCCTGGTCAACGAAATATTTGAAGGAATGTTACGAGATGGGGGCAGAAGCCATAGGATGGCACAAACGGCAGCTTCAGCCGCGGATGCTAAAAGACGGCGACTGGCTCATCGGCTATGGGATGGCAACAGGAACGTTCGGCGCTCATCGGCGCGGGGCAAAAGTGCGAGCAAAGCTCTTTGCCGACGGCTCGCTGGTCCTTCAGAGCGCTGTAACTGATATAGGCCCAGGTACGGCCACGGCAATGGTGCAGATCGCTGCAGATACAATTGGTATCAGCCCTGAGAAGATCACTTTCAACCTTGGTAACTCTGAATTTCCAGAGGCCGGGAACCAGGGAGGCTCTTCCACCGTGGCGAGTGTGGGTTCAGCTGTAGTGGCGGTTTGTAATGCACTGAAAGTACGTATAGCCTCCTTGCTGGCAGAGAAAAAAGCGGAATACAAAGGCACTTCCCCCGATGTTCTTTTGTTTAGTAACGGGACCGTTTCTTTAAAGGACGGGGCCTCCCGATTGTCGCTTTCTGATGCGTTGAAGGCGGCGCAGGTCCAGGATATTGACATCATAGAGGAAGCAAGGCCGGGAGAGGAGCGGCAAAAATACTCCATGTATTCTTATTCAGTTCATTTTGCAGAAGTGCACGTGCACGCAATAACCGGTCAGGTGCGGGTAGCAAACGTGGTGACCTGCGCCGACGCGGGGACTATTGTGAACAAAAAGACTGCGGGAAATCAGATGATTGGCGGCGTGACCGGAGGAATCGGGATGGCCCTTCAGGAGGATGCGGTGATGGACCACCGTTTCGGGCGTTATGTAACAAAGGATTTTGCAGAGTATCACGTACCTGTTCATGCTGATGTTCCTCATGTAAAGGTTCTCTTCGTGAACAAGCCCGACACCCTGGTTGACCCGATGGGAACAAAAGGACTGGGAGAAATTGCCATTATAGGCGTAGCTCCGGCCATTGCCAACGCGATCTTCAACGCGACGGGCAAGCGTGTCAGAGAATTGCCTATTACACTTGATAAGCTGTTGTAATAAATGAAGATCTTACTTTTTGGTATTACCAAAGATATTATAGGCTCTGGTCAGCTTGACCTGAGCCTGCCCGCAGGAATGGAAACTGTAGGTGAGCTGAGGCAGTTTCTGAAGGAACAATACAAGGGGCTGGCGGCTCTCCGCTCGCTGGCTATTGCTGTTGACAGCGAATATGCTGAAGATGGTATGAAGTTGTCGCCTTCGGCAGAGATCGCTTTAATTCCACCTGTAAGCGGAGGATGAAAATGCTGATAGAGATTGTTGAGCAGATAGACCTGACGGCGGCTTTCAGGCACCTTCGTTCTTCGGGAGCCGGAGGGATCGATATTTTTGTAGGAACGGTGCGCAATCAGGCGAATGGAAGAAAGGTAGCGAAACTGGAATTCGAAGCTTACGTGCCCATGGCACTCAAGGAGATGCGGGCTATTGCAGAACGGGCCTCAGCTCTGTGGCAGCTGGAGGAGGTCATCGTGCTGCATGTAACAGGCGTTAAAGAGGTTGGTGAGCCTGTGGTGCTTACCGGCGCTTCGGCTCCCCATCGTGAGGCGGCCTTCGAAGCGTGCCGCTTTCTTATCGATGAACTGAAGAAGACTGTGCCGATATGGAAAAAAGAATACTACCAGGACGGTAGTATATGGGTAAACGCTCATCCCTAAAGAATGGAGAATAGTGTGTTGATTGATCAATATGGCCGGCAAATAAGTTATCTGCGTCTGTCGGTTACCGACCGGTGTAACCTGAGGTGTTACTACTGTATGCCTGAAGAAGGGATGAACTTTGTGCCCGGAAAGGAGCTGCTTACGTTCGGGGAGATGCACGACCTGTCGGCCTTGTTCTGCTCGCTTGGTATCTCGAAAATAAGGATCACGGGAGGAGAACCGTTCGTAAGGAATGGTATCATGACGTTTCTGGAAGGATTGTCGGGCCTGTCAGGGCTTCAGGAAATCACGATCACCACCAACGGAACGCTGCCCGGGCGATATATCGCCCGATTGAAAGATGCCGGCATCAGGAAGCTCAATATCTCTATTGACTCGCTCGACCCGCAACGTTTTCTTCAAATCACCAGGAGGGATAGCTTCAGGGATGTCTATGCCTGTATCTTTCGTCTTCTCCGCGAAGGTTTCGAGGTAAAGCTCAACTGTGTGGTGGCTGCAGGAAAGAATACGCAGGATATCATACCCTTTGTAGAACTAACAAAAGAACACGCCCTGGTAGTCAGATTTCTTGAAGAGATGCCTTTCAACGGCAGCAGCAACTTCGATCAGTTCAACTGGACGCATGAAGACATATACAGCTTTATTTCGGGAAGATATCCGGAGCTGACCAGACTGCAGGCAGAGCCTAATTCCACTTCTGTAAACTACCGCGTTCCGGGATACAAAGGTTCTTTTGGCATCATACCCTCTTTTTCCAGGACCTTTTGTGGCTCTTGTAACCGAATACGCTTGTCCGCCACCGGCGAGCTCAGGACCTGCCTGTATGGCCCTCCGGCAGTAAACCTGCGCGATGTGCTGAGATCAGGAGCGTCTGAATCGGAAATCAGGAAGGTGATCACCGATGCCGTAGCTGGCCGCCTCCGGGATGGCTTTGAGGCAGAGCGGCAAAACGCGAAACAGATAAAAGACTCCATGTCAATGCTTGGAGGCTAAAAGATATAAACTTTAAAGACTGTGCCCGACGTAACTACCATCATTTTAATCAGCTCTTGCTTCTTCTTCATTTCGGCTATGTATTCATCCGCAGGATTTGGAGGCGGCTCGAGTTATCTGGCTCTTCTGTCATTGTTCATGACCGACTTTGGCGTGATTAAGACAGCGGCGCTGTTTTGCAACCTGATGGTTGTGGGGAACAGTTCCTACTTGTTTTACAGGGGCGGTTTTTTTGACCGGAGAAAATTTATTCCGCTTGCTTTATGCAGCGTTCCTGCTGCTTTCTGGGGGGCAACTATTCAGGTCAGGCAGGAAGTTTTTTTATTCTGCTCGGTTCTGTGCTTGCCCTTTCTGGCCTGATGCTGATTATGCAGCTCTGCGTTCGCCCTTCCGACAAAGAGTCCCGTCTATCTGATTCTCTTCACTTGAATGTTCTTCTGGGAGGTACCACCGGCTTTCTTTCGGGCCTGGTGGGGATAGGAGGAGGTATTTTGTTATCACCCATCCTTAATTTGCTGCATTGGGACCGGGCCAGAAAAATAGCGGCCCTCGCCAGTTTTTTTATACTGGTTAATTCCCTGGCAGGGCTTCTGGGGCAGGCGGTGAGTGGTGCTTTTTCTTTTAACGCCGGTCTCCTGACTCCTTTACTTGCTTCTGTTTTCCTGGGGGGACAGGCAGGTACGCGACTAAGTTTGAAGATCCTGCCGCCTCAGTTCCTGAAAGGGCTGACAGGCGTACTGGTGGTTTACATTGGTGTTAAACTCGTTCTCAAACATACTAACGGCATAGACATTTGATATGATATCAGTAGAAGAAGCGCTTCGTCTGGTTCTGCAACAAAGGGGAAGTTATGGCGCGGAGGAGGTGCCGCTTGCCCGGTCCGTCAACCGGATACTTGCAGAGGATGTTGTAGCAGATCGTGATTTTCCCGCCTACGATCGTGTAACCATGGATGGAATTGCAATCAAATTTGCTGCCTACGATGCCGGGCGCAGAACGTTTCCTGTTGCCAAATGGCTCGCGGCAGGTGATGTTCCCAGTTCTCTCGACGATCCGGAAAGCTGTATTGAGGTGATGACCGGCGCCGTGCTGCCCCAGGGCGCCGATACTGTTGTGCCATACGAGCAGATCGTCCTGGCGGAGGGCAGTGCAAAGATCGGGACTGATGACATCCGCGCAGGCCAGCATATTCACCGTCAGGGCACGGACAGCCAAAAAGGTGCTGTCTTGATTTCTAAGGGCACCAGGATCAAAGGTGCTCATGCTGGTATCCTGGCTTCTGTAGGGAAAAGCGGGGTGAGGGTCCTGAAAATGCCGAAGGTTGCTGTTTGTTCTACCGGCGATGAGCTGGTGGCGGTCGATGCTGTTCCTGCCTCTCATCAGATCAGAACTTCGAACGGAATCATGCTGGCTGCCTCACTTGCCGAAGAGGGGATCGAAGCTGCGGTCTTTCACTTTCCCGACAGCAAGGAGGAATTGTATGAGGGACTGAAGTCTCTGGTTGGCCAGTATGACGTCCTGCTATTTTCAGGATCCGTGTCGATGGGAAAGTTTGATTTGTTGCCCGGAGTACTTGAGCTGCTCAACTTCAGGCTTGCCTTTCACCGAATTGCCCAGCGCCCCGGTAAACCGATGCTTTTCGGCAGCTTTGATTCGGGCACCATTCTGTTTGGCTTTCCTGGAAATCCGGTCTCCACCTTCGTTTGTTATCACTATTATTTCAGGGCCTGGCTTTATGCATCCCTGGAAGTGCCATTTGTTAAGCAAAGTGCAGGGCTCGCCGCCCCTGTTACCTTTACCCCGAAGCTTTCCTATCACCTGCTGGTGACGCTCGGGAGCAAAGAAGGAATGACATCGGCCTCTCCGGTTATCGGCTCCGGATCAGGTGATCTTCCAGGGCTTGTAAAATGTGATGGCTTTGTGACCCTTCCCGCCGGGAGAGAAAGCTTTCAGGAAGGCGAAGTATTTGAGGTGATCTTATTTTGAGTGCTGATGAAGGAGATTTCTGATATTATCCGCGCATACCGCTCTGTACAGGATCAGGGCAAGGCGATGGCCCTGGCCACGGTGGTAGCGGTCGAGGGCTCCTCTTACAGGAGGGAAGGGGCCCGGATGCTCATTGATGAAGACGGGAGGCTGACGGGTGCTATCAGCGGTGGCTGTCTGGAAGGAGATGCGCTGAGAAGAGCGCGCCTGGTGATGGCTGCTGAAGAGCCTTTGCTTGTTACCTATGATACCACCGATGAAGCAGATGCCGCTATTGGCTTGCAGCTGGGATGCAATGGCATTGTCCATGTCCTCATTGAACCGATCAAAGCAGGTGAGGGGGTGACTGCTATTGACCTTCTGGCTATTATCAGGGAAAAGCGGGAGCCAGCCATGCTGGTAACATTTTTTTCAATGAAAGACCGCAAGCATCCTGCTGCTGGAACACGGCTGCTCCTCGGGGGAAAGGAAGTGTGGACACGCGGACTGAGTGAGGCTTTGAAGAGCAACGCCGTGAGGCATTGTCAGGACCTCGACCTTTCTACCGGCAAAATGAAAAGTGAATACCAGACGTATGGAGAACTGACCGCTTTTTACCAGGCCGTTAGTCTGCCTTTAGCACTGATTATAGTGGGAGCCGGTAACGATGCTATTCCCCTGCAGCAGATGGCTTTGATGCTCGGCTGGGAGGTTACTGTGGTCGACGGAAGACCCGGGTACCTGACCGCCGCTCGTTTCCCTGCGGCCCGGCTCGTTGTTTCCGCTGCAGCAGAGGTTTCATCTAAAATAGAGATCGACCGCAGGACTGCTATCGTGTTGATGTCTCATAACTACAACTATGACCGAGCTGTCCTTAAGCAGGCTTTAAATTTTTCCTTCCGCTATCTCGGATCTTTAGGTCCCCGTAAAAAGTTCTTCCGGATGCTGGAAGAGTTAAAAGAAGAGGGAACTGTCATTCCGGAAGAAGTGATGCGGAATCTATACGGCCCTGTAGGCATTGATATAGGATCAGAGACTGCAGAAGAAATAGCGCTGTCTGTCGTAGCCGAAATACAAGCGGTGTTCTCGGAAAAGGCAGTTCCTTCGCTGCGAGAAAAAACTATTTCAATTCATTCCTGATGCATGCGCTATGATAGGTTTTATCATTCTTGCTGCCGGTGCCTCCGCTCGTCTAGGCCGGGCCAAACAGAACCTTCTTTACAAAGGGAAGACTTTGCTTGAGCACGCCGCAGATTCGGCTCTCGACGCGGGGGCTCAGCTTGTAGTGGTCGTTACCGGAGCAAACGCCGATTCTCTTGCATCTATGGACAATAGGCCTGGCGTTGTTCTCGTGCACAATGAAAACTGGGAAAAGGGGATGGGTGAATCGATAAAGACAGGGGTAAGATATCTTGTTGAGAGGGCTAAGGCCCTGGAGGCGATCCTTGTCATGCTCTGCGATCAGCCTTTTGTTGATGCAAACGTTTTAAAAAAGATCCAAAATCAATATCAGAAGACCGGAAAAGGCATCGTTGCTTCTTCGTTTGGAGGAGTTATGAGTGCTCCGGCTTTGTTTGATCGTAAATATTTTGCTAATTTGCTTGAGTTATCAGGAGCAGAGGGAGCAAAAAAGCTTTTTTCTCAGTATAAAGCTGACCTAAATTCGGTAGAATCTATTGAAAGTAAGATGGACATAGATACAGAACAAGACTACCTGGCCCTGATTTCTGGTGAGTCAGTTGAAAAAGATGTTAGGTGAAATATTAGCAGACCGGCTTTATACAGGGGGTAAGGTCCTTCAAAACCAGGTAATCTCTTTTGGGGATGGGGTAGTGACTTCGGTAAAGCCTGTCGGCTCTTCTTTCTCAGGCAAGGCCTATCCTTGCATGTCGGCTGGGTTTATTGACATCCATATCAACGGCGGAGAGAAGTTCCATTTTACAAAGGACCCCAGCGAGGAAGCGCTTGCAGATAT
This sequence comes from Arcticibacter sp. MXS-1, assembly GCF_041902385.1. Taxonomy (GTDB): domain Bacteria; phylum Bacteroidota; class Bacteroidia; order Sphingobacteriales; family Sphingobacteriaceae; genus Arcticibacter. The sequence continues at coordinate 917,925 of NZ_CP169244.1, read as the reverse complement.
GGAGACTGCTTGCAGGGAATCCGGAACGGCTTACCTGCTGCCCGCATTGATCACCTCTCCCTATCAGAATATGATGAAAGGAATTGACGCTGTGAGGCGCTATAGAGCGCAGTGTCCGTCATCCGCCATCCTTGGCTTACACCTGGAAGGTCCTTATATCAGCAGGATAAAACGGGGGGCTCATCCGGAGCAATATATCAGAACGCCATCAATAGAAGAACTTCAGGAACTCAGTGAATACGGACGCGACGTTGTCAGGATGCTGACCATCGCTCCCGAACTGTTTGGCGACAAGGAGATGGACTTTCTCCTTAGTTCCGGGATCACGATTTCAGGGGGCCACTCCAACGCCACCTATCAGGAAGCCTCACGCGCATTTGATCTTGGGATCAGCCTGGTGACACACCTCTTCAATGCAATGTCGTCCTTCGAGCACCGGAACCCGGGCCTTACAGGAGCTGCCCTTGAAAGGGACGAAGTGCGTTGCCCGATCATACCTGATGGGCACCATTGTGATTTTGCGGCCGCCCGGCTGGCATATAAAGTAAAACGGGATAAGCTGTTTCTAATATCCGACGCTCTCTTTCTAAATAGAAAGATGAAGAATTTTAAATGGGAAACCTTCGATGCAAGGTTGGAAAATGATACGTACGTTAATTCGGAAGGAAGGTTGGCCGGTTCGGCAATATCGCTGGGCGAGGCAGTAAGAAATGCCGTGCAGCAAATGGCTGTCCCTCTCCCCGAGGCAATAGAGATGGTGACACGCAGACCCGCGCAAGCTTTGGGCCTGGATGATCAGTTCGGAGCGATCGCTCCCGGCTATCCCGCTGTCTTCACCGCGTTTGATGAGTCGCTTTCCAAATTCGCTGTTCTAACTTTTTGAGCTTATGCGATCTTTTAAACTGTTTAGCTCATTTTGCTTTTTACTCGTTTTTCATTTTCAGCTGCTCGCGCGTGTAAATAATCTGAACTTTACCAGATTAAACACCACAAATGGCCTGTCGCAGAACTCGGTTCAGGCAATGATAAAGGACCGGTTCGGGTTCATGTGGTTCGGTACGCAGGATGGCCTCAACAAATATGACGGCTATACATTTACAGTCTTTAAACACAGGGAGAATAATGTCAATAGTTTATCGGCGAATAACATCACCTCCCTTTGTGAAGGCAAGGATGGCTATATCTGGGCAGGTACCCGGATTGGAGGCTTAAGCCGGTACGATCAGAGAACAAATAGCTTCGTTTCATTCAAGGAGGACAGGAGAAACAAAGCATCGCTCTCCAGCAATCATATTACCGCGGTGTATGAGGATAAAGCGGGCCGCCTGTGGGTGGGCACCGAAGAGGGCCTTAATCTTCTGGACAAAAAAACGGGGAAGTTCCGTCGTTTTTACCCCGGCGCCGGCAGAGGGAATCTGAGCGACGGATGGATTTATTCAATCTATCAGGATAAAAATAAGAACCTATGGGTAGGAACGCGTAAAGGCTTGAACCTATACAACGAGAAGGCAGGGTCTTTCAGCCATTTTTTCCAGGACCGGAAAAATCCGCGGACCTTAAGTAGTAATGCCGTAACGGTGATAACGGAAGATCTGGGCGGGCATCTATGGGTAGGAACTTCTGTGGGCCTTAACCTGTATCATCCGCAGGATCGCAGTTTTACTCACTATAATGTTCAGCCCGACAAGAACACCATTTCGAGCATCAATCCGATAAACTGTGTCACGCTGGACAAGGCAAACAGGTTTTGGATTGGCACCGAGACCACCATCCTGCTGTTCGACGCAGGGAAAAGAACATTTTTGCCGGTTAGCCGGGAAGGTAATTTCGCAAGATGGGTGCCTGACAATGGTGTCTATTCTATTTTCGAGGATCATCATGGTATTTTGTGGATAGGTACCGCTTCTGAGGGAGTTTATAAATTTGACAAGAATCTATCTTTCTTTCCCTCCTTTAAGGCACGCCAGAGCTATGAAAATACGAACGACAATGTTGTAAGATCGGTAGCTGAGGATAAAAAAGGGAATCTCTATATAGGCACGGACGGCGGGCTTCAATACTTTAACCGCCAGACGGGAACGTTCCGCTATTTCAAACACAAGCCTGGGGATAGCAGGAGCCTGTCGAGCAACTACATTGCTGCCCTGCTGCAGGACCGGGAGGATGACAGGCTCTGGATTGGAACCTATGACACGGGTGTTGACTGTTTTGACCCGCGTACAGGGCATTTTACGCACTACAGTGCAGGAAAGGGCCCGCGGCAACTCACGAGCTGGGCGGTATACGCCCTCATGCAGGACAGGAACGGAAAGATATGGATTGGTACGGATGACGGTGGAGTGAACGTCCTTGATAAGAAGACCGGCGGTATTACCAGTTATATGCATGATCCGAAGGATCCCAACAGCCTGAGTGATAATAGTGTACAGGTGATTTATCAGAACAGAAGGGGCGAGATATGGATAGGTTCTTATTCAGGTGGCATTAATATCTTTTATCCGGGCACCGGAAAGTTAACGCGACTGACGAAGCAGAACAGTGGATTGAGCAGTAACGTTGTTAGCGCAATTTATGAAGACAAGAAGGGCAATATGTGGGTTGGCACCATGGAGGGCGGCCTTAACTTATTCAACAGGGATACCCGGAAGTTCAGGGCTTACCGGGAAGAAGACGGACTGATCAATAACGTTGTTAACTCCATAGAAGGCGACGCTCTGGGACGTCTCTGGCTTAGTACTAATAAGGGCGTAACGTGCTTTGACCCCGTTCGCGAGACCTATCGTAATTTTAGCGGTGACAATGGGCTGCAGAGTCAGGAATTTAACGTAGGCGCGGGCATTCAGACGAAAAGCGGCGATATTGTTTTCGGAGGTGTGAATGGCTTTAATGTTTTTCATCCCGTGTCGCTTGCTACTAATAGAAATGTGCCTGCCATTGTTTTTACTGACTTTCAGTTGTTCAACAAAAGTGTAGTGCCGGGAGTGAAAAACTCTCCTCTCAGAGAAAGTGTCCTGAGTACAAGAGAGATCAGGCTTAATCACTCTCAATCAGTCTTTACCATTTCATTTGCAGCGCTGGGGTACACCATACCCGAAAAGAATCAATACGCCTATATCCTGGAAGGCTTTGACAACCAGTGGAATTATGTGGGTAATGAGAGAAAAGCTACGTATACCAATCTTAATCCGGGAACTTATGTTTTTAAGGTAAAGGCCTCTAATAATGATGGAGTCTGGAATGATGCTGGAATTTCTCTGAGGATCATTATTAGTCCGCCTTTCTGGATGACCTGGTGGTTCCGGCTCGCCGCGGTCGTTTTTGTCATTTGCTGTGCCTGGGTATTCTACCGCTTCCGGCTTAAGGCGATCAGGGTCCAAAAGGAAACGCTCGAGAGGAAAGTGCAGCAACGTACCGAACAGCTAAAAAAGCAGACTGAATTCTTAAACCTTCTCAATCAGGAATTGCAAACGCAGTCGGAGGAGCTGCAGGCACAGTCAGAGGAGCTTAGGGTGCAGGCGGAGGAACTCCAGTCACAATCAGAACAGCTGCATCAGCTGAACGTGCAGCTGCTGGATCAGCAAATGCAGGAGCAAAGGGCCAGGAAAGAGGCTGAAGCCGCACGGAAAGAGGCTGAGGTTGCCAACCAGGCCAAGAGTACGTTCCTGGCCACCATGAGCCATGAAATCCGCACTCCGATGAACAGCGTTCTGGGTATGGCCGGACTGCTTCTGAGTACACGGCTGACGCGAGAGCAAAGGGAATATGCAGAAACGATTAACTCGAGCGGAGAGGCGCTGCTCAGCCTTATAAACGATATCCTCGACTTCTCGAAAATAGAGTCGGGAAAGATGGGTCTCAATGAGGAGTACTTCAGTCTGATGGAGTGCGTGGAGGAAATTTTACCGCTGTTTTCCCGTAAAACTGCGGAGACGGGAGTGGAGCTTCTATATGAGGTGGATCCCTCCGTCCCTGTAAAGATTTGTTCCGATCGCTTCCGCCTTCGCCAGGTCCTCATCAACCTGATCGGTAATGCTACCAAGTTTACTCACCAGGGAGAGATCTTGGTCTCTGTTAAGCTCGAAACGTCCAGAGCTGATAACGAATGTGTACTTCGTTTTGAGGTGAGTGATACTGGAATCGGTATCGCCCCTGATGAACTTCCAAAACTGTTTAACGCCTTTTCACAGATCGATTCGTCCACAACCAGAAAATTCGGGGGGTCAGGGCTTGGTCTGGTGATCTGCGAGCGGCTGGTTAAACTCCTCGGGGGCGAAATCTCCGTGGAAAGCAGGAAGAATGAGGGCACAAAGTTTATTTTTACGATAACGTGTAAAGGCGACTTTAAGGAGCTTGTCGGCACCGGGGAGGTCGTCGCCTTTCAGCCGCCCAGAAAGGTCTTGCTCCTGGACGACAATAGCAATCATCTCAGGATCCTTAAGCGCCACCTGGAACGATGGAACGTAGAGGTTTATTGCACTGAAAGTAGTGCAGCCGCTTTGCAGGCAATCAGTAAACATTCATTTGATCTCTTTATTACCGACCTGCAGATGCCCGAGATGGATGGGGTGGCTGTCGCTGCCCGGGTAAAAGAGCTTCGTGCGGATCTCCCCATGATTCTACTGAGTCAGGTAGGCAATGAGGCAGGAAGAACGGCCTCCGGACTGTTTTCGTCAATATTGATCAAGCCGGTCTTCTCCGGAACACTCTACCAGGCAATAAAAAGCGTTTTGAGCGGCCGTCAGCTGGAAGTTGTTCAGTCTGTTAATACGCAAAGAGAGCTGACACCCGCATTTGCCAGCGAGTATCCACTTTCAATTCTGGTTGCGGAGGATAATCTGATCAACCAAAAGCTCATCTCGTCTCTCCTGAATAAGCTTGGATACGAGATCGACGTGGTGGAGAATGGCCATCAGGTCCTTGCTGCGCTGGAAAAACGCTCCTATGATCTCATTTTGATGGACGTGATGATGCCCGAGATGGACGGACTGGAGGCAACTAAGATTGTGCGGGAGACGCTTTCCATTCAGCCCACCATCATCGCCATGACGGCAAATGCCATGGCCGAAGACAGGCAGGAATGTTTGCAGGCGGGGATGGATTCATTTATTTCGAAACCCTTTAAGATTGCAGACCTGAAGGATGCATTAAGCAAATGCCCCCGGCGATTGCCTGTTTAGAGGTTGCAGAAAATCAGAGTTTGTCCGTGCGGCGGTCAGTGTGCTTTTGTAGCTGAAGCTTCCGCTCCTCCAGCTTCTTGACCTGCTCCACTATGGCATCGGGAGAGAGGTATAAACGGGCGATCTTGTCTTTGTATGCCTGGGGCAATTCAGCATGCTCAAGAATAAAACGTTTGGTGGCTATAATGTATTCTCCCAGTCCGTGGTTTACTGCGTGGGTATCTGCAACTTGTTCTGCCTTTCTGATGAAGCGCGAAGATAGGAGATAGGAGAGTCCGAAGCGGATCATGTCAAGGTTCGATCTGCTCTCGTAGTCCATTACATGCCCTAACTCATGACCGATCCAGCCCACCATGATATTGTCGGGAATTTGATGGATAGGGACTGCTGCATGCACAAGTTTGAAAAGCGAGCTGATATTGATTTGGTATGCCCTTTTCCCCCGGCTTCTGAGGATCGAGCTGAATACAGGCTGAGCCTGCATGACAGACGACTTTATATTCTTTCTGAACTTAAAATGAATCGGCGTATTCTGCAGTTCAGGATAAAAGGACAGTGCATGGAGAACGTTCTTTTCTATCACCGCCGGTATTTGTTTGTTACTCCTGAATTCGGCCCATTCCGCAGGAATGGGCGACGTTCTGCTGCCTGTGTCTGCCATATGATCTGCCTTAAATGCTTTTGATGAACCGCTCAAATTCCCTAAACTCCTCTTCCTTCATCACTCTTGGGATCTTAGCCTGTCCTCCCAGTTTCTTGTATTCTTCACTCCATCGGTAGAAATGCCCTACCGGTAGAACTTCTACACTGACGCCTTTCAGCGACTTGGTTCGTGCTACCTTATAGTTTTTGTTGGCATCGCGGAGCTGCTCATCAAGGAAGGCGGCAATCTTGGCGCCTGCAATTTCTTTATCTGCACCAAGGAACCATTTGTTGATATACTGACCGTCCTGGCGTATGGCGGCAACCACAAATTCCTGCACCTGGAGGTTAAACCGCGCCTGAACTTTCTGCATCGCCTCGTTCATCTGATAGACGGAGAGCTGCTCGCCAACAACGTTCAAAAAATGCTTTGTCCGTCCGCTGATCTTTATTTCGGCTCTTTTCTTATCCGTTATTATCACCGTGTCGCCGATCATGTACCGCCAGGCACCCGAAACAGTAGAAATCAGCAAAACATAGTCGGTCCCTTCTTCCGCTTCGCCAAGTGTATATACCGTCGCGTCCTGTCTCACCCGGCCCTGGTCATCCATGTTGCTGTCAGTAAAAGGAACGAACTCGAAGAAGATGCCGTTATCAACGATCAGTGCCATAGAGTCTGTGTCCGGCCTTTTCTGAGTTGCCAGGTAGCCCTCTGACGTGAGGTAGGTGTCAATATAAATTACAGGCTTGCCAAAAAGCGTGTCGAGACTTTTCTTGTAAGGCTCAAGGGCCACCCCTCCCGATGTATAAACCTGAAGCGCCGGCCAGATTTCGTGTATGTTGTGCAGCTTGTTGACCCGGATAATCTCCCTGAGCATCATCTCCACCCAGGAGGGGATACCGCTTAATCCGCCTATGTCCCATTGCGGTGCTTCCAGAGCAATACGCCTCACTTTTTCGTCCCAATCGGGGATTGAAGAGATCTCCAGTCCCGGTTTGTAATATCCCCTGAACCAGGCAGGGATGTTGGCTGCGCTGATGCCGCTGATCTCGCCCTCCTGATGGTCGTCTTTGCTAATAAGACTGGTGCTGCTGCCAAGCATCAGGATCTGCTTCTCGTAAAAATCGGGTGGCAGGTTAAAGTTTTTGAGGCTTAACACCTGCTGAATACCCGATCTCCTTATCGAGTCGAGCATGTCATCGGTTACGGGGATATACTTACTGTTGCTGGTTGTTCCGCTGCTCAGTGCAAAATACCGCTGTCCTGCGGGCCATGTTACGTTCTGATGTCCTTCTAAAAGATAATGCCACCAGCTGCTGTAGAGATGGTCGTAGTCATGGAGCGGCACTTGTTGCCGGAACGCCTGGACGATATTGCTGCCCGTCAGGATCTCAGTAAAGCCGTATCGCTTGCCAAAAGCTGTCAGCCGTGCCTTTTCAAGCAGGGAGCGAAGTACCGTTTCCTGCGCCTTGACAGGATCAGGATCAGAGGTGATAAGTCCGTAGAAATCAATTGCCTTCTTTAGTATTTCCCCTATAAGAGCCATTATGTGCTGTATAAGTTGTACGGATTAAACGGGATATGAATGCAATTGTTCTGTCAGGCTTGTTAGGGGTTAGAGAAGCTGATGTACATTTCCTTAAAATTGATCGTCATCTCAGCAAAGTTTTGGATAAAGTCCTGTCCGAGGTTGCCATAGAAAAAGTCGTGTCTCTTGTTTGAAGTTGTAAGTATATTTACCTGCTTGAGAAGGGCAGATGACGTGCCTGTTGAGAGTCTGATCTCAGGCATGGTGTAAACGGCCGAAGAAACAACGCCTCCTGCACCTCCCCGGTTCACTGTTCTTAATTGGCCAAGTTCTTTTACCTCCCTGGCATGCTTATCGAGATACGACTTGTAGAGCTCCGTTTTTTTCGCGCCTGTATCAAAGGTAAAAGTGAGCGTGTCATTATCTGCAACGAGCGAAATAACGGGCGTAAGGCCATCCAGGGCGAGGTTCTGCGAGCCAGTTTCCTTTCGGGTTTGAGGAATTGTGAGGGAGCCGTTTTGAGCGATCCGTATTTCGCCCAGCTGATTAAATACCGGGAATCCGATAATGCCTTCTATTTTGTAGCTGATAGAAGGAAAGGCCAGCTTATCATCCGGAAGAACGAGGAAGACGACATTCTCTATCTCTGCTTTCCCGATTTTTACTTTTTGGGCCACTGCCACGGCGGACTTTGAACGAAGTGCGGTAATGCTGCCGAGGTCGAATTCGGCATCCAGTATTCTAAGTCCCATTTTTTCAGCCATGCTCCGGGTAATTGTTGAAAGGTTGGCACCCGTATCAAATACAAAGTCGATGGTCTCGTTTCCAATGGTTACGGGGGCCCTCATCAAGCCTGCTTTATCCCGTTTCCATTTAATCAGCGACTCTCCTTCATGTTCAGTCTTCTGAGCGGGCGTGCCCGACAAAGCCCTCCAGATCGCGCCGGAGTTTTTTGCTTCTGCCTGCGTGGCGCTGTCAAGTTGTGCCTGGTGTGCTGATAGAAGCAGCTTGTTGACGTCTGCAGCTTTCCCGTACTGATAGGTTTTGACGTAGTTATCCTCCTGTAACTGCAAGAGCCTCGCTTTTACGGAATCAGGAATGTCGGGGCGAGATTTAAGAAGCTCTCCGGTCGTTTTAATGGAGCTCTGGCAGTCGTTAAAAGCGTTCTCGATATGCGCCCTGAAGTACAGGCGATCCTGATCGGACAACGAAGAGGTACGCTGTTTTAGTTCCTTCCGTAGCCTGAAATAGTCCTTGTGCTCTAATAGTGCGGTTAGGTAGGCTCTGCTGTCGGTCTGTGCCGGAGCCGGACGAGGTGAGAGGCCGGACTTTTATCAAGCCGGCCTCTTTTCGCTGTTTTTGAGCACTATGTTAGTCTGTTGCTGAGGTTATTTCTTGGGGACGAAGACGAAGTACCAGAAGTTGTCCTTATTATTGAACTCGCGCGCCGCCAGTACCATCTTGTCGGGCGTCAGGCTAATAATATTATATTCCGGCCATGGCTGTAAATTACCATTAAAGTCATATCCGCACGGGATGTTAGCGCCAGAAAGTCGGAGTGCGCTGAGGCCCCGTTCTGCGTTGTTCGCCTTATTAGACTCCAGGTCTAGCTTGATAGTTCCTGCGCTCACCTGTTGATCGGCAGTAGTTTTTTTGATTTTCAAGCCCTTAAGTGTGAAGGTCATGGTAGCGCCAAGTCCGTCCGCTGGAAGTTTTTTCCCCTTACATTGCTCGGTGACATCTGCTGGATTGAGTACCCACCATTCCGGCCCCGTTCCCGTATTGCCTCCGTTGCCAAAACACTTTTCTTCCTGCCAGGTCCATGTTTTCTGATTGGAGCCGCAGAGATACTCGTACTCCGGTGGAACGGGGAACGACTTTTCTTCAACCGTTACCTGAAAATCTTTGGTAAAGGTACTCCCGTCCTGATTTCTTCCGGTCACGGTTATAGACTGGTTGCCGGTGGCAAACATGGTGATAACAGCATGACTGCCGGTATAGTTGATAACACTGTCAGTCCATTTAACCGATACTGCGCTCTTCGTGTCGCAGACGAACCTGTTCGACTTTTTTCCGTTTACGATAACCTGATTGATTGTCGACTGGAAGTCTCCAACGTTTACTGCAGTTGGCGCCGGACCTTCTTCTATTAGTGGATCGCAGCCTGCGACAATCCCGATTGTGAGGAAGGTCAATACTGCAAGAATTAGCTTTTTCATAATCTTGATTCTCCTTTTTCAATCAATAGTGTTTATCTTCCTGTTTCTTTCCATCCGGTATAATTAGCAGAGGCATCCCAGCCAGGATTTTGTTCGAGAACCCCGTTCGACAGGGCGATCTGGCTCTCAGGTATTTTAAAGAAGCCTCCTGTTGTCTTGTATCGTTCTACATAGCCCGGTCCCTGTTGGCCATTCTTGTCGGGTTTTGCTGCATGATAAGTGGGCTGATTGATTTGCTTTGCCAGGGCCTGTTCTGCGATGCGCCAGCGGCGGATGTCATTCCATCGTATGCCTTCAAAGCAGAGCTCCCAACGGCGCTCTCTCCTCAAGGCTTCGTCAGAATAGGCAACAGGACCAAGGCCAACACGAGCTCTCACCCTGTTCATCCCAGCAGCATCTTTCTTCAGTTCGGATTGCATAAGCAATACGTCGGCAAACCTGATGAGCACAAGGTCATGGATGTTACCTAGCTGATAATTGTCTTCCGTGAAGCCGGGATACATTTCATATTCAAAGGTTGACCGATAACCTGCGCCTGCGGAGGACTTGCAACTGATGGGCGCGGTTTTCTTTGCGTAGTAGTCGGTTTCCTGCACAAAGTCAGACCATCCGCCTTTCTTATATTTAGGCAGCTCTTCGGGAATAACACAAATAGATGCCCTTCTTCTGGGGTCGGTTGGCTCTGCTGCCGACCAGTCGTCCCACAAATTGGGCGCCACAGGTCCTGCGCCCCATCCCTGACCAAAGGGAAAACTGTTGTCAAGGTCTTGCCCTCCGCGTATGCCAAAATGCAGTGCATATTGATTAGCATACCCGATTGTGCTGGTTTCGTCCCAGGAGGCAAAGCGGTTAAATTTAATGGCAAACATAGACTCCGGATTAATCCCGTTGTCGTCTTCTACCCATTTTAGGTTCTGTCCTTTGGTGTAGGTATAGTCGTTTACGGTTAAGCGGTTAGTGTAAGCCCACAAGTTGCGATAGTCAGACGTTACCAATCGATAGCCAGAATTGTTTACACAATCGTCAATCCATGCAATTACATCAGCGCGACTTATTGTACCGCCCTCGGGTAAGGTAACGCTCTCTTTCTGGTAATAGCCCGTGTAAAAAAGGAAGGCCCTTGCCATCAGAGCTTCTGCACACCATTTATCGGCATGCCCTTCCCCAACCCATCCGCTCTTGGCGGGCTTGGCAGGCATTAATTCGATCGCCGTTTTAAGATCCTGCATGATCTGCCCCCATTCTTCATCAGCAGAGGCTTTTGGAAGATTAACCGGATCGGTCTTAATCACCAGAGGAACATTGCCGAAGAGAGAAGCGAGTTCATAGTAATAGAGTGCCCTTAAAAAATAAGCTTCCCCCTTCATCTGTTTTTTCTGGTCCTCGCTTTCGTAGCCCTTGCAATTATCAAGAGTTGCAATTGCGGAATTTGCGCGGAAGATCCCCTGATAGCGATCTGCCCAGAACTGTGCAAGCATACTCTGATTGTAGTTCATCAGCAAATCTTCCGCCTGCATGACAAAGTCATTGTCTCCGCCGCCGCCTAGCCGGTCGTCTGATGCCAGCTCGGAAATATAGAAGAATGAGAATTGAGGGTTGGCTGTGGCAATGCTGAGGTTGTTATATATACCAGTGAGCACCTGCTGGGCATCCCTGAGAGATGCAGGGTAGTTGCCTGTATTTGCTTTGGTATAATTTTCAGTGTCCAGGAATTTTTCGCAACTGCTAAAAGAGAGCGCTGCTGCCGCTATGATTGCATATGTTAGCTTTTTCATTTTTCTTTCTTTAAAATTTCACACTAACTCCCATTAAATAAGTCCGCGGGCTCGGGTAATATCCTATATCGATCCCAGAGGCCCATCCGTAATTGTTGTCCTGGGAGCTGGTGCCTATTTCAGGATCCATACCGGGATACTTCGTTATCGTAAATAGATTTTGTGCAGTGAGGAACACGCGGAACTGACTAAAAGGTAGTTTGCGGACTAATCTCTTGAAGTCGTACCCGAGTGTGATGTTCTGCATCTTCACATAGTCGGCGTTGTCGATGTAGATATCAGATATTTCTATCCAATTGGTCTTGTTTCCAGCAGTCAGGCGGGGATACCGGTTAGAGGTTCCTTCCCCATGCCAGTAGCCGAAAACCTCGGTTGTGTAATTATCTCTGTAACTGTCACCGAATTTTCGGTAAGAGCGGGCAATCTGCTGACCGAAGGCACCAACGGCGGTTGCAGTAAGGTCGAAGCCCTTATAGCCCAGATTGAAGCTTAGTCCGGCACGGTAATCCGGATGCGGACTGCCGATTTCAGTCTTGTCGGCCGTTGTGATCACTCCGTCATGGTTATTGTCGACAAATATCAGATCGCCTGGTTGCGGGTTAGTTTGTAGTGTTGGGTTCTTAGCTGCTACCCACTCATCAATTTCTGCCTGGTTTTGAAATACACCGGCTGTTTTATATCCCCAGAAGTAGCCAATTGGTTTTCCGACTTCAACCCTGAAGAAATCCGAAGTTCCCTGGGATAGCACATGCTCAGGACCGCGGATGATCCCTTCGGTATTTGCAATGCGGGTCACTTCATTCTTGTTCTTACTTACATTCAGGTTGATGCCATAAGTGAAGTCTGTTCCAGCACGATCGTTCCATCCTAAAGCCAGTTCAAAGCCCCGGTTTTCAACATCGCCTCCGTTGATAAACGGCGCCCCTGTTCCATAAGAAGTCAACACCGGAGCCAGGACCAGCCAGTCTTTTGTTCTTTTCTTATACCAGTCGAATGCTAAGTTCATTCTGGACTTTATAAAACGGGCGTCTAAACCCAGATTTGATTGCTCAGATGTTTCCCATTTGATCTCTTTGTTTGGCAAGATATCCGGATAACTTCCGGTTTGCAGGTTATTCTTGTCATTGAAGGAGTAATTTGATTTGCCTCCAAAGGCGATGGTGGCCAGATACTGGAAGTTAGGGATATTGCAGTTACCGTTTTGTCCCCAGCTTCCCCTCAGCTTCAGGAAGTCCATCCAGTCTTTTACACCTTCCATGAAGTGTTCATTCGTTACTACCCATCCAAGTGACGCCGAAGGGAAGTATCCCCAGCGGTTGCCTCTAGGGAAATTAGAAGAAGCATCAGCGCGTAAAATGAAAGTGGCAAGGTATTTTTCTTTATAGTTGTAGTTCATACGACCAAAGAAAGAGCTAAGCGCCTGCCGGTCCCATGGAGAACCAGTAATTTGCCTTTGGTCGCGCACTGTCTCGCCGTTAGAGTTCCAGGCGTGGTCCCAGTCGTTCCATAACAAAGAATACTTCGTTGCCCCTACGGACTCGCCAAGCCCTGACTTTTGAATTGACTGTCCCAACAGCAGATCTACCTGGTGACTTCCGGCAATGTTCAGGTTGTAAGTCAGCGTGTTTTCTAAGGTATAGCCCCAGCCCATTCCTGCGTTCTGTTGCACCGAATTAACATCATTTCTTCCACCTGCTACGTCAGCCAGCGCATAAGTGGGTGTGAACTGCCGATATGAATTTGCACTAAACTGATATCCGAACTGGGATTTAAATACCAGGTTCCTAACAGGCTCCACTTGTACATAGCCCGTCATATTCAGCATATGGTTTTTGGAGAGGTTGAGTCCTCTCTGGTACTCCATCAGCCCGATGGGGTTCCCGAAGTTTTTATCGTAGTTGTCAAGTCCGACGGCCAGCTTATCGGCCATGTTAAAGTACTGACCGTCCCTGTTGTAAACCGGCATAATCGGATAGCCCCTCAGCATGTTCGATATATCATTCCAGTACTGGGTACCGATTGAGATCCCATTACGGGTGTTGTAATTGTAATACATTCGCTCACCTATCGTGATGATATTCCTCGAGTTCTTCTTGTATACGATATGATCTGAGTTTAAGCGGACGGTGGTACGCCCAAATTTAGACTGCACCGGCTTGCCGAAAATTCCCTCCTGGGAAGTGTGACTGACGCCAAAAGAAAACTTTGATACGTCGTTGCCTCCTACCATATTGAAGGTATGGTTCTGAATAGGCGCGTCTTCGTTTCGAATAGCATCGAGCCAGTTTGTTCCCTTCCAGGTGCCGTTTTGTACTGCATTGTACAGACTGTCGCCCATAACCGCCGGCCAGTTGGTTAATGCGATGTCTTCATTGAACTGTACCAGATTGATCACGTCCATGTACTGTTTGGCATTGAGGGGCTGCGGCATTTTATAGACGTTCTGTACGCCCGCAAAACCGTCATAGCTCAATTGGATCTTGCCTGATTTTCCCTGGCGGGTTGTAACCAGGATTACTCCGTTTGCCGCCCGTGAACCATAAATGGCCGCCGAGGCTGCATCCTTTAAAACGTCTACCGATTCAATATCGGCCGGGTTGAGATTGTTAATATCGCCTCCCGGAACTCCATCGATAACATAAAGAGGAGCCGAGTAACCAATGGTACCCAGCCCGCGGATGTTGACTTTAAAGCCTTCGCCGGGCTGCCCGGACGTCTGGGTGATATTCACTCCGGGGCTCTGACTCTGGAGGGCGGTAAGAGGGCTTGTGGTGCTGAGTTTTTGCAGATTCTCGCCGCTCACCTGCACGGTAGCTCCGGTAACGAGCTTTTTCTTTTGTACACCGTAGCCGATAACCACCACCTCATTCAGCTGGTCGGCGGCCGGCTGCATAGAAATCTGAAGTTCGTTACTTGCCCCAACGGTGACCTGTTGGGGTTTGTATCCCAGGTATGAAAACACCAGAACGGAGTTATTACCGGGCACCCGGATGGAGAATTTTCCGGTCGCGTCAGTCGAGATACCAGTCGACGTGCCTTTTAAAATTACGCTTACCCCAATCAGCGGTTCCTTGGTTTCAGCATCGCGAACAGTCCCTTTGATAATCCGGTCCTGCCTGCCGGCTGCAAATCCATAGGAATCTGTAAATGCAGCCGAAGCCGGGGTTGCGGAAAACAGCATGCTCAGGAAGGAAAAGAGCATAGCGGTCCTCCAAAGTTTAGAATGTAAAACTTCTCTACTTCTCATAATTGGTTTTTTAAATATGATTGATCTTTTTTTATCTGGGTTTGAGCCAGAACTAATGGATATTTATCAAGTCAGGGTAGAGGGTAAATGTCAGCTATTCCATAATCGATGTTTTTTTGTTAGTTTTAATTAGTTAAATAATTGGTTCGGGTGCTTATTTAGTTCAAAGATAGTTTTGCGGCAGGATCAGGTACTAATAGTTTTTTATCTCATTCTTGGCATTTTTGGAACGTCATTATGTTGCCGTGCTCGGGCGAACATGTTGTTTAGCTGTTGAGCGCCAAGGCGCAGCGGCAGAGTATATTCCCGCGGGCATGGTCCTCATACAAGAAGGGGTTAGCCAAGAGGTATATCACAGCGTGGTTTTTGAAGAAATTTGATACGGTATTACTGCAGGGAAGGGCTAAACGGTGGTATAAGTCAAATGCAAACTACAGCGAGATAATGATCTGGCAAAAAAAGAGGTCGAAATAATGAGCAACGCTGCCTCTCGGATCATTTTGCGTGATCCGAAACCTCCAGACCGGGGCTGCGATGCCGGTGTTGCTTTGGAATGCGAAAACGGCCTGTACATTTTTTCAGCCCTGAATCAGAGTGCACGGTTAAATCAAAGGATCCTTCCAGGAAGCTCTGGTCATCTCTGACTACCGTTACGTTGCTGAGCTGCGGATCTATTCTGTATTCTTTTGCTTCCTCTGTGTAATCAGACACAGTGCCGGCACTATCTTTTCCCTGATGTGCGGAGGACGTGCCGGTGTTTCCGGAAATGCCGAAGAAACAAACTTCTCCTTGTCGCACTACTTCCATATATCGGTAGACTCCTGTAGAAACTCCGGGTTTGCTGGCCGTTATGGTTATTCCAATCGGAGGGTGATGAATACCATAGAGGGTCCGCAGTTGTAGCCAAGATACTTTTTGGTGCTCTGTCTGGCGACCAGAAATGACGGTTTCTACCCTGGTGTGTGCACGTGCATATATAAGCAGATTCGCTACAGACCGGTCCTGTCGGTCTCTCGTGACGCAGGTCTTTTCTTTAAACTGAATAGTGAGCAGGGCCTGACCGGCAAAGTCCTCGTGTTCGGTATTCTCATTTTCTTTCTTGCGGACGATAAGGGCTAAAAGATTCAGGACGGCGGAGTAGATAGACTTTACTTTATTCATTCTTGGAATAATAAGGGCAGGTCGTCATATATCTGAGAAAAAGGTAATAATGGGAACATCGAGGGTTTTTGAAATCACATATAGCTGATGAACGCTGGTATTGATCACTCCACGTTCGATCCTGCAGAGCTGGGAATAGTCGAGACCCGCTTCCAGGGCCAGCTTTTCAAGCGATATGTGTTTTTCTTTCCTGCAGGTTCGTATGTTATGACCGATCTTCCTGATCACTTCTTGTTTCTGAAGAGGCATGGTGCCAAAAGTATAACTAACTTAAATTTTAAATTATAGCAGATATGCCCTGTCGTTTCTGACTGGAACAGTGGAGATATAGCGTCTTATGTCTTTTAGAGGCAATTGTTTTGACTGGAAAAGGTCCAGTTCTTTACCACCTTATCGGTTCTGGTCGGGGTGACAGGATTCGAACCTGCGGCCTCGTCGTCCCGAACGACGCGCGCTACCGGGCTGCGCTACACCCCGAAAATGTTTTGGTCTTTCAATGTAAATGTGTGTGGCAAATTTAACTATTGCGGGATATAAAGCAAAAAAGGACGATAAATACCGTCCTTTTTTTATCAGAATATTTTCGAAAACTAGTCAATCCACTCAAACCTGGTATACGGCACCAGGGCTGCGGGGATGCGGATCCCTTTCTCGGTCTGGTTGTTTTCCAGCAGGGAGGCCACAATGCGTGGCAGAGCCAGCGCGCTTCCATTGAGGGTATGAGCCAGCTGTGCTTTGCCTTCTTTTCCCTTGAAGCGGAGCTTCAGCCTGTTGCTCTGGAAGGTCTCGAAGTTGGATACAGAAGACACTTCAAGCCAGCGTGCCTGAGCAGCACACCATACTTCCATATCGTACGTCAGGGCAGAGGTGAAGCCCATGTCGCCACCGCACAAGCGTAATACGCGGTAAGGCAGCTCAAGCTTTTGCAGGAGCGACTGAACATGTGCGCTCATCTCTTCCAGGGTCTGGTACGAATTGTCAGGATGCGTCACCTGCACAATCTCTACTTTATCAAACTGATGAAGTCTGTTCAGGCCTCTCACGTGCGCACCGTACGAGCCGGCCTCGCGGCGGAAGCAGGGAGTATACGCGCAGTTTTTAACGGGCAGCTCGTCTTCTTTCAGGATGACATCGCGGTAGAGGTTCGTAATGGGCACTTCGGCAGTCGGAATAAGATACAGGTTGTCTACACCCACGTGATACATCTGTCCTTCTTTGTCGGGCAGCTGCCCGGTACCGAAACCGGAAGCCTCGTTTACCACGATGGGTGGCTGCATTTCCCGGTAACCTGCCTGCTCGGCATCGTCAAGGAAGAAGTTGATCAGTGCGCGCTGCAGTTTCGCCCCCTTGCCTTTGTAGACGGGAAAGCCGGCACCTGTGATCTTATTGCCCAGCTCGAAGTCAATGATATCGTATTTCGCCGCCAGCTCCCAGTGGGGAAGGGCGTTATCTGACAGGGAGGGCTTTGCTCCATTTTCAAGTACCACTTCGTTATCCTCTGCAGATACACCTGCCGGTACAGATGAATGAGGCAGATTGGGCAATAAGACGATTTTGCTCTGCATGTCTTCTTCCAGACTTGCCAGCTTTTCTCCCAGTTCCTTTACCTTTTCCTTGAGGGCCGGCGTCTTTGCTTTCAGCTCTTCTGCCTGTGCTTTTTGTCCCTGACGCATTAATTCGCCAATCTGCTTAGCTGCTGAATTGGCCTCTGCTGAAGTGGAATCTAGTTGCGATTGTGTCTGACGGCGTTCTTCATCTAATGCAATGATTTCGTCCACCAGCTCAGGCTGTTTAAAATTCCTAACAGACAATCGTTCCAAAACCTTTTCACGGTTTTCACGGATATAACTAACTTGCAGCATTGTTGTAATTTTTCGACAAAGATAACAGATGAGTTTTAAGTTTTACGTAATAAGTAGCAAGTGTTTGCCCTGCTTCGGATTGCCGGGCTTGGAACTCCAACTCACAACTTACAACTTGTACAATGAGTAAACTATATCTGGTGCCTACGCCAATTGGCAACCTCGAAGATATCACCTATAGGGCCGTGAGGATATTAAAGGAAGCGGATGTGATCCTGGCAGAAGACACACGGACCAGCGCACCTCTGCTGAAACACTTTGGTATCGAGAAGAGGGTCTATGCCCATCATCAGCATAATGAACACAAGGCCAGCGCAGAGATCGTGAGGTTCCTCAAAGAGGGACAAATGGTCGCGCTCATCTCTGATGCCGGAACGCCTGCCGTGTCAGACCCCGGCTTTTTCCTGGTCCGT
This sequence comes from Arcticibacter sp. MXS-1, assembly GCF_041902385.1. GTDB lineage: Bacteria > Bacteroidota > Bacteroidia > Sphingobacteriales > Sphingobacteriaceae > Arcticibacter. The sequence continues at coordinate 899,900 of NZ_CP169244.1, read as the reverse complement.
GAGGTACTTAAGGCGGGACTGGCGGTGGAGTGCCTCCCCGGTGCTACTGCTTTTGTTCCGGCTTTGGTCAACTCGGGACTTCCTACCGACCGGTTTTGTTTTGATGGCTTCCTCCCTGTAAAGAAGGGGCGGCAAACAAGGCTCCGGGAGCTGCTGGCGGAAGAGCGTACGATGATCTTTTACGAGTCACCTCATCGCCTGCTCAAAACGCTTACTGAGTTTGCCTCAGTGTTCGGCGAAGAACGGCCTGCCTCCGTGTCCAGAGAGCTGACCAAAGTATTTGAGGAGACCGTAAGAGGATCTTTGCTGGAAATCAGAACTTATTTTGAAACGCATACCCTAAAGGGGGAGTTCGTGATATGTGTTGCCGGGAAGGGCAAAGAACGTATCGAAGACTAAGCGAATGACCCGGCCTTGCTGCCAGAAGTTAATTGCAGTCATGACCGAAAAGCCCGTAATTTTGCAGCAGGGAAAACTCAGTCAGGATTATCCATATTTTATCTCGCATAAGTGAAAAAAATTATTTACTAGGTATTCTAAGTGCATTTTTACTATGGCTGGCATGGCCGCCCATGCGCTTCACGGCTCCTCTTCTGCTGGTAGCTTTCGTGCCGCTTTTCAGGGCTGTTGAAGATGTGATACAATCCGACCGCGACAAGAAGGGACGAAAGATCTTTCTGCTGGCCGGCATGTCATTCTTCATCTGGAATACTTCCTGCATTTACTGGGTGTTCAATTCTCTTAGTGCAGTGAACCCTGTATGGGTGGCAGCGCTCATTTCGCTGGTTCCGTTTGGCCTGGCGGCTGTGCTGATGACGCTTGCTTTCTGGCTTTATTATCGAGTCAGGAGGGTCACCTCTTCCAGATCGCTCAGTTATGGCGCTCTGATCTGCTTCTGGATTGCATATGAATATCTGCACCAAAGCTGGGATCTTGCTTTTCCGTGGATGACGCTGGGCAATGGCTTTGCTCAAAGTCATAGCCTTATCCAGTGGTACGAGTATACTGGCGTGTATGGCGGCTCCTTATGGATCCTGGTAGCTAATATCCTCGCGTTCGAAGTCACATCGCAAAATGAGAATAGTCCTCAGGGGTACAGCAGAAAGAAAAAGCTCCTTTTGTCGCTCAGTGCCTGGGTGCTTTTGCCCATTGGCATCTCCCTACTCATTTACAGCAGGTACGAAGAAAAGCCTAACCCGGCTAACGTGGTAGTGGTACAGCCTAACGTAGATCCGTATGTAAAGTGGGCAGCAGTGCCTCCCGCGGTTCAGGTGCAGCAGCTTATTCATTTATCGGACTCGCTGGGGCAGCCCAATACGGAGTACTTTATCTGGCCTGAAACTTCGATCCCCACCAAAATTAATGAGGACGAGGTTCGTATGGACGCTAATTTTCTTACAGTTCAGGCCTTCCTCAACAAGTACAAGAATGGGAATGTGCTGACGGGAATTGAAAGTTATCTGCTCTATGATTCGGCGAAATCACCTACGGCAGCTTATATCGAGAGCATGGGCAAGTATAGTGACGTTTTCAATGCCGCCATCAACATTGAAAACTCAGCCAAGGTTCAGTTCTATCACAAGTCCAAGCTCGTCCCAGGCGTAGAACAGATGCCTTTTGCCAGCGCACTTTCTTTCCTGAAGCCTGTCTTTGCAGCATTCGGGGGCTCCTCGGGAGGTTTCGGGTACCAGGATAAACCCTCGGTCTTTTATGCGCAAAGTGGAATGGGGGTAGCCCCGGTAATTTGTTACGAGTCAATATGGGGAGGATATGTGGCTCAGTACGTGGCACAGGGCGCCCAGTTTATCGCGGTGATCACCAACGACGGCTGGTGGGGGAATACTTCGGGCAAGGATCAGCATATGGAGTACGCCAAGCTCCGGGCGATTGAAACCCGCAGATGGGTGGCCCGGTCGGCTAATACGGGGATTTCCTGCTTCATCAACCAGCGGGGAGATGTTACAAAGCAAACGCAATGGTGGCATGCTACTGCATTGAAGGAAGATATCAATCTGAATGAAGAACTGACATTTTATGTGAAACATGGCGATTATATCGCTGTCTTTGCTTCCTTCCTGGCCGCAGTGTTCTTCGTCTTTCTTATTGTGAGGCAAGTGTCAGCCGGAAGAGAGCGGGCGGCGTAGAAACAGCTTTTTACGGGCGTCGGGGGTGTCCCGCTATTTAAAAACGGCCAGGCCCTGAAGCCCGACCGCTTGCTTAACCCTCATCACCCAACCTAAGTTCTTTGTTGGAGGTAAAGGACATTCAGGTTGCTTGCATTCTCATTTGTGAAGGCAATTCATGAATGATTTCCGCCAAAAATACCTCGGCATAATCAAGGGTATTAATAAACAAGCGATGAATGGCCTTTGTTTCAGGCTTTTGGCTGTCGGGATCAAAAAAAGGGAACGGGAAATAAATGCAGAACAGAGCGAGTTGCTCTTATTCTAAAAACTGCTGAGTCTCCCCCTCTGAAAGCTTTGTCTTGATAGAGTCTTCCCGAAGGATCATATCCGCCAGACTGGTTTCTGCCAGGATCTTCAGCGTAGCGTCTCTCACATCTTTCATTACATCGCGAATGCCGCAATAGAGTTCGCTCGTGCATTCCTCGCAGCGCTCGTAGAAGTTCAGACTAACGCAGGGAAGTAAAGCGATGGGACCGTCGATGATCCTGATGATAGCTGCCAGCTTAATGTCTTCGGCTTTCTTCATCAAATAGTAGCCACCACCTGCACCCTTCTTACTTCCCAAAAATCCATTTCGCTTTAGCTCCAATAATATAGCCTCAAGAAATTTCTTGGGGAGCTGCTCCTTTGCCGCGATTTCGGAAATAAGCATAGGCTTGTTTTCCTTATTTCTGGCAAGTGCCATCAGTGCTTTTACCGCGTATTTTGTCTTTTTAGTAAGCAAGGCCGTACAAATATGATCACAAATATAGTGTTTTTGTAAAATGGAACGTTAGCAGGCGAGGGAATATTGCCCCCCTTGTTCCAGGTTGTATACAGGTTTGTACCAGTTATCCCCTAAGCTCTGTACTACTGGTTCTTGAGTTCTGCATGAGTTCCCCTGAACCTGACCCGAGCGTGAGGTGAGCCCGACATGAGTCCGTCTTTTTTTAGGAAAAGTCGGCCTCAGGTCGGGGTCTGGTCGGGCTTACTATGGGCTCACCAGATCCCATAGGCGACGCAAGGACTTCGCTTTAGCTCACAAGTGTCGCTTTGGTACTAACCTGGTACAGATTTGAACCCGTGTGCTGTCGGCAAGTTCTGGTGTCAGGAATTTGCGTGGCTTCTCCTTCTGATGCGGGTGAGGGAAGAAAGGGAGTAGCTTGCCGCCTGTAAGAGCTGCGGGGGCAATAGTGGATCTGGACCAAAATCTGTGGACTAAGCAAATAATTTCATGAGTCTGAAGAGGAAAAAATTAACATTTCCTACCCCTCGGTACTGAGCTCTGAAAGCCTTAATTTTGGCATTGAAAGATTCGGCTGAAGCGTTTGTACTTCGGTTATCAAAGTAGTTCAAGATATTGTTGTGGTGGAGATTGATGGTTCTGGCAATGGTATTAAAAGATTTAAAGCCGGATTGCTCCACCTTCTCGTTCCACCGGGCCAGTCTTGCAAAGGCGTAGAGCTTATCTTTGGTGTTGCTGAATATCCAGGATAAGCCCCGGGTTAGCTGATAAGCTTTTTCCAGGGAAGGATATCGTTCAAAGAGCAAGGAAGCCCGCTCTGCCTGTTCAGCACTCCAGTTTTGTTGGTCCTTGTAGAGCAGATAGCGGCTTCTGGCCAGTAACTGCTTCAAGGTATCGCCATTGGATAGTATTTCAGGTGAATAGTTTGTTTTAGTTGCTTTGGCTTCTTCCAGAGCCTGATTCTCTGCATCAATGGCTTCCCAGCGGTATTTGATCCGTATTTCCTGTAGCGCTTCTGTGGCTAACTGCTGCACATGAAAGCGATCAATGACCTGCGAGGCCAAAGGAAAGCACTTTTTAGCGATCAAACTCATGTTACCAGCCAGATCCAAGGTGATCTCTCTGACCTTATTACGAAGTCTTTGGGGGATCTTTTGAAGCAGTGGAATGATGTTCTCCGAACGGGTACCTTCCATAATAGCAACCAGAGTGCCCTTTTTGCCTCTAGCTTCTTTATTGGTGACCACCGTATAGAGCTCACCCTGGGAAAGACTGGTCTCATCTATAGAGAGATAAGGACCGATGTTCTGTGGGAAGATCAAGCCTTTACGGGCATCGGTACGGTGCTCCCAATTCTTGTATTCACTGAGTTGATCGCGATAATAGCGCTGCAGCTTCTTGCCTTTGATCCCGTAAAAGGAGGCGATCGTCTGCAGACTATGTGGCTGGGTATCGACTGATTGCTTTTAAAAAAGCCGCGAAATCACTGGTGATCCGCGTTCCTATTGCTACAACATTCCAATCTCGGTGAACGACCTTACCTGTGTCCAGATTCCACCATCTACGTCGCTTAACATGCAAATACACTTCCTGTCCCCGTATGGGAAAGTCCTGCAGAATCACTTCATCAAAGAAGCCTTTGGAGAGTAACTTGTTGGTCTTATATTCTACCGGAATGGAGTTGATCTCTTCCAGGTAAATATGAATCCCGGTAGTGTCTTTTTTATGATCTGTCAACTGGAAATAATCGGATACCCCTTCAGGGATAATCAAGGGAAGTAGGGCTTTAAACGACTCGTGCATCTATCTAATTTCTGCACGCTAATATCTTACTTTTACTCTTCTCTCCACAACTTTTGTCCCTGTTCCGCAATAGTCAGAGGACGGGAAGGGGAGTTAAGGCAGCCTCCATGACGCTGATGCCTAGATCAGCCGGGAGAGTAAATAGCCGGCAAGGATTCCGGCCAGAACTAAAATGAATGACAGGAGAATGGAGGGTTTTCGCCGCGTCTTCGGCCTGTCCTGTTGCGCTGGGCTTTGCGCTAATACTTCAGTAATGCTGTTGAGCTTCCGTACTTTCTCAGAGAAGTCGCCCTTGAGCGAGTTTCGGATCTGCTGCATATTGGACAAGACGTCTTCTATTTCGTCGGGGAAGGTCTCGTTAAGTACCTCTTTTACCCTTTTTGCGATGGTGGGGGATTTTCCATTTGTCGAAATGGCGATCTTCAGGTTGCCTTTCTGAACGATGGAGCTTAAGTAGAAATCGCAGTAAGAAGGTTTATCTGCAACATTGGTGAGGACGCCTTTCGATTTACATGCGCGGTGAATTGCAGCGCTGGCTTCCGGATCGTTTACAGCAATGATGGCAACATCAACGTTTTGAAGATCCTCTTCGCGGAATGCTCTCTGTTCGTGGGCAATCTGATGCTTGTTGAGGAAAGTCTGCACCTGGGGGAAAATGTCGGTAGCGACAAGCCTTACCCGGGCGGCAGGGCAGTTGCCGAATATTGCTTCCAGTTTTTCAAGCGCGACATTTCCTCCGCCAACAAGCAGGAGATTTAAGTTCTCTAGCTTTAAGAAGATCGGAAAGAGATGATTGACCGCCGCTTGCGCTGGCGTAGTGTCTGTATGATCGTTTTGCATAAACTCGCTTCTGAACCGGTATGGTTCTTAACAGGGGACCTGGTAGCACTGTTTGAGGTCCCAGGTCCCCTGTTATATTTTATCCTTCTGCAAGCTGCATGTTCCGGAAAGCAGCAATCTGCTGGTTAAAGAGTCGCGACTGCTCCAGGTAATATTGGGCAAACTCTCTCGATGGTTCCTGCTGATTCAGCTGATACACGAGGTCGTTGAAACTTCCCGGCAGGCTGATCTTGCCGCTTTCAATGAAGTGAATATCAAAATCCTTTACGATGCCGGCCTGCGTATTTGTCTTGACACCTTCTGATACCAGCAGCGCTTTTGCGGAGTTGATAAAGCCTGTATAGCCGTGATAGATTGCGTCGGCATACTCAGCGCTCAGGAAGGCTTCTTCTCCCCATTCAATCCGCTCTTCTGCTTCAAAAAGAAGGGTAGCAACGAGGTCGATCATGACGCTTGCACATTCTCCTACCCCGATCGCTGGCTTGTATGGTTCACTGTGTTCCCAGTCGATGAAGTCATCAGGTGTAACGTTTTCCTGATTGGCAAGCGGGTTAAGCAGATCATAGAAGTAAATTTTGCCCTGCCGGTTATAGTAATCGTTGAACAGTTCGCCATCCTGGCTGTTAGCGGAATAGTCGGCAAGGAGCATACGGAGCACCTGAGGGCCTCTCTTGCTCGGTACTTTAATCACTTTTTCGGCAGCAACGCCGGTCCCGTCGCCGGTAATACCTCCTCCCAGGAGGACCTGCAGGGCAGGGGCGACCAGCTTTCCTATCTTCATACTGGAGCCGTGGAATCCAATGGCCGCCATGGCATGCTGGGCACAGGCATTAATGCAGCCGCTGATCTTGATGGTTATGTCCTTGTTGTAGATCAGCTCGGGATATTCTTCAAAAAGCACTCTTTCGAGCTCTCGCGTGATGCCGGTGCTGTTGGATATGCCCAAGTTACACGTATCGGTCCCGGGGCAGGACGTGATGTCGGAGATGCTTTCAAAGCCAGGAGTAGCGAGTCCCAGTTCGTCCAGTCGCACGAAAAGATAGGGCAGGTTCTCTTGCTTTACATAGCGGAGGAGGATGCCCTGTGTATTGGTAAGCCTGATATCGTCGGCCGCAAGCTGGCGCACAAGGTGAGCCAGCTGCCTGGCGATGGGCGTCTTGATGTTCCCGTTCTGGACACGGATCCCTACGGCTGCCAGGCCTTCCTGCTTCTGTCTGAAAACGTTCGTTTTGAGCCATTGCTCATATCGGCCCGGCTCTTTAAGCTCCGGCGCAGCGAATATCGTGTCGGGGATCGCGACAGTTGCTACCTCCCTTGAAATGTTATAAGTTTTGTTTTTGAGAGCGAGTCGCTCCTTCTCGGCAAGGTCCAGAAAGGCGTCCTTGCCAATCTCCTGTATGAGGTATTTCAGCCGGGCTTTATTCCTTTTTGCGCGTTCGCCATAGCGGTCGAAAATCCGAATCACGGCTTCTGCAAAGGGAATGATGAGATCTTCGTGCATGAAATCGGTGACCTCTTCCGCGATATGCGGCTGCGAGCCCAGCCCTCCTCCTAAAACAACTTTAAATCCTCTGATCTCTTCGCCGTTTTCAAACCGGACCTTAGGGATGAAGCCCAGGTCGTGCATGAACGCATAGGCCGTATCCTTTTCAGACGATGAAAAGGCGATCTTAAACTTCCGGCCCATATCCTGACAAATGGGATTGCGAAGGAGGTACTCGAAGAATGCGTGGGCGTATGGGGTGATGTCAAACGGTTCATCAGGATCAACGCCGGCCATAGAAGATCCGGTTACGTTTCTTACCGTATTACCGCAGGCCTCGCGGAGGGTGATTGCATCTTTTTGAAGCTCGGCCCATAATTCGGGAGTCCGCTCCAGGCTTACATAGTGGAGCTGGATGTCCTGACGGGTGGTAATATGCAGATTGCCGGTCGCGTAAGTATCCGAAACATCAGAAATGCGATCGAGCTGCTGTGTGGTTACACGTCCGTACGGGAGCTTGATCCTGATCATCTGAACGCCCGGCTGGCGTTGGCCGTAGACCCCTCTTGCAAGTCTCAGACTGCGGAACTTTTCTTCATGCAGCTTGCCTTCTCTGAAAAGCCTGATCTTCTTCTCTAATTCTATTATGTCTTTCTGTACCAGTGGGTTTTCCAGTTCTGATCTGAATCCTTGCATTCTCTATAGAGTTGATAGTTTTATCAAATATAATGATTAGAGGCTTTTCTCCGAAATATTTTTGATACTATCAAGTGTGCATGTGGGCTCAGAGGGCCGGAGCGGCCATCTCTTTTCGGATCGCTTCTTCCAGTTCGTCGGGACATTGGGTCCCGATGATGTACTCGAGTCCATCCCGGTCAATCAGGCTGATGGCCTGCTTTCCGCCGGCATAAAAGCGGACCTTTCCCTTGGTGTGAAGGTTATATACGGGATTGTTGATAATGTAGGAGCTGTATTTCACTCTTTCCACTTTCACAATGCTGTTGAGGTCGATCTTGACGAGTCGGGTGGTCCACAAGCCGTCGAGGATCACGCTTTGGTTAATGACAGTAGTGCGGTAATGGACCATGAAAAGCATGATCAGGGAAACAATGAGAATAGAAGAGCCGACAAGTAAAAAAAGTTCTCCATTTCGTTCCCGCTCGATGTTAATGTAATAGGCCGCGAAGCAAAAAAGGATCATCACCAGCCTGATACTGATCCTGTTGTAATCTCTTCCAAGATATTGCTTCTCGGTGAATGTGGCCTTACTGCTCATTTGTGTTAAGATTTTCTAAGATAAGAACTTTTTTTGTCTGCTGAGTGATTTTGTACCGGTCGTCAGAGCGGTAGCCGGCAATCCACAGGATGTCTCCGTTGCCGTTCACCAGAACAGGGATGTTGTCCTTCTCTGATAATGGTATTTTCTTTTCGGTGAAAAAGTCACTCAACTTCTTTTTTCCCTTCATCCCGAAAGGATAAAAAAAGTCCCCTTTATTCCATAGACGAAGCCGGAGAGGGAATTGTAACAGGTCCCTACTAAAATAAGCCCAATTTGGGTTTTTATTCAGCTGCAGGTCGGCGGCGTTGGCAACGCTTAGCCGGATCTTCTTATTATTCCACACGACGGTCACCGTATCTTCCTCTATCTGCGTTTCGGTCGTAGCATGCTCGGCGTTTTTCGAGAGGATCAGCTGCTGCCGGTCAAGGATCAGGAGGTACTCTGCTGAATGGAAGCGCTTTCCGGGCTGCCCGTCCCAGCAGGCCAGGAGGTCGTCGACAATGGTTTCGTTGAACCCATAGGGCTTTAAGAGCTCGAACAAGATGAGCTTCGCGGGCTTCAGCTCTTTTAGGGCAGCCAGAGGAATGCAGATCTGCCCGTCCTTCTTCTCCTGAAAGAGCGTGCTGCGCAGGCGGGTAATCTCGTTGTTTAGAAAGTCCTCCAGTTCGGCAAAGCGTCTGCTGTTTGCCAGAAAGGTAGTATCGAGGTCTTTGTTCAATTCCTCTAAAGGGGGAATTATCTTCAGCCTGATCTTGTTTCGCGCGTATTTGGAGGATGCATTGGAGCTGTCTTCCCTGTAGGCGATGTGATGGTCCTGTATATATCGATCAATCTCAGACCGCGAAAGGAAGAGCAGCGGCCGGATGATGTTGCCTCTTTTGGGCCGGATGCCATGCAGTCCGGAAATGCCGGTTCCTCTGACCATGTTGAGCAGAATGGTCTCCGTATTATCGCTGAGGTGATGGGCGGTGGCGACGTATTGATAGTTGTGCTCCGTCTGTATCTTTTCAAACCAGCTGTACCGAAGTTCACGCGCGGCCATCTGGATCGATATTCCCCTTGTTTCCGCCACGTGTTTGGTGTCGAAGCAGGTGGTGAAGAAAGGAACGCCCAGCGCGCCTGCTAATGTTCTTACAAATTGTTCGTCTTCGTCTGATTCTGCTCCCCGAAGGCTGAAGTTGCAGTGGGCAATACCAAAGTTGAGCTTAGCCTCGTTAAACAGATGCACCATGAAGACTGAGTCGCGCCCCCCGCTCACTGTCAGAAGTACGTTGTCTGAAACCCGGAAGAGTTGATTCTGCTGTACAAATGAGAGGAAGGCACCTAGAGGTAACATGGCTCAAAATTATCCAAATATCTTTAAATAGATAGGGAAGCGGAAAAAGATGGCGGAAAGCTTAAAGCGGAAAGCACAAAGCTGATAGCTTTCAGGTATCAGCCAAAGGCTAACTGCCAATAGCCAATAGCGGCCGACGGCTCGAGGCTTAAAGCGGAAAGCACAAAGCAGAAAGCCGTCAGCTAGCAGCGGAGAGCTTAAAGCTGATAGCTTTCAGGTATCAGCTATCAGCCAAAGGCTAGCGGCCAATAGCCAATAACGCCCAAAGGCCACTGAAGGCCATAAACATATAGAAGAAATTTGTCTAAGTTTGCAGCGTGAAGAAAGCTTTTTTCTTTTTGTCTTATTAATAACCCTTTTTCAGGTTTCGGCTCAGCGGAGAAGCCAGATACAGCTTACCAGCTCCCTGCGGGTGAAAGGCGTGGGAAATACTTCGGGAGCCCGTTTTATTCGTCCTGTTTTTGCACATGAGGGATCCACGCTGGCAGCTGACAGTGCCGACTACAATCAGGCTGCCAATGCCTTTGATGCATATGGGCATGTAGTGATTACCCAGCCCGACGGTACGGTAATTTATTCTGACGTCTTAAACTACGACGGAAATACGCGGGTTGCTATCCTGACCAATAACGTGAGGATGGTAGATAAGGATGCGATCCTTACTACCAATTACCTCAAATACAATATGGGGACCAAGATCGGGACTTATATCGGAGGCGGAAAGATTGAGAACGGGCAGAACGTGTTAACGAGTAAGAATGGCTACTACTTCGCTAATTCGCGTGATGCCTACTTCCGCTATGATGTGGTAGTGAATACTCCTGACGCCCTCATCAAGACTGACACCCTGAAGTACAATACGGAATCGAAAGTATCCTGGTTTTACGGCCCGACCAACATCTACGGCAAGGGGCAGAATAAGGAGTCTAAGCTGTACACCGAGAAAGGCCGGTATAACACCTTAACGGATCAGGCCTGGTTCGGCAAGAAGAACCATTACACCGAAGGTTCAAAGTCGCTAAAGGGCGACAGTCTCTATTATGATGGTAAAGCCGGGTTCGGAAAGGCAATCAATAACATTACCTTTCTTGATACGGTACAGAAAGTAATACTTAAAGGCAACCAGGGGATCTATCGGAAACGGGATGAAAGCGCTCTGGTAACGCGTAACGCTTACGTCGTGATAGAAACCGAGCAGGATTCAGCGACGGTAGACTCGATCTGGATGACGGCGGACACGCTCATCACCAAGCTGATCCCCCTCAAGCAGTTTGTGAAGGCCACCAATGAAGAGCTTAAATCAGATCAGGAGATCGCCACTGACCCTGTGATAGAAGGGGAGGGCATTGTGGTGCAGTCGGAGCCCGCACCTGCTGAACGGAAGCCTGAAAGTGCAACTGTAGCGCCGCCTGCCGAAAGCCGAAAGGAACGTCGCAAGCGGAAGCAGCAGGAGGATAAAAAGCAGGAGGACAAGAAGCCAGCAAAGGATGATAAAGCTGCTGCTGTGGTTACTGCTGCCGATAGCAGCAAGGTCGCTATTCCACCAGAACAAAAGAAAGGGGCTGTTGACGGGGTTGGTACTACCGACAGCAGCAAGGTTGCTGTTTCACAAACACGAAAAAAGGGCGGCATTGCTGGGGCTTCTCCCAGCGATAGTAGCAAGGTCGCTACTCCTCAAGCACAAAAAAAGGAAGTGTTGTGGGGGCTCCCGCTACGGACAACAGTAAGGTTGCTATTTCGCAAGCACAAAAGAAAGGGGTTGTTACCGGGACTCCCGCTGTCGATAGCAGCAAGGTGGCTAACCGCGCCGCGCTGGCAAGTCGTGGAAGGGGGGCAGATAGCTTAAAGAAAGCCGACACTTCAAAGGTGCCTCCAAGCGGCGCTGCTAAGCGGGGCAGCGTTCTTCATGGGCAGCCCGATTCTCTCAAAAAGGGTGCGGTACACAGAGATTCAGCAGGAAAGAAAGCAATCGACCCTGCTGATACAGCTAAAACAAGGGTCATTTACGCATTTCATAAAGTGAAGATTTTCAAGTCGGACCTGCAATCGCGCTCAGACTCGGCCTTTTACAGTTACGCAGACTCGATCATCAGGAGCTATAAGAATCCGATCATCTGGACGCAGGGCTCGCAGCTAACTGCCGACACGATCTATATGCAGATGAAAAACCGGAAGCTTGATAACATGTTGCTGCAGCACAACGGCTTTGTGGTTAGTACGGAAGGTGATTCATCGAAGTTCAACCAGGTAAAAGGGAAGGTGATCACAGGCGTCTTTAAAGACAATAAACTGGCGAGCATGTATATCGACGGCAATGCCGAGAGTGTCTATTATACGATGGAGGATAGCGTCTATAGCGGCATGAACCGATCGTTGAGCAGCAGGATGCGGCTCACGTTCGGCGACAATAAGCTGAAGCAGGTTATGTTCGTGCGGAAGCCGGAAGGGAAGTTCTATCCGATCGAGCGAATGCCTAAAGACATCGAGATCCTCGACGGTTTCATCTGGAAGCCGAAGGACAGGCCGAAGTCCAAGGAGGAGATCATACCTGATCTCAGGAAGCGAAGGTCCTCGTCTAAAGCGCCTGCCGGTCAGAAAAAGCCCGCTTCAAAGGCTACCCCCGCCGGTAAACAGGCGGTACAACCGGCAAAGGGAAATGTTTCAGGCGGAGCGAAAGCAGCAACTGCAGTTAGCGGGGCTAAAGGCAACACCAGTCCCGTCATGGGGAAGCCGGGGACAACAGCGGATACATTGAAAAAAGCTTTAGCCCCTGCTGCGGCGAAGGGAGGTGCGACAGCCGTTCCCGCTCCCACCAAGGGAGGTACGACACCTGCAAGGCCCGCTGTGAGGGATACCGTCCGGCGTTGATAAGTACCTCCAAAGCCAACTTGCATTGTGAAAAGGCTGCAGCTCTCTGCTCCCACCAAGGCAGGTACGACACCAGCAAGGCCCGCTGTGAGGGATACCGTCCGGCGTTGATACTTGCCTCAGGAGCGAATTTACTTAACGATACAAACGTGCTCGCCGGCAGCGATACTAAAGTCTTTGCTTAATGAAACTCCGCATTTGCTGCCTGGCGATCAGCTATTCCAGTATTGCCGCGATACGAATATTACTTCCTCAAGAAAGGATCACCTCGAACGACTTCTTTTGAGTAGTAGCCACTGCATGCTGGTGTCATTTCCCAACAGCGAAGTAGAGAGTACAGTCGTCAGGAAGCAAATGGCGTTGCAGCCTGGCCCGGCAACCAGCTGAAGGTTTTAATCTGAAAAGTCAGTTACTCAGGAAAGAGTTAAAAGCACGATTGTTTGTCTGCTTTTAAGCCTGGTCGTCCTTGATCAGGAACTCGACCAGCTTTGACACGGCTTGTCCCCGGTGGCTGATCCTGTTCTTCTCCTCGGCCGGCATTTCAGAAAAAGTTTGCTGATAACCTGCAGGTATGAATATGGGATCATATCCAAAGCCGGCAGTACCGGAAGCCTCCTCTGTGATCTGGCCTTCCACTACCCCTTCAAAAAAATGTTCTTCACCGTCCTGTAATAAGGAAATGACACAGCGGAAACGGGCACTCCGATTGCTCATGCCTCTCATTTTCTCGAGCACCAGCCCGAGGTTTGTTTGCGGGTCGCGTGAGCCGGAATAGCGCGCCGAGTATACCCCTGGTTCTCCGTTTAATGCATCTACTTCCAGTCCGGAATCGTCTGAAAAGCAGTCGACATGGAAGTGTTCGAGCAGGAAATGGCTTTTCTGGGAAGCGTTTTCATGAAAAGTGGTACCCGTCTCAGGGATATCATCAGTGCAACCTATTTCCTCGAGGGTCTGCAGGCGGAATCGGTTGCCAATCAGCGCCTGTACTTCTTCCAGCTTATGTTTATTATTTGTTGCAAATACCAGTGTCTTCATTTCTTCAGGGTTGTGAGTAACCATTGCAGGCTTTTCTAAACGCTGCCTTACAGCTTTTTCATTTCGGCCCAGAATGCACGTTTTCTGTCGTTATCTTTCAGCATGTCAGGGAAGCTGAAGGTGTAAAGGATGCGTAGTCCGTCCTGAGCGCCGAGTGCATTCATGGGAAGGTCTGAAAGCTTAAGGGCAGCCGGCTGAACACCGAACAGAACAATGCTGCTGCAGGCAAAGAAGTTTTTCAGTTGCAGGTAGCTTGCGCCAGGATAATGAGCAAGGTTAAGGATAGCTACGTCTTTCAGCTCCATCTTTTTGGCCGCCAGGATGCTCTTCAGTGCGTCCAGTTCGGCTGATGGCAGATACTTCTGACCGGGAGTATGGTGCACCAGAAGTATGTACTTGTTATTTTCTCCCTGATAGTCGAACACAGGCTGCTGATCCGCCCGTGCGTCTGACGGCCCTGCGGCTAAAGCGGGCTTTATTGCTTCCGTTGCCGGTGCTTCTGAGCGCCCTGCGGCTGCAGCTGGCTTTATTGATTCCGTCGTTGCAGCTTTTGCGGGCACCGCTTTCATCTCCTCCTTCAATCCGTAAATGTCCTCCGTCATCAAAAAGTGCAGAGCTACCGGATGCGATGTCTTAAGTTCTGTCATCGCTCAAAAATAATAATCTCCGTCTGTTAAAAATAGTTAAATCAGCTTTTCGTTATAAGTTAGGACGAGGTTTTAGGCTACCTTTAAAGCTGAAAATGAGAATAGCGGTAGGATGACGGAAATAATAGATTATATCTGTATTTTCGCGGGTGCTATCTTTTTGGCTAATTGTGTGATCCTTTTTTCTTTAAGGAGGGATGCAGGGCTGCTAAACTTGTCATGAAGAGGGCTTAAAATAAAATAGATCAGGCGCAGAAAGCTGCTGCCTTAAGTACAAAACATAGAATGAGAAAAATTTCAGCGATCATCATCGTATTGCTTGCTTCGGTTAATGTTCTTTTTGGTCAGGGCACAACCATTAATAAAATTGTTGCGGTAGTGGGGGATAATATTATTCTTCAGTCGGATATTGAACGGGAGTATTCCAACTATGTACTGCAGGGGAATCCGCAAAACCCGGAGGTGAAGTGCCAGGTACTGCAGCAGATGCTCACTCAAAAGCTGCTTACTCAGCAGGCAGTGATCGACTCGGTTACTGTGACTGATGACGACGTGACCAACGAGGTTGACAGGAGGATGCGGGTGTTTATTCAGCGGGCAGGAGGCCAGGAGCGCCTGGAGCAGTTCCTGAACCGGTCGGTGATCCAGTACAAGGAGGAAATCCGGCCTGACGTTCGCGAGCAGCTCGTAGCCAATAAAATGCATGGCAAGATCACTGAAAATATCGGTGTGACTCCTCTGGAGGTGAAGCGGTTTTTTCAGTCTATTCCAAAAGACAGCCTTCCTGACTACAACGCGGAGGTAGAAGTTGGTGAAATTGTGGTCTATCCCAAGCTGACCAAGGAGGAGAAGGAATCGTTCAGGAACAAGGCAGAAGCCCTGAGGGCAAGGGTGAAGGCGGGTGAAGACTTCGCTACGCTGGCTCGCTTGTATTCTCAGGATCCTGGCTCTGCTTCCGAAGGTGGCGACCTTGGTTTCTTTGACCGCAGTTCGATGGTAAAGGAGTTTGCTGCAACGGCTTTTCGCTTGAAAGCAGGGGAGTTGTCGCCGGTGTTTGAGACAGAATATGGCTTCCATTTCCTGCAGGTGCTTGAGCGCAGGGGCGAGCAGGTGCATGCCCGCCATATGCTGATCAAGACCGAGGCCCCTTTGGCAAGTCTGGACCGGGCGAAGCTTCAGATAGACAGTATCTACAAAGGGGTGGCTGAAAAAAAGATACCTTTCTCTACCGCGGCGTCTCTGTACTCCGACAATAACGACACAAAATACAATGGCGGCATGATGATGAATGCGGAGAACGTTCAAACCCGTACCACCTATATCCCTACCGATAAGTTAGATCCTTCGGTTTTCTTTGCGATTGACACGATGAAGGTTGGCGAGTATTCAAAGCCTTATCAGTTTACTTCAAGGGACGGGAAGAAAGGATATCGGTTTGTTTATCTGAAGTCAAGGACGGAGCCGCATAAGGCGAATCTGGACCAGGACTTTCCAAAGATTAAGGAGATGGCCTACGAGGACAAGGTAGAGCGCCGTGTGAGTGAGTGGTTCCAGAAACGCAGGGAGTCGACCTATATTAAAATTGACCCTGAGTTTCAGACGTGTTCGAGTCTGAAAATGTGGGTTGCGCAATAAGTTCCTGAGGAACGGGCCTGCAGCAGCCATAAAGTTGGTTGAATGTTCTTTGTGATTGAGAAGCAACGAACTTACGTAAGAAACATACGTGAGCTGCGGTCTCAAGCGAGGATGAAAGTTAGATGAGTGTTCTTTGTAGCCCTTAACTTAGCGAAGCGATCTCATTGAGGCCTTTAAAAAAGCATTTAATTATCTCAATAAGACAGATACACTTTCACAAAAAACAGCTTTTGCCTATGACTTATAGTTCCGATGTTGAAGGGCTCGACGCACTAAGTGCCGCCTATAAGAAGATCAGGCATGAGATCAGCCATGTGATTGTTGGTCAGGACGAGGTGGTAAAGTCGGTACTGATCTCTATTTTCAGCAATGGACATTGCCTTTTAGTGGGAGTGCCGGGCCTGGCAAAGACCCTTCTTGTAAATACGCTGGCTCAGGTGCTCGACTTGAGTTACAACCGCGTTCAGTTCACTCCTGATCTGATGCCTTCGGACATCCTGGGCTCGGAGATCCTTGGAGAGGACCGCTCCTTTAAGTTCATCAAGGGACCGGTGTTCTCGCATATCATTCTGGCCGATGAGATCAACCGTACTCCTCCAAAAACGCAGGCTGCTTTGCTTGAAGCGATGCAGGAGAAGATCGTTACCATCGGCGGTAAAACGCATCCCCTGCCACGCCCGTTTTTTGTTCTGGCTACTCAGAACCCCATTGAGCAGGAGGGTACTTACCCTCTTCCCGAGGCACAGCTGGATCGCTTTATGTTTAACGTGCTGTTATCGTATCCTGAGTTTGAGGATGAGGTACGGGTGGTTAAAAATACCACGGTTAACCGTGAGGTTGCGCTACAGAAGGTTCTTGGAGCAGAGCAGATTGAGTATTTTCAGAAGCTGATAAGGAATGTTCCCGTAACGGACCACGTGCTGGAGTATGCCGTACGCCTTGCAGCGAAGACGCGTCCTGGCACAAAGCTCGCAACAGACGACGTGAACCGCTTCCTCAGCTGGGGAGCAGGCCCAAGAGCGTCTCAATTCCTTGTTTTAGGGGCGAAGTGTCACGCGGCCATTTCCGGGAAGTATTCGCCGGATATAGAAGATGTACAGGCAGTTGCAGAGCCTATATTGCGACACCGGATCGTGCGAAACTATAAGGCTGAAGCAGAAGGCGTCTCGGCGGAAGAACTGATTAGAAGGCTGTTTTAGGCTGTTGGCGGTTGGCGTTGAGCTTTTAGCTTTCAGCAATCAGCTTTCAGCAATCAGCTTTCAGCAATCAGAAAAGCTGAATCTGAAGGCAGAAAGCTGATAGCCGAAAGCCGAAAGCTCCTATGTTTGCACGATTAAAAAAGGGAGATAAAGAAGATAAGATACCAATAAATTTGAAGGAAAAAAGTGAAAAAGGGTGAGAGCGCACCGAACGCTAAGCAACCTCAAGGTATGCAGACTTTCAGATTACAGCCTCACCTTTTTTACTCTCTTAGAGTTTGAACAGAATGTAAGGAATACCTCAGAGGTATATCCAGAATATCCAACAGGAGAAAAAACGGAGAGAGACCTTCACTTAAAGTAAAACAAAAGATTGGTATGAAAACCGTAGTAAAACAGGTAGCAGGTATTGATGTAGCACAAAAAGAATTAGTTGTATCCCTGGGAAAGATGGATCAGCAATGGACACCTAAGATCGTAGGACATAAGACCTTCACTAATAACAGTAAGGGTTTTAATGAATTGCGTGCCTGGGTCAGTAAACAGTGTGATGATCAGGTTGAAGTACGTTATGTTATGGAATCCACCGGAGTGTATCATGAAGCTTTGGCTTATTATCTTTCAGGGGAAGGATGTGCAGTGAGTATTGTCCTGCCCAATAAAATCAGTAATTACTTCAGGACCCTGAAAGTAAGGACCATTACAGACAAAAGCGCCAGTGAAGCCATCTGTCTGTTTGGCCTTGAACGTAAGTTGGATGATTGGAAGCGGGCAGTCCCGCTCTATAAAACACTCAGGCAACTTACCCGTGAAAGGGACCAGTTGCAGCAGGAGCTGAACCAGTTGCAAAACCAAAAACATGCAGAGCTGGCCGAAGCAGAGCCCAATGAAGGCACCCTTACCCGGCTTAACAAACGGATTAAACTATTAAAAGACCAGGCCGCAGAGATCTGGGCGGAAATCAGAGAGATGCTTGCCAAAAATCAAAAAGTAAGTGCAACTGTAAAACAGCTCACCTCTATTCCAGGTGTAGGTGCCCTTACGGCAGTGATCGTACTGGCAGAAACCAATGGCTTTGATCTGATACGCAATCAGAAGCAGCTTACCGCCTACGCAGGCCTGGACGTCAAAGAAAAGCAGTCGGGAACTTCCGTAAAGGGGAAAGCCCAGATATCTAAAAGAGGGAACCGGCATTTGAGAAAGGCGATGCACTTTCCAGCCCTTACAGCAATCAGGCACGATGTTCACTTTAAAGCTGTGTATCTCAGGATAGTGGAGAAACAAGGAATCAAGATGAAAGCTGTTGTGGCGGTACAAAGAAAAATACTGGCTTTAATGTACACCTTATACCGTAGTGGCAAAGAATACGATAAAGATTATCTTCAAAAAAATACAGATAGAAAAGAATGAGGCGGAACGACGACAAACAGCTTAAAATAGTTAGAGTAGCAGTCATAGACCGCTACTCTAAAGAGGCTGGCTCAAGGCCGCCTTGGTTATACAAAAATACAAAAAAATTAATTTTATTATTTGGTTCTTAACACAGAATCTGAAGGCTGAAGGCTGAAAGCAGAAAACAACTTACAAGACGCGCCTATAACTTACAACCTGCCGCTCCGGACTCATATCCCGCAACTCAAATCTCATATCTCACAACTTAGAACTTACAACTTACAACTTAAAACTTACAACTCCCCGCCACGCCACTTATTCTGCCTCTGTGAAGAGCTCCAGGATGACATTCCATTTGTAGCCGGGCTGCACTTCCCAGATCCGGATGTAGTTGTATTTTTTAGCGAGGATATCCGCCATGCCGTAGGTAAAAGCGATTTCTCCGCTGTAAGCGCGGTCCACTTTGGCGGGTTCTGTAAGGGCCTTCAGGCCGTTCTTCTTCCAGAATTCCATGATGGCTTTCTTGCCTACGATGGGCTCATTCCCCGGGAACAACAGCCAGCTCGTTTCGGTAAGGAACTCATTCTGCGCTATGCGGTTATCAGCACGGGTAACAGTGGATAAGAGCTTGTCGGAGCTGAAGACAATATCTTCCCGTTGCTTCAGCCGGCTGTTCGACTGCTGGTGCAGAAATATTTCATTTGATGGGCTGATGAACGTCTTTTTTATTTCAGCTGTAGGCTTTTTATGGGCAATTCCGGCATCGAGTGCCAGTTTCCATGTGTTCTTGGTTTTCTTCCATACGGAGACATACGTGCCATAGAAGGACTGGATGTCCGATTCATTCCTTTTATAAACATAGGGCCCTGCAGTGAAGCCCCAGTCGGAGCTCTTGGCAATCTTGGCATATACAGGTTCGTGCGACAGAAACCCGATGCTGTCGGGCTGGTTTTTATAAAAGTCGCGGCAGAGAAGAGGCCCCGGCCTGAACACGATGGTGTTATTGTCGGATATAGACAGAAAGGTTTTCTTCAAGCCCTTCGTCCTGACCTGTTCATTGAAATAGTTCTCGGCGGCAAGGATCTGATTTACTTTGTCTGACGATTCCTGGGAAAAAGCTCTGGAAAAAATTGTGAGAAAGAGGAGCAGGCTGAAAGTTGCTTTCATTAATCTTTAGCTATAAGTATTCAATATATGGCGTGCCGTTATTGGAAGACATGATGCTTCCGGCAAAGTGGCCGGCCCTGGTGAACCAACCAGGGCCAAAGCATAACGGCGAAAACCGGCGATTGTTTTTACCATCAAGATCTGTACAGCCGAACAGCGATGCTGAGCTCCTAGAGCTTGCTCCAGCTTGTACCTTCTTTGCTGTCTTTAAGCTGAATGCCCAGATCCTGCAGCCCGTTTCGTATCCTGTCTGAGGTTGCGTAGTCTTTGTTAGCTCTCGCTTCCAGACGGAGGTTGATGATAAACTCGACCAGCTTACCCAGGTCATCCGATTGTGACGTCTCTTCCCTCAGTCCGAGAATAGTATAAACGAAGTCATTCATCAGGCTTTTCAAAGCTTCGAGGTCGGCGCTGGTGATGGATGCCTTCCCGTCATTGATGCTGTTGATGATTCGGCCCGCTTCGAAGAGTTCGGCTATGACCACAGGACTGTTGAAGTCGTCGTTCATGGCATCGTAGCAGCGTTGTCTTAGCGACTCGATATCTACGTCTGAGCGGTCGGAAGTTTTAAGCTTGTCAAGCAACGCGCAGGCATTCATCAAGCGTTTGAACCCCTTCTCAGAGGCATCGAGCGCCTCGTTGGAGAAGTCAAGTGTGCTTCGGTAATGTGCCTGAAGCATAAAGAATCTGACGGTCATAGGAGAGTATCCTTTGTTGAGGAGGGGGTGATCTCCTGTGAAGAGCTCTCCGGGGAGGAAACCGTTCCCGGCAGATTTTGACATCCTTGCCCCGTTCACCGTCAGCATGTTGGTGTGCAGCCAGTAACGGGCCGGCTGGCTATGATGGCAGGCCTGCGACTGCGCGATCTCGTTCGTGTGATGAGTCGCAGCAAGGTCCATACCTCCGCCGTGGATGTCGAACGTATCACCCAGATACTTGCTGCTCATTGCCGAGCATTCGATGTGCCAGCCCGGGAAGCCCCATCCCCAGGGTGATGGCCAGCGCATAATATGTTCGGGCTTGGCCTTAATCCACAGCGCAAAGTCGAGGCGTCCTTTTTTTCATCCTGACCGCCGAGGTCGCGGGTATTGGCCAGCAGCTCCTCAATGTTGCGGTTGGTAAGGGCCGTATAGTTGTATTCCCTGCTGTATTTTTCTACATCAAAGTAAACGGTGCCGTTACGCTCGTAGGCATAGCCATTGTTTATGATCTCCTTCACCATCTCAATCTGCTCGGCAATGTGGCCGGTGGCAGTAGGCTCAATGCTTGGCGGCAGTGTATTGAACAGGCGTAGTACGTTATGAAATCCAAGCGTGTACCGCTGAACGATTTCCATTGGCTCCAGCTGCTCCAGACGGGCCTTTTTAGAGAACTTATCATCCCCCTCGTCGCGATCCCCCTCAAGGTGCCCGGCATCTGTAATATTACGCACGTAGCGTACCTTGTAGCCCAGATGCAGCAGATAGCGATAGATCAGGTCGAAAGAGATAAAGGTGCGGCAGTTGCCGAGGTGTACATCACTATATACGGTTGGGCCGCAAACGTACATGCCCACGAAGGGCGGGTTCAGCGGCTCAAATGTTTCTTTTTTCTTGATAATGTATTATAAACAACGAGGTTGCCAGTCATTCTGCAAACTTAATAATATCTTGTCAGCTTTGGATTATTTTAGCTCAAGATCGCTCACCAGGGGGTAGTGGTCAGACAGTTTCTTTTTGATGGTCAGGTAGCTCTTAACCTCAAAGTCGCGCGAGGAGAGAATGTAGTCGATCTGAAAATTAGGAAAATCTCCATTATAGGTGATTCCGAAGCCGCTTCCTTTTTCCCGAAAGCTATTGTTGTTGCCCCTGCAGAGTGTGTTGACGGCGAAGGAGGCAGGGGTGTCATTGAAATCGCCGGCTATCACATAGGGCAATTTGCATTCGCGCACATGGGCCTTCACCAGTAAGGCCTGCTCGCTTCTCTTGATAAATGCCCGCTTAAGCCGTCCGCCTATTCGTCGTGACGATTCCACATTGGTGTTAATGCCTTTCACGTTGCGGATATACTCGTAATCTTCGGGCTGGAAGCGGATAGACTGGAGATGGATGTTATACACCCGGAACTTTTTCCCGTTGAATTCAAAGTCAGCAAAAACAGCTTCGTTCCCCCGAACGGTATTAGGGAAATTGATCACTCCATGATTCTTTATAGGGAGTTTTGAAAAAAATGCCATTCCCTGCACCTCCCAGGGATTTTCAAAATCTTCATACAGGTAGTAGTGCTTAGATCCCAGTATTTCCTGTATGGCTTTCTTTATATTATTTTCGCCTCTTTTCTTTGAATAATATTCCTGAATGCATAGAATGTCGGGTTGTTCCCGGCGGATGATATCAAGCATCTGCAGCCGCACCGCCCGGTCGTTGTTCCCGGGGTTAAAAGGCTTGAAGTTATGTACGTTCCAGGTCATCACCCTGATCATATCCTGCGATGACTTTGGTACTTCGATGGCTGTTGATTCTCTGAATCCGATGGTGCTTAGCAGGAATTTTAGCCCAAGAAGTATTGTCAGACCGGGCAGCAGGGCATAAACGGGTTTTCGCAGGAGCCAGTAGATGAGGAACAGAAAGTTGATGCCCAGGAGAAAGGGGTAGCCCAGTCCTATGAAAGCGATGGGCCAGAATGCAGCAGGATTGACAAAAGAAGCCAGATAGCTCAGCAGCAGCAGCACGACGAAGCCCAGATTGGCAGCGAGGGCCGTTTTGCTAATAAATCCAATTTTTCTCTTCTTTTTCCTTCTCCTCATTCCTTGTTGCTGGCTTTGAACAACTGCTCCTTTTCTTTTTTGGTAAGGCTGTCGTACCCGGAGCGGGAGATCTTATCAAGGATGTTGTCGATCACCTCCTGATCAGGCACTGAGCTGGCCTGCTTGGAGCGGGTATCGTTCTTGATCACCCTCAGCCGCTTTTTCCTGTCGAAGATCTTACTCCAGTCGTGGCCGGCCTGGAGCTGTTTAATGAAAATGAAGCCGAACAATGCACCGCCAAGGTGGGCTATACTTCCTCCCGCGTTTAGTCCTGCAATGCCGATCACGTCGAGGAGGACATAGACCAGGACCAGGAATTTTAGCCTGACGGCACCGAAGAAAAGCAGACTGATGGAGTAGTCGGGAAGCAGCGTTGCCGTGGCCACCACTATTGCCATTACGCTTGCTGAAGCTCCGATAAGAGGCGGAGATAAAGCGACGGTCTCCTTAAAAGCCGGAAAAATATTGTAGGCAATGATAAACAATACAGCGCCCGCAATTCCGCCTGCAAGATAGGTGAAGGTGAACTGTCGTTTATTCAGAAAGTCTTCAAAGATGCGTCCCATCCAATAGAGCCAGAGCATGTTGAAAAAGAAGTGAAACAGCTCCCTGTGCGCGAACATGTAGGTGAAGGGAGTCC
Source organism: Arcticibacter sp. MXS-1 (assembly GCF_041902385.1). Taxonomy (GTDB): domain Bacteria; phylum Bacteroidota; class Bacteroidia; order Sphingobacteriales; family Sphingobacteriaceae; genus Arcticibacter. The sequence continues at coordinate 876,881 of NZ_CP169244.1, read as the reverse complement.
AGAATTTTCCAGCCAGTGAAGGGAGATAGGCCGGAACCGAAAGCTGGAGGGTAAGCCAGTCGGCAAGCGGCGCTCCTCCGGTAAACAGGAACTCGGCTACTGCCAGCAAGCCCAGCAGGACGAATATTGCTGCATTGATGCCAATAAAAAGGTTGAGCCTGCTTCCAGACTGAACCACCTTGTACCATAGTTCGTTGCTTATAGATCGTTTCATATAAAACCTCCCGGACGACGGATCTTCCAGATTTTCATTAAGATAAAACCGAATAATGCTCCTCCCAGGTGTGCAAAGTGCGCGACTGAGTCGCCTGAGAACTGAGCTACACCAAGGAATAATTCTATTACGATATAAACAGGAATTAAGTATTTCGCTTTTATAGGAACAGGAATTAAAAATACCATCAGCTCGGCATTAGGAAAAAGAAGACCGAAGGCCGTCAGGAGCCCGAAGATGGCACCCGATGCACCCAGCATAGGACCGAGGTAAATATTGGCTATGGTAGCCGCCTGCTCTTCGTTCAGCAGCTTTGGATTATAGGAGAACCTGCCGCTTGCGGCATCTATCATAAAGCTGCCGTTGCTGGTGATGTGCCCGATGATCTGATGCAGCTCTACTGCTTGAATCAGGTACTGCAGCGCCAGCGCTCCAAGGCCGGTGATCAGGTAGAAGTTCAGGAAGCGCTTTGATCCCATCATGTATTCGAGCACAGACCCGAAGCTGTACAATGCAAACATGTTGAAGAGGATGTGAGCAAAGGATGTGGGGCTGTGCATAAACATGTAGGTGATCGGTTGCCAGACGCGGAAATAGGGGGAGTCGGGATAGAATACCCCCAGGTACTGCACAATCGGAATATTGGGATTGCTTCTGAAAAGCATTGTTGCGAGGTAGAAGATCCCGTTAATAATTAACAGATTCTTTACTACAGGAGATATGTTGGCGAATGGAGATGGTCTGTTCATGCGTACAAATGGCCGGAGGCCTTATTTTTCAAATTTTTGTAAAAGCTCTTCCATTGAGTATTTGATAATAACAGGCTTGCCTGCCAGCGAGACGTTTGGCGAGTCGCACGCAAATAACTCGTCGATCAGGTTGTTCATTTCCTCCTGTGACAGCTTCGTTCCCGGCCGTATGGCCGAGTTGCGGGCGAGGGTCCTGGCCAGATTATCTCTTTTATCTAATTTCAAAAGAGTAAAGTTGTTTTTAAATCCTTCAATCAGATGCTCAAGCATTTCCACCTCGCTGACGTTCGAGCTGATATCAGCCGGAACCCCTTCCACTACAAGCGTGTTTTTGCCGAATTCGCGAATCTGGAAGCCCAGCGACTGGATGTCGGGTAACAGTTCTTTTACAAGTTCGAAGTCTACCGGGTTGAGATTAACGGTTTGCGGAAAAAGGCTTTGCTGGCTCGCTCCCTGATGTGTTTCAAGCTGAAGCAGGAAACGCTCATACAGTATTCTTTCATGCGCCGCCTGCTGATCAATCACCATAAACCCGGTCTTAATGGGAGAGATGATAAACCGGTTATGCAGCTGGAAGAAATAGCGTTCGCCGTTGTTGCTCAGTATCGGTTCATCGGCGGAGACAGCAGGGAGGTCGATTTTCTGTTGTTCTGACCTGGTGTTTTCCACGATGTCGTACAGGGAGGCCCAGTTCTTTGGAATCCCTTTCTGTTCCTCGCCGAAGCTCCTCGCATAGGCCGAAGAACGGTCGGGTTTCTTATCCGTATGGAAAGGATTAAAGTCGGGATTAAAACTGATCTGAGGGGGCACTATATCTTCCGGCGCCTTTTGAGATATCATATGACTAAAGCCGGTCTCCTGGTCAAAGTCAAGCGTAGGCGTGATATTGTACTGGCCGAGCGACCGCTTTACAGCCGAGCGCATAATGGCATAAATAGCCTTTTCGTCCTGATACTTGATCTCCGTCTTGGTCGGGTGCACATTGATGTCAATCTTGGAAGGGTCAATCTCGATGAAGAGAACGTACAGGGGATAGCTGTCATCCGGCAGCAGTTCTTCGTAGGCCGTCAGTACCGCATGATTGAGGTAGGGGTCTTTAATAAACCGCTGGTTAACAAAAAAGAACTGCTCTCCGCGGGTTTTCCTTGCATACTCGGGCTTGCCTATAAAGCCCTTCAGCTTAATGATGCTGGTATCTTCTTCGATGGGAACCAGTTTCTGGTTGTACGAGCTTCCGAGTAAATGAACAATGCGCTGCTTCAGGCTCGCCTTCGGCAAGTGAAAGAGCTCATTGTTTTCACTGTGCATCGTGAAGTGGATCTCGGGATGCGCGAGTGCCACCCTTTGAAATTCATCTATGATATGCCGCAGTTCTACGGGGTTGGCCTTTAAGAAATTCCTGCGGGCGGGCGTGTTGTAAAAGAGATTCTTAATGCAGATGCTGGTCCCGGCCGGACTCATCACCGGTTCCTGCCTGACGACTTCAGAGCCCTCAATGCACACCAGCGTTCCCAGCTCATCTTCATGTCTGCGTGTCTTCAGTTCCACCTGGGCAATAGCGGCAATGGAGGCCATAGCCTCTCCCCTGAAGCCCATCGTCCGGATCGCAAAAAGGTCTTCTGCCTTCCTGATCTTTGACGTTGCGTGTCGTTCAAAGCACATCCGGGCATCGGTGACACTCATTCCGCAACCATCATCAATGACCTGGATGAGCGATTTCCCCGCGTCCTTAATGATGAGCTGTATTTTGCCGGCCCCCGAGTCTACAGAGTTTTCTATCAGTTCTTTCACTGCCGATGCCGGTCTTTGAACTACTTCGCCTGCTGCAATCTGGTTGGCAACCGAATCAGGTAAAAGCTGTATTATATCAGACATAGTATGAGTACAAAAATAATAATAAAAAACTATAGGACTCGGGCTGCAAGGCTCCGCGGCGTTAAGTCGTCAAATAATAAAAATTATTTTGATGGCAGATACTAAAGGGGTGTTTGTTTCGTTTCTGATTTTAAATGCCTGTGAATTAAAACGTTCATCGCTACGCTGGACAGGCTGTGCACTCCATACACAGCTAACAGACACTTCTTTTGCCCTCTTTTTTCAAAATATACTTGCATTTGTCGTTTTTTATGTAGACTTTCATGTTTACAAACTCTTAATCAACAACTAATACTAATTTAACCATTTACAGAATAACAGCTCAAGCCGGCGGGCTTTTAAAAAGCAAGCCAAGTGCTGCTACTTTGTAAAAAGATGGGAAACAACACTCAAACTAACCAGGCCCGGATATTCCGGGCTTTTTTATTTTACTGGCAATTAGTTGTAGCAAACTTCGTTACTTTACCAGCGAACTTTGCTTTATGAAACTCCGTGTTAATTTATCTTCCTTCAGTCGCCTCTCTCCTTTACTATTCCTGATGCTTCTTTCGCTGAACGCCTTCAGCTTTTCCTGTATGCAACCCGAAAAGGAGTGGGTGGAGCAAATGGCGGATGCTGAAAGGTCTACAGTCCTGCTTAATAACAGTTCGGGAACTATTCCCCTGGCTGATCTGGCTAACCGAAAGATCGCCAGTCTGAATCTTGGCTCTCCTTATGCAGCCGCCTTTGATAGCGTGATGAGCCGGTATGCCGCTATTGCACGGTTCACGTCGGAGGGCTATCCCTCAGAACGTTTGAACGAGCTGGGAGCCCTGCTTAAATTCTATAACACCGTGGTGATCCAAATTCCCGGGCCGGCTCTGGCAGACTCGGTAAAGCGGAATTTCATTACAGAGCTGGCAAAAAGCCGACAGGTGCTGGCGGTCGTTTCAGGCGATCCGGCAAATCTTCGTTACCTCGAGGGGGCTGCCTTTCCTGTTATCAGCTGCCTGAGGAGTTCGGCGGTTGCTTCTGGTTTTTCGGCTCAGCTTATCTTCGGCGGTGTGGCCGCCTCAGCGCGTCTCGGTGCGGACGTGTCAGCAAGCTATAAGCGAGGGGACGGATACAGCACTAAAGTGGTGCGCCTCCGCTATTCAGTGCCTGAAGACGCAGGAATTGACAGCCGGAACTTGAAAGAGATTGATGGCATCGTGGCCGAAGCGATACGTGCTCATGCTACTCCTGGCGCGGTCGTGCTGGTAGCCAAAGACGGAAAGGTGATCTTTGAAAAGGCATACGGTTCTCATACTTATGGAGGTGAATATGTTACGAAAGCGTCGGACATCTTTGATCTGGCTTCTGTGTCGAAAATAGCTTCAACTACTATGGCGGCTATGAAGTTGTACGAGCAGGATAAGCTCCGTCTCGATACCCCAATCTCAACCTATTTCCCCCTCTCTGCCAATACCAATAAGAGTTCGCTCACGGTTCGTGAGCTGATGCTCCACGAAGGGGGCTGGTTCCCTACATTCCCTTCCATAATGCCATCCGGCCGTCCGATTTCAGCCGCGATTCTTCAGATCTTTATTCCGTTAAGGTGGCAGACAATTTCTACCTCAGGAAAGGGTATTACGAGGAGGTGATGCTCCCGCGTATGCTGGCCACGAGCCTGCGGCAAAGAGGGAAATATGAATACAGCGACCTCAGCATGTACTTCATGAAAGAGATTGTGGAGTATCTCTCTTCTGAACGGCTTGACCAGTATGTTGAAGAGCAGTTCTACGCTCCCCTGGGGATGTATACCGCGGGTTACAAGCCGCGTTTGCGCTTCGACAAGAGTCGTATTGCTCCGACTGAGAATGATACTTACTTTAGAAAGAGCCTCCTGCAGGGCTACGTGCACGATCAGGGAGCGGCACTGGCAGGAGGGGTTGCAGGACACGCCGGTGTGTTCGCTACGGCCAATGATATGGCTATCCTCTTTCAGATGTTGCTCAACGGCGGAACTTATGGTGGTACTCAATATTTCCAGCCGGCAACCGTCAGTTTGTTCACCTCCCGGCAGTCGAAAATGAGCAGGAGGGGCCTTGGCTTTGACAGGTGGGACCCCAACCGTTCTACTCATTACCCCTCTGATCTGGCCTCGCCCGAGACTTATGGGCATACCGGCTTCACCGGTACCTGTGTATGGGTCGACCCTAAATACAACCTGATCTATGTGTTTCTCTCTAACAGACTGAACGATCAGCCTGCAAATAAATTAAGCAGCATGAGGATAAGAGGCCGCATTCAGGATGTGATCTACCGCGCGATCCAGCGTAATTTGTAAAGGCCCTTCAGAATTTACGAGAGGGAAACAATCTGTTCGTCTTTTTGTCTTTAATTTGCAACATGAAGATCGGAATTGTTTGTTACCCTACTTTCGGGGGAAGCGGCGTTGTTGCAACAGAATTGGGTAAAGCCCTGGCTGATAATGGACATCAGGTTCACTTTATCACGTATAGCCAGCCGGCGCGGCTTGATTTCTTTTCCGAGAATCTGTACTACCACGAAGTATCCGTGTCGCAGTATCCATTGTTTGATTACCCTCCCTACGAGCTGGTACTGGCCAGCAAGCTGGTCGATGTAGTTCGCTTTGAGGGGCTTGAGCTGCTCCACGTTCATTATGCTATCCCCCATGCATCAGCTGCCTTTATGGCCAAGCAGATCCTGGCTACCTATGGTATCCATATTCCTGTAGTGACCACCCTGCACGGAACCGATATTACGCTGGTTGGTAAAGACGTGACGTTCAAACCTGTTGTTACCTTTTCTATCAACCAGTCGGACGGTGTAACGGCTGTTTCTGAGCATCTGCGCGAAGCTACCTACAGTCACTTCGAAATTGAGAAGGAAATAGAGGTGATCCCTAACTTTATAGACCTTGGCCGTTTTAGCCATAAGCGCAAAGATCACTTCAAGAAGGCTATTGCTCCTATGAACGAAGTTATTTTGGTGCACACCTCGAACTTCAGAAAGGTAAAGCGGGCGGCTGATGTGATCAAAGTTTTTAAAAAGGTCCAGGAAAAGATACCCTCCAAGTTGCTGATGGTAGGCGATGGTCCCGACCGGGTGAACTGTGAGCAGCTGTGCCGCGAACTGGGAGTATGTGACAACGTGCGGTTCCTGGGTAAGCAGGACGCCGTGGAGGAGATCCTCTCGGTGGCAGACTTGTTCCTGATGCCGTCCGAGTCTGAGAGCTTCGGCCTTGCGGCTCTTGAGGCAATGGCTTGTAAGGTGCCGGTGATCAGTACGAACGCCGGGGGACTGCCTGAGCTGAATGTAAACGGAGTGACAGGCTTCCTCAGTGAAGTAGGCGACGTGGCGGATATGTCGAAAAATGCAATCTATATCCTGGAAGATCGCGACCGGCTGGAATCCTTTAAGGAAAGCGCCCTCGCGCGGGCAAGGGAGTTCGACTTAAGCTTCATACTTCCGCAATATGAAGCATTTTACCGGGAGGTGCTTGAAAACAACAGCAGCAGAAAGCTGGCAGGAAGCCTTTGAGTACAGGAGGGATCCTGCCCCTCTGTTTATCTCACGAATTTGAGGCACACCGGTGCGCCCACCTTAATCCTTTCGCCTGTATCGGCTAAAAGACCGGTAGTCTTATTCCTCTTAAATACCACGATATAATCGCTGTTGTGATTGCCCGCAAGCAGATAGTTGCCTGTCGGATCGATCGCAAAATTCCGCGGGCCTTTACCCAGAGTGGACGACCGTCCTTTAAGGCTAAGCTTTCCGTTTGAGGGGTTGATTGAAAATACAGCAATGTCATTCGCATCGCCCCGGTTCGACGTATACAGGAACTTCCCGTCGGGCGATACGTGTACGTCCGCGGCTCCTGTTTTTCCTTTAAAACCCGGGTCGAGCATCGAAATGTTCTGGATTAGCTTTAATTGACCCTGCTGATACTGGAAAACGGAAACATTGCCCGACATCTCCTGAATTGAATAGGCAAATTTGCCGCTGGGATGAAAATCGAGGTGCCGGGGGCCGCTGCCTTTTGGTACTTCGGTATAGGCAGGGCTTGCAGGACTTAAGGGTTGAGCCGCACTGCTGGGGTTAAATTTGTATGAAGAGATCTGGTCTGTTCCTAAATCGCTCACGAAAACGTACTTCTGATCAGGACTGAAGACTGTAGAATGCACGTGCGGCCCTTCCTGTCTTTCCTTGTCGACACCGCTGCCTTTGTGCTGAATGGTCTGGATCGCATCGCCTATAGACCCGTCTTCCTTGATAGGGAAAACGCTTAAATTACCGCCACTGTAGTTCCCCACAATAACATGCCGCTGCGACTGGTCGGTCACAATGTAGCATGGAGCTCCGCCTTTTGAGGGCTTTTTATTCAGGAAGGTGATCGCCCCGCTCTGCTTATCAAAGGAAAAAGCGCTGACGGCAGCCTCTCCTTCATTCACTGCATAAAGGAACTTGCTGTCTTTGCTGATAGCAAGATAGGAGGGGTCACTTACTCCCGTCACCTTGTTTTTATACGTCGACTTGCCGCTCTGGCAGTCGAACTCGTAAACATATATTCCTTCGCTTGTTCCCTTGTTTGTATAGGTGCCGATCACCAGATCAAGCTTTTGTGCTTCAGCAACGTTCATAAAGACAGATCCTACAGATAAAATGATAGTAACTGCCAGGTAGTGGTATTTGTTCATAAAAACTAAGTTAGAGATTTATTGACAAAGTCTTTCTATTTCCCGGGTGCTTTGTTCCTTTTCGAGCGGAACGTAGTAAATTCTTGCTCCCTTTATTTTGGCGTGCGGGTCTTCAATCACGGCTTCAGGAAGCCGGTTACGAAGGAGAGCCGGAATGGGGCGCCCTGCGGCGGGCAAGATCAAAATAAGATAAAGTGCCTTGCGGTCGGGGGATGCCCAGTATCGGAAGCTGCTGGAGGGGCACAGAACGGGCGGAAAGGGGCTTGATCGGCAGATCGTCGAGATAGCTCCTGCCATTGCGTAGTCAGGACAGAAGATCACCGCAGCTGCCCTTTGCTCTCGCGTCAGCGAGCCCAGCACTTTGTCGGTCTTGTCGGCCAGCTCTTTCCATCCGAGCATGCTGGCATAGTATTCCGGCAGATCATGGATCTTTCCGTCATGCCACTGCAAAGGAAACCCGATCCCTGCGTCCTCTTTCATCGCCCTGAAATACAGGAGTTCGGAGGGACGTGAGAGTATGGGGACGACCGAAGGCAGTATGGTAATGCCTGTAAATGCGATCACAATCGGCAAGGACATAACCCATCTCCGTCCTGCCGTTTTTCTTTCGATAAATACTCCTCCGGCGGCCATCAGCAGAGGGAAGATACCAAAGGCATAATAAAGCTTTCCTTGCACTGCAATCAGCAGAAGGAGGAGAATTATAAAGGAGACAGCAAGAGGACGATACCGTTGGTTATCCTGTTGTGCCAGCGCGTATAAGCCGAAGGGCCAGACCAGAATAGCTGCACCGTGAGCCTGAAGCAGCTGGGCGAGGAAGACAAGAGGGGGGATGTTTGCCAGGGCGTCCCGCTGTACATCGCCAAGCTGTTCGAGGATAGGCCAGTTGTGCAGCTGCTGCCAGGCAAGATTGGGCAGAACCATTATCATGGCTATTATTGATGCCCCCAGGCAGGACCGCTGTCGCAGCAAGCTCCACCGCCGGCACACTACCAAAGCGGCAAAGAATGAGGCAATATACAGCGCAACCGCATATTTGGTCAGCAGGCCGATGCCGCAGACAAAGCCCGAAAGGAGGATGTATTTGGTGGTCCCGCCCTCCTTGAGGATGAGGACAAAGAGAAGGGAAAGTGCTGTCCAGGCTAACTGGTCGAACACCACGGGCTGAAGCATATAGCCTGTTGCCAGCAGTGCGGGGGAAAAGAGGATTGCGAGGGAGCTGATCGTCACTGCCCATCTTCTGCCGCCAAGTGAGAGGCTGATCATCCCGGCGAACCACATCATTGCTGCCCCGGCTATAGCGGGCAACAGGCGGACGCTGAAGGTGCCCGTGGCTCCCAACGTGTGCAGCAGGCGGCCTGTCACTGCAATTGCCGGAGAGGTTTCCTTGTACCCCCAGTCTAAGTGCTCAGCCAGGGTAAGATAGAAGTGCTCGTCGCCATGGAGCCCGAAGTCACGGTGGGTGCTGAGGCCTGCAAGAAGTTTCAGCAGCGCAAACAGCAGGATGATCAGCTTGCAGAGACGCTTTTCGTGTGAATATTCGGCGTTAGAGGGCACCTCTCATAAACAAGAAAGCCCCGGATTGTTCCGGAGCTTTCTGTTATTTTACGAAATGCTTTAGCTGGATAATTTCTTTCTCATCCAGATAGCGCCATCTGCCGCGTGGCAGGTCTTTCTTGGTGAGGTTGGCGTATACCACCCGGTCGAGCTTTACAACTTCGTAGCCCAGGTGTTCAAATATCCTTCTCACGATGCGGTTTTTCCCGCTGTGAATCTGGATGCCTATTTCTCTCTTGCTGCCGCCCTGGACATAGCTTACTACATCAGGCTTAATGAAACCGTCTTCCAGCTCAATCCCGAAGCCGATCTTGTTCAGATCGCCCTGGCTGAGGCTTTTGCTTAACTCAACCTGATAGATCTTGGTAACGTTGTTCCTTGGATGAGACAGTTTCTCTGCAAGATCCCCGTCATTCGTCATCAGGAGTAGTCCGGTTGTGTTGCGGTCGAGCCGGCCTACCGGATAGATCCTCTCTCTCGAAGCTTTCTCTACAAGCTGCATCACCGTCTTGCGCTCCTGAGGATCGTCTGTAGTGGTGATATAATCTTTAGGCTTGTTGAGAAGGACGTACACCATCTTTTCTCTTTTGAGGAGTTCGCCATTATAGCGGATCTCGTCTTTTGCCGGATTTACCTTGTATCCCAGTTCAGAAACAGCTTCGCCGTTTACTGTAATTACTCCTGCCTCAATCAGCTCATCAGCCTTTCTTCTCGAACAGATGCCGGCATTGGCGATGTAGCGGTTTAAGCGGATAAGTTCACTGCTCTCCTTGTTTTCACTGCCTTTTCTGCCTCTCAATGTGGCAGGCTGGTCGAAATGCTCTTCCGAAGTCCATTGGCGGTTTTCACCATCCTCGTATTTACGTCTTCCTGCGGGGCGTCTGTCAGAGCGGCCTCCCTGGAAATCGCGGCGGGAGTCTTTCCTGTCAGACTGGTATGGGCGTTTTTCAAAACCTCCCTCATCCCGGCGTGGCCGGCCTCCGTAGTCGCTGCGCGAATCTTTCCTGTTGGGCCTGTACTCACCGCGGTCTCTGCTTTCGCCAAACGGCTTTCTCTCTCTGCCTTCACCAAATGGCTTTCTTTCTCTGCCTTCGCCGAATGACTTTCTCTCTCTCCCTTCAGAAAATGGCTTACGCTCACTGCTGCTTCCGAAAGATCCCCGTTCGCGACCCTCAGATGACGACCGTCTGTCGCCGCCAAATCCGGGCTTTCTAAAAGGTTTGCCATAAGATCCCTCTTTTCTGTCTCCTTCTGATCGTCTTTCACCAGCTTCTCTGTACGGTCTTGCGCTTCTTGCCTGATCGCCGAAAGCACCTCTTTCATCGCGTCCGGCTGAACGTCCTTTATCAAATCTCCTGTCGTCGCCTGAACTAAAGCCAGCTCCCCTGCGCCGGTCGTCTCCTGCGGCTTTTCGCCCGCCCTCAAACTTTTTAGGGGTTCCGCTGTTTGTTCTTCTCGGCCGTTCGTTTTTAGAGCCGCTCTCGAAACGATTGTTTTTTAAGGACTTGTCTTCCCGACTGTTCCTGCTGTTTTTGTATGGCATGATAATGCTAATAACCTTTTTGAAATGGGGTGCAAAGATAGTCAATTAAACGTTAAAAGCTTGAATCTGTTTAATTTATTTTTAGTCGGGGACTTGCTTACCAGGACTGAAACCGTGCTTCCGAAAGGGCGCCATCAGGCCTCAATAAGGGGCGGCTTTAATGCAGTAAATACAGCCGGGAAAAACAGTGTTTTAACCGATATTAATGTCTTGATACTGAGGGGTTAATATGTAAGTGCTTGGAAATTAGATATATATTGTTTACCTTTGAAATTCTTTTTTGTTTAACTTTAAGAAAGGAACGCATGATTAAGAAACATTTGATCGCGTGTTCTGTGATTCTTTTGCTGATCATATCGTCTAAGATATGGATGAAACGGGACCCGCAGACACCAATTATTTCGTTTCCACAACCGGTGGATTTCCCTTCTCCCCAGGAACAGAAAGTGACATCTCCAAAGGCGAAGTTCAGCTTTGCCAACGAAAAGGTACCCCTGCATAATAAAAAGGTAGCCTGGAAGATGGACAAGTACTTGAAAAAGAATAGCTACAAGCATATTCAGACAGACAGGCTTCATTCTAAAGCCAAAGAGTGGTTTCCGGTTATCGAACCCATTCTTGCCCGACACGGAATCCCCGAGGATTTTAAATACATTCCGCTGGTAGAAAGCGGTCTTATGTGGGGCACCTCACACCGCGGAGCTGCGGGTTACTGGCAGTTCATGCCGCATACCGCACGGACCTACGGACTAAAAATAACGCGGTCTGTAGATGAGCGTAATGATTTGCGTAAGTCAACACTTGCCGCGTGCCGCTATCTGAAAGAGCTGCACGCCATTTTTAAGAACTGGACGCTCGTTGCCGCTGCTTATAACATTGGGGAGAATAGTTTAAAGCAGCATATCTCACGACAGGGACATCGCAACTACTTTAAAATGAGGCTGAACAGGGAAACAGCCTCTTACATCTACAAGCTGGTCTCCATGAAGGAGATCATTGAACATCCCGTTAAGTATGGGTATTCAGCCAGGAACAGACGGCTGCTGGCCCGAAAGGAGGAAAGCGTGAAAGCTCCGTTCCATGAGTTCATGAGCGCCGAGCAGGAACAAAAGGCGGTTAAAGCCTTTTCTATTCTGCAATCCAACTCCATGTAGCTGATGGGAAGCAAAGGCCCATGCAGGCGGCCTTTGCTTTGGTCATACAAAAGAAATGTTGGCGTTTTTCTGCTTGATTCTTCCTCCTATTACCCGATCTTTACAGGAATTTTTTGACAGGTATAAAATTGATGGACAAAAATACACCAGACCTTGGGGAACAGAGTGAAGTTGAAGTGTTTGGAGCCAGGGTTCATAATCTAAAAAATATTGACGTCTCTTTTCCGCGTAACAAGCTCGTGGTGATCACAGGCCTGAGCGGAAGCGGGAAGTCGTCACTTGCCTTTGATACCATTTACGCTGAGGGGCAACGCCGCTACATGGAGACCTTCAGCGCGTATTCCCGCCAGTTCCTTGGAGGGATGGAGCGGCCTGACGTCGACAAGATCTCCGGCTTAAGCCCCGTTATCGCCATTGAGCAAAAGACCACCTCAAAGAATCCGCGCTCGACTGTAGGCACCATTACGGAGATCTACGATTTCATGCGTCTGCTTTTCGCCCGAACCGGGGAGGCTTACTCCTATGTAACCGGGCAGAAGATGGAGCGCATGTCTGAAGATCAGATGCTGCGGAATATCCTGCAGCAGTTCGATGGTAAGCCGGTCAATGTGCTGGCTCCGGTAGTCAAGGGAAGAAAGGGACATTACCGCGAGCTGTTTGAGCAGATCCGCAAGCAGGGTTACCTGAAGGTGAGAGTCGACGGGGAGATCGTAGATCTGGTACCGAAGATGCAGGTTGACCGCTATAAGATCCACGACATTGAAATGGTGATCGACCGCCTGGTGGTGAGCGAGAAAGATACCAAGCGACTTTACAGTTCTATCCAGACCGCGCTGAAAACATCGAAAGGGATTATTAAGTTGTCAGATCAGGATAACAACGAATTCTTTTTCAGCCGCTATCTGATGGACCCCGTTTCGGGGATCTCTTACGATGAGCCCCAGCCTAATACGTTTTCTTTCAATTCACCCTACGGCGCATGCGAAAAGTGCGACGGACTGGGGTATATCTATGAGATTGAAGAGTCGTCGGTTATCCCGAATCCCAAGCTCAGCATTCTGCAGGGAGGACTGGCTCCACTCGGAGAGTACCGCGAAACCTGGATGTTTCAGGTGTTGAAAGCGCTGGCCAAGAAGTACGGTTTTTCTTTATCTGCTCCGATTGAGAAGATGCCCCGCGAAATCCTGGATATCATCCTCAACGGTTCAGACGAAATGCTTACAGTGCCTGTAGAGTACAACAAGTGGAATGTTCAGAACTACCAGATCACCTTTGAGGGGATCATCAAAATGCTGGAGGAGCAGACAGAACGCAGAGGTGAAGATGCGGCCGATGATCTTGAAAACTTCCGGGTGCTCAAGACCTGTCCCGTTTGTCATGGCGCCAGGTTAAAAAAGGAATCGCTGCACTTTAAAGTGTCAGAGAAGAATATCTTCGAGCTGGCAAGCATGGATATAGGTCAGCTTGCTTCCTGGTTTGAGGGTATTGAAGACAGGCTGTCGGAGCGGCAGAACGTCATTGCAAAGGAAATCCTGAAGGAGATCCGTGCACGTATCGGCTTCCTTCTCGATGTAGGCCTTAGCTACCTCACTCTTGACCGGACGGCGAGGACGCTCTCTGGCGGAGAAGCACAGCGTATCCGTCTGGCTACCCAGATCGGCTCCCAGCTGGTCAACGTGCTGTATATCCTGGACGAGCCCAGCATCGGCCTTCACCAGCGCGATAACGCAAGGCTCATAGCTGCTCTAAAGAACCTGCGGGATATCGGGAACTCGGTACTGGTGGTAGAACACGATAAAGATATGATTCTGGAAGCCGACCATGTTATTGACATGGGACCTGCAGCCGGAGTACACGGCGGCGAAGTGGTGGCAGAAGGTGAACCCTCAGCCATCAGAAAGGCCAGCACCCTTACAACCGCCTACCTCAGCGGAGAACGCGAAATAGCAATTCCGGCTGAAAGGAGAAAAGGGAATGGCAAGTCGCTGATCCTGAAAAATGCGACCGGCAATAACCTCAGGAACGTGACCGCAGAGTTTCCCCTCGGGAAGTTTATCTGCATCACAGGCGTGTCGGGCAGCGGAAAGTCCACTTTAATTACAGAGACGCTTTACCCGATCCTTAATCACCATTTTTTCAGAGCAAAAAAGCATCCGCTTCCCTATAAGAAGATTGAGGGCCTCGAGCATATAGACAAGGTAATAGAGATCGATCAGACTCCTATCGGCCGTACGCCGCGCTCTAATCCCTCTACCTATACCGGGGTCTTCTCCGATATCCGCAACTTGTTTGTACAGTTGCCTGAAGCAAAGATACGTGGATACAAGCCGGGACGCTTCTCGTTCAATGTGAAAGGGGGCGGTGCGAGACCTGCCAGGGAGCCGGAATGAAAGTCATTGAAATGAACTTTCTTCCCGACGTGCAGGTGCCATGCGAAGAGTGCCAGGGTAAACGCTATAACCGGGAGACCCTGGAAGTGCGGTATCGCGGAAAGTCTATCAGCGACGTGCTGGACATGAGCATTGAGGAGGCCGTTGGATTTTTTGAAGCCATTCCTTCCATCTACCGGAAAATTAAGACCTTGCACGACGTTGGTCTTGGCTACATTAAGCTGGGACAATCGTCTACTACACTTTCGGGAGGGGAGGCACAGCGTGTCAAACTTGCTACTGAACTTTCCAAGAAAGATACCGGGAAGACGTTTTATATCCTCGATGAGCCGACTACCGGACTCCACTTTGAAGATATCAACGTGCTGCTCGGGGTATTGAACAGACTGGTGGATGATGGAAACACGGTCCTGGTTATTGAACATAATCTCGACGTGGTGAAAGTAGCGGACTGGGTGATCGATCTGGGGCCTGAAGGAGGTGCCGGCGGAGGGCAAATACTCTTTGCGGGACCACCGGAGAAGCTGACTAAAGTGGAGGAGAGCTTCACGGGCAAGTTCCTGAAAATAGAAATGCAGCGATAACCGGGTCGGCCAATCTTGAGCCGGCCCCATCTTACTAAACCTTCTTTTATGAGACTATTAAGAGTATGCTTAATGCTATTGCTGCTGATGGGCGGGGCCCCTGTGTTTGCTCAAAAGCTCGTGCTCAACACAGTAGGTTTCAAACTCAGTGAGGAACAGCGTTCACAAATTCAGATGCTGGCGGAGTATGAAGCCAGCCTCTATAACGGGCTCTTCAGCACCACCAGAAACGACAGCCTTCAGATTTACCTGAACATGTATCAACGCTTCAGCGACTATAAAAAGATCAGTCAGGATGCGGGGGGACGTCTCATATCAGCTACCGGTTTCTACTCGCCCTCTCTCAGGCAGGTGTTCATCTATAAACACGACGAGTTTATGCGCACGCTCGTGCATGAGATGAGCCACTGCTTCATGCATCACAATGTGAAATCGGTCCCCAGATGGCTGAACGAAGGTGTTGCTGTCTTTTTCGAATCAATGGAGGTACGATACAATACGGTTGAAGTATCGGTGCAGAGAGACCGGCTTGGAGCAGTCAGGAAGTATATTGCCGGCGATAATCTTGATCTGTCCGCTTTTCTGCAGCTGCCCTTGTCGGCCTGGCAGGATAAGTCAAAGCTCGACTATCTTTACAATGTCTCCTACAGCATCGTTTTCTACCTGATGAAAAGCAACCCTGCCTATGCCAGGCAGCTCATACTGGAGCTCAGTAAAAGGAAGAGCTCGGTGGAGGCCATTGAATCATTACCCTACGGCGACCTTGCGCAATTTGAAAGACGTTACAAGCTTTTCTACAGATAGGAGTAAGGGTGTCGCTCCGCACTGGCATGGCCCGTACCCGTCCCCACCCTGTTGCGGGAATTGAAAGGGACAGAACCGACTCAGGACCGAGTCAGGACCGACTCAGGACCGAGTCTGCACCGAGTCGAATCGGTCTCATCCCGGTCTTTGTACGTTCTTGTCTTCTGGCTGATTTTGTTCCGGGACGCACCGTTCTCTGACCTGGGTCGCGTCAGTCTCCAGGGGGAAGAGCGCATAGCTGGAGGTGTCTCCTCCTTACAGAAAGAGCGGATTAGCAAGCAGGAGTTTCAGACGCCGCAAAAAAACATACGCGCAGTTATTGCGTATTGTAACAAGGTGAAATTGGCCGGGAACAATTAGTATGTTTGAACTATGTTGAAATTGCTTACAGCACAGCAAATGAGAGAAGCGGACGCTTATACTATAGCGTCAAAGGGGATCTCATCAATAGATCTGATGGAAGCGGCGTCAAAAGCTTTCGTTGCACTTTTTAAAGAAGAATATCCGGACCGGAACCTAAGTATTGCAGTGTATTGCGGTACAGGTAACAACGGGGGCGACGGCCTTGCCATTGCCCGCCTATTGTATTCGGCCGGGTACAACAGCGTTCAGGTCGTAATTGCCAGGTTCTCAGAACGCACAACAGGCGACTTCGAGATCAACTATCGTCGTTTAGCCCAATTGCCAGGCCTCGCGCTCAGGGAGCTGAAGAGCGCTTCCGACATACAGGAGGAACCGGCGTCGGTCATCATCGACGCACTCTTAGGTTCTGGCCTCAACAAGCCTTTGTCGGATCAGTGGAAAGAGCTGGTGGCCTGGCTAAACCGGCAGGAGAAAACCGTGATAGCCGTTGATGTCCCTGCCGGGCTTCCCTCTGAAGGGCCGGTGAATAAGGAAGACACGGTACTAAAAGCAGATCTGGCGATCTCGTTCCAGCGTCCCAAAATTAATTTTCTGCTTCCCGACTCTGCATCGCATGTGCGCGATTTCAGGGTGGCGGATATCGGTCTTGATGAGGCCTTTATTCAGAAGTGCGGGGGACCTTATTATTTGACAGAGGAAAGCGATGTCAGGAGCCGGTTAAAGGCGCGGGAGCGATTCTCCCACAAAGGAACCTTTGGTCATGCCCTGCTTGTAGCAGGTGCGCCTGAAACCATGGGAGCCGCATTACTGGCCTCAAGGGCCTGTTTGAATGCCGGTGCCGGACTGACCACTGCCTGCATTCCGTCAAGCGGATTGACGGCCCTCAATACTGCTGCCCCCGAGATAATGGCACTGCTGAGAGAGGAACCTTTCTTGCAGGGATCTGTTGACTGGGGCAGGTATCAGGCTGTAGGTGTCGGCCCCGGCTTAGGTACCGGACGGTCTGGCCTGGCTGCTCTGGAGGCGGTTCTTAAGAGTTTTCAAAAGCCTGTTGTGTTCGACGCCGATGCACTGAACCTCTTAGCGGCCAACTACGAACTGATGCAGCAGGTGCCGGAAGGATCGGTGTTTACCCCTCATCTGAAAGAGTTCGACCGCCTTTTTGGAAAGCATAGTAACTGGTGGTCGCGCATAGAAACGGGGATAGACAGGGCGGCAACACTGGGCTGTACCATTGTGCTGAAAAACAGGTATACTATTGTCTTCACTCCTGAGGGGAGCTGTTTTTTCAACCCCACTGGCGGGCCTTCAATGTCGACAGGAGGTATGGGAGATGTTCTCACCGGGGTCATCACCTCCTTTATAGCGCAGGGATATGAGCCGGCCGCCGCTGCCTTGCTCGGCGTTTATGTCCATGGAGCTGCGGGCGACGCTTTGAGAGGCTATGTTGTGTCTCCTTCGAGACTGATTGATGAGCTGCCGTTAACAATGGAACGCCTCGCAAGTGCTTAGCTTGCAAGGCGCGATGTGATGCAGGTGAGGCTGTTAAACCCATTCACCTGTTATGTATTTGGATCTTTAAAGCCGGTTCATGCCCGGCATTCCTGCTGTTCCGTCGAATGCTTCTATCGTTCCTGATCAAATAAGTGCTTTTCAGCGTGATAGGAAGACCGCACCAGCGGTCCGCTTTCCACGTAGCGGAAGCCCATGTCGAGGCCGATTTCTTTATATTTTGCGAACTGGTCAGGATGGATCCAGTCGAGCACAGGATGATGGCTCTTTGTTGGCTGAAGGTACTGGCCAAGCGTCAGAATGTGAACACCTGCGTCTGCCAGATCCTGCATGGTTTCTACCACGTCTGCTTCTGTTTCGCCAAGGCCGAGCATGATGCCCGACTTTGTTCTCAGTCCGAACTCTGATATCCGTTTCAAAGCCTCCAGGCTGCGCTCATATTTTGCCTGAATACGCACCTGCCGTGTAAGTCTTTTTACCGTTTCGATATTGTGCGACATCACCTCCGGACGTTCCTGACATACCCGGTACAGGTTTTCCCATATTCCTTTAAAGTCGGGAATCAATGTTTCCATTGTGGTTTGAGGACTTTCACGCCGTATTGCTTTAATCGTTTCAGCCCATATGATGGACCCTCCGTCTTTCAGGTCGTCACGGTCAACGGAAGTGATCACAGCATGTTTTACATTCATCAATTTGATCGAGCTCGCCACCCGGTTAGGTTCATCCATATCGACCGCATGAGGACGGCCAGTCGCAACGGCGCAGAATGAGCACGAGCGGGTACATATATTTCCCAGGATCATGAACGTAGCGGTACCCGCGCCCCAGCACTCTCCCATGTTCGGACAGTTTCCGCTTTCACAGATGGTGTGGAGTTTGTGAGTGTCTACCAGTCCCCTAACGTTTGCATATTCTTTCCCTACAGGCAATTTAACCCGAAGCCAGTTTGGTCTTCTCTGAGTCTGGCTTGCAGGAACTACAGGCAATTCAATCATAGTGACAAAGGTAGCTATTTAGTTCTGACATAGTGAGACCCGGTCTGCACAATTTGACACTGTGCTTATGAAAAGGGGAGCGGGCTGCGCAGCTCATGAATGTTTTTTATAACTTTAGCCACTTCTAACGAAAAATGGCTACATCAGAAATTATTTACAAGGGCGACCTGCGGACCGAGGCAACCCACTTACAATCGGGCGAAAAGATCATAACCGATGCGCCAGTCGACAATCAGGGCAAGGGGCAGGCTTTTTCTCCAACCGACCTGCTGGCTACTTCACTCGGCAGCTGTATGCTGACCATCATGGGCATTGCGGCACGGGAACGCGGCATCGACCTTGACGGAATCGGCTGTTCTGTAACCAAAATCATGGGGACAGATCCCCGCCGTGTGACAGAACTCCACGTATCCTTTGATTTGAAAGGAAGGGACTTCAGCGACAAAGAAAAAGCGGTGCTCGAACACGCCGCAAAAACCTGCCCTGTGTTTTATAGTCTCCATCCCGAAATCAGGAAAGAGATAACCTTTCAGTATTGATCAGGAAGCCAGGGGTTTGAGCGGCTGATGGATCACTCCATCAGCGTGGCGGTCACTTCAGCAGAAATTTCACCGTGCGAGGCGTCGTAGACACATTCTCCGTCTTTGAGGAGTAATAGCTGCGGCGACTCATGCCGGATGCCGAAGGTTTCGGCAATAGCAGCGGAGATATCGCGGTGACTAAGCAGATCTAAAAAGTATACAGGGGTGTCGGGAGGCAAGGCACTCCAATCCTGTTCAAACTTTCTTTTGACCATCATGCTGATTGAGCAGCGGGTGCTGTGTTTAAAAAGGATATTATACCCCTTCGCCGTCTTTATTTCCTGTAATTGTTCTAATCTTTCAAGAGGTTTCCAATTCATAGTAGTAGACTTGTTGAAATGAGAGCGAATATTGTTCCAAAAGGACATTGGCAGGTACTTTTTTAGTTTTTCCTGTCTGACCTTATCCTCTTCTTGACTTCGGATAAGAGTTATAGGCCGGACATGTTTTTGATGAACATGATTCGAACACTACACTCACAGAGATCAATAAGAGCAGGCCTACGATAAATTTCTTCATTTGTAAATAATTTTGATGCAATTGTCTAGCTTTTACGGATAAAATCTCTTTTGGTTGCGCAGCTACTGGTATAAAAGACAAGAAAAAAATATGATGTTAATCTGCACACAGCGTTGTATGAAGAGCGGCCATTAAAAGAGCCGTAGCAGCGGCTTCTTCGCCCTTATTTCCATGTTTGCCTCCTGCGCGCTCACGTGCTTGTGTCTCGTCGTTTGTTGTCAATACGCCAAAAATAACGGGAATGTGGTGTTTCAGTCCTGCGTTGGCCAGTCCGTTTGCCACGGCGTCGCAGATATAATCAAAATGGGGCGTTTCGCCCTTGATTACGCAGCCAAGGCAAATAACGGCATCGACTTTCTTGTTTCTCATCACCATGTCGGCTCCGGAGATCAGTTCATAGCTTCCCGGAACAGTTACGGATAAAATGTTTTGGGGCAACACGTCCTGCCTGATCAGGAGCTCATAAGCACCTTCGTATAGCTTCCCTGTGATGTCAGCGTTCCACTGAGCGGTAACAATAGCGAAGCGGTAAGACTTCCCCGAGGGGATGGTCGTATGTGAAAAATCGGATAGGCTTTTAAGATTGGTTGCCATACTGATGATGTTTTAAAACAAGAAGTGGTAAATAACAATATGTTCTCTTCATACTGTCATTTACCACTTTAAAAGTTGATTTCTTTATTGATGTGCTTCAGCGCGGGCAATATAAGCGTCGATAACTGACGCTTCATAGCTGTTAGGATAGTTATCCTTTATCTTATTATACGCTTCTGCCGCAGCTTTAAAATCTTTCTGTTCTTCGTAAACCAGTCCCAGTTTCTTTAAGAAAAGAGGGGCGGTGAAGGCGTTCTCAGATTTGTCGGATGCTTTTTTATAGTAAGTGATTGCCTGATCGTAATCTTTTAACTCGGTGTAGGCATCGCCAAGCATTCCAAGAACAAGAGGATCAATGACCGGACTGCCGGTGCTGCTGTAGTTGCCGAGGGCATCTATCGCTTTCTGGAACTGGCCTTTTTTCAGATACAAGCCTCCCAGATAGGCGTTTGCAAGGTTTGCTGATTTAGTATTTGAATATTCCTCAGCAATCTTTTCGAAGCCGGGGTAAGAGCCATCTCCCTTTATTGCTCTATCTGTAAGAGAGTCGACAGCAGCATACTCTTCTGCTTTAAACATCTCATTTGCTGCTTTTTCTGCGCGGGGGGCAAGATAGAATTTCTGGTATCCAAAATAAAGTAATACAAGTGCAACTATTGCTCCGCCGATAAATGCCAGGCTTTTTCTATTCTCCTGCACAAAATTACCGGTAACAGCCGGCTTGCCAGACGGTGTAGTAGTATCTTTTTGATTATTCGCCATTTGCGTGATATTGAAGTTTGCAAAAATACATTTTTAAGAGATACTGTCAAGGGAAAAACAGGAGCTTTTGGCCGTACAGCTGATGAAGATGCCTGCTATGCAGGGACGGGAATGATGTAAAGGGCTGCCGAGGGCAATTCCCCAAATAAAAGGCTTAACTTTGGGGTGTTCTATGTGGCTGAAAAGGATTGCACTTTTAAATTTTAAGAACTACGAAGAAGCGGGTCTGGAACTTGCTCCCGGGGTTAACGCCTTTACCGGCGACAATGGGGCAGGAAAAACGAACCTGCTTGATGCGATTCATTACCTGTCGCTCTGTAAAAGCTATTTTAATCCGATCGATTCTCAGCAGATCAGGACAGGGACCGACTTTTTTCTCTTGCAGGGAACCTTCGACAAGGAAGGGAAAGAGGAGCTGGTGGCCTGTTCGCTGAAACGCAATCAGAAGAAGCAGTTCAAGCGCAACAAGAAAGAATACCAGCGGCTGGCCGAGCACATCGGGCACTTTCCTCTGGTGATGATCTCTCCTTATGACGTCAGCATCATCATTGAGGGGAGCGAGGAGCGCCGGCGCTTTATTGATAATGTCATTTCGCAGACAGATCCCCTCTATCTGGATGAACTGATCAGTTACAATAAAAATTTGCTTAACAGGAATGCCCTGTTGAAGACAATTGCTGACACCGGGCGTTACGATCCCGACCTGCTTGAGATATACAACGAGCAGCTTGTTGCTTCGGGCAATGTCATCTTCGGGAAACGAAAGGAATTTATGGATGCATTTCTTCCTGTGTTCCGGCAACATTACCGGTACATCAGCGGTGATGCCGAGGAGACGGAACTCGTTTACGAGTCGCCCCTGCTGAAGGAGGACTTTGCATCGTTGCTTAAGAAGAACACCGAGAGAGACCGCCTGATGGAAAGGACGACAATGGGGATTCACAAAGACGATCTTCTGTTCTCGGTCAATGGCATGGCCATGAAGAAGTTTGGCTCTCAGGGGCAGCAAAAGTCTTTTTTAATTGCCCTGAAGCTTGCGCAGTACACCTTCCTGCAGGAGAACAAGGGATTTAAACCCATTCTTCTTCTCGATGATATTTTTGACAAGCTGGATGAGAAGCGGATAAAAAAGCTGATGCAGATGGTCTCGCATGAGGACTTCGGACAGATCTTTATTACTGATACCAACCGGGAGAGAATTGAGACGATATTCGACGCTATTGGCGTTAAACCTGCTATTTTTGCTGTAGAAAAAGGAACAGTACAATAACCATGGGCCGTACAAACGATAAATCACTGAAAGAGGCAATTGAGCAGATGCTCCAGGTTTATAAGCTTAAACGTAAGTTTGACGAAACCTCCCTTATTGTTGCCTGGCCTGAAATGATGGGTAAAGCCGTAGCGAACAGAACCAGTAAGTTGTACATCCGCGATCGGAAACTGTTCATCAAGGTTGATTCATCCGTTCTCAAGAATGAACTTGTGATGATCAGGACACACATTCTGGACCGCATGAATGAGCGGGCAGGGGCGAAGGTGCTGGATGAAGTTGTTTTTTTATAAGCAAGGGGAGTTGTCCCGTATATCTGAAAACGAAGAGAGGCCGCACTATACCAGCGCGGCCTCTCTTCGTAAATTTTTGCCCTGTTGCCAGGGATTAAAGGAAGTCAGGATGTCTTTCCAGTCCTGAAAAGAAGAAGCTTGCTTCCAGTTCCGCGTTCTCATTTGAGTCAGATCCGTGCACAGCATTTTCCTGAATAGAAGAAGCATACTTAGCGCGTATGGTCCCTGCGTCTGCCTTTGAAGGATCGGTAGCGCCGATCAGCTTGCGGAAATCTTCGACTGCATTTTCTTTTTCAAGTACAGCAGCAACGATAGGTCCTGAGCTCATGAAAGCCACCAGGTCGTTGAAGAAAGGTCTTTCCTTGTGGATCTGATAAAAAATTCCTGCTGTTTCAGGAGTAAGGCGAAGGTGCTTGATAGCTACCAGTCTGAACCCTGCCTTGATCATGTCGTCCAAGATTGCACCCGTATGGCCGGCCTTAACAGCATCCGGCTTAATCATTGTAAATGTAGTAGTTGTATTCATGGTTAAAATAATTGCTCCAAAGATAAGCTTTTCATGTCGCTTGCCGAAATCTGGAGCTAGCGTATTGAAAATCATAGTTATATACATAGGAAAAAGACCTTTGTTTTTGATTTTATAACCTCATTGTTTTTAATAGCTTTGCATTTCTTTTGACTTATGATGCTCGACTTAACAGCACTGAAAGAAATATTAGCGTATCCAAGGCACATCGTGATCACTACACATCATAAGCCTGACGGTGATGCAATGGGCTCTTCTTTGGGGCTGTACAATTATCTGGTGCAGAAAGGGCATCATGTAAAGGTGATCACACCGACTGATTATCCTGTATTTTTGCACTGGCTGCCTAATAATCCGGAGGTTCTTATCTACACGGAAAAGAAGGAAGAGTCAGCGCGTTACGTTGCAGAAGCTGATCTTATTTTCTGTCTCGACTTCAATTCCTTGTCCAGAATTAATGAACTGGGAGAACGGGTGAGGGAAGCTGCGGCTAAGAAAGTGATGATTGATCATCACCTGGAGCCGGAGGATTTTGACGATTACCGTTATTGGAGCATCAATGCCTGCGCCACGGCACAGCTTGTGTACGAGTTTATTGTGAAGGAAATGAAAGAGCCTAACCTGATCAATAAAGACGTCGCTTCCTGTCTTTATACAGGTATTATGACCGATTCGGGGTCTTTTCGTTTTCCCACCACCACGTCCGCTGTTCATCTCATTGTTGCCGACCTGATTGATAAGGGTGCTGAGAATTGGAAAATTCACCAGCTTGTGTACGATAATTTTGCAGAGAACCGGCTGCGCTTTCTGGGCTATTGCCTCTTAAACAAGCTGGAAGTGCTCTCTGAATATAACACGGCAATGATCTCGGTGTCGAAAGAAGAATTGGAGCGTTTTAATATCTCGACCGGAGACACCGAGGGGCTTGTAAATTATGCCCTTACCATAAATGGCATCAGGCTTGCGGCGCTTATTATTGAGCGGGAGCAGCTGGTGAAGCTGTCGCTGCGGTCGACAGGCGACTTTCCTGCTAATGAAATATGTAAGAAGTATTTCCAGGGCGGGGGACATCGCAATGCAGCCGGCGGACAGTCGGGAGAAAGTCTTGACGCCACAGTGGCTCGCTTTAAACAACTATTGCCAGAATACAAAAGTCTTTTAATACAATAACCAAAAAAATGAAGAAAAACTTAATTGTTTTAGGGTTTGCAGTACTTGCATTATCAAGCTGTAAGCAGTTTAAAAAGGGAGAGGGTGATATGCAGTATATTATCCACGAGGATAAGGAAGGACCTGCGATCAAAGCGGGCGACTTTATCGCTTTCCAGATGATCCAGAAGACCGAGGAAGACTCCACCATGCAAAATACATACGACTACGACAGACCCATGTTTGTTGCAGAACAAAAGTCGGTTTTTAAAGGCGACATTTATGCGGCCCTCGGAATGCTGAGTGAAGGAGATAGCGCCACATTCAAGATCAACATCGATTCGTTACAGCAAAAGATGAACATGCCAAAACCTCCTAATACAAAGGGTAAGTACATGCTGTTCACCTTCAAGATCGACAAGGTTATTCCAAAAGGAAACCTGTCAGACGCGCAGTTTAACGGAAAGATCGAGCAATTCTTTAAGGCTGAATCTGCCAAGGCTAAAAACCAGGAAGCCGGAAAGATCAGCAATTACATTTCTTCAAAGAATCTGAAGCCGTCAAAGACTCCTTCTGGCTTGAACTATATCGTAGACAAGCAGGGAAATGGTCCTAAGCCAGCGGCAGGAGATACGGTGAAATTAAATTATACAGGCCGGTTCCTGACGGGCAAGATCTTCCAGACCAGTGTTGCAGAAGTAGCAAAGAAGGAAAATCAGTTTAACCCAATGGCACCTTACGAGCCGATGAAAGTGGTTGCTGGTGCGCGCGCTACTATCCCTGGATTTGATGAGGCCCTGCTGATGTTCCCTAAGGGAACCAAGGTGACTTTGATTTTGCCTTCTAAACTGGCATACGGTGAGCAGGGTAGCCCTGCAATCCCTCCTTACATGCCTTTGATCTTTGAACTTGATATCCTTGACGTAATCAAGGGAAAGCCAGGAACGCCAGCTCCGGCTATTAGTCAGCAGCCTGCTGCCCCTGCTACTCCTGCAAGATAAGAGCGGTAAGGATAGAACACAACCTTTTAATGTCATCCGGCGTAGAAACGCCGGATGACTTATAATCAGATTATGAAGTTTAAATTATTGATTGCTCTGTCGCTGGTAATAGCGAGTGTGAGTACTTTCGCGCAGGGGAATGAAGGGTTCCAGCGTTTGCCGAATGGAGTTCAGTATAAAATTTTTACGCCTAATACGGGTACCCGGATTAAGCTGAATGATGTAATTACGTTTAATTTCATTCAGAAGACGGATAAAGATTCCGTATTGTTTAGCTCTTTCGATGCAGGGCGGCCTGTTACGCTGGCGGTTCAGCCATCGAGGAATATTTCCGACCTGATGTATTTCTTTCCGTTGCTTTCAGTAAAGGACAGTGCGCTGGTCAAGGTTCCTTCCGATTCTCTGTTCACCGATTCGTCCATGCAGCGTCCTCCTTTCTTTCCGAAGGGCAGTTCTCTGCAGTTTGTGATCCGGGTCGAAAAAGTGCAGTCGATGGATCAGGCTATTGCTGAGCAGCAGCGATTAATGGATTCGCTAAAGACGGCTGAGGCGACTAAACTGGAAAAATACATTACAGATCGCGGACTGAAGATGACAAAGACGGCCTCAGGCTTGCGTTACTCGATCACCCGTCCTTCTGTTAAAGTTCGGCCTTTGGCAGGCGACACCGTACTGGTTAACTACACAGGAAGAACGCTTGACGGAAAGGTGTTTGATTCAAGTATTGAGGCAGATGCAAAGAAGGCCGGCCTTGAACAGCCAGGTCGTACGTATGAGCCGATCAGCGTAGTAGTAGGACAGGGCCAGGTTATCAAGGGATGGGATGAAGGATTATTGCTCCTGAATGAAGGATCAAAGGCGAGCTTTCTAATCCCTTCGGATCTGGCTTATGGTCCGCGCGGCGCAGGAAATGATATCGCTCCCTTTAGCTCACTGCTTTTCGATGTTGAATTGGTAAAGGTGAAGCCGGCAAAGAAGGCAGGTAGCAGCAGTGCGACTTCGGCTAAAAAGACGCCGGCTGCTGCGTTAAAGTCAAAGACAGGTACGAAGGCTCCGGCTAAAAAGACCGGCACAAAAGCACCTGTAAAAAAGGCTGTGAAAAAGTAGTATTAAAGTTAGCGGGTGCCAGCACCGCTTAAAGGATAGAAAAAGGGAGGCTGACTCATCACTGAGTTCAGCCTCCTTTTTTTATGATAGTATGCTTGTTCTTTAACGGCCGAAGAGAATATTCGAGCAACTTTCATCCCCGTTAGTGCGTGCAGTTTATGAGTGTTTTATTGTAATGTCCCAATATTGTGTCTTTTCAATGAAAGACCCATGCTTCTGGTCGCCTTTGTTTCGGTGCCGTTTCTGATTCGCTCTTCCTATTCTTCTGCTATGTTTTTTGTGCGGAATACTGTCGGGGTGAGTCCGGGTTGAGTGCGGTGTTTTCTGCGGGAAACGGGACTTAACCCGCACTCAACCCGCACACACCCCGCACGCAGGGATAACGAGGATATACTCTGTAACGAATGTGGTAATACGCAGGTGGTCCTGACTCTGCTTTTCCCTCATACTACTTTTACTCCGGTTTGAGTTACTGTTCCGATATGTTTTCCTGTCTGTCATCCTGTCATTGTTACATCGGTTAATGCTGACGTTTTTCTTGTCATATTCATGTCAATGTGAATGAATCGCATAGTTGGCATAAGCATTGATAAGGTATGAATAAATATTTGTTAATCAATAGAACAAGCTAAAGGAAAATATAACATGTCAAAGATTATTGGTATCGACTTAGGAACAACAAACTCCTGCGTAGCAGTAATGGAAGGTAACGAGCCTGTCGTTATTGCGAACAGTGAGGGAAAGCGCACGACACCTTCTATCGTAGCATTCGTTGAGAACGGTGAGCGCAAAGTTGGTGATCCTGCAAAGCGCCAGGCGATCACTAACCCTAAAAAAACGATCTATTCTATTAAGCGCTTCATGGGGAACAGCTTTAATGAGGTGGGCCGTGAAATTGAAAGAGTCCCTTATGCAGTAGTAAAGGGTGATAACAACACGCCGCGCGTAGAGATCGACGACCGTAAATATACTCCTCAGGAAATTTCGGCAATGATCCTTCAGAAGATGAAGAAGACAGCAGAAGACTTTCTGGGTCAGGAAGTGAGCGAAGCGGTAATTACCGTGCCTGCTTACTTTAATGATGCTCAGCGTCAGGCTACTAAAGAGGCCGGGGAGATCGCTGGACTGAATGTAAAACGTATCATCAACGAACCTACAGCAGCGGCGCTGGCATACGGCCTTGATAAGGCCCATAAGGATATGAAGATCGTGGTGTTCGACTGTGGTGGTGGTACGCACGACGTTTCTGTTCTTGAACTGGGTGACGGCGTATTTGAGGTGAAATCAACAGATGGAGATACCCACCTGGGAGGAGATGACTTCGACCACGTGATCATCGACTGGCTTGCTGATGAGTTTAAGAACGAAAATGGCATGGACCTTACCAAGGATGCCATGGCAATGCAAAGATTGAAGGAAGCCGCTGAAAAGGCAAAGATCGAGCTTTCAAGTTCTACTCAGACAGAGGTGAATCTTCCTTATATCACAGCGGATCAAAGCGGACCTAAGCACCTGGTTCGTACTTTAAGCCGTGCTAAGTTTGAGCAGCTGGCAGATAGTCTGATCAAACGTACTATTGAGCCCTGCCGTTCTGCTTTGAAGAATGCAGGTCTTTCTGCTGGTGACATTGACGAAATTATTCTGGTAGGTGGTAGTACCCGTATTCCTGCTATTCAGGATGCTGTAAAGAGCTTCTTCGGCAAGGAACCTTCTAAGGGAGTGAATCCGGATGAAGTGGTTGCTATCGGTGCAGCTATTCAGGGTGGTGTGTTAACAGGTGAGGTAAAAGACGTACTGCTTCTTGACGTAACACCGCTTTCTCTTGGTATTGAAACCATGGGTGGCGTGATGACCAAACTGATTGAGTCTAACACGACGATCCCAAGCAAGAAGTCTGAAGTCTTCTCAACTGCCTCAGATAACCAGCCGTCTGTAGAAATACACATCCTCCAGGGCGAGCGGCCAATGGCTAGCCAGAACCGGACGATCGGAAGGTTCCACCTCGACGGAATTCCACCTGCACCTCGTGGTGTGCCTCAAATTGAAGTAACCTTCGATATTGATGCGAACGGTATCCTCCATGTATCTGCGAAGGACAAGGCTACCGGTAAGGAGCAGAAGATTCGTATTGAAGCGTCTTCAGGCTTAACTGATGACGAAATTCAGAAGATGAAGCAGGAAGCTGAGGCCAATGCTGAAGCCGACAAGAAAGCAAAAGAGGAGATCGATAAGCTGAATGCAGCCGACGCTCTTGTATTCTCGACAGAGAAACAGCTGAAAGAGTATGGCGATAAAATTCCTGCCGAGAAGAAGGCTCCTATTGAGGATGCGCTGAAGAAGCTGAAGGAAGCTCATGCAGCGAAGAACTTTGCTGAGATCGACTCAGCACAAGCAGAACTGCAAAATGCATGGAATGCGGCTTCTGAGGATATGTACAAAGCTACTCAGGATGCTGCAGGAGCTCAGGGCTCAGCAGGTGCCGGTAACGGTGCAGCAGGAAATGCTTCAGCTAACGGAGGTGACGCAGTGACCGACGTTGACTATGAAGAGGTAAAATAGAACAAGTAATATAAAGTGAAAAAAGCCGTTTCTCTAAGCAGGAACGGCTTTTTTTGTGGTGCAGATTGAGGTATTGATTGTTTTTTTTAAAAACTTGAATGAGATCGCTTCGTTGGCCGTGACGCCTGGCCATGAGGTTGATTGCCAAGGGACGACTTGTTTTTCCATCGCCGGCAAAACAAAGAATGCCCGCTCCTCCTTGTATGAGAGAGCCAGTCGTGACCGTTTTTAGTATACATTCATTAATTTTGCCGCCGGTATGATATTGACCGACACACACACACACCTTTATTACGAAAAGGATCCTGATAAGCTGAAGTTATTAATAGACCGATGTGTTGAGAATGGCGTGACGCGATTATTCCTTCCCAATGTCAATTCTGAATCAGTTGAGGAGGTAAAGGCTTTGACGCACTTATATCCTGAGTACTGCTACCCGATGCTTGGACTTCATCCCTGCGATGTTAAGGAAAACTATCTTGACGAACTTGACAGAATTAAAAGGGCTATGGAGGAAATGAAAATTTGGGCAGTGGGGGAGATCGGAATTGATCTTTACTGGGATAAAACGACACTGGCTGTGCAGCAGGAAGCCTTCCGCACTCAAATCGGGTGGGCGAAAGAGCGCGACTTGCCGATCGTGATCCATTGCAGAGACGCGTTTGATGAGGTGTATGAGATCTTACTTGAACAGCGGGATGAAAAATTAAAGGGGATTTTTCATTGTTTTACAGGAACAAAAGAGCAGGCCGACCGTATAACGGATTTAGGATTCTACCTTGGCATTGGTGGCGTTTTGACCTACAAGAACTCGGGATTGGATAAAGTGGTGGCTCAGCTTGATATGAAGCATCTTGTTCTGGAAACGGACTCTCCTTATCTGACTCCGGTGCCTTTTCGCGGTAAGCCGAATGAGAGCAGTTATCTGGTCTACATTGCAGCTAAACTTGCGGAAATTAAAAACGTTGACCTGGAGACCGTGGCGGAGATTACGACGAGGAACTCAAAAAGCATTTTTGGCATTTGAGTAAGCCGTTCCTTTTATATCTTTATCAAAAATATTACATGAGAAGTTTAGGATGACAAAGGTACTGATAATATATACCGGGGGGACAATAGGTATGGTTCAGGACAAGGTGACCGGTACCTTAAGGCCTCTTGATTTTAATCTGATTACAGAGAATGTTCCTGAGCTTCAGAGACTGAATTACGAGATTACAGTTCATTCATTCACCGAGATTATCGATTCTTCCAACATGAATCCACAGATCTGGGTAGAGCTGGCTGAGCTGATTGATAAGAACTACCATCTTTATGACGGCTTTGTCATATTGCATGGATCAGATACTATGGCTTTTTCTGCTTCTGCTCTTAGCTTTATGCTTGAGGGACTGAATAAGCCGGTTATTTTCACCGGTTCTCAGTTGCCGATCGGGGAGATCCGGACGGATGCAAAAGAGAACCTGATAACGGCGCTTGAGATAGCCACTGCGAAGCAAAACGGGCGGGCCCGCGTACCGGAAGTATGTATTTATTTCGACTTTCAGCTGTTTCGCGGAAACCGTGCCTTCAAATACAATTCTGCAAAATTCGAGGCCTTCCGTTCTCCCAATTATCCCGTTCTGGCAGAGGCGGGGGTGCACCTGCGGTTTAATGATGCAAGTATCCGGAAGTGTGAGGAGTGTACGTTCAGAGCGCATAAGAAGCTCAATAACTCGATTGCAGTATTAAAGCTTTACCCCGGGATTAGTGAGGAGACTGTAGCTGCTATTGTCAATTCAAAGGCTGAGGCCATCATTCTGGAGACCTATGGCGCGGGTAATACCAATACCGATAAATGGTTCTTAAACTGCCTGGAGACAGCGATGGATAAAGGAAAAGTGGTTCTTGATATCTCGCAATGTAAGGTCGGCACGGTTGAGCTTGGAAGATACGAAACCAGTCGCCCCTTAAAGGCGATGGGGGTGACGAGTGGATATGATATGACTTATGAAGCGGCTGTGACCAAACTTATGTTTCTGCTGGCCCGCGGTTATTCTCAGGATCGCATCAGTCATTTGCTGGAAACGAACCTGCGGGGAGAGCTTAGTAAAACTCCGCTGGCAGTTCCTTCCAAGTCGGTGTTTTAGGGAACAGGGCCGTTTTTTCTTTAAGGTGTCTTTGCCCTTCATTGCTTAGAAAGAACTTCAATGTTCTTTCATCCCCGCTTTGCGCTTTCAGCTCTTGAATGTTTCTCATACAACTCTTGTTCATCGGGATCATTAAAATGTATTAAAGGCCTCGATGAGATCGCTTTGCTAACGTTGTAACCACCAGGAATCGTTTGCTTGCTTTTATTCCAGTTTGTGCGTACCGGTTATCAGCGATCCTGTGTAAGCTTTCTTATCCCGATTGCTAACGTATGATCTTGAGAGACGCGGGTCAGGACCTGAATGCTTTGTTTCGCTAAAATTGTATATAGGATGTTTTACAGATTTTATTAACTTTGCCGCTCTTAAAGGAGAGGTGTCCGAGTGGTTGAAGGAGCACGCCTGGAAAGTGTGTATACCTCAAAAGGGTATCGAGGGTTCGAATCCCTCTCTCTCCGCAGAAAAAAGGTGTCCGGTTTATGGATGCCTTTTTCTTTTTACTGCGAAGGAGTTCGCTTCGTAGCATTACTTAACGCCCATCTGACATTATCGAATAAAAGCAGCGAGCTCTAAAAATCTTTTTCAGCTGCTCGCCCCGCAGGACGCAATCTGTTTAGAGGTTTTCTGGTTGGAAGTTACATACACGCTGAGAGTAGTTCAGAGATTTTTGTGCCGTCTAAAACCAAACAGCATCAGACATTAGTAGAAAACTAAATAATTTTCGAACTTTATTGTTGTCTTACTTAATGCTTCGCCTCCTATGAAAAGAGTTCTTCTGTTAGTCTGTATGCTTGTTGTTCTGTGCAACCGCGTAGCGGGTCAGGTACAAAAACTGAGTGGTGTTTATGTTGGTGCAGAACTCTATACTACTCCTTTTGAGGGTATGCAGATCA
Source organism: Arcticibacter sp. MXS-1 (assembly GCF_041902385.1). Taxonomy (GTDB): domain Bacteria; phylum Bacteroidota; class Bacteroidia; order Sphingobacteriales; family Sphingobacteriaceae; genus Arcticibacter. The sequence goes on along the minus strand of NZ_CP169244.1, from coordinate 845,073 downwards.
ATAATATTGTGCTTTATTTCAGGAACGACGGAACATTTAATGATGATCTTAAGAGAAGTGACTGGAAAACGAACGTCAGCGGAACCTATTCCATCCGGAACAATATGGTCCAGATAACATTCAAAGGCCAGCGCGAGCCTGAGAGATATAGAATAGGCGCAAAGGGGGCGCTTGAAAGTACAGCTGGGGTGAGACATACGCTGCATAAGGTTAAGCGGGTGAGCGTGGTTCCTGCAGGCGGCTATGAACGGAGATCTGCATCGAGCAGTGGCGGAGTGGGGACGGGGAGACCTAATGTGTTCGTATCATCGACGGGGCACCTTTATTTCGACGGGAAAGGCAGCTTTTCTATGGACCATTCAAGTGTGGTAGGCATCGGCGGCAGTACCGCAGGCGGCACGATTGGTGGAAAGTTCGAAAATAAAGACAAGTCAAGCCGAGGTAGATATAGGCTTGGAGATGGGGAGATCGTCATGACGTTCAATGACGGCAGAGTGAGCAGGCATAGTTTCTTTTACAGCCCGCCGGATGAAGAGGATCTGATCCTGCTCGATGGAGAATTTTACTTTAGGGAGGAAGAACAGAGCTCTTTAGTCCGGGCGGAGGCGCCGGAAGGAAGGCATGACCGGGAGGTACCAGCAGAGGATAGACGGCTTCCTGACGCCGCGCAATTGCTAGCGAAGCTGCGCAGTAATTATGGAGGACAAAATATCGATAAGTTAAATACAGTGAGAGAAACAGCGACCATGAGCGGGAACTTGCGGGCGGTAGTTTTAACTGATATTGTAAATAGCAAAGTACGTGCAGAAGTGTGGCAAAAAGACAAGCTGCTTCTTGTCAGGCAGCTTGAAGGTGAAGATGGCTGGCAGTGGATAAAAGGAAGCAAAGGACCCCTTACGGCTGAAGAAAAAAGGAAATGAAAAACGGTCTTTATCAGGGAATACTTGGACTGCATAAAAGACTAAATGCCTATTTTCTTCGCGGGACCGTTTCCAAATCAAATAGTGATTATATGCTCACTTTCTCTGTAAACGGAAGCAAGCTGATCTACCTGCTAGGAGAGGATTATACGTTAAAAGCAAATGCCAGTTCTGGCGGAACGACTCCGAGCTTTCTCGCATATAAGAGCTTTATCAAAAAGGACGGGATCAGCTATCCGTTAGTGACCGAGTCTTCGGATGGTAAGACCACACTTACACTTACCACTACGTCGACGGAGTTCAATCCGACTTTTACCGCTTCAAGCTGGGAAGTGCCGAAATAGGAGAGAATCGTCCTGAAAGTTTTAGAGCTTCGGTCGAAAACGAGCAGGTCGATGGCTGCGTGTTTTTAGTTTGCCTGCCGGTGGCTGGAATGGGAGCTGGGGTAAAGCTACGCGGCGAGCCCGGTGAAAAGAGGATATGCGGAGATTGCTCGCAAGAAAAGGCTGCAGTCTCTGAAATATCCAGAGCACTGCATCTCTGCCCCAATACTGGCTTATGGCGCTGCTTTTTGCTGAGAGGTGTCTGATAGCAGGGCCGGCGTTAATCTTACAAGAGAAAAAAGAAGACTGCCTGGAGACCCATTTTACTATTGGATTTATTTCTGTTAACTTATTAGAAAAGTTTGTTGAAATAATTCCATATATTTGAAAAAACCTCTTCTATCATGAACATAGTTTTCAATGTGAATGAATTGGGTATGGAGGGACTTGGAGCTACCTTATCATCCCTGGTCAGTAATTGTTCGGATAACAGCCAGCTTGTTCTCTGGTTTCTCTGTTCAGAGCTCAGACTACGAGACAAAGACAACATTAGAAGCCTGCTTTCGTCGGTAGGGTATCGGGGTGATGTAAAATTCGTCGACTTCGATGCCAAGGGCGAGTTTGGGCACCTGAGATCTTTGCATGGCGACTGGACGCCCTATGGAAGGCTGTTAATCCCCAGGACCATCCCCGATAAGCAGGCACTGTATCTTGATTCAGATCTGCTTGTCCTGCTTGATATCCTTACTCTAAAGGACTATGAGATGGGCGACTCTCTATTGGGGGCGGTTTTCGGCTGCGACCTTAAATACGCTCTTGATAACAGTTTCTTCACCAAAAATTTGAACTGGTCTCTGGATACCCCATATTTTAACTCAGGTGTAGTCCTGTTTAATCTTGAGAAGTGGAGGCAAGACGACGTAGATTCCCAGTGGCTTAAACTGGCTGAAAGATACCCGGACGGGTTGATATCTCATGATCAGACTTTGCTTAACGCGGTAGCAGGCGGAAAGTTTGCCCGGCTGCCTGATGCTTATAACAATCCCTGGTATCCGGGAGAGGGAGAATTGCTGTCCTATCATAATTCTATTGTTCATTTTGTTGGTTCCCCTAAACCATGGGATCTTTCCGGCCGCTTTCTCCATGGAGGGTATAAGATTGGAGGAGTTATAACACGGGCTTCTGGCAGAAAGAATATTTGAAAATGACGGCGGGAAAACTGAGGCGTACCTGGAATATCCGCAAGAGCATCGTGAGAACCTTAAAGATACATATGAACCAAAAGTAATACTAAATACGGCGATCCGTCTTGCTTGCGCAGCTGATGCATTTGTAGCTGCAGTAGAGGTTGCTTTGTTCTCTTTGTCTTCGATCAAACCTTATGACTACGCGCTTTGCTGCTTGCCTTTTATCGGCAAAGGCAGTTGAAGTGTCCTTTACAGTAACTTTTTTTCGTGTTGCCGTAGAACCCCCTATGCTACGTTCTCAGTCCTTTAATTGGCTCTTTTTAGCAACTCCTGTAGAATAAAACTAACAGGGGCCTTTAACTGCTCTGAACGATAGATGCTTTAACGAAATAGGTGCTTACGGTAAGGGGTTATGCCGAACGAAAAATTAAAAAAAGTATTGTCAGAAGAATAGGCTTCAGCTTAAACCAGTATTGTTTTAAACTGTTCTTACTAACGTTTTTGTGTTCTGTAGGTTCGGCCAGTTATGGGCAGCTGATAGATGTCGGCAGTCTGGACCCGGGCCCATATGGTCCTGGTTCTAACATCACAGTGCCGATTAAAGTCAAATCTTCTTTTGTAAAGGGAACGAAATTTGAATTATATCTTTCTGATGCGACCGGTACCTTTAATCCTCTTGCTCCACCCATTGGTACATTTGACAGCCACTTTGCCACCTTCGTAAACGGGGTGATCCCTGGGGGAACGCCGGCGGGAAGTAACTACAAGCTAAGGGTCAAAATAGTAAGCCCTTCAACCGAAAATTATATCTCTGTTAGTGGGCCCATTGTAATATCAGGAACAGCGGGCCCTACTGTAAAAGTAGATCCAACTGAAGCGCCCCGCGTATTAGTTGCCGATCGCATTTGGGGGTATTGTACGTTAATAAAGGACGGCAATGTTCTTACAATTAAGAATGCCTCTACAACGGGCGCGGCCGTGACCGGAGTGCTATATAATGATTATGACCCGGCTGTAAGCCCGGTGAATTTCGACTTTAATTCAACCGCTTTTTATCAGCTTAATTTAAATACGGCGTATTATACAGTTAGATTCAGGGCCATAAAGAACGGGGTGGTTTCCACCAAAAGCTACGTGGTTCTTAATTCAACCTATAATCTTAGTCTACAGTCATCCGGAACCCAAACAGCCTGTATTCCGGCTGTTAATAACTCAGCTAACAGCTATGGAGAAAGTGAGCTGATCAGATATTCTGTAAATGTAGGAACGCCGTCTGCTGATAATAAGGGAAGCATCCTTTCGAACTACCCAGGATTGGTATATCGCTTTGATTGGGGAGATTCGAATACTGATTATATTACCCAGGGGCAATTATTAGACTCTGCCGGAAATGTTAAGCATCGGTATAGTGAGACATCGTGTGGCAGAGCTCCGATTATGCTGCAAACTCCTATTTACAACTCATATCAGGCAAATATTTTTATCGAAGCACCGTTCTGTGCGGGAGCCAGCGTTCCAATTACTACTTATCCTAAGGTATACAAGTCTCCGGTAGCGAATTTTGAGATCCCTGGAGAACGGGGCTGCGTGAATCGTCCAGTCCTGATAAACAATACAACGATTCCCGGAAGGGCTGAGGATGCGTCTGGGATGAGCTGTACGGACGAGACTTTTTACCTCTGGTATGTAAAAAAGAATACAGAACCTGAAACGGCTTGGGTGCCCTATTCGGATGAACAGAACTTTATCCACGTTTTTACTCAACCAGGAACTTATAATGTGAAGCTGGTGGCCAGCAATAACAGTTGCACACCATCGGAAAAAGTTCTGGACGTTTGTATAGAGGAGAGTCCCAAGCTCGATTACGAAATCACACAGTCGGCCCAGTGTATCCCCGCAGATATTGTTGTTACGAATAAAACGGCCATTGACAAAGTATGTAAAATATCCTGGGCGTGGAGTGTCCTAAATGCCGAAACGAAAAGCCTGGTTAATGACGGTGTTACTTTTATTACTCCAAGTACTGACTATTCTCCGAAAATCAGAATTACAAAGGCGGGAGACTATATATTGCGGCTTACGTCGATCAATGCATGTGACACCCTGACTCTGGATACTCCTTTTACTGTTGCAGGCCCTCTGTCTGTTTCTTTACCTGAAAATTGGCAGGTTTGCCGTAAGCTGCCTGTTCCTATTGATTTTTCAGCCGATGAAAGGCACAAGCCTGTATACACCGGGTTCGGAAAGTCGAAAACATACAACTGGACTGTTAGTGGGGGAGCGTTTAGCTATGAAAAAGGATCTTCGGGCAGCCCTTATCCTACAATCCGGTTCGAGTCCCCGGGAACCTACACTGTTACTGTCTTTTACAATAATGAATGTAATGCTCAGGTGAGCGACAGTCAGGTTATTACTTTTTATGGACCGATTGTCAAAGACGCAGGCCCAGACGCAATTGTATGTGATAACGTACCGACCGGCTCGCTTAAGAGTAACACCACGTTCAAGCTGCACGGTAATCAGCCACAGCCCTACGAGAATGGTCTCTGGTCAATTGTGGGAAGCAGTCCGTCAGGAGCATCGTTTGACGACCCCACTAAACCAGAAGCCAATATTCTAAATTTAGTGCCGGGGACTTATCAGCTTCGCTGGACGATTAGTAATCCGGCCGGCTGTGCGGAGTATGATGAAATGCAACTCACCGTATATGCAAAGCCAGAAGGCGGTGCGATCAGCGGACCAACAGCAGTTTGCTATGATAACGGGACGACGCTCAAGCTAAATAATTATAAGGGCAAGATAGTCGGGTGGGAGACCTCCCCTGATAATGTCGTGTGGACGGCAGTTGCAGGCTCTGAAGGTAAAGACAGCTTTTTGTTCGAGCACTTACAGCAAAAGACGTTCGTACGGGTGTCAGTAGCGAGTTCCGGATCAGATAGCGGTTGTGGTTCCAAAGCCTATTCGTCTATTTTTACAATGAATGTAGATCCCGTTTCTGTAGGAGGGACCACAAGTGGTGATGCAACTTTCTGCGAGGGAACCGCCGTTTCTGGAGATGTTACGCTCTCTGGACAAACAGGCACTATTGTCAGGTGGGAACGGTTGGCGGGAGGTTCAACCTGGGTCGCGATCGCGTCGGTCTCTAACCCTTACCACTATTCTGGCTTGACTGGCTCCACAAAATTCAGAGCTGTAGTTCAGAGCGGCACTTGTGACGTTGCTTATTCAAGTCCTACTACCATAACAATTGAGAAAAAACCAACTGCTGCTGATGCGGGAGATGACGAATTCATTTGCGCTACCTCTACTTCCTTTCAGCTGCACGGAAATATCCCGGCAATAGGAAACGGTATATGGACGCAAAGTTTTGGGCCCCCGGCGGTAATTGAAGAGCCATCTAAGTATAACACCATTGTCAGCGGCCTGCAGAAAGGAAACAGATATAAGTTTACATGGACCATATCGAATGGTTCTTGTGTACCTAGTGCCAGTACAATGAGCCTGGACGTGTTATCAGATATTATTAATTCAGTGAAAGCTGATCACGCTGTTTCCTGTAAGGGCGACCTGGTTGCTTTGCGTACTGACGTCCTTTCGGGAGGCAACGTTTCCGGTTATCCTGCCAATTATTCGTTTGTCTGGGAGGCATCAGCCGATGGTATTACCAACTGGGCGGTATTGGCTGGGGCCGATAAGGAAACGGTCACTGTAAATCCCTTTGCTACTACTTATTTCCGGCGCCGAGTTAAAAGCTTTGGAGAGTGTGAAGTTGTCAGTGCTCCAGTGCAAATCATCGTTAATGCCGGAACGCCCAATGCAGATGCCGGGCCTGACGTTATTCTTTGTAATTTAACTAACTATACCTTAAGCGGAAATGACCCTGGAACTGGGTTTTCCGGAACCTGGACAGACGATGCTGCAGGTAGTTTAATTACCTTTTTCCCTGATGCTCATGCTCCGAATGCTGAAGTCAGAGGATTGGAGGCAGGGAAGACTTATAATCTGCGGTGGACCATAGCAGGGATTAGTCCTTGTCCCGACAGGTCTGATGTAGTGAAGATAGTAGTCAGGAAGCCTGTGACGGCAGCTTCCGCCGGCGCTGACCAAAGCATATGCCTGAACAAGCAAGGTTCTAATACAAGTTTCACTCTTGACGGCAATGAACCGCAGGCCAGTAACGGAGAGACCGGGACGTGGACTAAGGTGTCTGGACCCGCAGTCACTATTGATCATCCCAGTATGTTTAATAGTACTGTATCAGGATTGCAGCCAGGTGATTATGTTTTTCAGTGGCAGACAAAAAACGATGCGACTGTTGCTGTGCCTGGGTGTTCGGGAAGTACCGCCCAGGTCAATATTCGTATTGTGGCGTATCCCGTCGCAGGTACTATCCAAGGTGCGATTTCCCGGTTATGTCAGGGGAGTGATCCGGGAGTGCTGAAGGTCAACGGTTATACCTCAAGTGCTTTCCTTCAATGGCAAGCATCGAGTGACAATATTACCTTCACAGATCTTCCGGGCGCAAATTCGGAGACGCTTTCTCCGGGGGCTCTTTCTGCGACTACCTGGTACCGGGTAGTCGTGAGGCAGGCGGCGCCTTGTCTGGCTTCAGAGCTTACAATGCCATTTCAAATTATTGTTGATGAACCGACGATAGCCGGCAAGGCCGTCAGTAGTATATCGCGGGTGTGTACCGGTGTAAATTCTGTTACTGTTAAGGCGATCGATTTCCGGGGTGATGTAGTTCGCTGGCAGTCGTCTGCTGATAATGCAACATGGTTTACGGTGCCCGGCACCGGCACCTCTAATACTTTTACGAATCTCGCCAGCAGTATCTACTATCGTGCGATTGTTAGAAATGGCTCGTGCAATGAGGAGCCGTCTTCTTCTGTATTTATCGAAGTGTTGCCAAATGTTACGGCTGCTGACGCTGGCAGAGACCAGTTTCTTTGTAATGAGGGCTCCTTCAGGCTGGAGGGAAATACACCGGTAGCGGGTAGCGGTTCTTGGACGCAGGTCAGCGGCCCGGCGGCTACTATTGATGATTCTTCAAATCCAACTACTACTATCAGTAGTGCTACCTCTGGCACTTATGTGTTTCGGTGGTCTATAAGCAATAACATTTGCGACGCGAGTACTGATGACGTCGTTATTCATAATTATCCGCCGTTAACGAATGCGATAACAGGGAGTACAACAATTTGTTCAGGACAAACAGTTGATATAACGGGAGCTGAGCCAGGCGGAGGAAACGGCAGCTACAACTACAAGTGGGTGTCGAGTCACTCGGCAACGGGACCCTGGATTATTGTAAACGGAGCTACAACGGCAACCTATTCTGCTACCCTTACTTCAACTTCCTACTTCAAGAGGATTGTCGATGCGGGCCCATGTTCTATGGAGAGTAATATTGTAGAGGTGTCGGTACAGCCCCCTATTAGCAATAATCTTATTTCTGCTGATCAGGAATTGTGCTTAGGTCAGCCTCCTGCTAAACTATCTGGCTCGCAGCCCCTGGGGGGAGACGGAAATTATCAGTACCAATGGGAGCAAAGTCTTGATGGGGTCTTATGGACTAATATCCCGGGCGAAACATCTGCTGATTACCAACCTGCCGTATTGGCTCAGTCTGTACAAATCAGACGAGTTGTAACAACTTCTCTCTGTGCAGGTGATCAGAAGAGTATAAGTAATATCGTTACGATAACGATCCGTCCGCTTGCAAAAGCGGAGTTTAAGGCCTCAAAGCAAAAGGCGTGTTCTCCGTTCAACTTAAAGGACGTAATTACCCTGGTCCCGTATGATGATCGTAACTCTACTTACGAGTGGTTTGTTGACGGTGTCTCTATTGGCGCGTCTAGAAGCTTTCCAGATTTTGTTATCTCAGAGGATGGGAAACAGGTTACTGTGAAACTTGTAGCTGAAAGTCGTTTTGGCTGTGGAGCTAATAGTACAGAATTGGTTTTTCAAACAGTAAAACATGTTAAGGCATCTTTCACAAAAGATAAGGAGAAAGGCTGTGGGCCGCTCGCGGTTTCTTTCACCAATACCTCAGCTCCTCTGCAGGGTGCAGACTACCATTGGGACTTTGGTGACGGGCAAACATCTTCGCTAGAGCAGCCGGGGACGATTATCTTTAAACCCCACCCGCTGAATCGCGATACCACCTATATCGTCAGGCTGACAGCTTCAACAGATTGTCAAAGTACTGAATATGTGGACTCGGTTTTAGTACGTCCGCTCCCGTTAGTTAGCTTCACCCCTGACAAAACGCGCGGCTGTTCTCCTTTGGAGATCACGATTGCTAACGAATCGCGGGGAATACCAAATAAATATATCTTCGATTTTGGAGATGGAAATACTCTTGAGAAAAATGACAACTTTGATGTAAAACATACGTATTACACCACAAAGACAGATACTGTAACGCTTAAGCTTACAGCAATTAATGAATGTGGTGTGGATACAAAAAGTTATCAGATAGTTATATATCCTAATACGGTTACACCTAAGCTTGTTGTTGATGGCAACAGGAAGTATGGGTGTGTCCCATTTGCGGTAAAATTTGATAACAATTCCACTGGTGCAAATCGTTTCTACTGGGATTTCAATGACGGTGGGACTTTAGTAACGACACAATCGCCGGAGTCGGTATTTCATACTTTTACTACGCCGGGTACCTACCAAGTGAATTTGACTGCTACGAACGGCTGTTCAACAGGCAGCACCTCGGAAACGATTGTTGTTTACCCAAAACCCAATTCGGAATTTACGGCCGGCAGATCGCTCAACTGTGTGAAGGACTCTATACAGTTTGTAAACGAAAAGAATGCTGCATCCTCTTTTACATGGGATTTTGGTGACGGTACCTACAGTAACCTTCCTAATCCTAAACACGCTTACCTGCATTCGGGCAAATACGATGTTAAGTTAACGGCTGTACAGTCATATCCGGATGGAAGTGTTTGTAGTAATACGGCCACACATGCTATTCAAATATCGGCATTGCCTGTCGCAAGCTTTATAAGCAACTCTTCTTACCTCAATTGTGTACCTTATAAGCTCGTTGTGGCTAGCACTCCAGCTAACGCAGCGGGAGTACAGTGGGATTTTGGAGATCCTGCTAGCGCTGACAATATTGGTACGGGTTACACATCTGAACATATTTACACCGAGCCCGGCCTTTATAAAATTAGGCTTACAGCCTACAACGAGGCGGGGTGCATCGATACAAGCTCACAATACGTTAGAATTTCGGCGCGTCCAAAGCCAGCTTTTGAAGCGTCGAAGTGGGCAGCTTGCGGTTCTACCGCTACCGTTTTATTTACTAATAAGACGACTTATGCTGGAACTGACGCTGTGTCTTATAAGTGGTTGATTAATAATAATGTTGTAGGAAAGACGAAAGATCTAACCTTTACATTCAATGCTGCGTATAACGCGAGTATGCCTGACAAGTTTGAAGTTAAGTTAATTGCGACAAGTGCCATGGGATGTCCTGATACTGTAGTCCACTACTTTCAGCTCAATCCTTTGCCTTCTGCTGCGTTTACTACATCAGAAAGCGCCGGTTGCCCTCCATTGAGGCTCAATATTCAGAACACGTCAAAATATGCAGATCAGTACTGGTGGTATTTAGATAATGAGTTGATATCAACGGACCGGGAGCCAACCGGTATAATCCTCAGCCAAGCAGATAAGATTTACAAATTAAAGTTAGTCGTTAAGAATAAATATGATTGCGGTGAAAGTAGTACAGAGAAGCAGTTTAGTACCTATCCAAAGCCAACCGCATTATTTAAGGTCCAGGACAGCGTAAGTTGTAATGGAATGCTGGATATAAAGATTACAAACGCCAGTACAGGTGCAAGTCGTTATCTATGGGATTTTGGCGACGGAAGTTCCAGGTCGACAGAAGCAACTCCTGCTCATATATATGGTCAGCCCGGCGTATATAAGCTAAAGCTCATCGCATATAATAGTCTTTGTAGTGACACTGCCATCGTAAATGTCAGGATCGCTCAAGTACCGCAGGCTGCTTTTAAGTCTGACGTTACCAAAGGATGTACTCAGGTTCGTGTTACTTTCCAGAATTTATCTGTGAATGCCACTTCTTATTTGTGGGATTTTGGAGACGGAACTTTTTCAACTAGTCCGAATCCTCAGCACACCTTTTCTTATATCAATTCGCCATACAATGTAAAGCTTACTGCATATGGCGAGTTCGGTTGTTCAAACGAGGTTGTTCAAACAAACTATATACAGGTAATAGAGCCTCCGCAGGCGGACTTTACAATTTCGCCTGATTCTGTAGTGAAGATCCCTAATTATACCTTCAGTTTCAAAAATCAGAGTAAGGGAGCTGTCGTGAAGTATATATGGTCTTTTGGAGATGGACAAAGCACGCAGGATGAAAATCCTACACATACTTATAAAGATGCAGGTGAGCACGTGGTAAGGCTTGTCGTCGTCAACGCGGAAGGGTGTCAGGATACAATGACAAGGAAAGTTAGGATTGACGGTGTGCCAGGATACCTCTATGTACCAAATAGTTTCGAACCTGGGAACTTTAAAACAGAGCTAAAGACGTTCAGACCGAAAGGGTCCGGAATTGCAAAGTACTCTCTGAAAATTTTTGATACCTGGGGCCGGATGGTATGGCAGTCTGATAAGCTGGATGAGAAAGGGTCTCCATCGGAGGGATGGGACGGCACATCATCAGGTCAGCCAGCTCCTCAGGGGGTATATGTCTGGCGTATTGATGCAGTCTTTATAGACGGCACCGAATGGAAAGGAATGAAATATGAAACAGGGGCAAGAAGCGCAGTTGGTCCTATTCATTTAATACGATGATGAATATGAAGCAGACGTTAAAGTTATTTTTTCTTCTTTTTCAGTTGCTGACGTTTGCCTTCGCTCAGGACCACATCTATTCGCAGTTTTACAATGCGCCGAGTTACCTTAATCCGGCGCTTAACGGGCAGTTTGATGGAGATCTACGTGTTAATATGATATATAGAAATCAATGGACGGGAGTTCCTGGATCACTTAACTACTTCACTTTGTCGACTGAGTACAATGTGCCACAGTTTGGCGGCGGCTTTGGTTTGCTGGTTACAAATTCGAGTGAGGGAACTGCTTATCTAAAGAAGCTTAATATATCTGGCTTGTATTCGTATAGTATTGATTTCGATAACGCAGTATTATCTTTTGGATTACAAGCCGGCTTTACCAGGCGAAGGATCGACTATAATAAATTGCTTTTTGCTGATCAGATCGATCCTGTGACGGGAATTATTCCAGGTGCTGTTACAGATGCATCCTTACCGGTCTTAAACAACAAGTACTTTTTCGATGCAGGCACAGGAGTCAATTTTATTCTTGGCGATTTTATGATCGGTGCGTCCGCTCAGCATATAAATAAGCCGAACGAATCTTTTACTGGCTTAAGGTCGACCCTGCCGGTAAGAGTGAATGCACATACCAGCTACAGAATCAACTTAGATCCTTACAGTGATGACGGAAATTCTGTTCTGATTCCTTCTCTTGTGTATTACAGTCAAGCAAAGGAAAGTTCGGTTAGTGCTGGTTTTCAATATAAATATAGGTCTGTAAATGCGGGGCTTTGGTACAGGAGCCAGCAGGGAGTAAAGGGAGATGCACTGGTGGTTTCTTTAATCTTTGACATCTTCATCCGTAAAGATTATTACGATAAGGTAAGGTTTGGCGTTAGTCACGATGCCACCTTGTCCAAGCTGCAGTATGGCAGCACCGCCGGAACAACAGAGGCGGCATTAAATTATGAGACAACTTTCCCGGGAAGGGGTGGCGTTGGTGAGCGAAATAACCGAAGGAGCAGCAGCAAGCGCTGTTACGATTTTTATTAATTAGAAAGTAAACAAGTAGATACGTTATAAATGGACTTCAAAATTACACATAGTAGCGGTTTGGGCGGGGCGATCAAGTGCTTGACAATAATTGCTGGATTACTGTTAGGTTTTTCAGCGAAGGCTCAGGTTGGGGTAGGGACGACAACGCCGGATGCAAGTGCGCAATTGGATGTCGTATCGACCTCAAGGGGCGTCTTAATCCCTAGACTGACTTCGGGGCAGCGGAGCTCTATTGCCGCCCCTGCAACTGGACTTGTCGTCTACCAGACGGATAATACACCCGGGTTTTACTTTTTCAACAACGGGCAGTGGCAAAGGCTAGCGACCAGTTCAGAGATTGGGACCGGAGGCAGTGGAAATACGGTCGTAAATACCTTGCTGAACGGGGCGGCAAACCCAGCCCCTTCTGCTGGTAATAATGGGGATTTTTACATAAATACCACAACTTACACCCTCTACGGGCCTAAAAGTAACGGCTCGTGGCCAGCGTCAGGTATTTCACTTGTAGGTGGTGGAACACTTCCTCAAGCAATCACTTCTGGTGGTACTATAAAGATTGGAAACGGAGAGAAAGCAGCTCTTGCTCCTGTAACACTGGATCTTGCAGATAAAGCTGTGACGTCTTCTAAAATCGCTGATGGTGCAGTTACAAATGCTGCCCTTGACAAAGCGAATATCCCGCTGAGTGGTTTTGGGACTCCTTTGGCAAACGTATCAATGGGGGGTACAAGGTTACCAATCTCGCTCCTCCTACAAATAATAAAGATGCAGTTACTAAAAAATACGTAGATGACGCTGTTGCAGCTGCAGGAGCAAATAATGCTCCTGTGCTGAGTCTTGATGCTGCTCAGAATCTTTCTATCAAAGGAGGAAACTCAGTTAGTCTGGCCGATCTGTACCAATCTCTTAGCCTTGCCGGTACTGTCTTGTCTATTTCAGGCCCTCGCGACAGCCATGTTGATTTAGCTGGTCTGTTAGCCATGGCAGGAGGAGGCAGCGGCGCCGGAGGATTGGTTAGTCATGATGCTACCCTCACGGGTAATGGAGTGAGCAGCAGTCCGCTCGGGGTTGCTAATCAGGCTATCACACCCAATAAATTAACTGGAATCACGGGCAACGGCAATGCCGGTCAGGTGTTGACTTCTACCGGGGCCGGAGGTTTTACCTGGGCAGACGTTACAGGAGGAAGTGGTGGCAGCGGAATTTCCGGAGTAACCGCATTTGGAGGATTAACAGCGACGACAACTGCGGGAGTGGCTTCTGTAGGTTTAAACGATGGGGCACTTGCGTTACAAAAGATCGCTCCTGTACCAACGGGAACAATTTTGGGAAATTTGGCAACAGGTTCTGCGTCTCCGGTTCCTCTTAATATGACTTCGTTGAAGACGATGTTAGCTTTAACAAGTTCGGACGTAGGTTTAGGAAATGTTAAGAATGTGGACCAGACTAACGCAGCAAATCTTACTTCGGGTACAATACCAACTGCTCGCTTTGGTAATGCTACAATTCCAGCAGCAGCAATTATAGGAAATGGCCTTTCAACCGATTATCTTCGGGGCGATGGAACATGGGGGCCAATATCAGGAGCAAGCGGGGCTGCATCTGGTATCACTGTAACACCGAACGGAGCCCTGACATCTACTAATGTTCAGGCGGCTCTGGAAGAATTACAAAGTGAAATCAGTACGGCGGCGAGCGGAGGTTTGACTGCCGTGAAACATGATGCAACGCTCTCCGGTGACGGAAATGCCACAAATCTGGGTATCGCCGACAATGGTGTAGGAACGTCTAAAATAACCGACAAAGCTGTAACACTTGGAAAAATGGCTGACCTTGCAGGAGGAACCCTTCTTGGAAACAGTTCTCTCAGTACTGGTAAACCAGAAGCAATAACCATTGGGTCAGGGTTGTCTTTATCTTCCGGTGTGCTTTCTGCGGCTACTCCGACTCTGGAAGGACTGTCAAACGTGGCAGTAGCAAGTAAGGCGAACGGTGACATGTTACAATGGGATAGTGCGACTTCTAAGTGGGTAAATAAGCCCGCCGCTAATCAGACCATTTCATTTACCCCTAATAATGCTGGAGATGTGGTTGGGGCTTCTTCGGGGACGAACTCTTTAAGTCCGACCCTTACTATTGGCGCGGGTAAGGTGACAAATACAATGCTTGCGGGCGGAATTGACCTCGCCTCTAAAGTAACTGGCACTCTGCCGATGGCCAACATGCCAAAGACATTAACTGGTGTTACCAGTGTAAACGGACTGACATTGACTGCACTGCCATCAGGTTTTTCGATCGGAGGGGGCACCACCGCGAAGACGCTAACGGTGACAGACGATGCTACAGTTTCTGGTACTAATACAGGAGACCAAAATGCCAGCCAAGTTCCTGTAAGTGCCATCCCCGGTATCACCGGTACAACAGTTCAATCGGTGTTAGGAGAGCTTGACGGCAAGATTGCTGCGAATACTTCGGCTATTGCAACTAAGTTAACAGCCAATGCTCCTATTACCGGAGCTACGAAAACTAAGATCACCTACGATTCGAACGGTTTAGTAACGGCCGGGGCGGATGCTACTACTGCTGATATTGCTTCATCAACGGACAGGAGATATGTGACAGATGCTCAGCTTGCAGTGATTAGCCAGACAACAGGGGTGAATACAGGTGATCAGACCGCAGCGACTGTAACGGTTGCACCTGGTGATGGGGTGAGCGCATCAAACGTACAAGGAGCATTAAAAGAGTTAGCGGGCCGCATTACGACTGCTACTGCAGGAGGTATGACGACTGTCTACCATGATGGAACACTGACGGGAGATGGAAATACAGCCGCATCTCCTTTAGCGGTGGCTGATAAGGCAGTTACGCTTTCAAAGATGGCCGATATCGCAAACGGAACTGTGCTTGGAAGGAGTTCTGCCGGAAGTGGATCGCCAGAAGCTTTAACGATCGGGACTGGGTTAAAAGTAGCATCTGGCAGCCTTTCTGCTAATGTGGCTCTTACAAACTTGACAGACGTCACAGTTACAAGCGCAGCAACTAATGACATTCTGCAATGGAATGGTAACAAATGGGTTAACTCGACTGCTCTTTCTAATAAAGTAGATAAAACTGCAATTGGACAGGCATCGGGAGTGGCACCGCTCGACGCTTCAGGTAAAATTGAAACACAATATCTTCCGAGTTCCTTAGTTGGAGCCGTCAATTATAAGGGTACATTTGACCCGACATCTGGCAGCTTAGCAAGTCCCTCAACGGGCAACAAAGGCGAATACTACGTAATATCAAAAGCAGGTACCTATAATACGGTTGCCTACGGCGTCGGAGACTGGATCATTTCGGACGGTACTACCTGGGGCAAGGTAAGCAACACGAATGGTGTGACTACTGTATTTGGACGCTCTGGTGTGGTTACTGCCTCAGCAGGTGATTACAATACAGACCTGGTTACAGAAGGTGCCACTAATAAGTACTATACGGATGCACGGGTCAGTGCAAACTCAACTGTTCAGGGCAAAGAAGACAAGTCAAACAAAGTGACATCGCTTTCAGGTACCCTTACGGCTGATAATTATCCTACAGCAAATGCAGTTAAAAGTTATGTCGATAACAAAGTGCCAGCTACAGGAACAACTGGCCAGATCCTGACCGTGGGAAGCGGAGGCGCACCAGTATGGCAAACTCCAACTGCTGGGGGTACAGTGACCAATGTGTCGTTAACCGCTAACTCAGGTATCACGGGGAGTGTTGCAACAAGCACAACTACCCCTGCAATTACACTATCACTGGGAAATATCACACCAACTTCCGTTACTACCGGATCTCTTACGGCAAGTTCAATTACTGTGGGACCGGGCGGTACTGTTTCAGCCCCGAATTTGTCGGGAAGTAATACCGGCGACCAAAATGTACAACTTACAGGTGACGTGACGGGGACGGGTACCGTCGGATCAACTATCACTGTGCCGACAACAATAGGAAACAATGCAGTAACTTCAGCCAAAATCCTGGATGGCACGATTGTAACTGCTGATCTGGCCAATAAGGCAGTCACTCAGGCAAAGCTGAATGTTCCGGCAACTGGCTCAACTGGACAGGTGTTAACTTCCGACGGTGCTGGCGGATTCGCATGGGGAGCTTCAGGGGGAGGCGCGACAAATCTAACATATACGCCTTCTGCCACCAATGGACAAATAGCAAGCAGCACAGGAACTGGTGCCACACTGCCGGTGGCAAGCAGCACAGCAGCTGGTTTACTATCAGCGAGCGATAAAGTTAAGTTAGACGGGATCGCCGCTAACGCAAATGACTATACTTTGCCTACGGCTAGTGCATCTGTGTTGGGTGGTGTAAAGGTTGGAAGTGGACTTTCTATTGCAGCTGATGGAACTTTGAGCTCTACTGCATCAGGAAGTGCGCCTTCTATTAGTAATAATACATTGTTAGGAAACAACAGTGGCGCAACGGCAGCCGCCACCGAGTTGGCTCCCGCGGCGGTAAAAACGATGCTCGGTCTGAACAACGTTGAGAATACTGCCCTTTCAACCTGGACCGGATCAACCAGTATCAGTTCTGTCGGAACAATCAACAGTGGTAGCTGGAATGGAACAACAATTCCTATTGCCAAAGGCGGTACCGGAGCAACTACGGCTACTGCAGCACTAAACGCGCTGCTTCCGAGTCAAACCGGAAATGCAGGAATGGTATTACAGACTAACGGAACGAACGCGTCGTGGGCGGCTGCAGGAAACAGCCCTATTGCAGCGGGAACGCTCTTAGGAAACAATACTGCATCTACTGCAGCACCTACCGCTCTTACTGCATCTGCAGTAAAGACAATGCTTTCGTTGACAAAGTCAGACGTAGGGTTGGGGAATGTTCAAAATGTTGACCAGACTAATGCTGTAAACCTGACTTCGGGAACTATTCCCGCTGCAAGATATGGCAGTAGCACGATCCCGGTATCAGCCCTCGCTGCAAGTGGTACACCAAGTACATCCACCTATTTAAGGGGAGACGGATTTTGGGCAACAATGAGTAGCGGCAGTGGGGACATGATGAAGTCAACTTATGATAATGCTGGCATCAACCAGCAGGTAGTTGGAATATCAGCAACACAAACTCTTACTAATAAAACATTAACCAGCCCTATTATTACTTCTCCAACCGGGATTGTAAAGGCGGACGTTGGCTTGGGAAATGTTGACAATACGAGCGATCTGAACAAACCAATAAGTACGGCTACGCAAACCGCCCTGAACGGTAAACAGGACGTTGCTAATATTAGTAATAATATCACTACGGATGCGGCTTCAACTACGAAATATCCTTCGGTTAGCGCTATTAAGACTTATGTGGACAATAAAATGCCTGCAATTACAGCGACCGATGCGAACAAGGTACTCACTGTAAATGGCACGGGTACAGCTGCTACCTGGCAGGCACCTGCTGCAGGCGGCGGGAGTAGTGGCGGTGTTTTATATTACCATCCTAGCAATTTGACTCATACAACTGTTAAGGCGTCAGGACCAGGAATCACATTAGTAATGAAACCGGGATATAAGACAGACAAAAGCTCTTCCGGATACAACAATCTATTCGAATTGACAGTTCCTAGTGGCGTCCAATTATATTCGATACAAATCGTTGGAGATAACGCTGTCTTAGGGGCAGCGGCCGGTGACGCCAGCCCCAATCTCGTTGTCGAAATTATCTCCGCGGACGCGATGAACAATGATTTGACTGATATACGGATGCCTATTTCTACTCTATTGTATGATCGGCAATCTAACGCGGGACAATCCAGAGCGATGCCTGCCGGATATATGACTTCTCAGTTATTAGTGTTTGATCCGGTAGGATCTAATAAGTTGAGTATGCATTTTACTCTGAATGCCTATAAGAAATGGGCAGTTGTTTTCGGCTTTTAAAGAATATTCGCATGGCCTCTCATCTGGTTTGTAAAGTTAATCTATTCTACGGAAGTGTACTACGGTTGATATTGATGGTGTCTTTTTTGGCGAGCTTTCCGTCAATCTCATTTGCTCAGACCGTATTAAACGGACGTTTTAAAATTACATTGCTCGACATGCCGAGCAACCCAGCTTCAACTTATAAAATTGGAGGTGATTTTCAAGATCCTACTTATGTCTATTCCGCCGATTCAATTTTGGCTGGAGATATTATTACCGATGCTACAGGGAAAATCTACAGGATTGACAACATAATTAAGGAAGCAAAAGGCTCGACCTACATCGAAGCAGATGTCACATACTTAAAAGGTGCTGTTTATGCGTTTGATACGTATCCTGCATATGGCCAGACCGGTACACTTTTTCGGCCTACAAGCAACGGTTATCCTATTGCTACCTTCGATCCGGAGAACGACAACCGCAATTTGATGATCTCTGTTCAAAACGCCGCCATTCAGGCTATAGATGCGGATATTACAAAGTTTACCTCAGGTACGACTGCCGAAATGCCTTTGAGTGCAAAATTAGGATCGGGCTTTTATAATACTACAGAGAACAAGCTTTATCTTTTTAATGGCACGACATGGATCCCGATAGGAAGTGGCAGTGTGCCAAGTGGCACTTCTGCTGAGTTTCCCACTACCGCCAAGACTGGAGATATGTATTTCAATATTGACGATAAAAATACGTATATATTCGATGGGGGGTGGCATAAGATCTCGACAAATGGGTCAACGCCTACCGGTGTTACAAATCCAAGCACGATGAGAGAAGGCGACTTGTTTTATAACACCTCAGAGCATCGGCTTTACGTTTACAACGGAAGCCTGTGGGTTCCTGCGGGCAGCACATTGTCGAATGGTTACGTTTTGGTGGGAAACAGTTCTAATGTGCCGGTTGGCGTTCCTCTTTCAGGCGATGCTACTATTACAAACGCGGGCAAACTTACAATTAAGACAAAAGCTATCAACGACGATAAGTTGGATAAAGCAAACATTCCCTTAAGTGGTTTTGGTATAGCAACTGCCGACGTTGCTTTAGGCGATGGCAGCACAAATTACAAAATTACGAACTTAGCGAACCCTTCGGCACCACAAGACGCAGTAACGAAGTCTTATCTTGATTTCATGTTTGCAAATCCATCTTCGACTCTATCGTTGCCAACTGGAAATTTGTTTGTGGGAAATTCCTCCGGAAAAGCAGCTGCGGTTACTAAGTCCAGCATTCCATTAAGCGGTTTCGGTAATCCAAATGCTAATGTTTCTTTGGGTGACGGAACTGCAAATTATAAGATCGTTAATCTTGCTAATCCTACGAATAATCAAGATGCGGCTACTAAAAACTACGTTGACAATCGGTCTATCGCTCCATCGAATATGGCACTAGCTAACGGTATGCTTTTAATGGGCGACCTTTCAGGGAGGGCTAGCGCTGTTGCAAAAAATACTATCGCACTCTCTTCTTTCGGTTCTCCCTCTGCTGACCTGAATTTGGCTACGTTTAGACTGACAGGGGTTGGCGAGCCCACAGCACCGCAGGATGCAGTAACGAAGAACTACGTAGATACTCGTGTTATTAATCCTCAAAGCGTCAGTTTACCAACCGGTAATTTACTTTTGGGAGATGCAACCGGGAAAGCCTCTGCAATAACTCCAAGTTCAGTTTCATTAAGTTCTTTTGGCATTCCAGTTTCAGACATCCCGATGGGAGGCATGAAAGTTACCGGACTGGGTAACCCTATTGCCGATGAAGACGCAGTAAATAAAAAATACATTGATGGCCTTTTTGCAAATCCTGCTGATAATTTAGCTCTGCAAACCAACTACTTTTTTATAGGAGGTCCCTCCGGTAAGGCAGGAGCTGTGGCAAAGAATACAATCGCTTTAAGTGGCTTTGGGAAGGCTATAGATAATGTAAAGATGGGAGATGCAACAACTCAATATAGCATTAATTTTCTGGCAGATCCAATGTTCCCTCAGGACGCTGCAACCAAAAATTATGTGGATACAAAGCTGGCTACTCCCTCTTCTCTTACAATCCCTTCCGGCTCCATCTTGGTGGGAAACGCATCAAATCAGGCGGAGGCAACACCTAAAAGTTCATTGCCTATAACAGACTTTGGCCCTGCCTCTGGAAATTTAATGATGGGCGACGGGGCTACTAATTTTAATATAAAAAATGTCGCAGAGCCGATTGACGATCAAGATGCTGTTACAAAAAAGTACGTAGATGAAAAAGCGGGAATTCCAACAGGTTCCGTTGCCCCATCTCCTGCTCAAGCAGGAAGTACCTATTATAACACAACAGATAAGACGCTTTATGTATACGATGGCAGCCAATGGGTTCCTGTTGACAATAAGTTGGCTAAGGACCAGTTCTATATTGGTGATGCAAGCAATAAGGCCGTTGCAATAGCAAAGAATGCGATTCCATTAAGCGGCTTTGGTGCGGCTGCAGCAGACGTAGACTTTGGAAGTCATAAAATCTCTAACCTCGCTGATCCTTCTACGGATCAGGAAGCAGCAACAAAGAAGTATGTAGATGGAAAGACGGGAAGTGTGCCATCTGCAACTACCCCACCAGCCAATCCGGTTGCAGGGAGTACCTATTATAACACGACGGATAAGACGTTCTATGTTTACGACGGTAACCAATGGGTTCCCGTAGATAACAAATTGGCAAAAGATCAATTCTACGTAGGGGATGTAAACAATAAAGCCGTTGCTACAGCAAAGAGTGCGATCGCATTAAGTGGCTTTGGCGCGGCTGCAGCAGACGTAGACCTGGGAAGTCATAAAATCGCGAACTTGGCTGATCCTACTGCAGATTCAGATGGGGTCAACAAGAAATATGTCGATTCCCAAAATCCACTTGTCTTTGCTGCAACTTTCCCAACGAACCCCAAAGCCGGTACGCTGTTCTATATGACTGGCGTAAACCGCCTTTATTATTATAATGGAACTCGTTGGGGAGCATTGGATGACGAGTTGTCAGAAGGGTCGATGTATGTTGGAAATTCGCTCAATCAGGCAATGCCTACAGTGAAAAGCGCTATTCCTTTAAGCGGCTTTGGCGCCGCAACAGCGGACATAAATCTTGGAAGTCATAAGATCTCAAACCTGGCTGATCCTTCTGCGGATCAGGAAGCAGCCACAAAGAAGTATGTAGACGGAAAGACGGGAAGTGTGCCGTCAGCAACGACCCCACCCGCCAATCCGGTGGCAGGCAGTACCTATTATAACACGACGGATAAGACCTTTTATGTATATGATGGCAGTCAATGGGTTCCGGTAGATAACAAATTGGCAAAGGATCAATTCTACGTAGGGGATGTAAACAATAAAGCAGTTGCTACAGCCAAGAATACGATTCCATTAAGCGGCTTTGCTGCAGCAACGGCCGACATTGATCTAGGAAGTAAAAAAATCTCGAATCTCGCTGATCCAAGCACCGATCAGGAAGCAGCTACAAAGAAGTATGTGGATGGTAAAGCAGGTAGCGTTCCATCTGGCCCGACTCCTCCTGCAAGTCCGACCGTTGGGAGTACTTACTACAATACTACGACTAAAACTTTTATGGTTTACGATGGTAGTCAATGGGTGCCGGTGGATAATGGCAATGCACTCTCTCAGGGTCATTTTTTAGTCGGTGATGCCTCTAACAAAGCTGTCGCTACAGCCAAGGCAGACATCCCACTAAGTGGTTTCGGTGCTCCTGCTACCGACCTGTCTATTGGGGGTAAAAGGTTGTTAGATGTGGCGACACCGATTTTGCCGACAGATGGAGCGAATAAGACGTATGTGGATGTCCTTGTTAGCACGGTGGGAGGAAACTATATGACGAAGTCTGTTTACGATGCCAATAGCAACAATAAGGTAGACGACGCAGATAAGGTCAATGGCCTAACTGTAGAAACGGCAGTTCCTGTTAACGCTATCTTTACGGATGATAAAGTAAGGGTCGGAGCCAGCGGTGCTTCTAAGTATTTAAGCTCAACAGACTTTGATGATTCAGGGAGCGATATTTCTATCAAAAGTTTGACTCTGTCAAAGATCGCTCCTGTTGCTGCTAACTCAATTATTGGAAACAATACGGCAGTAGCTTCTGCACCCAAGGAACTGTCTGCAGATGAGGTAAAGGCATTATTAGCGCTGAACAACGTTGATAACACGAAAGATGCGACAAAGAACGTTTATTCTGCCACCCGCCTTACTACTCCAATTACGATCAATGGGGTACCGTTCGACGGATCTTCTAATATTTCAGTGCCAGGAGATAATCTGGGCAATCATACAGCAACTCAGAATCTGAAGACTTTAACCTATTCAATTAGTAGCGATGGACAGGATGGCCGCGGGCTAAGTTTTGAATCTTCCGGGAGTGCTATCCTGGCTCAGGATCTTACAGTAAAAGGCAACCTCTATACCCCTTCTGACCTTCGCTTGAAGACGAAGATCGAAACGCTGGGGAATGTATTGCAATCTTTAGAAAAGATGCGAGGCGTCAGGTTTGAATATAAGGATCAGAAAAAGTATGCTAAGGGACCGAAAATAGGGGTGATAGCGCAGGAGCTTAAAAAGTATTATCCTGAAATGGTGACGATAGGGGCCGACGGTTTTTATAAAGTAGATTATTCTCAGTTGACAGGCGTCTTAATCCAGGCGGTGAAAGAACAGCAGCTAAAAATGAAACTTCAGCAGCAGGAAATCGTAGAACTGCAAATGCGACTGGATAAACAGCAGCAGCAGATCGACTCTATCCTTAAGAAATTGGATAATTAGGCGATTCTATTTATCACCAATGGAAAGACTACGCGCGATTGCGAAAATATTACTTTTTATAGTTTTGGCTTTTACAGGTTCTGTAAGGGCTCAAAACTATTTTCGCGTTGTGGGGGGTATTCCTCATTTACCCTTAGTTGATCCTTCTTCCATTCCCTTGCCAGAGACGGGCATGCTCGTGTTCAGTAGTGTCGAGTTAAAGCCGATGATCTATACTGGAACTGGTTGGGAAACACTCTGTACCAATAATTTTTCTTCTAATACGGTCGACGAGTTTTTCGTCGTAAAAAAGGGTATCCCTTACTTGCCTGCCCTGTCCACTGAGCCCTTAGGCATTCCCAAAGCCGGTGCTATTTACTACAACACCACGACAAAGGCCGTAATGATATATAGTGGTAGCACATGGAGCAAAATGGTAGAGCTGATTAACGGAACTCTGCAGGAAAGCTCAGGCTTTAGTACAGGCGTTACGGTCAAAACCTGTAAGCTTCCCGTGCTCAGCACAAATCCCTCGCCTCTTGGACTTTCTATAGGGGCGTTTTATATTAATGCAGTATCCAAATCGATTCGCTATTTCGACGGAGCTGGCTGGCAAGACCTGACGTGTAAGCCGGTTGTAAAGACCTTGCCTGTAACAGGCTTAACCGGTTATGCAGCTTTAAGCGGTGCCCATGTACTTACGAACGGAGGATCACCGGTAACTTTGGCAGGTATCTGCTGGAGTCCGAGCGCGAACCCCGACACTAACTCCGTCTTTAAAACTAAAAATACTACTGCTGGTTTAGGAATCGGGATATTCCCTGACAGCCTTAAAGGCCTATTACCTAAAACTACCTATCATGTCAGGGCCTATGCTCTAAATGACCAGGGGATTGTCTATGGTGACGATGTTGTTTTTACAACCCCGATAGCTCCGCCTACCATTATCACCCTTGCTGCGGATAGTATCTCAAGTATACGCGCTGTAAGTGGGGGTGATATTACTGCAGATGGCGGCTCGCCGGTCACTGGCCGGGGTATTGTCTGGGGTGCAAAAGGCGATCCTCTCACCGCTGACTCTGTTGTAATCTCAGATGATGGTTCAGGGGTAGGTCCGTTCCCGAGCACATTGAGGGGACTCTTAGGTAATACAACTTACTATATAAGAGCTTATGCGGTGAACGCTGCCGGCAAGGCATATGGTAACCTTGTCGTGTTCACTACGCCACCGCCTGTCGTACCTAAGCTGAACCTGGCACTGACCGTTAGTAACGTAACCGGAAGTTCGGCGACCGGAACTGCGCTTTTATTAAACAATGGCGGCGCGCCTGTAATGGAAAAAGGAGTGTGCTATAGTACCGATGGGATAAACTACACTTATGTTCCCTCATCTACATCTACGCCAGGCGACTTTGGTACATTTATTACTAGTCTTAGCGGATTATCTCAGGGCACAACTTATTTAGTTAAAGCTTATGCCAAAAACAGCGTAGGAATTGGATATAGCAGTGAAACCAGCTTTACTACAGCGGCGCTTGCCACTATTGTTACAACAAAACCAAGTGGTCTTGCTGGCACCACCGCTCAGAGCGGTGGAACAATTTCCAATACAGGTTTCTCTGTTATAACAGGCCGTGGTATTTGCTGGTCTGCGGGTAAGAATCCAACAATTGATTCCGCCAAGACCAGCGAGCCCATAATTGGAGATGGTTCGGGCGTATTCACCAGCCAAATGACCAAACTAGTTCCCGGCACAATTTACTATGTTCGTGCGTACGCAATGAACATTGCAGGGGTTGCTTATGGTAATCTTGATAGTCTAATTGTGCCAGGTTTGCCTAAAGTTGTAACCTCTGCCGCCTCTGTATTTCAGGGAACAACCATTACCGGAGGTAACGTTCTTAGCGACGGAGGGGCACCAGTGACAGAGCGAGGCGTTTGCTATAGCACCTCAGCGAATCCTACTATCGCAAATACGAGGACAATTGATGGGACTGGTACTGGATGGTATACAAGTTTGATTCCTGGCCTCACTCCAAACGTCACCTATCATATCCGTGCTTATGCAAAGAATATTGTGGGGGTAGCATACGGCGATGATTTGATTCACATTGTCAATCCTGATGCTCCTGTTATTATTACCCTTGATCCTGCTAATGTAACAAGCATGGCCGCTGAAAGTGGCGGTAATATTACCAGTCGTGGTTCTGCCCCTATCACTAAACGCGGTATAATTTATGGAACAAGCGGAGATCCTGTAAATGATCCTAAGGCAGTCGTTACGAACGATGGTTCGGGCGAGGGTATTTTCCCGACAAGGGTGGAGAATCTGCTCGCTAATACTACTTATTATGTCAGAGCTTACGCTGAGAACGTTTATGGCCTTTCTTACGGGGAAATCAAGACTTTCACTACATTACCTCCTATTTTAGCTGCTGTAATGCCGCCGACTTTTGATATTACCGGCATTACTAATACGTCGGCAGTAGGCGAGTTTGTTGTTCTCAACAATGGGGGCGATCCGATAACTGAGAGGGGGATAAGATATAGTACCGACCGGGTTAACTACACTTACGTAGCCTCTGGTACCTTGAACAAAACGGATATCGGAACGTTCATAGTTAACCTTACTGGCTTATCTCCTAATACAACTTATTACGCACAGTCTTATGCTATTAATAGTGTGGGTACAGCGATAAGTGGAGAGACCAGTTTTAGAACCACTTCGCTTGCTGTCTTATCGACAACACCTCCAAGTAATGTAACCGGTTTCGAAGCCTATTCAGGAGGGGATATAACTTACACAGGAGACGAAGTAATTTCTCAACGCGGGGTTTGTTGGAGCACAACTCCAAATCCTACGATCAACTCAGATAAAACTTCAGATCCTGTTTCTGGTATAGGGTTAGGCTCTTACACCAGTCACCTGACCAACCTTAAACCTGGCCAGAAGTATTACATTCGGGCCTACGCCGTGAACAGCTATGGCATAGCATATGGTAATTTAGACAGCCTCACTACGGCTACAACGGCTTATATTACTACGATTTCAGCGACAAATGTAACGTCAACGTCTGCAGTAGTAGGGGGTTATATAAAAGATGACGGGCGTGAGTATGTCTACACCCGCGGAGTTTGTTGGAGCACGTCTCCTAATCCTACCACAGCGGGAAATTACATCGCAAGTGGAGCAGGAACAGGCAGTTTTGCTGTTACCTTAAAGGATCTCGCGGGAAGTACTAAGTACTATTTCCGTGCCTTTGCGACTAACAGTGTTGGCACAGCCTACGGCAACCTTGATAGTCTTAAAACTCAAACCTCTGTCCTGGCTTCGGTCGTTACCACAGACATTATTAATATTGGCGGAACGACAGCAACGGGACGCGGGAACATAATTAGTAACGGCGGTGCCGATGTAACAGAGCGTGGCTTTTGCTGGAATACAGCAGGAAAGCCCACTGTAGATGGCGATCATCTTGCGTCGGGCAACGGATCAGGGTCGTATTCTGGAGGGCTGACCGGACTTTCCCCTAATACGAAGTACTATGTTAGGGCTTATGCTGTTAATAGTGTTGGAGTATCGTATGGCAATGAGATCTCATTCTCAACGTACACAATTCCGACTATTACCACCCTTCCTGTCTATAATGTTACTAGTGTGGATGCTAAAGGCGGAGGCGATATTATTAGCGACGGAGGGGCTACGGTGACCACTAGCGGCATTTGCTGGAATACAACCGGAAATCCGACGGTTAATGATCTGCGTACCACGAGTGGTGTCGGCATTGGACAGTTCATTCATACCATGAAGGATCTGTTAGGAAGCACCACATATTACGTGCGCGCATATGCTGTAAATAGCGCTGGCACAGCATATGGTAATGTTGAAAGCTTTACAACGGCTCCTCCGATCATTCCAAGCCTGACTACCACTTCTGGAAGGAGTGGAGTTAGCGGCACAACCGCTATCGCTGGAGGAACAATTATAAGCAATGGAGGAGCAATAATCACGACAGAAGGACTTGTCTGGAGTACTGTGTCTGGCTTTATTCCGGATACGGTAAAAGCCAATCGTTCCGTGCAGTCAAGTGCCGGCAACTTTACTTCTACGATGACGCCTCTGCGCCGTGGTACTACCTATTATGCGAGAGCGTATGCTCAGAATAGTGCAGGTACCGGATACGCTGCCAATGAAATTAGTTTTACAACTTTCGACTATCCCGTAATTAATACTATTCCTCCAGATTTGTCAACTGTAACAAGTGTGTCGGTGAATGCCGGTGGTAGTATTCTTTCAGATGGAGGGACTACGATCACCGAAAGTGGCATGTGTTGGAGTACAAATTCAAATCCGGATATCACAAGTGATCACATTAGTAACGGCACAGGCTCTGGTAATTTTATTCGTACAATTACAGACCTTATGGGCAGTACTACGTACTACGTGAGGGCGTATGCGAAGAATAGTGTGGGAATTGCATATGGCAATATTGAATCGTTTACTACCTTACCTCCCGTCCTGGCGACAGTAAAAACAGTATCGCCTGAGGTGACCTCATCTACAGAAGCAACGAGTGGGGGAGATATAACAAGCAACGGCGGCGCATTTGTCACTACGCGGGGCGTGTACTGGAGTACTCAGCAGGGCTTTAATCCTGATACATTAACGGTAAAAAACAGAACTGCCGAGACGGGTTATTTTAAGGGCAGTTACACTGCCCGGATGAGTGGTCTCACTCCTAATACAGTTTACTATGTAAAAGCCTACGCTGTAAACGCTGTTGGTGTAGCGTATGGCGAGGAAATGAGCTTTAAGACGCCGAGACTACCGGAAGTTACAACTGCTTACACGACCGCTAACGGGCCAACAAAAGCAACTAGCGGTGGTGACATCACGGATAACGGCGGTGCTACAATTACAGCGCGCGGAGTTGTTTTCAGTACAGATCCTGATTTTAAAGCAGATACTGTTGTGCTCAACCGCACGGTTAATGGCGGTGGCTCTGGCGCCTTCTCAAGTAAGTTAACCGGACTTAAAGGTAATACGACCTATTATGTACGGGCTTATGCTACAAATATAGCTGGTACCGCTTACGGCAATTTGCTCAGCTTTATTACTGATCCGGCTACCCTTGCAACGCTTACAACGCGTGACCCCTGGAATGTATATGGATTGACCGCAACTTCAGGAGGTGTAATTACAGACAATGGTGGAGAGCCAGTGACTACCAGAGGCGTCGTTTGGAGTACAACGAAAGGGTTCCGTCCTGATACAGTTTCGGCTAATAAGACGATCCAAACTGGATCTGGTATAGGGAGCTTCGCTTCCGGAATCACGGGTCTGAAAAGAGGAACGACATACTACGTTAGAGCATATGCGATAAACAGCATAGGAACAGCGTATGCAAGTAATGAAATTAGCTTCACCACACTCGACTTCCCGACTCTCACTACAATGGCTGCGTCTCCTTCCTCAACAGGGTACTCTGCAACTTCCGGCGGAACGTTGATTGGAGACGGAGGGACAGACATTACTAATATCGGGGTTTGTTGGAGTACTAGTCCGAATCCTACTGTCGGCCTGCACACTAAGACTATTTATGATTCTTGGTCCGGGAAGAACTGGTATAGTGAACTAAAGGACCTCACTCCGGTAACGAAATACTATGTGCGCGCATATGCTGTCAATAATCAGGGAGTGGCGTACGGAAATGAGGTCGAATTTACTACGCCTCCTGCTCTTGCTACCGTTACGACCTCCTATGCTACTCCTGTCTCAAAATCGAGTGTGGTGACGGGGGGCGAAGTTGTGAAAGATGGTGGTGCGGCGATTACGGAAAGGGGAGTGATCTGGAGCACCGATGCCAACTTTAATCCAGATACTGTTACCACGAATAAAACAGTCGACGGTGTCGGAACTGGCAAGTTCAGTAGTACGATTAACGGAATGAGGCTAAGTACTTCATACTATATCAGAGCCTATGCTGTCAACAGTGCTGGAACCGCTTATGGTAATCAGGTAACGGTTACAATCTTCCCGACTGCACCTATATTAAACACAATTGAGCTTAGTCAGCTAACAGGTGTGTCAGCGATGTCAGGCGGAGAGATCATAAGTGACGGCGGGGCTGATGTTACTTTGAAAGGGATTTGCTGGGCAACTCACACTAATCCGACGGTGGCCGATTCGAGGACAACCAACGGATCGGGTACGGCGAGTTATATTGCCATGTTAACCGGGCTTCAACCGAATACATTGTATTACGTTCGCGCTTATGCTGTCAATAAAATCGGTACTGCATATGGCATTGAAAGAACGTTTCAAACGAACGGGATTCCTACACTGACGGCTACCCGGCCTGTTACAGATATTGTAGCTACTACTGCTACCAGCGGGGAGAGGTGACAGATGACGGTCGTTCGAAAATACTCTCAAGAGGTATAGTTTGGGGCACCTACAGTAACCCTGAAGTTTCGTTGGCTACTAAAACTGTTGATACCACAGTACATACAATAGGTAGCTTTATATCAAAGATGAAAGGACTCAGTCCGAATACAACCTATTATGTTCGTTCGTATGCCACCAATGCGGTTGGAACAGGCTACGGAAGTCAGGTTCAGTTCAAAACTTTACCGGTAATGCTTCCTACTGTAATTACACTAGCTCCTTTCAATGTGGATAGTGTAAGAGCTACTAGTGGTGGTGATGTTGTCGATGACGGTGGCATGCCGATAACCAGCAGGGGGATTATTTGGAGTACAAACAAGGTGTTTGATATTTCTGTCGTTACAAAGGCAACAAATAGCGTCAGTGATACGGGCTATTATACGAACGACTTTAGCGGCTTATCGCCAGGCACGAAGTACTATGTAAAGGCTTTTGCTATAAATAGCAAAGGGACGGGGTATGGAAATCTCGACAGTTTGAAAACCTCAGCCATTCGGGCTTCCTTAAGTAATTTGATTATTTCAAATATAACATCATCTACTGCTGACGGGACCGCAAGCGTTGTAACGGATGGGGGAGCACCAATTACAGCGAAAGGCTTGTGCTGGAGTACGAGTGGTATACCGACCATAGCAAATGATACAGTTTTAGCGGGTTCGGGTATGGGAAGCTTTACGGCAAGCCTGAAAGGACTTAAGGAAGGACCGACATACTTTGTACGTGGTTTCGCTGTCAACAGCGCAGGCGTTGCTTATACAGCAGTCAGTAGCTTCAGGATCTGTCCGGCTGAGTTTACTGTTCTTCATAGCGCGGGATTAAATGGAGCCCCTGTTACTAAAACGGTTGTTTATCACTCCGTTAGTAGCAACGTGACAGGCAAGTCTGTATGTTGGCTCACCCAGAATCTTGGAGCGGACCAGCGTCCGACCTCCGTAACTGACGCAACGGAGGCCTCTGCAGGCTGGTACTGGCAATTCAATCGACTGCAAGGATTTAAGCATGATGGAACTACACGAACACCCGCTTCAACGTGGAATGCTTCAATTAGCGAAAATACAGGCTGGACTGCGGAAAATGATCCATGTAATCAGCTGCTCGGTTTAGGCTGGCGAATCCCAACCGCGGCGGAATGGACAGCGGCAGACGCGGCTCCTCAAGGCTGGACCAGCTATAATCAGCCTTTTACTTCTGATTTAAAACTACACGCAGCTGGGTTCCTTGATGGCGGAAGCTTGGTGTATAAAGGGACGTATGGTGAGTTTTGGTCGTCTACACAATCAACTGCTGCAAATGCAAGCCACCTTGCAATCTGGAGTGGTGGCTCTGAAGTTCAAAACAATCCGAAAGGCAGGTATGGCTTTAGCCTGCGATGTCTGCGTGATACCATGACGGTCTCAAAACCTTCGGTTAGTAATGCGGCTATCTCGAACATGACCAGTACATCCGTTGATCTTGCTGCTGCCGTCACGCCTGACGGAGGGGCAGCAGTTATCGAGCGCGGATTCTGCTGGAATACCACCGGTGATCCACTTAAATCTGATAATCCTATTCCAATGGGGACGGGTACCGGTGCATTCAATAGTACGCTAAATGGGCTAAAAGAGGGCCCAACTTACTATGTAAGAGCTTACGCAACTAATAGTGAGGGTACTGCCTACAGTTCGGTCGTTACGATATTTAAGATTTGTCCTCCTTCCTTTACTGTCCAGCACGTGGAGGGCTTGAATGGGGCGCCGGTTTCCAAGACGGTCACCTATAAATCTGTAAGTAGCTCGGCTTCAGGTGCAGCCAGATGTTGGATCACGCAGAACCTTGGCGCTGACCAGCAGGCAACGGCTGTTACTGACGCAACAGAGCCTTCCGCCGGATGGTACTGGCAATTTAACAGGTCTCAGGGATACCAGTTTACCAATGCTCGTTATCCTACAACATGGACCTCAGCGATAACAGAAAGTAGTGATTGGTTGCCTGAAAATGATCCATGTAATTTATTGCTTGGCGGAGGATGGAGAATTCCAAGTGCGATAGAATGGACAAATGCAGACGGCGCTCCTCAAAACTGGACTAACTACGTGGCACCATATGCTTCTGAACTGAAACTTCATGCTGCCGGATTCTTAGACGGAGGAAGCCTCGTCTATAGAGGGACTTATGGCGAGTTCTGGTCGTCCACTCAAGTAACGACAACTAATGCAAATCACCTTGCAATCTGGAGCGCAGGCTCAGAAGTGCAGTCAAATCCGAAAGCCCGCTATGCATTCTCTCTACGCTGCTTACGTGATACAATCGTGTTGTCTAAGCCCTCTGTAAGCAAGGTCACCTTGTCTGCAATGACAAACTCGTCGGTAGACGCTACTGCAATAGTAACGCCAGATGGCGGTGCTCCTGTAACCGAGCGCGGCTTCTGTTGGAACACAACAGGTAATCCGACTATATCTGATGATCGTGTTTCAAATGGTGATGGACTCGGCAGTTTCTCTAGCACCATCTCGAATTTACAGCCAGGGTACACTTATTATATAAGAGCCTACGCAACTAACAAGCTGGGCACCGGCTATAGCACAGAAGCCGCTGCCTTCAGAATTTGTCCTCCCGAGTTTACGGTGCAGCACGTCGCAGGCATAGCGGGAGCCGCAGTTACCAAGAAAGTTACCTACCGTTCTGTTAGCAGCACCTTGTCCGGAAAGGCAGTTTGTTGGTTAACTCAGAACCTCGGTGCGGATCAGCAGGCGTCAACTGTAACGGATGCAACAGACGCATCTGCGGGATGGTACTGGCAGTTTAACAGACTGCAGGGCTACAAAAACGATGGTACAGGGCGGACGCCTGGTACTTCGTGGTTCAGTATTAACGAAAGCAGTGATTGGACCCCTGCAAATGATCCTTGTACCCAGTTACTCGGTTACAACTGGCGAATACCAACCTCTACTGAATGGAGTAATGTAATTACTAATGGGGGCATTCCGTTCAACTCTCCTTTGAAACTTCACTATGCAGGCTATTTGAACTTCGCAGACGGTAGCTTAGCTGGTCGCGGGACGTATGGTATTTTCTGGAGCAGTAAAGCTACAAGCCCTACGTATGGTACCTATATGCAGGCGAGCAGTGGAGCGAACAGTATGTTGAATAATAATAAGTGGCACGGATTCACCCTCCGTTGTCTGCTTGATTCAACGATAATATCAGTTCCAACGGTCGGACAAGTTTCTGTTAATAGCGCCTCAATCACAGCCACTACTGCTGAGGCCACTGCCGCGGTTGGCTCGGACGGAGGATCTGCTGTAACAGCGAGAGGAATCGTCTGGAATACCACAGGAAATCCGACTTTAGCGGACAATGTGGTCACCGATATAGAGAAGGGCACAGGGGCGTTTACTGGAACTATGTCAGGGTTGACCGAAGGCCCTACGTACTATGTGCGCGCTTATGCTACTAATAAAGTCGGAACAGGCTACAGCGAAGGAACCGGCTTCAATGCATTGGCTACTCGGATATGTCCGCCAACGTTCAATATACAGCATACAGCAGGGGTTAAGGGTGCACCTGTAAGCAAGGCTGTGACATATCGTGCAGTCGGGACCTATATGTCCGGGGCGGCGAAGTGTTGGTTGACGCAGAACCTCGGCGCCGATAGAGAAGCATTGTCTGCGACTGATAACACGGAGCAGTCCGCTGGCTGGTATTTCCAGTTCAATCGATCAAATGGATATAAGCATGACGGTAGCGCTCGTAATCCAATTGCCTGGGGCTCTGGAATTAACGAAGCGACAGACTGGACGTCGATCAATGACCCATGTTCCATAATGCTTGGAGTAGATTGGCGTTTGCCGACCTATACAGAATGGGTGAATGTGGATGGTGCTCCGCAGAATTGGAATGTTAGTGCGGATGCATACAATTCCGTATTAAAACTTCATAATGCAGGCTATCTTGATTACTCTAGCGGAGGTTTAGGCGGAAGAGGTACTCAAGGGAACTACTGGAGTAGCACAAGAAATAACAACACTACGGGCTGGGATCTGCAGTTTTATAATGCAGGAAGCGCGCTAATAGCTCATGACAAATCCTACGGTTTCTCAGTTCGTTGTTTAAGAGATGGAGTCGTTAAGATGCCGCCTACATTGGGTAATGTGAAAATATCGAGCACTAACATGACCGATAGTACTGCTGAGGCCATTGCGAAAGTGATAACGAACGGAGGCTCTCCACTTATTGAGCGGGGGATAGTGTGGAACACAACCGGTAATCCCACCCTTACAGATAATAAAATTGTCCTCGGAGCCGATACGGTGTCTAGTTTCGGTACGATAATAAAAGGACTAAAGGCGGGCCCGACTTACTATGTCAGAGCGTATGCGGCAAATAGTATTGGCCTGTCTTATAGTCCTCAGGCTACCCAGTTTAAAATATGTTCTCCTGCATTTGATGTCTACCATAGCACCGCATTGAACGGAGCTCCCGTTAGCAAGACGGTTACTTACCGTTCTGTTAACAGTACTCTTTCGGGCAAACCAAAGTGCTGGACCGTGCAAAATCTCGGGGCTGACCGGCCTGCTACGTCCGTTAGCGACACAACATCGGCGGCAGCGGGATGGTATTATCAGTTTAATCGTCTTCAGGGATACAGGTATGAAGGGACCCTGAGTCCCGCGCTCGCCTGGAATGCAAATATTACAGAAAGTGTTGACTGGACTTCAGCAAACGACCCTTGCAGTCAGTTATTGAGCAGTGGCTGGCGGCTTCCTACAGCAACGGAGTGGACAAATGCTGTAAGCAACGGGGGTGGGCAACGACCAGTGCCTATACTTCCGAACTTAAGCTGCATTATAGCGGCCAGCTCAAAAATGGAGTATTAGCAGACAGGGGTACTTTTGGTATCTTCTGGAGCAGTACCCAGGCTAGTATCATCAATGGTACTTATCTCGAATTTAGTTCTGCCTCTTCTGCCAGCAGAGTGACGAATTATGCTAAGGTTAATGCGCCGGCTATTCGTTGTATTAGAGATACCGTAGTCACCCTGAAGCCCGGTGTGAGCAATGTAACTTTAATCAAGATGGCAGATAGTACGGCGATTGGAGCTGCTAGTGTCACTCCTGATGGTGGTGCTCCGGTGACCGCAAGAGGGCTTTGCTGGAGCAGTACAAATAGTACGCCGACAATCGCTGACAAAGTGGTTGCTGCAGGCGGTAATGGAACAGGTGACTTTACGGCAACTATATTGGGGCTTGAGGATGGAAAGACATATTATATCCGAGCTTATGCAACGAATACGGCAGGTACTGCTTACAGTGCAACTACTACTAGCTTTAAGATATGCAGGCCGTTTAAGGCTCTTCATATAGCAGGGCAAAACGGAGCTCCGGAAAGTAAGGCGGTGACTTACAGCTCGATAAGTACGAGTATGTCGGGGGCGCTCAGATGTTGGATCACTCAGAACCTGGGGGCAGACCGGGAGGCATCGGCCATGGGAGATACTAGTCAGGCGGCGGCCGGATGGTATTGGCAGTTTAACCGTGTACAAGGTTACAAGCCTAACGGTACCTCTTATATTCCAAGTTACGCATGGGTTAACTGGCTCCAGAGTGCAAATGAAAGCAGCGATTGGACTGCTGCTGCAGATCCGTGCCGCACCCTTCTGGCAGCTGGCTGGAGGATGCCAACTGGAACCGAACTGGGAAATGTTGACCGTTGGTTACAAAGTCAGCCTAAACCGTTCGAAACATACAGCTCTGTATTAAAGCTGCATGCTGGTGGTCATATGCTTGGAGGAAGTCTGACAGCAAGGGGGACATCTGGTCGTTATTGGAGTACGACGCAGGGGTACTATTACTCAAGCGGTGACCGTTACACAGGACAGTACTTAGGCGTTACTGCAACTACCAGTGGAATGTCAAGTCTGAACAAGTGGGAGGGATACGCATTGAACGTTAGATGTCTCAGGGATACCGCTGTCATCGAGAAACCGACGGTGACGAATGTGACCTTCCCAACTGCTGATATGACGATCAATTCAGCCAAGGGAACCGCAACAGTAACTCTTGACGGAGGGGCGGCAGTGACAGAACGGGGTTTCTGCTGGAGTACCACTTCAACAGTTCCGACCAAGTTGGACAGCGTAATGATCCTTGGTAGTGGAACGGGTGATTTTACAGGGATCTTAAAGGCCTTAAAAGAAGGACCAACCTATTATGTACGTGCTTATGCAATCAATAGCAAGGGAATATCTTTTAGTCCGTCTGTAACGAGCTTTAAGATATGTAATCCAGTCACAATTATCCATAAGAAGGATCAGAATGGAGCACCTGAGGATAAGATAGTGACCTATCGCACTGTCAGTACGAGCATCTCCGGAGCGGCAAGATGCTGGATTACACAGAATCTTGGAGCCGATCAGGAAGCTACATCAGTGACAGACACGACACAAGCTTCAGCAGGATGGTACTGGCAGTTTAACAGATTGCAAGGTTATAAGCCAGTGAATGGATCCTATATTCCAAATTATGCGTGGGTGAGCTGGGTTCAGGCAACTAATGAGAACAGCAACTGGACCGCAGCCGCAGATCCATGCCGGATGTTATTAGGTGGAGGATGGCGTATGCCAGACCGGACAGAATGGACGGCGGCAGATGCAGCGCCGCAGTACTGGAATACGTATACTGATGCTTACAATTCTGTGCTCAAGCTGCATGCAGCAGGGTATATGCAGGCCGGGACGCTTAAAGGACGTGGAGTGTCAGGTAGTTATTGGGCCACTACGCAGGGAAATTATTATTCAAGCGGCGACCGATACACAGGATATTATCTATCTATTACCAGTGCTGTTAGTACCCCGGATGCGACAAGTTATAAGCCGGATGGACTCGGATTCAGCGTTCGTTGTTTAAGAGATATAATCACCATAGAGAAGCCAACGGTGACAAACGTATCCTTCCCGACAAGTGATATGACCACTAATACAGCCAGGGGATCAGCTACGGTAACCCTTGATGGTGGTGCTACAGTGACGGAACGGGGAGTATGCTGGAGTACAAGCTCTGTAACGCCTACCACCAGCGACAACGTGATTAAGTCTGGCGATGGAACAGGAAGCTTCTCTTCATTAATGGAAAATCTGAAAGAGGGGCCAACATACTACGCCAGAGCCTATGCAATAAACAGTGCTGGAACATCTTACAGTCCGGTGGTGACTAGCTTCAAGATCTGTAATCCGTTTACGGTGATTCACCAAAAAGACTTAAACGGTGCTCCGGAAGACAAGACGATCACCTATAAGACGATCAGTACGAATATCTCAGGGGCTCCGCGATGCTGGATTACACAAAACTTAGGAGCAGAGCGCGAAGCAACCGCTGTGGGAGACACCGCGCAGGCAGCGGCAGGATGGTACTGGCAGTTTAACAGGTCTCAGGGCTACAAGCCTAACGGAACCTCCTATATTCCATATTATGCCTGGGTTAACTGGCTTCAAAGTGCAAATGAAAGCAGTGACTGGGCAGCAACAGCAGATCCATGTCGTCTATTGCTTGGAGGCGGATGGCGAATGCCAACCAGCGTAGAATGGACCAATGCAGATGCGGTCCCTCAGAACTGGGGTAAGGCGGCGGACGCCTACGCGTCCCCAATAAAGCTCCATGCCGCAGGATATATGCTTTCTGGTGCTCTGACCGGCAGAGGTGCAACAGGTAGTTATTGGAGTGCTACGCAGGGCTACTATTACTCAAGCGGCGACCGCTACACAGGACAGTACTTAAACTTCAATGCCACCACCAGCGCCATGTCAAGTCTGAATAAGTGGGAAGGATATGCGCTGAACTTGAGGTGTCTGCGCGATACAGTCTCTATACAGAGACCAACAGTGACGAATGTGACCTTCCCTACTGCCGATATGACTATTAACTCAGCCAAGGGATACGCAAATGTATCACTTGACGGAGGAGCAGCAGTAACTGAACGGGGCTTCTGCTGGAGTACCACATCGACAGTTCCGACCAAGTTGGACAGTGTAATGATCCTTGGTAGTGGAACGGGTGATTTTACAGGGATCTTAAAGGCCTTAAAAGAAGGACCGACATATTATGTACGTGCTTATGCGATCAATAGCAAGGGAATATCCTTCAGTCCGGCTGTAACGAGCTTTAAGATATGTAATCCTGTCACCATTATCCATAAGAAGGATCAGAATGGGGCACCTGAAGATAAGACAGTGACCTATCGCACTGTCAGTACGAGCATCTCCGGAGCGGCAAGATGCTGGATTACACAGAATCTTGGAGCCGATCAGGAAGCTACATCAGTGACAGACACGACACAAGCTTCAGCAGGATGGTACTGGCAGTTTAACAGATTGCAAGGTTATAAGCCAGTGAATGGATCCTATATTCCAAATTATGCGTGGGTGAGCTGGGTTCAGGCAACTAATGAGAACAGCAACTGGACCGCAGCCGCAGATCCATGCCGGATGTTATTAGGTGGAGGATGGCGTATGCCAGACCGGACAGAATGGACGGCGGCAGATGCAGCGCCGCAGTACTGGAATACGTATACTGATGCTTACAATTCTGTGCTCAAGCTGCATGCAGCAGGGTATATGCAGGCCGGGACGCTTAAAGGACGTGGAGTGTCAGGTAGTTATTGGGCCACTACGCAGGGAAATTATTATTCAAGCGGCGACCGATACACAGGATATTATCTATCTATTACCAGTGCTGTTAGTACCCCGGATGCGACAAGTTATAAGCCGGATGGACTCGGATTCAGCGTTCGTTGTTTAAGAGATATAATCACCATAGAGAAGCCAACGGTGACAAACGTATCCTTCCCGACAAGTGATATGACCACTAATACAGCCAGGGGATCAGCTACGGTAACCCTTGATGGTGGTGCTACAGTGACGGAACGGGGAGTATGCTGGAGTACAAGCTCTGTAACGCCTACCACCAGCGACAACGTGATTAAGTCTGGCGATGGAACAGGAAGCTTCTCTTCATTAATGGAAAATCTGAAAGAGGGGCCAACATACTACGCCAGAGCCTATGCAATAAACAGTGCTGGAACATCTTACAGTCCGGTGGTGACTAGCTTCAAGATCTGTAATCCGTTTACGGTGATTCACCAAAAAGACTTAAACGGTGCTCCGGAAGACAAGACGATCACCTATAAGACGATCAGTACGAATATCTCAGGGGCTCCGCGATGCTGGATTACACAAAACTTAGGAGCAGAGCGCGAAGCAACCGCTGTGGGAGACACCGCGCAGGCAGCGGCAGGATGGTACTGGCAGTTTAACAGGTCTCAGGGCTACAAGCCTAACGGAACCTCCTATATTCCATATTATGCCTGGGTTAACTGGCTTCAAAGTGCAAATGAAAGCAGTGACTGGGCAGCAACAGCAGATCCATGTCGTCTATTGCTTGGAGGCGGATGGCGAATGCCAACCAGCGTAGAATGGACCAATGCAGATGCGGTCCCTCAGAACTGGGGTAAGGCGGCGGACGCCTACGCGTCCCCAATAAAGCTCCATGCCGCAGGATATATGCTTTCTGGTGCTCTGACCGGCAGAGGTGCAACAGGTAGTTATTGGAGTGCTACGCAGGGCTACTATTACTCAAGCGGCGACCGCTACACAGGACAGTACTTAAACTTCAATGCCACCACCAGCGCCATGTCAAGTCTGAATAAGTGGGAAGGATATGCCTTAAACTTGAGATGTTTACGTGATACTGTATCTATACAGAAGCCGACGGTGACGAATGTAACCTTCCCGACTGCTGATATGACGATCAATTCAGCCAAGGGATACGCAAATGTATCACTTGACGGAGGGGCGGCAGTGACAGAACGGGGCTTCTGCTGGAGTACCACTTCAACAGTTCCGACAATATCAGATAGCAAGCTGATATTGGCATCGGGTATCGGAGATTTTAACGGAGTTCTAGATAGCCTTAAGGAAGGGCCAACGTATTACGTGAGGGCCTATGCAATCAACAGTAAAGGCGCCTCTTATAGCCCTAGTGTTACGAGCTTTAAGATTTGTAATCCCTTTACAATAATTCACCGGAAAGATCAAAATGGAGCTCCCGAAAGCAAGGTCGTAACATATAAAACGATAAGCACTAGCATCTCGGGCGGTCCACGCTGCTGGATCACACAGAACCTGGGAGCAGACCAGGAGGCGAAGCTAGTAACGGACACAACAATGGCGTCTGCTGGGTGGTACTGGCAGTTCAATCGATCGCAGGGATATAAGCCGGTTAATGGTTCATACACACCGTATTACGCTTGGGTTAATTGGATTCAGGCCGCCAACGAGAATAGTGATTGGCTCCCTGCCGCCGATCCATGCAGGAATTTGTTAGGGGCTGGATGGAGAATGCCAAATCAGACTGAGTGGGCTGCTGCTAATGCTGCGCCGCAGTACTGGAAGACTTATAACGATACGTACAATTCCGTGTTGAAGCTGCATGCCGCTGGGTATATGCTGGGCGGAACGCTTAAGAACAGCGGTGTATCAGGGGGATACTGGAGTAGTACCCAGGGTTATTATTACTCAAGTGGAGACCGGTTCCGAGGCTACTATCTTTCTATTACAAGTGCCACCAGTGATGCGGCGGCATATGTGGATAAATGGCTGGGACATGCGTTTAACGTACGATGCCTGCGTGATTTCATTGTACCTGAAAAGCCATCAGTAACCAATGTTTCAGCTCCAACATCTGATATGGGAGCTACCTCTGCAAAAGTTTACAGCACGGTTACGCTGGACGGAGGAGCATTAGTAACGGAACGAGGATTTTGTTGGAGTACAACCTCTGCGACTCCGACGATTACTGACAATGTGGTAAAAGTAGGGTCTAAGACAGGTGACTTCAGTGCTACGCTAAGTAACCTTCAGGAAGGACCTACGTATAATGTCAGGGCTTATGCAGTTAATAGTGCTGGTGTTGCTTATAGCCCTGTTGTTACCAGCTTTAAGATATGCAATCCATTTACTGTTATTCACCGCGCCGGACAAAATGGAGCGCCAGAGGACAAAGAGGTGACTTATAAGACTATTAGTACAAGTATTTCAGGAGCTGCCCGGTGTTGGATCACACAAAATCTGGGTGCGTCCCAAGAAGCCGTATCTGTTTCTGATACAACTCAGGCCTCAGCAGGATGGTACTGGCAGTTTAACAGGCTCCAGGGTTATAAGCCGATCGGCACATCATACGCTCCGTACTACGGATGGGTTAACTGGATCCAGAGTGCAAACGAAAGTAGCGACTGGGCGGCAGTTGCCGACCCTTGTCGCGCGTTGCTTGCTGGTGGCTGGCGAATGCCTACAGCGAGTGAATGGACGATAGTTGATGCGGAGCCTCAGTATTGGTCTAAGGCGGCTGATGCTTACAATTCTGTTCTGAAGCTGCACGCTGCCGGCCAAATGTTAGGAGGCTCCCTGACGGGGCGCGGCACTTCAGGGGGATATTGGAGTACGACGCAAGGCTACTACTACTCCAGCGGAGACAGATATACAGGCGGGTACTTGTCATTTAATGCTGCTAGTAGCGCCGTTACTTATGTCAACAAGTACGATGGGTATGCGTTTACTGTCAGATGTCTTCGCGATGCAGTAACTCCTGAGAAGCCTTCGGTTACTGTCGCCACTTTCCCCACTACCCTGATGACAACCTCATCTGCAACTGGATCTGCAACAGTTACCCTAGATGGAAGATCTGCAGTAACTGATCGTGGTCTTTGTTGGAGCAGCACTAATGCAACCCCTACTATTTCTGATAACGTTATCCAGCTTGGTGCGGGAACGGGAGACTTTACCGGGACTATAGCTGGCCTTGTTGACGGTCAGACTTATTTTGTCAGAGCTTATGCAATTAACAGTGCGGGTGTTTCCTACAGCCCAACCGTCACCAGTTTTAAGATCTGTAACTCGTTTACAGTACAGCATGTTGCGGGCGTAGGCGGGGCCCCAATCGATAAGACCGTTACATATAAAACAACAACAGCGACCATATCAGGAGCAGCGAAGTGCTGGCTGACTCAAAATCTGGGAGCAGACCGGCAGGCAACCTCGGTCACTGACAATTCAGAGGAAGCAGCTGGTTGGTACTGGCAGTTTAACCGATCTCAGGGATATAAGCACGACGGGGTAAGTCGAACGCCTGTTTCAGGAGTATATAGTATTAATGAAAATAGTAACTGGAGCGTAGCCAACGACCCTTGTCGGCTCTTACTTGGAACGGCGTGGCGCTTACCAACGAACGCAGAATGGACTGCGGCAGATGCGCAGCCTCAATACTGGCTTAATTATAACGATGCCTTTGCTTCTCCTCTTAAATTACATGCAGGAGGTTATCTTTTAAATGCCACCTTAAATGGAAGGGGAGCTTCGGCTGGCTATTGGAGTAACACCCAAGGATCATATTATTCATCTGGCGACCGTTTTACCGGATATTATTTATCAATTTCGGCTACGACAAGCGTCACAACCTGGGTGAATAAGTGGGAAGGTTACGGATTTAATATCAGATGTATAAGAGACTAGTACTTTGACACTTTTACTTTACCGAAAAACAAAAATAAAAAATGAACATGCCAAGAAAAGAGACAGAACAGAAAGAACAGCTTCTGAGTGAAAGAAATTTAAGAATGTTTCTGAGAAGTATAGGTTTCTTAGTGCTAATGCTAGTGCTGCAGGGATCAAGAGCTCAGGATATAACACTCAAAATACATGTATCTGGGGTGTATTCTACAAAGATTAGTATAATGCCCTTATCTGGAGCAGGTGCCCTAAAGCCGTTTGTCGAGAAAAATGGCGTTAAAGGCAACGAAACAGCCCTCCTTTCCCTTCCGGCAGACAAGTTGCCTGGGCAGTTTGTACTGCGGTTTGACTATATGGAAAAAGAGACAAGTACCCCATATCCCTCTGAAAGGTATTTTTTTGCTGGGAGACAGAATCTTGAGTTATGGGTGAGGCCTAAAGCGGTAAACAATCCGGATAGTACCTACTTTCAAAAGGATGAAACCGAAAATGCTCTTTTTGCTGAGTTCTCCAAAGAGAATGGTAAGCGTAAAAGCCAGCTCTCCGTTCTTCAGAACTTCCTGATGAACTATGATCGGGCGAGTTCAAAGTTGTATTCTCTGTGTGAAGACGAATATGAAGGTCGCCGTACAGAATACAACCGTTGGTTAGACGGCTATATTAGTAGTCATTCCAATCTATTCGCATCTACAACATTTAAGTTTCAGTATGTTCCCCAAATGCTCTTTTCAGGGTCTGAACGTGATCGACTCGAAAATATGATCAACCATTATTTTGATCTTGTGGATTTCCAGGATCCGCTTCTGGCGAAAACAG
Source organism: Arcticibacter sp. MXS-1 (assembly GCF_041902385.1). Classification (GTDB taxonomy): domain Bacteria; phylum Bacteroidota; class Bacteroidia; order Sphingobacteriales; family Sphingobacteriaceae; genus Arcticibacter. The sequence continues at coordinate 802,219 of NZ_CP169244.1, read as the reverse complement.
TTGATATTAAAGATTGGATGAATAATTACGTTAATCTTTACGGGACAATGGCAACGACAACCAAGTTGCGCGATTCTCTATTTACATTAGCTGGCCAGCGGGCAATCGAAAAAGCGAAGAGCGGGCACCCTCTCCTGTATGGATGGATGGTAGACTATTTTTATAAGGGATACGAGGGGTTCAATATTACCCCCGGCATAAAGATGCTCGAGCCATATTTGCAGGATCCGCGCTGCCTTACCACAAAACGACTCGAAATTGAAAAGCGCCTGTTGGGAATAGAATCGATAAGGCCTGGAGTAGTGGCTCCCGACTTTGTATCAAAAGACGTAAATGGAAAGTCTGTTCAATTTCACAACTACAGAACAGATGCTAAATATAAAATGGTTCTATTTTGGTCGGCCGACTGTCAGCATTGCAAGGAGCTCGTTGACAAGTTATACCCTTGGTTTTTAAAGGCTGGTGGTAAATCTCTCATAGACGTTTTTGCCATTAGTGTCGACTTTACGGATACAGAAGTTAAGGTGTGGGAAGAGTTTAAAAATAAATTGACAGAATGGAAACATTTTAGACCGACAGGGGGTATAAACAGTCCTGAAGCGAGCTCATATTATATACTTTCTACCCCGGTAATGGTTCTGGTTGATGCGAAGACGAATAAGATCGTTGCATTACCAGATTCAGTTGAGGACCTGGAGAAAGTCATAAAGCAGTAAGTGAAGCGTGCTGCGTAAGAGATATACAAGATGAAGAAAAGGGTTTTATTGTTTTTGTTGGTTACTGTGTTCGTCTCGTTGCGACAAACACTGAAGGCGCAGTTACGGGCTGATCAGCAAAGCTTATACGTTAAGAGTGGTACTCAATTTTGTGCGGAGGGACTCTCTTTTATCCCTTCTTCTGATTTTGAACTTAAGGCATTAACTCTGACTAAAGTAAGCTCAAGCATTGCCTGGCCTCAGTACAATAGTATAACAAGAATGTATCGATTTACAAGCCCCATTGCTTTTCGGGGTACGGTAGCGTTGAGCTTTCTTAACTCTGAATTGAACGGCAATAACCCGTCGTCGCTAAGTTTCGCTTACAGCAACGCAGCGGGTAGTAACAGCTTTAAAGATTACCTGTTGGCCAGTGGGAGTATTTCCAATGCATATGATGGATATGTCAGTCAGTACTTTAGCGACGTGGTCAGTTTTTCAGATTTAACGGCTGTATCCTCTTCCCTCGCCACCCCTCCAATTACCTTATCAGGCAGTACTACTTTTTGTAAGGGAGAGTTTGTCACTCTTAGCACTGTGTCTGCATCTGGTTGGCAATGGTTTAGGAATGGTACTCAAATCCAGGGAGCAAACAAAAGAGAACTTATTGTAATGGATTCAGGAGAATACTCTGTTCAGACTATAGCTGCAAACGGCGTAGCCACAATTTCTGATCCCGTTAAAATATCTGTTACGTTACCGCCAGTTGTCCAGCTATCCAGCGACAAGGGCGAGAATTTGTCTTTGGGAGATGAGCTCCAACTTAAGGTCTCTGGAATAGGCTCTTTCAATTGGGAGGTAACAGATGGCCTTGTGAGCGGCTTGGCGACCGATTCTGTTATTGTTGTCAGGCCTTCTAAATCGACTACATATAAAGTGTCGGTTAGTAATGGAACTGGTTGTAACGTAATAAAGACTATGGCGATCAACGTCTTGAAAGACTATAAGTCTCTTATTCCGAATAATATGGTTACACCTAATGGCGATGCTGTTAATGACGTCTGGATCGTAAAGAACCTGGACATGTATCCGAATAATGAGGTGAAAATTTTTGATAGGGCGGGACGACTGGTATACACAAAAAATAGTTATGATAACTCGTGGGATGCTACCTTTAATGGTGCTCCTGTTCCTGAAGATACATACTATTACGTGTTGTCTGTTGACTCTGGTAATAAAAAGTTTACAGGATTTATATCTGTGGTTAGGGAATAAGGGTAGGGGATTAAAGTAATGACAAAGGTGGTCAGTAATCGAAAATATAAACGAGTTTTGTGGCTCGTAATGCTGGGGAGTTCTATTTTGAGTTATGTAAATGTCGTCGCTCAGATAGCTCCCCTTGCGACTCAGTATTATCAGAATCAGTACGTTGGAAATCCGGCCTTTGCGGGAATGAGTGAGAACTTAATAATCAATTTGGATTACCGCAATCAGTGGAGATCGATTCCCGGTTCTCCAGTATCTCAAGCAGTAACAGCAGATTACCGGATCAAGGAAAAGGTGGGAGTTGGTTTGAATTTATACAACGATAAAGCTGGCTTGATCAGGAGAACCAGACTAATGGGTAGTTACGCTTACCATTTGCCTCTTAATGGTGAGAAGAGAAGCATTAATTTCGGACTTTCATTAGGGGTAATGAGCGAACGTTTAGACGAGGAAAGTATTGTCGCAGATCCAAATGACATCATGCCGGGACGATATAACAAACGGAGGGCCTACCTGGACGGCGATTTCGGGATCGCGTATATTAATGATAAGTTCTCCATTCAGGGTGCACTCCCCAACTTGAAAAAATTTCTTAAAAAGGACATTAGTAACTCAGCGGATGGTTCAACTTATTTTGTTGCTGTTTCATATCAAATAAGTAATAGCACAGATCTTCTAACGCTGGAACCCAAGCTTTGTATTAGAGGCGCAAGGGGATTTAACAACTTATGGGACATCGGTACTTCCATAAAGCTTCCGAATAACTTAATTTCTCTGGAGGGGATGTACCATAGTAGCAAGAGTACTACTCTTGGCTTTGAATTAAATATAGAAAACCGAGCTTATTTTCACGGTTTTTATACGAACCAGCTCGCTGTTATGAGAGAGGACACAGGTGGAAGCTTCGAAATTGGATTTAAAATTCCTCTGAATATTATTAAAGATGTTCCCGCTAATCGCGGCTATTAAGAATAGGTTCTAACCTGCCTTTAAAGCTTACACGGAAAATGAGGTGCCGCACCCGCAAGTTTTGGACGCGTTCGGATTGTTAAATGTGAAGCCCCTTGCGTTCAAGCCGTTTTGGAAGTCAATCTCCATGCCCGCGAGATAGAGACCATGAGCTTTATGCATATAGATCTTAATGCCGTCAATCATGAATTCCTGATCTCCTTCTTTTTTCTGATCAAAACCGAGAATGTAATTCATGCCTGCGCAACCACCACCTTCAACGCCTATTCGCAGACCAAAATCCTCCCCCAATTCTTGTTGCTCCTTTAATTTCAATAACTCTTTTTTCGCCCCAACTGTTAAAGAAACTGGCGGCATTGAAGTCGTACTTTCCATGCTATTTCTTGTTGTTTCTAAACAAATATAGGTTTAAATGTTGCAACTTTGCATTACACAAACCGTTTTGACTCTCATTTAACAAAGCAAACATGAATTCAGTAGTTCCTTTTCTTTTGGACATTCTCAAACTGGTTTTATCAGGGAGTTTGGTCTTCTTTATTGTGTTCTTAGTTCTCAAGCCCTATATCAGTAGGAGTGAAGGGTTAAGTTTGCTGAAAGAGAAGAATAGATCTGTTAAGATAACGCTGCCTCTTCGCTTACAAGCTTATGAGAGGGTGGTGCTTTTTATCGAGAGAGCTAATCCCGCAAGCCTTCTTTTGCGGGTTCAGGCACAAGGTAGCAGCCTGGAAGAGTTTCAGTATTATTTAAATAACGAGATAAGAAACGAGTATCTGCACAATATCTCTCAGCAGATATATGTCACGGAAGCAGCATGGTGGGTTACCCGAAAAGTTAAGGAGGAAACGATTGCCTTGATTAACAATGCAGCAAAAAGCCTCGGTTCCGACGCTTCTTCTGTCGAGCTTGGAAAAGCTATTTTAAACCATCTCGGGAAACAGGAGGTGAATCCATATGATGCGGCGATTGACCTAATTCGAAAAGATGTGGAGAAACTTTTCTAGGAGGGGGACGTATAAATTGAGGTTGATCACTAAACTCTCCATTTTAAATGTCTTCGCTTTCGTCGCACTTAAACTATTATGAAGGGAGCCCTGCCTGTCTGCAATATACAGTGGAGGAAGGGGAGTGTGTTTTACCAATATTCGCATGTGGAAGGTTGACCTTGTTTTATGGTTCTGTGTCAGCTACTGCCCTGGCTAAAAGGGGAGAAAATGGGCTGATTTGGACGTTTAAAAGCAAAAAAGAAGCTGAGATGTGTTATTCTTCTGTTCTAGAGTTAGTTAAGCTTATTTGCAAAAATAAGTTCCGAAAGCAGATTTTTTTAGAATATTCGATGTTCCAAAAGGGACCGAATTTTCATTTCAGCACTGATTGGAAATCAAATTATTAGTAAAAATAAAATGGAAAGAACTTGTACAAACGTGTGGAGTCATTGTCTTCAAATCATCAAAGACAACATTCCGGCACAGAGCTTCAAGACGTGGTTTGAACCGATAAAAGCTCTGAGACTGGAAGGAAATGTACTCACCATACAGGTGCCAAGTTTGTTCTTTTACGAGTGGCTTGAAGAACACTATGTAGGCCTTTTACGGAAGACCGTAAAGAAGCAACTTGGTGAGGAGGGACGGCTAGAATATAACATTGTTGTGGAAAAATCTTCCAACAACAAGCCTTATACCACAAATATGCCTTCTAATGGCAATGGAGCTGAGGCAAAGCAGCAATCCATTCCTGTTCCCGTGTCCTTGAATAAGGATATTAAAAACCCCTTTGTCATCCCCGGATTAAAGAAATTAAACGTAGATCCGCAGCTAAATCCCAACTATTGCTTCGAAAACTTTATCGAAGGCGATTGCAACAGGCTCGCGCGGTCAGCCGGCTACGCAGTAGCTGCCAAACCCGGTGGCACTTCCTTTAACCCGCTTATGTTATACGGCGGAGTTGGTCTTGGTAAAACTCACCTGGCGCAGGCCATTGGCAACGAGATTAAAAGAAGCAATCCTGATAAGCTCGTAATCTATGTGTCTTGTGAGAAGTTCTGTCAGCAGTTCGTCGATTCTCTTAAGAATAATACGATCAATGACTTTGTCAACTTTTACCAGGCTATGGACGTGATTATTATGGACGATGTCCATAACTTCGCCGGTAAAGAAAAAACGCAGGACATCTTTTTCCATGTCTTCAATCATTTGCATCAGTCAGGCAAGCAGATCATCCTTACCTCTGATAAGGCTCCTAAGGACCTGTCAGGTCTGGAAGAGCGTTTATTGAGCCGGTTCAAATGGGGGCTTTCTGCGGATCTTCAGGTTCCTGATCTGGAGACCAGGATGGCCATCCTGAAAAAGAAAATGTATACCGACGGTATTGAGCTTCCCGGGGAGGTGATTGAATACGTTGCCCATAACATTGACAACAATGTTCGTGAGCTTGAAGGAGCGATGGTATCCCTGCTTGCTCAGGCCACTTTGAACAAGAAGGAGATCGATCTGGGATTGGCCAAGTCAATGCTTAAGAACTTTATTAAAAATACATCGCGCGAGATTTCAATGGAGTATATCCAAAAGCTGGTATGCGAGTACTTTGAAGTTCCCGTAGAGATGGTAAAATCGAAAACACGCAAACGCGAAATTGTACAGGCTCGTCAAATCTCAATGTATCTGGCAAAAAGCCTTACAAAAACCTCTCTGAAGTCGATCGGTCAGTTCTTCGGTGGTCGTGATCACTCCACAGTGATCTATGCATGCCAGACAGTTGAAGACTTGATTGATACTGATAAGAAGTTCAAAAACTACGTTCAGGATATTCAGAAGAAGCTGAAGATGAGCTAAAATGACAGAGTGGATTAAGGAAGAGGCTGTCATTTAAGGGCAGCCTCTTTTTTTATTTAGAGATTAGAGATCGAACTCCACGTTCCTTATTTGCATTTCGGGCATTCCTATGTACTCTGCATACCATCGTATTGCATCCTTTACCAGATCTAAACCCTGACCGTCGTAGTTCACCGTTTCGAATACCCAGGATCGTCCCTTGCATTCCCCGAAGAAATGAATTTCCCCGTCCATAAATTCAGGGACAGTAGCCTCCTGCTCAACGACTCTCACCGTTATGTCGCTTATTCTGTTGAAAATCTTCACACTGTTATTCTCCTCGGGGAATCTCAAAACTGAGTATGCTTCGTTGTTGTCCATTTTATGCAGTAAAGAAAAAGCCTAAAATTTTATGGTTATTAAAACGCTTTGCTTCTTTTATTGTTTGCACTTCAATCCTATATAACGTGATTCCCGAGATGCCACTAGAGTACCACTTAACCGAAATCGAAGATCAGGATAACTCCTTTTCATCGGGCGCTGCACCGGCGTTCCCCCGCCAGAATGTTTACACAGATGACTTTCATAGTATTGCTGTTTTTAAGGCCGTTCAGACTTACCGCGGTCTGGACGAGCCAGAGAAGGCTCAGGTGATAGCAGATGTTGCAGAAGTGTTGTCAAGATGCCGCCCTGTCATTCAAAAGAAAATGATCAGAATGTTCGAAGCTTATGATCGGGAATACGGCCAGCGATTAGCTCTTGCCCTCAAATGATTGCCTAAAGGCTCTATCGGCCGCCGGTAGGCAGCGGCAATCCTCTGCTTAAGGCCTCCGTCTTAATCAACAGCCAATCTTGGCAAATAAAAATGGTCCCCTGTTCTGTAACTTTCTGCCTTTACCGTCGTCATAAGGCAATAAGCCTGTTACCATGACTCCAATAATGCGGCCTTTTTTAGCTATTCTGACGATTATTATCTCTTCGGTTTTTGCGTCCTGCAACTTTAATTGCGTTCCCAGATCAGGCAGGGAAGTTGCTGAGACCAGAAACGTACCTGCTTTCAAAAGACTTGAACTCAGCGGCGCGATGAAGGTTTATATACGGCAAAGCTCAAATTCTACCGTCAATATAGAGGCAGATGAGAATGTAATAAAGCATATAAAAACACGGGTCTCTGGCGGTACACTGGAAATAGATCCTTCTCTAAATATATGTAACGGGGGAGAGATCAAGGTATATGTCACCACTCCTTCTCTGGAGGGATTGACTGCCTCCGGCGCAGTGGAGGTTGATAATGGCGGTCTGATAATGGCAAAAGATTTTAAGATACATATGTCCGGGGCTTGTAAGGTAAAACTTAATTTAGAGACGGGACATCTTGAGTCTGAGTCGAGTGGTGCAACCGAGCTGACTCTCAGCGGTAAGGCAGCGATACACGACGTTGAAATGTCCGGAGCTTGTTCTTTAAGTGCGTTCGGCTTAAAAGTGGCCAAGTATAATATCTCAACCTCTGGTGCGTGCGGGGTGAAGGTAAGCGTTGACGAAGAGCTAAACGTCTCCTCAAGTGGTGCTGGGCAGGTAGAATACAAAGGCAACCCAAGATCTGTCAATAACAAGACCTCCGGTGCCTCTTCTGTCACCAAAGCAGGATAAGTACGAAGGCAGAGCATCCCCTGCCTTCGCGCAGTGTGTTACTTCGACGAAACTTTTTTCAAAAGCAGCTCCGGCTCATTAGTAGTGATAAAGTCGGCATCCTCCTTTAGCAGCCAGTCCATCGTCTGCTCATCATTCACCGTCCAGACATTCACTGTTAACTTGTTTTGTTTGGCTTCCTTAATCCAATCAGGCTGTTTTTGCAGTACGCTGAAGTGATAGTCAAGCCCAAAAAAACGTTCCCTCGCCAGGGCGGCCGGAGCCTTGTCCCCCATTAAATAGGAGACCTTTGCGTAGGGGGCAAGCCTCATAACTTCTTTGCAAACGTCGTAGTCAAAACTGATATAATCCACCCAGCCCTCTGCTTTCAGCTTCTTCACCACGTCAACCACTCTGTTGGTCAGCGCAATAGATCGTTCTTTGCTGATCTTTGAAGCTTTGATCTCCAGAATTAACCGTGTTTTGTTCTGTTTCATTCCCTCCTTCAGGTACGCTTCAAGTGTTGGAAGCTGCTCTCCGTTTGTCAGTTTTATTCCGGATAACGTCGCTGATGGGCTCTGTTCTATAGATACCCCGTTTATTTCATGATCATGATGGATATAAAGAACAAAATCTGCCGACATATGCACATCAAACTCAGAACCTTCACAACCAAGACCAATGGCGTGCTGTAAAGCAGCTATAGAGTTTTCAGTGGCCCCTGTATTTTTCCAGGCACCGCGATGAGCAATCACTTTGTTTTTCACGAAGGTATTATTAACGATCCTGAGCGTATCAGCAAGCGGACCTGCAGAAGTGACAGCTTTAACAGGCACGTCGATCCAGGGTTTGCTGGCATCGGTCTTATTGCTGATCGTGAGCTTAAAACTATCGCCCGCGTGTATCAGCTTCACGCCACTTCCCGATACCGTGACGCTTTTTAGTGTAACCTGCCCGTCATTTAGCTTTATAGACCCAACGTCATTAATCCCCTGCTTAAATAGATAATTGCTCAGATATAATTCTAGCTTCTGTTTGGGTTGCGCCACTAGGTTTCCTGCCGAGAATAGAGAGAGTAGTATCAATATCTTTTTTCATATCGTGAGTAATAGAATTGTCAGTGTAAAGATAGGGTACTTTGTGTTACCAGAAGGTTATCTTCACAAGAGGCTCACGTTAAAATAAATTCTGCTAAACCGGCCCTGATGATGTGCGGATAGGGAAACTCAACCGTTGTTTCAGCTTCTCTCCGGGCTGCCTGCCCCCCGCATAGGTACTAATTACGTTTTGTCGCTTTTTCTTTTTTCTGCCCCTCCAGATCAGAAAGCCGGTGACAGGAAGACTGGCTGCGATGAGGCTGGCGGTAAAAGCGATAATTTTTCCGGGAAGACCTCCTATTGCTCCCACATGGATGTCGTAGTTCATTCTCAAAGCCTTGTCTGCCACTGATGCCTTTGCAAAGCGACCGTAAAGATGATTCACTTCTATTTCTTGCAGCGTGTACTGGTCATAATACCGGTAGTCAGTCTTCCAGTACGTTTTGCTGTCGGGATTCACGGCCACTTCAATTGCTGACTTGCTGCTTTCCGGCGGGTGAACGTCAATCACTCCTCCAAAGTTGCGATGGCTGTTCATCGTCTTTGCCCAGATAATATCCATCGCTGGGCGGTCTTTTTGAACAGGCACCATTCCCGTAGTATCGGAGAAGGTTTCTGAATACTGCGGCTGCGCTTTGCCGCCCGACAGAACATAGTAGGCCGACTTTGAAAACCAATGAAATCCCATGACAAGCCCTGTCAGAGCGATGAATAAGGCGACCCAGCTCATATAAAAACCGAACACATTATGCAGATCATAATTAACGCGTCGCCAGCGAGCATTCCATTTTACCATCAGCCTTTGCTTCAGTACCGCCAGATGCCTGGGCCACCAGAGGATAATGCCCGTAACCATTAGAATGACAAACAGCAAGGTCGCCGTTGCAAGTATTGGCTGACCAATGTGCGGCGGAAGCCACAAATAATAGTGCCCGTTGATCACGACCCGGAAAAAGTCTTTTGACATGTCTTTCACTTCCAGCACTTCTCCTGTGTATGGATTTAGGAATACGATGTGATAATATTCTTCCGGCTGAAAAGCGTAGTAGACTGCCGTAGCCGAACGCCCCTTCTGATAGCCAATGCTATGAAGCTTTTTGCCCGGCAGTTGTCTGTCAGCAATTGTTTTCAGTGCTGATGGCGGCAAAGGCTCAGTTGTCCTCGCTTCTGTAAACCGGTAAGACTGCACGGCATCTTCAATCTCCCTTTGAAAGGCAAGGATACAGCCGGTAAGGCCGAGGAATAAAACAATCAAGCCCGAACTTAAGCCCAGCCACAGATGAAGTTTCCTTACTATCTTTTTAATAATCATCCTGTCTTGATTTTTTACCGTCCCTTATTTAGACTGATTAAAAGCAGAAAGATAGGTATAATATCCTAAAAAGACCAAATCGAGCATTTGATCCTTTCTCGAATAGTCGCTTAAAAGCTTACTTTTGAGCCACACACTTTCAAGTACAATGAAAAAGTTTTTTTACTACTAACGTTTGCGCTTTTTTCGCTGGCCGGATACAGCCAGCATTATTACCTTAAGTTCAAAGATATACAGGATCTTCAGGCGTTTATGCAGTGGACTACGCGGCGAATGCCTCTTGTCAGTTGCCACCGCGGAGGGCCGATGCCAGGCTTTCCAGAAAATGCAATAGAGACCTTTGCCAACAGCACACGTTTCCAGCCTTCCGTTATAGAATGTGATGCCAGTCTCTCAAAAGATTCGGTGCTGGTCATGATGCACGACGATCGGCTCGAACGCACATCCAACGGCACCGGAGAGGTAAGTAGCAAAACGCTGTCCCAGCTAAAAACATTGAGATTAAAAGACGACCAGGGGAAACTCACGCCATACCGCATTCCAACGCTCGATGAAGTCCTTCAGTGGGGAAAAGGCAAAGTCCTTTTCACTTTGGACGTTAAGCGCGGAGTTCCCTACGAGATGATGATCAAAGCAGTACGCCGGAATAAAGCTGAAGCAAATAGTATCATCATCACATATAGCGCTAATCAGGCGGCGGAAGTACACAGACTTGCTCCCGACCTGATGATCTCTGCTTCAGTAAAAGGGCCTGCCGATCTGGAACGGTTGAACAAAATGGGAGTGCCGAATAATCGCATTGTTGCCTTTGTCGGGACCTCTGCTCCTGATCAGTCCGTTTGCCAGTATTTGCACAGTAAGGGCATCTGGTGCATCCTGGGTACCATGGGTAACCTCGATAACCGTGCAAAAAGTCGCGGTGATAAAATTTACTCAGAACTCGTGGATGGCGGTGCTGATATCCTTTCAACAGACAGGGCTTCCGAATGTGGGAAAGAGCTAATGAAATACGTGCGGGAAAGGAAACTCGATGCTGGTCACCTTGTCATATCACCCAGATAATGCCGCGTTTCCTCCTTTTATTTTTATTCTTTTTCTGTTCTGCCTATGGCCAGGAGCAAGTATCAATTTGCTCCTGGAATATTCAGAACTTTGGAAAAAGTAAAAGCGATAAGGAGATCGGGTTCATAGCGCGTACAATTAATCGTTTTGACATTGTCGCCCTGCAGGAGGTCGTCTCAGGACCTGAGGGCCCAAAAGCAGTAGCAAAACTTCTCGATGCCCTGAGTCGCAAGGGATTTAAATGGGACTATGCAGTTAGTCCTGTTGTTTCTTCGGATAATCCCTATCAGCGCGAGCGCTATGCTTTCCTTTGGAAGCCGTCGAGGGTGAAAACCCTGGGTAAGGCGTTCCTGGATCGGTTTTATGCCGCACAGATTGAGCGCGAGCCCTATCTGTTAACCTTTCAGCGCGGTCAATCACAGTTCACACTGGCCAATTATCATGCTCCTCCGAAGAACAAGAACCCGGAGGCTGAAATTAAGTACTTCAAATCCTATCCTGACCTTTACAAATCTCATAATATGATCTTTTGCGGCGACTTCAATTTGCCAGAGTCGCATTCAGTCTTTAATCCGCTTAAAAAGATAGGTTACGCCCCTGCTCTCGTAGGTCAGAAAACCACGTTGAGGCAAAAGTGTCTTGCCGATGGGTGTCTTGCCTCTCAGTACGACAACTTTTTTTCGAAGGCAAGAGTGTTGTTGTGGCAGTAGCAGGTGTAGTTCACTTTTACCGCCATTTTAGCGCAATTAAAAAGGCTAGGGAAATCTCTGACCATCTTCCTGTTTATATCGTTTTAGATAAAAAGTAATGTGTGGAGGCATCTTTAGGTAACTTTTTTACTAAATAGTAGTATAACGGGGACGATATATTTTTTATGAGAGTTAAGGCATCAGTTTTATTTCTGTTTGTTCCTGTCCTGCTTATAGCGACGGCGTGCAAAAAAGACCGCAATTCAGATGTGGAAGAGCCAGGAGTGGTAAAGATAGCTCCTGATAATTTTGTTTTTTCTACAACGAAGGACTTGTTATTGTCCTTGCGGTTGCTGACCAACAATGGAGAGCCCATCAAAGGGGCATTAGTTACGGTTACAGGAGCCGATAATCCAAATGATATTTATCTACGTGCCATTAGCGACAACAAGGGGTACGTCAATACTGTCATTTCAGTACCTGCTTATTTAGACACTCTTGATGTGAGCCCAAATTACGTGGGTTTACTGAATCGTGTAAAGGTTTATGCAGGGGGAAAGACTGCCTTAAATATTACTATTGGGGGCGCGGATGGCGCTTCAGGAGATATCATACCTGAAAGTACTCCTGTTGCTAAAACCGGCTCTAACGGAGCAACAATGCTAGGCGGCTTCGGGGTGGATTACGTATATCCGTCTCCCTACACCGGCTCAGCAGAGGCTATGGTAAATACAACTCAGTATCCTTTTGCATTAGGAAGACCTAAATATCTTGAAAGTACTCCGGATGTAATTTCATCTTCATTATTGTCGTATGTAAATGCTTCCCTTCCAGAGGGTAAGGCTTTAAGCGTTACTCATCCGCAGTATCTGTCATCCGCAGCGGTCCCTAACATCAACGTGCAGGAAACGGGGGAAGTGTGGATTACTTTTGTCTCAGAAGGCGCTTCCTATCGTAATACGCTGGCCTATTATACCTATCCTACGGGCTCAGTGCCTTCTACGGCTACTGCAGGAACGTATTATGGAGGGATCGACAAGGTTACCATGGTTTTCCCCAACGCCTCTGCTCTTTCTTCATCAGGTGGGCTCAAATCAGGAGATAAGGTAAAGCTTGGTCGGTTTACAAAGGGTACTACCATTGCCTTTGTCCTCATTCAGGACGCCTGGAATGGAAACGGTATCGTTACTTCGAACACGAAGTTTTATACAGACCAGAAGTTCAATCCAGAGACGACAACGTCGCTAAAGAAGCACAGTGTTCTTTTGTATGACGATATTCATAGCTTGTTTGTTATGGGCTTTGAGGATGTCAATCGCCAAAGCAATTCCGATAATGACTTTAATGATTTGGTTGTTTATGCCTCAGCTAACCCTTCAACTGCTATTTCTTCAGATGGTGTATCTGCTATTGATAAAGGAAACGATGACGATGGCGATGGCGTGTTTAATGACATTGACGAGTTTCCTAATGACCCCAATAAGGCTTATATTACTTATTATCCATCCGCATCAGGATGGTCAACACTGGCCTTTGAAGATAGCTGGCCAAAAACAGCCGACTATGACTTAAACGATCTTGTTGTTAATTACCGATATACATGCATTTCTAATGCCGCTAATGCTGTGGTTGAAATGCGAGGGGAGTTTCAACCTGTAGCAGTAGGAGCAGACTATAAGAACGGGCTTGGCATTGAACTACCTTTTACCTATGACAAGATTGCTTCGGTGACGGGACAAAACTTGCAGGTGGGAAGCTATGTACTGAGAAACGCTAACGGTACTGAGGCTGGTCAGCGAAATGCAGTTGTTTTTCCTTTCGACAATACGGATAATTTGATTAAGAACCCTGATAATTCTACGTTGGTAAATACGGTACCTGGGAAGGCCTGGATAGCACCCCTCACGGCTACTGTTAATATTGTGTTTTCAAGTCCCGTTAGCTTTACACTTTCAGCCACTGCACCCTTTAATCCGTTTTTGGTGACGAATCAACGAAGAGGCTATGAAGTCCATCTGCCAGGTAAAAAACCGACCGACAAGGCCGATATGAGTTTGTTTGGGAGTAATGATGATAATAGTTCGGTTAGTAGTAACCGGTACTATTTAAATGGACAGAATTGGCCGTGGGCGCTGAGTTTTCCTGATAAGTTTGACTACCCCACGGAAAAAACTAATATTAGCGAAGCTTATCCTCATTTTTTAGATTGGGCACAAAGTGGAGGAGGCCTATTCCCTGACTGGTTCAGCTCAAGTCTTCTAAGCTTTAGAGTATCTTCTAAAATCTATAACAAGTAGTAGCAAACGACCATCAAAAAAAGAGACTGGCAAAAATGCGAGGGCACTGAAAAAGCAGCTCAATAATGCTGTATTAAAAAAGCGATCAAGAGAAAGGCAACTTTTACTTGGTCGCTTTTCTTTTTGTCCACTATTTGGTTGGGTGGTTTTTTATAGCCGATACAGGCGTATACAGAACAGATTGGGCAATCGGGCGTGATTTTTCCGGGAACTTAGTTGATCAGTTTGATGATCCTTTTCAGATTTACAGTAAAGATGGCCAGTGCGCCCTGCATCTGCATATTTTCGATGCCATAGGCTATCGCCCGGCCATAGCCATGAACGTTTTTTAGTTCACTGTTCTTGGCTTCGACCTTATACCGGTGTTTGATCTTCTGCTTATACTCGTCTGTTTCCTGAAATGCCATCTGCTGCAGGTGCGTGTCTGATTTTATACTAACCGAGTAGGTTTTGAACTTTGCTCCGGGCCTATAGCAATTCTCTCTCAATGGGCAAACCTTACACTTTTCAACATCAAAGTAATAGGTGTCCACCTGGTTTTCTCCAATATTTTTTTCCCGCAACGTGCCTTTCGGAAGGCCAGATGTCCCGCCGGGCAGACGAACATATCAGCGTCCTTATTGTAATCGAACTTATCTTCTTCTTTTCTGACCCCTGGGTGATGGCAGGGTTCAGTTTGGCCACCGTTTTGATGCCTTGTCCATTCATTAAGGCAAGGTTATCTTTCCCTGAATAAGCTGAATCGCCGATGACCGTTTCTACTTTAATGCCATTTTGCTGACTGATCTCCAACAGTTTGGGGAGTTGGGGGCCATCGCCCTTTTCCCCTGAAGTAACTACAGCAGCAGTGATGATGCGCTCCTCTGTCATCGCCAAATGGGTCTTGTAACCAAAGAATGAACTATCAGCTGATTTATGGCCTGTTTTGGCATCCCTGTCTTTGGATAATGTATAGTGTTCCTGCGTATCTGCCACCGTCTCTTTCAACAGATTCAACTTCTCTTTTACCGACGGTATCTGGCTTAGCGTCTTGTCAGCTTCGATACACTTTTCCAATGCACTGCAATAGGCCAGTTCTTTATCCAATTCCTCTGTGCTGTTCTTTTCAGGCATTATTGCTTTCATGTCTTCATCTATCGCGTATACCGCTTTGCGCAGTAGCTTTGAACGCTCCCGTAGTACTTCCAAGGCTGAATAAGGGTTTGACCTCGACAGGGAATGGGTAGCATCAACAATGATAGACTTTGACCGGATGATCCCTTTTTCAATAGCTATTGTTACTGTTTTATTAATGAGCAGGTTTAACAGATCATTATCCTTTAACCGCAGCTTCCTGAACTTTGTTAATGAACTGGGGTCGATAACTCCTTCCTCAGGCGACATATCAAGGAAATATTTGAAGGACATATCATACTGCGAACGCTCAACAACATCCACATCCGAAACCGTATAGATCGTTTTCAACAACAGGTATTTGAACATTCGCACAGGGCTTTCAGCCTTCCTGCCGTTGGTCATGCAATATTTGCTGACCAGTTCTTCATAGATAAATGTAAAATCTATCAGGTCGTTGATCTTACGCAGTAGATTGTCTTTGGGAACGATCAGGTCATATAGCCCTGAAAACGCGCTGAACTGTATCTGTTGTTGTTGGGCAAGCATCTTAGTGTCTTTCTTTCGACACTTTAAGATACAAAAAAGGAGCAGAAAACCCTCGTCTTCTACTCCTTTTGTCCCTTAGAACTTTTTCAGTGCCCTCAAAAATGCTAGTCTCTTTTTTTATACATACAAAAAGTTCTGTCAGCCATTATTTTGTTTGTTTTTCATTGCTGAGCTGAAAGACAGTCCGGTCGAACCGCTAATATGGTGGAGAAATGCGCAAGTTCAACTAACCGCAACGAGGAGGTCGCAAGTTCCTAATGGTACGCGAACAACGCGAACCGGTAAAGCGCTATTTTTATACTCTTTTAAAGAATATTAGACGTCGGTCTTAGCAAATCGCAACATCTGCAGCCCACTATGATACAAGGAAACTTAATAGGATGTATATTAGGGGCACGGTCCTGATACGCTTTTTGCTAAATTAGGTTGATCCTACTTCTGCACAGGAATAGCCAGTTGCCATTATTTATTGCATAGTGCTGCTGATCCTTCGTCTCTGCATATTATCTTGTTGTCATCGGTAAGCTCTGTTTATGATTTTCTCATAATAATTAGTAGGCTAAAGAGGTATTGTTTGACTTAGCTTAATAAGGCAAGGCCGCGCAATGGAAAGCTTGCTCAGCTTGCCTTATAACACCTGTTGAGTAATAGTATCGAAGGAAACAGGCCGAACTTCATTATTAAAGATTTCCGGACCAACCAGTTTCCTAATATCGTTGCAGAAGACGCGTCGTACCTGCAACTGAAAGTCTTGGCCTCATCTGACTTTTAAACAGGAATAGCGGTTTACCGCCAGGTAAGCCGCTATTCCTGTTTAAAAGTTCTTCTGTTAATACTTCAGAACAAAATATCCGGTCTGATGCTTCCAAGTCTCTGCGTCTTTAAACTTAAGTGCGTAAAAATATGTCCCCGCAGGTATTTCTGGAAGTTTGCACTCTACTGAAGCACTTCCAGATTGCATGGTCCTGCCGGCTGACATAGACGTTGCATTTTGATTAGCCTCCAGGATCTTCGTGCCGTTTCTGTTTACGATGACGAGTTCGTAATCCGAGTATAGGCCGAGGCCGTCAAGAATAAGATTGTCATTTATGCCGTCCCCGTTTGGAGAAACAGCCTGGTGGACGTTGATCTCCTGCTCGCCTGCGGCCACAACTATATTAAAAGTTGCTTCAGCAGGAAGATAGTTCTCGTTGCCTTCCTGCGTCACAATTATAGTTGCAGTCCCCACTCCCTCTGGGATTAATGTATTTCCGTCTGCCTTGAGAATAAAAGGATTAAGGCTTTTTACCTGAAGAGGAAGGCCTGAGGAGCAGTTTAGCTTTAAGTCGTGGCTTTTTCCGTCCAGATGAAGGGTCGGCAGTTTTTCGCCGGTAATAATCTGCCCGGCTTTCGTTACTATAAGTTCTTGCGCTGCGGAGATACCATTAAAGGATGAGGGGCCATCAAGACTTGCAACGATTTGAGTTGATCCGATACCGGTGATTCGTACTTTCCCGTTCGTTATTACCGCAACTTCAGGATTGCTGCTATTGTAAGTTATATTCTTTTCCAACCCAGTAAAATTTGTTTTGGCCGATATTTCGAAATCTGCGTCCCCATACTGCTTAGCTGCGAGAGTGTTGAGCGTAATAGTAGGTTTAAGGTCTTTTGGTGTTGCTTGAACTAGTGGACTATATTCGCTTTCGCCATAAGAATTATAAGCAGCCAAGCGGTAGTAGTAAGTAGTCCCGTTCATTAAATTATTATGTATATAGCTGCTAATATTCGCTTTAACTGTGTCCATCAGCGTTAGTATTCCAGGTTCTGTTCCGCCGTAGATACGGAAGCCGGTGACGTTTGCTTCGGTAACGGCGCTCCAGTTCAAGGTATTGAATGCATTCCCTGCCAGGGCTTGCACATTAGTTGGAGTGTCCGGGGTCGTTTGAACTAAACAGAATACATCGGTCCAGCCACTTTCCGCATATACTACCTTTCCTGCCACGGCTGAACGAGTGGGACTCAGTTTGGATACAACTGTCGCATCTCCCAGCTGCCCATTAGAATTCCAGCCCCAGGACCATAAAGAGCCATCTTTCTTTACGGCTACTGTATGGAAGTCGCCTGGTGCGACAATTTTCCAGTCTGTGTCGGTGCCAATTTTGCTATAGGTGGTCCGGTTTGTTTCAGTGCCATCTCCCAGCTGACCGTAGGAGTTGTCTCCTGTCGCCCAGATGACTCCTTGGTTGTCAATGGCAAAAGAGCTCGCAAATCTCGAAGCAACGCACTTCCAATTGTTGGAACTACCTATTCGAACAGGAGTATTCCGATTATCAACTGTCCCATCACCTAACTGGCCGGAAGCATTCAATCCCCAGGCCCACAAGCTGCCGTCGGTTTTAATAGCAAGATAATGCTCTGCCCCTGCAGCAATGGTAGACCAGTTAAGGTCTGTTCCCACCTGTTTGAACTCTGCCCGGTCTGCGTCTGTTGCGTCTCCCAGTTGTCCAAAGGCTGAGGTTCCGGCAGTCCAGATACTACCGTTCTTTTTCAGTGCAAGAACGGAAAAGTCGCCGGCTTTTACGTCTTTCCAGTCAGTTGCTGATCCTACCTGTCTTGGTGTTAATTGAGGCGCCTCGTTTGTGCCGTATCCAAGTTGCCCCTTCCTGTTATCCCCCCATGACCAAAGCGAGCCATCTTTCTTAATCGCGTAGCTGCTTCCCAGATAGCTCACGTCGATGGTAGACCATGTATTATCAGTTCCAATTTGAACAGGATTGTTTTTTTGAGAAAGGTCCGCACCGATTCCTAGTCCGCCCTTAGAGTTATCTCCCCAACCCCATAACGTTCCATCGTTCTTAATTGCCAGAGCGAATCTGTCGCCTGCCGACACCATTTTCCAGCTAAGAGAGCTAAAAACAATGGGGGTTGCCGCTGCTGGACTTTCTTTGCCATTGTAATAGCTTCCCCAGGCGTTCAAGCTTTGAGCTTTAACTCCTGCCCATGATAATGCCAGTAAAAACAGTACTAATATTTTTGCTAGCTCTTTGCTTTTTCTTTCTTTAGTGACTTTGGGCCACTGTGTGTGTTTCCTAATACAAGAGAAGGAAAGGGTATGTTTTGAACTCATAAATAATGTATATAGTTCCCAAGTCCCTGTCCTTCATAGATATGAAGTACTGCGTTTTACTGACTGTTTGCCAAAAGAGTTACATGTTTTTGCCAAATTTTGCCAAAAGCTTTATCCTGAAAAAAATGTCGGCAGTAAGTCTGTGAAATGTGATGCGAATCATCTTAAAACGTGATAAGTCAATTGGCGTAACAAGCGCTTCCGGAAACAATTGCTTAACTAATTGTTAAAGTTTGTTGTATATTTTTTTCCTAACCTTGTTCGAAATGCCCCGCAAGGGTGATGTTTTATAAAAAATGGAAAAAATGCTAAAGAGAACCCTTGGGGTTCTTCTCATCTTGTTCATAGTGAACGAGTTGTCTGGTCAAACAAAAGTCGAGAATCTCATACTTATAACCACTGACGGGTTACGGTGGCAGGAAATTTTTAAAGGTGTCGATACTTCTATTTGTAATAATCCGCAATTCAATGAAAACAACGCCGCCTCCATCAACGCCGACTATGGAGGGCCGACAGAGAAAGATAGTAGAGAGAAGCTGTTCCCTTTCCTATGGCATGAGGTAGTATCCCGTGGTCAGTTGTATGGAAATCGGTCGGCGGGTACCAGGGTTGACAATGATAATCCATACTGGTTTTCATACCCTGGTTACAGCGAACTGCTCACGGGATACGTTGATGAAAGAGTGAATTCCAATGATTTCGAGAACAACCCAAATACTACTATTCTGGCGTATCTCCAGCAACAGAAAGGATTTAATGGAAAGGTAGCTGCTTTTGGAGCTTGGGATGCATTCAACAGGATTTTGAATGAAGAGAACTCTGGTGTCCCCGTCACTGCCGCTTTTGATCCGATCGGTGGAAGGCATCCCTCTGAAAGGGAAAAAATGCTTGAAAATATGCTGGCAGACAGTTATAAGCCTTGGGGATCTGCTGAATGTCTGGATGTGTTTACACATTACGCAGCCATGGAATATCTAGAAAAGCACAAGCCGAAAGTGCTTTATGTCGCGTACGGTGAGACTGATGAATGGGCGCACGCAGGCAAGTATAAATCATATCTGAACGCGGCGCATCAGGTCGACGAATGGATTAAGGAAATATGGGAGTTTGTCCAGACAGACCGTGCTTACAAAGATAAAACAGCATTATTAATCACCGTGGATCACGGCAGAGGCGAGGGGCCCCTGTGGACCAGCCACGGAAAAAAGATAGCAGGCGCTAGTCAAACATGGTTTGCCTTGCTCTCCCCCAATGTTCCTCCGCGCGGAGAAGTAAAAACTAGCATGCAACTATACCAGAAACAGCTTGCACAATTAATGGCAAATTTATTGGGTTTTCAGTTTAAAGCTGATCATCCAATTGCTGAAAGCGTTAAGGAAGTAGGGGCACTTACCAGCATCAAATAACCTTATGGCTTTGGATACCTTGTATTAACAAACAATGCAGAGCGCTGAGTAGTCAATAAATACTGTAAGTAGAGATAAACGTTTTAGCCCGCGGTACAGTCTAAAGTATTGGTACTATTATTGAAGGAGTGGGGAATTGTCCTTCTTTCCTCATTTGGTAGAAGTAGGGTCGACTTTCATAAGAAAAACTTTCTTAAGTTTGGTCAGTTTAATTTGTAATGTTCAATTTTTAACTAAAGTGTAAATATGATGAAAACGCGAATATCAATACTTGCTCTTGCCCTTGCTGCCATGTTAGGCCAAAGCTGTGTTAGCAAAAAGGAATACCAGTCGTTGCAAACGAAGTATAACCGTCTTGACAGCAATACGCGTGATCTCCGGAACAAATATCTGCTGACAGAAAGAAGTCTGGCTGTGGCAAACAACAAAGTGTCGAATCTGGAAGACCGGATCGCCTCAGAGAAAGCCAATGTCAAATCGCTTCAGGAGGCCCTTGACAAGTGTCTTAACTCCACCAGCCAGGGCAATGTCAATATCTCCAAACTGGTAGATGAGATCAACAGCTCCAATAAGTATATCCAGCAGCTCGTCAATGCCAAGAATAAAAGCGATTCCCTCAACATGGTGCTCACCAATAACCTTACCCGTTCATTAAGTCAGCAGGAAATGCGCGACGTGAACGTTCAGGTATTAAAAGGGGTGGTTTATATTTCTTTGTCTGATAATATGCTGTACAAATCAGGTAGCTATGAGATCTCTGACAGAGCCGGAGAAACATTATCGAAGATCTCCAAGATTATCAAAGACTACAAGACATACGACGTGCTGATAGAAGGGAACACCGATAATGTACCTATTTCTCAAAAGAACATCCGGAACAACTGGGATCTCAGTGCACTTCGTGCCTCTTCCGTCGTGCAGGCCCTGCAGAACAACTATGGTGTAGAGCCGAGACGTCTTACAGCCGGCGGGCGCGGGGAATACAATCCGATAGCTGATAACTCTACCGAAGAGGGCCGCGCTAAGAACCGACGCACGCAAATTATTATTACTCCTAAGCTCGACCAGTTTATGGACCTGATCGGCAAAGCGCCTGAGCAAGGCCAGGATGAAACAAAATAATCACGTTGAAATTATCTGAAATAAAAGGAGCATGGGTGTCACCTGTGCTCCTTTTATTTTTAGTTGATTGCACGTGGAATTAGATGATAAACGTTCCTTATCTGTTTGTTGTCGGGCAATAGTCTTTGATTTCGAGGGCTTTGTGAAACCAAAGCTGCTGAGGGCTGTTGCCTATACAATGTAGCAGATAACCTGGCAATGAAAATAATCGACAAAAGCCTTAATTACGGTCGACATCTTATCCATCAGTTCGCTGTTAATCAACCGGCCAACGCCCTTATTCTCGACCTCGGAGCCGGTCATGGCGACGATCTCCTCATCTTCAAGCACAACAACCCGTCCTCCCGTCTTCACGCCGTCGAGTGCTATCCTCCCTATATCAAAGACCTGGAGGCTCACCAGATCGTGGTACATAACCTCAACATTGAGAGAGATGTGCTCCCTTTTGATGCAGAGTCCGTGGACGTGGTCATATGCAACCAAATCCTTGAGCATTGCAAAGAGGTATGGTGGATACTCCATGAGATAAGCAGGGTGTTAAAAGTGGGAGGTCACATCGTAATAGGAGTTCCCAACCTTGCTTCCCTTCATAACCGGCTCCTGCTGGTTTTAGGTGAACAGCCCACCTCTATTCAAAACAATTCAGCCCATGTTAGAGGGTACACCAAGAAGGATGTCCTGAAGCTCTTAGTGAACGCCTCCGATAATTCATACGTTCTGGCCGACTTCGGCGGAAGCAATTTTTATCCCTTTCCGCCTGCACTTGCAAAGCCGCTAGCCCGCTTTTTCCCAACGATGGCCTGGGCCATCTTTTTTAAGCTCCGAAAGCAAAAAGCCTATCACGACAGCTTTTTGCGTTATCCTTTAGAACGCAGGCTCGAAACTAATTTTTTCTTGGGTAAAGCAATGACACAGGGATTGCCATAGCGATAATAATAAAAGAGAGATTTCTTTATTTTTATCCCAAAATAAGTGGAAATGAAGAAATTCGTATGTCTGCTCGCCCTGGGCTTTCTCTTGCTCTCTTGCAATTCGGGAAGAACTACAAGTGCGGGTGCTAAAAATAAAGGATTTAACGCCCTGTGCGATCTGTATTATGAAGAGGGACTCAAATTATATCCCCTCAACGCTACCTACGCAGGGGATAACCGCTATAACGATCAGCTGCCAAACGACGGCACAACTGCCTTTCGAAACGCAGTGAAGGCATATAGTAACCGCTTTTTAGATAGTCTGAAGCACTATGAGCCGGAAAGTCTTAATGAGAACGACCGGCTGTCGTATAAGGTCATGAAGGATCAGCTCGAATTAAACCTCAAAGGCTTACAGTTTCACTTCGAGTACATGCCCTTTAATCAGATGTACGCCTTGCCGCTCACTATCGGGCAATTCGGATCGGGTACCGGAGCTCAGCCTTTTAAGACCGTGAAAGACTACGAGAATTGGCTGAAAAGGATTGATGCGTTTTCTGTATGGGCAGATACAGCCATTGCCAATTTCAGAAAAGGTGTAAAGGCTGGCATCGTGCTCCCCAAAGCACTCGTAGTTAAGATGTATCCGCAAATGTACGCCATGGTTACCCCTGAACCCGAGAAGAGTATCTTTTACGGTCCCGTCAGTAATATGCCGTCCTCTTTTTCTGAGGCCGACCGGAAGCGTCTCACCGCTGCGTATCGTACTGCTATCCTCCAACAGATCGTTCCAAGCTACAAAAGACTGGGCGACTACCTGAAGAATGAATACCTGCCTGACGCACGAACAACGTCAGGCCTTTCATCTTTACCCGGAGGGAAAGAAATGTATGCCTATCTCGTTCGGCAGCAAACCACTACAACAAAGAGCCCCGGCGAAATTTATAAAACGGGATTACAGGAGGTCGCCCGTATCAGGCATCTCATGGACAGCATTAAGAACAAGGTAAAGTTCAGAGGCGATTTAAATGCTTTTTTCAATTATATGAGGACGGATAAGCGCTTTATGCCATACAAGAAGCCATCTGAAGTTCTCGCTGCCTTTGAGAGCATCCACAAAAGAATGGAGCCTAATCTGAAAAAGATGTTCAATCATACTCCAAAGACTCCGTTTGAGATCCGTCAGACAGAAGCATTCAGGGCAGAATCGGCAAGCGCCGAGTATAGTCAGGGCTCTGCCGACGGTAAGCGACCTGGAATTTTCTATGTGCCGATATTAGATGCGGCTAATTTTAATACCACTTCAGGAATGGAGTCTTTATTCCTTCACGAAGCCATCCCTGGTCATCATTACCAGATCTCGCTGACACAGGAAAATACCGAACTGCCCAGGTTCCGCCGCTTCGGATTCCATAATGCGTACGTGGAGGGATGGGCGCTCTATTGTGAATCGCTAGGCAAGGAACTTGGACTCTATACCGACCCTTATCAGCATATGGGTGCACTGGGCGATGAGATGCATCGGGCAGTACGTCTTGTTGTTGATGTGGCCATCCACACGAAAAATATGACAAGAGAGCAGGCCATTCGCTATATGATGGAGAACGAAGCCATCAGTGAGCAGGGAGCAACTGCCGAAATTGAAAGATACATGGCAATTCCGGCACAGGCACTTGGCTACAAAACGGGGTCAATGAAGATACAGGAGCTGAGGCGTAAGTATGAGCAGATGATGGGTGCCAGGTTTGATCTTGCCGGGTTTCATCATCAGGTGCTGAAAGACGGATCGCTCCCTCTGAGCGTGTTCGAGGAAAAAATGAATGCCTGGGCGGCTTCTCAGAAATAGATGTGCGCTCTATAACTTTCCAGTCACTTCAACGTAAAAGAGCCTGAGCAATTGGTGCGATAGTGCCATTTGCTTAACTTTGAATTGTTGAAGATTATTTTGTTAGTACTTCAGAAATGGGTGTTCTTAGTCGCAGGCGTCGTTCTTTTCCGCTCCTGTCTCTTATCCTCCTGCTAACCATCCCCCTGATTGCGGGGGCCTCGGGAAACGAAGATATAAAAGACTATAAGGTGTGTTATGGAGCTGCCGGGTTAAATGGACGTCCTCTTCTTGTTCTCAGGCAATTTCAGAAAGCCGGCACTATATTTTATTTGACGGCAGACGTCAATTCCCTGAAAACGGCTATCGTATCACACGCTCAGCTTATACCCAGGCAAATGACCTGGGCTCAGTTGCAGCAGCTCTATAAGGAAACTCCCTACATGAAAGCCCTCCATCTGGCTGCCGATAATGCCCGCGCTCTGCAGGATGCTGGCATCACCCACGGTTCTTCCGCTGAGAAAGGCATTACCCTTACCATAGATCTCTGCCCTTCTCACCATCCCTTAGACCGCAGTATATTTACCTCCCTGATTGCGGGCTTCAAGCAGTGCGAAAGGCCTGTGCCCGTTGCACTCTCAATAACCGGGAGATTCATGGAGCGTCATCAAAACGACATCAACTGGCTCAACAACCTGGTTAAAAGTGGTGATATCGCTATTACCTGGGTAAATCACACATACAACCATCACTTTGCCCCCAGGGCGCCCATTCAGTCAAATTTTATCCTTGCTCCCGGAACTGACCTCCGTCAGGAAGTGATCCGTACGGAAGTGGCAATGCTTGAACGTGGCTTACTCCCCTCCGTATTTTTTCGGTTTCCTGGCTTGGTATCAGATCAAAAAGTTACGAATGAACTTTTATCGTACGGCCTGATCCCCGTCGGGAGTGATGCATGGCTGGCAAAGGGGCAGATAGCACGTGCAGGGAGCATCGTGCTGATACATGGCAACGGGAATGAACCCGTTGGAGTAAAAGAGTTTACAGCTTTGCTGGAGAAAGAAAAGCGTGCCATACAAAGACGGCAGTGGCTGATGTACGGTCTTAGTGAAAGCGTAGGAGAGGAGTTTAAGCAGTAATGACCCTGGCAGGAGTAATAGATAACATTCGTGTAGCAGCATCATATACAGGCGATATGCAATTCAATCTCGAAATCCTGATCCAGTTCCTGCTGGCAGCTTTATGGGGAAGTATTGTCGGTGCAGAAAGGGAGTACAGAGGGAAAGCCGCCGGCTTCCGTACTACCATCATGATCTCAGTAGGAGCATGTTTCTTTACCATTATGTCGGTCCACCTTGGTTTTGGAAGTTCAACAGACCGTATTGCATCTAATATCGTTACCGGCATTGGATTCCTTGGAGCCGGTGTTATTTTTCGTGGCGAGAATCAGGTGAACGGAATTACCACTGCCGCGACCATCTGGGCCGTTGCTGCCGTCGGCATGGGAATAGGAGGAGGCTTTTATTTTGCATCTTCCTGCGCCAGCGTCCTGATCGTTATTATCCTGGCCGTACTTCCCGCCATTGAGAATTACCTGTTCCGCGTAAATCAGGCCAAAGAATACTCCGTCAAATGCCCATACTCAGAAGGAGCAAGGCAAAAATACGAAGCGCTGTTCGCCTCCCATGGATTGAAATACCGCTTGCTGAAACAAATCGTAGAGAACGGGGAAATAATACTGGTATGGCAAGCCATCGGTGCCTATAAAAGGCAGGAGAGTTTTACAGCAGCACTGCTTGCTGAACAGGACATTATCAGGCTGGAGTGCTGATCTTCCTCCTGTGGCTATTTGTTCTATTAATTCAAGCAACTTTCATTTCCACTGAACTGTCAGCTCATGAATGTTCCTCTTGTCAATCCGCATTCCCTTGTTATTCTGTTCAGTACTAATTCCCTCTTGCACCCCGCGTAATTTGCTCTCCATTTTGGCACTATCCAAAATGCCGTACAAAGGGCTGAAGACAAGAAGAATCCTGTTTCTGTCAATCTAAATTCTCTTAAATGCGTTATTTTTAGCACATGAAACTGGCTCAGGCGGGAAGCAAAACCACTTTTTTAATTGCACTTGTTTTAATCGGATTTTTAAGCGGCTGCAGTACCTTAAGAAGGGAAAGAATATTGCGCAACAGCGGAACTGTAAGCAATGATTTAGACCTTC
The DNA here is from genome assembly GCF_041902385.1 of Arcticibacter sp. MXS-1. GTDB lineage: Bacteria > Bacteroidota > Bacteroidia > Sphingobacteriales > Sphingobacteriaceae > Arcticibacter. Next base: position 776,146 of record NZ_CP169244.1, on the reverse strand, counting down.
CTTTAATTCTGTACAGGTCCTCGCATATTTTAAGCTCCCGGATGGTTGTTCTGCTTTCCGGCGATGGCGGCTGGCTTGACTTTAATGACAGCCTCGCCGTTAGCTTTACAAAGGCAGGTTACGACGTGATAGGCTTTAACAGCCGGTCTTACTTCTGGCACCGGAAAACCCCTGAGCAAACTGCTGCCGATTTTACCCGTCTGTTAACCCGGTACATGAAGCTTTGGAACAACCGCCGCATCACGCTGAACGGCTATTCTTTCGGCGCAGACGTAGTCCCGTTCATTTATAACCGGCTCCCTGATGAGTTGAAAGCCAGAGTAACGGAAATTCAGCTCTTATCTCCGTTTTTGTCCACCGACTTTGAAGTTTACCTCACCGACCTGATTAACCTCGGTGGCGATGACAGGGACTATAAGGTGAAGGAAGAATTATCTAAAATCAAAGTTCCCATCTACTGTTTTTACGGACAGGACGAAGATCATAAGCCGCTTGCAGATGTTTCAGCAAAGAACTTTCATCTCTCAATACTTCCCGGCGGTCATCATTACACCGGAGGCTACGGCCGTATCATTACATCTGCTGGTCGCAGTATCCTGCCTTTTAACCTGCGAAATCCGCGGCAGCGTTTAAAAGAGTAGCAATAAGTAAGGCTGGTGGTGCGTTTTTTTAAGAGCAATAATAGTGTCTGGCTGACCGTATTAGTCTTCGAGCCTGAAAGTGATGGCCGCCGTTTGTTGCGACTTTATCGCTTTGCCGCCCCTCATAGCCGGACTCCATTTGGGCATCGTTCGTAAAACCCGTATCGCTTCCTCCTCACAGCCATAGCCTATGCTGTCCAAGACGGAGAAGTTAGACGTTGATCCATCTTTCTCCACTGTAAACGCAACCCTCACGGTCCCCTCAATGTTGTTTTTTATTGCTTTAGCCGGATAAATGAGTCGACTGGAGACGATCTTCTGTAACATCTGCTCTCCTCCAACGAGTGATGCGTTGGTCGCATATGAAAGCATACAGGTGTAGTCTTCCGGTTCCGTAGTAAAACAAGGTTTCCGGGTAGCAACGAACCGCCTGGCGCTTATTCCCGCAGACAACTGCCTGGGTAGAATAAGAGGCAGCTGTATGGTGATGAACCTGCTCCCTCTGTTGTAGTACTTTGGCATATCCCGACCGGCGGAAACAACTGTAATTGTGTCATTAAAAAGAGCTCCCTCAATCCTGAAAACTCCCATGCTGTCTGTTAATGCTCCGAGAAAAATTTTAGGATATTTTAGATTCTCTCCGCTCGAGTGTACCTCTATCCCAGGCACGGGCCTCCCGCCGGCATCTATCACTCTTCCTCTTAGGTTGATGGTATCGCGGCAGATTGTTCTAACCAGATCAGGGGCTTGCGCTTTTAACATGGCTGAGGGGATCAAACAAAGAAGAAGCGATAAGATAAGCCATTTCATATATTTCTGAGATGAAGAAGAGCGACAATATCCATAACTAAATGTATTCAAATGATGATCTGCCAACAGAAAACTTGTCAGCCATGTCACTGCTCCATGCCTTCTATATCTTTCACTGAAGGCTAATGACACGCAGTTCTGGCTATTCGGCTGTTTTTAAATCCCCCTCAGTGCCTTTAATTACCAGTTCCGCTGCCTTTCCTCTCTGCTTGATCACGTTCATCCCGATGATTGCGCTCAGCATGATCACAATGCCGAAAAACTGCACCAGATTGACTTCTTCTTTCAGGATCAGGTGTGCCGTCACAACCGCTACAGGCAACTCTACAGTCATCAGCAGGCCGCTTGTTGATGCGCCTACTTTAGGCATTCCCACTGCGAAAAGGATCTGAGGGAGAACGGTGCCGAAGAAGGCAAGGAATAGTCCCCACTTAAGCAGATGCGGGCCAATGTGGTTTTCAAAGGCGACTGTATGGAAGTTTACAAGAAAAATAGCGGCCGCCGAGCCGGTCATAATCCAGGCGCTCTTATTCTGCCAGTAGACGTTCTTTCCCACACGGCTGTTTGCTACAATATAAATGGCATACACGAGTGAGGAGGCCAGAACAATGCCCACGCCTTTAGGCGATAAATTAAATTCTTTCTGACCGGTAAGGCCGCTGGCGAGAATAGTGCCTGCAAGTATGATCACTGTGATAACAAGCTCCAGTACCATCGGCCTTTTTTTAAACAGGATCCATTCGATCAGGATCCCAAGCCAGGTGAACTGCATCAGCAAAACAATGGCAACTGAAGCTGGAATATATTTTACAGAAAGATAGTACAGAAACGTAGTGATACCGATAGAGGCTCCGGCGAAAAGCAGCCACAAGATATCTTTTGCTTTTGCATTCTGTTTTTTCGATGCCAAGAAGAACGACCACAAGGCACCTGCCCCCATCAGGGCCTGAATGAACGAAATCTCTGCGGGAGTGTACCCCTGACTGTATGCTATCTTAACGAAGGAGGATAAAATGCCGAAACTTGCCGCACCCGCAAGTACCATCAACACGTACTTAATCACTTTTGGAAATTTTGCGCAAAGGTACTATTGTTTCACTTCCCGTACTAGTATCCCTTCATTTATTGTGATATGAAGATTGCGGCTGTAGGTTGTCCGGAAAGGAATAGTCTCTTTTCGGAGCTCTCGCAGCTCCAGAACAGGCCGACCAAAAGATGAAGTAATGAAATCCTAAAAAGAAAAATATAATTGTGTCTGTGACATTTAATATTATATTTGTATTGTTAAACAACCAGTTAATCATTGTCCGGCTTCACTGTTAGCCGTTACAAAGGAACCAGAAACCAAAGTCTATGAATTTTTCATTTCACAGCCTCGTACCATCAACGACTCTTTCGTTAAGGCTCCAGTTCGTCTTCGCTTTTTTACTGTTCTCCATGAGTCAGCAGGCGTCTGCAGCGATGAACAGATATGACCAGCCTGATTCCGTATACCTCTTTTCTTACGGGGTGAACGGCTTGCGGTTTGCCTGGAGTCAGGACCGTCAAAACTGGACGCGGATCGGCAACGACTATACCTTCCTGAAAAGTGACTATGGCGCATGGGGGAGCGAGAAGAAGATGCTCGATCCGTACCTCATCCGGGGAAAGGATGGCCAATGGCAGCTCGTCTGGGGGCTGAATAATTACACTCTTCAATTTGCACACGCCAGCTCTTCTGATCTTACATACTGGGGGCCTCAAAGCTATCCCTATTTCAAGAAAGGGGAGAATGTCTTGAAGCCCGTCATCTCGTATGACCCTCAGCGTGACACCTATCGGATCACTTATTCCGACAGTAAGGGCAAGTATTATCAGACCACAACAAAAGATTTCAAGAATTATTCGCCCGCCGAAGAAGTAGATAAAAGTCAATATCAGCGTTCTGAAATTACGGTTCGCCTCGGCGGAGAAACGTTTACCGGGCAGATCCATCGTGTAGCATGGCGCCTGATTGATGGCCTTCAGAAAAGCTACGAGCGGCAACAGTACAAGGCCGCTTTAAATTCAGAAACTACCAGGGATGATGCAAGGCGATACGCGAATCTCAAAAAGCTGGAGGCTAAGATCGTTCTCCACCCGGAAAAGTCAAAGCAGATCAGCAACATGCTGATGGGCGTGTTCTTTGAGGATATTAACTACGCAGCCGATGGAGGATTGTATGCTGAGTTAGTTCAGAACCGTGATTTTGAGTACCGGCTACAGGATAAGAAATACCATGATAAGGACTGGAACAGCCGTTACGCCTGGAGCCTAAGGGGTGAACAAGCCAGCTTCCGCGTTGATTCGGTTAGCCCGGTACATCCCCATAACCCTCATTATGCGCTGGTCTCAGTCAGCTCTCCTGGTGCCGCGCTCGTCAATAGCGGCTTTGACGGGATTGCCGTAAAGAAAGGTGAGGGCTATAGCTTGTCGTTATTTGTCAAAGCAGCAGCTGGCAAAGGAAATAGGATAGAGGCCCGCCTGGTGAGTAAATCACAGGGTGTGCTGGCCAAGGGTGTGATCTCTTCGCCTTCCGCGGCATGGAAGAGCGTGAAAACGAGCCTCGTTCCATCTGCAACGGCAACCGATGTAAGTCTGGAACTGAGTCCTTTAAGCGCTGGTGATTTCGCATTCGATATGGTTTCGCTTTTCCCGCAGAAGACGTTTAAGGGACGCAGCAACGGCCTCAGGCCTGACCTGGCTCAGGCGATTGCCGATATCCATCCCCGGTTTGTCCGTTTCCCGGGAGGTTGCGTAGCACATGGCGATGGAATCGAAAATATTTATAAGTGGAAGAACTCGATCGGGCCTCTGGAAGCACGTGTGCCAGACCGGAACCTTTGGGGATATCACCAGAGCATGGGTTTGGGCTACTTTGAGTATTTTCAGTTTTGTGAGGATATAGGCGCTGAGCCTGTTCCCGTTATTGCAGCCGGTGTCCCCTGTCAGAATTCATCAACAGGCGGCGGAGGACAGCAGGGCGGAATTCCGATGTCCGAGATGGGACAGTACATACAGGATATTATCGACCTGGTGGAATATGCCAATGGAGGCGTCAACACTACCTGGGGAAAGAAACGTGCGGAAGCTGGCCATCCTAAGCCCTTTAACTTAAAGTACATCGGAATCGGGAACGAGGATCAGATCACCGACGTGTTCCGCCAGCGCTACCAGATGATCTGCGACGCCCTGAGAAAGGCTCATCCTGAAATAACAATCATTGGAACGGCAGGGCCTTTTTTCGAGGGAACCGACTATGAAGAAGGATGGAAGATCGCCAACGAGCTGAAGCTGCCGGTTATTGACGAGCATTATTATCAGTCGCCCGGCTGGTTTATCAACAATCAGGACTTTTACGATAAATATGACCGCTCTAAATCGAAGGTGTATTTGGGCGAATACGCAGCCAGTCTGCCGGGGGGAAATAGAACGAATCTCGAGACTTCGCTCGCTGAAGCGGTGTACCTCACGTCGCTTGAACGGAACGGAGATGTGGTTCACATGGCTTCTTATGCTCCGCTTCTGGCTAAGGAAGGACATACGCAGTGGAACCCCGATCTCATTTATTTTAACAATACTGAGGTGAAACCTACGATCGGATACTACGTGCAGCAGCTGTACGGGCAGAATGCCGGCGATCACTATATCCCCGCTTCTGTAACCCTTTCGGACGCCTCCGAACAGGTAAAAAAGCGGATCGCGTATTCAACTGTGAAGGACAGCAAAACCGGCGACCTGATATTGAAGGTGGTCAACGTGCTTCCTGTGCCGGTGCAAGCGGATCTCGACTTTAACGGAATAAAGCCCGGCCTCAAAGTCGTCAGAACGACGCTTGCTGGCGACCCTTCGGACAAGACAGGGAAACCGGTTGTGACAGAAAGCTCCGTCAGTATGAAAGCATCGCAGGAATTACCGCCCTATTCATTTACAGTGCTTAGGTTTAAGAGCAAATAGCAGACAGGCGCTGAATAAAACGCCCGTGACTCGATTGCCTGAAACAGATAGGTAGGGACAGCCGGAGGATCAGCTTCCGCGAGGAGACACAAGAGCTTAAAGTCGCCCGAAGACAACCAGGCGTGGAGTCTTTGAGCAGCTCGGAAAAGCGCGCTGTTGGTTTCTTAACGCGATCCTATTGAAGGACCGGCAAGAAGCCAAAGCTCCCCGCACGGCCCGGCACGTCTGGCTCAAAACCTTTCTGTGAAAGTGTATTTGTTCTTAAGTTGCCACAAAGAACATTCAACTTACTTTCATCCCCGTTTGTGCGTACGGCTCATGCATCTTTTTTGCGACAATCTATTTGTGTTATCGAGATTATTGATTCTGTTTCAAAGGGGCCTCAATGAGATCGCTTCGTTCAGTATATAGGCCAGAAAGAACATTCCGCAAACGTTTATTCCCGTTTCTGCGTGCAGCCCCCGAATGTTTTTCTTCCTGTTTTAAGAGGAGGAAGAGCCGGGAGGCCGTTACTTGTCAGCGGCAACTCAGCGCCCCTGGCCTGCTCAGCCTGCAGCCGTTTTTGCAGTTCTTCCCTGGCGGCGTTCAACTTATCCAGGTCTTGCACGCTCGCCTTCTCCCTGTGGCGCTCGATCTTTGAGAACAGGTCCTTGCCGTGATATGCCGTTAACGGGTATTTTTCAAAGGGGGAGCCGGTCCGTTTATAGGGCTCGCGTTCCGGATGTTTCCAGAGATTTTTCCCGCCAATATAGTCCGGATCCAGCATTTCCTGGTCTCCCTGCGGTACCTGTATGGCTTCCACCACCTCGGCAGGGCTCCATTCAGGCGTGTTGACCACCATGGTGCTCAGCCTGGTCCGGTTAAGCGCGAAGAGCGACACGCTCAACAACACCAGACATCCTGCCGGCAGCTCCTTGTCGAGCGTCCAGACCTGCTCTTCCAGGTACGAACCACGGGCAAACTCAATATCGTGGTAGTCCAGGTATTCCGAGTACTCCGAACGGAAATGAAAAGCCGTAGCCAATAGTCGAAGCGTATAATTACTGCACTGAGCAGGAGCGTTATGGAGCTGGCGGTGGGAATCAAACGCCGGAATCCGGATCTGTACCTTGCCCTCCGGCGTCGTGCTCACTACCGGCCTTACCTCAAGCACCTCGCTGAGAGGCGAATTCGCGTTAAACTGAAATCCTTTCAGAAAGGAGGGGTTGCCATCGTGAATATCGCGTTCTCCGCGGAACTTTTCTTTACTGCTTCGGATGCATTTCAATACAGTAGCAGTAAGCCGGTTTCCCATGCCCCTGTCTACAGAATGATAAGCGGATTCCATCACGTTACGGATAATGCAAGCGGTATTACTGCCGAGCCCGAATTCAACGCCGCTCTCGCGGGTTGCCAGCGTCTGCTTAAACCGGCGTGGCCGGCTTTGCACCACCTGTAAGTCGCCCACCGTTCGGTAGACAACATGGGCCACGGTGCCATGCAGCCCTCCTTTTTTGTCAACTATTGCCATGTTTTTCCTTTCTTTTTTAGTTCAGCTTCGGGGCCATCAGCTGAACGGATAAGGTTGCATGGCGACGAAACTGTGGTTCTTATTTCTTAAAACTAAAAATAAGGATTTTTATAAGAAAAAATAAACACGTTTTCTGAAAAAAGGTAAATTTGAACTAATCCTTCTGCCCGGATTTTAAGGGCCGGTTGTACAGTTTGGCTGCCTAAAGGAAGGGCTCTTCTGGTTGACGGCGCCAATAGTATAAGCAGCGTTCTCATTGCAGCCTGATCCCGTCAGGATCCTGCTCCTCCGGCTGCTCACCCTTTAATCTTTATTACTTTATATGACCTGATTCCAGGACTGGTCCTGAGCTGTACCTGCTTCGGAAAGAGTCAAACGTAAATCTGTCTTTATAGCACATTGAGTCCACATGTCACCGTAACATGTGGACTCAATGTGCAGATACCCGAGAAATACTGAACATTCAGTCCGAAGCAGGACATACGTAGGTCAGGCGGGGATAAGACCGTTGTCAGTAAAAAAGGAGGATTGAAAATAGAATGATTTTACAGATTGCCACCAGGAACAGACAGGGCTGGTGCTGATGGCAATTTACAACGAGTTTGAGGTATTCAAAACTTTGGTGTCCGGATTTTTTTAAAATAGCATGAGAGGGAACGCCCGCGACCGGGAGTTTCGTTTCTAAATAGGATCTTCTACATGCGCGTGAGTTGCAGGGGGCGGGCGGCCAGACGCTGAGGCGGTTTTGCCGTATTGGTCTCCCGTTTTGCCTGTCTGTTAACGTTGCCTTTTTGTATCCCCTTTCCCTTTTTCTTAACCTTTCTTCCATACCAGACAAGAAAGCCGGTTATGGGGAGGCTCGCCCCTATAAGCGAAGCCAGGAAGGCCAATACCTTGCCGGGAAAGCCGAGGATGCTGCCGACATGGATATCATAATTCATCTTCCGGAGCTTCCCTCCAAAGTTTGCTTCCTGATAGGATTTGGCGTAGATGTCTTCTCTTTTGATCTCTTTTACTGTGTGCTGATCGAAGGTATAGCCCTGACTGTCATAAAACTGGCCTTTGCTTGGGTATACCGAAATATTGATCACCCCTTTTGGGTCAGAAGTATCGGCGAAACTATAGTAGAAGCCCATTGACCTGGGGTGACGTGAAATGGCTTTTTGCCAGGCAATGTCCATCGCCTCTTGGGGAGTGTAATGTTTGCCCGCCTGCAGGGAGTCGGATTCAAAGTTTCTGAAATTAGCCATTTTCTGCCCTCCGGTAGTGACCCAGTAAAGTCCGTCACTGTACCATTGAATGCCGTAGACCATTCCTGTAAGGGCAATGGCTGCAAGAAATAACAGGGAGTAGAATCCGAGCACGTTATGGAGGTCGAGATTAAGTCGTTTGAAAGAGGCTCCCCACTTTATTTTGAAGCTTTTCTCGCGGGTAGACTTGTTCCATTTCCTGGGGTACCACCAGATGAGACCGGTAATCAGGAGAACGACAAATATGAGGGTACCGTAATTGACCACTGGTCTGCCGATCTGGAAGGGCAGCCAAAGGAAGCGGTGCCCGTTCAATATGAACCTGAAAAAGTCGGTCTCTCCCTTTTTTCTGACTTCTGTGCTTACTACCTCTCCGGTGTACGGATTGATCTTTAACCAGGTGCCACCGCTTCTGCGGTCGCGCTCTCCCGGCGATTTGAGAATGAGGTTAATGGTTCTGCCTTGCTGATAGTTGGCGTAGGACGGTGTCATTCCCGGAAACTTCTCCGACGCTATAGCGCTGAGCTGCGAGGGACTGAGCACCGGTTTATTCTGGTACTCCACCTTTGTCTCGGGCTCCAGAAGCGCTGTGATCTCTTCGTTGAACACCCAGATGCAGCCGGTGACACAAACTATGAAGACAATGACACCGGAGATCAGTCCGAGCCAGAGGTGGAGCCAGTTATTGATCCTTTTAAAGAGCGAATCTTTTTGTTTCTTCTTGTTGCCGGGATTGAACTTTGCCGTTGTCATTGTTCCTGTTTATAAATATGATGCAGGGTGAGAATCTCGTTTCTTTTATTACAAATGGTGGATTGCCGTGATCGGTCCGCCTTCCACATGTAATCCCTCCCGGGCTGTGTGAGTAGTGGCGTCTATCTTGTACACACGGCTTGTTCCGTCTTTTAGATTAATGCCCACGTAGGCGGTACGGCCATCCTTGGGGCTGTAGTTTTCTGTGCAAATGCTGTTTACGGCAGCCATTTCGGGGAGGCCGGTTACTTTGGTGAAGGTTTTGTTCACCACGTTCACGATGGCCAGGGTCTTCCCTGCTACGTAAGCGCCCTTCTCTTCCTTCGTTGCACTGTGAACAAGGAAATTGTTGTTCCCCAGATACAGCCAGTTGGTGACGTTGTATCCTCCCGATGCTGCCTCAACATCGAAGTAATAAGATTTGTCGAACTCTGTAGTGCCGGCCTTAATCCTGGTAATGGCAGAGGGCTTTGTTGAGGTGATCACTTTATTCTTGACCGCTACGGACGAGGAGAACGCATACACATCGCCATTTTCAGCAAGGGAAAGTCCATCTGTGAAATATCTGCCGATGAAGCTGGTTCGGTCATCCCTTATAACTTTCTCAAGCTGCATCTGCGGATAGGAGAAAACGGCAACCCAGGCGCTGTCGGGATAGTCGGTCGCAAACGGTTCACCGCAGCAGCCTTTAATGGTGAAGTAAGGGGCATATACTTTATCGCCAACCTGCTTCACCCAGCTGAAGAAGGCCGACTCGCCTTTAGGGGCAAAGGCTTGCACGTCAATGGTGCCTTCTCCCTCAATGGAAATAGAATTGGTGTTTACACGATACCAGTTGGCAAGCGGACTGCTGATATTCCTGGGGATTTTAACAAGCAGCAGATCGTCTTTCACGGGAGCAAAAGCTTGGACAGTTTCCGTCTGGAAGTTCTTTACCTTGTTGAGTAGCCCCCCATCGTTCGTGTAAGTAGTAACGGCTCCCGGATTGCCTTGTCCGTACAGCATGCTGAAGAATTTATTGTTGTGCGTGACGTAGTACCTGTAGGTGCCATCCTGTTCGAGCCCGTTGCCCCTTGTCGAAACTTTTCCTGTGTCGAGACTGCCCACATTAAGCAGGTAATCGGCAACGCCTGTGGACGCATTAGGCGTCACCGCAAGGATATAATTGCCACGGGTACGTGAGGTGGTGTCGTCGTTCTTTGAGCAGGATGAGAGACCGGCAGCTACAGCCAGTGCTAAAACCGCTTTCGTAATGTTTGATTTCATGTTATTTGCTGTATTTAGTTGATGAAGTATCTGAGGTTGAGATAGAAGCCACGGCCTGGCTTTTGAAGACTGAAATTGTCGTAAAGAGGGGTGTCGGTTAAGTTTTTGCATTCTAATCCGACATTGTATCTGCCCTTGGCCAGCGTATAGACAAGATTCAGGTCATGTGAAAGCTGCTGAGGAACTTCCCGTTTCCCATCTGCTGCCTGCCTCCCTCCCTGGCTTGGCCAGTACAACCAGAAAGCGTGAACATACAGCAGGTTGTATGTTACATTGAGGTTGTTGCCTTTGCTCAGCACGTTTTTCAGGTTCACAGAGACGTCTGAATTTCCAAAAAAGTAGGGGATGTTCGGCATCCGGTCCTTATAGACGTTGCTCGGGATGGTATAATTCCCTTCAGCATCTTTCTCCAGGCGCTGCAGGTTGGTCAGATATTGGTAGGTAACAGAGGTTCCCGCAGAGAGAAGCTGTTTATAGGAATATCGGATATCGAGATCTCCTCCTACAGTCCGTACTCCATCCCGGTTATCAAGGGTGAGTTTCGTTTGGTTAAGATTGAACCTGCTGTAAATGAAGTCGTCGGCCTTCCGGTAGATCGCGTTGGCGTTCAGGTAGAAGTGGTGAGATCCGCTGACTGTGAAGCCATAGTTAATCCCGAGGTTGATGTTGTTGCTTTTTTCGGGGCGAAGTGATGCATTCCCCTCCAGGTTGATGAGATCTCCAAATACCTCATTTGATTCCGGGAGGCGGTTAGCGAATTCATAAGACGCCTTGAGCTGCAGATTGCGGGCTGCATAATACGACAGGGCAGCGCCATAACCCAGTCGGTTCAAGGAGTTCCCGTCTGAGGGGCCGGTCCCTGCCTCGTTCTTCTGATAAAGGTATTTTCCAAACACCGTAGCGCTCCAGTTATTGGGGAGATCGTAGCTGTAACCGAGCCCGAGTACGTTCTTCCTTGTTTTTTTCGGTTCTCTGAATTGAGTACTCGTTGGGTTTACATCGTCGTGTCCCTTTCTGGTAAAGGTGCTAAAGACGTTGCTTAAGGCGAGCGAGTGGTTGTCGCGTAAACGGTAGTTCAGCATAGCCGTGGCCAGTCCATTGTTGTTCCGGTATTTTGAAAGGGTTTTACCCCCGCTGCTCTCTCCGTTGCTGCCGGCAGATTTGTAGTTTCCAAACCAGTCATACCTTCTGCTTGCCGTATCAATGTTCCGTTCGTTCCCGAGGTTATAGTTAGCATTGATGGTGACGTCGAGACCCTTGATCAGGTTGTTCTTCTTGTATTTCAGCGACGGCATCAGAATGTTGCCCCGGGTATGCCAGGCTCCGAAGACGGTGGTCATGCGCGCCCCTGTCTGTATTTCGCGGTAGTTCTTTCCGGCGGTGAATCCTAGCAGGAGCTTGTCGGCATATTTTTTCCCGACGAGCCCAATGCTGGCGATCACTGTCTCATTGTGGTACTTGTCGTGGAACCGGCGCAATGAAGCTTCAGGGGCATAGACTCCGGTGTTTGGATCAGAGGCCTCTACCTGTACCTTGTAGTCATTATCAGAGTAATTCTGAAACGCATTGAGCTGAAATGTCAGACCTTTTTCGGAAGTGACGGCAGCATTTAGAACACTGCGATGGGTGTTAAAGGAGCCGTAGGAGTAGGAGGCGTCTATGTAATTGCGGTATCGGTCGTTCGTGACAATATTGATCGCTCCTCCGAGTGCGTCGGAGCCGAGCCACATAGGGACAACGCCCTTGTACACTTCTACCCGGTCGGCCAGGTTGATTGGGATGTTATTGATCTGAAAGGAGGATCCGAAGTTGTCCATTGGAATGCCGTCAATGAAGAAACGGATGCGATTGCCCGAGAAACCGTTTAGCGAGAGGTTGAAGTTTGATCCGACACCTCCTGATTCACGCACCCTAACCCCTGCTACACGGTCGAGTGCACCCGAAATATCAAGGGTGGTGTTGTACAGCTTTTTGGCGTCGACGGCCGTTACGTTGAACGCCTGCCGGTTGGTCTCCTGGGCAAGCGTACGACCGTTGATTGTAACGGTCTCCATTTCTTCTGTACTTTCAGTTAGGTGAAAATCGAGGTTTAAGTCTTGTCCCGCCGTTACGGTGATGTTTTTTTCTTCGGTTTTAAAGCCCATCGCCTTAACCCGAATGCTATAGCTCCCCGGCTTTACGTTTTTTATCCTGTAGTTGCCTCTGTGGTCGGAGACTGCCCAGAACTGGGACTTTTGAAGTGTGACTGTGGCAGCCGGGACGGTCTCTCCCGCAGTGCTTTTAAGATGCCCCGTGATGGCAGATGTTGGGGTCTGAGCGTGTAAAGAGATGACGTAAGTGCACAATACACCTATCAGCAAAAATTTGTTAATTTGCATTGCTTTTAGCTACGATTAAAAGTGACCGGGAAACCGGCGCCACACGGGTCCGAACCGTGTGGCATTTTTTTCGATAGCAAAAGTATGTTTATTTAGAATAAATACAAATAAGGCCCGGATCTTATTGTCTCGGTAACGGGTTTGTTACGAACAGGATATTCAACTACTTCCGATACATGTCTATGCAGGTCGAATCCCGCCCATCGCGATACCGGTAAGGGCTCCTGTATATTTCCGGGTCATAAAGGCTCCATTTTTCGAGCCGATCGTTCCTGAAGTATAACCAGTACTTTTGCATCCCCATGCGCCTATTATACCCGCTATACTGAACGACCTCCATGACAGAACCGTCCGGCTCTTTTCTGGCCTGGATCACATCATCATACGTTGGGCCTAACATCTGGTTGACTTCGCTCTTTGTCATTCCTATCTGTAAAGCCCCCATGTTTAGTACGCTACAAGAGGTGATAAGCAGCAGCATCGTGCATGCGATGCTCAATTTTAAGGTTGTTCTCATTTTGTAAGGTTTTAAAAGTGTGTGATAGAATGTGCGTGCTTATAATAAAGTTAAGCTTCTTTACAGAGTTTTCAAGTGGAAAAAAATTTATTGTTCAGAGATTTCAGGCAGGTACATTTCGGCGGATTTATCTGCATTGATTTTCACCGACAGGAAGGCGGGCTTTACCGAGTTCTGGACGGGCTTAGCCTAAAGATCATTGGCGGGCGGCGGGGCTGTCTCTATCTTTGATTCAACAAAACGATAATAATTTAAAAATCAAAGACATGAAAGCTCTTACTACACTTACCGCCGCCGCTTTACTAGCCACTGTATTTACTGCTTCTGCTGACGAAAGAAAAGAGGCAAGGAATGAAACTGCTGCAATTTTAATGAAAGCTCCTGCTTTTGAGTTTGGCACTCCCGCAGATCTGGTAGATGCTGAAGTTGAGAAGCTCAAACTCGCTGCTTTTAAGGCGCCTGAATTTGTTTGGGGATCAGCTGATGATGCTGCTTCAATAAGGATCAGTGAAGCAGATATGAAGTCGGCTAGCTTCACCGCACCTGCTTTTGTCTGGGGGACATCTGAGGATGCAAGTACACCGGAAGTGGAGCTTCTTAAAATGGATACGCCGGCTTTCGATTGGGGAACGGCTGATGATGTTGCTACATTGGATGTGGAGCTTCTGAAATTTCAAATGCCTGCTTTCAACTATGGAACGCCGCAGGATGTAAACGAAGAGACGATCTCCTCATTGAAGAAGTAGACCGTCTCTTATCGTGATGCTGATCAGGAATGTTCTTATTGCTCGCAAATCTGTTTGAGTTTATTGAGCGCCAGAGGCCATGCCGATGAGAAGAACTCCTGATATTCTTCTGTGCCTGTAAGCTCCACGGTCAATCGCGTACCGCCGTTCTCCTCATCGTACGAATAGTTTTCATACGCTTCAGACCAGGCTTCTGCCTCAGATTCCATGCCGGAACCTACAACGCCATCGTAGTTGATAGAAACGAACTTTCCGGGAATGTTCTCTTTAATATGTCCTCGCATACCCATTGCTTCTCCATTTTCGTGGAGAGCCAGAAACTTGATCTCCGATCCTTTCTCCCAGGACCCTTCGAAATAGGAGCCGGGACAAAAGGCTTCCGTCCATTCCGTATAGTGTTCTTTGCTGAGCATTGCCGTGTACACCTTCTCTGGAGGAGCCTGAATGAAAATGTCAAAATTGAACTTCACCAGGCGATGTTTCTTTTCGACAAAGGTCTTGAAGTTGTTGAGGATCGACTGCCAGCCTTCACGCTGCTGATCCAGCGAGTGCGTGTCTTCCGCTTCAAAGCTTTCTGAAATATGAGTTTCCTGCCCGACCTGGGCGAAGGAAATAGCTACTTTACGCCCGTCATCCATTGTGTAGGTCAGCAGTTCATGCGGCCTTACGTCATCGAATGTCCCGGTGAAGTCGAACCCCGTACTTCCGTCTTTTGCTTCCATGCGGTACCTAAACCTGCCTCCCGGCTTCAGTTCGTGCCCGGCTTCCGGAGTGTGCCAGTCGGGCGAAGCAGAGTTCCATTTGACAATGGAGCTTGGGCTGGTCCAGTGTGTCCAGACGGCCTTTAGTGTGGCCTGTATGGTCGCCTCAACTGTAATGGTCGGTTTAACAAGTGTTTCCATAATGTTCTGTTTTATTGGTTTTTAAATCTTGTTATTGGTTGACTATGTAAAGTTAAGGCTTCCTGTAATGGTTGATGGGAGGTAAACCGGACATATTAAGGGGTAAATGCGACAGGATATGAAAGGGGCAGCAGACCGGCACGTGATCCCCAATGGGATTTTGCTTAACCAAATGTAGGGCGTCTAACGCGATGTATGACGGTAGAGTGGTATCCTGAACGGGATTTTGCTTGACCCTGACAGTCTAGGGTTACTGAAAACAGGAATACTATAAGCTTTCTATCTCTTCAGGAGTCAGCCCGGTAAACTTGCTGATCTGAACAACAGGGATTCCGTCAGCCTTCATGGCACGGGCGATACTCCGTTTTTCTTCGCCCCGGCCTTCTTGTAAGCCTTCTTGCAAGCCTTCTTGCTTGCCTTCTTGCCGGCCTTCTCGCCGGCCTTCTTGCCGACCTTCTTGGAGGCCTTCTTGCCGACCTTCTTCCCTTCCTTTCTTCTCCACATAGGCAAAGGCGTTTTGGGTATCCCATTTTGCCTTTAAACTTGCTTCATATGCCATACGTTCCTCCTTCGATAATTTGGATACTTCTGCTATACTGAAAATCTTCTGAAAGACCCGCTTATCTAAAAATGCTGGAAGCCTGTCCATTTTGTGCATATGCTTGAGCAGGTACATCCATTTGTCGCGGCTACTTTCCAGTACATATCCTTCTTTTTCAAAGTTACTCAATTCCAAAAATTTAAAACCGAACTTATTGTAAAATAGTTTGCCGTTTTCCTTATCCCTCAGGGCAATATCGTGAAAATACTGTTCTTTTTGGTTGTCGTCCATCCTGAACTCAAGTATGCCGATCAGGTACACTGCCGGCAGTTCATATCTGTTCGTTTCTTCGCCTTTCGAAAGGAGTCGCTGAATAAGCCTTGAGGTATAGTAAAGAGCCCTGTCTTTGAAATACTCCTGTCTGACGCGTTGCATCTCAATAATAAAGTGCTCATTATTGCGGCCCCGGCAATTTAGATCGAACAGCACCCGCTTGTCTGTGCCTTCATCGCCATCGTACTCAGTGGGCGTAAAGTGGAGGTCTTCTATGTGTCGTTCTCCGTCAAACAGGTCATTAAGAAATTCAATCAGAATGTCTTTTCTGGGCTCTGAACCGAAATAATAGCGAAAACCGTAGTCTGTAAGCGGATCTATGAACTTTGTAGTGGACGGCTGGAGATGATTGGTCATAATCAAAGATACGCATCGGGCATCAACAACGATCTGAAAAGTAGGTCCACCTTTCAAAATCAAGACAAAAAATGCAAGCTCTTCTGCTAGTTGAAGTGATAGAGAGCCGACATACGTTTGGAGATGAAGGTGGTCTGGAGGGAGATCGTGAGCGATCGGAATATCCGGGTATGTTAGTTTGTGACACTCCTATAGTGAAGCTTTCTCCGTTCCTTTGGAATTTTCTCTCAGATACCCGCCAGCAGTTCTTCGATCTCTCGCTGTATTTCTACTCCCTTGTCTTTGTTATACCACTTCTGCAGCTCGTTTTTAACGGTTTCAAAGTCTGCTTTCTCAGACGTGAGCTTCTGGTAGACTTCCTGGCATTTCGCCGGACGCGGTCCCCATACTGCCAGGTCTTCGCCCTGAGCATTGCGTATGATAAGCCTGGGAATTGACTTGGTTCCGTTTGTTAGGTACTGATTGATCCGGAAGGGTTCAGCGTCTCTAAGCTCGTAGTCGACTTGAATCAGGGGATTCAGCGCCGCAATCTTTTCGAGGAAGGGAACGATATGCGCTGCATCACCGCACCAGGGTTCTGTAATGACGATCCATTGCTGAGGCGACTGGATGGCTGCTACAGTACTGCCAATACTTTCTGTTAGAATACCGGTTTTTAACCATCTGTTTAACCTGGTCCAGTTTAGAAGTGTGTAGTTGCTGTAATCGGGGTTGTCGTAGGGCGCAGGCGGAGCGGGCGCTTCTATAATTTGTTTAAAGTACGTTAGGTATTCCTGGAAGATCATATCTGGATGTTGTTGCGGCAATATAGCAAGCTCCGGTCCAAGGTTCACCAGTGAAAAGTAAAATGTGTAGCGCTTTGCACCGGAAATATGTCCAGCACCTCCGCGGAACTGCAATTCTGTTACGCAGTTCTTTACTTTTTGACTTAAAGGACGTAAATAGTTTGATCAATAACGCACACCGGACTAATGGGTTGGATGTGCGTTATTGATAAGGTTATTAATTACGCACCAGGTTTAACGACTGTTTCATTGGTTGCCATTGCGATATAATTTTCAGTATCAAAGAAAGTGGGTTCATCGGGACGAACCTTTGTTAGATAATTTTCTGATGTGAAGAAGGTGTTGAAATCCTCAAACGAGTCAAACGAGATTTCTACTACAGCATCGTATAAGGGCTTAGGAAAACTAATTTCAGACAAACTTATTTCATTACATACCCTACAGCAAGTACGCACAAATTTGTGCGTACTTGCTATGACAATTGATTGACTAAGCGATGTACAAGAAGAAAATTCCTGTAAGGAAGGATTGTGGCCTGCACGTATTTAAGGAACTTTTGGATGGAAAGTGGAAACTGATGCTGATCTATTACATTTCAGATGGGGTAAAAAGACCAGGTGCATTACAAAAGAAAATAGCGGTAGACAGGCGGGTAATGAACAAGCAATTGGACGAATTGGTAAAGCATGGCTTTGTTGATAAATTTTCTTTCGATACAAAGATTCCTAGAATTGAATATCGGTTAACTGATTTGGGAACTAGTCTGTTGCCTTTAATAATCAGTTTGGAGAGATGGGGCGAAAACAATAGAGCTGTTTTGGAAGCAGCACTCAATGAAAAAAATGAGTAAGTCACCATTATGCCTACACTATTTACTAAATAAGTCACGTATGATGAGTTATTTTTCTTCCTAAAGGAAGTGCTAGAGAAATTCATTAACATTTTAAAAGCTAATTAAATTCAAAGAGCCCGCAGTTGCTTTCGTCCACCTCGTTGAAGCATACTTTACATAAGATAAAATAGCTGCTGCCTTTTCTCAAAGGGGGTATTGATGCCGTTTTGCGCATCCATAAAGGGCCCGATCGACAACAGCGCTAAACGTTCCTTAAAATACTCTAAGCGCCTGCAAAGTTTCAGAGCTATCATTGTAATAAATACAATATTATTAGCCGGGATATGTTTATTATTGGACGTTATTATTCATGAGCCAGTTACCCAGCAATCCCTACTTTCAGAAGTTACTTGAATTATTAAATATTGAACGCGCCGAAGACCTTCGCTCCTATAGGGAGCTGACCTCTGTTACTTCGCTAGCCGACAGGAGGATCAGCGGTCTTTGCTGGTATCCTGTGGCTATCAGGAATACCGAGTTTGGCAGGGGAGATTATCTGAGTGTGGAGGTGGAGAGGACGACGCATCAGGACCTGGTGCATCAATTCCGGTTTGGGGGCTCGGTTGCCTTATTCTCTAATCATGATCCTCATCGCGACCGCATAGAAGGAACGGTGGTTCACCTTAACGGAAATACCATGAGGGTTTCTTTCCGCGAGGATGAACTGCCCGAATGGGCTGGCAAGGGCAAGCTGGGTATGGATCTTCTGTTCGATGATACGAGCTACGATGAGATGGAAAAGGCGCTGGAAGGGGCTGCTGAATTGTCAGAGGATCAAAAACAGGGGCATTTGATCCGGGTACTTACGGGACAGGAACAGCCTGCTTTCAAATCCTTAAGTGGAGACCAGTCCTTCAACAATCTGAACGCCTCTCAGCAGGATGCGCTGCACAGGATACTTGCAGCAGAAGATCTGGCTATTGTGCATGGCCCGCCGGGGACAGGGAAGACTACCACCCTCATCAGTGCGATTACCGCGCTTCTGCAAGAAGGGGAGAAGCAGATCCTCGCCGTGGCGCCAAGCAATGCGGCTGTGGACCTCCTGACGGAGAAGCTGGCAAATGAAGGGGTGCGCGTGGTCCGGGTGGGAAATCCGGTCAGAGTATCTGAAGGGCTGTCGAAACTTACCCTCGACAGCCGGATGGAGGAACATCTCGGGATGAAGGAGGTACGGTCATTTAAGAAACAGGCAAATGAGCTGAGGAATATGGCTCAGAAGTACAAGCGGAACTTCGGTCATGCCGAGCGCGAGCAGCGTAAAGCCTTGTTCACGGAGGCTCATCGTATTTTGAAGGACGCAGGCGCTACTGAGCAGTTTATTATGGAGGATGTGCTGAATAAGGCACAGGTAATCACCGCTACCCTTGTAGGGGCAAACCATTATACGGTGAGGGATAGGAAATACGATACAGTTGTTATTGACGAGGCGGGACAGTCGCTTGAGCCTGCTTGCTGGATACCTATATTGAAGGCTCGGAAAGTGGTGCTGGCGGGAGACCATTTCCAGTTGCCCCCTACCATTAAGTCGGATAAAGCAGCAAGAGAGGGTCTGGCCGTAACCTTGCTGCAGAAATGTGCCGGTGCCTTCCCTCAGGCCGTTGTACTGCTCAATGAGCAATACCGGATGCATGAGGCGATCATGGACTATCCTTCAAGAGTTTTTTATAATGATCGGCTGAAAGCTCACTCTTCTGTTGCCGGGAAGTTATTACATGCTGAGGACTCTCCTTTGTTATTCGTTGACACCGGTGGCTGCGGTTTTGAAGAGAAGCAGGAGGGGTACGCTATTTCAAACCCTGAGGAGGCCGACTTTTTATTCAGACATATGGAGCAGTATCTGGAAGAACTGGGGAATCACCATTCTCTGGAAAGTTTTCCTGAAATTGCCGTTATCTCTCCCTACAAGGAACAGATATCTGTGTTGAAAGATAAATTGCTGCAGGTGAGCGGACTGGAGAAGTTCCTGGCGAAGATCGCTGTTAATACGATCGACAGCTTTCAGGGGCAGGAGAAGGATATCGTATACATTAGTATGACCAGAAGCAACTACGATGAGAATATCGGCTTTCTTGCAGACATAAGGCGTATGAATGTGGCTATGACCCGTGCTCGCAAGAAACTGGTGGTCATAGGGGATGGTGCTACTCTCTCAATTCTTCCTTTTTACTCTGATTTTATTTCTTACTCAGAGGGTATAAGCGCTTACAAGAGTGCCTGGGAATACTTATAATCCCCTGGCGCTCCTGCTAACTGGCGGGCCTAAAAGAACGTCCGACCTGCTTTTGGCAAATTGAAAGCTGGTCAGAGACGTTTTATTTCCCTGGCAATCCTTTTTTGCCGGAAGTCGGTCTGTTGTATGAGCTGAGAAAGTCCCTTAAATAAGAGCACTCCCCCTGTGCTATTGCAAAGAGACGCGTGCGGGGATAGCTGTTAAGCAATTCAGCAAAGTAAGGGTTCTTCCTGAGTTTTCGGTGGTACTCTTTTTCGAGACCCTGGTATTTCTGGTAGTTATCGAAAAATTCTGATGTATACTCGGGATAGGGGATTTGCTTTTGATAGCATTTTGCAAGCATAAACACGCACCTGGCTCTGAACTCAGGGTCTTTACTTAGCTGCATCGCTTTCTGATAATACTCGCGGGCCGTCTTCGCCTTGATATAGTCGGCCGAATAATAATGACTTTCTGCGGGGTCACTGTCATTCGATGTCCAGGTGTAGGAGAGCAGGTACCAGGAATTTCCGAATGTGCCACTGTTGTAGAACCCGTTGGCCATTCGGTAATAATAGCGCGCTGCGTTCTTTGGATCGGTTTTGATCTTTTGTTGTAGAGCGGCCATTTCCTGGGCGTAGCGGAGCTTGCCGTAACCGTGTACAGTGTCGCGGACCAGCGGGTAGTCGGCCAGGCGATCAACAAATGGGTTGCCTGTAGCGATCTTTTCACCATAGTAGCCATTGATGAGGCTGTCGCGCTTCTTTGCCGGGACCTGCTTCAGATAAAGCACTGCTTTGGCAAACTGGTGCTGGCGAAGGAAGGCGGTTCCGGCTAGTTCTTTAAGCTCGTCGGGGTCGACCGCTGCAAGGCGATCCTGCAGAAATCTTCCGTATTGATCAGCGGAAGGACGTTGCTGCAGGGCGAGCAATTTAACGAGGGCGTTGGGTCTGATGCCGGTCCTCATAAACTCACGTGTCTGCCAGCTAAGCGGGTCCTTGCTTCCAGCTTCAAGGAGT
Source organism: Arcticibacter sp. MXS-1 (assembly GCF_041902385.1). Lineage (GTDB taxonomy): Bacteria > Bacteroidota > Bacteroidia > Sphingobacteriales > Sphingobacteriaceae > Arcticibacter. The sequence continues at coordinate 755,262 of NZ_CP169244.1, read as the reverse complement.
GGATCGCCTTTCAGCATGGCAAGAGCTGCACTGACGGTATCGCCCTGTTCGTAGTAGGCTGGTGCAAGGATGATCTGATAGAAGTTACGCGCTGTTGCAGCAAATCGTCGTCCGTCGTAGCCGTCCCAATAGTCGGTGGAGCGGGTAGCAGCGTGTTCTTCCTTCACTTTCTGATCAAGCCAGGTAAGGGCAGGCAGCAGTTCTTTTTCGTTCACCTGGTTATAGTCGTGGATCTTTTGAGCGGCGAGAAGGAGGCGCACGATTTTTTCCTGATCCTGTAGTCGCCCTGCGGGGAGGTCCTTTGCTATTTTATTCATATAAGACCAGCCTTCTGCATTGTGGTTCTCCATCCAGGCAAGATAGGCTGCCGCAACATATCCAAGCTTTGGCTGCTGACTGTGCTTTTCTTCAGCAAGCTTCAGACAGAACGCTTTGACCTTCTCCAAATGAAGGGCCTGTTCCTCTTTAGCTTTTGTATTGTTGTAATCCCAACGAATAAACTGATAAGGGTTATAGAAATTCTCTTTTTTCTTTAAGTTATCGGTGAGGTAGTACGATTCCAGCTTGTTAAGCTCCCTGGTGAGAAGGATATTCACAACGGGTGAAGCAGGCGCAAGCTGATAGGCATTTTCTAAATAGCTGAGGTTGAGCGAGGGATCGCCAAAGCCCTCTATTCCCCAGATCATGGCCTTCTCTTCATTGTTCTGAGCCAGCCGGAGGACGTCATTCACTTTTGCGCGGGTATTCCGGTAATTACGATATGCCTGTACTCGTCTCTCGGGATAAAGAGCGAAGACTTTTGAGAAGTTATAGGCCGAGGTAATGGTATCTTTCTTCCATCTCTGCGCTCCCGCTTTTAATGCGAGTCCCCATCCTTTTACGTGACTGTCTGTCGTTTTGTCCAGGTACTGGTCATAAATCCGGATCGTCTGATCGTTATTATCAGTAAAGAGCGAAAGCTTGCAGGCCTGGTAGTAGTACCGTGTTTTGAGGAACTTGTTTTTGGTCTTCCCGGCTTTGCTCAGGGACTGGCTGAGCAGGTTAAGACGGGCAGCAGTGTCAACAGGAGCAGGATCCCAGGGATCGTAGACCGAGTTCTGTTCTTCGATATCTTTTGCATGAGTGAAGTAATCCCTGAACTCCTGATGTTTCTTGTTCATCAGGAAGCTGACGAACGGGTTCTTGGAGAGGCTATCAGGCATTTGGACCTTTTCGCCTTTGAGCGCAAGCATTAATGCCGAATCTGCCCTTTTATCAAGATGATACATGACCTGTTCAATATCAGCTGCCTTGAGCTTCCCTCCGGCAGCTGCAGCCCATTCTTTTGAATTGACGGTGGCCTCGTTCACGGGTTCTGCATCGTCAAATAGATAGCGGTACTCGGTCAGGTAAAAGTTGCGATAGTCATCGCCCTGCACGTTATTGTGGAAGAAGGAGATGTAGTAATCGTAAGGATCGGGTTCAGGCCCGCAGGCGAAATTTACGGCTACTTCGATAATTAGAAATGTGAATACGCTAATTGAACAGATGAGAAATTTCTTCCAGTTTTTCATCGGGAAAGGTCTTTAGTAATTGCTGGTCAAGGTGGTAGTAGAGCACCCTGAGGCTGTCGTGCGAAGTTAAGTGTTTTTTTATAAGTTGGGCGGCTGCTGATACGGTATCCGCGGGAACTGATTCATTGCGAAGCAGATCCTTTTTTCTAAGGCCTGCCTGGGGAAGATCCTCCAGCACTTCATATAAGCGTGTACCGGGGCGCTTTCTGAATGTGCTGCCCTTATTCAGGTCTGCGGCGCTTACTCTGGCTATGCCCAGGTACTCATTGTTTCGGAAGGCGACGGTCCAGCTGAAAAGAGGCAGAGCCACGTCTGTGGGAAGGGGGTATGCGCCCGACTCATCAGAGAGGTATTTCTTCATCTCGTTCAGCTCCAGTATGGAGTTTTGATTCCCGGATTTTCTCAGATTGCCCATGTTATACAGCATGAGCACGGTGGCATCAGCCGGAGGTATTCCGGTACTTCTGTTTTTGAACTGATGAAGCCTGAGTGTGACGCTTAGCTTCCATGCTGGCTTCTTCTTTTTGATCTCCTCCAGCAAGGCGAAATAATTGGCCTTTGTGCTTTTGGTCCAGTCGCAGTCAATTTGAATTTCGCTTAACTTTTTCTTTCCTGCCTGCGCTGCCTTGGCAGAGGTGTAGCTGACGATTCTTGCAGCGAGCGTTTGAATGGCCGGCTTGTCGAGGAAAGTAAGCGCATTGTTGACGATGAAAACCACGGGGACCAGGGCAATGCTGTCGGGAATGGCTTGTTTGAACACGACAGGCGAGACGGGGACTGGCTCAGACCTCTCCGTGCTCCAGTCAACGTCCATGATCCTGACGAAGAGCCGATTTACATGAAGGTGGCGGAGTGCATCTTCTTCAATGCTTGTCAGGGAGAATGCCGTTTTCCAGTAGTAAAAGCTGGTCTGTACCTGGCGCTCCCTTGTGCAGGACAGCAGCAGGGTTAGGGCAGAAAGAAGGAAACAAACGATGTGTGGGCGTCTTCTTATCATACGGCTTGATCGGGATGAGCAGAAGCGGCAAAGATAGGAGATTTGCAAAGCTGACTACTTATCCACGGCTGTAACACTTACAGTCTCCAAACGACGTAGGCCGCCCTCTTCCGGTGTGCTGGCGAACGTGTTCTGTGTAAATACAACGGGTATGGGCCATCCGGTGCTATAATTGATTTCAAATACTGATTCTCGGTCAATCGTTAACTCCATCGTGCTAAATGCTTTTCTCATCTCCTGCAATTTGGTTTGCTTTTCCTGTTCTGATTTGAATGTGCTTTTTGCCACCATAACTTCCAGCATGGTGGCGATTGCTTTTTTTGAACTTACTGAATCCAGCTGGACCGAGTTCTTAATACGACAAGTATGATGGAGTGTATCTATAGATTCAAGGGTAAGCCTGCCTGTGCTGGCTACAGGAGCACCGAGCAGTGGGACTCCAATCTGCTCCTGATATTCAAAGGTGCTGCCATAGTGATACCAGACCCCGTAAGGAAAATGGAATAGTGAAATTTCTTTTAAAGCTAAGCCTTCGATAGTTCCGGGAGAGGAAAATATCTGTTTAACGGCCTCAACATTGTCGCTCGACAGAGAGCCCGTATCCTTTTTTTGTGCGACATAAAGGTCAAGCGCTTCATTCATCATCTGGATGATCTCGTCCCGGTTTAAGAGCTTTTGAAAGGCTCCGTTCTGGTCGGTGCTGTATTTTACACTCAGGTTCTGGTACTTTTCATCAAGCCCCGCAAGTTCAGGATACGTTTTGTTGGAAAGGAGGGGTGATTCACTTCGCCAGTCAAGGTTATAGTTCGTCCTGCTAGAGTCGGTTACAGTCACGCTGACGGTATAGGAACTGCTATCATTGGTGGTTAAGGCCCCATTCGTGTACCGGACCTCCGCTTTTTTTATAAGATAGTTTCTGCCTTCGCCCTTTTTCCAGCGAGCTATGAGTGCAATAGAATCTGTTTGAGCACTGGTATCTGTACCGGCTATAGCCAGAGCAATGGTCAACGATAACAGGATGACAGGCCGGAAAGAAGCGTAGGAAGGTTTAGGAGTTTTCATGATCTATTTACTGCCACAATAATAAGAATAAAGTCGGTATTGGCAAGGGGGAGAATGGGGATCACTCGTATTTGCTATCTTTGCGGCATGCAAATGAGGCGGCTGCTGATATTTTTTCTTTTCTTGTTCCTTTCTGCGGGACTGGAAGCAAAGGGTATTATGCCTCCTGCTGAGTCAAAATCCGGGGTAGTAGCAGAACCGGGATACTCTTTTGAATCGTCTGATCATGGCCCCTCATCCAGGTATTTCCTTCAGGCCGGACCCGTAATCATCCTCGCCTGTGTTGAAACAGCGAAGGGCCCTTTTTATAGGGTATTCTTGTTCCTCTGCATCTTCCTGGCGATAGCTATCCGTCTGCATTACCTAAAGGGAAGAAACATTTCCCTGCAGTCGGTTTTAACAGTCGTTGCTTTTCTCATTCTTTACCCTTTTCATTTTTTTCCTTAGTTCATGTATGCAGGAGGCATGCCTCAGCATGACCTTTCTTATTATCCTATCAATTCGTTCTCCCGTTCTGATGACAGGGAGTTAGCACTTATTTTAATTTATTAATACATGAACGATGTTTTAGAGAATGCGATCATAGTGATTGCTTTGACCCTTATTGTGATTATCCCCGTTGTCCTGATCAATATTAGCTCGGCTAAAAGAAGACGGAAAAGAGGGTTTGATAAGTTTGCGGAAGTCTGCACCGCACAGCGCCTCAAAATTTCCGAACCGGATTATTTCGGAATGAAACTGATTGGTGCAGACACAGAGAAGCGGGTACTTGTCTTTATTAATAATTATTTAGCAGAGCCAGCTGTCGATGTTGTTGACCTGAGTGACTTTAGCAGATGTTCTATTCTGAAAAAGAGCAATGGCCAGGATGTTGCAGAGTTAGGACTTGAATTTGAAGGCCAAAACGGTAAGAGTCAGCGAATACTGTTCTACAAGCAATACAAAGACAAGGAGTCTTTTTTAAAGGTTTATACTCAGAAAGCTGAAGAGTGGCAGAGGAAGCTTGCTATGTAATTTTTGCAGGAGAGGCCCGCTTGTTGAAGCGGGCTCTCCCTTTCATTCTGCCGTTGGGCCGGAAAAGAGGACAAGTAAAGAGTGGCTATTTTGTCTGCTTAAGCCGATGCGGTTGCTGGAGGCGGAAAAGGATGCTTTCGGCGCGGGGCCGTCATCCTGCCATGTACCTCTGCATTGATTTTAAGGAAGAGCTGCTCCGCCTGGCTGTGTATTTCCTGTTTCTGCGCGTCGTATTGTCCGCTCTTATCTTTCGGCATTCCTTTGATATTGCTCTCTGCTATTAACATAAGGGCATGGAAGGATGAGGATAGAAGGTAACAGCCTGCACCTATATCACTCATAAAGCCCTTCTTGCAGTAGGGTATCACGTCGCTCACCGCAGTTGCGGCTTTGACGAATATTCCGGCTGCTTCGAGGGGAGAGGTAACGGTTTTCAGATAAGAGTGGTAATAGAACGGGTTGGTGAAGCTCCGCTGCTTTTTTCCTTTGAACTCGCGAAGCTCATCAAATAGGAGCTGATCCTGCTCTCCTGCAAGCAGAAAAGACTGGCTAATTTGTCGCATATAGGAGAGCTTATCTACAAGGAACGATTTGATAGCCTTATCCCGGGTTCCGCGGATAGACAGTTCGAGCGCCATCGAAATAACAGAGAGAGCAAGGGTGGCGCAGGTAAGTGTGACGTTGCCTCCGGTCAGGCTCGGCTTTTGGCCTGAAACCGCCCTTAATATGTCGTCAACCGTGAGATGCCGCGTGTTCAGTGAATGGGTGTCTTTCTGCATGGAGTGTATTTAATCATAAATGCACTGCAAAAAGAATACCTGTGCATGTTCTTACTGCACAGGTTGGATGATTAGGTTCAGGAAATATCTTGTGTTGCTAGTCAGTCAATGAGTATGGCTTCATAGACAAGACAAATAAGTGCCGGCCTTACCCCTAAAAGAATTTTATTTTTTAAAGATGAAGAGGTAAAGAACGCCTGGCTTTTTCGGCGATTACTAATAGTTCATCAAGCCTTCGTACATTTGTGGTCTAAACCTATAAATGGGTAAGGATTATCAATATGCGTTTCAAAATAATCGTTGTATGGCTGCTCGCCTGTAGTAGTCTGGCCTCTGCTCAGCATAAGCCCTTTGAAGTCTCACTTGGATGGAAGGGCGGAGGCAAATCTAACCCGATCGGGGTGAACAGTTTCTCAAGCCTGACGAAGGACTTCAATTGCGTTATTGCCAACAACTCGTCGACTTTAAAGGTATTTTGGTTTGACAAAGAAATGAAGTATCTGAAGGAATCGGCCAAAGATGGTTTGAATGAGGACGAAATTCTGGGCGGCTTTGTGCGGGATGGAAAAGCTTTTGTCTTTTCACAACGGGGGGCAGAGGCTACTATATGGAATTACGTATTTGGACTTGCTGATTCTTCAGCCACTGAACACTCGGTGGCAGTTAGTCTGGATGGGATGAGGGTTCTCGGTCAGGTTAATACGGGCGAGTCTTTTCTGTATATCGCCGCCCATAAAAAGGAGCCTGTCTTAACGGTGTACGAATTTAGTAAAGAAGGCCAGGTACAGCGACATGATTTTGATCTCGGCAAAGCCACTGGTTCTGAATTTGAAAAAAGAGATCTGTGGAAAGCCTTATCTAAGTCGGGACAGTGGAGCCGGGACTTAGATGTTGCGCTGGTTAAGCCGGAAATGGAGTTGACGGCTGAGTTGGCTAGTTCGCCGAATAAGATCTATTACCGGGAGGGAAAGCTGTTGCTGCTGATGGACAAGGAGGCCGGGGTTACGCAGGTGTTCGAAATGAAGCTTTCTAATGGAGAACTTGTAAACAGGAAAATCTCCAGACCTATACTCTCACAGGATGATCTAAGTAATTCTTCATTTAATTCATTCCTTTTTGGAGACCGGCTTTTTTATGCACTTGCTACCTCAGAAAGACTAACAGTATACATTAATAGCTTTTCAGACGGTTCTGAGATCAAACGCTTTGGGGCGAATGAGAATAATAGTATAGATTTTAAAAATACGCCTATTATGCAGGAGGGTGGAAATTATTCGAAGAATGCGGTCAGGGAGCTTGAGAAAACCCGTCAGCTTTTACGGAAGATGCTTGGAGGGCGCGTAGTGATCAGCGCCGTACGAAATGTCCTCCATCAGGATGAAGTGACCGTTGGAGCGTTTAGGGAAGTAAAGAACAACACATTTTCTGCTCCCAATATGGGAGCCCTTGGTGGTGCTATTGCCGGCGGAGTGACTGTAGGTGTAGGCTTTAATCCGTTCTATTCTTCGTGGGGGCGTACCACTCGTTTTAAAATGCTCCTTGATCCGAAAACCTCTGCGCATCTGTCGGGAGAAATGGCGCCTTCTGCGATGGAGGACATCCGGACTTATTCCAAAGATCTCAAGATCCCGGACGGAGGTGCAACGGTGTTCACTGCCAGCAACGCATCGTGGTACGCTTATTATGACAGGGAATCCAGGAAACTGACGGTGATGCGTTTTTAAGAGACTCAGGAAAGAATTCTTAACTTGCCCATTTTAATGACAAACGCAACGGGTTCGTTGCGGATTTAAAACAGTAACACAATGGAAATACGAGATCTTGAGCCCAAATCTTTGTGGGGTAATTTTGCGGACTTAAACGCCGTGCCCCGGGCTTCCAAGAAAGAAGAAAAGGTTATTGAATTTATCATCAGTTTTGGGCAAGCTCTTGGGCTCGAAACACGAAGGGATGAAATTGGAAATGTAGTGATCAAAAAGCCGGCGAGCCCTGGCATGGAGGCGCACCAGACAGTGGTGCTGCAGTCGCACCTGGACATGGTTCATCAGAAGAATAATGATACCTCCTTTGACTTTACTACGCAGGGAATCGATATGTTCGCGGAGGGCGACTGGGTAAAGGCGAGAGGAACTACGCTCGGTGCTGATAATGGCATCGGTGTAGCGGCTATTATGTCTATCCTTGCTTCCAAAGACATTGTACATCCTCCTCTGGAGGCGTTGTTTACTATCGATGAGGAGACGGGGATGACTGGGGCCATGAAGCTGAAGCCAGAGATGGTGAAAGGGAGGATCCTGCTTAATCTTGATACAGAAGATGATCAGGAACTGTCAATTGGCTGTGCCGGAGGCCTTGACTCCACAACGGAGTATTCTTACAAAGGCGTTTCTCCTCATGAGAACGGGAGGGCGCTGACGGTTAAAATAAAGGGCCTGACCGGGGGACACTCGGGCATGGATATAGACAAGGGCAGAGCGAACGCCAATAAGCTGATGAATCGTTTGCTGTATAAAGCAGCTGGTATTTTTTCTATCCAGCTAGCCTCCCTTGACGGCGGCAGCCTGCGCAACGCTATTCCGCGGGAGTCAACCGCGCTCGTCGTGATACGAGCAGAAGAGCTGGATCAGTTTAAGAAGTTTTTAGCAGAATGCCGATCAGTCATCAAAACAGAATATCAGGTGACAGACCCTAACCTCCTCGTGGAATGTGACGAGGCTGAACTTCCGGCATCGGTAATGGGAGAGGAAGATTTCAGAAAGGTGCTGAATGCTATTTATGCAGTGCCTAATGGGGTGTTCAGAATGAGCCCTGATATTGAAGGTTTGGTGGAGGCATCCTCGAACCTGGCAAGAGTGGTGGTGAAAGATGGTGTGTTTAGTACCCAGTCTTTGCAAAGAAGCAGTGTGGAGAGCACCAAGGAAGATGTGGCGACTGCCGTAAAAGCAGCCTTCGAAAATATAGGAGCGCAAGTGGAGCAGTCGGGGGACTATCCTGGCTGGAAGCCTAACCCTTCTTCTCCTGTCCTCCACCTGATGGAAGCTTTGTATAAGCAGACCTTCGGACATGAGCCGGAGGTGAAAGCCTGTCACGCCGGACTGGAATGTGGCATTCTGGGAGGTCATTTCCCTGGCATGGATATGATTTCCTTTGGTCCTACCATCATCGGCGCACACTCTCCGGAAGAGAGGGTTCAGATTTCATCGGTTCAGAAGTTCTGGGGATATTTGCTGAATGTACTTCGCGAAATCCCTTAAGGCCGGGCTAAAAAGAATAGAGAATACAGCAGCAGGCTATTTTAATCAATAGCCTGCTGCTGTATCGTCTCCTCTTGGATCTGCACCTCCCTGATACCCTTCGGGAGTAGCGAGTATGGCATCTACCCGTCCTATTGTGCCCCTGGCAGTCACTTTATATCCTTTTTGTGAAAGTTTTTGAATGGTGCCGGTGTCAAAGGCTCCGTCTTCTATGAAGATCTCATCGGGCAACCATTGGTGATGAAATCTTTTTGAAGCTACAGCATCCTGCATGTTTTGCCCGAATTCGACTACGTTAAGAATTGTTTGAAGTACTGAGGTGATGATGGTAGATCCTCCGGGTGTCCCCACTACCATAAATAGTTTCCCTTTGCGTTCGAGGATGGTCGGCGTCATTGAGCTCAGCATTCTTTTGCCCGGAGCAATAGCGTTAGCCTCTCCTCCGACCAGACCGTACATGTTAGGGCTGCCTGGTTTGACGGAGAAGTCGTCCATTTCATTGTTCAGAAGGAAGCCTGCGCCTTTTACCACGACGAGGGAACCGTAGGATCCATTGAGCGTAGTTGTGACAGAAACCGCGTTTCCGTCCTTATCGACGATTGAGAAATGAGTGGTTTCCTCGCTTTCATGGGTTTTAAATACGCCAGCCTGAACACTGCTGCTGGCGGTTGCATGCGTCCAGTCCATGGAGCTCATTCGCTGTTTCTGGTACTCAGCATCGAGAAGCTGTCGTTGGGGAACCTGATAGTAATCCGGATCGCCGAGGTGTTTCGCCCTGTCAGCATAAACCCGTCGCTCTGCTTCGGTTATGATGCGTATCGTTGAATCCTGATTGTGCCCCCAGCGTGATAAAGGATAGGGTTCTACAGACATGAGCAGCTGCATAAGTGCGATGCCTCCGCTGGACGGAGGGGGCATGGTGATGACTTTTAAGTCTTTATACCTGCCTATGACGGCCTGGCGCCATTTCGAATCGTAATTCTTTAAGTCTGCAGGGGTTATGAGGCCTTGTCCCCTGTTCATTTCTCCGGCAATCGCTTTTGCTACTTCTCCTTCGTAAAAGCCTTTTCTTCCCTCCCTTTGGATACGCTGAAGTGTGCGGGCAAGTTCGGGTTGTACGAGCAGCTCGCCGGCTTTCCAGTCGTCAGATGCTTTTACAAAGGCGGTGCCTCCGGGATTAAAGTGAATTAGTTTTTCTTTCAGGCTATTGAGCTCGTTTGCTTGCATGGAGGTGAGGGTAAAGCCTTTGGTTGCCAGCTTAACGGCCGGCTCGAGCAGGTCTGCCCACTTCAGTTTACCGAAGCGGGAGTGCGCCTTTATCATTCCGTCTACACTTCCGGGGACTCCTGCCGCCAGATGACCATAGAGGCTTTTTTCTTTGATCGGCTCTCCGGAAGGGTCGAGATACATATTCCGGCTGGCTCCTGCCGGTGCTTTTTCCCGGTAGTCTAAAGCCGCCACCTCTCCCTTGCTGCTCCGGTAAACCAGGAAGCCGCCGCCTCCAATATTGCCGGCGTTAGGATAGACGACTGCCAGAGCAAATTGTACGGCAACTGCTGCATCAATAGCGTTGCCGCCTTTTTTCAATATCTCTAAGCCTACTCTTGAAGCTTCAGGATGTGCTGACACAACAAGGCCATTCCGAAAATATGTCGCTGCTGATTTTTGCGCCGGCAGCAAGAGCGGAAACAAAAGGATGATCGTTGTCAGACAGGAGATGTTTACGAGTTTCTTCATTTTTTTCGTAATGAGGCGCAAGAGAGCATTGCAGGCGCCGTATTCTTTTATCCAAAATAACAATTTTCTAAACAAGGAGATGCAAGTAAATATCCTGAGCTACGCAATCTATCTCCGCAGGATCAAAAGAAGGAACGTCGCCCGACTTAAGAGTTGACTGCACATTCGTCGCAGAAGAAATATGTGCAAATTTTTTCCCTCTAAACGATTTAAACAAACTGTTTCAGTAGGTTCCAAACGAGCTGATTAGGCTATGATATCGATTGCAGAAGATCGCCAAACAGAGCACATAACCGTATTCCAATATCAGATTTAAGGATCATAAGAACAGAAAGATAATAGAGATTGGGTTCAATGAGAAGAGCTCGGTTTTTAGTAGGTCTTAAAAGCCGAAGCCAGTAATAAAATCACTGGCCTCGGGGCACAGTGTCATCGCTCGATGACTCTGTAAGACAAAGATACAAAAGGAAGGCCGCAAAAGTATCGTTTACATCGTAATTTGAGAATACATGATCCATGTCCTGAGGATAGAGCCCTGCGGTGCGCCGTGCGTTTCAGAGTGCTCTTTCAGTCGCATCATCTGCGTTTCTGACGCAGCTCCCAATGTTTATTCAGGTAAGGGAGGAAGATTGCTTAATGTTTTACAGTTTCGCTGCCAGGACGCAGGGCTTCCTGTATTTTTTGACATGCCCGGCAAGGTCAAAGATCTCGATGTACACGACGTAAATTCCCAGAGGCGGACGGTTGTTGTCGTCATTGAGTCCGTCCCAGGTAATTGTTCCGCTTTGCCCAAGCGTCTCGTTTTTGCAGAGATATCTAACACGGATGCCGCGGTCGTTGAATACCCAAATGTTGGCGACCTTACCTCCTTCGGCAAAGTGATAATGGATCATAAGGGCGTCTTCAAATCCGTCGTTATCCGGTGAGAATGTATTGCTGCTGAGGGAAATTTCTTCCGTTGTTTCCCCTTCTGTTACAAGTTGCGAGTTTTGGTATCCGGGGGTGGCAAATCCCGCCGTGCCCGCCGCAGATCTAAAGTTGCCGGGATCGCTGGTCGGGCGACTAAAGCTTACCCGTTCAAGAGATACTCCCTCCGGATTTCGGATAAGGGCAAAGTGCATTTTCGCCGAGTAAGTGAGCTGATCTATCCGCGTTGAATCAGCAAGCAAGACCACCGTTCCTGCATCGTCATTAAAGGCGGGCATAGAGGTCATTTTCAAAAAGGCCTCCGGGTTCTCAGTCCGATATTCCGATTTAATGTTGTCAGGGTTAGTCGTGAGGACGAGATAGGAGTGTGGGGCAAGCCCATAAGCGGTTTTGCTTACCGGCTTTATACTGGTTAGCGAGTCCTTTTTGATTATTGCCAGGCTAAGTGCCGACACGTCAATAGCATGCCCCGTATTGTTATAGATTTCGAGAAAGTCGGCCCCGTCTTTCCTCGGGTTGAAAAGGATTTCGCTGATGAGGATGTCGCCAGGCCCGATTTGGCTGATTCCCGTGTTGCCGGGAGTATCAGGTAAAGGTACAGGATTGTCGTCCGCGAAAGGACCAACGGTAATATCGTCGAAAGTAAACTGGTCAGATCTGCTTTTCGTATAGGTACACCTCAAGCCGAAGCAGGCTGAATTCACAAAAGGGTGCGGATCCGTGACTTCTCCCTCGGACGTATAGGAACTTTCTCCCTCGTTACGGGAGTAAAGAGTCCAATGACCATCAGCAGTACGCGTTACCTTTATCCACGCTGCTACTTTGCTTCCCGCTGCTCTGCTTTCTTTGCCGTCAATAAGCAATTCTTCCTTTTCTCCGTCCTGCTTGAAAAGGTCGTATGAATCCTTTGACCCGTTTTCACCAATCTGCAGGAAATATCCATGCAGTTCGTCATTCAGGTCTTTTTTGTCGGAGATCAAATAGACGCGCGCATAGTTGGCTGCAGAGGGGCTGAAGTTAAGCTGGACGAAGAATTGCCAGCTGGCGTTGGTAGCAGCCTTGCTTTCCGTCACGAGGTAGACGGATTTTGAGGAATCGCTTTTAGCCGTCTGTAACTGCTGAGAGGAATTGACGCGGAAAGCTGACAGATTTCCTGACCATTGAGGAGATTCGTTCAGGTTTGGGTCACTAAAGGTCTCTTTAATTTGGCCATACGTAAAATTCACGCATAAAAAGGCGAAAAAGAGCAAACATTTTTTCATATTTGCCAGGTTTAAAATTTATGTAACATATTTATACACAATTAAAATGAGAGTCGCAGTTGTAGGCGCTACGGGCCTTGTAGGTTCGGTGATGTTAAAAGTCTTAGCAGAGCGCAATTTCCCGGTTACTGAGTTAATACCCGTCGCATCAGCCCAGAGTGCTGGTAAGGAAGTAGACTTCAAGGGTAAGAAGTACAAGGTGGTAACAGTGGATGAAGCAATTGCAATGAAACCGGATGTAGCCCTGTTTTCTGCCGGAGGAGGCACTTCTTTAGAGCAGGCTCCAAGGTTTGCAGAAGCCGGTACAGTAGTGATCGATAATTCGTCGGCGTGGCGCATGGATCCTACGAAGAAATTGGTTGTTCCTGAGGTTAATGCAAATGTACTAACCGCTGAGGACAAAATTATTGCCAATCCTAACTGTTCTACTATTCAAATGGTGGTGGCCCTGAAGCCGCTCCATGATAAATATAAAATAAAGCGCGTTGTAGTATCTACCTATCAGTCGGTTACCGGCACAGGAAAGAAGGCGGTAGATCAGCTCATGAATGAGCGGAAGGGAGTAGATGGCCCGATGGCTTATGCTTATCCTATTGACCTGAATGTGATCCCCCACATTGACGTTTTCCTTGAGAACGGGTACACGAAGGAGGAAATGAAGATGATCCTTGAGACCAAGAAGATCATGGGCGATGATTCCATTAACGTAACTGCAACTACAGTCCGTATTCCGGTAATGGGAGGACACTCGGAGGCTGTTAATATTGAATTTGAAAACGATTTTGACCTCGCTGAGGTTCGTCAGATTTTGGAAGAGCAGGAAGGACTCATCGTTGTGGACGATCCGGCCAACCTACAGTACCCGATGCCGAAAGATGCGCACGAGAAGGATGAAGTGTTTGTAGGCCGTATCCGCAGGGACGAGTCACAACCCAATACACTTAATCTCTGGGTAGTTGCCGACAACCTTCGCAAGGGAGCTGCGACTAACGCAGTTCAGATCGCAGAATATTTATTAAAACAAGGCATTTTGAAGTAAGGCCGGGCTCTTTTACGCTGCTAGTAAAAGCGCGGCGTGCTGGTGAACGCGTTACAGAATACCAATTTTTAGAACTGGCTGGAGACCTCTCGAGCCAGTTCTTGTTTAATGCAGGTTTCCCGTTTTTGTATGAGAACTCTTTTCTTTATCCTCCTCCTTTCATTGTCTGGTGTTGTGGTGAGTCAAACGCTGGAAAAAAGATCGCGGCGGCGTATCAGCAGTTTGAAAAGGACGGTCAGCTGAAATATGGGCTGAGCTCAATAACTGTTTTAAATGCCGAGACTGGCGAGGTTGTTTTTGCCAGTGGCGAGAACACGGGACTGGCGCCAGCCTCGACTTTAAAGACTGTTACTTCTGTTACTGCTTTTAATTTGCTTGGGAAGGATTTTCGCTGGCAAACCACGCTGGGCTATTCCGGCAAGGTGAGCAACAACGTCCTGGATGGCGACTTAATAGTCACAACAAGTGGTGATCCTTCTCTGGGCAGTTCGCGTTACGATCAGACAGGTGCTCCTGTGATTTTGGACCGGTGGGCTTCGGTTATTAAAAATGCCGGGATTACGAAGGTGAATGGCCGTATTGTGATTGATGATCAGCTGTTTGGGAGCCAGACTACCCCGCAGGGCTGGATATGGCAAGACATCGGGAATTATTATGGAGCAGGTTCAACAGCCGGGAACTGGCGTGAGAACCAGACTGGGCTTCTTATCAGACCTGGAGTGCGGACAGGAGAACCGGCCGTTTTGAGCGGAACGGACCCCGTTATTTCAGGCTTGCAGCTGGTGAACGAGCTCAAGACTGGCTCCCCTGGCAGTGGTGATAATGTATATGCTTATTCGGCCCCCTATTCAAATCTTGTATACGTTAGGGGAAGTTATGGTATCGATCTGAAAAAGACGGTTATGATCTCTGTTCCGGATCCGGCTCAGCTCATGGGAGATGAGTTGAAACTGCGACTGACAAGAAATGGAATAAGTATTTCAGGAGCTGCAGTGACAACAAGAAGGCTGAATCAGGACGGGGCACAAGTTCCGGTTCGAACTGGCGAGTTCGACAAGTACAGCTCGCCGGACTTGCAAAAAATAGTATACTGGCTTAATCAAAAGAGTATCAACTTGTATGCGGAGAGTATATTGAGAACCATTGCCCTGCAAGAAGGGAAGGATGCGAGTTTTCAGGAGGGGTGCCGTGTTATGCAAAGTTATTGGAGTAAGCAGCAGGGCATCGATACGGATGCCATCGATCTGTTAGACGGTTCAGGACTGTCGCCTGAAAACAGGATCACTACGCTGGCTATGGCCAAGATCCTGCAATCTGCATGGAAAGCGCCCTGGTTCAATAGTTTCTATGAAAGTCTTCCGCTTTATAACAACATGAAAATGAAAAGCGGCAGTATCAGGAATGTTCTGGCGTATGCCGGGTATCAAAAGACGCGGGAAGGTACGCCGCTTGTCTTCTCTTTTATTACGAATCATTACACCGGAAGCACCACCCCGATCAGGCAGAAGATGTTCAGGATGCTTGATTCCCTGAAGTAGCAGGCCTGGGTAGTTTGGAATGAACTTATTAAACCGGGCCGGCGAAAAGGAACTATTTATTTATTAGCTTTGATAAAAACAACCGGATGACCAGACTCTTACCTTTATTATTTCTGCTGTGTTCGGTGCTTTCATCCTTTGCTCAGACCAGTCCTGCCAACAAAAACCGTACTTTTAAATTATCCGCTCAATCAGGCAAGAAGATTTTTGTGCCGGGCCTGGTCATTGTGAAGCTCAAGGAGGGAGCAGCGCCTAATTCTGCTGCAAAAACGTTGTCTGCGGGACCTGTTCTTGATCTAAAATCAGCAACTATTGAAAGCCTTGTTCAAAAGTTTCCTGCTACTAATTTGAACAAGAGCAAGAGTGCTGTTTCACGTGAAACTGACAGGATTGGCCTGAGCCGAATCTACGAGTTGAGATATTTCGGTGATGTTGATATTGCGACGGTTATCAACGAGCTATTAAAGGATCCGGATGTTGAGTATGCGGAGCCCAGTTATATCGCCCATATCGACTATACTCCCAATGACCGCCTCTATTCGTCTCAGTCCTACCTTCAGCAAGTTGGTGCGCCGCAGGCATGGGATGTGATCAAATCTTCAAATGGGGTAATTATCGGAATAGTTGACTCAGGGTCCGAGCAGCGACACGAAGACTTGTCGGCCAATGTTATTGGAGGGTACGACCTTGTTGGAGCCACTTCGTCAACTTCAACTTTTACCGAGGATGCCGACTTCAACGTAGTGGGAAGTGCTAACGACCATGGTGTGCACGTGAGCGGGCTTGCATCGGCAGTGAGTAACAATGGTAAGGGAGTAGCCAGTATTGCGTCAGATGCGAAGCTTTTTATAGTGAAAACAGCGGCTGATGACGACCCGGATCATATTTACAGGGGTTTCGACGGTATCAAGTACGCGGCAGATCATGGTGCCATGATCATCAACTGTTCATGGGGCACGCAGCAGTATAGCCGGTATGAACAGGATATCGTAAGCTATGTGATCAGTAAGGGCTGTTTGATTGTTGCGGCTGCCGGAAATATAGGTGACGACGGAAATACAACGCCAGACTATCCTGCTGCATATAGGGGGTGTTAGCGGTGGCCAATGTAAAGGCGGACGATATAAAAAGTAGTAGTTCAAAGTTCGGTAGTGTTGTAGCTCTTAGTGCTCCAGGAAATAATATTATTAGCACGACTTTTTCGAACAGTTACGGGTTCAAATCGGGCACGTCTATGGCTACGCCGATTGTAAGCAGCGCGGCAGCACTGGTGAAGTCTTACCGGCTTGATCTGTCTATGAGGCAGGTTGGTGAACTGCTGAGGGTGACTGCAGACAATATTGATTCGAAAAATCTGTCTTATGCAGGCAAACTTGGGAAAGGCCGTCTGAATGTTTTCAGAGCTCTTACCGAACGGACGCTGCCTTCAGTAAGGATCGATAACGTTTTGGCAAAAGATGACAACGGAGGACGGTTACTCGCTGGTTCAATTATTAATGTCTACCTGGACTTGAAGAACTATCTTCAACCTGTGAGCGGATTACGGGTCAGCCTGAGGAGTGACGATCCTAACGTTTCTGTTTTTGGTAATGTGTTGAATGTGAATTCGATTGATGCACTTGAAACGAAGACGATGATTGGTCCGTTTTCTATTCAGGTGGGGCGAACGATTCCGGAAAATTCGTCTGTGGAATTCAGAGTAGATTTGTCTTCTGCCGACGGCCAGTATCAGGATTATGATTTTTTCTCGCTTGATCTAAATCTGGATTATGTGAATATCAATACAGAGAGCCTTGCTACAACCGCCACCAGTAATGGGAGGATGGGTTATAGCTATCAGGGGCGGAGTGGTGGTCAGGGATTTGAGTATAAAGGGAACCAGCTTTTATACGAGGCTTCTCTTATGATAGGTACTTCAAGGACGCAAGTTTCTAATAACACCCGCGTTAATGAGAATGAGGCGGACAACCACTTCGTTAAGACCGCTTCCGTAAGAGAGAGCCAGACGGATACGACTGTTGTTGCAAATTCGGAGTTTGACGATTCTGGTAATCGGTCTCCTTTGAATATCACGGTGAGGAACTCCGTTACGGCAAGAAAGGATGCGGAAAACAGCAAGTATGTCATTGCTGAGTACGAGGTGATCAATAAGAATGCTGCTACACTCAGTAATGTTTACGTTGGATTATTCAATGATTGGGACATCAGCGATCCAGCTGCTAATGCGACAGCTTATGACGGGTTGAATCGTATCGCCTACGCTTACAGTACGAAGAATGGCGGCGCTCCGTACGCAGGGGTAAAGCTTCTTTCTTCGACAGCAGCACCTGCCTATTATCCTTTGTCAAACTCCTCTGGGTTTTTATCGGACGGCGCTTTTACAGTCGCGGAGAAATATCAAACGCTCTCATCGGGTGTACAGGAGGGAGGGAACAGTGTTCAGAGAACCGATGTTGCCTTCGTTTGCGGATATGGACCTTTAACTATCCCTCCTAACAGCAGTGTAAAGCTAGCCTTCGCCTACGCCGGAGGGGACAATTTGCAAGACTTACGCGAGAGTCTGGAAAAGGCAGAGCAAAAGTACATAAGCAGAACGGCTGCGGACAGAACGGCTGTTCTTTCAACTTATCCGAATCCCGTTACTCCGCGGAACAACAATAGCCTGGCTGCTGTGATCAACCTGCCGGTTGATGCCACTGTTTCCCTGGATCTCTACAATGTGATGGGACAGCTCGTGAAACGCTTGGCGGCGAACGAGGCCATGTCGACTGGTGCCCATACGCTTTATTATGATCTTAGCGATGTAGGAAGCGGAATATACATCCTGCGCTTAAAGTATAATAATAAAATTACATCTCATAAACTTAGTGTGGTGAGATAGGGATACTGTACGATCTGAAGGTGGTCTGCTATCCGTTGTAAAAGCATTCTCTGCACCGTGGTTCGTAGCTCTCTTTTTCGCCCAGCAGTACTTTGGTTTCGCTTGGGACAGTGCGGAAAGAGTAGGTTGCCGGTGCTCCGCATTGAACGCATATGGCATGTACCTTCGTCACATCCTCAGCGATAGCCATAAGCGCAGGCATCGGACCAAATGGGCGGCCCTGAAAATCCATATCAAGTCCGGCTACTATCACTCGTATGCCTCTGTTGGCCAGTTGAATGCAGACTTCAGGCAGGCCCTCGTCGAAGAACTGCGCCTCGTCTATACCGACTACCTGGGTATTGGTGCCGAGCAGCAGAATAGAGCCGGAGGTTTCTACAGGTGTTGACTGAATTGAGTTGGAATCGTGAGATACAACGGCGTATTCGGCATAGCGGGTATCGGTTTTTGGCTTGAAAATTTCGACGTTTAGCCGGGCGATCTGAGCCCTCCGTAATCTTCTGATGAGTTCTTCTGTTTTTCCTGAAAACATAGAACCGCAAATCACCTCGATACTTCCTCTTGGATTACTTTTTGATCTGAAATGTAACTCGCTAAACAGCATATCCCTTTTGCGGGGGCTAATATCAGAATTTAATGCTACTTTTGAGAACTGAATTACCAACACATAAATCCAATA
Source organism: Arcticibacter sp. MXS-1 (assembly GCF_041902385.1). Lineage (GTDB taxonomy): Bacteria > Bacteroidota > Bacteroidia > Sphingobacteriales > Sphingobacteriaceae > Arcticibacter. The sequence continues at coordinate 736,540 of NZ_CP169244.1, read as the reverse complement.
TTTATCATGATGAACAAAGCCGAGTTATTCAGGAAAGTAGGAGGAATTTTAGCCGAATTGAATGATCAATACCAGTATATATCAGAGAATCCGGCAAGTCTGAATGAACTGGAACTGGAACTGCTGTCAGCAAACGCAGATTTTCTGGCGGAGCATATTAAGATCCTCTTAAAGCTCAGTGCAGCCAGACAAGAATCGCCTGCAGCTAGTGAAGATCGTGCTTTTACTGCAAGTGTTGTTACGTCAAAAACCGACTTTAGTGAACCGGAAATAGTTCAATCAGGAGAAGCTCAGGACCCAGAGGTGCTCTCCTCGACGGAGCTGAAGGAACAATTTCAGGGGACCTCTGCCGATACAAAGGGGGCTGTGCCTGTTGTGCAAGAAGTTTTTCCTGTACAGGCTGAAACTCCTGTTTCGCAGGGGGCGTCATTCTCTGCAGAGCCGTCAGTAGCGGATGTGCCGAAAGTGCGGCAGCCTGAGCCTCTTCCGTTGCCGGTGATCCCGGAGGTTGTTGTGCCTGCTGTTAGTCCCGAGCCGGTGATTAAAGCGGAACCCGAGGTTAAACCCCAAACTGTGGCAACTGAGCAAGCTCCTGTACGAACCCTTAACGATATTATTTCAGGGCAAAAGACGCAGGAATCAGTTTCCGGAAAGTTTTCGCATCAGCCCGTAAAAGATTTAAAGTCTATCGTCAGCCTCAATGACAAACTACTGTTCATAAAAGAGCTTTTTAACGGTTACAGCCTTGCCTACAGCGAGGCTATCGAGATACTGAACCGGTTTGACTCTTTTGAAGCAGCAGATGCGTTTCTCCAAAGTAACTACGCGGCAAAGAATAACTGGAGCGCAAAAGAGGCCACCGTTGAAAAATTCTATGAGGTGCTGCACCGACGTTTCGGCTCTTGAAGCAGCCAATGTTAAACCACTCCCATCCTGTTGGAATCCAGTTTCAACAGGATGAACAGCAAAATCGTAAAGCTCCAGAGGGAAGAGCCGCCATAGCTTAGAAAGGGCAGAGGTATCCCGATCACAGGCACCAGCCCAATGGTCATTCCGATGTTGATGAAGAAGTGAAAGAAAAGAATGGATGCCACGCCGTACCCATAAATCCTGGTGAAGGAGGAGCGCTGCCTTTCTGCGAGATTCACAATCCGAAGAAGCATGGTCAGGTAAAGACCGACAACTACCAAACTTCCTGCAAAACCCCATTCTTCTCCTACGGTGCAGAAAATAAAGTCTGTACTTTGCTCGGGAACGAAATCGTATTTCGTCTGAGTTCCCTGCAGATATCCTTTACCCCAGAGACCACCGGATCCAATGGCGATCTTGGACTGGTTTAAATTATAGCCCTGTCCGCGGGGGTCATTGATCTTTCCGAGGATCACGTCAATTCTGTTTCGCTGATGGGCTTCGAGAATGTTTTGATAGGCGAAGTTCACGCTGAAGATGAAGAGAATGCAGCCAACGGCGACCAGGGAAATAGGAATTACGAACCTTCTGCTTCGGCGGAACAAAATGAGGATCAAGGCTGCCAGGCCGACTATTATTCCGACGAGGAGCAGCTTATTGAACAGGAGTGTCAGTACAAATAAGGCAATAGCGGTGGCACCGATAATGAGGATGTAGCCGGACAACCCTTCCCGGTAGAGAGCAAAGACCAGAGATGTGAAAGTGAGCGCTGAGCCTGTATCGGGCTGAAGCATGATGAGTGCTGTAGGAATAAGCAGGATCAGCAGGCAAATGCCGATCATCTTGATGTCGGACATTTTCAGATTGCTTGAGCTGATGTAGTGGGCAAGGAGAAGACAGGTGGAGAATTTAGCAAACTCTGAAGGCTGGAGTCTGAAACTGCCCAGGGGAATCCATGCCTGGTTACCACCTACATTTCTTCCCACAATAAGCACGACTACAAGAAGCACCAGGGTAACGCCATAAAAAACAGGTGAGAGGCTGCTGAAGAACTTGCCGTCGAGCAGGAGGATGATTGATCCCAGAAGTAAAGCTGTTATTATAAAGAGGAATTGCTTCCCATAGTTGGTACTGAGATCAAGAATACTTGGATGAAGAGGATCGTAGACTGCTGCATGAATGTTAAACCACCCGATTACACAGAGTGCGAGGTAGATCAGGATGATAATCCAGTCGACATTAAAAAACAGGCTTCTTTGATTATTCATCTTCCAGGACAGCTTTAGGGGTAACAATTTCAACTGGTTTAATATCTTTCCGGCTTGCAGTGCTATCTCCTTCCTTGCGCTGAGGAGTTCTGTAGCGCGGCTTAGCCCCCGGGAGCAGGTTGGCGTTTAAAATTCGCTCCACGTATCCCCGAGGTCTTGCTATGGAGTCGCGCAGGTACTTCTCGATCATGAGGCTGGCAATTGGAGCTGACCAGGTAGCACCATAACCTGCATTCTCGACCACGACGGCGATAGCAATTTTAGGATTATTCCGGGGCGCGAAGGCAAAAAAGACAGAGTGATTGTCGCCATGCGGGTTTTGCACGGTTCCGGTCTTTCCGCATATTTCTATATCCGGAATACGGGAGTAGGAGGCGGTACCTCCAGGCTGATTTACTACCCGGCTCATACCTTCAATAACCGGGGAAAAATAGCGGGCGTCGATTCCTACGCTGTTTCGTTTGGTGAATTCCTCCTTGATGACTTTCTTTTCGCCGATCGCTTTAATGAGGTGCGGTTTGTAGAAGAACCCTCTGTTTGCAACAGCGGCGACAACATTGGCCATCTGCAAGGGGGTGATGCCCAGCTCGCCCTGTCCGATGGACAAGGAGATGTTGTAAGCGGAGGTCCATTTGTTGCTTTTGAAGTGACGCGTATAGAATTCTGCACTGGGCAGGTTGCCTTTTCTCTCGTTGGGCAGGTCAATGTTTAATTTGCTGCCGATGCCGAAGCGGGACACGGCATCGCGCCAGCGTTGGTACGCTTTTACAGGACGCATTCCCGCGTGATCGATCATCCTGTTATAGACGTACCCATAATAGGTATTACAGGAGTACTGTATTGACTGAGCGAGGTCAAGGCTTCCATGGACGTGTGTGCAGCGCATCAGCCCTCTGCGTCCATATCTGTAGCCGCCCGGGCAAAAGAAGCTGGTGCCGGAGCCTACCAGTCCGAACTGCTGACCGACCAGTGCATTGATCACTTTAAAGATCGATCCGGGCGGATATTCTGCCATTATGGGGCGGATAAACAACGGATGGTTGGGGCTGTTGAGCAGTCGCATGTAGTTATTCCCCTTGTATCGTCCGACCATGAGGTTCGGGTCATAGCTGGGGCTGCTGACAAAGGCAAGAATTTCTCCGCTGGATGGTTCAATAGCGACGATACTCCCGATTTTATTATTCATCAGTTGCTCGCCAAACTTCTGGAGGTCCTTATCTAAGGAGGATATCAACTTTTCACCAGCGGCCGCCAGCGTATCGTACCTTCCTTCTGCATAGTGCCCTTTAGGCCTGTTAAACGCGTCAACCATCAGGTTTTGTACGCCGCGCTGTCCGCGCAGGACTTCTTCGTATGCTTTTTCTACTCCGGTACGGCCTATGTAGTCCTGAGGCCGGTAGAAGCCGTTGGATTTTTCAATGTCTTTCTCGTTCACCTCGTTGATATAACCAAGGAACTGAGCAGCTATACTGTCGGGATACCGGCGGACGGAACGTTTCTGAATATAAAACCCCGGGTATTCGAACAGTTTTTCCTGCAGTCGGGCAAAGGTGATTGCTGAAAGTTGCTTTTCAAGGACGGATCCCCGGTACGGAGAGAAGTTGTTTGCTTTTTCGAACTTCTTTATGAAGTCTGATTTTTTTATACTTATCAGGCGGCAGAGCTCAAGAGTGTCGAATGGCTTGACTTCTCGTGGAATCACCATGAGGTCGTAAACGGGCTCATTTTGTACGAGGATCTTTCCTTTTCTGTCAAGTATCACCCCGCGGGCCGGATAAATAATTACTTTCCTCAGGACGTTGTTATTGGCAGAGAGGAAGTAGCTTTTATCAATAATCTGGATATAGAAGAGCCGCGCAAGCAGGACCAGCGCAATAGCTATGAATATAGCCTGAACGACATACCTTCTGGTGAAAAAACTGTTCATTAACGCTCTTTCTTACGGAAGAAAATAAATTCTGAAATTAAAATTAGAACAATGGTAAAAAGAGAACATAAAAGGAAGCGAATTAGTACGTACTGCAGCTCAGAAAAACTGAAGGCTTCCAGAAATATCAGGGTGATGTGATGAAATAACGTGAGGACGATGGCGTAAAAAAAGAACCATCTGAAGCCCATAATGCCGAGCTTTGGTTCCGGTTCATTTTCAAAGCCCTGCCGTTGCACGGTAATATTGATGAAGATGGTCCTGACGAGAGCCATGACACTGCAGGCTGCAGCGTTAATGCCCGGTGTGTTATAAAATGCATCGACAGTGAGACCGGTTAAAAAGGCCAGTGGAAATAAAAGCCAGTTGGGGGTCTCAAACGGGAGCAGCATGATGAAGAGGATGTACAAGAAGGGGGTGGCCAGGTTGTAATATCCTATATTCTTTAGTAGGAACGCCTGAATAAAAATCAGAACGATGAACCTGATCAGATTGATTATTATTACTCTACCCATTGTTCCGGCTCTGTGCTTCTAATGTTTCTTTTTCCAATCCAAATATATTTTTGATCACATAGACGTATTGCAGGGTGGAAAAGTCGGTATGCAACATGACAACTATATCGGGAAAGCTCTCTCCGCTTTGATTTCTTGTAGAAATAACTCGTCCGATAGGAAGGCCTGACGGGAATAATGTGGAGTATCCGGAAGTAACAACGTGCTGTCCCTTTTGAACGATGATGTGGTTGGGAATGTCCTGAAGCAAGGCGAACTTGGGATTATGGTTACCCTCTCCCCATACGAGAGAGCCGAAGGCCTTGCTCTCAGAAATACTGGCACTGATGCGGGTGTCACCATTGAGGAGGGAGGTGATGACAGAAAAGTCGGACGATACGTCCTTTACAATGCCGACGATCCCTGATGAACAAATAACGCCCATCCCCGGCTTAATGCCATGCCTGCTTCCCCTGTTGATTGTAATATAATTATCTTTCTGGTTGACGGAGTTGTTGACCACTCGGGCAACGATATAGACATACTGCTGCCGGCTTAAAGTGTCCTTTACGGTCTGCTGCGCTACACTGTCATCAAAAAATGCATTTTTCAGTTCGCTTCTTAGTCGCGCGTTCTCGGTAGCAAGGCTATCATTTACTTTAGCCAGGCTGAGGTAGCTTTGGAACTGGTTGATCCGCTCGTAAGCTTGTCCGATAAGACGGTTTGATGAGTTTAGTACTCCGGAGCGCTGATACGTATTGTTGTTGACGATCAGCACAATTGAAATAATAAAAAAAATGATGAACAGGAAAAATGCGTTATACTTACTGATAAGAAGCCAGAGATTACGCATGTTGAGTTATAAGTTGTAGGTTATAAGTTGTAAGTAAAGTCAGAAGCCTTCCAGATCTTATAACTTAAACCTACAACCTATAACTTGATTTATTGCATTAAGAATTTGAAGCCTCCGATATTCTTCAGGGCGATACCTGTTCCGCGAACAACTGCTCTTAACGGATCTTCTGCGACATGAACAGGTAACTTGGTCTTAGCGGCTACCCGCTTGTCAAGTCCCCTTAGCAGCGCGCCTCCTCCTGTAAGATAGATTCCGGTCTGGTAGATATCTGCGGAGAGTTCAGGCGGTGTTATTTCAAGAGCTTTAAGGATCGCTTCTTCAATCTTGGAAATTGACTTGTCAAGACAATGAGCGATCTCAGTATAGGATACTGTTATCTGCTTTGGAATTCCGGTCATGAGGTCCCTTCCCTGCACGGCGAAATCAGATGGAGGATCGCTCAGTTCGGGAAGTGCTGCTCCTACTTCGATCTTGATCTTTTCAGCGGTTCTCTCCCCGATCATGATGTTGTGCTGACGGCGGATGTACTGGACGATATCGCTATCGAAGTTGTCTCCTGCTACACGTATTGACTGGTCGCACACAATACCGGAGAGTGCGATCACAGCGATTTCTGTAGTCCCGCCACCGATATCGATGATCATATTTCCCATCGGCTCCTCCACGTCGATTCCGATACCAACGGCTGCGGCCATCGGTTCGTGAATAAGATATACTTCTTTCGCGCCTGCAATTTCAGCGGAATCCCTTACCGCTCGTTTTTCAACTTCGGTAATGCCTGAAGGGATACAGATAACCATGCGGAGCGAAGGGAAAAACCAGCCTTTACCGTTGTTGATCATTTTGATCATCCCTCTGATCATGTGTTCCGCCGCGTTAAAGTCAGCTATTACACCGTCCTTCAGAGGTCTCACTGTGCGGATGTTTTCGTGAGTTTTTCCTTCCATCTGCATGGCCTGGCGGCCAATGGCGATCACCTTGTTCGTGGTGCGGTCGAAAGCAACGATTGATGGCTCATCAACCACCACCTTGTCATTATGTATTATGAGGGTATTTGCTGTACCCAAATCTATTGCAATCTCTTGTGTAAACCAATTAAATAAACCCATCAGGGAAGTAGTTAAAAATTAAAAGTATGCAAAGTTAATTAATTTATCGTTTAATAGTTGCCAGTCAATTCATCATAAAAGGCATCGCTGCGTTTTGCATTCCTCTTGCGGCTGCACTATGTTCTATAAATAAATATAGCTTAAAACGGCATCAACAAAACGTTATGTTAATGTTTAAAGTGCCTGACGCCCGTAACTACCATCGAAATGCCTTTTTGGTTTGCCATGTCGACCGAGAGTTGATCCTTTATTGATCCTCCTGGTTGCAGAACGGCTGAAATGCCGGCATCTGCGGCAATTTCTACACAATCAGGGAAGGGGAAGAAGGCATCAGAAGCCATTACGGCTCCCCGAACTTCAAAACCGAAGGATCTGGCCTTTTCAAGCGCTTGTTTTAAAGCATCAACTCGCGATGTCTGTCCTACCCCGCTGGCCAAAAGCTGTCCATCTTTTGCAAGTACGATGGTGTTAGATTTAGTGTGTTTCACCAGCTTGTTCGCAAAGAACAGGTCCTTTAGCTCTGCTTCTGTGGGTCGCTTTTCGGTGACGGGAGTCATCTGATCCGGGCCTTCTACCGTGTTGTCTTTGTCCTGTTCGATAACGCCATTTAACAAAGTTTTGAACAGCTTGCCTGGGAGCTTTACTTCTTTGCGCTGCAGTAAAATGCGATTCTTCTTCTCGGTGAGCGTTTTTAGAGCATCGGCACTGAAAGATAGCGCGATCAGCACTTCGAAGAAGAGCTTGTTGATTTCAGCCGCTGTTTCTCCGTCAACCTCTCCGTTGCAGATGATAACACCTCCAAATGCTGATACTGGATCGCATGCCAGGGCGTCTTTCCATGCAGAAGGCAAATCGCTTCTGGTAGCAAGGCCGCAGGCGTTGGTGTGTTTTAGAATAGCAAAGGTTGGCTCGTTAAACTCATCTATGAGGGCTACCGCTGCATCGATATCTACCAGGTTGTTATAAGAGAGCTCCTTGCCATTTAGCTGGGTAAACATCGCTTCAAGGTCGCCATAGAAGTATCCCTTTTGATGGGGGTTTTCTCCGTAACGCAACACTTTGGCTTGTTGTTCGCTTTGCTTAAATACCTGGAGAGGCTCAGTCTGGTTGAAATAGTTGAAGATGGCGGTGTCGTAATGGGATGAAATATTAAAGGCTTTTCTGGCAAAATCTCGTCTGTGTCCGAGTTCGGTGTGCCCGTTGTTCTGGTCGAGGATTTCGTGGAGGCTGCTATAGTCATTCTTTGATGCGATGATCACGACGTCATTGAAGTTTTTCGCCGCTGCCCGGATCAGAGAGATGCCGCCGATGTCGATCTTTTCTATGATTTCTTCTTCTGGCAGACCGGCTTTAACTGTTTCCTCAAACGGATACAGGTCTACAATGACGAGGTCGATCTCCGGGATTTCATACTGGTTAATTTGTTCTTTGTCTTCATCAAGCGCTCTTCGGGAGAGGATCCCTCCAAAAACTTTGGGGTGCAGCGTTTTTACTCTTCCGCCTAAAATTGAGGGATATCCCGTTAAATCCTCCACAGGCACCACATCGCATCCAAGTTCTTTGATGAACTTTTCTGTTCCTCCTGTTGAGTAAAATGTTACTCCCAGTTCTTGTAATTGTTTGATTAGCGGTTCGAGGCCGTCTTTGTAATATACTGAAATTAAAGCATTTTTGATTTTAACGGGATGGCTCATGGAATAAAATTTTTAAGCCGCAAAGATAGAGTTTTTGAAACTTAAAAATTTTATAAAAATGAATGTTTAAAAAGCGGACGATGTTAATAAAAGGCGCATGCCTGTCTGGAATGAAGAGACCACCGAGGTGTTGGTGAATTACCGGGACTTGTGGTACGAAAAGGAATGCCGGTCATGTAAAAGAGTATCTCCGACTGCTTCGTCGTAGACGACATTCAAACGGATGGTATCTCCTGCGTTCTTTCTCGTCAGTAAAATAATTGAAGAGACGCCCGGGGCTTCTGCATGCTTCTGAAATTCCCATTGTCCGGATAAGGGCTTCTTTTGTGCATTTGAATCAACCGGATATAACCTGGCTGAATGATCTGCATTTAAAGCTAGTTTTGTTATTCGGAGAGAATCAGGAAGGATGCTGTCTTTTTTCATTTTGGCGGTAGAACTATCGGTCAATATCCAGCTTCCTGATACGTTCCAACCGGTAGTGTCGCGGGCATGAAGTCTGATTTTCTTCCTTTTATTTCCGCAGCCGGTGAGCGCAAGGCAGACGGCGAGGATCAGGACTGATATTTTTATTATGGGAGTGGTTCTATTCATGAGGGTTGCAAGCAAGTATTTATTGGGGGCAAATACCTTTCTCTTATCGTTTCCGCTATTGCCCAGACGAAAGAATACGCAGGGAAATTACACTTCATTGGAAGTTTATTTCTCCGTGATAAAGATAGGGTGTTCATTTAACAGGAAAAAGGTTGGTTTGTCAGCTCAGCGTACTCTTAAATGGTCTTCATTTTCTTTAGCAGGTTTTCTACCACCCTGGGATAATGCAAATGTTCAAGTTGCTGACACTTGAATTTGATCATTTCAATGTCGTCGCCCTGCTCAATCCTGAAGCGGGACTGGTGAATGACCTCTCCTTCGTCGAACTGAGCGTTAACAAAATGAATAGTAATGCCCGATTCAGTTTCTTTATTAGACAATACGGCCTGATGAACGCGGTCTCCATACATTCCCTTTCCTCCATACTTAGGCAGAAGCGCCGGATGGATGTTGATGATCTTGTTGGGGAATGCGTTTAACAGGTTTTCGGGAATCAGCCAAAGAAATCCTGCCAGCACAATGATATCGATCTCCATCTTACGGAGAAGGTCGACAATATTATCGGTGTTATAGAAGTCAAACCTGTCAAAGACGTGGGATGGTACTTCAAAGTTGTCAGCCCGTTGAATGACGTAGGCGTTCGGGTTGTTTGAAAGGACAATGGCTACTTCGGCTTCAGGGTGCTTTTTGAAATGTTCCATGATCTTTTGAGCATTTGAACCTGATCCCGATGCAAAAATGGCTATACGTTTCTTTAGCATAGTTGTCTGTTACCTATCAAACATACAGGATTTTAATTAATTCACCTAGTCGGAGATAAAATCGTTGGTTGAGGAACAGTTCGGTGAGTTCGGAGTTATCTCAGGCAAATAAGTTTCTTCTGCTCTTGTAAAACGCTCATCCTTTGTGGTTAATAAATAAAGTTAGGCTAGCCGGACATTTGGGCGGGAATTGTTCGCACCAAAGATGCCTCCGGAAAATCGAGAATACTTGACCGCCGGCTGACGATATGCGCAAACAAACCGTACAGGGTATGGTTGCTCTTGTATCTATTAATAACGAGAAACATTATGGCAAAATTAAGTAATCGTAACATCGCTATTCTGACCGAGAGTGGTTTTGAAGAAGTGGAATTGACGAGTCCGATGGAAGCTTTAAAGGAGGCGGGGGCAAATGTGCACGTTATATCGCCTCAGAAGGAAAAAGTGAAAGCCATGAACCATCATGACTGGTCAATAGAAATACCGGTCGACAGACATATTTCAGAAGTCAGCGCTGAGGAGTATGACGGGCTGGTGTTGCCTGGGGGAGTCTTTAACCCTGATCAGCTGCGTCTGAACGAGCAGGCAATCAGTTTTATTCAGGCTTTTTTGAGGCCGGGAAGCCGGTGGCTGCGATCTGCCATGGGCCGCAGTCTTTAATAACTGCGGCTGTTGTGCAGGGGAGGGACATGACGTCGTATCCTTCTATTAAAGCTGACCTGATTTATGCCGGGGCCAACTGGATGGATAAGGAGGTGGTGGTTGACCAGGGGCTGGTGACGAGCCGTACGCCTGAGGATCTTCCGGCTTTCAACAGAAAAATGATCGAGGAGTTTGCTGAAGGGGTTCATGACCGCCAGCATGCCTAGCAAAAAAGTCAGAGCGTTCACAAGAAACGCGCAGTGGGGGCATACGTTTGTCCCCGCTTTTTTACAAGTTTTTGTTGGATATCCGATAAATTTCGGCGATACTTGAGCCGTCTGCCGGCCCACCCGGAGAGCTTAATGAGTTTAAACTGAACCCGCTGAGGATCAAGTTAAGAAATAGTATAATTTCTTAAAAAAATAACATCCTAAGTATTTGATAATTAATCAAACATTCCTATCTTTGCCGTCCCTAAAAGGGGATTATTATGCCTTGAGCGAAGCCCTACTGCTTCGATGGGCGAAAAAGATTAAAAGAAAATGTCAGGTATTATTGGAAAAAAGTAGGAATGACCAGCATTTTCGATGCCGATGGACGCAATATTCCATGTACGGTGATCGAAGCTGGTCCCTGTGTTGTGACACAGGTGCGTACCGTCGAGAAAGACGGTTACGAGGCAGTTCAGTTAGCTTTCGATGAGAAGAAAGAAAAGAACACTACCGAACAGTTAAAAGGCCATTTCGCAAAAGCAAACACTACTCCAAAGCGGAAGCTTGTGGAGTTTAAGACGTTTGAAGATGAGAAGACTTTGGGCGATACTGTAACTGTAGAGCTTTTTGCAGAGGGTGACTTCGTAGATGTTGTCGGAACTTCAAAAGGTAAAGGTTTCCAGGGTGTTGTGAAACGTCATGGATTTGGTGGTGTGGGTATGCAAACTCACGGACAGCACAACAGGTTAAGGGCTCCAGGTTCACTGGGTGCGTCTTCATGGCCTTCCCGTGTATTTAAGGGAATGCGCATGGCTGGTCGTACTGGTGGTTCAAGGGTTAAAGTTCAGAACCTGCAGGTTCTGAAGGTTTATCCTGAGCAGAATTTATTAGTAGTTAGCGGTTCCGTTCCGGGAGCTAAAGGTTCTTACGTAATCGTTGATAAATAAGATGGAAGTTAGCGTAGTAAATATTTCAGGTAAAGAAACAGGTGCCAAGGTGCAGCTTCCTGAATCGATTTTTGGCGTAGAGCCGAATGATCACGCAATCTACCTTGACGTGAAGCAATATCTTGCCAATCAGCGTCAGGGAACTCACAAGTCTAAACAACGTAATGAGATTGCAGGATCTACCCGTAAGTTATACAAGCAAAAAGGTACTGGCGGTGCCCGTGCGGGAAATATCAAGTCTCCTTTATTCAATGGTGGGGGTCGTGTTTTTGGTCCTCAGCCACGCGATTACAGCTTCAAACTGAACAAGAAGTTGAAGCAATTAGCCCGTAAGTCGGCGTTGTCGTACAAAGCAAAAGATAATAACATCGTTGTTCTTGAAGATTTCACTTTTGAAACAATCAAGACAAAGAACTATGTGAAGCTGGTAACAGATCTAAATATAGCTGCTGAAAAGACTTTACTTGTATTACCGGCTGCTAATAATAATGTGTATTTATCAAGCAGAAATCTTAAGAAGGCAAAAGTGATCACTGCTGATCAGCTGAATACTTATGATGTATTGAACGCAGGTAAGCTTTTGTTAACTACCGGTTCTGTTAAAACATTGGAGGAGGCATTTGCCAGGTAATTATGGAGATCTTAAAGAAACCTATTTTAACAGAAAAAGCGTCCATTTTAACTGAGAAGTTAAACAGGTATGCATTTAAAGTAGATCACAGAGCCAACAAGTTGCAGATCAAAACTGCTATTGAACAAATGTATGGTGTGAACATTGAAGCTGTAAACACTATCGTGGTATCTGGGAAAGCAAAAAACCGTTACACAAAGGCTGGTTTCGTATCAGGCCGGACGCCTAAATACAAAAAGGCGATCGTAACGCTGAAAGATGGTGAAACTATTGACTTTTACAGCAATATTTAATTAGAACAATGGCAGTTAGAAGATTTAAACCGGTTACTCCTGGTACTCGTTTCCGCGTAGGGGGCGATTATTCTGATGTAACTACAAACGTACCAGAAAAGTCGTTGGTAGTATCAATCAAGAAGTCAGGCGGTAGAAATAACTCCGGTAAAATGACTATGCGTTACATCGGTGGGGGACATAAAAAAGCATACCGATTGATAGATTTTAAACGCGATAAAAACGATATCCCCGCAACTGTTGCCACTATTGAGTATGATCCAAACCGTACAGCACGTATCGCTCTTCTGCACTATGCAGATGGTGAGAAACGCTACATCATTGCTCCGGAAGGACTACAGCCTGGTCAGACTGTAGTATCAGGGGAGAGTGTAGCTCCGGAAGTTGGAAATGCTCTTCCTTTGAAGAATATTCCTCTTGGATCTATTATCCATAATATCGAGCTGAATCCTGGTCAGGGCGCGTCTATCGCACGGAGTGCAGGAACATATGCTCAGCTTTCAGCACGCGACGGAAAGTATGCTATCATTAAGCTGCCTTCTGGTGAGACCCGTATGATCCTTGCTTCATGTATGGCTACTATCGGTACTGTGTCTAACTCTGAGAAGTCAAATGAAGTGTTAGGTAAGGCAGGTAGAAAGCGTTGGTTAGGTGTTCGTCCACGCGTTCGCGGGGTAGCCATGAACCCAGTCGATCACCCTATGGGTGGTGGTGAAGGTCGTGCCTCAGGAGGTCACCCACGTTCAAGGACCGGAGTATTGGCTAAGGGTTATAAGACCCGTAATACGAAGAAAGCCTCAAGTCGTTACATTATTGAAAGGAGGAAGAAATAATGGCTCGTTCAATTAAAAAAGGCCCTTATATTGATCATAATCTGGAGAGCAAAGTGCTTTCTATGAACGAAACCAACAAGAAGTCGGTAATCAAAACCTGGTCACGCCGGTCCATGATTTCTCCTGATTTCGTAGGTCATACATTTGCAGTACACAACGGAAATAAGTTTATTCCGGTTTATGTAACTGAAAATATGGTTGGTCACAAGTTGGGAGAATTTGCTCCAACCAGAACATTTAGAGGTCACGCTGAAAAGAAAAAATAAGTAATGGAAGCAGTAGCAAAATTAAATAATTGCCCTACCTCACCTCGTAAGATGAGACTGGTTGTTGACCTGATTCGTGGTGAGCGTGTTGAGAAGGCTCTGTATATTTTAAAATATTCAAATAAAGAAGCTGCCCAGAAAGTTGAGAAACTTTTATTATCTGCTATAAAGAACTGGGAAGCAAAGAACGAAGGCCAGCGTCCTGAAGACAATGAGTTGTTTGTGAAAACAGTGTTTGTAGATGGTGGTCGTCAGTTAAAAAGGCTTAGGCCTGCGCCCCAGGGCCGTGGATACAGAATTCGCAAGCGTTCAAACCACGTCACTCTGGTAGTTGACAGCAAGAATCTTGAAACACAAACTAATTAAGGAGAAATGGGACAAAAAGCACATCCAATAGGTAACAGATTAGGAATCATCAAAGGTTGGGATTCTAACTGGTTCGGTGGCAACAACTACTCCGATAAATTAGTTGAGGACGAGAAGATTCGTAAGTACCTGTCAGTTCGTATTGCTAAAGGCGGTGTAGCTAAGCTAGTGATCGAGCGTACTTTGAAGCGTATCACTGTAACGATTCATACTGCCCGTCCGGGTATTGTGATCGGGAAGGGTGGCCAGGAAGTGGATAAGATCAAGGAAGAGTTGAAGAAACTGACCAAGAAAGATGTTCAGATCAATATCTTCGAGATCAAGCGTCCTGAACTCGATGCGCAGTTAGTTGCTGAAGGTATAGCTAAGCAGCTTGAAGCGCGAATTTCATTCCGTCGTGCGATGAAGACAGCGATTGCTTCTACCATGCGAATTGGCGCAGAAGGTATCAAAGTAATGTGTTCTGGTCGTTTGGGCGGAGCTGAAATGGCACGTACAGAACAATACAAGGAAGGAAGAATTCCTCTGCATACGTTTCGTGCTGACATCGATTATGCACTTGCTGAAGCCCTTACTACTTATGGTAAGATTGGGGTTAAAGTGTGGATCTGTAAAGGTGAAGTTTATGGCAGACGCGATCTTTCTCCGAACATCGGACAGACTACCGGTGTAAGGGGTAGAGGCGAAGGCGCTGCATCTTTCAACGGTGGAGAAAGAGGAGACCGGAGAGGTGGTAATGACAGAAGAGGTGGTGGCGACAGAAGAGGTGGTCAGAACCGCGGAGGTCAGAATCGTGGTGGACAAAATCGTGGCGGCCAGAACCGTGGCGGTGGTCAGCAAAACCGTGGGAACAGATAATTGATTTTGAGACATCGTTTAACGATATAAATACAGAAAAAGATGTTACAGCCAAAAAGAACGAAGTTCAGAAAAATGCAGAAGGGCAAAATGAAAGGTTTAGCCACCCGTGGTGCTGAACTTGCATTTGGTTCTTTCGGAATAAAATCGCTGGAACCTGCCTGGATCACCAGCCGTCAGATCGAAGCTGCACGTATCGCCGTTACACGTTATATGAAGCGTGAAGGCCAGGTGTGGATTCGTATTTTCCCTGACAAGCCTGTTACCAAGAAGCCTGCAGAGGTACGTATGGGTAAGGGTAAGGGTGCTCCCGAGTATTGGGTAGCGGTAGTTCGTCCGGGAAGGATGATTTTTGAAGCTGAAGGTGTGCCTTTGGAAATAGCTAAGGAAGCATTACGTTTAGCTGCTCAAAAGTTACCGGTACAGACTAAATTCGTAGTACGTAGAGATTACGTAGAAGCATGATAGAAGTGATGAGTTTTAAGTGATGAGTTATAAGTGAATTGCTTAGAACTTAGAACTTAAAACTTAAAACTTAGAACTTAGAAAAGATGAAAACCTCAGAAATATTAGAGCTATCAACTGAAGAGATTGTTGCCCGCATCAGCGAGGAGAAAGCCAATCTCACTAAATTAAAATTTGCGCATACGGTTTCTGCCATCGAGAATCCATCTCGTATCAGCAAGGTGAGAAAAGATATCGCACGTTTGAATACAGAATTGACTAAGCGTAAGGCGGCCGAAGCTGCTGCTGCACCACAGTCCGCTTCTGAAACTGAATAATTTTAGAGTCGAAATGGAAAGAAAATTAAGAAAGACCCGTATCGGGTTGGTAGTTAGCAACAAGATGGATAAGTCTATCGTAGTTGCAGTAGAAAGGAAGGTAAAGCACCCGATCTACGGAAAGTTCGTAAACAAGACTACCAAATTTATGGCTCATGACGAAAGCAACACTTGCGGTATCGGTGATACTGTGTTGATTATGGAGACTCGTCCGCTGAGTAAGAACAAAAACTGGAGATTAGTTGAAATATTAGAAAGGGCTAAGTAATGGTACAACAGGAATCAAGACTTAATGTTGCAGATAACAGCGGTGCTAAAGAAGTTTTAGTAATCCGCGTTCTGGGTGGAACCGGCAAGCGTTATGCCTCTGTTGGTGACAAGATCGTTGTAACCGTGAAAAGTGCTATTCCTTCTGGAAACGTAAAGAAAGGAACAGTTTCCAAAGCAGTTGTTGTGAGAACAAAGAAGGAAATCAGACGTAAGGATGGCTCTTATATCCGTTTCGACGACAACGCAGCAGTATTACTAAATAATCAGGACGAGCCACGTGGTACACGTATTTTCGGTCCGGTTGCGAGAGAGCTGCGTGAGAAGCAATTCATGAAAATTGTATCATTAGCACCGGAGGTATTGTAACATGGAAAAGAAAAAGAATACACAGCCTAAGCTAAAGATCCGCAAGGGGGACCTAGTTCAGGTAATTGCCGGCGACTCAAAAGGTAAGCAGGGCAAAGTTTTAGAAGTACTGCTAAAAGAAAACAGGGTTATAGTAGAAGGGGCAAATGTTGTATCACGTCATACAAAGCCTAATGCTGCTAATCCGAATGGCGGTATTGTGAAAAAAGAAGCACCTATCCATGTATCAAACCTGATGGTTGTTGATGCTAAGACTGGCAAACCAACCCGTGTAGGCAGACAAAAGAATGCTGAAGGCAAATTAGTAAGAATCGCTAAAAAATCCGGGGAGGAAATCAAGCAATGAGTTACGTACCAAGATTAAAATCAAAATATCAGCAGGAGATCCGCACTGCACTAAAGGAAAAGTTCCAGTACAAGAGTGTAATGCAGGTTCCAAAGCTTGAGAAAATTGCGATCAACCAGGGCGTTGGTTCTGCAACTACCGACAAGAAGTTAATTGAGAATGCAATCAATGAACTTACCACCATTACTGGCCAGCAAGCTGTAGCAGCGAAGTCAAAGAAGGATATTTCGAACTTCAAGCTTCGTAAGGGAATGCCTATTGGTGTTCGGGTAACGTTACGCGATAGCCAGATGTATGAGTTTCTTGATCGTTTGATCTCTGTAGCATTGCCCCGTATCCGTGATTTCAAGGGCATCAACGATAAAGGTTTTGACGGTCATGGAAACTATACATTAGGTATATCTGAGCAAATCATTTTCCCGGAGATTAATATTGACAAGATCAACAAAATTATGGGAATGGATATTACCTTTGTAACTTCGGCGAAAAACGATGTAGAAGCGCTGGAATTATTAAAGCAATTTGGTTTACCATTTAAAAATCAGACAGTAAATAATGGCTAAAGAAGGTGTTAAAGCACGGGAAGTAAAACGTGCCAGATTAGTTGCCAAGTATGCTGAGAAGAGAGCTGCTTTGAAAGCTGAAGGTAATTACGCTGAATTAGATAAATTGCCTAAGAACGCGTCTCCGGTTCGTTTGCACAACCGTTGCAAGCTTACAGGCCGTCCGAGAGGATATATGCGTCAGTTTGGCATTTCACGTGTTACATTCCGTGAAATGGCTCTTGCAGGAAAGATCCCGGGAGTAAAGAAGGCAAGCTGGTAAAATCGAGTTTTAAGTTATAAGTAGTAAGTTATACGTCGTGAGCGGCGTATATTACTTATTACCTATAACTTATCACCTACAACTAGAATATTAACCGGTAGCAGGTCCGATGGTGGATACCACTACCAAAAACAACAAATAATGAATACAGATCCAATAGCAGATTATCTTACAAGAGTAAGGAATGCCATTAAGGCCAACCATAGGGTTGTAGAAATTCCTGCATCAAACCTCAAAAAGGAAATCACAAAGGTCCTTTTTGATAAAGGTTACATCGCGAACTATAAGTTTGAGGACAGCAATGCTCAGGGCATCATCAAGATTGCGCTGAAGTATCATCCTGTAACTAAAGTTCCTGCTATTCGCACTCTTACACGTGTGAGTAAGCCTGGTTTGAGAAAATATGCAGGTGTAGACAGCATGCCACGTGTATTAAACGGTTTAGGAATTGCGATTTTGTCTACTTCAAAGGGAGTAATGACAGACAAGGAAGCGCGCAACCTTAACATTGGTGGCGAAGTATTATGTTACGTACATTAATCAGGAGGATTAAAGCATGTCAAGAGTAGGAAAAGCCCCAATAGCAATCCCCGGAGGAGTTACTGTTACTGTTTCTGCAGAGAATGTAGTAACAGTAAAAGGCCCAAAAGGAGAATTATCACAGAAATTAGACGGAGACATCACAGTTTCTCAGGAAGATGGTAAACTTCAGGTTAACCGTCCGTCAGACCAGAAGCGTCATAAAGCTCTTCACGGCCTTTACCGTGCACTTATTAATAATATGGTTAAGGGTGTAACTGAAGGATATAAGCTCGAGCAAGAGCTTGTGGGTGTTGGTTACCGTGCCACTAACACTGGCAATACCCTGGATTTAGTACTTGGTTATTCTCACCACTACGTGTTTGAATTACCTAAAGAAATTAAAGTAGCAACCACTGCTGAAAAGGGAAAGAACCCGACTATTATTCTTGAAAGTATCGACAAGCAATTACTTGGACAAGTGGCAGCGAAGATTCGTTCACTGCGTGCTCCTGAGCCTTACAAAGGAAAGGGTATCAAGTTTGTTGGTGAGACATTAAGAAGAAAAGCAGGTAAATCAGCAGCTAAAAAATAATAAGTCATGGCAGGAACTAAAATATCTCGCAGAGAGCGAATTAAAAAAGGCATCAGACGCAGACTGGCTGGCTCTACTGAACGCCCTCGTTTGTCAGTGTACAGAAGCAATAAGGGCATATATGCTCAAGTTATCGATGACACTACTGGTAAGACCCTGGTAGCTGCGTCTTCTTTATCAAAAGAGTTTACAGCAACAGGAAATAAAGTTGAGCAGTCTAAGGCTGTCGGTAAACTTGTAGCAGAGAAGGCCGTAGCTGCAGGTATCACTCAGGTGGTGTTTGACAGAAATGGTTATTTGTATCACGGACGTGTTAAGTCACTCGCTGAGGGTGCACGCGAAGGCGGTCTGAATTTTTAATCTGAAGAATAGATGTCAACTATCAATATAAAAAGAGTAAAATCGAGCGAAATCGAATTAAAAGATCGCTTAGTTAGCATACAGCGCGTTGCTAAGGTGACCAAGGGTGGTCGTACGTTCAGTTTTTCAGCCATCGTAGTTGTGGGTGACGAGAATGGAGTTGTAGGCTACGGGCTTGGTAAGGCAAAAGAAGTTACTGAGGCAATCGCGAAAGGCATTGATGATGCTAAAAAGAACCTGGTGAAGGTTCCGGTGATTAACGGAACTGTGCCTCACGAGCAATACGGAAAGTTTTCCGGCGGTTATGTACTGATTAAGCCCGCATCAAACGGTACCGGTGTAATTGCCGGTGGTGCAATGCGTGCGGTTCTTGAAAGTGCCGGTGTTCATAACGTATTAGCAAAATCTAAAGGATCATCTAACCCTCACAACGTGGTGAAGGCTACGGTAGCTGCATTAGCGCAGATGCGTGATGCATATACAGTGGCACAGCAACGCGGTGTGGATCTTAGTAAAGTTTTTAACGGATAAGTATCATGGCGAAAATCAGGATCACTCAGATTAAAAGCGTTATCGACAGAAGCGAGCGCCAGAAGAGAACTATGCAGGCTCTTGGTCTTGGTAAGATCAACCAGGCTGTAGAAGTGGAAGCTACCCCGTCTATTATCGGGATGGTAAGGAAAATTAATCATCTTGTAGCAGTAGAAAGTATTTAATCATGAACTTAAGTAATTTGAAACCTGCAGAAGGTTCAACTAAGAATAAAAAGCGTATTGGCCGGGGTACTGGTTCCGGACGTGGTGGTACTTCGACCCGTGGTCACAAAGGAGCGGGGTCTCGTTCCGGCACGTCTTCGAAGGTCGGTTTTGAAGGTGGTCAGATGCCTTTGCAGCGCCGTATTCCAAAGACCGGCTTTAAAAATATCAATCGCGTGGAGTATGTTGGGATCAACCTGGACGTTTTACAAAGCCTTGCAGAGAAGTTTAGCTTAACAAGCATTGACTTTAATACTCTGAGAGAGCATGGTCTTGTTTCTAAGAACGACCTGGTAAAGGTCCTCGGAAGAGGTGAGGTAACAAGCAAACTTGAAGTGACTGCTCATGCTTTTACCGCTTCGGCTCAAAAAGCAATTGAAGCAGCAGGCGGTGCTATTGTTAAATTGTAATTAATGAAGAAGTTATTCACTACCCTTTCCAATATCTGGAAAATTGAAGACTTAAGAGTGCGTATTTTAAACACACTCTTATTTCTTTTAATTTACCGTATTGGCTCATTTATTGTATTGCCGGGAGTCAACCCAGTAGCTCTCGAGAATCATGCCAGAGAAGGCCTCCTGGGATTGTTGAATATGTTTGCCGGGGGATCCTTCGCCCGGGCTTCTATATTTGCCTTAGGCGTTATGCCTTACATCTCTGCATCTATCGTTGTTCAGCTGCTGGGCATCGCTGTGCCTACTTTCCAGAAAATGCAAAAGGAGGGGGAGAGTGGAAGAAAGAAGCTGAATCAGATTACACGTTATCTTACCGTTGCAATTACTTTGCTACAGGCAGTTGGGTATGTGAGGACGCAAATTACTCCCGATGCTAAGATGCTTGGGGAGCCTTTGTTCTCTATCACTTCGATGGTGATACTTACCGCTGGTACTTTGTTTGTGATGTGGTTAGGTGAGAAGATTACGGATAAAGGAATTGGTAATGGAATATCACTCATTATCATGGTTGGAATTATTGCGCAGCTTCCCGGTGCGTTCATTGCGGAGCTTGACTCCCGGTTGACAGGAAGTGGCGGTATCATCCCCTTTATCGTTGAGATTGTAGCACTGTTCTTCGTTGTTATTTTCACGATCCTTATCGTGCAGGGGGTTAGAAAGATCCCGGTGCAATATGCCAAGAAGATCGTGGGCAACAAGCAATACGGAGGG
Source organism: Arcticibacter sp. MXS-1 (assembly GCF_041902385.1). Lineage (GTDB taxonomy): Bacteria > Bacteroidota > Bacteroidia > Sphingobacteriales > Sphingobacteriaceae > Arcticibacter. The sequence continues at coordinate 715,896 of NZ_CP169244.1, read as the reverse complement.
GTGCGTCAGTACATTCCGTTGAAAGTGAATGCGGCAGGTGTAATGCCAATTATATTTGCGCAGGCTCTGATGTTTATTCCGATGAGTGTAGGACAGTTTTTCCCTGGTGCGCAGGGGCCCGTTTTAACTGCTCTCACGAATTACACATCTGTGGCTTATAATTTGACTTTCGCAATTTTGATTATAGCCTTTACCTTCTTTTACACAGCGATCACTGTAAATCCTGTTCAAATGTCTGACGACATGAAGAAGAACGGAGGCTTTGTTCCTGGAATTAAGCCGGGTAAAGTAACCGGTGATTATATTGACGCTGTGATCTCGAAAATCACTCTTCCCGGATCTGTATTCCTGGCTATCATTGCAATCCTTCCGTCTATCGCAATCGTACTTGGCGTGAACAGCAGCTTTGCTCACTTCTACGGCGGTACTTCTTTGTTGATTCTTGTCGGAGTAGTCCTTGATACGCTTCAGCAGATCGAGAGTCACTTGCTGATGCGCCATTATGATGGCCTGATGAAGACGGGAAGATTAAGAGGCCGCACGCCTGTTTCTACAGGAGCTACTGGCCCTGCATTATAATTTGATATACATGTCAAAGGTTAATTTTAAGACAGACGAAGAGATTGAGCTCATCAGGGCCAGCTCTTCGCTTCTTTCTAAGACTCTGGGCGAATTAGCAAAAATGATTCGCCCTGGAGTTAAGACCATCGAAATTAACAACGCAGCTGATACTTATATCCGTGACCACGGAGGAGTACCTGCGTTTCTTAATTTTAATGGTTTTCCGTATTCTGTTTGCATTTCTACAAACGACAGAGTGGTTCACGGCTTTCCTGGAAACGATGAGTTAAAGGAAGGAGATATTATTTCTGTTGATTGTGGCGTGAATCTGAACAAGTTCGTTAGCGACTCGGCCTTCACATTTGCTGTTGGGGAAGTTGATCCTGAAGTGAAGAGATTACTGCAGGTAACCCGCGAATGTCTTGAGCGTGCAGTTGAAAAGGCTGTTGCAGGCCTTCGCATTGGTGATATTGCCTGGGCGGTACAAGAGCATGCTGAGAAACATGGCTTCGGAATAGTGAAGGAACTGGTAGGGCACGGTGTAGGTTATTCAATCCACGAGAAGCCTGAAGTTCCGAACTATGGAAAGCGGGGAACCGGGATGAAGCTGGAGGAGGGTATGGTCATTGCTATAGAACCAATGATTAATTTAGGAAAAGCGGGCGTGAAGTTCTGGAAAGACGGCTGGACAGTAAGTACTGTAGACGGGAAACCCTCAGCTCATTTTGAGCACACAGTAGCTGTACGAAAAGGTAAGGCCGATGTGCTATCAACTTTTGAATATATTGACGAAGTGTTGAAGTCTGATTCCTAAACCACAAATTATCAGAAAAATACGGAAAAAGAATATTAATTAATTTTTTTATTTAATTTTGCAACCCCAAATGTTAGGGGATAATTAAATAGAAATCAATAAAATATGGCTAAACAAGCCTCTATTGAGCAAGATGGTATCATAAAGGAAGCATTGTCAAACGCGATGTTTCGGGTTGAATTAGAAAATGGGCACGAGATTATTGCTCATATTTCAGGCAAGATGCGGATGCATTACATCAAGATTCTTCCCGGAGACAAAGTGAAGCTGGAGATGTCTCCTTATGATCTCACGAAAGGCAGAATTACTTACAGATATAAATAAGATGAAAGTTAGAGCATCCATCAAGAAGCGCAGCGCTGATTGCAAAATAATTCGCCGTAAGGGTAAGCTTTATGTAATTAACAAGAAGAACCCTAAGTATAAGCAGCGCCAAGGGTAAAATAATTATTGGGGAAGTTAGATTAAATGCGGATTTGATCTATCTGTTCTCAAGAATCAATCATTAATCGAAATATGGCAAGAATAGCAGGTATTGATTTACCAAGAAACAAAAGAGGAGAGATCGGCCTTACTTACATTTACGGTATCGGAAGAGCTACTGCGCAGAGCATTTTAGATCAGGCCGGTATCGGATACGATGTGAAAGTACAAGAATGGACCGATGATCAGTTAGCAGCAATCCGTACAATCATTAACGACCAGATTAAGGTTGAAGGAGCATTACGTTCTGAAGTTCAGCTAAACATTAAGCGTTTGATGGATATCGGATGTTATCGCGGTCTTCGTCATCGTAAAGGCTTACCTGTACGCGGACAGAGGACTAAGAACAACACCCGTACCCGTAAAGGAAAACGTAAGACTGTTGCTAACAAGAAAAAGGCTACTAAATAATACCAGATAAGTAATGGCTAAGACTAAAAAAGTAACTAAGAAGCGTATAGTGGTTATTGAGCCGGTAGGACAGGCGCATATCAACGCTACTTTCAACAATATCATCGTCACTTTGACCAACTCCCAGGGACAGGCTATCTCATGGTCTTCTGCTGGTAAGATGGGTTTCAAGGGGTCCAAGAAGAACACTCCTTACGCTGCTTCACAGGCTGCTGCTGATTGCGGTAAAGTTGCATTCGACCTGGGACTAAGAAAGGTTGAAGTGTTTGTGAAAGGTCCTGGAGCTGGCCGTGAGTCCGCGATCCGTACCCTGCAGACCGCCGGGCTGGAAGTAACGACTATAAAGGATATCACTCCGCTTCCTCACAACGGTTGTCGCCCTCCAAAGAGACGGAGAGTGTAATAACAGACTTAAGGTTAAATACCTGAGACTGAAGACGGCAAACTTCCGCAATCTGCGCGTCCCGGCAAGACACAGTGACATAAGAAAGAAATTAATTATTAAAGATAAGATTCGGCAACTGCGGGTTGCCTGATACTTTAAACGAACAACAATGGCAAGATATACTGGTCCAAAGTCCAAGATCGCCCGTAAATTCAGAGAACCAATTTTTGGTCCTGACAAAGCACTAGAAAGAAAGAATTATCCTCCCGGAATGCACGGAGCTTCTAAGCGTCGTGGCAAGCAGTCAGAGTATGCTGTACAGCTGCAGGAGAAACAAAAAGTGAAATACACCTATGGTGTTTTAGAACGTCAGTTTCAGAACCTTTTTGACCGCGCTTCATCAAGAGAAGGTATTACTGGTGAGAACCTTTTGAAGTTACTGGAAGCTAGGTTAGATAATACAGTTTACCGTTTAGGTATTGCTCCAACACGTTCAGCTGCACGTCAGTTGGTAGGCCATAAGCATATTACTGTTAACGGTGAAGTTGTAAATATCCCTTCTTATTCTTTACGTGCAGGTGATGTTGTGGCGGTTCGCGAGCGCTCACAGTCCCTTGAAGCTGTCACTAACTCTGTAGCAGGCCGCAAAGTGAACAAGTATGCCTGGTTAGAGTGGAATCCAGGGGAATTTTCTGGTAAGTTCCTCAACTATCCTAACCGCGACGAGATTCCTGAAAACATCAAGGAAAACCTGATCGTCGAGTTGTACTCTAAATAATATTTAAACTGCCAGACATCGGTTGTCTGGCAGTGCTTTTACAGTTTAAAAAACTTAACTGAATATAAATGGCAATTTTAGCATTCCAGAAGCCTGACAAAGTCATCATGCAGAAATCTACCGATTTCGACGGTACGTTCGAGTTTCGTCCGTTGGAGCCGGGTTTCGGTGTTACCATTGGTAATGCTTTACGTCGTATATTACTGTCTTCTCTTGAAGGATATGCAATTACGTCTATTCGCTTTTCCGGAGTTTCTCATGAGTTTTCTACCATTAAGGGCGTAGTCGAAGATGTAACTGAGATTATCCTTAATCTGAAACAGGTTCGTTTCAAGAAAACAGGCGAATCAGGTGATTCAGAGAAAATATATATCATGATCAATGGTCAGGAGCAGTTTAAGGCGGGAGATATCACCAGGTTCTCTACCAACTTCACTGTGTTGAACCCTGACCTGGTCCTATGCAACATGGAGTCAACTGTTACCCTTGAAGTTGAACTTACTGTAAATAAGGGAAGAGGTTACGTAGCGGCCGAAGAGAACAAGAATCCTGATGCTAATGTAGGAGTAATTGCTATTGATTCAATTTACACTCCTATCAAGAATGTCAAGTATACCATTGAAAACTATCGTGTAGAGCAGAAGACTGACTACGAGAAGCTGGTCTTAGATATTACTACAGACGGATCAATTCATCCGGAAGAAGCACTGAAGGAAGCTGCGAAGATCCTGATCCATCACTTCCTTCTTTTCTCTGATGAGAATATCATGCTGGAAGCACAGGCTAAGGAAGAGACGAAGGAGGTTGACGAGGAGATCCTGCATATGCGGAAGATCCTGAAGACCGAGCTTGTAGACCTTGATCTGTCTGTTCGGGCACTAAACTGTCTGAAGGCTGCGGATATCCGTACTTTAGCTGATCTTGTGTCTTATGACGTAGCTGATATGTTAAAGTTCAGGAACTTTGGTAAGAAGTCTCTTACTGAAATCCAGGACCTCGTGAAATCAAAAGGTTTATCGTTTGGAATGAACCTGGTGAAATATAAACTCGAAGAAGAATAAGCCAGCTCTTTAGGCTGGAATAATAAGTAAGCGACATGTTTGTAAATCCTCCGCCAGACGGAACGGTATAAGCATGTAAAACAAAAGAAAAATGCGACACGGAAAAAAATCAATCACTTAGGCCGTACCGATAGTCATCGTAAAGCGATGATGGCGAATATGGCCTCTTCGCTTATTAAGCACAAGCGTATCACTACAACATTGGCTAAGGCGAAAGCTTTGCGTACCTATGTTGAGCCTTTGATCACTAAGGCTAAAAATGATACTACTCATTCACGTAGAACTGTTTTCAGTTACCTGCAGGATAAAGACGTAGTCTCTGAACTGTTCCGCGACGTAGCTGCAAAAGTTGCGAATCGTCCGGGCGGCTATACTCGTATCATCAAGTTAGTAAATCGTCCTGGTGATAATGCTGAGATGGCTTTCATCGAGCTTGTTGACTACAACACTACGTACAAGGCTGAAGCTGCAGCACAGCCTGAAAAGAAGACTACTCGCAGACGTGGATCTGGTAAGGCAAAGAAAGCTACAGATACTCCTGCTGCTGAGACAGCAACTGCTGAAACTCCGGAAGCTCCGGCTGCCGACGCTGCTACAGAAGAGAAAGCTTAAAAAGAATTGTTTTCTGCAAAAAAAAGGCTGCTCATTGAGGAGGGCACTGAAAAAGTTCTAAGGGACAAAAGGAGTAGAAGACGAGGGTTTTCTGCTCCTTTTTTGTATCTTAAAGTGTCGAAAGAAAGACACTAAGATGCTTGCCCAACAACAACAGATACAGTTCAGCGCGTTTTCAGGGCTATATGACCTGATCGTTCCCAAAGACAATCTACTGCGTAAGATCAACGACCTGATAGATTTTACATTTATCTATGAAGAACTGGTCAGCAAATATTGCATGACCAACGGCAGGAAGGCTGAAAGCCCTGTGCGAATGTTCAAATACCTGTTGTTGAAAACGATCTATACGGTTTCGGATGTGGATGTTGTTGAGCGTTCGCAGTATGATATGTCCTTCAAATATTTCCTTGATATGTCGCCTGAGGAAGGAGTTATCGACCCCAGTTCATTAACAAAGTTCAGGAAGCTGCGGTTAAAGGATAATGATCTGTTAAACCTGCTCATTAATAAAACAGTAACAATAGCTATTGAAAAAGGGATCATCCGGTCAAAGTCTATCATTGTTGATGCTACCCATTCCCTGTCGAGGTCAAACCCTTATTCAGCCTTGGAAGTACTACGGGAGCGTTCAAAGCTACTGCGCAAAGCGGTATACGCGATAGATGAAGACATGAAAGCAATAATGCCTGAAAAGAACAGCACAGAGGAATTGGATAAAGAACTGGCCTATTGCAGTGCATTGGAAAAGTGTATCGAAGCTGACAAGACGCTAAGCCAGATACCGTCGGTAAAAGAGAAGTTGAATCTGTTGAAAGAGACGGTGGCAGATACGCAGGAACACTATACATTATCCAAAGACAGGGATGCCAAAACAGGCCATAAATCAGCTGATAGTTCATTCTTTGGTTACAAGACCCATTTGGCGATGACAGAGGAGCGCATCATCACTGCTGCTGTAGTTACTTCAGGGGAAAAGGGCGATGGCCCCCAACTCCCCAAACTGTTGGAGATCAGTCAGCAAAATGGCATTAAAGTAGAAACGGTCATCGGCGATTCAGCTTATTCAGGGAAAGATAACCTTGCCTTAATGAATGGACAAGGCATCAAAACGGTGGCCAAACTGAACCCTGCCATCACCCAGGGGGTCAGAAAAGAAGAAGATAAGTTCGATTACAATAAGGACGCTGATATGTTCGTCTGCCCGGCGGGACATCTGGCCTTCCGAAAGGCACGTTGCGGGAAAAAAATATTGGAGAAAACCAGGTGGACACCTATTACTTTGATGTTGAAAAGTGTAAGGTTTGCCCATTGAGAGAGAATTGCTATAGGCCCGGAGCAAAGTTCAAAACCTACTCGGTTAGTATAAAATCAGACACGCACCTGCAGCAGATGGCATTTCAGGAAACAGACGAGTATAAGCAGAAGATCAAACACCGGTATAAGGTCGAAGCCAAGAACAGTGAACTAAAAAACGTTCATGGCTATGGCCGGGCGATAGCCTATGGCATCGAAAATATGCAGATGCAGGGCGCACTGGCCATCTTTACTGTAAATCTGAAAAGGATCATCAAACTGATCAACTAAGTTCCCGGAAAAATCACGCCCGATTGCCCAATCTGTTCTGTATACGCCTGTATCGGCTATAAAAAACCACCCAACCAAATAGTGGACAAAAAGAAAAGCGACCAAGTAAAAGTTGCCTTTCTCTTGATCGCTTTTTTAATACAGCATTATTGAGCTGCTTTTTCAGTGCCCTCCATTGAGCAGCCTTTTTTTGCTTGAAAGTAAAGCCCTACCAGAGCTTTGAAGGATACGTGCCATTTGCAATCAACTCTTCCAGGCTCTTTTGAACGATCGGCTTGTCCTCTTTGTAGGTTACACCGAACCATTTGGACGAGGTAGGAATCACCTTGAAGCTTGCCTGCCCTGTCTTCACCAATTCTTCAGCCATCAGTGGTATGAAGAACTCCGCCTTAGGATTGTTCTCATTTGCCTCTACAAACCGGGTGAACATAGGCTTAGCCTGTTCGAAAATAGCAGGAGTAAAGCCCCAGAAGTTCATTGAAGCTCTTGCGTCTTCATGAAGAGGGGTCACTGTACCGTTGTCCTCTTCGTATACGATCTGGCCATCCTTAGCATAAACCTTTGTTCGTTCATTGATCTCCTGCAGGTTCCCTTCACCGTCCACTCGGCAGATTCCTCTGGAAACAGCTCCGTGCTCAGACAAGGTCTTATCAACTTCATATCCCATTAATGAGTAGTGATCATCACGTACCTCTGAGTTTAAAAAGTCTGCCATTTTTTGAAATGCATCGAATCCATAAAAGTCGTCTGCATTGATTACACAGAACGGTTCCTTTACTTGCGAGCTTGCTTCCAATACAGCGTGGCCGGTACCCCATGGCTTTTGCCGTTCAATTTGCTTGCTGATGCCGTATTTTGACAGGTCATAACTCTGGAAAACAAAATCAACCTCAATCTTGCCCTTTAGCTTTGGCTCAAATATATTTCTGAAGCTGTCAAGGAACTCTTCACGTATAATGAAACTCACTTTTCCAAATCCCGCACGAATCGCATCATAAATAGAGTAGTCAATAATTGTTTCGTTATTAGGTCCAAACCCGTCAACTTGTTTCATGCTTCCATAGCGGCTGGCCATGCCAGCGGCTAGAATAAGTAATGTTGGTTTCATTCAGCTAAATTATAGATTATGATTTCAAGTAACAATATTGTTTAAGTTGATAGCCGATACTTGTTTAAGCGCTAAAGGCACAACGAGGGCTAAAGATAATTGTTTTGCCGTAAGCGGAAAATGAAGCATATGTTAAGGTTTACCGCTGAGTGCTTTTCGATATTCCTGTAACGCTCTTTCTCGTGCAAAACGGTGATCAACAATAGGTCTGGGGTAAGAGAAAGGATCTCCAATCTCCGGTATCCATCTTCTTATGTAGCGATAGTTGGGATCGAATTTTTTTGTCTGCAACTCAGGATTGAAGATTCTGAAATAAGGTACTGCATCGTTGCCTGTACCCGCTGCCCATTGCCACCCGCCTACGTTACTAGCCTGATCGTAGTCAATTAACTTTCTTGAAAAGTAGGTTTCCCCCCAGCGCCAGTCGATCAGCAGGTGCTTGGTAAGAAAGCTCGCTACAACCATCCTTACCCGGTTATGCATCCATCCTGTTGCATTTAATTGTCTCATCCCTGCGTCAACCAGTGGATAACCAGTCTTTCCCTCGCACCATGCGTTAAACTCTTCTTCCGAGTTTCTCCAGCTAATCTTGTCATATTCCTGTTTAAATGAGTGCTGAGCCGTGTGCGGATAATGCCATAGGATCATCGCGTAAAAGTCTCTCCATATCAGCTCCCCGAGCCAAGTCTTGTCCGTAACCAGCAGTCCCTGTCTGCCGAGTTCACGAATGCTGACTGTGCCGAACCGTAAGTGGACTCCAATCTTAGTCGTTCCTGGAATTGACGGTATATCGCGGTCGAGGTGATATCTTTGAAGTAAGGGTAAGAAGTTTTTGCCAGGAAACGGTAGTACACTTTTTGTGAATCCAATCTTTTCTATTCCGGGTAAGGAGAGCTTCTGTTTGTAAAAGTTCGCGAGATATTTTTCGCTTGGATATGCTTTGAAGTGAAATTCAGGAACTAAGTTATCAAACCATTTACGCTTATAGGCGGAGAAGACGGTGTACGGACTTCCATTTTCTTTCACGACTTCATCCTTCTCGAAGATCAGATGGTCCTTAAATGTACAGAAAGATATATCCCGACTCTCCAGAAACGCCTGTGTTGACGAATCTCTGGCTGTTGCATATGGTTCGTAATCACTGTTGGCAAAGACGGCGCGAATGTCAAACTGCGTGCACAGCTTTTCAAAGGCCGCCAGGGGGTACCATGTTTAGTGAGGATTGATGAGCCTACATACTGAAGCTCTTCATTAAGTTGCGTTAGGGCATCATAAATGAATGTTACGCGGGCGTCGTCACGATCGGGGAGCTGGTCAAGAATCAGTGTGTCGAAAATGAAAATTGGAAGGACAGGTAGTCCCGCTCTTAAAGCGTGATAGAGACCGGCGTTGTCCTGAAGGCGAAGGTCCCTGCGGAACCAGAAGATATTTACTGCGGTCTTATTGTCCATAAATGTCAGTCAACGCGTCCTGCAGGTTGTTAAATTGAAATTGAAAACCCAAGTCCATGATTTTGTCTGCAGATGTCTTGGTGCTGCTTAGCAAGACCGCCCTCATCTCGCCCAGCAGGATGCGCAAAGCGAAGGCGGGTATTGCCGGTAGCCATAAAGGACGGTGAAGGACACCGGCTACCCCTCTTGTGAGCTGGCTATTTGTAACAGGAGCCGGAGCACAGTGGTTATAGACCGTGTTTGCCCTTTCGTTTTCCAGTACAAACTTGTACATTTTTACAGCATCGTCAAGGTGGATCCAGGGGATCCATTGGTCGCCAGGACCCAGGGCAGCGCCCAGCCCGAGCTTTATAGGTGCCGCCAGTTTGGGTAAGGCACCCCCTCCTTACTGAGTACGACCCCAGTCCTTAACCTCACAACTCTTAATCCTAAAGAAGCTCCTTCATTCACAGCGTTCTCCCATGCTATGCAGGTTTGGCTCATGAAGTCATTGCCGGGGCGGCTATGCTCATATAGTACTTCCCCGCCTCTGTCGCCGTAGTAGCCTACCGCAGAGGCTGAAACTATCGTCTTTAAGGCAGCGCCAGGATGATTGTGTATGTGCTTATAAAGAAGCCTTATCGAGTCGGTTCTGCTTCTGATGATCTTTTGTTTCTGGCCCTTCGTCCATGGCCGCGCTGCCAGGTTCTCGCCCGCCAGGTGGATCACAGCTTCCACATTTTCCAGGCTTTGGGGATCGAAGTACCCCTTCTCAATATCCCATCGGAAAGACTCTACGCCAGGAACGGGGACAGAACTTCCACGGCTCAGAGCGCGAACTTCATATCCGTCGCTTAAAAGGAGAGAACACAGGTGCCTCCCTAAAAGACCAGATGCTCCAGTTATCAGAACCGTCTTTGCCATTTTTTGTTAACCTTATAGTTGTACCTTTGTTTTTACTATGCTTTACGCGAAACATATTTTCATCTGCACCAACCAACGCCCTGCAGGAGCAAGGGTAAGCTGCGGAGAGAGTCACGGAATGGCTCTCGTGGCAGCATTTAAAAAACTGATTAAAGATAGAGGTTTAAACGCTGAGATCAGAGCGCAAAAAACCGGATGTATGGAGACTTGCGAACTTGGTCCCAGCGTTGTTATTTATCCTGAAGGCGTGTTTTACGGCGATGTTCAGTTGGACGACGTGGAAGAGATCGTCTCTGAGCATTTAGAAAATAACAGGATAGTGGAACGGTTGGTGATGGATTTTAGCCAGCTTCCGCACCTGAAAAAGATAAAGTGATATCAGCTGTTGATATAGCTCTCGAGATGTTTGATGGTTTCTTTTTGCATTTCGATTATCGACTTTACAACGTCACCTATAGATACCATTCCAACAACTTTCATTGAGGAGAGCACGGGCAGGTGCCTGATATGCTTTTCGGTCATGGTATTCATGCAGTGATCGATGTTGTCGGTCAGGGAGACTGTGAGGGGGCGAGCTGTCATTACATCGCTTACTGCGGTTTCTTTTGATGCCCTTCCTTTTAAAATTACTTTACGCGCGTAATCCCGCTCAGTGAAAATTCCCAACAATTCGTCATTTTCTATGATCAATAACGCACTGATGTTCTTATCCATCATGACGTTGAGGGCGTCGAAGACAGAAGCCTGAGGAGGGATCGAATAAACACCAGAAGGTTTGTTTGCAAGGATATCTTTTACTGTTTTCATAAATAATCGGTTGCTTACTTCTAAAGTTAAGAAAAATTTAGAATAAAACGTACATGTAGCAGCTGTTACTCATTAGTGCCGAGACAACGCAACTTCGTCATCTTCTTCGTTTTGTAGGCGCTGTGTCAGGAGTGTATTGCATTCTTGTTGCAATGTAGTTAAGGATGCCTTTTTTGTCTATATTGCCCGTTTCAGTTTTAGATTATATGAGCGAAAGAACCATTTTAATTTGGTTTCGGAATGATCTAAGAATACGAGATAATGAAGTCTTATTTGAAGCTGCACGACGAGCAGACCGGGTTATCCCAGTATATTGCTTTGATCCGCGCTATTTTGGGAAGACGGAGTTTGGCACCCAAAAAACAGGACTTCTTAGGGCCCGGTTCTTAATAGAAAGCGTCAGAAACCTTCGCAGCTCTCTGAGACGACTCGGCGGTGGTCTCCTCGTCAGGCGGGGGAAGCCGGAGGATATTCTCCCTGACCTATGCAATGAATACCAGGTCAGTGAAGTGTATCACCACCGGGAAGTAGGGCCCGAAGAAACTGCAATTTCTGCCCGGGTTGAGGCAAGCTTGTGGAAACGCCAGATAAACCTCAGACACTTTATCGGTCACACACTGTATCATAAGGAAGATCTGCCATTTCCCATTAGAAATATACCCGATAATTTTTCAATTTTTCGAAAGAAGATCGAGCGGGATAGTCTGGTTCGGCCTTGTTTTGATACCCCGGTAAGGCTGGTTTTACCAGATGGACTTGTCGAGGATGAGCTGCCCGAGCTGAAGGACCTCGGATTTCAGATACGTGAACGGCATGATGTCCTTTTGGCTCAGTTCATTGGCGGGGAAGATGAAGGACTGAAGCGTCTAGACAACCTGCTGGCTCAAACGAGCCACAATAGTAAGGCTAACCGGTCGGCTGCATCTAAGCTGTCCCCCTGGCTGTCGACCGGCTGTATATCGTCCCGCGAAGTTTACTGGCTAACGGAAAGGCATAAAAAAACTGCCCCTGAATTACACTCCAGGGTAATAGTAGAGCTTTTGTGGCGCGACTACTACCGGTTTATGTTAAAAAAGCACGGAAGTGTTCTCGCGCAAGCCGGGGAGGCGGCAACAGAGCTGAATAAACGCATGCAGAAAAAGTTCTTAAACTGGTGCGAAGGGACGACAGGCGATCAACTGACGGACGCTTGCATGAAGGAGCTAAATTCGACGGGTTATATCACCGACATTTCCAGGCAATATGCAGCATCGTATCTCGTTAATGATTTGGGAGTTTCGTGGCGGGTGGGCTCGGCCTACTTCGAGCAGCAGTTGCTCGATTTTTCTCCTGCCACCAACCTCGGAAGCTGGGCATCCGTCCTGGGTAGCAAAATCATCACTTGGAATAAGAATATATCTTATAAATTTGAAGATGTAGCGCGCGAGGAGGACTTGTGGAAGTGGTTTCCCGAACAGGGCAGCTCTTCTGTGGCCTGATCTGTTTCATTTGCAGAAAACAATTTTGGCACAATTTACTTACTCATTGTGCGGTTAAACTTTTATTTTTGACCTATCTTAAGAAATTGATATTCATGGACAATTTGTCATATCTTAGTAATGCAGACTCATCTTATATAGACTCGCTTTACCAATTATATCAGGAGGATCCGGAATTAGTAGACTTTGGCTGGCAGAAGTTTTTTGAAGGCTTTGACTTCGGCCGCGGATCAGAGGATAATGTCGCTGGCGGCGAGACTCCCGAGCACTTTCTGAAGGAAATGAAAGTGATGAATATGATCTACGGTTACCGTCAGCGAGGGCATTTATTTACCAAGACTAATCCCGTTAGGGAACGACGGAAGTATTATCCGGGAAAAGAGCTCAATACTTTTGGTCTGAGCGAGGCGGATCTCGATACTGTATTTAATGCTGGTGCTGAAGTTGGACTTGGTCCTGCAACTCTCAGAGATATTCGTAACCTGCTTGAGCAGACCTATTGCGAGTCTATAGGGGCTGAATTCGTTTATATCCGGAATCCCGACAAGGTAAAATGGTTCAGGGACAGAATGGAGCGTGAACGCAATACTCCTAATTTCTCTATCGAGACAAAGAAGAGGATCCTGACAAAGCTCAATGAAGCTGTAGTTTTTGAAAACTTTCTTGGTACCAAATTTCTGGGACAAAAGAGGTTTTCGTTAGAGGGGGCTGAAAGTCTCATCCCTGCGCTTGATTTCGTCATCAACCGGGGTGCTGACCTCGGTATAGAGGAATTTGTGATAGGAATGGCTCATAGGGGGCGCCTCAATGTGCTGGCAAACATCATGCACAAGACCTATAAAGATATTTTCTCTGAGTTTGAAGGCAAGGGGTATGACGAGTCTAAGCCCTATGGTGGTGACGTAAAATATCATCTTGGCTTTTCAACTGATGTAGAAACTGATTCGGGTAAAAAGGTTCATCTTAGTCTTTGTCCCAATCCCTCACATCTCGAGGCAGTTGATCCTGTAGTAGAAGGCATCAGCCGTTCGAAAATTGATTTTAAATATAACGGTGACCATTCCCGTCTTGCTCCTATTTTGATTCATGGAGACTCTTCAGTTGCCGGCCAGGGCATCGTATATGAGGTGTTGCAGATGGCCAAGCTCGACGGGTATAAGACCGGGGGGACTATCCATCTCGTGATCAACAACCAAGTAGGATTTACCACGAACTTTAAAGATGCACGTTCTTCTACCTATTGTACAGACATAGCCAAGGTTACGCTTTCGCCTGTGTTCCACGTTAACGGGGACGACGTGGAGGCCCTCATCTATGCTATCAACATGGCTGTGGAATACAGACAGAGGTATCATAACGACGTGTTTATCGATATTTTATGCTATCGCCGGTATGGGCACAACGAGTCTGACGAGCCGAAGTTCACGCAGCCTCTTTTATATAAGGCCATTGAGCAGCACCCAAATCCGAGGGAAATTTACAATAAGAAGCTTTTAGAACAGGGCAGTGTTGATGCAAACCTGGCAAAAGAGATGGAGAAAGACTTCCGTGCTCTTTTGCAGGAGCGCTTAAACGAGTCAAAGGAAAGCAATACCTACGAGCCTAATCCTATGTTTTCAGGAGCGTGGACGGGGTTAAGGATGGCAACTCCTGAAGACTTTGAGCTTAAGTCAGAAACTTCTGTATCTGAACAAACGCTTGTCAGAATTGCCGAAACCATTACAACGTTGCCGGCTGAGAAAAAATTCTTTAAGAAGATCGAAAAGCTCTTTGAGGACCGGAAGGCGATGTTGAATAACAAGACCTTTGACTGGGCAATGGGAGAGCTTCTTGCTTATGGGACTCTGCTGGATGAAGGTTTCCGGGTTCGCATAAGCGGGCAGGATGTGGAGAGAGGTACATTCTCTCACCGCCATGCTGTTGTAAAGGTGGAGGACTCCGAAGAAGAGTATGTTCCTCTTATGCAGATCAGGAAAGAAGGAGCAGACAATGTAAATAACAAATTTGATATTTATAATTCTCATTTGTCTGAATATGGAGTACTGGGGTTCGAGTATGGGTACGCGCTTGCAAATCCGCAATCCCTTACAATTTGGGAAGCTCAGTTTGGGGATTTTGTAAACGGAGCCCAAATCATTCTTGATCAGTTCCTTGTTAGCGCTGAAACAAAGTGGCAGCGGTCTAACGGCCTGGTCCTTTTACTGCCGCACGGATATGAGGGACAGGGTCCGGAGCACTCCTCCGGACGCATTGAACGTTTCCTTGAGCAATGTGCTGAGAATAACATCCAGGTAGCTAATTGTACTACACCGGCTAACTACTTTCACTTGCTGAGACGACAGTTAAAGCGTGATTTCCGTAAGCCTCTCGTGGTGTTCACTCCGAAGAGTTTGCTCAGACACCCCCTTTGTGTAAGCAATCTGAGTGAGTTCTCAGGAGGCCATTTCAAAGAGGTTATCGATGATGGATATGTAAAATCGGAAGACGTAAAGAGGGTGATCTTCTGTACCGGGAAAGTTTATTATGACCTGCTTGAAAAGCAGCAGGCAGACCAGTGCCGCGACGTTGCGATTGTACGCGTCGAGCAAATCTATCCAATCCCATACAATCAGCTCCGGGAGTTAAAACATAAGTATACAAACGCCACAGAATACTACTGGGTTCAGGAGGAACCTGAGAATATGGGAGCGTGGCCATTTATCTGCCGAAAGTTCCGGAATTCAGATTTCAACATTCAGGTTATCTCAAGGAAGGAGAGCAGCAGTACGGCAACGGGCTATTCTAAGCAACATATATCGCAGCAGCTGTACATCGTAGGGAAATCATTTGAAGATGCAGCGGGGAAAGAGGTAAAGAAAGCTGTAGTAAAGACCACCAAAAAAGTCGTTAACGTAGATTAATAGTATAAATAGCAAATTATGAGTTTAGAGATCAAAGTTCCGCCGGTAGGCGAGTCGATTTCAGAAGTAACCTTATCTAAATGGATAAAAAAGGATGGTGAGATTGTTGAAATGGATGAGGTTATCGCTGAACTTGAATCTGATAAAGCTACTTTTGAACTTACAGCAGAAGCGGCAGGAACTTTAAAAACTATCGTATCGGAAGGTGATACCCTTGAGATCGGAGCAGTCGTTTGCACGATAGAAACGGGGGAGAGTCCTTCCAGGCCAGAAGCCGATGCGGCCAACGAGACGATCGAAGAGTCGCAATTGCAGGAGCAGCCCGCAGCGGGGAAAGCTGAAATGATCGAAGTTAAAGTGCCCACGGTGGGCGAGTCGATAACAGAAGTGACCTTATCGCGCTGGTTAAAGGGCGAAGGCGCACACGTAGAAATGGACGAGCAAATTGCTGAACTGGAGTCAGATAAAGCGACCTTTGAGCTCACGGCAGAGGCGGCAGGGACACTTATTCAGGTCGCTAAAGAAGGCGACACCCTTGAGATTGGCGCGGTAGTATGCCGCATAGAAAAGGGTGGCACTTCAGGGACTTCTGCACCTGCGTCCACAGCCACTCAGGCGGATTCACCGGCAAGCTCTGCAGCCGATAAGACTGAGTCTTATGCAGCGGGCACTCCTTCTCCTTCAGCGTCTAAAATACTTGCAGAGAAGGGCCTTGCTCCCTCTTCTGTCAGCGGAACAGGCGTTGGTGGCAGGATCACCAAGGAAGATGCCGTTCAGGCACAGGCATCAAAGGCGAAGCCCGTGGCGCAAAATTCAAAGACAGAGGGAGCCGATAAAAGTAAAACGGCTCCGTCAACTGCTTCAGTTCCATCTGGTTCCCGTCAGGAACGCCGTGAGAAGCTCTCTGCACTTCGAAAGACTGTTGCACGGCGGCTGGTCTCTGTCAAAAATGAAACGGCAATGCTGACTACCTTTAATGAAGTCGACATGAAGCCTATCATGGATCTGCGGGCAAAGTATAAAGACAAGTTTAAAGAGAAACACGGAGTTGGACTTGGTTTCATGTCCTTCTTTACCAAGGCAGTATGCGAAGCGCTAAGAGAGTTTCCGGCAGTAAATGCCCGGATAGAAAAGGAGGAGATCGTATACAGCGACTTTGCAGATGTTTCGATCGCCGTTTCTGCTCCTAAGGGATTAGTAGTTCCTGTGATAAGGAACGCGGACTCGATGACGCTTGCCGAGATTGAGAAGGCTGTTCTGACTCTTGCAACCAAAGCCCGTGACAATAAGCTGAGTATAGAAGAAATGACCGGAGGAACGTTCACCATTACGAACGGCGGGGTCTTTGGATCAATGATGTCTACGCCAATCATTAATGCTCCTCAGTCGGCTATTCTTGGGATGCACAACATTGTTGAGCGTCCGGTAGCGCTCAACGGAGAAGTGGTAATAAGGCCAATGATGTATGTAGCGCTATCTTACGACCATAGAATAATTGACGGTCGTGAATCAGTCAGTTTCCTCGTGCGGGTGAAGCAACTCCTGGAGGATCCGGCAAGACTACTCCTCGGAGTATAATATTTAATAAAAGCCGGCGCCCCTATAGCGCCGGCTTCTCTTAAATTCCTTCCTGAAGGGCTGAGCCCTTTATTCTGTCTCACACTTAGCTTTTTGCCATGAATAGCCTTTCTATCCTTTTGCGCGTTTTTCCACTCATCTTAATTATACTGTCTGTCTCACCTGCTTTGGGGCAGAAAAATCAGAGCGAGCAGACCGGCTGGGCAGCCTGGTTTAACAGTTACCGTTTTTCACCCAAGTGGGGAATGCACCTTGACGTGCAGCTACGGTCGGCTGACGACTGGAAATATGGCCGGAACCTTCTGGTCCGCCCGGGACTCACTTACCATATTGATCACAAGCAGAATGTTACTGCAGGTTATGCTTTGGTCAGAACTTATGCTGACGACCAGGTGCCGACTATGCGAGATCTGACTGAGCACAGGATATGGGAGCAATACATTTTCGCCCATAAGGTCGGCAGCTTTCCATTAACGCATCGTTTTAGGGTGGAGCAGCGTTTTATTGAGAGACAAATGGACGATATCTTTTCCCAGCGGCTGAGGTACTTTGCTCGTTTGATTATGCCTGTTGTTAGACAGGATGGCAGTTTTTCAAAGGGGCCTTTTGCTGCTGTTCAAAATGAAGTGTTCCTGAACCTGCAGAATAAGGATAAGCTTAACAGCAATATATTTGACCAGAATCGCGCTTATCTGGCCGCAGGCTACCGGTTCAGTTCCAAACTGGATGTGGAGGTGGGATATCTCAATCAGTTTATAAAGGGAAAAAGCAATAACACCAGTAACAACGCGCTTCAACTTGCGTTCTACACCAGATTTTAGACATAAAAAGTAAAACTCCGGGCCGCACCGCCCGGAGTTTACTTACTTGTCAACGTAATATGTAGCAACTGTTTTTAGTTCTTCGAAACTTTTCCTGAGCCACTTCTGTCCTGGCGGACAACAGGATCTCCGGAATAATGGACGTTCCCTGATCCTCTTATAACAGCATTTAATTCGTTTGCGACATGCAAGTTGACGCTACCTGAACCTGATACTTTAACTCCGGCTTTTTTTGTTTTGAAGTTTTTGCCAGAGAACTCTCCTGAACCGCTAATGGAGAGCTCGCAATCGTCGGCTGAACCTGAGGCTGTGAGGTCTCCTGATCCGCTAATCGCGGCAGTAAGATGACTCACTACTGCAGAGAACGTAATACTTCCGGACCCGCTGACTTTCGTATTCAGACTTTCGCCGCGAATATCGCCTTCTACTTCGATGTTTCCTGACCCGCTGAGGGTAAGCGCATCAACTGATTTGGCCGTGATATAAACTTTAGCTCTTGTTGCGGACCGTTGTAATCCCGCCTGACGTTTGTAGCCTATCTTCAGTATGCCGTTTTCGACTTTCGTTTCGATCCTGCTCAACTGATCCTCATCGCCTTCAATTCTTAACTTTTCACTCGATCCCATTGTGATATGGACTTCAAATGAGCCGGAAGACGAAACGGCATGAAAGCCAGATACGTTCCTTTCATCCGACGGGCGCGATGTCTCCGCTACCGAATGAAGAAGTGTGGAAGTCCCGGCCACGCTAAGAAATGGCAACAACAGAAGAATCCATCCAAATGAAGCTAATCCTTTTTTCATTTTACCGCTTTTTTAAGGTATCGCTTAGAGGTCTTTATTTCCTGATAGCGATTCGTATTGTCCCTGAAGCTTACTTCTAAGACGATGAGAAGACAAGAACGTTACATCGAAATTCTAAAAAAGCAGAGGGCAGCCCTCAACTATCAGGGCAGAACAGGTAAAATAACACCAGAAGCGTTTACCTTGTCGTGGTAAATCCGGTGAGTAGCCTTTTGAAAGTCTTTCTCCTCTGCGTTATAGATATCAACAAATTTCTGAGGATTCCTGTCTACAAGAGGGAACCAGGAATTTTGTACTTGTATCATGATTCGATGACCGGCTTTAAAGGTATGTGCCACATCGGGCAGTGTATACTTAACCTGTGTTACCTGCCCTGGGACAAAAGGCTCCGGCTTTTCGAAGCTGTTTCTGAACTTGCCTCTCATCACTTCGCCCCGTACGAGCATCTGGTAGCCACCCATCTCCACGTTATTGGGGTTAGGCACGTTATTAGGATAGTCATCAGGATATACGTCGATAAGCTTGACCACGTAGTCAGCATCAGTTCCTGAAGTAGATACCATCAGATCAGCGATAACAGGGCCCGCCAGGGTGATGTCTTTCTCCAATACTTCAGTCTGGTAGACCATGACATCTGGCCTTCTGGAAGCGAATCTTTGATCTCCTATCATGTATTCCCGTGTCCTTTGCAGGTGGACGCCATCTTCATAGGGCACTGGACTGGAAGGATCGCTCAGATATTCATCAAAGCTTTCCGTTTTGGATGGAGCACTAAAAGAAAGCTTGTGATCTGCCTGAAAAAACAGCTTTTGCTGCCTTATTTCCTTAGGAGGCCAAACACTATATCTTTTCCATTCGTTGCGCCCTGTTTCAAATATCAGAGCCTCCGGCTGATCAGGAGCCGGCGCTCCCTTAAGATAGTGCTGAAAGAATGGAAACTCAACATTTTCCTGGTACCAGGTGCTGGTGGGCTGGCCGAACTTAATGTCTCCAAACATGTCGCCCGCAGATCTCGCCCAGCCCCCATGGAACCATGGGCCCATTACCAGTGTGTTGTTGTTGCCGCTGTTCTGCTTCTCAATCGCCTGGTACGTGGCAAGCGCTCCATAGCAGTCTTCCGCATCAAAAAATCCTCCGACCACTAATGTGGCTGGCTTGACACTCTTTAAATGCGGGGTTATAAGTCTTGCTTTCCAGAACTGATCGTAGGTCCCATGTGAAACGAGGTCGTTCCAGAACTTAATGGAATCCCCGAAATACTTCTCCTTCACGTTCCTGAGCGGACCCAGATCCAGGTAGAATTTGTAATTATCACGAGTGTGATAATTGAGCCGGGCCGGCCCTTTGTCGGGAGTAATTGGCTTCGGTCTTGGCACGCCGAAACTTGAGTAAAATGAGAACGCATCGGCCAGAAACAACGCACCATTGTGATGAAAATCGTCTCCGATAAACCAGTTTGTGACAGGGGCCTGTGGCGAAGCTGCCTTTAGTGCCGGGTGGGCGCCTGGCAGTGAAGCAGTGGAATAAAAGCCAGGATAAGAGATCCCGTAGATGCCCGCCTTTCCATTGTTCCCTTTAATGTTTTTTATGAGCCAGTCAATAGTGTCGTATGTATCTGTGCTTTCATCTATATCCTTTTTACTCTTTTTAATTGTCAGATGTGGCCTGATATCTTCGTAGCTGCCTTCGCTCATCCATTTCCCCCTGACATCCTGATAGACGAAGATATAACCTTCCCGGGCAAAGAGCATAGACGGACCGAGGCTCTTTTTGTACTGGTCTTCGCCATAAGGAGCTACGGTGTATGGGGTTCGGTTAATCAGAAAGGGGTATTTCCTGCTATTGTCTTTGGGAATGTAGATCGAGGTAAATAGCCTAATCCCGTCCCTCATTTTAATGTATCGTTCGATTTTCTTATAATGATCACGCACAAACGCCGAATCTGTCTCCGTTTGAGCCTGCAATTGTAAGGTAAGTGTTAAAAAAAGCAGAATGAGATATCTTTTCATGAATTAAAATATGGATTCATGCGAATTTAGAAAAACAGTAATAGCTTTGAGCCCGTTTATAAAAATTTCCTTCCATCCAGAATGAATTTGATAGAGGTAAACGACCCTAGACAGGCCGCTGAGTTTCTAAAGGTCCCGCTGAACTTATATGCAGACGACCCCAACTATATAAGACCGCTTAGCTCGGACGTAGAGAACGTGTTCAGCAAGGATACTAATAAATTCTATAAAGACGGAAAAGCGGTTCGTTGGATATTAAAGAACGAAAAGGGGCAGGGGATAGGTCGTATTGCTGCCTTTGTGAATGAGGAAACTGCCTATTCATATACTCAGCCAACAGGCGGTATTGGATTTTTCGAATGTATTGACAACAGGGAGGCTGCTTTTATTTTGTTTGATGCGGCGCAGAAGTGGCTTAAAAAGCAGGGTATGGAAGCGATGGACGGTCCGATAAATCTTGGAAGCCGTGAGAAATGGTGGGGGCTGCTTACCGAGGGCTTTCATCCGCCTTGCTACTGTTGTAACTACAATCCTCCCTGGTATCAAAGGTTCTTCGAAGATTACGGCTTTAACGTGTTCTTCAGGCAATACACCTACCTGAGAAGAGTTGACGACCCCTTGCAGCCCGCCTACCATAAAATAGCCGACCGGATATTCAAAAATTCTTCGTACAGCTTTAGAAATGTCGAAAGTAAGAATCTGGATAAGTATGTAAATGACTTCAGAGCTGTTTATAATAAAGCCTGGGTCAAGCATGAAGGGGTAGACGAAATGAGCGTCGAGTCCGCCAAAAAATTGATTAAGGGACTGGGACCGGTGATTGACGAACGTATTGCCTGGTTTGCTTACTTTAAGGATGAGCCGATCGGTTTTTTCTTTGCATTCCGGAGCTTAATGAGCTTTTCGTTAAGTACGCGAAAGGCGAGCCGGGACTGCTTGCAAAGGCCCGGCTGGCTTTCAATAAGTATTTCGAGCGGTGCCGTACCATGTACGGACTAGCTTTCGGTATTATCCCAGAGCAGCAGAGGAAGGGTGTGGAAGTAGCCCTTATCGTATACGCATGGAACTCGCTGCGGCGTATTAAAGCGTACGACCGGGTGCAAATGAACTGGATCGGCGACTTCAATCCCCGGATGATGCACGTTGCTGAACAGATAGGTGCGGTGAAGTATAAGACTCATCACACGTATCGCTATTTGTTCGATCGCTCACTAGAATTTGAGAGGCATCCTGATATTTGATGCCGGGTTTTATACACTTTACCTTAACTTTGAACTAAACAAACTATGAATATGCAATACGACGTAACAGTAATCGGCAGTGGCCCGGGCGGATATGTTGCCGCTATCCGTTGTGCCCAGCTCGGATTGAAGACTGCGATTATAGAAAAGTACAGTACTTTTGGGGGTACCTGTCTGAATGTTGGCTGTATTCCTTCAAAGGCTCTGCTCGACTCATCAGAGCACTACTACAACGCCGCTCATACATTCAGCACGCACGGGATTTCTGTAAAGGACCTGAAGGTCGACCTCCCGCAGATGATAGCGAGGAAAAATCAGGTTGTACAGGAGAACACGGCCGGTATATCTTTCCTCGTTAAAAAGAATAAGATCACCCCCTATAATGGCGTCGGATCGTTTGTCGACAAGAACACCATAAAGATTGCAAAAGCAGACGGATCATCAGAAACGATCACAAGTGAGAAAGTTATAATTGCAACAGGCTCTAAGCCGACGGCATTGCCTTTTCTGCCAGTTGACAAGAAACGTATTATTACTTCAACAGAAGCCCTTAATCTCCCGGAGGTCCCCAGGCACCTGATTGTAATAGGCGGAGGAGTGATCGGGCTTGAGCTGGGCTCGGTATATGCGCGCCTTGGAGCAAAGGTTACAGTTGTTGAATTCCTCGACTCGATCATTGCTACCATGGACAGGACCATGAGCAAGGAGCTTCAGAAGTCGCTTACCAAGCTGGGTTTCGAGTTCCTGTTGAGCCATAAGGTGACAGGCGCTTCTGTAAAAGGTAAGAAAGTAACCGTAACTGCTGATAGTCCCAAGGGTGAAGCGGTAACACTGGAAGGCGACTACTGTATTGTAGCTGTAGGAAGAACCGCATATACTAGGGATCTGGGGCTTGATAACATCGGTATACAGCTGGAAGAACGAGGTAAGAAAATTCCGGTAAACGATCACCTGGAAACCTCAGTTAAGGGAGTGTATGCAATAGGAGATGTTGTAAGGGGAGCGATGCTTGCTCATAAGGCAGAGGAGGAAGGCGTTTTTGTTGCTGAAACAATAGCAGGTCAGAAACCTCATATTAACTATAACCTGATTCCTGGTGTCGTCTACACCTGGCCTGAGGTAGCAAGCGTCGGTTTTACAGAAGAGCAGCTGAAAGAGCAGGGAAAGAAGTATAAAGCAGGTTCCTTTCCTTTTAAGGCAAGTGGCAGAGCGCGGGCGAGTATGGATACTGATGGCCTTGTAAAGGTCCTGTCTGATGCCCAGACGGACGAGCTCCTGGGGGTTCATATGATCGGACCGAGGGCCGCCGATATGATTGCAGAGGCTGTGGTCGCTATGGAATTCCGTGCTTCAGCAGAAGACATCGGCAGGATTAGTCATGCACATCCAACCTATACCGAAGCATTTAAAGAGGCAGCTTTGGCTGCTACAGAAAACAGAGCGATACATATCTAGCTACTGCCGGACGATAGATATCACAAATAAAAGCAGGAAAGGCCGATTAAGATGATCGGCCTTTCCTGCTTTTATTTTCCAATGGCGTAGACAATTCCGCCCAGAAGATGCTTGAGGAACATCGGCTCCCGGTAACTTTCAGAGGTATGTCCAAGGCCCGTGTAAAACGCTCTGCCTCCGTCAAACTCATGGTACCAGGCAATAGGGTGCTGATCGCCGTTTTGTCCGCCTTCATAACTCTTTTCGTCGAGCCAGGCCAGCACTTTAATGTCCGGATTGATATTTTTAAAATTATACCATTCGTCGATATGAACCCAAACGGAGGGAAGATGACTGGTTGAGGGGTGATTCTTGTCCTTCACCAGGATCTTTGCTTCCTGAACCTTCGGATGGTTCGTAAAGTAAGCACCTACCAGCTTGTTAAACCAGGGCCATTCGTACTCGGTATCTGTTGCCGCGTGTACTCCCACGAACCCTTTCCCGGACCGGATGTACTGTTCAAATGCATTCTGTTGCTGATCGTCCAGTACTTCATGAGTGGTATTCAGGAAAACAACCGCATCATACTTTTTTAGATTGGACGAGCTAAAGGCTCCGGCATTTTTCGTTGTATCTACGGCGAACCTATTTTCCTCACCTAGAGTTTGAATTGCCCGTATCCCGTCGGGAATGGACTGGTGGTAATACCCGCCGGTCTTATAAAAAACAAGAATTCGGGGCGAGGTTTGCTCCTCTGCTTTCTTGTCATGACAAGAGGAGAGTCCCGCGGATAAGAATGAAAAAACGGAAAGTAAAATCGGGTAGATCATCAGCTGCTGGTAAATTGGTTATAACGAAGATAGCTAATCTTATACAGATAAAAAAAGGGGCGTAAGCCCCTTTTTTTATCTGTATAAACTATAACCTTTATTTTTCATACTGCATCATTTCGTACTCATCGTCGTCAATTTCGCCTGTATACGGTTCAGTCATTTGTGCTTCAATGTCAACATCGTGCTTGTTCCAGCCAAATCTGGTCATGATCTTATCAAATGCTTCGTAGATCACCGGAACTATCACAAGGGTAAGGAACAACGAGCTTGTCAGCCCGCCGATGATTACCCAGGCCAGTCCATTCTTCCATTCTGCGCCTGCACCTTTTGCAATAGCGATAGGAAGCATCCCGATCACCATAGCGATCGTTGTCATGAGGATTGGGCGAAGACGTGCATGGTTGGCAAGAATAAGCGCTTCTCTGGTGCTCTTGCCATCTGCCTTCTGCTGGTTGGTGAAGTCGACCAGGATGATCGCATTCTTAGCTACCAGACCGATCAGCATGATCAAGCCGAGGATAGTGAAGATGTTCATCGAGTTGTTGGTCAGCGCAAGTGCAAGCAGCGCACCTATGATGGATAGGGGGATGGAGAACATTACCACGAACGGATATACATAGTTGTCATAAAGGGCTACCATGATCAGGTAAACCAGAATGATAGACATCAGAAGGGCGATCCCCAGCGTACCAAATCCCTCTGACTGGTTTTCCATATCCCCGCCATACACGTAGCTTACTCCGCCCGGCTTTGGCAGGTTCTTTATTTGCTCCTCCAGTTCAGAGAATATAGTTCCGGACGGACGTCCCACTACCTGAGCCTGGACAGAGATCTTGGTGCTCTTATCCTGTCGTTCCAGCTGGCTTGGTCCCGAACTCTCAGTAACGGTAGCGAACTGATCCAAATGAATTTGCTCGCCATTTGCGTTGATAAAGGTGAGGTTCTTCACGTCCTCCACGCTCTGTCTGTTGAAGTTGTCGAGCCTGATGTTGATGTCGTATTCATACTCACCCTGGCGGAATTTACTGTCAGTATTCCCGCTGAACGCTGTTTGCATGGTTCCCCCGACCGTCTGCAGGCTCAGCCCAAGTGATGACATCTTATCCCTGTCTACCTGTACTCTTACTTCGGGGTTCCCTTCTTCCACAGACAATTTCACTTCCGTTGCTCCGGGAATCTTAGCAAGTTTTGATCTTACAACATTGGCGAACTTGCTTACACTATCAAGTTCGGCTCCCATTACAACCACCTCAATAGGGGCCTGCTCAGCAGTCCCGAGAATGCTCACAGGGGTGGTGGTGATCTTCGCGCCCACCAGGACAGGCGCGAGCTCCCTTTTTATCTTCGCAGCGTAAACGTCTGAAGGGTCATCCCGCTCTTTCCTGTCTACCAGCTGCACATTGATCTCCGATTTATAAGCCGTTGCTTGCTGGCCGCCGAATCCTTCACTGGTCTGACCCACAGTGGTGATCAGACGTGTCACCTCCTGCTTTTTACTCAGAAAGGCCTCAGCTTTACTAGTCATCAGATTGGTCTGTTCTACCGATGCATCTTTCGGCATCTCAATCTGCACCATAAATTCCCCCCTGTCACTCTGTGGGAAGAATTCGGCCCCAATAAAGCCGGCGCCAAGCAACCCGAACGAGGCAAGCAGTAGTAACACGGTGAGCCCAAGAACTGTCTTCTTATGACCCAGAGACCATTCGAGCAACCTTGTTATCCATGCTGTGAACTTGTCGAGGCCTCTCTCAAATCGAAGTATGATCCTTCCGAAGAAGTTCTTGCCTTCAATATGTTCCAGCTTTCCGAACCGGGAGGAAAGAAGAGGCACAATCGTGAAGGAGGCCAGTAAGCTCAGAAGGGTAGCGATAATGACCACCACGCAGAACTCTCTTAAGATGTCAGAAACAAGACCCGTACTGATGGCAATTGGAAAGAACACGACGACGATAACGAGGGTAATAGAAGTTACCGTAAAGCCGATTTCCCTGGTAGCATCGTAGGCTGCTCTTACCCTGTTCTTTCCCATCTCCATGTGCCGGTATATGTTTTCAAGAACTACAATGGCGTCGTCCACGAGGATCCCCACTACCAGTGACAAGCCAAGTAATGACATCAGGTTTAGTGTAAACCCAGCCATGTTGATCCCGATGAACGTAGCAATTAGGGATGCAGGAATGGATACCATTACAATTGCGGCATTTCTCAAGCTGTGCAGGAAGAATAGCATCACAAAAGCAACCAGTATAACCGCCAGTATAAGGTCATGGATCACCGCATCCGCTGATTCCAGTGTATAAACCGAGCTGTCAGAGGCGACTGTCAAGTTCAGTTTGATATTTTTATAGTCTCCGTTAAGAGCACTAATGATTGAGTGGATACCACGGCTCACTTCTACTGCGTTTGCGTCCGTTTGTTTGAGCACCTGCAGCGCTATTGCAGCGCGTCTGTTCACTCGTGCGAGCTTTTCGACATCTTTTTGCGAGTCCTGAACGTCTGCAACATCGCGGAGTCGTACCTGTACTCCGTTTTTGTCAGAAATGATCAGGTTGCGCAACTCGTCAATATTTGCGTATTTCCCGGCCAGACGGATCAGGATGTCCCGCTCCTGAGTCTTAATGCTGCCCGTAGGAAAATCAAGATTTGAAGTTTGGATTGCTTGCTGAACAGTCAGCAGGGATAGTCCATATCCTTCCAGCTTGTTCTCATCAATGCTCACCTGAATCTCCCGCTCGCGACCGCCTACAATATTTACCTGAGCTACTCCGTCGACCCTCGATATTCTCGGTACGATGCGATTGTCAATCAGATCATAAAACGACGCATCATCCATGCTGGAAGTAGCCGACATGGTAACAATGGGAAGGTCGTCAAGTGAAAACTTATTCAGAGAAGGTGCTTCAACGTCCTCCGGAAGCTGAGACAAGATCGCATTGACCTTTCTTTGCGCATCGTTGAGTGCATAGTCGGCGTCGCCTTCACTGGTCAGCTGAATGGTGACCAGTGAAAGGCTTTCGTATGACACGGCGTTGAGCTTCTTTATGTTTTCCATAGATGCTACTGCATCCTCAATCTTTTTTGTCACCGTGTTTTCCACCTCGTTGGGAGAGGCGCCCGGATAAATAGTAGTGATCGACACTACTCCCGGGTTAAACTTAGGCAGCATTTCATAGTTGAGCGACCTGTAGCTTATTATGCCTAACAAAGTCAGCACTGTAAACAGTACCACGACGATTGTTGGCCTTTTTATCGATACTTCAGCTATTTTCATTTCTAATCAAATTATTCGGCAACAGGAGGATAACTCCTGCATGCTTCCTTTATTTTACAGCCTGAACCTGCGACCCGTCTACCAGGTTCACTTGTCCGCTCGTAATCACGATATCTCCTTCAGCCAGACCCTTTAATATTTCTACGCGATCCCCTATTATCCGGCCTGCTGTTACGTTGCGCTCCCGCGCAGTATTTTTCTCCAGCACATAGACCTTATTGCTGTTAACACTTCCCGCGAATGCTGTCCTCGGTACTGTTATCATGGGTTGTTGTGCCGGCAGATCGAATGTGGCAGTGCCGTACATGCCGGCCTTCAGCTGATTTCCCGTATTGTTAGACACCTGTACTTCCACCGGGAAGTTGAGGTTTGCATCAGCCTTTGCTGCAATGAAACTGATGCGGCCACTAAAACTACGGTCAGGGAAAACATTCGACGTGATCTTCACCTGATCGCCCACTTTCAGGTTAACAACCTGGGCTTCGTTGGCGGTCACTTTCAGCTTTAACTTCGATAGATCGACAATCTCGAACAGCTGAGTGCCGGGAGATACGTAGGAACCTTTTTCAATCAGTCTCTTATTGATCACTCCTGATATAGGCGCCTTAATATCTGCGTCGCTTGCCTTTCTTTTGGCTGTCTGTAAGCGCGCCTGTGCGTTTCTCAGATTGAGACGCTGCGCGTCCACCTGCTGCTGGGTGACACCTCCCGTCTTGAATGAGCTTTCGTAACGTTCAACATCCCTGAGTGCGTTCTGGTAGTTTGCCTGAGCCGCCTGAGTTTCAACTTCCAGCAGCTCGTCATCGATCCTAGCCACCACTTGTCCTTTGGAAACCCGGTCTCCTTCGTCGACTGAAATTCGTGTTACTCTTCCGGAATTTTCAGCAAGCAGACTGAGGTCCTGGTTCGCTTCAAATGTTCCATTTGCGGTGAAGTCAAGATCTATATCGCTCTTTTTTGCTGTCTCTGTTTTTACGGCCACCGCCCCGGAGCTTCCCTCAGCAACAATGGCTGTTTTTGCCTGATTTTTCTTTTTATTGTTTTGCAGTATCCAGCCGATCAGAACCAATGCGACGATGACTGAAATTACTGTTATAATAGTTCCCTTTTT
The DNA here is from genome assembly GCF_041902385.1 of Arcticibacter sp. MXS-1. Taxonomy (GTDB): domain Bacteria; phylum Bacteroidota; class Bacteroidia; order Sphingobacteriales; family Sphingobacteriaceae; genus Arcticibacter. Next base: position 687,456 of record NZ_CP169244.1, on the reverse strand, counting down.
CATTAGTTTAATAGTGATTTAATGTTCCCGTTAGATTTCAATAATTGTATTTCGGCAAGTTTATAGTTTAAGAGAGCCTGAGTGTAGCTGTTTTGTGCAGTTACAAGTGAGTTTTCAGCATCCAGGAGGTCGGTGAGGGTAGCTAGCCCGTTATTGTAATTGTTCTGCGTACTGGTATACACCTCCTGTGCCAGCCGCATATTCTCTTTCTGCTCGTTGATCGTCTTCACGCTGTTTTCAATTTGCCTTCTTGCATTATCATTCGCCATCTTAAGCGACTGAGTCGTATTTCTGATATCTTCTCTGGCTTTAAGCACGTCAATCTCGGCTTGTTTTACTCTTGATCTGCGGGCGAAGCCATCGAAAATAGGAACACTTAAATTGACTGTGATTGCTGAGGCCTTCGCCCATAGCGTGCTGCCATCATTTTTGAACATGTCAAATTTGTTTCCGAAACCAGTGTAAAGAAAGTTGGTATTGAAAGACAGCTTAGGGATGTACTCAGCCTTCCGGGCGTCCCTCTGATACCCCAGGAGCTGTTCCTGTTTTCTTAGCAACTGATACTCCTTTAAATTTTCAATGTTTAATTCCTCGGCAAGGGCAGAGGCCGAAGTAGCTATCTTATTTAACTCCGTCTGCGGAATGTCGAGCTTCGTTTCAATGGGCATGCCCATATAGAACTTTAAAAGATTTTCCTGCTGCGTCAGGGCGTTGGACAGCTCGAGCCTCTGAATTTGAGAATTCGTGAGGCTTACCTTAATTCTGTCAACATCAATCTTCCTTGCAAGCCCGTTTGAGAACTGATTTGTAATGATCTTCTGGGATTTCTCAAGAGTATTAATATTTGAATCTAATACCGCCATCTTTTCGCGTGTCACCAGAAGCTGATAATAGGCAGCGGCTACCTGCTGGAGGATGTTTTCCTCACTTAACCCTGTCGCCAGGTTGTAGTATTCCTCACCAGCCTTGGCAGCTTTCAAACCGGTAAATACCGACTGGTTAAATAGCTGCTGGCTAAGCTGTACCTGAGCAGAGGTATTGTATTTTTGTGAGAATGCAACAAGAACGTATTCACCGGGACGGCCAAGAATTTCTCCGGGGAGAGGCGTTTTCTGGATAATCAGGTTGTCTGAAATGCTGCCCGATCCTGTAATTTGTGGCAGGGCCTGCGACCGCGCTTCGGTGGTCTTCGCTTTTCCCGCTTCAATATCAAGCCTGGCCTTTTTAACTGTTTCGCTATACTTGAGTGCGTAGTTCAAGGCATCTTTAAGAGTCAGAGGTCCTGTCTGCGCAGTGGCTTTTTGTCCAATCAGGACAAAAAGAACCATTGATAGTGTTAGGAGTTTATGTTTTAATTGAGTCATTGCTATTACTAATTCTTTATAACTGTAGTTTGAGTTTGAGAACTCGGTCAGGTTACACTTTGCATGTCTTTTTATCGTCTGAGCTTAAGCCGCGCAAAAAGACATCTGCAAGTTCCCTTTGTCTTTTAACGATCATCTCAAGTTGCGCGCTTTCCGGAAAAATGCTCTTTTCTGCTCTTGAAATCACCCATTGTGTGAGGCCTGTAAGCGAATCAAGGAACAGAGCACTCATCTTCTCGGGGTCAGATGTGCTTACTTCTCCTGCTATCAGGGCCGCTTTAATTACTGATGCAACAATTTGTATCTCTTGCAGTCGGGCGTTTTGAAGGGTTTCCGCACAATTGACCCTGACAATAGCGTCGGCCGACGAGTCGGTGAGGTGCATCATAAAGAACTTCTTCAGGAAGTCCCGCCGGAAGTCGATGATGATAAAGAAGGCCTCCTTCAAACCTGAAGCAGTGGTTAGCCGCTCTTCCAGCGCATTAAAATAATCGCTGGAGATCTTTTCTACTACTGCTACGATCAGGCTGATCTTGTCGGGGAAGTAGTAGTAAAGTGACGGCTGCGTCACAGCTATATCGTCCGCTATCTCGTTCATGGTCGTCTTCTGAATACCAAAATGAGAAAAGCGCCTGATTGCACTTTCAATAATCTGTTCCCTTTTCTTATCAGTTTCACTCATTCTAGATTTTGACTTTTTTAATAATTTAGTCAAAACTAGGACCAAAAACTTACAATGACAAGAAAAGTTGAAAAAAGTGGGAAAATAGACGAAATGAAGCGGTCTTAAGCTTCCTGCCAATGTTTCAAGCCATTAAGGAAGATCTGACCTAGCTTCTGTTGTCGTTTGAGAATTATGTCAAATTGTTCCTTTTCCGGAAAGAATGGCCGGGCGTGAGTTTTCAGTTCGTTGAATACGATACCGCCCAAAGCATCCATTAACAACAAGGCCGTTTGCTGCGGGTCGCTGACTTGTAGTTCGCCAGTACGGACTCCTTTCTCGAGTATCGCGGTAATAATTCCTATTTCAGACTGTTTAGCTTTTCTAAACATAGAAGTAAGTTCTTCAGGAAGGTCTGTGCCGGTAATTTTTGTGAAGTCTAAGAGGTTGTAATATTTGCTGATAAAGTCGCCTCTTTTCTGAAGGAATAAGGCAAGGGCTTCCTGGCTGTTTCCGCTGCTTGCAGTTCCTCTTTTCAGTTCCCTATCCATCGAGCTTATAATAGAGCCAAGGACAGCGCAATACAGGCTTATTTTGTCTGGAAAATAATAATATAAGAGTGCCTTTGATAATGAGAGATCATTGGCGATCTCTGTCATGGTAGTTTTGGATAGTCCAAAATGGGCAAAGCGTTTTAGCGCAGCATCAATGATCAGTTCTTTCTTTTTGTCCTGGTTTTCCACTAGTCAAAAATATAGTTTTATTTTCTTTTAAGCCCTTGTAAAATACTGATTGTGCTGATCTGTTTTAATTTTATTACAGATAGTAGTTTTTAAAATACGAAATTCGCCACGTAAAAATTCTTAAGATGCTGCAAATAACGGAGAATGTTTCCTTAAGGCAATTCAATACGTTCGGAGTAGAAGCAAAGGCGCGCTGGTTCGTTGAAATTAACTCGGAAGAGGATTTATTTCAGCTCTTCTCAAACGAAAGATGGCGGACTGTGCCCCGCCTGGTGCTGGGAGGGGGCAGCAATATCCTGTTCACACGTGACTACGAAGGGCTGGTTGTGAAAATAGGCATAAAGGGCCTAAAGTCAACGATAGAAGACAATCAGGTATTTGTCACTGCAGGAGCAGGAGAGGTTTGGAATACGTTCGTTCAGTACTGTGTTGAGCGAGGTTTTGCCGGCGTCGAAAACCTCAGTTTAATTCCGGGATCCGTTGGCGCCTCACCGGTTCAAAACATCGGCGCCTATGGCGTGGAAGTAAAGGATGTGTTCTATTCCTGCCGGTTTTTCGATGTCTCTACCGGACAGATCAAGGTTTTTTACAAAGATGACTGTCGCTTTGATTATCGTGATAGTGTTTTTAAAAGGGATTTAAAAGGGAAGGGGATCATCACCGAAGTCACGTTTAAACTGTCTACTGCCCCCTCTCTTAATACGAGTTATGGAGCCATTGTTCAGGAGCTTCAGAGGCGCGGTATTGAGCATCCAGGCATAAAGGAAATTTCTGAAGTTGTTTCTTCTATCCGCGTGGCGAAGTTGCCCGATCCCGGAACTATCGGTAACGCCGGGAGCTTTTTCAAGAATCCGGTGATCTCTGAAGAACAATTCGGACAGCTACAGTCTGCTTTTCCAGACATAGTACACTTTTGTCTACCAAATAGTACAGTAAAACTAGCCGCCGGATGGTTGATTGAACAGTGCGGGTGGAAAGACAGAAAAAATAATGATGCAGGCACTTGGAAAAATCAGGCTCTAGTTATTGTTAATTATGGAAATGCTACAGGATCAGAACTTTATGCTCTTTCATCGCAGATTATCGCCGATGTAAACCAGCGGTTCGGAGTGACACTTGAGCGGGAAGTGAACATCATTTAGCTGCCTTTGAAGTTAAATCTGTATTAATTTTTCGCCCTTTCTTACCATTGTTGTAGTCATTTCGGGGATTTAGCATAGTTGTTGCAACGTTCTAAGCAAGTTCGTTTATGAAAAACAAACTGATTGCTTAAACAAATAATGTAACAATCACCCTTAAAATCCTTTAAAGATGACTAAGATCGAATTCAACACAATGGTTATGCGTCAGGCTAGTTCACTTAAGATGTATGCTCTACATTTTACACACGATGCAGATGATGCAAATGATCTGGTTCAGGATACTCTGTTGAAGGCTATTACCTATTATAATAAGTTCAAAGAAGGTACTAATCTTAAAGGCTGGTTGTACACGATTATGAAAAACACATTCATCAACAACTACCGCCGTTTTGTTAAGATCAGTTCTTTTGTGACCAAATCTGATGAGATATCCTCTGCTAACCTTGTGTTCAGCTCTACAAAGAATCAGGGCGAATCAAAATTTGTAATGGACGACATTAAACTTGCGCTTGGCAAGCTTCCCGAAGAATATTATGTTCCTTTCAGTATGTACTTCGAAGGTCATAAATACCACGAGATCGCCGATTATCTCGCTATTCCAATCGGTACAGTAAAAACCAGGATCCACGTTGCACGTAAGCTGCTCAAGAAGAGCCTGAAGCCATACGACAACGGTGTTAAAAAGCCTGTATACGCAGAGCTCGACTAATCAGCCCCTTTTCTAAACTCATCATACTTAAGCCACCGGGTGCCCGCCCGGGGCTTTTTTTGGCTTCCATTCTTTTTAATCCCCCCGACCCGGCTTTCAAAGCTGGAAATTTTCGATTATGTTTGTAGCATAGGCCGTACAATGTAAGTACGCCTCCCGGGGACTACATGCTTAAACTTGACGAGATTAAAAAACCGATAGAACGCGAGCTTGACGATTTCGAAGAGAAGTTCAAATCTTCTATGAAAAGCTCGGTTCCGCTTCTCGATCGTATAACTCACTACATAGTGAAGCGAAAGGGAAAGCAAATCCGACCGATGTTTGTCTTTTTTTCCGCCAGTCTCTGTGGAGGGATTGCCGAGGCAACTTATAGGGCGGCTACTTTTGTCGAGTTAATCCACACTGCCACACTTGTACATGACGATGTTGTCGACAACTCAAGCGAGCGAAGAGGCTTCTTTTCGGTCAACGCCCTATGGAAAAATAAAGTTGCAGTTCTGGTAGGCGATTATCTTCTTGCCACCGGCCTTCTGGTAGCGCTTAATAACGACGATTTTAACCTGCTGAAGATCATTTCCGACACCATGAGGGAGATGAGCGAGGGGGAGTTGCTTCAAATGGAGAAGGCCAGAAGACTGGACATTAGTGCCGATGTCTATTATGAGGTGATCAGGCAGAAGACAGCCACGCTTATTGCCTCATGCTGTGCATGTGGAGCCGCTTCGGCAGGCGCAGATAAAGAAACCGTTGCTCGTATGAGGCTTTTTGGAGAAAAGACGGGCATGGCCTTCCAGATTAAAGATGATCTCTTTGACTTTGGCACCGACGACGTAGGGAAACCTCTTGGTATTGATATCAAAGAAAAGAAGATGACCCTGCCATTAATCTACGCACTCAGTAAAGTATCTACCAGAGAAAAACAACGAATCATTAATTTGGTTAAAAACCACAACGAGGACACTGAAAAGGTTTCCGAAATCATTCATTTTGTAAAGAATACCGGAGGATTGGCCTACGCTGAGATGCAGATGCTGCGTTTTCAGGACGAAGCATTCGAGATACTCAGGCAGTTCCCCGAGAACGAAGCCAGGCATGGCCTGGAAAAATTAGTACGGTTCACCACGGAACGAAAAAAATAAGATGTCAAGCGAAGTAATATTTTTTGGAGGATTTATTTTATTTATAATCCTGATGCTCTCTATTGACCTTGGTCTTTTTAACAAGAAGGACCATGCTGTCAGCTTAAAGGAAGCGGCCATAATGAGTGCCGTCTGGGTCTCTTTTGCCATCGGATTTTATTTTCTCTTGTTAACAGAAGGCCATAAGCTGCACGGGATAGAAAATTTTGACAGGCTGGCGTTTATTACGAAAAAGCATCTTCATAATATTCAGCTTAATCCTTCCGATTTTGCAGGAAGTTTGCAGACTTACCGGCAGAATCTTGGACTTGAGTTTCTTACCGGGTATCTCATTGAATATGCTCTTTCTGTTGATAATATCTTTGTAATGGTCCTGATATTCAGTGCCTTCTCTGTGGAGCCCAAATATTATCACAGAGTGCTTTTCTGGGGGATAGTAGGCGCAGTTTTAATGCGTTTCCTGTTTATTTTCCTCGGAGCTACCCTCATTAACCAGTTTACCTGGATCCTTTATCTTTTTGGTGCCTTCCTGGTTTATACGGGCATTATGATGTTCGTGAACAGAAATCAGGAAGAGAAGATAGATCCGGAGAATCATAAGGTAACCAAGTTTGCCTCCCGGTATTTTTCGATCTATCCGCAGTTCGCCGGAAACAGGTTCTTCGTGAAGAAAAACGGTAAAAAGTATATTACGCCTCTGTTCCTGGTCCTGTTAATCATCGAATTTACCGACCTCATCTTTGCTGTAGATTCAATTCCGGCCATCTTCGCCGTCACCAAAGATCCTTATATAGTTTTCTTTTCGAATATTTTCGCCATTCTAGGTTTGAGATCGATGTTCTTTCTGCTGGTGAACATTATTCACAAGTTTCACTATCTGAAGGTAGGACTCGCATTCTTACTTGTCTTTATCGGGATTAAAATGCTGGCACATGACTGGCTGAAGGCCTGGGGTTTCACCACTACCCACTCCCTGCTGATAATCGTATTTATCCTTACCACGAGTGTAGTTGCTTCCTTAGCATTTCCCAGGAAGCGGGTAAGAGCTCATAAGTAAAAAGGAAGCATCTCGGTGCTTCCCTTTGCTAAAAGCCGTTTGTCTTCATCATGGCAAGGATCTGGTCGACGTACTGACGTTCGTTGGCCAGGCGCGGTACTTTATGCTGGCCTCCCAATTTGCCCCTGCCCTTCAGCCAGTTATAAAACGTGCCTTCCTGTGCAATATGGACCACCGGTCGTCTTAACGCCATGTCTTTGAAGCGCTTGGCGTCATAATCTGAATTCAACTCCCTTAATGCGTCGTCCATGATGTCGGTAAAGGCTTCAATGTTTGACGGCTGCTGCTCAAATTCAATGATCCACTCATGCCCGCCCGCCTCGTCTTCATTGAAGTAGATCGGACAAGCGGTATAATCCCGGATAATTGCCCCGGTCTCTGCACAAGCTTTTGTAAGGGCCTTCTCCGCATTGTCAACAATAAGCTCCTCTCCAAAGGCATTTATAAAGTGCTTTGTTCTGCCCGTGATCTGAATACGGTAGGGCGATAGTGAGGTGAAGCGTATCGTATCGCCAATCATATACCGCCACATTCCCCCGTTGGTTGATATAATCAGCGCGTAGTTCTTGTTGAGCTCTACGTCGGCCAGGCCGAGGGTTTTAGGATTGTCTTCTCCAAAATGTTCCATTGGCAGGAACTCGTAGAATATCCCGTAATCGAGCATGAGAAGCATTTCTTCGGAGTTGGAGAGATCCTGAATCCCGAAGAATCCTTCGGATGCATTATAGGTTTCGAGATAATACATGGAGTCGGAGGGGATCAGCTTCCTGAACTGTTCGCGGTACGGCGTAAACTTTACCGCGCCGTGAATGTATAGTTCTAAATTAGGCCAAATCTCCAGAAGATCCTTCTTCCCGCTTATTTCCAGAAGGCGCTTAGCCAGCACGACCGTCCAGGTCGGAACTCCCGAAATACTCGTCACGTTGACCTCCATGGTGGCACGGGCCATCTTTTCAATCTTCTCCTCATAATTGTCCATCAGGGTAATGGACATATCAGGCGTGCGATAAAACTCCGCCCAGAAGGGAAGGTTCTTGATAAGCACGGCCGAAAGGTCGCCATAGTGGATACTTTCATTGAGGCTGTTAACCTGATGGCTCCCGCCGAGAGCCAGTGATTTACCGGTGAAGATGAGCGAGTCGGGCTTGTTGTTGCAGTAAATGGACAGCATATCCTTGCCGCCCTTGAAATGACACTCCTCCAGCGACTCAGCACTAACAGGGATAAATTTGCTTCTGTCGTTGGTAGTTCCCGACGACTTAGCAAACCAGTTAATCTCAGAGCTCCAGAGGATATTTTGTTCCCCCTTCATCATCCGTTCAATATACGGTTTCAGCGTATCGTATGTCTGAACGGGTACGTGCTGTTTAAACTGCTCCTGATTGAAGATCGAGTCGTAATTATGGAGTTTTCCCCATTCGGTATTACGCGCCGACGCAATCAAATTACGGAACACTTCATCCTGCACGTCATGGGGGTATTTGACAAATAATTCTATCTGGTGCATTCTTTTCTTCATGAACCAGGTGAAAATCGAGTTTACAAATGTCATGACGCCGAAGTGTTGCTGAATTTCTTTTGTCGGAGTTCGAAATGCTGGCCCAGATAAAACTTGCGGGCCATTTCGTTACTGGCAATTTCAGATGGGGTGCCCGTGAGCATGATTTTTCCTTCTGTAAGCAGGTATGCGCGGTCAGTGATGGAAAGCGTTTCCTGAACGTTGTGGTCTGTTATCAGAATTCCAATGTTCCGGTTCTTGAGTTTAGCTACAATCGATTGGATTTCTTCCACTGCAATAGGGTCCACACCTGCGAATGGTTCATCCAGTAAAATGAAATTAGGGTTCGCAGCCAGGGCCCGTGCAATTTCGGTCCTTCTGCGTTCTCCTCCGGAAAGCAGGTCGCCTCTGTTTTTTCTTACCCGGTGCAGACTGAACTCACTTAACAGCTCCTCCAGCTTCTCTTTTTGTTCGTTTTTCTTCAGGTTTGACATCTCGAGAACAGCAAGAATGTTGTCTTCTACGCTCAGCTTCCGGAATACCGATGCTTCCTGCGCCAGGTAACCAATGCCTTTCTGTGCGCGGCGGTACATAGGATCTGCAGTAATGTCCTCCGATTCCAGATATACATGGCCCTCGTTGGGCTTGATCAGCCCCACGATCATGTAGAAAGAGGTGGTCTTCCCAGCACCGTTCGGACCGAGCAGTCCAACAATTTCGCCCTGTTCCACGTGAAAAGACACGTCGTTTACAACCGTCCTTTGTTTGTATTTCTTTACAAGATGTTCTGCTCTAAGTATCATGTGTTATTGCTTATAAGCCAGCTCTGATTCCTTTAATGTTTAATTGAACCGAGCGCTTATCCTTCCAAACGTTTTCTTCAATAGTATAGCATATATCAAAAGGCAGGCCTTTTTGTACCAGCGGCAATTGCTCACCCAGGCCAAAGCCGATGCAGTCGAAAGCGGGAGATCCCTCCTGTCTGACCGTCATCTTAATATGATTGCTGCCCACAATCGATGCTGCCCCACAAACGTACACGTTTTTGCTGAGAAATACAGGGGTCTGATTTTGCGGGCCGAAAGGGGCGAACTGATTGAGGATGCGAAAGAACTTCCCGTTGATCCGGCCGAGGTTGAGCTCCGAGTCAATTCTGATCTCCTGGATCAGAAGCTGGTCAGGAATAGTCTGCGAAACGATCTCTTCGAATCTCTGCTGCAGGGCGGGAATATTCTCGGGCTTTAACGTTAAGCCTGCGGCGTACTTATGTCCTCCAAACTGTTCAAGCAGGTCGCTGCATCCGCATAGCGCTTCGTACAGGTCAAAGCCGCTTACCGACCTGGCAGAGCCAGCCACATGGCCATTCGACTGTGTCAGCACAATGGTCGGGCGGTAATACTTTTCTGTAAGCCTGGAGGCCACAATACCGATCACTCCCTTATGCCAGCTTTCATTGTAAACCACAGTGGTCTTCCGGCTCGTTAAAAGAGGATCCCCTTCAATCATTGCGAGTGCCTGCTCTGTTATAGAGGTGTCGTGTTCCTTCCGCTCAGAATTCTTAAGGTCAATCAGGAGACTTTGATTTTTAGCCGTCTCCCGGGTCGCTGCCAAAAGCAGGCTGACAGAATGCTTTGCATCGTCAATGCGGCCCGACGCATTGATCCGCGGTCCGATGGTGAAGACGATATCGGATATCGTGTAGTTTTTCTTGCCGCTAATCTCCATCAGAGCCGACAAGCCATGGCAGGGCGCTTCATTTAGCCGCTTCAAACCATGCCAGGCAAGTACCCTGTTTTCTCCTGTTACCGGCACGATGTCTGAAGCAATGCTCACTGCCACCAGATCGAGGTAGCAACAGATGCTGTCAAAAGAGATGTCGTTCTTTTGTGCAAAGGCCTGAATAAGCTTAAACCCGATTCCGCATCCCGACAGCTCTTTGTAAGGATAGCTGCATCCCGGTTGCTTCGGGTCTAATACAGCCACAGCTGCAGGTATGTCGTCGCCCGGCAAGTGGTGATCGCAGATAATAAAATCTATATGGAGGCTATTGGCATACGCAATCTTGTCAGCGGACTTGATTCCGCAGTCAAGGGCAATGATCAGCGATACACCATGCGCTGCAGCATAGTCAATGCCTTCTGTAGAAATCCCGTATCCTTCCTTGTACCGGTCGGGGATATAGTATTCGATCGAATAATGATACTTGCTGAAGAAATGATATGCCAAAGCGACCGCTGTTGTCCCGTCTACGTCGTAGTCTCCGTAAATCAGGATCTTCTCTTTAGCCATAAACGCTTTTTCAATACGCTCAATAGCCTGATCCATGTTTTTCATCAGGAAAGGATCATGCAATTCTGAGAGTTCGGGCCTGAAGAACGAGCGGGCGGCATCAAATGAAGTGATTCCACGGTTAACCAGGAGCACAGCGAGTACTTCATCTATGTTTAACAGATGTTCCAGTTCCTCTACAGCCTTCCGGTCTGTTACTTCATTTTCTACCCACCTTTTTTGCATATCTTTGTTTAGGTTAATGGGTAAATATACTACTAAATCTGTTATTTACCCGTTCATTCTTTGTAAGTGACTCATTACCAAACTGTATTTTTGACGTGAAAGTATATCCTCTTTTTGAAGGCTCGTATTCGGTTGATAAGACAAAAAAGTTCATCCCTTTTGATCCTGCTATACACAATCCGAAAGATCGTCCGGCTTCGCTGTTCGTATACGTGCAGCCTTTTTTAATTGACACAGGCAGCTCCCTCCTGGTTCTCGATACGGGGCTGGGCTATAAAAATGAAGAGGGTAAGCTGATCATTCATGAAAATATCAGAAAGGCAGGGTATGAGCCGCAAGATGTTGATATGGTGCTGATGTCTCATCTGCATTTTGATCATGCTGCGGGAATGATCTGTGACAATAACGGCACGATGGAGCTATCCTTCCCCAATGCCGAGTATGTTATCAACCGTAATGAGTGGGAAACAGCGTACAGCAGCCAGTCCAGTTCTTATCACACTGATATTTTTGACGTGGTTCAGCGGAGCGGAAGTATCCATTTCATTGAAGGGAATGGTCAGCTAAACGAACAGATCAGCTACGAAGTCACAGGAGGGCATTGTCCCTATCATCAGGTGTTTCTGATCACAGCAGGTGAGGAGAAGTGCTTTTTCGGAGGAGACATTTTGCCTGAGCCCGAGCAGTTGCTCCGGAAATTCAAGGCGAAATATGATTACGATGGAGCTCGTTCAATGGAGCTACGCGAGGAGTTTGGTCAGCTTGCAGCCCGGGAGAACTGGCTGTGTCTTTTTTACCATGCCAAAAGCGAGGCAATGGGAAGAGTAGAGTACGAAGATGGAGCATTCAGGGTAAAAGCAGAAAGCTAAGCGCATTCGCTTTCTGCCTTCTGCTTTTCGCCTTCCTAGCTTTTCTTGCCGGCCAGGTTGATATCGAGGATGAATTCGTCATCGATGGCTTTGTCGCCCAGTCCGCCGAAGATGCTGTTCGACCCGTATTTAACGTCATATTTCGTACGGTCAATTTTAACACCTTTTGCCACTGCAACTACGGCATTCCCTTGTCTTTTTACTACTGCCGGAAATGTCACCGGATGCGTTATTCCTTTAATAGTAAGATTGCCCGTGATAGTTGCCTGATCTTTACCTTTCATTGTAACCCTGGTAATGTTAAAGGCGGAAGTCGGAAACTTTTCCACTCCAAAAAAGTCGTCGTTTTTAAGGTGTCCTTCCAGTTTTTGGGCATATTCTCCCTGGAGGTCCAAGACTTTAAGAGTGGTCATGTCAGTAGTAAAAGATCCGCCCTGAAGTTTTTGCCCTGAGAAGGCTAGGCTTCCTGAAGATAGTTTTACGGTTCCGTTATGTTTCCCTGTTACCTTGCTCCCTACCCACTCAATTGATGATCTTTGCGTGTCGATTGTGAATGTCTCTGTTTGAACGGCTGGTTTAAATGCTGCAAATACAGCTAATGCTGCTAATAAAAATAATGATTTGATTTTCATGTTTTGAGTTTTACTACTGCAAAGGTAGATGTTCCTTTGAAGGAAAGATGTTTAAACGGATATTTTTCATAACTATGACAATCGCAGCTGGCTCTTTCTTTAAACTTCTTGCTCTTGTCTAGTGTTCATACCCATATGAGAGTGGATATACCGAGGGTTTTAAAATTTCGCATGAGAGTGCTGGTAGTTCTTCTTTTACTTGTCACCTCGTTCTCGTGTAAAGAGCAGTCGCAGATCAAACAGAGTTCGCCCCGTGATCTTTTTCCCGGACTTTTTGAGGCGGTTCAGTCGTCGCGGATCTTTGAGGATAGCAAGACTTTTACCGACTGTACTCCCAGAAGGGAGCCGGGCGAGATTCTGGAGGACTACCGAAAGCAGAAATCTTCGCAGGGCTTTAGTCTCCGTGATTTTGTTGAAGCTAATTTTGAGGTGCCTGAGCATGCTGGCAACGATTACAAGACCAACAGAACGGCAGGAGTGGAGGTTCATATCAATGAGCTGTGGGACGTTCTTACCCGCACTCCCGACAAGTACAGGCAGTACTCCTCGCTGATCGGTCTGCCATATTCTTACGTGGTGCCCGGTGGCCGGTTCAGAGAGATTTACTACTGGGACTCTTACTTTACCATGTTGGGATTGCAGGAGAGCGGCCGTACAGACCTGATTGAAAATATGGTGAACAACTTTGCCTTCCTGATCCGCACCTACGGCTTTATCCCTAACGGCAACCGGACATACTACCTCACCCGATCGCAGCCTCCGTTCTTTTCCCTGATGATCAGACTGCTGATTGAAAGTAAAAAAACAAAGGCAGATTCGATTTTAAAGGCCAACCGGGATGCGCTTGAAAAGGAGTATCGTTTTTGGATGGATAGTGGCAATAATACGCAGCAGGCGTCTAACCATGTGGTGAGATTACCCGATGGAACAGTATTGAACCGTTATTTCGATAAGGGTGACTGGCCCAGAGAGGAAGCATATAACGAAGACATCGGCACGGCTGTAGAAAGCAAGAGGAACAGAGCTGAGGTCTACCGGCATCTCCGTTCGGGAGCTGAGTCTGGCTGGGATTATAGCAGCCGGTGGTTTGCCGATGGCAGTACTCTTAAGACTATTCATACGACAGATATTATTCCGGTCGATCTCAATTGCCTGCTTTACCATTTGGAACAGTTGCTGGCAGAAGCTTATGGGCACGAGGGCGATAAGAAAGCCCAGGAATATATGAAGACACAGATGCGGAAAAGGAGAGACGCAATCCTTCGGCTTTGCTGGGATCCGCGTAGCGGCTGGTTCAAAGACTATGACTGGAAAAACAGCAGGCAAACCCCGGCCCTGACTCTTGCCGGAATGTATCCTCTCTACTTTAACCTGGCTAGTCAGGGGCAGGCCGACACAGTCTCTCAAGTGTTGCAGCAGCAATTTCTCAAATCAGGAGGCCTTGTTACCACGCTGAAAAGAACGGGGCAGCAATGGGATGCTCCTAATGGCTGGGCTCCGCTCCAGTGGATCGCGGTCAGCGGGCTTCGCAATTACAGAAAGGAGATGCTGGCAGGAGAGATCGCCACACGCTGGTGCAGGCTGAACGTTCGGGTTTTTGAAAAAACCGGTAAGCTGCTTGAAAAGTACAATGTAGCTGACAGCACGATCCAGGCAGGGGGAGGGGAATATCCTAACCAGGATGGCTTCGGCTGGACAAACGGCGTACTGCTTAAACTGCTGAGGACGAAGCTTGCCTCCGGAAATTAAACAGATTTAAATATCAGGCTGAGGAAATGATCGCATTGGCCTTTGAGTGCTGAGCTAGTATAAAATACGGTCATTTGAATAGGACGGCCAGGTGCTGCAGAAAAATCAGGGCTTTAACCTATTCCGAACATAAAAAAGGGCAGGCCTGGTTATGGCATGCCCTCTTCCCTTGTGGTAATAGTAAATCAGTCTTCCTCGTGGAACGGATAGCGGTAATCTTTTGCCGGAGAAAGGGTCTCCTTTATCGTCCTTGGAGAAACCCATCTGAGCAGGTTGATCATCGATCCGGCCTTGTCATTCGTACCCGACCCTCTTGCTCCGCCAAACGGCTGCTGTCCCACAACTGCTCCTGTACATTTGTCATTGATGTAGAAGTTGCCGGCAGAGTTCCTTAGCGCATAAGTAGCTTTTTCAATGACATAGCGATCTGTTGCAATGACAGCTCCTGTCAGGGCATAGATTGAAGTCTTGTCGATCACTTCCAGTGTCTTGTCAAATTCCTCGTCTTCGTACACGTGTACGGTCAGCACAGGACCGAAAAGTTCCTCGCACATGGTCACGTAATAGGGATCGCGGGTCACGATAATAGTGGGTTCAATAAAATAGCCCTTTGATTTGTCGTAGTTCCCGCCTGCGATCACCTCCAGCCTGTCATCAGCTTTTGCAGCATCAATAGCACTGGATAGCTTGTTGAACGACTTTTCGTCTATCACCGCGTTAATAAAGTTGCCAAAGTCCTCCACAGGCCCCACCTTCATTGTTTTCAGGTCAGCGAGTATCATTTCCCTCACTTCCGGCCATACTGACTGCGCGATATAAACGCGGGAAGCAGCTGAACACTTTTGTCCCTGATATTCAAAAGCACCTCTTACAATTGCCGTGCTGGCCACTTTCAGGTCCGCAGACTGATGTACCAGAATATAATCCTTTCCGCCAGTCTCGCCCACGATACGGGGGTAACTCTTGTACTTATGGATGTTGTTTCCGATGGTCTTCCAGATATCCTGAAATACAGATGT
Source organism: Arcticibacter sp. MXS-1 (assembly GCF_041902385.1). Taxonomy (GTDB): domain Bacteria; phylum Bacteroidota; class Bacteroidia; order Sphingobacteriales; family Sphingobacteriaceae; genus Arcticibacter. The sequence goes on along the minus strand of NZ_CP169244.1, from coordinate 672,360 downwards.
AGAGCCGGTAAAGTGAATTCCCGAGAAATCAGGATGGTTAAATATGACGTCTCCCGCTTCAGGCCCCGAAACATATACCAGGTTAATGACTCCGGCAGGGAGGCCAGCCTCCTGAAATACCTCCATGATCACTCTTGCTGAGTAAATCTGGGCATTAGATGGCTTCCATACCACTACATTGCCCATCAGCGCGGCCGACGCAGGAAGGTTTCCTGAAATAGCGGTAAAGTTGAAGGGGGTAAGGGCAAAGACAAATCCTTCAAGCGGACGTTGTTCTACACGGTTCCAGCTTCCTGAAGGCGACACGGGCGGCTGCTGCCCATAGATCTCGGCCATGTACTTCACGTTGAAGCGAAGGAAGTCAACCAGCTCGCACGCCGAATCAATTTCTGCCTGATATGCATTTTTTGATTGTCCCAGCATGGTGGCCGCATTGATCTTATAACGGTAAGGCCCTGCAATCAGGTCGGCCGCCTTCAGGAATACCGCAGCACGTTGTTCCCATGCCAGGGCTTCCCACGCTTCTTTCGCTGCAAGCGCTGAGCGGATCGCTTCTTCAACATGACTCTTGTCGCCCTGGTGGTACCAGCCGATCACATGCTGGTGGTTATGCGGCGGTCTTATTTCTACTTTCCTGCCTGTACGAACTTCTTTTCCCCCAATGTACATTGGAATGTCAGCTTGCTCAGAATATGCGGTAGAAATAGCCTCTTTCAATAAGGAGCGTTCCCGGGTACCCGGTGCGTAAGATAACACCGGTTCGTTTACCGGCACAGGTACATTAAAAAATCCCTTTGTCATAGTTCAAAGTATAAGATACAAAGATAACCAATAAATATCTTCCTTAAATCCCTAACCAGCGCTATAGCTTCCCGATGTGAAGCCGGTCCCCGTCTGCCACTGCTCAAAGCATACATGTGCGCTTCGGTCGCTCTGAAAATCCGTTCGCTGGAGATGCTGCCCTTTAATGTCATTCCTTTTGAATTCGGCATTTTCCCTTCAGGCCCGAGCGGTATGACGTCCTGCACTTACTTTTCCTCAGGAAGCCAGCCTTTAATGCTTCCAAAGATGTTCTTTAGCGAGTATGTTTTTGCTTCATTGGCCGTAAGCTGTTTAGACCAGCTTACCCGCTTGTTCGGCACAGCTCCAGGCCCTTTGCTCTGGTATTCGGCGTAGTAGGCGGTCTTCTCCTTGTCAGGGAACATTTTATCACCCTTCCAGGGATTCCAGCCCTCGGGCAGAATGTGCGGGCCCATCTCGGTTCGTATAAATACAGTCTTCGCGTAGGGGCGCCATGGTCTGCCCAGGTATACTTTTTTACCGCCGTATCGGCTACCAGCTTGCAGTCGAAGAATACATAGCCGAACCTCTGCCCCTCTCTCTGGGCTGAGGCTGTAATGTATGAGTCGCTAAGGCTTTTGATTGTGCAACCGCGAAATACGCAGGTGGCCTCGCCGAAGATGAAGTCAGTAGTACCTTCAATAAAGCAGTTTTCGTAAAACTGCCTGCTGTCCGATTTAGAGGTATATAGCGTGTCCTGGTTGCCAAGGATCCTGCAATTCCTGACAATTGCCCGGTCGCCTTCCACGTGCAGTGCCACAGCCTGCCCAACCCGGCCTGCAGTGTTCTCGATGGTCAGGTTTCCAAGTCGCACATCATTGCCCTGGATCAAAACGGTATAGGAAGTATAGGTTGAAAGTTTGCTTAATCCGTAAGCATCTTTCCCATCTGCTACTGCTTTACCTGAATAATCATTGCCGGTAATAATGGTGTTCTCCGCGCTTTCTCCGATCAATGTGATATTTGTTTTCCAGCTCGGGACAATCACTTTCTCATGATAAATGCCTTTCCTGACGTGGATCACCACCCGCTCCTTGCCCAGGTCTCTCACTGAGTTGACCGCTTCCTGTATTGTTTTATAATTTCCGCTGCCATCCTGTGCCACCGTAAGAACCGGCGGGTATTTTTCTTGAGCTATTGCCTTAAATGCAAATAAGAAAAGGAAAATAGTAAAAAGATAATTCTTGTTCATGATGCTGCAATATTAACGAAAATAGGACAAGTTGTTATATGGCAGGAAGGTTGTCTGCGTGTTAGAATGCATTGCCCGGGCTAAGCTGCTTTTGATAGCGATTTTTTTACTTCCTGTTGAAAGATAAATTCACATATTTACCGATCAGTCAAGCATTGCTCAAATTCACCTGCACTTAAATGCCGATCTATGGAATTTACAATGGAAGCACTTTTAAAATTCAGTTTCTTGTTTCTGCCCGTATTGCCAGCTGTTTCTGTAGCGCAAAAACCGAAACAGATCTTCATTTCAAACCCCTCATCCATTGTAAGGACCGATGAACTGGTAGTCCTGAAGAGGGAGCAACTCGAACAAAAGCTGGGAGAAATTGCCAGGGGGCGCTATATTAGTTTAAAGACCGGCGCCAATGTGCCGGTTATTTTGCAATTTGACGATCTGAACCGCGATGATAAGTGGGATGAAGCCGTCTTTTTATACTCATTCAAGCCCAGGGAAAAAGCAGGGTTTCAGCTTTCTTTGGTCAGCCGTATGGCGGGCAAAGCACTAGTTCGGGCGCATGTACGGCATAAGCGTAAATTGCAGGATGATATGTTCGGGCCTTCCCTGGAGCGCGACAGCATTCCGGCGGGGCAACCGAGTACTGACTTCAGTAAGCAGAAGCTGCCACCATTTCTGACAGAAGGGCCTGCATGGGAGAATGACAAAGTTGGTTTTCGTATTTACTTTGACCAGAGAAATACCAAAGATATCTGGGGAAAGACTACTCCAAAGATGGTGCTTGATCAGGTTGGCGCAGATCCTTCCGTTAGTTATCACCACCTCGACAGCTGGGGCATGGATATTCTCGCCGTAGGAAAGTCACTCGGAGCAGGTTCGCTGGCCTTATCCATGCCTGTGCCGGGCAAAAGAGACTCGCTGATCCGACTGGGAGGTCAGAATATGGGACCGGTTTTCTACGAGAAGCTGGCTGACGGACCAGTGAGAGCGCTGTTCCGCATGCACTACCCGCGCTGGAATGCGCTCGGCAATGGCAATTTGCTCGACCTTACCGAGGAGATCAGTATCTGGGGGGGCAGTATTTTTATGAAAGCAGGATTACCGTACGCAACGCTCCGGCCGAAGCTAAGCTCGTAACAGGAATCGTGAATCTCAACAGTAAGAAGTCTGTCCCGCTAGCAGGCCATGGAGTTCAGGGCATTTACACGTTCGACGTTCAATCTGAAAATAAGGATCATCTTGGAATGGCCGTTCTCACGCCTTCCCTGTTCTGCGACGGTATTGGTACTACTCCGAACGAAGGTACAGATGTAAGGAATACGTATTATGTAGGCATGAAGCTATCGCCTGCTGCGCCTTCGCAATTTCGTTTTTATTCAGGCTGGGAAAGAAGCGACCGGCGCTTTTCAAGCGAAAAAGACTTCAGCAGCTTCATTCAGCAGGAGGCCGCCAAATACGGACAGCCCCTGACCATTAGCTGGTAAAAGAATGACCATTTTTAATTAAGCGTGCAGACGCATGGTTCCTGACACGCATCGGTGCCTTGCTACTCAGCCATCTCCTGCACATCAGGCTCGTGTCAGTGCCTCTTCTGGCATTCCGTCCGCCGCTTTCTCATCGCCCATTGGACCACTGTAAAGCCACATTTTGTATGTAAAAGGTGGCTTTATCGTGGCTCCATTCTGGCTGGAACGAGGCTGCTGTCAAGTGTTGAAGTATCTTTTTTAGGACCATGATACGAGTATCAGGTACAGGACATGCAGACAAACGGCGGTGCAAGTCGCAGCAAGGTCCGTTCTGCTCCCGCCATCGCCGGGCGGGTATAAGCCGCAAATAGTTTGAAAGCGACTTTCCTTACAAAACTACTTGCCTTTCTTTCTTGTTTATAAGGAAGGAGGACCCATCCTATGTCTCACTCTGATATATTGATCATCGGCGCCGGGATAGCCGGACTAGCGGCAGGCCGAAAGTTTACGAAAGCTTTTAAAAATGTTGTGATCCTTGAAGCGGCCGAACGCCCTGGCGGAAGGATTGCAGACCTGGAGGATGCCAGCTTTCCAGGCCCTGTCATGTTGGGGGCTGAATTTATTCATGGAAAACTGCCGCTCACGCTGGCGCTCCTCAAGGAAGCAGGAGTTGGATACCGGGCAATAGAGGGACGAAGTGTGAAAATGACTGGAGGCAAAATAGATCAGACCGGGGATGAGGATATCGACTGGCCTGCCGTGATGGATCGTCTCGGAGCCCTGGAGGAAGACATGAGCTTACGTGAATTCCTTTCCCTGTACTTCGGAGATGACAAATACCAGAATTTAAGGGACGCGGTGGAAAACTTTGCGAAAGGCTTTGACGCAGCCGACCCTTCTGCGGCCAGTGCGATGGCGCTCTTCAGAGAATGGGAGATGGAAGAAGATGAGCAGTACCGCGTAGATGGAGGATATGGACGAGTGGTTTCTTTCCTGGAAGGAGAGTGTCTTCTCTACGGCTGCGAGATTCATTACAACTCGGTAGTGAAGGAAGTGAACTGGCGGCCCGGCTTTGCAGAGGTGTTGACCGCGGATGGCAGGCGTTTCGGGGCAGAAAAAGTAATTGTGACCGTGCCAGCAGGGGTGCTGCAATTAAAGGAGGACGCTCCTGCTTCTATTCTGTTCTACCCTCCGCTGCCTTCCAGATTCGACGCGGTGCAGGATATGGGAGTTGGTCCTGTTATTAAAATTATTCTGCGCTTCGGAGATGCATTCTGGGAAGCGAAGACAGGAACAAATGCCGGCTTTATCTTTTCTAAGGGAGTATTCCCTACCTGGTGGACGCAGAGCCCTTCGCAGGTGCCTGTTCTGACGGGCTGGATGGCAGGGCCAGCTGTAGGAGAGTACAGCGGTGCGCCAGATGAGACCATTTTGGAACTAGCGGTGACTTCGCTGGCCTCCATTCTTGGAATGCCTTCCACCGAAATACGGTCCCACCTGCTGGCCTGGAAGGTAGGAAACTGGGCGGCAAATCCCTTCAGTAACGGAGCCTATACTTATCCTACCGTTGCTGTGCCGCGGCCGTCTGAAATACTCGCTTCACCTGTAGAAGGCACACTTTTCTTCGCGGGGGAAGCGGCGTACGAGGGCAGATACGGGGGAACAGTTGAAGCCGCCCTTGCCAGTGCCGGGCATCTGCTGGATGAAAGTCTCAAATACGAAACATCCGACAGCAATTGAGCCTGAGCCTGCTTTGATTAAGCTAGATATTATAATTTTATATAAGTTTACCGCATGCGATACTTGCGGTTGATTTTACTGCCTTTTTCCTGGATCTATGCCGTTGTGGTCTTTCTGCGTAATCTGGCCTATGACTTTGGTCTGTTTAAATCAAAACAGTTCGATCTGCCCGTGATCAGCGTCGGAAATCTGGCAGTTGGAGGAGCCGGTAAAAGTCCAATGACAGAATACCTTGTCAATCTGCTGAAGGATAAGAGGCGAATAGCCGTTTTAAGCAGGGGATATGGGAGGAAAACCCGCGGATTCAGGCTTGTTTCGGCTGACGACGTCGCAGCTCTTTGCGGAGACGAACCCCTGCAGTTCAAAAGGAAATTCAAAGATGTAACAGTTGCTGTCTGCGAGAAGAGGGTGCACGGAATTGAGGAGCTCTGCAGGGACCACGAACTGGTGGTGCTTGATGATGCCTATCAGCACCGCGCCGTGCGACCGGGATTAAACATCCTTTTGTTCGATTATACCAGAATGAAGGAGCCGATGCTGGTACTGCCCGCGGGTAATCTGCGTGAGCCCTATAGGGGACGAAAGAGAGCAGACCTTATTGTTGTTACCAAAACGCCGCCGGTTTTGCTGCCCGAGGAAAGAGAGCAGCTCAGAAGACGGATCGGTCCCCGCAGTAACCAGCGACTTTTCTTTTCTTACCTCCGTTATGGGAACCTGATAGCGCTGGGCGACAAGGAGGAGCTTCCTTTGATCAGCATAAAGAGCAATCGCACCCTGGTCTTCCTTCTCACCGGAATTGCTAATCCGCGGCCTTTGCTTGAAGAACTCAGGAAGTTTACCCCTCATGTGAAACACTATGAATATCCCGATCATCACCCCTTCAGCCGGAAAAATATTAGTAAACTTGCAGAGGATTTTTCAAAAGCCGGAGCGCCTGACAAACTGATTGTCACAACAGAAAAGGACGCTCAACGGCTGTTGAACCCCGATATTGCAGAACTTTTAACTGATCTTCCGGTTTATTATCTTCCCATCCGTGCGGAGATACATGAGCCGGATAAGCAGAACTTTGATCATTTAATTGAAAACTATGTTTCAGAACATTTACAGCACAGCAGAATACATTAAAAAGCGCATTGGCGACTTTCAGCCTGAGGTAGGAATCATTCTTGGAACCGGGCTGGGAGGACTTGTAAATGACATCGAAGTACAGCACAAGTTACTATATGCAAATATTCCTGATTTTCCGGTCTCAACGGTCGAGTTTCACTCAGGGCGACTGATATTCGGCATCCTGCAGGGGAAGAAGGTGGTGGCGATGCAGGGCAGGCTTCACTTTTACGAGGGGTATGACATGAAGCAGATCACCTTTCCGGTAAGGGTGATGAAAGTGCTGGGAATTAAGCATCTGTTTGTATCGAATGCCAGCGGGTCGTTGAACGAGGAAATCAAAAAGGGAGACCTGATGATCATTGAAGATCACATTAACCTGCAGCCCGATAATCCGCTCAGAGGTCGAAACTATGACGATTTCGGACCCCGCTTTCCCGACATGAATTACCCCTACAACGTGGAACTGGTTAAAAAGGGAATGGAAATAGCGGCAGCACATAACATCAGGTGCCATAAGGGCGTTTACGTATCTGTAGCCGGGCCTAACCTCGAAACTAAAGCAGAGTACCGTTATCTGCGTATTATTGGGGGAGATGCCGTAGGAATGAGCACGGTTCCGGAGGTAATTGTTGCCAACCATATGGGCCTGCCCGTATTTGCTGTATCGGTGATCACAGACGAAGGGTTTTCAGAAAACCCGGAGCCTGTTTCGGTAGAAGACATTGTGCGGGTTGCAGAGGAGGCAGAACCGAAAATGACGCTGATCCTGAAAGAGCTCCTGGCCTCTTTATAAGTTACGATTCGGTATGAAATATTTTTTTCTGTACTCATCGCTCTTCTCTTTTTTGCAGCCGGCTCTGCTTATGCGCAAGAGCCTGCAACACGGCCGGCCGAACCTGTAGAGGGGAGCGAGCTAGATTCTTTGCGGAAGCTGGAGGAGAGAAGCCGGGATACAATCATCTTTAACTCGAAGTATATCCGTTACACCAATCGCGGTATTCTTAGTGAGAACACGCAGACCGTTCCGATTGATACCTCACTTACCAGGCTTCAGAACTACAACATTCTGGTGCAGCCTGAGAGGCCGACGGTTAACCTCGGAAACCTGGGATTGCCATACAGGGAGATGCTGTTTAACCCTTCAAAAAGAATAGGTTTCGATCCTGGTTTTCACTCCATGGATATCTACCTCCTTACGCAGGATTCGCTTCGCTATTACCGTGCACGGACACCGTTTACCTCACTTTATTATGTTAACGGCACCAGGGCTGAGCAGATCCTCAGGGTTACCCATACCCAGAATATTAAGCCGAACTGGAACGTGGGAGCTAATTATTTCAGGATTGGTGCGCGTGGTATTTATCAGAATCAGAACGGCGATCACCTTAACGCTTCCGCCTTTAGCTGGTATGAGTCGCCTAAAAAGAGATATAATGTTTTGGTCAATGGGCTTTTTAACACGCTTAAAGCAGAAGAGAATGGTTCGGTGCTGAACGATACCATTTTTACGAGGCCCAGCAGACTCGGTGCCGCCGAGGAGACCGTCAGGCTGGGAACCCGAAATGATCCGGTAAGGCAGCTCTGGAGGCAGAAAAACTTTTTCATTAAGCAGTTCTACTATATTGGCCGGATTGACAGTGTTTCGCGCGACTCGGCCTCCCGTGTGCTGCCTACACAGCGCTTATCTCACTCGCTGAGCTACTCGTCAGACCTCTACCGCTTCTACAAGAACGATCCTGACACTTATAAGGTCTTTCCTGATATCTTGAATGACCGCAACCTGGTGATCGATTCAACCACTGTTAAGAGGCTGAGCAATGAGTTCATGTACAGCTTTTATCTCCGCGGTCGCTCGGTATCCTTCATCAAGAATGAGCTGAAGCTCGATGTGGGATTGCAGCACGACCTTTACCGGTATAATCAGATGGGGTATAAGCTGAACTTTCAAAATATCACCCTTAAAGGAAACCTCGGTTACAGGTTCAGCGATCGTGTATCGCTCAATGGTACGGTTCAACAGATCTTTCAGGGGCGCAATGCCGGTGATTTCCTCTATGATGCGAAAGCTCAGTTCCTCTTAAGCCGCTCCGTTGGCAGAATAATACTGGGAGCGTATTCCCAAAATCAATCGCCCGAGCAGTTGTATAACTATTTGAACTATACCTATCATAACTGGTCGAACAGCTTTGATAAGACGAAGATCAATAACGTGTCTTTTGCTTATGTGAATCCGAAGTTCGGCTTTAGTGCAAAGGCAGAGTATTTTCTCATGACGAACTATCTCTATCTGGCTGAGACCTCTTTTCCCAATGTGATCGAGCCCCGACAGGAGGGTGGAGATATCAGCATGCTGAAGGTGACGGTGGGGAAGAAGTTCAGGATGGGCAACTTTAACCTTGATGCCTTCGCTGTGTATCAGAAGAGTGACTATCAGGACCTGCTCCGGGTGCCTGAATTTTACACCTACAATAGCTTTTACTACGGTAACCGGTTGTTCAAGAAGACCCTGGCTGTAAATCTTGGATTCGATGCACGCATGAATTCTACGTTTACTGCGCCCTCTTATGCAGTCAATGTCAGCCAGTTTTATAATGGTTATCCGGTTAAATTTTCCTCGTATCCGATTGTAGACCTGTGGGCCCGGTTCGGATTGAGACGGGCTAATGTCTTTATCCGCTACGACTATGTTAACCAGGGCTTGTTCTCCAAAGGCTATTACACCGTTAACCGCTACCCCATGCCGAGCGCTTTACTGAAATATGGTGTTATCTGGAACTTTTATGACTAGCTGTTCCCTTTTAATGGCTTGATATGGGGCGCTGCTAATGCTGGCGCTTCTGTTTCAGCTCTTTTTTGGTTTTGCTTTCTTGCTTTTGCGATAAAGCTCCAGTAAAGCTGTTGTCGTTTCCTAAATATTGTCTTGTTTGTTGCGTTGTTTGTATTTAATGCGGTGTTTTTTTGATGTAAAAATGCGTAAGTTGGTGTTTGATTGAAAATTCTATATTTGTACTGCTTACACATCGATATGAACACTCTTCGACTTCCTGTCTTAGACCTTTTTTGCCATTTAAATGAAAAGACAGTTTAAACGGCTCGAAAACTGGAAGGTCCTAGCTTTAGGCAGCAGGGATAGCTTTACACTAGAATCGCGCGTTTTTCACCAAATCTGTATTGTCGCAATCGCATGCTTGTTGTTTTCCGTGCCTTTTGATCTGATCCTTGGTCTGGATCTGATGGCGCTGGTCATGTTGCTCATTGCGGCATCGGTGTGTGGTGCGTATTACTGTTCGAGAGTGAGAGGCTGGTCTACGGCAGCGGTTGTGCTCTTTAATGTTTGCTGCCATACGCTGCTGCTGGTCAACTTCTTTTTTAATTCAGGAATTGACGGCCCCACTCTTCTTATTTACGTGCTTTTTGCTGTAATGTCCTCCTCCATCGTCAGGCCCAGGCGAAGAGGCTTTTGGATCGCCTTAAACATGGCTGTGGTTAGCAGCTTAATCGGCTATCAGTATTTCCAGGGGGATATGGTATTGAACACTTATTCTTCTGCTGCCGATCGCTTTCTCGATCTTTTTGTTACCTATCTTATTGTGGTAACGATGATCGTGATCATTATCGGTCAGATTATGAAAAGCTACGCTGAGCAGCGGAATCAGGAGGCTCTGCACCGCCGGGAGGCCGAGACCGCACGGCTGGAGGCAGAGAAAGCCAACGTGGCCAAAAGCACCTTCCTGGCAACCATGAGCCATGAGATCAGGACCCCATTAAACGGCATCACCGGAATGGTAAGCCTGCTGAAGGAAACTCAGCTGGATAAAGAGCAGGAGGAGTTGTTGGGTCATATATCGCTGAGCAGCGACATCCTTATGTCCCTTATTAACGATATCCTCGACTTTTCGAAGATAGAAGCAGGCAATATGGATATTGAGGAAGCCGACTTTAGTCTTCATCGCTGCGTGGAGGAGGTGATGGAGGTGTTTCACTATAAGGCACGGGAGCAGGGCCTCCAGCTAAGTTATCATATTGATCCTAAAGTCCCCTTCTGGCTGAAGGGCGACAGTATGCGAATCAAGCAGGTCCTGATTAATCTGGTAAGCAACGCGGTGAAGTTCACTCCCCGCGGAAAGGTCTCCGTGCACGTATCTTGAAAAATGCCGGACCCGAGCATGCGGTACTTCTGTTTCAGGTGATGGATACAGGCATCGGAATTTCTAAGGAGAAGATTCCTTTTCTTTTCAACTCCTTTACGCAGGGCGACTCATCTACAACCCGCAAGTATGGCGGTACGGGACTTGGACTGGCGATAAGTGAGCGGCTCGTAAACCTGATGGGCGGGCATATTGAGGTTGAAAGTGAGCCTGAAAGGGGAGCTTCTTTTCGTTTTAGCATTTTCTGCCGCTTGTCGGCCAGAACGGAGCGGCCCGGTCTTAAAGAACCGGAGAACGGCGAAGGCCGGGAGAATTACATAGGCCCGCGCGAGGAACACTACGGGGAGGATTCAGCTGCCGAGCCTGAAGATCGTTTGACCATCCTGCTGGCGGAAGACAATGCAGTCAATCAAAAGCTCGTTCAGCTGATGCTGACGCGCCTTGACTTAAACGCTGATATTGCCTGGAACGGGGTGGAGGCTGTTAAACTTTATAAAGCGAAGCGGCACGATCTGGTTCTGATGGATATTTTAATGCCCGAGATGGATGGCCTGGAGGCGACCTGGCAGATCAGGGCAAGCTATGACGGTGAGTCAAGGCCCTTTATTGTTGTTTTAACCGCAGATGCTACGCAGAGAGACAAGGAGAATTGTCTGCAGGCTGGTATGGATGAGTATCTTGCAAAGCCTTTCAAAAGAGAAGACTTCGTGGCTATAATCCGGTCGGCCGCGCTTGTGGCGGGAAAAGCAGAACAGGATACTCAGACCACTTAGGTTTTCTGTTTCTTCTTCTTCGCCGCCGGGAATAACACATTGTTAAGAATAAGTCTGTAGCCGGTAGAGTTAGGGTGGATGCTCAGATCAGTAGGAGGGTCTCCCACTGCGTGCTGATAATCTTCCGGATCATGTCCCCCGTAAAAGGTCCATTGTCCCTTGCCGAATTCACCATGTATATACCGTGCTTCATCTGCTATTTTGGTTTCACCCATAATCAGGACGTCGGGCTTCAAAAGACTTTTCCTGAAGGCAGTGGTCTGGCCCATGAATCCTTTGATCACATTATCATGGTTCTGCGTGAGAATGGTAGGAATAACATCCCACTTCGCTGAAAAGTCGAAGAGCGTGAAGAAGTCCTCTGTTTCGGTTAAATTACGGGTTGGAGTGACGTCGATATTTGAAAACTCGTAATTATAGGGATTCATGTCGATCTTGAAATTCTGAAAAGCAAAGGTTTTATTAAAGTCGAGCCTCGCCTGCGCATTCGGGTCGGTACCATCCCCATCGAACATGCTCTCGCAGATATCGGTTCCTTCGGCAGCCAGTGCAATATCAAAACTGTCCGTCCCTGAACACATCGCAAAAAGGAAGCCGCCACCGGCACAGAAATCGCTGATAGATTTGGCAACAGCAAGTTTCATCTGAGAGACTTTCTTATATCCGAGCTTTTTGGCAGTAGACTCCTGCAGCTTTACGTCTTCTATGTACCAGGAAGCAGTGCGGAAAGCTGACCAAAAACCTCCGTATTGTCCCGTGAAATCTTCGTGATGAAGGTGAAGCCAGTCGTAACCCGCTAGTTTTCCTTTAAGTACCTCTTCATCGTACAGGATGTCGTAGGGTATTTCTGCATAGGTGAGAACCAGAGTCACTGCGTCATCCCAGGGGAGCTTGTTCTTAGGGCTGTAGACTGCGATCTTTGGCGCCTTTTCAAGTTTCACAATCTCCATATTAACCTGTGGGTCCTGAATCTCTGTGAGGGTACGGTCGACCTCTGCGTCAGGCTTCACCTGGTAGGAGATTCCCCGGATCTTGCATTCGCTTTCAATGGTCTGGGAATAGGAGAAGAGGAAGCTTCCCCCGCGGTAGTTAAGGAGCCAGTTCGCTTCGGTGCCGTTTTTCAAGGCCCAATAGGTTAGCCCATAGGCTTTCAGATGATTTTTTTGCTCTTCATCCATTGGAACCAGGAGAGAAGCTGATTTGGCAGGAAGCATCAAAAATAGCAGAAGTGTGAGCAAAAGCGATCGTGGCATGTTGTTATAACGGTATATGTATGTTCAAAAGTACGCCATTGGAAACGCTATAAGTATACAGTAAAAAGATTTGGAAATGAAACGGGAAGGTGCCCTGCAGATTGCCAGCACTTCATTGGCAAGCTCTAAATAATTATTAACTTTGCCGGTTCAAAACAAAGATCATGAGTAAAGCGATTCTAAGAACAGAAAAAGGAGACATGACCATCGAGTTCTACGATAAAGATGCTCCTAATACCGTGGCTAACTTTCTGAAACTTGCAAAGGAAGGTTTTTATGATGGAGTTACTTTTCATCGTGTGATCCCTGACTTCGTTATACAGGGTGGTGATCCAACCGGAACAGGAGCAGGCGGCTCAGGTACACGCATTAAATGCGAACTGACCGGCGATAATCAGTATCATGACAGGGGCGTCCTTTCTATGGCCCATGCCGGACGCGATACGGGAAGTTCTCAGTTCTTCATCTGCCACAGCCGCAAAAACACTGCTCATCTTGACCGCAACCATACTTGCTTTGGTAAAGTTGTTGAGAATGTTGATGTGGTTGACGACATCCGTCAGGGCGATAAGATCCTGGGAATAGACATAATTGAGGAATAATAGAGGTTGGGATCGGGGCCGTTCATTCTGGCCCTGTGTTGATTCAAAATAAAGCAATGAATTTAAGAGGAATTGTATCTGTATCGGGAAAGCCCGGTTTGTTTAGAGTAATTGGACAGAATAAAACAGGGTTTGTTCTGGAAAGCCTTGATGCTCAGAAATTGAAACTTGTTGCCAATCTTTCTACTGCCAAGCTTGCCTCGCTGGAAGATATCACAGTTTTTGGTGAGGATGACGATCTGAAGCTGGTAGATATTTTTGCAAGAATGAAGGAGAGTGCCTCTGTGCCTGAAGCTAAAGCTGATGGAAAGACTCTGCGCGAGTTCTTTCGTGAAGTTGCTCCCGGCCATGACGAGGAAAAGGTGTATGCATCAGATATGAAAAAGATCATTACCTGGTTCAATATCATAAAAGAACTCCCATTGTTTAACGAGGAAGCGCCGGCCGCTGCAGAGCCAGAAGCTGCGCAGGACTAAGACTGTGGCGTTAATCTGCTGATTTTTGATCAGGAATAAGAAACGTACGGGCTGCTTTGACTAAGCTTGTGATTGAGGCCCGCGAGCGCTTTTCTTTGTAATTTATTCATAACTCTGCTCTGCCGGGGTGCTGGGCCAGGGTCAGAAAACAACTGCCGACTGCTAATTACAGTCGGCAGTTGTCATTTTCAACGGATTGTAGCCTCAGAACAAATAGACGATGCCCATTCCTATCAGAAGGCCGATCACGATGAAAATCCAGAAATATTTTTGTTCGGCACCGGTATTGGCTCCTTTGTACCGATAGTTTCGTGTTTTAAACAACATATTTGTCTAACGCTTTTTTATTCGTGATGGTATGGCTCGCCCTTCAAAATAGTGAAGGCGCGGTAGATCTGTTCAGCGAAAAAGAGCCTGACCATCTGATGCGAAAACGTCATCTTGCTGAGTGATATCTTACCCGACGCCTGCCGGTAAATGGAAGTATCAAAACCGTAGGGGCCACCCACCACAAAGACAAGGTTTTGGACGCTGCCAATCATCTTTTTGTTAAGGAAAGCTGCAAACTGGGAGGAGGTGTATGACTCTCCTTTCTCGTCCAGGAGGATGAGGTGGTCGGCAGGCGATATGTATTTCCTGATCAGCTCGCCCTCCTTTGCCCTTTGCTGATCCTCTGTCAGACTTTTGGTGTTTTTAAGTTCAGGAACTTCAATGATCGAAAAGCTGATGTAGTGCTTCAGTCGCTTTGTGTACTTTTCTATGCCTTCTTTGAGGTATTTATCTTCCGTTTTTCCGATGACAAGAAGTGTGATCTTCATTCTGTTGTTATGTGCTGCTCCCTTAATGATGACGAAGCCTGCGCTTGCCCGCTCTTGCAGCTGCTTTTGCAAAAATAGAGCATTACATTTCTTAATTTAGGGAAATCGCAATTTAATCGATCAGAGCACTGCCCGCGCTGACAACATATGGAGGGTAACGGACGTTATAAGACAAATGAGGGCGATAAAGACTATCTGTATCTTCTTGTGTCTTTTGAGTGTCGCAATAACTTCCTGTGGTCAGGAAAGAAAGACAAAGAATGCTGAAACGGTAAAAACTAAAAAAACTATGAACTATAACAAGCTCACTCCCGAAGAAGAACGCGTCATTATCAACAAAGGAACCGAATATCCGGGGACCGGCGAGTATTTAAACAACAAGGAAAAGGGCACCTACATTTGTAGGAGATGTAATGCGCCCTTATACCGCTCGGAGGATAAGTTTGAGTCGCATTGTGGATGGCCGAGTTTTGACGACGAGATTAAGGGGGCGGTGACACGTGTGCCTGATGCGGATGGACGAAGAACTGAAATTGTATGCTCCAACTGTGGTGCGCACCTGGGCCATGTTTTCCTGGGCGAAGGTTTTACTGCGAAAGATACACGGCACTGTGTTAACTCCATTTCTATGAAATTTATTCCTGCCGGAAAGTAGGGGCCTTGTAAAACCTTTGACGAATTAGCCAGCTTCTCGCTTCCAGTCCTATCTTTGTGCATGAACATTGAAGACCGTATTGCAAAATCAGAGATCAGGATGTTTAAGCCTGTATTTGCAACGAACACCAATCACTACGATACTCTTCACGGAGGGGTGGCTATGCATATGATGGACGAAGCCGCCTTTATTGCGGCTACGCGGTTTACGCGCCTTCCGGTTGTGACCGTTTCGTCTGATCGCATCAATTTCACGAAGCCGATTCCATCGGGCACTATCGTTGAACTCGTGGCGAAGGTTACAGAAGTGGGCCGCACCAGCTTAAAAGTTGGCATTGATATCTATGTTGAGCAGATGTACGAGGAAAGCCGCGAACTTGCTATACATGGTGTTTTAACATTTGTGGCATTGGGTGAAGACAAGAAGCCTGTATCTATTCTCGAGCATCTTGAGAAGAGTGTGGGATAGCAGAGATGCCGGCTCGAAAAAAATAGTAACTTCGTCGCACTATTATTATTCTTTATGAAATTGCTTGAAGGAAAAACTGCACTTATTACAGGTGCGTCTAAAGGAATAGGCCGTAAAATCGCAGAAAAGTTCGCCGAACATGGCGCCAATGTTGCCTTTACTTATCTTTCGTCGGTAGAAAAGGGACAGGCTCTTGAACAGGAGTTACAGGCCGCGGGCACCAAGGTGAAAGGTTATCGGTCGGATGCTTCAAAATTTGAAGAAGCTGACAAGCTGATTAGTGATGTAGTCGCTGATTTTGGTACGATTGATATTGTAGTCAACAATGCGGGGATCACGAAAGACGGCTTGCTGATGCGCATGACCGAGCAGCAATGGGACGAGGTGCTGGAAGTGAACCTTAAGTCGATCTTTAATGTAACAAAAGCGGCTTCCAAAATCATGATGAAGAACAGAAAAGGCGTTTTCATCAATATGAGTTCGGTAGTAGGTGTTCAGGGAAATGCCGGTCAGGCTAACTATGCTGCTTCAAAGGCCGGGATTATCGGCTTTTCTAAGTCCATGGCAAAGGAGCTTGGTTCGCGTAATATCCGTACCAATGTAGTCGCTCCAGGCTTTATCAAGACTGAGATGACTGAGGTGCTCGACCCTAAAGTGGTTGAAGGATGGGAACAGAATATCCCAATGAAACGCGCGGGGGAGACAGATGACGTAGCAAACGTTTGTGTATTCCTTGCTTCTGACCTGAGCGCTTATGTGACAGGGCAGGTTATAGCGGTGGATGGCGGAATGCTGTAAGCGCCCGCTGATCCCGTATCTTGGTCCGGCTATGCTGGTAAAACTGATATGAATGCTTCAGTTTAGCACGATTTCTTTCCTATGGATGCTTTTCAGTGTGGCACTGGGGATTGGATACGCTTTACTGTTATATAAGAACAACAACTTCTTTTCTGCAAGGACAAGGAAGTTGTTGTTCTCGTTTAGGGCCCTTGTTGTGGCAGTAATATGTTTCCTGCTGTTTGCTCCGTTTATTCGCATCACCAGAAAAATAGTTGAGAAGCCCATCATAGTCCTCGCTCAGGACAACTCTGCGTCACTGAGTATTTCAAACCCTCCCGGTTTCAACAAAAATACTTACCTCCGTAACTTTGATGCACTTGAAAAGAGACTGTCGGCTGAATATGAAGTAAAAACTTTCAGTCTGGGCTCTGCCGTAAGGGCCGGAAGGCGAAGCTCCTTTGATGAAAAGACAACCGACATCGGCAGTTTTTTTAAACATCTGTCCCTTGAGTTTGGCGGCAGGAATGTGGGTGCTGTGGTTCTTGCTACCGACGGTCTTTACAATTCTGGCGGTAATCCGGAGGCGATGGCAGAACGCCTAAAGTCGCCGGTATTCCCCGTTGCACTTGGCGATACGGCCAGGAAGAAGGATGTTCTGGTAGCCAATATTAACTATAACAGCATTGTTTATTCAGGAAACGACTTTAATATTGAGGTTGATGTAGAAGCGTACATCAGCAAGGGTGTCAAGACTGCGCTGACAATAAGAAGCAAGGATCGCGTAGTTTATCAGCAAGCGATCAGTATTACAGGTAATGAATTTCATTCTACTGTTCCGGTTACTCTTCATGCCGGAGCTAAAGGGCTTTACCGCTATTCTGTCGACTTGCGTCCTGCGCCAGGGGAGATAGCTGTAGGTAATAATAGGGCTGAGTTTTTTGTGGAAGTTCTGGATGGAAAACGGCGGGTATTTATTCTGGCTGCCGCCCCTCATCCTGATATTGCAGCATTTAAGCAGAGTATCGAGGCGGGTGGCAATTATGAGGTTACCTCCGGTCTGGCCGATCGCTTTAACGAGGGGGATCTGTTGCGCTCAGACCTCGTTATCTTACATCAGGTGCCTGCTTCGGGAGTTCCTTTAAGTAAGTTTCAAAAATACATATGGGGCAAACCCTTGTTTTTTGTGGCTGGTGCACAAAGTGACATTGCAGCATTTAACAGGAGTCAGTCACTCCTTGAAATTAAGCCATCTGGCGGGCAAGATGAAGTAACGGCGCGGCTGAATAGCCAGTTTTATTTGTTTACGCTGGAAGCTGGGCTTCAGGATAAGATACCTCAAATGGGGCAGCTATTGGTACCGGCGGGAAATTATGCACCGGGAAGCGGCGCGTCAGTGCTCCTTTACCAGCAGCAGGGCAGGAAAGAGGGTAGCGAGCCTCTGGCTGTATTTGGCTCTGAAAAGAGTAGGAGACTTGGCGTTTTGGCGGGAGAAGGTGTTTGGCGCTGGCGCCTCGCAGAGTTTGCTGCAAGTGAAAGCCATAGCAGCATAGACCGGCTGATCAATGGGATGGTACAGTATCTTGCGGATCAGGCTGACAAAAGAAACTTCAAAGTTTACCCCAGCCGGGCAGCGTTCGACGAGAATGAGCGGGTGGTGTTCAATGCAGAGCTGTATAATGACGCTACTGAGCTTATTAATGAGCCCGAAGTGAGGATGGAGGTGCGAGACGCTAAGGGAAGGTCCTATCCTTTCGTTTTTTCCAGGACTACCCGTGCTTACGTTCTGGACGCGGGAACGCTTCCTTACGGCGATTATTCCTTTATTGCCAGGACGAACGTAGGAGAAAGGCGCCTTTCCGCTCAGGGGAAGTTTTTGGTGACAAGAGAACAGGCAGAATACAGGCAGCTGACTGCTAACCATCAGCTGCTGCGATTAATTGCCCGTGAAAGCGGGGGCACCGTAGTGTACCCTTCTGAGCTCGAAACCCTGTATGAGCTCATTAAGAAGAATGAACTGGTTAAGTCTGTCAGCTATGAGGACAGAAGTTTTGCACAGTTGATCGATCTGAAGGTGCTTTTTGTACTGATTGTGGGACTGCTGTCTGCAGAATGGTTTTTAAGAAAACGCAGCGGGGATGTCTAACCTTAAGGTTTTTCTTTTTTAAAGAGGTAAAAAGATGCGTTTTCGTGTTTGTTTTTCCATGCTCCTTCAATTACCCCTTCTGCAGTTTCTCTTCCCTGAAAGTTTGCTACGTACTGCTTTCTGCTATTATAGCTTTTGATATTCCAGCTCTGGGAGCTCATCTCATAGGTTGCTGTAACGCTATAGTTCTTTCCGCTTGCCGCCTCGTAATATGACCCTTTAAATGTTTTTGTTTTTATTTCAGTTAGTACAGTATTCTCATTTGCCTGGCCCTCCACTGGCTCCAGCGAGAGCTTAATATAAGATCGCCCTTTGATTTCACCAATGTAATTCAGCGTGTTTGAGGTGGGCGTACTGTTAATCTGATCGTTTACGGCAATTGAAGAAGGGGGACGGGTGGGGTTATTCTGTGGCTCTCCCTGCGACTTCGCAGAAAACGAAGCCATCAGCAAAATAGCCGTGTACAAAACGGCGCCTGTTTTTTTAACAGAGAAGCTCACCTACTAATCCTTAAGAATCTAAATTAAAAAGAAAGTTTAAATAAAGATTTACCCTCTTCTTTGTTCTTTTCGGGGACAATTACATATACCTCTTCGTTTTCTTTCCGCATGAGGTATCTTTCGCGCGCAAACTTCTCGAGCTTTTCCCGGTTCGTGGTCAGCTCTTTGAGGTCTTTCCATACCCTTTCGGTCTCGTGGGTATAAAAGTCCTTTTCTTCCTGAAGTTTGTTCCGCTGACTGCAGTATTCGTATTGAGACATCAGGTCATTCCTGTCAAAAAATGCCATCCACACTACAAAAACTGCTGTAGCAAGAAAGTATTTGTTGCGAAATAAACTTACGGCTCTTTTCATGTAAGACAAATATAAAAACATCCCGCAGAATATTTCTACGGGATGTTTTAAAAGTTGAAATATAAGCGCTAAGGTATTGCCTCAGGCTTCTATTTTATTTTAAGAACTTCAAATCTTTACCGATGAAACGGGCAGAAGCTCCGAGTTCTTCCTCAATACGGATCAACTGATTATATTTTGCGATCCTGTCAGAACGTGAAGCAGAACCAGTTTTAATCTGACCAGTGTTTAATGCTACTGCAAGGTCAGCGATGGTAGTGTCTTCAGTTTCACCTGAACGGTGACTCATTACTGAGGTGTAACCATTGTTTTGTGCAAGAGAAACCGCATTGATAGTCTCAGTTAAAGAACCAATCTGGTTTACTTTAACAAGGATAGAGTTTGCAACGCCAGAGTTGATACCTCTTTCAAGGAACTTCACGTTAGTAACGAACAGGTCATCACCTACAAGCTGAACTTTCTTGCCAAGAGCGTCAGTTAATTTCTTCCAGCTATCCCAGTCAGTCTCAGCACATCCATCTTCAATTGACAGGATTGGATATTTGTTCACCCACTCAGTCCAGTATGCAACCATTTCGTCACCTGTAAGGATACGATCAGGGTTAGATTTGTAGAATTTGTAGGTTTTGGTCTTTTCATCGTACATTTCTGAACTTGCAGCATCCATAGCGATGAAGATTTGCTCTCCTGGCTTGTATCCTGCAGTTTCGATAGCCTGAAGCACAGTTTCGATGGCTTCTTCGTTGCTCTGGATTTCAGGGGCAAAACCACCTTCGTCACCTACGTTTGTTGAATAACCTTTTTTCTTCAAAACGGTCTTCAGGTGGTGGAATACTTCAGTACCCATTCTGAGTGCTTCAGAAAATGTGTCAGCACCAACAGGCATGATCATGAATTCCTGATAGTCGATCTTGTTATCAGCGTGAACTCCACCATTCATGATATTCATCATCGGAATAGGAAGAGTATTGGCATTAACACCACCGATATAACGGTAAAGAGGCTGACGGCTTTCGAGTGCAGCTGCTTTTGCTACAGCAAGAGAAACGCCCAGGATCGCGTTAGCACCGATAGAACCTTTGTTGTGTGTTCCGTCGATATCGTTCATCAGTTTATCGATCGTATTCTGATCGAAAACATCGATTCCCTGAAGTTCTTTAGCTAATTTTTCGTTGACATTGTTTACTGCGTTCAAAACGCCTTTACCCATGTACTTGCTCTTGTCGTTGTCGCGAAGCTCAACTGCTTCGAACTGACCAGTAGAAGCTCCTGATGGAACAGCAGCGCGGCCAAGTGTACCGTTTTCTGTAATTACGTCTACTTCTACAGTAGGATTGCCTCTTGAGTCAAGGATCTGCCGGGCATGTACGTCTAAAATTAAGCTCATTGTTTCTTATATTAAATTTTACCTAATTGGCTTTTATCGTTTAGAAAGCCTCTTTTTTGTTTAAAGGCTTCGTTTGTCATTCAGTAACAGGCTCGCCAAAAGTACTGTTTTTACGGATTTCAAAAATAATTTATGTTACAATAATTTGTGATTTGTCTCACAGGAAGAACGCAATAGCTGTCAGCCCTCAGCTATCGGCTCTCAGCTTTTGCTTCGCACCTTTGTCTCCTGAATTGCTGCGTTTCTGAAACGCCCCGGTGAGACTTCGCGGACCAGGGATTATGAGTTCTGTCAGGCTGAGAGCTGATTGCCGAAAGCAGATTGCTAACAAAAAAGCCGTTTGCTGAAAGCAAACGGCTTTTTTGTTACATCATATCAACGAACTGATCGAAGAGGTAGCGCGAGTCGTGCGGACCAGGAGATGATTCCGGATGGTACTGTACGGAGAACGCTTTTTTGTCTTTTACCCGTATGCCTTCGATGGAGTTGTCATTCAGATTAAGGTGAGTGATTTCAACTTTGTCTGATTTGTGAATGTCATCCGCAACCACTCCGAAGCCGTGGTTTTGGGAGGTAACTTCACAATGATCGAGAATGATATTTTTAACCGGATGGTTCAGTCCCCGGTGTCCGTTAAACATCTTTTCGGTGCGGATGCCGTTAGCAAGCGCAAGGAGCTGATGTCCCAGACAAATTCCGAAAAGAGGCTTGTCGGCTTCCAGAACCTTTTTCACTGTTTCAATAGCATATGGCATCGCAGAGGGATCGCCGGGACCGTTCGAGATGAAGTATCCGTCGGGTGCCCATTTTTCCATTTCTTCGAAGCTCGTCTTGGCCGGAAATACCTTGGCATAGACATCGCGGTGGTCGAAATTGCGAAGAATGTTCTTTTTAACGCCAAGGTCTAGGACAGCGATGCGGTGCTTGCCGTTTTCGTTGCCATAGAAATAGGGCTCCTGCGTGCTCACCTGCGAAGAAAGCTCCAGGCCTGCCATTGACGGCACTTGGGCAAGAGCCCCTTTCAGTTCATTAATGTCGAGAATCTCGGAGGAGATAATAGCATTCATTGCACCCTTGTCGCGGATGTGACGAACCAGAGACCTTGTGTCGACGTCTGAAATTCCTACCACATTTTGTTCCTGAAAGTAGTCCTGTATAGACTTCTCAGAAAGCTTTCTGCTGTAAGCAATATTAAAGTTCTTGCAGACCAGACCTGCAATTTTAATGTCAGCAGATTCAACCTCGTCACTGTTTACCCCGTAATTTCCAATGTGAGCGTTGGTGGTGACCATAATCTGACCGAAATAGGAGGGATCAGTAAATACTTCCTGATAGCCGGTCATTCCGGTATTAAAACAAATTTCCCCGGTGGTAGTTCCGATTTTACCGGCCGCTTTTCCGTGAAATACAGTTCCGTCTTCTAGCAGCAGTACAGCAGGCAATTTGATATAGTTGATCATCTTAATTTATGTGGTATGAATTCTTAATATTCTGTTTCTGGATGGTGTCGTTCAGCCATTCGCCGGCGAACAGTTCTACTCCGGGTCCGTAAGCTGTAAGTATTTTACTGCCTTCTGCATTGAGGAGGTAATTGTCAGAAAATAAATGAAAAAGCTTGAGTTTACCGGTAGAATTATCCGATGCCGAGTACAACAGGCTGAAGCAGTTGTCTTCAATTTTCACGGGAGACAAAGGTAGGTAAATATCCGTAATTTATAAAAAGGATTTCAATTTACTTTCTACATTTGCCCGTGTAAAATAAACAGGATATGTCAGTTAATACCCAGATCAAACGTATTACCACCAATACGCTCCAGGAGATGAAGCAGCGGGGAGAGAAAATATCAATGCTTACCGCTTATGATTATTCAATAGCAAAAATTGTAGATGAAGCGGGCATTGATGCGATTCTGGTTGGTGACTCGGCCTCAAATGTAATGGCGGGCCACGAAACTACCCTCCCCATTACGCTTGATCAGATGATCTATCATGCGGCATCTGTCGTGAGAGCAGCTACTCGCAGTTTAATTGTGGTAGACTTGCCCTTCGGTTCTTATCAGGGCAACTCAAAGGAAGCCCTTAATTCGGCCATCCGAATTATGAAAGAATCAGGAGCCCATGCCGTTAAGCTGGAAGGTGGCGAGGAAATACTTGAATCGGTGGCACGCATCATCACTGCCGGAATTCCTATTATGGGACATCTTGGTCTTACTCCGCAGTCGATCTATAAGTTCGGAACATATACAGTACGTGCCAGAGAAGAGGCAGAGGCCGCCAAGTTAAAGAAGGATGCTAAATTGCTTGAAGAAGCGGGCTGCTTTGCTGTTGTTCTGGAGAAAATACCGGCAGCTTTAGCTGCTGAAGTGACTGCAAGTCTGAGGATTCCGACTATTGGCATTGGAGCAGGCGGGGCTTGCGACGGACAGGTGCTGGTTGTTCATGACATGCTGGGACTGAACAAGGGCTTCAAACCCCGGTTCCTGCGTCAGTATCTCGATCTTTACGGAGAAATAAATGGTGCCGTGAAGTCGTATATAAACGATGTAAAAGCAAGCGATTTTCCTGGCGAGAAGGAACAATATTAAAGGGTTGTCATTCGGATCAAAAAGTAAAACTAATTGAAGCTATTTCTTCAAGGAACACGTATAAAGCGGTAGGCGGCAAAAAAGCCGGGAGCCTGCATCGCACAAGGAAATAAAATGGGGAAAACTGCTTTTAATAACGCTTCTTATGACATCACCGACAGAGATGTCCTGTATGAGGATAATCATCTGATTGCTATCAATAAAAAAGGAGGAGAGATTGTTCAGGTCGATGAGACGGGAGATGAACCGCTCGACGAAAAAGTGAAACGGTATCTGTCCATCAAGTATAACAAGCCTAACGGCGCCTTTCTGGGCGTGGTACACCGACTGGACCGGCCTGTGAGTGGTGTTATCTTATTTGCCAAGACCAGTAAGGCGCTTGACCGGGTGAACCAGATGTTTAAAAGCAGGCAGATGAAAAAAACCTACTGGGCGGTGGTAAGGAACCGCCCGGTTCCGGAGAGCGGTAATCTGGTGCATTGGCTGGTTAAGAACCCTCAGAAGAATGTTACCACCGCATATAACCATGAAATTTCGAACGGTCTTCGCTCGGAGCTGAACTACCAGCTGATTGGGCAGTTAGAGGGCTACTATCTCATTGAAGTAGATCCTATCACCGGCCGTCCGCATCAGATCAGGGTACAGCTATCCACCCTAAATTGCCCGATTGTTGGTGATAATAAATATGGGTATCCCCGGGGAAGTCTGAAAAAGACCATTTGCCTTCACGCCAAGAGACTTCGTTTTGTACATCCTGTAAAGAAGGAAGAGGTTGTAATTGAAGCACCTCTGCCGCGCGATGGCTTCTGGGAGAAGTTTGAGGGAATGTAGCGACCTGGCCTTGAGGCCTTCTTAAAAAATGATAAATTGCGGGATGATGTTCCCTGCTTTTGTCAGATACTTCTTCCGCTGGTATATAAGGCGCATTATATCCCGTGATTTCAGGTCGCTAAAGTTTAGTGAATTTTCACTAGAGCAGGGACAGTCCGTCTTATTGCTTGCCAATCATTTTTCATGGTGGGATGGTTTCTTCATGTATGAGCTGAACAGAAGGCTCTTTAAGAAAGCATTTCATGTGATGGTAAGCGACGAAAATTACAGGACGGTCTGGTTTCTGAAATACCTGGGGGCATTTCCGGTTAAGAAAGGACCGAAAAGCCTTGTTGAATCGCTTGAGTATGCGGGTCGTCTGCTTGATGATCCCCGCAACCTGGTTCTGGTCTTTCCGCAGGGAAAGCTTTACTCTTCTCACGTTGATCAGGTGGTGTTTGAAAAAGGGCTTATTAATCTGATCAACTCTTCCCAAAAAAAGTTCCAATACGTTTTCTGCGCTTCTTTCGTTGATTATTTTGAAAACCGTAAGCCAACGGTTAATTGTTATCTTAGAAACTGGGAGGGCGCAGAGTTCACCAGTTTGCAATTAATTAAAAGCGCTTACAATAAACATTATGAAACGTCGCGGCAACTGCAGAACCGCACCACTGTTTAGTCATGCTGATATACTATGTAGTCTTCTTTTTTCTGATCCTCCGTTTTGCCGTTACCCTTTTTAACTTTATCTCCAATCCGAAACTTACTGCTACTGCCCGCACTTATACAGAGCTTGTTTCTGTGCTTATTCCTGCACGTAACGAGCAGGGAGATATCCTTAACCTGCTGGAGTCGATAAGCGCACAGGATTATCAGAATCTGGAGGTCATCGTACTTGACGACTCATCAACCGATGCTACATACGAACAATGCAAACGTTTTTCCCAAAGAGATAGCCGCTTCCGGGTGGTGAGTGGAAAAGAGCTGCCAGAAGGATGGCTGGGAAAGAATTATGCCTGCCACCAGCTGGCGGGCCTGGCGAAGGGTAAGTATTTTCTTTTTCTGGACGCCGATACCACCGTATCACCCGGTCTCATTAACAATGGAGTACACCGCCTGCGATTGGGCAGGTTGCATCTGTTAAGTCTTTTTGCCAATCAGCGCATGCTTACCATGGGCGAGCGAATGGTGGTCCCCCTTATGCATTTCCTCCTTCTGAACCTGTTGCCGATGCGGCTTGTCAAACTTTCCAAAAATACTGCCTTTGCTGCTGCCAGTGGTCAGTGTATGTTTTTTGACGGAGTTGCGTACCGGAAGGAGCAATGGCACAGCAGGGTAAGGGACAAAGTGGTAGAGGATATTGAGATTATGAAACAGGTTAAAGGCTCTGGATACAAAGGAGAGGCGCTGCTGGCAAACGGATATGTTTATTGCAGAATGTACAGGGGCTTCGGTGAGGCTGTATCGGGCTTTAGCAAGAATCTTCTCGCAGGATTTAATAATAACGTGGCCGGATTGGTCTGCTATCTTCTCCTGGTGATGCTGGGGCCTCTGTTCATTGCGCTGTACCTTGACCTGCAACTGCTGCTCTTTATGGTGACACTGGTCGTGCTGACCCGTCTGATGATCTCTCTCCTCAGCGGACAGAATCCGTTCTGGAACATTATCCTGCATCCTTTTCAGATGCTGTCCCTCCTTATACTGTCGATAGTTTCGGTAAGGAAACACCTTACGAATACCGTCACCTGGAAAGGGCGACGTGTGGATAGCTAGCTTTGCTTTATGATTGATTTAAAACAGATAGACCGGGTCAGGGTCGCTTCCTTTTTGGTTCTGCTATTCTACAGTGTCGGGCTCGCTGGTTTCTTGTTGGTGCAAACTCAGGTTCTGTTCGAGAAGCTGGTGCCCTTTCATCTCTTGCTGATGCTTTTGCTCATGGTGTGGAGCCATCCGCGGCGGGAAAGGCGCTTTTACCTTTCGCTGCTGGTCATTTACCTCGCAGGCTTCGCTGTTGAAGCAATAGGGGTGAACAGCGGCGTTGTTTTTGGACGGTATTCTTATGATACCACCCTGGGCCCGAAGGTAGCCGGCACTCCTCTGATGATCGGGGTAAACTGGATACTGGTTATTTATTCGACGAGCATAACCATCTGCTCTGTGGGGATTAGGAATAGTTATATAGGAGCAGTGACGGGAGGGGTATTGGTTACTCTGCTCGACTTTTTTATTGAGCCTGTGGCAATACGCTTTCATTACTGGCACTGGGATAGTCCCACGGTCCCGTTGCAAAACTACATAGCCTGGTTCTTTGTGGCGTTTGTGCTGCTGCTCTTTTTCCTTCGGATGCCGGTGGAGAAACACAACAAGGCTGGAGTGGCCCTTTTTGTTGTTCAGTTTCTGTTCTTTGTGATCTTATGGGCAAGTATTTAATATCCTGCAGGCTAACATAATTTCCTTAATTTTGTATTTAATTATATATGAGCTACAATCTGCAGGTAACGATCGACTCTAATTCCGGATTCTGTTTTGGAGTAGTATACGCCATCGATATGGCGGAAGAAATTCTGAGAGAGGACGGTTATTTGTACTGTCTTGGTGATATTGTGCATAATGACGAAGAGGTGGAACGACTGAGGGAGGCCGGCCTTCGCATTATCAACCATGAGCAGCTGAAAGACTTGCGGGGAGAGAAAGTTTTAATACGAGCTCACGGTGAAGCTCCCGAAACGTATAAGGTAGCGCTTCAGAATGACATCACGCTGATCGATGCCTCCTGTCCGGTTGTTTTAAAGCTCCAGAACCGGATTAAAACATCGTACGAAGACAAAGAGCAGATCCTGATCTTCGGGAAGCACGGACACGCCGAGGTGATCGGGCTTCAGGGACAAACGAATAACGAAGCCCTGGTTTTTCAGGACATCGCCGAACTCGACGATGCTGAACTTCCGAAGAAATTTACGCTGTATAGTCAGACAACAAAAAGCACGGACCGCTTTTATCAGATCAAGGAAGAATTGCTAAGGAGAGGGTATGAGGTAACGGCCAACGATACCATCTGCCGCCAGGTCTCTAACCGCGATGAGGAACTGAGAAAGTTTGTGAAGAACTATGACAAGATCGTCTTCGTGTCTGGTAAAAAGTCGTCAAATGGTAAAGTGCTGTACGAGGTATGCAAGAAGTACAATGACAACACGTTCTTCATTTCTCATCCCGAAGAACTGCACCAGGATATGTTCAAGGAAGGCGATAAGATCGGTATTTGTGGTGCTACTTCCACTCCAATGTGGCTGATGGAAAAGGTGAAGGAAACTCTTTTAGCGTATTAGATTGAAACGGGCTTCTAAAACCGGTTTGTTTATTGCCCTGCTGGTTGTGACAAGCTGGACGGTTTGCCTGTTTTTACTTCTTTCCTGGGACTTTTCCTGGGCTAACCCTCTCACTTACCTGATGGTGCTTGTTCAAATGCATTTGTATACAGGGCTGTTTATAACCGCTCATGATGGTATGCACGGTACCATATACCCCTCTGATAAGGTTAATCTCTTTGTTGGACAGCTATGCACTTTTCTTTATGCTGCGTTCAGCTTTACAAAGCTTAGAAAAAAGCATCATGAGCATCATCAATACGTCCATACCGAGAGAGACCCCGACTATAGCGATACAAGCTTCTGGCGATGGTATCTTAAATTCATAGGCGAATACGTCTCAATAGTTCAGCTGATCCTGATGGCAGTGATTTTTAACGTCCTTGCTCTGTGGTTTCCGCAAAAGAATCTGCTTTTGTTTTGGGTTACGCCTTCATTGCTAAGCACTCTGCAGCTTTTTTACTTCGGAACATGGCTGCCTCATCATGGCGAGCATAATAATGTACACCAGTCGCGTACTCTTCAAAAGAATCATCTGCTTGCTTTCCTGAGCTGTTACTTCTTTGGATACCACTACGAACACCACGAAGCGCCCGGCATTCCATGGTGGCAGCTGTGGAAAAGCAAGTAACGAAAGTATTCTAAGCGTCAAATCATTTTTAAACCTATAATCAGGCGGCTGCCTGCCATATATTTGTAAGTCTATATGAGTAAAAGAGGAATATTACTGGTGAACCTTGGTACACCCGACAGTCCCCGGGTAGGAGATGTACGTCGATATCTCGACGAGTTTTTAATGGATGAACGTGTGATCGATATCAATGCAGTGGGGAGAACCTTGCTGGTTAAAGGGATCATAGTGCCTTTCAGAGGACCGAAGTCGGCAAAGACTTATCAGAAAGTATGGAACGAGAATGGATCGCCTCTCATGTATTACAGTGTGCGGGTAAAAGACATGCTGCAGGAAAAGCTGGGAGCCGGCTATCATGTTGAACTCGGCATGCGCTATCAAAATCCTTCTATCGCATCTGCTCTTGGCAAACTTAAAGCGGCGGGCGTTAAAAGTATCAAAGTAATTCCGCTCTTTCCTCAATATGCCTCAGCAACTACCGGATCTGTTCATCAACGGGTAATGGAAGAGGTAAGCAAGTGGCAGACTATTCCCGACATCTCATTTATCAACTCCTACCATGACGCATCTGATATGCTCGACATTTATGCTGAGAACGGCCGTAAGTATAAGCCGGAGGCGTTCGATCATATTATTTTCAGCTTTCACGGACTGCCTCAGCGACAGCTCGTTAAGGCCGATGATACCAAAAGTCACTGTTTAAAGTCGGCCGACTGTTGCCGTCGTCTCACCGATGCAAACCAGTTTTGTTATTCAGCCCAGTGTCACAACACAGCAAGGCTCATTGCAGAGCGTCTGGCAATTCCAAAAGAGAAATACACCGTGACCTTTCAGTCGCGCCTCGGAAAAGATCCATGGGCGCAGCCCTACACCAGCGAGGTGATTCACGAGCTGGGTAAGAAAGGAGCGAAAAGACTGCTTGTCTTCAGTCCGGCCTTTGTGGCCGACTGCCTGGAGACGATCTATGAGATTGCCGAAGAGTACGACCTGGAGTTTAAAGCCCTGGGCGGGGAAAAGGTGCAGCTGGTAGAAAGTCTGAATGATAAGCCTGAATGGGTGGATGTCCTTGCCAGGCTTTCTGTATCGTAAGTTCAAATGAAGGTATTGGCATTGGCGCTGATTGGCCTTGGCAGTTTGCTGACGGCCTTGCACCCTCCTTCCTTGAAGAGGGTAGCGTTGTCGGGCTATGCGCAGGGGACGACTTACCATGTCACTTATTATTCCCCGGATAGTATGGTCACTTCGAAGGAGCTTGAAGGCCTCCTGGCCTCTCTCGACAGTTCCCTTTCCATTTATAAATCATACTCCCTGATCTCCCGCTTCAACAATGCCCCGAGGGGAGTCAGGGTAGATGAGCATCTCCGGGCTGTAGTGGTGCGTTCTCTTCAGATCACGAAGGAGACCTCGGGGATATTTGACATCACGATACAGCCGCTGGTGCAGGCCTGGGGTTTCGGTGTTAAGAACGCAGATGCGTTGCCTGATTCTTCACGTGTGAGAGAACTGATGCACTGTACCGGATCTTCAGGCCTGACGCTGAAAGGCGACAGCCTGGTCAAGAAGATGCCCTGTCTCACTATTGATGTAAACGGCATTGCGCAGGGATATAGCGTCGACGTTCTGTGCCACTACCTGGAGGCAAAGGGGATCGTTAATTACCTCGTTGAGATAGGAGGCGAAGTAAGAGTAAAGGGGCAAAAGCAACCAGAAGGGAAGCCCCTGACGATTGGAATAGAGGGCCCTGCTGACGACTGGAATGCTGAGCCCTTGCAGAAAATTGTGGAATTAAGAGAGGGAGCCATCACCACCTCCGGAAACTACCGGAAGTATTATCAGCAGGGGAAACATCGCATTTCGCACCTGATTGACGCCAGGACGGGTTTCCCTATTGAGAACGAACTGATAAGCGCGACTGTTTGGGCAAAGGATGCGATTACCGCGGATGGCCTGGATAACGCCATGATGGCACTGGGACTAACTGAGGCGCTGGCATTCGCACGGAAACGCCATGATATGGAATTGTACCTCATTTACCGGAAGAGCGACGGCACTGTAGCCGACACAGCCTCGGCCGGATTTTATAAGATGATCAGGCAAGTCCCAGCTTCAGACCCGCAATAAAGCCGAGAATTACTCCTGTAGCACCTTTATTGTTTTTTACGAAATCGCCGGCAGCTTTACCCGCCGCCTTGCGCACCGCATCGTCCTGCAGTCGAAGCAAAGTCTGCTCCAATTCCGTTGCGTTGCTGATTGAATATCCGCCTCCGTTTTTAATCAGAGCTTTGGCTTCAAGGAACTTGTGGTAGTTGGGTCCAAAGATGACGGGGATACCAAACGCTGCCGCCTCCAGGGTGTTGTGTATACCTACGCCAAAGCCGCCGCCAATGAAGGCGATATGGCCATACTGGTACAAGGCGGAGAGCATTCCTATATTGTCAATAATAAGAACACGTGTGTTAGGAACAGCAACGGAAGTGACTTTAGAGTATCTGACGGAGCTTTGCTGCGGAAGCATCGCTTCCAGTGCTTTTATTTTTTCGTCTTTTATTTCATGCGGAGCAATGACAAACTTCCAGTCAGGATAGGACTTTACCACGCCCGCGATCAGTTTCTCATCCTCTGGCCAGGTACTTCCGGCAATAAAGACGGGTGACCCTGAACAGAAAGATTCTACCTGAGCAAATTGTTTAGGTGCGGCGGCATTCTCAGCCACCCGGTCGAAGCGGGTGTCGCCGCTTATAGTAGCGTTTTTCAAGCCTATACTGTTCAGCAGCTCTATGCTTGATGCGTCCTGCACAAAAAAGTGGGTAACAAAACGGAGTGTTGTTCTGTTAAAGCTTCCATACCATTTAAAGAACGGCTGATCTTTTCGGAAAATAGCCGATATGACGAGCAGTGGAATGCTGTTGCGCTGCAGTGTCTTGAAATAATGGAACCAGTATTCGTATTTCGTAAAGACTGCAAGCTTCGGATTTGTTAATTCAATAAAACGTTCGGCGTTAGAAGCAGTATCGATCGGCAGATAAAAGACATGATCTGCAAGTGCATAGTTTTTTCGAAGCTCGTAGCCCGAAGGGGAAAAGAACGTAATGATGATCCCTTCAGACGGGTATTGCTTTTTAAGGTGCTCCAGTACAGGCCTGCCTTGCTCAAATTCTCCAAGGGAGGCGAAGTGAAACCAGATATGCTGCCTGGACGGGTCAACTTTAGCTTTTATGATCTCGAAAATATCCTTTCTTCCTGCTACCCATTGGCGGGCCTTGGGGTTGAAGAATTGAGCGACGTGCAGGAGCACGTTGTAAAGTTTAATACCCAAGTTATACAGAAATACCATATAATTGCTATTATTTTTGGATTGCCGAAGTTACTTGTAAATATTTCAAAAAGTACATCCAAAAAAATAAAGATCCGGAGTGTAGGTGGCGTGGTTGTTCAGGGAGCACCTGGGCAGAAACCAATAAGGGCCCTGCGTATAGAGCATAGTCGTTTATATCTGCTCTCAATGCCAGACGTCTATGGTGTGATCCTGGCTGATACCTGATAGAAAAAAAGCCTGCAGACCTTGATCGCTTCGTTACAATTAAAAAGAAAATACTCAAATGAAAATTGCCGTAGTAGGTACAGGCTATGTAGGTTTGGTAACCGGAACATGCCTATCAGAAACAGGGAATGAGGTAACCTGTGTGGATATTAATCAGGAGAAGGTCGAAAAGATGAACCGGGGCGAAATGCCGATCTATGAGCCGGGTCTTGAGATCCTGTTCTACCGGAACATTGCCCAGCGCCGGCTTGATTTCACATCCGACCTGGGAGCAGCCATCAAGGATGCAAAGATTATCTTTCTGGCCCTTCCCACGCCTCCGGGAGGAGACGGGTCGGCTGATCTGAGCTATGTATTGGGAGCCGCCAAAGATATAGCAAAGCTCATCACCGGTTATAAGGTGGTGGTAACCAAATCAACAGTACCAGTTGGCACAGCAGACAAGGTGAAAGCCGTGTTTAAAGAGCATACGGATGTGGAAGTGGATGTAGTATCCAACCCCGAGTTCCTGCGGGAAGGGGTAGCCGTGGAAGACTTCATGAAGCCCGACCGGGTGGTAGTAGGAACCCAAAGCGAGCGGGCACGCAAGCTGATGGAAGAGCTTTACGCACCTTATGTACGCTCAGGGAACCCGATCATCTTTATGGATGAGCGTTCATCTGAGCTGACTAAATATGCAGCCAACTCCTTCCTGGCTACCAAGATAACCTTCATGAACGAAGTAGCGAACCTATGTGAGCGGGTAGGAGCAGATGTAGACATGGTGAGGAAAGGAATAGGCGCTGATGCACGTATCGGCAAGCGCTTTCTGTTCCCGGGGGTAGGCTATGGAGGCAGCTGTTTCCCTAAAGACGTACAGGCGTTGGCTAAATCAGCGGCAGAAGCAGATTATAACTTCAGCATTCTGGAGTCAGTCATGGCGGTGAATGAAAAGCAGAAGACAGTGATCGTAGAGAAGATGCGCAAGTACTACAAGGGCGACCTGAAAGGGAAGAAGTTTGCCTTATGGGGACTTGCCTTTAAGCCCGAGACCGATGACATCCGGGAAGCTCCGGCCCTGTACATCATTGACGAGTTGCTGAAAGACGGAGCAGAAGTGGTAGCGTATGATCCGGAAGCGATGGAGAACGTGAAAAAGGTGAAGGGAGATGCCATCAGCTATGCAACAGATCCCTACAGTGCATTGGAAGGGGCCGATGCCCTGATCATTGTAACGGAATGGTCGTTGTTCCGCACGCCCGACTTTAACAAGATGGAAGCTGCCCTGAAGGCGCGGGTCATCTTTGATGGAAGGAACCTGTATGACCTGCACCGGATGGTTGAATGCGGATTCTATTATAACAGTATAGGAAGACAAACAATAGGAGCATAATGTCCAGAAAACGAATTCTGATAACAGGAGCCGCCGGGTTCCTGGGGTCACATCTGTGTGACCGGTTCATCAAGGAAGATTTCCATGTCATCGCGATGGATAACCTGATCACAGGCGACCTTCGTAACATCGAGCACCTGTTTCCGCTGGAGAACTTCGAGTTTTACAATCACGATGTATCGAAGTTTGTGCATGTATCAGGCAAGCTGGATTATATTCTTCACTTTGCATCGCCGGCCAGTCCGATTGATTACCTGAAGATTCCGATCCAGACGCTGAAAGTGGGTTCATTGGGAATCCACAACCTGCTGGGACTGGCAAAAGACAAGGGAGCGAGGATCCTGATTGCCTCTACTTCGGAGGTATACGGAGATCCCAATGTGAACCCTCAGCCCGAAGAATACTGGGGGAATGTGAACCCGGTAGGACCAAGAGGAGTATACGATGAGGCCAAGCGCTTCCAGGAAGCCATGACCATGGCCTACCATACCTTCCACGGACTGGAGACCCGTATTGTGAGGATCTTTAATACCTACGGTCCCAGAATGCGACTGAACGACGGGCGGGTACTGCCAGCCTTCATTGGACAGGCTATCCGGGGAGAAGACCTGACGGTGTTCGGCGATGGAAGTCAGACCCGCTCCTTCTGCTATGTGGATGACCTGATCGAGGGGATCTACCGGCTGCTGTTCTCTGACTATGCTTACCCGGTGAATATCGGGAATCCTGATGAGATCACCATCCGGGAGTTCGGGGAGGAGATCATCAGGCTGACCGGCACCAAACAAAAGCTGATCACGAAGCCGCTGCCCGTCGACGATCCCAAACAAAGAAGACCGGATATTACCAAGGCCAGGGAGATCCTGGGATGGGAACCCAAGGTATCAAGGGCAGAAGGGTTGAAGATCACTTACGAATACTTCAAATCTCTTCCAAAGGATGTGATTGAGAAAATTGAACACAAAGATTTTACCAGCTATAACAAATAATATGAGCAAGATTTTAGTAACCGGAGGAACCGGCTATATCGGATCACACACAGTTGTCGAGCTTCAGAAAGCAGGCTACGACGTGGTAATTGTTGACAACCTGGATAACTCAAGTATTGGAATACTTGAACAGATCACTAAAATAACAGGGATTAAACCCGACTTCCATCAGATTGACCTCTGTGAAGAGGCGAAGGTAAAAGAACTGATCAGCAATAACCCCGATATTTCTGGTGTCATTCACTTTGCCGCGCACAAGGCCGTGGGCGAGTCTGTGCAATATCCTCTGAAGTACTACCGCAATAATTTCTTTTCGCTAATCAATCTGCTTTCCGCTTTTACAGGAAGAGACGTCAATTTTGTCTTTTCGTCATCCTGCACCGTTTACGGTCAGCCCGATAAATTGCCCGTAACCGAAGAAGCACCAGTAAAAAAGGCAGAGTCTCCATACGGAAACACGAAGCAGATAGCAGAAGAAATTCTTTCAGAGAGCGCTGCTGTAAATGCCAACTACCACGTCATTTCACTGCGGTACTTTAATCCGGTAGGAGCGCATGAGTCAGCTCTCATTGGCGAGTTGCCTATTGGCGTGCCACAGAACCTAGTTCCTTTTATTACCCAGAGTGCCATTGGCAAACGTGGAGCAATCACGGTATATGGAAGCGACTACAACACGCCCGATGGTAGTTGCGTGCGCGATTATATTCATGTGGTGGACCTTGCGAAAGCTCATATTGCAGCTTTGAAGCGACAGGAATCAGGAAAGATGGCTTCTAATTACGAGATTTTTAACATAGGAACCGGAAAGGGAAGTTCGGTGCTGGAAGTGATCAATGCCTTTGAAAAGAGCACGGGAGTGAAATTGGACTATAAGATTGGGGAGCGCCGCGCCGGAGATGTTGAACAGGTGTGGGGAGACGTTTCAAAAGCAGAGAAGGAACTTAACTGGAAGGCCGGGCTGGGTCTTGAAGATATGATGAGGTCTGCATGGGCCTGGGAGAAGTATATTAACGAAAATCCCCTGTAATAAAGGAATGTCCCGAATGATCAGCACGTTCGGGACATTAGCATATACAATACATGAAGAAGTTTTTAATTACCGGAGGAGCCGGTTTTATCGGATCGCACGTCGTAAGACGCTTCGTTAATACCTATCCTGATTATAATATTGTCAACCTCGATAAACTAACTTATGCCGGTAACCTGGCTAACTTAAAGGACCTCGAAGACAAGCCGAACTACCGGTTCGTAAAGGGTGATATCGTTGACCAGCAGTTTATTGATGAACTGTTTGAAACGGAACAGTTTGATGCAGTGATCCACCTGGCAGCAGAATCACACGTAGACCGTTCAATAACAAACCCGATCGAGTTCGTGCTTACCAATGTAGTAGGGACGGTGAACCTCCTCAACTCTGCCCGCAAATTCTGGAAAGGCCGTTATGAGGAATGCCGTTTTTACCATGTGTCCACTGATGAGGTTTACGGAACGCTGGGTGAGGATGGTCTGTTTACCGAAGAAACGCCCTACGATCCCCACAGCCCCTACTCCGCGTCGAAGGCCAGCTCCGACCACTTTGTAAGGGCCTACCATGATACATACGGCTTAAATACCGTCATCTCCAATTGCTCGAATAATTACGGCTCTTATCATTTTCCCGAGAAGCTGATCCCCCTTGCCATCAATAATATTAAGAACAGCAAGGCGGTGCCTGTCTACGGAAAAGGAGAGAACGTGCGCGACTGGCTTTGGGTGGAGGATCACGCTCGTGCCATTGACGTAGTATTTCACAAGGCCAGGGCTGGTGATACCTATAACATAGGAGGGCATAACGAGTGGAAGAACATTGATCTCATCCGCTTGCTTTGCCGGATCATGGATCGTAAGCTTGGCCGGGCCGAAGGCACTTCAGAAAAGCTCATCACGTTCGTAACAGACCGTGCAGGCCATGATCTCCGCTACGCAATAGATTCTACCAAACTTCAGCGCGAATTAGGCTGGTCTCCCAGTCTGCAGTTTGAGGAAGGCCTTGAGAAAACGGTAGACTGGTACCTGGCCAATGAGGAGTGGCTCAATAACGTTACCTCCGGGAAGTATCAGGAATATTATAGTCAGCAATACAAGCTTTAACGGAGAAACAGGCAGCATAGCGCGTAATCAATGCCGCGTGCTATGCTGCTTATTCATATCGAAGCGCTTCTACCGGATCAAGTCGCGAAGCTTTGGATGCAGGATAAATTCCAGAAATAATACCCACCGAGATACAAATAATAATGCCTAAAGTCATCCAGGCCCAGGGGATGATGAAACTTGCTTTGAGAAACATCGCTACAAGGTTCCCAATCATAATCCCCAGAATTATTCCTACAAGTCCCCCGATCAGGCAGATCACGATCGCCTCCAGAAGAAACTGTTGCCTGATAATGGCTGGAGTACCGCCTATTGCTTTTCTGATACCAATTTCTTTGGTGCGTTCTGTTACCGAGACTAACATGATGTTCATTAAGCCAATGGAGGCTCCGATCAGTGTAACCAGTGCAATTACAATCGCGGCAATTGTAACCCATTTGATATTCTCCAGCAAGGTCTGAACAATGGCATCACTCTTCGTGATCTCGAAGTTGTCGCCCATGCCGGCCTTTAAACCTCTTATATTTCTGAAAAGAGATGTTGCTTCACCAATAGCAGCTTCGTTTTGTTCAGGCGTTGCAGCCATCACCGTAATCGTGTATGAAGGCTCATCGGCCGACATCAGCTGCCTGGCCTTCACCAAAGGGATCACACACATCTTGTCTCCGCCAAACCCTGCACCGGCTCCCTTTTCCTTAAACAGCCCGATGATGCGAAACTTTGTACCGCCTATCAGGAGCGACTTGTCAATTGGGTCGGTATTTGGAAACAGACTCGTCTTGATCTCATTTCCAATGATCACCACGTTGGTGCCATAGTCCACTTCGTTCATTGAGAAATTCCGGCCTCCTGCAAGTTCAAAGCCCCCTGTCGCGATATAGTTTTCGTCTCCGCCTAAC
Organism: Arcticibacter sp. MXS-1; assembly: GCF_041902385.1. Lineage (GTDB taxonomy): Bacteria > Bacteroidota > Bacteroidia > Sphingobacteriales > Sphingobacteriaceae > Arcticibacter. The sequence continues at coordinate 635,334 of NZ_CP169244.1, read as the reverse complement.
ACAGCGATGTTCGGATTGGTTTTCTTGCTCCCATATTTCACAGTGGCGTTCCTGGAGGCGAAGGCGTTCACCGATACCGTGGCCGGGAAAGTGAATTGTCTCTTAAAAGCGATCGCTTGCCTGAAGGTAATGGAGACATAATGCTTTGCGCGTTGTCCTTCTCCTCCCACTCTGATACCAAGACCCCGGTTACGGATCGTGAACGAGTTCGCGCCCATTCTGGAAAAGGTATTGTTGAGCGAGCTTTTCATGGCGTCTATCGACGTCAAAATGCCTACCAGGGCCGTTAATCCGATCGCTATGATCGCAGCGGTAAGGAAGGTCCGTAGTTTGTTGCTTTTGACAGATTGCAGAGCAACCCTGACATTTTCTTTATAGCTCTTGCTGATGGCCATGCCTAAAAGTAGTAATTCCTGCTGATTTAGAGCAGAGCGGCCAGAAAATGTTACAGCAACGTTCGTGGTACCATAAACTATTGCATTTGCAGCTTAGAGGGTAAAACGTCGGCGCGCATTCTGGGTAAGCTTCCCGGGTAGTTCTTTTCAATATACTTAATAAGATTTTCTCTCACGTAGCATCTCAGATCAAAGGCGTCCCCAGAGTTTTTCGCGCTCATCAAAGCTCTCAATTCAATTGTTCTGTCTTTTGCATCTGTCACCTGAAGGGTGTTAACACGGCCGTCCCACAGGGAAGTACCGGAGAGGAGCCGTGTCAGCTCGGCTCGTATTTCGTCCACAGGAACGCTGTAATCCATATATAGAAACACGGTTCCCAGAATGTCAGACGACTTTCTTGTCCAGTTCTGAAAAGGGTTGTTGATGAAATAACTGATGGGAAGTATCAACCGGCGCTGGTCCCATATTTGGAGGACAACGTAGGTGAGCGTGATCTCCTCAACGCGTCCCCATTCTCCCTCTACAACCAGAACGTCATCAATACGCAGAGGTTGGGTGAAGGCGATCTGGAAACCGGCAAGCAGGTTACCCAGCGACTGTTGCGCGGCAAATCCTACAATCGTAGCCCCTATCGCCACCCCTCCAAGTAACCCGGTGCCCAGCTTTCTCAGGTTTTCAAAGCTCAGCAGGATGGCCGCTATCGTCAGGATGACGATAAGGGCTACTACCAGCTGCCTGATGTACTGGAGCTGCGTTCTGATCCTTCTTGCTTTAAGGTTATTATCCCTGTGGATGTCGTAAACATGATACACTACTGCCTCAAAGATGCGGATGGTGTTAATGAGCATGGCCGCAAACGAAATAGTAAGACTGATCTCTATCAGCCTGTCGAAATTATGAAGTTCCAGTTTGTCCAGCCTCAGGTAAGGCATCAGGATGTTGATCATGACCAGGGGGAGAAAATACCCTGAAGGCCCATGAAGGTGCTTGCTGATCTCGTTAAAAAGATAGAAGTTACTTCGCTGGTAATTGAACAACAGGAACTTGCGCACAATGAAGCGGATCAGCAAGCCCGCTGCGATAGCTGCTAGCAAGAGTAAAGCGTTCCAGAGAAGATCCGGGAGATGTTCAAAAAAGGCAAACCAGTTTCTCGTCATAATTCAATAGCTTTAAAAGTCTACCGAATGAACAACGTAGTGTCCTTTTTGATTGGTTCAAGTAACGGCAGCAGCCTTACTGAGGTAGTTTGCTTCTCAAAACCCCGTAGAAGAAGGTCCCCAGCAGGGCTCCGGCGATAACAATAAGGAAGGAAAGAAATCCATATCCCAGGTTTACGAATATGGGGCCTGGGCATGCCCCTGTTAAAGCCCAGCCCAACCCAAAAATAGTTCCGCCAAGAAGGTAATTCTTCCAGCCTTTTCTCTTATCGGGAATAAGAATGGGTGCTCCGTGTATATCCTTCAGCTTAAACTTTTTTATCGTTTGGACGATCAGGATCCCGCACAATACGGCTACCCCGATAACGCCATACATATGGAACGACTGGAATCTGAACATTTCCTGAATCCGGTACCAGGAGATTGCTTCTGATTTCGTCATGACCACCCCGAATACAATGCCAAGTAAAACAAAGCGAATACCTTTCATATCAAAAAATCAGTGGAAAAATAAGATGGGTCATTAGCAGCCCCCCGATAAAGAAGCCGATCACGGCGATCAGTGAAGGAAGCTGAAGAGCAGACAAGCCGCTTATGGCATGGCCTGATGTGCACCCTCCGGCGTAACGGGTTCCGAAACCTACAAGGAGACCCCCTGCCAGCAAGAGAAGTGCTTTGGGTACGGTCAACGCATCAAGGGCAAACAACTGAGCGGGTTGGAGCTCTCCATCGAACTGAATGCCAAGCTGATGGAGGTCGTTTACTGTTGCGGGGGAAAGAGCGATCGGTTCCGGCGACCGAAGCCAGACAGACGAAATAAAGCCTCCCAGGATCGCACCAATAAGGAACAGCAGGTTCCATAACTGGTCTCTCCAGTTGAATGAGAAGAAGTCTGACACCTTTCCGGCGCCGCAAAGTGCGCATATGGTCCTTAAATTGGAAGAAAAGCCAAATGTCCTGCCTGAAAAAAGCAGCGCTCCCATAATAAGAGCGATGACGGCTCCCGAGACAAACCAGGGCCAGGGCTGCGAAATAAGTTGAAGTAAAGTGCTCATAGTAATTTCACTGCAAAGATTTCAATTGTGCGGGTTAATGTGTGTGACTATTGTCACCGGAAGGAAGACAGGTATTCGATATAGTTCCGCTGCAAAACTACCTTCTCGTCCTGTTCCATTTTTTTCAGGAGCCGGGAAATAACTTCCCTGGAAGTGCTTAAATCGGTTGCGATCTCCTGATGGGTAATGCGGAGCTGATTGCTTGCCAGATTTTTACATTGTTTCTCTATGTAGGCCTCCAGCCGTTCGTCCATACTCTTAAAAGCGATGCTGTCTATTACTGATAGCAGCTCTTCCATGCGGGTTCGGTAAGACTCGAGTACAAAATAGTACCAGGATTTATAGTTACGCATCAGGTCATCCATCAGTTGAATGGGGAGTGTTAATGCCAGAGAGGATTCTACTGCTTTCGCCATAATCTGGCTCGTCTGCTGCCTGGTTGCGCAGATCAGCGACAGCGCACATGCATTTCCGGGCTCCAGATAATAGATAAAGAATTCGCCGCCGTCCGGGCCCTCCCGGTACACTTTTACCCTGCCTTCCAGCAAAAGGATCGTAGAGCGGAAGTACTGCCCTGTTTCCATCAGGATCTCGCCGCTGCCGAAGGAGCGCAGGCTGCCATATTGTATGAGCTGTTCCCTCAATGCCGGCTCAAACAGGGCGAAGAGATTATTCACGTAATGGGCACTGTCTTTCAAGTCTGCGTCTTTTCGATGTTCCTGCGTCATAAAATAAAAAAACTGAATGTGATTAAAGTTACATTTTAGGCCGGATATACTTCTTTTCTTTGGATCATATTATTGATCCGTATGAAATTACCATGTGCGCTTCACAAAACGGAAATGGAAGAAACTTGCTGCACAGGACCGTTTCATTGCATAAAAAATAGATTATACTGATGAAATACTTGATTGTTGGAGGTGTTGCCGGAGGTGCAAGCACCGCTGCCAGACTGAGAAGGCTCGACGAAAAGTCGGAAATCATCATGTTCGAGAAAAGCGACTATATTTCTTACGCCAACTGCGGACTGCCCTATTACATAGGAGATGTCATCAAAGAGCGTAACAAGCTGCTGGTGCAGACCGCGACATCGTTCAAGAGCCGGTTTAACGCTGACGTTAGAGTAAACACGGAAGTCGTCAGAATAGATAAAGAAAATAAGAAGGTCTATGCGCGGAACCTGCAAAGCGGGGAGGAATACGCTGAAACATATGACAAGCTTGTTCTGGCTCCTGGCGCTGCCCCTGTAAGGCCCCCACTGCCTGGCATTCAGGATGAACGGATATTCACCCTTCGCAATGTTGGAGATACCGATCTCATTAAAGCATTCCTCGGCCGGAATAAAGCCAGGCGCGCAGTAGTAGTAGGTGCTGGATTTATTGGACTGGAGATGGCAGAAAACCTGGAAGGTTTAGGACTTGAGGTAACGGTTATTGAACGCGAATCTCAGATCCTGGCGCCTCTTGACCCGGCTGTTGCCGCTATTGCGCAGGCACATATCCGGGAGAAAGGCGTCCGTTTATTCCTCAGCACTTCGGTCAGTTCCTTTGAACGGGGAGAAGGAGGTCTGGTGGTGCATCTGGCAGGAGCAGAGGCAATTGAAACAGATCTCGTCATCCTGTCGGTAGGGGTGAAGCCTGATGTGCGACTTGCCGCATCAGCGGGACTGGCACTCGGAGATGGAGGAGGGATACTTGTTAATGAGTATCTTCAGACCTCTGACCAGAATATATACGCCGTAGGAGATGCAATAGAGTTTATCAACCCCATTACCGGAAAAGCCACGATAACCTACCTGGCAGGGCCAGCTAACAAACAGGGGCGCATTTGTGCATCAAACTTGGTGTTTGGCAATGTAGAAGAGTATAAAGGTGCCATCAATACCGCCATTGTGAAGGTTTTCGACATGACGGTAGGGATAGCAGGCCCCGCAACGAAGCACCTTGAAAGGGAGGGTATCATCCATCTCGTATCAACAACTCACAGCGGCTCCCATGCCGGATATTACCCTGGTGCAAAATCCATGACCATTCAGATCGCATTTGCTCCCGGCACAGGAAAGCTGTTGAGTGCACAGGTAGCGGGCTATGAAGGGACTGACAAGCGCCTCGACGTATTGGCTCTCGTTATCAAAAACAAAGGGACGATCTATGACCTCATGGAGTTTGAGCATGCCTACGCTCCTCCCTTCTCTTCCGCAAAGGATCCGGTGAACATTGCTGGCTTTGTAGCCGAGAACATTCTGGTCGGAAAGATGAAGCCTTTTTATACCAGAGAGCTTCCTGAGCTTCCGGAAGGCGCGTTCCTGCTTGACGTGCGAAGCAACGGCGAGTTTGAGCAGGGGCACATGCCGCAGGCAGTAAATATTCCGGTTGACGAGCTGCGCAGCCGACTGGCGGAGCTTCCTGTCGGGAAGCCGATCTACGTGTACTGTCAGATCGGACTGAGAGGGTACCTGGCACAGCGTATCCTGATGCAGAACGGCTTCAAGGAAACCTACAACCTGTCGGGTGGATACACCTCCTGGAAGATATGCCAGGCCGAGGGCTTCTGCGCTGAGCTGCAGGAGCACTAATGTGTCCCAATAGGTCGCTCCTCTTTGCTCAGCTCATGTATTTAAGAGCCTCTTTGGCTGCTACCTGTCCCGATATAATGGCAGGTGGCACCCCTGGCCCCGGAATAGTCAGTTGTCCGGTGAATAAGAGGTTTTGAACCTTCTTTGACCTTAGCTTAGGCTTCAGGAAGGCCGTCTGCATGAGTGTGTTGGCAAGTCCGTAGGCATTGCCCTTGAATGAGTGGTAATCGCTCACAAAGTCATTGATGGCATAGTCTCTCTTTAGGACAATAGCATCGCGTATGTTTTCTCCGGTAACGGACTGAAGTCTGTTCATGAGCAGTTCGAAGTAGTTGTCGCGGGTTTCCTGCCTGTCTTCCAGTCCCGGAGCAATAGGGATGAGAAAGAACAGGTTCTCATGGCCGGCAGGCGCTACTGTTGGATCTGTTTTCGATGGACAGCATAGATAGAACAGCGGCTTTTCGGGCCAGCGGGGATTCGAATATATTTCTTCAGAATGCCGCTCAAAATCCTCATCGAAAAATAAATTATGATGCCGGATGCCTTCCACTTTTCGGTTTACGCCTATGTAGAAAAGAAGGGACGAAGGTGATAACGTTCGTTTATTCCAATACGCAGGCGAATAATTCCTGTAAGGCACGTCCAGAAGCGTTTGATCCGTGTGTTCATAATCGGCATTAGAAATAACGAAGTCGCACTCGAACCTGCCCTGTGTCGTCTCCAGTCCTGTTGCTCTGCCCTCTCTTACCACTATTTGCTGCACTTCTGTATTCAGCCGGAAGACAGCACCCTGCTCTTTAGCTATGCTCGTCATCGCTTTTACAATCTCATTCATGCCTCCTTTAGGGTACCATGTTCCTAATGCCAGATCAGCATAGTTCATCAGGCTATAAAGTGCGGGAGTAGTTTTCGCGGTGCCGCCCAGGAACAAAACAGGAAACTCGAGCAGCTTCACCAGCCTGGGGTTTCTGAAGAACTTGCTGATGTGATTACGCATGCTGGTGTACATCTGCAACTTAAAGCTCGCTGCCAGAAGCTTGATATCTGCGTACTCGGCGATAGAGTGGGAGGGGCGGAATACAAAATCCCCCATGCCTGTTTCGTATTTATAGGCCGCCTGGCTAAGGAACTCGTCCAGTCCTGCCGCCGATCCCTCTTCCATCTCCTCAAACATCGATTTAAGCGCCTGCATATCGCCGGGAACGTCATTGAACTCGTCCTTGCCCCAATAGATCCTGTAGGAGGGATCCAGTCGTTCCAGCTGGTAGAAGTCGGACGCGGTGCGGTTGAACTGCCTGTAAAAGTTTTCAAACACATCGGGCATCCAGTACCAGCTCGGTCCCATATCGAAGCGGAATCCATCCTTTTCCCATATCCGTGCCCGCCCGCCCGGCTGATCATTCTTTTCGAAAATGGTAACTTCATGGCCTGCTTTTGCAAGCATAGAGGCAGCAGAAAGGCCTGCAAACCCGGAACCGATAACAGCAATGCGTTTTTTTTCATCAGAAGGAAGTGCAACAGTAATTAACTACCGGCTATAAAAGTATTTTTTTATTTGTGATCTCGTAACAGCCCGCGTATGTTTTCACGCATAAAGGCGTCGATAGTCGAGTCGATAAAAAGGGGAAAGGACTCACCCGGCGACTCATCAGGAGATAAAAGGCAGTCATGTTGTCGGGAATAGCACGACTGGCACCTCTTCCGATAGTACGGCGAGTGCTTAAGCGTTCGCGCCATCATGCCGCCGGAGAAGTGGCGAGTTCTTTCAGCAATGACGCTACACGGTTTGCGAAAACACTTGAGGCGTTAAGTTTGTATTTTGCGTATCTTTATTACTCTTGCTTGCTCATGAACATAAAACCACAGATTCTCCTTATTTTCTTAACGGCTATGTTCCTGCTTCCTCTCGTTTCGTCGGCTTTCGATCTGCAGCGAGTGAGGCGCGAGTTTTATGCAGCGGTCAATGATAAGAAGTCTGCAGAGGCCCTTCACAAACAACTGTCGTCCATCAAATCTTCAGATCCTTTGTTCATTGCCTATTATGGCTCTGCAAAAGCGGTGATGGCAAAGCATGCCTGGAACCCTTACCGGAAGCTTGACTATCTGAAGAGTGGACTGCAGTATATTGAGGACGCCGTTCGCCGCAGTCCTGATAATCTGGAAATTCGCTTTCTGAGGTTCAGTATTGAATACTACCTGCCATCTTTTCTGGGCATGAGCAAGCATCTGGACGAGGACGGAAAGAAGATGCTGGGACTGATTGAATCGAACCGGGCAGGAATAGACGATCCGGTCTTGCTGAAAAATATTGTCGATTTTTTGAAAAAAAGCGGACGGTACAACGCACGCGAGCTCGCTGCTCTCAACGGAGGGGGCAAAAATGAATAGCCATTATACGTATCTCCTGATCAATTTCCTGACTGTCTTTTTTCCCGTCGTGTTATCGTTCGACAAGCGGGTCCAATTTTATAAAAGCTGGAAGTATATTTTTCCGGGACTGCTTCTGACAGGAGTCTCTTTCCTCGTGTGGGATTATCTGTTTACCATTTACGACGTCTGGTCGTTCAATCCCGACTATGTTATAGGCGTGTATTTTCTGAACCTGCCTCTCGAGGAGATCCTGTTCTTTATCACAGTCCCTTTTGCCTGTATATTTATCTATGCATGTCTGAATTATTATGTGAAGCGGGATTTGCTGAAGAACGTATCGACGCCAATAGTGGCAATGCTCGCTCTTCTGTCGCTGGGGCTGTTAGTGGCCTATTACGACCGTGTGTATACGCTGATCACCTTCTCTCTTTTGCTGGTCACCAGTATCTACATAGGGTGGAAGCGGCCGGCTTACATCGGACGATTCCTGCTCGCTTACATCGTTTCCCTGCTGCCCTTTTACATCGTCAACGGCGTTCTCACGGCGCTGCCTGTCGTGATATACAACGATGCGCAGAATGTGGGGTTAAGAGTCGGGACAGTTCCCTTTGAAGATCATTTCTATTCCTTTGTGATGCTGTATTTCAACATCGCTTTCTTTGAATATTTCAGACAGAAGAAGGGAGCTGTACGTGCATAGGGAAGAGAAAGAGTATACCCGCTCACAACTCGGCCTGCGCAACGGACAGGATAAACCAGAGATCTGGGTGGCCTGTAACGGGATCATATATGATGTATCGGAGAGTCGCCTCTGGCGGAATGGAAAGCATTACGAACACTGGGCAGGCCAGGATCTTAGTGAAGAGCTGATGGACGCGCCGCATTCAGAAAAAGTATTTGCGCGCTTCGCCGTCGTAGGAAGACTGAAGAAGTAAAGAGACCCGCGGGCTGCAAGGTTTATGAGTGGTTTTTAATAGCAGAACAGGTCAGAGCTGAATAGATCGGAATAAAATAACATTGCTGGAGAAAGGCAGCCGGCTTTGTTTGTCAGCTGCCTTCCTGCAACCAGGCTTATTCAATTATAAAGCTGCTTAGCTTGACAAATTCCTTAACTCTTTCCGCGATCTTATCATTGCTGAGGTCAATGAGGCCTTCTGTGCCAAACTTTTCAACACAAAAAGATGCGAGAGCGGAGCCATAAATAATTGCATTCTTCATGTTGTTAAAGTTGATGGTGCCGACCTTAGATAAATACCCGATGAATCCGCCTGCAAAAGTATCTCCAGCCCCGGTAGGATCGAAAACTTCCGCAAGGGGAAGAGCGGGTGCCGAGAAGATCTGTTCCTGGTCGAACAGAAGGGCGCCATGTTCACCTTTCTTAATGATCAGATAGCGGGGGCCCATTTGAAGGATTTTTCTGGCTGCTTTTACAAGTGAATATTCACCTGAAAGCTGTCTCGCCTCCGCGTCGTTGATAGTCAGAACATCGACCATCTTCAGTGTTTCCAGAAGGTCCGGCAGGGCTACGTCCATCCAGAAGTTCATCGTGTCAAGCACAACCAGCTTCGGCCTTTCACGCAGACGCTTAATGGTAGTCTGTTGGATCTGGGGTGTCAGGTTTCCAAGAAGAAGGAATTCGCAGTCCTGGTAAGATTCGGGGATCTGAGGGTCAAAATCGGCGAGCACGTTCAGCTCTGTCGCCAATGTGTCGCGGCTGTTCATGTCCGTATGGTACTTCCCAGCCCAGAAGAAAGACTTCTCTCCCTGTTTTACCTGTAAGCCTTCTGTATCTATTCCGTGGTTTCGAAGTATTGCGATATTGTCCTGCCCGAAGTCGTCACCCACCACGCTCACTATTTTAACCTTGTCGTAAAAGTAGGATGCTGCCAGTCCTGCATAAGTAGCCGCACCGCCCACAATTTTATCTGTTTTCCCAAACGGGGTTTCTATAGCGTCGAAGGCTACAGTACCGGTAATTACTAAGCTCATAAATTTTAAAAAAAACTTTAGGCAAATATTGCATAAATAAATTTAAATCCCGAATATTGCAGTCCCAAAACACAGCAGTGCTGTTTAGCTAAAAGCGGGCAGTAAAGCAAAATAACCGGGTAAAAAGATTCCTGAGTAGCTCAGCCGGTTAGAGCATCTGACTGTTAATCAGAGGGTCGCTGGTTCGAGCCCAGCCTCAGGAGCCCAGAGAAAGCCGCAAGAGAGATCTTAGCGGCTTTTTTTTATTACCCCGATACCGGGCCAGGCCGCACGGGCAGGATTCAAAAAAGGATCTGGACCAAAATCTGTGGACTAAGCAAATAATTTCATGAGTCTGAAGAGGAAAAAATTAACATTTCCTACCCCTCGGTACTGAGCTCTGAAAGCCTTAATTTTGGCATTGAAAGATTCGGCTGAAGCGTTTGTACTTCGGTTATCAAAGTAGTTCAAGATATTGTTGTGGTGGAGATTGATGGTTCTGGCAATGGTATTAAAAGATTTAAAGCCGGATTGCTCCACCTTCTCGTTCCACCGGGCCAGTCTTGCAAAGGCGTAGAGCTTATCTTTGGTGTTGCTGAATATCCAGGATAAGCCCCGGGTTAGCTGATAAGCTTTTTCCAGGGAAGGATATCGTTCAAAGAGCAAGGAAGCCCGCTCTGCCTGTTCAGCACTCCAGTTTTGTTGGTCCTTGTAGAGCAGATAGCGGCTTCTGGCCAGTAACTGCTTCAAGGTATCGCCATTGGATAGTATTTCAGGTGAATAGTTTGTTTTAGTTGCTTTGGCTTCTTCCAGAGCCTGATTCTCTGCATCAATGGCTTCCCAGCGGTATTTGATCCGTATTTCCTGTAGCGCTTCTGTGGCTAACTGCTGCACATGAAAGCGATCAATGACCTGAGAGGCGAAAGGAAAGCACTTTTTAGCGATCAAACTCATGTTACCAGCCAGATCCAAGGTGATCTCTCTGACCTTATTACGAAGTCTTTGGGGGATCTTTTGAAGCAGTGGAATGATGTTCTCCGAACGGGTACCTTCCATAATAGCAACCAGAGTGCCCTTTTTGCCTCTAGCTTCTTTATTGGTGACCACCGTATAGAGCTCACCCTGGGAAAGACTGGTCTCATCTATAGAGAGATAAGGACCGATGTTCTGTGGGAAGATCAAGCCTTTACGGGCATCGGTACGGTGCTCCCAATTCTTGTATTCACTGAGTTGATCGCGATAATAGCGCTGCAGCTTCTTGCCTTTGATCCCGTAAAAGGAGGCGATCGTCTGCAGACTATGTGGCTGGTATCGACTGATTGCTTTTAAAAAAGCCGCGAAATCACTGGTGATCCGCGTTCCTATTGCTACAACATTCCAATCTCGGTGAACGACCTTACCTGTGTCCAGATTCCACCATCTACGTCGCTTAACATGCAAATACACTTCCTGTCCCCGTATGGGAAAGTCCTGCAGAATCACTTCATCAAAGAAGCCTTTGGAGAGTAACTTGTTGGTCTTATATTCTACCGGAATGGAGTTGATCTCTTCCAGGTAAATATGAATCCCGGTAGTGTCTTTTTTGTGATCTGTCAATTGGAAATAATCGGATACCCCTTCAGGGATAATCAAGGGAAGTAGGGCTTTAAACGACTCGTGCATCTATCTAATTTCTGCACGCTAATATCTTACTTTTACTCTTCTCTCCACAACTTTTGTCCCTGTTCCATCTTCCGGCCTGGATAATCACTGAAGAACGACAAGAGGACCTGAGGCCCCGCCTCGCGCAGCTTCTCGTAGCGCTGCCTGCCGTAACCCTGCCCGGCCTCATCCCGTGCCGGTATGGCTGCAATGATCTCGCAGGGTGAGAACTCCTTGCTGTTGAGGCTGCCGTAGGTCTTGTCGAGCCGGTTATAGCTCAGGTACTCGAGTGAAGCCGCCAGCAACAGCAGGCAGCCCTGAGGCCACTCGCCCTCAAACAGCAGCTCCTGTGCCGGAAGGGGACTGAGCCGGCTGAGCACCACATCTTTCACGTCGACATACTCATAGAACTCCTCCCGGAAGTTGAAGGCCACCAGCACAAAGCGGATGCGGAAGCGGCCCGCTTCATAGAACCGGTCGAGCAGCTCGCTGTCCACCCCCAGGGAGGGAAGTGAGACCTTCACCTGGCCCTGTTCGGTAAGCGAAACCCGGGGTTTCACCTGCAGGGAGGGAACAGGCCGCTGGCGGCATTGAAGCTGAAGCCCTCCAGGAAGGACAGGTCGCCATCGTGCAGGTCGCGCTCCCCGCGCTCTTTGGAGCTGCCCCGGATGCTCCTGGATACCGCCGACGTGAGGCGGTTGACCATAGCCCCGTCGTGCAGGTCGCGGTGTAAGGGGTGAAATGCCTGCCGGATGATGCGGGCGGAGGAGCTGGCCAGCCCGAACTCGCAGGCACTGCGAATGCTGGCAGGAGTCTGTTTCTTTCTTTTTGGTTTGCTCTGAAGGACGTTCCTTCCCCGGTAGGTGCGGTACACCACCGATCCGGCACTTCCATGAATGCCGCCGTTTTTGTCAATAATTGCCATAATGAACTCGTTAAGTTTAAAGCAGGAGGCCATTATCGAACAACAGAAACTTCGGGATCAGCTCAATCAGATAATAAGGTCGTAAAGGCCTGTCCGCCTGGTTAATTCAGTATAAAGATGAGTATAAAAAATCAAGGAATCAATAGGGCCCTACTCGCTAAGTAGTTACATCCCCAAATTTATACCCTGTCCAAATAAGCACTCAGAGTCCACGTTTCTAAGCAAAAAGGTGGGATAAAGGTGGCATATGAGTAGCTTTTTAATAGCTATAATCACACCAGGGTCAGGTTTTGGGGAGGATAAAAGAAAAAGGAACTGTTCTCTCGCATTGAAGTTTAGATAGCTGCAGTGAGACCTGCGAGCGCTTTTAGCTTTGACCGAGGCTTATAGTTTCCGGAAGCTAGCCCCGCAGAGCTTCTTCATTGCTCTTAAAGCTTAGGCGGCCGATAAATGGGTGGAGCTCAAAATTCACTCTTTTTTGGTGATTTGAAATTAAATCCCGAATATTGCAATCCCAAAAGCAGCAGAGCTGGAGGCAATAAGCCGACAGTGAAGTAAAATAACCGGAATAAAAAGATTCCTGAGTAGCTCAGCCGGTTAGAGCATCTGACTGTTAATCAGAGGGTCGCTGGTTCGAGCCCAGCCTCAGGAGCTTTAAGCCTCACAGCATGTGGGGCTTTTCTTTTATATAGAATTTGATGCTCTCCTAAAGGATTTGAAGGGATATGTTTATATTCGCACGTTGGGCTGCATTACATCGCCGAAGCGGCAAGGAATAAGATGAATAGGTATAAGTGGGGCCATCTCTCTTAAATTTAATTGCGAACACCTGAGTTAGGCTCGCGTTTTCGGTGCGGCATGGCGGTCGTGTGCAACTTTAAGGGGACTGTGTGGGCGTTCTGCATAAAGCAGTCCTGGTGTTTTTTTAACAGTTACTTTGATAATGAAAATCCTTTTTGTTTGCGGAAGTGTTGAGCCTGGTAAAGACGGTGTGGGCGACTATACCAAATTGCTTGCAACTGAGTTTGAAAATATGGGCGCCGAAGCTGTTGTGGTAGCAGTTAATGAGGCCGAGAGTTCTCAGGACTATAGCGAAGTCTTTCAGCGAATTAATGGGATGGATCTCAAAACTTACAGAATGAGCGGTAAGTTGCCCTGGAAGCACCGGATCGAAAAGCTCAGGGAGATTCTGATTTCCTATACCCCCGATCTTGTGAGTCTGCAGTTTGTCCCGTTTTCTTTTCAAAAAAAGGGCTTCCTTTTTTCTCCCCCGGAGCCTGTCATCCCTGAAAGAACACTGTAAGAACTGGCATGTGATGTTTCACGAGCTGTGGGTGGCAGACTCGCATGCTGGTTCTGTTAAGGAGTTGGTTTTGAGGGAATTGCAAAAGTTTATTATCCGGCGGTTATTGAAAATGGTGAGGTTTCGCCACATAGCGACCAGCAATCCTTTCTATGCCTCAATGTTGGCCAGGATCGGTTACAACGCTGCTGTCATGCCTATCTTCAGTAATTTGCCTAAAGGTAAGGCGAGTTCGCTTGAGCTCATCTCAAACAGGGAGCAGAAAATCGTGGGTTTGTTCTTTGGCCATGTTCATTATCATGAGCAAATGGTCGAAAAGATCAGACAACTTGCTCGTCAGATAAGAGAAAGGATGGGAAAAGGGCTTGTTATCGGCCATGTTGGCAATAATCAAAATTATGTCACCAGGAATTTTTTAGTGAACTTGCATCTGTATCGGAAGTGGAGGTCCTAACGTTTGGTTTTTTAGATGCGAATGATGCTGCCGATGTGTTTGCTGGTGCGGATATAGGCCTTTCTAATTACCCTCTGCATCTGATAGGGAAAAGCGGAAGTATTGCCTCTCTACTTTACAATGGCCTGCCCGTTGTGTTGCTTGACGAGAATTGGGAATGGCAGCACCCGGAGGTATCTTATCTCAGGCCCATAGGTAAAATTGAATGTATTGAAGCATTTATTAATCAGGATCGGAGTTTTGCTGATATTTATTCTCCTGCGAGCGCTGCCAGGAAATTTGCCGGGCTTTTTTCCGGGGAAAAATAGTTTGTATATTTAGCTGATTAAAAGCTTGTATTTAGCGGAACAGGGACAAAAGTTGTGGAGAGAAGAGTAAAAGTAAGATATTAGCGTGCAGAAATTAGATAGATGCACGAGTCGTTTAAAGCCCTACTTCCCTTGATTATCCCTGAAGGGGTATCCGATTATTTCCAGTTGACAGATCATAAAAAAGACACTACCGGGATTCATATTTACCTGGAAGAGATCAACTCCATTCCGGTAGAATATAAGACCAACAAGTTACTCTCCAAAGGCTTCTTTGATGAAGTGATTCTGCAGGACTTTCCCATACGGGGACAGGAAGTGTATTTGCATGTTAAGCGACGTAGATGGTGGAATCTGGACACAGGTAAGGTCGTTCACCGAGATTGGAATGTTGTAGCAATAGGAACGCGGATCACCAGTGATTTCGCGGCTTTTTTAAAAGCAATCAGTCGATACCCAGCCACATAGTCTGCAGACGATCGCCTCCTTTTACGGGATCAAAGGCAAGAAGCTGCAGCGCTATTATCGCGATCAACTCAGTGAATACAAGAATTGGGAGCACCGTACCGATGCCCGTAAAGGCTTGATCTTCCCACAGAACATCGGTCCTTATCTCTCTATAGATGAGACCAGTCTTTCCCAGGGTGAGCTCTATACGGTGGTCACCAATAAAGAAGCTAGAGGCAAAAAGGGCACTCTGGTTGCTATTATGGAAGGTACCCGTTCGGAGAACATCATTCCACTGCTTCAAAAGATCCCCCAAAGACTTCGTAATAAGGTCAGAGAGATCACCTTGGATCTGGCTGGTAACATGAGTTTGATCGCTAAAAAGTGCTTTCCTTTGGCCTCGCAGGTCATTGATCGCTTTCATGTGCAGCAGTTAGCCACAGAAGCGCTACAGGAAATACGGATCAAATACCGCTGGGAAGCCATTGATGCAGAGAATCAGGCTCTGGAAGAAGCCAAAGCAACTAAAACAAACTATTCACCTGAAATACTATCCAATGGCGATACCTTGAAGCAGTTACTGGCCAGAAGCCGCTATCTGCTCTACAAGGACCAACAAAACTGGAGTGCTGAACAGGCAGAGCGGGCTTGCTTGCTCTTTGAACGATATCCTTCCCTGGAAAAAGCTTATCAGCTAACCCGGGGCTTATCCTGGATATTCAGCAACACCAAAGATAAGCTCTACGCCTTTGCAAGACTGGCCCGGTGGAACGAGAAGGTGGAGCAATCCGGCTTTAAATCTTTTAATACCATTGCCAGAACCATCAATCTCCACCACAACAATATCTTGAACTACTCTGATAACCGAAGTACAAACGCTTCAGCCGAATCTTTCAATGCCAAAATTAAGGCTTTCAGAGCTCAGTACCGAGGGGTAGGAAATGTTAATTTTTTCCTCTTCAGACTCATGAAATTATTTGCTTAGTCCACAGATTTTGGTCCAGATCCGGATCTGTATGCAAATAAGATTTTTGATGTAGCGCTCTTTGAGGAAGAAGATGTGATGTTTATTGACAGCGATATTTATTTTCTTCACAGGTTCGATATGCCTCACCTTGGGGAAACGCCCATTTTTATAGCCGATTTCATTCATGCCTACTCTTTTACTCCTGTGGAGTTTCATCGCATTAAATATCCGATCTTCCCTCGGGTAAATACCGGCTGGTTTTACTTTCCGCGCAAATACTTCGATCTTTCCTTCCTTGAAGACTTGCTAAATGATCCCATCATTGGCAAAGGGCTGGGACGCGTTTCCTGGCTTGAGCAGACCGTTTGGGGATTTTTAGCTGCGAGATGCGGGACTGTTAAATATTTCGACCCCAGACAGGTTCTGAACGCAAGGCACAAGTTAACGGTCGATGATAAAATGGTAGCCGTACATTTGATCTCGACTTACCGCGGACACTATAGTGAACTGAAGCTGATCAAGCCGTCGCCACAAGAAAGCCCGGTGCAGATTGAAACAGTTTCGCCCCGCGGGTATTTAACTATTCCCGCTTTCTGGGCGGACCGTATCAAAAAG
Organism: Arcticibacter sp. MXS-1; assembly: GCF_041902385.1. GTDB lineage: Bacteria > Bacteroidota > Bacteroidia > Sphingobacteriales > Sphingobacteriaceae > Arcticibacter. The sequence continues at coordinate 619,154 of NZ_CP169244.1, read as the reverse complement.
AAGGTTTACCGGCATTTAGGCTTGCACCTGTAGCCCAGCGGGGACAGACTCGACCGTTAGCTGAGTGCCGGAGCCACGATGGTGCTCTTTGTGAAAGACCGTTTTTTTCGTATTTTAATTGAGCCTTTTTCGACGCTGCGCTGAAGAAAGGACGGCTTGGCCGCAGGATTGTTCTAAATTCCACTATCTTTGCCGCTCATTTTAAGATCCTGATTTCGTGATTAATGTAAATAATATTTCCGTTTCTTTTGGCGGAACGACGTTGTTTAGTGATGTAACCTTTCCGATCAATGAGAACGATAAGATAGCTCTGATGGGTAAAAATGGGGCGGGCAAGTCTACCATTTTAAAAATAATAGCAGGTGTTGCCAAGCCTACTACGGGCAGTGTTACCGGGCCTAAAGATGCGGTAATTGCTTACCTCCCTCAGCATTTGCTGACAGAAGATGATGTTACCGTTTTTGAAGAGGCTTCAAAGGCTTTTGCTGAGGTGCAGCAGATGCAAAAGGAACTGGACGAGCTGAACGAACAGCTCACGGTCAGAACGGATTATGAAAGCGACGATTACATGAAGTTGATTGAGCGTGTATCGGAGCTGAGTGAGAAATTCTATTCGGGAGAAGAGACAAATTACGATGCGGAAATAGAGAAAGTACTGAAAGGGCTGGGTTTTAAGCGCTCTGACTTTAGCCGCCCGACTTCTGAGTTTTCCGGAGGATGGCGCATGCGCATTGAACTGGCCAAGATCTTACTGAAGAAGCCTGACCTGATCTTGCTGGATGAGCCGACTAACCATATGGATATCGAAAGTATACAATGGTTGGAAGATTTCCTGATCAATTCGGCGAAGGCCGTCATGGTAATTTCGCATGACCGTACCTTTGTTGATAATATCACGAACCGAACGATCGAGGTCACCATGGGCCGGATTTATGATTACAAGGCGAAGTACAGTCACTACCTCCAATTGCGTGCTGAGCGCCGCGTACATCAGTTAAAAGCCTACGAAGAACAGCAACGTTTCATTGCAGACAATCAGGAGTTCATTGATCGTTTCAGAGGGACGTACTCAAAAACGCTGCAGGTGCAGTCGCGGGTAAAAATGCTCGAAAAGCTGGAAATCATTCAGATCGACGAAGTGGATACCTCGGCACTGCGCTTGAAGTTTCCGCCATCGCCTCGTTCCGGTCAGTACCCTGTGATTGTAGAAGAGCTGACCAAGGCGTATGGCGATCATGTGGTATTCGAAAAGGCTTCGCTGGTGATCGAGCGGGGAGAGAAGGTCGCTTTTGTTGGTAAAAATGGAGAAGGTAAGTCGACCATGATCAAAGCTATTATGGGCGAGATCGATTTTGAGGGAAGCTTGAAAGTTGGTCACAATGCTAAGATTGGCTATTTTGCTCAGAATCAGGCTGCTTTGCTGGATGAGAACTTAACGGTATTTGATACCATCGATCAGATTCCTTTGAGTGACGGAACCGTAAAAATCAAGGACCTGCTGGGTGCTTTTATGTTTAGCGGCGACGATATTACTAAAAAGGTTAAAGTACTTTCAGGAGGGGAGAAAACCCGCCTGGCCATGATCAAACTGCTATTAGAGCCGGTAAACGTATTGATTCTCGACGAGCCGACCAATCACCTGGATATGAAAACCAAAGATATCATCAAGGAGGCCTTGCAGGACTTTGACGGTACCTTGATCCTGGTGTCGCACGACCGCGATTTTCTGGACGGCCTTGTTAAGAAAGTATTTGAGTTCGGCAATAAACGCGTTCGGGAGCACTTTGAAGATATTAAGGGTTTCCTGGCCTACAAAAAAATGAACAGCTTGAAGGAGATCGAACAGAATTAGTGCCGGACATCGGGGTTTGCCGCCTTCTTTTCCACGTGGTTCGTTATTAATATTTAGTGCATGAAGACTGATACGTTACAAATCCTAAAGACCCTTGATGTTTCTATTGATCGCGTTTGGGAATGTGATGTAATCCGAAGTGTCTTGTAAACTGGCGGGAAGCCCAAGGCTTTACGTCTACCATACTGAAGATGGATTTCAGGGCAGGCGGTAAGTGGAAACTGCCGGCGCATATCAGCTGACTCTTCGCGTTCTCAGAGCAGCAGGTATCCCTTCAGAATATCCCATGCGAAGCGGAGCATGGTGCCGAAAACGACGATCAGGAAGAATACGCGAATGAACTTGTTCCCTCTCAGAAGTGCCAGCCTTGTTCCCAGGAAGGAGCCGGCGAGATTAAAGACCGCCATTGGGATGGCGTACTGATAGAGGATGTGGTTTGTGCCGGCGAAGTACAGGATGGCGGCAAGGTTGGTAGCTACGTTTACATATTTGGCGTAGGCGCTTGAATGGAGGAAGTCGAAGCCGAGGAGCGAAATGAAAGCAAGTATCAGGAAAGTGCCCGTGCCCGGACCGATAAGTCCGTCATAAAAACCAATGACGAAGCCAAACAACAGGCCGGTTAGGACTTGCCTGAGGAAGGAATGATTTTTTTCCTGGTGCAGGCCGAAGCTCTTTTTCGTGTAGGTATAGATCCCAGTTGCCAGAAGAAGAAGCAGAATGAAGGGTTTGACGTCAGCAGAGCTTACTTTCGAGATACTATACGCGCCGAGTATCGCTCCTGTAAATGCGGCGATAATAATGAAAAGGAGGAGTTTGACCTTTATCTTGACGCGTCTGGAGTAGCTGACAGCAGCGAATAGAGTGCCTGATATTGAGGGGATTTTGGTGGTGCCGAAAAGGGTTGCCACGGGATACTGCGGGAGGATGATGAGCATGGCTGGTGTCTGCAGTAAGCCGCCTCCGCCAACGATAGAATCTATAAAGCCGGCGAAGAAGGAAACAATACAAAGCAAGACGAGTTGAATAGTCATGAATACAGGAACTTAAGGGATGACGGAAGGCAAAAATAAGTTTTGAAAGGTATAATGTGCTATCTATTTCCTACCTTAGCCTGATTTTTTTGTTTGATGAAAATGAATACATCCTTTGATTTTGAGAAGCCGATAGCGGATCTTCAGCAACAGATAGAAAAAGTAAAGCAGGTGTCGGAAAAGACGAAAGTCGACATGACTGCAACGGTGGCGGAGCTGGAGCAGAAGCTGAACGCAGCAAAAGAGCAAGTTTATTCTAATCTGACGGGCTGGCAAAAAGTCCAGATCTCAAGACATCCTGAAAGACCATACACGCTCCAATATATTGAAATGATGTGCGACTCTTTCGTGGAACTCCACGGCGATCGTACAGTGAAGGACGATAAAGCCATTGTAGGCGGTTTCGCTTCCATAGGCGGGCAGACGGTCATGGTAATTGGCCATCAGAAGGGAACCAATACAAAGCTCAGGCAGTACAGGAACTTTGGGATGGCTAACCCGGAGGGTTACCGGAAGGCACTGCGCCTGATGAAGCTGGCGGAGAAATTTAACAAGCCTGTTGTTACTCTTATTGATACCCCGGGGGCTTATCCCGGGCTGGAGGCTGAAGAGCGGGGGCAGGGCGAGGCTATTGCGAGGAACCTTCTGGAGATGTCAGTGCTGAATGTTCCGGTTATTTGCGTGATCATTGGCGAGGGGGCTTCGGGCGGTGCACTGGGGATTGGGATTGGCGACAAGGTGCTGATGCTGGAGCATTCCTGGTACTCTGTTATTTCCCCTGAAAACTGTTCGGCGATCTTATGGAGAACCTGGGACTATAAGGAACAGGCTGCGGAAAGTCTCAAGCTGACTGCGGAGGACATGCTGAAGAATGGCTTAATCGATGGGGTGATCCCGGAGCCTTTGGGCGGTGCGCATCAGGATCCGAAGTTAATGGCTTCCATTCTGAAGGATAGAATAGTAAGTGATCTTGCCACTCTAAAGGGCCGAAAGATAGAGGAGCTGGTTAGCGAGCGGATTGATAAATTCTGCTCAATGGGTGTGGTTGTAGAATAAGCGGGCGACCGAGATAAAGTACAGAACGATTAAAGGCACAGCGTTTTCGAAAAGCAGTTAGGATAAATCGGGCTTGCAGTAAAAAGAAAAGGGGCGGAATTGATTTCCGCCCCTTTTCTTTTTATGATGCTCTTTTAGAAATTAATAGGAAGTTTTGATCTCAATGCCGTGAACTTATTGCTGAGTTCATGATGCAGGGCAGTCTGCTTGTTCTCTTCAGTGATCTTTACCAGTTCATTCAGGATCGAAACCCCGAGCTGGATGTCGCTCATGGCAAGGCTCTGCGTACCTGGCGACATGCTTCCCAGATAGGTCAGTTCTGCGTCTATGTAGTCAGCCGTGTGTTTGACAAGGGCGTTGGCCTTCGCAGTCTCCTTTACCTGATACAGCAAGTCGGCTGTATAGTACCGGTGTAAAATATAGTAGAAGATATAGTTCCTTTCAGGAATCACTTCGAGTGATTTGTTAAGGACCTTTTTTGCTTCTTCTGTCCGTCCTTCTTCAAGAAGTTTCTGTGCGGTTGTGTTGAAGGTTTTGATAATAGTTGCAATCATTCTTGTCGACTCAGGATCAAGATAGCTCGCGTTTTTCATGTTGCCCCACTTGAACTTGGTCATGATGTTGGTATACATCCGGTCAGCGTTCACTCTGCCTGGTTCTCCCTGATCGGCTGAGTCGGCAACAGCAGGCTTTAATGGCACCAAGCGGTAAGCAAAACCTTCGTTGTACAGGTATTTTTCCAGTCCGATGTAGTTGCTGGAAGGAACAGTGACGGCAAAATAAATAGGCCGTTTCCAGTCATTATGCGCCAGAATGTCGAACATTGCCAGCTCGGTTTTGGTAACATAGCCCTTATTATAGGTCCATTGCATAACAGGTGCAATGCTGTCTTTCATTGCCTGACTTACGGTCCTGGTTGCCAGAACCTGGGCGGGGTTAATGGTAATCTTGAAGTTCTTTGTAGGCAGGATATTTTCTTTGCTGCCGTCCTGCATAGCCACCTTATCATTGTCGTTGTCAGATGTAAGCACGTCAAACAGATTCTTCAGCTCAATTGGCTCGGCGAACTTGTAGTCATAATAACGGATCACATCACGCACACCCTGAACGTATTTTTCATCGGGCATGGTAATAGGGAGCGGATCTGAATTATTGATCTTGTCCTTCATCTGACGGATGTACCAGTCGGTGCCCAGCAAGCTGAGGTTTACGATGCGGACGTCTGGCCGAACGCCTTCCACTTCCTGAGCATACCATAGTGGATAGGTATCGTTGTCTCCGTAGGTGAATAAAATAGCGTTCGGAGCGCAGGATTCAAGGTAGTCAATAGCAAAGTCGCGCGTTGTGAATTTAGTTGAGCGATCGTGGTCGTTCCATTCTTCCTTCGCCATAAGTACCGGAGCTGCGAGCATACATGCAACCGTTGCTACGATGCCGGCCGTAGTGGGCGACATCTTTTTTCGTAGCCAGTCGGCAATAGCGGCGACTCCTAAGCCTATCCAGATAGCAAAAGCATAGAAGGAGCCAGCATAAGCATAGTCACGTTCTCTTGGCTGGAGCGGGCTCTGATTGAGATAGAGTACGATCGCAAGGCCTGTAAAGAAAAATAAAAGGCCAACTACCCCTGCGTCTTTCTGGCTGCGGGAGAAGTGCCAGATGGCACCGAGCAGTCCGATGATCAGGGGCAGCAGATATAAGCGGTTGTATGCTTCGTTGGTTGTGATGCTTGGGGGCAGGTTGTCTTGCGGGCCTAGTCTCAATGCATCGATCGGTTTAATGCCGGTGATCCAGTTTCCCGAGGTCATATTGCCATGGCCCTGATCGTCATTTTGACGGCCGGCAAAGTTCCACAGGAAGTAGCGTGCATACATGAAACCCGTCTGGTAGGAGAAAAGAAAGCCCAGGTTCTGAGCAAAGGATGGCGACTCGGTTTCCCCCATACGCATCCATTCTCTGTAGTAAGAAACGTGCTGCGGATCGTCGCTGTACATTCTGGGAAGGAGTGTGTTACGGTCATAAGTCGCTTCAAACTTCTTGCTGGCTACTTCGTATTTGTCTTTTCCTTTGCGGTAAACGTTGTCTCCCTGCTTGTAGTCAATCACCTGAGAGTCGAAGTATTGTCCGTACATCAGCGGACGGTCGCCGTATTGTTCACGGTTAAGGTAGCTCAAAAGAGCAAATGCGTTATCAGGATCACTGTTGTTGAGGGCAGGGTTTGCCTTGGCCCTTATTACGATCATTGCAAACGAGCTGTAGCCCAAAAGAATAAAGGCAGTGCAAAGTAATGCCAGGTTTAATACCGGCTTTGCCTTCCTGATAGAGTAGAGGATGCCGTAGGTTAGTCCCCCGATTACCAGTGCCATAAAGACAACAACACCGCTTCCAAAGCCCATGCCCAGGGTGTTTACAAAGAACAGGTCGAAGTAAGCGGCGAGTTTCACGAGATATTGGATAATCCCATACTGAATGACTCCAAGGATGACGATGCCGACCAATAGCGCGATCAGTGTCCCTTTGCCAGTTGGGTTCTTGTATCTGCGGAAGTAATACACCAAAGCGATCGCAGGGATCGCCAGCAGGTTCAGGAGGTGGACACCAATTGAGAGGCCCATAATATAGGCTATGAAAAGAATCCATTTATCGGCGTCAGCCTCTTCTGCATGTGCATCCCACTTTAATATAGCCCAGAAAACGACAGCTGTACATAAGGATGACATGGCATATACCTCTGACTCAACTGCTGAGAACCAGAATGTGTCTGAATAGGTGTAGGCAAGAGCACCAACGAGTCCGGAGCCGATTATGGCAATCAGATTGGAAGTTGTTAATTCTTCTCCTGTCTTCCACATAACTTTTCTTGCGAGGGCCGTGATGGTCCAGAATAGGAAGAGGATAGTAGCGCCGCTTGATACTGCGGAGCCGACATTCATCCAGAATGCAACTTGTGTCTTGTCGGCAGCAACCAGAGAAAAGATTTTTTGTAACATCAGGAAGAGTGGTGCGCCGGGCTGGTGTACCACCTGTAGTTTGTAAGCTGCTGCTATAAACTCGCCGCAATCCCAGAAGCTGGCTGTAGGCTCTGCTGTTAATATATAGGTCGCTGTGGCGATCACAAAGCAAAGCCATCCAAATAGATTATTAACTTTATTGTAATTCATAAAACAACTATCGATCAATACGAAGCCCGAAAATAGCGAATACTATTTAAATACCAATCTTTGCCCTTCTTAAACTTTGATAATGGACTGTTAAGAATTGTTAAAATTGGTGATGAGCCGGGTAGCGGTTAAGTTGTTGCTAATTTTGCTGACTGTGCTAATGCTGGCTAAGCGACTGATATTGAGTAGATACTGCTGGGTTTTATGAGTCTCGGAAAGGGCTCTTCGGCGTTGTTTCTGCTGGTTTTATTTTTTTAAAATTCATTTTGCTTTAATCGGATATCGTCCTATATTTGCATTCCGTTTCGCAGAACGCTGTTGAAGCGGTAGATTGCCCGATAGTATAAAGGTAGTACGACAGATTTTGGTTCTGTTTGTCTAGGTTCGAATCCTGGTCGGGCAACTTAAAATTCGGATCCCACTCCTCTGGATAGCGTGTCCGGGTTTATGTTACCAGATGTTGTGCAGGAACATATTTTGTCAGTAGAATGTGTAATCATAAGACCGGATTCCGAAATAATAAAAAATGTCACTCCACCAGATAAATCCTGTTAAGTTATTTGCCGGTTCCGGAACAACCGAGCTGGCGGCAAAAATTGCACAGTCGTATGGCCAGGAATTAGGCGATATAGTGCTTTCTCACTTTAGCGATGGCGAATTTCAGCCGTTCTATAACGAGACGATCCGGGGCTGTAATGTGTTTCTGATTCAGTCGACCAATCAGCCTTACGATAACCTGATCGAATTATTACTGATGATCGATGCGGCAAAAAGGGCTTCGGCTCACTACATAACAGTAGTGATACCGTATTTCGGGATGGCGCGCCAGGACAGAAAGGATAAACCGAGGGTAGCTATTGGTGCAAAGATGGTTGCTAACTTACTTACGGCAGCAGGTGCGCACCGCATCATGACGATGGACTTGCATGCGGCCCAGATTCAGGGCTTTTTCGATATCCCAGTTGATCACCTCGATGCTTCGGTCATTTTTGTTCCTTATATAAAGAGTCTGAATCTTCAGAGGCTGACAATTGCCTCACCTGATATGGGCGGCTCATACCGGGCCAGGTCTTTCGCCAAGTTCTTTAACGCGGAGGTTGTTATTTGTGACAAGAGGCGTAAGCGGGCGAACGAGATCGAGTCGATGTCGATCATCGGAGATGTTACCGGGCAGGATATTGTTCTGATCGATGATATCTGTGATACTGCAGGGACTCTTGCCAAAGCGGCCGGCCTGATCATGGAAAACGGAGCGAACAGTGTAAGAGCTGTCTGTACGCATCCCGTGCTTTCGGGGAAGGCATACGATACTATAGAGAATTCGGCGCTGACGGAGCTGATTGTGAGCGACACCATTCCGCTGAGCCGTTCATCAGAGAAGATTAAAGTCCTATCAACCGCTGATCTATTTGCCAAGGCGATAGGGATTGTGGATGAGCATGGATCAATCAGTGATCTTTTCCGTGTGGACGGGTAAGCTGACGAAAAAAGAGAATAATTAAATTTTTAAGTAAATAATCATATGAAAACTATCGCTATTAGCGGTTCCCGCAGAGGGAACGTAGGGAAACGCGATGCAAAGGAGCTGCGCTACGAAGGTAAAGTGCCTGCTGTTTTGTATGGCGGCACAGAACAAGTACACTTTGCTGTTGAAGCAAGTGACTTAAAGTCTCTTATTTACAGCTCTGACGTCAGCTTCGTTGAAATTGACGTAGAGGGCGTTAAAACTCAGGCTATCCTTCAGGATGCACAGTTCCATCCTCTTACCGAGCAAATCCTTCATGTGGATTTCTTCCAGCTGAGCCAGGACAAGCCGCTGGTTATGCAGATCCCTGTGAAGTTGACCGGTACTTCTCCTGGTGTTAAAATGGGGGGTAAGCTGGTTCAGAAACTTCGTAAGCTAAGAGTGAAAGCTTTGCCTAAGGATATGCCTCAGTATGTTGAAGTTAGTATTGAGCCCCTGGAAGTTGGTAAATCGGTTCGCGTACGTGACCTGAAGTTCGAAAACTTTGCGGTTACCAACGTTCCTGAAGATACAATTGTATCAGTAACAACATCCCGTGCATTAAGGCAAGCTGAGCAGGACGCTAAGAAATAAGTTTCTCAATGTCCCCGCAAAGGGAATAAAGATCAGAGGGCCCTCAGTTTACTGGGGGCCTTTCTTTTTGTACACCTCCTGCCCTTTTATCTTTCCTGCTGTAGTCCTACTTTTGCGCCTATGAAATATTTGATCGTGGGCTTGGGTAATATTGGGCCTGAATATGCTGATACCCGTCATAACATTGGTTTTATGGTAGCTGATGCCATGGCAAAAAAGGCCGGGGTTTCCTTTTCAAATCTTCGCCTTGCATATTACACGGAAGCCAGTTATAAGGGGCGAAAGCTTTACCTTATCAAGCCCACCACTTATATGAACCTGAGCGGTAAAGCGGTCAATTACTGGATGCACGAACTGAAGATCCCTGTGGAGAATATCCTGGTCATCGTAGACGATCTGGCCATTCCTTTTGGCGCCATTCGCCTGAAGCCTAAAGGGAGCAGCGCGGGACACAATGGCCTTAAAAGTATTGAATCGCTTGTGGGCAGTCAGCACTATCCCCGCCTGCGCTTTGGTATAGGTGATCATTATCCCAAGGGGCGGCAGGTAGACTTTGTGCTAAGCAGCTTTGATGAAGACGAACAGCCGGAGCTGCCCGGGCTGATTGATCGATCGGTAGAGATGATTGAGAGCTTTGTTACGGTTGGCGCCGAGCTCACGATGACACGCTTTAATAAATAAGTTTCTTTTTCGTGTGGAGAACGTGCTGCCGATGCATCTGCATCAGGAGGGAGGACGTGTATTTCTCTGTTGTAATGAAAATATAACATTTTTTAACATACAGAGTTAAGAAAGCTTTTTATTTTTGTACTAAATATTTAGTTGCAAGCCACAGGCTGAGAGCGAGAGATAAGCCGCTATTTATTTGGCTCTTTTATCTTGAATTAGAAATCTAACCACATAGTTAATATGAAACTCTCAACCTTCATCTGCCTGCTTGGAGCAATCTTAATCCTTTTCAGCAACGCCCTTAGGGCACAAGGCCCTGTTCATTTATTCACCATTAAGGGCGTTGTGGTCGACTCTGCAGGCGGAAAGCCGCTTGAGTATGTTACCGTTTCGCTCAAAGACCAGACTAACAAACCGCTTAAGACAGCGCTTAGTGATTCTAAGGGACATTTTTCATTTAGTAAACTGTCAGCGGGTGCTTATCAGGTTACCGCGGTTTCTGTTGGGTATAAACCGGCGACAGTGAAAGTGCCGCCAATTGGCGCTAATTCCGGTGCAGAAGTGAATGCCGGTACGATTCGTCTGACTGCAAAAAATAACCAGTTAAAGGAAGTGAGCGTGACGGCAGATAAGCCGGTGATCCAGCAGGAGCCTGACCGGATATCCTATGATCTGCAGGCCGACCCTGAAAGTAAGGTAAATAATGTGCTTGATATGATGCGAAAAGTGCCCTTGCTTTCGCTTGATGCTGATGATAATATTAAGCTGCAGGGAAATTCAAACTATAAGATACTGGTAAATGGGAAACCCTCAAGTATGGTGGCCAAGAATCCAAAGGATGTCCTGCGCAGCATGCCTGCCTCGAGTATTCAGAAAATTGAGGTGATCACTACTCCTCCTTCCAAGTACGACAGCGAGGGCTTAGCCGGGATCATTAATATCATAACAACCAAGAAGATTGATAATGGCTATAACGGAAGTATCAATATCAATGAACGCTTTCCTGTTGGCGGCCCCGGTGCCGGCGGTTCATTTACATTAAAGCAGGGAAAGTTTGGTGCTTCCGGATACGGCGGAGTAGGATATTACAGCCAGCCGAGTGCAGGCTATCATAGCAGTCGGCTGAGCAACGGAGCTGAAGTGCCTTTGTCGCGCTTATTCCAGAATGGCACGCGTGAGTTTGATAATAATTATAAGTATCTGGGTACTGAATTAAGCTTTGAGATTGATACTCTTAACCTCATTACTGCGGAAGTGGGCTTTAACGATGGTACGTATGATGCCAAAGGGATGCAGGATTCGCGGACGTTCGATGCGCTTGATGCCGTGACAACGGGATACACCACAAACGACGACAGCAGGAACACGTGGAGCGGTATTGATCTGGCCCTTAACTATCAAAAAGGATTCAAGGGTAAAAAAGACCGGCTTCTTACGTTCTCCTATCGCTATTCCAATTCGGACGATAAAACTTTTGATTCGCATGTACTTGGGAACCGGATCAGCTGGCCTATGAACGACTACCGGCAAAAGAATAATGGCGGCTCAGGCGAGCAAACTATCCAGCTCGACTATGTTCATCCTGTTAATAAGAAGCTGACCGTTGAAGCTGGATTAAAGGCGATACTGCGGGACAATAACAGCGATTTTAGATATGATTCACTTAATGTGGACGGCGTCTTTGTTAATGATCCGCTCCGTACCAACACTTTCGACAACAACCAGGATGTGTTTGGAGCTTACACATCTTACCAGTACAATATCAAGGACTGGGGATTTAAAGCCGGCGTGCGGGTGGAAGAGACGACGATAAAGGCCGACTTTATTTCGAGGGCTCAGGAGCTGGACAAGGACTTTTTTAGTATCATTCCGACATTCTCCCTGAACCGGAAGTTTAAGAATATGAGCAGCCTGAACTTCGGTTTCACCCAGCGTATTCAGCGGCCCAGCATCTGGAACTTAAATCCCTTTGTAGACAGATCCAACCCCAACTTTGAATCGGCCGGAAATCCGGATCTGAAGCCTGTAGTGAGTAATGATATCAGGATGGGCTACAGCAGATTTAAAAAAGGCTCCATCAACATTGGGATCAATTACAGCTTCTCTAACAATACCATACAGCAGTTCTCGGTATATGATAAGCCCAGACAGGTGACCTACACTACTTATGGAAATATTGGAAAGGACCGTACCCTGGGAACTAACTTTAATGTTAATTACCCCATCACGAAAGCGTGGAACTTCAATATTAGCGGGAACATGAATTACGTCTGGCTGAAAGGCATGATCAACGGAAGGGAGGCCAGTAATAGCGGGGTGAGGGGGTATTTTTATGGCGGAACAGGTTATAAGTTTAATAAGGGCTGGAGGTTAAATGCCGATTTTAGTTACAGCAGTCCTTACATCAACCTGCAGGGACAAGGCAGTTCCTATTATTACACGTCGCTCAGTGCCAGCAAGGAACTCATTAAAGAAAAATTGACCTTTTCTGCTGCAACAAGTAACCCGTTTAACAAATATCGCTACTTTGTTAATGAGACGACAGGGGCGGGATTCAGCCAGTCAAGCACGTATCAAAACTATTTCAGATCTTACCGGTTAAGCTTAAATTACCGCTTCGGGAAGCTTCAGGGCGGGATCAAGAAGAATCAGCGGGGGATTAAGAATGACGATGTGAGTGGAGGAAAGAGCAACGAGTCGCAGTAGTGACGGTCGCACAGTTGCGATTTTTCACTATGTTTGGTACATGAAAGTATACGGGATTAAGAATTGCGATACTGTTAAGAAGGCGTTGAAGTGGCTGGATGATCACCACATAACGTACGAGTTCCACGATTTTAAAAAGCTGGGGGTTTCAGAAGAGAAGTTGGCTGAATGGGATGCGAAAGCGGGCTGGGAAGCGTTAATCAATAAGAGAGGCACTACATGGAAAAAACTCGATCCGGCAATTCAGGCCTCAGTATCAAACAAGCAGGCTGCTTTCCAACTGATGATGGAGAAAACCAGTGTAATCAGACGCCCAGTGATAGAGACGCAGGGGAGTTTTATCCTTGGGTTTAACGAGGCAGAGTATCTCGAAAGACTAGGACAGGTCTAGTACGTGCTGTCGCTTTATTCGCATTAAATGGAGCAGTTCTAGAATGTTTTTGTGTAATTATTTAAATAGGACGATGAGTAGTGCACACGGCTAAAGTGAGTACGACGGTGAATTTATGACTGGAAGGTTATTTTACGCTTTGGCAGCGGTTGCTTTACTGACAACAGCTCAGGCAAGGGGACAATCAGCTGAGGGATATTTTAGTAACAGCAAGCCGGAGAGTATTTACGATTATACCGAGGCGTTCGATCATAATTTTTACACCAGGGAGGGCGGCCCGTATCGCTCGGCCTCTGGAAAGCCGGGGCATGCCTACTGGCAGAATCGGGCGGACTATGAAATCAGTGTGACGCTCGACGATCAGAAGAATGAGATCTCAGGCACTGAGATTCTTACCTATACCAATAATAGTCCAGATTCGCTTGACTTTTTATGGCTTCAGCTGGATCAGAATCTTTTCAAGTCCGATTCAAGGGGAACGATGATGATCCCGCTAAGCGGAAGCCGGAGCGGAGCCAAAGGGCAGGCTTATGACGCAGGATTCAGGATCAGGCACGTTGAGCTGATTGCCGCCGACGGAAAAGGGCAGGATCTGGCGTGCATGACGGAAGACACCCGAATGCAGCTGCTTCTTCCGGTGGCTCTGCAGCCCCGCGGTCAGGTGAAGCTGAGAATAGAATATTCATATATTATTCCTTTCTACGGAGCAGACCGGACCGGCATAGCAGAAACCGACGGGGGAAGATCTTTTCCGTTGCACAGTGGTATCCCCGGATGTGTGTGTATGACGATGTCTCGGGATGGAATACCGATCCTTACAACGGTTTAGGCGAGTTTTATCTGGAATACGGCAATTTTGATGTCAGGATCACCGCGCCGGCCGATCATGTGGTTGTATGTTCAGGGCAGCTCCTTAATCCATCGGAGGTGTACACAGCTCAGGAGTTGAAGGCATGGGAAAATGCGCGACGGAGTGATCGTGCGGTACTTATTCGTGATGGACGGCCTCCCCGTCAGGGGAAAGCGCCGCTCACCTGGCACTACCGGATGGACAATACACGAGACATCGCCTGGGCTAGTTCTGCTGCCTTTATAGTAGATGCCGCACGGATCAACCTGCCGGACGGGACTACTGCTATGGCGATTTCAGCATATCCCAGGGGGGCTGACAGCAAGTCCGGCTGGAGACGCTCGACAGAATACGTAAAGGCCTCAATAGAACATTATTCTGCGAAGTGGTATCAATATCCTTACCCTGTCGCTGTTAATGTAGCGTCAAGCCTTACAGGAATGGAATATCCGGGCCTGGCTTTCTGCTCGCTGAAAGAGAAGGGCGCGGGGCTGTGGAGCGTTACTGATCATGAAATGGCTCATAACTGGTTCCCTATGATTGTTGGAACAAATGAGCGGCGGCATGGCTGGATGGATGAGGGGCTGAACACGTTCATCAACTATCTGTCAGCGGAGTCTTTTAACGGCGGGGAGTATAAAGAAGGCGATAAAGATATGCACAAGTGGGCGCGTGTTTTTGCTGATGACAGGATGGAGCCGGTAAAAGTTAGCGCCGATAACATGAAAGAGGACAATAGCGGAATGCTGATCTACCTGAAACCTGCCCTCGGTCTGCTCATGTTGAGAAACCAGATCTTGGGTGAAGAGCGGTTCGACCGGGCTCTCAGGGCGTACATCCGCAGCTGGGCCTTTAAACATCCCACACCTGACGATTTTTTCAGGACCATAGAGAATGTGGCCGGAGAGGATCTAAGCTGGTTCTGGAGGGGCTGGTTTCTCAAGAACTGGAAGATGGATCAGGCCATCACCAATGTGAGTTATAACAAAAACAATCCGCAGAATGGCGCGCTTATTACGATTGCCAATCTTCAGAAGATGCCGATGCCTGTGATCGTAGAGGTGACAACCAAGGCGGGCGAGGTATCGCGGATGAAACTTCCGGTGGAGATATGGAAGAGAGGCGCTGAGTGGAAGTTCCTCTTCCCCTCGAAAGAAGAACTGTCGACTGTAACGCTCGACCCCGACCATGTTTTACCCGACTGCAACACCAGCAATAACAGCTGGAAGGTGCGGTAAGGTGCAGGGGAATCAGGTTTATTGGTATATTGGAAGGCGACACAACCTCTTCTGCGTTTCTTGGTTATAATTTAATGGTAAGATTCGCTTTCTTTGTATTACGAATTATGAAAACACTAGCAGCAGGCATTTTCCTTTTTTTATTTCATTAGGACTTGGTGCGCAGGAACGGGCTAATGCGCCGTATCCGGTAAGGCCACGGTTCAACCTGGACGTGGAGTTTTCTATACCGAGCGGTGAGTTTGGTCGGCAGTTTGGCTACGGCTTCGGCGGATCGGGCGGTCTGGATATACCGGTGACGAGGTCGTTCTACATTACGGGATCGACGGGAGTGATGTCTTTTTATCAGGGCGGAAAAAGTACGTCGGTTGATACGAGATCATATGTGCCTGCTAAGGCGGGAGCTAAGTTTTACTTTAACCGGTCTGTGTTTGCGCAGATGGAGCTTGGCCCCGGATTTGGAATACAGCAGGGCGCCGGCACTGTTTTCATTATGACTCCCGGTGTTGGGGCGTCCTGGCATCTTACAGAAAAAGCTGCAATAAATACTGGCTTCAGGTTTGAATCCTGGAGTCGTGAAAGTGGCAACATTAGTTTGTGGTCTTTTAAAGTGGGATATCAGTTTTAGCGAACCTTTGAAGAAAAGCAATGTTTGCTGTTTTTAATAAAGAAATCACCGTTTTTTTTAGCTCTTTGGTGGCTTACGTGGCCATTGGCGTGTTCTTGCTGGTCACTAGCTTGTTTCTATGGGTTTTCCCTGAGAGTAGTATTCTGGACTATGGATACGCTGGTCTTGATAGCTTCTTCTCTATTACTCCTTATGTGTTTATGTTCCTTATCCCTGCCGTAACCATGCGGACCCTTGCGGAGGAGAAGAAGGAGGGTACCTTCGAACTGCTGGCTACCAGTCCGCTTACCGACTGGCAAATAGTCCTGGGTAAGTATCTGGCAAGCCTTTGTATCGTTGCAGCTTCCCTGCTGCCTACCCTGGTCTGGTACATCGCTGTGTATCAGCTGGGCGCTACAGTCGGAAACATCGACACCGGAGCGGTTATTGGCTCGTATATCGGAGTTTTTTTACTGGGAGGAGCTTTCGTGTCGATCGGGATCTTTTCATCTTCGCTGAGTAAAAACCAGATCATCTCGTTTGTTCTGGCGGTCTTTCTGTGTTTTTTCGCTTTTTCAGGCTTCGACTCGCTGAGCAAGCTCCTTTCGTTGCAAAGTGTCGAGTCGTATGTGACGGCACTTGGCATTAATCAGCACTATCTTTCAATCAGCAGAGGCGTGCTTGACTCTCGCGATCTTATTTATTTCCTGAGTTTTATCGCTCTTTTTCTGGTTATTACTAAAACTGTGTTGGGAGGACGAAAATGGTAACGCAGCGGAAGAAGGACTTGGTGTACCTCCTGGTGTTCGTAGCCGCACTGGCCGTTGTAAACGCCATATCCAGCTACTTTTTTTCGCGAATAGACTTTACAAAAGAGAAGCGGTTCACCTTGTCGGATATAACAAGAAGCGAGTTGAGCTCTCTGGACCACGATATCCAAATCACTATTTACCTGGAGGGCGAGTTCCCCGCCGGGTTCAAGCGGCTGCAATCAGAGGTCCGAGACCTGCTGGACGACTATAAAGCTTATTCACGCGGTCACCTCCGTTTTGCCTTTGTGAACCCCTCGGCCGGCTCGGAGGCTGCTAATAATGCCCTTTATCAGGAGCTGGTGGGGAAAGGACTGAGTCCGACTAACCTAAGTGTGAAAACGGAGGATGGTCTCACACAGAAAATTGTTTTCCCATCGGCGCTCGTGATTTATGAAGGCAGGGAAATGCCTGTGAATTTTTTTCAAAACCGGATGGGGGCATCTCCTGAAGAGGTTTTGAACAACTCGATACAGAATCTGGAATACGCCTTTACCAGCGCAATAAAGAAAGTTAGAAGCGGCGGCCGCCAGCGAATTGGCTTTAGCGAGGGACACAATGAGCTTACTGATCTTCAGTTATCAGACGCAATGAATAGTTTGCAGGGCGCTTTTGAAGCAGGGAGAGTGAACCTGAGCACAATCTCATTTGAGGGTTTGGATAAGCTAAAGCTGCTCATTATACCGAAGCCAGATAAGCCCTTCAGCGAGGCCGAAAAATATAAGATCGATTACTTCCTGATGAGGGGAGGCAGGATCTTCTGGGCCCTTGACAACGTCAATGCCGAACTGGACAGCCTTCGGGGCATGGGGTCTCAGCTTGCCTTTGCTAAGCGACTCAATCTTGATGATATGCTATTCAGATATGGGGTGCGGGTAAACTATGACCTTGTAGCAGACATGAACTGTGCGCAAATTCCTTTGTCGGTTGGGAGTGCAGGGGGGCAGCCCCAGATCCAGATGGTTCCATGGCTGTTTTATCCCATCTTTATGCCTAATTCGGCTCATCCTCTTGTCAGGAACCTGGACGGAATCAGGAGCGAATTTGCCAGTTCTATTGATACAATACCGTCCAGAGGTGTAAAGAAACAGATTTTATTGTCGTCCTCGCCTTTTTCCCGGTTACTTAAAATTCCATCGATGTTGTCGCTCCAGATGGTTGAGCAGGAGCCAGACCCAAGAGCGTTCAGGGGTGTTCCTGTTCCGGTGGCGGTACTTCTTGAGGGCTCCTTTCCGTCTGATTTCGCAAATCGGCCGGTACCTGAGGGGCTGGTGCCTCCTGCGGCTTTGCCCCAAAAGAGCAAGCCTGCGAAAATGGTGGTAATGGCCGACGGAGATGTTCTCAAAAATCAGATTAGCACCCAGGATGGATCGCCATTCCCTCTTGGCTTCGACAGGTATAGCGGACAGCAGTTTGGGAATAAGAACTTTCTCCTTAACGTTGTCGATTACCTCACGGACGATTCAGGGATCATCGGGCTGAGGAATAAGGAGGTGAAGCTGAGGCTGCTCGACAGGGCGCGGATAAGGACAGAGAAGACGAGCTGGCAGCTGATCAATGTTATTGTGCCTTTGGTGTTCCTTGCGGTTGCGGGTGCCATTCAGCATTTGTACAGGCGAAGGAAGTATGGATTTAAGAAATGATATGACCGTGCTGATTGGCGGAGGTCTTAAAACCGTTACTTATTCCTTGAAACTTGTGATTTCTTTTCTATTTTTGATGTCTGAAGCCTTTTCTCCCCGAAGTCTTCTTTTTTAGAAGGGGTTAGCATAAAATTGAATTTTATTTATTGAAGTATGAGATTTATTGTTTCGACGTCAACTCTATTAAAACAGTTGCAGGCAGTAAACGGAGCATCGAGCAGTAGTACGGTTTTGCCAATTCTGGAAAATTTCCTTTTTGAAATTAAGGAAGGGATCCTGACCATTTCCGCTACGGATCTCCAGACTAGCATGACTACCTCTCTGCCTGTTGAATCGAAAGAGGAGGGCAAGATTGCCATTCCTTCTAAGATACTGCTGGAAACGTTGAAAACATTACCCGATCAGCCAATCGCTTTTAATGTTGACGAAAGTACGTTTGCCGTGGAGATCAACGCGGGCGACGGGAAGTATAAGCTGAGCGGGGAGAATGGGGACGATTTTCCAAAGATTCCTACGGTAGAGAATGCTTCTGCTGTTAATCTTCCAGCTTCTGTGCTTTCAGAAGCAATAAACAAAACGTTGTTTGCAGTAAGTAACGATGAGTTGAGACCCGCTATGACGGGTGTATACTGCGAGCTTACGCCCTCTCATCTCACTTTTGTATCCACAGACGCGCACAAGCTGGTCCGCTATCGTCGTAAAGATGCCAAGGCGGAGCAAACTACTTCATTTATCCTGCCTAAGAAGGCGCTGACCCTTCTGAAGTCTTCGTTGCCTTCTGATGATGTGAACGTCTCTGTTGAATACAATACAACGAGCGCATTTTTTCGCTTTGCTAATATCAATCTTATCTGCCGCCTGATTGATGAACGGTATCCGGATTACGAGGCTGTTATTCCGCGTAATAACACCAACCTGATGACAATCGACAGGGCATTGTTCCTGGCCTCACTTCGTCGCGTTGTTATCTTTGCTAATAAAACGACGCATCAGGTACGGCTGAAGATTACGGGAAGTGAATTAAATATTTCCTCTGAGGATATCGATTTTGCTAACGAAGCACATGAACGCCTTAGTTGTCAGTATGAAGGAGAGGATATGGAAATTGGCTTCAATGCACGCTTCCTGATTGAAATGCTTAATAATATGAGCGGCGAGGAAGTGACTTTGGAGATGAGCACTCCTAACAGGGCCGGCCTTCTTATTCCTCAGACTAATGACGATAAGGAAGATATTCTCATGCTGGTAATGCCTGTAATGCTGAACACTTATGCATAGATAAGCCTACACTGTGTTAATCTTATATTAACTTTTAAGGGGTAAGGGCCGAATTAATATCAGGAGCTTAAAATATTGTAATATAATTGCTTAAAAAGCAAAAAGAAGGAGGATCAGAAGGTCTTCCTTCTTTTTTTATATGGTTCGGATTAAGTTTGTTCAGATTGGTGTAGTAGTTGTAAGAAGAAGAGCGGTCATTCAGGTATTTGTAATACGAAATTTTGCAAATATCAGTAATGGCGGAATATTATTTCACTAAATACATTGTACTATGAAAAAGAACAAAACTTTTCTAAGAAAAATTGCACTTGTTGGTGCAGTAGTAGGCTTTTCAGTTTTTTTATCGTCCTGCTCTGACGATGATGAGACCCAGGATGGCACCTCCCTAAATGTCAAGGTTGTAAACGTTGCAGAGAACTCCGGAAACCAGGACTTCTATATTGGAGATTCGAAAATTACGAGCGTTAGCGCCAATAGTGAAAGCTCGAATTACATTGCTACCCCTGCCTCAGGTAACAACAGGAAGGTGGAATTTCGCACTGTAGGCTCTTCCGATGTGTACGCATCAAAAGAGTTTGATCTGAAGGATAATAAGAACTACACCTTTATTCTTTCAGGGACGGGCAGTTCCGCTTCTATCCTTGGCATGGAGGACGATCTTTCTGCTCCTGCATCAGGGAAGGCAAAGGTTCGTTTCGTGCACCTGAGCACTGCTTCTGCAGCAAGCAGTAATGTTGATTTTAGTTTGGCCAACGGGACAAAACTGGCGTCTAACATCGAGTATGGCAAAGCGTCTAACTTTGTTGAAGTAGACGCTGGATTGACAGCTTTAACCGTAACGCCTGTTAATAATCCGGATAGCCGCATCAGTCTTAATATTGCGGCCCTGGCTGCGAACAGGATTTACACCGTGATTGTCAAAGGCTCCACCGAAGTCAGCACGATGCTGGTAACAAACAAATAGTATAGTCTTTTAAGCTCTAGTTCAAGGCCCGCCAGGCAGACCTGGCCGGGCTTTTGTATTTTTATTTTTACCGTTGTAGCGCCGGGGCGGCATACTACGTATTGATATTTTAAGTTTAAGTAAGATAAAAATAGACCAATATGAAATTGAACAATTACCTGCCTGAGAAATTTCGATTTATTTCAAGCGGCTTGATCCTCCTGGGAGTGACTATGCTCTTTAGTGCCTGTCTGAAAAGCAATGACAACGATAATTATAAGCCGGTTCTTTCGGACGTCATGATCGTTAATGCGGATCCGAACATTACCAGTGCCGAGTTTGCCTACGGAGGACAGAGGACAGAGTATAACATAGGCTATAGTACAAACTCCAAGTACTATAAGGATTTATTTGCAGGGGTGGAGATGGTGTTTTTTAAAGGCTCAAGTAACACTGTGGTGGCAAGGGGTGCGGTACCCGCTGGAGCTGACTCTGTTTTTTCTATCTATCTGGCGGGCAGCGGAGATTCTTCGTTTGTAGTGGCGGATAAACTTGTAAGCCCCTCTGGTACTAATGCTGCTATTCGTTTTGTTAATGCGAGCAAAAGTGCCGGGTCTGTAGATGTAAGTATCAGTACGGCAACAGCAAAGCTGACAGCACAGGGCTTTTCGGGAGCTTCCGGTGCGGCGTCGCCAACCTTTAAGGAATATCCGGCAGGGCAAACTGTAGTGAATGTCTATGCCGCTGGTACTGAAACCCCGCTTGTTACTACTCCTCTTACCTTTAATGCGGTAGCCGGAGTGTCGTATACTGTCTATTTGCGGGGAGTGAAAGATGGTCAGGGAGCAAAGCAGCTTGGGCTTGGCCTCGTAGATCACAAGAGTGCATTGTAAAAGCATCTCCTGCATCAAAGCATACAGAGGCTACCGGTAACGGCAGCCTCTTTTTTTATTGTCTTGCAGTCGTGTTTGCCTCAGGGGGAATCTGCTGAAGGAGACTTTTGTATCCTTTATGTTAAGAATGCGTTTTTTAGACCAGGCGCCTTTATTACTGCGACATTTTTAATACTTTTACAGCTCTCAATGCATGTCTGCGGCTAATGGAATTTCGGTGTTATAGCTCCTTTTTTAGTCTGACGCTTCATATGGTTGCCGGTTTTCTCACCTGTGCACTTTTGTCGTCCTGCGTGAAGGGGGATGATGATGACAGCCCCCAGCGATCTTTTATTACGTTTTTTAATGCAGCTGAAGGACAGCAGGGAGATGTTTTGTTTTACATAGAGGGCAGTGCGGTGCGGACGGGAGCTCTTCCTTCAGACAGTAACAGCACCTATAATCAGGTATATGCGGGAAGCCGGCTTTTCCAGGTGGCGCCGGCAGCTCAGAATCTTTCGGCTCTGCTTGCTGAGTCTCGTGAAGATCTTACTGCTAACAAATATTACAGCTGCTTTCTGACGGGCAGCTCCGCTCAACATGGCCTGGTGTTCTGCGAAGACTCATTCGCTGGCCGGGATTCGACGGGAAAGGCCAGAGTTCGTTTTATTAATATCAGTTCTAATGCCGATAAGCTTGATCTGAATCTGGAAAGAGGCAAGAAACTTTTCGCTGAGCAGGTGCAGAATCAAATGAGTGGCTGGGCATATGTGGACACAACACGACATCTCGTTGCCATTTATAAGTCGGGAGAGCCAAAGGTTAAGCTCGACAGTATAAACATCCATCCCCGGGACGGGGCCTTTTACACGTTATACCTCAGGAAGCAGGGTGATAAACATAAGTTGGTTTCGAGGCTGATCATCCGTTAGCGGGGAGGGCATATTACGTTTTAAACATATATAGCACATATAAAGTGGAATTCATTCAATCATTCATCGACTTCGTTCTGCATATAGACAAGCATCTGGTTGATATCGTAAACGATTACCAGACCTGGACTTATCTGATCCTGTTCATTGTGATTTTTGCAGAGACCGGGTTTGTAGTGACACCTTTTCTTCCCGGTGATTCACTCTTGTTTGCAGCTGGTGCGATCATAGCAAAGCCAGAGAGTAATCTGAGCGTCTTTCTGATGTGTGCCCTCTTAATCGTAGCTGCAGTATTGGGAGACATGGTTAACTACCATATAGGAGATTACGTTGGTCCGAAAGCCTTCAGCGGGCGATACAAGTTGCTTAAAAAAGAGTACCTGGAAAAGACTCAGGCTTTTTACCAAAAGCATGGGGGCAAGACAATCATCTACGCGCGGTTCGTGCCTATCGTGAGGACATTTGCTCCATTTGTAGCCGGAGTTGGAACAATGAGCTACAAACATTTCGCGTCATATAACGTGATTGGAGGAGTGTTATGGGTATCCAGCTTCTTATTCATCGGTTATTTTTTTGGCGGGCTCCCGGTCATCAAGGATAACTTTACCTATGTAATTTTTGCAATTATATTGCTCTCGCTTATTCCGCCGGTCATTGAAGTAATAAGGGGAAATAAAAAGGCTGGAGCATAGGTGGCCGGGCGCTGCCGGGATCTATAGGTCGGGCCGGCCGAGAATGTTCTTGTTGGAGTGAATCTGAAGGTCAGGATCTTCTTTATCTTTTTGTCTGCGTTGAGGGATCGAAGGAAAGGAAGAAAGAGCTGGCTGGCCGGCATCAACCCATGCGGAATACCAGAAGCACCCTGTCTCATACACAGCACTTCGCATCTGTTGCTCTACCATTCCACTTAAAGCATCATGAAAGGCTTTAGAGTAAGCTGCCGAATATTGCCTGATGACCTTCCCATTTCGCTCAGAATAATTGTATTTATGGTCAGAGGGGAAGGTGGCGGCAACCCGCTTTTCTATGGCGAATACAGAGTCTTTGTACTGAAGCGTATGTCTTAGAATTGACCACGCTTCTTTTATAGGACTTTCGATATATTTTGCGCGGCCTGTCATAAAATTATACTGCTTGGAGAAGAGTTCGGGTAGCCGACTTTCCCAAAAGGCGTGTATTCCTAGCTGACCTGACAACTGTCCGTTGTAATTAGAGGTAACATGGAGCGGAACGTGAGCATCTGAAATATAATGACTGAGGTGAGCGGACAGCTTGAGAATCATCAGGGAATCTCTGTTGTCAAATGCGCTGACAAGCTGGTAGTATGTTTTCTCAATCTGCCAGGGAACAGTCCCGTATTTTCTGAGCGTGTCTTCCGTATACTTCAAACATGCCTGGCTCCATTTTTCAGGTATACTGTCAAAAGGAGATTCTCCGTATCGCTCACTGTCAATGAAATGCCTGGCACCCTCCAGAGGATCAAGGTAACGCTTTTTGTCCGGGTCGACTGAGTGACGTGTGATATATCCCAGGTTGTTTTTGTAAAAGCGTATCATAGGGGGAGGTAAGGTGAAGACAGCCATTCGGCTGATCAGATGATGTCCGAAAAAGCCCCATGAAGAGCAGAACAGGCTTACAGTTAATAAGGTTACGGAAATATAGAGTCTTCTTGCCATTGCTTTATGGCCGCTTATTTTCATGGCAATGTAATTAAAAATAGCTAAAAAGGGTATACAGAGGGTCGATAGTGGGGCACTGCGATGTGGTGCTGAGGGCTTTAAAAAAAGAAAAAATAGTAAATTGCGTGCTAGGTGTTTGATTTTTAAATATATCCCCATATATTTGCAGTCCGAAAATTAAGAACGACAAAAAGCTTACAAATGGCAAATCATAAATCAGCGATTAAGAGAATCAGGGCTAATGCAGCTAAGCGCTTACGTAACCGCTATCAGGCAAAGACTACACGTAACGCAATTAAGAAATTACGTAGCACAACATCAAAGGAAGAGGCTGTAAGTCTTCTGCCTAAGGTAATCTCTATGCTTGATCGTCTTGCTAAGAAGAACGTTATTCACAAGAACAAGGCTTCTAACAACAAGTCGAAGCTTACCAGATTCGTGAACGGTCTGTCATAATTCAGATTAAAATACTATCATAGTTCATAGAAAGAGGGGTACATAGCTGTATCCCTTTTTTTGTTGGCGGCTGTCATGTGAGGGGTTGAGCTATAATGGTACGAGGGAGGATTAATGCGGATCGTATTGATACACGATCTGGTAGGGTGTGTTTCTAAGCTGAGACGAAATTTGCCCCAGGTGCAGATCTTCCTTTTGAAGGGTCGGTTCGCAAAAGGAATATGTGCGGCCTTTGTAGATGATTGGTTTTCCTACAGGTTTATCGAACTGTACAGCCATGGTGATGTGTGTAGGGTAAAGAACCGCAATCATCGGTAGGTTATATATTTCCTTTACGAGGTAGAAGAAGAGAGCGGCGCGGTCATCACAGTCGCTATACTGGGAAAATAGTGTTTCTTCAGCCGATAGTCTCTTTTCTTTGCCAAAATTTTCCTCGTCGTCTTCGTACAAAAATGCATAACGGGTGAATCGCATCAGATAGTCAACACCTTTTTTCTGACTCATATCCTTCACGTTTTTCTTTAAGATAGGGATCAGCGAGCTGTAAGTTTCCTTACTTAGCGGGATGTTGAAATAGGATTCAAAGTCCACGCCCGGGTAGTTTTTGAATATCGATTCGACTTCAGGATTTAGCTTAACCTGAAAATGATAAACCTTTTGCCGGTAGCTAAATTCGATATCTTTTCTTAAATAGCTTTCAGGCTTGAAGTCGGGCATTCTGGTCACTTTATATGAGAACGGCATCTTTGCTTCAGGTACATGTATGTTTATTGGCATTGGCGGCTCCTCGTTCAAGTCGGCGTTAGGATAGTCATGATAGTTGAGGCACATGAACTTTTTGTCATCGACCATAAAAAATGGAATGTCGGAGATATCTTCGTTGTTGTAAACATAGAAGATGATCTTGTCTGGAGTGAGGGCAAGTCTGGCGTCGTATCCTGACTTACTAAGCAAAAACCATTTATACAGCGTGTATCGTGTGTAGTTTTCAGATTTTGGGCTAAGCGTTCCTGCTGTTCTTCTGATCAGCTGATAGTAAAGCCAGTCGTTCAGCTGGTGCTTGTTCTTGTAGGCAAGCAGGGAGTCTACCAGAGGCCGGTAGTCTGAGGTGACGATTTGGCTATAGAAGTTCTTTACGGCGAGTTCAGATGAGTTCGCGGGGACGTTTATAAGAGTATGCGGATCAACCTCCAGGGAGATTGTACCTTCGTAAAAGTCGATTGAAAATAACCGTTTTGTATCCTGTCCGAACGAGTTTAAGGTCGCGAGGATTAATAGAACGGCTGAAAATGCCCTATAAATCCGTTTCATCTGCTTAATAATTTATTAACAATAAATATATCTTTTATTAATATAGAAAGATACGATTGGCGTCAGAATTGGTTTTCGTTTTACTCATTTTTATTTGTGATAAGCGTCATAAAATGAGCGAGTTTAGAACGTTTCCATATTGCTTTTTTTAGGTTAGACGCCGGAGATTTTATTGTGGAATCTTTTGAATATTTCTAGTTTTCGCCATGAAACCTTATAAACCTAAAATTACCATTAAGTCGTGGGCTGAGGAGGATCGGCCAAGAGAGAAGCTCCTTTCTCAGGGGAGACGCAATTTGACCGACGCTGAGTTGATTGCAATCCTGATCGGCTCGGGAAGCAGAGAAGAGACAGCAGTAGAACTGAGCCGGCGGATTTTGCATTCTCTGGAAAACGATCTTGAGAAATTAGGACGCTTGTCCGTTAACGAGCTGTCTAAATTTAAAGGGATAGGCGAGGCGAAAGCGATCAGCATTATTGCAGCCCTTGAGCTTGGCCGGCGCAGAAGAGAGTCGGATGCACAGAAGCAAGTGAAGATAACGGGAAGCAGGGACGTCTATAATCTGCTCAGTCGTTATTATGCTGACTTGAATCATGAGGAATTCTGGGTGGTTCTGCTGAGCCGTTCGAATAATGTTATCTCAAGGCAGCTTATCAGCAAGGGAGGGCAGTCGGGCACCATCGCTGACCCAAAGATCATTTTTCAGACTGCACTTGAGAATCACGCAGCGGGACTGATCCTGTCACACAATCACCCTTCGGGGAATTTAAAGCCGAGCCAGGCCGACCTAGCCCTGACAAGGAAGCTTACTGAAGCGGGAGGCTTTTTGGATATGCCTGTCCTTGATCATATCATTTTCTCGAACAGCTCTTTCTTTAGCTTCGCCGACGAAGGTTTGATGTGATACTATGGCTTTCGGTTCGGCAGGCAATTCATTCCTCAGTTTAAAGCAGTAAGGGCGTATGGGATAAAAGCCGGGAACGGCATGGCAGCGCTCTCGTTTCCGCTTTAATTTTTATCTTTGCCGCTCATACAGTTTAAGTTCAATGAAAATATCATATAACTGGCTGACTCAGTTCATCCAGAGTAATAAAACGCCTGAGGAGATCTCGAAAATCCTGACAAGTACGGGATTGGAAGTGGAGAGCCTTGAAAAGGTGCAGACAATACCAGGGGGCTTGAAGGACTGGTTGTCGGGCATGTAAAAGAATGCGGATTGCATCCGAATGCTGACCGGCTGCGGGTAACGAAGGTGAACGTTGGAGGTGCCGAGGATCTGCAGATAGTTTGTGGTGCACCGAATGTAGCTGCCGGACAGAAAGTGATCGTAGCCACAGTAGGAGCGACGGTATACCCAATGTCGGGTGAGCCCTTTAAAATTAACAAATCGAAAATACGCGGAGAGGTGTCAGAGGGAATGATCTGTGCAGAAGATGAGATCAGTCTTGGTGAGTCACACGCCGGCATCATGGTTCTTAAAGAGGACGCGGTGCCGGGAACCCCTGCTAAAGACTATTTTAATATTAAGGACGATCATCTGTTTGAGATTGGTCTGACGCCAAACCGTGCCGACGCAGCCTCACATTTAGGTGTGGCGCGTGACCTCGCCGCGTCTTTAAGGACGAGCATAGCGATGCCCGATGTTTCTTCGTTTGCAGTAGCGAATACTTCGCGCTCTGTTCCTGTTGAAGTGGCAAATGACGCAGCATGTCTGCGATATTCTTCACTTACCATTACAGGCGTTGAGGTGAGGGAGTCACCGGAGTGGCTCAGGGAAAAGCTTCAGGTGATCGGGGTACGGCCGATCAATAATGTGGTTGACGTTACCAATTACGTTCTGCATGAGCTGGGGCAGCCGCTGCATGCCTTTGATGCAGATGCGATTAGAGGTGAGAAGGTTATTGTAGGAAATCTTGCTGAAGGAACGCCTTTTGTGACCCTCGACGGTGTGGAGCGTAAGCTGTCTTCGGAAGACCTGGTGATAGCGGATGCGGAAGGCGCGATGTGCATTGCCGGAGTGTTCGGTGGGGCAACTTCAGGAGTGAAAAATGAAACAAGGAATGTCTTTCTGGAAAGTGCGTGTTTTCACCCTGTGTCTGTAAGAAAGACGTCGAAGCGTCACGGGTTAAAAACTGATGCTTCTTTCAGGTTTGAACGGGGAACAGATCCGGAAATCACTGTATACGCGCTCAAAAGGGCTGCTCTTCTTATTCAGGAAGTGGCCGGCGGGGAAGTTTCTTCTGCCATTAGTGACCTATATCCTTCCGTTGTTCCTCCCTTTAGTGTGTCATTGTCTTACGCAAACGTAAACAGGCTCATCGGTGAGCGAATTCCGGTAGAAACAATCAAAGACATCATACTTGCCCTGGGAATACAAATTGTTTCTGAAAGCGAGAACGGTCTCGATCTGGAAGTTCCCAGCTATAAAGTAGACGTGAGCAGAGAGGTCGACGTTATTGAAGAGATCCTGAGGATATATGGCTATGACAACATAGCCATTCCAAAGCAGATCAGAGCCTCTCTCAACAACGGGGTGAAGCCTGACAGGGAAGCGGTACAGAATCAGGTGGCCGATATGCTGACTGCAAATGGCTTCTTTGAGATCCTTTCCAATTCTCTTACTAAGCTTGCATATGCGCAGGACGAGGCTGCTGCTGTGAAGATATTGAATCCGCTTAGCAGCGATCTGAACACGATGAGGCAAACCCTGTTGTATTCTGGTCTGGAAGCTATCGCTTACAATCAGAACCGGAAAAATCCAGACCTTAAGCTTTATGAGTTCGGCCGCGTATATACGAGGACGGAGACGGGATATAACGAGAATCAGCGTCTTGGTATTTTCCTCTCCGGCGCAAATCATAACGCTCAATGGAATCAGGACGCGAAGCCGGTTTCGTTTTATAACCTGAAGGCTACTGTGGATGCTATTGTCAAGCGACTGAACATAAGCGGGCTGGCGGAGTCGGCTTTCGACTCGGATCATTTTGCACAGGGGCAGCAGTATAAAAAGGGGGACAGGGCATTGGTGCACTTCGGTTCCGTTTCGAAAGCGGTGCTGATGGATCTTGACATTGAGCGAGAGGTCTATTATGCCGATTTCGACTGGGATCTGCTTTTAAAGTCAATCAGGAAGAATAAAATTGTTTACAAGGAAGTCTCCAAATTTCCGCCAGTACGCCGGGATCTCTCCATGTTGCTGTCAACGGATGTTACATTCTCTCAACTAAAGCAAGTAGCGCTACGCGCGGAGAAGAATTTGATCAGGGAGATAAACGTATTTGACGTATACGAGGGAGAAAAGTTGCCCGAAGGGAAAAAATCGTATGCTGTTAGCTTTGTTCTGCAGGATGAGGAGAAGACCCTGACTGATAAGCAGATTGATGGTGTGATGAACAAATTAATTATTAACTTCGGTAAGGAACTTGGAGCTGAAATAAGAAAGTAATAGATTGCGGGCCTTGCTTAATGTAAGTAGGGCTGTAGCTATCTGCAACCTGCATAGAAATGGCGCTAACTGGACAATTAGATAGTGTTCTCGAAAAGACAAAGAGGCTGGTGGAGCTTTGCGAGGCTTTACAGGAGGAGAACGACTTGCTTAAGCTTGAGAATCAGTCGCTGCAGGTAGCAGTGGATACTGGCAAGTCGAAGGTTGCTGAGCTTGAAGAGAAGTTAAGGGTGCTAAAGATGGCCCGCTCGCTGGAAGTTATTTCAGGATCAAAATCAGACGCTAACGAAAAAACGCTTGACATAAAGCAAAAAATTAGCGAATTTGTGCGGGAAATAGATAAGTGTATTGTATTGCTTAAAAAGTAATATAGACGTGAAACAAAGCTCAGATGGGAGAAATCTCAATTAAGATAAATATTGCTGACCGTGTTTATCCATTAAAGGTAGACATGGAGGAAGAGGAAATAGTACGAAGGGCAGCTAAATTGATAAATGACCGCATTAAGGAATTTCAGGAAAATTATGCGGTAAGAGATAAACAGGACTTGTTGTCAATGTGCGTGTTGCATTACGCGACAGCTACTTTAAGAGCAGAGAAGAAAATGACAGAAGATGGCACGGAAGTAGCAGACAAGGTTTATCAGTTAGATCAGCTGCTTTCAGAATTCTTCACGAAGTAGTATATTCGTTCTTTAATAT
Source organism: Arcticibacter sp. MXS-1 (assembly GCF_041902385.1). Classification (GTDB taxonomy): domain Bacteria; phylum Bacteroidota; class Bacteroidia; order Sphingobacteriales; family Sphingobacteriaceae; genus Arcticibacter. The sequence continues at coordinate 589,428 of NZ_CP169244.1, read as the reverse complement.
AAAAGAGCATAAGAACTTAACCGCAGTTAATTCTTGAGTTTCACTATTGTATTAAACTTAACGCTTCTATATCAAAAGAGTTAAATAAAATGTAAATCACCTGGCACGTCCACTTGATTATGATTAAAACTCTAAACTTGTTTGCAGAAGTTTTACAGTACATGGGACTTAAATTAATTGCGGTTTTTTTTAACTGAAAGGGATATATGGAAATAATACTGTACGTTTTAATAGGATTGGTAGTCGGAGTGGTGATTGGGCGGTTCATGCTCAGGAAATTGCTTAAGAACCAGGAGCTGGCTGCCCAGAATAAGGTAAAAAAGATTCTGAAGGATGCAGAGAATAACGCGGAGATCTTAAAGAAGAACAAGTTACTGGAAGCTAAAGAGAAGTTTCTTCAGTTGAAGGCGGAGCACGAACAGGAAGTGAACGCCAGAAATAATACGCTCAACCAGCGTGAGAATACGATCAAGCAGAAAGAGCAGTCTCTGAATCAGAGGATGGAGAACGTGAACCGCAAGGACCAGGAACTCGATAATATGAAGAAGAATCTGGAGAAACAGCTTGAAGTGGCCCGTCATAAGCAAGAGGAGGTAGAGACCTTAAAGCTGGAGCATATCAGCAAGCTTGAAACTATCGCAGGGCTTTCAGCAGAAGAGGCGAAGAACCAGCTGGTGGATTCTCTCCGCGAGGAGGCGAGGACGAAGGCAATGAGCCAGATTAAGGACATCGTTGATGAGGCTAAACTCACTGCAAGCAAGGAAGCCAAAAAGGTAGTGATCCAGACCATTCAGCGTACTGCTACTGAGGCTGCTATTGAGAACACCGTATCGATCTTTAATATTGAGAACGACGAAATCAAAGGACGAGTTATCGGACGAGAAGGCCGTAACATCCGCGCCCTTGAAGCCGCCACAGGTGTCGAGATCATTGTTGACGATACGCCGGAGGCAATCATTCTTTCCGGATTTGATCCTGTAAGAAGGGAAATAGCAAGACTTGCCCTTCATCGTTTGGTTACTGACGGACGTATCCACCCGGCTCGTATTGAAGAGGTGGTTGCGAAGACAAAAAAGCAGATCGAAGACGAGATCGTTGAAATTGGAGAGAGGACAGTTATTGACCTGGGTATCCACGGATTGCATCCTGAGCTTATCAGAATGGTAGGCAGAATGCGCTACCGGTCATCTTATGGACAGAACCTGCTGCAGCACTCCCGTGAAGTTGCCAACTTCTGCGCTACCATGGCATCTGAGTTAGGTCTCAATGTTAAGCTGGCCAAGAGAGCAGGCTTACTTCACGATATTGGCAAGGTGCCTGATGATAACCCGGAACTGCCACACGCTATTCTGGGCATGCAGCTGGCAGAAAAATATAAAGAGCATCCGGAAGTGTGCAACGCCATTGGTGCTCACCACGACGAGATTGAGATGACATCGATGATTTCGCCCATTGTTCAGGCTTGCGACGCGATCTCAGGAGCAAGGCCAGGTGCACGGCGTGAAGTGGTTGAAAGCTATATCAAGCGCTTAAAAGAGCTTGAAGAACTTGCTTTATCGTATCCTGGTGTCGAGAAGACCTTTGCTATCCAGGCAGGCCGTGAACTGCGTGTAGTAGTGGAAAGCGAACGCGTGAGCGATGCACAGGCCGAAATTCTTGCTACTGACATCTCCAACAGGATCCAGACCGAAATGACCTACCCGGGTCAGATAAAAGTGACGGTTATCCGTGAAACCAGATCGGTTTCATACGCAAAATAAATAGTTCAGGTCCTCCGGTAAGGAGGACCTTTTATTTTACTCCCCGAGAAGTTCATGAGTAAGAAGACAAAAGACGGCTCAGAGCCCGTTGAGGCCATCTTTAAGGAGTTTTCGCGTTATCACGCTCATCCAGCCAACAAGCTCATACATTATTTCACAATTCCTCTTATTACAATGGCGGTATTGGGCATGATCTGGGCCATCCCTTTCCCTCACCTTGCTTTCCTTAAGTCATACAATGGCTTTGTAAACTGGGCTTCCTTTGTAATTGCCTTTACAATATACTACTATATCAGGCAGTCTCCATTGATTTCCTATGTTATCTTGCTAATGGTGTTTGCCTTCTCTGCGGTGATAGTGGGACTGGAGAAACTTCATAATCAGGCGGGGTGGCCATCAATGTGGCAGGTTTGCATGGCCGTTTTTGTTGTATGCTTCCTGCTACAACGGTACGGGCACAGCAAAGAAAGCAGCGTTCCATCATTGCGGGCCAGCCTTTCTACTTTTCTTAACGGCCCGCTATGGCTCTTTTATTCAGTTTTTCGCTCTAAAAGGTCCGGTCATCACAATTAATTCTTTCTGCCACTCGTACTGGCAATGTATTTGATATCCATAATGGTAAATCTACTTATTATGGAAAAGCAACGATATTTAGTGCCGGCTGTACTTTCGGCCATTATACCAGGTCTTGGGCAGATAGTGAAGGGGCAATTTATAAAAGGCCTCCTGATCATCATAGTTGGAGTAACCGTCGCCTTTACTCTTGTGTGGACGTTCATTGTCCCCATCTTAATATGGGCCTGGAACGTATATGATGCTTACACATCAACGAGCGAGCGGAATTTTGTGGACGATAAAAGTAAAAGGGTGAACATATAGGCACCCTCTTCTTCTTAATAATTTATTAACGTTCGATTTACCTATCCTTAATTAATACCTAACTTCCTGCTAACATTGTGATAATACTTTTGCTACAAACAATTAAAGCAGAAGTGAAAAATTATTACAATTTCAAAGTTACAGGATTACTTATCTTATTCATCCTGAATGTACTTTCAGTTGCAGCGCAGACTGGACGTATTTCAGGTAAGGTAACCGACAAAAAGACGGGAGAACCGCTGATCGGTTTGACTGTAAAGGTTGAAGGTACGGCCAAAGGAGTCTCAACTGATGTTGAAGGAAGATATAACATAGGAGGCCTGGCAGCCGGAAGATATACACTCGCTTTTTCTTATGTAGGATATCAGGCGAAGAAAGTGTCAGACATTGCTGTAAAGGCAGGAACAGTATCCAACATGGATATTGTGATGGAGGAATCCGGAGGCCAGCAACTTCAGCAGGTCGTGATCAATGTTTCGGCCAGACAGGCTAGCGTCGGCGCGCTTTATGCTCAGCAGAAAAATAGCATCAGCATCTCGAGCGGTATTTCTGCAGATCAGATTCGTCGCTCTCCCGACCGCAACACGTCTGACGTGCTTAAACGGGTGAGTGGCGCCAGTATTCAGGGGAACAAGTTCATCGTGGTAAGAGGGCTGGCCGATCGTTATAACTCAGCCATGCTTAATAACTCCAGTCTTCCAAATACTGAACCTGACAAGAAGGCCTTTTCCTTTGACATACTTCCCTCTAATCTTGTAGATAAGATCGTGGTGAACAAAACCGCTTCTCCGGATCTTCCTGGTGACTTTTCAGGGGGTGTCGTGCAGATTTCAACGAAGGATTTTCCGGAGTCTCCCTTCATGACGCTTAACATAGGTACAGCTTATAATACACAATCAACATTCAAGGATTTTATAGGCCCTCAGAATAAGAACAAGGGGATGTTTGGCACTTATGATAAGGGCCGTAATCTTCCCTCGTCCTTCCCATCCAAGACTGCTTACACGAACTTACCTGTGGAGCAGCAGTTAGTGGAGGCCCGGAAGTTTTCTAATAACTGGGGACCTCAGATGTATACCTCTATTCCAAGCCCTATCTTACAGGCTACGTATGGAACCAGCAAAGTCCTGAAGAACAACAATAAGTTCGGGACAGTATTTTCGCTATCGTATCGCTATGATGAGCGGCTGCAAAAAGGAGAAACGAACGGATATGTGGGGCAAAGTCTGAACTTTCAGTATAATGACAATCTCTACAATTACAACACCAGCATCGGTGGACTGGCTAACTTTGCTTACTCCTGGGGTTCAAACAAGCTGGCATTCAAAAACATTTACAACCGTGTGATCGAGCAGCAATTCACCAGCAGAAGTGGAATCGAAATTGACAATTACGTCAGAAATAACTTTAATTATCTCCTCGAAAGATCTTTGATATCCAGCCAGCTTGTTGGTGAGCATGCTTTTGGGTCGAAGGTGAAGTTCGACTGGAATCTGAATTATGCCAATACAAAGAGATCAGAGCCTGGCTTTAAACGACTGACAAGTCAAAGTGAAACAGAATCAGAAGCTGGTCCATACAAACTCAATGTTGGTCTGGTTGGTTCTCCGACAACACTTGGTGACTTCTACTCCGACCTGAAAGAGGATTTATACGGAGCATCAGCAAATTTCAGCTTGCCTGTCAACTGGTTCAATCAGAAAAATAGTAAAGTAAAATTCGGCTATTTCGGTCAGTACAGAGACAGGAGCTTTGGAGCACGCGTACTGGGTTATATCAGCGGAGCTTATAATAATGTGAGCTTTGATACATCTCTTCAGGATTACCCCCAGGACCAGTTGTTTAACCCTGAGAACATCCGGGTGGGCGGGTTCTTCCTGCGCGATATTACCAACGGAACAGATAACTATGATGCAGATGCTTTCTTGAATGCTGGTTACGCCATGTTCGACGGGTATCTGTCTGAAAAAGTAAGAGTGGGGGTAGGAGTAAGAATGGAATCGTACGCGCAGAAATTGAACTCAACATCCAATAATAATAATCCTCTGAAGATTGACACAGTGTTCAATACATTGCTGCCTTCTTTAAATATTATTTACAATACGACAGAGAAGGCTAGCGTACGTTTATCTGCTTCAAGAACCGTTGGAAGACCCGAGTTCAGAGAAATTGCACCTTTCTCTTTCTACGATCACAGGAGAAACGCAAATGTTGTAGGTGCGCCATATTTGCGCCCATCTACTACCAACAACTTCGATTTAGGCTACGCGATCTATCCTAAAGCAGGAGAAGTAGTTTCGATATCAGGTTTTTACAAGTACTTTGAAGACCCTATCGAAATGTCGCTCGACTTTAGTTCAGGGAGAAGTTTCTCTTACTGGAATGCGCCAACCGCAAATCTGTTTGGAGCAGAGTTCGAGATCCGTAAAGGCTTAGACCTGATCGATGAAAAACTAAAGAACTTCACTTTTAGTGCAAACGCCTCTTATATCTATTCATCTGTAGAAGTTTCAAAGGCGCGCATCAATAAGAACGGAAGGCGGCCACTGCAGGGACAATCTCCTTATCTAATAAACGCCGGCTTTCAATATGCTTCTCCTGCTAAAAATCCTTTCGGGATAAGTCTTCTTTATAACACCTATGGAAGGCGGATTGTGGCAGTAGGCAACATTCTTGACAAGGATCTTTATGAGAAGCCCCGTCATGTGGTGGATCTTCAGATATCGAAGAGTCTTGGAGCTGGTAAGGGCGAATTGAAGTTGAATTATGGTGACGTCCTGAATAACAAGTTCGTGGAATACCAGGATATAAACGATAACGGCAAATTCGATAAGGGAGATAACCTGAACCGGGCTTACAGGCTGGGTTCTAATATCACGATCGGTTACAGTCACACTTTTTAACAGGAGCGAACAGCTATAAAGAAGGTATTGATAATATATCCTTAACAGCTTCTTAATCTACTGCTTTTAGTTTTACAACAGAATAATATTCAACGATATGATACAAAAGAGACAAAGTTTATTGGCGGTTCTGATGCTAGGTCTGGCAATATTTTCAGGATGTAGCAAAAATAACGACGATGATGTTATTGATGATCGGAAAGACAATGTCGCAGAATTAAGTGACGCATTTTTCGAAAAGGTAAATTACATTGGTGCGTTCGGAACTACGGACTGGACCACTGGTTGGACTAACTTTAATCCTAATGCAGCAGACTACCCTGCTACCACAGCCACTCTTGAGGGAGCGATAACTGCTGACAGAACCTTAACTAAAGGTGTTTATCTGTTAAAAGGGTTTGTTTATGTAAAGAATAATGCCACCTTAACTATTCCTGCCGGAACAATTATCAGAGGAGATAAGAATTCAAAGGGCGCTCTTATTGTAACCAGAGGTGCTAAGTTAGTTGCAAACGGTACAGCAACCGAGCCTATTGTTTTTACATCTAATATGGCAGCAGGTCAGAGAAATCCAGGTGACTGGGGTGGTATTATCCTGTTAGGTAAAGCAAAAAATAATCTCCCTGGCGGAGAAGGTGTTATCGAAGGAGGAGTTGATGACGCGTCAGGAGCAGGAAAACACGGCGGTAGCGATGATAGCGACAACTCCGGAAGTTTAAAGTACGTGCGCGTTGAGTACCCTGGAGTAGAGTTCACTCCGAACAACGAGATCAACGGACTGACTTTTGGATCTGTAGGGTCTGGTACAACGATTGATCATATTCAGGTGTCTTTCTGCGGTGACGACTCATACGAATGGTTCGGCGGTACAGTAAATGCTAAGTATCTGGTATCAATTGGTACGGTTGACGATGTATTTGACTTTGATAACGGCTATTCAGGAAAGCTCCAGTTTTTAGTAGGTCTTCGTACTCCTGAAAACTTCGACGCTGCCGGCCAGTCAAATGGTATAGAGGCAGACAACTCTGAATCTCAGTTTACAACCAGTCCCAGAACACGCCCTGTAATTTCAAACATGACCATTGTCGGTCCTGGAAACAATGCAAATGTGAGACATGAGTATGCTAACCTGTGGAGAAGAGGTGCTAAGTTCGTTCTTGCTAACTCAATCTTCATAAACGCGAGATACGGACTTGATATCCGCGATAAAGAAACTGGTGATGCATTAAAGGATGGCAGCTCAATTATGAAGAACAATATCTATCAGTCTTTTGATAAAGAGCTCGTGGCAGATGGTAAGAATGCCAACAACAATGCCCCTTCATTTGATACTGTCCAGGAATTGCAGACTTACTTCGATTCTAAGAATAACAGAAGGATCACACAGGCTGATGCAGCAAATCTGTTGAATAGTCCATTCAGCCTCACTGCTCCAAACTTTACTCTGAAAGCAAATTCAGCAGCAGCTACCGGAGCATCGTTTTAAATCTAAATAGGTTAGTACACATAAAGCAAGAAAGCCCCAGCATCAGCTGGGGCTTTCTTGCTTTATGTGTACTTGTCATGCTTAAAATAGAGCGGATTGTCGCGTTTACGTCTGCTCTCCCGTACAGGTACAAAAACCACTAGTCATGCAAACACTTAAATCTGTACTCCTTCTGGCCGTTATTCCGGGCCTGGTCCTCATTAACGGATGCTCAAAGAGTAAGGGCGAAGCAATAGTCGATGATGCTAACTTAACAGAGTGCGAGGCTGGCTGGCAATGCCGCTATCTTTACTACAACAATGCACGTTATTCGAACGGAACCATTACAAGCGGTAACGATCGTCTTTTTGTCGCAGCAAGTAAAGCCTCGGGTCTGGCTACAATAGGAAAGGGATTGTTGATTAAGGCTCCTTCGTCAGGATCCTCTTTTACCCTCACATCCGAGGATATAGCCGGCGGAGAAAAAGTAACCTCCTATTTCTCTTGCCCTACTTGCGACTATACGGCTACAAAGCCCTTGGGGGGATCTGTGAAAGGAATGCGAGTGGATGAAAAGCGATGGCTGCTGGAAGCCAGAGTCGTACTCGGACTAGAGTCAAACAACAAGCCGGTGGATACACTCCATATCAAGCAGTATTTTAATCTTTCTACCTCTGCTGAGTCTTTGTTTTAACCGGCGAAATTCCCCTGTTCACCGAATTTCTGTTCCCCTTTGCCTAAATGCTATTGTTGAGGCAGCATAACTCCCATATCTTTACAGCAAAGATTAAGATATGGAAACTGCAAACACACATCATCATAAAAAGCCTGGTTCCGGAAAGCAATGGGCCGGGCTTATTCTCCTGGTCCTTGGCGTTATTTTTTTAATCCGCTCGTTCGGTGATTTCATCCCCGGGTGGATCACCTCCTGGCCAATGATCCTCATCATTCTCGGCATCTTCTCAGGCGTAAGGAATAAATTCAGGAATCCCGGAGCGTTTATCCTGATCTTTATCGGAACGATCTTCCTGGCCGGCCGCGTTATCCCCGGAATTGAGATGCACGATTTCGTATTTCCCGTCATCATCATGGGATTGGGACTCTATCTCATCCTTGGCAGGAAGAAAAACGGTCGTTTTGGGCAACATGATCAGTTTAGCTGGGATAAGAGGGTGAAAGACCCTGTTGCAGGTAATACGGTAGAAGGGGAAGGTACTGCTCCTGATCCGGCTGCTGATGCCTTCTATCATGCAGCAGAGCAAGGACCCGACGGATTTAAAGAGGACTATCTGGACACGGTTTCCGTGTTCGGCGGAATTAAGAAAAATATATTTTCCAAGGATTTCAGGGGCGGCGATATCGTAACGATCATGGGAGGTGCGGAGATCAACCTGTCTCAGTCGGATATTCATGGTCCTGTTGTGATTGATATTACCCAGGTCTTTGGCGGGACCAAGCTCATTATCCCTCCCCAGTGGAAGGTCTCTTCCGATCTCGCCGCGCTGTTTGGTGGAATCGAAGATAAAAGGCCCCTTGTTCCGGCCAGTAACATGGCTGAAGGCAAGGTCTTAATCCTGAGAGGCACTTCCGTCTTCGGAGGTATTGATATCCGTAGCTTTTAAAATCTGACGACGTGGACGTTCCGTTATTTTCTTCTAAACGTGTGGTCATCACCCTGGCCATCGCCTGGCTGATCTGGATGGGAATGCATGCCGCCACCCTTTATGTAATAGGATTCAAGTGGCAAACAGCAGCGATGGATGCAGCGGTCAGCAATGTGCTTCTATTCCTGGCTTCTACGGTGGTGAGCAATACGCTTCGTTTCTACCAGCCAGGGAAAGGACGTTATGCAAACGTCGTTGCATGGTGTCTGCTGCTGTCGGGCTTATGGGTATTCGTCTCCCGCTGGGCCCTGCTCTATCTCTTTTCATCGAATCAGGTTTACGTCGACCTTCTTGATAAATCTCTTATTATCAGAGGATGCCTGGGCTTTCTCCTGATAAGCGGGACAGGGCTGGTCAGTATGCTGTGGTATACCTTGCACGATCAGAAAGAGAACGAAAGGCGAAAGGCTGACGCTGAAAAGCTGGCCAGGGAGGCAGAGCTGTTCAACCTGCGTCAGCAGTTGCAGCCTCACTTCCTGTTTAACAGCCTCAACTCAATCAGTGCGCTGGTAGGAAGGCGCCCAGAGGAAGCCCGGACCATGATTCACCAGCTGTCTGACTTCCTTCGTGGTACATTGAGAAAGTCTGAAAACGAGTTTGTGAGCCTCGACGACGAGCTTCAGCACCTTCAGTTATACCTTGATATTGAGAAGGTCCGTTTCGGCCACCGTCTTAATACCGAGGTGTCAAAGGAAGACGGTTGCGGTAATCTCGTGCTTCCCGCCATGATCCTGCAGCCTCTCGTCGAAAACGCGATTAAGTTCGGCCTCTACGACACAACCGGACAGGTCACAATCAGCATCACGGCCAGCTGCATGCCCAACTACCTGGTGCTGCGGATCCGGAACCCCTATGACATCAATACCGTCAGACCGAAAAGCGGGACCGGCTTCGGACTAACAGGTATTAAACGTCGCCTTTATCTGCTTTTTGCCCGCACTGATTTACTTGAAACAAGCGGAGAAAATGATATTTTTACAACCACGGTAAAAATACCTCAGTATGACAAGGGCGATATTAATAGATGATGAACCTTTAGCAAGGGAAGTAGTAAGGGAATATCTGGAAGATTATCCGCAGATTGAAGTTGTTGCTGAATGCGGCGACGGATTTGAAGGCGTAAAGGCTGTTGCGCAGCACCAGCCTGATCTTATTTTTCTGGATATTCAAATGCCGAAGATCACGGGATTTGAAATGCTCGAGCTGCTCGATTCAAGGCCTGCTGTTATTTTTACTTCCGCTTTCGATGAATATGCCATAAAAGCCTTCGAGACTCATGCCATTGATTATCTTTTAAAGCCCTTCAATAAAACACGATTCAAGCAGGCGGTCGATAAATGGATCGAACAGCGAAATCTGAATGATGCCAGGCAGCAGGTGCAGGCTTTGCTTGAAAATTCAGCCCCGTCTCCGGTATTCAATGAGCGGATCGTAGTGAAAGACAGAAGCGCAATTAAGATCATACCGGCAGCTGACGTTCATTACCTGGAAGCCTACGACGACTACGTCAAGATCCATACTGCTGAGGGGACTTATTTGAAGAATAAGACCATGGCGTTCTTCGAAAATACGCTCGACGACAAGCAGTTCGTGCGCATCCACAGGTCCTATATCGTTCAGGTACCTCAGATAACAGGTTTGGTACCCTATGAAAAAGACTCCTACAAGCTTCTTCTGAAACGAGGGGATAGCCTTCCGGTCAGTAAAACCGGCTACGCAAAGTTAAAACAGCTACTACAGATGTAGATCAACCAGCAGAGAGGTGGTGAGTCGGATATTCGCAAGAGATGCCGGCCGAACCGGAATAAAACAGAAAAAGCTGCACTTGTGCAGCTTTTTCTGTTTTATTCTATTAAGCCTGGTAACTTCAGCAGGCCAGCGGTAACCGCTGATGCGCTCAGGTGCAGCTTTTTTTAAATCTTAGAATCTTACCCCCAGTGCAAGTCCTGCACGTAAGCCGGTCCATGGTCCTTTGAGATCCATTCTTGCCCCATTGCCGTCCACGTGTACCTCTGAATCAACAATTGGAATGTCTAAATCCTCCAGTTCCTGCCTTACCGCCTGCTGTTCGTATTGGTCCAGTTGCTTTGTTCCTTTCAAATGGCCTTTCGACGAACCATATTGAGGGCCAAGTATCCACCAGTCAAGGTAGAGCAGCTTACTCAGCTTCCACTGTGCTCCAATCAGCAAGCCTCCCGTGATGGTTTTCAGGTCGCCGCTTAGTGGAATCTCTTCTGTGCGTGAGATACTGATCCCGTGAGAAGGGTCAGTGTATTCCACTGTATAATCAAACTCGGGAAGATCTGCCTTATAGGTTGCAAACTTGGCGAATGGCGCAAGATAAAAGCCTCTGAAAACGCTCTTGCCAAAATAGAAGCGCACCTCGGGGGTGATTGCTGTATTACTTGTTTTCAGCGCCTTTAGTTTGTCCCATGTTTCTTCATCATCTATCACTGTCTCAAGGGTACCCTTAAGCGGCAGTCCTGTTTTAGGCATGAAGCGGAAACCCAGCCCAGCTGAGATCTTTTTGCCAATAGCCCGCTCGTATTGAAACGAGTAGTTGTTTAATGCGATCGCCGGAACATTTATCTTCAGAAGGTTCTTGCGTTCTGTCAGGTCACCATCGTCTTGTCTTCTTGAAGATTGGGCCGAGGCTGTAAGTGTAAGTGCCAGCAAAGCCGGAATCAGTAATGAAGTAAAGTAAGATCTCATATATTCTTTTTACAGTTTAAGAGATGGACGTCAATAGAACAAAAGGCTCCTGTTGCCTCCTTTTAAAAACGACCCATCTCGCATTCCATTGTTATACGAGAGGTAATAAATTGGGTTGCAGGTTTATAATATTATTGTTGGCAGAGATGCGCAGTCAGAAAACGATGAACTGTTCAATCTGCTGGTTGGTAAACCTCAGGGTGTCTTCCTTGAAAAAGTCGCCTTTCTCGTTCAGCTCCTTATGGATCTGGGGGATGTGCAGTTTAAGCGGCAGCACATTCATGTTCAGGTAATGACATATGCCTGTAAAATGGTCAACGCCCCTGATGTTGCCATATTTTCCCGTCGACACTCCAACCAGCGCTGCTTTTTTACCATAGAAGCTCTCCGGGTACCGGCAGGCATCAATCAGCACCTTCAGGATGCCGGGAAAGCTGCCATTATATTCTGGAATGATAAAAAGGAACTTCGCCGTTCGGGTAATCTTCTGCTGAATCTCCTCAAAACTCTTAAGCTTTTCTTTCTCATACATCGCAGGGTGAATGATGCCCTCGGGTAAGTTAGTCAGCGACAGAATCTCTGCCTCATATCCCTTCTCCCGCAGCTGTTTCTCGTAATAAGCAGCTGTTTTCAGGGTGTAGCTGTCTGGTCGGTTCGTGCTAGCAACAATAGTGGTCATCTGTGGATAATATGTGTAAAACGAGAAATGGGGCTACCCTTTAAATTGTTTAAAGTTCGTATCTTAGGCGATTGTAAAAAAATGCGCATCAGGCAAAAATAACATTTTTAATGTGGCTGTGTTTGATGCTGTTAATTAATAACACGGTTAGATAATAGGATAAGGAATGAGTAAGATTATAGCATTGGCTAATCAAAAAGGCGGGGTAGGCAAAACAACATCTTCTATAAATCTGGCGGCTAGCTTAGCAGTGCTGGAATACCGGACCTTACTGGTAGATGCAGATCCGCAGGCCAATTCAACTTCAGGGATAGGGTTTGATCCGCGGACAATAAAGGAGAGTATTTACGAGTGTATCATTAATGACGTAGAGCCGAGGTCTGCTATCCAGAAGACCGACACTCCTAATCTGGACCTCTTGCCGGCTCATATTGACCTTGTAGGGGCTGAGATTGAAATGATCAATCTTACTGATCGTGAATACAAGATGAGGGCAGTGCTTGACAAGGTGCGCGACGACTACGATTTTATCATCATCGATTGTTCTCCGTCCCTCGGTCTGATCACCATCAATGCGTTAACAGCCGCCAATTCGGTGATCATCCCCGTTCAGTGTGAGTATTTTGCTCTTGAAGGATTGGGCAAGCTTTTGAATACGATCAAAATCGTTCAAAACCGCCTGAATACTGATCTCGAAATCGAGGGCATTCTGTTAACCATGTACGATGTGCGGCTCAGGTTATCCAATCAGGTGGTGGAAGAAGTGAAAACGCACTTCCAGGATCTGGTATTTGACACCATTATTCAAAGAAATACGCGTCTGAGTGAAGCGCCCAGCTTCGGCGTATCAGTGATTATGCACGACGCCAACTGTAAAGGTTCTATCAATTATCTGAACCTGGCAAGGGAGATTATTCGTAAGAATGGTTTAGTGAAAGAGAGCGGAAGTAATAAAGTAACGGTTAATTCATGACGCAAATTAGAAAAACAGGTTTAGGAAAAGGACTAAGTGCATTACTGAACGATTCAGACGCCGTACAGGCTCCGGCAAGGCACTCGGAACGTGACTCTCTATCGCCGGGGAATGTCAGCCATATTAAAGTCAGTGAGGTCGAAGTGAATCCCTTTCAGCCCCGTTCTGACTTTGATCAGGACGCGTTGAACGAGCTTTCTGAATCCATCAAACTACAGGGATTAATCCAGCCCATCACCGTCAGGAAAGCAGGCAACGTCTATCAGCTTATCTCTGGTGAGCGAAGACTGCGTGCCTCCAAGCTGGCAGGGCTAACGGAGGTGCCGGCCTATATCCGCACGGCAAACGACCAGCAGATGCTGGAAATGGCACTCATAGAGAACATTCAGCGCGAAAACCTAAACGCAATAGAAGTGGCGCTTAGTTTCCAGCGGATGATTGATGAGTGTAACCTGAAACAGGAAGAGTTGGGCGACCGGGTGAGCAAGAACCGCTCTACCGTAACCAACTACCTTCGCTTGCTGAAGCTGCCACCGGCCATTCAGGCCTCTATTCGCGATAACGAAATCACTATGGGGCATGCCAAGGCTATTTTAGGCCTTGATGATGTCGATAAACAATTATTTGTCCATAGAGAAGTTATAGATAAAGGGCTGTCGGTCCGCAAGGCTGAAGAACTGGTCCGTGAGATTCAGCAGGCCGGAAAGAAAAGGGAAAGACCTGCAAAGAACGAAGCCGTCTCCTTCCAGTTCCAGAAGATCCAGGATGATCTGGCGTCGAAGTTTGCTACCAAAGTGCGACTGAAAGTGCAGGGAAAAGGAAAGGGAGCGATCGAGATTCCTTTTGTATCGGAAGACGACCTCAGCCGCATACTCGAACTATTAGACTGGTAGATGAACGTTCTCAGGCTTTTTATTCTGATTGCAGCCCTTGCTCTTGCCCTGCCCGGCTTTTGCCAGACTGACTCTGCCTACGTGAAGGTGGACTCGGCAGTGGGTAATCCTGCATCGAGGAAGCCCAAGACCTTCACTAAGAAGGACACCACAATCGGCCCCTCAGTAAAAAGCACGAAAGGTAAGAACACCATAGTGAAGGACTCCGCCCGCCTGGCGCTCGAAGCATTGCCAGGCAAGGCTGCCTGGAGCTCTGCTATAATCCCCGGCTGGGGGCAGATCCGGAATCACCGCTGGTGGAAAGTCCCTTTTATATATGGCGGAATGGTAAGCGTGGCTCTGGCCTACGATTTTAACCGCCGGTATTATCGCGATATTTGGCACGAGCTTCGGTACCGGCGGTTACGCATAGAAAGGAATGAGCTTGACAAACCTGAGACCAACGATCCTGACTATGAACGGTATGGGGATCAAGAGCTGATTTCCGCTCAGAATTTTTATCGCAGGAATCGCGACCTCAGCGTTCTCGGATTCCTTGCAATTCACACCATTAATATTATTGACGCATACGTTGATGCCAAGTTTTTCAGATACGACATCAGTGATAAACTAGGTGTCAGTGTACGGCCGTCTTTGCTCGCCACTCCTCCAGCTTCATTTGCATCAGCAACGCCGGTTCCGGCATTAAAACTCACCATATCATTATGAAAATAGCCCTTTTAGGTTATGGAAAAATGGGTCGTACTATCGAAGGTTTTGCATTAGGGCGCGGCCACGAAATTGTACTGACCATAGATGAATCAAATACCGGCGAGCTTACGCCGGAGAACCTGCAGAAGGCTGACGTAGCAATTGATTTCAGTACGCCTGCGTCGGCTCTGGCCAACATCAGGACCTGTTTCGCTGCTGGTGTTCCTGTAATAGTTGGCACCACCGGCTGGTATGGACACCTCCAGGAAATTAAAGATGAGTGCGTGAATGGTAACAAATCACTTCTTTATGGCTCTAACTTTAGTATAGGAGTTAATTTGTTCTTTTACGTGAATAGGATGCTGGCAAGGGTCATGAACGGTTATCCGCAATACGATGTACAGGTGGAAGAGATTCATCACACTCAGAAGCTTGATTCGCCAAGCGGTACAGCGATTACGATCGCCGAGGGGATCGTGGGCGAAATAGAGCGGAAAAAGGAGTGGATCAATAACCTGGTAGGAACAGGGGAGGAAGTGATCAGCAAGCCCGATCAACTGCTCATCGAATCTCACCGTATTGAAGACGTTCCCGGAACCCATACAGTGATCTACAGTTCGGAAGTCGACGAGATTGAGTTAAAGCACACCGCTCACAGTCGTGCCGGTTTTGCTTTGGGTGCCGTGGTTGCCGCTGAATGGATCAGGGGCAAAAAGGGCTTCTATTCCGTGAAGGATATGTTTGATTTTAATATTTAAGTATAACAATGAGTCTGACAACATTTATTATAGTCGCCGTCCTCTATACGGTCCTGACTTACGCAGGGCTGTGGAAGCTCTTCGTTAAAGCAGGGCGCCAGGGATGGGAGGCTATTATTCCTCTTTACAATGTGTATGTGATGTTAAAGCTTACCGGAAGACCAATGTGGTGGCTGATCATCTTCCTCATTCCCGTCATTAACATCATCATCGGTATCGGCCTCATCATTGACTTTGTGAAGTGTTACCGCAAGTTTACATTCCTTGAGCATGCAGAAGCAGTGCTTTTGCCTTTCATCTTTTTCCCGCTTTGGGGATTAGATGAGCAGACAAAGTACTACGGCCTTTCTGCAAGCAGGGAGTTCCGTGAGAAATACCCCTTTAAAAAGACAGCAGGAAGGGAATGGGCGGACGCCATTATTTTTGCGGTTGTAGCAGCAACCCTCATCCGCAGTTTCCTTCTGGAGGCTTACACCATCCCTACCGGATCAATGGAAAAGTCCTTGCTGATAGGCGACTTCCTTTTCGTCAGCAAGGTAAACTACGGTCCCAGGGTTCCTATGACCCCCATCGCGTTTCCTTTTGCCCACCATACCATGCCGGTCATCGGAACAAAGGCATACTGGGATGCTATTGAGCTGGATTATCACAGACTGCCCGGTTTTGAGAAGATTGAGCGCCGTGATGTCGTGGTATTTAACTATCCGATGGAGGCTGATGCACCGTTCAATCGGCCGGTCGACAAGCGGGAGAACTATATTAAACGCTGTATCGCCATCCCGGGAGATACGATCCGCATAGTGGCTGCCAACGTGTATGTAAACGGTAAATTATCTGAAAAACCTGCCCACGGGCAGAAGTTTTATGATATCCGGACTGACGGTACTGATTTCAATCCCCAGGCTTTCGTTGACCTCGGCATCAATCTTGATCCCCAGGCGGCAGATGTAATGCGATTGAGTGAAGATGAATACCGCATTAACCTGACAGCTGAAAATGCCGCTACTATCAAGACCTGGTCCAATGTAAAGATGATCAGGCCGGTCATAGTCGATGGTAAATCTGGCGATCCGCAGATCTTTCCGCATAACACACGCTTTAAGTGGGATCAGGATAACTTCGGCCCGCTGATCATTCCTAAGCGGGGCTGGACAGTAAAGCTCGACAGTACTACTATTCCGCTTTACAAGCGTGCTATTGAAGTCTATGAAGGGAATAAGGTCGAAGGCGATGACAACCATCTCGTCATAAACGGCAAGCCCGCAGGGAGCTATACCTTTAAAATGGATTATTACTGGATGATGGGCGATAACCGCGATAATTCACTCGACTCACGCTTCTGGGGTTTTGTACCGGAAGATCACATTGTAGGGAAAGCGCTCTTCGTCTGGATGAGCTGGGATACCAACGGAAGCTTCCTCGGCAAGATCAGGTGGAACAGGCTCTTTATGGGCATTCACTAATAAGAGACTACCAAACAAAGCAAGAGAGGCTGAACCTGCTGGTTCAGCCTCTCTTGCTTTGCCGCTAAAGCGTCTGTTAAAGTCCCCAGACAGAACAAGGCTTCACCTCTCCACAAAAAAATAATACCGCTAAACAGCCTGTTACAGCCCCGATGGAAAGTCGAGGTCCAGTTTGATGGACAGCTCTTCCAGATCTCTCACCACTGCATCCGTTAGAGGGATGCCCGCTTCTTTTCTGATCTTTTCTGCTTCCAGTTCCGGTTCTCCCGGAATGATCACCTTCTGATCTTCATGGGTCGGCTTAGCTGCTTTGAACCGGCCGATCCACTGATCCATATGCTGTTTGAATTCTTCAACCGGACGGAATCCGTCCACCCGCATTGCGCCGAGGAAATGTCCTATTCCTTTTCCTGGCAGATCGGGCAGGGGATCAAGGAAGGCGACAAATGGAGGTACCCAGGGACCGTAATTAGCACCGGAGAGAACAGCTGTCAGGATGTCTACAGTAGCACTCAGTCCGAAGCCCTTGTGGCTTCCGTGTTCCCGGTCGCTGCCCAGAGGCAGAAGACTGCCACCGCTTTTAAGCGCGTGTGCGTCAGTAGAAGGGCCTCCGGTATTTGTCTGTACCCATCCCTCCGGAATCGATTTGTTTAACCGCTGTGCAATCTCCAGCTTGCCATTGGCAGCCGCTGCAGTAGCCATGTCGACCACCACTGGAGGATATTCTCCGGCAGGGAAGGCATAGCACATCGGGTTAGTACCCAGAAGACGCTCCGTAGTAAAAGTGGGCGCAACAAGAGGACTTGCATTTGTCATCGCAAAGCCGATCATATCCTTTTGTACTGCTTGCATGGCATGATAACCGGCAATTCCGAAATGATTGGAGTTGCGTACAGACACCCAGCCCGATCCATATTTTTCTGCCTTTTCAATGGCGAGCTTCATGGCAAAAGGAGCCACAACAAGACCTAAGCCACTATCGCCGTCAACGGTGGCTGTGGTGGCGGTTTCGTGAACCACGCTAATGTTGGGTCGTGGATTAATACGCTCTTTCTCCCAAAGACGTACATAGCCGCTCAGGCGGGCAACACCGTGCGAATCAATCCCGCGCAGGTCGGATGATATCAGCACATCCGCTGCTGTAGCTGCGTCGTCTTCTTCACAACCCATTGCAATAAACACGGATTCAGTGAATGTACGCAGCGACTCTTCCTGAAATAATAATGAACTCATATTTATTAAGGTTCGAGGACGGTAAACTTGAAGTCGAGTGGCTTGAAATGTCTGACAAGCTCCGAAATAAGTTCGTCGCCGTACTTCAGATAGAATAAGCCGAAGTTCTCTGACCTTTCCTGCAAGCCTCCGCCCGGGAAATATTTATTCCGAAGGTTCTCTATCTGCGACAGTGCCCCTTCGTGGTTTCGTTTTTCTGCCTTTATTAATTTCTTTTCGAGGTTGCCGAGCGCTTTTTCCAGTCGCGCCTTTACAGCCTCGGTGCTTGGGCCCAATGTAGGATCTATTTTGTAAGCTCTCAGCTTGATCTTCTCAAAAAGCGACTTGAACTCCTTCTGCTCGTCAGCAAGAGAAAGGGTTTGCTTAGAGTGCCGCAATACCCATTCTTTTTGAAGTTGTGCCGTCTCCTTAAAGAAGTCTTTCAGGCTGATCCTTAATCGGCATAGCTTGTTCCCGAACGTTTCATCGGTAATAAGCGCCGAGTTCCTCAGGATCAGGAGAGGGAAGTCGGTCTTATAATGATCGAAATTGGCTTTCAGCTGCAGCCAGTAGACCAGCTCAGCTCCTCCGCCAATATAGGCAAGATTAGGAAGGATCACCTCCTGATAAAGCGGTCTCATGATGACATTCGGGCTAAACCTTTCCGGATGCTGCCGTATCTCGTCCCGCAGCTCTGTCTCGGAGAAACGCAAGTCGCTGCCGAGAACCGTGTACACGCCGTTCTCTTCCACAATTCGTTCGCGCAGGCCTTCTTTCATGTAAAAGAAGTTGATCTCACGGGCATTCACCTGAGTAGCGTAGCCAAGTTCGTGTATCTTCTTACTTGTCTCCGTGATCAGGCGAAAACTGTTCCTGCTGGTGATATCTTCTTCAATAATGTCCGCAAACTGCTGCTTAAGGGCTGGCGAATCAGCATCTACGACCACCAGGCCGTACTCCCCAAACAGGTGGTGGACCAGATAACGAGTAGCCCCGGCAAGGGTTTTATGCTCCAGATAGGCCGACTCCATCAGCTGCCCCAGCTTCTCGGAGTTTTCTGAGAGGCCCAGCAGTTTCCGGTATTCCTTTACTGTACTGAAGATCGTTTCAGTGGGGAGTTTTCCTGTCGCTCCGGCAGCGTCAAAGTCCCACTTCAGCGGCTTACCATGAAGGCTCGTATGATTGATTTCGGCGAAGTCATGGTCCTCAGTAGCCATCCAGTAAACCGGAACAAAATTGTTGTCCGGGAATGCCTCTTTCAGCTGCCTGGCAAGATTAATGGCCGTTACTATCTTGTAGATGAAGTAAAGAGGGCCCGTGAAGATGTTGAGCTGGTGACCCGTCGTGATGGTATAAGTCTGCGGGTCTTTTAATAAGGCGATGTTCCTGCAAACGGGATCTTCGCTGCTCCAGCTTTCTGCAATCCCCGTATTCAGGTACTGATCTTTCAATACCTCCGAAAGGACATTGCGGTCCGGCGTCTGCCTTTTGCTGCGGATTCGTTCGTCGAATGCTTCAATGGAGGGATAGTCGAAAAGAAAGGGCCGTAGCTTTGGATCGCGGGACAGGTAACTGAGCGCCGTAGATGAAAAACTATTGGTTTCGCTGTAATCGATGTACGTTGCTTTCATCGCCTTGCGAAATTAGAGGAAAAAATAGAAATCCCCTGCTTCCTTCCTTTATTTTACAATCTGTCCATACAAGTCAAAGTCCTCCGCCCGCTCAATCTTTGCCTGAACGAACGATCCGACTGTGGCATAGTTGGTTGATGCGTGCAGCAGCACCTCGTTATCAACTTCCGGAGAGTCGTACTCGGTTCGGCCGACAAAGAAGTCGCCCTCCTTCTTATCAATCAGCACCTTAAACGTCTTTCCAACTTTCTCAATATTCTTTTCCAGGGAGATGCCCTGCTGAACCTCCATGATTTCCTCTACCCGCTGTTCTTTCACTTCCTGTGGTACGTCGTCTTCCAGCGTGTGCGCATGCGTCTTCTCCTCGTGCGAGTAGGTGAAGCAGCCAAGACGGTCGAAACGGCTATCTTCCACCCATTCTTTCATTTCCTCGAAGTCGCGCACCGTCTCACCGGGGTATCCGCAAATGAGCGTAGTACGAAGAGCTATTTCAGGAACGCGATCTCTGATGGCGCTAACCAGGTCAATGGTCTTCTGCTTGGTAATTCCCCGCCGCATCGACTTAAGCATGTTATCACTGATATGCTGCAAAGGCATGTCGAGGTATTTACAAATATTTTGACGCTCATTCATCACGTCAAGGATTTCCATAGGGAAGCCTGAAGGATAGGCGTACTGCAGGCGGATCCACTCGATGCCCTCCACGTCCGACAAATGCCTGAGCAGCTCGTCCAGATTTCTCTTTCCATAGAGGTCCAGTCCGTAGTAGGTGAGGTCCTGAGCAATCAGGATCAGCTCCCGCGTACCATTCCTGGCCAGATGGCTGGCTTCCTTCACCAGTTCCTCAATGGATTTGGATATGTGCTTGCCCCTCATGAGCGGAATAGCGCAGAATGAGCAGGGACGGTTACATCCTTCTGCGATTTTGAAATAGGCAAAGTGGGAGGGAGTAGTAAGCAGTCGTTCTCCTACCAGCTCGTACTTGTAGTTAGCGCCCAGCTCAGAAAGAATATTGGGAAGGTCATTCGTGCCGAAGTAGGCATCAATGTTCGGAATTTCAGCCTCAAGTTCCGGCTTGTAGCGCTCGGAGAGGCAGCCCGTCACAATTACTCTGCCCACCTTACCCTGTTCTTTCAGCTCACTGTATTGAAGAATAGTATCAATAGACTCCTGCTTGGCGTTGTCAATGAACCCGCAGGTATTGATCACAATAATATCGTCTTTACCCACCTGCTCGGCTTCATGTACTACACTGATCTGATTCCCCAGCAGCTGTCCCATCAGCACCTCAGAGTCATACACGTTCTTCGAGCAGCCGAGGGTGACTACATTTACCCGTGGTTTTTCCGTCTGAGCTTTTAAATGGGTTGGTTTTATCGCTTTTGTCTTCATTGTTTATTCGTATAATCTGCCGCTTCGGGGCTTTACTCACTTTTCAATATCAACTAATCCGGAGACCGCCTGTATACGGCAACTGCAACGAAATTGGTTCTCCCTGAATTGTACTCAATGAGGTGTTGGCTTTAACTTATTCTATGTAACAGCAGCAGCAGCAGGATATCCCGACGCTGCTGCGTATTGTATTGATTTGTGTTGACGGCTTCTCTCTTTTACTTAAAAAGGGAATTGACGAATTCCTGCCGGTCGAACAGCTGCAGATCGTTCATTCCTTCACCTACGCCAATGTACTTCACGGGGATCTTGAACTGATCGGATATGCCTATTACAACGCCTCCCTTTGCTGTTCCGTCCAGTTTGGTAAGAGCAAGGGCATTCACGTCAGTAGCCTGCGTAAACTGCTTGCATTGTTCGATAGCGTTCTGTCCGGTTGAAGCGTCGAGTACCAGCAGGATCTCGTGCGGAGCACCCGGAACCACTTTCTGCATCACATTCTTGATCTTGGTGAGCTCGTTCATCAGAGCCACCTTGTTGTGAAGTCGTCCTGCCGTGTCAATGATTGCCACGTCTTCGCCGTTGGCTACAGCCGACTGCAGCGTATCAAAGGCTACAGAAGCCGGATCCGACCCCATTGCCTGTGCAACAACTCTTACGTCAACGCGCTCTCCCCAAAGCTTTAGCTGATCCACAGCTGCCGCCCTGAAGGTGTCGGCAGCGCCAAGCACCACCTTGTTGCCAGCCTGTTTAAGCTTATAAGCGAGCTTTCCTATCGTCGTCGTTTTTCCGACGCCGTTGACGCCCACCACCATAATGACGTAAGGCTTGTGCTTACCATATTCGAAGTTTTCAAAATCATTGCTGTTGTTTTCAGCAAGAAGCTTCTGTATTTCTTCTTTCAGAAGCGAGTTGAGCTCGGAAGTTCCAAAGTACTTATCCTGCGCCACGCGCTCCTGGATCCGCTCAATGATCTTCAGTGTGGTTGTAACCCCCACATCGGAGGTGACCAGAATCTCCTCAAGCTCGTCAAGCACTTCGTCATCAACAGTCGACTTGCCCATCACGGCTTTCGTGATCTTTGAAAACAGGCCCGTTTTGGTCTTCTCCAGCCCCTTGTCTAAGGCTTCAATTTCCTCCTTCGGAGCTTCCTTCTTTTTGAAAAAATCGAATAATCCCATTCAGTCAGTTGTGTTTTTAAATCTAAGGATATTTTACTTTTCTTGTGAACGCGTATTTGTTCCTAAAGTCACAAAGAACATTCAAGCAACTTTCATCCCCCGTTCGAGAGCCGGGCTCATCGATGTCTCCTCTGAACGTTTGTCCGCTTTATTGAGACCAGGGATTTTTTACAGAGGCCGCAACAAGGCGCTTCGGTAAGTTTCAGCGGTTGCAGACAAACTCCCGTCTGCTGTCATTATTGTTCTGGCAGGTGCTTTATGAAGTTCTCTCCTTAAACGTCCTTCATACAAAAAAAGCCCTCCAGACATAAATCGGGACGGCTCTTTAAAATATTTTAAAGTAAATAGGATTACTGTGCGTTTTTGCTTGAAGCAATAGCGTCTTTAACGTGATCGTTATGTACAGTAACTTCTTTAAAAGCGTAAGCGCCGGTTTTTGCTGATCTCACCATGGTGATCACCTTTGAATATTCTTTACCTTTACCGGTCTTAAGGGTTGCAACTACTTTCTTAGCCATCTCTTTATGTTTTAAAAGGTATTAGCCTTAATTATTTGATCTCTTTGTGAACAGTTACCTTCTTAAGGAACGGATTGTATTTCTTTAGCTCCAAACGCTCAGTAGTGTTCTTTTTATTTTTAGTGGAGATATAACGAGACATCCCAGGTACACCGCTTTCTTTTTGCTCAGTGCATTCTAATATTACCTGAACTCTGTTACCTTTCTTAGCCATTTTCTCTTTCTTTTATTCGTTGATTAAATGTATCCTTTTTTAAGGAATTTATTAATTACAGCGCTGATGCCATTCTTATTGATGGTCTTAACAGCAGAGGTTGAAACCTTCAGCGTAATCCAGCGGCCTTCTTCTGGGATGTAAAATTTCTTTACTTTCAGGTTAGGATAAAATTTGCGCTTAGTCTTTACGTTTGAATTAGAAACGTTATGACCGTTCATTGGCATTTTTCCTGTTAAATCACAAATTCTCGACATGACTATATTGTGTATCTTTTTGTAAAAATCAGTCTCTTAAAGAGTTTGCAAATATCAGAAGAATAAATTAAAACCACAAGGATTTTGCGTTAATTTATTTAAAGACAATGGGCTCGGCTTCTTTACCTCTTTTCAATGAACACCCGGCCGGCGAGCCAACGTGCTTTTCAGAGCTTCAATAGCGCATCATTAAGTTATCGGGATATTATCTCGCCACCTCGCTCTCTGCAGAGCATGAACGTTTTTCAGCTTTTTTGCCGTCCTTCTGCGAAATATTTTTAATTTAAGGCCAACAATACATACTAATCAATTAACACCATGAATGATGTTGAAAATCCTGAAGGGGCAGCAGGAAAGAACAACTTATGGAGCGTCATTGGCGCTTCATCGATAGGGACGCTAATAGAATGGTACGATTTCTATATTTTCGGAAGTCTGGCTACCATTCTTTCATCCCAGTTTTTTCCGCATAACAACCCCACTGCTGCATTCTTATCAACCCTGGCAACTTTCGCTGCCGGATTTATCGTGCGCCCTTTCGGTGCGCTTGTCTTTGGCCGACTAGGCGATCTGGTAGGCCGGAAGTACACTTTTCTACTGACGCTGGTCCTGATGGGTGGTTCCACTTTCGCCATCGGGCTGATCCCCGGCTTTGACGAGATCGGCTATGCCGCCCCCGTGCTGGTCCTGCTGCTGCGACTGATCCAGGGCCTGGCTCTTGGAGGAGAGTATGGGGGAGCGGCCACCTACGTGGCAGAGCATGCACCTTCCTCCAGAAGAGGTTTTTATACCAGCTTTATTCAAACTACTGCCACGTTGGGACTGTTCCTGTCGCTCGGTGTAATTCTCCTCACCAGATACATCGTGGATGTTAACGCATTTGAGAAGTGGGCATGGAGAATCCCCTTTCTCCTGTCAGCTCTTCTGGTGGTAGTCTCCATCATCATCCGGATGCGGATGCATGAATCGCCGCTCTTCCAGAAGGTTAAGGCTGAAGGAAAGGTGGTGCGTAACCCGCTGAAGGAGTCGTTCGGGAAGCGCGAAAATCTAAAAATGGTGCTGCTTGCCCTTTTCGGCGCTACCGCCGGCCAGGGTGTGGTCTGGTATACGGGACAGTTCTATGCCATGTCTTTCATTCAGAAGACCATGCAGGTTGAGTTCGTTCAATCCAATTACATCATTGCCATCGGCCTGCTGATTGCCACCCCATTCTTCGTCGTCTTTGGTGCATGGTCAGACCGCATCGGCCGGAAGAACATTATGCTGGCCGGGATGTTATTAGGTATCGTTTTGTACAGGCCGATATACAAGGAAATGTACGGGCTGACTGATCTGAATCTGAAGAAGGAGGTAAAGGAGCAGGCCAACGTGAAGACCACTACCGAATTGAAGGGAGGATACTCTGAAACTGTGACCGTGAACAGCCGTTTCTTTACCGACGGGACATGCCTGCAGGAAACACGAAAGGAGCGCGAACAAACAACGCAGGCGGAGGCGCCGGCTGAGGTGCATACTGCAATTATTCTGCCCGCATCGAACTTCTGGATCCTGACCCTCCTGGTGGCGGTGCAGGTGCTGTTTGTAACGATGGTGTACGGGCCGATCGCCGCATTCCTGGTCGAGTTATTCCCTACCAATATCCGCTATACGTCGATGTCGCTGCCCTATCACATTGGCAATGGGGTGTTCGGAGGCTTAACTCCCTTTATTGCCACCAGCCTCACCTCGCGGCCCGGTGCCACGCCTTTTGACGGCTTGTGGTATCCCATCGCAGTTGCGGCAGCTTGTCTGGTGATTGGCTTGCTCTACATTAAAAATGGTCAGACTGCTGAATTTAAAAGTTAGACGATGAACACGCTTAAAAAGTATTTAGGAATAGTCTGGATCCTCGCGGGTCTTGCTCTGGGTCTTTTTCTTCTTTACAAGTCAGCAACAGTCCTGAGTGCTGCCGAGCCAAAGGCTGAAGACTTTGTCTTCTGGATCGTGATCCTGGTGATATTCGTTCCAATTGTGCTCGGCTTTGTCTTATTTGGTTATTACGCGTGGCGCGGCGAGTATTCGTAGGCGCAGGGCGTACGCAAAAATGCTTATCAGTTATATAGTATATAGTTCGAAAAAATGGGTATGAATTTAAAAGTTTCTTCATTTGACGAGTACAAGGAAGTATACAATTACAGCGTTGCCGAACCCGAGAAGTTCTGGGCCGACATCGCCGAGAACTTTTATTGGCGAAAGAAGTGGGATTCAGTGCTGCGCTGGGACTTTCGCAGTCCCGAGATCAGGTGGTTTGAAGGTGCAAAACTGAATATCACCGAGAACTGCCTCGATCGGCACCTGGAAAAGAATGGCGACACGCCCGCCATTATCTGGGAGTCTAACGACCCCGAAGAAGCCCATCGCGTCCTGACCTACTCGCAGCTGCACGATAAGGTCTGCCAGTTCTCCAACGTCCTCAAAAATAATGGCGTAGTGAAGGGCGACCGCGTTTGCATCTACCTGCCAATGGTGCCCGAGTTAGCCATCGCCGTACTGGCTTGCGCGCGGATCGGCGCCATTCACTCGGTGATATTCGGAGGCTTCTCTGCGCAGTCTATCGCCGACCGGATCAATGACGCTCAGTGCTCGGTGGTCATTACGGCTGATGGAGGCTTCCGCGGCGCTAAAGAAATTCCTCTTAAAGAAGTGATTGACGATGCCCTTGTTCAATGCCGGAGTGTGAACAAAGTGATCGTGCTGACCCGAAGCCGGACTCCCGTTTCAATGATCAAGGGGCGCGACGTATGGTGGGAGGATGAAATTAAGAAGGTGGAGACGCAGGGCAATCCTGAATGCCCGGCGGAAGAGATGGATGCCGAAGACGTCCTCTTTATTCTCTATACCTCAGGCTCGACGGGCAAGCCTAAAGGCGTGGTCCATACCTGCGGAGGTTATATGGTGTATACAGGCTACACGTTTGCCAATGTCTTTCAGTATGAGCCCGGGGAAATCTATTTCTGCACCGCCGATATAGGCTGGATCACCGGCCATAGTTATATCGTGTATGGTCCGCTCTCGCAGGGCGCCACGGCGCTCATGTTCGAAGGCGTTCCTACATGGCCCAATCCCGACCGCCTCTGGCAGATCACCGAAAAGTTTAAGGTGAATATTCTGTATACAGCGCCTACGGCGATACGGTCGCTCATGGGCTTTGGTGATGAGCCCCTGGAGGGAAAAGATCTCAGTTCGCTGAAGAAGCTCGGATCGGTAGGAGAGCCGATCAACGAAGAGGCATGGCACTGGTTTCATGACAAGGTGGGAAAGGGCAACTGCCCCATTGCCGATACCTGGTGGCAAACCGAAACGGGCGGATTAATGATTTCTCCTATTGCCGGCATAACACCCCTCAAACCCGGATATGCCAGTCTTCCGCTGCCTGGCATTCAGCCCTGTCTGGTTGACGAGAACGGAGCGGAAATCGAGGGCAACGGAGTGAATGGTAACCTCTGTATCAAGTTTCCCTGGCCCGGTATGCTGCGCACCACCTATGGCGACCACGAGCGATGCCGTCAGACCTATTTCTCGGCTTACCCCGACATGTACTTCACGGGCGATGGCTGCCTGCGCGACGAGGACGGCTACTATCGTATCACCGGCCGTGTTGACGATGTTCTCAATGTCTCCGGACACCGCATCGGTACCGCCGAAGTTGAAAACGCCATTAATATGCATGCCGACGTGGTTGAGAGCGCTGTTGTGGGGTATCCGCATTCCATCAAGGGACAAGGTATTTACGCCTATGTGATCCTCGGCGGCTCCCTGCATAACGAGGTGGAGCTGGTTCAGAAGGACATCCTGAAGACCGTCACCCGCATTATCGGTGCTATTGCCAAGCCGGATAAGATTCAGTTCGTCTCCGGTCTCCCCAAAACACGCTCGGGCAAGATCATGAGAAGGATCCTGAGGAAGATAGCAGAAGGCGACACGTCAAACCTGGGGGACACCAGCACGCTGCTGGATCCCGCTGTAGTTGAGGAGATCCGGTCAGGTGCGCTCGTTTAGTACGAGCGTCCTTCCTTCAAACAATCTTCGCTGCCGGGTGTTCCATAGATGACAGAAGAATTTAACTTAAACATCTGCAAAATGGACAAATTAGAATTAAAAGGAACATGGAATGAGCTCAAGGGCAAAGTAAAGCAGGCCTATGGTGATCTCACCGATGACGATTTAACGTATGAAGAAGGAAAAGAAGACGAACTGTACGGCCGTCTTCAGAATAAAACCGGCAAAACCCGCGATGAGGTCGTAGAATGGCTGAGAGGGTTATAAAATAAAAAAGCGGCTTTAGCCGCTTTTTTTATTTTATAACCTTTGCGCTCAATTTAATAAACCGGGCGCTGTCGGTCAGGAAGTAGTCATTCATGGAAACTTTCCCGTCAGCCGTCTTCATGTCAATTTCTCCATCCACTTTAATAAAGTCTCCCTCTTTTACTTTAGCAAGCGCTTCTTTTAGTTTAGCATCGCCACCCAGCGGCAGCACGAATCTTACATTGTAGCCGGTTGTATCTTTAGGAGCCGGAACCTTCAGGCCAAGTTCAGAGTCCGACATCTTTTCTACCCGGAAACTCCAGTCGGAAAAGCTCATGTTGTTAGCTACATACTTGCTCATATTGGTGATAATACGATTCTTTAGCTCTTGCTGATGCTCAAAGATCGTTACCGTGTCCTGCGCTCTCTTCAGCCGCATCACAAAGTCTGATTCTGATTTAGGTACTTGTCCCTTTTGATCGCAGGCGCACAGCATGAGCACTCCTGCCAGGAATAAAATTGGTAATCTTTTCATGTGATAATAAGTTTGTTGGAACAAATCAAATAAAAAGAATATTGAATATCAAGCGTTTAAACATGTACCAGAAAATGCAGAGGACGCTGCTGATAATCTGATTATTCTGTGCTAACTTTGCAGTATTCCGCAGGGGGGAGGAGTACACGGTGCTCTCTGCCATCAGAGGAGGAACGGGCCGAAGCTCAAATGCAGCCTTCTCGCTACCCGTCGGTGCTTAAGTACCATGAGCTCCCTCTTATGCCAACGATATACAAAACAACGCTTCAACTTCGCTTCAACTTATCTCCATATTCGTTGTGTGTGCGGAGTGAGTGCGGGTTGAGTCCGGGTTGACTGCGGTTTTTTCCTGGAATATACCGCACTCAACCCGGACTAATGCCGCATGCAACCGGGAGTGGAAGAGAAGCAGAAGCGGAAGAGAACCGGACCAAAAACGAAGGGGAATCGCTTTCTTTTTTCAGGACTATTTCACTACCTAATAAACCGGAAACGCTATAAAAAGGTTTAGCTGCCATTCGAAGAGTGGTTTGTACTCGCGAGGCAGGGGGAGGCGTAGTACTATACCTGCTGCCACATGTCCGATTAAGTACAGAAACAGCAACGCCTTATAGCTTGAGAGGATAATCCGCTTTAGCTATAAGGCGTTGGATGAGTAAGCAGGGAAGTGAGTTTCTAAAACACTTCCTCGCCGGACAGAGGCTAGTAGCCGAAGATCTGTTCTAAGCTAAGCTTTGTAAAATCGCCGTACTTTTTCAGGTCGTCTTCCTTTACCCGTTTCTCGGAAGCAACAATACAATAGGTATAAGGCTTGCTCTTCAGTTCTTTGTCGAAGAAGCTCCTGATATCGGCAAAGCCCATATTTCCCACTGAGTCGTATACGTTCTTCCTGATATCATAATTCAGGCCCCGGCGTTCGGCCGCAAGGTAGTTGAACAGGATGTCCTGGTCCGTGATCCTTTCTGTCTCGAGGGATTTCCTGATGTTGTCTTTGGCGACGTTAAAGACCTTATCACTTTCGGGAAGGTTGGTCAGGAGTTCGTTCATTGCACCCACCGCGTCATTTACCTTATCGGCCTGAGTGCCTACGTATGCCACCATGGTATAGTTGTCGTCTTTCTTCTGAGGCGCATTATAGAACGCGTAGGTGGAATAGGCCAGCGCTTTCGATTCGCGGATGGTCTGGAAGACGATCGTGCTCATACCTCCGCCGAAGTAGTTATTAAACAGCTCCACCGTTGGGGTTTGCTCAGGGTTGTACTTTTCGCTGTTTTTTACCCACTCGATCTCTGCCTGCACCATGTCGTAGTCGGCAAAAAGCACCTGGTTTTTGTCCTGTTTAGTACGTTCAAAACTTAACTGCTGAGGGGCGGGTTTGAACGAGGCTGGTGCTGCGTGCAACGGTTTTAGTTCGGCAGCAATCTGTTCTGCTGTTCTGGGACCATAGTACAGCACGGTATGTTCAAACTTACCCAGGTCATGCAGCAGGTCAACCAGCTGCTGAGCAGTTACTGCTTCGAGCTCTGCATCGGTGAGCACGTTGTTGAACGGATTCTTTGCGCCGAACTGTGCGTAGTTCACCAGGCCCTGCATGATCAGCGATTTATTGAGCTTTGCATTTTCACGGCTTTTCTTCATCCGTTCTTTGAGCCCCTTCAGCGCGGCTTCGTCCGCCTTGCAGTTGTTCAGAACCGATTCGTAGAGGCGGATCGTTTTGTCAAAGTTCTCCTGCAGTCCCGAGATACTCACGGTAGACACTTCATTGGAGGTGTTGACCCTGAAAGAAGCTGCCAGCTTGTAAAACTCCTTACTGATCTCTTCAGCAGTCATCTTATCGGTGCCCAGATACTGGATGTATTCTGCTGCCATGGGCAGTAACTTATTGTTCAGGCTGCCCATGTTATACCGGTAGTACAGGCCGAAGATGGAATTGTCTTTGTTCTTAACTGCCAGCACGTTTAGCGGACCTGACTTGGTGCGCTCTATGTCGCGGTTAAAATCGAGCCATGACGGATTTACCTTGTTCGACGGCATGGTTGCTATCGTCTTCAGGAAGGGCGACTGAGCGTCGCGGTTCACCTCTACTGGTGTAATAGGAGGTTTCTCAACTTTTAACACATTTTTGTCTTCACCCTGTCTTTTGTAAACGATCACGTAGTTGTCTTTAAGATACTTATTGGCAAAATCAACGATCTGCCTTTTGGTGATCTTAGACAGCTTGTCGGCTGTAGCCACGCGGGCACTCCAGTCAATGCCCGAAGTGAAGGCGTCCATCAGGTTACCGGCACGTGACGTGTAGTTCTGGTTTTCTTCAAGGGTGCTTTTCTTGAGGTTGTTGACGATTGAGGTGATGAGGGTTTCGTCAAACTCCCCTTTCTTCAACTTTTCAATTTCACCCAGCATGAGCGATTTAACATCGTCAAGCGACTGCCCCTTTATCGGGTTCCCCTGTAAAAGCAATACGCTGTAGTCTTTCAGGTTGTATGAAAATGCGCCTGCGCTCAGCATCTTCTGTTTTTTGGTGAGGTTGAGGTCGAAAAGACCGGCTTTGCCGTTCGTCAGGATTTCACCCACGAGATTCAGCATTTGCGCGTCAGGAGTGGCTGCTCCGGGAAAGCGGTAGCCAATCATAATATTTTCGGGGGTTGGTCCGAACACTTCTTTCGCCACAGGTGCGGGAATAGGCTTTTCGGGACTGAAGGTATAGGCAGGAATCGCTTTCGCCTTCATATAGGAAAAGCTCCGGTCGATCTTTCTGATCATCTCGTCAGGGTTGAAGTCGCCCGACATGATCACGCCCATATTGTTGGGAACATAATACGTATAGAAGTACTTCCGGATTTCTTTTAATGAAGGATTCTTCAAATGTTCAATCGTACCGATGGTGGTCTGTTTTCCGTAGTTGTTGTTAGGGAAGAGGGCCGCAAACATGGTTTCGAACACTTTTCTTGAGTCGTTATCAAGACCGCGGTTCTTTTCTTCATAAACTGCTTCGAGTTCGGTGTGGAAGATGCGGAATACCGGGTAACGGAACCGCTCGGCCTGTACTGACAGGTATTTGTCGACCGCACTGGCCGGAATATCTTCAGTATAGACAGTTTGTTCAAAAGAAGTGAACGCGTTAGTTCCCTGAGCTCCCATTGACGACATCATCTTGTCGTATTCATTGGCAATGGCGTATTTTGCTGCTTGCCCTGATACCTTGTCGATCTCTTTATAGATTTCCTTACGCTTTGCTTCGTCTTTCGTTGAATTGTATTGCTCATACAAAGCATCTATTTTATCAAGCAGCGGCTTCTCCTTGCTCCAGTCAAGCGATCCGTATTTATCTGTGCCCTTAAACATTAAATGTTCGAGGTAATGCGCTAATCCCGTGTGGGTAGCGGGGTCAGTCTTGCTTCCCGCCTTTACGGCGATATAGGTCTGGATGCGTGGCTGCTTGGGAGTGGGACTGAGCACGACCGTGAGCCCGTTCTTCAGGGTGTAAAACCTGGAATGGGTGGGGTCATTGCTGACGTACTTGTAGCTATACCCGCCGGAAGTGCCCTGCTTCCACAGATAGGATGTCTGTGCCTGGGCCGCTGTAACGGCCCCAAAAATAAAGGCGACGATCACTTTTAGTCTTGACATGATTGATGTGTTGAGTGATAAGTTGATTTGGATATTATTGTAAAAACTGTTGCTTATGAATGGGGGGCGTCTTCTCCCTTGCTGCTTACGGCGATCCGGTAAAGCACCAGTCCCATGATGACAAAGAAAATGAAGCCGAGAAGCTGATAGCCGCCTTCGCCGAGACTATTGGTGAGGGCGTGCTCTGCATTGAGCTTGCTCACCGGCACTGATGTGCTTTCAAAAGCCATCAGGAAGGCATAGATGACCCCCATCAGTGCTCCCCCGCTACAAGTCCGGTTGAGAAGAGGCTACCTTTACCCAGCTCTTCGTCCTCCATAATTCCCTTTTTCTTGTTGCGCATTTCAACAAGTCCTTTTATCGCACCTCCTGCAAAAATCGGAAGCGTAGTAGAAAGGGGAAGGTAGGCACCCACGGCGAAAGAAAGCGACTTGACGCCGCAAAGCTCCATGGTGATTGCCAGGAACACGCCCACGAGCACAAACTGCCAGTCGAGGTTGAACGAAAGGAGTCCTTTGATCAGCGTAGCCATCAGGGTACCCTGCGGCGCCGGATAGGCATCGGTTCCGATGGCATGGGTGATGCCCTGGGCCTGCATGGCAGCCGTCGGCCTGTCGAGAATAGAAAGGGTGAGGCCGATGATCACCGCGGAGACGATGGCACCGATAAAGAGTGCAAGCTGCTGATAACGGGGGTAGCGCCCACGATATAGCCGGTCTTCAGGTCCTGGGAAGTGGCGCCTGCATTGGCAGCAGCGATACAGATCATGCCGCCTACTACCAGGGCCATTGGTTCGAACAGTTTGCCCGTCCATCCTACAGAGATAAAGACCAGGCAGGTTCCCATCAGGGTGGCAATGGTCATTCCCGAGATCGGATTGGAGCTGGAGCCGATGATCCCCACGATGCGGCTGGAAACGGTGACGAAGAAGAACCCGAATATGACCACAAGCACGCCGATAAGGAGCTTGTTGATGATCGAGTCGCCGGGGATCTGAGGCAGGATCGCCATCAGGGCAATAAGGGCGATGCTTCCGAAAATTACAACCTTGAACGAGAGGTCGTCTTCAGTACGCTTTGCTACCTGCGTTTCACCGGTATTTTTGATGGAGCCAAGGCTTGATTTGAATGATGAGATAATGGTCGGAATCGTCTTGATCAGGGTAATAAATCCGCCCGCGGCAACAGCGCCTGCACCTATCTGGCGGATGTATGCCCGGTAGATAGCAGTGGCATAGTCGCCGAACGTATGTGTTGCGGGGTTCCAGTCGCCCGAGCCGCCCGCGGTAGCAAGATCTTTTAAGTATCCGAGTTTGATCAGCTGGAGGGCCGTCGTTTCCTGTGGAACAATAGATGCCAGCAGGGGGATTAAGCCCAGCCAGGCGAGAACGCCACCTGCTACCAGTACCCCGGCGATCTTTGGTCCGATGATATAGCCGACGCCCATGTATTCAGGGGTAATTTCTCCGTTCACTGTTGCTGACGGGAAGTATCGGTTGGATTGCTTGGTGACCCATGCGGGGCTTTCTGCAATGAGGTGAAAAACTTTCTGAAGGATGGCGTACAAAAAAGCGAATCCGAGTCCCAGGTAGGCCGTTTTGGCAAAGTCGCCCCCTTTTTCACCTGCAATGAGGACGGAGGCACAGGCCGTTCCTTCCGGGTAGGGCAGGGTGCCGTGTTCTTCTACGATGAGAGAGCGGCGGAGAGGAACCATCATTAATGTTCCCAGGATCCCGCCCAGTGCAGCCAGAATGAAGATCGGCCAGTAAGAGAAGAAGCCTTCGCCCTGACTGCCCGCAGAAAGGAATAAAAACCCGGGAAGCGTAAATACAACCCCTGCGGCGATAGACTCGCCGGCAGAGCCGGTTGTTTGTATGATGTTGTTCTCCAGAATGGTGGTCTTAAAGAACTTTCTGCCTATTGAAATGGCGAGAACGGCTACAGGAATAGATGCTGAGACGGTTAAACCCGCTTTTAATGCGAGATAAACGGTTGCAGCACCGAAGATAATGCCAAAAAGGGCACCAAGTAGGATCGATTTTACCGTAAACTCGGCTACTCTTTCTCCTGCAGCTACGTAAGGTTTGAATTCTTTTTCGGGTTTAATTTCTGCCATGTTGTCTTTTATCGAATAATATAGAAACAAGTATCGAATTTTTAGCAGCAAGATGCAAATTCGAGCAGAGATACCGGGCACTTAGAGCGAAATCCCATATCATGCTACAAGATACGGGAAAAAAGCGGAGTGTCAAGTGGGTTGCGGGTTGTTGGTTGTGGGTTGTGTGTGGAGTGTTGCGGGCTGCGCGTTGTGGCACTGTGTGTGCCGTGTTGTGGGTTGCGGCATTTGGTTGAGTGTTGTGGTTGCGACCCGCAGCCTCCAGCTCCTAACCGGCACCCCGCAACTCACAATTGTGGGTAACAACGCACAACTACGACTTACAACACGGAATCATAACTCACAACTAACAATCGGCAACCCCCAAACCCACAACCTGCAACTCCTAATTAGCAACTCAGAACTCGTAACTCACAACCCTCAACACACACCCGCACGCCGGCCCGGATTGTCACTGGCGTTTCAGATTTGGCATCAAATGGTGAACGGCTCAGTTTTAGTTCTTAACATTGAGGATTCTAAGAGAGAAACATGTCAAAATTTATCACTACTCCACTGGGACGGTTCAGAGCGGTTGCGCTGCTGGAGGGCGCTTCGTACTTGTTGCTGGCATTCACCATGGTGCTTAAGTATAAATACGAAATGCCCTTTCCCAACAAGGTCGTTGGAATGATACACGGATTGCTCTTTGTGACCTATGTCGTGCTTTTGATCCAGGTAGCTATTGAATTTCGGTGGAAAGCCGGGAAGGTGACTCTTGCATTTCTTGCATCTCTGGTACCGTTCGGTACTTTTTACGCCGATAAGAAGATCTACTAGCTGATGGCCAGGTCTGGCAGAGACCCAGGGGAGCAGTTTGAAGCGTTCAGCTTTACCGGGGGAGTATCTCCGGAGGTCCGGCATGTAAGACCGGGCAGAGATTAAAACTGAACGCGAGGGTTCCGGATGGAAGCCGCAACTCGCTTAAGTTGTCATTAAGCAGTAGCTTCGGTGCGACTGGGAGGGGGAACTCGCTTGAGCTGTCATGCCATTGTGAACGGTGTGTTGCGGTCAAAGCCGACAGTCGCTTGCATCTTGCGACTGCTTTTGTAGCTTTGCATCAATGAAAAAGAACAAGGCCGTTTTTCTCGATCGGGATGGAGTGTTAAATAAAGAATTGGGCGACTATGTCTGTCATCTTGACGACTTCGTAGTCCTTGAGCATAATTTGAAGCCTCTTAAAGAGCTGCAGGATCGCGGGTACCTGCTGGTAATCATTACCAACCAGGGCGGAGTGGCCAAGGGCTGGTATAGCGAGGAAACGCTGGCAGCGATGCATCAGCGTCTTCTGGATACCTACGCGGCTCATGGCATCCACATCAGCGATGTGTATTACTGCCGCCATCATCCTGATTACAATGGCAAGTGTCTTTGCCGTAAGCCAGGTTCCCTGATGCTGGAAAAAGCGATCGCCCGTTTTAACGTAGACGCGTCTCAGTCCTATTTCATCGGAGACAATCAGCGTGATATGATGGCTGGAGAAGGCGCCGGGGTAACAGGCATCCTCATTAAATCAGATCAGCCGATCGGCGAAGTGCTGCACCTGATTGCTTAAGTTGGATCGCGTGGGATTCATCCGCGGGTAGTAGTTCAGAGGTTTTTCTCCAGCACTATCTCGCTGTGTATCCTCAGAAACAGATGTAAACTTTCCAATAATACCCTCAGCCCTGCAAGGAAACTTGAAGCTGGAATGGGACTTTCAATTCTCTGGAAATACCTGGAAAGCTGTAACGATACTTCGAAACTTGCAAGGGTGTTCTAAAGCGTCAGCGCAACTCTGAAGCTGCAAGGAAAGGGTGTTCAATTTCGAGTTTGGTTTGAAAATAAACGGCCGCCCCAAGCAAAGCTGAGGCGGCCGTTTATTTTATAAGTGCAGATCCTTTGTTAACAGCACGTTCTGTTGCTTTTATAAATCTGCGCGCTGTCAGCCAAATACTAGTCAACCCCTGCTTCCGTCATTTTATTCTTATTCAGGAACACGAATTGCCGGTCGAAGACATCCAGTACAATGTGGCTGTCCTTGTCTATTTTGCCGGCAAGTATTTCCTTCGAAAGCTCGTTCAGGATCCTCTTCTGGATAACACGCTTTAGCGGACGGGCTCCGAACTGCGGATCGTATCCAAGCTGCGCCAGCCAGTCGAGTGCCTCTTCAGATGCTTCTATGGTAACGCCCATTTCTGCAAGGGTCTGCTGTACCTGCTGGAACTGAAGGGCTACGATATCCCTCAGCTCGTTCCTGTTGAGCGGAGTGAACATGATCAGCTCATCTATCCTGTTCAGAAACTCAGGGCGGATCGTCTGTTTCAGCAGTTCGAACAACTGGTTTTTGGTTCTGGCAACAACCGATTCCCGATTATCGTCATCAAGCCCCGCGAAGTTTTCCTGAATGAGGTGCGATCCGATATTGGAGGTCATGATGATGATCGTATTCTTAAAGTTGACCACCCGGCCTTTGTTGTCAGTCAGCCTCCCGTCGTCAAGTACCTGCAACAGGATATTAAAGACATCAGGATGTGCTTTTTCGATTTCATCAAGCAAGATGACGCTATAAGGCTTGCGCCGTACTGCTTCGGTAAGCTGTCCTCCTTCATCATAGCCCACATATCCCGGAGGCGCACCAATCAGGCGTGACACTGCATGGCGTTCCTGATATTCGCTCATATCAATGCGGACCATCGAGGCTTCATCATTGAACAGGAATTCGGCGAGTGCCTTGGCCAGCTCTGTTTTACCCACACCGGTTGTTCCAAGGAATATAAAAGATCCGATTGGCTTGCGCTTATCCTGCAGGCCTGCACGGGAGCGGCGTATGGCGTCTGAAATGGCTTCTATCGCTTCTTCCTGACCTGCCACCCGCTTATGGAGTTCTTCTTCCAGGTGAAGCAGCTTTTCGCGTTCACTCTGGATCATTTTGGTGACAGGGATGCCTGTCCAGCGCGACACGACGCCGGCAATGTCTTCAGAAGTGACTTCTTCCTTAAGCATGCGGCTGCCTGTCTGTTTGGCCTCCAGATCCTTTTTCAGCGTTTCAACCTTGTCCTGCGACTCCTTGATCTTTCCGTAGCGAAGTTCGGCCACCCGTCCGTAGTCGCCTGCACGCTCAGCCTGCTCTGCTTCAAGCTTGTAGCTTTCGATCTGTGCTACTTCATGGTTGATGGCATCCACCAGATCTTTTTCTGCCTGCCAGCTTGCTCTCAGAGAATCGCGCTCGGAAGAAAGGTTTGCGATCTCTTCGCTCAGCTCCTGTACTTTCTTTTCGTCGTTTTCTCTCTTGATCGCTTCCCGCTCGATCTCCAGCTGCATGATCCGCCTTTCTATTTCGTCTACAGCTTCAGGCACCGAGTCCATTTCAAGCCGCAGCTTGGAGGCTGCTTCGTCCATCAGGTCGATCGCCTTATCCGGAAGGAACCGGTCAGAGATATAGCGCTGTGAGAGCTCAACAGCTGCGATAATTGCTTCGTCCTTAATCCTCACCTTATGATGGGTTTCGTACCGCTCCTTGAGCCCTCTGAGGATGGAGATGGCGTCCTGCGTATCCGGTTCTTCTACCATTACCTTCTGAAAGCGGCGCTCAAGAGCCTTGTCTTTTTCAAGATACTTTTGATACTCGTTCAGAGTCGTTGCTCCGATGGCCCTTAATTCTCCTCTTGCCAGAGCAGGCTTCAGGATGTTTGCGGCGTCCATTGCTCCCTCACCGCCACCACCGGCACCAACCAGTGTGTGGATTTCATCAATGAAGAGAACAATCTCTCCGTCGCTCTGAGTAACCTCTTTCACCACGGCCTTCAGTCGTTCCTCAAACTCTCCTTTATATTTAGCCCCTGCTATGAGGGCTCCCATGTCGAGTGAGTATACGGTTTTGCTTTTCAGGTTTTCAGGAACGTCTCCTTTGATGATCCTGAATGCGATGCCTTCCGCTATGGCTGTCTTACCTACTCCTGGCTCCCCAATTAATATCGGGTTATTTTTCGTCCTCCGCGACAAGATCTGGATGACTCTTCTGATCTCGTCATCACGACCGATCACCGGATCCAGCTTGCCTGATTCAGCATACTCGTTGAGGTTGCGGGCGTACTTGTTCAGCGCATTATAGGTTGCTTCGGCATTCTGATCTGTTACTTTGTTATTTCCCCTGAGTTCGGTGATGGCCTTCTTGAGGTCTTTCTCGGTAACACCTGCGTCTTTCAGTATAGCACTGACCTTGTCGCCGGCGTTAAGGATACCGAGTAAGATGTGCTCCACAGAGACAAACTCGTCTTTGAACTCTTTCAGATAGTTCTGTGCCTTCACGAGCGCGTTATTGGCATCAGAGGAAAGATAGATATCGCTTCCGCTAACCTTGGGATAGCTCTGGATCTGTGCATCCAGAACGGTATTAAGCCGGTTAACGTTCACATTCAGTTTCTTTAAAAGATAATTGACAACGTTCTCATCAACCAACAGCAGACCTTTCAGCAGGTGTGCATTTTCTATAGCTTGCTGCTGGTTTCCCATCGCAATTTCAGAGGCTTTCTGTACGGCCTCCTGTGCCTTGATTGTAAAGTTGTTAAAGTTCATAGTACTTTCTTACAGTCAAAACCTTCGCCAATATGCTTTAGTTGTTGATTGCCTGAAATATTGTCTTATGTTCTTGTTTTTCAGTGACTAAAAGTCGCGTGTTATTGGCGTGTATCGTCCTTTTTGGCAGGTTTGATCCTCCGCGATGAGGCTGGACGGGAACAGAAGTAGTGAATGGTACTATGCCTTGTTCACTTGAATATTTAGTACATTTATTCATCCTAAAAAATAAACTTATGGCTAAAAAGATCTTACTCCTTGCCGGCGACTTCGTGGAAGATTACGAAGTAATGGTTCCCTTCCAGGCAATGCAGGCGGTAGGCCTGCAGGTAGATGCGGTATGTCCTGATAAGAAGTCAGGGGAGACCGTGGCAACTGCGATTCATGATTTCATTGGCTTTCAAACTTATGCGGAGCTTCGCGGGCATAATTTTGTGCTGAACAAGGACTTCGCGGCAGTGAAGCCGGAGGAGTACGACGGGCTGTATGTCTGCGGAGGGCGGGCCCCCGAGTACATTCGGCTCAATGAGAGGGTACTCGAACTAACCAGGCACTTCTTTGAAGCGAACAAGCCTGTTGCGGCTATCTGTCATGGTATTCAGATCCTCACCGCTGCCGGTGTAGTGAAAGGAAGGAGGCTGACCGCTTACCCGGCAGTGGGTCCGGAGGTAACGATTGCCGGAGGGGAGTATGTTGAGATCGGAGTGGCGGATGCCATAACAGACGGAAATCTTACCACTTCTCCTGCCTGGCCCGGGCATCCGGCTATTTTGAAAGAGTTTTATGCTCTGCTCGGCATTTCAATCTCCGGAAATTAGTTATTTTTGCTGCCTCCTTGCACTTTATGCAGGAGGCTTTTTTTATTGAGACTAGTACCTGTTTTTAAAAAGACCTCTTTGATATGAGAGGGCTTCTCTAGTTTTAATAGCCGGAAAGGGCGTCCAGCGTTCACTACCGTTTGTGATTGCAGTACATAAAGACTTTCTGTTTAGAAGATATTTTATGAAAACTTGCGGTATCCTACTGCCTCTCAGTCCGAGCATATATGAACTTCGATAAGAAATACAAAAGAAACCTCATCATTGGCAGCGTCTTTTCTTTATGCGTCCTTATTGTCACTACAGCGGCGTCGGTGTATAGTATTTATCAGCTGCTTGAAAGTCAGCGCTGGGTGCAGCATACTCAGGCAGTTCTGATGAACCTGGAGACGGTGATCTCGCGGACCAAAGATGCCGAGACCGGACAGCGCGGCTACCTGCTCACCGGACAGACCTTATTCCTTGAACCCTATGAAGGTGCGCAGGAGGAGGTATGGGAGGCCTTCGAGCAGGTAAGCGTTCTGACCGTAGACAATGCTGAGCAGCAGGGAGATATAAAGAAGCTTGAAAGCTTAGTTAGAACCCGGTTTACCCTGCTGGCGCGCAGTGTAGACAAGAAGCGTGCAGGGCTGCCGATAAACTGGCAGAATATAGAGAAAGGCAGGCGGCTGATGATCGAGCTGCGCAGCCTGATCAACGTGATGGAGGGGCGGGAACGTGTGCTGCTGGAACAAAGGACAAAGAAGAACTACACTTTTTCTGTCTTCACGCCCTGGCTCGTTATCATTGCCTCTTTTATTGCCATTGTGGTTACGCTGGTGTTCTACTTCAGGCTTTCTTCTGATGCGAAACAGAAGCTCAGAATGCAGGCAGAGCTGGAAGAAAAAGATAAGCAGCTGGCACGGAAGATAGACATGGTGAAAGAGTTTGCCGGGGAGGTGGCTGATGGGAACTACCAGGCGAGGATAAAGGAGGACGATCTGAGGGGATAGCCGCGGCTGTGCTATCCCAGAATTGTCTTCAGCTGGCTGGTCTGATGTTCGGTCAGCTTCTTTAAGGGGCCGCTGGCCATCATCTTCATCATCATATTGAGTTCTGCCGATACGGTCAGGATAGCCTCTGTATGGCCGTCACCTAAATCAGTCACTACCCAGCGCATTTCGACCTGAAACGGTACCTGCTGACCTGGTACGATCACAACTGTTTGATTCTCTATCCGGTTGGAGATCTTCAGTGCCAGATTCGCCATGTTTTGTATTGAAAACCTGGCTTCGTCTTTTGATGACGACCAGCCCGAAATGTTTTCAGGCATGAGCTGCCGGTGATTGTTGAAATCCGAAATGAACGAATAGACGTCTGCTACCGGCCTCTTAATGGTTTGTCTGCTTTCAAAAACAGTCATTGCTGCTAGTATTTTTGATTGTAGTTGCTATTAGAACCTAAGGAAGAAACTCTGGCAGTACATTTCTGCCAGTCAGGAATAACGAGCGTTAGAACTTTTCAGCGGCACCCGCCCACTCGGAAGGACTATCTCTCCATTTTCGCAGAAGTTCAAGATCGTCTTTGCTGATGAAAGAGTGTTCCGAGGCGTATTCAATGAGGGCATTGTAGTTCGAAAGTGTTTTAAACCTGCATTTTGCAGCTTTAAAGTTGTCGGTTGCTTCCTGAAGGTTGTATGAGAAGATAGCTACCAGTCCTGCAACATCACAGCCTGCTTCACGTAATGCATCCACTGCCTGCAAGCTGCTCTTTCCGGTAGAGATCAGGTCTTCTACTACCACTACACGCTGTCCCTGATATACTTCTCCTTCAATGAGGCTGCCAGTGCCGTGCTCTTTTGCTTTGGAACGTACATAGGCGAAGGGTAATCCAAGATCCTGCGCCACCAGTACTCCCTGCGGTATGCCTGCAGTAGCAACGCCAGCAATGAGACCTACTGATCCGAATTCTTCCTGGATCAGTGCGGAGAGGTTTTGCCTGATATACGTCCTTATCGCTGGATAAGAAAGAGTTATGCGATTATCACAATAAATAGGGGATTTTATTCCGGAAGCCCAGGTAAAAGGCTTGGCCGGTTGTAATTTTATTGCTTTAATTTGTAACAAAAATTCGGCAACTTTCTGCTCAATCTCACTTTTGTTGATCATGACACAAATGTATAGAATTTATATTAACGATACTGCGCTTATTATAGCAGATTTTATCCCCGACGATATTGGGGCTTACCAACAAATTGACCCTCAGACTTTTGATTTTAAGGAATTTTATAAACATGTAAAAAAGGCTGGAGAGGCTGTGTTCGTGATCTTAACAGATGATCCGAAGAGAATGTTTAAGAAAATAAGAAAGCCTTTTCTGGTGATTAAGGCTGCTGGCGGATTGGTGAAAAATGAGGTGAACCAGTATCTGTTCATCTTCAGAAAAGGAAAGTGGGATTTGCCAAAGGGAAAGCTGGATGAGGGAGAGCAAACGCGGATCGCTGCTGAGAGGGAGGTAGAAGAAGAATGCGGAATAAAGGTGCTGAAAGTGGGCGACCGCCTGTGCAAGACCTGGCATGTGTATGAAGACCGGGGGCAGATCGTGTTCAAAAAGACCAGCTGGTTCAAGATGAAAGCCCGGAAGCAGAAGCTCGTGCCCCAGCTGGAAGAGGAAATCACAGAAGCCAGATGGGTTGACGGCGGCGACTTTGCTTTTATTAAACAGAACACCTTCCCGCTTATTAAAGATATCATCAGTCTCGTGGAGATGTAAGTCCTCAAAGGAACTTCATCGCCTCGGGGGGGACGAATTTGCTGATG
Organism: Arcticibacter sp. MXS-1; assembly: GCF_041902385.1. Classification (GTDB taxonomy): domain Bacteria; phylum Bacteroidota; class Bacteroidia; order Sphingobacteriales; family Sphingobacteriaceae; genus Arcticibacter. The sequence continues at coordinate 547,408 of NZ_CP169244.1, read as the reverse complement.
TCTCCCTTATGACGGAGAATGTCGCGGACGATCGTGGAGCTGATAGAGGAATATCCGGGATTGCTCAGAATGAAAATACTCTCGATCTCCGGGTCGAGTTCATGGTTCATCTGGGCAATCGCTTTTTCATACTCGAAGTCAGAAACGGTACGGATACCCCTGATCATATAAAGGGCGCCGATCTCCTTGCAGAAATCTACCGTTAGTCCGTGATAGGCCTGCACTTCAATTCTTGCATCATAGCGGAACACGTTCTCGAGGATCTTAACGCGTGTTTCGAGGGGCAACATTGCCTGCTTAGTGCTGTTTGCGCCTACGCCGATGACCACCTTATCGAACAACGAGACGGAGCGCTGAAGAATGTCAACATGTGCTACTGTTACAGGATCAAAAGAGCCTGGGAAAAGTGCGATCTTCATCATATAAAGTTAGTACGTATTTGGGTGAAAAGAAATAATACATCAGACGCGCTACCTGAAAAAACTAAAAGAGGAATATCCATATTCTCTCTGCTCTGAAAAATTAGGGTCGGTGTTCATCCTTTTGGTGGTCGGATGTTCTACGATCAGCATTCCGCCGGCTTTTAACAAACCTCGATCGAAAACAAGCCTGGGAATTTCGGGAATGAGCGGCAGGTCATACGGAGGATCGGCAAAGATCAAGTCGTATTGACTGGTCTCCGCCTTTAAAAACTTCATGGCGTCGGCCTTTACAGGGTAAATACCCGACAGGTCGTACTGTTTCGCTACATTTTTAAGATAATAATAGCAACCCGCGTCCTTGTCTACCGATACGATTTCCGTAACGCCTCTTGATGCAAATTCCACCGATATACTGCCTGTTCCACTGAAAAGATCGAGCACGCTGATCTGTTCGAAGTCGACCTGGTTGTTCAGTATGTTAAACAACGCTTCTTTTGCGTTGTCCTTGGTTGGGCGAACGGGAAGATGAGGAGGGGGATTTAAGCGAAGCCCTCTTAGTTTACCGCTGATTATTCGCATAGACTGAGGCTTAACAGGGAGAAGAATTGGTGCAGTGGTACCAGTTTGAATGAGTCCTGGTAATTAAACAGCCGGGTGGAGTCTGCAAATGAAACCGAGCTGAAGTATTTGGAAATGCGCCTGTAATGCTCACTGTACTTTTCTATTTCACCTGAAAGAAGGACGTCGACTTCCCCGGTCTTAAGGTCCAGCTGCTGGATAACTAAAAGAAGGAAATAGTTGAAGTCGTCGGTAGTGGGAGACGCGTAAATATTGTAAAATATCACCTCCTGCCCATTGATCACTAATGTTTCGAACGTTGCACTGTTGAAATGGAGAAACAGCGTACGCCGACTGGCAGGATAGAGAGCCGCGCCTGTGATGAGTGATTCTGCCTGAGAATAAAAGGCAGGGCTGGCAAAAGCGCTTTTAAAAGGGGCTGCAACAGGCTCTTCCAACGCGGCAATAACCTGCATGCCTGTCTGCTTTAGCTGATTGACTACAAAAAAAGAAGGTTTTGAAGAGCTAAGGAAATTCTTGTACGCCGGCAGGCCCTCCCTCGAATAGAGTTCTGAGGGGATAAAAGTAAAGTGAAACGATTCTGCAGATACTTTTACTTTTTTAAAAGGGTAAGAGAGGTACTCATTTTGTTTTATTAGTTCAGATACCGATACCGGCAAAGAATGAAGGAGCACCGCATCGAACAACACCTTGAGCGACTTTGTCTCCGGATGAATCACTGCATAGCTGAGTCTGCCACTGCTGACCCTGAGAAGCAGCTCGCACTCTTCCGCGGCTGTTTGGTTAAACCCTTCGACTTTGAGATGGAGTGTGCCGGTATAATTCATCCTGGCAAAACTAGAGAAAATTCTTTTATTGAGGACGCTCCTTTCCTTTATGATTTTGCATTTTTACCCCTGATGAAAGTAAAGGAACTTTTGCTGCGCAGTTTTCAGGTTTCTCCAACTTCTCAGCAAAGAGAGGTATTCGAGGAATTGGAGGAATTTATTGCAAGCTCTGAAGGCGACGAATGTTTTGTGCTGAAGGGATATGCGGGTACAGGAAAGACCACCATCATCGGAGCCCTCGTTAAAGTTCTTCCGCGCATTGGTTTAAAGTCGGTGCTTCTGGCTCCTACCGGAAGAGCCGCAAAAGTTGTAAGTCACTATTCAGGAAAGAAAGCGTTTACCATTCACAAGCGGATCTACAGAAAGAAGCAGGCACTGAGCCTTGACTTCGATTTCTCGCTCGCTGAGAACCTTTCCGAAAATACTCTTTTTATTGTAGATGAGGCGTCGATGGTGTCGGATCAGGCGGCTGATTTCAGCCGGAAGAGCCTGCTTGAGGACCTGCTTAGCTATGTCTACAACGGAAAGAACTGTAAGCTGATCCTCGTTGGGGATACTGCACAGCTTCCTCCTGTGGGGTCCGACTTTAGTCCGGCGCTGGATGTCAGTTTCCTTGCGGAGAACTATGGGCTGACGGTGTTTAATTATGAGCTTACCGACGTGGTGAGACAGGAGAAGCAGTCGGGCATTTTGAGGAATGCCACCGATCTCCGTGAATTAATAAGAAATGAAGAGCCTGGATTCCCTTTATTGAAGGTGCAGGGCTTTCCTGATATTTTCAGAATGACGGGAGAAAAGCTGACGGAGGGCCTGCATTACGCTTACGACAAGTTTGGTATTGAGAATACTTTGGTGATATGCCGGTCGAATAAAAACGCAAATAACTATAATCAGCAGATCAGGAACCGGATCCTGTATCGTGAAGATGAGCTTACCGGGGGCGATTATTTAATGGTGGTGCGAAACAATTATTACTGGCTGAAAAGTGATGAGGCGAATAATGCGTTCATCGCAAACGGGGATATCGCCAAAATAAGGAAGATGCGCAATATACAGGAGATCTACGGTTTCCGGTTTGCGGATGTTGTGCTCGAGTTTCTTGACTATCCCGACGATGAGCCATTAAGCTGCAAGGTGCTGCTCGACACGCTTTATTCAGACGGGCCGGGTCTTGCATCTGAAGAGCACAGACGCTTTTTCGAGAAGGTGATGGAAGATTACCAGGAGCTGCCCAGAAAAAAGCGTATGGAGGCCCTGAAAGAAAACCCGTATTATAATGCCCTGCATGTAAAATTTGCCTATGCCGTAACCTGTCACAAGGCGCAGGGCGGACAATGGGACGCAGTCTTCGTGGATCAGGGCTATCTCACGGAAGAGATGGTGAATACCGACTTTCTGAGGTGGCTTTATACAGCCGTCACACGTTCAGTTAAACAGCTTTTTCTCGTTAACTTCAGTCAGCACTTTTTCAGCCAAGACAAACAGTGAAGGTGGTACCATTACCTGGTTCGCTTTCCACCTTAATGCTTCCCCCCATGGCCAGGACCTGTGCACGGGTAATGTAAAGTCCGATTCCTCTGCTGTCTTTGTTGTCATGAAAAGTCTGATGCAGGCCGAACATCCTTTGTCCGTATTGTTTGAGGTCTATACCCAGGCCATTGTCTTCCACCTTCAAATAAATGCTCTTGTTCTGCCGGTAAGTGGTGATCCGAATGTGCGGGGGACGGTCAGGGTGCCGGTATTTAATAGCATTAGACAAAAGGTTTTGCATAATACTCTCCAGGTACGATTTGGGATAACGTATACCTGGCGCCCTTGAGAAGTCGTGATCCAGGCGGGCCTGTGTGTTTTTGATATCAATAGAAAGGCCTTTTAATAGTTTGGTATATACTTCTTCAAAAACAAGGTCCTCTTTTACAATTGCCGGCCCTTTGTTACTTCTGAGTAACTTAATGAGGTCATCGAGCTTGTTGAGCAGGATGGCCGATACTTCTTTCATCGCATCGAACAATTCAGCTCTTTCAACTTGATTATCGGACCGCTCATAGAGCTCGAGCAATGACTTCAGATTGATACCAGGAGAACGAAGGTCGTGAGAAGCAATATAAGCAAAGCGTTCCAGCTCTCCGTTTTGCTTGATCAGTTCATGGCTAATGTTTTGTAGCTCGTCCTTTCGGGCTTCCAGCTGTTTGTTCTTGTCGTCCAACTGTTTGAAAAGCTTGTTAATCTGCTCACGATTCTGAATGATTGTTACAAGCGAAGCGATGATAATTACAAGCAGCATGTAGCTGCCCGCTATAGTGAACACCTGTATCCGGTCGTTTAATTGCGATGAGGATTCGTTATACTTGAAAAGCTGGCTTTTTTCCTCTGCCGTTATACGCGTGATCAGTCGCTCAATCTGTTCCATGGCATGTTTACCTCTGCCTGAGTTGACGGTTGTAAGCGCTTTTTCACGCTCGCCCCGGTCGTAGAGCCTGATCGTTAAGTTAAGCTCATTTCTCTTTATCTCGATCCATTGGCTTAGTTCATTTAGTGCCGGGCCGACTCCTCTTTTTTTACTCAGAAGGCTTAAAAAATAAGCGTGTTTCTTGTCGATGGTACTTTGCGCCCGCAGGTAAGGACTTAAATAATTGCGATTGCCGGTCAACAGATATCCGCGCTGGCCCGTTTCTGCATCTTTCAGTGCGAGCAGAAGCTGGTCTGCCGTTTCCGTGATCCTGATGGTTTGAAACGTCTTGTCATAATTCTTTTCATATTGAAAAGACTGTATGAGATAGAAAATGGTACTAATAATAACCAGGACAATAGTAGCGCCGATTAAATAGTAGATGTACTTATGATTCCTCATATAAGAAGTATAGGCCGTGCCTTGGTTAATAAGAGCGTGTGTAGAAAACTTACCTAATATACTGATAATGTAAACAATAACAAGAGGGGGAAGAAAAGCAGTAGGAACTTCAGTCATATTACTGTCGGTTTTTGACTTATTGACCTCGGAAGTCAAATTAAAAGTAAATATTTGTATGTGGAGAAGCCGCTTTTATTGATCATTTTAGCTCTTTTATGCCTGTTTTATAGCTGCAACGGCTTGGAGTACAGTCCTAATCAGGTCTTTGATAATAACAGTCCTAGAGATTTGAACCGGAAGAACATAGAGCGCTTGTTGAGCAGTCCCGGAGACGATACGGTGAGGTTTGTTCTCACGGGAGACAGTCAGCGTGAATATTCTTACTCGAAGGACCTGGTTGCCACAATTAACAGGATTCCGGGTGTCGACTTTGTTCTTCTGGCAGGAGATATTTCTGACTTTGGCTTGCTGCAGGAGATGGAGTGGATCACCTCCATCTTTTCGAAATTGACTATGCCCTACATCGGGGTTATAGGAAATCACGATCTGGTGGCTAACGGGGAAAAGGTGTACAGACGAATGTTTGGGGAGCTCAACTTTACTTTTACTTATCAGGGCATCAAATTTATCTGTCATGATTCCAACAGCCGGGAGGCGTATTTTAATGGAAAAGTGCCCGATGTAGAATGGTTACATACGCAGTTTGAGGACTCGCCCGGGGTTAAAGGAATCATTACGGTAGCTCATGTTCCTCCGGGAAACAGCGACTTTGATGAGCGCCTTTATGAGCCCTATGTGAATGTGATCAACGGATCTTCCAAAACTCTTGCCGCTTTGTTCGCGCACATTCACACCACGAACGTCTTTTATCCGCGACAGGATAGGGTGCCTTACATCGTGACCAACGCGATAGAACATCGCCAGTTTGAACTAATTGAAATCGTAGATGGAAAACTTAGCAGGCAGACTATTTCTTTTTAAGCCCGTTCTTTTTTTACCCTGCTGCTCTTTTTGACAGGGAAAGTTGCCGGCCAGATTTCGCAGGTATTGATTCCTTCAGACATTGTGGTGCAGCATGCAGGGAGCATCGGATATTTCAGTGTAGGAGCGGGGTATGAACTGTTCAAGAACAAGAGAGGGACGCTCGACTTTCATTACGGCCATGTGCCCGAAGGGAAAGGAGGATCGCTGCATATCCTGAGCGCCAAGTTTGCTTACCGGCCCTTCGAGGTGAAGGTGAACGAACATGTTTCTGTTTATCCTTTCAACCCGGGAGCGTTTGTTTCCTATCACTTTGGCAAAGCATTTGACTTCTACTGGGACAAGAGCCAGTATGAAGATGGCTATTACTGGTGGTCTTCTGCTATTCGCCCTCACCTTTCTGTGAGTAACGAAGTAAAGCTGACCGGGCAAAAACTGCTGAGAAGCCTGAGAGTTAAGGCGATGACCATTTACTCGGAGTTTAATACGAACGAATTGTATCTGGTGAGCTTTTATCAGAATCCCGGCGATCTAGCGCTGACCGACATTATCAAGATCGGACTGGGTGTACGCTTGAAGTTTTAATGGAGCCGATGGCCGCGCTGAAGGCTCTATATTGTAGTATATTTGGCAATTGAATTCCGAAGTCGCTGTAAAGTGTCTCAATGACTTTGCACGCACTTCAAATAATAAATGCCATGCTTAAGAATCTGATTGTTCTTTTACGCTATTTCTGTTTCTGGCTATTGTTCTTTTTCCTGGAGCGGCTGGTATTTGTGTGCTACAATTGGGGAAGTTTGAAGAGCAGCGGCTTGGCCGAGGTAGCAAAGACCTTTTTTTATGGCCTGTGGATGGATGCCTCCATGGCAGGCTATGTTTGTGCAATCCCGCTCCTGGTTTTTGCTGTTGCATGGCTGATTCCGCCCCTGAAGCTGGGCTCGCTCCCGCTGAAGGTGTATACAGGTCTTTTAGTTGTCGTGTTCTCTTTTATCACGGTAGTTAACTTCAATATCTATCGCGAGTGGGGCACCAAGATCAATTACCGCGCATTGGAATTCGCTTTTGGTTCTCCGTCTGAGGCTTTTGCAAGCAGTAAGTCGTCTCCGGTAGCGCTGTCTTTATTTGTCCTTTTCTTGCTTATCGCTGCCGGGCTTGTCTTATCAAGATATATCGTTGTCTATAAGATCAATACTGAAGGGAGATGGTATGTCAAGGCCCCCATCGCATTGCTGCTTCTCGGCTTTAATTTTCTTGCCATAAGAGGAGGCTGGCAACTGTCGCCAATGAACGAAAGTATGGCGTATTTCTCACTCAAACCAGTCTTCAACTACGCAGCTGTGAACACGGAGTGGAGTCTGGTGCACGACGTTCTCAATAATAAGTATAACAATAACAACCCTTTTCATTTTTACAAGCCTTCTGAAGCAAAGAAGATCGTCAGGCAGATGTACTCCTTTAGCCGGGCGCCGGGGACGAAGATCCTCAGTACAACAAAGCCCAACGTGGTGCTCATCATCATGGAAAGTTTTACTGGTAATGTCATTGAAAGCCTTGGCGGAGAGAAAGGCATAGATCCCGAAATGGAGAAACTGATTTCGCAGGGCGTGTTCTTCAATAACATTTTTGCTTCCGGAGGGCGGACCGACAAAGGGGTGGTAGCTGTGTTAAGCGCTTTCCCTGCACAGGCCACCCGCAGCATCATGAAGGAGAACAGCAAGCAGGTCCGGATTCCTGCCCTGTCGCAAACCTTGAGCCGCGCAGGCTATGGTACCTCTTTTTTTACGGCGGGGAGAGCCGCTTCTTCAACATGAGATCTTACCTCCTGAGTCATAACTATCAGTCGATAACAGACAAGAGTAATTTTGATCCCAACGAGATGAGTTCTAAATGGGGCGCATATGACGGTCCGGTCTATATGAAAATGGCTGAAAGCCTCGGCCGGTACAAGCAGCCCTTTTTCGCCACCATGCTTACGCTTACCAATCATGAGCCCTTTGAGCTTCCTGTAAAACCTCATTTTGCGGGTGAAGAGACGGAGAACAAGTTTAGAAGTACCGCATACTATGCCGACTCTTGTCTCGGTGCTTTTATAGCGAAAGCGCGAACGCAAAGCTGGTTCAAAAATACCCTGTTCATCATGGTAGCCGACCATGGGCACTTTCTGCCCCGCAAAGACCTCGAGATCCACGATCCTCAGCGCTACCGGATTCCGCTCCTGTTCTTCGGCGAGGTGATCCGGCCTGAGTTCAGAGGTGTTAAAATCGCGAAGACCGGCAGTCAGAACGACATTGCTGCCATTTTGCTGAATCAGCTGCAGCTTCCATCTTCAGAATATCCCTGGAGCAAGGATCTGCTTAATCCGGCTGTTCCCGGATTCGGCTTCTTTAACTGGGAGCATGGCTTCGGGCTGGCAACCGACCGTCAGATCATCTCCTTTGACACAATGGGGAACCAGATTATTTACCGGAAAGAACAGAATCAGCAACCGCTAGACGAAGCGTTACTGCGCCAGGCCAAGGCAAGCATGCAGGAGGTTTATCAGCAGTATGTTGATTACTAGAGGCGGCTGCGCCTGTCGCTGCCCGCTTAGGAGAGGTGCACTGCTGGCGGGTATTTCGTGCGAACCGTTGACCTTCGCGCGGCAGATAGTTCGTTCCAAATGTACTTCGTGGTGTATTTCGTGGGAACTGTCGACCATTGTGCCCGGGCAGAGGAGCTGGTTACGAATAGCTAGCTGACTATGAGATGTGTCAGTTAGCTGCAGACATCCAAAGGCTCCCTGCCAGGCTTATGTGAAATCCTGCCATGAACACTCGGTTGAACATAGACTTTCTCATCTGAACTCTGCTCTTCTCAAACTGCTGTCCGGCTTGTCGAAATCGTTTTCGTAAATAATCTCCCCTGGATTATTGACCACTTTCTTTTTTTCTCAACTTGACCGCTGTAACCAATTAATACGTTTGACGGACAGGCGTTTGCGTCTGTCTGGATGAAATCTACGCTAATTATAAACTGTTGTCAAATGGAATCACGCAGAGAATTTATTAGAAAGTCGGCCATTGCTGTTGCCGGGACTTATCTGGGCACAATGGGGATGAGTGCAAAAAGCTACGCCCGCATCCTGGGTGCAAACGACCGGGTCAGGGTTGGAGTGATCGGCTTTTCCGACCGCTTCAAGGATACTTTACTGCCATGTTTTCTAAATCATCATAAGGAGTTGAACTTCGATATGGCCGCCTTGTCTGACCTTTGGTCTTTGAGACGGGAGAAAGGAGTAGCCTATCTGACGGAGAAGCTGGGACATGACCTGAAAGCATGCAGAAACAATGAGGAGCTTTATGGATTAAAGGATATAGATGCCGTTATAATCAGTACTGCCGATTTTCAGCATGCCTTACACACCATAGAAGCAGTAAAGGCGGGTTGCGACGCCTACGTGGAAAAGCCTTTTGCCGAAACCATGGAAGACAACAGAGCTGCGCGAAAGGCAGTAAAGGCGTCCGGAAAGATTGTGCAGATCGGATCTCAAAGGCGTAGCGGCCCTAATTACCACGCAGCACATGATTTTATTCAGAGCGGCAAGTTCGGTCCCATCACGGCAGTGGATCTGGTGTGGAATGTTAATCAGCCGGGACGCTGGCGGCGGCCCGACCTGGTGGCGCAATGCCAGGAGAAGGATACCGACTGGAAGCGATTCCTGCTAAATCGTCCTTTTGAGGCCTGGGATCCCCGGAAGTATCTCGAGTATCGGCTTTTTTGGCCCTATTCTTCGGGTATGCCCGGGCAATGGATGTCGCACCAGATTGATACCGTCCACTGGTTCAGCGGACTTCCTCATCCGAGAAGCGTAGTGGCCAACGGAGGCATTTACACCTGGAAAGATGGCAGAAAGAATTGGGATACCACTACTGCTGTGTTCGACTATGGTCCTGCCGCCGATGCATCTACAGGTTTTCAGGTCGTTTTCACCTCCCGCATGCAAAATGAAAGCGGAGGAGTGGGCGAAGTTTATTACTCAAATGGGGGAGAGCTGAACCTCATCACCAATAAGATCTCTCCCAAAGGGGGACTAAAGGAAAGGGAGGCGGCGGCCATGAAGATGAAGCCGAACTTGTTACCCGAAATAGATCTCTCGGCCAGCGCTCAGCAGGTATCTACCTCTGCAAATACAGGGGCCGATACGCTCACTTCTGCCCACATGAGGAACTGGATGGAGTGTGTAAGGAGCCGCAAGGAGCCAAATGCACCGGTGGATGCAGGATATAACCATTCAATCGCAACCATCATGACCAATGCTGCCGTAAGGACAGGAGGTAAGGCCGTATTCGACCAATCTAAACAGGAAGTATTAGTCGGCGGCAAAGTGTTTAAGTATTGACGAAGACGATGATCAGACGAGATTTCATCAGGCAGGCGGGTGCCTTAACAGGTGGCCTCCTGCTGCAAAGCCAGATGCTGGCTGCTTTCACAGAGATTGCTCCTTCTGACTCTGTGTTTAACGTAGGCGTGATAGGCTGCGGCGACAGAGGAAAAGGGATCATGCACACACTGAAGGAACTGGATGGCAAGTTCAGAGTAACGGCCATTTGCGACCCGCTCGATTTCAGGTTAAAAGAGGCCGAAGCGGAAGCTGCTCCTTTCAAACCTGCTGCCTATAAGGACTACCGGAAAGTGCTTGACGATAAGTCTGTTTCTGCTGTTGTCATTGCAGTGCCGCTCAATTTACATTATCAGATAGCAGCCGACGCCCTCAGGGCCGGCAAGCATGTTTACCTCGAAAAGACCATGACGTACAATACTGCCCAGGCCATTGAGCTGGTGGCAGTTTCAAAGAAGTATCCGAAACTGACCCTCCAGGTGGGGCATCAATACCGCTATACACCCCTCTATTTTAGAGTAAAGCAGATCATCGACGACGGCTACCTGGGGAAGGTGACCCAGATCGACTGCCGCTGGGACCGCAACTGGAACTGGAAGAGAGCCGTGCCCGATCCCTCTCTTGAAAGAAAGGTGAACTGGAGGATGTACAAGGAGTACTCAGGCGGCCTGCCTGCCGAGCTGCTCTCGCACCAGATCGATTTTATCAACTGGGCATTCAATACCCAGCCAGATGAAGTACTGGGAGCCGGAGGGGTAGACTTCTATAAAGATGGCCGCGAGGTCTTCGATAACGTTCAGGCGGTTCTTCGCTACTCCAGAGAGGGCATGATCGGGAACTTCGGCGCAACCTGTGCCAATGCCCACGATGGCTATATGTTCCGCCTGAAAGGGAGCAAGGGGATGATCTCTCTTCTGATGAATGAGGGGTTCTACTATCCGGAGAAGGAAACCCGAAAGGAACTTGACCTGGTTGACGGAGTGACGGGAGCCACGAAAATACAAATGAGCAAAGACGGAGGGATCCCTCTGCTTAAGGAGCCCCTTAAAGACGGTACCTGGTACGCCCTGAACGACTTCTACAAAAGCATCAGGGAGGGCGGACTCCCAGCTTCCAATGTGTTTACCGGAGCAAAAACCGCGATCTGCGTCGATATGGCCAACCAGGCTATGTACCAGAATTCTATTCAGACATGGAAACCATCCTATAATCTTTCTTAAAAATGAAAATTGAAAAGAGACAACTTCAAAAGACCTTCCTTACTGCTTTGATTTTATGCGGCTGCTCGGTTTACGCCACAGCCCAAAACGCTGAAAAGGGCTGGGTGAACCTCTTCGACGGTAAAACGCTGAATGGATGGAAGAAACTTGCCGGAGAAGCACAATACAAGGTAGAAGACGGCGCTATAGTGGGCACTACCGTTATGAATTCGGGCAATACCTTCCTGGTGACGGAGAAAGAATATGGCGACTTTATCCTTGAGCTGGATGCCAAAGTGGAAAGCGAGCTTAGCAACTCGGGTGTGCAGACGCGCAGCCATTTCGATGCCGGAGCTAATAACGGAAAAGGGAAAGTATATGGCCGGCAGATGGAGTTCGACCCTTCTGAGCGTGCCTGGAGCGGCGGAATATACGACGAGGGCCGCCGGGACTGGCTGTACCCGCTCTCGCTGAACCCGAAGGCAAAAGGGGCTTTCAAGACCGGCGAATTCAATCACATCAGGGTGGAATGTATTGGAAATGAAATGCGGACCTGGATCAATAATGTGCCATGCGCCTATGTGGTCGACACGGTCGATCAGCAGGGCTTCATCGGACTGCAGGTTCATGGCATTAACCGTGAAGAGCAGGCCGGAAAGAATGTCTACTTTAAGAACATCCGGATTAAGACTACGGGTTTGACTTCCAAATCCTTTCCTGCCGGCATTTATGTAGTGAATACAGTCCCCAATTTTCTGAGCCCCTACGAGAAGAAGAATGGCTGGAACCTCCTTTTTGATGGAAAAACAACGAAGGGCTGGGTGGGAGCTTATAAGGATAGTTTCCCGGCAAAGGGCTGGAAAGTGTCGGACGGCATTTTGACTGTTCTATCTTCCGAGGGTAAGGAGTCGGCAAATGGGGGCGATATTGTAACCAAAGAGCAGTTTAGTGCTTTTGATCTTTCTTTTGAGTTTAAGCTCACGCCCGGTGCAAATAGCGGCGTGAAATATTTCGTGACACTTGCAGAAAAGAACACCGGATCTGCTATCGGGCTGGAATACCAGATCCTGGACGATCAGCTCCATCCTGATGCGAAGCTGGGCAGGGACGGCAACCGCACGCTTGCTTCACTGTACGACCTGATAAAGGCCGATAAGCAGTCCCGTTTTACAAGGCCAATAGGTCAGTGGAACCGCGGAAGGATCGTGGTTTATCCCGACAACCGCGTGGAGCATTACCTGAACGGTGTGAAAGTGATCGAATACGTGAGAGGCTCCGAAGAATTCAGGAAGCTGGTTGCCATCAGCAAGTACAAGAACTGGACTAAATTTGGTGAAGCTCCCAAAGGTCATCTCCTCCTGCAGGATCATGGCAATGAGGTGAGCTTCAGAAGCATTAAGATCAAAACCCTTTAACCAGATACTTCGCCCTATGACACGACTCCGCTTTATCTGCACGTTCCTGGTCATTACTCCTTTGGTTTTGAAGCTCCAAGCGCAGGACTCAGGCAGCAAGCAGCTTCCTGTGCGTATCGTTTCCCATGAGAAAGAAAAGCGTATAGATGTGCTGATCGGGGGACGGCCTTTTACGTCGTACATATGGCCGCAGGATATCAAGAAGCCCGTATTGTACCCGGTGCTTAGTGCTTCCGGGCAGGCTATAACCAGAGGATGGCCGCTGAACCCCCGACCAGGCGAGCGCGTGGATCATCCCCACCATGTGGGCATCTGGTTTAATTACGGCGACGTGAATGGCTACGATTTCTGGAATAATTCTAACGAGGCCGCCAAAAATCATAAAGGCCCTTTTGGTACAATAAGGCACAGTCGGGTTAATAAGATCATCAGCGGAAAAGACCGGGGAGAGCTGCAGGTGAGCATGGACTGGCTGAAAGACGATAGTTCGGTGGTCCTCAGGGAAGACACACGTATGATCTTTAGCGGTACGGCGCACACCCGGGTGATCGACAGGATCACCACGCTCACAGCACAAAAAGAGGCTGTACTATTCAAGGATAACAAAGAAGGCTTGTTTGCTATCCGGCTTGCCCGGGAGCTTGAGCATCCGGCCGATAAGCCCGAAAAGTTTACCGATGCACAGGGCAACGTGACAGACGTTCCCGTTCTGAACAATGAAGGAGTGACCGGACATTACATCAGCAGCGAGGGTAAAGAGGGCGATGCCGTATGGGGTACACGTGCGAAGTGGGTTTTGCTCAACGGCAAGATAGGAGCCGATTCTGTGTCAGTGCTTATCCTTGATCATCCTGCCAATCCCGGATCACCATCCTACTGGCATGCACGGGGATACGGGCTCTTTGCCGCCAATCCACTGGGACAAGCGGCCTTCAGCAATGGAAAGGAAACGCTTAACTTCAGTCTCGCCCCCGGCAAATCGGTCACCTTCAGGTACCGGCTTGTTGTTTTTTCCGGAAAGAAAAACCTGAGCGCAGCAGAAGCAGGGACGCTTGCACAGGAGTTTTCGTCACGCTGATCCCGGTGGCGGGACGAGTGACTGGCCGGTAAGGCTTAGGCAAGAGCAGGTAGAATATTAAAGCGGGAGCAGTTATACGGCGTCTCGTTCCTGACTGCTTTCAGATTCAGCGTTCTGCCGCGTCAGTGCGACAAATACGAAAAACGTTCATGAGCTGCGCTCTGGAGCGGGGGGAATAGCAGATTAAGGGTTCTTCCAGGTTATTCAAACTTAGCGAAGCAATCTCCTTGAGGGTTAAAAAAAACAATGAAAGTTTATTTGTTTGTCGGGTTCATTAATGGGGCAATCATTCTGAGCTGTCCTCAGGAAAGGGAATAATAGCAGGTTTGTGATTCTTGCTGGTCATTCAAACGTAGGGCAGCGTTATCGTTGAGGCCATCAAAAAGCAAATAATAAACTCAATAATAGAAATAAGCTTTTAGAAACAACCTTTATGGCCTACGCTCAAGACGGCGGATAGAAAGTAGGTTGGTGATTCTTTCCTGACATTCAAACTTAGCGCAGCGATCTCAATAGACTTAGCCAAGCGATCTCAATAAAGCAAACAATCCCCGCGAAAAGATCTATTCCTGAATAGCGCTTCGGGCAATTGCCGCATACTGCCCCCCGCCTCAGTCAAAGGGGGAGAAGCGAGGCTCATTACTATGCCCTCACATCTCATCAGGTAAATTGCTACAATCAGCTTTTCATATTCTCCACAAATACTTATAAATTGCCTCTCCAAACACATATACATGAGAAACAAACTAGCCCTCTGTACTTTTTTGCTCAGTCTGACCGTTGCTTACGCCTTTTCACAGGAAAAGAATAAGACCAAAACTTCGAAACAACAGGGAAATCCAATCTTTAGCGGCTGGTATGCCGATCCCGAAGGAACGATTTTCAATAACAAGTACTGGATATACCCTACGTACTCCGCCAAATACGAAGAGCAGGTGTTTATGGACGCATTCTCCTCATCTGACCTTAGAAAATGGAAAAAACATCCGCGAATAATCGACACGGCTTCTGTCAAGTGGGCGAAAAAGGCGATGTGGGCTCCTTCTATCGTGGCGAAGGATGGCAAGTACTATCTCTTTTTCGGAGCGAACGATATTCAGAGCGACCAGGAAACCGGAGGTATCGGCGTAGCCGTGGCAGACAAGCCTGAAGGCCCCTTCAAAGATGATCTGGGTAAGCCGCTCATCGACAAGTTCCACAATGGCGCCCAGCCGATTGATCAGTTTGCTTTTCGCGACCAGGACGGAAAATACTACCTCATCTACGGAGGCTGGCAGCACTGCAACATTGCACGACTGAAGGACGACTTTACCGGCTTCCTTCCCCATGCCGACGGCAGCATTTTTAAAGAGATCACCCCTCAGGGTTATGTAGAAGGCCCCTTCATGTTTGTACGCGATGGAAAATACTACTTCATGTGGTCAGAAGGTGGATGGACCGGCCCCAACTATTCCGTTGCCTACGCAATCTCCGACTCTCCAATGGGCCCCTTCAAAAGGATAGGCAAAATCCTGCAGCAGGATCCAGCGGTAGCAACCGGAGCGGGACATCATTCCGTTATTCATAACCAGAAAAGCGGAAAGTGGTATATCGTTTACCACCGTCGTCCCCTTGGAGAGACGAATGGAAACCATCGCGTGGTCTGTATTGACGAGATGCGCTTTAATGAAAAAGGTGAGATCCAGCCGGTAAAGATCACTTTTGAAGGTGTAGCAGCCGATCCGTTGCGCTAGTGCCTCCTCATCCTGTCACGCTTCTTTCTTTTCTTGAAAAAAGATACTGCTGGTTAAACAGGATCACCGATAGCAGGATTAGTCCGTAAGCCGTCGCCTGAATGCTGTCCACTTTCTCATGAAAGTGAGTAACCGCAAGGATAAAGGCAATGATCGGATTGATATTCAGCAGCATCCCAACCGTGGAAGACGTGACGCCATTTAATGCGTAGAGGTTCAAAAATAGCGAAATAATGGTGAACAAGACCGCAATCAGTACGATACAGAAATAGAAGAGCGAACTGTCGGGAACACTCGAGCTGAAGGCCGGGTAGAAGGGGAGCAGGATGATAGCCGAGAAAAGGATCTGTACGGTAAGGAGCAGAAATTTGTCGAAGCCGGTGTTTTTACGCTGCGTGACCAGATAGAAGGCATACGATCCGGCAATGATCATGCTGTACAAGATGTCTGCAAGCGCACTGAACGATAGCAGCAGACAGGCAAACGTGCTAAGAGCTACCGACGCCCATTGAAATTTACTTAGTTTCTCTTTCAGCAGGAAGTTGGCCAGCACAGTAGTGAGAATAGGGCAGACGAGGTAAGCCAGCGAAGTGGCTTTTACGCTGACATGATTCATGACGTAGATAAAGAAGAACCAGTTTCCCGTCAGGAACAGGCCTCCCCCCAGATTGAGCAGTATAACCCTGTTCCTGGCTTTTCGGCTTAGCTGTCTGAACCGCCGCAGATTCTCCGTAAACACTTTTCTCCTTGCCATAAGCGAGATCAGCAGCATGAGAACGCCGCATACAAACACCCGGTAGAACAGAATGTCAAGCGATGGGAAGTTGTGGATTGGTCTGAGCACCAGACTGAAGAAACCCCATATCACGAAAGCACTTACTGCAGCCAGGTAGTATTTTGCAACATTCATGGCGCAAATATATCATCCAGTTTTGGCCATTTCTATCAATGACACGTAAAGATTCGGTCCCCTGTCAATTAGGAGCGGAAAGAATGCTTATTACCGCTATATTCGTCCAATGAACACCTGGCTAAAAAACTATAGGGGCATCCTTTGGCTATTAGGAGGAATACTGGCCGGAACAGCAGCTGGCATCATATTCGGACAGAAGGTGCAAGTGCTGAAGCCCATAGGCGACATCTTTCTTAACCTGCTGTTTACCGCAGTTATTCCGCTTGTCTTTTTTGCAATATCTTCTTCCATAGCCGGACTGAGTAATTCTACAAAGCTGAGTCGCATTATGGGAGCCACTGGTGCCGTATTTCTGTCCACCGTTCTCATCTCTGCATTCCTGACCATTGTTGCCGTGTGGCTTTTTCCGGTCCATGAGCAGCTTCAGGCGGTTCGCCTCACTGAATCGCTCGATAAGAAGCCCTTCGGCGATCAGGTGGCCGGACTGTTCACCACTTCCGAGTTTTACCAGCTTCTTTCGCGTGGCAGCATGCTTGCCATGATCATCTTTTCTATTCTCGTCGGCTTTGCAAGCTATCAGGCTTCTGACAAGTATCCGGTCTTTCGAGACTTTCTGCAGGCGGGCAATGAGGTGTTTAAGAACGTCTTCATTCTCATTATGAAGCTGGCACCAGTGGGGCTGGGAGCTTATTTCGCTTACCAGATCGGTGTATTTGGTCCGCAGCTCTTTGGGGCATATGCGCGTTCCCTGGGTCTGTACTATGGCTTCGGTGTATTCAACTTCGTGATCATCTTTAGTGTTTACGCCTTTATAGCGGGAGGCGTGAGGGGCCTGCGCCGATACTGGAAAAATAATATTGTTCCATCGGCCACGGCTGTAGGAACATGCAGCAGCATTGCTACCATCCCTGCAAACATGGACGCAGCAAAGAAGATCGGTATCCCTGACGTGATAGCCAATGTCACCATTCCTTTAGGTTCGGCACTGCATAAGGATGGCTCCAGCGTCTCGTCTATTATTAAAATGGCTGTGGTATTTGCCCTGTTCGGCAAGAGCTTCGACAGTGTCGATGTGGTCCTTTTGGCACTTGCTATGACCGTTCTGGTAAGTGTGGTAGAGGGAGGAATCCCGAACGGTGGTTATGTAGGTGAGCTTCTTTTTATTTCCGCATATGGCTTCCCGCCCGAAGCATTGCCTCCAGCTATGATCATCGGAACTTTGGTCGACCCAATGGCAACTCTCCTTAACGCAACGGGGGATACGGTAGCAGCTATGCTTGTGAGCCGTTTTACAGAAGGGAGGGGCTGGATGAAAGGGTCGGAAGAGTGAAAGCAATCTCAAGTGAACATTGCCGGGGAAATAAAACGGCTTGTCCCCGCGGAGCTTTCTCAGCTGTAAAGGAGAGGAACCCGGCACTGTTCTGGCTTGTATCTGAGCTAACCCATGCTTGGTATTAAGCCACGTTGCAGCCACGTTTTAGCTACCATTCAGCCACCCTTCCCTTGCAAAAGGTAGCTGAATGGTAGCTGTTTGCCTGCTTCTGTGAAATCGCATTTTAAATCAGATACAGATCAGTCTCTAATGAGTCTCCTGTGAGGTAAGGCGCTGTGATGCTGTATGATCAGCTTCGCTGATCAGGGCCTCTCTTTCTGCGATCTTTGAAGAGATGGTGAAATTGAAAGCAAGGAACCAATCGCAGCCCAGAACTTCTGCTTCTACTGCCCGCTAGCTATAACCCACTATTTATTATTTACTACTCACTACTCACTACTCACTACTCACTACTCACTACTTACTACTTATCACTTAGTACTTACAACCTATTACTTACAACTTATTACTTATTACTATCTTCATAAGTGGGACCGTACAGACCTGGAACCTTATTCCCGGTAGCGCGCAGATAAACAATCATTTCACCGCGATGATGGTAGATGTGATTGAAAAGAAAGCTCCGTGTCACTATCGCCCTTGGCATAGGGCCCAGGACTACTTGTTCGCCGGCTTTCATGGTCCAATTTTGTTGTAGTTTTTCCTCGGTTAATGACTTTAATGCATTTCTGGCTTTTTCAACATTACTCTCAAATAGTGCCAGAGTAGCTTTGATATCATTAGGATCTGCCCGCTCCAGCTGATCGCCCGTTATATCATAAGCGTCCTGAGTGATTGTGCCGACAAACCAGTAGTAAATGGTTGCAATGTGCTGAGCCAGCTCCCCCATTGTCCAGGATGTTTCTGATGGTTTATAACCGAGGTCTTTTTCGGGGATCGCCTGTAGCAGCCGGCGTGTACTGTTTACCTCATGCTCGAATTCTTGTGTCAGGTATTGCAGTATCATGTTAAACAGGTTTGAATAGGCACAACAGCAATGGAGTGTTTTTTGTTTTGCGATTGGAGCTGACAGACAGCGGCCTTGCCCAACCTGCTGCGGTTTAGAATTTGCGTATGAGCGGACGGGAAATATAATCGTAAAAGGGCCAGGGGATCGCTAAAAGAATGATGATTAGCCCCGCAGCAAACCATCGTAACATGGTTTTGTATTTGTCGGGATCGGTCGCCGCTCTTTTTGCCTTTGCCGAGCCGATCGTTATTACTACAATGGATATAAGCATGAGTGAAATATGCAGATAGCGAAAGAAAAGGTTATTAGCGAGCATTGCTTCATTCCCATCCGCGACAGCAGTTTTAACTATAGGACTTTGAAAGTATAAGGTCATTCCTATCATCATTTGAATGTGAGCAATAGTATCGGGCGCAGTCTGTAGTCGAACTGTATATGTTCAGAGAGGGCAACTTCCTTGTGGAAGCGCTCACTGTTTCAGAGTATAGCGGAGATTAAATCGGTGTCGGCGGGTAGGCAGGTAACTGCATCTTATACCAGCAACGAAAAGTGTTTCGCTTCATCGGCAACACCGCCGGCTATGTCATCATCACGGAAACGGTGTAGTATCCATCATCAAGATGGCAGTGGTCTTTGCCCTGTTCGGCAAGAGTTTCGACAGTATCGATTTGGTTCTTTTGGCACTTGCCATGACCGTTCTGGTAAGTGTGGTAGAGGGAGGAATCCCTAATGGCGGTTATGTAGGCGAGCTTCTTTTTATTTCTGCCTAGGGTTTCCCTCCCGAAGCATTGCCACCCGCTATGATCATCGGAACTTTGGTCGACCCGATTGCCACTCTTCTCAATGCGAGCGGCGATACGGTTGCAGCTATACTGGTGAGTCGTTTTACAGAAGGGAAGGGCTGGATGAAAGACAAGGGTGACTAGAGGCTGCTAGCCGAGAACGTGTCACCTTGTTGAATGTCTCCGGTCTCAAATCCCTTTCTGAACCACCTCATTCGTTGTTCTGAGGTGCCATGAGTAAAGGCATCGGGAACAATCGTGCCCTGGTTTTCCCGCTGTATGCGGTCATCTCCCACGGCATTTGCGGCCTGTAAGGCTTCTTCAATGTCGCCTTCCTCCAGCACGTCCTTCATTCTCTGATCATGGTGCGCCCATACTCCTGCAAGGAAGTCGGCCTGCAGTTCTAGTTTGACTGATAATTTATTGTATTCGGCCTCTGAAATTCGTCCTCTCATGCGATCCACGCGATCAGTAGTGCCCATCAGTTTTTGAATATGGTGCCCTACTTCGTGAGCGATGACGTAGGCCATAGCGAAGTCTCCGGGAGCGCGGAAGCGGTCTTTCAACTCCTGATAAAACGAAAGATCAATATAGACTTTCTCATCGCCGGGGCAGTAAAACGGTCCCGTTGCCGAACTCGCAAAACCACAGGCTGAGGAGGTTTGCCCGGAGAAAAGCACCAAGGTCGGTTCCTTGTACTGGCGCCCCATTTGCTTAAATAGTTCATTCCAGACATCTTCTGTGTCAACCAGCACGGCGTCAACAAATCTGGCCTGCTCGTCGGAAGGTGTACCGCCACTGGCCGTTTGCTCCTGCTCCTGACCCGGAATAATGCTCATGAGCTCCTGAGGATTCTTACCGAGCAAAAGGGCCACAATTACTACAATAATCCCAATCCCTCCACCAAGGGCAAAGCGGCCGCCGCCCCTTCTGTCTTCCAGATTTCCGCTTTGTCTTCGTCCTGTCCAGCGCATATTAAAGTTTTGGTAAAAAGAACACCTCTCCGGGCGCTTTGTTTGGGACTTCTAAGAGGCAGCAGAATTGTGCAAAAAGGGTCTGCATAGCGGAACTGAGCCAGGAGGATGGAAGGAGCCCCCATTCTTGCTCTCACTCTAAAGAAAGGTGCTTTCACAAAAAATACTCATGAGCTGCATACTCAAACCGGGATGAAGTTGATTGAGTGTTCTTCCCCGCCCTTAAAGAGTAAATACACTTCAAGAAAAAGCCGCCTTCAGAATACTCTGAGGCGGCTTTTTTCTGTCTCGGTTGTGGACCCGGAGGGATTCGAACCCTCGTCCAGATATGGAACAAATTATGCTTTCTACATGCTTATCTGCCATTTAATTGTCGGGAAGGGGAAGGCTGGCCGATTGCCTGTACCGTCTTCCTTAGGTGCTTTATCTCGTCCGGTTATCGCACCTTAACCAGACCAGTTTCGTTGATCGATGCCCCGTATGCTGATTTAACGAAACAGAATACCAGCGGGACAAAAGCTGAGCTAATTCTAAATTAGGCAGCTAAGGCGTAGTTATTTTCGCCAATTATAGTTTGAGAGTTCAGATTAGAGCGCTATACTCACAATGCGCTGCATGCTTACATACCTGCTGCCATCCTGTCAATTCCGGTCGGGCCCGTATGTTAATTTATGTTCTTTGATTCTTCGGCAATGAGCTTTCGCGCCTCCGTTTCTTTCCTGACCACCCGGCCGGGATACAAGAGTAACGCTTTTTCCAGACAAATCATTGCTTTCGTCAATTCTTCTTTGTTCAAAACGTATGCCAGACGTACTTCATCTCTGCCAGCACCCTCTGTACAGTAGAAACCTGCCGCGGGAGCAATCATTACTGTCTCATTGTCATGCGAGAACTCTTCCAGGATCCACTGGCAGAACTTTTCACTGTCATCTACGGGGAGTCTCGCCACTACGTAGAATGCTCCTTTTGGATTGGGACAAAACACCCCTTCCATCTTGTTCAATGAAGCCACCAGAAAGTCGCGCCGTTCAGTGTACTCTTTATTTACCTCTTCGAAGTAAGACTCCGGGGTATCTGTACCTGCCTCAGCGGCGATCTGGTCGACCATACCGGGACTGAGTCTGGCCTGTGCGAACTTAAGGGCAGTGGAAAGTACCTTTTTGTTCCTCGTTACAAAGCATCCGATCCGTGCCCCGCAGGCACTATAGCGTTTCGAAATGCTGTCAAAGACAATCACGTTCTCATCAATACCCTCGAGGTGCATGGGCGAATAGAACTTCTGACCGTCGTAGCAAAACTCGCGGTAAGCTTCGTCTGCGAAGAGATAGAGGTCGTACTTCAGGCACAGTTTTTTCAGTTCCACCAGCTCTTCGTAGGAATAGAGATAGCCAGAGGGATTGTTTGGATTGCAGATAAAGATCGCCTTTGTCTTTTCGGTGATCAGCTTTTCAAATTCGCTGACCGGAGGGAGAGCGAAGCCTGTTTCAATAAATGATAGCACGGGTTTGATCACAGCGCTGCTCATCCATGCAAACGCACTGTAGTTGGCGTAGAATGGTTCCGGAATGATGATCTCGTCACCCGGATCGAGACAGCTCTGCATGGCGATTACGATGGCCTCAGATGCGCCGCACGTGACCAGAATATCGTCGGCACTTACCTTGTAGCCTGCGCGGTTATAATAGTCGGCTAGTTTTTTACGGTACGATTCGGTTCCTTCCGACTGTGTATACGCCCATACGTCAAAGTCGACTGAACGGATTGCGTTCATCATCACTTCAGGAGTCTCAATATCAGGTTGGCCGATGTTGAGGTGGTATACCTTCTTCCCCTGTTGTTTTGCCTGTTCTGCGTAAGGTGTAAGCTTACGGATCGGAGAAGCGGGCATTCCAACTCCTTTACTTGAAATTTTTGGCATGGCTGCAAAAATAAAAAACCTCTCTGGTTTCAGAGAGGTTTTTCGTTCTTTTAATCGTTTGTCTTATTTCGAATCCGTTACGACCTCTCCCTTAATGTACAAATACTTCACCGGGGTTTTCGCATTTGATTTAATGGTAAGGAGTTTGTTAAATGAGCCGGGGGCGGCGGCATTAAAGGTAACAGAAATTACACCTGTTTCTCCCTTTTTCACAGGAGTGCTGGTGTACTTAGGAACGGTACATCCGCAGCTTGACTGAACGTCGCTGATGATCAGGGGCTGCTCGCCTATATTGTTAAATTTGAATTCGTAGCTCACAGGCTTGCCCTGCGGAATCTTCCCAAAGTCGTTCGTTTCTTTTTCAAACTTAAATTCCGGCTGCTGGTCTGCACGTAACGCTGTCATCAAGGTAAATCCCAGAATTGCCGCACATAAAGTCATGAATCTTTTCATCTTCTGTGTTTGTTTAAAATAAATATTTGTAAAGTTATTAAGTATTTGGCGCTTTTAAAAATAATGCGTATGTTTTTACGTAAGAACAAACTTAAAGTTTCATTGGTTCGATTATTAGCGCATTTTGTTAATTTTGGCCGTTGCACAGACGATAGATCAGTTTAAATGAAAGTTACAAATGAGTTCGATGTTTCCGAGTTAAGCTTCGAAGACTTCAAACAGATCGTGATCGATGATTACCGGATTTGTTATGAGAGTCGGCAGGCCAGTCTACTGGGCCGCAAGGAAGTGTTAACCGGGAAGGCCAAGTTTGGCATTTTTGGGGACGGGAAGGAAGTAGCGCAGGTGGCAATGGCGAAAGCCTTCAAAAATGGAGACTGGCGGTCGGGCTATTACCGCGACCAGACCTTTATGTTTGCGACAGGTATGGCTACTATTACCGAGTTTTTCGCGCAGTTGTACGCCAATACTGATGTCACAAAAGATCCTTCTTCGGGCGGAAGGCAAATGAATTGCCACTACGCCACACGTCTCCTAAATGAAGATGGAAGCTGGAAGGATCAAACCAAAACCAAAAACACATCATCCGATATTTCCACCACTGGCGGTCAGATGGCCCGTCTGGTGGGCCTTGCGCAGGCTTCAAAGCTATATCGCGAAAATCCCGATCTGAAGTATCTTACCCACTTTTCCGTAAATGGAAACGAAGTGGCTTTCGGTACTATTGGAAACGGAGCTACTTCTGAGGGCGTGTTTTTTGAAGCAATTAATGCGGCAGGCGTCATGCAGATCCCGATGGCTATCTCCGTCTGGGATGATGCATATGCCATTTCAGTGCCGGCCGAACTGCAAACAACAAAACAGGATATTTCTGAAATTCTCAAAGGCTTCCAGCGCGACGAAAAGGGCGAGGGATTTGAAATATTCAAGGTAAAGGGCTGGGACTACCCCGGACTTTGCGAGACCTACGAGAAAGCCATCAAGATCTGCCGGGAGCAGCATATTCCTGTGATGATCCACGTTCACGAGATCACGCAGCCGCAGGGACATTCCACCTCAGGCTCGCACGAACGCTACAAAAGTCGCGAACGGCTCGACTGGGAGCTGGAGTACGATTGCCTGGTTCAAATGAGGAAGTGGATGATCGAGTCGGCCATTGCCACCACAGAGGAGCTGTCGGAGATCGAAAACAAGGCGAAAGAATATGTACGAAACTGCCGAAAGGAAGCATGGAATGACTTCCAGACGGTATTGAAGAACGAGGCGCGTGAAGCGATCGAGCTGCTTGAGCCTTTTCAAAGTGAAGAGGTAAGGGCATTGACGGCCCAGCTCAGATCGTTGAGCGAGGTGACTCGTCGTGATATCATGGAATGCGTGCGAAAGGTGCTGCGCCTGCTGGCAGGCAACAATTCGTCTGACCGTAACGCGCTTATCCGATGGTATCAGACTCAGGTTGAACTGAACAGCGAGCGGTATCACTCAAAGCTTTTTACAGATTCACTGGAAGCACCTTCACGCATTGGGGTCGTTCCCGCGGTATATGACGAGGAGGCAAAGCTGGTGGATGGACGTGAAATTCTGAACGCCTGCTTTGACGCCAACATCAGTCGCGATCCGCGTATCATCGCTTTTGGTGAGGACGTTGGAAGCATCGGCGACGTGAACCAGGGCTTCGCAGGACTTCAGGCAAAATACGGCAAGCTGCGGGTGGGAGATACAGGCATCCGGGAAAGTACCATTATTGGTCAGGGTATCGGCCTCGCTCTCCGCGGGCTCAGACCGATCGCCGAGATTCAGTACGTCGATTATCTCCTCTACGGAATTAATGTGATCAGTGACGATCTGGCCAGTCTTAGTTACCGTACTAAAGCCGGACAAAAGGCTCCTTTGATCGTTCGTACACGCGGGCACCGTCTTGAAGGAGTATGGCATTCAGGGTCTCCAATGGCCATGATCCTGGGCATCATGCGCGGGGTTCACATTTGCGTACCCCGTAATATGACTCAGGCTGCCGGTCTCTATAATACGCTGCTGCGTGCAGATGAGCCTGCTCTCATGATCGAGTGCCTCAACGGGTACCGGCTGAAGGAACGGCTTCCCAACAATGTAGGAGAATTTACGGTGCCACTCGGCCATGCAGAGGTTGTGAGGGAAGGCAGCGATATCACTGTCGTTACTTATGGCTCCACTCTCCGTATCGTTGAAGAAGCGGCGGATGAACTTGAGAAGATGGGGATCTCGGTCGAAATAGTCGATCCGCAAACCCTGCATCCCTTTGATCTCAACCATGTCTGCGCCGACTCGCTCAAAAAGACTAATAAGCTGATTGTTGCCGACGAAGATGTGCCGGGAGGGGCTTCTGCTTTCATCCTGCAGCAGATCTTGGAAAAGCAGAAAGGATACTTCCACCTTGACAGCGCACCGAAAACAATAACGGCCAAAGAACACCGCCCTCCTTACGGATCGGATGGCGACTATTTCACCAAGCCTTCGGTAGACGACCTGGTTGAAGCAGTCTACGAAGTGATGAACGAGGCAGATCCCGGACGTTTCCCTGCTATCTTTTAGCAGGCGATCGTAAGCTGAGAGCTGCCGCCTCTTCGCTCAGGTCGGCCAGTAGAAACGGCAGATTGTTTAGCCGCACCGGCCTTTAGATATAGCCGCGCGCGGTCTTAAAGTGTCTTTGAGCAGCAGCGCGACGAACTCTTTTCGATGAAAGGCGGCTGCACGTATAAAATATCTCGTCACCAAGGTTGATGATTGGAATCACAACAACAAAAAAGAAGGCTGAGCTCAGTTTGAGACAGCCTTCTTTTTTGTAAGCCTGGTAGGAATAGCTGGTCTCTCGTATACCACTTATTTATTTCACAAAAATTGTCTGCTTTTCTGCAGAACCAAAGAACCTTTAACAGACTTTTCATTCCGGCTGCGGATCCCGCTTATGCCGTCCTGCCTTAAGCTTCCCATCTTATCGTTTATGAAATTCTTTCATCAGCAGTTTGCGGGAGCTCCTGCGACTGATTTTGCTGTTTTTTCAATGCCAGGCTTCATGTCCATTCCTAAAAAACTATAGACCAAAAAACAGTGTGTGGAAAAGAAAGAGACGTTTGTTCAGCGTGAAAGCGGAAATCAGCCATTCATAAACGGTTGATAAAAGAGATCGTAAAATGGTAGAAGAAGCCCTTACCTGCAGAGAAGTGCTGGCCAGGTATGGAATGACCAAGGGAAGATTAAGCGAATGGATGAAAGGGCACAGCTCGCAGGAGTATCAGGCGGGGAAAAGGCGGATTTACAGGCCGTCGGAAAAGCGGAGTGTGTTGCGGGCTATTGAGTCGGGGGTGAGTACCCGGGAGGCGGAAATAACATCTTACCCTGTATAGCTTATTTACTATTAATCTAATAATCCGTATAGCCGATTTAGGACGAGGCATCACCTGTTTCGTGACGAGACAAGGTGCAGACAAACCCCAGAAATGCGCGGGCCCTGTTATGGACAGAACCGACTCAGGACCGAGTCAGGACCGACTCAGCACCGAGTCTGCACCGAGTCGAGGCGGTTCTGATCCGGTGCTTAATCGTTCCTGAATTTCACCTGCCCGGGAGAGGTCTTTGATCATTCTGGAATGAGGGTCACGGGAGGTACGCCCGCGACTGCGTCATGACGAGTCGGATAAATTCGTCTTTAATAGCGGGCATAGGAACGTCAGGAGAGCCGGAGGGTGAGGCTTCTGCGGCGCAGCCCATTCCAGGCAGTGCGTTCCAGCCCTTGGCGATGTTAGCGGAGGAGAAATTACCTCCGCATTAGAGGGAAGCCCCCCGCCTGAGTTAGCTTGTTTTTCGATAATTCAGTATTGCCCAGCTATTGAGCACGACAGTGAATACCGATAGCTTGATGAGATGGGGGAGAATATCCCTGAATCCGCTGCCTTTGAGGATCACCATCCGCATTACTTCGATCAGGTAGCGGGCCGGGTTAAACCAGGTAATTACCTGAGCCCACTCGGGCATGCTTTCTATTGATGTATACAGACCTCCCATCAGGATGAAGATCATCATAAAAAAGAACATGACCAGCATGGCTTGCTGCTGTGTTTCGCAAAAGGTCGATATGAGCAAGCCGAAGCCAAGCAGGGCAAGGAGATATACCGCAATGCATGAATAGAGCACCAGGAGGTTTCCTGCAGGTACGATGCCATAGGCCAGCCAGGCAATCAGAAGCCCAATCGTGAAGATCACATTTCCCAGCACCCAGAAAGGGATCAGCTTGCCGATGATGAAGTGGTGCTTCTTTATCGGTGTTACATTAATCTGCTCCATGGTGCCGACTTCCTTTTCTTTTACAATGTTGAGGGCCGACAGGAAACCCCCGACCATGGTGACGAGTATAGCGAGGATGCCGGGTACCATGAAGACGTGATAGTTCATGTTGGGGTTAAACCAGTTAGATGAGCGGATGTCAATCTCGGGCTGCTGGTTAGACCTTTCAGACTGCATGAGCTGGATACGGATTTTTTCATTAAACCTGCGGATGATTGAGCCTAAGTAAGCGGTACCCAGACCTGCTTTTACGCCGTTGATCGCGTTTGAGGCGAGGAAGAGTTTTTCACTGCTTTCTCTGATGAGGTTCCTTTCAAAGCCGGCCGGTATCTCAAGTATCAGGTCGGCTTCGTCCTGCTTTATCAGCTGAAATGCTTCATCAAAGGAACTGCTGTAGCTGGTTAATCTGAAGTAATCAGACGCAGTGATGTCGGTAATTAGTTTTTGCGTCAGGGGAGAGCGGTCGTGATCAACTACGGCAAGATTGATGTTTTTTACCTCGTAGTCGGCTGCCAGGGGGATCACGAGGAGCTGAGCAACGGGCATCGCAAAGATCATCATCCTGATCGTTTTATTTCGAAGGATCTGTCTGAATTCCTTTTGCAGTAAGAATTTGATGGTGCGCATAGTTCTTTGGTGTTTATCAGCTTAAGCGTGTTTTGAAGTTCTTTAAACTTAGTCCGAGAAAAAAGGCAGTCATGGCCGTCAGGATCAGGGTCTCTTTCCATAGGGCTGATATGCCGAGCCCTTTGATCATGATCGATTTTACGATGACATAGTACCACTTGGCCGGCACTATATTGGATAGCAGCTGTAATGCCTTGGGCATGTTTTCAATGGGGAACATAAAGCCACTGAACATTACGGTAGGTAAAAGCATGCCCATGAGCGAAATGGTCATTGCTGCCTGCTGCGTTGACGTGGCGATCGAGATCAGAATACCCAGACTCAGGCAAGTGATGATATAGAGTGCGCTTTCAGCAAAAAGGAGAAGGATACTGCCGTTTAATGGTACGTCGAGCACCAGCGTGCTGACCAGCAGGATAGAAGACACGTTGATGAGCGATAACAGGAGATAGGGGACTGTTTTTGCGATGATCACTAAAACAGGCTTGAATGGAGATACCAGCAGTATCTCCATGGTCCCGGTTTCTTTCTCCTTCACAATGGAAATTGCTGTCATCATGACGCATACCAGCATCAGGATGAGCGCCATGACGCCCGGTACGAAAGAGTGAGCACCTTTGAGCTGCGGGTTATACAACATCCTGACTTCCGGCCGGATGGTATAGGGCGGAGCCTGGCCGCTGCTCATGTCTTGCTGGTAGTCGCCGATGATCGAAGATGCATAGTTGATCAGCGTATTAGCGGTGTTGGGGTCAGAGGCGTCGGCGATGAGCTGTATCTGGGCCTTATTCTGATGAAGAAGATCCTGATTAAACCGTTCAGGGAAGATGATGGCCATTCTGATCTGACCCGACTTAAACGCTGCCGCGAGTTCGTCCGGGTGGAAAAGGTTCTTCTGTATATCGAAGTATCGGCTGGCCGAAATGCGGCCGGTGATTTCCTGTGATGCCCGGTCTCTGGCATAGTCCGCTATCGCTATCCGCGAGTTCTTCACTTCGTTGGTGAGAGCAAAGCCGAAGATCAGGATCTGAACAACGGGCATCCCGAAAAGGATAAGCAGCGTCTTCCTGTCACGCATAACGTGGTAAAACTCCTTCCTGACGAAAGAAAAAATTGTGATTGATATTCCATAGTCAGTTCTTTTATTGGTCGCCGCGCTGTGCTCCCCGCGCCAGCTGATAAAAAACGTCATCCATCGTATTGAACCCGAACGCCTTCTTGAGGCCGGCAGGTGTGTCTAAAGCTTTAATCATGCCATCGACCATGATCGAGATCCTGTTGCAATACTCGGCTTCATCCATGTAGTGGGTGGTCACAAATACGGTAATTCCGCGCTCCGCTGCCTCATAGATCAGATTCCAGAACTGTCGTCGCGTCAGCGGATCAACTCCGCCGGTCGGCTCGTCGAGAAATACGATCTCGGGCTCGTGGATGATGGCTACCGAAAAGGCAAGTTTCTGCTTCCAGCCCAGCGGGAGGGACGCGACAAGCTTTTTAGTGTGGGTTTCTAAGCCAAGATCTGCGATGAGCTCTTCACTTTTCGCTTTCAGTTGCCGGTCGCTGAGCCCGTAAATACCCCCAAAGAAGCGGACGTTCTCAATCACCGTCAGGTCTTCATAGAGCGAGAACTTCTGGCTCATGTAGCCGATGCTGCGCTTAATGTCTTCCGCGTTCTTATACACGTCAAACCCTGCAATTTCGGCTTGGCCTGAGGTAGGAGTTGAAAGCCCGCAAAGCATTCTCATTGCAGTGGTCTTGCCGGCCCCGTTGGCACCCAGAAATCCAAAGATCTCACCCTTGTATACGTTGAACGTGATCTGGTCGACGGCTACGAAATGAGCAAAGTGCTTGCTTAGCTTTTCGGCCCTGATTGATACGTCTCTATTTTTCTTCATTTTTTCTCCCTCCTGACAATAGTGCAATAAAGCAGTCTTCTATGGTTGGGTCCACCGGTGTTACCGCAGCACCGTCAAAGCCTCTTTTCTTCAGGTAGCCTTCGATGTCGCTGATATCCCGGCTGCGCACTCTTTCTTCCTTTTCGGAGGGGAGGGCAAGATGCATCGCTTCTCCAAAAGCGTACGCTCCGATCGACTGGGGATACATTTCCAGCTCCCTGATAAGATGGTACATGCGGGGATGGCGTACTGCATATATGTTTCCCGGATAAGAAGCGGTGATTGCATCTGGCTGGTTGATAGAGAGGATGCGGCCCGCCTGCATAAGGGCAATACGATCGCATTGGGTAGCCTCATCCATATAGGGGGTTGATACCACGATGGTGATTTCCTGCTCTTTCAGCCTTTTCAGCATTTCCCAGAATTCTTTCCTGGATACGGGATCCACCCCCGTAGTCGGTTCGTCAAGGAAGAGAACAGTAGGCTTGTGGATCAGCGCGCAACAGAGGGCCAGCTTTTGTTTCATGCCTCCTGACAGTTTGCCTGCGCGTCGCTTTTTAAATGGTTCAATCTGCACATAGATGTCGCGTATCAGATCGTAGTTTTCCCTGACGGTTGTCCCAAAGACCGTAGCGAAGAATTGAAGGTTTTCTTCGATGGTGAGATCCTGATAGAGCGAGAACCGGCCGGGCATGTAGCCTACGCGCCGCCTGATCTCCTTATAGTCTTTTACTACATCAAGACCATCTACAGTTGCCGAGCCGCTTTCGGGCAATATTAAGGTGGTCAGCATCCTGAAGATGGAGGTTTTGCCGGCGCCGTCGGGACCTATGAGTCCGAACAACTCACCTTTTTGTACATCGAAAGAGACCTGGTCCACCGCCCGGATGTTTTCTTTTCCGTAGCTTTTGGTCAGCTCTGCGGCTGTTACTGCATTCATTGTTTCAGTTTTACTTCACCATACATTCCAATCTTCAGATAGCCGTCGTTCTTTACGCGGATCTTTACTGCGTATACTAGGTTTGCACGTTCGTCTTTTGTCTGAATGGTCTTGGGTGTAAACTCTGCCTTATCACTGATCCAGACAACGGAGCCGCTGTGTTTCCGGTATTCGCCGCCCTTTTCATCTGTTAGCACTGTCACCTGTTGGCCTAGCCTGATCGCCGGCAACTGATCGCCGGTAACATAAGCACGAAGGATAAGGCTGGATAGATCAGCGATTTTGTACAGTGGCTTGCCCACACCTGTTACCTCTTTGGGCTCCGCATAGGTGCTTAATACCGTGCCGGTCACAGGGTTCACAATTCTGCTCTTGGCGATCTGGTCGTTGATCTGTTCAATTTGCACTTCAAGCGGAGAGGTCTGCCGTCTGATACTGGTCGTGCTGACGCTGAGGGAAGATCGCAGTGCCTTTATCTGGTCCTTCACCAGATCTACCTGAGCTTCTGCGTCATCCAGCTGCTTCCTTGTGGCCGCATCGGCCTCTACCAGGTTTCGCATTCTGTTCCTTTCCCTGGTGGCGGTTTTTAGCTGAGTTTGAAGAGCGGCAAGCTGTGCCTCCCGGTCGGGGAGCTGCGAAAGGGTCGCCTCTATCTGACTTTCCAGCTGCTTCTTGCGCAGGGATAGCTGAATGGTGTCAATGTAACCCACCTGGGTCCCCTTTTTTAAGTTTTGCCCCTCCTCAACACTGAACGCCTGGAGTGTACCGGAGGCCTCGGCAGAGATTATAGTTTCCTCTGTTTCAAATGTCCCTGAGGCGTCATAGTCGTTTTGTCCCTTACACCCGGCCATAATGGTAATGGCAAGGCTCAGTAGGATATGCGGATATCTGTTCATTGTGATGTGATCTTTAGTATTGCAAGCTTTTATTTGTGATTTAATTCCCCGAGATGGTATTATAGCTGTACTCAGCCATTAATAACTGGATCTGATGAAGTGATGCGGTTTGCCGGGCCTGATCTTCTGCATTAATCTCCTTTACATAGTCATTCACAGTGATCACTCCGTTGTCGAGCTGCGCACTGGCCGCCTGTTTGATGGACGTTCTTAGCCGTACTATTTCCATATCCGTGCTGATGAGATCGTTCAGCCTGGAAATTTCTGCCTTCTGCTGGGTTAAGGACTGCCTGATGTTGAAGACAAACGTTTCCTCTTGCACGCTGAGCTGATCCTGACCAATGGCATTCAACTTTTTTCTTTCCGGAGCGTGTATAAGTTGGAAAGCGACCATCCCAAACGCAGGCCGCCGATATAGAAGCCCGACAGATCTCTGCTCAACATATTGACGGGTGAGGGCCTGCCAAGTCCTCCCTGCACAAGGAGCGAAAATTTTGGCAGGGCTCTGGTATCGATCAGTTTGTTTTGGACGTCGAGTACCTGTTTTTGAAGGCTGAATGCCTTCAGCTCGGGCCGGTCGAGCCGGTTGTTGAGAGCTGGTTCGCTCGGCTTCTCCAGCTGTACGGAATCACTCAGGCGCTTGTTTATAAAGGCTCCCAGCATTTGTACGTACGCCTGCCGTCCTGACTGCAGCTCAATGTCCCTTTGTTTTGCTCTCAGCATTTCTGCGCTCAGCTTATCGAGGCTGCTCCTGAATTCCGTGCCGTTCCTGATAGCCGCAGTCACTTTATTGATGCCTGCTGCAATGTCTTTTTTCGTGATGGTGTTCTGCCTGAGTTGTTCATCAAGCAATAGTATACCGAAGAACAGCTGGTTGATGCGCTCACGGATCTTGAACAGCTCAACCTCCAGATTCTGCTCCTGACTGCGGCTGTTCGCCTCCTGGAGCTCTTTCTGATGGCGCACGGTGATTAGATCGGTCAAGGGCTGATTCACTTCCCCGTACAGTTTGTATTGGTCTTGGTCTAGCGTCGGAATACTGACCCCGGGCAGCTGCACAGGAAGCTTTGTTACGTCCGACTGATAGCTTGCCTGCCCGGCGATGCTAAGCTGAGGGAGGTTCCCCTTCGAGATATTCGCCAGCGAGAACTCATTGCTTCTTCTGATCAGCGATTGCTGTTTAACAAGTGGATAGTTCTCCCGCGCCTGCCGGTAGCAGTCGTCTAACCGGAGGTGAGGCTCTTGCTGACAACGAGCTGCAGATGGCTGAATGCTGACTGTTACTGCGACTATGAGCCTCACATAAAGTTGTTTGTGGTTATTCATTTGTTTTTATCATTTTGTTTAATCATGTGATTAACGTGGTTGCAAAAAATTTTAAGTACAGTCCATTATCGCTTTAATCCATTTGGGGAGGGTCTTTTTGCGCTCAATCAGAAGGGTATGAAAGCCTTTCGGGTCCAGGTCCCCCAGCTTCTGGATCAGCGGGCTTGCGATAAAAGGAAATACCGTCATCCCGATGATGGTCATGATCAGTTGGAGGGGGGATCGGCTGCTTATTGTTTTCTCGCGCGTATTCCTGGTATTGCTTCATGAAATTGGAGTTGAATATGAAGCCCCTGATTCCCATATTGCTCAGCAGTTCGTCGGGATTGGATCTGATTTCGCTGAGGATGAAGAGAGGCAGGTCTGGCCTGTCAATCAGCATGTCGGTGTAGGTATCAACGATAAGAGCAATTTTCTCTTCCAGGCTGGTCGTCTCATCGTTCAGAACTCCCCTGATCCCCTGCATAAAGTGCTGAAGACTCTCGAGCATGATAATAGTAAAGAGCTTTTCCTTGCTCCGGAAGTAATAATTTAAAAGCGCCAGGTTGATGCCTGCTTCTTCAGCAATGTCGCGCGTCCGTGTAGCCGCATAGCCCTTCGTGGTAAAAACCTTACGTGCCGCTTCTTTGATCTTCTCCTCTGTTGACGTTTCTTTTGAACCCTTTGCCACTGCCATCTGCTAATGTTTCTACAAAGATAAAGAAGTTTTTCTTATTTAATCAAATGATTAAAACTCGCTGGCGTTGGCCAGCGAGTTTTAGCTGTTAGCTGTTGGCTGTTAGCTTTTGGCCGTTGGCAATTGTCAATTGGTTGTTGGGCGATTGAGCTTGCAATCTTTGCGAGTTTTTTTGCGCGCGGTTTGGGTTTGGATTAGGAGAGATCCCTTTAGTCTGTTATGTCAGCGGTAGTCTATTTCTTCTTGCGAAGTTTCTTTTGTCGTGTTGCACCAGGAACGAGAAGTTAAAGTTGGCTGCAAACTAATTGGCTTTTGGCTATTGGCATTTAGCTGTTAGCGGTTGTTGGCTTCTGCGGCATCGAGAAGCTAGAGTTTGGGGCCAAGTAACGGCTATTGGCATTTAGCTGTTAGCGTTTGTTGGCTTCTATCGGGATCGAGAAGCTAGAGTTGGGGGCAAAGTAACGGCTATTGGCATTTAGCTGTTAGCGGTTGTTGGCTTCTGCCGGGATCGAGAAGCTAGAGTTTGGGGCCAAGTAACGGCTATTACATTTAGCTGTTAGCGTTTGTTGGCTTCTGCCGGGATCGAGAAGCTAGAGTTGGGGGCCAAGCAACGGCTATTGGCATTTAGCTGTTAGCGTTTGTTGGCTTCTGCCGGGATCGAGAAGCTAGAGTTTGGGGCCAAGTAACGGCTATTACATTTAGCTGTTAGCGTTTGTTGGCTTCTGCCGGGATCGAGAAGCTAAAGTTAGCTGCAAACTAATTGGCTTTGGCTATTGGCATTTAGCTGTTAGCGGTTGTTGGCTCCTGCCGGATCGGGAAGCTAAAGTTGGGCCAAGCAACGGTTATTGGCATTTAGCTGTTAGTGGTTGCCTTTTTGGGTTTAAAGCTCTTTCGTTACAGCGTCTGTGTTTGAAAGCGGCCGAAGGTCCTCAAGCTACTTTTGTTACGTTCACGCGCTTCTACGCATTGAGAGTCGCCGTAACCGCTAACTGCCAACTACCGGCACCCAACTGCTAATAGCCGGCAGAAAGCAATCAGATAGCGGAACGCTATCTGATTGCTTTCTGCCTCAGCAGGTGGTCTGCGATGACAAGCGCTGCCATGGCTTCCACTATGGGAACGGCGCGGGGGACTACGCAGGGGTCATGCCGGCCCTTGCCCTTTATTTCAGCTGAGTTCCCTTCCGCGTCGATGGTCTGCTGACTTTGCATGATCGTGGCAATGGGCTTAAAGGCGACTCTGAACATGATGTCCATGCCGTTAGATATCCCGCCCTGGATGCCTCCGGAGAAATTAGTGAGGGTCGTAATGCCCTTGTCGCCCTCGGCGGGCTGAAAAATGTCGTTATGCTCTGAACCCTTCATTTCCGAGCCTGCAAAACCTGAGCCGTACTCGAAGCCATGGACGGCGTTAATGCTCAACATCGCCTTGCCCAGATCGGCATGCAGCTTGTCGAACACAGGCTCACCAAGTCCCACCGGACAATTGCGGATCAGGCAGGAGATCTTTCCTCCGACCGTGTCGCCCTGTTTACGGATGCCGTCGATCATCTCGATCATTTCATTGGCGGTAGCAGGATCGGCACAGCGTACGATATTACTTTCGCGGATTTCAAGAAGACTGGCGAGATCGTCAGAAGATAGATTTGGAGCATCTATTTTGCCCGCCGAAGAGACGTGAGCGAAGACTTCGATGCCCTGTTGCCTGAGAAAGAGCTTCGCTACAGCGCCCGCTGCCACCCGTGCAGCTGTTTCTCTGGCTGATGACCGTCCGCCCCCACGATGGTCGCGGATGCCGTACTTGGCCTGATAGGTATAGTCGGCATGAGAAGGGCGGAAGATGTCCTTGTTATGGTCATAGTCTTTAGAGCGCTGGTCCTCATTAGGGATCACGATCGCAAGCGGGGTCCCCGTACTCTTGCCTTCAAATACGCCCGAGAGGATCTGAGCGGTATCGCTTTCCTTCCGCTGGGTGGTGATGCGCGACTGGCCAGGCTTCCGCTTGTCCAGCTCGCTCTGAATGAACTCTTCGTCAATTTCGATGTTGGGAGGACAGCCATCAATGATCACCCCCACTGCCGCTCCATGCGACTCGCCGAAGGTGGTAATCCTGAATAGTTGTCCGAAGCTATTTCCTGCCATGCTGCTATAAGTTGTATGTCTTTGAGTTGTAAGTCTTTGAGTTGTAAGTAGTAAGTTTTAAGTAGTAAGCCTTCGGGTTGTAAGTAGTAAGTTATAAGTTATAAGTGTTTGAGTTGTAAGTAGTAAGTTTTAAGTTGTAAGCCTTTAAGTAGTGAGTTATAAGTCTTAAGTTGTAAGTAGTAAGTTTCAAGTTGTCTTCGGGGTTGTGCGCTATCTCTGTTGTTTGTTAAGGGATTTATTGCGCATTTGAGAACTCGGTTGCGTGTATCTAAATACCGGATTCTATTATCTCAATACTCAATACTAATACCTCAACCCGATAATTAGCAATTAGCAATCGGCAATCAGCGATCAGTAATTAGCAATCAGCAATCGACAATCGGCAATCAGTAATTAGCAATCAGCAGCAATCAGCCACCTGCAACCCACAACCCACAACCCGCAAATCCGCTACAACTCGCCACTCCCCACTCATAACTTACCACTTACCACTTACAACTCAAAGACTCACAACCCAATTCCAAAGCCCGCTTTCTTCAGGTCATCCCAGAACGAGGGGTAAGACTTGGCTACCACCATCGGCTCTTCAATGACCACCTGAGGCACCTTCAATGCGAGGGGGGCAAAAGCCATTGCCATTCGGTGATCTTCGTAGGTGGCGATGTTCACTCTCGGCGGGAAATGCAGGCCCGAGCAATCGAGCCGGTACAGTTCATTCTCTTCGATCAGGCGCACGCCAATCTTCGACAGCTCGTTCTGAAGGGCGGTAATCCGGTCGGTTTCCTTGATCTTCAAGGTCTCCAGCCCGGTGAACGTTGCTTCGTGGCCGAGGGCGGCACTGCACACAATTACGGTCTGAGCCAGATCGGGACAGTCCTTCAGATCAAAAAAGCCCTCACGTGACCCCTGACCTGCTTTTGTTATCCGGATCCCACCCTCGTAGAAAGAAGTTTCCACCCCAAAGGCCTTCATGATTCCGCTGATCCGGCTGTCGCCCTGCAGGCTGTTTTGTTTTAGCCAGGGGAGCGTGATCTCTGCCTTTTCAGACAAAGCCGCGATCGAGTACCAATAAGAAGCTGCACTCCAATCGGGCTCCACATTGATCACTGCTTTTGAATACTCCTGGGGCTCGATAGATATCGTACTCCCGACCCATTGGTGAGCGATCCCGCACTCTGCCAGCAGTGCCAGCGTCATTTCCACGTAGGGGCGCGAGGTAAGTTCACCCTCAATCTGAAGTTCCAGACCGTGGGGCATATTGGCTGCTACCAGGAGCAGGGCGGTAAGATATTGGGAGCTGACATCACCCTTGATGCGTATTACACTGCTTAGCTGCAGAAATCCCGTGTGGAAGCGAAGAGGAGGGTAGCCCTCCTTTTCAGTATAATCAATGCGGGCACCGAGCTCGCGGAGGGCCGTTACCAGGATGCCGATAGGACGCTGTTTCATGCGCTCTGTACCAGTGAGGATAGCCGAGGTTCCCGATACGGCAAAATAAGCCGAAAGGAAACGCATGGCAGTACCGGCAGGGCCGATATCTATCAGCACCGGCGTCTGCTCTCTGCTCAGCGAAGAAGCCGATTCAGCCGCCAGCTCCAGGCTTCGCTGCATCAAGACGGTATCGTGAGCCGACGAAAGGTTGTGCACCTCTACAGTTCCGCCGCTCAGAGCGTTAAGGATCAGGGCCCGGTTACTTTCACTTTTGGAGCCAGTTAGCTCAATGGTGCAGTCAACGCTATCCGGGGGCCCGAGAGCGTTATTTTTTCTCCGCTCATTTTTCTGCAACCGGACTTTTAGCGTTCATGATCTCCGTCTGCCTGCGGATAGATTCCGCGTGGATGAGCTCCAGCATCTTCGTCGTAAACTCTTCATCCAGTTTCAGTGCCTTGCCAAAGCTCGCACGTTTTTTTATGATCTCATCCCATCGGTTTAACTGAAGGATGGTGATATCGTTATCTCGTTTATATTCCCCGATCTTTTCCACGATCGACATACGTTCTGCCAGCTTTTGAATGAGCAGGTCATCAATTTTGTCGATCTGCTTGCGCAGTTCAGCCAGCTTATCAGAGACCACCGGGTTCACCGGTTGAGGCTGACGAATGGTCAGGTGATCAATCAGGTCAGACAGGGCAGAAGGCGTGAGCTGCTGCTTGGCGTCTGTCCATGCAACAGAAGGATCGATATGCGACTCGATCATTAGCCCGTTCATTTCCAAATCGAGCGCCTTCTGAGAAATGTAAGGAATCAGCTCGCGGTTTCCGCAGATATGACTTGGATCGCAGATCACGGGCAATTGCGGACAAAGCGTCTTGAGCTGGATAGTCAGTTCCCACATCGGTTCATTCCTGAACGCCGACTTCTCATAAGAAGAAAAGCCGCGTGAAATAGCCGCCAGCTTGGTGATGCCCGCATTATTAATACGCTCAAGGGCACCGATCCAAAGAGAAAGGTCGGGATTTACCGGGTTCTTTACCATCACCGGGATATCGACCCCTTTCAGCGCATCCGCAATTTCCTGAACAGTAAAAGGGTTCACAGTTGAACGCGCACCTACCCATAAAATGTCCACTCCAGCAGCTAAAGCCTCTTCCACATGCTTGCCGGTGGCTACTTCCACCGTAATGGGCAGGCCCGTAGCATGTTTTGCCTTTCTGAGCCATTCGAGCCCGATGCTGCCAATACCTTCAAACTCACCCGGACGGGTTCGCGGTTTCCAGATGCCAGCCCGCAGGACAGAAATTTTACCTGTTTTAGCTAGAAGATCAGCTGTAGCGAGAAGTTGTTCTTCTGTTTCTGCGCTGCAGGGGCCAGCAATCACCAGCGGCTGGTGAGAGGGCTTCAACCATGTATCCAATGGTTCAATGTTGAGATTCAATTTCATACTATAAATATGATTGTTATTAAAAGCTATCGGCGATTGGCTGTTGGCTATCGGCTATCAGCTATCAGCTGTCGGCTGTTGGCTGTCGGCTATCAGCTGTTGGCTATCGGCTGTCGGCTATCGGCTGTCGGCTGTCGGCTATCAGCTTAACTATATTACTTACTACTTATTACTTATTACTTATTACTTACCACTTACTACTTACCACTTACCACTTACTACTTACCACTTACTACTTATTACTCACGACACACAACCCGCCACCCTCACCTAAGTCCTCAAACCCGTTCGTTTTTAAGGTATTCACCCATGAGGGTGAAGTTTACGGTATGCCTCAGTACCTTGCTGATGGCGGCCTGGTATTTCGCCACGTCCTGCCATTCCACATCCACATAGAAGTTGTACTCGTTGCGTCTGCCCAGTACAGGCATCGACTGGATCTTGCTCAGGTTCACCTCATGCTCGGCAAAGATGTTGAGCACATGAGCCAGAGAGCCAACTTCATTGGTGGTCTGGAAAGAAAGCGAAGCCTTGTTCGCTTCCGGAATGTCCGTTTCCTTATGATCGGTGAGGATCAGGAAACGCGTATAGTTCTTTTTGTTCGATTCAATCCTGCGTTCCAGGATCTCCAGGTCGTACAGTTTAGCCGCCAGCTGGTTGGCAATAGCTACCGTATCTGTCAGCTGCTCCTCCCTGATGCGCTTGGCGCAGGCAGCCGTGTCGGTACTCTCCTTTACGTTGAGGTGGGGGTACTCGTCGAAGAAGTCAATGCATTGCCTGATGGCAATGGGGTGCGATTCTACGTTTTTGATCTGCTCAAACTTCACTCCCGGAAGTGCCAGCAGGTGAAGCTGGATCCTCAGGTACACCTCGCCGATGATCGAAAAGCGGTAGTCGCGCAGCAGGGCATAATTTGGCAGGAGACTTCCGGCGATGGAATTCTCAATGGCCATCACCACGTAGTCTGCCTTCTTCCCGCGTAAGGCGTCGCAGGTTTGTTTAAAGGAATTGCACTCGATCGTCTCGATGTCATCTCCAAAGAATTTTAACGCTGCTTCTTCGTGGAAGGAGGCCCTGATGCCCTGAATAGCTACTCTTTTCTTGTTCATGGTCAAAAAAAAGTCCCGGCTTTGTGTGCCGGGACTTTATATATCAGTTTCTTGAGTCAAAACATATCAGTCCCGGCTTTTACCTAAAGTAGTAAAAGTAACCGAACCAATATGTGCTGATGTTTGTCATTCTGTTGCTTAACGAAACCAAATATACGCGTATAAAATTAACTGTCAAGAGAAAAAGAAAAAACATTCGTGAATTGTGCATTCCTAAACGGACCAGGAGCTGATTAAATCTTCTTTACGGCTTCGAAACATAGCGAGGTAATTTCATTTAGATACTTAAACCGTTGATTATGCCAATAAAATGAAGATTCTTTATAAAGAACATTAAGGCGCGGTGCTCACAGAACGGCACTGAATCTGGCTGAGTGTTATCGGCGACTTTTAAACTTAGTTAAGATCCCATTTGGCCCTTTTAAAACAATTAATCCTCTTATTAAAGCAATAGGCCTTCGACTTAAAGCAATAGGCCTTCGACGAAAATATTCATGAGCTGTTCGCACAAAAAGGGGATGAAGGTCCTTAAGGATCTATGTGGCCATTTAATGGCAAAAAGACGTTCACAACAAATACTCAGGAGCTGCGCTCGCAAGGGAGGATGAATTCGGCTAAATGTTCTTTCAATAAAGATCGGCACTTTTTCAAAATACCGGCCCCCTGGCAAGGAACAACCTGCTGTTGCCAATGACCACGCACCGGCAACAGAGCTCTCGCTAGACCGTTATAGAACGATAATAATCGAGGCTCTCCACAATCTGTTCTTCGCTCAGATAAATATTGTAATCGCACGCTCCAATGGTCTTCAGCAGTGCAAAACCGATATTGCCATTGGTGTTCTTCTTATCGTTGCGCATAAATTCAAGCACTTCGTCGTAAGAAGCGGTCTTTAAGGGATAGTCAGTATACACCGAACGGATATAGGCCACAATCTCCTGCAGCTCCTGTTCGCTCAGGTTATTATGTTTAAACGAAAGATACGCCTCGCAGATCATGCCCACAGCAATCGCTTCCCCGTGAAGGAGCGGATTGCTGTAGTTCATCAGCGAATACGTTTCCACGGCATGCCCGATGGTATGTCCAAAGTTCAGCGTCTTGCGAAGCCCCTTCTCAAATGGATCAGCGGTTACCACCTGATTTTTGATCTCAACAGAGCGGTAGACTATTTCAGCAGGCATATTTTCCAGGGGTACCTGCTGAATCCGGTAGTAATAATCGCGATCGGCAATGAGGCCGTGTTTAATGATTTCAGCAAAGCCGGAGCGCAGCTGACGCTCATCCAGGGTTTTCAGGAATTCGGCAGAGATGATCACCGCCTTAGGCTGGGCAAAGGTGCCGATGATGTTCTTGATGCTGCCCAGGTCAATGCCCGTCTTACCCCCAACTGAAGCATCTACCTGCGAAAGCAGGGTGGTAGGGATCTGTATGAAATCGATGCCGCGCTTAAAAGTGGAAGCGGCGAAGCCTCCCATATCGGTAACGACACCCCCGCCAAGATTAATGAGAAGGCTATTGCGGTCGGCGCCAAAGTCGAGCAGCATACGCCATACGCCAATGCAATAATCAATGTTTTTATTTTCCTCGCCCGGATCCACTTCAATAATGTCGTAGTCTTCCAGATCAGGCAGGTATTTGCCGATCAGCGGCATACAATGCTGCGAGGTGTTGAGGTCGGTGAGAAAAAAGACCTTTGAATACTGCGACTCGTCAAGCAGTTTTTTTAGTTGCTTCAGGCTGTCATCAAAGAAAACAGCATATCCGTTACTCTGTATGGGCTGCATCACTATTTAACGATAATCTTATGCCGGTCAAACTCCACAATGTCGCCTCTTTTCACTTTCAGACGCTTTCTGTATTCCACTTCTCCGTTGCATTTAACCTCCCCCTCTGACACCACGATCTGTGCTTCACCTCCTGTCTGTACCACGTTGGTGGCCTTCAGCAACTGGATCAGCGGAATAAACTCTCCGACCAGATGAAATTCTATCATACGACAAACCTACATAAAATCAAGTTCAATTTTTCATAATTTAGCCAGATGACACAGGGTAAATCAGAAGTACAGACGGGAAACCTGAAGGTTCCCAATTTCAATAATACCGAGATCGCCTTCAGAGGAAAATCGAAAGAAGATCTCAATCGTGCTTACTGGCTATTCAAAATCATCAGCAGCAATTTTCTGACTAAAGTTGGCCCTGGGCTCACCAATAGCGCTATAAAAATGGGATTGCCGGTAATCCCGCTGATCAAGAAAACCATTTTTGCACAGTTCTGCGGGGGGAGACGATAGAGGAAAGTGATGGCACGATTGAACAGCTGGCAAGGGGAGGAGTAGGGACTATTCTAGACTACTCGGTAGAAGGCGAACAGGACGAGAAGAGCTTTATTCAGACTACCGAAGAGATCCTTTCGATTATCCGCAAGGCAAAGACCGATCAGCGCATTCCGCTCACGGTATTCAAGCCAACCGGTATTGCCCGTTTCGGCCTTCTCAAGAAGGTTACAGCTAAAGAGACACTGAGTACCGCCGAACAAGCCGAGTATTTTAAGGTGAAAGCCCGTGTGAACCAGATCTGTCGCCTGGCCTACGAGCTTGAAGTACCCGTTATGATCGACGCCGAAGAAACCTGGATACAGGGAGCAATAGACGATATGGCCATCGAGATGATGCGCCAGTACAACCGCGAAGAGGCAATTGTGTACAATACCTACCAGCTCTACCGCAATGACAAGCTTGCTTCCCTGCAGGCCGATGTTTACCTGGCCGAGACCGACGGATTTATCCTGGGAGCGAAACTTGTAAGAGGGGCTTATATGGAAAAGGAAAGAGAACGGGCACAACGCCTGGGCTATCCTTCACCTATTAATGACAGCAAGGAAGCCACTGACCGTGAGTACAACGAGGCGCTCCGATTCTGCATTCAGCATATTGAGCACACCGCTTTCGTAGCGGGCACCCATAACGAGCAAAGCTGCCGCCTGCTGGCCGAACTGATCAATCAGTATGGCCTGGCACATAACCATCCCCATCTGTATTTTTCACAATTATTGGGGATGAGCGATAACTTGAGTTTTAATCTGGCAGATGCAGGATATAACGTCACTAAGTACGTTCCCTACGGACCGGTGAAGGCTGTGCTGCCTTATCTTTTCAGACGCGCTCAGGAGAATACGTCTATTGCCGGGCAGACAAGCCGGGAGCTGAACCTCATCATCAGGGAAAAAGAAAGACGCCGGGCTTAACTACTCCGGCGTATTCAGTTTCTTTAACAGTTCTTCGGATATATCGTCAGAGTAGACCCCGTAACCATTTACAAATACTCCCTTTACGTTGTATTTGTCTGCACTGATGGCATATACGATGGAGTTGTCGCCAGGATCTGACATGCCCTCAAAGCGGTATATCGCCTTAATGCTAAAGTCCTCCGGTTGCAGTACTATATTTTCCGTACTGTTATGCAGCACGCCGTTAGCCAGGTTAAAGTCGAGGGTGTAGCCTTGTTTCTTTAAGCCGTCCAGGGCTTCCACCAAAGTTTGATAGTTTTCCATACCCGTTTAACAATGCTTCTCCGGCTTTTGTTTAAGACGTCGGGCCATCTTCGGAACGCAGAGCACCGTCTCTGGCGTCTCCTTCAAACCCGGGAAGAATATGTAGATGGAAAGCACGGCGCTTGCAAAAGACGACACTTTCAGTCTCTTTCCAACCCGGGAAGAATAAGTAGAAGGAAAGTACGGCGCTTGCAAAAGACGACACTTTCAGTCTCCCTCCAACCCCGGAAGAATAAGTAGGTGGAAAGCACGGCGCTTGCAAAAGATGGCACTTTCAGTCTCCCTCCAACCCGGGAAGAATAAGTAGAAGGAAAGTACGGCGCTTGCAAAAGACGACACTTTCAGTCTCTTTCCAACCCGGGAAGAATAAGTAGAAGGAAAGTACGGCGCTTGCAAAAGATGGCACTTCCAGTCTCCCTCCAACGCGGGAGTAATAAGGATCTCCGGGCTCTTTCTGTGCTTTACTTTTCCAGCAATCCCGAC
The DNA here is from genome assembly GCF_041902385.1 of Arcticibacter sp. MXS-1. Taxonomy (GTDB): domain Bacteria; phylum Bacteroidota; class Bacteroidia; order Sphingobacteriales; family Sphingobacteriaceae; genus Arcticibacter. The sequence continues at coordinate 503,720 of NZ_CP169244.1, read as the reverse complement.
CGGTAAAGAAACTTTTCCAGTGAATCCTCCCGAGTCATCAGGTGAGTGTGGAGACCCAGTTCCTGCGCCGTTTTAAGATGCTGCGGACTATCATCAATGAAAAGCGTCTCGGCAGGATTGAGCTTGTTCTCGTTCAGCACCAGGTCAAAGATCTCCCGGTTAGGCTTGCGCATACGCACCAGGTGCGAGTAATACACCTTCTCAAAGAACATGTCGTTCGACTCTATCTGATATTCCTTTTTCAGGTAGTCAGTGATATAGTCGAGATGGATCTCGTTGATGTTACTGAGCAGGAAGGTACGGTAGCGCTCCTTTGCCTTCAGCAGAAGTTCGTGGTTGACGGGCGGCACTCCGATAAGGAGACTCGTCCACGCCCCGTCAATATCTTTGTCGCTTAGTTCCGGTCTTCCGGTGATGCGACGGATCCCATCGCGAAACTCTGCAGAAGAAATATTGCCCTGCTCAAACTCATCAAAGAGCGGATCATGGCCGGCATGAGCAAAGAAGCGGTCGACGTTCTCAATCCCCAGTTCGGTGAACGTATGCTGCGTTTTGAGGAAGTCGATCAGGAAGATCACATTCCCGTAGTCGAAGATGATATTTTTGATATGCTTCATGGAGCAAATGTAAGAGCTGCGGCCGTAATATTTTTGCGATAATCTTTTGGCACATACACTAAAAGTCAGCCTGCCGGTTAACTTTGTTTTATGGAATCTCTAAGAAAAATTTTAGCAAGCGTTTGTGTCGCCCTGTTATTCACTGCATCAGGGTTTGCACAGGGAGTCAAAACTCCGGCTGCCAGTCCCACACAGTCCATCACGCAGGATTTTGCCCTGTCGAACATCTCGGTCACGTACTCCCGTCCGGCTGTTAGGGGCCGTTCGATCTTTGGAGACCTGGTGCCTTACGGGGAGGTGTGGCGTACCGGTGCTAATTCACCAACAAAAATAAAGTTTGGAGAGGATGTAACGGTAAACGGCAAAGCTGTTCCCGCGGGAGAATATGCCTTGTATTCTATTCCCGGCAAAGATCAATGGACCTTCATTTTAAGTAAGAAGCTTACCCTGTGGGGATCCATGGGATACTCTGAAGCCGATGATCTGGTGAGGTTTACCGCTGCTGCTCAACGGCTCCCATTCAGTATTGAGAATTTTACTATTCTTTTTGCAAATCAGACGAGCAACTCCGTCGACATACAACTGCTGTGGGCAGATGCAATGGTAGGCTTTAATGTGAAGGCAGACATTGATCAGAAGATCCTTGCTTCCATTGACTCGGCCATGAAAGGCGAAAAGAAGCCTTATTTCCAGGCAGCAAGCTGGTATTACGAGAAGGGTCTCGATTTAGATAAAGCACTTAGCTGGGTGAATGAAGCAGTTAAGGCACAGCCTGATGCCTACTACATGGAGCACCTGAAAGCAAAGATCCAGTTGAAGAAGGGTGATAAAAAAGGTGCTATCGCCAGTGCTACCAGTTCAATGAAAAAGGCGGAAGCGCAAAAGAATCCCGACTATGTGGCTTTAAACAAGAAGCTGATCGCAGAAGCGGGCAAGTAAGCGTCTCCATAGCCGCCAAATGCGGCATGTCCGAGTGTTATCTGACATAAAGCGGCCCCCTCAGAAACTGGAGGGGGCTTGCTTCCCCGTTCGGTTTAATGAAGCCAGGGAGGGATTACTGAGCCCCATAATCGGTTTGCTGCTTCTTCTCGGCGTGCCCTTAAGTTTGCGCCCGCTGGCGCTCTCTTAAAAAGTATCCTCTTGTCTTTAAAAGCTGGAGGAGTAATTGGGATCGGCTAGCTACCTTTTTCCAGTATCCTGCTGCCTTGCGCAAGATTATCTATACCACCAACCCCATCGAAAGTTACCATCGGATGGTGCGAAAGGTAACTAAAGCCAAAGGAGCATTCCCTTCGGAAGAGGCCATTCTCAAGCAAATTTACCTAGCCACTATAAACGCCAATGCCAAATGGCAAGGTGAAATGTTTGCTGTCTCCTGTTCGTTTTTGCTTTGTCCCAGGTTAGTTCCCAAGCAATCGTTGCTTCGTCGGTTGGCCGCGGCCTGGTCGTCCCTGCATCGTCGCTTGGCTGTCGTCTGGCCGTCCCTGCTTCGTCGGTTTTCCGTCGTTTTTTCGTCGGTTTGCCGTCTTTTGTTCGTTTTTGCTTCGTTCCATGTTCGTTCCTGAACCGTCCCTGCTTCGTCGTCTGGCCGTCGTTTTTCCGTCGCTGCTTCGACGTTTTTTCGTCGTCTGGCCGTCGTTTTTCCGTCGCTGCTTCGACGCCGGGTTTGCATCCGGTAAAAAAACAGACGAATAACCGTCAGTCCAGGTACGACTCAGGTAAGAGTGTGGTAATCCTCAGCTTTCCAGGTGAAGCGCTCAGGTCGCGTACGGCACCTTGCCTGGCGAAGCTCTGTTTGCCGGGCAAGCACCTCCATGTTGAGGGCGGAACGCTTCTGATCACATCGCACAGCTCCCTCGTTGAGTGTGCCAAACAGCGCCAAACAGCACCAAATAGCACCATTTGGCACCGCCGTGCAGAATTTACACCGGTTCCGCTTAGTTTTGTTCAACGTCCTCTCTGCTGCCGCAAAAAGCACACGGAGCAGGCATCGTTTTGAATTAATATCGTATGGTTATTTGTTAAAATAGATGTATGGAAACACTCCGGTTCTTTATAGTTTCATCGTGAATTGGAAGCGAGTGGTGGCAAGGCTAAGAATCTCATTTTGAAAGAACTCATGACATGGATTAGAAATATGAAAATGCGAACGCTCTTTTTGCCGGTTGTAATTTGGCTGGCGCTGGCTGTGGGCTGTGGCCATAGCGCGATGGCTCAAAATGGAGATCAGATACTGGACGGGATCGGCGAAACAGAAATGATTGCGCGCTATGTGTTCAACGGCGATGTAAAAGACTGGTCGAGAAATAATTTGCATGGCCGGTATCAAGGCGAAGGACTGACCTTCGTGAACGACGATCAGTTTGGGAAGGTGCTGTCACTTTCAGGCGGCAAGAATAGTTTTGTGACCATTCCTGGGGCAGCTTTAACAGACTTAGAATCGCTCAGTATATCGGGCTGGATCTGCCTCCGCTCAAAACAATCAGGTCAGTACTTTTTTGATTTTGGGAGAGACTCTAAGGCTCATTTATTTGTTGCACCAGCCGGAACAGGACGGGCGCAGGGCATGGAGGCCGGGATAGCAGCTGATAAAGGCAGTCTAAAGCGGGTTGAGCTGCCGGCAATAGAACTGAACAAGTGGGTTCATCTCGCTGTAGTGGCCGACGTTTCATCAAAGTCGATGATCGTTTACGTGAATGGTCGCCCTGTTGGTGAAGCAGAGGATATTCCAGGGGAGCTTGCACGGGTCTTTGGCAGGCAGGCAGGAGAACGGCAGCTGTACATTGGCCGGTCGCTGTCGGCTGCTGCCCCTTTTCTGAATGCGCTCATCCATGATTTTCGTATCTACCGTGTGGCCCTGAGCGGGAGGCAGATTGGAAGGATCTATTATAGTGCGCGAAAGGGAGGGAATGACGGCTCTGTGAATACGAGGGAGGAGCCGGAAGCAGAACTTCCGCATTTCTCTCCGGCACACGCGCAGCTGTACAATGCCTTTTTAACTCAGGTTGCTGATGTGAGGGTGGAAACAGAGACTGGTAATTTGCCGCGCTTGCCGGCTTATGTAGAGGGAACCTACAGGAACGGATTAAAAGGACCGAGGGTACGAGTGGTTTGGCCGGCGCCTGTTGACAATTCCAGCGTTGCCAATGCCGGCGAGTACACCATTACCGGGCGTGTGCCGGGAACAGATCTTCAGCCGAAGGCACATGTAACCGTTCGTGATCGGGTGAAACCGGCTGCGCCCGCCCTACAGCTCCAAGCTTTTAAGCTAAGCCAGGTGTCACTAAAGAACGACGCCCAGGGTCGCCCGACCCGGTTCGTCGAGAATCGCGATAAGTTTATCAGGACGCTGGCCCAGACTGATCCTAATTCTTTTCTCTATATGTTCAGGCACGCTTTTGGCCAGAAGCAGCCGGAAGGAGCGAAGCCGCTGGGGGTGTGGGATAGTCAGGATACCAAGCTGAGGGGACATGCTACGGGTCACTATCTCACGGCCATCGCCCAGGCTTATGCCGGTACGGGTTATGACAAGGCACTTCAAGCCACCTTCTCACGCAAAATGGAGTACATGGTTAACAGCCTCTACGAGTTGTCGCGGTTATCCGGTGAGGCCAAAGAGGCTGGCGGGCCTCACGTTGCAGATCCGGCAGCAGTGCCTCCCGGACCTGGGAAATCAGGGTATGACTCAGATTTAAGTGATACTGGTATCCGGACCGATTACTGGAACTGGGGCAAAGGATTCATTAGCGCTTATCCTCCTGATCAGTTTATCATGCTGGAAAAGGGAGCGAAGTACGGAGGTCAGAACACGCAGATCTGGGCACCGTATTATACGCTGCATAAGATCCTGGCAGGGCTGATCGACGTGTATGATGTGAGCGGAAATAAAAAGGCGCTTGAAATAGCCACGGGTATGGGCGACTGGGTGTACGGTCGCCTTAGTCAGGTGCCAGGGGATACGCTGATTAAGATGTGGAATACCTACATCGCCGGCGAGTTTGGAGGAATGAACGAATCAATGGCACGCCTCTATGAAATTACGGGGAATCAGAAGTATCTCCGGACGGCGCAGCTTTTTGATAATATCAAGGTTTTCTTCGGCGACACAGCACACTCGCACGGACTGGCAAAGAATGTAGATCTTTTCCGCGGATTGCATGCCAATCAGCATATCCCACAGATCGTAGGCAGCATCGAAACCTATCGTGCTTCTCGCAATCCGGAATATTACAAGGTGGCCGACAACTTCTGGTATAAGGCAGTAAACGATTATATGTACAGCATTGGGGGAGTGGCAGGGGCCCGGCATCCTGCTAATGCCGAATGTTTTGTGGCCCAGCCCGCCACCCTGTATGAAAACGGTTTCTCAGCAGGGGGCAGAACGAAACCTGCGCCACATACAATATGCTGAAGCTGAGCAGCGACCTCTTTCTCTTTGACCAGCGGGCTGAGTATATGGACTATTATGAGCGGGGCTTATATAATCACATCCTCGCTTCGGTAGATAAGGACAGCCCTGCAAATACCTACCATGTGCCGTTAAGGCCAGGGTCGGTTAAGCAGTTCGGCAATCCGGATATGACCGGTTTTACCTGCTGTAACGGCACCTCTATCGAAAGTAATACCAAACTGCAGAATTCCATCTATTTCAAAACGAAGGATAGTCAGGGGCTTTATGTAAATCTGTATATCCCGTCGACGCTAGACTGGACTGAGCGTAATGTAAGGATAGAGCAGAGCACCAATTTCCCGAAAGAAGACAATACACGTCTGGCAATTAAGGGCAGTGGAAAATTTGATGTGCATGTTAGGGTGCCAGGCTGGGCCACGGGGGGCTTTCTTGTGAAGATCAACGGAGAGGAGCAGAAGCTGAATGTGCGGCCGGGCAGTTACCTGAAAATTAGTCGCAACTGGAAGGACGGGGATGTTATCGAACTGAAGATGCCTTTCCAGTTCCACCTTGATCCGGTGATGGATCAGCAGAATATCGCGAGCCTGTTCTATGGACCGGTCTTATTAGCGGCTCAGGAGCCCGAAGCACGGAAGGATTGGCGCAAGGTTACTTTCGACGCGAAGGATATCGGCGCATCCATTAAGGGAGATCCTGCTAAACTGGAATTCACTATTGATGGTGTGGAATTCAGACCGTTTTATGATACCTATGGGCGGCATTCTGTTTATCTTGATGCCAGCTTAAAATGATATACAATGGTTCGTCTGAATTCGATACTGTCGGTTGACCCGGAATCGCTCCAGCAGCTGGCTAACAACAAGAACATTGCGCAAAACCTGATGGATGTATTCCCGCATCCCTATACCCTGGATCATGCCCGCTCTTTTCTGGAGAGGGCAGCAAAGGGCATGGCCGGTCACGTTTTTGGTATTTTTGATGATGCCACGTTCGTGGGAGTAGGAAGCGTTATTCCGAAGGAAGATGTTTATCGCCTCAATGCAGAAATCGGGTACTGGCTTGGAGAGCCCTACTGGGGAAAAGGTTATGGAACGGAGGCAGTAAAGCTGCTTACACAATACGGCTTTGAGACACTGCAGCTGATAAGGATGTATGCAGGGGTATTTGCAGGCAATACGCCTTCTATGCGGGTACTCGAAAGAGCGGGATTCAGGCAGGAAGCTATTTTACGATCGGCTGTCATCAAGAACGGGAAGGTTTTGGATCAGTACCTGTATAGTAAGTTAGCCTGAGGGTGGGCGTTTGTGATGGTGTCAGCAAGAGGCTCTGAAGATCGACAACTCTTCGCTGGGTGCTTAGAATTGGGGGGACCATAAGCGCCTTGCCGTCAGTATAGGTTTCTCATTAGTCGCATAGACTTTCCAAAATCTTTAATCACAGGAAGAGTTGTATATTCACGTTCAAATATCAGCAAATAAACCGATACCTTACACTCTCCGGGGTGATCATCCTTCTCTTACTTATTTCGATCAAACTACATGCTCAACCAGGACCTGAAGAAGCAGTAAAGCGTCTTGGTCCCAACCCTGTGTTCTTTATTGATAGCGTTAAGGTGACCCAGGCTGATCTTCAAAAGTATGATCCTCAATCAATAGCATCTGTAACTATTTTAAAAGATAGTGCCATGATTAAAAGCTATGGAGGGGAGGTTAATCAGGGAGTAGTACTGATAGAGACAAGGAATTTTGCAAGAAGAAGGTTCGTGAAGTTTTTAAAGAGTGTTTCAGCGAAATATGATAGCCTTTATACAACTAACGGAGATGATAATTCCTTCTGCTATATTCTCAACGATAAAGTGCAAAAAGGAAGTTATGAAGGAAATTTATCAGGGTTAGATGAAAAGCTATTCATCAGTTTGGAGGTTTTGTCGGCTGATGAACTGAAGAACAGGTTTGAAGTGGCTGATAAGAAGTATGGTATTTGGATCAGAGCCAATAAGCCAGAAAACCTTTATAATAAAGACAAGAAGTTGTAGCGAAAGGTATAAGCGATGGAGGAAATATTAGGAAAGCTTAAGCTTATTGACAGCGTAACCATAGAATTACCCATAGGCAGAACAGAGTTTATTGATCTCTTAAGAAACAACATAGATGAGATGCAATCAGATTTCTTTGATGTGTTTTCATCTGGCAAAAATGAGTATAAAGGAGAAGTAACGACTGAAGGGTTCGAGCTTAAAAAGAAAAGGCGGCTATTTGAGATGAACATAAATATCCCTAAAGCAGTCGGAGCTTTTGAAGAACATGGCAGTGTGTTGGTGATCAATGTGGAAATTAATGCTTTTCAAACACAGGCTAAGTTGCTATTGGTGAGCCTTGTTCTCTTCTATTCGATTTTCATATCAGTATGCTTATTCGGTGGTGATGAGTTTCCCTCGTTGCTTTTGCCCTTTATACTGCTCCATGCGTCATTCATGATAGGAGTTCCGTATTTTCTAATCAAAAGGAGCGTTAAAAGAATGAAGTATGACCTGGAAAGGGATTTATACTATTTGGCTACTAAGAAAAGGGCGGTTAGTGTTTGACCCCGGCAGGGCTGGGAAAAATACAAGGGCTATTGCTTTTGAAATGGACTGCCCCCGCTTACCGTGAGCATATACATACAATTGGAATGCTTTAGGTGAAAAACTAAGGTCAGGAAGGTAGCCGTTTGATTTTCCCGCCTATAGCAGGAGGGGTGTGAATTTTTCAGTGCTGAGGTCTAAGATAAACCCCATTCCTTTGATAAGCAAAGGGCTTTCGTTTCCTCCAAACAAGAGCTTTTACGAATTAAATCGATCGCGCCCGGTATTGGTGGACTTGCGCCGGAGCAAGATGAAATTACAAATAACAATCGTTTTAAAACCTTTTCCGCAGTTTGGCTAAGTAATGCCCCGATTTTACTACGCCAGGGAGTCGAAAGCTGATGACCTTTGCCGATATCAAAATTCAATCAATAATAAAATGAAACAGTCACAAACACCCATTATCAGCTTTAGTCCGGTTGTATTACCTGTCCCCGGCCGTCATGTAGACCTTGAAATAAAAGTTTCTGCTCCCGCAAGCGGAAATAACCTGCCTGTCATTCTTCTTTCGCATGGGCATGGCGCCTCTAACTTTCTCTCTTCATACCGGGGTTATGCCCCCGTTGTTGATTTTTTTGCAGCACAAGGGTTTGTTGTAATTCAACCTACTCATCAAAATTCCAAAGCACTCGGGCTTTCTTCATCGCTTCCTGAAGCACCCTTGTTTTGGAGTTCGCGGCCCGCAGACATGAAATTTATCCTGGATCATTTGGACGAAATTATTTCCACAGTACCAGGGTTAACAGGAAGGGTTGATAAAGCAAAGGTTGCTGCTATTGGCCATTCTTTAGGCGGCCATACCGTAGCCATGCTGGCCGGCATGGAAGTGACAGATCCCTCAACGGGTAAAATAGTGAGTTTGACAGAACCAAGGATAAAAGCACCTGTAATGATTGGCTTACCTGGCGGTCCTGAAGGATTGAACGGAGCAGCCAGACATCATTATCCTGTAATGGCGGCTTCCAATTTCAGCTCTATGGCTTTACCAGCGCTCATTGTCAACGGGGACAAGGACAAAAACCTCATGTTCTCTGATCTAGACAACTGGCGTGCCGACGCTTATTATCAAAGTCCGGGCCCGAAGGATCTGCTGACCGTGTTTGGCGCCGAACACATCTTTGGCGGCATATCAGGGTATGATGCCCTCGAGACAAGCGATGAAAATCCGGAGCGTGTTGCTTTTGTATGTGAAAGCATTCTTGCGTATATTCGGAGTACATTCGACCCGAATGATTTGAGTTGGGAGCAAGCAAAGAAAAGCCTTAACGGCGTACAGGGTGCCTTAGGCAGCATTGAAAGCAAATTATAAACGGATAATATGAAGGATGAGATGTCTAATCATAGATTCAATTCCTTATCAAGGTTGCATAAGGCGCTGGACATACCGGCACCTGTGCACCCATTGGTAAGTTTAATAAATAATGCTGCAGGGACCATTCCGCTCGAAAGACTTCCCAGTCCCCACATTTTGAATTTTTACAAGATCTCCTATAAGATGAACTTCCAGGGGAAGTTCAAATACGGGCAGCATTACTACGATTTCGATGAAGGTGGGATGTTTTTTGTTTCACCTAATCAGATCACAGGGGGCCACGCACCGCTCAGTGATCAGTCTGGTTACACCTTACTTTTCCATCCGGATCTTTTACTGGGTCACGAACTCGCCAGGAAGATTAAGGAGTATGGTTTTTTTTCCTATTCTGTCCATGAAGCCCTGCACTTATCGGAAAAAGAAAAGACCACGATCATTTCTGTTTTTGAAAGTATTGAAGAAGAATTAAAAGGCAGGATTGATAATTTCAGCCAGGATGTTGTTATTTCTCAGATCGAATTGCTGCTGAATTATGCCAACCGGTTCTACAGCCGGCAATTCATTACCCGTAAGGCGGTAAGCAGCGATCTCCTTCAAAAGGTAGAAGATATTTTACGCGGCTACTTTCAGTCGCCACACGCAAAAAAGCAGGGGCTTCCAACTGTCCAATTTCTTTCTGCGCAGCTAAACGTCAGTGCAAGTTATTTAAGCGATATGCTGCGATCACTTACCGGGCAAAATACACAACAGCACATTCATAATCACCTGATTGAAAAGGCGAAGGAACAGTTATCGACGAGCGATGCTTCGATAAGTGAAATAGCGTATGAATTGGGGTTCGAACATCCCCAGTCCTTTAGTAAACTTTTCAAGCTGAAAACCAGTGTATCGCCTTTGGATTTCAGGCGTTCTTTCAGTTAAGCATGGTCGAAACAGTTTACATACATCTGCAATTTCTTGGGGCTCTACCGGCTGCTTTTCTTTCCGGGCAACAGCGAGTGTAATCTTCCCCTAGCTAGCTACATTCAAAACTAAAGAATCCCAGTGGAAATTACTATTGTTATTATCCTGTTGTAATGTGGGAAACTCGGAGAGTTTTCCATATTTCAACAGGAACTCCACTGGAGTGAGGTGACCAAGGGACGAATGTGGCCGCACGTTATTATACATCCATGCCCAAGCCTGGGCATACTTCCTGATTTCAGCCAAACTATCAAACATGTAACTGTCCAGTACATCGGGGCGAAAGGTTCTGTTAAAGCGCTCGACCAGACTGTTTTGGGTGGGCTTTCCTGGCTGGATATATTCCCACTCAATCCCCTGGCCCTGACACCACTGGCTTAAAATGCCAGCCACAAACTTGGGCCCATTGTCAGATCGGATCTTTTCAGGCTTGCCTCTCCACTCGATTAACTGTTCCAGCTCGCGTATGACCCTTTGGGCCGGGAGTCCGGTATCTACAGCAATGGAAAGAGCTTCCCGGTTAAAATCGTCAATCACGTTAAGTGTACGGATGGTCTTACCATTAGCCAGTGTATCATGCATGAAGTCCAGACTCCAGGTAATATTGGGACCAATGGGACACACTAAAGGCATCTTAACACGAGCGGGAAGCCGCTTCTTTCTTTTGCTACGCAGATTCAGTCGCATAGCTGTATAGATGCGGTATACCCGCTTATGGTTCCACATATACTGTAACTTCCTCAGACGGTGAAACATCATCCAAAATCCCCACGTCTTGTGAAGGTCAGCCAGCAAGGATAGCTGCTCGATCACCTCAGAGTCGTCTTTCCTCTTTGCTTTATAGTAATAGACTGATGTGCTGATCATGAACAGCATACAGGCCTGCCGAAGGCTCATCCGATACGTTTCTCTGGCGTATCCAACAAGCTCCCGCTTTTCGGCAGGCCCTAGAGCTTTTTTTCGATCACATCCTTTAAAACCGTTATTTGAAGCGCCTGTTCGGCTACGATCTTTTTATACTGGGAAAGCTCTTTCTCCATCTCCTTCATCTGCTTAAGCTGGGACAGATCCATTCCAGAATATTTGCTTTTCCAATTGTAATAGGTCCCCTGGCTGATGCCATGCTCCCTGCAGATATCTGATACGCTCCTTCCGGACTCCTGTAAAGACAGGATCTTAATGATTTGTGCTTCTGTGAAAGTTGATTTTTTCATTACCCTAAATTTATAAAACTACTACATTTATTTCCGTAGCTGTTTTTAGGGAAGATTACAATTTTTTGTAATTATTTAATTTCATTACAAAATTGGAGCATTCAAGAGCAGCGGTATTTACCAAATGATAAAATCGAAATTATTTAATATTCTTCCGTATTCTGCTAAGGGATTGTTGCGTTACTCCTATATATGACGCGATGTGTGACAAAGGAATCCGGTTAACGAGCAATGGGTAATTATCAATGAACTCCGAATATCTTGTAGTAGCATCTTGTGATATTACAGGACCTTTCCTCGATTTTTGATACATACAGAGTTGCACCATTTTGTTTTTAATGTTGTCCCACCCAACGATGATTTGTGACAGTTCTTCCCAGTGTTTTTTGGAAAACACAATAAGGCGACAATCGGTAATGCACTGAAGATACTCGGAAGATGAAGCGTTTGCCTCAAACTTGACATAATCACAGACTAAGCTGTTTTCACTGATAAAACAGCGTGTAATTTCTTCGCCCTTATTATTGTAATAACAGCCACGGATAACACCCTCAACTACGAATCCAACCTGCCGGGGAATTTTTCCGGCTTCAGAAAAATATTCGTCTTTTTTTAATTCCAGTGTTTCCCCCTTACTCACGATGAGATCCAGTTGCTGTTTGTTAAGATTTCCAAACTGCAGGATGTATTGAATCAGTTCTTCCATGAATACATTCTAAAAAATATCATTTACCGGCGATAGTTAAACTTTGTCGAACTTATTCCGTTATCTCCTTCCATTTGGTCATGCGGTCTTTCATATCTTTTGTTTGACCATCGATGCTGAACGTTCCGTCACCTTTATGGTGAAATATGGGCTCTTCACTTCTGTCCTTGTTAATCCATGCTTTCACTGCGGCAACCACGAATAAATTATATTTCTTAGATAATTGCGTATTGACAACTTTACATTCAATATTAGCAATACACTGTTTGAGCAGCGGTGGTTTTACTTGTTCTCCATTCAGCCCATCTAAATTGAACGCTTTGAACTTGTCTAAATGCTCGCCACTGCAGTTCCCGATATCTACGGCTTTTTCCATTAAATCTACCCCCGGGATTGCGATAACACATTCCTTACTTTTGACAAGCGCATTATAACTAAAGTCCCATGGTCCGAGTACAAACGCAATTAAAGGCGGATCATGCTGCACCATCATGTGAAACCCCATGGTCATAATATTATTTTTACCCCGATAGCTCGTGATAACGAGCACCAAAGGTCCGGGCTCCAATAGCCGCACTACCTTATTCAGTGGAAGATCTTCCATTTCACTCTGTTTTAAAGTTCGTTCTGAGTAATTATAAATCCATTTTCACCATTGAGAGTACATAAAGATAAAGGCTATCTGCCGTTATTTTCCAAATTGCTTTATCAGACAGTGACCGCTCAGACTATACATGCAAACTTCTACAACATTATTTTATTTGGCGAATGTGCAAGGGTTGAAAGTAAGGACCCAACTACTGTGTCAGGTCCCTGCTTCCTGCCGCTTCCACTATATAAGCCCCACTTTCTGCGGCGCCAACTGCTTGAGGACGCCATAGAAATCAAAATAAGAGTCGGCCCTTATGATCTTTCCATCTTCGAGTTTGTACACATCACAAAAATTTGTTTGCATGGCGGCACCAGACGGTTCAAGCTGACCAGCAGGTGAATCGAACGTGCCCTTGTGGGTTCCGCGACCGATTCCCTGGGCGATCACGTAATCGCCCAGGCCGCTTAACACCTGGACTTCACAAGTAGCGTCAGGAAATATCCTGAACCAGGCCGCCCAAGGATCAACGATCGCATTCGTCCCCTTCACTGTAAGATCGAAAGGAACCTCGCGCCATTCGCTGTTTGGTGCACCTAGATTCTTTATATACTCCAGGTCCTTTTCGTTCACGGCTTTATATAGGCCGCGAATTATCTCAATATTTTCTTTGTTTGCCATATTCGTGAAAAGTTAATGGAAATCAGGTCGAGTTGGTGGTGTGTGACACACGAAAATGCTAAAACAGACATGCACAGTTATGTCACACGTCAACGCCCCATATGTAGATGATATTAATTACTGGATCACGACGCTCATTCCACCGTCGGCCATAACAACAGAACCTACTATAAAACTTGCTCTGTCGGACGCCAAGAATGCAACTACTTCGGCAATTTCTTCTGGTTCTGCGGCCCGCTTAATAGGTGCTTTTTTGCCATGATCGGCGAGGAACTCCCGCCCCTGGGGGTTGATCTCATTAATAAGATTGGTAACGACGTCACCAACACCGATCGCATTGATCCGTATATTATGCTCAATGGCCTCGAGCGCGCTTGTCCTGGTTAGCTGAGCCAGTGCGCCCTTTGAGGAGGCATAGGCAGCAATGGTCGGAAAGGTAAAAAAAGAGGCATAAGAGGCGATATTGACTATTGCGCCGCTCTTGTTGGGTATCATCGCTTTAAGTGCTTCCCGAGAGTGCAAGAATGCACCTGTTGTGTTCGTGTCGAATACCATATTCCATTCCTCCAGTGTAGTATCAACGGTAAGTTTGTTGACTATGCGCCCAGCGTTATTGACCAGGACGTCCAGTTGACCAAATTTTTCTATAGCAAACGCTATTACGTTTACAGCAGTCTCTTCCAGGGTGACGTCGCCGACAAACGGAAATATATTCTTGTAATCGGTTGCGAGATTTTTTACATCAGCGTTGTAATCTTCAGCTACAACCTTTGCACCCATTTCATGGAATAAGATGGCAGTTGATTTACCAATACCGCTCGCCGCGCCGGTAACGACAACTACCTTACCTTCAAATTCTGAATTTCTGTTTTTCATGATTTTGTTATATTAAGTGTCCAATGCCAATTTCGGGTACTAAACAGAAATGCTATTTACCAAATGGTAAAAAATAGTATTTAAGTATCTTTTCGTGATCTGCTTAGGTTACGGTCTTATCTGTTGGCAGCATTAAAAAATCTCCAAATAACTTTACTTCATCTTTCAAGGACTTCTTTACGATGAGCAAGGCCCCATCCCAAAGTGCATAAAGAACCTCATTTACAGATCGGCCATGTTCGGTGGCCATGTATTGAACAGTCGCCGGAATCACGGTTTTAACTTCCCGTATAACTAGCTTATTCGCCTGTAGCAATTTCAACTCTTTTGACAGGGACTTATCAGTGATACCCTGCACATCCCTGGTAATCTCCTTAAATCTTTTTCGATGGTCCCACCAGTTCACCCTCATATATCGCTCTCCAGAAACTGCCTCCGGTGGTAAGGTAATACGCTTCAATATTCAGGAGATCGGGTTGTCCCTCAAGAGTAACCGATACATTAAATTCAATTTACTGTATAGGCAATATAAAATCCAGGATCTGCAACTGATAGCTGTTATCAAGTGGTTTGATTGAGATGGAAAGTAATATTCTTTTTAATGCCACACACCTCAGCAATCTCCTTAAGATAAGCATTAACCTTCTGATTGGAAACTACCGGAAAAACGGTGTTGGTGAGTAAGCTCTTTGATTGCTTTTATATTTCTTGAGGATTTCTACCGCTTTGGGTAATAGCGGCGTGTTAACGGAATATCAGTATTCTGCCTGCAAGTTCTCACCCACATCTCACTGTAAACAGCTTCTACAATGTTATCGTGCTTCAGATTGATAGCATCTACATAAGTTAGGCTGGGGTAGCTGCCGAAAACAAAAAGATCCGAATGAGTGCTAATTGTTTTTCGTGCTTTTTAAGCAACCTACGTGCTGTAAAGTTTGACTATTAATTTATGGTTAAACGTTCATCGTTGAAAAAAAGGGCCATTTCCTCGCAGTCTCATTCCCCAAACAGTATGCTAATCTGCCGCAGCAAAGCTAACCCACGAAGAAGAAGCAGTAAAGAGCTTTTGCGGCATAAACCGCTTTGCTATTTATTCCACATTCTCTTGACTGATTTCTCTTCTTCGATTCTGGTGGCTTAGCAGATTATCACCTGATGGTTTATCCTCATAATAGCTACAGTAGCTTCGATAGTTTCCCTTCGTCCGGTAAAAACTTTCTTAACTCGTCGGGGATATGCCGGGTGGTTTTAAAAGTAGCAGCTCCCATCGCATTACTGACCGATCGAAAAGCATACTCTACAACGGTGTTAGATTTTTCCTTACACAGAATTATTCCTATGCTCGGGTTCTCATGCGGTAACTTCACTTTATCATCCAACACATTAAGGTAGAAATTAAGCTGTCCGGCATATTCCGGTTTAAACTTTCCTCGCTTCAACTCGAAAGCTACCAAACACTGCAGGTGCCGGTTGTAGAAGAGCAGATCAATAAAAAACTCCTGTCCGTCAACTTCGAGCCGGAACTGGTTTCCCAGGAAAGCAAATCCCTTTCCCAGGCCCAGAATAAACTTTCGAATATTGTTAACGATTTCTGTTTCGATGGAACGTTCATCTTCCGATCCCTCCAGCTGCATAAAGTCCCACAGATATTCATCCCGAAATACTTGCAGAGCCGTATCCTTCAAATCTTTTGAAACAGTAGCTTCGAAATTATTCGGTAGCGTCCCCTGATGCTTATACAGATTCTCGGCAATCTTAAGCTCTAAAATCGATACCGACCAGAATTGGGTTGCGGCATGTCGGATGTAAAACAAACGCTCCTCCAGGTTTTTACATTTGTTTAATAGCAGCAGATGATGCGTAAAACTGACCGAAAAGAATAAATCCACATCACTTTGCAATTGTGCAGTCGCCGACTGCACAATTCGAAAATCAGTTATTTGTGCAGTCGCTAACTGCATAAAGTAGGTATTCATATAGGCTTCAGCAAACTGCTTCATATTCATCAGGTTCCTGCGAGAGAATCCTCTCAGTCCGGGAAGCTCTTTTTGCAGATCTAAAGCCAGTTGACCTATTATTTTTGCACCCCAATTTTCTGAAGCGACCCTCTCAGACAATTTTATGCCTGTACTCATATAAAGTTTTAGGAGCTCCCGGTTAGCCAACCTTGAAGCTTCATACCGGCTGTGAACTATGTTCTGCTTTAATTCCCTGATTAGCTGCAGATACGATTGATTTTCTTCCATACCACTATCCTAATTTGAGGCGAAGCTTAGCCATGTCATCACTTATTTTCTTTTCCAATACACGGGCATAAATCTGAGTAGTAGCAATTTTTGTATGCCCTAGCATCTTGCTGACGGTTTCAATGGGAACACCGTTGGAGAGAGTTACCGTGGTTGCGAAGGTATGTCGCGCTACATGGAACGTTAGGTTCTTTTTAATCTCGCAGATATCGGCTATTTCTTTCAAATAGCTGTTGACCTTCTGATTCGACAAAGAGGGAAACAATTTCCTATTTGCTATCGCTCTGGGATCATCAGCATATTTTTGCAGGATGGACTGAGCTTTGGGTAGCAAAGGAGTGTTTACTGGAGTCAGAGTTTTTTGGCGAAAGGTCTTGATCCATCTGCCGTTATCAATACCTGTAATAATGTGATCGGAGGTAAGATTCATCACATCCACATAGGCCAATCCGGTATAGCAGCAAAAGACAAACAAATCTTTCACCATATTGAGACGGTCCACCATGAACGATTTTTTCTCAAGCTTCTGAAGCTCCTTCTCCGTAAGGAAGTCTTTCTCAATCTTCTGGTATTTAAACTTATAGTTTTTAAACGGGTCATTTTTAATCCACTCCAGTTTTATCGCCAGGTTCGTTAGCTTCCGCAAACGGATTAAATGCTTCATCACGCCATTATTATTCATTGGTTTTTGATGATCAATAGGCTTATGATTCCTCAGGTAGCATTCGAAGTCTACAACAAACTTATAATTGATCTCATGTAGAAAGATGTCCTTCTTTTTGAACTGGCCTTGCAGAAATTTTTCTAAATACCGTTGAGTAACATAATAGTGCTTCAGAGTGCTCCATTCCAATACCGTTTTGGCCTGCTCGTTATGATAGATGATCAATCTGTGAAGTGTATATTCCGGGTCTCCATTTCCCAGGAAAGCATCTTTAAACGTTTCCATCGAAATAATTCGGCCTTTCGACTGCAAGTCCTGATAGCAGTCCCGTACCTTCATCCGGACGTCTTCGAGATACTCGTTGATTTTTCGACCTTCAGCAGAGGTCCTTTTGCCGGAACCTCTGTCTTTGTCCCAATGCTTAACCTCCACCTGGTAGTTTTTCAGAGAGATATAGCTTTTCTCTCCATTGATAACCAGTCCTAAGTGAACCGGAGCCATGCCGTCTTTCATTTTGTCGGAGCGTAACTTGAAATGAACCCCGAATGTGCTTGTTGTTTTCATAATCTTATTTGATACGTTTTCATACTCTTTGGCATTCGGCACCTGAAAACAGGTACCGGACAGCCGTATCAAACAGGCGCAAAACGGGTCAAATTATCGCAATTTAAACCCATGCAACTCTCTTTTTTACAGATAGTTACACCATGTTAGAGTGCCTCAAAAGTAAAAACTAAAAAGAGGTACTCTGATAGGTACCAGACAGATAGGGAAACTTTGGGAAAGATTGGTAGGCGTTAAAACAGAAACGCCCGTAAATCAGATAATTTACAGGCGTTTGATCCTCTTTGGGAGGTGCTTTGGTGCGCCCACCTGGGCTCGAACCAGGGACCAAAAGATTATGAGTCTTCTACTCTAACCGACTGAGCTATAGGCGCTGCTTAAAACTATTTGTTTTTTGCGTGTGCAAATGTACTTAATCGTTTCTATTTCTCAAAAAAGTATTCAAAAAGAATGGAAAAGGGGGACGGTCCTTGAGCGAAAGGCGTGTGCGCATTCACCGCGAAACAAAATGTACCCGAACAGTTTGACGCGAACTTGCGGTACTTAATGTTACTTGAAGCCTATGCCTGAGCCCGGTGCTCCTTTTCCGCTTTCATAATAGTTGTTGGTGCTTTCGTCATTTTTGACGTCAATTTCAAAGGAGCCCTTCGTCGTCGAAAACAGGACATATCTGACTACAGGGATCCACAGGAAAGGAAGAAGCCAGGTCAGAGCAATATGAAGGACCTTCTGTCCTCGCGATAGCAGAGGAGAAGTGCATATCTTCACCGTATATCTGATAACGAATAACAGATAGACCAGGATGATAGTTAATATGAATATAAGCTTCATGATCGGGACGATGCATCTTCCTTATTTTCCCCTTTCGTATTCCAGGCTGGCCAGAATAAAAGGCCCGATTGCTTTGCCTTCATTCCCGGTAACGCTTACATCTTTCCCGCAGAGGTAATAGTTGACGGTTCCGGTCCTTGACTTATCCTTTGCGGGCCCAAGGCCTGCAGATGCACAAGACTGGATAATGCTGATTTGCCCGTTGTTGCCCTGCCGGATGAAGCTGCTTACCAGGCCCCGGTATGCTTTCCTGGCAATCGGAAGATACGTGCTTTTGTCGAGGATACCCAGACGCACTCCTTTAAAATAGGCATACGTGAACATTGACGATGCCGATGACTCAAGGTAGTTCGCCTTATCGCATTGATTGAAAGTCTCTGCTGCAAGCACATCCCCCTTGTTGTCCGCTTTTTTGGAGCCGTCATATTGCAGAAGCTGATACCAGCAACCGCTTTGCTTGTCCTGATAGCGCGCCAGTCCCGCAGCAACCTGATTCAAAATGCCCGATAAAGCTGCATAATCTTTATGGTCTTTCGGCATCACTTCCAGCACGTCTGCCAGCGCCGCAAAATACCAGCCCATCCCGCGTCCCCAGAATTCAGGAGAGGTACCTTTGTAAGGGCCGTTCTTTTTTGCCCAGAAGGAATTCTCATCTTCCGGAGCGGCACTCCAGCCATGATAATTCAGCTGCTTCTCACGGTCATACGTGAACTGATTGATTGTCTTAAACTGCAGGGCGATATCATCCCACGATTGCTGATTGTCTGCCTCGCCGGTTTCCGTACCAAAAACGCCCTGCCATTGCGCATACAGTGCCGGACCCATGTACAGGCCGTCAAGCCACATCTGGTTAGGGTATTGAGCCTTGTGGAAGAAACCGCCCGCTCCTGGCAGTGAAGCAGCAATGCGGCTATGCTGGTATTTGAGCTTGTTTCGTAAGAAGGTCGCACAGTTCTTATAGCGGTTAGCCTCGGCCGTATTTCCCTTCTTAAGCTCAGTTTGATAGAGTGTAAAAAGGATCTTTCCCGCTGCCAGGTCATCAATATTGCTCTTGCCGACTGCTACTGTATCCTGTCCTTTTAAACAAAAGTCGGCATAAGCCTTTACTGCCTTATAGTATTCTTCCTTTTGGGGATATTGCTCCCAGGCTTTCATTACGCTGAAAGCTACAAGTCCGGGTACGTAGTCCCAGTGTGCTTTGGCCAGCTCCTGTTCAGTCCGGTTGGTGTAAAAGCTTTTCAGAGCACGACCCTCCACCATTTTTTGCGAATAAAGGCGCTCCTGCTCCAGCTTTTTAAGCGGAGTGCTGCAGCTGGCGAGAATACAGGCAAGAAAGAAAAGATATTGTTTCATTATTGATTCAAATTAATACTTTTTGACTGAGCAGGAAAGAAACATACAAGGACTTTTTCCCTCGCCGAACACCGTGCACAATGAGCCCAGTCTAATCGGAAAAAATTCGCTGTGACCGCACTGTACTTCATCTTCGATCACGTCCGTATGTGCGCCACTGCTTTTCGTTCATTTATTTAAAAATAAGGCAGTTCTAAATCTTTACGGTCGGAGACGAAGACTTATCCGTGCCACTGCTTTGATCTCCTTTATCTGAAACGAAGCTAGCTTCGGAGAGAAATCCTTGCTTCTGCACCTCGATGCAGGTAGTCGACGAGGCCAAGCTTTGCAGCCACTCCTCCGCCCCTGTGCTTCAGGCAACAGTCCCCCGACAGTCTGCGTATCACCCCTGGCTACCCGTCTTCCTCCTCCGCCTTATTTGCTTCATACAACAGGTGCTTATCAGACCTCATATCCCCGCCTTCCGCCTGCACCTTATCTGCTTCAGGCAACAGTCCCCCGACAGTCTGCGTCTCACCCCTGGCGACCGCGCCTTCCGCCTGCACCTTATGTGCTTCACACAAAAGGTGCTGATCAGACCCGTCTTCCTCCTCCGCCTTATCTGCTTCAGGCAGCAGCCTTCTTACAGTAACTGGCAGGAAAGCATAAAACTCAACACGAAGACCGCCAACTCCCTTGTTCCTTTTGTGGCAGCCAGGCAAGGAGACAAGGATCTTCCGTCTCCCTGCGTTGGCTGTCTGAACTTCTATTTGTTCTTAAGACTTGCTGGAAGTGTAAATACCTGCCCGTTGATCTTCACATTACGCAAGTCAACATCTTTCACATGATCAGCGTCCACGGCTTTTTTAACTCCCCTGATGTTGCAGTTCACGAGTTTAAGGTGCTGCACAGGAGATTCCTTGTAAGCACGCGCATAGATTGCAAAATCTCCTCCTGCTTCCACATCGAGGTTCTCAACCCAGATGTTGCGGATAGTCGGGATGTATTTTCCAGGATTTTCGTAGAACATATTGAACCAGATGGCCGCATCCTTGTAGGTGCCCACCTGCACATCTTTCATGAATACGTTCTCGATAATGCCTCCTCTCGATGAGCTGGTCTTGATGCGCAGTACCCTGTCGAGCTCCGGACTGCTCATCTTGCAGTTAATTGCGTAAATATTGCGTGCTCCTCCAGCAATTTCGCTGCCGATCACAATACCGCCATGGCCGTCTTTCATTATACAACCTTCGATAATGTGATTTTCTGCCGGCCTTCCGAAGCCCCGTCCGTCTTCATCACGACCCGACTTAATAGCGATGCAGTCATCGCCCGTATCAAAATAACAATCCTTGATCAGCACATTCCGGCAGGCATCAGGATCACAGCCGTCCGTATTCGGGCCGTGCGATTCAACCCGTACCTTTTCAATCGTCACATTTTCGCACATCACGGGGCTGATGAACCACATCGGAGAATTGATCATTCTGACACCCGAGATCAGCAGGTTTTTACAGTTATAGGGCTGTAGCATATATGGCCGCAAATAGTGGCCGTCGCCGAATACTCTTTTCCGCGGATCAACTTTCTGACGCATCAGTACATGCAGGCTGTCCCTTGCTTTTGCCTGGCTGGGGGTTCCTCTCTTCCAGGGCCACCAATTATTCTGGTCGGCATTCCCGTCCAGGAGTCCGGAACCGGTCACAGCAATGTTCTCCTCCCCATAAGCATAGATCTGCGGCGAATAGTTCATGCAGTCCATCCCTTCCCAGCGGACCAGCACCAGCGGATAGTCTTTCGTGTCCCTCGAAAAGATGATCACCGAATTGTCTTGCAGATGAAGGTTGACATTGCTTTTCAGGTAAATAGGTCCGGTAAAGAATTTACCTGCCGGGACAATTACCCGTCCGCCACCAGCTTTGTTACAGGCCTCAATGGCTTTTCTGAAAGCTTCTGTGTTTTTAGTGACGCCATCGCCTTTGGCGCCATAATCGGTAATGTTGAAGTCCTTGTTCTTGAATACAGGCGCCTTGATCAGCTTGCGCACCTGCTCCATCTCTTTCAAAGGCTGGCTGCCCGACGTCCATACCCTGGGTTCGTCCTTTGGCGAAGATGCCGTCAAAAGGAGAACTCCTGCCACCAATAAAGTGAGTTTTGCTAAGTGTTGTTTAAAATCCATCGTTTAAAGTGTGTTCCCTGATTAATTTGATTCCCTCCTGATCCGTCAAACTGATCAGCGGGCGAAAAATACAAATATTTTAGGATGTAGGCCGGTCAGCACGCCCCCTGAAATGGAGGTGCGCTTCTTTAAAGATTGTTCGCTGATGCCATTTTTGTGCCCCGCTCCTGAAGGGAAAGTGTCGCTCAGTTATGGTCTGAACGCTTGTTATCCTTATGTTTGATATACGCACCTGCTCCGGTGAGGGGACGGGAAGCGCGCATACTGGTTAGTCTCTGCAACAGTCTTTTTACAGTGCCTCGGGTTAGTATTTCTTCAGTGACCTGGTGGAGCGATGCCGGCTGGAGAGATTTTGCAGAACTGCTGAAGAAGCCTGGAAATATTTACCAGCATACGGACACGTAACGAACCGCCAACAAGCGAGCATGCAGCTACCGAACGATCAGGACCAATACAGGCATGTCCTGCCCTTTACAGACCTCCCCGAAAAGACCCATATCTTGCTTCTGTTCCCTTTGTTTGCCTTGCTGTGATCGTTATGAGGGCAATAACATCTGTCACTAACCGACCTTAAAAGCAGGGGCGAGTGTACTTTCAAGGTTTTGACTGTTACGAAAACACAGTGGAACCGGTTGGCCTGAGCGCACCCTCTGGAATCGCGCCTGCTTCCACAATGGAGCGAAATCAAAAGCCGGAGAGTCTGGAGAGCTATTTCCGATAGGTGAACAGTTTAGAATTATTATAAATAATCTTTGCGAATTTAAAACTTAACAATATTTTTGGCGCTGTTTAAAACGAGTCTAAATAAATGAAGCTATTTTTCCAACTTTTACTAGTCGCAAGTATTTTATCGTTTCAAGTCCCTGGCTCTTTTGGGCAATCGCATAGCCAGGGAGTGGTGAAGGGAAAGATCCTCACCTCCGACAGAAGGCCCGCCGAAAATGTTTCGGTAAGTTTGAAAGGTACCCGGTACGGAGTTGCCACCAACGAAGATGGAGAATTCAGCATCAAAGCTCCGGCAGGTAATTACATCCTGGTCGTCTCCCATATAGGGATTAAGAATGTAGAAAGGAACATAACCATAACGGCATCGGAGTCACTCACAATCCCTGCCATCTCAATCGGTTCTAGTATATCTGAGCTGGATGTGGTAAGCATTACCAGAAATAAAGGCAATAGACTCGTGGTGAAAAAGACGCCCTATGTGGCTAAAATGCCGTTGTCGGGCATGGAGAACCCCCAGGTTTATTCCACTGTGACCAAAGAGCTGCTGGCTCAGCAGATTAATACAAGCTTTAGCGACGCTCTGAGAAATAGCCCCGGGCTTGATAAGCTCTGGTCTTCAACAGGCAGAGCCAATGACGGCGCAGCTTATTATAGCCTTCGTGGTTTTTCCATTCAGCCAACCTTGATCAACGGCATCGCCGGAATATCCAACGGAGATCTTGACCCTGCTAATATGGAGCGGATTGAAGTGATCAAGGGTCCTTCCGGTACCTTGTTCGGAGGGGCGCTGATCAACTTCGGCGGATTGATCAACGTGGTAACCAAACGCCCGCTCGACACTGTAGGCGGACAAGTCGGTTATTCGGGAGGTAATTTTGGCCTTAGTCGCCTCACTGCCGATGTATACGGGCCGCTCTCTGCCGACTCGAACCTCACCGGCCGTGTAAATGTTGCTTATCATCATCAGAATAGTTTCCAGGATGCAGGCTTTAGAAAGTCGTTTTTTGTGGCTCCTTCTCTGCGTTATCGGGCTTCGGAGAAGCTGACGTTTGATCTGGATGCTGAGTTTTACCAGTTTGAAGGTACAAACCAGCTGATGGTGTTCCTCAACAGGAGCCGTCAACTCATTGCACGTACTCCTTCTGAATTGAACTTTGATTTCCACCGTTCCTATACAAACAATGATGTGACGTATAAAAACCCCACGGCGAATATTCGCGGTCTGGCTACCTATAAGATCGGAGGGAACTGGACATCCCAGACAAGTTTCTCCAGCAGCAATCGTAAAACGGATGGCTTTAATCAGTATGTGATGTACCTTGACAAAGCTGATACCCTTTTGAACCGATATGCCAGCCTCCTCAATTCGACAAGCAGGGCGATTAACGCGCAACAGAACTTTACGGGTGATTTTAAGATCGCCGGTTTGCGGAACCGCCTGGTCGTAGGGCTTGATTTCCTCAATCAGATCACTGAAAATAATAATTCTCCATACGCACTGTTCGATCAGGTCAGCTCTGTACGCAATGACCCGCGCTATTCAAAGATCAATAAAACTGCGCTTTTAAACGCTATTGCTGCTGATCCGAGGGCGTACACCATTAACCGCACGGTTAACAATGTCTATAGCGCCTATGCTTCCGATGTGCTGAACCTGACCGACCAATTGCTGGCCATGCTGAGTGTTCGGGTGGATCGTTTCGAGGACCGGACCACTGACTTTAAGCAGACGAGTGTTTCGCCCAAATTCGGAGTGGTGTATCAGGTTGTGAAAGATCAGGTTTCCCTGTTCGGGAATTACATGAACGGATTTCGCAACGTAGCGCCCGTAACGCAGCCTTTGCCTGAGTACTCCGGATCGATGAAGCCCCAGCATGCCAACCAGATCGAAGGAGGAGTGAAGTTGGACGTCTTTGACGGCAGGCTGAATTTAACTGCCAGCTACTACAACATCTCGGTCGACAACATGCTGCGCACAGAGTCTATTGTCCGCGATGGGAAGCCTTATAATATTACATTTCAGGATGGCACGCAGAGAAGCGAGGGCTTCGATGTCGACCTGGTTGCCAGCCCCCTTTCAGGCCTTAACATAGTAGCCGGTTATAGTCATAACGAGAGCAAGTTAAACAATGCAACGTCATTTGTACAGGGCAGAAGGCCTGTAACAGCCGGTCCTAAGGATTTAGCAAACCTGTGGGTAAGTTATACGCAGCCAAGAGGGCCGTTGAAAGGTCTTGGTGCAGGATTTGGCGGGAACTATGCAGCCAGGAATATCATTACCAGTGATAGCAGAACCGGCGACTTTGTCTTGCCTGCTTACACGGTCTTAAATACAACTGTGTTCTATGACACAAGGAAATTCCGCCTCGGGGTGAAGGTAGACAATCTCACCGACAAGGACTACTTCAAAGGCTGGACAACCGTTGAGCCTCAGCAGCCAAGGAGCGTGGTGGCCAATCTCACGCTGAAGTTCTAGAATACGCGAGGGTAAGATATGTAACATGAGGTCCCTGAGGAAAGGCATTCTGTTTATTCACCGCTGGCTCGGATTAATATCCGGGCTCGTGGTGTTTATTGTCAGTATCACAGGCTGTCTCTTTTGCTTTCAGGATGAAATCCAGGATGCTCTTTACACCCACCGTAAGGTGGAGACGCGGAACTTGCCTTACCTCGATCCCTCGGTATTACAGCGAGCGGCGCTCACTACTCATCCTGAGGGGAAAGCCGGAATGGTCACTTATTCCGGTCCTGGCCGTTCTGCCCAGGTTCGTGTGTTTGATGAGAAGAAGAACATGCACTTTGTCTACCTTGACCCCTATACGGCCCGGGTTCTTCACGATGAAGATCCGCGTACCAACTTCTTTATTGTGGTGGAGTTTATCCATATGTACCTCCTCCTGCCTGCCAAAATAGGGAAGGTGGTAGTAGGCACCTCGGTTCTCATTTTTGTAGCCATTATGATCACAGGTATTGTCCTGTGGTGGCCCCGCCGCAAGACAGACCGCAAAAGAAGCTTCACCATCAAGTGGAAGGGACGCTGGCGCCGTGTCAACTACGATCTTCACAACGTTTTGGGTTTTTATGCAACAGCTGTTGCTTTGGTTCTTGCACTCTCCGGACTGTCCATGTCCTTCGACTGGGTAGAGAAAGGTATTTATAAAGCCGCTAACCTCGGCCGACAGTACCCGCAGGAGGCAAAAGTGTTCAGCTCCGATTCTCTGTACAAAGCATTACCGGGCTCCATGCTGCCCATTGACCGCGCTTATCACGTTGCCCGGAAAGGATCTCCGACTGCCCGAATGTTCTTTGTTTTTGAGCAGGCGGGAGCAGCCGGAACCATACAGGCCAGAGCCTACGCCCAGCCCCTTCGCTACGATAAAAGCGACATCTATACGTTCGACAAGTACAGCGGCAAACTGCTTCACGTTATGCCCTACAGCAGGAAAAGCCTGGGCATGAAACTTAACCACATGAATTATGACATCCACGTTGGTCAGGTGGCCGGTCTTCCGGGTAAAATCATCGCCTTCCTGGCAAGTCTCATTTGTGCCAGCCTGCCTGTCACTGGTTTGATAATCTGGCTCGGTAAGCGGAACAAAACGAAGCATCCTCGTAAAAAGCGGAGGCGGATCGTGCTCCAGCCAACCGGGTATTCTGCTTAGTATCAATCGGTCGTTTCTGTGTTTACTTACTATTTGCAAATTACGTAACCAGTTACGTAATTTGTTGTATGAGCAATTTCTTCAACTCAGTTGGTCCTGTAGCCATAGGCAGCCGCCTCCGGATGCTGCAGGAAAAATTAAATGACGATGCTGCAAAGATCTATCAGCTTTTTGGGATCGATATGCAGCCAAAGTGGTTCCCCGTTTTTTATTCCCTTACCCGTGGAGAGTTTACAGTTACCGAGATCGCTCAGAAAATCGGGCATTCTCATCCCTCCGTAAGTAAGATCGTGGCAGAAATGGTCAAGGCTGGTATCGTAAAGGAGTCAAGGGTTAATGACGGACGGCGCAATATGTTGTCGCTCACTGATAAGGGACTTCTATTCGCAGATAAGCTGCAATATCAGGTTGAAGACATTGGAAGCGCCATTGACCTCATCCTGAGTAACAGTCGTCACAACCTCTGGGAGGCCCTGAATGAATTTGAGTTTATGCTCGAACAGAAGTCTTTGCTAAGGAGGGTGCAGGAGCAGAAGAAAATGCGGGAAAGTAAAGCGGTACAGATTGTGGAGTATAGTGACAAGTACCAGAGCGCATTCCGCGAGCTGAACGTAGAGTGGATCTCTGCTTATTTTGGAATGGAGGAAGCCGATTACAAAGCGCTTGATGATCCCGAAGGCTATATCCTCAGCAGAGGCGGAAAGATTCTGGTCGCCTTATATCGGGATGAGCCGGTTGGTGTCTGCGCACTCATCAAAATGGACGATCCTGACTATGACTACGAACTGGCGAAGATGGCGGTATCTCCCGGCGTGCAGGGGAAAGGCGTGGGTTACCTGCTCGGGCAGTCGGCACTGGCAGAAGCACGAAAGCTGGGCGCGTCAAAGGTCTACCTGGAAAGCAACACCATCCTCAAGCCTGCCATTAACTTGTATCATAAGCTTGGGTTCGAAAAGGTCGTGGGACGTAACACTCCCTATAAACGCTGTAATATTCAAATGGAGGTAACGGTCAGCGGTCAGTGATGACCGTTACTCCCGCTGCTTCCGTCACTTCGCCGATGCCGATCGTTCAGCCATCTGGCTTCCCGCCTGGTTTTGTCTTTCCAGATCCACCGGCGATTGCCCTTTTGCCTGTATTTCGCCCGTCAGCACTTTTACCACGGCCTCGTGTATTTCAGGGACATTTGAATAGGCGTTGAGGCAGGTGTTCACCCGCTCGAAGTATTCGTTGAGGACATAAGGGCTTCCGAGCGAGACCACAATCACCTTGTCTTTGGGCATCGCGTTTACACCCCATGCGGTCTGAGCCTCGTCGTCATAAAGCTGCAAAGGACCAAAAGGCGTATGGGTTTGCCTTACCACCGCAACAATCACCTCGTCATACCGCGAGGTAACATCCTCCGTCCAGCCCTGCGTTTCGTAAAGCAGGTTGCGCTGAAAATCTACCTCAAAGCCTCTCTTTCTGAGGCTTTCCGGGAAGCTCTTCAGAACCTCCAGTCCGCCATCTCCTCCTTTTCTGCTTTCCGTCGTGATCCCGATCACCAGGATCTTTTTCGCTTTACCGGGATTTAAAGGAATTGTCCTGTTCCGGTCACGGATAAGCGTGACTGCTTGCTCTGCAATTTTGTCGGAGGTAGCAGCAGCAAACTTCTTGTCCTCTGCGGTCATGTCGCGGATCAGTTCCAGGTTTTTATCCAGTAAGCCGTATTTTTTCTTCATCGCCCAGATCCGGCTCACTGCATCATTCAGGCGGGCCATTGGGATCTCACCTCTTTTGATGCGGACTTCCATCGTGTCCATAAATGCGTAGGAGGGCCATAGTAGTACGTCCACTCCTGCCAGAAAGCTCTGTATTTCGCCTTCCAGCTGGCTGGGATACCAGCCCCGGAAACCGCCCATAGTCATCGCGTCAGACACAATAACCCCCTTGAAGTGCATTTCGCCCTTCAGCAGGTTGGTGAGCAGTTCTTTCGAGAGTGTGGCAGGTGGAAAGAAGCCGTTGAGTTTCTCCTTCTGATAGGCGGGCAGGGTAATATGACCGGGCATGATCGAAGCCACTCCGCTGTCAATCAGTGCCTGAAACACTTTACCGTGCTTTTGCTTCCATTGCTCCATACTGAGGGAGTTGGTGGTGGTAGTGAGATGCTGGTCGCGGTAATCCATCCCATCGCCGGGGAAATGCTTGATCGTAGCAGCCACCCCATGGTCCTGCAGGCCTTTAATTTGCCGGCTCAGCAACCGGATGGCCTTGTCAGGATCGTCGGAGATGGCGCGGGTGTTTACAATAGGGTTAAGCGGATTGACGTTGAGATCGGCAACCGGGTGCAGCACCCATTTTACCCCGCTCGCTTTTGATTCTTTAGCGATGCTGGTACCGTAATCATAGGCCAGGGCCGGAGAGTTTGCCGCTCCTAGAGCCATTTCACGCGGAAAGGGTGTCATGCCCGGAAGATCAACACCGTTCTCGTAGTCCTGCTGAAAGAGCAGGGGGAGCGCGCTTGCCTTCTGATAGTCCACAACTGCCTTCTTCAAGTGGGCAACCTGTTCATTTTGCGGCACGTTATCGAAAAGCTTCCAGCCCATAAAAAAGCCGGTTACCGGATACCGTTTAAAAAAGCCGCTTAAACTGCCCTTGCCTAAACTGAGCTCCGCCTTACCGTCGGGTAACATCAGCATGGTCTGCCCGATCTTCTCCCTAAGGCTCAGCTTTTTCCATCCGTCGGCCGGGAGATCCTTTTTGGCTTGTGCAAAGGTGCTGCATGCTGCCATCAGAAGGCTCGTGGTTAATTTAAATTTCATTAAAGGTCTGTCTTTAGGTGTGCCGTTAATAAATTGGTGTTCAGTTTTTTCGATTCCTGCTCTTTCAGGTTTGCTATTCCGCCCGTCCCATCGCTCGGGACAACGTGGAGATAGAACTTTAGAACTGAGCCTGCCGAATTGAGTACTTCAATTGCATCTATAAAATGCAGAAAGCAGTAAAATCTACCCTAGTCTGGTCAATTTTTTTAAAAGTCTGAATGTTTTTCAACGGCCACAAAGAACATTCAACACCTTTCATCTCCCGTTTGAGAGCGCAGCTCATGAATGTTTTCTATTTCAGTCTGATAAGGAAAAGTACCAGCGCTGCTCTTTCTCATGCTGATCAGCGCCTTCTGCAGAAGATTATAAGCAGATGGCCGGGGAGGCCCTTGACAAGACTGATCGGCCTATCGTGGCTTAGGCTGTGGTAAAACAGCAGACAGACGATTCCCTTCTGAGGCTTTGAAAGGGTATTAAGGACTTTCTTCTATTCTCAGGCTTCCGACGCCTTTAAGGAAATCGTGCGAGACGGCTGGAGTTACAACAATGCAGTCCTCATTTTAGTTACAAAGTCCTCCGATTAAGCAACATTGCCGGTCGCTCGTCTGCTGAACTTTGTTCTCATCAATCAAATACATTTTATCATGACAGAACAACAAGCAAGGAGCAGTAAAGTATGGTTTATTACGGGCACTTCAAGGGGCTTCGGACGGATATGGGCAGAAGCCGCACTGCAAAGGGGAGACCGGGTGGCGGCTACAGCCAGGAAAATAGAGAGCATAGCTGATCTCAGTGAGAAATATGGGGACCGGGTTTTGACCCTTGAACTGGATGTGACCAGGCCGGCGCAGGTTAAACAAGCTGTTGAGGCAGCGCATCAGCATTTCGGACGGCTCGATGTGGTCCTGAATAATGCCGGTTATTCCCTGGTGGCAACTATTGAAGAGGCGAGTGCCGACGAGATCAGGGCGCTATACGAGACCAACGTACTGGGCCCGGTGGCGGTCATCCAGGCTGCATTGCCGCTCCTGCGTGCCCAGGGGGCGGACACATAGTGGGAGTTTCCAGTTCGGTGGGACACGTTACCTATCCCGTCATTGGGTATTATTGTTCCTCCAAATGGGCCTTCGAAGCTATTCACGAAAGTCTCGCTGCAGAGATTAGCTCGTTTGGCATCCGCGTAACTTTGATTGAGCCGGGAGCTTACGCCACTGAATTTGGCACGCAGGACTCGCTCCGGTTTGCTGCCAGCCTTCCTCTTTATGACGAGCTCAAGACCTCCTTTTTTGGAACGCTGCAAGGTATGGAGCAAGGGGATCCTCTTGCAACCCCCGATGCCATCTTCAGCGTTGTTGACGCAGACCAGCCGCCATTGCGCCTCTTCCTTGGCAAGCACAATCTGCCTGAAGTACGCGAAGCCTATGCGCAGCGTTTAAAAACCTGGGAGGAATGGGATGCGGTTGCCAGCGCCGCCCACGAAAAGGTCGGCTGAATTAAGTAACCTCTGCTGATGCGATGGCAGCCGCCGCTGGCCCGGCTGCCTTTTCTCAGCTCTGTCAGGCTCCGCAATCTTTTCGTATCTTGGATGTGTCATCCGAACAGAAACATCACCGGTCTATAAAACTGCACGTATGCAAAAAAGAGAACACCCGCTCCAGAAGTTTAATTCGATTTCAGAAGCCCTGAAGGCCATGGACTTTCCGCCGCCCCAGCATCCCTTAATCGCCCTGATTAACGGCCTTGACTCGGATCATAGCAGTTTGCCGCCCCTCCAACGCCATGTATTAAGTTTTTATAAGGTGTCATTCCGCCCTTATCCGGGCGGCAGCCTCCTCTACGGGCAAACCCGGTTCGACTACAAGGAAGGCGGACTCTTCTTTGGAGCCCCCAACCAGATCGTTTCCTGCAATGAAGCTGACGTGCAGGCCAGCGGCATGATCTGTCTGAACCAGCAGATCACGCTCCTGATACACCCTGAGTTCCTTCTTAACTATTCGCTTGCGAAGAAAATTAAGCAATACAATTTCTTTTCTTACTCGGTGAACGAGGCGCTGCATTTGTCGGAGAAGGAAAAGGAGGTGATCCTTTCCCTGCTGCGGAACATTGAAGACGAATTAAACAGCCGTATTGACGAGTTTAGCCACGATGTGATCATCTCGCAGATTGAACTGCTGCTCAATTATGCACACCGTTACTACAAACGCCAGTTCATCACGCGCAAGACCGTCAACCATACCCTGCTGCAAAACTTAGAGCAGATTCTCGACGAGCACTTTGACCAGGCAGGCTCCCTGAACAGGGGCATTCCTACGGTTCAATACCTGGCAAGCCGCCTTAACCTCTCGCCAAGCTACCTGAGTGATATGCTCCGGTCGCTCACCGGGCAGAATACGCAGCAGCATATCCACAATAAACTCATTGAAAAGGCCAAGGAGAAGCTGAGCGGCACTAATCTAAGCGTTTCCGAAATTGCCTATCAGTTGGGCTTTGAGCAGCCACAGTCATTCAGCCGCCTGTTTAAAGCAAAGGCCAGCCTAAGTCCGCTCGAATTCCGGGAGCGCTTTAATTAAGCAGCTTCCTTGCCTGGCATGCGACCGCATGCCTCTGACAGGCCGCTTTCGTTGGCATGTTGAGGCCAGTGCTACTCCCGCACAGGCAGGGTAAACCTGAAGGTGCTCCCTCCGCCAGGTTCGCTCTCTGCCCAGATCTTACCATGGTGGCGCGTTACGATCTCGGCGCTCAGATAGAGGCCTATGCCGAAGCCTGAAATATGCTGCGTGAGCCTGTTCTCTACCCGGTAAAAGCGATCGAACAGCCTCGGAAGATCCGCTTTTCTGATTCCGATGCCCTGATCCCGTACGCTTACCTCTACAAAATCTTCCCGGAGCTGGCAGGCAATGGCCACCTCTTTCCCTTTAGGGGAATATTTGATGGCATTGCTGAGCAGGTTCGAAACCACATTGCCGATCTTATCCCGGTCGGCAGTGACCACTACCTCGTGGCAGCCCGAAATGCTGATCGTGTGCATCGTATGCATCGATTCCATTTCCTCCTTGATTTCGAGGAGAAGCTGATAGAGGTTGAATGGCTGTTTGTCGATCAGGATCTTTCCTGATTCGAGCCGTGAGATATTGAGGAAGCCGTTCACCATGTTCGTCATTTTGTTCACCTGGTGGATGGCTTTTGTTACCGCATTGGCAGTAAAGGCGTCTTCGGCTTTACGCGATTTAGCTTCCAGGATCTGCAGGTAGCCCCGGGTCGAGGTAAGAGGCGTTTTCAGCTCGTGACTCACCATGCCGATGAAGTCGTTCTTACGCTGTTCATCCTGCTTCTGCTCGGTGATGTCCATTACGATGCCCGTGAAATAGAAGGGGAGGTTGTCCTTACAATACACCTTACCCACTACTCTAACCCAGCGCAGCTTGTCATCGCCAATTCCGCTGACGGGGTGCTCGGCCATGTAGCCATCGCAGCGCCTGACAGACTCATCGATAGCTTCTACCACCATCTGGCGGTGCGGCTGTGGAATACGGGCAAGGGCCTTGTCGTAACTCAGGTCTTCATGCGCCTGTAAACCGAACAGCTCTTTCATCCGGGCAGAAGCAACCAGCTTTTTGTGGGGCAGTTCCATATACCACGTTCCTACATTGGCAGCTTCAATGGAAAAACGGAGGAGTTCTTCAGCACGTTCCAGTGCGATCCTCGAACGGACCTGTTCATTAACGTCGACAGCCACGATGATGATGCTCTCGGTATTCCCTGCCTTATCCTTCCGTGGCTGGTAAATAAAATTGAAGTAATATTCCACGAGTTCGCCGTTGTGTACCAGCAGAGCCTTCTGCTCGTTCCCATAGTAGGTCTGCCCCGAGGTATACACGTCGTCGAGGATCTTTTGAAATGGCTGACCTTCCAGCTCGGGGAGGGCGGCAGCCAGAGGCTTACCCAGAATGTCGCTGGTTTTGCCCCATAGTTTCAGCATCGCATTGTTTGCTGTATCCACGATCATCTCCCTGGACGTCAGAACGCCGATGGCTACCGGTGCCTGCTGGACCATTTCCCTGAAGTGCGACTGCGCGTTCTCCAGATCCTTCAAAGCCTGTTCCAGATTCCGCTGCACGTTGAGCATCTCCTCGTTCGCACTGGCCAGCTCTGCGTTAGCAGCCGACAATTCCTCATTCGTAGCTGCGATTTCTTCCATCAGCTCCTGCTCCCTTTGCCTGCTTAGCGTACGGGCACTCACATCCTCTGCTAAAACCAGAATGCTGTCTACTTCTCCTCCCGCGTTCCGGAGCGGAGTATAGGAATAGTCCATGTAGACCGTCTGCAGCTGTCCGTTAATCACCAGCTGAACCGGTGCGTCCTGGTCAAAGTGACTCTTGCCGCTGGTAAAAACCTCGCCGAGGATCTTCGGAAATACCTGTTCTCTTATTTCCGGCATGAAATCGAGCAACTCTTTACCTATAATAGAAGCATCGCGGTCCCACAGTTTAAGCATGCCTTCGTTCACCAGCTCGAGCACCATATTGCGGCCCTCCAGGATGGCCAGTCCGGCCGGTAAATGATCAAGAAGGGCGGTTAAGCGTTGTTGCTGCTTTTCTGAACTTTGCTGCGCCTTGCGCCACTCAATAGTTCGCTGCTCTACTCGCTCCTCCAGATCAGCATTCATTTTTTGTAGCTGACCCTGCGTTAGCAGCAAGCTTTCATTGGCAGTTTGCAGCTGGTGATACGCATCTGAGAGCTCTTCTTTGTTCTCGAGTAAGGCTTTTTCTGCCAGTACCTTTTCTGTTACTTCTGTGATCGCATGAATAATGAAGCTCACGTTCCCGTTTTCATCGGGCACGGGCGTATTCGTTGTGCTCCAGTATCGGGGGCGCCGCTCATTGGCTCTGCCAGGATCGGGCAGGTCGTACCTTACAATCGGCATCTCGTCGGCCATTCTGGTCACTAACACCTTTGTAAGGGACGTTCCCAGCATGACGTCTCCGCGCTCGGGGTTTTCGGCAGGGCCGGTCGGGAACGCTGTCAGTATGCTTTTACCTTGTATCGCTTGCAAGCTGGTACCGGTTGTCTTCAGGAACATGGCGGAGGCAGTCAGGATGGAAAAATCGGGCGCCAGTACGCAGATTGCAAAAGGCACCTGCGCGATCGCCCTCAATGTTTCCGCCGGGATAGTAGAACCGTTGCTCATTAAATCAATAAGTTGAAAAACGTAGTATATTCGCCGGGATCAAAATTTCTATTATCCCCGGTTGTGAGTTCTGCTCACGAAGGTGTTTGTCGAAATTCAAATACGAAGGTACTGATTTAAAATACATCTTCCTTCGCTGCGATGCTTGCAGGAGCAGTCGTCTGACGGCCCAGGTGAGCGTACCGCTGATCTCGAGCCCAGGCAGGAGGGCAAGTGAGAACGATCGTTGCCCGCCGAAATGGATGAGTCCGATTTCTCAGAATGTTATCATGACGAAGCCGCCGCCGCATTAATTTAGAACTGACACAATTCGCGTTACACTTCCCGGGACTGTAACATAGATCTTCATGATTGGGTTTGCTGCTTTAGTGTATAAATCAATCAGGAATACCAGTTCATACTGTATATTTAGATCAGGATGTATTCATTAAGCTGTATGGATGTCTTAGGATAAGACATCGTTTCGTCTGTTCTTTTACTGTTCTTCGCTTGCGCTTCGACAGTTTGCCGTCGTTTTTCCGTCGGTTCTTCGTCCTTTCTTCGCTTCTGCTTCGTTTCTCGTTCGTTTCTCGTTCGTTCCTGCTTCGTCTCCGCTTCGTCGTTTCTTCGTCTCTGCTTCGTCGTTTGTTCGTCTCTGCTTCGTCGTTTGTTCGTCTCCGCTTCGTCGTCTGGCCGTCGCGGCACTTACATCCCGTAAAAGAACAGACGGAAGGCCGGCGAAGCAGGTACGGCGCAGGTGAGAGTCAGGAGCGTTTCAGGAGGATGCATGAGAGGGGCAATGAATGATCCGCCGACAGTCATGTGTGCCAAAGAGCGCCATCTGGCGCCATCTGGCACCATTTGGCACCAAAAGTTCTGATCGGCCGAACCGGATGTTACTTTTGTTTTGATAGCCGGAAAGCAGGTGGTTCGTGTTGTTTTGCGGGCGCAGTACGTGCACGCCGCTTTTTGGGTCAGTAGCGAGAGAAGCTGCAGGAGTTGCTCCGTTGGTTCGAAACGAAACAGCAACTGGCTGAAGCTAAGCAGGACCAGGGGAGGCCGTTCTGGCAAAGATCTGATCGCTATCGGGTGCTTGTTCGGCATATTGTCCTTAGGCGGGTAGGACAGGTGTTTCTGAACATCCCAGCGAGGCTGGTACTGGTCCACGGACCGGCCTCGCTGGGAAAATAGTGGGTTAGAGGCTTAGATGACGCTTTCGAAAGGATTGTTGAAGTGCTTGCCTTCGTGGTACGCGCGGGTTTCTGCTTCGTTCAGGAGGCATTGGTTCAGCTCATCGAGCAGGCCTTGCTTGTCAAGGTCCTGGCCGATGAATACGAGTTCGTTCATTCTGTCACCGAAGTCTTTGGACCAGCGGCTTTCGATTTCCTCCTGGTTGTACACGTAATCGCTGTACCGGATGCGGTCCTGATAGCTCATACTCGCCCACCAGACGCCAGCTGGCTCCAGACGAAGTGAACCGCCAGCCTGTGAGTAGTTCAAAGCCCTATCTGGCCAGGCGGGCAGCCAGAATAGCCCTTTTGCCCGTACAACATTGGAGGGATACCTGTTATTGAGGTAATCCCAGAAGCGCTGAGGGTGAAATGGTTTACGACTGCGGAATACTACAGAGCCAATGCCGTATTCTTCAGTTTCCGGGGTATGGATATTGTTCAACTCTTTAATCCATCCGGCCGACTGTGAAGCTTTGTCGAAATCAAAAAGGCCAGTGTTCAGGATTTCAGACGGCTTAATCTTGCCAAATTGCGACCTGAGAATCTTTGCGTCCGGGTTTAGCTTCCGGATCAGCGCTTCGAGCAGCTGCAGGTCGGCGGCAGTGATCAGGTCGGTTTTGTTTAGCAGAATTACGTTGGCAAACTCGATCTGGTCAGTCAGGAGGTTGACGATCGACCGGCGGTCATTTTGATCGTCTACCATGTTCCTGTCAAGGAGCAGCTCATTGGAGCCGAAGTCTTTAAAGAAGTTAAACGCGTCTACAACCGTTACCATAGTATCAATCCTGCTGAACTGACTGAGATCGATTCCCTTAGCCTCATCGGCAAACGAAAAAGTCTGCGCAACGGGAACAGGCTCTGCAATGCCGGTTCCCTCAATCAGCAGATAGTCAAACCGGTCTTCTTTTGCCAGCCTTTCCACCTCAATCATCAGATCTTCACGCAAGGTGCAGCAAATGCATCCGTTACTCATCGCAACCAGTTTTTCCTCTGTGCGGGAGAGCGTACCTTCTTCTTTTACCAGGCGCTCATCAATGTTAACCTCGCTCATGTCGTTTACTATGACCGCTACGCGCAGCTGCTCTTTATTGTGCAGAATGTGGTTTAGTAAGGTGGTTTTACCGGCCCCAAGGAAGCCGCTCAGTACTGTAACAGGTAATTTTTTCATCTTTTCAATGCAATATTGTTGCAAATATATAAAAATACATTATTTGCAATTAAGTTGCATTTGTTAAATTTGTGCCATGAAATTATACAGATTGACAGAAAGACTGGACGGGGCGGGAATGATGGCGAGCGTTCTGTGTGCTATACACTGCGCATTACTACCCCTCGTAATTACATTGCTTCCGCTTTGGGGACTCGACTTTTTGGGTGAAGAATGGCTGGAGCTTGGCATGATCGCGCTGGCGCTCATGCTTGGTTGGTTTTCATTAGGCTTGTCTTTCTTTAAGCACCATCGCCGGTCAGCGCCCCTTTATTTATTGGCCGGGGGCTTTGCTTTGATTGTAGGCGGACATTTTTTAGGGCAGGAGTCGCTGGAACCGGTTCTTATTCCGCTCGGCGGTTTTACTATAGCAGCAGCGCATTACGTTAACTGGCGTTTTTCGAAATGTGGGGTATACCATTAGTTTAGTATAGAGATGAGACGAAAAATTTTTGTAGTTGCAGGGCTTTTATGCGTGAGCTGTCTTAACCCGGCCTGTCAGCACGAGAAGGCAGCTCCGGCAGCCCTTTATTCTGATTATATCCGTCAGCATATTAAAGAAGCAGAGCAAATAAAATGATAAAGGTAACCTCGCTGAGTCAGAAATATGCGGCTGACGTCTTCCTGCGGTTTGCAGACTGGAAGGTGGAAAAGGGGGAGCATTGGCTGATATTGGGTAGGTCTGGAAGTGGTAAAACCACTCTTCTTCATACAATAACGGGGTTACTCAGGCCGTGGGAGGGCGCAGTAGAAGTAAATGGTCATCCACTCTACGAACTGAAGCCCCGTGATCTGGACCGTTTCCGCGGCCGGAATATCGGAATTGTCTTTCAGAGACCACATCTGATCAAAAGTCTTAGTGTTGTTGAAAATGTGCGGTTGGCGCAGTTGCTTGCGGGCTATGAAGCGAGCACGTGCCGGGCGATGGAAGTTCTGGAGTCGCTTTCTATCGCCTCTGAGGGGAAAAGATATCCTCACGAGCTCAGTGAGGGGCAATTGCAAAGGGCTTCTATCGCCCGGGCGGTCGTTAACCGGCCGGCTCTGCTGGTGGCCGACGAGCCCACTTCAAGCCTCGACGACAGGAATGCTGCAGTGGTGCTTGATATTTTGGCGGGCCAGGCTAAGTCGACAGGGGCAACGCTGGTCGTTGCTACGCACGACTAGCGGATTAAGCCGGCTTTTTCTTTTCTCTACAATCTTTCGTGATGACTGTTTTCAAAATAAGCCTGAAAAGCCTTCTTTCCGCTCCCCTCACCCTGCTGCTTAATGTGCTGCTCGTTGCTTTCGGCACGGCTATACTCATTATTCTTTTGCTAACCAGCAGGCAAATCAATGCGAAGCTTGAGAATAATGCCCGCGATATTGACGTGGTGGTAGGGGCAAAGGGAAGTCCGCTGCAGCTTGTACTGAGCAGCATCTATTATGTAGACTTTCCCACTGGGAATATTCCACTGAAGGATGCCATGGCACTAGCTGCCAACCCCATGGTTCGGCTTGCAGTGCCCCTGGCTTTGGGCGACAATTATAATGGGTTCAGGATTGTCGGGACCGACTCTTCCTTTATTCGTCTTTATGGGCTTAAGCTGGCTGGGGGAAAGTTCTGGAAGGAAGATTTCGAAGTAGTGGTGGGGGCGGGAGTGGCCACTGCTGCTCATCTAAAAGTGGGCGACCGTTTCTATGGAGCACACGGGCTAAGTGGTAGTGAAGATGTGCATAGGAGCCATGCGTATAGAATTACCGGGGTACTTGCTCCTCAGCAAAATGTGGCGGATCGTCTGGTTCTGACCAATGTTTCCAGCGTTTGGAAAATGCACGAGCAAGAGGGGCATGCACACCAGCATGATGAAGGCGGGATGCTGGACCACGGGCAAGGGCCGTCTCCTGAGGATGGCAGATCAGGGCATCACGAACGGGAAATTACGTCGCTGCTTATCCAGTACCGCTCGCCGATGTCGGTCGTTACCTTTCCCCGGATGGTGAACCAAAGCACTCATATGCAGGCCGCGTCTCCAGCGATGGAAAGTGCGCGTTTGTTCTCCCTGATCGGCGTTGGGGTCGATACTTTGCAATGGTTTGCCCTGCTGATCATGGGCATAGCAACGCTTAGCGTTTTTGTCAGCCTTTATAGTTCGGTGAAGGGCAGGACGTATGATATCGCCCTTATGCGTTCACTCGGAGCTTCGCGCAGTAAGGTTTTCGGGATTATTATTTTGGAAGGATCGGTCATTACCCTTTTGGGAGACGCGGGGGGCCTGTTTGCGGGACACCTGGCACTTGAGCTGATCGGCTACTTTCAGGAATCTGCGCAGGCGAAGGTCAGTGGGGAGGTCTTCGTCTGTGCGGAGTTATATATCGTGCTGGTGGCCCTGCTTGCCGGCGTCACGGCTTCGGCTATTCCTGCATTTCAGGCCTACAAGATTGATATTTCAAAGGTTTTAGCTAAAGGATAAGGCAATGAGACTCCTGTTTTCGTTTGTTGTGTTTGTATGTGTTTTGTTCCTGAGCGAACCTCTCAGCGCTCAGTGGCGACATAATGCCAAGGATCAGATCCGGTCGCTCAATTGAGACATCATCGGTAATGTTGAGTTCCGCATGGTAGCAGAAGATCAGATTTATCCGGTGTATAACGGAGCTGTAAAACGCTTCGCGGATAAAAGCTTTTCTCTGCAGGGTTACATAGTCCCGCTGAAGAACGGTATGAAGCACTCTATCTTTATGTTTTCAACTCTTCCCGTCAGTCAATGTTACTTCTGTGGACAGAACGGGGTGCCCATCATGATCCTGGTGGAAATGCAGGAACCGATCAGGTTTACCTTCAAACCGGTGAAGCTTCAGGGGATTCTGAAGCTGGAGAACACAAATGCGGCAGAGCGTCCGCCTGTAATATTGAAAGAGGCACGGCTGATGGATTCAGACTGAGCGTGAGCTCAGACAAACAGGCTCGCCAGATCGGTAAGCGGGACTGTTTTAACAGGCCGGATCTTTCAGGGTGGAGCGCCTTATTTTGCTTCCTCAAAGGGGCCGTCTGGCCAGCAAGTCGCGGATCTCGGTGAGTAAGATCTCCTCTTTTGATGGAGCTGGTGCTACAGTTGGTGCTGCTGCTTCTTTCTTCTTGAACTGGTTGATTGCCTTGATGAACACAAACAGGGCGAGGGCAATAATGACGAAGGAGATGATCTGCGAAATGAAATTGCCGTATTTGATTGCTGTGCCGGGAATGACCAGTTCGCTCAGGTTGGATAAGTTCGCCGCTTTGAGGGCGGGGGTGAGAATGGCGGGCGTAATGATGTCATCGACAAGCGAGCTGACGATCTTTCCGAAAGCTCCGCCGATAATGACCGCTACAGCCAGTTCTATTACGTTTCCTTTGACTGCAAATTCTTTGAATTCTTTAATAAATGCCATAGTAACTAGTTTGTAATGGGTTAACGATGCAGGTAAATACTTGTTTTAAATATAAGGATTAAAAAGATAAAAATATGACAACGTACGATGTGATTATAGCAGGTGGCAGCTATGCTGGTTTATCTGCTGCCATGGCCCTTGGACGGGCCAGAAGAAAGGTTCTGGTGGTTGATAGCGGTAAACCCTGTAACAGGTTCACGCCGCATTCACATAACTTCCTGACGCAGGACGGGCGGAGACCCGCAGAAATTGCTCAATTGGCCAAAGAGCAGGTGTTGCAATACCCGACGGTGGAGTTTGAGGATGCTGCAGTTGTTGATGTGATCAGAATGGGATCGGTTTTTAAAGTGTCAGTAAACAGCGGGAAAATAGTTCAGGGGGAGAAGCTGATCCTTGCCGCGGGGATCAGGGATCTCATGCCTGCTATTCAGGGCTTTGCTGACTGCTGGGGCAAATCAATACTGCATTGCCCTTACTGCCACGGTTACGAGGTGCGCGATAAGGCTACCGGGATTTTAGCAAACGGCGAGATGGCTTTTGAGCTGGCGAGGCTGATCTCGAACTGGACGTCTGATCTGACGGTCCTGACTAATGGCAAAGCGACCCTGACATCGCAGCAAATGGACTGGCTGAACCAAAGGAATATCCGGGTACTTGAAAGTGAAATTGCTGCTTTAGAGCATGAGCACGGCTTGATTAGGGCGGTTAGCTTTACGGATGGTTCTGTTTTGGGCCTCGAAGCGCTTTATGCGCGTCCGGCATTTGAGCTGCAGGTCGGTTTTGCAAGTAAGCTGGATCTCGAGCTCACCGAACAGGGGCTGATCAAGGTCGACGGCCAGCAGCGCACTTCGCAGCAGGGAGTATTTGCGGCGGGCGATAGTTCTATTCTTATGCGCAGCGTGGCCAGCGCAGTGGCTTCTGGAAATCTGGCGGGTGCAATGGCTAACAAAGATTTGATTGAAGAGCGTTTCGCTTAATCGGGACGCTCTTACCTGCTTTTTGGTTTAAAGGTAAAAGCGGATCATTGGTTCGCTCTTATCGGAGGTTGCTGGTTTTGGATATAAGGTTTTTGTTGGAATTGTGCGGTTTTTGAACGGTATTAGTTGTTCTTTGGTGGTTTTTTTTAGGTGGATTTGCTTTTTTTGAGGTGAAAAGAATTTTAATGTGTTTTTATGGCGCTTGTGTCGGTTGTTTATAAAGGTTTTTTTGGCAATTAAACCCGTTGTGGTCTTTTTTCTGACTCTTTTAGTCTTGTGTTTTTTTGATTGGGTTAAAAACAGAGAGATTTTGGTGAAAATATGGGCCTTGTCTGCACGTCTTGACAGTTAAATTTGATACTGCTGCTCGCCTGGGCAGCGCTATTAATCATTAATTAAAGATGAACAGATGAAAAAAAGGCCTTCACGCTTTTGTTATCCGCATTTTTACTGTCTACCTGTCTCTACGCACAGACATTGTTAAGAGGGACGGTTGTAGACAAGGAAAAGAAGCCCGTTCCCGGAGCTTCGGTTAGTTTAAGTAACGGCAAGGGCACCTCCACGGGGCCTAACGGAGAGTTCTCCATTGCCTATACGGGACCAGTCACCCTAAGGGTCTTTGCAATCGGGTATGAGAGGGTCCAGATCGCCCTTTCTAAACAAACGTCCTTGCAGATCACTCTCAGAGACGATCAGCAGGCACTTAATGAAGTAGTGGTTACAGCCCTCGGGATCTCCAGAGAGAAGAAGTCGCTGGGTTATGCTGCTCCTGAGGTAAAGTCGGAAGAACTGACGAGAGCAGGGCAGCTGAGTGTGACCGGTGCACTTACCGGAAAGGCTCCCGGCGTTCAGATCAACCAGTTTGGCGGAACAGTAGGGGCGGCCTCTCGCATCACCATCCGCGGCAACTCATCCTTGCGGGCTGATCAGC
The DNA here is from genome assembly GCF_041902385.1 of Arcticibacter sp. MXS-1. Classification (GTDB taxonomy): domain Bacteria; phylum Bacteroidota; class Bacteroidia; order Sphingobacteriales; family Sphingobacteriaceae; genus Arcticibacter. The sequence goes on along the minus strand of NZ_CP169244.1, from coordinate 461,804 downwards.
AGCCGCTGATTGTAGTAGACGGAGTGCCGATTTCAAACAATACGCAGCGCTCCGGCGACAATACCTATAACGGGGTGGATTACGGCTCCGGGCTGAACGACATTAATCCCAACGACATTGAGTCGATCACCGTTTTGAAGGGAGGCTCGGCCGCCCTTTACGGAATGCGGGCAGGCGGGGGCGTGTTGCTGATCACGACAAAGTCGGGAAAACGGGGCGATAAGGGCGTCTCCATATCCTATGACGGCAACTATACCGTTGATAAAGCTACTGTTTTTCCGAAGTTGCAGAATCTCTATGGCCAGGGCTATAATGGAGATGAGTACCACTTTTCAACCTTAAACCCTAATAAACTGAGCTATCAGGATTATGCTTCCCAAAATTCTTTTAATTATGTAGACGGCACCGGTAACGTTGGGGTCTACGACGGTTTTGATGAGTCCTGGGGGCCGAGACTTGATGCTGGCCTGAAACTGCCACAGTTCGACAGCCCTGTGATCGATGGCGTTCGCCAGGCAACCGATTGGGTGTCGCATCCTGATAACGTAAAGGACTTTTTTACACTGGGATATTCCATGAATCATAACCTGTCGTTGTCGTCGCGTTCTGATCGTGCCAGTACCCGGGTGTCAGCATCTTTTCGTGATCAGAAAGGGACGGTCCCGAACACTGATCAGCGCCGGTATGGGATTCAGCTCAACAACAGCTTCAATATCAGTGATAAAGTGTCGTACGATGTTATGGCTAGCTATACTCGTACCTCAAGCGACAATATCCCCAGTCAGGGATACGCGGGTAACAATCCAATGAACGGCTTCATTTGGTCAGGTCGTCAGGTAAATATCCGGAGTCTGAAAGAAAACTGGGATCAGCGGGATGATCAGGGAAATTATACTCTTTACAACTGGAATGCCAGCTATCACTTGAACCCCTATTTTAACGTCTATCAAAACACCAATAGCTTCCAGCGGGATCGCTTTATCGGTAAGAGTTCGATGTACTACCAGCCAATCAAGCCTTTAAAGTTTGAGGGCCGGGTGGGCGTGGATTATTACGGATCAAAAGCTTTCGAAAAGAACTATTACAACAGCGAGTTCCCACTGGGCGGTTTCCGCGACAGGCGTGAAGATAATACGGAATTGAACGTCGACTTTATCGCTTCGTTTAACAAGCAGTTCAATGACTTCAGTGTGCTGGCTATAGGCGGCGGGAATTATCGCGATCAGATTGGGTCTTCCTCCGTCCAGGGTGCAAGCGCACTGACGGTTCCAGGGGTATATACCATCACCAATCGTGTGGGAGATGCCGTGACCTCTATGTCGCACGTGCATGAGCGCACCTATTCGGCGTATGCTTCTGCTTCTATAGGATGGAAAGAACAGCTATACGTAGAGGGAAGTATACGCAATGACTGGAACTCAACCATTACCCGCGATTTCTCTTATCCTTCAGTAAATGTGAGCTGGCTGCCTACCACAGCGTTCCGCGGACTGACGGGCGGACCTTTGTCTTTCTGGAAGCTCCGGGCTTCCTGGGCGGAAATCGGTGCGGGTACAATACCCTACAATAACCGCGCTTATTATTATGCGCAGTCGTCGGCTTTCGGCGGCGTTGCTCAGATGTATAAGAGTATGACCTATCCGCAAAAAGACCTTCGGCCCGAGAGTATCAAAACCTGGGAAGTTGGAACCGAGCTGGGTTTCCTGAACAACCGGATCCACGCCGATGTGTCTTATTATCATAAAACCACAACGGATCAAATTCTCGGCATTGGAACGTCTAATGTAGTCGGGTTTAGCCGGATGGTAGTCAACGCCGGAGAAATCGAAAACAAGGGAGTGGAGGTTCAGCTGTACGGCGACGTGATCCGAAGGAAAGAGGGATTGACCTGGAGGACAACGTTCAATTTCGCCAGGGACAAAAGCAAGATCATCGAACTCTCTCCTCAGTTCAATGTAGACACCTATCAGATCGGCTGGACCTGGGGCATAGCCAGCCAGGCAAAGAGCGGTCAGAAGTGGGGTACGCTGGTAGGTCAGGGCTTTGACCGGGTGGAAGAGGGGCCAATGACGGGAGCCATCAAAGTGAGCCCGGAAGGGCTTGCCAGATCAAAGGCTGCGCAGGATATCGGTAACGTGACGCCTGATTTCCTTCTGAGCTGGCGAAACGACTTTACCATTAAAGACTTCTCTTTCGGTTTCTTCCTCGACATGCGTAAGGGCGGGGATATCTGGTCGCAGACGATGAACCACGCCTATGCAGCAGGAACGGCTTCAATTACTGCAAAGAACGGTGTGCGCGAGCGGGCCATTGTGGCAGGGGTTGACGTAATGCCGGAAGAACGCTTTGCCATGCAGGCAGCCGACGGCTCCTGGGTGCCGAATACAATCACAACAAACGCTCAGTCCTGGTACGAAAGCGGTGGCGTTGCTCAGATGTATGTATTCGATGGATCGTTCATCAAGCTGAGAGAGGCTTCGATCACCTATAATGTTCCGCAAAAATACCTGCGGGGGATGATCGGCATCAAGCGCGCCAGTATCTCCCTGATCGGTTCTAACCTTGCTCTTCTTTGGGTGGACGATTCAAATACGATGCGTCTCGATCCCGAAACAGGAGGGGTATCAAGTGATAGTCGCGGTGTCGGGTTTGAACAAGCATCTGTGCCAACGTCACGGAGCTTCGGTCTGAAATTGGGGGTTACATTTTAATTGAAGAACTTGGGTTATGATGTACATGCAGGAATCTTTACCAAGATAAAGGGTTGCAAGGTTCATAACCATAAAACGATATACTGATGGAAAAAATAGTTTCTAGGATGGTGCTTCCTATACTCTGTATGTTAACCATGCTGAGCAGTTGTACCAAGTCTTTTGAGGAGGTGAATACCAATCCCGATGCATTATCAAATGCTCCTGCTACCAATATGCTGGGAAATGTACTGCGCAATAGCGGAGAGCAGTTTGGCGGCGATATTGACGGATATGGTACTTTTGCAGGGTACATTGTAAAGATCCAGTACATGGACTACATGGGCGGTCTTGTGCCCACGAACAATACCTATGGAAACAGGTGGGCTGCCTGCTATTATAACAATACCCAGCTGAAAGATATTCTCGACAAGACAGAAGCTTCGGCAGAAGGGTTCAAAAATATGCGGCTTGTTTCCCGCTTATGGCAGTGTTATATGTGGCAGTATTTGACGGACGGCTGGCGGGACGTGCCCTATACCGAGGCGTTAAAAGGGGGTGAATCAGATGGAGGTATCCTCAAAGCGAAATACGACAAACAGGAGGATATTTATCCTTCGGTGATGGCCAGCTTAAAGGTGATAGCCGATGAAATGGCGGCAGGCTTTGGGAAAGATGCTTTAGGCGCGGGAGACTTTATTTACAAGGGAGACATGCAGAAGTGGCAGCGGTTCTGTAATTCGTTGAGGCTACGTATGGCTATCCACATTTCGGGCGTTGCTCCGCAACTGGCGAAGACTACCATTGAGGAGATCTTCAATAATCCGACCAGGTATCCGGTTATCGCCTCCAATGCCGACAACTGCTACCTCTACTGGCAAGGCTCCGCTCCTTACTATGAACCCTGGTACAAGACGGGTTATATGGACAAGCGGGTGAATAACTTTGGTATGTCTGACATTTTTATAGCGCATTTGCAGGAAACGCAGGATCCGCGTATTGCGAGTGTGGCCAATAAGGCAGCCGATGGGCAGTACAGAGGGTATCAGAATGGCGCGGCATCGAGTCCGCCTAAGCTCACTGACATATCTTATATCGGCGACCGTTATATGAATACTCCTGCCGGCTTTACACCATTCTTCAAGTCCTGCGAAACCTACTACATCATGGCCGAAGCGGCCATGTTAGGCTATTCGGTAGGCATGAGCGCCCAGGATGCTTACGAAAAAGCGGTCAGACTCTCTATGGAAGATAACGGAATTTCAAGCGCTGCCGCTGACGCCTACCTGGCAGGCAAGGGGAAGTGGAATAACACCAAAGAGCGTATCTGGTGGGATGAGTGGGTGGCCTTGTTTAAAGATAACTTCGAGGCCTGGGCTCTCTACAGAAGAACGGGTATCCCCTCAACCAACTACCCTTCTTTGAACTCTATTTATGGCAACGCCCATAACGATCAGCCATTCAGACTTCCGTATCCCAATAATGAATATCTGACCAACAAGGCGAACCTGGACGTACCGCTGACGAATGTAGTGGATTACGCCTGGGGGCAGCAGATGTGGTGGGACAAGAGGACCGGAGTGAAATAGACAACGCCCTGATCAAAAAAAGAGCGGTCTGCACCTAACGCAGCCCGCTCTTTTTATATACAACCAGTTGTGAGATTCTACTTCAGTATCCACATCAGCTGGTTCGTGTCGTCATTTCCGTTGTACTGACTTTGTATGGCAGCCTGTACATTGTCGGAGTTGAACTCAAGCTCCTTCTGCGGGTAAGGCCACCGTACGGGAAATTTGGAAGACGGCGTGTTCCGGTTAGTCGTGCTGTTGAGCACAAAGGTTGGGTAACCCGTTCTTCTGTTCTCAAACCATGCGGTGTAGTCGACATTATGAAAGAATCCGGCTATATACTTCTGCGAGATGATCTGCCTGATCTGATCTTCGGAGCTGCCCTGCAGGGCAACCTGCTGCGCGTAGGTCTCGGCATAAGTGCCGGAGAGGGGCATGCCATGTGCGTAGCTTGCAGGAGCGTAGCTGGCGAGAAAGGCCATCGACCCCTTAATGCCATTGGCGTAATAGGTCTGGGCCGGAGTTCCGCTGATCCACCCTCTCACCGTGGCTTCGGCCAGGATGAACTGGAGATCCCAGTAGTTGAGCAGACCCACGGGTTCGGCATTGTACATTTCTACGTATCGCTTATTGACGTCGCAGAAGTTTCCGGAGTTGTGGGCGTTGAGCGTGTTAGAGTACACGTCGGAAGGCTCTACCCCTACATACGCATCAAAGTCGGATGCAGCTTTGCCTGCCTTGATCAGGGCGGCAGCAGGCTCGGTGTAATAGAACAGCCGGCGGTCCTGGTTGGCTTTCAGGAGGTCAATGAGGGTCGACGATACCATCGGGTAAATGGTGAATGCATTGATCTGGGCGGGCGTGCTGCTCCAGGGATATGCATAGCCTGAGGATGAATTGTAGGTGACGGCAAAGTTGTCGTTGTAGTCCCTCATCAGTGGTCTGGACATTACTTTGTTAAACCTCTGAACAACCTGCAAGTCCGGGTCTGCTGTCTTTTTATAGAGGTTGATCAGCACATGCAGTTCAAACGTATTGGTCAGTCTTCTCCACTTGTCGATGCTTCCCTTGTAGATAAAATCGCCGCTAAAGTCTGCTCCTTTTGAAAAAAGCTCATCTGCGGCATCCAGCTCATTCAGGATACCGAGGAACACCTCTTTCTGGCTGTCATATTTCGGTTTGATTACTTTGTCTGCACCCTTGATAGCTTCACTGTAAGGGATGTCGCCCACCTGCATGCTCGCTCTGAAGAACACCCAGGCTCTTAGAAAATGGCCGAGCGCCTGGTAGGAATTCTGTAACTCAGGCGATTTGGCAAAACTGATCATCGGCTCCACATCCCTCAGGATCAGGAAGCGATCGAAGTTGGTACGGTCTATCCAGTTGTACTGAAGATTGTTCTGCTTCTCTGTCCAGGCCAGGTATTTGCACAAGGCAAACGGCTGAATAAAGTCGGTACCTGAGGCAATATTCTTTGACGTAATAGCAGTAAGCATATTAGTGGCCAGCCATTCGGATGTGACCGCGTTGGGCCTGTCGGGATTGGTGTTGATATCATCAAATTTCTTAGTGCAGCTGCTCAGGCTTAGGGCTGCCGCCAGTATGGCTGTTATATATATCCTGGTTGAATTCTTAGTCATGACGAATCGCGTTTATAAATGATCAATTATTAGATGCCTACCCTCACGTTTATCCCTACCATGCGCTGTGAAGGCGCGTTCATGTTTTCTTTGTCGTAGTCGGGGTCTGAATACTTGAATTTGGTGAATAGAAACAGGTTCTGGCCTGTTACGGTTACGGCTGCATTCTTAATGCCTGTTCTTCCGAGCCAGTTTTTCGGGATTGCATAGCCGAGCGACACCTCTCTGATCTTGACAAAGCCTTTGCTCATTACGCCATGCTCGTAGGAGTTGCCCCATAAGCGGGTGTAACTCTGGTAGCTTACAGGAACATCATTGGGCGCATACTGACGGGTATCGCTGGTAATGCGGCCAAATGAGTCGTATTTTACTTCTCCGCTCACCACTTTCACACCCTGCCCAACATAGTTCTTCAGTCCGTTCACCACTTCGTCGTAACGAAACTGGTTGTCGGTTTCGGGAGCAGATCCGGTATCGAACATCTTATTATAGATGTAGTCGTACATAATGCCCCCGATCCGGCCATCGATGTTGATGCCAAGGCTGACATTGCCGAAGGTGAGGTTGTTGATAAAACCAAAGCTGAACTTTGGATCTGTATACCCGAAGGGTTCAACAAATTTGCTCAGCATGGGAAGTCCGTTTTGATGGATCATGTTGCCCTGCGGGTCACGAAGAGCGTGTTCTGTCTGTGCGAATACATCGCGCCGGCCCCCTGTCTTTACCCATGGGTTTTTGGATGAGTAGACGGGGTCTAAGTCTACATAGTACTCGTGCTGTGTGGCGAAGTTAACGGCAGACTGCCACTGGAAGGTCTTATTTTTGATTGGCGTACCGTCTATCGTGATCTCTACACCCCGGCGCGCATAGGTTTCTTTGGTGTTGATGAGGTTGCTTGCGTAACCTGAAGAGGGTGCAATGGTCTGCTGAAGCTGAAGATTGTAAGTGAGTTTGGTGAAATAAGCTGCATCGATATGCAGGCGGTTTTTAAAGAAGTATGCTGCGGTACCAAACTCCCAGGTTCTGTTGGTGGTAGGGGGAAGCTTGGGATCAGCCAGGTTATCAGGCGTAGCAGCGCTGCTATTTCCCCAGGCATTGGACACGTTATAGGCCAGGTTGTTTTGATATACGTCGAGCGGCTTTTTGGTGACGGTCCATGATCCGCGTAGCTTCCAGAGACTCAGCCACGACGGAAGGTCGCGTAGTAGCTCAGAGAGAACAACGCTTCCTGCCGCAGAGGGATAGAAATATGACCGGGTGTTGGATGCCTGCGTGGAGCTCCAGTCGTTTCGTCCGGTCATGTCGAGATATACGGCGTTATTCCACGACAAGGTCACCTTTCCATAGGCGCTATTGATCTGCTGTGCCCAGGTTCCGTAGTTGTTTACAATGGCATCTACACCTGCGGTTGTAGACGCTACGGCATTGGCTAAGGAGTACCAGCCGGGGATTGAGAGCCCGTTCCGGGTTCTTGCTCCCAGCTCATTGTTTTTATAATAGAAGATGCTTCCTCCTCCCAAGGCGTCCAGATTCCATTTTTTTCCAAAGTCTTTGTTGTAGCTGACAATAAGGTCGCTGTTAATGCTGTTTCCCCAAAGCTGATCAACTCCATACATGCCTTTTCCGTTGAAAGAAAAGTTGAAATTGTTGCCAAGCGTTCCGCCGTTGGTGGAGAATATCCCTGCCGGGTTCTGGATGCTCTCTTCATTCTTATAGTAGTCGTACCCATTCCTGAACATGATCTTCAGGCTCTTGGTCAGGGCGTAGTTCATGATGAGGCTGGCGTTCAGTTTGTTTTGTTCTACTCCCTTCAGTTTTTCGTAGGCGATGAGGTAAGGGTTGTCGTACCATGCGTTATACATCCAGTTTTGCTTCTGGTTGGGTGTTACCCAATAATCGCGATACTGACGGATGTCATAGTCGGGGCCTGTCCACATCATGATCTGATAAATATAGCCCTGTGTGCCGTATCCTCCTCCCCATACCTGCGGCGCATCATTGCGGCTATAGCCCATATGGCCTTCCAGTGTGAATTTGTCTCCCGACTTGATCTCGCCGCTCATGGTGTAGTTGTAAATATTGAGCTTTTGATTAGGGAACTGGCCTTTGTTATGGATCTGATTCAAGCCTACCCTGTAAAAACCTCTCTCCTCCCTGGGTAAGGCTGATATTATTGTTTGTTACGAAGCCGGTTTGCATGAAGTTCCGGAGGTTATCCTTGCCGCTGGATACCAGGGGCATCATTTCTTTCTGATGGGTGACCGGGTTCCATTGCATGGCTTCGGTACCAATGTCGAGCTTAGGCCCCCACACGTAATCGTCTGCAATCTGTCCGTTCAAACCGTGTCCGTAGGATGTTTGTGTCTTAGGCATCGCGATATAGCCGAGGGTCATCATCGTGTTACTATTGACGTCGATGCTCAACTTATCTGTTTTTCCTCTTTTTGTGGTGATCATGACGGCTCCGCTACGGCCGCGCGATCCGTATAGTGCAGCTGCAGTAGCGCCTTTCAGCATGTTAATGCTCTCAATATCGTCGGCAGGGATGTCCCGCAGGGTCATGTTACCGTAAGGTACTCCGTCAATGACAAGAATGGGAGCTTCTCCGCGCATTTCGAGAACAGGGGAGGCGTTAAATTCTGTTGAGTTTTTTACAACGAGTCCGGATACCTGACCGGTTAATGAGGTGGCCATGTCCACTCCCTTTACGGTCTGGAGCTTGTTGCCCTTTACCGCCTGTGTGGCATAGCCAAGCGCTTTCTCTTCACGTTTGATGCCCAGCGCTGTTACTACCACCTCATTGAGCTGATTGTTGGTTGAGGTGAGGAATATGTCCAGCGAAGTGCGGCCGTCAAGTTGCTCTTCGAGCGGCTCAAAACCTACCGATCTGAATGTGAGCACAGCCTGCGGACTGGAAACGGTGATGGAAAAACGTCCGTTCTCGCGTGTGGATGTAGCGTTCCTGGTTCCTTTCTCTGTTACCGTGATGGCAGCAACAGGAGCTCCTTTCTCGTCGCGCACAATTCCAGATATTTTGGTTTGTCCGTCTTTCGCGGTCAGAGAGGGGACGCCCGCTTCTTCTGCATTCGCTTTTTGGGCAGGGTCTTTGATCCGGCCTTTTTCCACTATCGTGTAAAAATGAGGCTTCACGTACAGGAACACCAGATCATTTGGATACAGTACTCCTTTCAGTACGTCCTCGAGCGACTTTCCCTCGAGCTTGTCGAGGTTGTACGTAGTGGTTTTGTCCTTCAGCAGGACCGGATCATAGGCGAACTCGGCCTTATAGACCTTGTTGATCTTTTTGAGAGCCTCCGCCACCGGAATTGCTTTCTGGGCAAAGGCCTGGTTGCATGCCATCACAAGTAATAGCAGAAACATCCTAAAGTAATTTTGCTTCATAATAAATCTGGTTAAATAAGATTTTTTGAGTTTTCCTTTCTCTCTGATGTGTCGGGCTTTCTGCTTTTTACCCCAGTCTCCGCAAAAAAAAATTCGGCGCGTCCGGATGATTGTGTCCGCGGCACAAGTTTTCGCTGATGAGAGGTTTTGTGAAAGAGAGAAACTTGTGTTTGAATTTTAAAAAGCCTATCCTTATGGCCCTGAATGAAGCATGGTATCCCTGCTTCTATGTTTTGAAGTCATTTGTGTAAAAAGTTCTGATAATGGATATCCATATTCTCCTTGAAAAAGTTATGGAGGGCGATATAGACGCTTATTCGCTGATATACAAGGAGTCTTACAAAAAACTTTATAATTACGGCCGGAAGTTTTGCACCGATACTGCCCTGGTCGAAGACTGCATACAGGAGGTCTTTTTTGACCTGTGGAACAGGAAGGATAAGATTAAGCAAATCCAGTCATTTAATAGTTATCTGTATTCGTCTTTCCGGTATACGTTGATGAAAAAGCTCAGAGAACAGAAAAAGCTGGGTTCCTGGGAGGAAGCGGAAGGAGAAGAAGGTTTTGAATTTTCGACTGAAAGCGTGATCATTGGAAGAGAGCAGGACGCTGAAAAGCAAAAAAGCCTGCGGGAAGCATGCAAACAGTTGACCCCCAGGCAATACGAGGCAATCTTTCTGAGGTATTACGAGCGGCTGTCTTATGAGGAAGTTGCGGCAGTGCTGAAGATCTCGGTGAAAGCAACCTACAAGATCATGGCCAGGAGCCTGGCAGCACTGAAGGCTAGTGTTAAGTTTTTGCTTCTTTAAGGTTAAAAAAATGTTAAGTATATGGGGTAAAATCAACAAAAGGGTATACTTAAGTATAGAATGAACAGAAGAAATTTATATAAAAAGTATTTACACTATGAAGAGTCTGATTTTATGTCGGACACTCTTTTTCAGGATATAGCCTTTAACCCCGGCCCTGAGAACGAGTTGTTGCGGAAAGAAATAGAGAGCTTGTTCCCGGAGAAAAAGATGGCTATCCAGCATGCTTTAGACTTTCTGAGGGCAATCGAATTCAAGGATCACCAGCCGGAAGAGGGACAAGCGGACAGAGCGTTTGCGGAGCATCTGAGCACACTGCGGACGGCCGGCCTGCTCAGTGAGCCTGAGCAAGAGGCGCCGGTGAGCCGTCCGCTGTGGTATCGTTTCCGGAATGTGGCTGCTGTTTTAGCGGGTCTTCTTTTGCTCTCGGGAGTATCTTTCGTGCTGCTGAAGCGCGTTGGTCAGGGAGAGTTACAGGTGAAGACTTCCTTCGGCGAAACCCAAAGGTTAGTCTTACCCGACGGATCAGACGTGGAGCTGAATGCCAATTCATCGGTTCGTTATGCTAAGGAATGGACCCGCGGTCGGAAACGGGAAGTATGGCTTGAGGGGGAAGCGCTTTTTAAGGTGGTTCACCTCAACCGGGACACCTCGAAATTAGAGCAGGAAGAATATTTTGTGGTCCACACCAGGGGGCTGAACGTGACGGTGCTCGGAACTGTTTTTGATGTGAGACAAAGACGGGAGGTAACTGAGGTGGTTCTCCAGAAGGGGAAGGTGAAGGTGTCGTTCGAAAAGGATCGCTTGCCCGATGTGATCTTGACTCCCGGAAAAAGGGTGATCTACGATGGTAAGGCAGAAAAAGTGGAGGAGGATCGGGTCGTAACAGCAAACTATACCGCCTGGAAAGAAAAAAGCTCTTGTTAGTGAATCCGACCATCAGGCAGATCACCGCGTATCTGGAAGATACCTTCGGAAAAAAGATCGTGACCAGCGATGAGGCCCTGAACGACAAAATGATTGCAGGGCCAATCCCTCTGAACTCACTCAACGATGCCTTGTTTGTTATTTCTACCGTCTCGAATGTAGATATTTTGAGGCCGGATAGTTCGACTATCCTTTTGAAACGACGTTAGTTTTGCACTTGTTAAATAAATATACTTAATAAACACATTCTAAGATGATGAACCGTATTTTCACTACCTGCGCAGCAGTACTCTTTTTGTTTGTTCTCGTCCCGTTTTCGGGCCTTGCTCAGTCTAAAACCACGTTAAACATCGCTACTTTTAACCTTCGGCTCAATGTAGCATCGGATAAGGAGAACGCCTGGCCGAACAGGAAGGAGATGGTTAAAGAGCTTATTCAATATCATGATTTTGATATTTTTGGCGTTCAGGAAGCTCTGGAAGGCCAGATGAAAGACCTGTCGGCCCTGTCTGAATATAGCCATGTAGGTGTAGGTCGCGACGACGGGAAAGCCGGGGGAGAGTTCTCAGCTATATTTTATAAGAACAAGAAATACCGGATATTAAATTCGGGGACGTTCTGGTTATCGCCGACACCAGAGAAGCCGTCTAAAGGCTGGGATGCGGCTTATATCCGCATTTGTACCTGGGCCAAGTTTAAAGATATTGCCAGCGGTAAGGTATTCTTCATGTTCAATACTCATTTCGATAATGAAGGAGTTTTAGCGCGCGAAAATGCTTCAAAAATGATCCTGGCAAAGATTAAGGCCATCTCTGATGCCAAGTCTCCCGTTTTTATTACAGGCGACTTTAACTCTGATCCGAAGACCAGCGCTTACGGAACTATTGTCAAGGTATTTGCTGATGCTAAACTGGTATCAAAAGCTGCGCCTTACGGTCCCGAACAGACCTTCAACGACTTTAAGTATCACACCTACACAACTGAGGTGAAAGAGGGCCGTATTGACTTTGTGTTCGTAAATAAGAATGTGCAGGTGCTGAAATATGCGGTGCTGACAGATAGCAGGGACTTGCGCTTCCCGTCTGATCACTTCCCGGTAGTTTGCCGCGTGCGTTTTTAAATAGAAATCTACACTTCTAAAAAGTTTATAGGAGAGGCCGTATCGCATGTGATTTCGGCCTCTCCTTTTTTTAAGCCACTCGGGTGTGCAGGTTACACTGGCATTGTACTGCCTTTTAATCGTATAAATACTTTATGAACCCAGAACAGTTGATTCTGTTACGTAGGCATTATACTGCTGTTTTATCAATACCGCACCCCTGGGAACAAAACTGCATACATGTTACATAGGCGTCATACTGCCGTTTAATCCTTCCCTTTAGTAATATCGCATCAAGATTCTGCCAAAAAATGCGTTGTGATACAGCCTCTCTTTTCGTAGTGTTTCAGCAATTTGGTTCTGGGCGGTGATGATCATGCCCGCTCTTGCGGTAGACATATGGATACCCGCCGTAAGACTGCTGCGGATACAGTGAGAGATTCACGCCATGCAACACGGAAGTAAGAATAAAACAGGACCGAGGCAGAACCGATTTACGACCGGTTCCAGTCGTTGCTGACTCGGTGCAGACTCGGTCCTGAGTCGGTCCTGAGTCGGTTCTGACTATAACGAGGCTGCCGCCAGTCTCGCGCCTGTCTTGGGTTTGTCTCAAGTCCTGAAGCTATTAATAAAGCGAAGACGGAGAGAGGGCTCGCGCCAGCCTCAGGTTTGTCTTGAGTCGGGTACAGCTCATGCAGGTGCGGTGTCTCGTTAGGGAACAGAGGGACTTGTTGCTCTATCTCTTTTCATTTATCTTTAGGCATAGCGCCGGGCGGTCTCGGCATTGTTGTTGCCCGACGGCAGCAGGAGTTGCCTGCCGGTATGATCTTTTCATAACAGACTAAATGTAAACCGGGGCAGACGGCCCGTTAAAAAGACAAGTAATATGAACTTGAAGTCAGACATTCCTTTATCAGAACAGGAACTCCTGTCAGTTTTAAAACTCCGCTTTGAGAAACATCTGCAACGCCATCCTTCTATCGACTGGGCAAGCGTACAAAGCAGGCTTCTGTCTTCTCCGGGGAAGCTGCAGTCGTTGAGTGAAATGGAAAGGACAGGAGGAGAGCCGGATGTGATAGGATATGACCAGGAGAAAGATGCATATTTGTTTTGTGACTGTGCGGCTGAAACGCCTAACGGACGCAGGAGCCTCTGCTACGACCGGGAAGCACTGGACTCGCGGAGAGAAAATAAGCCTGATGGGAGCGCAGAAGATATGGCAGGCAGCATGGGTATCGAGCTGCTGACGGAGGAGCAGTATTACGATCTGCAAAAGCTGGGGATCTTCGATACGAAAACTTCAAGCTGGTTAAAAACGCCCCCTGAAGTCAGGAAACTGGGCGGAGCAATCTTCGGTGACCGCCGCTACAACCGGGTGTTCATCTATCATAACGGCGCCTCCTCTTATTATGCTGCCAGGGGATTTCGGGGATTGCTCAGCGTGTAGCAAGGGCTTGCGACTGCTTTTTGTCATTCAAGATGCAGGCTGCTCAACTTTAATTTTCATAAAATGCAAATAGTTGATTATTAATGCTTACCTTGCAGACTTATTAAAAATAGTATAATGCAAAAAGGAACAGTAAAATTTTTTAATGAAGCGAAAGGTTTTGGCTTTATTACCCCTGACAATGGTGGAAGCGAGATCTTCGTTCATGTATCTGGTCTGATTGATAACGTCCGTGAAAATGACACGGTGAGTTATGACGTCGAGCAAGGACGCAAAGGTCCTAACGCCGTAAATGTAAAAGTAGCTTAAGTCTATTATAATTTATTGTGGAGGCATTCCCCGTTTGTGGGAATGCTTTTTTGTTTTTATATAGTACCACTGGCCCTAAGCTGCGCTACGCTGAGCAGAACAGCGTCTGTATACCTTCCCATGAAAAGCGAAGGGAAAGAAAATCAAACAAAATGCTGCTAAGTGCAGAGTTTTAGCTATCTTGTCTGAATCCGGCACCTCGCATCCTACTTTCAGCTAGCATTACTGCTTTATAGACCGGCAGTGCTTTTATTTAACACTACGAAAGGTCAGCCTATTGAAGGAATATTGTTGAGACTGATTGCGTCTGCAATGGACGCTCTTGCTGAAGGCAGAAACATAAAGGGTTGTGGAGTCTCTTCCTGATGGAATACGGGAGACCTGGGTAAAATGTTGAATAAAAAGGTGTAAGACACCAGCAGGACTGAAAAATTGCTTGTCAGTCGCATTAAAAGATTAAAAGATAATATGGGTAGATCCTCAGAAACGTTTAGTAAGAAAGAAAAAGAAAAAAGCAGAGCAAAAAAGCAGCAGGACAAAAAGAAGAAGGCTGCGGAGAGAAAAGCTAATTCAAATAAGGGCAAGAGTCTGGATGACATGATTGCCTATATTGATGAAAATGGAAACATCACATCCACACCACCGGATCAGTCGGCGCGGAAAGAAGTGAAGCTGGAGGATATAGAAATTGGCGTTGCCAGACAAACTGAAGAGGAGCCAGCTGACATCGTTCGTAACGGCGTTGTTTCCTTTTTTAATACGTCAAAAGGCTTTGGCTTTATCCGGGATCTTCAAACACAGGAAAGTGTTTTTGTTCACGTGAACGGCCTGCTGGAACAGGTTCAGGAGGGAGATAAGGTGACTTTCGAAACTGAAAAGGGCCCGAAAGGCCTTAATGCAATTAAGGTAAAGAAAAAATAGCAATAAGGGTCATTCCTTTTAAGCGGTCTGCTCTCTCCGGGAGCAGACCGCTTTATTTTTGAGCGGCCGCTACCTGCCCGCCGCTATTCGCTTGTTAACGTACGCGAAAGCTTTGCCAGATGGATCCTGTAAAGCTAAAATGTCGGGGTTTCTGCTATATTGAAAGTGGGATAAATCGAGCTGGAGATATGCCTTCGCTCTTTTCAAATCGGCTACACTCGCATTCGGCCGGGTCTTTGTTGATGCTTCTTGCAGATATCAATGCTTTACAATAAATTAGTTCCTTAAATTAGAAACTATCAGGCTGAGATACACGATTGTGTGTCTGCTTTTATGTATGAAATCCTAAGCTTGTCAAAATGAATACAAAACCTTTAGAAAGAGCGGCCGGTAATACTGGTAAAAAAAGTCGGGCGGCACCATAACTGCATATAAGCGTTCTTCCCGGACGACAGTTGTTCGACGAACGGCGTGGTACGCGCTCGTGATACTCCTCTTTACCCTTGCTTCCTGCTCGAAAGACCATGAGACTGGCGGTCCGCTTCTTCCTCCCGAGCCCGGACATGTATACACCTTAAAGTATAAAGCGACTGAAGTCATTGAGTTCAAGCAGATCCTGAACGGGACTGTGGTTAGCGATCTCTCTTCGGAGAAGCAGAATGACCTGTTCGGTGTGAGGATGAAATTTGCATGTCCATCCGAAATCAGGCTTTCAAAAGATTCTCTTACTATTTTAAAACCTGGGGGCATTTCAGAACAATACAAGGTTAAACTGGAAAATAATGAGCTGTTTCTGTATAATGACGTATTGTCTGCCTGGGAATATGGTGGTAAGAAGGATAGTGGTACGCAAATTATCCTCAATACTGCTTTTTTTATCAAGACGAGTACAAATAATATGCGCCAGCTCTCTGTATCCGGACAAGAATATTCCCTGCGCAACTATTCATCTCTGGTAAGCGCAGATGACAAGGAAGGCTCCGATATCAAATGGTTAAAAGTTCAATACAGCTTTGAATAAGCTTTACCGAAACCTTATACAAGAATAAAAATGAAAGCTTCATTAATCTATCTCCTGCTAATTTTTTTCTTTCTGTATCGGTCTCTGCTCAGACCAGATACCAGGAAGCCGACATGTTTGCGACGAAATCTCCGAAGGATATTTTTATCGGTGCAGTTATGGAGGAGGGTACTATCAATAAGGATGTGCATGAGCTTATCAAGGTACCACTGAATGAAATTACCGTTTCCTATAGCCTTCCTATTTCAGGTCACTCTCTCAATCCATCTTCTGAGAACATGTTGAATGTAGTGAGGCAACGCCTGAAGGAAAAAAGTCCGTTGAAAGCGAATTATTCGTTCCCGTTTTCCGCACGGGAACTGAAATCCTTCTCGGAAGTTCCGATATACTTTGGACAGGATATTAATTTGAGTCGGTTCATTGGCGTAAATAGCGTTAAAAAATCGAAAAAGACACTAATGGCTATCAGCGTTAGCCAAAGCTTCTTTTCTATTAATATGGATATGCAGCAGCATCTCGTTGCAGATCCTGCCGTTCTTCAGAAATACGATCAGAGCAAGCTTATCTACGTGAACTCAATTGAATTCGGGAGGAGAGTTTTCATTACCCTTGAATCGAACCTCAGTTATAATGAGGTTAGTCAGGCTGTTGAATCAGCCTTCAAAAAGAGGGGCCCGACGAAAAGAGTAAGGCGGTACTGGCCAACTGTACCGTTCGCATTGCCTCTTTTGGAAACGATTTGCCACCCCTTGGTACGGAAAATCCATTTCCGCAAGTCATTGCCTACATGAGCCAGCCCGTCACTGCTGAGAACTTTGGCGTTCCGGTTGCCTTTCGTGCTTCGTATTTAAAAGACAATTCCTCCTTTGTTAACAAGTTTTCTGTAGAGCAATAGCCGGCTTCCTGAAAAGCAGGACTTCTGGCTGCCTGAAGGAGGACCGGACCACCCTGGCAACAATCCGTCGGTACTTCCCCGCGAGGGGAACAAAATTGAAATTGTTAATGAGTTCTTGTCCTGTAGCCCAACTTCGTTGGTCCTGTAGCGTGGTGCCCCTCTGATGGTTCTTTAGGGTTGCAGGGGCGATAATCTCTGCGTCCTGATTCCCGCTTTAGCTTTTCTGGGTCAAGCAAAAAAGTTGAGGACTAAGCCTGAATTTTAACAATCTGTACATGAAGAAAGAAATGTTCCTGACGGTGCAGGATTGACCGCTACGTGCCTTTATCTTAGCGTTGAACGTTTTTCTTTGCTGTTGCAACAATAACGATTCCCCCGATAAGCAGGATTCCCCCAAGGTAAGGAGGCCAGTTGACCGTTTCTTTTTTGTCTGCCGACACTTGTATCGGGCCTGCATCTATTATCTTTTCTTTCTTAGTAAAAGAGAATCCAGTCCAGATGAGCATTATCACTCCGACAATGATCAATACCAATCCAATAGTTCTGTTCATGATGATATAGTTGCTTGAAGTATAATGCTTAAAGGCGAATATTGTTTTTCCGACCACCGCTTTGCCCTTAGCGGAATGAGCATAATATAGAACACCAGTACACTTAGAGCTTGTATGCACACCGGATAAAGTGTAATGCCGCCATTGAAAATGGTTGCACATGCTAACCTTTTTGCCGGGCGTTTGTTTAAACATCTAACGAAAGCTGTATGGAAGTGCTGTCTATCCACCAGTCCGACCAATTGCGCTTGGACGCCGTGGCGGCACCACTTAACTGCCAATTTTTATTTGAATGGAAAAGCAACGCCCGGTTCCGCCCGACGAATGGCAAAGAGTGATTGATCTGTCTGAGCTAGATCTTGATTATACTTCCATCGGAGATGAACTCAAAGATCTGACTCTCCTGGCCGCTAAAGTTGCCGGAACTGAAATCTCGCTGGTCAACCTGATCGATACTTACACGCAGTGGTCGGTTGCAAAGCAGGGCATTGAGTTCGATCATCTCTCGCGCGAAGATTCTGTTTGCCAGTATACGATAGCCCAGGGCAGTGATTTGGAAATACTTGATCTTGCAAACGACGAACGGTTTCGGGAGACGTTTTATGTAAAAGGGGACCCACGGCTTCGGTATTATTATGGGGTGCCATTGAAAACTCCGGCTGGGAACAGCATAGGGGCTTCATGTGTATTCGACAAAGAAGCAAAACAGCTTACCGGGGAGAAGGTTGAGCTTCTTCGTATCATTGCACATGAAGTTGTCACCCGCTTACTGACGATAAAAGCGATGGACAGCTTACATAAGCGGGTTCGTGAGCTATCTGAGCTCCGGAAGCGGGTGGCTCATGATATTCGGGGGCCACTTGGAGGAATAATAGGGCTGACGGAGATTATCAACGATCAGGGAAACACTAATCAGCTTGCTGAGATCCTTGAGTTTGTGAATATGATACATTCCAGCAGCCGTTCACTGCTCGAGCTGGCTGATGAGATCCTAAGTACAGAGGGAGAGCCTGGCAGCGAATCGGCTGGGTATCCCGCAAATGAACTGAACCAGCTGCAGCTTAAAGAAAAACTTGAAAAACTTTACGCGCCCCAGGCCAAAAGTAAGGGTGTTGCCTTCAGTGTGTTCATTGAGCCCGCCTCGGCCTCTGTCCCTTTTCCAAAAAACAAGCTGCTTCAAATCCTTGGCAATCTTATATCCAACTCAATTAAGTTTACTCCGTCAGGAGGAGAGGTAAGGGTTGAAATGGGGATAGAAGATGGCGAGAGCAGAACGCTCTGCCTAAGAGTGGTTGATACGGGGGGCGGTATTTCATTGGATCGTTTGGCCACGCTCCGTTCTGTACCCAGCATCTCTACTCCGGGCACAGCTGGTGAGAAAGGCTTCGGCTTCGGACTGGAGTTAGTCCGTCACCATGTGCAGAGCTTAAAAGGGCGGTTGAAAATTGCTTCCGAGGAGGGGAAAGGAAGCACTTTTGATGTTTACCTGCCGATTAGCTAATGCGCAAAGCCGCAGATTTTGACGCGATGTTTTTTGCCGCAAAAAGCACCTTTCAGGGGATTGAATCAGTTAGGTGTGCGGGAAGAACACTTTAAGTGTGCAGCCCTCATCCGGAGCGCTCTCGATCTCGATTTTTCCGCCGAGCGCCTCAATCTGCGTCTTCACAAGGCTTAAGCCAATTCCTTTGCCTGTTACTTCATCGGTGTGGAAGCGATTATACAAGCCAAATACTTTCTCACCGTATTTCTTCACGTCAAGGCCTCTGCCGTTGTCTTTAACCATCAGGCAGACAAATGAACTGAGAACTTTCGTTCTAACTTGTATTTCAAGGGGGCGGTCCGGACTTCTGTATTTGAGAGAATTCGAAAATAGATTATAGAGAATGTTATATACGTAAGCAGGAACTGAATTGATTTCTGAAACTTCTGTAAAATCACTTGTTACTGACGCGCCGGTTTCGCTGATCTCTTTTTCAAAGCACCGGGATACCCTGGAAAAGACATCCTTAAAAGGCGTCAGGCTTAAGGACTTGATTTCTGTATGTTGAAGCGCCAGTATTTCATTTAAATCTTTAATAACAGCGTCAATGTCGAGAACTTCCTGTGCGACATACTGAACCAGTTCGCGGTTGAGCGGGTCTACTTCCCGCTGCGAATCAATCAGCGAAGCCAGTCCGATAATCCTTGCTACAGGTGCCCTTAAGTTGTGAGAGATTACGTAGGAAAACTCCCGCAGTCCGTTGTTTTTCTCGATGAGGTCCTTCATGATCTTCTTTTGCCGCTCTTCTTCATGTTTCCGCTGTGTGATATCGTCAAAAATTCCCAGTATCCCGTATACCTCATCATTTTTGTTCTTCAACGGAATTTTGGTCATGTCTATCCAAACTCTCTCTCCGTCGGCATTCTGCATCGTCTCCAGATAGTGGATTCGCGGCTCTTTGCTCTGAATGATTTGGTTATCATCTTTCTGATATTTAGAGGCCTCCTCTGCAGCACAGCTGAGATCGAAATCTGTTTTGCCCACCACGTCTGCCGTGCTGTTTAAACCTGTGTTTTTTGCAAAAACCGTGTTGCAGCCGAGGAATCGGGAGTTTGTGTCCTTCCAAAAAATAGACTGAGGAATGGAGTTGAGGATATGCGAAAGCATCTCCTCGTTTTTCATGATAAGATCCTCCGCTTTTTTTCGCTCTGTGATATCGAGTCCCAGGCCTGCTACGCATTCCTCGCCGTCAACTACAACCCGTCTTCCGCTGAAGTAATATGGGATCCGGCGTTTGTCTTTCGTTACAAGAAATCCTTCGATTTCGTCCTCTCCTGATGTGAACACATTCTCGATTTTCCTTGCCAGTACCTCGTGATGCTCCTCGGGGAAAAATATTAGCGGGTTAAGTTGGTCCATCTCCTCATCCTGATAACCGGTGGCAGCTAAAAACTGCCGGTTCCAGTATTTATATCTTCCTGCTTTGTTGAATAAATAGAATATACCGGGCATGGTCCGAAGGATGATCTCCGACAGTTCCTGCGCTTTTATTCTTTGAAGTTCGGCAGTTTTTCGGTCGGTGATGTCACTTACAATACCGTCTACCCGCACCAATGTTCCATCTTGAAAAAAAGGAAGGGCTTTTACCTCAATCCATCTGATGCTTCCGCTTTTATGGAAGATCCGATACTCTGCCTCACTGTTCTCACCTCTCTCCAGGACGGCGAGTTCATTACCTGCAATGAACTTGTCCTCCGGCAGAATTCTTTCGTACCAGAGATGCTGGTTTTGGAAAAAGTCTGCAGGGCGGTACCCATAAATCTTAGCGCAGTTTTCAGTGATGCGGATATATTCGTTTTTCTGGAAGTCTCTTGAGAAAAAGCCAATATTGACGTGTTTAAACACTTCCGTCATCTCCCACGTAAATCTCTCTTCCTCAGTATATCCGGTTTGAGCTGATTGTGTGTTAATTCTGTTCATTTGCAGCAGAGCGAGTATTCCTTCTTATACGGAATGCTGACGATATTGTTCTCAAATACGTTGAACTGCTGTTGTTGCGGCTGTCTAACACCGGCCTGACTTTCTTTTTAAGCCCTATAACCGCCGGGTTCTGCCTTTGATCCTGTGTGGAGCTGCTTTTCATTGATCGTCTCTTTAAAGCCCGATTGCGCTTTTAAGCGCATAAAGAAAAGTTCATTCAGCTTTCATCTCTGTTTTTGCGCACAGCTCATGAGCCCTGGGAAAGGTCGGTCGTTTTGCTGAGATTATTATTTGTTTCTTGAATGACTTGATATGATCGTTTCGCTGAGTTACTGATATAGTTAAATGTTTTTCAAAAGGCGTCAAGGAGATTACTTCGCTACGTTTTAGAAGACAGAAGAAACTTTCAAACGACGTTTTTGTGAGCTTAGCTGATAATGGCTTTTAGGTAAGATATAGTGGAAGTGCGTTTTTTTGTAAAAGCAGCACCTTCGGGACAATATGAGGGCAGGCCACGCGTTATAGTTCCAGTACGCGAGGATCGCCACATCTGAAGCTTCTACTTTCTATCCGTTTTTTCCCTTCTTTTTCGGCGATACAGAGATACAGACCTTTAATTTAATGCCCCTTTTTTTTATGATTATACTTGTTTTTTTTGTGGCCCATTGGTTTCTGTCACTGTTTTTCCAGACCTTCTTTCAGCATCGCTATGCTTCGCATCGCATGTTCACTACCAGCAAAGGCTGGGAGAGGGCCTTCTATCTGATGGCGTATTTCTTCGAGGGCGCTTCATTCCTGAACCCGCGCGCTTATGCACTGATGCACCGTGAGCATCACGCTTACAGTGATACCGAGAAGGATCCGCATTCGCCGCATTTCTTCAAGGACGTCTATCAGATGACAATTGCAACGGCAAAGACCTTTCGCGACCATGTGAAAAGGACAAAAGATCCAGAAGCGCGCTTCGGAGGGCATTATCCGGAGTGGCCGCTGATTGACCGTATGGGCTCTTCAATTTTGTCGAGAGTCCTGTTCGGGGCCGCATACACCTGTTTTTATATCGCCTTTGCCACACATTGGTGGATGTTCCTTCTGCTGATCATTCATTTTTTGATGGGCCCTATACATGGCGCTATTGTGAACTGGTGCGGACATAAATATGGCTACGCCAATTTTGATAATAAAGACAAGTCAAAGAATACAACGCCCTTTGATTTTCTGATGCTGGGCGAGCTCTTCCAGAATAATCATCATAAATATCCAAACAGCGCTAACTTCGGTAAAAAATGGTTCGAATTTGACCCTGTTTACCCAGTCATGAGACTGATGCACAGCTTGCGTATCATAAGACTGCGCAAAACTATTTAACCATTAAGCTATAAAGACATGAGTAAAGACAAAGGCGGTAAAAACGTCAAGAAAGCACCGGCTGCCGATAGCAAAAAAGGTCAGTCAGATTACCAGGCTGGCAAAAAGACAATTTCGAAAGACATCGCAGCACCTGGAAAGAAGAAGTAAAGGAGTATGCCTGAGGGCTTCTTTCCGCTGACAGAGAAAGTGCGGGTAGTTGTTCTTGGCTAAAGTAAGGTGCTGTTCCCGGCTTCAGGGGCAGAAACAGGGTTCTATGTGTCTTCATCAGGAGGGCTGAGTGATTTTAAAATCCTGAAGCCAAGTTCAACGGGACTGAATGAAAAAGCAATGCGGATAGTGCGGGAAGGCCCGCCCTGGCTTGGAGTTCCTGGCAGATCAGAAAAAGTGAGGCTGAAGATCCGGTTTCGGAAAGGGGAATAACGGAACGCTGAACTTGCGCTTGTTTTATTAGCTGTTTCCCCCCGCCGTAAATTAAATCTGGTATTCAATAGTGCCTGCCTTCCAGCTCGCTGTCGTGCTGATCCATTCTGCCATTCACTGGCCGAAGCTGCCTTACTGCCTAGTAATTCATCTCAATCGTGATGGGGGTAGGTATCACCGGAGCCGGAGTAGCCTGGGTTCCTGTTACGGAGCTTTTTACTGATACTTTAGGGGGAGAAGTGGTAATGTAATTAAGTGAAGCGTTGGTGCCAGGGTTGGTATTGGCGTTTCGTGCCGTCTGGAATATAACTCGGAACCCAAGTGGGTCACTAGCTACATACGCTATATTAAAAGGGAGGGTGTATATCTCATTATTATTATTCGAGGCGACAATCATCTCATGCCACTCGGTAGAATAGGCTCCTTGCGCATTGTCAACATCGACTGCCACTAAATTTTTCCTTCGGGCTGCAGGTAGTTTGGTAAGAATGCCTGAACTCTGAATTATATAACCATGTGTCTGATCAAAATGGTAGTCATTTTCCATCGACTTAAATTCAGTTACCAGTTTTTGTAACAGCCATGCGGCGATTAAGTCCGCCTGTTCTGCTGTTGCGGCATAGAAAGGAGCGTCGGCTGGATAATAGGTGTTACCGCCATCCTGAACCCAAAGCAGATCACGGTAAACTTTGAGCGGAGAAACCGAAGCCGTGAGGTCAATGGCTCCCTTTGTGCTGCTGGTGCTGCTTACGAATGCCGATTGGTCTACCCAAAGGTTATTTCCTGATGCGTCAGTTGTCAGTACTTTGTTCGTGTAACTGGCAGAGGCCGCTAATTTTGATGGTGTGACATTGGCGTCGGCAATATCGGCCGTTTAATTTCGCCATCTTTTATCATCGTTGACAAGACTTTTCCTGATCCGATGCTTGTTACTCCGGTATTGTCGATCGATATATCTCCAGTCACTGATACAGCCTTTGGCGATGTCGTTCCATCTCCAATCAGGATTTGCTTATCTCCAAGAGTAGCAGTAGCGAACGTTACCCAAGCACTGTTGTTTCGCACATAGAACTTGCGGGTTGCGAGGTCATATGCGATCATTCCTTCTGTTGGATTAGCGATTGATGGGGCAGATGCATTGAGGAGGTCTGTTACTCGTGGGATCAGAATCGCTTTATCATTGCCATTAACCTGCAGGGCAATCGACGTGTTGTTGACCGGAGTAGCCGAGCCAATCACTATGCCGGATGCATTTACCACCTTGACGTTTTTGATGTCTTTCGAATTTAAGTCAAGGTCTTTGGTGGCCTTATGGGTTCCCAAATTGTCACCTAGTCTTTGTTGAGCAAATAGTGATGTCGTAGTAAATAGGAATGCTGCTAATATAGCTGATTTGTAAAGATGCGTCACGTTATTCAGTACTTGATTTTTCAGTATCCTTCGTACGTGTCTTTAAAAAAATGGTTACGAATTAATGCGCTTAGATTATCTAATGCCAAATTATTCAGGTCATTAAAAACAAGAGGTCGCCTATCTCGTACAATTAAAGCTGACAGGAATCCTGCGACCCAGCTTTGTCATGATTTGGGCCGATGCTCCTCCCTATTTTTCTAACACTTCCTTTGTAATAGCAGTCACCTCGTTCAGCAACAGAGGAAAAGCGGGTTCTGCCATGCCCCCATGGTCAAAGCCATCGAGCTCATATAGGCGGGTGCGCTGATGTCCCACTAGTTTCATCATCCGGGATAAGTAGGCGTTCTCCTCGTAGCGCCCCAGCATCTCTTTTTCGCGGTCGCCGGTAATGAGCAGCATGGGAGGTGCATCTTTTCTGACGAAGAACAGCGGTGCATACTCATCTATCAGTGGTTGCGTCTCGGCAATTCCTCTTTCCTGGCGGATGGTAAAATGAGTGATGGCCTGTCCGCTGAAGGGAACGAGCCCGGCGATTCGGTTAGCGTCGATGTTGTATTTGTTCAGATACTTCTTGTCGAGGGTGAGCATCATGCCCAGGTAGCCACCTGCAGAATGCCCGGAGACAAAAATCAGCTTCGGATCACCGCCGTAGCGTGCAATATTCTGAAACACCCAGGCTACCGATGCAGCTGCATCTTCAATATAAGCAGGAGCTTTTACCTTAGGCGAGAAGCGATACCCCACTCCAATAACGGCATAGCCTTTTTGCATAAGAGCTTCCGGAACTGATTTTTGCCCGCCTGTTAGTCCTCCCCCGTGAAACCAGACAATGGTACCAAAGTTCTTTTTCCCCTTTGGGTAATAGAGATCTAACCTGCATTGCGACCTGATGTACGGATCTTTCTGTGAAACCGCCGATGGGTAATAGGCAATGTCTTTCTCTGTAACATAGCTTTCCTGCGCCTGTGCATACGAGATCGTTAAGAAGAGAAAAAATAAAAGCTTTTTCATGGTACTAGTGTTTTATCCGATTCCCAGCGATTATGCTGGATAGTAATAGCTGGTTTAACAAACACGATGCTAATATAGTTTAATGGGCGGCATGCTATAGAAACGGTACTCCCTTCTTCTACCATTTAATGTTTTTCTCAATAAATGCAATCAGCTGATCAGCCATCGCCTGCTGCTCATTTTTCTTGGGATGACCGGGCGTGTCCTTATAAGGGAAGAACACTGAATAGGCTTTCTTGTCGTTCAGTCTGCTGATAGCTTCCCTGATATAGCCCGGCCATTTAGAGCCGGCCTCTGTCGCGTTCATATTGCCGAGTGCGCAGATGATGTGCGCTTTAGGATATTTGGACCTGATAGTCGACACAAAGTTCTGGTACGATTTGATGATAAACTCCTCTGTAGGCTTTGTGGTGCCAAACCTTGCTTTAAACTGAGGGTGCGCCGGGTTGTTGGTAAGCCAATAGTCATTCTGGAACAGGTTGATCACTACGATATCGGGCGTATACTTGCTAAAGTCCCATTTGCTATCGGCGTGCATAGGGTTCAGCCGGTCATAGATCTCGGGCATGATCTCGGGAAACCAGCTGATCATAATGCCGATCCCGCTCCGGGCGATGCAGGAATACTGCGCATTAAAATGACGAGCTGTGAGTGCAGCGTAGGTATAGTAGTTGTTGAAGTGCTGGGGCGCTCCCGAGTCGTTCATGCCTGCCGGAACATCGACCCCATGTCCCGCAGTAATGGAGTTTCCGTAGAACTCTATTTTTCTCCGGGGGAGCTTGCCGGGCGCAAGAAGCTTTGCCGGCCCTTCAATTTCAAGTCCGTAAAGGATATTTTCGGAGGTATTATTGGAAAGTTTGAAAAGCTGCAGGGAGTGCGTTCCTGCTGGCAGGTTGCTGGCAAGACTGATCGTTTCGGTACTGTCGGCAGTTCTGAATTTTAAGGCATCACCGGCCTTTCCGTCAACAATGGCATAAAAGTATCCTTCTTCACCCCGGGTTCTCATGCTTGCTTTGATACCTGTTCCCTGAAAGTTGATTGTAGCAGACGAGCCGGGCCAGAAGAACGATGCGGAATCCGCCTGAACATTCACCCTTCCCATATAGCTGATGCTGGGGTTATTGGTCTTAACTGAGAGTTGTCCGAAGCTGGTAAGGCTAATGATTAAGAGCAGCGGAAGGAGGCTTTTTTTGAAATAGGTCTTCATTTGAATGAATATACTGGTATACTATAAGCGGTTGTCTTTGCCAAATATAGGAGATTTGCCGATTGCAATCGGTTCAGACTTGTTTTTGTCTGCTTCGGCATGACAAATGTTCAATATGCGCACACTTAAGCCTAAATAGCGCATTGATCTAGCTCCGTTCTGTAATTTAACCTGTTTAGATAGACTTGCTGCGGCTGTAGGGAGTGTGTACCATTCTATTCCTGATGCGACTGGTAAAGGTGTAAGTATAGCTTCTGGAGTCAGTGTTGCCAATGCCAGCATCTGCTGCTGTATCGGCAGGCTCTCAATCGTATAAACTCGCTTTACAGCCCCTGGCGGGATCGGGCTTTTGTTCATCGGGAACGTATTTCTGCCGATTATTTCTTTGAAAACAAGATCAGCATGCGACCTTATTTAAATATATCCCTTTCCTTGCTTCCCATCAAACTGTTCTGAGTAAAGCAAGGATCGCCATTGGGCAGAGAAGAGCAGTCGCCCGCCTCTGCCCGATAGCGATCCTGAAGTTTATGCGAACTCTTTCTGAGTAACCTTCAGTACCTCGAACTTCTTCAGTCCGGTTGGCATTTCCCACTCGACAACAGATCCGGTCTGGTACCCCAGAAGAGCTATTCCGATAGGAGCGAAGACGGAAATCCTGTTTTGTTTCATATTCGCTTCTGATGGCAATACGATCTGAAAGGTAAACTTCTGCCGGGATGAAACGTCTGCAATTTCGACTTGTGAATCCAGACATATCACGTTCTCAGGGAGCTCGTCGTCTTTGACCACCTTTGCGTTTTTTAGCTCTTCCAGAAGTTTTTTCTTGTTGTAATCAGAGAGGTTGCTGCGCATGAGATGTGTTCTCAGAATCGTGAGTTCTCTGTTTAAGATTGTTAACTGTGTTGTTTTCATATGATTAATAGTTATACTTAGATAGTTAATGATGATTTAATTCCAGATGTGCGAGCCTTGCTGCAGCCGGTAAAGAGGTATCGGGACCTCCTGATCGGTGCCGGCAGGATGAGACGGTGATTGCTCTGACGCTCGTTTTCTTTCTTCCTGACGATAGAGGATCAGCTGAAGAAGGGATAGTAAGATGGCGATCACCGGAAGGATGATCCCTTCAGTAAAGCAGGCGATGGCTACAGCCAAAATATTGGTAAAAAAAGAAGAATATAGGATAAGCCTACTGGCGATAGGCAACGTAGTTTGTTCATAAAGAATTAATTAAGACAGCAAAAAACAATGGTTTCGTTACTGGCCCCGTCGCCAATAGAGTGGCTGGGGCTTAATTAATAAAGTCTTTAGAACTTTTAAGAAACGGGTAGCTGAGTTGTGTGCAGGCCCAAACAGCAGGAACGGCAGGAGCCTTTGAAGGCTTGCCGGTCTTGAGGCAATATTTGAGCAGCGGGTTGATCATTATGTTACAAAGCTCTTATTTTATTCAGCAAAAGCCAGTAGTTCATGAGAATGTTACAAGGAGTGTTACATCTTTTCTAACTCTTCTTTGGTATAGCCCCCCATGCAGTCGAGGCAGGCGTTCGCAAACGAGTCGTACTCGTCGTAAGCAGCTCCCGGCTTCCCGTAGAGCGTTATGATCCGGTCAATTCGTAATTCCTCTCCCGCATCGAGCATAATAAAAACGCCATCGGGTCTTTCTTCCATTCTTTGGATGCGTCCGGTTGCTTCTGCAACTTTTTCTTCCTGGTTGAAATAGAAGATCTTACCCGTGCTTTGGCCTGTGATCTGTTCTTCAATTACCTCCCGGTATACCCATTGAACTGGTAAATAAGACTGGCTCATCGTGCTTCTGTTTTAGTTGTATAGTAGTTTCTTGTATAGCTACAGCTGTCAGTGACCAATTGTTTTATCGGGAGGTATTAGCGGGAGGAGAGGGATCTCTTACTGTTCGTCGGTTCGTTCCTGGAAGCCGTTTCGTTCATAGTGACTGAGAGGAGTGCACACTTCTTACTGTTCGTCGGGTTTAGATCTCAGTCGCTGCTGTTGCAGTAGTTTTTTGATTTTCGGGTGGCAATATTTCCTGTTTTTTGTGCTAATTATGCTCCCGGCTTAGTGAATGCCGCCGGAAGAGAAGAAACGTAAAATTCAAAACTATACTATGGCACTATTAGAAGATTTGCAATGGCGTTATGCAACAAAGAAATACGATCCTGCAAAGAAAGTGAGCGAGGAGGATGTTGCTAAAATTATAGAGGCTGCAAGGTTAGCTCCTACCTCCTCGGGCCTGCAACAGTTTAGGGTGATTGTGATCACCAATCAGGAATTGAAGGAGAAGATTGTCCCCATTGCCAACGGTCAGCAGGGTGTAGCGGAATGCTCTCATTTGCTTGTTTTTGCTGCCTGGGACCGGTATACTGAGGAACGGATCGATGACGTGTATAACATGATCACCGACGAACGTGGCCTTCCCAGAGGGCGCTTTTCAAGCTACACCAATATGCTGAAAGAGGTGTATCTGAAGCAGTCGGCCGAGCAGAACTTTATTCATACAGCCCGCCAGGCATACATCGGCTTCGGTCTCGCTATTGCTCAGGCTGCGGAATTAAAGATAGACTCCACGCCGATGGAGGGTTTCAATACTGAATTGCTCGATCAGCTGCTGAATCTGGAAGCGATGGGCCTTAAAAGTGTAACGATCCTGCCTATCGGTTATCGTGATGCTGAAAATGACTGGCTGGTTAACATGAAGAAAGTTCGGAATCCCGTCGAGACCTTTGTGATCGAGCTGAAATAAAAGCGCGGCCGTTTTCTAATGCCATTGCACGCGTCCCCTTTCCGCTGTGCAATGGCATTACATTTCTGAACTTCCTGCTGAGCTGTTTCAGGACACACCGAAGGTTATCAATGTGCAATGGCATTGTATTTCCGAATTTCCCCCTTCGGGCTACAACAACCGCTTTTATTTAATTAGCCCATGCTGATTCTGTTATTTTGCAGGCTTGCTTATTTTCCAGCGGCAAGGTAGATCGTCTTCAGCTCTTTGTCTATTTTTTCATTCCATTCTGCCTGGGCCGATGTGTTTATTCCGTGGGCCGTCTCCTGGTCGTACGCTTTTTGCATGGCGTTGAGGTCCCTCAATGAGTCGAGGTACTGCATGTTAAGGAACGCCTCATACGTGTCGGGTGTCAGATTCTCAGCCAGTACCTTTTGCTTGAATCGTTCCGTAATGATCCTGGCGATGTCAAAATGCCGTTGCTCATGATTAAGACTGTAGTCGTCGCGCCCCGTACTCCGAGCCCAGGCTGCGCTCTTGGGCAGGTAGGCTTTCATGGCAATGTTCACGCAGATGGTTCCCTTGTCAATCCTGTCTTCCTGGTCATAGGCGATGAAAGGCATTACAAGAGCCATGTACTTGCTCGACTGCGTGTTGTTCCATTGAAAGTCGTCCCACTTTAACTTTCTCAAGGGAGAGTAGTAAATCGTGTCGCCTTCGCGACTCTCGGTGTAGTCGGTAAAACTGAACCTGACATTCCTTGCCAGCCGGCGATCAGAGCTGACATTGGCGTTCATCCAGCCATTGAAGTAGGTCAGGCTTTTTTCCAGAACCGCCTTTAGGTACGTGTCTACAGGTGTAACGCTGTTGGTTGCTCTTCTATAGCTGAGCGTAAACTGCGATGATGTTAAGGGTTGTACGCCATAATCTTTTTTTAGTCCGAGTGAAAGGTTGACTTTAATCCTGCCTTCAATGCTTCCGTACTCGGAGAGGCTTTCGGTCAACTTCAGTTCTTTGATACCCAGCACGGCCGGACGTAATGATCTGTTCGCCTTCAGGTTCCTGGATAAGTAGCCGCTGATCGCACTAAGGGTGCCTCCCTGGAGATCATAGTTTTTCGGGCTGGTTTTATTCAGGCCCGCGCTGATCACCAGATGTGCAAACGGGCCTTTATCGGCTCTGTTGTCCTGTACTCCTGCAATGTAAAACTCCACAGGTTTTACCCGGATAGGTGAATCCGTCAGGATAACCTGGGAGTAGGCCTTCGTGATCCCTGCCAGGCTGATGCTGACGATAAAAAATAGTAGTTGCAGCACAGGTACTGCAGTCGGAAGTCTTCGCGGTATCATTCTCTCTTTCTTCTGATTATCAACGTGCGGAAGAGGCTGGTAGTATGCTGGTTCAGCGATTGTGACCAAAGGCAAATGAGACTAATACGAATGTTGTGACGGCGGTTGTCAGCGAAAAGCTTGTTCCCTTGTCGGGGCGCGTCAGGCAGACAAATGGACTATGAGCAGTAAGTCATCTGCTCAATCAGTGATTCATTACCTGTCACTGACAGATGTAACATGCCGCTGGTAAGCTAACTGGTCAGTTAAAACCCTTTTATTGTACGAACTGAGAAATGCGTCTCCGCCGGTAAGTCAGCGCTCAATCAAAGTAGCTGACCGCTGAGGGAAAGTATATCTACGGTTGGATAGAATGCTCTTGTCGTATTTGACCCTCTGTTTGTCGCTTCTGCCTATCTCTTACATACGCTGTGCATGCTAACTTTACTAATACCAAACAATCGCTTATGAACAATTCAATTTATCCATGCCTTACTATTAAAGGCAGAATTCAGGAAGCTGCAGATTTTTATATCAAAACATTTGGTGAGGGCAGTGCCGGCACCGCTCTGCCCTATGTCATGCAGATCCAGCTGAGCGGACAGCGCTTTCTGCTTTTGAATGAGGGGCCGGTGTCAACCCCGAATGCTACGCTTTCATTTACTGTCATGTGTAAAACTGCGGAGGAGACAGAACGCTATTGGTCACGGTTAATAGAGGGTGGCTCGGTACTGATGCCTCTTGATACTTACGAATGGAGCAGTAAGTATGGCTGGCTGCAAGATCGCTTTGGCGTTCACTGGCAGCTGTTTACTGCTGTCCCCGACAGCGGACAAGGTCAGGACGGCTCCTTTCAGCAAAACGAGGGCAGGGTGGCGTGGCAAAAGTTTGTACCCTCTTTTATGTTCACTGGCAAAATGGCGGGAAAAGCACTGGACGCTCTGAATTATTACACCAGACTATTTCCTAATTCTTCTAAGCTTATGGTGGTCAATTATACAGAGGAGGATGGCGATAATTCGGGGTATATCAAACATGGGCGGTTCAGCATAGATGGGTACGTGATGACGGCCATGGACAGCTCGATGGATCACGGAGTAGAGTTTAATGATGCGATCTCTCTGGTCGTTGAATGCGACACTCAGGACGAGGTTGACCACTACTGGAACAACCTGGTTGAAGGAGGAGGCGAAGAGGTAGCATGCGGATGGCTGAATGACCGGTATGGAATAGCCTGGCAGATCGTGCCGAAAAGATTAATGGAGCTGCTCAAAGAACCGCAACGCGCTGAAAGGGTCATGCAGAGGCTCATGGGAATGAAGAAGCTAATGATATCTGAGCTCGAAAGTGCTTAGAAAAAGAAATGGTTAATTTTAGTTGAGGCGCGGCTTATTTAAGTTGCGCCTTTTTTCGTTGTATCGATTTTGTCGCCAATGCGGGGAGCGTTCAGGCTCCAGGTACGAAAGTTACCAGGACCAGGAGGCGGAACGCGTAAGAAAGATTTCTGGGCTATGTTTAGGCTGCAGATACGAAAAGTTGCTAAGATCAAGAGGGCTTTTACCTCGGATGATGCTTTGTTTAAGCTGATTGTTTGGTGGTACAACGGGTCTCTGAGAAGTGGGCCATGCCGTAAAAAAGTATGAGCCTGACTTAACGCAGTTTTATATTGTGTTTGAGCATAGACATAAAGTAAACCTGTATGGATAGCTGCTTGCACATCTTTGCTTAGCGCCAGGAACAACGCGCTGAAAAGAATGGCTGTAGTCGATTTGATGTTTTTAAGCTGCTTGTGTTTTTAGTATCGGCAGACGTTGACGATCTGTTTGTAGGCAGAAGTTAACGATCTGTTCGCGTTGACTCCCTAATAACGATAATGATCCCAAAATAACGTGTTTTTAGTATCGCCGGAAGATGACGGCCTGTTTGTGCGCTGATGCTCTTAGAGAGTGCCAGGCCTGGGACCATTTTAACGCAGATGTTCTTCCTGATATTGTGTTCCTGAAAAAAAATAATAGATTTAAGAAATTAATTAGAAAGTACATCTTCATATGTCTAAAGTCGCTTACCTTATCGTAGCACACACAAATCCACAGCAACTCTCAAGGCTTATCAGCCGGCTTCATGACGATCAGGTTTTCTTTGCTGTTCATATCTCACTTACGGCCTCCTCTCCGCTGGAAGATTTTCAGAGGGAGCTGGAGAAATCCGTACCTGCAGCTAAGGTCGAGTTTACCGGGCAGCGGTATAAGGGCACCTGGGGGAGTTTCAATCTTGTTAAGATTGCCATTGAGTTAATCAGAACGGCCTTAAAGGCGAAGCCTGCTCATCTGGTATTAATCAGCGGGCAGGATTACCCGATCAAGTCGAGATCTGATTTTTATAAGCTTCTTGAAGAAAACCGAGAAACTATTTTTATGCCGTTTAAGCTGGTAGACTGGCCCGCTAATAAGACGAACCGCATCAATAGTTATTTCTTCCCGGATATTTTTAACTACGGGAAGAGCGATAAAGCATTACTGCTTGCCCGCATTATTACCTTTTTACTGCCCAAGAGGACCTTCCCGCAAGGACTTACACCTTACACCGGTCGTTACTGGTGTATCTTGCCCTATGATGCAGCGGCTTTTCTGCTCAATGAATACGACACGAACAAAGAGCTTACCCGCTATTTTAAATACGTCCTGATCCCCGAGGAACAGTACTTTCATACCATCCTGATGAATTCCTCCTTCAGCAGCCGAATGAAAAACTTTACGGTCAGTTTTGCTGACTATACAGGTCCTCGCACTCCCGTGTGGCGAAGAGAGCATTTAGACCTTCTTAAAAGCCAGGATAGCCCATTTGCGAGGCGGTTTGACCCTGGTATAGACAATGAGGTAATGGATGCCATTGATCGGGGAATCTTGTGTTAAGTTGACCTGCTTCGTCTTAAATTGTGCTTTTCGTCCTCGATGGAGTAAAGCACACTTATATTTATCTTTCACAAAAACAAAAATTTTAATTAACGCTACATGACGGTATCCGTAATTATTCCGACATTCGAACGACCTGAGCTCCTGAGAACAACATTAGAGTCAGTCTGGAACCAGACCGTCCTCCCTGATGAAATCATTATTGGCGACGATTCAAGGGATGACAGAACAGAAAAGTTAATGCGCGACACGCTCTTGTCTTTAAGTCCAGTACCCATCAAGTACTTTCATCATGTTCCGTCCCTCCGAGAAGTAAAGAATGTTGACTTTCAGTATCAGCAGGCGCAGGGAGATCTGGTTTTGCATTTGCATGATGATGATCCCATCTATCCAAGGTGCCTTGAAGTTCTGAAGAAACCATTTGAAGATCACCCAGAAATTATTGCTAGTTTTGGTCTGCAGAGGATGATTGACGAGGCTGGCAATTTAACTGAGGGTGCAGAGAAAGTTAATGAAGCCTTCTTCAGAACCCCTGATCGGGAAGGGATTGTCGACGGTTTTCTTGCCGGTGCTGTGAGCATGTTCCCTAATAATGGCTTTCTGGTGCGCAGAGATGCTGTTCTTTCCATTGGTTATTCAGATCATGGCAGGGCTGGCAAGGCCACAGACTTTTACTTCGGCCTGCGGCTGGGGCAACTGGGAAAGCCTTTCTACTTTGTTAATGACTATACTGCTATGTGCCGCATCGTGGCCGAGTCTCAGTCCCGCACTGCGACTGCTGACAACGCCTACCGGACTGTGAAGATTCTTTTTGAAGATTGCAGCTCTGCAATTAAATCGTATCCAGAGCTTGAAAAGTCAATTAGAGATAGAATTCCAATTGCGATCACACTTGCTGCAAAGTTAAAAGATCGGAAGACTGCTGTTCAATGGATGTTTTCTAAGTATTACCGTAGCAGGCTGCTAACCCCGCGCGGAGTGAAGCGAATGCTGCTAACTTTGAGTCCATTCTAAATCAAAGCAACTTCAGGCTGCTCTTCTGTCGCTTTTCTTTTTGTTGTTTTTGCCAATAAAAGGAAAGTTTATACCAATTGCAGTTCTTTTTAATGGTATAGATTTGTATAAACGGTTTGAAAAAATAACACATGAAAGCAATAGTTTTAGAGGGTCCGGGTGGAGTGGACCAATTGGTTTATCAGGAAGTAGCTGTTCCTGAACCTGGCGCAAAGGAAGTATTGATAGAGGTTAAGGCGATCAGTATTAATCCCGTAGATCTTAAAACACGCAGCGGGAAAGGCGTTTATGGACGTATCAAGGATCAGTCGCCGCTTGTTGTAGGCTGGGATATAGCAGGCGTGGTAGTGCAGGCGGGCAGTGAGGTGAGTAAATTTAAGCCCGGCGATGAGGTGTTCGGCATGGTCAACTTTCCCGGACACGGAAGGGCTTATGCTGAATACGTTGCGGCGCCAGAATCGCACCTCGCGTTCAAACCGCATAATATTTCTTTTGAGCAGGCCGCTGCCTCAACACTCGCGGCCCTTACGGCCTGGCAGGCCTTTACTAAACAGGGCAGACTGGAGAAGGGGCAAAAGGTTCTGGTGCATGCAGCAGCTGGAGGAGTAGGGCACTTTGCCGTGCAGATAGCACGCTACCTTGGTGCACATGTTACAGGTACTTCATCTGGAGCCAATCGCGACTTTGTTCTTGCGTTAGGCGCAGATGCTCACGTCGATTATCAAAATCAGAAGCTGGAGGAAGTGATAACAGACGCAGACTTCGTACTCGACACGATCGGAGGTGATAATATAGACCGTTCACTTGAGGTGACAAGAGCTGGCGGCACGCTGATCAGTATCCCTTCCGGCCTGAACGAGCAGGTAACGGAAAAAGCGAAAGCTAAAGGCGTAAATGGTTTCTTTTTCCTTGTGGAGTCAAACGGTGACGACATGAAGGAAATTGCCGCCCTGCTGGAACAAG
The DNA here is from genome assembly GCF_041902385.1 of Arcticibacter sp. MXS-1. GTDB lineage: Bacteria > Bacteroidota > Bacteroidia > Sphingobacteriales > Sphingobacteriaceae > Arcticibacter. Next base: position 426,692 of record NZ_CP169244.1, on the reverse strand, counting down.
GAATCATCCGGCCCTACATTTCGAAGATATTCGACTTTAGTGACATGAAAGCCGCCCACGAACTGCAAGAGAGCGGAAGGGTAAGGGGGAAAGTGGTGGTATTACCAGATAGGAAACAAGATATGTTCTGATTATCCCTGCGTGCGGACTGAGTCCGGGTTGAGTGCGGGTTGAGTGGGGCTTTTTGTTGAAATAACCGCACTCAACCCGGAGTGAACCTGAAGGCAATCTGAACTGAGAGCGTCTGTGAAGAATAAGAGGAACGTGTCAGAAACGTTCATGATGACTGCCTCAAGCGGAATATACGGAGGCCGACTATTCTTCGAGCCTCTTCCTGTCCCCGTAGGTGCCGCCCCGGCTCCCTGGTATAATGGAAGTTTAATGTTCTACCAGCGTCTTAGTGCAAATAGGCTCCTGCAGACACTCGTCCAGTGTCTTATACGTCATTGCACAGGGCTCAAAAAGATTCTCTCTTACTATCAGGTAAATATACGTACTAATAGAAAGTTAGTACAAGGAGAAGCGGGTTTGTGTGGTATAATGTTGTTGATTGAGAGCCTACTGAAAATTCCGGCCTTTGTAAAAGACCTCTCTCCGCGCAGATCCTCTTTTCTGCTCTGCTGGTGGTGCACTGGTTTCGTCTCCTCTTGACAGGGTGAGGGCCGGCAGGTCATCCTGATTGGCGGTGAGTTTGCGTAAGAGTCCGTTCATGTTGAAGCAGCGCTTCACTACCACATGGATCACTTCTCCTTCGATCTGCAGGGTGCCTTCTACCATGATCAGGCGCGACTGGATGATCTCCTTCCGGTACTCATCAAAGAATTTGCCCCATACAACCAGGTTGGTAAATCCGGTTTCATCTTTTATGGTTACAAAGAGTACGCCTTTTGCTGTTCCGGGCCTTTGCCGTACGGTGATCATTCCGGCCACCTTTACCCGGTCGCCGTTCTTCATTTCCTTCAATTTTGCAGTGGGGACTACATGGAGCATCTCCAGTTCCTGGCGTACAAAGCTCACGGGATGGGCTTTGAGGGATAAGCCTGTTACTGCAAAGTCGTTCACCACATGTTCTCCGGCACTCATTAAAGGGAGAGCCAGCTGGCCTTCCTTTTCGCTCTCTGAGGCTTGTCCTTTAAAAAGGCCTATTGGCCTGTCGTTTAATGCAGGTACTTCCCAAAGAGCCTGCCGGCGGTCCATTCCCAGCGAGCGGAAGGCATCAGCATCTGTCAGCCGCTCAATGGCTGATTGCGGAATTCCGGCATCGCTGAGCTGCTGCATGCTGGTATAGCCCTGGCCCCGCTGACTGATCAGTAAGGTCATGTCTTTTTCGCTGAGCCCTTTGACAAGACGGAATCCCAGGCGTAATGCGAAGTTTCTGCCTTCCTGCTCCTCCAGCGTATGATCCCAGCTGGAGTGGTTAATATCTACCGGTCTTACCACCACTCCATGTGCCCGGGCATCGTCTACAATTTCTGCCGGCTGGTAAAAGCCCATAGGCTGACTATTGAGCAGGGCAGCAGCAAATACATCGGGGTAATGGCATTTCAGCCAGGATGAAACATAGACCAGATGAGCGAAAGAGGCCGCATGGCTTTCAGGGAACCCATAGGAGCCAAATCCTTCCAGCTGTTTAAATATCCGGTGAGCAAATTCTTCAGAATAGCCCTTGGTGGTCATGCCGTCTACCAGTTTCTTTCGGAACTGGCTTACCAGTCCCTTTGCCTTGAAGGTGGCCATGCTCCTTCTTAACTGATCGGCTTCCGCCGGAGTAAAGTTTGCGGCTACAATGGCAATTTCCATGGCCTGTTCCTGAAAAAGCGGAACGCCTTTGGTCCGGCTTAAGATCTTTCTGAGTTCTTCTGAAGGGTATTCTTCGGGTTCCTCTTTATTTCTGCGCCGCAGGTACGGATGAACCATGTCTCCCTGGATTGGGCCGGGCCGTACAATTGCCACTTCAATCACCAGATCATAAAACACGCGGGGTTTCAGCCGGGGCAGCATTGACATCTGTGCACGGCTTTCAATCTGAAAGACGCCAATCGTATCGGCATGGCAGATCATATCGTATACTTTTGGATCATCCTGTGGAATATTGGCCAGGCTGAGCTGTAAGCCATAGTGCTGTTGGGCCAGACTGAATGCTTTCCGGATACAGGTAAGCATTCCCAGGGCAAGCACATCTACTTTCAGGATACCCAGGGCTTCCAGGTCGTCTTTGTTCCATTCCAGCTGGGTGCGGTTTTCCATGCGGGCATTCATGACGGGGCAGATATCCGATAGTTTACAGCCGGTAATAACAAAACCGCCGGTATGCTGCCCCAGCTGACGGGGGAAGCCCATCAGCTGTTCGGTGAGCTGCAGTACTTTGAACAGATGAGGATCATCCGGGTTTAAGCCTTGTCCTTTAATCCGCTCCCGGTCAAAGCCTTCATCAGAAAAGTCCCAGATGGTTCCGCCCAGCCGTTTGATCGTGTCTTCAGAAAGGCCCATTGCTTTGCCAACATCGCGGATAGCTCCCTTATGCCGTTCCTGGGTAACGGTAGCCACGATGGCGGCATGATGGCGACCATATGTGTCATAGATCCACTGGATGATCTCCTCACGACGTTCATGTTCAAAATCCACATCCACGTCAGGCCACTCATCGCGGGCGTCGGACATGAAGCGGGAGAACAGCAGGTGAGATTTTGCAGGATCTACAGAGGTAATGCCCAGGCAAAAGCAAACGGTACAGTTTGCTGCGGAGCCTCTTCCCTGATGCAGGATGCCTAGCTCTTCTGCTTTTTGCGTATAGGCAAAAATACGAAGAAAATAGGGGGCGAGCTTTCGCCGGGCAAAGAATGCCAGCTCAAAATCAATCTGTTCTAATATTTTAGGAGGGATCTCCTCTCCATAGTGCCGGTGGGCGCCCTCTATGGTATGCGCCCGCAGGTGTTCATCGGCTGAACGCCCGTCGGGGCTTAGCCATTCAGGTTCCAGATATTTCAGGGCTTCAAGTGAAAAGGTACAGGCTTCAGCAATTTCAAGGGTGCGGGCAAGTGCCTCCGGGTATTGCCTGAACAGCCGTTCCAGTTCGTCAATGGGCTTCATGTATCGTTCAGCATTGGCATGCAGCCTGAAGCCGGCCGTATCAATGGTACATTTCTCCCGGATGCAGGTTTGCACATCCTGCAGCTCTCTGCGCAGGGGCTCATGATAATGTACGTCATTGGTAGCAACCATCGGGATTCCCAATTGTGAAATGCGGTATAACCGTTTACTGTCGTCACCTCCGTAGGTACGACTGGCAGCGATATAGAGATCAGAGCCAAAAACAGACTGATATTCTGCTGCGGCTTCTTTGAAGTCAGCTTCAAAGTCAAAGCGCAGGTTGAGGGAAGGGGAGGGATCAGCATGAATTTAATGCCTTCCCGATGGGCGTATACATCTTGTTTATATAGCTCACACTTTCCCTTCTCTGCACGAAGGTTGCCTCGCGTAAGCAGGGCGCAAAGCCTGCCCCAGGCTGCAGTATCAGTGGGATAGGCCAGCAGGCTGGGGCCATCGTGCAGGTCCAGACGACATGCCGGAATTAGGGTGATTCCCCTGCTTTTAGCGGCTATATGTGCACGAACCACACCTGCTACACTGTTGCGGTCGGTGATGGCAATCTTCTTATAGCCTAATTCTGCAGCCCGCACTGCCAGTTCTTCCGGATGTGAGCCTCCCAGCATGAATGAGAAGTTGCTTGTTACCTGTAACTCTGCGTACGTCATGATCTTCAGGCAAAAAAACCGTGTATATACCATTGAGATTGCTGTCCGTCGTAATGCCCCGAACGGAAAAGCCAGTAACGGCAGCCCTCTTCGTCTTCCACAATATAATAGTCGCGATGCTGACCCTGGTCGTGCCACCATTCACGCTCAATGCGTTCTGCGTCGTCCGCTTTTTTTACAACATGCCGTTTTCCTTTATAAATGAACAGCATAGGAGGGTTATCGGGCAGGAGGGCTGATACTTCAATCCGTTCCGGTTGGGGCAATAGGAGTGAGGGACGTCGTTTTCCTGTCCTCCAGGAGCTGGCCGATTTTTCAGTAAGTGATTTTGCAGTCCGTATAGATTGTTCGGGCCAGTAACGTTCCTGAGGGAGATAGCGTTTGATTGCTTCAGACCCTAACTTGTTCGCAATCCGGTCGAGCAGTTCTGCTAAAGCCGTATGTTCCAGTCCGCATTCTTTTGATGCCCAGAGTGCTTCCTGTTCGGTTGACAGATCTTCTACTTTAGGCGCTTCCAATGTGAAAAGCTCAATGCCCAGAGCTGGTTCGATCTGCGGGATCTTAAGCTCAAATAGTTTGAACAGATGTGATACCTGCGCAGAGGGGCGATTGGTTCCGATGCTTAGTGACAGGGTTTTTCCATCTATCCGGAATCCCTTCAGTACTGCAGATCTCAATCCTTTTCCTTCTTTCTGAAGCCGGAGGCAGAGCATTTCGAGCAGTTTTAGAATGGCCTGCTCAATAGCAGGGGCTGTACGGATGGGTTCAAGAAAAGGCAGTCGTTCCTGGTAGGGTTCAACCGGCTGTAGGAGCTGAAGCGCTTCGTCACGCTGACCTAGTGCCTGATCAAGCCTTAAGAGCAAGGGCTCTCCAAAGCGTCGTCTTAAGGCTGTGCGCGGTATTCCCAGAAATTTTTGAATGCTGTAGAAGCCCAGTTTTTGTAAGCGTTCAAGGATTTCTGATTCGAGTCGCAGCGCGGCGGGAGGGAAGGTGAGCAAAGCATGAGCCTGCTCTCCGGGAGGGACCACCTGTCCGTTTTTGCCGAAGCGTGAAACTGCCCAGGCTGCACCAGCTGTATCTGCTATTGCGCCCCGTACATAAAAGCCTTTTTCTTTAAATGCCCTTAAGATCGTATGCAAATAAGCTTTCTCTCCGCCCCACAAATGGGCACAGCCAGAGGCATCAATGATAAGTCCGTCAGGCAGGTCGCAGGCTACAGCCGGAGAATAACGGATGCACCATTCTCCGGCCCGCTTTAAGAGTCTGGCCGCTGTTCCCGGGACCTCATTGAGCACGTCGAGGCCGGGGATCACTGCTTTGGCGTCGGCTGCAGTAGTGCCGGGACCAATGCCCTGTGCCTCAGCAAGTGCGCTGGCGGCGGTAACTGTCAGCCGGTTGTGTTTGGGGGCAACCAATACCAGCGGCTTGTCTTTCAGTTCTGGCTTTTGGATGGTCGTCCAGTCGGTCAGCAGATATGGAAACCAAAGGGAAACGAAGCGCTTTTGCATATTATCCTGCATTTAAATGATGGATCACTTCAGGCAGAGCCACAGATTCTTCTATTACACTAAAGCCCTGGTTATTCCATTCCAGCTTCCAGATGCCAGGATTTCCGTTCCGTACCCGGAGCAATTCTACCTGCCAGCGCGGAAAGCCGACCCCAGGAAGCTTATCTTCGGTATAACTGGTTAGGGGGTGATCTGCCACCTGGCTACACAGATCGTGCTGCTTAGTTTTTTGAGGTTGTTCCGTAAGATGAATCCCGTTACTTTGCTTGATTCCACTGCCAGCTGCAGCCTCCGCGATTGCGCAAATGTGATTGCGTCTACCTCTGCAATGACGGCCGCGAGCCCCTCGCACTTGAGTGCTTCTTCCGCAGCCCAGAGGACATCCCTTTCGCGCGCCAGGTCAATGAAGATCAGGCGATCTGCTTCCGCATTAAAAGCATTAAGGGAGGGAGGGAATAGCTTTCTGCGGGTGCTGATCCATAGGCAAACACCTTCTTTGGCTGATAGAGACGTTAACAGACCGGCCAGAAACCCGCATGTGGCTGCTGATCCTTCTGCTGTGGGGCAGAGCATTTCATGGATGGTACCTGTGGGAAAAATTCCATTGGGGAAAGCCTGCTCAATAGGACCCAGACCTATTCTGCGATGGTTGTCGGCTGTTGCCGGATTGAAGCCCTGCCAGCGTAAAATGTCCTTTTGCAGGCGGTTGATTATTGCTGCTTTTGCTTTCTCCATCATTTAATGACTTATGTTATCGTTTACACTTCCCCATCGCTGCATGTAGCAGCGGAACAGAGATGTCGTGACCTTCCGGGGTCTTATCGTGTATTTCTTTTACTAAATATTGTAGTGTTTTGTTTCAGTGTTGTTTTTGTTTTACAAAGTTAAAGCTAAATATTTTAGTATAGCAAGTATTTAGAAAAAACAGGTCCGCCATCTTTTTCATAGTCTGCTCATCATTTACTGTCCAGGGTACGACCTCCACTTTTGCTTCGTGAGCGGCTTTAATAAAATATTCGTTTACAAGCGTATAGTAGGGGTTGATATATTGGGGGTTGGAGCCCGGGTTTCTGATGTTTTTCGGCAAGGCTGGCTGACGGGGAGTTTGTGCAGGATGCGCGATAAAACAGAACGTACATGCTGCTTGTTATAGCAAGCGCTGCTCTTTCCGGTGCCCGCACTATTGCGGGCCCGCATTATTCATGCTCTCAGGAAAAGGCGGTTAGTTAGCAAACAGAAACAGGAGATGAAAACCGAACTTCAGAAAATGCTGGATGGTGAGCTCTACGAAGCCTGGGACGAGGAGCTGGTGACGATGCGTACCCGGGCAAGAAGCTTGCTTGAGCAGTATAATCGCCTGATGGCTGGCAGCGCAGAAGAAAAAACGCTTGTGCTGAGGCAGCTCCTGGGCAAGTGCAGCACCATCGATATTCAACCTCCGTTCTTTTGCGATTACGGCTCGAATATAGAAGCCGGCGAGAACTTCTTTATGAACTTCAATGGCGTGATACTCGACTGTGCAAAGGTGACCATTGGCAATAATGTGCAGTGCGGACCGCTTGTACAGATCTATACCGCATACCATCCGCTCATTGCAGAAGAGCGGATCAAGGGCCCTGAGCTTGCCTCTCCAATTACTATTGGGGACAATGTATGGATAGGAGGGGGAGCTATTATTTGTCCGGGCGTAACCATTGGCCGTAATACAACGATCGGCGCGGGAAGCATCGTTACAAAGGACATTCCGGAAAATGTATTTGCTGCAGGCAATCCCTGCCGCGTGATCAGGGAGCTTTAGGCTGTTGGCTGTTGGCTGTTGGCTGTTGGCTGTTGGCTGTTGGCTGTTGGGCGGTTACTGCTTTCGGGAAGCAGCGATCGATGATCGGCTTTCAGATTCTGTGTTAAGAACCAAATAAAGGAAAAATAATTATTACTATTTTTGTATAACCAAGGCGGCCTTGAGCCAGCCTGTTTAGAGTAGCGATCTTTGATTGCTACTCTAACTATTTTAAGCTGTTTGTCGTTCTACATTCTTTAGTACCGGTACTTTTTGTAAATAGTCTTTATCGTAGAGGTTGCCATTCCGGTAAAGAGTGAACATCAAGGCCAGCAGTTTTCTTTGCACAGCTACCGCAGCTTTCATCTTAATACTTTGTTTCTCTATAATCCTGAGGTAGACCGCCTTAAAGTGGGGATCATGCCTGATAGCAGTAAGGGCAGGAAAATGCATTGCTTTCCTAAGATGCCTGTTCCCTCTTTTAGATATTTGAGCCTTTCCCTTTACTGAAGTGCCGGATTGTTTCTCTTTTACGTCTAGGCCAGCGTAGGCGGTCAGTTGTCTTTGATTACGGATAAGATCAAAGCCGTTAGTTTCTGCCAGTACGGTCACTGCCGTTAGAGGGCCTACACCTGGAATGCTAGTGAGAAGTTTGACTGCTGCGCTTACTTTTTGATTTTCAAGCAGCATTTCACTGATTTCGGTCCAGATCTCTGTTGCCTGATCCTTTAACAACTTCAGCCGTATCTCAAGCCTGCTAAGAGTACCTTGATTAGGCTCTGCTTCAGCCATTTCAGCATGCTTCTGATTTTGTAGTTGGGTTAACTCCTGCTGCAGCTGATCCCTCTCTCGGGTAAGCTGCCTGAGCCGTTTATAGAGAGGAGATGGGCGCTTCCAGTTTTCCAGCTTGCGTTCTAAACCAAACAGGCAGATCGCTTCACTGGCACTTTTGTCTGTAATAGTCCTTACCTGCAAGGTTCTGAAGTAATTACTGATCTTATTGGGAAGGATGATACTTACTGCACATTCTTGCCCGACAAGATAGTAGGCTAGTGCTTCATGATACACTCCTGTAGATTCCATCACGTAACGTACCTCTACTTGTTCATCGGTATACTTCTTTACCCATTCACGCAGGTCATTAAATCCTTTGCTGTTATTGGTGAAAGTTTTATGTCCGGAAAGCTGGGGAGTCCATTGCTGGTCCATTTTTCCTAGTGATACAACTAATTCTTTTTGGGCTACATCAATGCCCACGACTTGCTTTACTACGATTTTCATACCAATTCTCTTTTTTCAAAGTGAAAGTCTCTCTCCGTTTTTTCTCCTGGTTGGATATCCTGGATATACCCCTATCGGTATTCCTTACATTCTGTTCAAACTCTAAGAGAGTAAAAAGGATGAGGCTGAGATCTGAAAGTCTGCATACCTTGAGGTTGCTTAGCGATCAGTGTGCTCTCACCCTTTTTCACTTTTTTCTTCAAATTTATCGGTATCTTATCTCTTTTATCTCCTCAATATCTGCACTTTTCTTTACCCTGCAAACATAGGAGCAATCGGCAATCGGCAATCAGAGAAATAGCTCCTGGTAGGAGGGCTAAGAAGTAGCAATCGGCTTTCGGCAATCGGCTTTCAGGAAAATAGGTCCTGGTAGTTGGCGTCAGAGAAGCAGCAATCGGTTTTCCCTTCTCAGCTTTCAATGGCCTCTCCTTCGCGATCAGAGAACCAGCTGCTGATATCCGTATCCGAGAAGTAGCAATGCGCTTTCGTATGCTGGGGGAATAGCCATAAGTTTAGCAAAAACGAGGCTAAATGTGCTTGCTGTTCACGCAACTTCAAAAAGCCAACTGCTAACCGCCTGTCGGTTATACATCAAGGGAGTCGTAGACCACTACCTTCTCCCAGAGGTGACTGCAGTTTTTAATAAATTCCTGATGGATAGGGTGGCTTTGATAAGTAGCCTGACCTTGCAGGTCCTCGAAGAACATTAGTTCTGAAACCGACCAGGTCGTATCTACCACCTCGCGTTTCTCAGTGCTGGCAATCACGCCCACCCGCAACTCTTTTACAGTGGGGATTTTGGCCAGTGTCTTTAGTCCTGCTATAAGCCGGTTGCGGTCCTCCTCTGAGGAGGGGTTCTTCAGCCAGAAGAATACATGATGGGCTACCGGGTTCTTGACCCTGATGCTGCTGAAGGGGACGGCTGATGCTGCTGTCGTTCCGGCTACAATGGTTGCTGCAGAGGTTAGGAACCTCCTTCTGTTAGTTTTTCTCATTGGGTTGACGAATGGTGGTTCAAAATACTAATTTACAGGAAGAAAGTAAAATATTCATGAGCTGGACTGTCAGCAATAAAAGTGTTGCCTGTACTTTATGTCCTGTTCAAACACTAAGTTCACGGGGAAGACTTGTACACTGCTATTGCGCTGCCTGTACTTTATGTTGTTCAAGCCCCGCGAAGTGATGTTCAGTAGACTTTAAAAAATCAATTTGCGATCTTAATAACGCAATCTGATGCTTATAAAAGCGACTTTTTACCGCTGGCTTCCAAATCTGAAAAATTCAAAGTCGGCATACCCCTTTGACTCCATCAGCGAGGGTGACAAGCAGATCAATCCTAACTTTGCTCCGATCCAGGTGCCCTGCTGCACGGAGTAAGCATCGCCATAGTCTTTAAAGTCAGAACCGTTCAGGCTGTACGAATAGCGGCAGGTGCCATCTTCTGTAATGCTCACCCGTAACCACACCTTTCCGGCGGAGGCGGGGAGCTCAGAAGCTTTTTGGGCATCAGAAACTTTCTGTTCTCCCTTTTACCCTCATACAGGACCAGAGAGTTGCCGCTGGCTTCCTTTTCCAGACAGAGGAAGGTGAAGTAGTTGCCCGCAACACTCAGGCCAGCGCGGTCTCCGTCCTGTTGGGGGTGGAAGTTAACCGCTGTGGTAACAGTGAACGCCGGTGCCGGAATCTTTTGCAGCAGCAGATTGGGCGTATAGAAGAGGCTGCCACTGTCGGTAGGGTTGGATATGGCCATCAGACGGATGCCTTTTCTTTCTTTGCTGAGTTGATACCAGTCCTTCTGGGGGGCTCCCTGCCACTGCCATTGCAAGCCCAGCTTCCCGGTGCTGAAGTCATCGTCTGTCTGAGGTACGGTAACAGGAAAGTTAGCACGGCCCACGTTGGGCTTCTTGAAGCTGAGCACCGGCTCGCCAGTACCGTCTCCATCCTGGTCAATACCAGCCACTGGCCATCCATTTTTCCATTGAACGGGCTGCAGGTGTACGATGCGCCCGTAAAATCTCTTATCCTGGAAATGTACGAACCACCATTCGCCCGTTTGCGTCTCTACAATCCCTCCCTGATGGGGGCCGTTCACCGTACTGTTTCCCTGGTGCAGGATGATCTTATCTTCGTAGGGGCCGTAGATGTTACGGGAGCGGAACACCGACTGCCATCCTGTTTGTACGCCTCCGGCCGGCGCACTAAAGTAATAGTAGCCGTCGCGCTTGTCCATAAATTTAAATCCTTCCAGCACGGGCTGTTTGCGGTCATCGCGGTAAATGATCTTGCCGTTGTCAAGAAGCCTCGTTCCGTCGGGCGTCATCTTATGCAGAATGGCAGGGCCGGCACCTACAGCTCCGCGGAGCAGATAGGCCTGCCCGTCATCGTCCCAGAACGGACAGGGGTCTTCCCAGTTAGTCACCTTCTGCACCAGTCGCAGCGTCCATTTGCCTGAAGGGTGCTTTGCTGTTGCCATAAACAGCCCGTCTTCAGGGGTACAGAAATACACATAAAAGAGTCCCCCGTGATAACGGATGGATGGCGCCCATGAGCCTTGTCCAGGCTGAACCCTCTCGTACCGCTGCAAGGGGAGGCGGTCGTACACATGGTTGATAATCGTCCAGTTCACCAGATCCTTAGAATGAAGAACCGGAATCCCGGGCTGGCAATTGAAGCTGGAGGCGACCATGTAATAGTCGTCGCCTACCCGGATTACATCCGGATCGGAATAGTCGGCATGAATGATGGGATTTTTATAGGTGCCGTCGGCCTTGTCGGGCGTCCAGATCTGGCTTTTTGCAGTAAGGCAAATGCCGCATAATATCATCGCGATAATGTACTTATACATCTCTTTGAAATTCTAAATGTTTTACAAACGGCGGGGAAGAACAGGTTAGCAAGCTGCATTATATTGAAGAGACAGCAATGCCTGTTTTCCAGTCGCCTGAAAAAAGTCTAACGAATAGTATAATTGTGATTGCGGCACTCCCTATGATTCGAATTACAATTAAGCAACAAAAAACTGATCGCGCAAGTAAAATGTTGTTAACAAGCAAGGAATCTGAGTTATATTCGCTTAACAAACTGATCCCTTTATGCTCAATAAAGTGCGCGAGCGCGCAGGAGTGCCGCTATACGGCTCAGCCGCTTATCCCTCTGCCCAGTATCCCAGCCTTGATCTGGCCATTGAGCACGAGCGGAGAGTAGAGCTGGCCATTGAGTTTCAGAGAGGCTTTGACCTGCGCCGAACGAATCGCGCAGTTCCTGTGCTGGGCGCAAAAGGGAAGCCTGTTACGGCTGAGAAGCTGCTCCTCCCATACCTGAGATTGTCAGACAGCAAAATTCTGCTATTACACAGAATAAAGGTTATTAAATTAGCAGCACTAACCCATATTCCTTAAATGAAGAGATCATTTTTAAAAGCGTTATTCGCATGCGCCCTGTATCTTACAGCCGGAACACGCTTGTTCGCACAGGACTTTAATGTCACCGCCTTTGGTGCTGTAGCCGACACCACAAAGCTGAGTACTGCCGCAATCAATAAGGCAGTGGATGCCTGTTATCGCAATGGAGGAGGCCGCGTGGTTATCCCCGCTGGAAATTTCAAGAGCGGCACCATCGTCCTGAAAGACAATGTTGAACTCCATCTGCAAAGAGGGGCGGTGCTGTATGCAAGCACGCGTCATGCCGACTTCCCCGCTCAGCAGCGGCCAGAATACCGCTCTCAGAAGGACCCGGGAGGCTGGTATGCGTTCATCTACGCCGTAAATGCAAAGAATATCGCGATCAGCGGCGCCGGTACTCTCGACGGACGCGGTGCCTCTCAGAGCCCAAGGCCAGGACTTCCTCAGGGAGATCTTGACGGAAGGCCGCGGAACGTTCTTTTCATCTCCTGCCAGAATGTTTCGGTAAAGGATGTCAGCATGCGTAATGCCGGGATCTGGAACCAGCACTATCTGAATTGCGAAGATGTCATTGTTGACCGCATCAACGTCTACAATCACGCCAACCGGAACAATGACGGTATTGATATTGACGGATGCCGCCGTTTCGTGTTATCCAACAGCATTATCGACTCGGACGACGATGCCATCGTGCTGAAAAGTACAGGAAGTGCGGGATGCTCTGACGTGGTGATCACCAACTGCATTACCAGCAGCTACACCAATGCGATTAAGTGCGGCACTGAATCTACAGGCGGCTTCAAAAACATTACGATCAGCAACTGCGTGGTCAAGCCAACAAAAAGCAAGGAGCCGCCCATCTTCGGCAGGACGAACATCGGCATTACAGCCCTCTCACTAGAGATTGTTGATGGCGGTATTATGGATGGCGTCAACGTGAACAACATTGTAATAGAGGGAACGGAGTGCCCCATCTACGTGCGTCTGGGAAATCGTGCCAGGAAGTACATGGAAGGAATTCCTACACCTCCCTCCGGCACGATGAGGAACGTGCGCATCAGCAATATAACGGCTTATAATACGGGCAACTATTGTTCTTCCATTACGGGGGTGCCTGGTGCTTTGATCGAGAACGTATCTGTCGACCATGTTACCTTCCGAAATGCCGGAGGACTGAAGTCCGGAGAGTACATCGCCCGTCACGATCTTGTTTCTGAGGACGAGAAAGGGTATCCCGAGCCAACAGTCTGGAAAGCGCTGCCCTCTTCTGCCTTCTTTATCCGGCATGTGAAGGATATTGCTCTTTCGGATATTGTACTTGCATCGGAAAAGCCGGATGAGCGTACGGCTGTTATTGCGGTAGATGTTTTGAACCTAAGCATTGAACGGATGCGTACGCTCAGCGGAGCCGTTCCTGAAGTGCAACTGATTGATGTGAAACAGGCCAGGACAGAACCAGGATTAAAACGACGGGATTAAGGAGAAAGAGGCTGGCGGAAATGATTGATACTACCGCTGCTCTAACCCTTGGGGCCTACTCTTCTTCGCAAGCTCTCCAAAAACCTCGGATCGTGCCGCAGTGGTATCAATGGTTATTCTTCCATTTCGAATAACCGGGTTTGGAAGGCGTTTTAATTTAAGCCTCTGCTGTTAGCGTTAATTTGACAGAAAGGGATCGTGATGCTAAGTATCAGAACAATCAGCAGGATCAGGGAATGCGAATCCATGATCCTGCTGATTAGAGAGGGGGCTGATAGCCCCTTGGCATTTTAGTGACGCTCTTTTGTTCTTTGAACCAAATTATGGAATAGGGATGTACGTCCCAAGTTTTGCACTCATCAAGATTTGTAAAAGGCTGACTTAAAAGCCGCCTTTAGGAGAAAAGCGATTTAAAAGGTATATTATTCTTGTTGATCGCTAAGGATAAGTAATGAGTGAATTAACTAAACGGCTGTTAACGAAAAAGAGGCTGAAATCAATTATGATACAGCCTCTTTTTTTCCTGAACTCAATGTTTAAGTCTCGCTTTTCTGGAGGCGTCAACCAAGTAAGCTCCCGCTTTCGTTTGATTCGGAAGTTTCTAATGAAGACTTTAACTTTAGGAGCGAACCAAGTAATCTCCGGCTTTCATTTGATTGGAAGCCTTTAATCAAGCCTTTGACTTTAGGAGCAAACCCTGAGCTTCAGCTTTCGCCCCGTTTGAAAGCTCAGATCATGAATATTTCCTCAGGAACTTCCTTTTTCTTCAACGCCCATAAAAACGTTCAGATAACTTTCTTCAGCATTCAGGTGCGCGACTTTCTGAATGTTTCTTCCGAACCAAGGAGGTGCCTTAGAAATTTATAGCAGCGCCTCCATCCACGGGCAGCACCACCCCTGTGATGTATCTCGCCGCTGGTGAGGATAAGAATACCACCGCGTTTCCTATGTCTTCCGGTGTCCCGAATCCAGGCATTGCTATTCTGTTCACTATTTTCTCTTTCCTCGCCGGATCTGCGTTCACAGCATTCAGAAACATAGGCGACTCGATCCATCCTGGTGCAACGGTGTTTACCCTTACTTTGTCCTTTGAAAACTCGGCCACCAGATTATTCATCAGTCCGGTAAGCGCCGCCTTTGAGGTTCCGTAGGCTGACACCCGGTCAATTCCAAAGATGCCAGCCATTGAGCCTATGAAGATGATCGACCCGCTTTGGCCGGCGGTCATATGTCTGGCGCATTCCCTTGATAAAGAGAAGACTGAAAGCAGATTGGTTTGCATAATCCGCGCAAACTCGTCGTCGCTTGTTTCCAGTGCTGTCTTTTTGAGATGAATGCCGGCATTGTTGACCAGAATGTCAATCTTCTCGTATTCTGAGTTTAGGGAAGCCACAAAAGCGGGAATTTCGGCTGTGTTTGTTACGTCGAAAACTCTGTACTGCGCCTGTTCCCCTAACTCTGCTATGGCTTGTTTTAATACCTCTTCCCTTCTTCCGGTGATCAATACCCTGGCACCTGCTGCTATCAAGGCTTTGCTGATGCCAAGTCCGATGCCGGTACCGCCTCCTGTTACAAGTGCAACTTTCCCCTTCAGGGAGAACGCTTCAGCAGCCGTTACCATACGATTTCTGTTAAGTGATCATCAATAAAGTTGAAGCCCCATCCTGGTTGCTCATGCGGATAAGCAAATCCGTCTTTTATCACCATCGGGTTGTCGATCAGCGGATCTATCCAGTCGAACGATTCAACTCCTATGCCGTTAGGTGCAGAGCAGACAAGAGGAACGTCATAGTCCTTGTAATAGTGAGGCAAAACTGGCACATGATAGCTGTGAGCCAGAGCCGCACTCTCACGCCATGCTTCCACTCCGCCGATCCTCAGAAGGTCGGGCTGCCAGATATCGATTGCCTTCCGTTGCAATAGCTGAGAAAGGGGAAGCGTATCGTATTCCCGCTCTCCCATTGCAAGCGATATCCCTGTTTGCTGTTTTAGTGCCTGATAACTGTCGAAGTCCTGATGATGAACAGGTTCTTCAAACCAGAAGATGTCGAGATCCCTTGCTGCTCTTGCAAGTTGTATAGCCGCAGGCAGGTTCATGCCCTGGTTGGCATCCATCATGATGTTCACCTTGTTCCCAACCGCATCACGAACTATCTTCAGTCGTTCCAGGTCCCTGCGCCAGTCAGGAGATCCTACTTTAATCTTTACTGCTGAGAAGCCGCGACTTACATAGTTAGATACCTCTTCCACCAGTTCATCGGGTGTGTACGAAATCCAGCCGCCGCTGCCATAAATAGCGCACTTGTCGCGACTGGTGCCCAGGAGTTTAGCAATAGGCTGGCCCAAACACTTGCCCCATGCATCCCACATGGCCACATTTACGGCCGCCTGTACCCATCGATTGATACCCGAATTCCCGAAGTATTCCGATACTTCGTCCATCTTTTGGAAAACCTTGCCGGTATCACTCACCGAATACCCCTTCACCAAAGGCAGGAGATCTTTAAAGGCGCCCTGAATAGCATTTGGAGAATACTGGAACGACAGGAGGTACGACTCGCCCACTACGCCGTTCTCCAGCCTTAGCCGCAGAACAAGAAAGGATATCTCATGAAGGGTGTGCGTCGCATCGGCTATCGGCTTCTTAAGCGTTGCGACCGCTTTATATAGCTTATAATCACGAATGTTAACAGAAGAACTCATCGTCTTTTTAATTTAGTTTCAAGTGGTAAAACCGCCCGACAGTGATAAAGACCTTCTCAGCAGGGCTTTTGCACCTCCTTCGGCAGCTTGCCAAAATTAAAGCGGCGGGCTTCGCTTCTTTAGCCTTTTTTGGCTATTTTACCGCCATATATTGCCCGCGGTGAGAAAGAAGGTTTTTGTACATCTTGAGTCTGGAAGAGGATATAGTCGGGACATCCTGAGGGGTATCTATGCTTACAACAACCGGGTGAGCCATTGGGATATCATCTTCGAACCGGCCTATTTCCTGAAAACCCGGCAGGCGAAAAACAATTTAAGCATTATTAAGGCAGTAAAGCCCGATGGCTGCATTGTGGAGTTCGGCGATAATATAGCGGAAATGAGCCGTCTCGGCATCCCCATTATTCAGGTTACTTCAGTGAATCATTTTCCGGATATCCCTTATGTGAAAGGCAATTATGATACGGATGGGGAGCTCGCCGCGGCATATTTCAGAAAAAAGGATTCCGCAATCTCGCCTTCTTTGGGATCGAGAAACTTGAATGGTCGGTTGCGCGCCTTGCCAGTTTTGAAAAGAGGGCAGGGCAGTGGGGCGCAGCATTCTACTCCTATCTCCTCAAAGGCAACGAGCGCGATGTGCTTTCACATAATTTCGGGGAGCTGATTTCCTGGCTAAAGGGCCTTCCCCGTCCAACAGGGATCTTATGTTGTAATGACGATTTCGGGCAGATACTGATCAATGCCTGCTCAATGGCAGGAATAAAGGTGCCGCATGAGATCGCAGTCCTTGGAATTGATAACGACGAGCTCATCTGCAACATCACGTATCCTAATCTTTCAAGTATCTCACGGAACCACTATCAGACCGCCAACACCATTTGCACCATGCTTAGCGACCTGATGAACGGAAAGCAACCCGGGGAGAAAGTGATCCTGACGGAAGCAGCTGAAGTTATAGAACGGGCGTCTACCGATACGGTGGCAGTAGAGGATGAAGAGGTCACAAGAGCGATAAGCTATATCACAGCAAACCTGGGCAAGCAGCTCGGCGTCGCAGAAGTAGCTGCTCAGGGGGCCCTGTCGATAAAAGCACTTAACAATAGGTTCAAAGTCGCCACAGGCCATAGTATTCATGAGGAGATTCAGCTTCGCAGACTGAGTCGCTTTAAGCAGTTGCTCTTAGACAATAAGAGTATCAAGGAAATCGCTTTTGCTTTGGGATTTCCCGATGATAGTCACATAAGCCGCTGGTTCTCCAATCTCGAGGGGCAAAGTCCCATTGAGTGGAAGAAGAAATTTTCAGAGCACTTTCAGCCAGGCAGCCAAACGTCAGTTCACCGTTCTCATCGCGACTGAGCTTTCCTGAATTTAAGGCTCGTCTCCTTCGCGCATTTCATCTACGCTTTTTCCAAAAGAAGTTACGGAGATCAGGTGACAGATTTTCTCAAGTCCTTAAAAACTGCCAGGTCAGCTTATTTAAACCAAATGATTTCGGCAGAGATGCCGGTTGTATCCATAAAAGGAAATTGAGAATGTAATGCCCGAAAAATAAAAGAAGGGGCCGAAATCACGTGTGATTCAGCCCCTTTTTAGATGGACAACATTTCTTAGAACTTATAAGCCAAACTCGCTGAGAAGCTCCTAAGTTTCTGCGGATTCATGGTCGAATACCCGATCCAGTAGTGCTCATTTGTGATGTTATCAGCCTTTAGTCCAATACGGTAGGCCGGGCGGTCATAGAAGACCGTCGCGTTCAGTACCGTGTATGCCGGGAGTGTAAAAGTCCCCATTGATACGCTGTTCAAAATTTTGTTATCGCTGGCGTAGTTGCCGCCGAAGCCAAAGCCCAGACCTTTCAGCTGACTTCCCGGAATCCGGTAGCTCAGCCAGAGGTTCGCAAGGTAAGGAGATCCAGCTGTTGTAGGACGGAGACCGTTCACATCTGCATCGGCTTTGTCGTATTTAGAGTCGTTATAGCTGAAACCTGCAATCACGTTAAGTCCCATCACCGGGTTGCCAATCATTTCAAACTCCAGGCCTCGGCTCAGCTGAGTGCCATCCTGAACGCTCGTCAGAGGTGCTCTGAGGTCTGTCCTGAGCATGTTTTTCACTTTGATGTCGTAGTAGCTCAGAGTGGTGGTCAATCTTCCGCCCAGAGCATCCACCTTCACACCTCCTTCAAACTGATCAGCCTGTTCAGGCTTGGCGCTTGTGACGATAGGCGTTGACGGATCAGCCGGATTATAAGCCGCATACGTATTCTGATTCTTAAAGGCATTCTGGTAATTCGCAAAAAGCGAGACCTGATCCTTTACCAGCTGGTATACGGCTCCGAACTTGGGCGATAAAGCCGTTTGGCTGTACGATTTAACCGGTACGCCTACAGTCCCTCCTTTATTGTCAAAATGATCGAGGCGAAGGGCTGCAAGAATACTCAGGCGGTCGCTCAGATTAAGCACGTCTGATGCAAAGGCGCTATAGGTATTGCTTTTCTCAACAGAAGGGTAGACGCCTCCCCCTCCACGCGCATAAACTGCCGACATATTCTGAGCATTGAAGCTGCCATAGTTGAAGCCGGGAGAATTCATGGGAACTGCATCAAGATAGCCCCAAACAAAGTGCTGGTCTGAATTGATACGCAGGAAGTCAAGGCCTACAACCAAACGGTTCCTTAGAGAGCCGATCCGGAAATCGCCAATGAAGTTCTGCTGAATTTCGAAAATATCGCGTTTGCTGTCTCTTGTCGACTGGTCGTTTCTAAGCAAATAATTCGATTTGCCTGCATCAGCGGGGTTTTTAGTAATTGAAGAGTCCGGTGCCAGATAGAAATAAGGACCAAAGCCGTCAGAATAGCTATGACTTGCCGTGATGTTGGTCGACGATGTGAACTTTTCTGACAACTTGTAATTTACCTGACCAAAGAGGTTAGAGCTTCGCGATTTCTGGAACAGGTCGTCGCCTATGTAACTCTGCTTGTAATCAAGATTCACCTGGTCGGCACGCGTGACACCAAGCACAGAAGTCGGCGTGTTAAAGAAAATGATCTGCTTGCCAATGTTTTTGCCTGAAATAAACTCCGCATCGAGGTTCACTGTCAGCCGGTCATTCGGCTTGTACTGCAAGCTGGGTGTAATAGCAACGTTTCTTGAAAATCCCACATTCTGGAAGCTTCCTTCGTGATTGTATGCCGCATTGACGCGGAATAGGAGCGTTTTAGAGGGTGCAAGAGGAGTATTAATGTCGACACTCCCGCGATAGAAGTCGTATGAGCCGCCCGCAATGCCAATTTCTACTGCGGTGGTGTCAAGCGGCTTTTTGGTAACCCGGTTGATAAAACCGCCATACGAACCGAGCGCGCTCCCAAAAAGAGTAGCAGAGGGACCTTTAATCACTTCCAGCCTTTCCAGATTAGCCGCATCGATCGCACTTGAAACACCTCCGGCAATGCCGTTACGCAAATTGCTCTGTATGGTAAAGCCTCTTGAATTATAATAAGCTCCGCCATCGCCTGAGCGGCCCGTTGCTTCCCACATTTTACTGATACCCGGCGCATTTCTGATCGCATCGTCCACAGAGAACACCAGCTGCTCGGTCAGCAGGTCTTTCGTTACCACCGAGTATACCTGAGGGTTCTCCAGGTTCTTCAGGGGCATCTTAGACACAAACTCGCTCTCTGTTTTTGCGAATTTATTCGTCCGCGCGCCCGTAACCGTTATCTCCTGCAATTCAGCAGCATTTTCCCGCATCGTCAGATTCAGGGTCACTACTTCATCGTCTTTAATAGTAAACTTCTTTTCCTGCGACTGCAAACCTACGCCCGAAGTCACCAGTACATAGGAGCCGCTTGAAATATGCAGAATGGCAAAGCTTCCGTTTTCATCAGTCTGCGTCCCCATGCCAGTCCCCTTAATTCTGATGGAGATGGCCACTGCCGGCTTCCCATCGCTGGTTTTCACCGTGCCTTTTACGCCCCCAGAGGGCTGGCCTGCCAGAATAATAAAAGGGTAGATAAGGGATAACAAGAATAGTAACGATCTTTGCATCTTATTTAGATTGAATAAAAACAAGGGCAAAGAAAGTTCTCTTTTGTCAGAAATCAAAACTTATTTAGAATTATTCTACGTACCATGATGTCTTCTTTGAAATGCAGCAAGAATCGGGTTTCATCAGTCTGCTCATCTGCGCAATTTTGTCAGGAAAAAAATGACGATTTATGCGTATTGAAAAATGTTCTGTAAACGATTTACCTGAGATTCTGGATCTTTATGAGGCAGCCAGGGACTTACAAAAAATCCGGAAAATGGTTGTATGGCCATCTTTCAGTGAGGTTTTTATACTGAATGAAATTGCAGAAGGCAGGCAGTGGAAGCTGGTAGAGGGACAGAAAATATGCTGTAACTGGACCATCACGTTTAACGACAAAGAGATATGGGAGGAGAAAGACAAGGACGACTCTATCTTTATCCACAGAATCTGTACAGCGCCCGATTTCAGAGGCAACCGTTATATCGACCATCTCGTTGACTGGGCTAAAGCCTATGCGAGAACTTTGGGCCGAAGATTCATCAGGCTCGACACACTTGGAAATAACACCAGATTGATAAAGCACTATACTTCGTCTGGTTTCGACTTTCTGGGCATCAGCCTGCTAACAAACACAGCGACCCTTCCCCGGCATTATCAGGACAAGCCCAACTGCTGCTTATTTGAGATCGATCTTGAAGGGAGTTACAATTAAGACAGCGCTTGCAGCCGGGGCATCAGAACAGAGGTCGTCCGGCTGCAGCAAACCATGTCATGCCGACGTTGCTGCAGCGGTTCTGATCGCTGCGCTTTTTTTATCCGTACCGGGTAATTAGATTTGCAATGAGACCCGTTAAAATGGCAATTCTGATACAACTCGGTGTAATACAAGGCCTCATCATCAGCCTGGTACTCTGGAACAGGAAGACGGCAAGTAAAACAGCCAACAAGCTGCTGGCTCTCTTTATCGGCTCGCTGTCCCTGGTCAATTTCGAGGACTACCTCATCGCAAGCAGGCATATATTTGTCCTGCCTCACCTCTATGCCGTTTTTTCACCGCTGGTCTTTGCGCTGGGCCCTTTGTTCTTTCTGTATATTAAGCACATCACTCATGGCCAGCTTAGGTTTAAGCCTCAGATCTTATTGCACTTTCTGCCCTGGCTTTTGCTCACCATGCTGCTTGCTTTTACTTTCTACTTTCAGGATGCAACTCTTAAAAAAGCGCAGATCCTGGAAGACTTAAGCGTGGGTGACGACAACCTGTTCACCTACGCCATGATCTTGCAATGTTCCGTTTACGTATGCCTGTCGCTGCGGGAAATTATCAAGCATAACACCAAACTGAAAGATCGTTTTTCCTTCACCGAAGGCCTTACCTTGAAAACGCCTTTTTTTCTGCTTTTCATCCTGCTCGTGATGTGGATGGTATGGGGAATAGGCAAGGTGTTCTTCCCCGGTAAATTGACCAATACAGACGATCTGTTTTTTACCTTGTTCGTCTATGCCTTCGGTTACCTGGCCCTTATGCAGCGCCCCCTGCCCCCGCCCATGCAGAAGGTCGAAGCGGAAGATGACCGTCCTTCCGCCAGAAAACCGCAGGCCAAAAATCTTTCCGACGCAGAAGCAAGGGAACTTTACGAGCAGGTGCGCGGCTACATGGAGCAAAACAAACCCTATCTGCAGAAGGAGCTCGGCATCCAGGATCTGTCAGACCTCACCGGGATAGGTGTCAATCAACTCTCCTCCGTGATCAACAGCATCGGGGGGCAGAATTTTTTTGACTTTGTAAACAGCTACCGGGTAGAGGAGTTCAAGAGGCAGGTTGAGAACCCCGACAATCAGCATTTCACCTTACTCGCTATTGCTTTTGATTGTGGTTTTAATTCGAAAGCAGCATTCAACAGTTTCTTTAAAAAGAAGACCGGACTAACCCCTCCCAGTACAAGTCGGGCCTAAAAACGCAGGAAACGGCCGAAAATGCAGGTCTTGAAACGTAATTCAAGACGACAAGCCCTTCCTCAGACCATAACATTGCAGCAAAAAACAATGTTATGAATAAAAAGATCGTACTCATCGCCCTTGCACTTGTTACAAACACATGCGGCTGCAAGAAGGGGCCGCTTAAGGAAGTAAAGACCGACAATCCCCTGGTTACCGCAACTGATAAGACGGTAGATGAAGCAGCACGTCCCTTTGCCCAACGGAAAGAGATCATAGGATTCAGCATCGGGATACTTCAAAATGGCCGGCGCCAGTTTTACAATTACGGAGAAAAGGCAAGAGATGGAGGCCTTCTGCCCGACAGCCTTACCTCCTATGAGATTGGTTCGGTTAGTAAGACATTCACCGCTCTTATGGTTGCGCATCTGTTTCAGGCCAGACATCTTAGCCTCGACACCAGAGTCAGCTCTCTGCTGCCTGCAAGCATTCCGCCGCTGCAGTACAACGGCAGGTACATGACGGTAAAACACCTCCTCAATCACACCTCCAGTCTGCCCCGTCTTCCGGGAGACCTGGATGCAGGCAGCAACCCTTCTCAGCCCTATGCGCATTACGATAGCACCAAAGTATATAATTACCTTAAGACGCATCCTCTGCAGAAAGAGCCCGGTACTGTATTTGACTATTCCAATCTTGGGATGGGTCTTGCCGGACTGATCGTTGAGCGTTTATCAGGTAAAGCCTACGCCGACTATCTCAGCGATTATATTACCAGTCCTTTGAATCTTAAATACACCACTGCTGATTTCAGCAAAGCGCTTAATCCCGCCTTGCCCTATGACGAAAAGGGCAGAAAGGTTGATTACTGGAATAATCTGCAAGGCTTTAAAGGAGCAGGAGCCATCTATTCCTGCACAGCCGATCTGCTGACGTATGCACAAAAACTAATACAGCCCGATGCCACTCCTCTCAGCGATATTTTAACTCGGGTTCAGATCCCCACATTCAGCGAAGGCAAGTATAAACTGGGATTAAGCTGGTTCTTTCTGCCGTTCAACGGGAAAGAATGCCTGGTGCACGACGGTGGTACAGGCGGATTCAGGAGCTTTATTTACATCAGCCGTTCAACCAACACAGCTGTCGTTGTCCTGTCGAACAACGGCAGCGATGAGATGGCCAAATTGGCTAACGTACTGGCGGAGACGATTATGCGGTAGAAATGCCGGCGAGCAGAACGGCTGAACCGAACCGTTCTGCTGGCCAGTAAACAACAGCTAAAATGACGGCTGTCCGAGGTGTCGATTCACTTAGTTTAAGCGGTAGCGGCCGGTTTCTTTTTTCTTTGCGAAGCTAACTGAGAACTTGTACGGCAAGCAGGAGGGAACTCTTTAAGCCGGCACAGGCCATTTTGCATTACAAACCTCCTTCGGGCTCTGTTTGCTCCCCGCTGTCCCTCGGTTCCCACAGTTCAATGGCGTTTCCTTCCGGATCGAGCACATGCACGAACTTGCCATAATCGTACTCGGCAATCTCATCAACTATCGTAACCCCGTTCTCTTTCAGTTCGGCAACCAGCGCAACCAGGTTATCTACCCGGTAATTGATCATGAATGGCTTGCCTGAGGGATTGAAATAGGCCGTATCCTGCGGAAAGGTGCACCAGACGGTTGTTCCTTTCTTTGAAGGATCTCCGGCCTCGCGCCACTCAAAGTTAGCGCCGTAGTCACTTGTGGGCAGCCCGAGGTGCTTGGCGTACCATTCGTTCAAGCCTTGCGGATTGTCGCATTTAAAAAATACGCCGCCGATTCCCGTTACTTTTTTCATATTCAATGGTGTTGGTAGTTAGAAAAGTGATGCAAAAAACGGATGAAATGTAAAAATTGAATAGTAAGTTCCGTCTATTTCAGGAGATTAGCAAAAATGTTTTGATTTCTCTGAAGTTGTCAGGATGAGGTGCCACAATCACACGAGCAGATAAACAGAAAAACATTCATGAGCGGGGCTCTCAAACGGAGTTGATAGTGAGTTGAATGTTCTTCCTGGCCATTTCAAAATACATAGAGTTCCATAAAAGAGGCTGCCTTGCGAACAAAGACAGCCTCTTTCTAAGGAACCAATTCAAATAATAAACCGGAGATTTAAGCGCCCTGATCTACTTGAAGCTTCTTGATTAATTTTTTCTGATTTTCTTCTCCAATGCTTTTTATTCCTTTAATCACATCTGGCAGCTTTGGGTAATTCTCGTTGAACCTTCTGATCAGTTCCTCAAACCGCTGAGGAGCGTACTCAAGCATCCGGTTAGTTTCCTCGGTTTCACCCAGGATCTCAGGAAGGTAGATTCCGTTATCGAGGCTTTTAAGCTCTGATGTGATTTCAGACAATCTCTTAAATTTCTCTACCAAACCACTGTGAAGATCGGGCGCCGACTGCTGGTTGTAAACTACCCGCACCTGCTGCGACTTTCTGATGCTGGCCGAAGGAAGGAAGATATTCAGGCTAAGATCTTTGCCGTTGTATGACCAGTTCTCTGCAGATGCGTTCTGGTTAAAGGCAAGAGCCTTTCCATTGACCAGGACCTGCTGCGGCATTTCTGAACCAAACAGCTTCAAATGGTATTGCCGTTTAGATGGCATTTCTTGATAAGTACCCTTAGCCCCGGAGATGTCGATGATCGTTTCATTGCCCTTCGTCTTTGAGCTGATGCTCGTTATTGCATTTTCCTTATCGAACTCTTTATCGTTCCCGTTGTCCTCATAGAGGTCAAAACTTCCGGAGCCTCCGGGGTAGACGCCGACCACCATGTTTTCGGGATTCCGGTCGAGGTTGTCAATCTGGTCGTTGTACATCGGAATAACAGATCCGGCCTTTATGTAGATGGGATATTGGTCGATGCTGAACGACCGCTCATAGACCCGGCCTCCCTTAAGAAGAGTTCCGGTATGCCACTCGTACCAGTCATTTCCTGCGGGCAGCCATACTTTTACTTTTGAATAGCCCCCTTCAGAAGCAGACCCGATAGGGGAGATCAGCATGTTATCGCCGAACATATACTGTCTGCTGAAGGCATACGCTTCGTTATTGGTCGGATAGTCATAGTACATGGGGCGGCAAAGTGCAATGGCGTCGGTATAGGTCTTCCTCGACATGGTATAGATGTAAGGGACCAGCGTATACCGCAGCCTGATGGCGTCGACCTGCGCATTGAGGTAGGTCTGACTATAGTTCCACAGCTCCTTCTTTATATCGCCATTTTTGGTTGAGTGAGTCCGCAGGATAGGACTAAACACACCGTACTGCACCCAGCGGGTATAGAGTTCCGGATCCATCGTCCGTTCTCCTGAGCGGAACTGATGTCCTCCTATATCGTGACTCCAGTAGCTATACAAAACGTTCGAAGCGGTATTCGTAAAGTAAGGCTGGTATTCGAGCGAGCTCCATGAGATGAACGTATCTCCTGAAAAACCGATCTGGTAGCGGTGATTACCCAGTCCGCCCCAGCGATGGTAGAGCATCGGCCTGGTGGGCCTGTTCTTCTGCATCTCGGTATAGAAAACATAGTTAAGCCACCAGGTATTGCTCAGGTTGGTGATCTTTTTATCGTTGGGCCACTGCTGCCAGTCGAGCCACCAGAAGTCGACGCCTTTGTTTTCCATGGGCCGCAGGATCTTATCAAAGAGCGCGCTCATATACTTCTTGTCAGAAACGACGAAGGGCGCAGTTTTGCGGCCTGTTGTGTCAAGTCCTAACGCAGAGGCAAAAGCATTATAATCGTCTTCATGCCCGGCAACTCCGTCTGCAGGATGCAGGTTAAGCGTTGTTTTGAGGTTCGATTTATTGGTCCAGTCAAGAAATGCCGCCGGGTCGGGGAACAAACTTTTGTTCCATGACCAGCCGGTCCAGCCCTGGCGATGCCAGTCCATGTCAACAACAAGAACGTCCAGAGGGATCTGCATGCGTTTCATATAACCTACCAGTGTCCGGAGCTCGTTGTCGGAATAACTCCAGTAGCGCGACCACCAGTATCCGAACGCATATCTTGGGATCATAGGCACCTTTCCTGCAATCCGGGAAAAATCCATTAGCGCCGACTTGTAGTCATTGCCGTAAGCCATGAAGTACCAGTCCTGACCTTTCCGCTCTTTTCTGAAAACCCAGGGCCAGTCGGTATTGTCAAGCCGGAGCGATGACGAATCATTGAGGAAGAACCAGCCGTCTCTGGACAGGACGCCCTCTTCGAGCTGCAGCTTACGATTGCTGTGACGGCTAAAATCGCCATCGGCCCCATCAAGAGTGCGGAGCGTTCCGCCGAGGTTGTATTTCTGTTTCTTGCCGGGCACCCAGTTCACCGAATCTGCTTTTAGGTATTTCACCCTGAGGTTTTGGGCGTTGAACTCTCCGGAGCCCAGCTTATAGGAAAGCTCGAGTTCGCTCGTGCTCAGGATCAGCCAGCCATTCTCCTGCTTCTGTTTGAAGTCGGGTACGGGCAGCTTCCGGTTCCCCACAACAAAAGAAGCATGGTCATCAAAATTTTTGTCCGGCTCCCATTCCATCCTTACGAGGCGGGGAGTGAGGACCGTAAACCTTGCATTTTCTGCCGGAACAATAGCTTTTTTGTCGGCCTGCAAGTTAGAGATGTCCTGCGCCTGTAGGGAGGGCAGGAACAGCAGCGAAGTTAAAGCACCCAGTAGAACGGTTTTTAAATGTGCTTTTTGAAAAGAAAAAGGGTTCATTATCTGGTTTTTTGTGTGTCGTATAGCTTGCCGGCGACAGCTGGTTCCCGATCAGAGTTATCGTTCGCCGGGCTGCGGTTTAAGCAGCGATCAGTTCTCTTAACAGAATTGCAATTCGCACTCACGTGATTATCGGACTTGCGGTTAAAGCAGCGATCAGTTCTCTTCCGCGTATCAGGTCTAAAGGTATGAATATGGCTTTTCAATAGTTCTCTAAAGTGGCTGTTTTTCAAAAAATCCAATGATGTTAAAATTTAAACTTCTGATAGATAGTTTGTTGTGTTCTTTTGCGGGGCGGAATATCTAAATGGTTTTAGTGCTTTCTTTGCGCCAGCCGTAAATAAGTAAAACGTTTTGGTCTGCCTTTCCGGCCCTCCGGCTCAGTTCTAATAGGAAGCTGGATCTTCTGCCCCGGCGGCGACTATTTGAATTTCTAATCCTGCGGCGCCGAAGCGGCAGCAGGATTAGAAATTTCTCATTTTACTGAAATCTACCATCCGTAGTTCTGAACCAGGCCGGGATCTTTATCAATCTCCGACTGAGGCACGGGCATCAGGTAGTGCTTGTCCTGAAACACACGTTCCTGAATCACAACCGGCTTATAGAACACGGCGACGCCAGCTTCTTCGCTGTTTATGTCGGCAATTCCGCTTGCCCTGAGTTCTTCAGCAGACGGTTTTGCGTTGAGCACATGGGCAGGGCGATTGTCGACTGTGGTACCGATCATCCATCGTCTTACATCCCAGAAGCGATGCGCTTCAAACGCAAATTCAATGCGGTTCTCGTTCTGGATACGTTTCCTCATTCCCTCCTTCGTGCGGTCGGCGGCGAGGATAGGCAATGCTGGCATGTTTACCCTGGCCCTCACTCTATTTACGTAGTCATAGGCCCGGGCATCAGGGGCATCCTGATATTCGTTCATCGCTTCGGCATAGATCAGATACATTTCTGCGAGCCGGAATACAGGCCAGTTCCTTTTCGCCGTTCCTGTATTTGCGTTCCGGTCATATTCGGGTGAAAGGAACTTCCTGATGTTATATCCCCAGGGGTTAGTTCCCGCTTTTCCGTTGGCCCATCCATCTGTTCTGCCGTTACCATTTCCCCAGAAGGCAAACTTCATAGGGCGTCTGGTGGCATCAAACCTCCATACGCCATACTGGAAGAAGATGCTGGCATAGAATCTGGGGTCGCGGTCTTTATACATGTTGGAGATGTTCGACACGTTCTGCCATTTCAAACCATCCCAAAGCTGCCCGCTCCAGAAGCCTGCGCTCTGGTAGTTAGAACCCGGTTCGTTGATTGGGTAGCCGTTTTTCATTTCGTACGCGTCTACCAGTTCCTGAAGAGGAGTAAACTGGCCGTTCCCCTTGAACGGAGGACCGTTAGGGAGCCAGTTGCCGTCAAGTCCCGTGTCATTACCCTTTATCCGCTGAAAGATCGACTCGGTGTAGTCGCGTGTATAAAACTGGGCAGCATAGTTCTGAATGGGATTGTCAGGAAAAGGCGAGTAGAGCGAGTACATACCCATGTTAATTACATCCATTGCCGCATCTGCCGCTCTCTTCCATTTCTCCCTGTCGTATGATTCTGAAAAGAGGTGCTTACCATCCTTGTTGGTGATGTTTTTATAAAGAGGGTTGCCGTTAAACAGAGGACTTGCTGCGTAGATCAGCGTCCTTGCTTTGAGCGCCAGGGCCGCTCCTTTGGTCGCCCTGCCCACTTGTGAAGCTTCCTGCGAGGTTGGCAAAGCCTGAGCAATGTCGTCGCATTCTGATACAATAAAGTTGACGATCTCGTCGGTGGAGTTTCGCTCCACATTGTTTCCGGCTGCCTCATTCAGGTCAATACTGGCGGCTGAAGTGAGAAGCGGCACTGCACCATACCTTTTGAACAATTCGAAATAGAACATCGCGCGCAAAAACCTGGCTTCGGCCTTGTA
The DNA here is from genome assembly GCF_041902385.1 of Arcticibacter sp. MXS-1. Lineage (GTDB taxonomy): Bacteria > Bacteroidota > Bacteroidia > Sphingobacteriales > Sphingobacteriaceae > Arcticibacter. The sequence goes on along the minus strand of NZ_CP169244.1, from coordinate 398,155 downwards.
CCGGGGGATCCAGGTCTGGTAATATTCGCTCCGGTCAAGAGGAACGGGGACTTTTTCTATGCGGTCGATAAAAATGTTCGCCCTCCTGATATCCTGATACCGGCCTCTCCAGTTGCCGATGGGGTTGTCTACTGTACTCCAGGTCCCGAGGTTAAACTTGTAAGCGTCAAGTGCACCCCCGTTGTCGTTCCAGTGATGGTAACTCTCGTCGGTATAAGCTGTGATTGTACTTCCTGTCTCATCAGGGAATGCATTGTAAAGACGGGCTAAAGCCTGTTCTGAAAGATTGATGTTGCTAAAAACGTCCTCATCGGTCACGTATTCATCAGGAACAACATCAAGATATTTGTTGCACGATATCGTTGCCAGTAAAAAGACCGACAATAGAATTAGAGCTATCTTTTTCATTTCCTTGTTGTTATAAAGTAACGTTCAAACCAAAATTCACTACTTTTTGCTGCGGGTAGGCGCCGAATCCATCTGGTATCTCAGGGTCATAGATCTTGAATTTGTCCCAGGTATACAGGTTTACTCCGGTGGCAAATATCCTTACGTTCTTCAGGCTGAGCCTGGTAAGGACAGACTTTGGAAGCGTGTATCCTATTTCTACATTCTTCAGGCGCAGGTAGTCAGAAGAGCGAAGCCAGAAGGTAGAGTTTTGGTTGTTGTTTACGTTGTCAGCAGAAGAAATCCTCGGATAAGTGGCATCTAGATTATCAGGAGTCCAGTGATTATGAAGATAATCAGCCAGTACTGCGCTGTTCCTCGAAAATGCCCAGGCAGAAGTGCCGGTAAGCCAGTTGTATCCGCCCAGTGCGCCTTGAAACAGTACGTTCAGGTCGATCGATTTGTAGGAATAACCAAGCGTAAAGCCGAGCATCGATTTAGGACGTACCGTCTTCCCTATATATCCGGCGTCCTGAGAGTTGATGATCCCATCCTGGTTCCGGTCCAGGTACTTAATATCTCCCGGTATTATTTTGCCATATCCGGCCTGTGAAGGACTGTTGTCAATATCCGCCTGATCCCTGAACAGACCCAATGCAATCAGTCCCTCTGCCTCATGAACCTGCGTACCCTTCCGGGCCTTATACGGGTAAGCATACTCGGGTTCGGCTGCATATTTGATTTTGTTTTTCGCATACGAGTAGTTTGCTCTCAGGAATACCTGGTGACTGCGGATTACCTTACGCCAGCCAAGCTCCATTTCGAATCCTTTGTTGTCTACAATACCGGCGTTCACTTTGGGAAGGGTTTCGATACCCAGAACATCAGGAATGGTCAGCGCATCGGTAAGGATCTTGGTGCGGTGTTCCTGGAATACGTCGCCCGTGAATGTCAAGGTGTTGTTAAACAGGCCCAGGTCAATTCCGATATTTGTTTTTCTGGCACGTTCCCAGGTCAGGAACTCGTTTCCCACGATCCTCTCCAGAGCGCCAGCGTATTTGTTCCCGTCTGCATTAAATCCGAACTGATAGCCTCTGTCGTTGTTTCCTGTTTCCCAGGTGGAGATGTAGGGGAAGCGGTTACTGCTGTTGTCGACCCCTACTGTACCGAAGGAGCCCCTAAGCTTCACCAGACTGAATGTTCTTGAGCCTTTCAGGAAGCCTTCATTTGATACTACCCATGCTACGGAACCTGCCGGGAAAAAGCCCATCCTTCTGCCGGTCTTAAAGTTCTCTGATCCGTTGTAGCCCGCATCGAATTCTGCCACATAGCGCCCGTCATAGGTGTAGTTTACACGACCCACAATACCCATCTGCTTGTACGGTAAAGCTGCAACTCCGCCCTCGTTTCCACCTGTTCCGCGAAAGTCCTGCGACTGGTTATACCGGATCATTCCTGAAACGGAGTGTTTTTCTTTAAAGGTGCGGTCGTAATTGATGTAACCTTCAAAGGTCGACTTCCTGCTGCCATTGGCAGCGAGGGCAAATTCAAGTTGCTGATCTCCTGTGCTCATTTCCTCGTACGTGCCTTTGCTCAAATCCGTCTCATTTTCAGGAATGGTAAAACGGTAAGTAGAGTAGTTCCGCTTCCTTGTGATATCGCGGTAGCTCTGGGCGTCAAAGGCAAAGCGGGTTCTGATACTTAAGCCCTCTGTTACGAAAGGCAGCTTCAGGTTAAAGCCTACAATAGCGCCCATGGTGTTCTCAAACAACCGTTTATAGCCGTATTGTGTCAGCCGGCCGTACGGGTTTACCGGAGCGTCGCGCTGCTGGGGAATAGACCCGTTGGGATTGGTAACCGGGTATAACCAGGGCGGAGTTATCCTCAGCTGATTCCAGAAGTTATCTGCATTTTCGTTCGGGTAATTGCGGTCTCTCACCACATCAGCCAGGTTGAGCTCCATGGAAAGGTTTTTGGATATGTCGATATCCACGTTGCTCCTGAAGTTGTATTTGTTCAGAGTTGCCTGAATGTTGTAGTTACTCAGGTCTTCGAATTTATACAAGCCTCCCTGATTCAGATAGGTCATTGAAACAAAATACCGGGTGTTGGGCGAGCCGCCGCTCACATTCAGATTGGTTTGATGCATCAGCGAGCTCGGTTTCAACAGTTCCTTTTGCCAGTCGGTATTCGGATACAAATATTCGTAGGTGGGGTTGCTGCGATCTCTGAATTTGTTAAGATATTCGTCGGTGTACAGATTGGCATTTAACCCGTCATTGATCAAACCTTCACGGTACAGGGTCAGTGCATTGTAGGAGTCGAGATACTCGGGTATTCTTGTAGGACGCTGTATCGAAAGCTGCGAGGTAAGCGAGACGGCAGGCTTGCCAACTTTTCCTCTTTTCGTTGTGACGAGGATAACACCATTGGCTCCTTTCATCCCATAGACTGCCGTAGCCGCCGCATCCTTGAGCACTGTTACCGATTCAACTTCGTTTGCATCAATCCGGTCAATGGCATTTTCGATCCCATCGACCAGAACCAGCGGGCTCTGTCCGTTGTACGATCCAAATCCACGGATATAAAGCGCTGAGCCGTCGGCTCCCGGTTCTCCGCTTCCCTGAATTGATACCAGGCCTGGAAGACGGCCGGCCAGTGTATTGGTAAGACTAGCGGTGGGCGTCCGGATCAATTCAGCTGTATTTACCGAGTTGAGCGAACCGGTAATGTTCGTTTTCTTCTGAGTTCCGTATCCTACCACCACTACCTCTTTAAGCGCCGCTACATCTTCCCTCAGCCTTACAGTGAAGAAGGACCGATCGCCAACCGAAAGTTCCTGAGTGACAAATCCGACCATCCTGAATACAAGGGTGGCCCGGTCGTCAACCCTGATCCGGAAGTTTCCATTCTGGTCGGTCGCCACGCCGCTTCCCGTTTTACCTTTTACCATGACCGATACGCCGGGTAAGCCCACTCCGGTGCTGTCGGTTACGATCCCGCGAACTTCATGCTCGGCAGCCAGTTCTTTTAGCATCAGCTCATTTTTTGTCTCACCCCGCTTCACAATCACCACCACATCCTCGACCACTGAGTACGACAGGCCCGCAGGGGCGAGCAGTTTGGTAAGAGCTTCGCCCAGATTTTCGGCCCTGAGGTCTTTGGTTACGACGTTCGTTTTCTTAAGCAAGCGATCGCTGTAGGCAATCTTGACACCCGATGAGGAGGAGATGATCTCCAGTGCGTTTTCGAGTGTCGCGTTTTTAAAACTTGCTGTTACCTTATTGTTTAGAACTTTTTGACTGAAGGAGGAACTGGCGAGGGCCAGAGAGCAGAAGCAAAAAATAATACAACCAACGGAGACGCTGTATCTCATAATTATCCATAAATAATCATTCACTCTATCAGTTAGTAATAGAGATTTTTTCATAAATTTAATTCGTTAAAGTGTACGGATGGGAAATGCACCTGTGATTTCTCAGGTCGGTAGGTCCATTTCTGTTGTCTGATCACATTTTAAAAACCCGTTCCGCTCCTGGACCGGGTTTACTTTTTTCAGGTACTTTTTTCTTCATATATCAGTGGTTTATAGTATCGGTTATCATGATTGGTTTATGTTTGGAAGCTGCTATTCGCAGCCTTTCCCGTCCAGATGGTAGGCTCCGTTTTCATACGACACGGTTCCATTGACCGTTGTAGCCATCACCTTCAGCACTTTGTCGAGCCCCTCATTATTCAGGTCGGCGGTTGTGGTGATCGTGCACTCTCTTATCCGGTCGCTGCAACTTAGTCTTACATTGTATTTTCGTTCTACTTCTTCAATGGCCTGAACGATAGGCGTATTGCTGAACAGCATTTTTCCCTCTTTCCAGCTGATCGATTCTTTTGCTTTTACCGGAGCGGTGACTGCCTGAAGGCCATCTGTGGCGTACGTAACTCTGCGATTCGGGGTAACGTATACGGTATTGCTGATCTCTTTCATCCTGTCAGGAGTGATCACAGCAACCTTTCCTGAAAGGACCGTAACCTCTACCTTCCTGTTGCCGGGGTAGGCCCGGATATTGAAGGTGGTACCCAGCACCACCGTCTTTACTGCGCCCGATTCTACAACGAAGGGCTTCTTTTCGAGATGCACCACTTCAAAGTAGGCCTCACCGGTAAGACTTATTTCCCTCTTTTCATTGTTAAAATGCTCTGGATAGGAGATCTTGCTGTCTGAATTCAGCCAGATGCGGCTGCCGTCTTCCAGCTTTACCAGCAAGGTTTGTCCTTTTGCAGCCCTCGTTTCCACCATTTTTACCGGACTGAGCCAATTTTCGATCTCATTCTTTTTTAAATAGAGCACAGAGGCCAGGCTGAAGATCATGAGAATGGAAGCGGCCACGCGCAGTATATAAACCCGACGGCGTATCTTGTTTTCCTTTTCCCTGATGCCCTGCAGTACTTTGTCGTACACGTGCACTTTGTCAAAAGCAGTCCCTTCAGCCACATCCGCGTTGTCGCTGTCACTGCGGCGGTCAAAATACTTCGTAATAAGACCCTCCAAAAAGGCGGATCTTTTTTTATCTGATGACTTGCCGGCGACTGGCTTTAAGGGTTTCCTTTCCATTTTCAATATGTATGATGCAAAGGATCATCACACCCCCTAAAGGAAAATGAAATTTTCTGAAGCGTCTTTGGTTGATTGAGAGGACTAATCGATTTTTTTTTAAGCTCTCAATGAGGTCGCTTCGCAAAGTTTAAACGGCTCTGAGGAACCCTCAGTTTACTTTTATCCGGATTGAGAGTATGACATGCTTTCTGTTTCAGGAATTCCTGCCAGGATGAAGCTGCAGTTAAGCACTCAAATTTCGCTTACATAAATAATGGAAGAAGAGAAATAGCCAGGAGCAGGAAGTCGGCCATAGAAGCTCTCAGCCGCTTCAGGGCTATCGTCAGATGGTTTTCAACCGTTTTAACGGAGATGTTCAGCAAGCTGGCGATCTCTTTGTGCGACAATTGTTTTTTCCGGCTCAGCACAAAGATCTCCCTGCATTTCTCTGGTAGCTCTGAAATTCCGCGTTCCAGGTTCTCGTGGATCTCCTTCTGAAGGAGCCGGTTATCGGCGGCAAACTCATTAGTCAGCATTTCAACCACCTCAAGGTCCAGAACTACCCGGCCTGACCGTAGTGTCATCAGAACTTTGTTTCGTACCGACATGTAGAGGTACGACCGGAGTTTAAGAATAGTAAGATGCTCTCTTTTTACCCAGAGGTCAACAAACAACTCCTGGACCAGGTCTTCACAAATCTGTTTGTTGCGCAAAATATTATATGCAGCGCTGTACAATCTGGAGGAATACCGGTTGTAAACCTCCTCGAAATACAGCGCATTTCCCTCCTGCAGTCCCTTAACCAGCTCCTCGTCTGTTATCCCCGATAAATTCCCTGCCTGCATAAGATATATCTGTGCCTTAGTAATGGTTAGCGTTGCTAATATAAAAAAAGAAATAGCAAAAACGATATAGCATAAAGATAAAGGGCAATTGCCTTATTGTTCCTATCGTCATAGTTTAAGAAGTAAATTTTAAGACTAACCGCCACGCCTGCAGCTGTGTTTAGCAGTTGATAAATTTTATGTCCATTACGCGTTTATCAAATTCTTCACCTTTTACAATGGCTTTGGCTTTGATCCTGATTTTGTAGGTATAGATGGTACTTATGGAATAGTCGAGTATCCCCGCAATGGTTTCATCGTCTTTGATCCCCAGTCGTATTAAAGCGAAGATGCGCAGTACCGGATTCAGAGATCCCTCCTTCTGCGGCCATATCTGGTCTTCAGGTTTCAGCAGCTCGTTGAAGGCGGGAATAAAGTCGGGCAGCAGCTTCAGGAAGATCTGATCGAGGCTCTTATACAGGTCTTCCCGCTCGCGCGTAATCTGAAGAGCTGCAATGGTTTCAAGGGCGTCGTCAAACTTCTTCATCTTGATTTTTCGTTCGACGGTCCTCTTCAGCCTTTCAAGAAGACTGATATAGGAAAATGATTTTTTGAAAAAGAAGCCAATGTATTCTTCGTTGATCCGGGTATGTTCCATCAATTTCAGATTAACTGCTGCCAGTTGTCCGTTCTGCTTCTGGATGAGCCGCTCATTCACTTTTATTTTCTTCATCTGGATGAATACGATGGCAATAATGCAGATGGCCGTTACGCCAATCAGTGCGAACAGCAGCGAAGAGATGATCAGTTTATCCCGCTGTTGTTCCGTCTCCATGATGGTTTTTCCGGCAATCAGCGGCAGGACATTCTGAATGTCGATCTTATGACTGCGGGCATTGTAAAACGCAGCGTCGGAAACGGCTTTATTGATGCATTCATAGGCGGTTTTCAGGTCGCCTGCTTTGTACAGTGCCTCTCCCAGGTGGAGCACCGCCTGGGTATATTTGGTAGAGGAACGGATGTCGCTTAGTGCCGAAAGGGCCAGAAGCGCTATTTTATCATCTCCGGAGTAGTGATGGCTCAGCCTCATAGCCACCATGGCAATCTCATGGTTTGATAAGCCGTGATGCGTAATGAAATGCAGATAAAAGCCAGCAGAAGGGCGGCGATTACCGAGACTATCGGGCACTTCAGCACGGGCGATCATCCTCTCAAAGGCGTTAGGAGGGGAGGCAGACGTCATTTTAATGAATTGTTTTTCCGCCTCTGCACGGTACTTCCGCGAGTGCCTGTCGTTGTTATAATCGGCCAGGCTCTCATAGAAGCGCGCCTTGCGGTCGTAGAAGAGGCCCTTCAGGCCTGCGGGAATGCTCTCGTCATGCAGATCCGACAAGAGTTCGCCTGCCTCGGTGAACATTCCTGCCGTGGTGAAGATCTGAAGAAGCTTGAGCTGGCTCTCCTGCAGCCCGTAGCTGTCTCCCTCTTTTTCACTCGCCTCCATCATCTTCTTTACGTAAACGTAAGAAGAGTCAAACTGGTAAGGCATGTATTCTTGGAGCATCCGGGAGTAAAGCTGGTACCGGCGCTGGTAACTCTGACTTGCCGATTCTGACAGCAATGACCGGATACGGCGCAGCCTGGCCTCCTTAAGCTGGTCGTAGCGACTGCTTTTTAATTCTTTTTTCAGGATCTGCAGCAAGCTGTCCTTTTTCGTAAAACAATATGCGCCATTACCAGCCGCAACAGCCAGCAGCAGTAACAGTGCAAAGAAGAATTTGGCATTCAACATATCACCAGCCTGAGAGCTCTCTGTTCATGAAATTCCATTGTAGGCCCCAAAGTTAAGATTAGCCTGCTTTTCACGAAATCCCTTTTAAATGCGGAGGAAGCCTTTAGCAGAGTCGGCGAGGATCGGCTTTTATCGAGGTACCTGAAGGGGTGCCCGGATCAGCTTGTCCTGCAGGCTCCAAAAGACTGTACTCGGGAGGGGAGGTTAGAGGACGTAACAGGGGATCAGCTTGTCCTGCGGGCTCCAAAAGACTGTACTCGGGAGGGTGCTTACAGGACGTAACAGGGGACCAGCTTGTCCTGCGGGCTCCAAAAGACTGTACTCGGGAGGGGTGCTTACAGGACGTAACAGGGGATCAGCTTGTCCTGCCAGCCCCGAAGGACAATCTGGAAGCCCTAACTCCCTATCAGAACCTGCACTCCGCTTTTCAGCGTGCCGCTTGCTTTGTAGACCTTTCCGTTCAACAATACTTCTGCATTGATCTTTTGTATTTCCTGATCAATATTTCTGTGTCCATCCTTGCCTGCTATCGTAATGCTGACGGTATTGCCACGCCGCTTAGCAGTAAAGCTTATCAGACTATAATCCCCGGTTTTGAATCCCCAGCCATCACCTGCATCGACATAGAGCTTACCCTCTGCCTTGCCCCGCTTATCCGGACAGACAAGGAGCGTGAGAGGATCAAACGACTTCTCGGTTGTGTTCTGGACGATCTTACCTGCCGGGATGATCGACCCTCCTTTAATTTTGAGCTTCGCCTGATACTTGTCTGCAAGGTCGCCCTCAACCAGACTCAGATCTTCCCATATTCCGGATGGAAGTGCCGGATCTTTTGCGAATGCAGGAACCACAAGAAGGTTTCCGCCCAGAAGGAAAGCCTGCTCTTCACTGCGCAGCCTTAGGTCGGCGGGGTTAGAGAAGAAGACCGGCGCCATTACGGGAGCTCCGGTTTTGGAGGCGAAATAGAATTGGGTGTAGATGTAGGGGAGTAACCGATAGCGGCGTTCGAGCGCAATTCTTGAAGTTTTCTCTATCGCCTCACCAAATGCCCATGGCTCTTTGTCGTTCGTCCCTGCGCAGGCATGTCCTCTCACGAAGGGCAGGAATACTCCAAAGCCCAGCCAGTTTGCCCAGAGGTCACCCGTGGTGTTGTTAAGGAAACCGCCGATATCCGGACCGCTAAAGGGTTGGCCGGAAAGGCCAAGGGTGAGCGACATGGGCACTGATAGCTTCAGGTGCTCCCATCCGGCCCAGTTATCGCCGGTCCAGGTAGCCGCATAGCGTTGTCCGCCGAGGAGGTTGGCCCGTGTTAAAAGAAAGGGTCGCTTATCCGGGTTCGCATCCATCACGCCCTTTCGGGAAGCTTCAACCATCAGACGCCCGTAGGCATTGTGATAAAGAAGGTGCGGACCGGCAGGTAAGTCGCCGCCGCCCTTATGTATGATGTTGCCCGGCATGGTTCCCAGTCGCTCCTTCTCCGGAAGGTGATTGTCATTGATGGCGGGCTCATTCATGTCGTTCCACACACCGTCGATGCCTGTTGCCATAAAGCCTTTATAGAGCCCAGACCACCATTTCCGGGCGTCAGGACTGGTAAAGTCAGGGAAGGTGCAGTCGCCGGGCCAGACCTTGCCGATATAGTCGGTACCGTCACTGTTTTTTACCCATACGTTATTGGCAGAGCCCGAGCGGTAGACGTTGTAGTCTTTGTCGACTTTAACGCCGGGGTCGATCATATACACCGCACGAAATCCCTTCTTATGCAGGTCTTTGTTCAAAGCTGCCGGGTCGGGGAAGTTTTTGGGGTGGAAGGTAAACACCCGGTAGCCATCCATGTAGTCGATATCCATCCAGATGACGTCGCAGGGGATCTGCCTGGTGCGGAAGGTGTCGGCAATCTCACGTACACGTTGTTCCGTCGCATAAGAAAAGCGGCACTGGTGGTATCCCAGAGACCACAGAGGAGGCATTTCCATTGTTCCCGTCAATTCAGCCAATCCCTTTAACACAGCCTGAGGAGATTCCCTGTCAATGATGTAAACGCGGAAGAGTGCACCTTCCGTGTTGAATTTAATCTGGTGAGACTCAGTCTGGAGCTCTGCCTTCCAGCTGCTGTCGAAAATAATTCCGAAAGCTGTGCCGTCCTGTCGCAGTCCCATCACCCAGGGGTGACTCTGATAGAGCCTTTTTCCCTCTTCCACCCCATAGGCTCCGGTATCAGTGTTCCATAATTTAATGGTTTTCCCGTTCCGTAAAAGCGGTCCGGTCACTTCCCCGCCTCCATATAAGCTGATACCTTCAGGAAGGCTGAGCGAGGCACCTGCTTTATCGTTATTAAGAGTAAAGGTGGGACGCAGTTTCCATCCACTGGGAGCTGGCCCTGTCCTCTTTGGTTCTTCCTTTAGTATGAGAGAAGGTGTTTTGTTTTTATCGTAGCCCTCGGGTATAAATTCTACGATCCGGTCGCCTACTAAGGCTGCTTTTTGGATCGGTACAACTTGTGCGTAAAGAGTAGCGGAATACAGCGCTGCTGCAAAGAAGATCAGTTTTTTTAAGTTCATATGGTGCTTAAGGTTTCTCCGCCCCCGCAAGGGGAGCGCTCTATGTGTGTATTAAGTTGCTTGTTATATGCCCTTTGCTTTTATTCAATGTTTCGCTTCTCCTGGTTGTATCTATTCCAGAATTGCTTGTTGCACCCCGTTTGCTTTTATTCCCCTTTCCAGGATCCGCATGGCGAAGCTGCTTGAATTTTCAGCATCGAAATCGGTATCCTGAGCGAAGTTATTCAAAAGGTTGCGGCGACTATAAGAATACACCCCCAGTCATGGAAAAATCTAAATGGTGTTTTTTGTAAATAGCTGATTGTTAGGAGTAGTTGCGGCGGAAGTGTGTCTTTTTATCAGCAGAAATCTAATGCGGCGAATACGTAAAAATGCTGTCGGCCGAGGGCTAAGCGACGGATCTCCGCAGCTTGTGCTGCTCAACGTAGAGGTAGAGGGAGGCAATGACCCGCACTTTGCCTACCGGGCCTATCAGTACAATTACCGGATCTCGGATCGCTATGAGCTCCCTGTAGCTACTATTGTGGTGTATACGGGCGACACTTCACAGAGCCGGCCCTCCGAATACAGGCGTGAAGTACTTGATACTTCGGTCCACTTCAGTTACCGTACCTATCACATCTTCGACCATAGCCCCGAACAATTGCTCGCAATGGATAATATCTTTGCATTGATTGTAGCGGCCTGTCAGAAAGCATTGCTGGAAGGCAAGGTGCCTGAGGAGGAGCTCGGGGAGGAAAGAACTGCGATCGCTCGTGCGCTTTTGTTACGGAAAAGATATGATAAAGATCGAATACTCAGTTTTTTAGGATTTCTCAAGAACATTATTTACATCCGGAACTTAGAAATAAACAGTAAATTTGATACGTTAATTAACCAGATTACAGGAGGTATAATTGATATGGGCGTTATCGACATAATAAAGCTTCAGGAAAGACGCGAAGGGCGTTTAGAAGGACTTTTAGAAGGAAAGCAGGAGGGCAAACTTGAAGGCAAGCAGGAAGCAAATTATGAGTTTGTCAGCAATCTGATATCAGGGACGGATTTTGACGACAATAAAATCGCTGCCCTGGCCAGTGTGCCCTTGGAATTCGTGCAGAAAGTCCGGTCAGAGCTGGGCCGGTCATCCTAATCTATTCTTCTTCTCCCAGTGCCTTTAAGAACGCATTGACATCACCAGTCAGATAGGCCGCATATTTCGTGATCTTTTCAATGGGCCAGTCCCACCAGGCAAGCTCCAGCAGGCGGGCGATTGTCTCCTCATCAAAGCGCTTACGGATTGGCTGTGCCGGATTTCCTCCCACAATCGTATAAGGCGGAACGTCTTTGGTAACCACAGAATAAGAACCAATGATAGCCCCATCGCCAATCTTAACACCAGGCAGTATAGCGGCCCGGTAACCAATCCAAACATCATTGCCAACAATGGTATCCCCTTTGGATGGATAAGACTTGCCATCCATTGCATTGCTCCAGTCGCCACCAAAAATAGCGAAAGGATAAGCAGTCACCGCCTGTGCCAAATGGTTCGCACCGTTCATGATGAACTCCACGCCAGAAGCCAGCATGCAAAATTTCCCTATGGTGAGCCGGTCGCCCGAAAAGTCGAAGAGATAACGCACATTCTTCTGGAAGTTCTCCACGTTGTCAAAATCATCATAGTAGGTATAGTTACCTATTGAGATCTGAGGATGATTTACAACATTTTTCAAAAAGCATAAACGATCGTATCCAGCTAAGGGAAAAACGGTTGAGGGATTTATTACAGCCATAAGTAAAAACGACAGGAGCTATCCAAGTGCCCGGACAAACTCAGAATCATGGTTTCAGCAGCCATTTGCAGATTCAGGAGCGTTCCGTTCTTCAAATAAGCTTATAAATATACTCTTCTATTTCTGCATTTCTTGCGTTAGCAAAGCCTTTGTCGGAACCCACTTTTACAAAACCACATTTCTTTAAAACTTTCTGTGAACCGAAGTTATCAAAAGCTACCCGGGCAAAAAGAGGCCTGGTGCTTTCAATGGTCAAAAACTGCGACAGTGCTTCTGTTGCGATCCCTTTTCCCCAGGACTGCCTGTCAATCCAATACGTAATTTCTGTATCCCCCTCCATCACAAACCGGGCAATACTTCCAACAATCCTATCGCCAAGAAGAATTGTCTGGCTGTTGACTGTCGGGTCGTGCAGCAGCGAGGTGTGTTTCTTTAAATAGGCAGATTTGTCGGACGGATCCTGAGGCATAAAAGCAGCCAGGTAGCCACCTTCTTTATCAAGCTGAAATTGAAACAATAAGTCCAGATCCCCGACTTCTGTTTGCCTGAGTCTTATGTCAATGTGGTCGTTCATCATAGCTGCTTCAGATTTTTGGAGCCCGTGATTGCTTCCGGTTTCCCTGTTATAAATTTAGTAAAATGAATGAGGATTGCGCTACAACGCAGCTACTTGTCTGAGCGCGCAATAAAGCGCTTATATAAACCAGGTAATAAATTTATTATATTGCTCATGTTCCGGCTCCAATACAGCCTGCCCAAATACCTTATATTTTTATAAGTACAATTGACACCATATGGAATCGCAACTATCGACCTGGACCACTGAAAGACCTCAATAAATAATCATCATAGAAAGTAACCACAATGCAATCCGCAGAAATCAAAGCCCTGTTTAAAGCCTGGAAAACCGGGCGGAAACTGTACCTCAACTTTTTCAACGACTATTCGCCCGAACAACTCAACAAGATCCCGCAGGGCTTTTCCAACAACCTCATTTGGAACATGGGGCACGCCATTATTACCCAGCAAAAGGTGATATACAAAGGATCCAATCTGGAGGGCTATGTCTCCGACGACTTATTCCAGAAGTACCAGTCGGGCACTAAACCCGCTGAACCCGTATCAGAAGAAGAGATAGGCGAATTAAAGACACTGCTGCTGTCTCTCATCGAAAGAACAGAAAACGACTATGACGCCAATATTTTTAAGAGTTATACAGAGCGGGTTACCGGAACCGGCTTTCATCTGTCGAGTATTGAAGACGCGTTCCAGTGCAATAATATTCACGAAGGACTGCATCTCGGCTACATGATGAGCATCCGGAAATTTGTTTAAGTTTGATATCTAACAGCCAAAGACCAACAGTAAAAAATGCAATACCAAGACCGTGAAAACATGATAAGCAACTATATCGGCGCGTATAATCAGTTCGATATAGACGGAATGACCGCTGACCTTGCAGACAACCTTGTTTTCGAAAATGTGCAGGATGGCAAGGTCACCATGTCGCTGACCGGCCTGGATGCCTTCCGCGAGCAGGCTGAACAGGCCAAAGCCTATTTTTCAGAAAGGAAGCAGGAGATCCGTTCTATCCGGCACTCAACTGACAGCACGGAGGTCGAGATCGGCTACCGCGCCGTTTTAGCCATCGACTTTCCCAACGGACTAAAGAAAGGTCAGGAGCTGAACTTATCAGGAAGATCTGTATTTGCCTTTCGGGATGGCAAAATAGTTAAACTGACAGACCTCAGCTGAAAGCTGTGCTCCTTTTCACCGATACTTATCCGGCCAATGAGGGACTGGCTTCCCCCGGTACCTGGTCCGCAAGCCGCTGTCATAGCAGTGGCAGAACCTCTATTTTAGCGTGGCCATCCTGCTAAGAAGAACATCTTTTGCCGAACCTTCTCTGAGACATGTGCGAGACTGGTTCGAGACTAGTGTGTTCACGGGCTGATCGGCATGTATCCCGGCTTCGACGCCGCTTCGATTTTTCTTCGAATGGCATCGACGCCGGATCGAATGAGCATCGAAGAAAAATGATAGAAATGGCGCATATGTCTGCCGGCAGTCCCGAACTGATCTCAGGTCGCAGGCGCGCTTTTTCCTAAAGTTCGATGTCTTTTTTATTGAAATCCTTTTATGACCAGACAGAATAGACTATTTACGATAATTTTATCGCTAAGTTTTTCCATTAAGGGCGGTTTTATTATTGCTCTAACTTTTTTAATTCTTCTCTAAACAGTCCTTCGAAATAATCTAAGGCAGTCCATTTAATCACTATCCCTAGGTTATTAGGGATTTTTGTTAAAGCAAATGGTGCGACCGAGTTAGTATTAAAATGAACCGGTCCTTGTACAACATGCTGAGGCCCTGCAAATAATATTCCAAGGAGGAGAAAGCGTCGTGCGCCTAGGTGGGTGCCCTGATCTGACACATACCCATGTTCATTGACTAGAAATACCGGGGATCCGCTTGAACCTGGAAAACATGCTGCATCAATCAAGAATTGTTTCTTTCCTAGATAATCCCGGTTGGGGTGCGTGGCCGTAATACCCCTTCTGAAAATAGGCTTGTTGTTTGCTTGATCCCAAAGTCCGTTTGGGTAACCTACCATTATCACGTCTTCAACGGTCTGAAAGTGTCGGAGTTGCGATTCGTTCGGAACAAGTGATGCGTCGAGTGCAGTATAAAACACATTGATTCCACTCGCGTTTAAGCTTTTTATAATCTGCGCTATTGGCATTGCGCACAAATCAATCTCCGGGTCTGGATGTAACTTCCATGCTTTTTCAGATTCCTGAATAATAATTTTATGTGAGTAACTGTCAATCGGATTTCCTTCTTTATCTGCTAAAGTAAACACTATGGTAGAGGATGAAGCACCACGTATGACATGTTTGTTGGTGATTAGTGTCGGGCAACATTGGTTACCTGTATGACAGAAATTGAAGAAGAATCCTGAACCAACCGATTGATTTCCGTCAACAAGGACCGACTCTATTCTTACTGTACAATATGATAAGAAGTCAGATCTTGAATTAAAATTGCTCATGTGATAAAATTTAAACGTTTACAAAAGCAATGAACGCTTTGTAAACAGTCACGCGTGGCTTCAGTTTCAAATCTACTTCTAGTATAGGATAGTTGTATCCGCCCGAGCAACTACATGTTACCAGCCTCGACTAGTTTCTTAAAGTTTTGGGGATAGAGATCGCGAATATTCTTATGATTAATGGTCATTATATTTTGCAGGACATGTTTTAACCACTGCAGAGGATTGACGGTATGTTTCTTACAGATAGCAAAGAAGGAATAGATCATGCCTGCCCTGGTCGCCGCATCGTGACTTCCTGCAAAGAGGTAGTTCTTCCGACCCAGAGAAATAGGTCTCAGGGCATTTTCGATGAGGTTGTTATCAATCAATAAACTTCCATCCTGCAGATAAGCGCTTAACTTATCCCAACGCTCCATGGCATAGCGCATGGCTTTACCGATCTGACTTTTGGGTAAGGTGTTCTTCACCTCATGAAAGATCCATTTTCCCAGTTCATTGATTGCCGGAAGTGATTCATCCAGACGAAGCGCTTTGGTCTGCTCTGCACTGAGTCCTTCCTCTTTTGCCTTGCGCTCTACTGCATATAAAGCCTGGATAAGCGACAACGCTTTAGTTGCCCTGGTCTTATCATTGTCCAGTGCCCGTTCAAACTCCCGCCTGGCATGCGCCCAGCAGGCTACCGGTGTTACCTCTGTCCGCTGGCCTATCTTTTGGTAAACGGCGTACCCGTCACTCTGAAGGTACCCTCTAAAGTGTTTGAGCATGTCGGTAGTAGCTGCCGCACCCCGCGTAGGCTGATAGTCCATTAATACCAAACCATCCAAAGGAGAATGGTACACCCAATACCACCCCATATGGGCAGCGCCTTTTTTATCACTTTCCAGTACTTTTATACTGGTTTCATCGACCTGTAAATATCCTTTGGCTTTGATGTCAAACTTGAGTTGCTGATAAAGTGGTTCAAGCCTTTCCAGTGCCTGTTTGACCCAGCCTTCAATACTAGAGGAGGCTATGGGGATGTTCTCCCGGGCGAAGCGCTGCTTCTGCCGGTATAGAGGGAGATGATCCATATACTTATCGGTGAGGATCATGGCCAGCAGTCCTGCTCCTGGTATCCCTTTATCAATCACTCGTTCAGGGAGCTCTCCGGTTTTTACTCCTTTACCGTTTTTAGCCGCATATTTATAACGAATGTAGCGGCGAATGAAGAAGCGGGCAGGCTCACACTCCAGCTCTTCGGTCACCTCTTTACCAATACAGACCATATCAGAGAGATCTCCTTCAGGGTGGATCTCGATTTCTTCTACCGGTAAGTGCGCAGGCAAGGCAGCGCGGCCTTTATGCGAAGACTGCTTCTTACGGGTATAGGTGATCTGTTCCTTGATTTCTTCCTGCTGGATGGCTTCTTCTTCTGGCTGAGCTTCAAAAGGCAGTACGCCCTGGGCTGGATCGCCTTCAAAGCGTTCACGCTTCTGGCCGAACTGCAAGCGTTCTAAAAGACCGACACGGGCTTTGAGGTAGGTGTTTTCTTCCTGAAGAGAGGAGGCGGCTTTTTGATGGGTTTCTACGGCCTTTTGTTCTCGCTTCAAAAGAGCGATCAATTCCTCTTTTGAGAGGTGTTCCAGTGCCGTATCCATGACGTGAAAATACATAAAAAAGCGCGTTTATGCAAGAAAGAAGGCGCTTTTTTAGAACTGAAAGCGTCGTAATTGCCGGCTCTTCTGAACCTGTATTCCCTCAATCATCAGCACCAGATCTGCCCAGCTCAGCTGCTCCTTTTTAGGAGTGGGAAAAGTGCCCTGTTCGAGCCGCTTATAGTAAAGAACGAAGCCTCCGTGCTCCCAGTGCAAAAGTTTAATATGGGTACGCCCCAGGTTGAGAAACACGAAGACTTCTCCCGAAGATACTTCCCTTTTGAGCTCCGAGGTGACCAGGCCGCAAAGGCCATCAAAACTTTTACGCATGTCACAATTCCCCTGGTAGAGGAGGAACCGGTGAGAAGAGTTCAGGCTGAACATTAATACAGATGGATGAGCTAGAAATGATTTTCAGATCTGAAGTTGGTACTTTAATCCGCACGCCGTTAGGGTAGCTAACCTCTATGGCATCTACCGATCCCGCCGGAGGGACTAAGGGGATAAAACCTTTCTTCTTTTCCGATTCTTTGCTGCGGGACACCCAGTAGGCAAAGGTCGCCACTTTCATTCCTAAACCTTTACAGAACTCTTTTTGCGATAGTCCACTTTGGCGCCAGCGCTCCACTTCTGCCTTCATTCTTTCTCTTTGATCCATTACGTTTATCTTTATCGTACAGACAAAGTAAAGCCCTTAAGAAATAGAGGTCAAGATGGGGTTGGTCGGGCGGATACGGATAGTTCAAAGCGTTATTGTAAGTCAAAAACGCCAGTAGAAGAGTTTCGGTTGAAAGTAATAACAATGCGATAATCATCTTGGAGTTACTGCGCTTAAAGCGAGGACATGTATCTGTGTTAGCGCCTGCGTGCTACCTCTGCTACAGGCATCTCAACTTACGATGCCTAATGGAGAGCAACTGTAGAAGAAGTTTGAGACGCTAG
This sequence comes from Arcticibacter sp. MXS-1, assembly GCF_041902385.1. GTDB lineage: Bacteria > Bacteroidota > Bacteroidia > Sphingobacteriales > Sphingobacteriaceae > Arcticibacter. The sequence goes on along the minus strand of NZ_CP169244.1, from coordinate 380,600 downwards.
GTACATTTAAGAAGGCTGGCCGGTGAGGCATCGGTTTTACTAGGGTCGTATTATAATACTCTTTAGATTGGTAAATACTTGACACTGTTCGGGGCATGTATCAAGTCGGGAAAGAACTATTTTCGTGCGTTCGGCAACTACACTTATCACAGCATCAACTACCCCTTCATATTCTTCCTAAAAATCACCACACCTTTCCTTTTTTACTCCCTCCATAATAGTCATTTGTGGTCGGTCTAACTTTCAGTAAATCAGCTTTCTGGTCTCCGTTTTTGCTGTCGAGGCCGATGTATACCAGACCTAGCTTTTTAACTATACCAGCTCATACAAACTTGCTTCTCAAGGAAGATTTAATTTACCTTTAGATTTTTCATTTTAAACTAACAATTAAATGACCGATGATAGGGATTTATCTTATCTATCCTGGTTACAATAGTATTTCTGCCATCCCGAACCTGAAATGAATCACAACTTTTCTCATATGGAAATATCACAAGCTAGTTACTCAAAAAACCTTCCTTATTACCAGCAAATTTACGACTACTTCAAAAGACAAATTCATTACGGCAAGTTGCTGCCCAACCAAAAGCTGCCTCCTGAGTCGCAGTTGAAGGACCAGTTCAAGGTCTGCCGATCTACGATCCACAAAGCGCTGGAACACTCAAAAACCATGGGACTTCTATATTCGATTCCGCGCAAGGGGTATTATGTAGCGAGCGGAGTGCCACCCGTCATTCTTGCGTCCCTTGCCAAGCCGGATTATCCCTTTGTGCGGCTCGTATCGCTAAAGCCCCGGATCCCTTCCAATACATTCCACCCCTTCTACCGGCTCGATGTTGAAATCCCGTTTGAGTCGGAGGTTCTTAGAACCCGTTTTGAGAAGGCCTTTGCGGGCGGCTGCCATCCCTTGCTTAAAGTAGAGCCAGCAGCTGTGTATATGCGCAAGCTGAAGAGCATGGTGCTGAGCAGCCTGAAATATCTCCACGGCCTGAAGATCAGTTCTTCTCAATTAACATTGGTACCGGGAGAGTATGATGCATACCGAAATGTGCTGGCTCTTTTAACACGAGGCGAAGGGGGTATATCATCATGCGAAGCTCCTGTAACCAATACCTTCAAAAAATGACTTTGGACCAGGGCTTCAAGGTGAAGCTCATTCACGCAGCTTCTGAAGAAGCATTCCTGAGCCGTACAGCTGTCGTGCTCAAGAAAGTCCTGCCCAGGGCCATCTATGTTGAATCACGATGCGACTATACCTATGGCACACCTCTTTCCGATCGGGCAAAAGATGACTTGCTGGCGCTTGCCCGCCATTATCACATTCCTTTAATTGAGGTGGATTATGACCGGGAGCTGGATAGCGGTGACTTTCAGCCTATTTTCTTTAAAAATCCGGGCTCGGTGATCTATATCAGCTGTGTGAGCAAGACACTCGACGTCTTGTTTGATCTGAAGCTGGTCCTTGCCGCTACTGACGTAATAGCATCCCTGCGGCATCTTAATGAGAGCTGGAGTCTGGTGAGAGAACGCTGCGTACAGGCATATGCAGCGGTACTGAAGCCAGAGTTTCTGGTGACAGAGGTGGTGCGGATGCGCCGCGATCTTGCTCTTACCCGCAGCGTTCTCGAAGAGGAACTGGTGCAACAGGTAGACAAACAGGTATCCTGTTTTTTCCCGGTTGCAGGAGCCTCCATCATGTTCCATTTGCCTTTCAAGGTCAACGAGCGCCTTTTGCTGACCCGCCTTCAGGAGTGCGGAATCTGCCATCGGCAGCTTCAGTCTTTCTGCACGGTTGATATGCCGTTTAAGATGTTAAAAATCTTCTTTTCTGCTATGCCTGGATGCGCAGCGCGAAAACTCGCCCGCACCCTCAGCCAGATAATTAACGAATCTGTTCAATTCTCAACTATCTAATATCATGACCCAATGCTTGATGCAGCAGCAGTTCAGCTTGCTTGAGGAGGGGCAGCGTCAGCTCAAACTCCAGCTCGAGAAGATCCTCGAGGCAATCCAAAACTTATACAAGCCGCAGGAGCCGGCACGGTCGCGGCAGGAGGAACGCCTTCGCGCACTACTGGGAAAGCCCTGGCTTGACAGCCAGGAAGTGATGCTGCTGCTGGGTATCTCCAGGCGACAGCTTCAACGCCTGCGCTACAGCGGTGTGCTCCGGTACAGCTCCCAGAGCGGAGGCAAATGCTGGTATCACAGTCGTGAGGTGGAGCAGTATATGGAGAGCCAGAGCCGGCAGTCCCGGGACCCGTTACTAAAAGATAATCCCTATTTAAAATAGAGCCATGCTTTACCGCTGCTTTCACAGGTCTTCGCCTGGTGGCCGTCGTTTTGCCGTCAGTTCGCCGTCGATTGACCGTCGTTTTGCCGTCCCTTTGCCGTTTCTGCTTCGTTCCTTGTTCGTTCCTTGTTCGTTCCTGCTTCGTCGTTTTGTCGTCGTCTGGCCGTCGTTTTGCCGTCGCTGCTTCGTCGCCGGACTTACGGGGAGTAAAAAAACAGGCAAAGAACCGGTGGTGCAGGTACGGCTCAGGACATGCTCAAAACTGCTGCAGGTACTAAGCTGGGGCAGTTCCAGGGATGCTAAGCGGCACCAAATGGCACCAAACGGCACCATCCGGCACCGTTATTTCCACTCGCCGTGTGGCGGTTCTACTTTTGGTTCAGAGGCGGAGCTGATACTAGTCAAGGCTTTGGGCCTCAGGAATTAACAGAGTTTTAACCATTTAAATTTTAAACATTATGGGAAGTTTTTTTAAAGGCCTGATGGGCGGATTTTCAGGGAAAGTAGGAAACCTGATCGGCAGTAGCTGGAAGAGCATTGATTACATGCGGAGTTTACCAAAGAAGTCGTCAAAGGCGGCATCCGAGAAACAGCTGAAACAGCAGCTGAAGTTTGCCCTGGCGGTGGATTTCATGCGGCCAATCAGCAAGCTGGTGAATCTGGGCTATATCGCCGAATCCAAAGACAAGGTATCGGGTTACAATGTGGCCGTCAGCCAGGTGCTGCACGAGGCCATCAAGGGCGTATATCCCACGTTCGAGATTGATTACCCGAAGGTGAAGATCAGCAGGGGAATTCTGGCCCCAATGAGTAATCAGGGTGCGCAGAGCATCATCAGCAATACGCTTGAGGTAATCTGGCGGAACAATACGGTGGATGAGGACCTGGCTCACGACGATGATCAGCTCATGCTGCTGGTGTTCAATCCGGTCAAAAACCGCTACATCTACAAGGAGAACGTGGCCTTGAGGAAGGATGGAAAGGTGAGCCGGGAAGTGCCAAAGGATTTCTGCGGGGATCCCGTGCACGTGTACGGTGCTTTTGTGAACCGCGACCGCAACATGGTTTCCAACAGCACCTACCTGGGTGAGGTAGTTATTTCCTAAGAGGAGTGCCGCGGAGCAATCCGCGGCATCCTTTAACCGACACTAAATAGAACGAGATGAATACAAAATTGAACCAACTGAACCGGAGCATCTGCCTGGTTTGCAATCGTGAATGGCTGACACTGATCTTTGCCTTCGCGATTTTCTGTTTGTTTCCCCGCCTGGCCCGGCAGCTGGACGTAACGGCGGCACCCATTGATGTGGGGGCTCTCAGCGCGGTCATTATGGCCATTCTTGCCTTTCTGGTCTTCAAGGCTGTTACCTGGGGCATCATCCGCCTGATCTGGCCCGTGTTTGCCAGCTATTCAGAGAACCAGTTCAATGAGGAGTTCCTCTCGCTCAGTGAGCTGCAAAAGGTGCTGATCTACCTGGGCTTCTACCTGCTGCTACTAATGGGTTTTGTGGGGACGCTGGCGGCCGTATTGTAAAAGGCACTGGGGCAGCATAGGATAAAACAATAAAAGAAAGGAAAACAATGAAAACGTTATTCATTATTCTGACAGGCTTACTCGCGATAGCAGGCTTTCAAAAAGGCGCAGAACCGGCTGCCGGTATACGATCAATCTACCGCGCAGAAGTAGGGGTGCGGGAGGAAACCGGCCGTAATGACGGTTCCCGGGTGGAAGAGTACCTCCGGTACGTAGGCCTGAAGAAAGGCCAGCCCTGGTGTGCCTCCTTTGTGTGCTGGGCACTGGGGAAGGCTGGTATTGACAATCCCCGCTCGGGCTATTGCCCAAGGCTATTTGGGCGGGATAAAGTGGTTTGGGAACGGAGGCGGGGCGTGGGAGAGCTCAACCTCGCTTCATACGATGGAGGTCCGGTAGTTGGGAAGACAGAGGCTGGTTCAGACGACAGTGCCATGGTGTTCGGACTGTATTATGCAGAGAAGGGCCGAATTTCGCATGTCGGCTTTGTCGATGCCTGCGACGGCAAGTACATCATCACGGTGGAAGGCAATACCAACGAAGCCGGCAGCCGGGAAGGGGATGGCGTGTACTGCAAAAGAAGGCTGCTGAGTTCGGTCTATCAGATCGCCTGCTACAAACGGCATTCACGAACTGCGCTGAGAAACCCGGCTGAAAGAAGACTGAATGCCCTTGTGCGTTAGTAAATGCAACAAAACTGAAGGCTCATACTTCAACACCATGAAACGACCAATTCACCATCCTATTCAAATGAAGGGGGCAGCTTTACAGCTCATGCTCCTTGCATCCCGTACCCTGCCATGAACACACGAACCGCTATTCTTATCTTATCAGCAGGGGCCGCCCTGCTGATGCCCCTTGCTTCCTGTACCCTGCTGCACCGGCAACACTCCGAGAGCAGAACCGAATCAACGGATTCATTACGACTCTTACGCCAGGCAAGCGCTGGTTTGCACCAAAGCGATCAGCATATTCAACTGCGCTGGCTTCGCGATTCCTCCTCATCCGAATCATTTGTAGAGATCATCCCTTCAGGAAACTTTGAGTTTTCTCCTCAACAGGGCTTTAAGGGACAAGCCCGGAGCATCCGCATGTACGGAAGACAACAAAAGGGAAGCCAGTTGCGCGACTCAACTGTCAGCAATTCCTCTCTTAATGCTTCTAAAGAACAGAAAGAAGAGCAGAAGGCTTCGCACAGTCAGAAGCAGCAGCAGGAGCGCAGCGAGAAAAAGAAAGCAGCTCTGCCGTTTTGGTTCTGGATGCTACTGATCATCCCTGCTATCCTGCTTGTTCGTCCCATTGTTAAACGATTTCTTTAACCCATTCCTCATTTCTTCATTTTATGGCTCGTCCTACAAAATCCAGTCTAGATTACTTCAACCTCGACTGCGTGCAAGATGACAATCTGAACTTCATTGAAGCCAGGCATGGTGTGCTTGGCTTTGCCGTGGTGGTAAAGCTCTGGCAAAAGATCTACCGCAACGAAGGCTACTACCTGTCCTGGAAAGAAATCAACCTTTATCTCTTTGCCAGAGAGATCGGTCTGGAGGCGGAGATCATCCAGCAAGTGCTTGACTCCTGCATGCAGCCTGGGATCGGGATCTTTAGCAAGGATCTCTACGAACAGTACGGCATCCTCACTTCCCACGGCATTCAGAAGCGCTGGCTTCGGATTGTAAAAGATGCGCGGAGACGCGATGTGGACATTCTGCCTGAATATAACCTGCTGGAGGAAGGAGGAGTTATTGAGGGGAATTTACGGGAAGATTACGGGAATGTTCCGGAAAATTCCGGAAGAAACCCTGAAGAAACTACACAAACGATATTAAACGATAATAAAGTAAAAGAAACGATAAAAGAAGAAAAAGAAAAAGAAGAAAACGCTGCTGGCGCAGCTACTCATCCGGGAGGGATAGAAGAAAGAAAAAAGCTTTTTTTGAAAAAATGGTTGCGGCGGCGCGGGCGGGGGAGGGAGAGGGGCCGGGCCCGGGGGGGCGGGCGGCGCTTCCAAACAGCAGCCGAAATATCCGGAAGAAATGCTGCAGGCGTTCTTCCGTTACTGGACAGAATGCAACGAAAAGGGGCGCAAGATGCGCTTTGAAATGCAGCCGGTGTTCGACATGAAGCTGCGCCTGGCTACCTGGAAAGCCAATGGCGAGCGCTTCAAACAGCGATGGCCACAAGTGCGCGGGACCACAAGAACGCTATTCCCGAATGGCTGCGAACCCGGACAGCATCCCCAGGGATACGGAAAACTGTGAAGCAGCTGTCAGCCTTTGAGCAATCAGGGAAAATGGAATACCAGATTGCCGAGAGCGAGGACCCCAAGCCAATACCTAATTGCTAATTACCAATAGCTGTCGGCTGAAAGCCGACAAAGCCGAACCATCTCACAACCCACAACATACAACACGCAACTCGAATGCAAGACTACGAACACATCCAACTAAGCGAGGAAGAAGTCGCAGAAGCGCTGCGGCAGGCACGCAAGGCCAAACACTTCCGTGAAGAGGCGCTTCGCTATCAGGAGTCCCTGAACCGGAAGCCCGAATATCCGAAATTTACAGCGCGGGAGCTGTACCAGCTGGCTATGCAACAGGCCAGGCAGCAGATACCGGTCTTCCAGGTTGATGAAGGGAACCGGGCGATCGTCCGGTTGCTCGCGCTATACTTTGCCGGCGATCCGGCCTTCGAAGAAGGCGACTACCGCCTGAACAAAGGCATCCTGTTGCTCGGCCCGGTGGGTTGCGGCAAGACCTCGCTGATGCGGGCCTTTGCCCTGAACTCCCACAATGCCTTTGCAGTAGTGAGTTGCCGCAGGGTGAGCGATGATTACTCCAGCCATGGAGCCGAAGCGCTCAAGGCCTACTCGACACTGAAGCCGGCGTATCCTCACCAGTATTTCGGACAAACAGGCATCGGCTACTGCTTTGACGACCTGGGCACCGAGAGCAGCAGAAAGCACTACGGCAATGAGATGAACGTCATGGCAGACATTATCCTGAACCGCTACGAGCAGCTGAGCCTGAAAGGTAAGACACACTTCACGGCCAACCTGGATGCAGACCAGATTGGGGAACAATACGGATCAAGGGTTCGATCCAGACTCAGGGAGATGTGTAACGTGATTGCCTTTGAAGGAGGGGCGGCGGATAGGAGGGGCTAGTCATAAAACTTTTTATTCCTTATGCTACAGGATGCAGGCGCTGGATTTCTGCTTTGAACTCTCCAGGGAAACGGTAGCCAGCTCTATTTTTCCTGGGAACAGGAGTCCTTCGTGCGAAAAAAAGTTGGCCCCGGAGTTACGAGGTAATAAATGGGGATCCTGTTCAGGAATCGCGGAGAAGTTGTTTTTGTAAAGAAAGATGATGGGGTTTTTTTATCCGACCGATGGGGTTACTTCGTATACAGTAATAATTCTGGACGTCACTTACAAGACACACAGGTGTATCCTTAATAATGTTAATAACTTTTCTTGACCACATCTTAATTAATTTCAAAATTTGATTACTTAAAAAAAGATATCTAAGCCGATATTCTATTATTAAACCTTTTAGTACACCAGACATTGCAAGACCAAGCCTTCGTTGAGATAGGGAAGATAGCCCTTGAGGAAATGGGAAATAAGGAGCCATATCAGCTTTTTATACAAAATATGTTCCCCGATAAAAGTAACTACAAGATGATTCTGCCGGTATTCGAACTAAAAGAAGAGGACGGAACTTATCAATGCTGTTATCGCGACATTGAAGTAGAAAATGTAAATAAGGAGAATTATTTGAAGTATGCGTACAGAAAGGGGGCGGCTCGCGGCGGAGATATCACATTCACGACGAAATTTGGAGATGTGGACAAGAAGCTAAAAACTTTGGTTGAAAACCAGTTTAAGGCTTTGCTCGCACGATTTTCGGATAAGAGTCAGCAAGAGTATCTGCTATTTAAAGAAGTCTACGACTATTTTTTGACAAAAGAATCTTTCGAACAGGTGAAAGCTGAATTGTCTTCCATATATGATAGTCTCCCTAAGGAGGAGAAAATGTCGTCGGGGCTAAGTATGCTCCTGATCGTGGACGGTCATAAAAAGTACCTCGCTGACTTCGAAATCATAAAGCAAATATTGAGCGCCAATGGTACCGAAGATAAGTCAAAAAAATATAATGTCTCTTCGCTGGGGAAAAATGCCAGGTGTTCAATCTGTCTGAAGGAGAAGGAAGTAGTCTACGGTTTCGCCTCCCCGTTCAAGTATTCCACCGTGGATAAGCCAGGGATGGTGAGTGGTTTTTTCAATCAGGCCAATAACTGGAAGAACTACCCTATTTGTTCGGAGTGTAGCCTGCACTTCGAACTCGGGAGAGCTTACGTAATTAATAATTTAAGCAGTTATTTTTACGGTACAGCTTATTACATTATACCGAAGACAATCTTAAGTAAAGATAGCAAACACCTAAAGAAGGCGCTGAGCAAGTTGACTGGTCTTTATCAAGATCTAAGTAAGACTGGTATCGTTAAGCGAAAGGAAGATGTGCTGGAGAAATATATCGCTCAGGAGAAAGAAGACTATTATAATGTTAATCTTCTTTTTTACGAGGAAAATCCCACGACTAAGGCGATTAAAATAAAACTGCTTTTAGAAGAGATCCTGCCCTCGCGTTTTTACCGGCTTTTTGTAGCGGCTCCCTCCGTTATCAACGACAATCCTTTATATAAGAAGGCATTTTTTGTAAAGAAAGAGCCTCAAGACCTGGTGTTTTCTGTTGGGGTGCTGAAGACTTTTTTGAAGATGATTTTTACGATCTGATCTACCGGATTTTCACCTTGAAGAAGTTTTCGCTAGAAACGCTTTACAGCCGATTTATGGAGGTCATCAGAAGGAATTATAATAAGTTGTCAGCATCCGACTCTGGTTACGTAGAGCCCACTAAACTGACAATTCTTAAAGCACATCTTACGCTTTCGTACTTAGGCGAACTTAATTTGATCGAACAAAATTTACCCGGATATACAATGGAAAAAAGCGAACAAGAAGCCTATAAATCAAGCTTCGATATCGAGAAACTAGTGGCCTTTGTCAACGAGAATAAAGACTTCCTCAACTCCGAAAGTAAGGTGGGGGTCTTTGTAGTCGGTGTACTCGTCAGGCTGGTGCTCAACACTCAGTATGCCAATCTGAAAAATACTCCTTTTGAGAAGAAATTGAGAGGGTATAATCTCAGTGCAGATCTCCTTAGTAGTATTTATTTGGAGGCTTTAAACAAAATATCGCAGTATCACGGTTTTTACGCTTATTCTAGTCTGAAAGAAGTAGTATCCCAGTACTACATCCTCAACACAGAAAAAATACGAAAAATGTCAAACAATGAGCTGTCATTCTACTTCGTTGCCGGAGTTGAATTTGGCAGTAGATTCAAAAATGAACAACCAAAAGATTAGAACCAATCATACAAAAATAGCAGCAAAATGTCTGAATTAATTAAGAACCGAAGTGAAATACTGTTTCTTTACGAAATAGAAAATGCTAACCCCAATGGTGACCCCTTAAATGAAAATCGTCCTCGTTTTGATAATGAGGATGCTTCTGTCATCGTTTCCGATGTTCGCCTGAAGCGTACCATCAGAGATTACTGGTTTGAATACAAAGGGTATGATGGGAAAGGTGATAAAGATATCTTCGTGAGGGAAACCCGCTATTCTGAAGGCGACAAAGAATATGTCTCAGACGGGAAAAGGCGAGCTTTATCGTTTAGCGAAAGCAGAGAGAAAGTACTCAATTCTTGTATTGATATCAGGGTGTTTGGAGGCGTGCTGCCATTGAAAAACGATTCAATCACGCTGACCGGTCCAACACAGTTCCAAATGGGAAGATCGCTTCACAAGACAGAAGTAGTTACCGAACAGGGAACAGGAGCATTTGCGGCAGGGGACAAGAAAAGTCAGGCCACGTTCAGAACGGAGTATAAATTGCCCTACGCCCTCATAGGGTTCAATGGTGTGATCAACGAAAAAGCTGCGCAATATTCACTAATGTCTGAAGACGATAAGAACTTGCTGACTGAGGGAATCTGGGAAGGGACAAAGAATTTGATTTCCCGTTCTAAGTTCGGTCAGAATCCGGTCTTGCTCATAGTGATAAATTACACAGGCTCGTTTTATATCGGAAATCTTCGTCAAAGGCTTCGGATTGAGTCAGAAAAAAATGATCTGGCACTGCGCGGACTTGAGGACTTTCAAATAGACCTTTCCGCTATTCTGGCTGAGCTGAAAGCCAATAGAGATAAAATTGAGTCCGTCGATATAAGAATGGACAACAGACTAAAGACTTTCCCCGAACTGAAAGTAACCGACGGAAAACTTGACTTGAATGCAATTTAATCAGGTACTTATATTTGATATTGAGAGTGAGTACGGGCATTTCAGAAAGTTTAATACGACGACATCCCCGCTCACTTACTCCTTTCCAACACGTCCGGCGCTGGTAGGTCTGCTTAGCGCAATACTAGGTATTGAAAGAGAAGTATCGGCTGGTGTATTTAGTAAAGGGACAGTGCCTCTTTCTGAGCTCTTCGCCAAAAAGTCGGCAGGTATTGCTGTCCAAATTCTAAGGCCAGTTAGCAAAGTGAACATTGCTTTTAACCTCCTGGATACTGAGAAAAGGGCGTCTAGCTTCTTCAATGTCAAGCAGCGAACGCAGGTCGAGTTTGAATTATTAAAAAACCCGATGTTTCGGATTTTTGTGAGCATGGCCGACGACACTCTTTTTAAGAGTCTTTGCGAGAAAGTAAGGAATAACGCTTCGCATTTTACACCATATCTCGGCCTAAGTCAGTTTACCGCTACTATGTGTTACCGCGATGTTGCCAATATCACCGGGGTTGCCACGGATCTTTCGACCGAGGTGGTTAGTGCGGTCAATATCAGTGAATTGGATCAGAATGATCCGATTCAATTTAACTATAGCAGTGATTTTAAATACACGGCAGACACAATGCCGGTTGCAATGAAAAGTGACCGGCAGGTTGTAGAGTATGCGGAAGTAGTGATCGAAACCAACGGGAGATCGATATATGTAAAGTCGGATAATATTAAGAAAGTTGAAGGGTACGGAAATATTATTTTTCTATGAACCTCTACTCCCATCCGGAAAAGCTTTTGATTGATCATCTGCGCGATGTTGCAACCGGCTGTAAGGGGCTTATATCATCGCTGGAACTGTTTGAATCTGACTCTCCACTGAAGCCAGTCATGGTTGATCTCGGATTTTTAATGGGAGCATTCCACGACCTCGGAAAAGGTACGCAGTATTTTCAGCAATATCTACTAGATCCAGAGCATCGGGTGAGCGGTCCAAAGAATCATGCCCTGATTTCTGCCTTATTTGTCAAGGAAGCATCTAAAGTGTTGATGTCGAGGTTTTCGCTGCCTGATCTTGACAAAGAAATCTATTCCCATATGGCCTTTACTGCCGTAAAGCGCCATCATGGTAGGCTGCTCAACTTTGCCGATGAGATGTATGTGAACTTAAAAGGCGAGACGAACGGTAAAGCCCTTATGCTTCAGATTGAAGCTTTTGAAGAAGCGGCTGTTACCGAGATCGTTGATTACTTCGTGTCGGCTCTTTGTATTAATTACAGCTTTTCTGATTTTAAAGCGTATATCCGCTCAGAGGCGTTTTTAGAAGATATGCCCTCTTTTTATGAGGACCGCTTTGAAGATGGAGAGGAATACTGTAAGTTGCCGGCCGGGAAGAGGCTGGAGTACTACTATGTTCATCAATTGCTGTTTGGCTGCCTGCTCCTTGCGGATAAATCTGATGTCATTCTTGATGAGGTAGCATCGCGTACAGTTTATATTCGCCAGCAAGCTGTGCATGAATTCAAACACAGAAAGAAATACGATCAGCCAAAGTCTGTCCTGGATGTCAAAAAGAACGAGGCTTTTGATCTCACCTTAAAAAATGCGGAACTTGTATTTTCGCGAGACGTACATATCTATTCCCTTACTCTGCCTACGGGATTAGGAAAGACTATTACCTCTTTGAGCGTCGCACTTAAGTTAAGGGAACTTTTAGGGGGAAGTTTCCGCCGATTGGTGGTCTGTATTCCGTTTACGTCTATTATTGATCAAAATTTTGAGGTTTACCGCGATATCATTTGCACAGACCGGTCGGACGTGCTGTTGAAGCATCACCACCTGGCAGAACCCGAGTACAAAATGGACGATCAGGTGCTGAACGTAAATAAGGGACAGTTTCTGATTGAAACCTGGCAATCGGAGCTAATCGTCACCACTTTCGTTCAGTTATTTCATTCGACGTACTCTAATGATAAGTCGCTGCTCATGAAATTGCCAAATCTTGCGAACGCGATTGTTATTCTTGACGAAGCCCAGAGTATTCCCTATCAGTATTGGAAGTTAATCCGAAGCACTTTGCAAACCCTGGGTAGTGTATACAACTGTTATTTCATTCTGATGTCTGCCACTCAGCCTCTTTTATTTAAGCCAGAAAAAGAGATCAGGGAACTAGTACCAGGATATAAAAGATTTTTTAAGTACTTCCGGCGCACCCGGCTCATGGTAAGGATACGAGAGAGCATATCTTTATCCGATTTTGCAGAGGTCGTTGAAACATATATCTCGGGCCATACCTGCAAAGACATTCTAATTATCCTGAATACGAGAAAGCATTCAAAGCAGGTTTTTGAACGACTAAGAGAGGTAATCAATCCTGAGGATGATGAAATATACTACTTGTCTACCCTGATTACACCATTTGAGCGTAAAGAAATTATCAGGCGGATTAAGATGTCTTCAGGAAAACGGAAGATAGTGGTATCAACGCAGCTGATTGAGGCGGGGGTGGACATTTCTGTTGATACGGTGTTCAGAAATGTGGCTCCTATTGATTCCATAATACAGGCGGCAGGCCGTGCCAATCGGTATGGGGAGAAGGATAGTGAAGGTGAGGTATATCTGTATGACGTAGAGGAGTTGAAAAAAGCGACGTCTGCTATCTATGGTGTGGATCTGATCCAGAAAACGAAGAATGTGATGCAATCTGTTGACGAAATGCACGAGGAAGAGTATTTGTCGCTAATAGAGCAGTATTATAAGGAAGTAGCTGCTCATGCAGATAATCACCTTTGTAAGTATCTTAACTCGGTGCTCGAGCTTCGTTTTGAAGATGTGAGTGAATTTACACTGATTGAGGAGAGAGAGTCGGAGTCAGTGTTTGTTCAGTTAAATGAACGGGCAAAGGAGGTGTGGGATCAATATACTTCCATTTACCAGGACCGCGCGGCCGGCACATTTGAAAGGAGGGAACGGTTTTCGTTAATTAAAGCCGAATTTTATGACTTTGTGATCAATGTGCCGGTGCCCTGGGGCAAAAAGACCATTGATTTCGACAGCGAGCCGGTTTTGAATTTCTATGTGTCGGATTTGGATCGCCCGAGCGTGTTCTATAAATATGATCCAGATAACTTTGCCAGCAACACGGGCTATCAGGCTGTGAGCACTTTAACTTTTTAATAATGGCACAAGAGATTCATCGGACGGTAGTCCGGTTTCCGGAAATTCATTTAGAAACACGTGATGCGCACAAACTACGTGGATATTTTGGTACTCTCTTTCGGGACCAATCTCCTTTATTGCATAACCATCTTGACAGTGGAGAACTGGCCTATCGTTACCCAATGGTTCAGTATAAAGTACTGGCTGGTGTGCCAACACTGGTAGGGATCAACGAAGGAGCCGAACTGTTGACTGACCTGTTCCTTAAGATAAGATCGTTGGAGCTCAATGGAGAAACTTATGCGGTAAGGGAGAAGAACATAGAAAGCAGCAGGGTTGCTATCGGCTTATCCGACGATTTGCATGGATATCGTTTCGACACACTATGGATGGCTCTCAATCAAAAGAATTATTTTGAATTCATGCAGGGCGACGAGGAGTACCGCGTCAAGCTTTTGAAGGCAGTTCTGACAGGCAACGTTCTCAGCTTTTATAAAGCAATCGGTTATCATGCGGATGCTAAGATTATGATAAACCTGAAGGTGGCAGCACAAAAGGAAACAAAGTTTAAAGATAAAGCCATGATCGCTTTTGACGCCGAGTTCGTGACGAATGCTTTACTTCCGTCTTTTGTGGGAATCGGAAAAGCCGTTTCAAGAGGGTTCGGTACCGTTAGCTCTATATAGAAAGAGAATGCAAATATATCTCAATACGTACGGTACATATCTGCATGTAAAAGACGACATGTTTGAAATAAGGGTTCCTGTTAAAGATGGAGTCCCCGCGAAGCAACATATTGCAGCACATAAGATCAAAACAATTGTAATTTCTACATCAGCTGCACTGAGCACGGACGCAGTACGGTTGGCACTAATGAATAACGTTGATATCATCTTTGCTCACGCCGACGGACATCCTATGGGGCGAATCTGGCATAGCAAGTTGGGGAGCACGACTAAAATAAGGAAAAGGCAACTTGAGGCTAGTCTTGGAAGTGAAGCTGTTGCTTTTACTAAGCTGTGGATAGGCGAGAAGATTGAGAACCAATGTGAATTTATACGTGGTCTAAAAAAGCACCGGCAACCTATCTCTGACTATCTCAACGACAAAATTAGTCGAATGGAGGATCTGTCACTTTCGCTAAGACAGCTAAAGGCTGATAAGATTGACCTGATTGCAGATACCATTCGCGGATTGGAAGGGACTGCGGGACGTCTTTACTTTGAGACCCTGAACTACGTACTTCCTGAGATGTACCAGTTCAACGGTAGGAGTATGCGCCCGGCTAAAGATTCTTTTAACGCCTTTTTAAACTATGGTTTTGGGATTCTATACTCTCAGGTGGAAAAAGTGCTGATGATTGCCGGGCTGGATCCTTATGTCGGCTTTCTTCATCGCGATGACTATAACCAGAAGAGCATGGTTTACGATTTCATCGAACCTTATCGCATCTTTGTAGAGACCACAGTATTTCGGTTGTTCTCTGCGAAGAAGGTGAACAAGGCTCACATCGAAGAGATTACAAATGGAGTGTCACTTAATAAAGAAGGTAAAGAGCTGCTGGTGAATAGCCTGAACAATTTCCTCGAAACGGAAACTGTGAGATACAGAGGAAGGAATCAAAGCAGGGCAAATGCTATGCAGCAGGATGCACATCGTTTCGCAAATGAGCTAATTCAGAATGCCGGTCCGACACCTGGCCATTTATAAAATAGCAAAATGATTATATGGGTAATGTACGATATAGAAAATGACCGGGTGCGAAGCAAAGTGGCGAAGCTATGCAAGCAGTCGGGGCTGTATCGTGTGCAGTTCTCTGTATTCCTTGGAACGGTGGACGAAAACGGGAAGGACTCGCTGCAGTTGCAGATAGAGGAATTAATTGATGAGAAGCAGGACTCGGTTTATATATTTCCCATGTCAAAGAGGGAGCTTCAGATGACTGCTCTCATGGGAAAGGCGTTTGATAAGGCTCTGGTGACTGACGAAGTAAAAGCCTTGTTCTTATGACTTTGACTCCTTCACATATCATTCAGTATTTGTACTGTCCGAGGTTTATTTTTTTGAACATGTGCTGGCAATCCCTCAGTATGAGGAACGGAAATATAAGGTTATGAGAGGCAGGGACGTGCATGACAAGAAACTGGAGCAAAATAAAGAATATCTGCGGAGGCGAATCGGGGTAACGGAGCGCTACTTGGATCAGTATATAACGAACGAAAGGATGAGAGGAAGGGTAGACGAAGTGGTTATGCTGGCAGACGGTTCAATGGCTCCCATTGACTACAAGTTTGCACACTATGATGAACGGGTTTATGAGACTTATAAAACCCAGTTATTCTGCTACGCCTTACTGATTGAGGATAACTTCGGCCGTGAGGTAAATAAAGGCTATTTGGTATATACCAGGAGCAGCAACAAGCTGATTGAGGTGGATATTAGCGCTCGGGATAAACAAATGGTGCTTGGGTGTACGAAGGAAATAGAGGACATACTTGATAACAATAGGTTCCCCAAAAGTACTAAATATAAGCAAAGATGCGTAGATTGCACTTACCGCAATATTTGCGTGAAATAGTATCATTCCGGGCGTTAATTTATTTTTAAAAAGTGAAAATGTCTATTCAATTGATTGATAAAGAGTGGTTTTTGTTTACGGAAATTAGCTTGAGAAAGCAAAAAGGAAGTTCTTTGACACGTTGTAATGTTGAATTTAGAAGTGTGATTTTTTACGCTAATAAACTGGTACATAGCGGTTTGTTTAGAGATACGACTTCCTGAGTACCTTCCAACAGAATAAGGATTGAAACTTCCGATAGACGCTAACTTGCTTCACGAGAAGGATGCCTTCCTGAGTACCTTCCAACAGAATAAGGATTGAAACTATCCCTCCCTGTTACGATTGACCTATCGGGGATGCTACTTCCTGAGTACCTTCCAACAGAATAAGGATTGAAACAGCTTAATGCCTGAACCATCATCTACTGCAGACATTCTTCCTGAGTACCTTCCAACAGAATAAGGATTGAAACTCGCAAAAGAAGTATGTGATCTATGGGGGCATACAAACTTCCTGAGTACCTTCCAACAGAATAAGGATTGAAACTCGCAAAAGAAGTATGTGATCTATGGGGGCATACAAACTTCCTGAGTACCTTCCAACAGAATAAGGATTGAAACCCATCTGCCAACTCGTATAACGGAGTTACATTCACACTTCCTGAGTACCTTCCAACAGAATAAGGATTGAAACCAGGGAACAGTTCCTGCTATTAAGGAAAAGATGAAGACTTCCTGAGTACCTTCCAACAGAATAAGGATTGAAACGCTATTATGTCTACCGCATCGATCCCTGAACGCTGCTTCCTGAGTACCTTCCAACAGAATAAGGATTGAAACTTCTAACCTGCTTGTTATTCGACTGATGGAACCAGCTCTTCCTGAGTACCTTCCAACAGAATAAGGATTGAAACGCTCTCCATGAGATGCTACTATATTTTGTAGATGCACTTCCTGAGTACCTTCCAACAGAATAAGGATTGAAACAGTGTTCATCAAAGCCTCCAATTAAGAATCCGTATACTTCCTGAGTACCTTCCAACAGAATAAGGATTGAAACAAGGATTGAACTTATTCTCAGCCTTGTAACCGTAGTCCTTCCTGAGTACCTTCCAACAGAATAAGGATTGAAACCCTCTGCCTTTTTTGCAGGGATGGAACGTGCCATCGCCTTCCTGAGTACCTTCCAACAGAATAAGGATTGAAACTACACAGGTGTTCCGGCTGAGGTGGCAGAGAAGGCCGACTTCCTGAGTACCTTCCAACAGAATAAGGATTGAAACCCGCAGCCTTCTGAAGCGCCCGCAAAACAACGTTCAACTTCCTGAGTACCTTCCAACAGAATAAGGATTGAAACACTGTGTTGAGCACTCTTACTGAGTGCGTGAGGCTGTCCTTCCTGAGTACCTTCCAACAGAATAAGGATTGAAACATGATCTTTACTTTCATAACCTCAAAAAGCCAAATAGCTTCCTGAGTACCTTCCAACAGAATAAGGATTGAAACACCCTTCCGAAATTAGAAACCTCATATTTGCCCTCACTTCCTGAGTACCTTCCAACAGAATAAGGATTGAAACAGTCGTCCGGGATCGCACCCGATTCCAATAGC
The DNA here is from genome assembly GCF_041902385.1 of Arcticibacter sp. MXS-1. GTDB lineage: Bacteria > Bacteroidota > Bacteroidia > Sphingobacteriales > Sphingobacteriaceae > Arcticibacter. The sequence goes on along the minus strand of NZ_CP169244.1, from coordinate 363,102 downwards.
CGGTTCTTCCTGAGTACCTTCCAACAGAATAAGGATTGAAACTCTATAGGTGTGTGCCTATACTGAAGAGTTGAAAACCTTCCTGAGTACCTTCCAACAGAATAAGGATTGAAACGAACTGGTATGATCACAGCGGGACCAGGACTGCAGTTCTTCCTGAGTACCTTCCAACAGAATAAGGATTGAAACTGAAAAGGCTGCTTTTATAGCTGGAATTAACTGGTACCTTCCTGAGTACCTTCCAACAGAATAAGGATTGAAACTACATCCCTACCATAGCTAAAGCCATAAGCCCCACAATCTTCCTGAGTACCTTCCAACAGAATAAGGATTGAAACGTGAAAGGAGGGTTGAAATTGCATACATCGAATACGTCTTCCTGAGTACCTTCCAACAGAATAAGGATTGAAACTGGTGAAGACGCTCCAATCTATTGCGAGATTAACGGGACTTCCTGAGTACCTTCCAACAGAATAAGGATTGAAACATATGGAGCCAATGCCAACCGTACGGCAACTTTTCCCTTCCTGAGTACCTTCCAACAGAATAAGGATTGAAACTAATTGATTTACTGGCGCCGGTTATCGCTGAATATCGACTTCCTGAGTACCTTCCAACAGAATAAGGATTGAAACAATATAATACATTTATATCATATATGTCAAGTAAAATACTTCCTGAGTACCTTCCAACAGAATAAGGATTGAAACAAGTGAAGCTGGAAGAGCAGGACAAGAAATATACTGCCTTCCTGAGTACCTTCCAACAGAATAAGGATTGAAACCGGAGTGCGTGCATTTCAGGTATCTCCATGATCCACTTCCTGAGTACCTTCCAACAGAATAAGGATTGAAACATTCTTAAATGCTGATTTCCACCAGCGTTTGCACGTCTTCCTGAGTACCTTCCAACAGAATAAGGATTGAAACATAGGGATGATATCAACATCACAAAGTCAGACATCGCTTCCTGAGTACCTTCCAACAGAATAAGGATTGAAACTACAGATCAACGGAATTCATCCCGCAGAGATAGAATCTTCCTGAGTACCTTCCAACAGAATAAGGATTGAAACACGCAAAAAATCAAACAACATAATTAATATACGATGCTTCCTGAGTACCTTCCAACAGAATAAGGATTGAAACCCTATATAGTATTCAGGGGTATTTTTACAGGACTACCTTCCTGAGTACCTTCCAACAGAATAAGGATTGAAACTAGGCATTATTATATAGTATTGGTAGTTATATATGGCTTCCTGAGTACCTTCCAACAGAATAAGGATTGAAACGCAACGTCAGGGGGCGGGGCGACCTTTTGGTGGATACTTCCTGAGTACCTTCCAACAGAATAAGGATTGAAACCATTGATACGGCTGCTTCCGTGTTATACGGACCACGAACTTCCTGAGTACCTTCCAACAGAATAAGGATTGAAACTAAAACCCTCTTCACTGACCGCGATCCCGTTAAGCCTCTTCCTGAGTACCTTCCAACAGAATAAGGATTGAAACACACTTCTATCACCCAGCGACTGAACGGTCTGGTTGAACTTCCTGAGTACCTTCCAACAGAATAAGGATTGAAACCCTGATACTTTCTATGATGGTGACGACGAAAGGTTTCTTCCTGAGTACCTTCCAACAGAATAAGGATTGAAACCCCTCCCCCTTCGGTCCCTGCTGCCTCAGCTACATAACTTCCTGAGTACCTTCCAACAGAATAAGGATTGAAACATGAATTCAATCATATCAGCATCACTTTGGGGATCAACTTCCTGAGTACCTTCCAACAGAATAAGGATTGAAACCAGACGGGGCAGTCCGGCCGGGGGCGGGGCTGAAGTCCTTCCTGAGTACCTTCCAACAGAATAAGGATTGAAACTGGAGCTACAGGTTGTGTATCTTCTGGCGGAGTTGGTCTTCCTGAGTACCTTCCAACAGAATAAGGATTGAAACTCTGCTTATGTAATAATCCTAGCGCTTTCGTGCGCTCTTCCTGAGTACCTTCCAACAGAATAAGGATTGAAACCTTTGTGGTGTAGGTGACCCAAAAGCCATTCTCTGTCTTCCTGAGTACCTTCCAACAGAATAAGGATTGAAACCCCATGTTCTGGTAGTTCTCATACCATGTAAGCTGCACTTCCTGAGTACCTTCCAACAGAATAAGGATTGAAACTATTATATAGCGCCCTCATTATTAGGTATTTTTGACTTCCTGAGTACCTTCCAACAGAATAAGGATTGAAACACTCAGGAGGATCGGTTAGTCTCTTCATCGGGTTAGGCTTCCTGAGTACCTTCCAACAGAATAAGGATTGAAACCAATTTATGTATTTGCACCTGTTTGCAGATCGAGATACTTCCTGAGTACCTTCCAACAGAATAAGGATTGAAACCTTTCCCACATGATATTCAGTATAGCAAACGGTGCATCTTCCTGAGTACCTTCCAACAGAATAAGGATTGAAACTCTTCCGGTTGATGAACTGCATTGCTTCCTTTGTCTCCTTCCTGAGTACCTTCCAACAGAATAAGGATTGAAACTCAAAGGGCAATGGGGTTTGAGCATCCTAGTGAAGAGATCTTCCTGAGTACCTTCCAACAGAATAAGGATTGAAACATACCATGATCCCTCAGGCGCCATAATGCTGAATGATCTTCCTGAGTACCTTCCAACAGAATAAGGATTGAAACATACCATGATCCCTCAGGCGCCATAATGCTGAATGATCTTCCTGAGTACCTTCCAACAGAATAAGGATTGAAACTAAAAAAGGAAAGGCTCCCGACGGCAATCGGGAGCCCCTTCCTGAGTACCTTCCAACAGAATAAGGATTGAAACTAAATGGTGGTGGCAGCCGGATTAATGTAGTTGCCGAAGCTTCCTGAGTACCTTCCAACAGAATAAGGATTGAAACTTCCGATAGACGCTAACTTGCTTCACGAGAAGGATGCTTCCTGAGTACCTTCCAACAGAATAAGGATTGAAACAGTGTTGTACTTTCCATTATGCTATTAATTAAGATTCTTCCTGAGTACCTTCCAACAGAATAAGGATTGAAACAAAAGCTGTTAGTACCAAACCTGTTATATAGCTCGGCCTTCCTGAGTACCTTCCAACAGAATAAGGATTGAAACTTGTTAATCCGGTAGCTTCATCTGATGTAGCACTGATTCTTCCTGAGTACCTTCCAACAGAATAAGGATTGAAACTTGATCAACAGGACAATTCGTGTGCTTGGATACGCGACTTCCTGAGTACCTTCCAACAGAATAAGGATTGAAACATCTGTTTCAGCCCCTGCCGTTCGGCCTGTTTAATACTTCCTGAGTACCTTCCAACAGAATAAGGATTGAAACCCAGGATGACCGACTTAATGTAATTTAGCGGTATACCCTTCCTGAGTACCTTCCAACAGAATAAGGATTGAAACTTTCTACTCCAGATTGTTACATATACTTCCATGATTCTTCCTGAGTACCTTCCAACAGAATAAGGATTGAAACCGGCTGAAACTACAGGCGTTCTACCCCAGCCAGTGAACTTCCTGAGTACCTTCCAACAGAATAAGGATTGAAACATTTTGGTGGCTGGAACAACACTTGGACAAAACTAACCTTCCTGAGTACCTTCCAACAGAATAAGGATTGAAACTTCCCCCAAAAACGGAGGAACTAAGATGCTGCTGGAGCTTCCTGAGTACCTTCCAACAGAATAAGGATTGAAACACCCGTCGCTTACGGGTGCAGGAGCATCGGGGACGTCTTCCTGAGTACCTTCCAACAGAATAAGGATTGAAACATTATTATAGTGTTATAGCGTTCCGTCCTCCATAAACTTCCTGAGTACCTTCCAACAGAATAAGGATTGAAACCAACCCCTGTGACACTAATCCCGTAACCTTGCAGCTCTTCCTGAGTACCTTCCAACAGAATAAGGATTGAAACATTAGCAAGCGGAGGTGCCTGGTGGTGGCAGATGGACTTCCTGAGTACCTTCCAACAGAATAAGGATTGAAACCGAGAAAGAAGCCGCTGTCTGATAAGACTCTGGAGCCTTCCTGAGTACCTTCCAACAGAATAAGGATTGAAACTCCTACTCCCAGGGAAGTGCTCGACAAAATGGGCATACTTCCTGAGTACCTTCCAACAGAATAAGGATTGAAACAGCTCATTCTCTAATAGAGCGATCCGGGCGAGCATGCTCTTCCTGAGTACCTTCCAACAGAATAAGGATTGAAACCAACTCAGAATGAAAGCGGACGGAATTAAATCCTTCCTTCCTGAGTACCTTCCAACAGAATAAGGATTGAAACATGCTCCAATGCTCTTCGATCAGATCGATCAGAATCCTTCCTGAGTACCTTCCAACAGAATAAGGATTGAAACTGCATGAACCTTATTATACTGGAAGAAACATAGGTGCTTCCTGAGTACCTTCCAACAGAATAAGGATTGAAACAAAATTCACCCTTAAAAATTACCCAAAATGTTGAACCTTCCTGAGTACCTTCCAACAGAATAAGGATTGAAACGGGAGTATATATGTATTGTAAGATGTGGTAGCACGGCTTCCTGAGTACCTTCCAACAGAATAAGGATTGAAACATGGCAAATTAAGCAGTAAGCAAGTTGAAGGCATCGCTTCCTGAGTACCTTCCAACAGAATAAGGATTGAAACAGTTCCTCTAGTTCCTCTAGTGTTGTAGCATCTTCGCTTCCTGAGTACCTTCCAACAGAATAAGGATTGAAACACATCAGAAGCTTTCACCCATCCATTTAAGGTTAGCACTTCCTGAGTACCTTCCAACAGAATAAGGATTGAAACAACATTCGGGGCTTGACTGGACACCGGAAGATATCTTCTTCCTGAGTACCTTCCAACAGAATAGGGATTGAAACTTGCGTATTTCGAGAACCTTGCGCGGTTGAGTAAGGACTTCCTGAGTACCTTCCAACAGAATAAGGATTGAAACTTGTTCCTGTTATCCGATCTTAGGCACTCGATGTTAAACTTCCTGAGTACCTTCCAACAGAATAAGGATTGAAACTACCCTAACTGGAACTGCGCCACATGCTTATATGTCTTCCTGAGTACCTTCCAACAGAATAAGGATTGAAACATGGTGTTAGGAATACCGGATCATACAGCTTGATGCACTTCCTGAGTACCTTCCAACAGAATAAGGATTGAAACCTTTCGCAACAGCCTGGTTGAACAAAGCCCATGTATTCTTCCTGAGTACCTTCCAACAGAATAAGGATTGAAACTCAACCTCTGTAGCCACCCCCTTGAATGTGAAAATGACTTCCTGAGTACCTTCCAACAGAATAAGGATTGAAACATGAAACAATCTTTGCCAGATCGCTATTGAGTTCACCTTCCTGAGTATCTTCCAACAGAATAAGGATTGAAACTTCTTTCTATATGACAGATAATCATGTACTTTCTAAGCTTCCTGAGTACCTTCCAACAGAATAAGGATTGAAACTTTACTAGAAATTTACAGCTATGGCAACGGTAAAAGTCTTCCTGAGTACCTTCCAACAGAATAAGGATTGAAACCGGCACCGTTTGTGATCCCGACAATTATCGCGACGACTCTTCCTGAGTACCTTCCAACAGAATAAGGATTGAAACCAGATCCTTCCAACCCGATTGCAGTCTCAGCAAACGCTTCCTGAGTACCTTCCAACAGAATAAGGATTGAAACTGGTTCTTCAGAAAAAGGGAACCAAAACAATCGAGCTTCCTGAGTACCTTCCAACAGAATAAGGATTGAAACCAAAGAAAACTCAGTTGCATTCAAAGACGAGGAAAGCCTTCCTGAGTACCTTCCAACAGAATAAGGATTGAAACCAGTGAACATGTCTGCCATCTCTTGCGTGGTGTAGTCTTCCTGAGTACCTTCCAACAGAATAAGGATTGAAACTCGAGAAGCACCACAAGACAATGACAACGACAGAGACTTCCTGAGTACCTTCCAACAGAATAAGGATTGAAACTAAGAAAAAGCCTTTTTTGAAATTTTTTCGCCGGAACTTCCTGAGTACCTTCCAACAGAATAAGGATTGAAACCGAATAATCGCGTCAGGTGCATTATCCATGTCTGGAACTTCCTGAGTACCTTCCAACAGAATAAGGATTGAAACTTGAACTATATTGCTATGAAAACACTTGAAGATTTCCTTCCTGAGTACCTTCCAACAGAATAAGGATTGAAACTCGAGCTCCTCTTGCTCTTTGCGTTTCCGTTCCGCTTCTTCCTGAGTACCTTCCAACAGAATAAGGATTGAAACTTAAATACTTATCCGTGCACCCGAAGGGTATACAAAACTTCCTGAGTACCTTCCAACAGAATAAGGATTGAAACTGGAGGATGGAACGTTATGAAACCGGCAGAACTAGCCTTCCTGAGTACCTTCCAACAGAATAAGGATTGAAACAACAATAAAACTATGACAACCATCAAATTTTACGACCTTCCTGAGTACCTTCCAACAGAATAAGGATTGAAACCTCCCTCTGTTAGCTTATTCTGATAATACAGTTCTTCTTCCTGAGTACCTTCCAACAGAATAAGGATTGAAACTTGCCTTCAGTTCCTTAACTGCTTCGTCAAGCCTTGCTTCCTGAGTACCTTCCAACAGAATAAGGATTGAAACACACCTCCATCACCCAGCGACTAAACGGTCTGGTTGACTTCCTGAGTACCTTCCAACAGAATAAGGATTGAAACTTTAGTCCGCAGTCTGTAAATGTAGACAAAGCCACAAACTTCCTGAGTACCTTCCAACAGAATAAGGATTGAAACATGTCCTCTTCTACTGGTTCCTCGAACCATAAAGGACTTCCTGAGTACCTTCCAACAGAATAAGGATTGAAACCCTGACGTGGGTAGTGAAGGAGGTTTGCAAGTTTTTCTTCCTGAGTACCTTCCAACAGAATAAGGATTGAAACAGCATTTTCTGATCTCGCTAAATATTGGGTACGCTGCTTCCTGAGTACCTTCCAACAGAATAAGGATTGAAACAACATGTCCTGGTTGAGGAACGATATAATAGACCTACTTCCTGAGTACCTTCCAACAGAATAAGGATTGAAACGCGCTGTATCTATTGTAGCTGCAGCCGTAAACTCTCTTCCTGAGTACCTTCCAACAGAATAAGGATTGAAACGCGCGGATTCTGTACCCCGAACAGAACAACCCCCGCCACTTCCTGAGTACCTTCCAACAGAATAAGGATTGAAACAGGTAAGAATTAAAACTATGGGCGGTTACCGCACCATCTTCCTGAGTACCTTCCAACAGAATAAGGATTGAAACCCTATCGTCTGCAGGGTATAAGCCAGATTGTCGTTACTTCCTGAGTACCTTCCAACAGAATAAGGATTGAAACCAATGAATTTCATAAAGTTCTCTGCCGTGTATCCAGCTTCCTGAGTACCTTCCAACAGAATAAGGATTGAAACATAGTGCCGTCCTTTTTCTGAACTGCACTATCGGCACTTCCTGAGTACCTTCCAACAGAATAAGGATTGAAACTAGTACATTTGTATTATGCCAAATCCAAAAGAACAGGCTTCCTGAGTACCTTCCAACAGAATAAGGATTGAAACATAACAGAGGCAGAAAATAGCAAGTTAGCTGATTTTTCTTCCTGAGTACCTTCCAACAGAATAAGGATTGAAACAAATCTCACTAAATCATACCGCGTCTGAATAGCTGGCCTTCCTGAGTACCTTCCAACAGAATAAGGATTGAAACAACTCGCGCTTAAAAATCTCCTTGGTGAGAGTCTTGCTTCCTGAGTACCTTCCAACAGAATAAGGATTGAAACTCGCATGGTTGTACCCTTTTTCCCTTATCTCAAACTGATCTTCCTGAGTACCTTCCAACAGAATAAGGATTGAAACCATACTCTAAGGAGGCGAAGAAAGAAGATGCTCAACTTCCTGAGTACCTTCCAACAGAACAAGGATTGAAACTGGCTTCGCTGGACGGAAAGGGGGTGCAGGGTGAATCCTTCCTGAATACCTTCCAACAGAATAAGGATTGAAACGGTATACGAGTAATTACGGGGGCGCGATTGAGGTTGACCTTCCTGAGTACCTTCCAACAGAATAAGGATTGAAACTCAGGAAGCTAATGAAGGCGTATGAATTGGAGCATGGACTTCCTGAGCACCTTCCAACAGAATAAGGATTGAAACTGTTTTAGGGAAACGCAAGTAAAGACAACGCGCTCCCGACAGAATGAGGGTTGAACCAGTAAATCCTTTACCTCAATCTTATCAACATTCAGCGGAATGAGCATGAAAGACAAACGGTGTGTGTCCAGCGTGTAATTTATGAGAGTCTTTTTCATCAACCCATAGAATGAAACTTCGCTTACATGTGTAAACAAAGTGCTATATTTCTCGCGCTTTTCTGATAAAATAAAGATTGAAATACGATCCCAGCTCAGATAGGTTTTTACAAACGGTTTCCAGTATAATAAGGATTGCATTCAGGTGACGGGTAGGCGAATCGGGCTCTATCCCGCTTTAGGCTAAACGAATGATTTTATTGTTAAACAGTATTTAGGGAAATTATCCCAAAGGTATTATTATAACTTTTCGGAGGAAGAGATCTGCCTCAGAAAAGATAGCGATTTCCAATATCCGTTTAACTAGAGACGCCTGATTATTTCTATCTTGCATTTCAGGTAGCCTTATTTGCAAGGCGGACAAAAACAGTACTTTTACTGAATAAACTTTATCGTGCTACTCAGTAACCAATTATGAAAGAAACGGTCGTTCGCACTCACAATTTGTCGTTTTGGTATCATGGGAAGAAGCAGGTAGTTCAGCAGGTCAACCTGGAGGTAGAAAAAGGAGCCATTTACGGTTTTTTAGGGCCCAATGGTGCAGGAAAAACGACTACCATTCGCTTGATCCTTGGTCTGTTATCGCCCCGGGAGGGAAATGTGGAGCTTTTTGGGAAATCGCTTCCTGAGCATATGCCCGGCGTCTTCGCCGGAATCGGCTCTTTGATTGAGGCGCCTGCTCTTTATGAGAACTTGTCGGGCTATGATAACCTCGACATCAACAGAAGGTATCGAGGCCTGGATAGAGAACGCATGCACGAGGTGCTCGACCTGGTGCGTCTCGGTGATAGTGCTCACAAACGGGTGAAGGAGTATTCGCTGGGTATGAAACAGCGGCTCGGTCTTGCCATTGCGCTCTTGCCGGATCCTCCTTTGCTTATTCTGGATGAGCCTGGTAATGGCCTTGACCCCAACGGCCTCATTGAAATCAGGGAGCTGCTGCTGCACCTGAACAGGGTGAATGGGACCACCATTCTGATCTCTAGTCACCTGCTGTCGGAGATCGAGCGCATTGCTACTCATATCGGCATCATCAACCGGGGGGCATTGCTCTTTCAGGGTACCATGGATGAGTTGCAGCGGCGCAAGGCTCATCAGCGGACGGTGCTTTTCCGTACGGATCAGGATCTTCTGGCCAGGTCTGTGCTCGAAAGGGAAGGGCTTTCGGTAAACGGAACTGAGGCGCTCAGAGTGGCATTCCGCAGTGATGAGTACACGAAGGAAATGACTTCCTTGCTGGTAAGGGAAGGACTGGGCATTTATGAAGTGAAAGTAGAGGAGAGCGATCTGGAATCGCTGTTTTTTGACATAACGGAGGGCGAACAATGAGCTTTGATCAATTATCTGTTGTTGCTGAGCTGAGGAAAACAAAGAATTCTTTTGCTTTATGGTTCACGATACTGGCTGCAGGATTTGTCCCTGCCTTTGTACTATTGATTTATAGTAAGAGATGGTCTTAAATGATCCCGCCTAAAGGAATAAATCCCTGGGATCTGCTTTTTCAGGGAGCCTGGAAGGCGAATTCATTTATGCTTACTTTGTTCTTTACGGTTTTGATTGCCAGTCTGCTTCTGAACATCGAACATAAAAACAACACCTGGAAGGTGCTTTTTACCCTGCCTGTTTCGAAAGGCCGCATCTACCTGGATAAGCTTTGCGTGCTTCTGATGTTTTTATCGGCGTACTATGTTTTGTTCGTGATGTTTACCCTCGGGGCCGGCCTTATATTGGGCTTGATCTGGCCCCAGTTGAAGTTTTTGCAACTCGCGCCCGACTTGCCGCACCTGGGACTGCTGCTTATCAGGTCCTTTCTGTCGTCGTTGGCGGTTCTGGCCATCCATTTCTGGCTTAGTTTCCGCGTCAGGAATATGATCATTCCCATCGGACTTGCCTGTATATTATTTGTGGTTTTCTTTTCGCTGCTTCAGAGCCGCTGGGAGTGGGTCATCTATTTCCCTTACTCGTTCAACTACATTTCTATTGTAAAGGTCGATTTTGCGAAGGATGTTCAATATGGTCCTTTCTTAAAACATGAGCTGATCAGCGTAGTCTACTTTGTGGTGGTGTCATTTGCCAGCTTCTGGGATTTTACACGGTGGTATAAGGCGAAATAATGTTTCTTTCGATTTCTTAGCCGTCGGCTATCGGTGACAGTTTACTACATGATTTCTGACCGCTGGCTCCAGATTCCCCGGCATTCGGGGCAATAGTCTATTTCCACGCCGTTCTTATCGGTCATGAGTAGGGTCTGACTGCAGTTTGGACATTTCATATCGGTTCTTTGAGTTAAACAATACAAGTATAACGATACGGCTGCCTGGTCAGGTGCCAGGCACTAAAATTTTACATCGTTACTTATTGCTTCATGCTTGTTGCCTTCCAGTCGGCAGGCTTTGCGGGGCTGCAGTTGTTGAATCGGATGTTTTTTGACAAAGGTCCTTCGATCTTTGTGCTCAGCTTATCGCCGGGTACTACGAACTTTACCTTGTCGAACAGGATATTGCGGCCATCGAGCACTTCGATCTCTCCGTCCTTGCTGCGGATGGTGGAGTTCCTGATCTGGATGCCGGCAGCATCGCGGGCGATGATGAGCTTGTCGCAGTTGACCTCCGCATTCTCTACCAGCAGGTTCTTCAGCGGAGATTCGGGAATGCCGTTGATCTTGAGGAACTGGGTGGTGTTTTCAACCAGGATATTGCGGATGCTGATGTTGCGGTACAGGGGAGTGAGGCGGTCGGCTTCACGGGCGGGGAGACGGGTGGCGAGTTCGCCCACGTACATCTTGCTGCCCAGCATGTCCCAGTTGAGGGCAGTGGCTTTGAGGTTCATGCGGATGCGTTCGTAATAGAGGTTTTCGCCTCCGCCTGCACGTCCGCGCCTGGTCTTAAAGCGGATGCCTACGCCTGTATCATCGAATACGCAGTCGTGTACGTAGAGGTTGCGGATCATGCCGGCGGTTTCGCTTCCGCAGGTAATGCCGCCATGGCCTTCGCGTGCCAGGCAATAGCGTACCACTACGTTTTCGGTTGGTTTATTGACCCGTAGTCCGTCTTCTCCTCGTCCGGCTTTGATCGTGAAGCAGTCATCGCCGCAGGCAAGGGTACAGTATTCGATCAGGACGTTGCGGGAGGATTCGATGTCTATCCCATCGCCTCTGGGGACGCCTACGGAGTGGACTGTAACTCCGCGGATGATTACACCGTCGCAATATACGGGAACGATGTTCCAGAAAGCCGTCCGTTCGAGGGATACACCTTCAATATAGACGTTCTTGCAGTTAATGGGCGAGATGAACATGGGCAGGAGGATGGGGCTTCCGTTATGGCCTTCGTACACGCGTTCTGAGACAGGGGTGTTTGCATTGATGATATTCTCGATCACGTCTGACTTCATCACCTGCTTCCTGACTGATCCATCGGGAGGACCGATCAACCGGCCTTTGCCGGTAAGGGCGATGTTCTGCTGACCATTTGCATAGATGAGTGCGCCCATGGACATCACTTCTACGCCTTCGTTCCGGGTGAATACGGCGGGGCGGTAGTCTTCTACTTCGCCGCTGAAGTATACTTCGGCTCCTTCTTCAATATGGAGGTTGACATTGCTCTTCAGGCTGATGCGCCCGGTCTTCCAGGTGCCTTTGGGAATGATGGCTGTGCCTCCGCCCCGGCGGTTCACTTCGTCAATGGTCGCCTGGATCTCTTTTGTGCTCAGCTCATTTTGCCGGGCTCCTTTTTCTGCGATGGAAAGGCGGAGGGCCGGGAAGGCCGGTTTCTTAAAGACCGGCATCTTAAAGGGGGCTTTCACCGGGGCGATCTCTGCTGGCAATACCGATGCGCCTACTTGTGCCCTGGTAAGCAGGGAGTCTTTTATGGCTGCTGCGGTGGTTGTGCTGCTGAAGCTGATCGCGGTCAGCATGAGGAATAGTGCAGCTGTGGCGAGTCTTGTCTTTGGTCTTCCTGCTCCTGCTGCACGCTTTGCTTGTGTCATCGTTCGTTCTAATAGGGGTTGGGCACTACGGGCCGGATATCGCCTGTAACGCTGTTGTTTGTGTGTTCAGGGGCCAAAGAAAAGGCTCTTTTCTGGAAAATCAAAATAGACAATGACTGGTAACCGCAGTGTTACGTGTCAGTTCTACCTTTTTTCTTTTTTGAGGGCTTTGCCTGGCTGTTAAACCGGAGGCAGAGATCAACCCAGTACCTCAGTTCGGCGTCTTTCCTAATATCAGCTGCATCTACAAACACGAAGTGCTTCATCAGTCTGCCGCTATGGATCATCTGCCTGCAAGGGCTTCTTTCGAGCTCTATCCTGGCCTGATCTTCTCCTATCCTGAATAGAAACTCATTTTTGCCTATGCATAAGAGCATCTTGTTATCCACCATAAAGGTGATTCCCTGAAACATCGTTTTTTCTTCTACTGCGAGAGGGAGCTCAGCCAGCATCTCGCGTACGCGGCTTGCTAATGATTCATGATTCTGCATGGGTACTGGTTTAATGTACTTAAAAATAAGAAATAGTATTGTATTGAAAATCTAGCAGGGTGCATAGAAATTCAGGCAGGCATAGTACGCTCTGTTGCACTGGGGGGCTCTTTTCCTGATGGCACGGTTTTTTACATCTTTGGTAGCGTCGTTGCAGCTCTGGCTGTGAGGCAGCTGGATGTTTTAAACTAAAAAAAGAAAGGATGATCAGATGCTAGCTATGAATTACCGCGGTCCTTTTAGAGTCCGCGTTTCCCATAAACCTTATCCCGAAATCCTCCATCCGAATGATGCGATTGTCCGTGTGACGCGGTCCTGTATCTGTGGCTCGGACCTTCATCTGTATCATGGCCTTGTGCCGGATACGCGTGTGGGCACCACCTTTGGCCATGAGTTTATTGGCGTGGTGGAAGAGGTTGGCCCTACGGTGCAGAATATTAAGGTGGGCGACCATGTGCTGGTCCCGTTTAATATTGCTTGCGGCGAGTGTGCTTTTTGTAAACAGGAGCTTTATGGCAACTGTCATGAGTCGAACCCGGAGGCTACGGCCGTGGGAGGGATCTTTGGTTACTCGCATACTGCCGGTGGTTTCGACGGCGGGCAGGCTGAATACGTGCGTGTTCCCTATGCGGATGTGGGTCCTATGGTGATCCCTGCTGATATGGATCATGATGATGCTGTTCTGCTGACTGACGTGGTGCCTACGGGTTATCAGGCTGCGGAGATGGGGGGCATTAAGCAGGGCGACACGGTGGTTGTTTTTGGTGCTGGCCCTGTGGGAATTATGGCGGCTAAGTGCTCCTGGCTCTTTGGTGCGGGACGCGTAATCATCATCGACCATCTGGAATATCGTCTTGAATTTGCACGGAAATATGCGCAGTGTGAGGCCTATAATTTCCGCTCGCTGGAGGATCCGGTTTTGTTCCTGAAGAAGACCACTGACTGGCTGGGCGCTGATGTTTGTATTGATGCCGTTGGTGGCGATGCTGCCGGTAGTGCGGCGCAAAGCATTACGGGGAAAACGCTGATGATGCAGGCGGGTGCGGCTACTGCGCTGCACTGGGCTATTAACTCGGTGAAAAAGGGTGGTATTGTGTCGATCGTGGGTGTTTATGGCCCTACGGGTAACGTGGTCCCGATTGGCAATGTGCTGAACAAGGGACTTACCATCCGGGCTAACCAGGCTTCGGTGAAGAGGCTGCTGCCGAGGCTGATCAGTCATATCCAGTCGGGCTACCTGAATCCGAAGGAGATCATTACGCATCGTCTTCCTCTTGAGGAGGTTGCGGAAGCGTATCATATCTTTTCTGCGAAGCGCGATAACTGTATTAAGCCAATTCTTATTCCGCCATCTGCACGTAACTAGAAAGGAAAGTATTATGGAAAATAACACGAATGATTATACACATATTCCGGGCTGGGGTGTAGACGCGGATCCGGAGAACGAGCCTACTTATCCGATGAAGAAATATACGGGCGACGATCATAAGCGCCTGAACTGGGTGCGGCCTCCGCTGCAGCCGGAGACTGTTGAGATCCTGCATTCGAATGAACGCCCGAACTTGAGTGCGGTGTTTGGGACGGCGGCTCCTCCTTCGGGACTGAGCGGTGCCATCAGACGGCATGCCTTCAAGTACAGCGAGTCGAACTGGAATCACTGGCTGACCCTAATCCTGGCCGACCGTGTGAACATGGTGGAAGGGGTGATTGAAGACCTGAGGGCGGGGCATGTTCCGAATATCTTTGCGGAACGGGGCTGGACTGCCGAGTGGAAGTACAACCGGAAGGCGCTGGTGCAGAAAGTGGTGGTGGGAACGCTGGTAACGACTGCTGTTGTGGCGCTTCTTCTGCGAAAAAAGAAGAAATCGTACTAAATAGTGTTATCTCCGGGAACGTCCTTGTTTCCGGAGATCCTTATCCTTACTTCAGAAAATATTTATTCTGCTCGTAATCCTGTATGAGCTCGTGAATGGACTTCTTGCTGAACTCAATGAGCAGCTGGGTGCGTATCGGCTTGATCTGCGAGTGCATGGGGCAGGGCTTGGAGTCGGAGCAGTTCTTGAGTCCCATGACGCAGGAACTGAACAGGTCATTGCCGTCAACGGCTCTGATGATATCGACGAGATAGAGCGAGGTGGGATCTTCAATGAAGAAGCCTCCGTTGGGACCTTTACTGGAGGATATGACTTTTTTGCGCGACAGGGTCTGGAGGATCTTCCCGGTGAAATGCATGGGTGATCCTACAGCGTCCGCTATCTCGGGAATGCCGGTCTTTTCTCCCCTGGTGGTTTTGTATCCTATATAAACTGCTGCCCGGATGGCGTATTCGCAGGACTTGGAAAGTATCATATTGTTGTGTTTGCAAAGCTACTTATTCTGCTTCTTTTGGAGGGTATCATCCGGAGGTAAATGCACCCCAGAATAAGGAAGATGACCGAGAAGACAAGCAGAACGATCTGATAGCCTGGTATGAGGATCTGAAATAGTGATAACAGGGGTTGTATGAAGAGCAGGATCAGGTACAGGACCACCGTGATGACGAATGCAATGTGGAGGTTTTGCAGCTGCCTGCCCTGGAGGTATTGCCGCTCGCTGGAGCTGTTCAGTATCAGGGGCGTAATGGCTCCCAACGTGAGCAGATGGATGTATCCGATGATCAGGTTGCGCTGGGAGAATACCCAATCGCCAATGGAGGGTATACACGCCAGGCTCTGGAAGAGGATCTTTATGCTGAGGGCCAGGATGGCGATGCGCAGCAGAAAGGGGATGCGGGCTGACCACTGCCCGATGAAGATCAGGATGCGTATCCAGCTGAGGAGGTTGAGCAGTGCGGCCAGCAGGGCAATGCTTCTGACCCAGTCTGAGCTGCTGCTCCACAGGGTGAAGATGAGGTAAAGCGGAACGGTGCTCCAGATAAAGGCGTTTAGCCAGCGACGGAGCTGCTCGGCGCTTTTTTCGCTGATGGTGAACCGGTTGAGCAGAAGGGACAGGGCGGCCATAAGCATCCATCCGTTCATCTGAAAGTGCAGATAGAAATAGATGGCGTTATGGTACAGCGGGCTGTCTTTATGGCCTGTGACCATGAGGGGGCCCAGTGCGAATGGTCCTGCTGAGGAGAGGCAAAGGAAGATCAGCGAGGCTTTTAGCAGCCTGCGAGCCGGGCCGTTGAACGTGCTTTGAAGGTCTCTGCTCCTGAATATAAGGTAGCTGAACCAGAAGTTGGCGACAATGAACAGCGTGGAAAAGCTGATGGAGATGGCCTTATAGCCCTGAAATGAGAAGCTGATCAGCATGCCGAAGGCGCTGATGAGCGTGAGGATGAGGGTGCGGTTGAGTGGTTTTGATACGCTTTGAGGCCGCAGGGTGGCGATGATCAGTATTGCCAGGGCCAGGAATATCCATCCCGCGAATGCGAAATGGGAATGGGCGTGCAGAAGGAAGCTGTAGTTGAGTGCTGGCACCGGGCTGACGAACAGGAGGCGGAGGGTCACACCGAAGACCGAGAGGATCACGAATCCTGCTATTGCCCACATGGGGTATTTCCGTTCTGCCAGCCAGTCCATTTTATCTTCCGAGTTGCCGCAGGCCCTCTGGGGTGATGCGGTCGTAGTTCCATACAGGTTCCCAGGTGAGGATCACCTCCACCTGATAGTCGCTGAAGTTGTGCGCCACGCTGTTTTCGACCGTTTTTAATATGGCGGATCCGACGGGGCAGTGTTTTGACGACAATGTCATGGTTACGCTTATCTGCTTTGTTGCCTCGTTTACGTCTACTCCATACACGAGTCCGAGGTCGACAATGTTGATATTGAGCTCCGGGTCGGGAATGGTGCGCAGGGTCTCCATTACATTTACTTTAACGAATGAAGAGCTGTCGGTAATATTAAAGTCGTTCATGGTGAATAGTTTTTGACCGGTGTAAAAGGATGGCCGCCAGGTTAATGGTGTATGCGAGGGAGGTGAGGATGAGGCATGCAATGCCGGCTCCCATGAGTACTTCGAGCTTGAAAAGACATCCCACAAAGAAGAGGAAACAGAAGGAGAGGAAGAAGCCGGTTTGCAACTGCAGGAGCCATTGCTTGTAGAGGTCCGCTGGAAGGGGCGTCTTTTGTTTCCCTGCCAGATGCTCATATTTCTGCACCCATACAATGAAGGGCAGGGTTTTGAAGGTCTGACCGAGGATGAGCGCGCTGATCCAGCCCATGAACAGGAGTGAGCCGTACAGCGTGGTGTAGTGGATGCTACGGGGGTCGCCCTTGAGGTGGTAATGGATGACGAAGGGAAGGACCACGACGGCCAGGCCCATCAGTATAAATGACAGAATGGTGTTGGCGATGGGCAGCTCGATCTGTTTTTTAAGCCGGGAGCGGAAGCAGGTGACGATATAGCCTGCATAGCAGAGCAAACCGGCCAGCAGGAGCAGGGCAATAACAGCGGTTTTGCGATTGATCCCCCAGAGGTATGTGTCTGTGAGGAATAGCAGAAGTGCTGCATTGCAGAGGTAATAGCTCTGGCGGAGAAGCCGCTCGTTTTGTCTGGTGGAGACCAGGAACATGGGAATGAGCTTGGCGCTTACGCCGATAATGAGCATCAGGAACCAGCCTCCGATGCCCATATGGGCATGCAGCTTGAGAAAGCTGAGGTGATCTTTTGGGAGGAAGGGGTAGTTGAAGTTGAACACCAGCAGCACGCCGAGCAGGGCGGTGAGGAACAGCCAGAGGCAGGAGGTGACGATGAACTTCTGCTGAATGTTTCCGCGGGCTGCGCTCTGCTGCGAGGTGCGGAATACGGTGATGGCAAACAGGAGGATAGCCAGCAGGATGAGTAGTCCGCCCGACTGCATCAGCCTGCCGGGACTAAATTCCCAGAAGGACCAGACCAGTTGTGCCAGGCCTGCCAGGAACAGGACAAAGCTGATCCACGGCATTTTGATGCTGGCCAGTTCGGTTTCGAATACCACAGGGAGGAGCTGATAGGCTGCACCAAAGATGATGAGCGTGCCCCATCCAAGAGCCGCCATATGGGTAATGGCTAGCAGCCTGGGGTGAAAGTAATGGCCCGCAAGCTCTTTGGTTGAGAGAAAGAGCATCAGCGACAGGATGACAAAGAAGATGGCTGATGCAAGATAATGGCTGATGACCAGCGGATACAGTCCGCGCTGCTTTGCCTGGCTGTTCATTTTTTATAGATTAACAGGGAAACCTTATGCTCGTCTTCTTGCTGGATGAGGTAGTTGAAGCCTCTGTCGTGCAGATGCGGCAGCAGGTAGACCGGGACTTTCTTATGGTATACGAAGAGTGCTTCGCCCGGTTCCAGCTCTTCAATCTTCTGAAGGATGGTGATCATGGGCTTGGGCATCTCGTACATCGTCACATCGATCACTTGCAGGCGGCCCTGAAAGCGGCTGAGCAGTTCATTGAAGTTTTCTGCCGGGGCTTCAGCTGTGACCACTTTTTCGCTTGCCGGCTGCACCTGCTGGTCTGTCCGGTAGAACCAGGTGAGCACATAGTCGGGCGCCTGTCGCTCCGTATGGGCCTGGAAGCCTTTCTTTGCCAGAAGATTGATCAGGGGCAGGGGTTCGAAGGTGTTGATGATCTTCAATACTTTTCCTTCCGGCAGCTCATTGATCTTATGCATGATGAGCTTGAGCGGGTCTTTTCCATCTTCGAGGATAGGCCTTACGTCGAGCTCCTCGGTTTGTTCAGGAGCAGGCGGGGCAAACAGGGTGGCCTTCTCCTGCTGTGGCTTTGCCGCTTCGTCGTATAGTTGAAATCCGATTGATTGCATGGTTCGCAGGAATTCGTGTACGTTACATTTTGCAATTCTGCAGGCGTCTGCTATGGAGACGCGTTTTGCCAGCAGGTTCCTGAGCAGCGGGTTCTTCAGCTTGCTGAAGTTGCTGTTGAGTTTGACAAGCGCCGCGATAACCTCCTCTTCCTTGTGCTGGAGCAGCTGCTTGATGGTGGTGTTGCGATCTATGGTCATGTTCTTCAGTTTATTCCCCGCTGCGCTGTTGTCTGCTTCTGATCAGGCGTTTTGCTTTAACTGGATTTCCAGCTCGATAGCCTTGGGAAACAGAATGTTATTTTCGAGGTGTACGTGCTGATGCAGGTCGTTTTCGAATTCTTCGAGTTTCTGGAAGAGGATCCTGTACGAGGTGCATGCGTCTGCAGGTAATGCATAGTTGGATGTGAGCTCGCGGATCTCGCTGAGGTCTTCGCCTGCACCTTCGTGCTCCTGCTCCATGACGGTGATGGGGTTGGCTACTTGTCCGAAGTGCGACTCGGGAAGCGGCATCTTTGTTTTTTGTGCCAGCACCATCTCTTTGATGTAAGGGAAGAGGATATTCTCTTCTTTCATGAGATGCATGCTAAGGTCACTTGCGATGGCTGCAAATACTTCTGCTACTTTGACAAGCTCGGGGTGCCTGTCGCCATGCACGCGTGCTACTTTTTGTGATATCTCGCTAAGGAAGGGGATGTTCTCTCTTACGTAGCGGTGGTGTGTGTTGATGATGTAATCGCAGAGGAAGTCGAGATCCCAGTTCTGGAAGTTGTGTGCGGGGCTGCCGCTGGTCTGGTCAAGAGAGGCCAGTTCTGCTTCTACCTGGTGTATATCGATCCCTTTTTTGTTACAGACTTCAGTTAGGGTCTTCTTGCCTCCGCAGCAAAAATCAATACCCATTTTCTTAAATACCTGGGCCTTGCGATAGTCTTTTGCTACCAGTTCGCCAATGGTCTCTTCTTTCTGTCCTTCGGCCATTTTGCTGATGCGTACTTTCCACCATTCAGGTCCGTTCTCGAGGTACTGCCAGGTGAAGGTCTGGCCTCTTTCTGCCAGCAACTGGTAGTAAAGGGGTTTGGGATCGTGATCATTATGGATGGTGAAGGCCTCTCCGGCGTTCAGAGAGTCAAACTTTTCGAAAATAGTAGGATGTTTTAAACGGGGTTCGATGAGTGTAACATCGAGGATGTCTGTATTCTGCATTGCTGTTTTGTTTAATAAAAGACAAATGTATCTTTTATTTAGAATCGATCAAAGCATGCTCTGTAATAATTATGTCACCCTTTTTGTCGCTGTCCTGGAATTAAAAGATTTTTAAATCTTTTTTCGCCTGCAGGTGTTTTTAGTCATCCTACCGTAAACTATGCGGACGACACCGGCAATGTGGTATTTACGGTGTTATTTTCGGACTCACTGTTTATATGAAGATATTGCTAATAGAGGATGAGCCAGGATTGGTATCTGTAATAGTTAGGGGCCTCAATGAGGCCGGAATGGAGATTAGTGTGGCTGCTGATGGCCGCACTGGTCTTGAAATGGCAATTAAGCATAGCTTCGACCTTGTTATTTTAGACATCATGCTTCCGGAGATGAACGGCATACAGGTATGCAAGGAGCTCAGGAAAAAGGATGCGGATGTGCCGGTGCTGATGCTGACGGCTTTGGGCAGTACCGAGAATATTGTGACCGGCCTAGACAGCGGAGCGGACGATTATCTGGTAAAACCGTTTAAGTTTGCGGAACTGGAAGCGCGTATCCGCTCGCTGATCAGAAGAAGCAGGGCTTCGGGAACGGCAAAGAGTGTGCTGTCAATTGCTGACCTGGAAGTGGATACGGTTTCGAAAACAGCCAGGAGGGGAGAGAAGCAGATCAGCCTGACGGCTACCGAGTACAGGCTGCTGGAGTTTTTTATACAGAACCAGAACAAGGTTTTATCGCGCATCCAGATCCTGGAGAATGTGTGGGACATCGACTTTAACATGGGAACCAATGTGGTGGACGTGTATGTGAACTACCTGCGGAAGAAGCTGGATACCGGCTATCCTGTGAAGCTGATCCATACCGTGTTTGGGATGGGCTATATTTTTAAAGCTGAGACCGTGAATGAAAATTCAAACTAAGATCACCCTTCTCTTCTTTGCCATATCTACGGTTGCCTTGTTGCTGCTTAATGCCTCTATCTTTTATTTTGTTTCGCAATTCAATTTTGAGGACTTTTTTGAAAGGCTGGAGGCCAGGGTTAATCTGACGGCCCGTATTACTATTTACCCCAAGGAGGGATCGGATGCGTACCATGATGTGAGGACGCGCTACCTGGAGAAACTGGATGGGGAGCGCGATTATATTATTAAGCTTGACCCGGCTACGGGCGACTTTAAAAGACCTCTGGTATTGCCGGAGAGTTTTTATTCGGACATTCTGAAAAAGGGGAAGGACCGCTACAGCAATGGCAACCGGTTCTATGTTGGTGCATATTTTAAGACTGCCACCGGCCGCTATATTGTGATGGTGACGGCTGCTGACCCGTACGGGTTCAACGAGCTGGAGGCATTGAGGCGCATCCTGCTGATCAGCTTCTTTGTGTCTATAATTTTTGCCTTTATCGCCGGTAAGGTATTTTCTCATTACACCATCAAGCCGGTAAGCGCCATTATCAGGAGTGTGAAATCGATCACGGCCAATAACCTGAACTCACGTTTGGAGGAGGTGAAGGGGAAGGATGAGATTGCCGAACTGGTGCTTACTTTTAATAACATGCTTACCCGCTTGGAGACTGCCTTTGAGACGCAGAACAACTTCGTGAGCAATGCGTCGCACGAGCTCAGAACGCCCCTTGCGATCATTACCAGTGAGACGGAATACCTGCTGGCAAGGCCTGGACTGCCGCCTGAAGCGGAGACTTCTGCAAAGGCTATTTTAGCGGAAGCCGGGAAGCTGGAACATATCCTGACGAGCTTGCTTGGCCTGGCACAGTCGGGTTTTGACGGGAAGAAACAGAACTGGCAGAAGATCCGTATTGATGAGCTGATCTGGCAGGTGGTTGACTCGGTCAGAAAAATAGAGCCTGAAGGTACCATTGATATTGATTTTTCTTCTTTCCCGGAGGACGAGTCGCGCATGTATGTGGAGGGCAATATGAACTTGCTGCATCTGGCTATCAGTAATATTGTGCTCAACGGCTGTAAGTACTCCAATAATCAGCCTGTGAGTATTAAGGTGATCAGCGAGAATAGCAGGATCATCATCTCGGTAACGGATCGCGGCATCGGCATACCGGAACAGGAGCAGCCTCATATCTTTGAGCCTTTCTTCAGGGCATCGAACACCACGCACTTCGAGGGCTACGGCATCGGACTGCCGCTTACGCTTAATATTATTCGCCTCCATAAGGGGTCTATCGGCATCCGCTCGGAGGAAAAGGTCGGCACAGAAATGCAGATCCTGCTCCCTCTTTTTAAGTGATTTTCGGTTCTGATTCCTTTTAAATCTAAGAACGTTCTAATGTCTATAAACCAGATAGGTAATATCTGAGAGAGATCTGTGGGCTTTCTTAGGGAAATGTGAGGTTTCTAATATCTGATGCCTTTTATTCTAATTACTTTCTAATAACCTCCTTAGTTTGCTTTAATAAGCCCCCGGTATCATTGTAATCGTAAATAGTTGATGTCAAAATTTTAAAACAACGACTTATGAGAACAATATTAATACCGACCGATTTTAACAGCGCTGCCCCTGATTGTATTCCGGCATTGTGTTCGAGGTTCGAAGGGAATGAGATTGAAGTGATCTTTTTCCACATGTTTAAGCTCTCGGATTCGGAGAGTGAGCTGATGATGTTGTCGCGCCGAAGCAGCGAGTTTGAGCTGGTAGACGATCGTTTTTACGAAAAGTGTGATGTGATCAGAGAGCGTTGTCCTTCTTTAAGATCGGTTAAAGTGGAGTTCTTCTACGGGAGCACCATGGGCATGTTCCGCAATTTCCTGGAAAGTCATGAAGTGGATTACATCATGAACCCGGTGAGTTGTGCCGTGAAGAAGATTCACAAGTACAGTGTGGATCCGGCGGTGCTGGTTGGGAGGTGCGGCCTTCCGGTGATTGATGTGGTCAGGATGGTAAACCCGCTGCGGGTGGAGCATGAGCCTGCTCTCGGAAAAAAGGAATTGGCTGAAGTTGGTTAATCATTAAAACGCTTAGATTATGTTATTAAAAGAAAATATTCCGGTTAGTTATATCGCGGGGAAGATTAAGAATGAGATCATCTTTGTGAGTATTTATGCAATTGCGATTGCAGTAATTTATAATACATTTCATTTTACCCGCATCTCGATCCCGATTGCAGTTCCGACTATTCTGGGAACCGTGATTTCGCTCCTGCTGGCTTTCAAGTCGAACCAGGCCTATGACCGCTGGTGGGAAGCACGTACCATCTGGGGGGCTATTGTGAACGACTCGCGTACGCTGACGCGGCAGCTGCTCACGTTTGTGGATACGCATATGGCCACTGCGGAAGAACGGGCGTTTTGTGAGCGGATGGCCAAGCGCCAGATTGCCTGGGTGTACAGTTTAAGCAGGCACCTGAGGAAGCAGGATCCGATGCAGGGGCTTGAGAAGTTTATTTCGGGAAAAGAGCTTGATTATGTACGGCGGTATAACAACGTTCCTGTTGCGCTTCTGGAATTGCATGGAGAGGACATCAGGAGCGCTTATAAGCTGGGATGGCTTAATGAGTACCAGCAGGTTGAGATGGATAAAACCCTCACCCGTTTTTCAAACGAAATGGGAGGCTGCGAGCGGATCAAGAATACGGTATTCCCTGAAACCTATAGTGTGTACATCCATTTTTCGCTGATCTTGTTCATTATGCTGCTTCCGTTCGGGCTGATCGAGTTCTTCGGGGTTGTGGAAGTGCCGCTGGTGATTGCTATCGCCTGCTCATTCTTCCTTATCGAGAAGATGTCTATTCATCTGCAGGATCCCTTTGAGAATAAGCCTACTGATACGCCTATGACGACTATTTGTCAGACTATTGAGCGCGACATTAAGCAAATGCTGAAAGAGACCTATAAGCAGGAGGAAAAATTGGGGCAGTCTGCTCTTGCCAACTCGAAAGTGTTCTATATTTTATAGTATAGATTCTGCCTCTGTTTGCGCCTGTCCGGCTTAGTGCCGGGCGGGCGTTTTTTTATGTGATGCCGGTCTCTGATGCGTCAAATGGAGAGCTGGTGCTTTTGTTAACTTGTTTTAACGAAGCGGCTTTTATTTTTGTCTTAAGGGAGAATACTTAAAGCAATATCATGGCAAGAAAAATCATTTTGAATCTGGCAGTAAGTCTTGATGGTCTGATCGAGGGGCCTAAGGGCGAGTACGACTGGTGTATTATGGACGATGACATGGGATTTGATGCTTTTCTGGACGGGCTCGATACGGTTCTCTTTGGAAGGAAGAGCTTTGAGCTGTTTGGAAGTCAGGATCCTGCATCTTTTCCTTCTGAGGATGAAAGGATAATGTTTGAAAGGATCGCCCGCTTGAGGAAAGTTGTTTTCTCAGATAGTCCTGGCATTTCTGATGGGCAGGCCGAACAGGTTAAACGCGCTGACTATGTTGAACGGGTGAAACAGCTTAAAGAGGAGGATGGCAAAGATATCTGGCTCTTTGGGGGGCCTCCCTGGTGCGGTCGTTTATCGAAGAGGGGCTGATCGACGAATACCACCTGGCGGTTCATCCGGTTGTGCTTGGGGGCGGAACTCCCTTGTTTGCCCAGCTTCGCGAGCGGTTGAACCTGAGGCTGAAGAGCAGCAGGGCATTCAGGTCGGGCGTGGTAGGACTTTATTACGAGTCAGTAAAATAAGGAAAGGCCAAAAGCGATCTGCTTTTGGCCTTTTAGCTGTGTCTTATTTCGATCTGAGTGTTTTTAATACGGCCGTCTGGCGGGCAAGTTCATCGAGCATTGCCTTAGCTGCCTGTTCAGTGATATCGTTTCCAACAAATACGTCTTCATCATTAATGAACTGGTCGAAAAATGGAATGGATACTGACTCAACCAGCGGAGTGATGCGAAGGCTGCTCAGTGAAAGCTTGAGCATTTGTGCTGCCCGCGTTCCTCCGGATACGCCGCCATAGCTGACGATCCCTGCAGCTTTATGTCCCCATTCTTTCACCAGGTAATCAAGTGCGTTTTTAAGAGGGGCAGGGTAGCTGCCGTTGTACTCTGCTGTAACAAATATGAATGCGTCGGCAGCGTCGATCTTTGCACTCCAGTCTTTGGTATGCTGGTTCTGGTATTTCTGCATGGCAGGGTGGAAGGGTTCATCCATCATGGGAAGATTCACTTCTCCGAGATCAATCAGTTCGACATTAAACTCGGGATGCTCTTTTGCCGCATTTGCAATCCAGGAGGATATGATAATGCCTTTTCTTCCTGGGCGGGTGGTGGAATTTATAATCTTTAAGTTATACATAATAGAAGCTTTGTTGCAGCAAATGAATGCAAAAAGCGGAAGAATAAACTTAATCCAGGTTAAGAAATTTAGTTTCAGGGCTTAGCTTTTTGACGTGATCCATTACAAAGCCGCTTTTTGGAAGAGTTGGCATGCGCGACAAGCTGAAGGAAAGATCCTGCCGGGGGACGGTATAGGCAATGCCGGATGTGAGAAATTTAAGGAACCTTTTCAGGGCTTCTATGGTGATCCATTCGCCGGGGCAGCGGTGTCCGCTATGAGGGTCTCCTCCTCCCTGTGCGAGAAAGTCGAATGGCTTAATCTCCCTGCCGATAAAGCGGTCGGGGTCGAAGGTTGCGGGGCGCGACCAAAGGCGGCCGTCGTGATTGGTGCCGTACATGTCAAGCAGTACGAGTGCGCCTGCCGGGAAGGTATAGTCGTTCCAGCTGAAGCTTTGTTTTACTTTTGCTCCCATAAAGGGGGCAAAAGGATAAAAACGGCGTACTTCGTTGATGAACCGCTCCCGGTAGTTGTCGGTGTTATCCCGCACCGCTGACTCGCAGGAGGGGTATGTAATGAGAGCTGTAGCGGCGAAAGTGACGTACCAGGCGATGGCAACAGTAGGCCGCAGGATATTGATCAGTTCTATTGCTGCCAGCCGGGGGCTTAACAGGAGACCATCAGGTTCGCGGTGAAAGGTGGTAAGTGCAAGGGCCGACCCTGGCTGTGCTTTGCTCTTGCCTTCGCGAATGCTTTTGATAATCTTTCTGATCCAGCGCTCGGTTCTTTTTCTGGCTTTCCTTCCCCGGATATTTCGAGAGCCGAGAGAACCGAAGGCGTCTACCATCGCCAGAAAGTCTTTTGTCCTTTTAGGCCCATCCTCTTCGTTCAGAGGAACGCCACTCCATTTGCAGATCGCCCTGTACAGTACTTCTGCTGCCTCGGTAAATAAAGTCACCTTTCTGCGGGCTTCCCACCTGGTGGCGGCGCTCTTGAGTTCTGATTCCACCAGGTCTCCAAGGCGGGCGATGTTCTCGTCGGTCATCAGGGACAGGAACATCTCCTTTCTGCTGCGGAAGACGCTGCCGTCGGTTGTGTGAATGGCGTTAACGCCTGTGAGGGTTTTCTGGATGGGCGGAGGGACGGCTCCCTTTCTTTGGAATTTTTCGGGATCATAAAAGATGCGGGCGGCGTCTTCCCCGCCGATGCAGATGACGGGAAGTCCCGGAATGCCGATCTTAAAAATATCGGAGTTGTATTTCTTTCTTCTGTTGCTGATAAATGTAAATCCTTCCCCGAATAGTCCGGCTATGGCCGATAAGGGGTTTTCATTAGGGATCGTCGTCATGTTATTCTGGTTGATGTTATGGAATAACAGGCGGTCGGAGCTGTTGTTTAAAAAAGGAAAAAGTGCCCGGCGTTTGCATAACCGCCAGGCGGACTATGGGCTTTTCCTATGCCGGCACTGCCGGCTGGGTCTGGAGGATCGACCTGGTAAACTCGTGTACGAGCTGCCCGCCGCAGGTGATCAGGCAGCCTCTGGTGATCTCTTCCTCCCTGTCTAAGTGAAAGCCCTCGGGGTTGGCCAGATGGAGCAGCAGCGCCGATATATTAACGGAGTAAAGCTGGCTCGCATTGACCGGGATCAGAGAGGGCAGGTTGGCTTCGCCAACGATGGTGACGCCGTGTTTTCGCACCGTCTTGTTGTATTCGCTTAGCTCACAGTTGCCGCCCGATTCTACCGCAAGGTCGACAATGACGGAGCCGTCTTTCATAGAGCGGACCATCTCAGCCGTGACCAGGACCGGCGACTTTTTCCCCATCACCAGAGCGGTGGTGATGACGATATCTGCCTCCTTTATTTTCTTTTGGATCAGTTCTTTTTGCTTTTGCAAGAATTCCTCAGATACTTCCCTGGCATATCCTCCCTGTGTCTTTACGGTTTCTGCTCCTTCAACCGTGAGGAACTTGCCGCCGAGTGATTCTACCTGTTCTCTTGTTTCAGGCCTTACATCTGAAACTTCCACTACGGCACCGAGTCGTTTTGCTGTGGCTACTGCCTGGAGCCCTGCGACACCTGCACCGAAAATAAGTACACGGGCAGGGCTGATGGTGCCGGCCGCAGTCATCATCAGGGGAAAGATCTTGCCGAGGTAATCGGCTGCAAGAATGACGGCCTTATAGCCCGCGATATTGGCCTGAGAGCTGAGTGCGTCCATTTTCTGGGCTCTTGATATGCGGGGAACAGCATCCATGGCAAATGAAGTGATCTTGCCCATATTGAACGCGTGGACGAGCTGTGGCTGCGTATGTGCGTACAGCAAAGAGATGCAGGCAGAGCCTTCCGTCATCTGCGCGATTTCTTCGGGGGTTGGAGCATTGACCTTTAACAGGACTTCGCTTTGCAGTACTTCTTCTGGTGCTGACAGCACTTTTGCTCCTGCGGTGCGGTAGTCATCGTCCGAGAAGAAGGATGACAGTCCTGCCCCTGATTGAATGTTTATCTCAAATCCTTTATTAATTAGCTGCTTTGAAGTGTCCGGCGTGAGGGCTACGCGGTTTTCATGAAGTCTTGATTCTTTTAGGACGCCTATTTTCATGGCTCGGTTTATTGGTACGGAGAGACCGGAATTGGTTTAAGCAATGTTAATTAACCTGCTTAACTATAACAAGTGTTTTTTTGATTTTTTAAAAGTGTCTTGCTTAGTGACCTGGTCGTTCATGCAGGCGTAATAAGTAGTTTTGGTCTTTGTAGACTTCTGTTTGGTCTCCTGTTAGCTGATCGTTATGGAAGAGCAAAGCTTTTGTTAAAAAAAACTGGGGAAATTCGTCAGGATTTATAACTTAGTATTTTGATAAGTCTAAACCGAGTTGGGAAAAACAAGAGGAATAAAGGAGTTAACAGACGAACAGATATTATCCGGAATAAAGAATTCAGACTATGAGATATTTACCTTGCTTTATTCTGGTTATTTTCAAAACCTGGCACTTGCATCGGTCAAATATGTGAAAGATGTCTTTATTGCGGAGGGAATTGTTCAGGATGTTTTTATCAGGATGTGGGAAGATCCTTCGCTGCTTGATGCAGTGTATGCATTGCGCCCCTACCTGTACCGGTCCGTTATTAATCAGTCTATCAATTACATCAACCGGCAGAAGAATATAGAGCAGCATCACGAAAAGATTGCGCGGCGGATGGAGGATGCGAATATTGAAACCCTGCATGAAGAGCAGGAGCTGAAAAAGCTTATCTACGCCGAAATTGAACGGCTGCCTGCTCAATGCAAAAAGATCTTTAAGATGAGTCGCTTTGAGGGCTTGAAATATAGGGAAATAGCTGAGCGGCTTGACTTGTCGGAACGGACAGTGGAAAACCATATCGCAAATGCTTTAAAGACTCTTCGGTCGCGTTTGCTTGTGGAAAGTCGCGAGAAAGAGGGTGCTTATCGCCTTAGACTTCTGTCTGTTTTGCTTCCTTTGCTTTTCGTTGTGATGGAATAGTGCGTTTGTCCGTATTTTATTTTGTCTTTTTAATGAAAGTCTATTGTAATTGTTGGTTTCGTTCTGTTTTTTAAGGTTGTTTTGTTGGATTTTATTTTTTTCTTTTTGAACTAGGGGTATTTGGGTTGATTGTTTGTCTTTTGGGTAGAGTTTATAAAAGGAATGAGTGAAAATAAAGTTTTTCTGATTAAGCTTGTTCAGTATTTGAACGACCCATCAGAGCCCGGTCTAAAAGAAGAGGTAGAACACTGGCGCCGCTCGGCGGAAGAGAATGAGCAGTTCTTTCATCAGATCAGCGACCTTTGGCATATGTCGGGGGAGCTGAAGGATCTCGACATGCTCGACCCCGGCGAAGCGGTAGGCCGTCTTTCGCGAAAGATGGGATATGAGACTCATGAAGCACGCGGAAGAGGTGTTCGCTGGTATTCGGGCGTTGCTGCTGCTCTTGCCTTGCTTGTGCTTGGGTACTGGGCGTTCCACTCTTTTACGTATCAGCGTTTTTTAACAAGGACCACAGGGTCGCTTATCGATACAGTGGTTCTCTCAGACGGCAGTCTTGTGTATCTGGCTGCTCACTCTACGGTGCGGTATCCTCAGGAATTAAAGGGAGAAAAGAGGGAGCTTACTTTAATTGACGGGGAAGCATTTTTTGAAGTCAAAAAAGATCCGGAACATCCCTTTGTGGTCCATATTGACTCGTCCGTTGTGACGGTGCTGGGTACTTCCTTTAACATTCGCAATACACACGAGGAGGTAAACCTGAACGTCAGGACTGGAAAGGTAAGGTTTGATGCGCCAGACAATAAGTCGACCTCTATACTTACCGCGGGTGACGGGCTTACCTATTGGAGCAAGACAGGCCAGAGCAGGGTGTTTAAGGATGCGGGAGGAGGCAGTTATGGCTGGCTGACCCATGAGCTAAGCTTTGTTGATGCCCCTCTTAATGATGTTTTTCAAAGCCTGGAGAAATATTACAGGGTAACTTTTCGTGTGAGCGATTCTTTATCGTCTTATAGTAAGTTCAACGCGCGCTTCAGGGATAACAGCCTGGACGAGGTGCTTGAAATCCTTAAGGAAACCTATTCGCTTGACTTTTCCCGCCAGGGAGAGGTGGTGACCGTCAGAAGCAAATAATCAATACACTATAACTACAAACTCAAACAATCAGGATCACTATGAATGAAAACGTTTACAAAAAAGGGAAGCGGCGACTAATGCTTTTGTTGCTTGCTACAGCCTTGTTGTGTTTGGTTTTTAATGCCGACGCAGGGGCTAGCCAGCACGGAGGCTATGCTGTCCAGAAGCTTGAGGATTTTATCAGGAGCATGGAGAAGCATTACCAGGTGAGCTTTGTTTATGATGCCTCTCAGATCAGCAAAGATCAGATGATAGAAGCGGACCGGAATGCGTCGCCGCTGGAGAACGCATTGAAACAGCTGCTGGCAAATGGCATCAGTTACAAGATCATCGATAACAAGGTTATCCTCAAAAAAGCAGACAAAGCACCTGAAGAAAGACGGGTGTCAAAGGATATTGTAGTCAAGGGCACCGTAGCCATCAAAACGAAGACCGGAACTGAAGTCACTCCGGGTATCCATGTACTCGAAAAGGGAACAAGGAATGGCACAGCTACTGGTATGAACGGCGAGTACTCCATCCGTGTAAAGGATGGAGCCACGCTCGTCTTCTCGATGGTGGGTTTTAAGAGTCAGGAGATTGCAGTGAATGGTCGGACAACGATTAACGTTACCCTGCTGGAGGATGTGAGCGAGCTGAGGGAGGTAATCGTAACAGGCTACAATGGTATTGACAGGCGGAAGTTTACAGGCGCGGTAACTACCCTGAAGGCTTCGGATGCCAAACGGGAGGGGATTAATGATGTAAGCAGGATGCTGGAGGGACGTGTAGCGGGGGTATCGGTACAGAACGTGTCGGGTACTTTTGGTGCAGCGCCTAAGATCCGTGTCCGGGGCGCCACTTCGATAACGGGTGATAATAAACCGCTCTGGGTTGTCGATAATGTGATCCTGGAGGATGTGGTGAATATTTCAAACGAGCAGCTTTCGACAGGGGACCCTTCCACACTTATCGGTTCTTCTGTTGCCGGACTTAATCCTGATGATATTGAAAGTTTTCAGATCCTGAAGGATGCGGCTGCAACAGCTCTCTATGGAGCCCGGGCGATGAATGGTGTTGTGGTGATCACTACAAAGAGGGGGAAAATAGGAAAGCCGCTGATCTCTTACACGGGTAACTTTTCCAGTTATCTCAAGCCTACCTACAATACCTTCGATATCATGAATTCGGCGGACCAGATGTCGGTGTACTCAGAACTGTACCGAAAGGGCTGGCTGAATTATTCGGACGTATCACGCAGCGAAAACGGAGGCGTGTTTACCAAGATGGCAGATCTGATCACGCAGTTTGATGAGTCGAAAGGGGCCTTCGGCCTGAAGAATACCCCCGAGAACAGGTCGGCTTTCCTGCAGCGCTATGCAAATGCGAACACCAACTGGTTTGACGTGCTGTTTAACAATTCGTTCATGAATGAACATTCGTTGAGCGTCTCTAGCGGGACAGAGAAATCGCAGCTATATGTATCGACCAGCTATCTGCAGGATAACGGTTGGACGATAGCCGACAATGTGAAGCGCTTTACCGGAAACGTGAGAGCAGACTTCAATGTTTCGGATAAGATCTCTTTTGGACTGATCTCTCAGGGCTCAATTCGGGATCAGCGTGCTCCTGGTTCTGTTGGCCGGGTAAGTGATCCGGTAACCGGGAAGTACGACCGGGACTTTGACATCAATCCATTCAGCTATTCGATCAATACCAGCCGAACGATAACGCCTTATGACGAGAACGGCAATCTGGAGTTCTTTAGGAGAAACTATGCTCCATTCAACATCATCAACGAGCTGGCAAACAATACGATTGACCTGTCAATGCTCGACTTGAAGCTTCAGGGTGATTTTACTTACAAGATATTCAAAGGGTTTAAGTATAACCTTTTGGGAGCGGTGAGATATGTAAAAACTGATCAGGAACATAAAGTGCGTGAGCAGTCGAACATGCCGATGGCGTATAGGGCGGCAGAAGATGCAACGATAAGGAGCAGGAACAGGTTCCTGTACAGAGATCCTAACAATCCGGAAGCCGATCCTGTTGTGGTCCTTCCTTACGGAGGGTTCTACAACACCAACGAGGATTACCTTGTGAACTACCTTTTGAGGAACACAGTAGAATGGGATCATACTTTCAACGAAAAGCATAATGTGAAGCTGCTGGGTGTGCAGGAGCTTCGCTCTGCCGACCGGCAGAACAAACAGTTTGACGGCTATGGCTATCAATATGATAAGGGTGGTATCCCCTTTATTGATCCGAATATCATCAAAAGAGGGGTAGAGAACAGCTTGTCGTATTACCAGATGCAAATGCGTTACGACCGCTTTCTGGCTTATATGGCAAATGCCTCCTACTCATTTGATAGCAAGTATAACTTCAGTACTACTTTGCGCTATGACGGTTCCAATCTGATGGGAAGCAGCAAGACTGCGCGCTGGCTGCCGACCTGGAATGTCAGCGGTTCATGGAACGTAGATCAGGAGGCTTTTATGCAAAATCAGAAGGCCTTAAGCCGGCTGATGGTCCGTGCATCTTACGGCCTTACCGCCAATCTCGGGAAAGCGACAAATTCGAGCCTGGTGCTGCGGAACAGCATTTCGAAGCGTCCATTCGATCAGGAGTCGATCATTTCCATTGACCAGCTTGCCAACTCGGGCCTTACCTGGGAAAAGCAGTATAAGTTAAACGTTGGTTTTGACGCGGGCTTCCTCGACAACAGGCTATCACTAACGGTTGACTATTATAACCACCAGAGCTATGACCTCATCAGTCCGATCCGAACCTCGGGAATAGGGGGGCAGACCGTCAAAAATGCTAACTATGCCGACATGGAATCTAACGGTGTCGATGTGGCGCTGGGTGCGACAATCATTAAGCGGAAGTCTTTTGATTACCGGACGCAGCTGACGTTCGGATATAACAAAGGCAAAATTACCCGGTTAAAAGGCGAACCTTTGATCTGGGATATGGTGACCGCCGATGGGGGGCCTCGCGAGGGATATCCTTACCGCGGATTGTTCTCGGTAGAGTTTGTGGGTCTGAACCCGAAGGATGGATCGCCGATATTCCGTAATGAAAAGGGAGAGGAGAGCAATAACGTTTATCTCCAAAGTGATCAGACGCAGTACCTGAAATACTCAGGTCCTATTGATCCGACTTTTACCGGAGGATGGTTTAACAGTGTGAGCTTTAAGGGATTCTCGGTATCGGCTTTGCTAACATTCAGCGGCGGCAATAAGGTTCGGCTGAGCCCTGCTTTCAAAAGCAGTTTATACAATGACCAGCCTAGCTACAATGACCTGGATGCGATGCCACGGGCCTTCCTTGATCGCTGGGTATTGCCTGGTGATGAAACCCGTACCAATGTGCCTTCCATCCTGGACGTAACCAACCAGTATCAGCTGCAGAGCGTGTATCCGTATAATACCTATAATTACTCAACGGTACGCGTTGCCGATGGAGGTTTTGTAAGGCTTAAGCAGGTAACGGCCTCTTATGCCATCCCTCAGAAGTATGTGAAATCGCTGGGACTTAACACTGCTTCTGTTAGCGTGGTGGGCAATAACTTGTGGCTCATCTACTCCGACTCTAAGCTGCGGGGGCAGGATCCTGAGTTTTACAGTTCAGGAGGGGTAGCGCTGCCCATGCCAAGACAATTTACGGTATCACTAAAGGTTGGAATTTAATAATGAATGAAATGAAAAGAACTCTTATATATTTTTCCGCAGCGGCTCTCTTCTTCTTTTCCGGCTGCGAGAAATTCCTGGATCATGAGCCCGATCAGCGTGCAGACCTTAATTCCGTGGAAAAGATGTCGGAATTACTGGCGACGGCCTATCCGAAAGGCGATTACATTACGATGGCTGAGTCGATGTCTGACAATGCCGGAGACAAAGGAGGAGGAACGGTAGAAGCGATCAATCAGAATCCATATTTTTTTAATGATGTGCAGAGTAAAGATGAGGGCTCGCCGGATTATTACTGGGAGGCTTGCTACGCGGCAATTTCTGCTGCTAATCATGCCCTGGATGCTATTGGAAAGGTTCCGAACCCGAATGAGTATAAGGCTTTAAAGGGAGAAGCACTGCTGGCACGTGCTTATGCGCATTTTATGCTGGTGACCTTTTTCTCGAAGGTATACAATCCGGCTACAGCTGCCTCTGATCCTGGAATACCTTACGTGACCGAGCCTGAGACGGTAGTTATCAAAAAGTATGAGCGCAAGACGGTTCAGTATGTCTACGATATGATCGAAAAAGACCTGAATGAAGGTCTTCCTCTGATCAATAATTCTATCTACAAATCTCCAAAGTTCCATTTCAATACGACAGCTGCAAGGGCTTTCGCTGTGAGGTTCTACCTTTTCAAACGTGATTACGCAAAGGTGCTGGAGCAGGCGAATCTCGCCTTCCCTGGTTCTACCATTTCGGCTAATCTTCGGCCATGGGCTACTAGTTATGCGGCCATGACCTATTACGTGCTACAGGCGCAGTATACCAGATCCACGGAAAACGCAAACCTTCTGTTGGTTGAAACTCCATCGGTGTGGGGACGGAATTATGCCAGCTATCGGTATGGTCTGACTAATACCATTCAGTCGGCTACGCTTTCAAGTAATAATCCTGCTGGTGCTACTCTGGCCTACCGGGTTTACGGCGGAACAGACCTCGTGCTTAATATTCCTAAGTTCTATGAGCACTTTGTGAGGGCTAATGCCAATGCTCAGATAGGGGATCCCTATAATATGGTGCCTCTCCTTACCACTGAAGAAGTGTTGTTTAACAAAGCTGAGGCCTATGTAGAGCTGGGCCGCTATCAGGAGGCAGTTAGTCTTATTAATACCTTTCTGTCTACCAGGGTGGAAGATTATGATCCGGGGCTCGATGCTTTGACGATTGCCAAAGCAATGGCCTTTTATCAAACCTCCGACACGAAGGATGCACTGATTAAATCCATTCTGCATTTTAAGAGAGCAGAATTTATGCATGAGGGAATGAGGTGGTTTGATATGCTAAGACACGGAATTCCGGTAGTGCACCAATCGTTCGATAAGAGTACAAGTATTGTGATCGGTCCGGAAGATCCGAGAAGAGTAGTTCAAATTCCACAGGAAGCGGCTACGTCTGGTATTGAATTGAATCCACGCTAAAAATTGTTGACATGAAATTCTCTATAAAAAGCATCATATTGTTAGTCTTCATTTCGCTGCTTTCGTTTTCATGCAGTAAGGAGGACGATCTTCAAACAGACCTTGTTGGGCTGGGGGAGATACCTGGGTAAAAGGGCCGATAGATAACTGGCTGACCACTAATTATGTGGATCCTTTTAATATCGAGGTGAAATATAAGTTTGACCGTTTTGAGTTGGACCAGAACAAGGACCTTGTTCCGCCGCTTGAGGGGCAGGTTATTCCTCTGATGGAGGTGGTTAAGCGGGTGTGGATTGAACCTTACACCGCTCAGGCGGGTGATCTCTTCATAAAAAAGTATGCGCCTAAGCAATTTGTACTGGTGGGAAGTCCGTCTTATAATGCAAATGGGACGATAACCCTGGGTACCGCAGAAGGTGGCAGGAAAATAGTCCTGTATACTGTGAATTCGTTTGAGAGCACTGCCGAATCGGAAGTAAAGCAGCAGCTGCATACGATACATCACGAGTTTGCTCATATTTTGCACCAGACCATCAATTATCCGATCGAGTATAAGAATATAACTCCCGGGGGCTATACTTCTACCTGGTTCAACTACAGTAATACGCAAGCTTTGAGTCTCGGCTTTATTACGAGTTATTCAAGGGCCGCACCTGATGAAGATTTCGTAGAGATGATCTCCACCATGCTGGTAGAGGGCAGATCGGGCTTTAATGCGATGGTAGCTTCGGCACCGGCATCAGCTCAGCCGCTTCTTCGCCTTAAAGAGCAGATTGTAGTGAAGTACTTTAAGGAAGCCTGGAACATTGATTTCTACGCATTGCAGACCGCCACTCACGGGGCAATAGAAAAGGTGCTGAAACCGCAGGCTTAGTTTTTATTCATCTATTTTTCAGACAAGAGATATGAAGAAATTTAGCATATATATCCTCATCCTTACATGGGCATTCGCTTCATGTAAGAAGGATAACAACGATACGCTGTTTGGCGAAAGAGCCGATCAGAGGCTGAACGAAGCGATTACAAAATATGGCGAACAGCTGGCCGGAGCTCAGTATGGATGGAAGGCTTTCTTATCCACTACGCAGGGCGAATCGTTCGGTTTTTATTTCCAGTTCAATAACAGTAACCGCGTGAAGATGTATTCGGATTTCGACGGAGAGTTTGCTGTTTCCAGCTTCGAGAGCTCTTATCGGTTGAAAGCGGTACAGAGGCCTTCCCTGTTCTTCGATACCTATTCCTATCTGCACGTACTGGCAGACCCCGATGAGGGCATCAGCGGAGGAGACCGCGGGGCCGGACGATATTCGGACTTTGAATTTTCCTTTGATACGGTGAAGACCGATAGTATTAAAATGACCGGGACGTTTATGGGGAGCAAGTTGTTGCTGGTAAGGGCTACCAAAGCTGAGTATGATGCATACCAGGCGGGCGCACTGAACGTGATGATACAAAGTGCAGAGAACTATGCTTCTGAAACTCCCTTTAGTTTTGTTCAGATTAAGGACTCGAAGTATGAGACCATTATTTCTCCTGAGGGGAGGGTGCTGGCCCTGGCATATCAGGAGAATAATGAGGATAAGTTCGTCAAAACATCGTTTGCTTATGCGGTGAATGGTCTGCATTTGGAAAAGCCGGTTACTTTGAACGGCGTTACGTTCGATGAGCTGCTCTGGGATGCTTCAGGGAAACATTACTACATTCAGGCAGGCACGCAACGCATAACGGTGCAGGCTTCGAGTTCCCCTACTGCGCCATTGAGCATTCTTTTGGGTATGGTGTACACCTCGGTTGTCGTGCCTAATGGATCGGGCACCAATCCGCTGCCTGGTACCTCCGCTCTCTTTTTGAAGGAGTATAATGCCTCAAAGGCGGCTATTCTTGCAGGGCCTTATCGCTTAACCTTAAAGGATATGGAGTTTGCATTTGACGCAAGTGATAAATCTATGGTCATTAATGCGGTGGTTGCACAAGGTGCAACTAATTTCCTTGCTACGTTTACTTATAGTTATAAAAAGACAGCAGACGGACTCTTTAAATTTACACCGGTCTCTCAAAATGGAAACGGTGGCCTTATTAAGAACGACATGACGCTTTTGAAGTATATCGAGTCTGATTCGTTCAAGGTTGACTATTTGAAAACGGATACGGGATTGCTCGGCAAGCTTAGCAGCACGCATGTATATCCGGGTGGCGAATTTTCTTTTACCGGTCTGTTGCAATAAGAGCCGGTCAGAGACTATACTATAGAAATAGATTATGAAACCATCATGCGTGTTCACACAGGCGGCGAGGATTAAGGGATTGCTGCACATGATAGCTTCATAGCGATTAAAAGCGAAAATACTCATGAAAAAGACTCTATTTTTTATTTATCTCATATTGATGGCCGCAGCTGTTGGCTGTAAGAAGGATGATGATCTTTCCTTGGATGTCGAGAAGTCGTTTAAAAATCCGGCGGAAAGCCTTGCAGATTTTAAGAAGGCAATAGGAGGATCAGCATCGGGATGGAAAGTGCTTTTATCTCACCATTCCGGAAGGATCTTCAGTGGATTTATGTCCTTAGACACGACCAAAAAAGAACTGCAGTTGTATATGGATTTTGACGGTGAGACGGCTGCAACAGCGTCAAAGTCGGCGTTCAAGATCGATCTCTTGCAAAACACTGCGCCCACTATTACGCTGGAGGCCGGCTCACACCTGGATAGCCTGGAGGATGCAGGCATTGACAAGGACTACAGTATGCGCTCTGTTAAGGGCGATACGGTGAGCCTTGTAGGCGCGAGGTTCGCTGATGAGATCAGGCTGGTAAAGGCGACTGCGCCCGAGCAAGCCGTTTTTACAAGCGGTGGTTTTGCCAGTCAGATTGGCGATATTGAAGCATATCTGGAATCTGCGGTGTTTTTGTACGCAGCTTTAGATAATCAGTCGGTCGCTCAGCTGCTTATTAATCCGGTAGATGTGAATCTTACTTCGGCGGTTCTTTCTTCTTCGAAAGGGGTCAGTACAGCCTCATCATTCTATTCCTATTCTGCAGGAGGAATTACGATGAAGTCGCCCATTATGGCTGGAGATACGAAGGTTACTGAACTGGGATGGGACGCTGCTGCCGGTAAGCTATATTTCAATTACAAAGGAGCGAAGTTATTCCTGGAGAACTCCCTGGTTCCTGTAATTGGAGCCGAATATCTCCTTGGCACGGCTGGCTACAGTCTATTCTCGGTTCCCTCGCCAACTCTTTTGGCGTTGCCGGGATGGTCTGCTGGTTTCAGGACTGTTTGGAACACAGCATCTGCCGCAATAACGGCTCGTGGCTTCACGCTCTATGTTGTTGAGTTTAACATTGATCCTGTCTCTTCTGTTATGAATATGGATGTTTACTTCCTGAGGGGAAGTACTCGTTATCAGGCGCGGTTCCCGTATTCCTATAGTAAATCTGGAGAGGGCGTCTATAAGTTTACGGCCTTGCCGCTGGAAGAGACGACGACCGGATCGAATGCCTCCTTTATGAGCGCTCAGCTGAAGCCGCTTACTGATCTTATGAGTACCGGAAGCTATAAGGTTCAGACGTATCCGCTAAGGGGGAATACTCTCATCCTGGGCCAGTTCGTCAGTGTAGAGACGCCTGGTATCTATTTTACTGGAATTCTCGACAAGCTATTCTAAAGGCTTTTCAGAAATAAAAAGAGAGCGTAGCCCTTCGGCCCTTCGGGTCGCTCTCTTTTTATTAAGGACCTGGAACTATTTCTTATTCTTTACATACGTATCCAGCCATTTGTCCATCTCCCACAACATATGCATCACTGATTCTTTCGCAAAGTAGTGGTGCGCTTCGTTTGGCAGGAAAACCAGCCTGGTAGTTGCTCCATGCCCTTTTAGTGCGTTGTAAAGTCGCTCACTCTGGATCGGGAAGGTGCCTGAGTTATCGTCTGCCGCTCCATGGATGAGCAGAAGAGGAGTTTTGATCTTGTCGGCATAACTGAATGGTGACATCTTATAGTATACCTCAGGAGCCTGCCAGTAAGTACGCTCTTCCTGTTGAAAGCCGAACGGAGTGAGTGTTCTGTTGTAGGCGCCGCTGCGTGCAATACCTGCTGCGAAGTAATCGGTATGAGCGAGAAGATTTGCCGTCATAAAGGCTCCATAAGAATGACCTCCCACGGCAATCTTTTTGCGGTCGGCTACCCCCATGTTCACGACATAGTCAATTGCTGCTTTCGCATTGTCCTGTAACTGCTGGATGAAGCTGTCATTAGGTTCATTGCTTCCTTCTCCGACAATTGGCATGTCGGCATTGTCGAGGACGGCGTAGCCTCTCGCGACCCAATATACAGGTGAGCCCCAGCTGATCCTGGTGTAGCGGTAAGGAGAACCCTTTACCTGAGACGCAGCATCAACTGACTTAAACTCCCTTGGGTAGGCCCACATGAGCAGCGGCAGCGGCGCGTCACCTTTCTTATACCCCTTCGGGAGATAAAGTGTACCCGACATGTTTATCCCATCTCTCCTTTTATACGCAAGCTGCTGTTTCTGAACTCCTTTAAGAGACGGATACGGATCAGGAAAGCTCGTGAGTGCCTTCGCCGTTCTGTTCTTCAGATTTACACTGTAGTAATTCGGCGTCTGGTCCTTGGATTCGCGACTGATAATGACCTGCCCCTGGTTGTTAAAAAAGACGGGTAACTCGTAATAAGGGGCTTTTGAACGGAAAAGGGTATCCGTTTTGCCTGTGCTCAAATTCCATCTCAACAGGAAGGGGCGGTCGCCAAGCGGTGAGGCACCGGTGCTGATGGTAAAGGCAACCGGTTCTGTGGCTTGCTGATCAAGCAGGAGCACCGGCCTGCCGAAGGAATTCTTGCTTAAGACAAAGTCACCCGGATCGGTATACGTTTGCTCGTAGGAGCGTTCAGAGATAACCTTGACCGGTCGCCCATCTTTCGTGTTGATGAGCGATCTTCTTTCCTGCCGCGTCTTCCACCACCTCTCTGTTATTACCGCAAGCCCATCTCCAGCCCATTCAGCATCGGAAAAGCGATAGGTACAGTCGGCAATCTTAACCGGAGAAGTATTAAAGGGAGCTTTGAGAGTATAGAGCTTGTCCCGTAGGTCTGCGGCTTTGTTTGGGTCGCCCTCGTCCTGCGCTTCCGCCCAGTAAATGGTAGAGGGTTCATTTGGTCTCCAGGCATGCTCCCGCGGACCCTTGTCTACGGCATCGAATCCTTTAGGGCGGTTATCAGCCAGTGGCGCAGAATACAGATCTTTAACCAGTTCCCCGTCCTTTTTCAGTATTTGTATCTTGTAGGGAAAGAGATATGCTGGAACGAGGTATGAATAAGGCTTTTCGATCTGCTTCGTCATAATGTAATTCCCGTCAGGCGAATAATCGAATTGCGAATAGATAGCAGGTCTGCCAATGTCCTTCGTTTTTCCGTTGAGATCTACTTCCTTCAGTTGAGCAGTGAGGTAGAAGTCAAAAAGACTTTCATCGTACGGATTTTTTAAAAGATCCTGATATGTCCTGGATGCTGCTGTCTTTCCCAGGTTTTCCTGCACAACAGGGCCTTCTGGTACTATATTTTCGCGCGGCGACTGTCCTCGTCCGGCAGGAACGAATTGCCCCAGAATGCTTTTGCTGTCCGCTGCCCATCTGAAGGTGGTCCCGTAGGCATCGTTTAAAGCGATATCGGTTAAACGACGTGCCGCACGGCTGCTAAGATCAACGATCCATAACTCCGCAGAGGTTGCGTTTTCCTGAACGAAGGCAAGTGTGCTCTCGTCGGGGCTCCAGGTTATATTGCTGATCCGGGGAGCACGCGGCAGGCCTGTTACCTGGACTATAGTGCCTTGTTTTAAGTCTTTGATTTTAATATTGTTGTAACTAATGTTATTCGCAGCCGCGTTATTTGCGGGATTGATCCTTAAACCGCCGATCCTCAGGATAGGCTGAGCCACCTGTTCAATACCCGGGTAATCGGGCCTCTCGAGTAAAAGCATCATTGTTCCTTTGCCATTAAAGCTTACCTGCGTGACCGGAGGCGCATTTAGCAGGTCGAGAATTTCCTGCGGCGGCTTTTGGTATGTTAATCTGTCCTGCCCCTGAACTGCCGAGACAGGCCCTATTATGGTAAGAAGAATAGGGCATAGGTTCTTAAGTTTTTTAGTAAAAGTGTACATATCCTACTAATATGAAAATACTTTTGCTTTTTGTCGCCGGGTAATGTTAAAATTACATGCTCTATTAAAATTATAGGATCGAAAAACAGTCTTATCTTAGTCGGAGGGAAATATGATATGAAAAATGCCAGTCTTTTTAAGGGAATCACTATTGTAGCGCTGCTAATTGTTGGAATGGGCAATGTTTTTGCTCAGTATAAGCCGGCAGCCGTTCTTCCTGATTTTACCTTTCAGACGCTTGATAGTCGCCTTTTTTCCAAAAAAGACATAGCGAAGAATAGAACTTCGGTTATTATCCTTTTTGACGTCACCTGCAGCCACTGCCAGCACGAGATACAGGAGCTGGGGAAGCGCTACGGTGAATTTAAGCAGGCGTCTTTTTATCTGGTCTCCATGGATCTGAAGCCCGCTATTATACGCTTTATGAGTTCTTACGGAAAGGGACTGAGCGGCAAGCCCAATGTGACTGTGCTTCACGATTATAAACCAGAGTTTGTGCAAAAGTTTATGCCCGACAAGTATCCTGCCATGTACATCTATTCGGAGAAGGGAGAGCTGATCAAATATCTGAGCGGGCAAAAAGATGTTCGGGAAATAATAAATGCAGTGAACGGCAAGAAGTAAAACCGCTTATATTTGATGCCATAAGTGTGAGTCTGATAAATGTAAACCGCGATGGATTCAATTAATATCAAGCAGTTAGCCGAGAAGCTTCATCTTTCCACCTCAACCGTGTCGAGAGCGTTCAGGGGGCATAGTGATATTAATAAAGAGACGAAGGAGAAGATACTGACCTTAGCGCGCGAACTGAACTACCAGCCTAACCACATGGCCAGTAACCTCCGCGACAAGAAGACAAGCACCATTGCAGTGATCGTACCGGAAATAGCCAACAACTTTTTCTCGAGAGCGATCAATGGTATCGAACACGTGGCGCGCGATAAAGGGTATCACCTGCAGATCTACCTCACCAACGATGATTTTGAGAAAGAAGTAGAATTTATCTCGCAGTTGCATAATGGAAGGGTCGACGGCATCATCATGTCGGTGACAGGCGAAGCGAATGATCACAGCCACATGCACAAATTTCGCCGGAAAAGCATACCTCTCGTCTTTTTCGACAGGATGTACGATGATGTGAATACCGCTAAGGTGGCTACCAATGACTATGAAAGCAGTTATTCGGCCACGCGTCATCTCATTGAGCAGGGGTGCCAAAAGGTCGCATATCTTGTTGTTAACAAGAATCTTTCAATCGGAAAGATGCGGATGCAGGGATATGCCGATGCGCTTGCTATGGCAGGTATTCCCTTCCGTGAAGAACTGGTGGTTGATTGCAGTAACGATCTGCAACGCAATCAGGAGATATTAAGAAATACATTTTCTGTCCTTAAGCCCGACGGGGTTTTTGCATCCGTGGAGCGCCTGGCCATTGCCAGCTATTATGTATGTCATGACCTAAGGATCAGAATAGGGCAGGACTTGAAGATCATCTGCTTTTCAAGTCTCGAAATAGCGTCCTTATTAAGTCCTCCGCTGTCTACCATCACCCAGCCCGCATATGACATGGGAGTTGAAGCAGCACGAATACTATTCAGAAAGTTAGAGGGGGAGAGGCCGAAGAAGGAGAGGCAGAGCGCGTAGTTCTGGAATCCTCCCTTGTAATTCGTGAGTCGACCGCAGGGCCTGTTGAAGCCCTTAAATCATGAAAATCCGGTCATCCAATCCTCCTTTTCCGGGAAGAAATTCCGATAATCTTTTATTTACTATTCCTTTAGTTTTCAACATTTCGGGAACGATACCGGTACCGTTCCCGAAACACGTTTCAAAAAAAGTAAAATCGCTCAAACGATTAAGCAAAATAGATGTTTCTGATTTACAGTGCTTTATTTTAGTCTTCTTAATCGTGTTTGTGCTACACTAACCAGCATCCTGAAAATTGTGGAAAACTTTACCTGCTGTTCCTTTATTTCGAGAACGTTCCCGATTAATTTTACAATCATAGTTCTTGAAGTACTAACCACGATGTTAAACTTAAAATAGTATCAAATGAAAAAACATTACCTGAAGAGATTTCTTCTTCTGTTATCTCTCGCTTTTTCCTCCCTCTGGGGCTTCGGGCAAACCGGAAGCATTAGTGGCCAGGTCTTAGACGAAAACAATCAGCCCCTTCCCGGTGCTTCGGTAACTATTCCTGCCATTAGCAGAGGTACCTCCACAAATGAAGCGGGTTCGTTCAAGCTCAACAGCATTAAGGACGGGACCTATACGCTTGTAGTAAGTTTTGTGGGTTACCAGACCCTTAACCGCAATGTGACGGTTAACGGAGCCGTTTCCCTCAATTTAAAGCTAACGCCAAACGCCCAGGCGCTCACAGAAGTTGTTGTAATTGGTTATGGAACGCAGCAGAGAAAAGACCTCACTGGTTCTATCGCCACGGTCAGTTCCAAGAACTTCCAGCGAGGCACAATCTCCTCACCTGAGCAGCTAATTGCTGGAAAGGTGGCCGGCGTGCAGATCACCACAAGCGGAGGCCAGCCAGGAGCTGGGGCAGTCATAAGAGTACGCGGGGGAGCCTCACTAAATGCAAGTAATGATCCGTTGATTGTCGTTGACGGAGTACCTCTCAGTACGGGTTCAATTTCAGGAGTCGCAAATCCCCTTGCTTTAATTAATCCTAATGACATTGAGACCTTTACTGTTCTAAAGGATGCAAACGCAACGGCTATTTATGGATCGAGGGCTTCAAATGGTGTCATCTTAATCACTACGAAGAAAGGCACGAGCGGAAAGCCGGTAGTCAATTTTGTCAGTCAGAACTCTGTAGCGACTATCGCGAGAAAAGTAGATGTACTTTCTGCGGATTCCGTAAGGAGTTATGTTAATGCACGTGGTTCAGAGGTACAGAAAGGCCTTCTTGGTGACGCTTCAACCGACTGGCAGGACGTTATTTATCGCAATGCTTTCACAAGCGATAATAATATTAGTGTAACAGGCAGTATGGGAAAGGTGCCGTACCGAATCGCTTTGGGTTATCTGAATCAGGATGGTATCCTCATCCGTGACAATATGAAGCGTACAACAGGAGCGATAAGCATCACCCCAAAGTTGTTTGATAATCATCTGAAAATTGACTTGAACCTTAAAGGTTCAATTTCGAAGTCGCAATTCGCAAATCAGGGTGCCATTGGGAGCGCGGTACAGTTTGATCCAACCAAGCCGGTCTTCCAGGATAACGCATGGGGAAAATATTATGAGTGGCTAGCCACCGAGGCAGATGGATCCGTCATACCAAACAGAAATGCGCCTAGAAACCCCCTTGCAATGATCGAACAGAAAGATGATCATGGCCAGGCAAACAGGAGTTTCGGCAACCTGCAGCTCGACTACTCCTTCCACTTTCTTCCAGAGCTGCACGCCAATTTGAACCTGGGGTATGACGTAT
The DNA here is from genome assembly GCF_041902385.1 of Arcticibacter sp. MXS-1. Classification (GTDB taxonomy): domain Bacteria; phylum Bacteroidota; class Bacteroidia; order Sphingobacteriales; family Sphingobacteriaceae; genus Arcticibacter. The sequence goes on along the minus strand of NZ_CP169244.1, from coordinate 318,636 downwards.
CGAAGGGTACCGGAGATGTCTTTGTAGGGCAGCAGGCCGCGCAAAGCTTTTCTACTGGCGGATTCGTGAATAATTATAGAAACGATATTTTCAATAAAGTAATCGAGTTCTATCTTAATTACAACAAGGAAATTCCAAATGTTAAAAGCAGCATCAATGCAACGGCTGGATACGGTTTCTATGACAACAAGAGAAAGAATTTTGATTATGGCGATTTTAGGGCCGATGGTTCAGCACTAAGGGTTCCAAAATTCCCTTATGACATCCCCAGGAACAGGCTCTTGTCTTACTACGGACGTTTAATCTACACATTTGATAATAAGTATATCCTGTCCGGTACTCTTCGTTCTGACGGATCTTCCAGATTCAGCAAAGAAGGCCGCTGGGGCACGTTCCCTTCCGTCGCGTTTACCTGGAGAGCTGGCGACGAATCTTTCATAAAGGCGATGCCAGCTCTGTCTGATCTGAAACTAAGGCTGAGCTACGGAGTTACTGGCCAACAGGAAGGAATCGAAAACTACTCCTATCTTCCAAACTATTTCAGCAGTACAAATGAGTCAATGTATCAGCTAGGCGATACGTATTATTACATGAATACGCCCATCGCTTACGATAAGGATATTAAGTGGGAAACAACCGAAACCTATAACGCTGGAATTGACTATGGATTCCTGACTGGCCGTATCACGGGTAGCGTTGACTTTTATTACAAGAAGACAAGGGATCTGCTCAGCGTTATCCCAATTCCCGTGGGTACCAACTTTAGCAATCAACTGCTGACTAATATTGGAAACATGGAGAACAAGGGCGTTGAGTTCAACTTAAATGTGAACGCTCTGAAACAAAAGGAAATGTCGTGGGACTTCGGATTCAATTTCACAATCAACAAGAGCAAGGTTACTAACTTATCAGCTGTGCCTGATCCCGACTTTAAGGTGGAAAAGGGACAAATAACCGGTGGCTCAGGCAATATGTTGCAGGTGCACACGGTTAATCAGGAGCCTTACACATTCTACGTATATAAGCAGGTCTATGATCAAGCCGGCATGCCTCTTGAAAACGTATACGCAGACCTGAATGGCGACGGGGTAACGAACGAGAAGGACATGTATTACTATAAGTCACCTGCACCTAAGGCGATTCTAGGTTTCAGCACCTCTTTCAATTACAAAAAATGGACTTTGAGTACCGTATTAAGGTCTAATCTTGGAAACTACGTATACGATAACGTCGCGTCCAACTTCGGTACTGAGTACAATATTCTTAGCCCTCAGGGCGTGATCAACAACACGACGACCGACATTTATAACACACAGTTTAAGACAAGCCGTTATAAAAGTGACTATTACATCAAAAATGGCTCTTTCCTAAAGATGGATAACGTCGGACTGAGCTACAACGCCGGTAAGATTTTAAAAGGTAGTAACATGAACCTGACCGTAAATGGTAATGTTCAAAACGTCTTTACAATCACGAACTTTAAGGGATTAGATCCTGAAGTGAGCAACGGTATAAGTTATCAGCTGTATCCAAGGCCAAGAACTTTTGTGCTTGGATTAAATCTGGGTTTCTAACTGATTAAATGAATAAGAAGATGAAAAACTTTATAAAGATAGTATCTGCATGTGCTGTTATCGCTATTACGGCCGGTTCCTGCAGTAAAGATCTGAATCTCACTCCTACGAACGATATTACGGCCGATATCGCCTATAAAGACTTTGCCGGATATAAAAGCTCTCTTGCCAAAGTATATGGCAGCTATGCGACAACCGGTAGCTCAGGAGCTGGAAGTACCGACCTAAAGGGCAGCGAAGCGAACGTTGGTGCTGCGGATTTCCTGAGACAATTCTGGAACGCCCAGGAAATTACCACTGACGAGGCGGTGTGTGCGTGGCTGGGTGACCCCGCTATTGGCGATCTTGATCAGATGACCTGGACCTCGGGTAACGTTTACCTACAGTTCCTGTATACAAGGAGCTTATACCAGATTACCCTTGTGAATGAGTTCATTCGCGAAAGTACTGATGCAAAATTGAACAGCAGAGGTATTACCGGGAACGACGCTGCAGAGGTGAAGCACTTCGTTGCGGAAGGTCGTTTTCTGCGCGCTTTCCAATACTGGGTTCTGATGGATCTTTACGGAAATCCTCCGTTTATTACTGAGAACGATCAGATTGGAAAAGTAGCGCCTAAGCAAATTAAACGAGCAGATCTATTTGCATATATCGAATCTGAGCTAAAGGCAATAGAGGGAGATTTAAAGGCTCCAAGGCAAAATGAGTACGGCCGCGCAGATCAGGCCGCAGCATGGGCTCTCCTTGCCCGTATGTACCTGAATGCGGAAACTTATCTGGGCGCTGGCAACAAGAGATACCAGGACGCCAGGATATATGCCAAAAAGGTAATTGATGCCGGATACTCGCTAAAGAGTAACTATTCTCAACTGTTCCTCGCTGACAATGATAAGAATAACAACGAGGTTATCCTGTCTATTAATTATGACGGTTTGAAAACCCAGGGGAATGGAGGCACCACCTTCCTCGTAAATGCTGCAATAGACAAAGATATGGGGCCTGCATCCTTTGGTATTCCTAATGGCGGCTGGGGTGGAAATAGGAGCCGGAAAAATCTTCCGCTTATCTTCGGTGACTATAGCGGAAATACTGATAAGCGAGCCCTTTTTCAGGCGGGAGGAAAGCTTGAAATTGAAGATATATCTGTGTTTAAGCAAGGTCTTGCCATTACCAAATTTAGGAACGTGACCTCCACAGGAACCACGCCGCCCTCTACCAATGGTGAATTCTGCTCCATTGACTTCCCGCTGTTCCGTTTAGCAGAAATGTACCTGATCTATGCCGAAGCTGAAATCAGAGACGGTGGTCTTACTTCTGCTGGCATCGAATACTTCAATAAGCTCCGCGAGCGAGCTTACGGCAATACCTCCCGGAACGTGTCTTCCATCTCCTTGAATGACATTCTGGATGAGCGGGCGCGAGAGCTTTATTGGGAAGGTTTTAGGAGGACCGACTTAATCAGGTTCGGAAAATACACAGATGCATCTTACCTCTGGCCTTTTAAAGGAGGAGTGCCGAATGGCAGGGCAGTGGAGAGTTACCGTACTCTTTTCCCTATTCCATCTTCTGATGTTATCGCGAATCCGAATCTTACACAGAACCAAGGGTATTAACAAGAAATTTATATGAATATGAAGACTGTTTTTAATCATCTTCTGATACTACTCGCTGCCGCATTTACTTTTTCGTCCTGCGAGAAGAGCGGCACAGAGGTAGTGGCTGTGCCGGGAGCAGCAGGCTCCTTAAAGGCTTCCGCTACCACACTTGTGCTTGAAAAAGCCAATCAGGATAAGCAGGCCATAACGTTCGACTTTTCCGAAGGGGATTTTGGATACCAGGCTGCCGTGTCAAACGTCCTGCAAATAGCGGTAAAGGGTACAAATTTTTCAGCTCCAAAAGAGGTTGCATTTGACCCGAAGGTTTATCATCGGTCTTATTCAGTCCTAGAGTTTAATGCGCTGGTGTTAGCCCTTAATCTGCCTTTTGATAAGCCTTCACAGTTAGAACTTCGCCTTAAATCTCAGATATCATCATCCTTCCAGCCCGTATATTCCAATGTCCTTGATCTCACTGTGACACCCTACCCGCTGATCAGTTGGGTTTATGTTCCGGGTGACTATCAAGGTTGGAAGCCCGAAAGCGCCGACAGTCTGAAGTCAGCCACCGGTAACGGTATTTACGAAGGTGTCATTCTTTTCCCTGACGTGGCAAACGCAACCTTCGCATTTAAAATCACTCCCGCTAAAAACTGGCTAACCGCCTACGGTGATGGTGGTAATGGAACTGTTAGTACGACGGGCGGTGATCTCAAAGCGCCGGGCGCCGGATCGTACAGGATCCTTCTTGATCTGAACGCAAACACCATTAAGCTTGAGCCGTTCTCATGGGGCGTGATTGGTGATGCCACACCTAAAGGCTGGGATGGTGATACCGATATGAAGTATAACAACGGTACCGGTACATGGAGCGTGACACTGAGTCTCAAAGCGGGAACGTTCAAGTTCAGGAAGAATCACGACTGGGGAACAAATCTGGGAGGCAGCAATGGCGCTTTAACTCCTGGTGGAGATAATATTCCGATTACCTCTGCTGGCACATACACAGTTGTTCTCAACACTGCAAACAATACGTACACTCTCACGAAGCAATAAGAAAAAAAGGGCAGGCATTTGATCGCCTGCCCTTATTGAAACTTCTTATTCCTGACGATAAGTCGGTATGCTAGCTGTACATTCTTACAGCAGAGAGATCACTGGAAAATAACCTCATTGAGGTAAGTTATGATCTTATCAAGAATATGAAAATCAAAACCATACTGTTTTTATTCTTATCGCTGGTTACAGCAGCCTCCTTTGCTCAGATTCCAGCCCTAGAAAGAGTTGAGCCTGCCTTCTGGTGGGTGGGGATGAAGAATCCCGAACTTCAGCTCATTGTTCACGGCCAGGATATCGCATCCCGCCAGGTGTCACTAAACTACCCGGGGGTAAAGCTCGCTGCTGTCCACAAGGTTGAAAATCCCAACTACTTGTTCCTTGACCTGCAGATTGCTCCTGATGCTGCGCCCGGAACATTTCCTATCCAGTTTACCCGTAAGGGGGAGAAAACCCAGACCTTCCGGTACGCACTTAAGTCGAGAGACACCTCGTCAAGCCGCATTCAGGGGGTGACCAATAAAGACCTGGTCTACCTCATCATGCCCGACCGCTTCGCCAACGGCGACAAGAAGAATGATGTGGTAAAAGGGATGAATGAAACTACGCTGAACCGCGATTCCATGTACTATCGTCATGGCGGGGACATCCAGGGTATCATCAATCACCTTGACTATCTCAAAGATCTCGGAGTAACGGCCCTCTGGCTAAATCCCGTCCTTGAGAACGACCAGCCCAAGACGTCCTATCACGGCTACGCCAACACGGAGAACTACAAGATCGACCGGCGCTTCGGCACCAACGAACTTTATAAGAAACTTGTAGACGAGTGTCACTCCAGGGGCATGAAGATGATTAAGGATTTTATTCATAACCACTTCGGCAGTATGCACTGGACCATCCGGGATATGCCTTCGAAAGACTGGGTTCACCAGTGGCCCGCCTATACGCGGACATCCTATCGCGATCAGGTGCTTTTTGATCCCTACGCCTCCGCGTCAGAGAAAAAGCTCATGACCGACGGCTGGTTTGATATTCACATGCCCGACATGAACCAGGAAAACCCCTACGTAAAAAAGTACATTACCCAGAGCACCATCTGGTGGGTTGAATATGCAGGCCTTGACGGTTTCCGGCTTGATACCTATGCCTATAACGATGCCGCATTCATGGCTGAGTGGGCTAAGGCCGTGAAACTTGAGTTTCCCCGCCTTACCATCTTTGCCGAAACCTGGGTGCATGGAATCGCCAACCAGGTGTTCTTCACTCAGGGAAATACAGTGAACAGAGGCTTCGATACGGAGCTGCCCGGCGTGACTGATTTTCAATGTCTATGGGGTATTAACGAAGCCTTGACTGGCAAGTTTGGCTGGGATTCAGGGGTCACTAAGCTTTACACTACACTGGCCAGCGATTTTGTTTACCAGGACCCAACCCGTAACGTGGTTTTTCTGGATAATCACGACCTCAGTCGTTTCTACTCCGTTGTGGGAGAGGATATGGACAAGTATAAGTCGGCCATAGCCTGGCTGCTTACCACCCGCGGGATCCCTCAGCTGTACTATGGCGACGAGATTATTATGACCGGGCTTTCCAATCCTGACGGCCTGGTTCGCGAGGATTTCAAAGGCGGATGGGATACCGATAAAGTGAACAAATTCATCTCTGAGGGACGCACGCCAAAGGAGAACGATGCCTTTAACTTCATTCGTACCCTGGCCAACTACCGCAAGAATAACGAAGTACTGCAAACCGGGAAACTCATGCAATATGTGCCTGAGAACGGAGTGTACGTGTACTTCCGATACAACGCAGACAAAACCGTGATGGTGATCATGAACACTTCCGAAAAGCAGGAGACACTCCCCACAGAGCGATTTGCAGAAAGGATGAATGGGTTTAGCGGAGCGGTAAATGTCGTAACCGGACAGCAGCTCCGAGACATCCGATCGCTTTCTGTTGCTCCTAAAACCACACTTGTACTGGAACTTAAGAAATAATATGTCTAAGATTAAAGCTTGTTTATTCGATCTCGATGGAGTAATCGTTGATACCGCGGTATATCATTACCGCGCCTGGAAGAGGCTTGCCAATGAACTCGGCTTCGATTTTACCGAAGAGGAAAACGAGAAATTAAAGGGAGTGAGCCGCGTAAAGTCACTTGAGCTGATCCTTTCCTGGGCCGGATTAGAGAAAACCCAGGAGGAACAAGCCGAACTGGCCACCAGAAAGAATAACTGGTATGTCGAGATGATCACCCAAATGACTCCGGACGAAATCCTGCCGGGAGTAAGAGAATTTATGGAGGAGGCACGCGCCGCGGGTTTGAAGACTGCACTCGGATCCGCAAGCAAGAATTCAGGCTTAATTCTGGAAAGAACAGGCCTGGCGGCTCTCTTCGATGCCGTGGTGGATGGCAATAGTGTGACTGCTTCGAAGCCCGACCCGGAAGTCTTCCTCAGGGGCGCTGAAGCCCTTGCTGTTGCTCCGTATGAATGCGTCGTCTTTGAAGATGCAGTGGCGGGCGTGCAGGCCGGAAAGGCAGCGGGAATGAAAGTGGTAGGAATAGGCACAGAAGAGGTGCTGCATGAAGCAGACCTGGTAGTGAAAGGCTTGAGCCATCTGCGAGTGGAGCAGCTTTTTGACCTGTAACAGAACCGCTGTCGCGAAATTGAATAAGGATGAGAGCACAGAGTACGGCCCCTGGCAGACGCAGGGATGCCGTGCTACTAAAACATAGTTCAAATGAAGAATTACATTAAAGTTGATGAGTGGAAGATTGTAGAGGAAGGATTTGATCCTCACCTGAATAAAATCTCTGAAAGTATTTTTAGTCTGGGCAACGGCCGCATGGGGCAGCGGGCCAATTTTGAAGAAACATACACCGGCGATACCCTCCAGGGGAATTACGTTGCCGGCGTCTATTACCCCGACAAGACCCGTGTAGGCTGGTGGAAAAATGGCTATCCGGAGTATTTCGCCAAGGTGCTCAACGCTGCCAACTGGACTGCAATAAAGGTCAGGGTGGGAGAGGAGGAACTCGACCTCAATACCTGCACGGTGAAAGAGTTCAGGCGTGTGCTGCATATGAAGGAGGGTTTCCTCGAACGCGAGTTTGTCGCCGAACTATCAGACGGCCGCAAGCTCAAAGTGAATTCCAAAAGGTTCTGCAGTATCGTAGACGATGAGGCAGGTGCGATCTGCTATTCGCTCACACCTCTCAATTTCGATGCTACATTTACTCTTACACCCGCCATAGATGGCGATGTGAAAAATCAGGACTCGAACTACGATGAGAAGTTCTGGGACGAAGTGTATCAGGAGACGGGGCAGGACAATGCCATCCTGGTACTCCGCACCAGAAAGACTGGCTTCGAAGTAGCTACGGGCATGATGTTCAGCGTAAGCGCAGGAGGCCGTAAACAGGAGCTCCAGTCGCGTCCCCTCAGTTCCGAGCGTTATGTAGCCTGTGAGGTTAGCGTGGAAGGGAAGCAGGCCGAAACTATTACTTTATGCAAATATGCGGTCAACCTCTCTTCCGAAAACTATCCCTCCCAAACCCTCGTGGCCGAAGCGAAAAGAACGCTGCAAAAGGTCTGTTCCAAAGGCTTCGAAAAGATGCTCGAAGAGCAAACCGCAGCATGGGACTTAAAATGGCAGGAAAGTGACATCGTGATTGAAGGTGATGTGGCCGCCCAGCAGGCCATCCGTTTCAATATCTTTCAGCTCAATCAGACGTATACCGGTGAAGATGCGAGGCTAAACATCGGGCCGAAAGGCTTCACAGGAGAAAAGTACGGCGGTTCTACATATTGGGACACTGAAGCATATTGCGTGCCTTTCTATCTGGCTACTGCCCCTCCTGAAGTCACCAGGAACCTCCTCATCTACCGCTATAAGCACCTTGAGAAAGCAATAGAGAACGCCGCGAAGTTAGGCTTTAAAGACGGAGCCGCACTTTATCCCATGGTCACCATGAACGGTGAAGAGTGCCATAACGAGTGGGAGATCACCTTCGAGGAGATTCATCGCAACGGCGCTATTGCCTATGCTATCTACAACTACATTCGCTACACAGGTGATAAAGAATACCTGGCATCGTACGGGCTCGAAGTACTCGTAGGTATTGCACGCTTCTGGAAGCAACGTGTCAACTGGAGTGATGCCCGGTCCAAATATGTGATGCTGGGTGTGACAGGCCCCAACGAATACGAGAACAACGTCAACAATAACTGGTATACCAATACCATCGCCTGCTGGTGCATGGAGTATGCCATTGAAGCTCTTGCTCACGTGAAGTCCGCCTTCCCTGAACGCTACACCCTTCTCACTGCCAAGATGAATTTCGATGACGTGGAGGAAGTGTCAGCATGGAAACATGTGATAGATAATATGTATTTCCCCATGAGTGAAGAGCATGGCGTCTTCCTTCAGCAGGACGGCTTCCTCGACAAGGAACAGATCCTGGTAAAAGATCTTAGTCCCGCTGACCGGCCCCTTAATCAGAAATGGAGCTGGGATCGTATCCTCCGTTCGGTGTTCATCAAGCAGGCCGACGTGCTACAAGGGATCTATTTCTTTGAAGATCGCTTCAGCGAGGAGACCATCCGCCGTAACTTCGACTTCTACGAGCCGCGTACGGTCCATGAAAGCTCACTGTCTCCCTGCGTTCACGCCATCCTTGCTGCAAAGCTGGGCGATGAAGCAAGAGCTTACGAATTTTATCTGCGTACTTCCAGGTTAGACCTTGACGATTATAATAACGATACGGAAGACGGCTTGCACATCACCTCGATGGCCGGAACCTGGATGAGCGTAGTGGAAGGCTTTGCCGGGATGCGTGTGAGGAACAACGCCCTTCGCTTTAATCCTTTCCTCCCTGGTAAATGGACCTCTTTCTCGTTCAATATCCTGTTCCGCGGATCTATTTTAAATGTGCTGATCAATAAAGAACATATTTGTTTAAGCAACCAGTCTGAAAAGGCCCTTACCGTCTTTGTTTTTGACGATCCTTATCAGGTGGAAGGAGGCAAGTCGGTCAAAGCAGCATATCGCACAGTCGACGGCAGGATCGAAACCAAAAGCTAAAGATTGAATCACCCAGAGAAAAAAGAATGAAGAGCGTACTCCTTAGAGGGCGGTATCTGGCAGTTATAGCACTATTTTTGACTGCTTGTGGAGGAAAGGCCACTAAACAGAGCAATATGAGTTCATCCAGTGCCGGCAGCGATCGTAAAGTAGTTGTCTATCAGATGCTGGTGCGCCTCTTTGGCAACCAGAATAGTACAAACAAACATTACGGCTCTCTTCAGGAGAATGGCTGTGGAAAGTTTAGCGATATCTCCGATAAAGCGCTCGATGAGCTGAAGAAACTTGGCGTTTCTCACGTGTGGTATACCGGAGTGATCGAGCATGCCACCATGACGGATTATTCCGCTTATGGCATTAAGAACGACGATCCCGATGTAGTGAAGGGCAGGGCAGGCTCTCCTTATGCCATCAAAGACTATTACGATGTAGACCCTGATCTGGCCGTTAATGTGAAGGACAGAATGAAGGAGTTCGGGGACCTGGTAGCGCGGACGCACAAGCATCAGCTGAAAGTGCTGATCGACTTTGTACCTAACCATGTTGCACGAACCTATCACTCTGATGCGCGGCCTGCCGGGGTCAAAGACTTTGGCGAGGAGGACAATAAGGCAAAGGCGTTTGATCCGCGCAATGACTTTTATTATATCCCCGGGAAGTCCTTTACCGTGCCCAAAGGTGTTAATGCCGGAGGCGACGGGTTCAGTACCCAGCTGAAGGACGGCAGGTTTAATGAGCGGCCGGCAAAAGCAACAGGCAACAACGTATTCGCTGCAGATCCCTCGGTTAATGACTGGTTCGAAACCATTAAGCTGAACTATGGCGTCGATTATCAGAACGGAGAAAAGAAGCACTTTGATCCGATCCCGCCTGTTTGGGAGAAGATGAGAGACATCCTGCTCTTCTGGGCTTCCAAAGACGTTGACGGATTCCGCTGCGATGTGGCGGAGATGGTGCCCGTTGAGTTCTGGCATTGGGTGATCCCCCAGGTGAAGGAAAAGAAGCCCGGTATTGTCTTTCTTGCTGAAGCCTACGATCCCAAGCAATACCGGAAGTACCTCACCACGGGCAAGTTCGACTATCTTTACGATAAAGTAGGCCTTTATGACGGCTTGAAAAGGCTGATCAGAAATGAACCTAAGGCAGATGTAAGAGATATCAGCTATGTCGCCGGCGTAGAAAGCAAAAACTTTTCATCGAGGATGCTTCGCTTTCTCGAGAATCATGACGAGGAAAGGATTGCCTCTTCTGGCTTCGCCGGAAATCCCTGGCTGGCTGTACCCGCCATGGTCGTTTCTGCAACCCTGTCGGGAGGCCCCGTTATGATTTATTTTGGTCAGGAAGTCGGAGAGCCGGGAAAAGGCAATGAAGGGTTTGGTACTGAAGATAACCGCACTACCATCTTCGATTACTGGGGTGTTCCTGAGCACCAGAAATGGATGAACAAAGGTGCATTCGATGGCGCTCTCTTGTCGGAAGATCAGAAAAAGCTAAGGTCGTTCTATAGCGCTCTTCTCAACTTCTCCGCGTCAAGCGAGGCGGTGCATAAAGGGAAGTTCTTCGAATTAAACAACCAGAAAGGCTTCAATAAGAAGACCTATGCGTACCTTAGGTATACCACAAAGGAGCGTCTGCTGATCGTGGTCAATTTCGACCGGAAGAAGCAGCTTAAAACAAAGCTGGTCATCCCTCAGCAGGTGCTGCCCGCTTTGAAGTTGAAGGCAGACTCGGATGTGGAGCCGATACAGGTGCTTACGGGAGAGAAGGTCTCTGCTGTGAAGCTGACTGAAGGAATTCCGGTTGATGTGCTGCCTTCGGGAGCTGCCATTTATAAATTTTAGAGTACACGTAAATTAACCATATATGAACATTCCTGTAGAGAAGCCACGGCTTTCGTTCTGGCAGATATGGAACATGAGTTTCGGGTTTTTTGGCATTCAGTTCGGATTCGCCCTTCAGAACGGCAACGCCTCCCGCATACTTCAGACTTTTGGTGCAGATGTAGAGCATCTGTCGCTTTTTTGGCTCGCTGCCCCTATCACGGGCATGATCGTGCAGCCCATCATCGGCCACTATAGCGATCGTACCTGGAACAGGTTTGGCCGCAGAAGGCCATACTTCCTTACCGGAGCACTTCTGGCCGCCCTTGCGCTCATCTTCATGCCCAATTCTGCTGTGCTGGCTTACCTGCTTCCGCCCATTCTGGTAGGCGCCGGCATGCTCATGATCATGGATGCCTCCTTTAATGTTGCCATGGAGCCCTTCCGGGCTCTGGTAGCCGATAATCTTCCTGACAGCCAGCGTAGTGTAGGTTTCTCCGTTCAGACCTTCCTCATTGGGGCAGGCGCCGTCTTAGGGTCATGGCTCCCCTATATTTTCTCTGAGTACCTTGGGGTGTCTAAAACGGCAGCCCCGGGCCATGTTCCTGATAACGTGATCTATTCCTTCTATGTAGGGGCGTTTGTGCTGGCCGCAGCCTTACTATGGACAGTCGTCTCCACCAAGGAGTATTCGCCGGAAGAGCGGGCGAAGTTTTACCCGGAAGATGAGGAGGCAGACGAGCAGAAAGGGATCCTGAGCATCTTTACCGATTTCTCCAAAATGCCCCTCACCATGCGGCAGCTCGGTCTCGTTCAGTTCTTCTCCTGGTTCGCTCTGTTCTCCATGTGGGTATTCACCACTCCTGCGGTAGCCGAACACGTGTATAAAGTGGCGCCGGGCGACACCTCCTCCGTTGCTTTTGCTGATGCCGCCAACTGGGTAAGTCTTCTTTTTGGAATATACAACGGGGTTTCAGCCATCTATGCGCTCATGCTTCCGGCAATAGCCAGGAAAACAAGCCGCAAAATAGCCCATGCATTTTCCCTTACCGCCGGCGGAATCGGGTTGCTCTCCATTTATTTCATCCAGGACCCTAAGCTGCTCATCTTCTCCATGATCGGTATTGGCCTTGCCTGGGGAAGTATCCTCGCCATGCCCTACGCCATTCTGTCGGGCTCCATTCCTGCAAGGAAAATGGGTGTTTATATGGGCATCTTCAACTTCTTTATCACCTTCCCACAGATCGTCAACGGATTTTTCGGAGGAATGATCGTGAAGCAGCTCTTCCATGGGCAGGCTATCTTCTCCATCGTTATGGCAGGGGTACTCATGCTGCTCGGGGCTCTCTCCGTGCTTTATGTAAAAGACAGCAAGCAGTAGCGACTGCCTGCTTTTATTAACCAATTATAACTATCGTATGAAAAGAAGCGCGTTATTGTTGCTGCTGCCCTTCTTGCTTGTTATGTCTTGCAGGAAGCATAATTCGGACGATGACACAGGAACTCCGGGACCAGACCCGTCATCAGATACCGTGGCCGGCCTCTTAACCTGGTCGCCCTATTTTCCTTCGGCGGGTGAGAACATCGCCATCACCTTTGATGCCTCAAAAGGCAACGAAGCGCTGAAAGGATTCGCCGGCGATGTTTACCTCTATGCGGGTGTTATTACCGACAAGAGCGCAGGGCCGTCCGATTGGAAATATGTGAAGAGTCCCTCGTTCAGCCAGCCGGATCCGGTTTCTAAAATGACGTCGCTTGGTGCCGACAAGTATCGGATATCGTTCAATCCCTCCGCCTTTTTCAATGTACCGTCAGGCGAGAAGATCCTCTATATAGCCATGCTATTCCGAAATGCCGACGGCAGCCGGGTCGCGAGGAATAAGGACAACTCCGACATTTATATGCCTGTTGCCGCATCGGGCAAGCTGCAGGTGCGCTTCGTTTCGCCTGAGTTTGAGCCGTGCTATATCCCCGTGCCGGCAGTGCAGGTACAGAGCATAGGTCAGGAGGTCTATGTCACGGCAGTGGCCTCCTCAGCCGCAGACCTCAGCCTGTCCTATAACGGCAATTCGTTCGCTACGGCTAAATCAGCTACTTCGGTCTCGGGGAAAGTAAGCGTCACTGGTGCGGGCGCTCAGGAGATTAAAGTGACTGCAAGCGGCGGCGGCTCTACCGCTGAAGCTGTGTACTCCTTCGTGGTGAATCAGGCCGTTCAGGAGGCTCCGCTTCCTGCAGGGGCGAGGGAAGGCGTAACGTTCACTAACGGCGGACGTTCAGCCATTTTCGCGCTCTATGCTCCCGGAAAGAAGTTCGCCTATGTGCTGGGCGATTTTAACGACTGGAAGGCGGAGTCCGGTGCCTTTATGAAACGTGCCGCAGACGGAACATGGTGGGTGCAGATCGACAATCTGGATCCTGCAAGGGAATATGCCTACCAGTACTGGGTAGACGGAACCATCCGGGTAGCGGATCCTTATTGCGAGAAGGTGCTCGACCCTCAGAACGACCCTTCTGTTCCGGCAGGTACCTATCCCTCACTAAAGGCTTACCCTACAGGTAAGACCACCGGTATAGTCAGTGTCATGCAGGCCAACGCAGCCCCCTATCAGTGGAAATCAGGCAGCTTTGAGCGGCCGCAGAAAAAAGACCTGGTGATCTATGAGCTCCATCTGCGCGATTTCCTCGCCGCTCACAACTACAACACGCTGCGCGATACCCTCAACTACTTGTCGCGGCTGGGAGTGAACGCTATTGAGCTGCTTCCGGTTACGGAGTTTGAAGGGAATTCCAGCTGGGGCTATAATCCTTCATTTTACTTCGCTCCCGATAAATATTATGGCACCAAACGCGCGTTGCAGGAAGTGATCGACGGATGCCATGCAAAGGGAATAGCCGTCATCATGGACATGGTGCTGAACCACTCCTTCGGCCAGTCGCCCATGGTGCAGTTGTATTTCGATCAGGCAGCTGGAAAGCCGTCTTCCGGGAGCCCCTGGTTCAATGCCGAGGCCAAACACCCCTATAATGTGGGGCACGACTTTAATCATGAAAGTGCGGCTACCAAGCGCTTCGTGAAGAACGTGCTGCGCTTCTGGGCAGAGGAATACAAGGTTGACGGATTTCGTTTTGATCTTTCCAAAGGATTTACGCAGAAGAATACAGGCACGTCCGACGCCAATGTGAACGCATGGAGTGCCTACGATGCCAGTCGCGTAGCCATCTGGAAAGAGTATAATCAGTACATCAGGTCGGTGGACCCCGGACTCTATGTCATACTTGAGCATTTCGCGGCCGACCAGGAAGAGCAAGAGCTGGCTGCCGAAGGTATGATGCTCTGGAACAACCTCAATCATAATTTCAATGAAGGTACCATGGGCTATGTGCAGAACTCAGACCTGTCGCGCGCCTTCTATGGCACGCACGGATTCAATAAGGCCGATAATCTGGTGACCTATATGGAAAGCCATGATGAGGAACGGCTTATGTTCAAAAACCTGAGTTACGGTAATTCCAGTGGCAGCTATAATGTGAAAGACCTGGCTACCGCACTTAAGCGTCAGGAGCTGGCAGCAGCCTTCTTTTTCTCCATCCCCGGTCCTAAAATGATCTGGCAGTTCGGAGAGCTGGGCTATGATAAGTCAATTAATGAGAACGGACGGACAGGGGAGAAGCCTATCCTCTGGAACTATTACAGCAATACTCAACGCAGACACCTGTATAGCGTCTATTCGATGCTGATCAAACTGAAAAAGAACAACGCCGTGTTCGCCAGTACGGATTTCCAGTATTCAGTGAACTCGGCTATTAAGTACATCGTATTGAAGAGCGCCGGTCAGAATGTAGTGGTGGTAGGTAATTTTGATGTTTCTCCACAATCAGCAAGCATCACATTCCCGCAAGGAGGAGACTGGACCGATTACTTTTCAGGGCAGAGCATAACTGTTTCAGGCGGGGCATATCGATCTACTCTCGCGCCTGGTGAGTTTCATCTTTTCAGCAGCAGTCCGCTACAGCATTAGGACATCCCTGTAACGAGGGTGTATCGTAAATCATGGTCACCCTCGTTTTATATTCAGGAATTTACAGATCTGAATAAAGGCGATTTGAATGGTCTTTATTTGTATTAATATTCTGATTTCTTTTATTTAAGTCATAGAGGTAGTCGAATATGCAGTGAGAAAACCTGTTTTCAAGCCCTTCAGCAGGACTAGCTCATGGCGCTCCCGCCCAGCCTGTATGAGCTGATACCTGCACGCCATATTACCATCCGCCCGATCAATAATCTTAAGAAAGCTGAAAAGTTCATGGAATAAAAAAGAGGCCGATCATTTCGTCAATGATACGGCCTCTTTTTATATCCTGAAGGGAACCTCAGGAACGCCATGAATTAATGAGATTCTTTTATAAGATCAGAAAGAATAAGTTCATGGACGCATTTTTTCTGATCTTATTTGGTGATATTCAATGCTCTCTGAACCGCAGCGAAGTCCTTGATATCAACTTTAGCAGTTTCTAGTAACTGAACCGAGGATGCATTAAGAAGGACAATTCGAACGTCTATCCCCCGGCTAAGTTGATCGGCACTTAAATAATATGAGAGACCTGCCAGAGTAATAACGTCATTCGTTCTGTAGTATTGATCAAGATGAAGAGCGGGGTGATCTGGATCGCTACTCCCATCTGTGTTACCAACTAAAATCATCCTCCGAGGTCCAAACGGTCCAAGGTTGTCAAAATCCTCGTCGACGGCATGCCATTGCGCATTAGGGTAATTGGAAGCCCTGATATAAAAGAAAGCGATACTTTCATCTCCTAAATTCATGAACTTGTCCCCTAGGCTGATAGCGCCGGATACATACGCTAATTGGGTATAGTTGCCATCGAAAGTTACGTTATTGAACTTACGGCCTTTTATGATGTACGCTTGTACTCCTTTGGCCGCTGCTCCTGCGAAATTTACAGGAGTACCCCAACCCGAGGAAGTTTTTGGTCCATACATGTCGGCTGTTTGCTTGTCGATGTAGTAATCTCCTTCAACTCCTAAAGTTGCTTCTGGTACACTAAAACCGCTTAGTAGTTGAGAACCGTTTTTACCGTCGATGCCATTTTTGCCATCTGTCCCATTTTGACCATTAACCCCGTCTTTACCGTCGGTGCCGTTCGTTCCATTCATGCCTTTGATACTGATTGATGGGCCCCAGCCCTTATCAGTCTTAGGCCCGTAAAGCTCTGAAGCTTGTAGATTCAGGAAAAAGTCGCCGATCGTTCCTACCGCAGCATCAGGAGCGGTTGTTCCGGAAAGAATTGTCTTTCCATTTAGTCCTGCCACACCTTGGATTCCCTGTGACCCAGTTTGTCCCTGAACCCCCTGTTCACCCTTTGGGCCTTGCTCTCCCGTGTCGCCTTTTTGGCAAGAAGAAAAACTAATAGCTGCCACTGCACAGATCAAGGCACTGGTCCTAAAACGTAGATAAGTTTTCATTAATATTTGTGATTTATTTCGCATTTCTACGGGAATGGAAGGTTTATGGTTACAGAAGTGCGATAGCTTTTTAAAGTTATTTGTTAAAAGGCTGTAGATTAGACTGATATTGTTTTCTACGCTCAGGGAGTGTAACTGAATCCAATTAGTCGGTATCAGCTAGAAAGGATGCTTGACGTTCTTGAATTTATGAAATTGCGTTTATGCACTAAGGAGATGCAGTGACGCATAACAAGCTTACCAAAGCAAGAGAGCTCGTGCGGCATTTACGCAGGAGCTCTCCATTACTTTAAATATTCACTATTTGCTAAGGCGATCAGCCCTCTTAAAGTTCTTTCCGGAGCCTTGCTACCGGTATATTCATTGCTTCCCGGTATTTTGCTACCGTTCTGCGGGCAATATTATAGCCTTTTTCCTTGAGGATCTCGGCAAGCTTTTCATCGGCTAACGGATGCCGTTTATCTTCCTTGCCGATGCACTCTTCTAATATCTTCTTCACCTCCTTGTTCGAAACTTCCTCGCCGCTTTCCGTCTGGATCGCTTCAGAAAAGAACGACTTGAGTAAAAAGGTTCCGAATTCCGTTTGCACATACTTTGAGTTCGCCACACGTGATACCGTCGAGATGTCCATCCCGATCTTGTCGGCAATGTCCTTCAGGATCATGGGACGCAGGTTGCGCTCATCGCCTGTCAGAAAGTAGTCGTACTGGTAGTGCATGATCGCATTCATTGTCTTCAAAAGCGTCTGCTGCCTCTGTTTGATGGCGTCGATGAACCACTTGGCCGAGTCAAGCTTTTGCTTGACGAACTGAACCGCCTCCTTGAGTTTTTTATCCTTCTGCGAGGCCTTGTCGTAGTGCTCAAACATTTCCTGGTAAGAGCGGCTTACGCGCAGTTCAGGCGCGTTTTGCGCGTTCAGAGTCAAGACGAGTACTCCGTCGTTATTGGCGATGTGAAAGTCAGGAATCACCTGCATTTGCTTTGTGCTCACTTCACTCGAGTCCCCCGGCTTCGGATTCAGCTTCAGGATCTCGTTCACCGCATCTCTGAGTTCTTCCGATGTGACGCCTAACACCCTTTCCAGCTTATCGTAATGCTTGCGGGTGAACTCCTCCAGGTAATGTTCAACAATCCTGATGGCTTTCTGTATCACCGGGTTCGAAGCATCTTTCTTGCGCAGCTGGATCAAAAGACATTCCTGCAGGTCGCGCGCTCCTACTCCTGCCGGCTCAAATCCCTGAATCACTTTCAGCATTTCTTCAACCTCTTCTTCCTCTGCAAACACGTTTTGAGAGAAAGCAAGGTCGTCGATCAAAGAGGTGATAGATCGCCTGAGGTATCCGTCATCGTCTAAACTTCCAATGATCTGCTGCCCGATCTGGAAATCTTTATCTGATAAGGGGATGAGGTCAAGCTGCTGCTGCAGGTTTTCGTAAAAAGAACTCTGAACAGCAAAAGGAATTTCTTTGCGGTCTTCCTCGTCGTCGCCATTCTGGTCATACTTCGATCCGTAATCATTGACATTATCCTCCTGCAGATAATCGTCTATGTTAAACTCATCGGTATTTTCGCCTCCCTCTTCATTTTCATAGTTGCTTTCGTCAGGATCCTTATCCGGATACTGCTCAAGCGGCTCGTTCATGTTGGCCAGACTCAGGTCCTCCAATGCCGGATTCTCCTCGAGCTCTTCTTTGATTCTCGCATCGAGCGACACGGTAGGAACTTGCAATAGCTTAATGAACTGAATCTGCTGAGGAGACAGTTTTTGAAGTAACTTTTGTTGTAGGTTCTGTTTTAACATAAATGTTATGCCAAAATTACGGATTATAATCTATATGGCGGAATTTTCCCCTTTTTTAACTCTTAACAATCATGTAACACAATTTGTATCGCTAGGTTTTGGCTACCTTCCGAAACTTACTCCGGCGACAGAAATTGTGTAAATTCGCAGCATGTTTACAGGAATTATTGAGACTCTGGGTGAAGTAACGGCGCTGCGTCACGAAGGCGGCAACCTGCATATTACCGTCTCCTCCGGAATTGCAGGAGAGTTGAAGATCGACCAGTCCGTCGCCCACAATGGAGTATGTCTTACCGTTGTTGCTCTGAACGAAAACAGCCACACCGTCACTGCTATTGAAGAGACGCTTAGCAAATCCAGTCTCGGGCAGCTTGAAGTGGGCAGCCTGATTAACCTTGAGCGCTGTATGCAGCTGAACGGTCGCCTCGACGGCCATATTGTTCAGGGACACGTTGATCAGACGGCTCAATGTACTGCCGTGCAGGAGATGGACGGGAGCTGGCTTTACACCTTCTCCTACGACGCCTCCAAAGGGAACGTTACGGTGGAGAAGGGCTCCATCACTGTTAACGGAGTGAGCCTCACGGTCGTTGATTCACAGGAAGACCGCTTCTCCGTGGCTATTATTCCCTATACGCACGAACACACCAACTTTAAGACCATCAAAGAGGGGACCGTCGTGAACCTTGAGTTCGACATCATTGGTAAATACGTTGCCCGTCTGCTGGGCAAATAGATCACTTACTGATTTCGCCCAGTCGCAATTTTGCATATTCAACGTATGCATTGTTTCCCGGCGTAGTGCGGGTAGCAGTTTTCAGGAACTTTCTATAGTACAGGGCAGCCTTTGTGCGGTCTTTTATCTTCTGATCATACAAATTGGCAATAAGGTAATAGGTGAAAGAGCTCTCGTCGTAGTCCAGGCTCTTCTGATACGATTTCAAGGCATTGCGTGATTGCTGCAGCTTTTCCTGGGAGTCGCCAATTTCCGTGAAGTAGTTGCCCACATTGGGCGACATGGAGGCAGCGATCGTCTTCCTGAAATACCTGATGGCATTATTCTGGTCCCGCAGGTTTTTATAGCTCTTGGCCGTAAAGTAAAGGGCGCTTTCCTTTTCAAGTCCTTTCTCTTCAAGAACGGCAAAGGTTTCAATGCACTTTTTGTATTGTTTGGTCTGATAGTAGGCTTCGCCCAGCCAGCTGCTTAATCCGACCGACTCGTCTCCCAGCTTTGCCAGTGAAGCGCATACCCTGATCAGTTCCTGCCATTCGTCCATGGCATATGCAAGCTTCGCCTTCGCTCTGAGCAGCATCATGTTGCTCGAGTCTGCCTGAAGTGCGTTAGCCAGCACCACTCCAGCCTCGGCATACTTCCGCCTGGTAGTATAAATTGTGCTGAGATCATATGCAACATCCGGATCCTCCCTGTTCAATGAGTTTGCTCTTTCGAGATAGCGGGCGGTGAGACTGTCCTCTACAATTTGTCCGATCTGCCCCAGCTGCTTCCAGGTCGAAAAGTTCGTGCTGTCGGCTTTCAAACTCTTGCTCAGGTAGCCCATAGCTGCCTTGTAGTTTCCCCTCTTTAGCTGCAGATTTGCCAGACTGCTGAGCAGCGAGACATTCGCAGTGTCTTTTTCATAAAGGACAGTATAATGTTTTTCTGCTTCCGGCAGGTTCCCGGCCATATAGTAGCAATATGCAAGGCGCAGGAGAAGTTTGTCGGACAGAGGCTTCGGATATTCTGTTTCAATCAGTTGCGATGCTTCTTTATAACGCTGGGTTTGCATCAGGTCGAGTAGCTTCTCGGCATTATTATCGCCGGTTGTCTGTGCCGCCATCCTGCTGCAAAAGAGGGAGAGCACAATGGAAAGGAGGATATGAGGTCTCATACGATATTGGCTTTAGTAAAGATAACTAAAAGATTAGTTATTAAGCAAGGCTCTTCGTGTATTCTTTTCTTCCAGGCTAAGGGGTGGGGGCAGAAAGGATCAAAAAAGCAGGGGGGAAGGAGCGTTTAGGCTAGATTGCTCATTAATAAAATGTTAATAAAATATTTATTTCAGGTGTCGTTTTTTGATGATCCTCAAAAAAAGGGCGAAATAATAAGATAATAATAAAAGTTAATATTATTTGTTGGGATATTTGCAAAATAAAGCATGCTGTGTTATCTTTGTATCAACAAGTTCTTCAAGAGGTTCTTTTAAATACTGTAGGGTGGTGAAATTGGCAGACACACCTCCTTGTCTCGGTGGCGGAGATTATGGGAAATCCAGCAATGGGCTAACCACTCCTTGAAGGTTCGACTCCTTCCCCTACAGCTCCTTTCATATAATTTAGGTTTATAATTGGTTAGTTTGAGCTCCTGCCCATCGGGAGCTTTATTTTTTTATTTGAATTTTGATAGGAGGTGTTTTCTTGTAGTCTGAACCAGAGGCGGTAGCCGAATTCAGAATCGCCGATCTTTAACTAATTTATGTTTCCGGCGTCAGCCTGTTACCATCTCGAGAATCATATAAGGTTGCTTAAGTAATTTTCAGTAGTCTGTACTTACTGACTGGTCTGGAAGGATGGAACTTGCTGCATTCGGAGAAGTTGAGTTCCGTAGAGGCTCCCAGGTTCACCGAACTCCGCTAAAATTATCCTTTTGTTTGCCCGGATGCAAAAGCAGACTGAATATCTCCTTGTTCTTTCACTTCTCTCACTTAATGAGTTCTGATCGCCAAAGAATCTTTTAATCCAAACACATCGATCATTCTTGCCTGCCTGCCACGAGAAGCTAAATTACATTTATTCTCTATTTGGAAGTGTCAGGTTGCCGGTTGTCGTTACCCTTGCCTCTTTAATTTTCGTCTTACTATGGGCTTTCGGTGTCATCCAGAAGGGCGCCAGGCCGATGTTTGCATGGTTTTCACTTTCAAAAGCGCGGTTTTTTAACTCACAAACCTGCTTGTATCTTCTGCGAAAAGCGAATAATAAGGAACTCCGCGGGCCGGAGCACGGCGAGGCCAATCATGACAATGATAAGTCCCTTTTTTACGTCCTCCGGAGTCATCGTTGAGCCCAGGCCCGTTTTTACAAAAAAGGCCTCTTCAGGTTTCAGGCCGACAAGCGCCCCCTGCCGCCATAGCGCGGCAAGGAAGTTCTCCGCCATGGTGGTAACCCTCAGCCAGGTATTCTTTTCATTTGGTTCAAATACAAACCCTGCCAGGGTCTTCGTTAGCGATTTCTCAACAAAGCCGCACAGTCTTCTTACGTTGACGTGCTTCCATTCGCTGCCAGGGCCGTCTAAGGTTCTTGCTCCCCACACGAGGATGCCTTTGCCGGGAAAACTTCTGATCAGATTGATTGCCTTTCCACCGGTCGCGTCTGCACCAAGCTCTGCCTGTTCCTCCGCTGATAGGTTACGGTCAAGCGCCAGCACGCCCTGCAGGCTTACATTGGCAGGAGCTTTCCATATCCCCCTTGTCTTGTCTGTATGGCAGTAGATGGCCGCAATAGCAGCGCCGGGCGGTAGAGTCAGCACAGGCGGGGAGGTGATTTTTATCGATCTTCTGTCCCCCGTGTCGTTCTGGCCGTGTTTTAATCTGTACGGCGTTTTGAAGCCTTTGTCTTTCTGGGCCTGATCAATGCTGGCGTTAAAAGACGAGTCCTCGCGATCGTCTTCGGAAACCGCGATCTGCAGGTAGGGATAATATGCGGCACCATAGCTCAGGTTGTTGCTTCCGATTCCTTCCCGGAAGGCGCGTAGGGCATCAGATCCCTCTGGTACATCCAGAATGACGAACCGGTTCAGCTTTGCAGCAGCCTGGGCAAGAGCCGCCTGATATACTTCCATGCAATCACGGAAGTCGAGTCGTGTAAGCTCCGGCATCACGAGCAGAGTGGGTTCGTCTTCGGCAGCCAGCATGGCCAGTCCTTCGAGAAAATCATCCTTGCTTCCCCGCGAGTCCTTTGCTCTCCTTCCCAGCGATAGTACATAACATGCACTGCCTCCGTTGGCAAAATAAAGCTTCATGTGATAGTAGAGCTCGTTCTTCAACAAGTCGCGGGTGATTCTCTGTCCCGCGGTATTGAAGTGCCCCGCTTTCTTATCCGGTTCGCAATAGTGCTCCTGAAACTCCTTGAGCGATACAATCTTTCGAAATGTTAATTTCTCAACGCCCTTATCTGTATAGCCGATAAAAGCAGGAACTGTTGTTTCAAGAGCGAGTGCCTCAGCCTGAGGGTTTGCAATCTCCTCAACGTAAGCTCCTGGCGACTTGTAGGTACGAGCCATATTCGATATTGATTAATTCTCCACACCAAAGGACTCAGGATCGCCTGGTTCTGCTCTTTATTTAGGTTCGCCACTGATCCTTATGTGAATATAAGGAGTAAAGTCCAGTCCGTCAAGCGCTTAATTATTGTGGCGGGCTCCCAAACCCGACCAGAATCGAAATTTACACCCAACCAGAATGTTTTAGACCCTTTTGGCTTAATCATTGTGCCGCCCTCCTAACCCGACCAGAATCGAAATTTACACCCTACCAGAATGATTTAGGGTCCTTTGGCGTAATCCTTGTGGCCAGCCCAAACCCGACCAGAATCGAAATTTACACCCCACCAGAATGATTTAGGGTCTTTTGGCTTAATCCTTGTGGCCCGCCCAAACCCGACCAGAATCGAAATTTACACCCTACCAGAATGTTTTAGACCCTTTTGGCGTAATCCTTGTGGCGAGCTCCAAACCCGACCAGAATCGAAATTTACACCCCACCAGAATGATTTAGGCCTCTTTGGCTTAATCATTGTGGTGCGCTCCTAACCCGACCAGAATCAAAATTTGCACCCCACCAGAATGATTTAGGCCTCTTTGGCTTAATCCTTGTGGCGCACCCTAACCCGACCAGAATCAAAATTTACACCCCACCAGAATGATTTGGACCCTTTTGGCTTAATCCTTGTGGCCAGCTCCTAACCCGACCAGAATCGAAATTTACACCCCACCAGAATGATTTAGGCCTCTTTGGCTTAATCCTTGTGGCGAGCTCCTAACCCGACCAGAATCGAAATTTACACCCTACCAGAATGATTTGGACCCTTTTGGCTTAATCCTTGTGGCGAGCTCCTAACCCGACCAGAATCGAAATTTACACCCCACCAGAATGATTTGGACCCTTTTGGCTTAATCATTGTGGCAAGCTCCAACCCGACCAGAATCGAAATTTACACCCTACCAGAATGATTTGGACCCTTTTGGCTTAATCATTGTGGCGCGCTCCTAACCCGACCAGAATCGAAATTTACACCCCACCAGAATGATTTGGACCCTTTTGGCTTAATCATTGTGGCTGGCTATTGCCCTAAAAGATCGAAATTAATGCGATACTTTAGGGTGGGAGGATGTGGTTCTCTGATTGTCAGGCAACCCTGCCCAAAACCTCAAATTGTGCAGTTATACAGCGAATTATACCTCTATGGGAGGAGTGTATTAGAATTGTTGCTAATTCGTTACTGAAGCTCCGGCAACGTTGCCGGAAATGCAACGTTTTACTTTTTTTATTAAAATATTTGCAAATTATATTTCCGCGCCTTATCTTTGTACCATAGTTCTTTAAGAGATAACATACTGTAGGGTGGTGAAACGGAAAACACACCTCCTCAAAACGGCGGCGGAGAATCAAAAATTCTTTTTTCTCCATGAAGGTTCGACTCCTTCTCCTACAGCTCCTTTCATATAATTTAGGTTTATAATTGGTTAGTTTGAGCTCTCGCCCATCGGGAGCTTTTTTTATTTAACTACATTTTGTTTTTCAGTACCCACAAGCTCGCTCGTTATGCTTTTATCTCCCTTCCGGGCTTCATTCATAAAAGGTTTTACTGGATCAAGGGGATCAGGCGGAAAAGTTGCGGGATAAATAATTAAGCAGATTTTCAGCAAGCGATCCATGGAGAAGCTGGCGTTCCCACGCCTCTGAACTGGCTTCGCAGAGCTTTGATTTTAGCATTGAAAGATTCAGCTGATGCATTGGTGCTTCGATTGTCGAAGTAGTCGAAGCAGTTTTATTGATGCACTTTGCATGTGAGTGCCCCGGTGAGCATGAACTCACATTTTGCACCAAATCCCGCATCTCTGCACCAGATCCCAGATTTTGCACTAGTTCCCAAATTTTGATCCAGCCCCCATCTCACTATGCACTTGCTTTTTTCGATGACTCGCCGGCCGCTTTGCTTTCTATAACCTGCCTGAAGAAGGACGTCAGTGTGTTTACATGGTAATCAAACGAAAAGGCAAGGCGCTTGTCCCATACATTCTTGCGAATGCGTTCCAGATTTTCTTTGTCCCGTAGCTGTGCCGCCAGGTCCTCCATTGAACTGAAGAAGATTCCTAATTCATGTTTCTTCACAATAGATTGTGTAGCAACGATATGTCCGGTATTGTCGCGCTGAAGCATGGGGAGCCCTGCTGCTGCCAGCGTTGCCATCCTTGCCGGATAGTTCAGGTCGTCCCAGTTTGCCCTCATCAGTTCGCCCTGGTTCTCGCTGCTAAAGAAATGGAGCCATCCTGCGTCGTACTGCGAAAACTCCTTTACCCAGTTTTCCTGTGTTACGTTAGCATGAGTATGCAGGTAGCCGGGTGCCATCTTGTGGGTCTTTTCAATCCACTGTTTCCATTGGCCGTGCGTAAAGTCGCCGTAAAAATGCAGGTGGATCTTATGTTCCGCCATTTCTGCCACAGTGTGGGGGTGCAAGCCGATCGGTCGACCCGGAACTACAGTATGGATTTCTCCGTCCTGATCGGAGAGCCTGGGCGAAATTGTGTTTTTAAACCATTCTTTCTTCGGCAGATCGCCGTCAAGAACCAGCACATGGTTCGATTTGCCCGGCAAAAACTGCAGGAACCAGTCGCGCATCTCCGCGCTCGTGTAGATCTGTCCGTCCGAATAGGTATACAGATCGATCAGCTGGTTCCAGGTGCCTTTCTCCAGGCAGATAAACGGTCCCTCCTTAAAGTGCCAGACAAACGGAATCCCGCGGCTGTGCATCAGTACCTCATGGGCCATCGGCACGGCCTGCCAGTTCAAAAGTCCATAGATCACATCCGGCTTGATCTCCTCCAGCCGCTGCTGCCAGGTCTCATAAGGAATATCTTCAACATGCCCGAAGGGAAGGGGACCGATGGTATTATACCAGTAAGGCTCCTTCATCCAGAGTCCGTAGAGTTTGTGGCCCTGCTCTTCCAGCGCGCAGATCCGCTCGGCGTTGTAGGCCAGCTCTCCGGTGAGGACTATCTTAAGCCCCTCGCGCTGGGGCTTAGGCTCTTTTTTAACCCTGAACCGCTCGTAGTAGCTCAGCTCATCAATATAATTGCCTGCCGTGCTGTGATAGCGAAGGGGCTGTTTCACTCCGTAATACTCTTTGTAGGGATTAATGCCTCCGACGGGCTCCTGAATGATCTTATGACGCTGCCGCGGATGATCGACCCACTCGCAGCTCATCTGCTGAGTAGGGGCGAAAAGCCCCCTCTTCTGAAGTCCGGACCAGAACATCCGGTCGAGGTCGTCGGTCACCAGTTCATCCCGTTCCATCCACCGGTCTTCTCTTTTTTTATGCATCACCTGCACCAGCTGCAGCGGGTAGCCATCCACCGCGCCATCGGCCGTCCGGTTGTAGTGATGCCGCACTCCTGAGTAGGCAAGTACAGTATGGGAGTCGTCCAGCTTTTCGGCCAGCTGGCGCAGGTGGTCCCTGTAGTACAAGTCGTCCGCCGGCAGGTAGGCGATGTACTTGCCCAGGGCATGCTCAATCCCGAAGTTGAGGCAGGCACCCAGGCCGCGGTTTTTTACATTCTCATAATAACGTATGTTGGATTCATCGAGGTAAGGCCTGATGATGGAAGTAACGTTGTCGGTAGAACCGTCGTTGATGATGATCAGCTCCCAGTCGCTCAGCGTCTGGGCCTTCAGACTCTGGATGGCCCTGTTTATAAAGGATGCCTGATTGTAGACAGGCATGATCACAGAAATTCCTTGTTTTAGGTGAAAGTTGTCCATAGGTGAAAAAGAGATAACTTAACATTAACCTCACATGGACGCTAATGTTTACTCTTTTTCCCCGGAGCGGCCCGCAGGTTAGTTCCAGCGGTATCCGTGGCCTTTGTCGACCGTAATCCTCGAAGCAAATACCAGTGAAAGCACAATGAGGCCTGTAATGATGGCCAGGACGATCTGCAAGCTCGAAATGAGACTGGCCGAGGCCACCGTTCCTTCAGAACTCTTGATCAGCTCGCCCGCCACAGTGGTCTGCACCCTGGCCAGCAATGCCAGCTTCCTGGTAGTTTGCTCAAGCGACGCCCTGCCTTTTGCCTGATACAGGCTGGACGCTCCCGCCTGGTCTCCCTGCGCGATCAGATGCAGGATCCGCGCCTCAAGCCGGTTGTAGGCCTCCACCTCGCTTTTTAGCTGTGCCAGATAACGCGATTCGTCTTCTACCAGATAGGTCTTCTCAAACTTCTGTATCAGCTGGTCAACCGACCGGTTATGGGCCTGCAGCTGCTGGCCTGCCCGTGCTGTCTCCCTGGCCTCCGGCCTCAGAAGATGTTCCATCAGAAAACGCTTCCCATGAAGATGTTCTGACAGGTAAAAGATGTCGGTCGCCGGTACGAGTCGGTCCTTGTATATCGATGTTGCAGATTCGTTCACCTGCGAGATATTCCTTTTCTCAAGGAAAGAGAAAAGCATGATAAGAAGCATGATGCTAAAGAGCACGCAAGCAACTTTTACTTTTTGCTGTATCACAAATGTCCACCTCATAATCGTCTCCTACGGAAAATTTAAAAACAGGTTTCCAGAAAAAGCCGGCCGTCGTTCTGCGTTGGTTAGTTCCTGGTTATGAACAGGATATATAACGGTTGCCGTACTAATACAAATATAAGGAAAGATAAATTGTTTTTTGCAGGACAGAGAAGATGTACGATCTTTAACAGACAATTCCTTGCCAGCTGGATTAAACCGGAAGGTACCAAAGCCGTTTCATGTTCGGTTCAAAGACCTGCTGCGTGCGGGGTGAGTCCGGGTTGAGTGCGGGTTCACTCCGGTTTTTCTGATGTTTAACCGCAGTCACCCCGCACTGATCCTGCTACCAGTGCGCACGCATATCGAACCTGTAAATAGCCGGTTACATTCCAGAAGCGTTTAAAGGGAACTCAGTTCGCTTACCTGGGCAGGGCTCCACTGATCGCCCTCTTTTTTATAAGTGACCACATATGTGTGGCAAACCCCGTGACTGTCGTCGAGGTCGACGGCGATGTCAATCTTGTCGTCGGTACCTGCAACCTCTGTTTTACTTTTTTGCGAGGCTGCCTGTATAATCTCTTCGTCTGTATGTGCGCGTTTCATAGGCTTCTTTTAAGCTCTATAAACTTTAAATTTCCTGAAAGGTTTACCTGAAATACGTAGTTTTATCGAAACCAAAAGTATTACGCGATGGACGAATTTATGAGACTGGCAATAGAAGAAGCCAAAAAGGGACTTGCTGAAGGGGGTATTCCGATTGGCTCGGTTCTGGTGAAAGACGGAAAAGTGGTGGCCAGCGGTCACAATAAGCGCGTGCAGGAAAATAATCCCATCCTGCATGGTGAGATGGACTGTTTGAATAATGCCGGCAGGATCGGAAGCTACCGCGGTACCGTGATCTATTCAACCCTGATGCCCTGCTACATGTGCGCCGGGACTATCGTTCAGTTCAAGATCCCAAAAGTGATTGTAGGTGAGTCGAGGACCTTTCCCGGAGCAAAGGACTTTCTGGTATCGCAGGGTGTGGAAGTGGTCGACCTGGATCTGCAGGAGTGCATCGATATGATGAATGATTTTATTCAGGAAAAGCCGGAGTTGTGGAATGAGGACATTATGGAGCTGTAAGGGCTCTGTAATTATATAAACCTTTTCAAAAATTATGTAAGGGGAATACCCGGAACAACCGGACATTTGTATAGTACAAAAGGAAGATATATGAGTACTATAAAAGAAAATTACCCGGTTACCGGATTGAGCTGTGCTTCCTGCGCGTCCAGTGCCGAAACGATATTGAAGGCACAGAAGGGCGTGTTATATGCAGGTGTGAATTTCGCCAGCAATACAGCTGCTGTGGAGTACGACCCCGCAGCTACTAATCCGGAAGAGCTGAAGCAGGCGGTGCAGTCGGTAGGTTACGACCTGATCATTGAAAAAAGCAGGGATGTAGCTGAATCGCTGGAGAAAGAGCATGAACATAAGCTGGCGCAGCTAAAGTCGAAAGTGAAGTGGGCGGCGGTGTTCTCCGTTCCGCTGGTGGTCATCGGCATGTTCTTCATGCATATGCCGTATGCGCATTACATCATGTGGGCGCTGTCGACTCCGGTGGTGCTTATCTTCGGACGCCAGTTTTTTGCTAACGCCTGGAAGCAGGCACGACATGGTTCGGCCAATATGGATACGCTGGTTGCGCTGAGCACCGGTATCGCCTACCTGTTCAGTGTTTTCAATACCCTTTATCCTGCGTTCTGGGAAAGCCGGGGACTGGAAGCTCACGTCTATTTTGAAGCGGCAGCGGTGGTAATTGCCTTTATCCTGCTGGGACGTCTGCTGGAAGATAATGCAAAGTCGAATACCTCTTCGGCTATCAAAAAGTTAATGGGCCTGCAGCCGAAGAACGTAGTGCGCATCTCTCCGCAGGGTACTGAAGAGGAGGTGCCGCTGGAGTTTGTAAACGCAGGCGATATCTTGCAGGTGAAACCGGGCGAGCGCATTCCCGTGGATGGCGAGGTGGTTTCGGGCTCTTCTTATGTGGATGAGAGCATGGTGTCGGGCGAGCCGGTTGCGGTGCTGAAAGAAAAGGGATCTGCGGTGCTGGCGGGCACCATCAATCAGAAGGGTAACTTTCGTTTTGTCGCTCAGAAGGTGGGGAAAGACACCCTGCTGGCCCATATCATTCAAATGGTGCAGGATGCACAGGGAAGTAAAGCGCCCGTGCAGAAGCTCGTAGATAAAATAGCGGGGATCTTTGTGCCGGTAGTGATCGGCATTGCCCTGCTGAGCTTCCTCTGCTGGGTGGTCCTCGGCGGGGACAACGGCTTCACCCAGGGACTTATGGCCATGGTGACGGTTCTGGTTATTGCCTGCCCCTGTGCACTCGGACTGGCAACGCCTACGGCTATTATGGTGGGAGTTGGCAAGGGTGCAGAACATGGCATCCTGATCAAGGACGCTGAAAGTCTGGAACAGGCGAAGGCTGTTGATGTGATCGTGCTCGACAAAACCGGGACCATTACAGAGGGCCGGCCCGAAGTGGTCAGCATGGTTTGGAAGAGCGGTGTGAAGGAGGCAGAGCTTAAGGGCGTGCTTCATGCCATGGAAAGCCGCTCAGAGCACCCCCTGGCAGAGGCTGTAGTGAAGCATCTCCGCGGAGATACTCCCGGCGATGTCTTGCTCCCGCATTTTCAGAGTATTACTGGCGGGGGAATTGAGGCGGAGTATGCAGGGAGGAACTATTATGCCGGCAACAGGAAGCTGATCGGGTCGTATGGTGTGAAGGTGGATGCCGCACTGGCGGCAAGGGCTGAAGAATGGCTGGCGGAAGCTTATACGGTGATCTGGTTTGCTGACCAGGAAGAGGCGCTGGCTGTTGTGGCGATATCCGACCGTATCAAAGCCAGCACTCCTGAGGCGATCAGACAGCTAAAGGCGGCTGGGGTGGACGTGTATATGCTCACCGGCGACAACAGCAAAACCGCTGAAGCGGTGGCGAGAAAAGCCGGTATCCCCCATTTTCAGGCAGAAGTGCTGCCAGACGACAAGGCAGATTTTGTTAAGGCCATGCAGGGAAAGGGAAAAAAGGTTGCCATGGTGGGAGACGGGATCAACGACAGCCAGGCGCTGGCACAGGCCGATGTGAGCATCGCCATGGGGCGCGGAACTGATATTGCCATGGATGTGGCAAAGATCACGCTGATCTCTTCCGATCTGCTGCAAATTCCTAAAGCCATCAGCCTGTCGCGCAAAACGACGGCTGTCATCAGGCAGAACCTGTTCTGGGCCTTTATTTATAATCTTATTGGCATCCCTTTGGCAGCCGGTATCTTGTTTCCGGTCAATGGCTTTATGCTCAACCCCATGATTGCAGGTGCGGCAATGGCCCTGAGCAGTGTAAGCGTGGTGACCAATAGTCTGCGACTGAAGTTCGCCTCCCTTTAGGGACTACGCCATAAATAAGTTAAATCAGTAAAATAAATTGTAAACTTTTAAAAAAAGAGAATTATGAATAGGTATGCGTTTAAGACCAATATCAATTGTTCAGGCTGTGTTGAAAAGGTGACACCAGCCATTAACAAGCTTCAAGGTGTGATCAGCTGGGAAGTGGACACGAACAATCCATCCAAGATCCTCAATGTTGAAGCTGAAGACGGCGTGCCGGCAGAGGCTGTTGAGGAAGTGGTGAAAGGTGTCGGGTTTAACATCGAAAAGCTGAGTTAAGCAGGATTGAACGCAATTGCCGGGCAGGGAAAGGAAGGGAGGCCTTCATGAGGTCACTTCGCCAGGTTTAACGGCCGGCAAAAACGTTCCGCCAGCTTTCAGTCCCTTTTGAGACGCAATTCACGAGAGTTTTTCTGAAAAAAGAAGCCGCTCTGTTAAGGAAGCGGCTTCTTTATGTTGTCTCGGTGGTCTTTTAATTTGGAATGGAAAGCAGGGGCACGCTGCTCCTTGCCGCCATTTCGCAGGTTTTGCTTTTATGAACGATGGAGTTCCAGAAGCCATAGCGCTGAGGCACCATCACCAGCATATCTGCTTTTTGTTCCTTGATGCCCCGCTCGATACCTTTAATGACAGAACAGCCGTCAATATCATGATACGAGTGGTTAATTCCTTCAAGGTGGTATTCGAGTTCGCCGTGTGCACCGGCTTCGGCAGGAACGGTTTCAGCAACCAGCTTCTTTGCTTTTTCAACGTGGAGGACAAGCACCTCTGCCTGGAGGTCTGAAGCTACTTCGTTCAGCTTTTTAAGAGTTGCCAGGTTGAACTGGCAGTTATTGTCGCATGCAAAAAGAATCTTGTGTATGCCGTTAAAGGTGACGCTTTGTGGAACGACCAGAACGGGATATTTGGCATGGCGGATCACGGAGGTGGTGGTGTTACCAAACAGCTTTTGGTCGAGTGAGTTGCCCCGCATACCCAGTACCACCAGATCGGCCTGGTGCTTCTCTACCAGCAGATCGAGTTCTTCCTCGATGTTGCCGATATTACTTTCCCATTCCACTTTTACACCATGGGTGCAGGAGATCTTTAACGCTGTGTACTCAAGTGTCGCGTTGTTGGATGCCATCATCTTTTCAACTCCCGACGCGGGCATCAGCGTATTGGCCGCATGTGCCGGAAGCATAAAAGAGTTATACAGGATAATCTTCGCATTTATGCATTTCGCAAGAGATGCGGCATATTCGAGTGCATTATTTGCATCTTTAGAAAAATCGGTGGCTACAATTATCGTTTTCATATCTTTCGGGTTTATACCTAAAGATACGAAGAGCCTATGTGGAAAAAAATGATATAAGTCAGTTTTAAAAATGTGATGCAGCCACTACTCAGATATTTCCTGTTGGAAATAGTACTCGGGGGCGTTCACTTCCCGGTTCTCAATGGTGGTAGGCAGCTCCAGGTGGTAAGCTCCGGAGGGGATAATGCCGAACCCGCCGTATTTCTCCATCAGCTTTAACTGCGCGAGGACATCTTCGCCGCAGTGTTCGGCAGGCAGCTCTTCCCAGAAGCTGAAGCCTCCGGTTTCTCTTAGCTTTTGCGTGTCGTAGAGAATGCATCCGCCCACCCAGGCCACCTTATACTTCCTCTGCTCCTTAGGGCTGATTGAAAGCTTTTCTGCTACGTGGTGGATGTTCGCAGCATTGTGGAGGGGGTAGCGGTTCCATTGCGGAGTATGCGGACGTATCCTTTCGGGCTCTACCATTCCGTTCCAGAATTCAATCTGCTGCTGGTGAGGCCTCACATCATGGAAGTAGCTTAAGCCGACCAGTGCCATTCCGGCGAAGCCCGCATTCTCCTCCCTGAGCGCCTTCAGCATTCGTTCGACCACATCGGGCTCAAGGATCACGTCGTCGTCCATATAGAGCGAGTATCTGCCTTCCGATTTGTCAAGCAGGAACTGTCTTTGCTGCGCAATGCCCCGCCGTGGAAAGTTCTGATGGATACGTACGGGTGTTCCGTGCAGTTCGAGCAGGCGGCAAACGGTCTGTATTGTTCCGTCACTGGCTGCAGAGACTTCGCCCTGGTCGGCCACAATGACATTGAAATCTTTGAATGTCTGCGCGCATAAGGCGGTCAGGGTGGCAGCCAGAGCGGTCACCCGGTTATATGTCGGGATTAATATTGATACTTCCATTCCTGGTTCGATAGCTACGCGGCCCTTGATTCCTCTGCAGGCTGCAGGCCGCTTTTTCTTTGGGAGCAATAGCTGAGCAGTTCGTCAAGCGTCTCCAGTGCTTCTTCTATGCTTACGTCGGCAACAAAGGAGGTGTCGTGTAAGCAGGTATTGGGATCTGCGGATGTGCCGAACTTTCTGGCCGACAGGCCGCAAAGGGGGCAGTCGATCTTGAAGGAAAGCAGCGAGCGATGGAGCGACGTGGTCATGGGCAGACCTGTAATGCTGTTCCCGCACCAGTAAATGCCCAGGGTTGGTGTCTTCATGGCCCTGGCCAGATGGAGCGGACCAGTATCGTTTGAGATGAGAAGTTCGGCTGCGTCGAGCAGTCCCGTCATGCCCGACAAGCTTAAGGTTCCGCAGAGCTTATGGAGCTGCGAGCCCTGTGCAGAGGAGCTCACTACCTCGTCGAGAACAGCCGATTCGAACGGCATGCCGGTGACGTAGACTGCATAGCCCCGGTTAACAAGTTCATCGGCTAGCCGGGCGAAGTTGGCGGCAGGCCAGTGTCTCCTTCTGTCGGAAGCCCCGGGATGGATCACGGCTATCGGCTTTGCCGGCTCTTTAATCACTTCTGCAGCAAGGGCCTTGTCTTCGTTGGTTACTGCAATCTCGGGTTCGAGCATTTCCGTTCTGGCGCCTACCTGGGCAACGACTTCCAGATAGCGCAGCATTTCACTGAAATAGTAGATGTAGGGCACATTGATGTCGAGGGATGCTGCATCCGGAGTTTTGAGTCCCACGGTAAGCTTTGCTCCCAATCTGAGTATAAAGGGGTTGGAATTTCGTCCTCCGCCATGCAGCTGGAATGCGATGTCGAATTCTTCTTTCTGCATTTCGGTGAAGAAGCGGTCGAGCTCTGCCGGGTCAGGGGTGAAGCCTTCGGCCTCACTGATGCCCTGGTACGGAGGCACGACAATTACCCGGTCTACCGGCCCTGGCCGGTTTTGGAGGTACTGCTTGTGCCACTGGCGTCCGAGCAATACAATTTCAGCGGCGGGAAAGCGCTCCCTGAGCGCACGCAGGGCAGGGAGGATAAATATAAAATCTCCAAGAGCATTTGCCCTGAGGACGGCTATTTTCCTAGCCTCAGCAATATGAATCATAGGTAGATGATTGATAATTACTCTAAATCGTCAGGACGAGTGCAGAGGCCGAGCAGTTCGGCTTTCTCCAGGATGTGTCCTTGCATGGCATTCTCCACATCCTCTCTTTCTGATTCCGCAGGCAGGTCGAGCATGGTGTCGAGCGCGTACAGGCGGAACCAATAGTGGTGCGTGCCCTGAAAGTACCGTGGACAAGGGCCTTCGTAGCCGAAACTGTGGTTGTTGGCAAGCCCTTCAACGGCTCCTTCGGGGATTGTTCCTTCTTCTGTCTTTAGCGTAGCCGGCGGGATGTTAAATACCATCCAGTGTGTCCATGCTTTGGGCGCAGCGTCTACGTCTTCAAAGATCAGAACAAGGCTTTGCGTGTCGGCAGGAAGGTCTTCAAACTCAAGGGGCGGGCTGATGTTCGGGCCCAGGCAGGTGTAGGGTCGCGGAATTTCTTCGTTGTGTTCAAAAACCGTCTTTAATTTCATCAGTATCTGTTGTTTTGGGTGAAAAGCATCGTTGGGAGCGCCGCCCTCTTTTGGTCTTCTCTTTTCCGGCTTGATCCCGATCTCTTGCTATCCGGGGCTATCCAGGCCCGGGTGTTGGAGCAGAGCGTTTCAATCAGAAATTGTCGGACGCCCCGGAGCTGATAGATGATCGTGCCCGCGGAGACAGGTGAGGCGTTTCCGCTTCAAAAACAAGCTACTGGGATAAAGGTTTAGCGAAAGATTTATTTGTTGTAGATGTCGGGGCGGCTGATTTCCAGGAAGCGTTCAGGCCTGGCCAGCGGCTTGAAGCCAAATTGTTCATAGAGCCCATGCGCGTCGGCAGTGCCGAGCATCCAGCGGCGCAGCCCCTGCAGTGAAGGATGTTCGAGAATAGCGCTCACCATTTTCTTCGACAGGCCGCGGCCCCGGTAGGCTGGCACAATAAAGACGTCGGCAAGGTAAGCAAAGGTAGCATGATCGGTGATCACACGGGCAAAACCTACTTGATCGTCTCCATCGTAGACGCCAAAGCACAGGGAGTTTTCAATCGCTCTTTCGACAACATCCATCGGGATGTTTTTAGCCCAGTAGGAGTTGTTGCTGAGGAAGTGGTAGATGACCTGAATATCGAGAAGCGCAGGGTCGGTTGAAATGTGGATCATATTGGTGGTTGCATAAGTAAAACAGAGAGCGGGCAGGGTTCTCCTGCCTAGTTGCGCATGTTGATGTATTGAAGTGGTTGTCCGAAATCGTCTCCCCTGAGCAGGGCGATCACGCTCTGCAGGTCGTCAATCTTTTTGCCCTGCACGCGTACCTGATCGTCCATGATGGAAGCCTGAACTTTCAACCCGCTGTCTTTAATCTTCTTCACGATCTTCTTTGATGTTTCCTTGTCGATCCCTTCCTTGATCTTGATCTCCTTCCTGATCATGTTGCCTGAGGCATACTGTTCCTTTCCCATATCCAGCGATTTTGGATCGAGGTTTTGTTTTACCATTCGGGAGATAATGGAGTCTTGAATGGCTTTGAGACGCATGTCGTTTTCGGTCACGATGGTGATTTCGTTGGTTTTTTTGTCGAGCTCCACTGTGCTCTTCGAATCATTAAAGTCGTAACGGTTGAGGATCTCCTTCTTTGCGTTGTTGATGGCATTATCCAGGGTCTGTCCGTCTATCTTGCTTACAATATCAAATGATGGCATAAAAGTAAAATTAGGGCTCAAAGGTAAGTCGAAAGTATAAATATAGGAATAACAAACCAGCGGCCGGACTGAATTAGGTTAAATTAATTAACAATTTGCAAAATCCCTTGTATTTGTAGTATAACTTAATATTAACTTAACAGTAAAAAAGCAGTTTTGTGCTTTCGCCCTGGCGGCTGGAAGCTTAATAATTCACATGGCTAAACAGAAAGGTCTTATCATCAACCGAGAGATAAGCTGGTTGTATTTTAATGAACGGGTATTGCAGGAGGCTGCGGACAAAACTGTTCCGTTGATTGAAAGGCTGCGTTTTTTAGCCATTTTTTCTTCTAACCTCGACGAGTTTTATCGCGTGCGGGTTCCTACACTGGCGCGCCTTTCCAATATTAATACCAAGGCCAAGGAGCAGCTGGGATATAACCCGAAGAAGATACTGAAGGAGATCAAGAACCTGGTGGTCAGGCTGGAGCGGAAGTTTGACGATCTGTATGAGAACGAGATCATCCGCGAGCTGGCCGAGGAGAAGATCTTCATCATCAATGAACACCAGCTTAATGTAAAGAGAGGCGAGTTTCTGCGGGGCTATTTTCGCGACAAGCTGCTCTCCACACTCGTTCCGGTGATGCTGAACGATGACAAGCCCTTTCCTGAAATGAAGGACCGGGCGATCTATTTCTTCGTAAAACTGAGCAAGAAGGACAAGTGCAGGTACAGCCTGATGGAAATACCGGTTGAGAGCCTGGAGCGCTTCGTGGTGCTTCCTGAGACCAATGACCTCCGCTTCATCATCCTGCTCGACGATATTATCCGGTACTGCCTGGATGAGATCTACTTTATTTTCGATTACCCGACGGTGGAGGCTTATTCTATTCAGCTTACCCGTGATGCGGAAATAGAGCTCGACCGGACGGTGAGTGAGAAGTTTGTGGAAGCCCTGACCAAGAGTTTGCAGAAGCGGAAAAAGGGGAAGCCCATGCGGCTGCTGTATGACAATGCGATGCCCGATGACATGCTGAAGTATCTGGTGGAACACCTTCACCTGGATGGCGACGGCCTTATTCCGGGAAACCGCTATCATAACTTTAAAGATTTTATCAACTTCCCGAATGTGGGAAGGAAGGAGCTGGAATACCCCAGAGCGGAGCCCCTCGGGGTGCAGGACCTTGACCTGTCGAAGAGTATCTTCAGTCAGATTGCCAGAAGGGACTATCTGATCAACCTGCCTTACCAGTCGTTTGATTATATCATCCACTTCCTGCGCGAGGCTGCCATTGATCCGAAGGTAACCGAAATTCATATTACGCTGTACCGGCTGGCTCAGAACTCAAGGGTCATTAATGCGCTGATCAACGCGGCCAAGAACGGCAAAAAGGTGAACTGCCTGGTGGAACTTAAGGCGCGTTTTGATGAACAGAATAATATTTACTGGACAAACCGGCTTGAGGAAGAGGGTGTGTTGGTGAACTACGGACTGATGGACTATAAGGTGCATTCGAAGATCTGTCTGATCACCCGCATGGAAAAGGGGAAGGCTGTTTATTATGCCAACCTGGCGACCGGCAATTTCAATGAGAAGACCGCGAGGCTTTATTGCGATCATAGCGTGTTTACCACCCACCAGGGCATTGCCAGGGAGCTGAAGAAGCTCTTCAGGGGACTGGAGAAAAAGATCTTCTATTCTGACTATCACTACCTGATCGTGTCGCCGCTGGAAACGCGGAAAAAGATCTATGCACTGATTGATACGGAGATCCGCAACAAGAAGGAGGGAAAGCCGGCGGGTATGATCCTGAAGATGAACAGCCTTGCCGATGAAGAGATGATCGACAAGATCTATGAGGCGGGAGCCGCAGGGGTGGAGGTGCAGCTGATTATCAGAGGAATGTGCTGCCTGGTGCCAGGCATGATCGGGCTGAGTGAAAACATCAGGGTGATCAGCATCGTGGATAAGTACCTGGAGCATGCGCGGGTATGGATCTTTACCAACGGGGGAGATGAGAAGATCTATCTTTCTTCGGCCGACTTCATGACGAGGAATCTTGACCGCAGGGTAGAAGTAGGATTCCCGGTTCTGGACGAAGGGGTAAAGCAGGAAATCCGCGACATCATTTCCATCCAGCTGAGGGACAACACCAAGGCGAGGGAGATTAACAAACAGAATAATAACCGGTACAGGAGAGCCGGAAGAGGCCGTAAATACAGGGCCCAGACAGACATATATACTTACCTTAAAAATAAGAAATTGAATTGAGATACGGAGCTATTGATATCGGTTCAAACGCAGTGCGCTTGCTGATAGCAGACATTATTCAAAAAGGACAGGACATCACCTTTAAGAAGAATACGCTCATCCGGGTGCCCTTGCGCCTGGGGGATGACGCTTTTCTGGACAAGAAAATATCGCCTGCAAAGATGGAAGATCTGGTAAAGACGATGAAGGGCTTCAGGCTCCTGATGGACGTATACCGGGTGGAGGACTATATGGCCTGCGCTACATCTGCAATGCGGGAAGCGAAGAACGGAGCGGATGTGGTGAGCCGTGTGAGGACTGAGGCCGACATTGACCTGGAGATTGTGGAGGGACAGAAGGAAGCGAATATTATTTACTCGACGCATATTGCCGAGAACCTGGAGCATAATAAAAACTACCTGTACATTGATGTAGGCGGGGGAAGTACCGAGCTTTCTGTTTTTACCGAGGGCAGGGTAGAAGTTTCGCGCTCTTTTCCGATCGGGACTGTTCGTATGCTGGATAATGCGGACGAGCCCGAAACCTGGGATGAAATGAAAGAGTGGATTAAAGACCACACCCGCAAGTATAAGCACATGCTTGGCATCGGGACGGGCGGAAATATTAATAAGCTGTTCAGACTATCTGAAGAGAAGGATGGAAAACCGCTTAGTATCGGGAAGCTGAATGATATCTACCTTCATCTGAGATCGCACTCCCTTAAGGAAAGGATCAGCGTGCTGGGTCTAAATCAGGACCGCGCCGACGTGATCATTCCCGCCTGTGAAATCTACCTGACGGTAATGAAATGGGCCTCTGTGAGGCAGATCTTCGTTCCCCGTGTGGGCATGGTCGACGGTATTATCGAAACCCTTATTGATAAGAACCTGCGTTAGCAGAAAGGCGGAGAATGGTGATTCTCCGCCTCATATACCTATTGAGAAGCGAATTTTACCCAGGCGAAACGCTTGTTTCGGCCGAAAAACACATATTTCGCTGACCACTAAAAAACTGTTCTTCTAAGAAAGTGTTATTGCATAAGAATCTATGAAAACTTATGCAAGATATTCACTCTTTCACTACTCAATCAAAGCGACCTAAAGTATTTACCTGGCATATCCACGGCAGCTACCTGTACTACCTTTGTCAGGGTAACTATGATGTTTATATTCCTGTAAAAGAAGATAAAACCGAAGGCTATTACGGAAGGGGTGAAACTTTTCCTTTTGGCGACAATCTGCATGTTGTTCCTGCCGGGGAAGTAAAAAACCTTGAGCTGGACTGCATCTTGTTTCAGTCGGCAAAAAACTACCAAACCGACCAATACGAAATACTAAGCGCAGAGCAAAGAGAATTGCCGAAGATCTACCTGGAGCACGATCCGCCGCGGCAGGTACCTACGGACACCAAACATGTGGTGGATGATCCGGATGTACTGCTGGTGCATGTGACGCATTTTAACAACCTGATGTGGGATAACAACCGTACTCCTACGCATGTAATTGATCACGGGGTGATTGATCCGGGGGTAGAATATAGCGGAAAACTGGAAAAAGGAATTGTTGTTATAAACAATATCCAAAAACGCGGACGGCGGCTGGGACTGGATGTATTCCTTGAATTAAAGAAGCAGGTTCCTCTTGATCTGGTGGGAATGGGAGCGGAAGAACTGGGACTAGGAGAAATTAAACACGGGCAGCTGCCTGAATTCATCAGCCAGTATCGCTTTTTCTTTAACCCGATCAGATACACCAGCCTTGGACTGTCTATTCTGGAGACTATGATGATTGGTATTCCGGTGGTTGGACTTGCTACTACCGAGCTGGTTACGGTTATCCGGAATGAAGTTTCGGGTTATGTGCACACCGATATTAACTACCTGGCCGACAAGATGAAGGGCTTGCTTGGCAATCCCGAGCTTGCCAGGGAGCTGGGGCGTGAAGGGCAGAAAGTTGCGCGGGAGCGGTTTAATATTCAGCGCTTTGCACGTGACTGGGAAGAGACTTTCAGCAGGGTGATTTCTGCCGGTGCGGCAAGGAAAAAAGCATCAGGATCGAAGCCGAGGCCTAGAAAAACAAATCATACATCTTACTTATAAATTCATGAAGAAGAGAATAGCTTTTATCAGCGAGCATGCATCTCCGCTGGCGACCCTCGGAGGCGTTGACAGTGGAGGACAAAATGTATATGTTGCGGAACTTGCTAAATTTTTGGCCAGAACAGACTTTGAGATAGATGTCTTTACAAGATGGGATGACCCGGAGCAGCCGCAGGTGGTTGACTGGATGCCGGGGGTGCGTGTGATACACGTGAAAGCAGGACCTGTGTCATTCGTGGCAAAGGAAGAACTTTTGCAGTTTATGCCGGAATTTCGCGATAGCATGCTCTCCTTTATACTGGATGAACATGTGCAGTACGAGCTGATACATGCGAACTTCTTCATGTCTGCAAAAGTAGCTGCAGAGATCAAGACGATCCTCGATATTCCTTTTGTTGTTACCTTCCATGCTCTTGGGCACGTAAGGCGGGTTCATCAGAAGGAGCAGGACAAGTTTCCTGCCGAGCGCCTGCTGATTGAAGAGGAAACGATCCGCAAAGCTGACAAGATCATTGCGGAGTGTCCGCAGGATCGTGAGGACCTTATTGAGTACTATAATGCCTCGGCCCGTAAGATCACAGTGATACCATGTGGCTTTAGTCCCGAGGAGTTCCGCCCGATGGATAAGTCGGAGGCAAGAAAGCTGCTGAATCTTCATGATAATGAGTATATACTGCTTCAGCTGGGCCGCATGGTGCCCCGCAAGGGAGTGGACAATGTGATCCGCAGTCTGGAACACCTGAGAGAGACGGATAAGCGGGTGCGCCTGGTGATTGTAGGCGGCGAAACAGATGTTCCTGATCCTGAAACCTGTCCGGAACTGGCAAGGCTGCAGGCTATTGCAGCAGAGAAGGGTGTGTCTGCTTCGGTAACTTTTGTTGGACGCCGCAACCGGAATGCCCTGAAGTATTACTATGCTGCGGCTGATATCTTCATTACCACCCCATGGTATGAGCCCTTTGGCATTACGCCTCTGGAAGCTATGGCCTGCGGTACCCCGGTGATCGGTTCGAACGTGGGAGGCATCAAATACAGTGTGATCGATGGAAAGACCGGCTTCCTGGTGCCGCCCAATGATCCGCCTGTATTGGCTGAGAGAATCAACGAGATGCTGGCCGACAAGTCTCTCCTGAAGCGTATGAGCAGGGAGTCTCTGAAACGCGTGAATACGATGTTTACCTGGGAAAATGTCGCCAAAATGACCGGCAATCTGTACGAACGTGTGCTTCTCCTTACTTATGAGTCGTCTCTCGATCTGCAAACTCAGATCAAGCTGAACAAGAAAAGCCAGGCAGCGTAGGGGGACGATATGAGTTGTGTGTTGTGGGTGGCGGGTTGTGAGTGGGTAGCAAGTAGCAGGTATCAAGATATGAGATATGAGATATGAGATATGAGATATGAGTTGTGTGCTATGCGTTGCGGGTTGCGGGTTGCGAGTTGCGAGTGGGTAGCAAGTATCAAGATATGAGATATGAGTTGTGTTATGGGGTGCGGGTTGCGGGTGGGTAGCAAGATAGGAGTTGTGGGCTGTAGGAGAGTAGCAAGTATCGAGTAGTAAGCTGTGAGCGGCGGGTTGTGGGTATTAGGATATGAGCCCCGCGGCAGCAAGTATCAAGCAGTAAGTGTCGAGATATGAGTTGCGGAGCCGGGCCTTTCGCTAATTGAGGATCGCATCAAGTCGAGCGCATCAAGCCGATCGTATCCAGTAATGAATATCTAGTAGTATAGCAAATGCAGAAGTGCGAATGCGGGCAGTAGAAATTGCAATTTAAGTGAGATAAAATATTCTCATATAGAACTGAAAGTTACCATGTTAAAAAGCAGGGTTAAACGCTAACAGCTAAGGGCGAAATGTGGACAGCTGGTTGACTGCAGTCAGCTGTCGGCTATCAGCTATCAGCCGACAGCCAACAGCTAACAGCCAACAGCCAACAGCTGACTGCTGAAGGCTAATAGCTAACAGCTAAAGGCCAACAGCTGACTGCTGAAAGCTGATTGCAAAAAGGCCAACCGCCAACCGCCAACCGCCAACCGCCAACCGCCAATATCTAATAAATACAAATGGAAAATTTAAACGGAAAAGTAATTTTAGTAACAGGAGGAGCCCAGGGGCTCGGAAAGGCAATCTGTAGTACGCTTGCAGAAGCAGGAGCTACGGTTGTTATTGGAGACATTCAGCAGGAAAAGGCTGAAAAGACTGCTGAAGAGCTTCAGCAGCAGAACTATAAAGTGGCTTTTAAATACCTCGACTTGTCTGACGAGAAGAGTGTTGAATCGGTGATCAACTCGGTGAAGAGTGAATACGGCAGTCTTGACGTGCTGATCAATAATGCCGGGATTGACTTCACTAAACCAATTGCCGAACTGGAGGTTTCAGAATGGGACAGTGCCATGAAGGTGAACCTGCGGGGGCCTTTTTTAACTGCTAAGTTCGGGCTGGCTGTAATGGCGGCACAGCAGAGCGGTTATATTATTAATATCGTTTCCACCGCTGCATTAAGGGCCTGGACGGAGGCTTCTGTATATCACGCAAGCAAATGGGGACTGAGAGGTTTTACTCAGGCTTTATTTACGGAGGCTCGTAAGGTGAATGTAAAGGTAACGGGCTTGATTGCCGGAGGTATGAGAACGCCATTCCTGCTCGATCGCTTTCCTGATATCAATCCTGAGGTTCTGCAGGACCCGGCTAATGTAGCTGCGCAGATCAAACACCTGCTGTTAAACGATACCGATACGGTAATTCCGGAACTCATGGTGATCCCATTCAAGGAAACTTCATGGCCATAATGAAACTATGAACAAAGCAGTATTTGTTGATAAAGACGGGACGCTTATCCCGGACATTCCATACAATACTGATCCTGCCTTAATCACTCTGCAGGAGAACACTGCAGAGGGGTTGAGACAGCTTCAAAGTGAAGGATACCTCATCATCATCATCTCTAATCAGGCTGGTGTTGCAAGGGGGATATTCGAGGAAAAGGCACTTGATGCTGTAATAGGCAGGATGCGGGAGCTCTTGCAGGAGCAGGACGTGAGGCTCGACGGCTTTTACTACTGTCCGCATCATCCCGAGGGGACAGTGGCCGGCTATGCTGTTGAATGCGACTGCAGGAAACCCAGCCCGGGGATGATCCAAAGGGCTGTAAGGGATTTTGACATCGACCCTTTTCAGTCGTGGATGATCGGCGATATCCTCAATGATGTGGAAGCGGGTAAACGCGCTGGCTGTCGCTCTATTCTGCTCGACAATGGAAACGAGACGGAATGGGTGATCAGTGAATGCCGGATTCCCGACTACGTTGTCCAGAATATAGACGAGGCAGCAATGCTCATTCTGAAAAGAAAAATTCCATCGGTACTCGACGTATAATTTACATCATACAGCTATCTAAAATGAATGCAGCTTACCACCACATAATCGATCAGTTCCTGGCGCCCCGGGTGCTGGTGATAGGAGATATCATCCTGGATGCCTACCTGAAGGGCGATAGCAGCAGGCTTTCACCCGAAGCTCCGGTGCCGGTTGTGGCCATTTCGAGCAAGGAAGAGACGGTAGGAGGGGCCGCTAATATTGCCCTTAACCTGAAAGCGCTGGGTGCGTCGGTGTCCTTTTTGTCGGCCGTTGGTGATGACGATACCGCTGAGCGTGCCTTCGCCTTGCTAAGGCAGGCAGGCATTGCAACGGATCTGATTCTGAAGGAAAAGGACAGGAAAACGATGGTGAAAACCCGGGTAATGGCGAAGTCGCAGATCCTGGCCCGTTTTGACTATGGCTCGCAGCTCCCGGTGAATCAGGAAACGGAACGACGACTGGCTGACGCCTTGCTGGAGAGCTACCGCGATTTTGATATTGTGGTGATAGGCGATTACTATGGAGGCATTCTCACTCCGCTGCTGGTGAGCACGCTGGAAAAACTCCAGAATGAACACCATAAACTGCTGGCAGTGGATTCGAAAGAACTGGCTAAGTTCAGAAACCTTAAGCCTACGCTGGTGAAACCGAATTATTATGAGGCGATCAAGCTTCTGGGCATGGACTATCAGCCGGATGGACGTGTGGATCAGGCTATGGCGACAGGAGCACTGCTGTATGAAAAGACGGGAGCAAAGATCATTGCTCTTACCATTGACGCTGACGGGGCTCTGATCTTCGACAACGGCAAGTTTGCCTACAGGTCTTATGCCTACGAGGTGGCTTCGCCAAGTGTGGTGGGAGCGGGCGACACGTTCGTGAGTGCATATTCGCTGTCGCTATTCTGCGGAGCTGATATACCAATGGCCACTGAAATAGCTACCGCTGCAGCTACCATTGCCGTGCAGAAAGTGGATACGGCACCATGCTATAATACTGAGCTGAAATCATTCTTTGCGGTGAATCATAAGATCGTATCGAACGTGAACGAGCTGCGGAAGCTTGCAGAGATCTATGAAGCGCAGGGTAAACGGATCGTGTTTACCAACGGATGTTTTGATATCCTTCATAGTGGCCATGTATCCTACCTGAACAAGGCACGGGAGCTGGGCGATATCCTGATCGTGGGCCTGAACTGCGATGAGAGTGTGATGCGCCTGAAAGGGCCGGAACGCCCGATCAATCCTCTGCCTGACCGGATGGAAGTATTATCGGGGCTGAGCTCTATTGATCATATTATTTCCTTCGGGCATGAGAACGAGGACTCGCCGGTGGATCTTATCCGTGCGGCACGTCCGGCAGTGTACGTAAAGGGCGGTGACTACACTAAGGAGACCCTTCCGGAAACAAAGGTGGTAGAGGAAACAGGAGGAGAGATCGTCTTCGTTCCTTATGTTCCCGACCACTCGACAACCAGAATAATTCACAGGATTAATAATGG
Source organism: Arcticibacter sp. MXS-1 (assembly GCF_041902385.1). GTDB lineage: Bacteria > Bacteroidota > Bacteroidia > Sphingobacteriales > Sphingobacteriaceae > Arcticibacter. The sequence continues at coordinate 273,814 of NZ_CP169244.1, read as the reverse complement.
AGGAAGGCTGAGGATGCAGGCCTGATCCTCGCGATCTCCTGAGTTGAAGATAATGTTAAATGAGCGACTGGAAAGACTGTAAGAATATACTTTGTATACGGCCGGATAATATGGGCGACCTGGTAATGTCAATCCCTGCTATCAGGGCTTTGAAGGAAATGAACGGCGCCAGGATCACCCTCCTGACTTCTTCAATGGCGAAGGGCATTGTGCCGATGATTCAGGGAATAGATGACGTGATTGTTTATGACCTGCCCTGGGTAAAGGCAGAAGAGGCGGTTGATCAGGACGCCCTGACTTCTGTCGTAGCAGAAATACGGTCGCGTGCTTTTGATGCTGCCGTTGTTTTTACTGTCTATAGTCAGAATCCGCTTCCTACAGTGATGCTTGCCTGGATGGCCGGTATTCCGAAAAGACTGGCCTATTGCCGGGAGAATCCCTATGGCTTACTGACCGACTGGGTGCCCGATCCTGAACCCTATTCTGAAATCAGGCATCAGGTAAGGCGTGACCTGGAGCTTGTGCATCAGGTGGGGGCAGAGTCTTCTGATCTCTCCATTAGTCTCGCTATTGATGAAAGCCGATGGGAAGGACTGGAGGAAAAGCTGTCGCGCATTGGGATTCAGACGGAAAATCCATGGATCATTCTTCATCCGGGAGTGAGTGAAGAGAAACGCCGGTATCCGGAACATCTATGGTGCGAACTGGGGAAAGAACTGGGAGAGAAATACCAGTTGCTGATCACGGGGGCCGCCTCTGAGAAATGCCTGGCTGATTCAATGGCTGCCTGCATCGGCGATAATGCATTCGCGCTTGCCGGTCACCTCGATCTGGCTGAGTTTGTTCTGTTAATCAGTCGTTCGCGACTGGTGATTTCGGTTAACACGGGCACTGTTCACCTCGCTGCAGCAACACAAACCCCTGTAGTGGTTTTGTATGCCCTTACCAATCCGCAGCACTATCCCTGGAACATTCATGGACGGGTGCTGACCTTTGAAGTTCCTGAACACCTTAAAAGCAGGAATGAGGTGATCCGGTATGTGGATAAAACTTATTTTCATACTCCGCCTGCTCCTGTACTGCCTGAGGAAATCATATCAGCAGTTCAATCGGTTTTAAAGGGTGATGCTGTGCTCATCCCGGAGCTGCCTGTCTTATCTTAAATGCAGTTGCGGCGCTGCTCCTTCATCTTCACCTGAACTTCACTTCTCTTTATGATTTTTGATGCTCAAATACACACGTATGAGCAAAGAGAAAGTCGTTAACCTGAACTTTTTAGTATGTATCCTTCTATTGCTGGCCGGCACGGCAAGTGCGCAGACATACACGCTGAAGCTAAGTTTTAAGGAGGCAGAGAAACAGTTTCTGCAAAAGAACCTTCGCCTGATCGCTCAGAAATATCATGTCGACGCATCCTCTGCTTTAGTTAAACAGGCCGCCCTCTGGGACAATCCGACCCTGAACACCGAACAAAACCTATACGACAATACCCATACGTTCTTCAACCATGCTGACGGAAACGGACAGGTGTATCTGATCATGAGCCAGATCTTCCGGACGGCAGGCAAGAGAGGGAAGCAGGTGCAGCTGGCGAAGGATGATGCCAGGATCCAGGAAGCTGAGTTTAATGACCTCATGCGCAACCTCAGGTACAACCTGCAGCAGGACTTTGCAGACGTTGCCAGTATCACTGAACAGAACAAGGTCTATGTGACGGAGATTTCTTCGCTGAACACGCTGGGTGATGCGATTGAAAAATCGTATAAGGCAGGAAATTCATCCTTTAAGGATGCGGTGAGGATTAAGGCGCTGTTGTTTGGCCTGCAAAGTGATCTGGCCGAAAATAATCGTCAGCTTGTAAATCTGGAGACAGAGCTTAAGACCCTACTGGCAGTGGATGAAGGCACGACAATCCTTCCGCAACTGGACAGACCAAAAGTTGAGGCTCTGCCATCTGCTGATCAGCTGATTGCACAGGCTCTCACGAGCCGTCCTGATTATCTGGGAGGAAGCATCGAATCTGAACGGGCAAAGCATAATTTGAGCTATCAGAAGTCGCTGGCACTTCCCGACATTACTGCCGGTGTGGTATATGACAAGGTGAACAGTTATTCTCCTCACTATTTTGGCTTGCAGATCGGCCTTCCCCTGCCTTTGTTTGACCGGAATCAGGGAAACATCAGGGCTGCCAGGCTTGATATGAAAGGTCAGGAGGCTGCTTTCAAAGACAGCGAACTTTCTTTAAAGCACGAAGTGATGGCAGCGCGCGAGCAGTACCAAATTGCAGCAAGCATGCTTTCGGAAGGGTCGGAGGACTTCTACAGCAAGTATGACCAGCTTTTCAAAGGGATGCTGAAGAGCTATCAGCAACGACAGATCAGCCTGCTGGAGTTTGTTGATTTCTTTGAGTCGTACAAAGACACCCAGCTCAAGATCATCGCCCAAAGGTATAATCTGCATAAGGCAGCTGCCGATCTTAACTACACCGTTGGTACAACCGTAATCAATCCTTAGTCAGTATTAAATAAGAAAATGAAGAGAGAAATAATCGCCCTGCTGGCCGCTGGTACATTCCTCATGTCAGCGTGTAAAGAGAAGGCAGCAGAAACGAAAACAAAGAATGAGGTATGTATCAGCGACTCGCTCACCAGGCTGATCCGAATCGATACTGTTAAAACGGCAAATATTAAAGACGAGTTAAGCCTGTCGGGAGAAGTGTCTTTTGATGATAATAAAGTGGTAAAGGTTTTCCCTTTCGCCAGCGGGCAGGTACTGGAAGTGAAAGTGTCTTTGGGTGATCATGTATCGAGAGGTCAGACACTGGCCGTGATACGAAGTGCTGATGTAGCAGGGACCTATACTGACCTTTCGGCGACTCAGTCTGACCTGTCTATTGCCAGGAGGCAGCTCGAACAGGCACAGTATCTCTATAAGAGTGGTATCTCCAGCGAGCGGGATTACACAGAAGCAAAGGAAAATTATAATAAGGCACTTTCTGCCAACAGGAAGATCAGGGAGCAGATTGCTATCAATGGAAGGGGAAGTACAGGCGCCAACGGCATGTATGTCATCAAGGCTCCGGAAGGAGGCTTTATAGTAGAAAAGAATATCAGCGCGGGCAGCTTTATCAGGCAGGATAATGGAGCCAGCCTCTTTACAATCTCGGACATGAAAGATGTTTGGGTGTGGGCAAATGTATTTGAAAGCGATATTTCGAAGGTAAAGCAAGGTTACACAGCTAAAGTGACTACGCTTGCATATCCCGGAAAAGTGTTTGAAGGGCGGGTGGATGAAGTAAGCTCTGTGCTCGATCCTGATAACAAGGTGATGAAGGTGAAAATTGTGCTGCCAAACCCCGGTATGCAGCTCAAGCCTGAGATGTTTACCAATGTGCTTGTCACCAATAATGAACCATCGAGTTCGGTGGCAGTGCCTTCTGATGCTGTAATTTTTGACAGCAGCAAGAACTATGTGATTGTTTACAAAGACCGGTGCCATCTGCAGATCAGAGAAGTGAACGTGATCAAGTCGGTTGAAAACGTCTCCTACATCGGTTCGGGTTTAAAGCCCGGAGAGCTGGTGATCTCCAAAAATCAGCTACTACTGTATAACGCGCTCTCAGAGTAAAGCGGGACAGGTCTATTTACTAAATCAAGTGGGGAATCTGTAAACATGAATACGCTAATTAAAAATATCATACATTTTTCGCTGAGGCACCGCTACCTGGTCTTCTTTCTTACCGGAGTGCTGGCTGTCCTGGGCGTCTGGAGTTATAGTAATACTCCGATCGAGACCTTTCCTGACGTCACCAACACGCAGATCATTATCATTGCTCAATGGCCGGGACGGAGTGCTGAGGAGGTAGAGAAGTTTATCACCATCCCGATGGAGACAGTGCTTAACTCGGTTCAGAAGAAAGCAAACCTTCGTACAACGTCAGCTTTTGGCTTGTCGTACATCCGGATCATCTTTGATGATGATGTAGACGATGCCTTTGCCCGGCAGCAGGTGCTCAGCCGGCTGGCTAATGCAGACCTCCCTGAGGGGGTGAAGCCAGAGGTAGAGCCGCCATACGGACCTACGGGTGAAATCTATCGTTACACGCTGGAAAGCAAAAATAAATCTATTCACGAGCTGACTGCTATTCAGGACTGGGTGCTTGACCGCCAGTTTAAATCGGTACCGGGTGTAGCTGATGTGAACAGCTTCGGAGGGGAGGAAAAGACCTATGAAGTGAGCGTTAATCCGGCTCTACTTCAAAAGTACGGCCTGAGTTCGCTCGACGTATATAATGCAATCAATCGTGCGAATATCAATGTGGGCGGGGATGTCATTAATAAAAACGATCAGGCGTATGTGGTAAGAGGGATCGGAGTGATCAACAACATTGAGGGTATTGAAAATATCATCGTCAAGAATGTGAACGACGTGCCCATCCTGGCAAAAGATGTGGCAACGGTGCATGAAAGCGGGCTTCCAAGGCTCGGTCAGGTGAGCAGGGATAACGAGAAGGACGTGGTGGAGGGCATCATTGTGATGAGGAAAGGCGAGAATCCGGCAGAAGTCCTCAATAGGATCCGTGATAAGGTAAAAGAACTAAACTCCTCGATCCTTCCCAGGGGCGTCAAGATCAATACCTTCTATGACCGCACCGATCTGATGGATTTCTGTACTGAAACGGTGATCCACAATCTGCTCGAAGGGATCATCCTGGTGACTGTGATCGTTTTCCTTTTTATGGCCGACTGGCGCACTACCGTTACCGTGGCTATCATTATCCCTCTTGCACTGCTCTTCGCATTCATCTGTATGCGGATTAAGGGAATGAGCGCTAACCTTCTTTCGATGGGTGCTGTTGACTTTGGTATTATCATCGACGGAGCGGTCGTGATGGTTGAGGGGCTCTTTGTCGCGCTTGATCATCGGGCGCGGGAAGTAGGTATGGAGAAATTCAACGGACTTGCAAAAATGGGTCTGTTCAAGAATGTGGGAACAGAGATGGGAAAAGCTATCTTCTTTTCCAAGCTGATCATCATCACCTGTTTGATTCCGATCTTCTCTTTCCAGAAGGTAGAAGGCAAAATGTTCTCCCCTCTGGCTTATACATTAGGTTTTGCGCTGCTTGGGGCCCTGTTGTTCACGTTGACTCTTGTTCCTGCATTGTCGAGTATCCTTCTGCGGAAGAATGTCAGGGAAAAGCATAACCGCATTGTGCTCTTTTTTGAGAATGGTGTTAAGCGGCTTTTCAACTTTACGTATCATAATCAGAAACTGAGTCTCATCATCGCGCTGTCATTCATGGTCCTCACGTTCTTTTCTGCCAAGTTCCTGGGAACTGAATTCCTTCCTGACCTTAACGAAGGTGCGCTCTGGGTAGAAGCAGAACTTCCGATGAGCATATCGCTTGTGCAGGCGGAGAATATTAACCAGAAGATGATGCAGATCCTCGATAAGTTTCCGGAGGTGAAACAGACCCTTGCGCAAGTGGGACGGACCAACGACGGAACGGATCCGAAGGGTTTCTATAACGTGCAGATCCAGGTGGATTTGAAAAAGAAAGATCAGTGGAGAAAGGGGCTTTCGGAAGATGAGCTGATTGATCAGATGGACGCTCAGCTTAAAAAGCTCCCCGGTATCGTTTATAACTATTCACAGCCAATCAGGGATAATGTGGATGAAGCTGTGGCAGGAGTGAATGCCTCAATGGCGGTCAAGATCTTTGGTCCGGATTTCGATGTGCTGGATAAAAAAGCCGATGCGGTGATGGCAGTCCTCAAAAAGGTGCGCGGTATTGAAGACCTGGGAGTTCTGCGTAATTTGGGACAGCCTGAGTTCAGAATTGAGCTTGATCAGAAAAAGATGGCGATGTACGGGGTGAGTACCGCTGACGCCAACGCAGTGATCGAGATGGCGATAGGAGGTAAGGCCGCATCAGAGCTTTATCAGGGAGAACGTCGCTTTGACATTACTGTGCGCTATCAGAAACCTTTCAGGGATGCACAGGAGAAGATTGAAAACCTGATGGTACCTACCTTGAAGGGCTCGCGCGTGGCGATCAAGGAAATTGCTGAGATAATAAAGCTGACGGGTCCTGCATTTATTTATCGCGACAATAATACACGCTATATTGCTGTGAAATTCTCCGTGAGGGAGCGCGACCTGGGAAGTACGATCAAGGAAGCTCAGCAGAAGGTAAATGCTGCTGTGAAGCTCGATCAGGGATACTCCTTCACCTGGAATGGCCAGTTTGAGAATCAGATCCGTGCGTCGAACACCCTGGCTAAAGTGGTTCCTGTTTGCTTGCTGGTGATCTTCCTGATCTTGTTCATCACTTTTAACAATGTGAAGGACGCGATGCTGGTCATCCTCAATGTCCCGTTCGCATTGATCGGGGGAATCCTCGCCTTGCACATTACCAGGATGAACTTTAGTATCTCAGCTGGAATTGGCTTTATTGCCCTCTTTGGAGTGTGTATACAGAACGGGGTTATCCTCATCTCCGTCTTCAGGAAAAACCTGATGGAGCATATGCAGCTTGATGAGGCCATCCTGCAGGGAGTGATATCGCGCGTACGCCCTGTGGTAATGACTGCATTGATGGCTGCCATCGGACTGATGCCGGCAGCTGTGTCAACAGGCGTAGGTTCTGAAACACAAAAGCCGCTGGCGATAGTGGTAATCGGGGGGCTGGTCACCTCAACCATCCTGACCTTGCTGATCCTGCCTGTTATATATTCCATATTCTATAAGCTTTTCCACCGGCGGGAGAACCGAAAGCTCCTTAAAAAGCTGGGTGCTGTGAACAGTTAACGAATCAATAAAGGGTCCTTAGCCGGACCCTTTATTGATTTATTTTGTCTAAGTTTGCCACACCACGCTATGACAATACTCGTATTCACTCTCATTTTACTGGTAGGTGCGTATGCCGCCGGCTTACTTGGGTCGTTAACTGGACTCGGTGGAGGTGTTGTGCTGATCCCACTGCTGACTTTGATATTCCATGTCGATATTCGTTATGCGATAGGCTGTGCACTCGTTGCCTCTATTGCCACATCTTCAGGCTCGGCAGCGGCCTATATCAAAGAGGGCATCACCAACATCCGCATCGGTATGTTCCTGGAAATAGCCACAACAACCGGGGCCATCATTGGTGCTCTTATCGCTGCTTACGTCGCCACTCATATCGTCGCCATTATTTTTGGTGTTGTCCTTCTTTTTTCGGCAGCCATGTCACTCCGGAAGAAACATGAAGGAGCGGAAACGGATGACCGAAGTGCACTGGCCAGGACTTTAAAGCTGAACGGCTCTTTTCCCACAAAGGACGGAGTGGTGGAATACAAGGTGAGGCGTGTCCTGGGCGGTTACTCATTGATGACCATAGCCGGTGTGCTGTCCGGCTTATTGGGCATTGGTTCGGGAGCTTTAAAGGTGCTGGCAATGGACACCATTATGCGGATTCCTTTTAAAGTGAGTACTACCACCAGCAACTTTATGATCGGTGTTACAGCAGCAGCGAGTGCCGTGGTCTACCTGCAGCGTGGTTATATAGATCCCGGCCTGGCAATGCCAGTAGTGATCGGCGTACTTGGAGGGGCGTTCACCGGATCTAAAATACTGGTAGGTGCTAATACCAAGAAACTTCGTCTGCTGTTTAGTGTCGTCATCAGCTTCCTCGCCATCGAAATGATTTATAATGGTCTCACGGGAAAATTATGAAAAGCATGTTTAGTTCATTCAAGAGCGATAAAGATGTTGCTTCTCTGGTAGGGAAGCTTCTCAGGACGGGTGTTTTTACGGCTAGTGCAGTAGCGCTCTTTGGCGGCTTGATTTATCTTTTCAGACACGGAGGCGAATTGCCCGACTACCATGAATTCAAAGGTGCACCTGAAAACCTGCGACACCTTCCGGGGATCTTTACCGGAGTAGGAGCCTTTAGCGGCCGTGCTATCATTCAGCTTGGTGTGGTTATTCTGCTTGCTACACCCATACTGCGCGTCGCTTTCTCTGCTGTGGGCTTCCTGCTCGAAAAGGATCTCTTATATGTCTTCATTACGCTTTTGGTGCTGGCTATCATAGTAGCGGGAATGGTAGGAGGCCTGGGAGGATGACGGATAAGGCTGCACCTATCGGTGTTTTTGATTCAGGATACGGAGGTCTGACGGTTTTCTCTGAGATCCGGAAGAAGCTGCCTCAGTACGATTATATCTATCTGGGCGATAATGCTCGTGTCCCCTATGGAACACGCGCCTTTGAGACAGTCTATCGCTATACGCTGGAGTGTGTGGAACAATTGTTCGGGATGGGATGCCGCCTGGTGATCCTGGCCTGTAACACTGCTTCGGCAAAGGCTCTTCGAAGCATCCAGCAGAGGGATCTTCCAAAGCTGAAAGAACTGAGAAGAGTGCTGGGTGTGATACGCCCTACTGCAGAGGTGATTGGTGTTTATACCGTTACTGGCAAAGTGGGCATCATGGGAACACAGGGAACCGTGACTTCTAACTCTTATAAGCTGGAGATTGCTAAGTTCTTCCCCGGAGTTGAAGTGTTTCAGGAAGCTTGCCCCATGTGGGTGCCGCTGGTTGAGAATAATGAGTTTGCAGGCCCCGGGGCCGATTACTTCATCAAAAAGAACATAGATCACCTCATGGCTCAATGCTCTGAAATTGACACCATTGCACTGGCCTGCACGCACTACCCCCTGCTGATCGACAAAATCAGAGACTGTCTTCCTGGCGGCGTACGCGTAGTTTCTCAAGGTCCCCTGGTTGCGGAGAGTCTCCAGGATTACCTGAACCGGCATCCTGAAATAGAAGCGCTTTGCTCAAAAGGCGGAGAGTCGCGCTTCTTCACCACCGAATCTACTGACAGCTTCAACGAGAAGGCCGGAATCTTCCTGCATGATACCGTATTTTCGGAGCAGATCGAGATATAGCAATCATAACGAAGTGCCTTGGCTATGACCTCCTAAGTTATCTCTTTCCGATGTGGCTTTCGCCTGCCGGAAAGGCCTGTTGTGTGATCTCCGTATTAGCCTTGACCTCTTTTGCATCAATAGTGTGTTGAATGGGGCCTGTCTTCTTTCTTCGCCGGTAGTCAATTAGAAAATAGACCACGAACAGTGCTGTCGATATCACCGAGATCCAGAATACTGCTTTGTCCAGCTTGCCTTCCTCCGAGAACAGGGCGATGAGCACCAGCAGAGGTATGGTACCGGCAATCGTAGCGAGGGTGAACCGGATAAAGCCCATCTTCAGGAAGCCGGCAACAAAATGGAGGGCATCGTTAGGAAGAAGGGGTGATGTCCGGATCGCGACAACCACTCCTATCCCATATCGTTTTACCCATTCCTGTACTTTTTTTGAGTCGTCTCTCCTATGACTCTCTTCATGGCATAAGGACCCAGGTATTCTCCTGTATAATAGCCGGCAGTGGAGGCTGCAACTACCGCAAGGATCGATATCAGACCTCCCCACCAGGGGCCATAGCACATGATAGCTACGATCATCAGCAGGAAGTTCGGAATAAAGAGCAGGAAGGCTTGCAGGGTCATGGTGACGATAATGATCAGCGGGCCCCACAATCCGAACTGCTTTACCCAGGCTTCTGCCTTTTGCTTATCCTTACTCATGAGGACATGGAAGCCGTCATTCACCTGTGCATGAAATGACGGTATCAGGAAATAGGAGCCGACAAGAGCAGCTATAATAAAGAGCGAGATCCATAAAGGGAGGTTTTTATTCTTTTTTACAATTTCTTTAACGGTTTCGGACATGTGCAATGTTAGTTTTTGTTAATAACAAAAAACTGCCTTCCTTGCTTGTGCTGTTTCTCTATGTTTCTCTGCCTTGCCGCCCTGCTCATCTTCATGAGTATAACAAAAGCGGCTCGCGTGCATTTTTGAGGACCTGCGGCAACGGAAAGTGGCAGAAGTTAAGGCTTAAAAAGCTATTTTTGCGAAATATTGATTTAGCTGAAAAATATGAGCATTTCCAAAACATATGATCCGAAAGAAGCAGAAGACAAATGGTATAGCTACTGGCTTGAAAAAAGGTTCTTCCACTCTGAACCCGACGAGCGTGAGCCTTATACCGTCGTTATTCCTCCTCCGAACGTGACCGGAGTGCTTCACATGGGGCATATGCTCAATAATACGATTCAGGATGTCCTGGTTCGCCGTGCAAGGATGCAGGGCAAGAATGCCTGCTGGGTTCCGGGTACTGACCATGCTTCCATTGCCACGGAAGCGAAGGTGGTAGCAATGCTCAAGGAAAAGGGAATTAATAAAAAAGATCTCACGCGTGAAGAGTTCCTGCGCTACGCCTGGGAATGGAAAGAGAAGTACGGGGGCATCATCCTGAAGCAGCTGGAGAAGCTGGGCGCTTCCTGTGACTGGGATCGTACCAGCTTTACAATGGACGAGCCTCTGTCTGTTGCAGTACGCGATACCTTCATTCATCTTTATAAGAAAGGCCTCATCTACCGCGGAGTCCGGATGGTGAACTGGGATCCTAAAGGGATGACGGCAGTGTCAGATGAAGAGGTGATACGCAAGGAAGTCAATCAGAAACTATATTATATCCGCTATAAGATTGTTGACGCGGCAGACGATAGCTACATCGTAATTGCCACTACCCGCCCTGAGACAATCATGGCCGACTCGGCTATCTGTATCAATCCAAACGACGAGCGTTACCGTCATCTCAAAGGAAAGAAGGTGCTGGTGCCTCTGATCAACCGGGCAATCCCGGTAATAGAGGATGAATACGTAGAGATGGAATTCGGTACAGGCTGTCTGAAAGTGACACCTGCGCACGACCTGAATGACTATGAACTAGGACTGAAGCACCATCTTCCTGTTATCGATATTCTGAACGACAATGGGACGCTCAATGAAAAGGCGGAGATCCTGATAGGAGAGGATCGTTTTGTTGCCCGTAAGAAGATTGCCGGGATGTTAGAAGAAGCTGCGGCTCTTGAAAAGGTAGAAGATTACAAGTCGCAAGTAGGCTTCTCTGAACGTACGGATGCTGCCATAGAACCCAAGCTTTCACTGCAATGGTTCTGTAAAATGGAGGAGATGGCCAAGCCAGCTCTTCAATACGTGCTCGATGGAGAGATAAAGCTGATCCCCGACAAGTTTATCAACACCTATCGCCACTGGATGGAGAATGTGAAGGACTGGTGCATCAGTCGCCAGCTCTGGTGGGGCCAACGTATTCCTGCCTGGTATAATGAGAAAGGCGAATGGGTGGTTGCCAAAGATCAGGCAGATGCTGAGCAGGAGTTTCGAAATGCAGGGAAAGACTTTCAGACCATCACCCAGGATGAAGACGTGGTAGATACCTGGTTCTCTTCCTGGTTATGGCCTATGTCTGTTTTTGATCCTTCTGTCTGCGGGCACCCGGAGGAAAAAGGGAATGAAGAGATCAACTACTACTACCCCACAAATGACCTGGTAACTGCTCCCGAGATCCTCTTCTTCTGGGTAGCGCGGATGATTATGGCAGGTAACGAGTTTAGAGGAACTGTGCCTTTCAAAAATGTTTATCTCACCGGTATTGTACGCGATAAGATCGGAAGGAAGATGTCAAAATCGCTCGGGAACTCACCCGATCCAATCGAGCTGATTGAGAAATACGGAGCTGATGGCGTTCGTGTGGGAATGCTTTTATCCTCACCTGCAGGGAATGACCTCATGTTTGACGAGTCCTATTGTGAGCAGGGTCGCAACTTCGCCAATAAAATATGGAACGCGTTCCGGTTGGTGAAGGGCTGGACGATCAACGAGGAGCAGGGTGCGGGCGAAGAAAACCAGGCAGCCATTGAGTGGTTCGGAAACCGCTTTAATGAGGCTCTCGCTGAGATTGAAAGCCATTTCAACCAGTACCGCTTGTCTGAGGCGCTGATTGCCATATATAAGCTCGTTTGGGACGACTTCTGCTCCTGGTACCTCGAAATGATCAAACCAGGGTACCAGCTTCCTATTGATGCTGCAACTTATGAGGCTACTAAAGGCTTTTTTGAAAAGATCCTGAAGCTTTTACATCCTTTTATGCCCTTCCTTTCAGAAGAGTTGTGGCATGATGAGGTCTTCGGCAGGCGCGAAGATATGGACTGCTGTATTGTAGCTGCCTATCCCGTTTCAGCTCAGCCTAACGACTCTCTTTTAAAGGAAATGGAGATCGTAAAGCAGGTGATCTCTGAGGTTCGTAACATTCGTAACAGCAAGCAGATATCTCCCAAGGAGGAACTTCCTCTGGCTATCAGATCCAACTCAGAGCTCGACTATCAGAAATACCTTCCGGTAATTAAAAAGCTTGCCAATATCAGCGAAGTTAGTTTCATTGAAGAAAACCCTGCTAATGCTTCATCTTTTATTGCCGGCCGGGATGAGTTTTTTGTAAGTCTGGAAGGAAATATTGATGCAGAAGCTGAGCGCGAACGCATAACAAAAGAGCTGCAGTATCTGCAGGGCTTTTTGAAGTCGGTCGCCGGCAAACTTTCTAACGAGCGTTTTGTTCAGAATGCAAAGCCGGAGGTAGTTGAAAATGAGCGGAAGAAAAAGGCGGATGCAGAAGCTAAGATAGCCATACTGGAGGAAAGCCTGAAGCAGTTACAATAGAAAGAGCGGAAGCTGCGAGATCATGCTGCTTCTGTAGTGTAAACTAGCTGCAACGTGCTTCCCCTTAGTCAGAAAGTATAGTTTCGGGCAGTTGTCTGCTGCTTAACACGCGGCTGTATCACAATCTGGTTTTAGCCAGAAATTCGATGCAATATTATTGGATCGGCATAGCTAAGCGGTAGTATAACGTCAGTTTAAGTTACCAGGTGTTATTTTCTATTAAAAAAAGCGAGGCTGTATCAGAAATGATTCAGCCTCGTTCAAATACCCCAACCACCCCAATTGCATGAAACACATGAGAACGATCCTTTTATTCGGCCTGCTATTTTCGCTGGCAGCATGCCAGCAAAAAAAGACTGAAAAGAAACAAACTGCCGGGGCCCCGGCAGTTACCGATCCAAAGATACTGGTCAATTGTGATGGCATTGGCGAGGTGAAGCTAAGTGACACTCAGGCGGATCTGGAAAAGCGCTTCGGGAAGAAAGCGATCAGCGTGCATGAGAATAACGTTTCCGGCCAGTACCTTTCCCTATGGGAAGGCACACCCAGGCAGCTGAACATCTACTGGGAGGAGAAACATGCTCCCTTCCGAAAAATCAGATACATTGAAACCGGCGCTTCTGACGCTCCTTATATGACGGCCGACAGCCTCCGGGTAGGGCTTTCTTTACCCGATCTGGTAAGAAGGAACGGGCACATGCCGCTCACCTTTAATAACTTCTATACAGAGAAAGAAAGCGGACTTATCGTAAGTCTTAACAACGGCGACCTGCAAAAAAGTAATCCTTGCTTTGAAGGAACATTGGAGTGGGTGAGCCAGTCTAATATTTACAAGAAGGACTTCGATGAGTTTAAAAAGCGTGATGTAGTCGAGTCGTCAGACAATATCGTGAAACGTATGGAAGTAATGCTGGGCAGCTTTCGTGTCTCTGCAAAGAAATAATCGCAAACATTAAATCAGTCTAAATGAAATCCTCAAGAGTCATCTGTCGCATTCTCTTTATCGTTCTTCCCGCGTTGCTGCTATTTTCCTGCGGTCAGAATAAAAGCAACAAGAAAGAGAATTCGGGAGGGCAGGGATTTGATATAGGAGCTAACCAGTCGGGCGACGACGAGATCACCTGCTGGGGAATTGGTCCCGTTGAACTGGATAACGATATGCAGTCGCTTGCCGAAAAGGTAGGGAAAGAAAACCTCAGTCAGGACTCCCTCTTCGCCGAAGGGATGTTTGAAGGATTCGTAACAACGGTATGGAAAAACTCGCCCCGCGAGATCATTGTCCACTGGAAGGAGAAGAAAGAACCTTTTCAAAATATTCAGTTTTTGGAGATCAGACAAGCTTCATCTCCCTACCACTTCCTGAATGGAGTTAAGATCGGTTCCAGGGCGAGCGAAATCACCCGTCTTAATGGAGGAACGCCCTTCCTGCTGTATGGCTTTGGATGGGACAATGGCGGTACATTCGTGAGCTTTAACAAAGGGAAGCTTGCAGGCGACATGCCTTGCTTTGGAGGCGTCTTTGCTTTGCCCGATAACGTGGATGCAAAAGATGCAGAAGGCATCATGGGAGATATGGAGATTAAATCAACAGTGCCTGCCTTGCAGAAATATGATGCCAGGCTGGTGGCGCTCCGCGTAAAAAATATCTGAGGGGGCTCCGCTTCCGGCCTGGCCACCCATTCTCTGCAGGCGCTGTCTTGCATGTACATCTTCTCTGTCTCCTGCTCTTCCGGCTTAGTCGCGCATTCTCTGCAAGACCGCCTTGCCTGTACATCTTCTCTGTCGCCTGCTCTGCCGGCCCTGGTCTTCCCGTCAAGAGTTACCTTGCATGTATACCTTCCCCGGTCGCTGCTATTCAGGCGCGGAGATGCATTCCTGCAGACCCGCCTTGCCTGCGCACCTTCTCTGTTTGCTGCTATTCCTGTCCAGTCAAGCATTCCCTCGAAGACCCGTCTTGCGCACCTAAAACCTCCCTCAGTGCGATGCTGCTATACCGAATAAAAAGGCAAAGATTCGATAAACTGATAGCTTTTTGAGCTGAAATCAATCTGGCAATAGTAGTGCTGCAGGCCATTGGTTACGGCCAGCAGAGGGATCCGATGGACAATGTTATACCGGGCAATCTGGTCGAATACCTTTTGATTGATGGGCACAGAAGGCGCCTTACACTCAATCAGCAGGATCTTCTCTCCCCGGGAGTTAAAAGCCACAATATCGGTCCTCTTTTGCAGCGAATTGAGTTTGAGCCCTCCTTCCAGCCTGATGAGCGATTTTGGATAGCCTTTTTCCCCAATGATGTACCTGACAAAATGCTGGCGTACCCACTCTTCAGGCGTCAGCACAAGGAATTTCTTCCTGATATCATCAAAAATGTAATTCGTCTCTGCCTCCTGTTTAATCCTGAAGGGATAGGGAGGCAAGTTCAATGGCACCGGCTCAAACATCAACGCGAAAGTCGGAAAATATCCCGCCAGTCGCAACCCGAAACTCCGTGCTCTATTTATTATCTTAGCAGCTGAAATGACTGCTGCTGCTTTACTGAATGATCTCAAGAGCCGGAAATTCAAACCGGTATACCTTTTTCATGGCGAAGAGCCCTATTATATCGACGTGTTTAGCGACTATATAGAGGCGAACCTGCTGTCGGAAGGGGAGAAGGGCTTTAATCAGACGGTACTGTACGGCCGCGATACCGACATCATCACCGTACTCAATGCTGCCAAGCGTTTTCCGATGATGAGCGAGTACCAGCTGGTCCTCATCAAGGAAGCTCAGGACATGAAGTGGGGAAAGGAAACTGAAGATAAGAAAGCCGGCGACCCATTCCTTGCCTATCTCGAAAGGCCACTCGCCAGTACCATCCTCGTTTTCTGCTATAAGCACGGCAAGTTTGACAAACGGAAGAAAACCTACAAGGCCATTGAAAAGAATGGGGTCGTCTTCGAGTCGGCTACCATATACGACAATAAAGTGCCTGCCTGGGTAGAGGACTTCGCACGCGAAAAAGCCTATCGCATCAATCCCAAAGCTTCTGCTCTTATTGCCGAATATCTGGGGAACGACTTGTCGAAGATCTCCAACGAGCTGGAGAAGCTTATGCTCAACATTCCTAAAGGCAATGAAATTACGCCCGAGGATGTCCAGAACAACATCGGAATCAGTAAGGAGTATAACGTATTCGAGCTGCAGGATGCACTGGCAAAGCGCGATGTGCTGAAAGCGAACCGCATAGTCGGCTATTTTGCATCAAACCCCAAAGCTAATCCCATTCAGCTGGTGCTGGGAGCTTTAAATACCTGGTTCACCAAGATCCTCAAGTACCATTATATTGCCGACAAGAGCCCTCAAAACCTTGCCAGAGAACTTGGAGTGAACCCCTATTTTGTGAAAGATTACGACCAGGCAGCAAAGGCCTTTAACATCACGAGGACGTTCGAAATTATCAGTTTCCTGAGGGAGTACGATCTCAAAACCAAAGGGGTCGATTCAACCGGCAATACCGTAGAGGGAGACCTGCTGAAAGAGCTTGTTTTCAAGATCCTCCATGTGTAGATCAGGATACATGCCATCGTTTGTGCACGGGATAACCCGAAGGAATGCTTCTACTAAATCTGCCTGAGACAGTGATAAAAGTATTAGCGGGCTTCGGAGGAGGATATGACTATAAGTCTTACAAGTATTTCAAGAAAAGTACCGCTGATAAGAACGCAGAGGCCCCTCAGCTTGACCTTAAATTCTTCAATGCCCTTTAAACAAAAGCCGCTCGCCCATTTTTGCTGCGTTAAACACTCCCCGTTCGTAAGCCAGATGTCCCGAAACCAGTGTATGCGTAATGCTGCTGCCAAAACTGTATCCCTCGAACGGACTCCATCCGCATTTAGATAAGACACTTTCTCTGGAAACCGGAGTCGGTTTACGAAGATCGGCCAGCACCAGATCAGCATAGTATCCTTCCCGGATAAATCCGCGATTCTGAATGCCGAAACAGATAGCCGGATTGTGTGCCATCTTCTCGGCAACCTGTTCCAGACTGATCTTCCCCTGGCTGTGCATTTCAAGCATAGCCAGCAGTGCATGCTGCACCAGCGGCCCGCCAGAAGGAGCTTCCAGGTAGGGCTTCATTTTCTCCTCAATCGTATGGGGCGCATGGTCGGTTGCGATCACGTCTATCCTTCCGTCGAGTACAGCCTTCAGGATGCCTTCCCGGTCCGCTGCAGTCTTTACTGCCGGGTTCCACTTGATCCAGTTGCCCTTTTCGGCATAGTCCTGATCGGAGAACCAGAGGTGATGAATACAGGCTTCTGCTGTGATCCTCTTGTCGCCCAGGGGCAGCGTGTTGTCGAACAGCTCCGTCTCGCGTGCCGTCGAGATATGCAGGATGTGCAGCCGCGTGCCATGCTGTTTAGCAAGCGACACGGCGAAGGATGACGACTTGTAGCACGCTTCTGCGCTCCTGATGAGCGGATGCATCTCAGGAGTAATATCAGTGCCATATTTTGCCTTGTATGCCGCCATATTATGGCGGATCGTTTCTTCGTCTTCGCAGTGAGTGGCAATCAGCATCGGCACAGAAGAAAAGATCCGCTCAAGCGTCTGCTCGTTATCCACCAGCATATTGCCCGTCGAGGAGCCCATAAAGACCTTTACCCCGCAAACCTGCTGCGGGTCTGTCTTAAGAACCTCTTCCAGATTATCATTGGTAGCTCCCATAAAGAAGGAATAGTTAGCCAGCGAACGCTGCGCGCCGATCCGGTACTTATCTTCCAGCAGTTCCTGGGTGATCGTGTTCGGTACGGTATTCGGCATCTCCATAAATGAAGTGATTCCGCCGGCCACTGCTGCCCTGCTTTCTGTATAGATCTCCGCCTTATGCGTAAGCCCCGGCTCACGGAAGTGTACCTGATCGTCAATACAGCCCGGAAGGAGATGAAGACCTTCGGCATTGATTTCGCGGTCCGCTCTTTTGCCAATAGCAGGAGCAATCTCTTCAATCAGGCCGTCTTTGACCAGGACATCGGAAACAAAGGTCCTTCCTTCGTTCACAACAGTGGCAGATTTAATCAGAATAGAGGACATAGTATGGTGCTAAAACTGCGAATTTAAGTATTTATCATTACTATGTCTTTTCTTTTCGATGCCTTAACTCAATCCAGCTAAATGCGTTTCTTTATGTGGAGCATGGCAAGATCAGGCCCGCTGAAGTGTATCCTGAGAGAAATAAGAGCTATTGCCGCAGGTCAGGAGTTGCCAAATGCATATCCTGGCAGACGGCGCTCGTGCTTTCCGCACTTCAAGCCCTGAGTACTGAGAGCAGAGACGGGCATACATACTCTTTAAGTCGGCTCAGGCAAAGGGGACCAGCTTAGCTCAGGCATTACGATCGGCAAACAGAGCAAAAAACTAGTTATAATGAAAATAGATCTTCGTAACAAAATAGCCCTGGTGACAGGCGGAAGCAAAGGGATAGGCAGGGGAGCAGCAGAATCGCTTGCCAAAGCAGGGGCTACGGTATACATATGCGCCCGGAACCTTGAGGAAATGGAAGGCGTAGTAGCCGGCATGTCTGCTGCGGCAGGGAATCCTGTTAAAGCCATTCAGGCTGACGTCACTCAGCAGGAGGATGTTGATTGCCTCATCGAGACCATTAATTCGCAGGCAGGTACGGTCGATATCCTGGTCAACAACGTAGGCGGCATCGGTAAGCAGGTCCCTTTTGAAGATTTTCCTGCCGAAGATTATCTCTCACTTTATGATTTGAATGTCGTCTCAATGGTCCGCATGATCAAAGCCGTCGTTCCCGGCATGATAGCGAAAGGCTGGGGCCGCATAATCAACATGTCATCCGAGAATGGCCTGCAGCCCTATCCCGACATGATCCCCTATAACCTCACAAAAGCTGCTATTATCAACCTGAGCAAGGGCTTGTCCAAGTTGTACGGCAAACACAATATTCTGGTTAATACCGTGTCGCCAGCCTTCATTTACACGCCCCTCGTTGAAGACATGCTAAAGGGGCAGGCAGAGCAGAAAGGGATATCGGTGCAGGATGCGCAGAGCCAGTTCCTCGAACAGAACCGGCCGGGAATAGAGCTGGGCAGGCCAGGCACCATCGAAGAAGTAGGCGCCGCAGTAGTCTTTCTCGCTTCCGAACAGGCCTCCTTCATTACCGGTACCAACCTTCGTGTCGATGGCGGTTCAGTGTCATCCATTTAGCCATCTGAGGCGGGTGCATCATTAATGCAGGGCAAAACGCTATCTTTGCGGCATGCCTTCATTCGAAGATTTTAAATTAAACCGCCAGATACTGAATGCGGTAGCTGATGCCGGCTTTACAGAGCCGACGCCCATTCAGCAGAAAGCGATCAACCCGGTCCTGTCAGGGCAGGATATCATGGGCATTGCGCAGACAGGCACAGGCAAGACTGCCGCCTACGTTTTGCCCATGCTCATGAAGCTAAAGTATGCCCAGGGAAATGACGCCCGCGCCCTCATTCTTGCTCCTACCCGTGAGCTTGCTATGCAGATTGAGGAGAATATCCGGCTTTTTGCAAAATATACAGACCTCAGGACCGTTGTGATCTACGGGGGCCTCGGTCCAAAGACCCAGAAGGCCCAGCTTGAGAAGGGAGTAGATATCCTGGTAGCCACTCCGGGACGTTTCCTTGATCTGTATCTCGAAGGCTTTATCCCGGTCAAATCCCTGCAGTTCCTTGTTATCGATGAAGCCGATAAGATGATGGACATGGGCTTTATAGGTTCCATTCATCGAATCCTCGAAGTGGTGCCCCGCAAACGTCAAAACCTACTCTTTTCGGCTACCATGAGTGAGCTTGTCCATAAGATCGCCGGCGACTTCCTGAAGTTTCCTACCCTGATCGAGGTAGCCCCTCAGGCTACTCCGGCAGATACCGTTCAGCAGCTGCTTTATTACGTTCCAAATCTGAAGACGAAGCTGAACCTTCTGATGTTCCTTTTAAAGAAAGAGGAGGAACTAAGCCGCATCATCATTTTTTGCAAGACCAAGGAGGTGGCCGATAATATCTTCCGGTACCTCGAACGGAAATACGGCGAAGATCAGGTGAAAGTGATCCATGCCAATAAAGGCCAGAACACGCGCATCAACTCCATCAATGCCTTCAAGGAAGGCGATGTGAGGATTCTGGTTGCAACGGATGTTGCAGCGCGGGGCCTGGATGTCAACAATGTCAGCCACGTCATTAATTTCGACGTGCCTGTTGTCATCGAAGACTACGTCCACCGCATTGGGCGTACCGGCAGAGCGTTCAATACCGGCGACGCTATTACTTTCTGCAATCCTGCCGAAGAGTATTACCTCAGGAAGATTGAGAAGCTGATCAGGCAAAAAGTCCCCGTTGCCGATATCCCTGACGAGGTCTTTATAGAAGATACGCCTTTCGATGAACGTCAGGCTATTGCGCGTGAGATTGATACACAGCGACGGAAGGAAGATCCTGAGTTCAAGGGAGCCTTTCACGAAAAGAAACATGCGACAGCAAATAAAGGCCAGGGTGCAAAAGCAAAGACGGGAAAAAAGCCTGCAGGCAAGGGCTCCGCAAAGCCGGCAGCAAAGAGGGCAGCACCTTCTGGCGCAGCAAGGAAAACTGGCGGCAGGGGTCGTAAGAAATAGTGCGGACTATACGCTTTAGCAACGATAAAAGCCAGAAGAAAACATTCATGACCGAAGCTCATGAATAGGAATGAAAGGAAGGCGGATGCCCTTCCTGGGAAAATGAATAATGAAGATGCGTCTGTCCCCTCTTAATTTCGTTTCGGCGGCCCTGGTGGTCACGCTGATCTACCCACTTCTCGACCAGAAGCAGTCGAAGGTACAGCCAGGCTGGTTGTCATTAGTCCTGGTCATTGTTCTCTGCTCAGTCGCCGACCTGCTGTTCCGCACCTTCCTGCGCGATCTTAAACGCATTTGGATTGTAGAGGTGATATTTATCATCTTTGCAGCCATCGTCCTGTTGGTGCTGGGCAAAGCAAGTTTGCTTCAGTAAGCCGCCAAGCAAGAGTGAACGATAACGTCCGGATGCTTAAATCGGTGGCGGGAAGAAAAAAGGAGTGGGCGATGTTCTTTGCGTTTAGTAACACCCATAAACTGCCGCCGAATCTTCGCTCGCGGAAATGGAAAAGAAAGCAGGTTGATGCTCTTTGCTGGCTTTAGAAAATAAATACATCACAAAATTGAAAACAGTTAATCAAACGATATGAAAAAAGCAGAAATCAAACTGACCGTCGAGCTCGACGATAATAATGTTCCTGAAAATATAACCTGGGAATCGTCAGACGCCGAGAATAAGGAACAGCTGCCGGTAAAGGCCATGATCCTGTCTCTCTGGGATCACAATTACAAGAACTCACTTCGCATTGACCTTTGGACCAAGGACATGCCTGTAGATGAGATGAAGCGCTTCTTCTACGAGACCCTGCAGACCATGGGCGACAGCTTCCTCAGGGCAACCGGCGAAACCAACATCGTGGAAGACCTGCGCGACTATTGCGCGCACTTCGCTGAAAAAATGGAGATCAAACAGGGACAGTAACGTCCCTCCTTTAATAAACAACCTGTCATGAATTCACGTAATTATCTTGGTTTAGTGGGTGCACTTCTTCTCGCAGCGGGAGGACTGAGTCCCATGGTACACCTGCCCATTATCGGAAACTGGAACTATTGGGATCTGCACCCCGGACTCGCAACTGTTGTCTATGTCCTTGCAGCGCTTGGTATCTTTGCAGCCATATCAGGGAAAGGCGGACTCCTGAAGTTTGTTGGCTGGACAGAGTTCTTTCTGATCCTGCTTACCCTTGCTGCCGTCTATTTCAAGGTCAATGATTCTTTTAGCTTTATTCCCCTTAAGAGCCTGGCACGTGCTGCCGCAGGACTGGTTCATTACCGCTGGATAGGGTGGGCCATGCTCTTGCTCGGTGCATTGATCATGATATTTTCCGCAAAAAAGCAAAAAGCTAGCTGATCATTCAGCTAGCTTTTTGCTTTTTGCTTTTGGCGGTTAGCTGTTGGCGATTGGATGCTTTCAGCCATCAGCAATTAGCCGTCAGCTTTCAGCCATCAGCAATCGGCAATCGGCTTTCGGCTTTCCGCTTTCCGCTTTCTGCTTTCTGCTTTCTGCTTTCTGCTTTCTGCCTTCAGCCTTTCGCCTTCCGCTTTCCGCCTTCCGCATTCAGCCTTCCGCTTTCTGCTTTCAGGCTTCCGCTTTCTGCTTTCCGCTTTCCGCCTTCTCTGGCACGGTTTTTACTTTATAATATATTAATTATTAAGAAACACACACTATTTATGATACAACGTCCATTACTACGCTCATTTTTGTTCGTAACAAAGAAAATTTCGACTGTTCTTGTTCTCGTACTTATTCTTATCGTGTTCAGTAACTGTAGCAAAAGAAAGTCAGGCGAGCAACCTGTGCTCGACAGCGCTTACGTAACTCAATATATGAATTCGAAGCCTGCTTTTGCCGACGACCTTTACTGGGCCATGCAATTTTACAAAGCACGGGATTACAAGCTGGGGTGGTTTAAGAATCACGAGCTGGTTCCTGAAAGTCAGAAGCTGCTTAATGTGGTAAGCAAGTCGGCAGAGGAGGGCCTTGAACTCTCCAATTACGGGGTGGTTGATATCAGCGCTCTCATAAAGGATCTGCAGGGAGTGAAGAGGGACCTTGATAAGCGTGACCAGCTTGAAAAAGAAATTGATATTGCCCTTTCGGCAACCTACTTCAACTGGGCATCGGATTATTACCGTGGCGTGCTTGAACCGAGGGAGACAAAGAAGGCCGACTGGGACGTTAAGCGCAACCGCATGAAGCTCGATCTTGCACTTCAGTCTGTCCTGGGTGAACGCGAGAGCAACTTGCCTTATAAGGACTTTCAGCCCATGCATCCCGAATATTCCAATCTGAAAAAGGCCCTGGCCAATTACCGGAGGATCAAGGCTGCCGGCGGCTGGCCAAAGATCCCCGCCGGTGCCTCTGTGGCGGTAGGGCAGCCTTCATCGGTTGTTCCCGCGCTCAGAAAGCGACTTGCTGCTTTGATCTCTCAGGATACGATCAAGAATGCAGGCGCTTCCAATGTCTTTGATCAGAACCTTTCTGCCGCACTGAAGAAGTTTCAGGAACAAAATGGTCTTCCTGCTACCGGAAAGCTGAACAGTGAGACCGTTCGCTTTATGAACATTCCCGTTGAAGACCGCATCAG
Source organism: Arcticibacter sp. MXS-1 (assembly GCF_041902385.1). Taxonomy (GTDB): domain Bacteria; phylum Bacteroidota; class Bacteroidia; order Sphingobacteriales; family Sphingobacteriaceae; genus Arcticibacter. The sequence continues at coordinate 250,959 of NZ_CP169244.1, read as the reverse complement.
GCAGGTCGTTATCAACATGGAGAGATGGCGCTGGATCCCTCAGAGCTTTGAACCCAACTACCTCATCGTCAATATTCCTGAATTCAGACTTCGCCTCTATGAAGGCGGCAAGGAAAAAATGAGCATGAAGGTGATCGTAGGAAAGGAACTGAACTCCACGCCTGTCTTCAGTGATCAGATGGAACACGTAGTCCTTGCTCCGTATTGGAACATTCCCCCGGGTATCCTTAAGGATGAAATAGCACCTAAAGTCGCTTCTAACCCCGGTTTCCTTGAGGCGATGGACATGGAAGTGATCGGCAAAGACGGCAATCCTGTTGACCCCACTTCGGTCGACTGGTCTGCTGCCGGAACCGGCAATTTTCCCTATACAGTGCGTCGCAGGCCCGGACCTAAGAACGACCTGGGTCAGGTGAAATTCATCTTCCCCAATTCCATGAATATTTACCTTCATGATACGCCATCTACCGAACTGTTTAACCAGTCGAAACGCGATTTTAGTCACGGTTGTGTTCGTGTTGAAAAGCCGATCGACCTTGCTGCCTATCTTTTACGCGATACCGGCTGGGACCGTTCAAAGATCATGGATCAGGTAAGCAAGCACGAAGAGAAGTACGTGCCGCTTAAAAAGAAGCTGCCGGTATATCTCGTCTATTTTACTGCCTCTGCTGATGCTTCCGGCCGCGTACGCTTCTATGATGATATTTACGGTCATGATAGCAAGCTGAAATTCATGTACTTCAGCAAGCTGTAGCAGGCGGCTGGTGCCCATACTTTTATCCTTGCTTTAGCGCAAACTCAAAGCTATATTTGGGTATTGTCAGAGACGCAAATACTTGTTTCTGAACTGTCTCTGAATCGTTTCTAAACTATTTCTGGGACGTTGTGCGAGCGGGTTGAGAGCGGACTGAGTCCGGGTTGAGTGCGGGTTTTTCCAGAAATAACCGCACTCAACCCGCACGGAAGGGAGAGTCAATGCTGACCCGCAGCGAATCAGTTACGAATGAGGAACAGCGGAGAATACTGCCGATGTCGGTGCAGTATGATACGCAGTCAGCTGCTTTTTCTCTTTCCCTGCGCAAGCGCTTTCTTTTTCCGCCTGATCTGCTGCACCGCTATTTTTTATACCTTTGATCCATGAATCCCGAAATCCTGCAGTTGCTCGTGTCAATGAAAATGCCTTTCGGCAAGTATAAGGGATACCTGTTGTGCAATCTGCCGGAGTCTTATCTGGTGTGGTTTCACCAGAAGGGCTTCCCGCAGGGCAAGCTGGGGATGCTGCTCCAAACGATGTACGAAATCAGGCTGAACGGTCTGGAGTACCTCCTGACGCCTCTTAAGACAGGAAAGATCCCTGAAAAGCTCATTCCGGATCTTCCCAGCCTGAAGGATCTGAAATAAGATATCACGTTTAGCAGATCACTTTGCAATGGAGGTAGCCAAACCGGCGTTACATTCTCCGAATCATAAAAAGGGCCAGTAAAAGCGACTGTCGCTGCAGTTGTGAACCCGAGGTTGCCCCGATGGAAAAGCAATCCCAGATTAAGCGGGACGATTGGGCCTGCGAGTGGTATGTGCCGGCTTTCCGGCAGGATGTGCGGTCACAGCCTTATTAGCACCCCTGCATAGGTAAGTCCGCCGCCGAAGCCTGCAATAATACCACGATCTCCTTTCTTGATCTGTCCGTTTTTTATTGCCCCGTTCAGGGCCAGGGGGATCGAGGCAGAAGATGTATTCCCGTGATAAGTGACGCTTTGCGGCATCCGGTCGACCGGATAACCCAGTTCAAGCGCAGCTGCTTCAATAATACGGAGATTGGCGCTGTGAAGAACGATGAAGTCGAGCTCCTGCAATTGTACCTGGTTGGCCTCGAGGACCTGCCTTACCGTATTTACTGCGGTTTGAATGGCCCATTTGAAGACTACCCGACCGTTCTGATGGCTTTTTGCATCGTTGACGATGTTCACCCCGTTAACGAAAGGCGACAGGGTAGAGCGGTATAAATGCTCACCGCCGCTGCCGTCTGTGCCGGTAGCATGCCGAAATATGTTGGTTTCGCTGGCCGCTTCAATGAGGGCAACGCCTGCGCCATCGCCGAAGAGGATGGCTGTTCTGCGGTCGGAGAAATCGAGGACTTTTGATAGGGTATCCCCGCCAAAGACTAAGACCTTGCGGTACGTTCCGGCTTCAATCATGCTCTTAGCCAGAATGATGCCGTAGACGAAGCCGGCGCAAGCTGAGGAAAGGTCAATGGTGCCCGGATTTTTAATGCCCAGACGATGCTGAAGCTGACTGGCTACGGAGGGTACTGTATGGTCGGCTGTAGTGGTGGATACAATGATGAAGTCGACATCGGCGAGGGACAGGCCCGGGTTTTCGGCAAGAAGCTGCTGTGCGGCCCTGAAACACAGGTCGCCCGTAAATTCATCTTCTTCAGCATAGCGCCTTTCCAGGATGCCTGTCCTGGTGCGGATCCACTCGTCGCTCGTATTAAGGATGCTTTCAAAGTACCCGTTGCTTATTCTCTTTTCAGGAGCATAGGCAGAGAGTGCTCTTAGCTTTGCTTTCATTAAACCCGGAGTGGCTGATGGTACAGCCACTGAAACCGGGCAAAGGTAAGCGTTTTACTTTGGATCTTCCGACTCGGCCGACTTGTCGGTCGGCTCAATATCGTTCTCCTTTTCCAGCTCCTGGCGCACGGCATCGCTCTTGGAGCGAAGTTCGGGTCGCCTCATCGGACTGTCTTCCGGATTCTCATCGCCCAGCAGCACGCCCCACTGTTTGAACATATCGGATCGGTCGAAGATGATCTTCATCACGGCAATGATCGGCAGTGACAGGAACATGCCCGATATGCCTGCAATGGCACCTCCTACCAGTACACCAATGATGGCAGTAAGGGCGTTGATGCGTACTTTGGAGCCGACTATTCTGGGCATGAGGATGTTATTGTCGAGGAACTGCACCACAGCAATGGTGCCCAATACGATGAGGACAGGGGTGAGCGATTGCGACGAACTTAGCGTGAGCAATACGCCAATGAGGTTTCCAATGAGCGCGCCTACATAGGGAATGAGGTTGAGGAACGCAAAAAGAACTCCGATTAGCAGCGCGTGCTTGATGCCGAAAAGCATCAGAATGCCGCCCAGCAGGATGGTCATATAAGTGACCTGGATCAACAGACCCAGCAGGTAGCTCTTTATAATGGACTCACTTTCTTTCAGGGCTTCCTCCACCTTGTTGTGATGATCCTCGGGGAACCACATGAAAATGAAGCGCAGCAAAAGGTTTTTATAAGTGAGCATCAGGAACACGTAAATGGGAAGCAAGCCCAGAAAGACGAAGGCCGATGAAAGGGATCCGGCAGCACCTCCCAGGATCGATGCTGAGTAGTTGAGCAGCTTGGCACTTTGCTCATTGATCAGCTTGATCTGCTCTGAAGTAGAGAAATGGCTGATATCATTGATCCAGCGACTTAAGGCATTCAGATGCAGCGCCACGTTCTTCTGTATCTGGGGGAAGTCGGCAATAAGGCGACCGATCTGAGATGAGAAGAACCAGGCGATCATAGCAACTGCTGCCAGCATGACCAGGATGGGCAGGAGGATAGCTAAGGCGTTGGGAAACCTTAGTTTGCGCAGGAAACGGTAGGGCGGAAGCAGCATAATGCTGATAAAGAATGCCATGATGATGGGCATAATAATTCCATTACCCAATACCAAAAGTGCGCCGACTAAGAAAAGGCCAAGGAGTTCGACAGATCGTCTGACCGTTACCGGAAGTTCTTTCATTTAAATTTTTTGCTTAAAAATATATAATTACCAGTCTGAACAGATCAACTTTGAAAAACAATAGTACCTGATTCCTCTCACACTTGGGAGAGACCGGTCGTTCTGAAAACCAGATATGCTAAGCAACAAAAAAGTGACCAATAAGTTGCGTTAAAACCCCTTATCTGAAATTTTACCTATGCTAATCGCCCGCGGCGATTTCTATCAACCTTTATGGGAGAGGGACAGCTGTGCCGCGTTTTGCTGCCGGGGGCCACGACCATTAATGCCACTAGGGGTTACAGGAACATTCGTTTGTGTGAGCGCCGGCCGGAGCTCTTATGACATAAGGAGTTCCGGAACAGCCATTCGATCATTCATGAATGTGAACCTCTACGTGAGCCCTGCTCCGTGGGAATTATTCCATTTTGCCTGGGCCGGTAATGCAGGCGTTAGCGGATAAGGAGGCTTGCTTCGCGTTTTCCAACTGGACGTGCACGGCCATTAATGACATAAGGAGCCCATTAATGCGAACGCCAGTCTGAGCCCTGAAGACGCAGGGAGGGCGAGAAAAGTCATTGGTTTTAACGCCAGTTTGAGCCGCCATTGGGGTGATGATTACAGCAACAACTAGTTGTTCGAACGCTCCCCTGGGCCTCTAGAGCAGTAACGATTCTTGGAACAACAAGTTGTGCGAGCGCTGGCCTGAGTCTTGCCGTGGGCGAGGTGTTTCTATTTGCTTCGGCCGGTAACGCAGACTTCAGCGCGATGAGGAAGCGTGCGCCGCGTTTTCCTGCTGGATGCGTACGACCATTAATGACATAAGGATTCCAAGAACAGCCATTAATGCGAACGCCCACCTCAGCCCAGCAGTGTGAGAGATGTAGCCAATGAGGGGTGGGACGATCAGAAAACCTACGTAGCCAACGGTTGAGATGGCCGCAATTGCGGGACCGGTACCCATTGCCTTGGATTTTCCGGCAATGCTGAACACCAGTGGAACGACGCAGGAAACGCCAAGACCGGTACACATAAAGCCGATTCCGGCAGTAACCGGGTAGGGCAGAACAGCTGAAAGGAGAAGTCCGGTAAAGATCATAACGCCGCTGGCCTTCAGCATCTTCATTACGCCGAATCGGCCGACAAGCTTATCTCCAATGAACCTTCCGGTCGCCATTGCAATCATATAAACGACATAGCCCAGGGTAACTACGTCTTTTGAGGCATGAACGGCCTTCTGGAAGTAGATGCCGCTCCAGTCGTACATCGTTCCCTCGCAGGCCATGGAGACGAAGGATATCAGGCCAAACTTAAGGAGGGAGCGGTCGGGCAGAATAAAGCTTTTTTCTCGTCTTTGTCAGATGGCGGCTGGGGAATCGTGTCTTTAACAGCCCAGAAGCCAACGCCAATCAGGGCAGCGCCTGCCAGAAAGAAATGAAAAGAGGGGTCAATGTCGGAGCTTACCATGAGAGAGCCTACGGCTGCCCCTGCAAAGCCTGCAATGCTCCAGACACCGTGGAAAGTGGTGATGATGGACCGCTCGTAAAGTGCCTGCACCCCTACTGACTGCGCATTCAGGGAGATATTCATCAGGTTTCGCGAGGACCCAAAGAAGAAGAGAGCTACCACCAGTTGCCAGGGTGCCGTGACAAATCCGATGAGGCTAAGCATCACGTTGAACAAAATGGCGCCTCCGAACATAATCGTTCTGCTGCTGAACCGCTGGAGCAGGAAGCCAGTGACGGGCAGCGTGAGCATGAGCCCGAGAGGCATCGCGAACAAGGCTGAGCCCAATCCTGCATCACTCAGGTTCAGCTTGTCCTGAATGGCTGGTATCCGGGATGCCCAAGTGGAAAAGCCAAACCCGGAAATGAAAAAGAATGCCGTAGTGGCAATGCGTGCGCGTTTCGGAGAAATCATAATGAGTGGACGTTAGCTCGCAGCGATTAGCGATTAGCGATTAGCTTTTAGCAATCAGCTATCGGCTTTCAGTTCTCAGCGATCAGCTTTAAGATTCTGTTTTTCGAGCTAACAGCGGCAAAATTATAAAAGAAATCAGCACCCGGCCATTATTATTGATAAATCCTACCCACTACCCACTGCCAACAGCGAAATACCAGTAGCTAGCCGCTAACCGCCAATACCCTACTACTGACAACACCCAATAGCCAAACGCTAACCGCCAACCTCCAATACCCAACTGCCATACCCGACTACACAACACTCAATAGCTAACCGCCAACAGCCAACTGCCAACAGCCAATACCCAACCGCCAATACCCAACAGCCAATACCCAACAGCCAACAGCCAATACCCAACCGCCAACATCCAACCCTGTCGGCAATTTCCTATATTCGCTTCATGAACAGTCCTTCGATCTCTCTTTATCGCAAAATGGCAGAAGCTTCGGATCTGGAGGTCAGGAGGCATGTGCGACTGATCAACAGGTTTTCCATGTTTCGCCTTCTGGCGCTTGCCGGGGAGGGTTTTTGCTCTGGCAGACTTTTGCCCTGCAAAAGATATGGCTGACGGAGCTTTGCTTTTTTCTTGTGATCGTTGTCTTTGCCTGGCTGGTCAGCAGGCAGAGCCGGTATGAACGTTCGAGAAGATTTTATGAATCACTCAAGGCTGTAAATGAAAACGAGATTGATAGTATTCTCAATCATGGAAATATTTACAGTGACGGCTCTGCTTATGCGCGCGATGAGCATCCTTATGCTGCTGATCTGGATATACTCGGCAATGCTTCTGTATACAAGCTGATCAACCGGTGTTCATCTTTGCCCGGCTGTGAGAAGCTGGCGCAATGGCTCCTGAGCAGGGCAGGCAACCCGGTAGTGAACCAAAGGCAGGAGGCTGTGAAGGAGCTGGCCTCTGATCCCTCCTGGAAGATGAAGTTTCAGGCTGTACTCCTCTTTGCCACTTCTGAAACCTCTACAGGGGAGATCAGCGGCCTTTTGAGGTATCTCCAGGAGGAGGCGCCGCGGCATAAGCCTGCTCTTGCAGGGTATATCAAAGCTCTTCCTTTCATATGGCTGGGTGCTGCGCTGGCGGCTGTGTTCTTTAAACCTGCACTGATAGTATTTATCGTGCTGGTACTGGTGAATGCTTTTTTGCTTTTGCAACACCAGGGGGAGGTGAACAAAACGGAGCGACTGATCGGCAGGGTAGGCAGCACGCTCTCTAAATATTCGCAGGCTATTGAATTGCTGGAGGCTGCTCATTGGAAGAGTGACGTGTGCCGCAGGCTGCAAAACGAGCTGATAGCAGGAGGAGAGGTCAAGCTCTCTAAGCAGATGAAGCGCCTGGCTGTCCTGCTTGGTCGCCTTGAATACAGGCTGAACATGTTTATCGGTCCATTGCTTAACCTGACTCTGGCCTGGGATCTCCGGCAGCTCCTTGCTATCGGACAGTGGAAAGCCGGGAACGGGCAGGTGGTGGCAGGAGCCTTCGATGTGCTTGCTGAAATGGAATGCCTGCTCAGCCTTGCTGGCGTACATATAAATTATCCCGACTGGTGCTTCCCTCGTCTGACAGAGGACGAGCATTACACGTTAAGAGCCGATGCACTGGGCCACCCCTTGCTGAGGGAAGAGCTCAGAGTGACGAACGACTTTAGCCTGGAAAACGAACATCGCATCGATATCATTACCGGCTCTAACATGGCTGGTAAGAGCACATTTCTGCGTACGCTGGGCGTGAACTGCGTGCTGGCCTATACCGGCGCTCCTGTATGTGCCTCTGCGATGGAGCTCACTAATATGAAGATCTTTACGTACATGCGGATCAAGGACTCTCTGAACGAAAGTATCTCGACTTTCAGGGCGGAGCTGAACAGACTGCAACTCTTGCTGCAGGAAGTTGAACAGGGAGAGAAGCTCTACTTCCTGATTGACGAGATGCTGCGCGGAACGAATTCGGCCGACAAATACAAGGGTTCAAAAGCCATCATTGAGAAGCTTATCTCACGCAATGCTGTCGGGATTGTAGCAACGCATGACCTTCAGATTTCGGAACTGGAAGAAAAGTATCCTGATTACGTCAGAAACTTTTATTTCGACATCCAGGTGGAGGGCCAGGAGATGCAGTTTGATTACAAACTCAAGCATGGGGCCTGTAAGACCTTCAATGCTTCTCTGCTGCTTCGTCAGCTGGGAGTGGAGATTGATGAAAGTGAGGAGTAGACCTGTTTTGCTGCCTGCACGACGAAAAACCCAACCTATGTAGAGATTGATGAAAGTGAGGAATAGAACTGTTTTGCTGCCTGCATGACGAAAAACCCATCTATGTAGAGATTGATGAAAGTGAGGAGTAGAACTGTCTTGCTGCCTGCATGACGAAAAACCCACCTATGTAGAGATTGATGAAAGTTAGGAATAGCTCAGAGGCGGTAACCCCTGAGGAATTCTTCTGTGCTCATCTTTTTCTTTCCTTCCAGCTGTAGTTCTTTTACGCTTATCAAGCCATCCTGGCAGGCAAAGAGCAGGTCGGTCTTTCCATTGCTGGTATATTGACCGGGCTGCAGTTCAGACGGTGTCGTTTGCACTTCAGCTTTGTAAATCTTCAGTGTTTTGCCGTTCAGCATGGTAAATGCTGCCGGGTAGGGACTCAAGCCCCTGATGTGGTTGTATACTTTCCTTGCAGGCTGGTTCCAGTTGATCTGACAGTCCTCCTTGAAAATTTTGGGAGCGTGCTTAGGCTCTGAGTTTAACAGTTTCGCCTGCGGTGTCTCCTGATATTCTCCTTTTTCAATTGCCTTGACCGTGCGTACGAGCAAGCCTGCACCTACGATCATGAGTTTGTCATGAAGCTCGCCTGCTGTTTCGTCGTCAGCAATGTCGACGGCTTCGGAGAAGAGAATGTCGCCTGTATCAATTTCGTGCTGTAAGAAGAATGTGGTTACTCCGCTTTGCTTCTCCCCGTTGATGACCGCCCAGTTGATTGGCGCCGCACCTCTGTAGTCGGGCAAAAGCGAGCCATGTAAGTTAATGGTACCCTTTGGAGGCATATTCCATACCACTTCGGGAAGCATGCGGAAGGCAACCACCACCTGCAGGTCGGCATTGAACTGTCTTAGTTCTTCCAAAAAAGCCGGATCTTTCAATCTGGCAGGCTGCAACACAGGCAGCTGATGTTCTGCGGCGTATTTTTTTACCGCAGATTCGTTGATCTTCTGCCCCCTGCCGGCAGGTTTATCGGGAGCGGTGACAACCGCCACAATATTGAAGCCCTCTTTGACCAGCGCATCCAGGGATGCAACAGCAAAGTCGGGGGTTCCCATAAAAACTATTCTCATCTGTATTCTTTTTCCGTGTCCCGAACGCTTTATATTCTCCTGCCTGTCCGTCTCCTATTCGTAAAGCAGGTACTTTTTCCGCATCGATTTATATTCAGACAAAGCAGGTTCCCAGCTTTTGCGGATCTCTTCTTCTGTCTTGCCTTCTATGATCTGCTTGCGGAGACTGGCTGTTCCGGCGAGCTTGTCAAAATTACCGATCTGCTTGCTTTGTTTAAAATCAAAGAGTTTTTCTTTCTCCGGATAAGCGTTGTATAGTTCGATCAGCCATTGCAGGTTCAGCTTTCCTGTTTTGCGGAAAAGGTCGGTGTCATAAGAGCGCAGGTCGAGACCATAACAAGGCAGGTTCATGTGGAGGGGAGTTTCGCTCATCCCTTTTATGCTTTTGGGTGTGAACATGAAGCTATATTTGCCCACCAGCTGTGGGCTGCCCAGGACCTGGAAGGGGAAATGGGTACCTCGTCCCTGACTGATGATGGTGCCTTCGAAGAGGCACAGCGATGGATAAAGAAGAATAGACTGCTGCGTATTTAAGTTAGGCGAGGGCTTTACTGGCAGGTTGTATGGCGTCTCATGGCTGTAGTTGAGCATTTCGATCACCTTCAGCTTGCACTTTACATTATTTTTTAGCCAGCCTTCGCCATTGATCATCCCTGCGTATTCAGCGATGGTCATCCCATGGACAATGGGGATAGGATGCATCCCGATAAAGGATTGGAATTGCTTCTCGAGTACAGGACCGTCTACATAAAAGCCATTGGGGTTGGGCCGGTCGAGGATCAGAAGCTCTACGTCGTTTTCAGCACATGCCTCCATTACATAATGGAGGGTTGAAATGTAGGTATAAAAACGTGCGCCTACATCCTGGATGTCAAAGATCAGGAGGTCTATCCCTTTCAGATCTTCGGGTGTTGGCTTGTTATGGCCGCCGTAGAGAGAGATAACCGGGATGCCTGTCTCGGCGTCTACATCGCTCTGCACCTTTACGCCGGCGCTTGCCTGGCCACGGAAGCCATGTTCGGGGCCAAAGATCTTAACAATGTTGATCTTCCGCTTACGAAGACTGTCGATGGTGTGAGTACTGCCGATGACCGACGTTTGGTTGACCACCATGCCCACCTTTTTTCCTTTCAGATAGGGGAAATATTTTTCTGTCTGCTGCGCTCCGGTCATGATAGGCTTTGTGTCGCTTTCCTTGTCCGCAGGGTTCTGCGCAAAGGCCGTTACTTGTATTAAGATTAGCAGAAGCAGTACGAAGAATGTCTTTGCCTGAGGGTGGAAAGCATGCCTGAGAGTAGGCAGTATGTTCTGGTTCCGGGTTGAGATACGTGTGTCCATCGATTATAATTAAAGAATCCGCTTAGAAAACAAAAGGCAGAATTTGCATATTTGCTAAAGTACAAAAAAACATTCATGAGCTGCGCTCACAATGGGATGAATGGTGGTTGATGCTCTTTGTGCCCTTTAGGACTTAGCGAAGCAAACCTCATTGAGGCCTTCAAGAACCAGTTAATCATCTCAATAAAACAAATACACGTTCACATAAAATACAAAGCTTGGATCTTTCAGCCTTTATAGCAAAGAGAATAACACTAAAATCAAAGCGAACGTTTTCGAAATTGAGTGTCCGGATTGCAATCATTGGCATCATGCTGAGTCTGGCGGTGATGATCCTCTCTATTGCCGTTATGCGGGGCTTTAAATCAGAGATCCGCGAAAAAATAAGAGGCTTTTCCGGAGATATCCTGGTAATGAAGTACGATCTGAACGGATCGTATGAGAACTCCCCATTTGCGGTAGGAGCCGATACAATGAAGATGATCGGGCGCTTGCCAGGTGTCGATTATTACCATCCCTATGCCCTGAAGCCCGGCATCATCAACGCGAACGACGAGATTGAGGGGGTAGTACTGAAGGGAGTTGACAAGAGCTTTCACTGGGATTATTTCCGCAGGATCATGACGGCGGGAAAGGTGATCGATTACAGCGATAGTATTAAGGCGAGGAGTCAGATCATCATTTCGAAGTACCTGGCAGACCGCCTTCATCTGAAGGTAGGTGATGATTTTCTGATGTATTTTGTGCAGGAGCCTCTGCGGAAGAGGAAGTTTGTGATTTCGGGTATTTACGACCTGGGCGTTGAGGAAGTAGATAAGACGTATATTATTGGTGATCTCTCGCTGGTCAGGCGCTTGAATAACTGGAAGGATAACGAGGTGGGAGGATACGAGATCCGTGTAAAGGACTTCGATCAGCTGGATGATATTGCCAGCAACGTGTATTATAAGCTTCCTGTGAAACTGAAATCATGGTCGGTTAAGGAATACTACCCAACCATCTTTCAGTGGCTCTCTTTGCTTGATGTGAACGCCCAGGTGATCCTGGTGCTGATGCTGTCAGTGGCAGTCATCAATATGGTGTCGGCTTTGCTCATCATCATTCTGGAACGCACGAACATGATCGGTATACTGAAGGCGCTTGGTTCCTCCAACTGGCGTATTCAGAAGATCTTTCTGATAAATGCTGCTTACCTTATCGGGCTGGGCATGGTTCTGGGCAATGTGCTGGGACTAGGGCTTGGGTTGCTTCAGGCTAATACGCATTTTTTTAAACTTGATCAGGCCTCCTACTATATGTCCTTTGTGCCTGTGGAGCTGAATGCCCTGGATGTGATCCTTTTAAACGCAGGAACGCTGATCGTATGCCTGCTGATCCTGATCATCCCCTCTACCATGGTTGCCCGCATTGCTCCTGTGAAAGCCATATCCTTTAAGTAAAAGATAAAAAAGTCTCAGCTGGGGCCTGCTTTTGAGCAGTAGCGTTTGTCTTGCTGTCTTTTAACTCCTGCTTACAGGCCTGTATTGAAATTGAACTTCAGATTGAGCCCGGCTGAACCGAAGCGGATATTCTGACTGCCAAGTCCGCCAAGCGGATATTTTACAAATGGCTCGACCGATAACTTGTTCTGTTTGCCAACTGGATATCCGAAGCCAACTGAAAAGTTGAACATTCGGGCAAAGTCGAAGCTGCTGTTCCTGCTGGTCGACTCCCTGGCGTCGCGCGATTCTCCATCAAGGGTGTATGAGATGTCGGAGTACTTGTAGGTGTACGACTCGTCAATGAAAAAGTTGGAGCTCAGTCCGGCCAGCACATATAGATCTCTTTTGTTTTCAACAAGCATGTACTTCAGGTTGACGGGAATATCAAGCCCGAGGAGAGTGGCATTATATCCGTCCATTGAGAAGCTGGAAGAGGAAGTTCTGGCCATGAAGCTGTTGGTTATATTTTTGTCACTAGCAGCAGGTGCTTCGCTAGGTGCTGCCATCATGGCTGCCGACATTTGCGGCGCGGGGACATGGTCGAACTTGAGGGTGTTCTGTGCGAGGGTAAGACCCGTGGATAGCTTTAGCTTTTTGCTCAGTGCCAGCTCTGATAGCAGGCCAACTCCAGGATTCATGCCTGCCTTGCTGCCTTCTGAATAGTTGATGAAGCTTCCGGCGAACACGCCCACACTGACCTTGCCGGTTCTTCTTGCCGGTGTTTTAGTGACGGTTAGTTCTTTGATTGAGGCGAGCTTTTCAGCAGTCGTTTTCTCTTCAATGGGAGCTGCTTCCTTCGGTATCCATGCAGGCGTTTGCTCTGATACGGCAGCCGCATAGAGGGCAGTAGCAGCAGACGTTGAGTCGACACTGCTTACTGCTGCTGCCAGGAGGGGTGCAGAGACGATTCTGGTATTGTCTCCTCCTGTTTCTGCCAGTGAGGGCTGCTGAGCAGACCCGAGGCTTTCTGTTTTTCTGGAAGTTGCAGGGGCTTGATGGCTAAGGGCGGTTAACTGTGCTCCGGGTTGATTAAGAGAAGCAGGTTCAGGTTGTGATGCTCTTGCTTTGCTTTGTGTAGTGGCCTGCATCCCGTGGGTACTGGTGACGGGGCTCTTTGTTTTTGCTAATTTCTCGTTTGAAACAGGCCGCTGAGAGAACCATAGCCCTGCACCAGCCAAAAGAAGTATGGCGGCCGCAGAACTGATCCAATAGATGAGAGGTCTGCGACTTTTCTTTTCAGGAAAGCTCTTCCTCAGCTCAGCCCAACCTTGGTCAGCAGAACTATCCTCATATGTATCGAATACGTGTTGTATTCGCTCAGCTAGCTGTTTGTCAAACTGATCGTACATAGTTGTCCTCCTGTTGATTCCAGTATTTTCTTAACTTCTCCTTGGCTCTGCTCAGATAGACCCTCGACGAACTTACCGGGATGTTGAGTATTGTTCCGATCTCGTCGTGGCTGTATCCGTCAATTTCATGTAGATTGAAAACCATTCTCTGCACGTCGGGCAGCCCTTCCATTAGTTGCAGGATATCTTTCACTGTGAGATTTTCCACGGCCTCTGCTGTTCGCCCAACATAAACTGCTTCGTCAATGTCAACCTGATTTGCATATTTCAAATTCTTCCTTCTGTGGTCAATAGCTGTGTTGATGATGATCCTACGCATCCAGGCTTTGAAGGGCTGTGTGTCATTAAAGAACTGAATGGACTTAAAAACTTTTATGAAGGAGTCATTTACCACCTCCAGTACATCGTCGCGATTCGAAAGATATCTTAAGCCTACACCCATAGCGTATCCATAGAAATGCTTGTAAAGCTTTTCCTGAAACTTTAAGTCACCCGATTTGCATCGTTGAATAATTTCCTGTTCAGAAACGCCAGATTTTTTCTGCATTGAATCGATTCGTCCGCCTGTTTTACTCTTAGTCCTGTTTTCGGTTCCTGCTTAAAAATAGCTATCTTTTTGATTTTTAAGTAATAAAAACAATCCGTGCAGAACATCAACCTGTCATTGTACAAGTTATATACGCTTTTACGGGCTCTTACGCTACAGAGCAGCAGTATTTTTCTTGAAAGTGTATTTGTTTTTCAAGCCAGGAAGAAAACTCAATCGACTTTGATTCCTATCTGAGAGCTGGGCTCAGGAGTATTTTTTGTGAAAGTGTATCTGTTTTATTGAGATGATTAATTGCTTTTTGAAGGCCTCGATGAGATCGCTTCGCTAGCTTTAAAGGCCGGGACGAACCTTCAATTCCTTTTATCTCCCGTTCGGGAGCATCGCTCAGGAGTGTTTTTTGTGAACGTGTATTTGTTTTATTGAGATGATTAATTGCTTTTTGAAGGTCTCAGTGAGATCGCTTCGCTAAGCTTTAGTGCCCAGGAAGAACATTCAATCGACTTTGATCCCTATCCGAGAGCTGGGCTCATGAGTGTTTTTTGTGAACGTGTATTTGTTTAATTGAGATGATTAATTGCTTTTTGAAGGCCTCAATGAGATCGCTTCGCTAAGCTTTAATGGCGAGGAAGAACATTCAATCGACTTTGATCCCCATCTGAGAGCTTGGCTCATGAGTATTTTTTGTGAAAGTGTATCTGTTTTATTGAGATGATTAATTGCTTTTCAGGAGGCTTCATTGAGATCGCCTCACTAAGTTTCAGACATGCGGGAGCCCTTCAGCAAAATTTGTCGCCCTTTGTGATGACTGGTCTTAAAGATTATTGGTGTACTAACTTTACTTGAATTTTTGCAAGTTAGTCTCACCTAATAAATCTAACTGCCCTGATGAACTTTGAGAAGGCAAATCCAGCTAAATACCCGGCTGCAGACTTTGGACGCTGCGCTTGCAGTTTGGGCAATTATTGAAATCGCAAAGCTCGGCTATTTTTTGGCGTCTTGCTTCAGGAGAATACCTAGGCTCGTTTACGAATCCTATGAAAAGGTAATTCTTTTTGGAGGACCAGGGAGCCGGGCTACCTGCTACCTATATAACACGCGAAGTTTGTAAGCCCAGGCAATACTTTTGATATCAGATATGAATAGCTGTCATAAAAAAGAGGCTGTCTCAAAAGTGAGCTCAGCCTCTTTTTTATTGTTAAAACTTCAATTGAAATCTACCGCGAATATTTGCACCTATAACACTCTTTCATTTCGGAGATTTTCTCATTTGCTGGTCAAAATCCTTTTGTGACTGCTCCCTTGGGAGGACATCAGCAATTACTCTTTACTTCTTTTCGGATTCCTTAGCCTCATTCCAGAATGCGTCCATTTCTCCGAGCGTCATGTCCTTCAGTTTCTTTCCTGTTTCAGCTGCACGCTTTTCCAGATATTGAAAGCGGCGGATAAATTTCTTGTTTGTCTTTTCCAGTGCATTCTCGGGGTTGATGTCAATGAAGCGGGCATAGTTGATCAGCGAGAATAGCAGGTCGCCGAATTCGTTTTCTGCCTTTTCTGTATCGATGGGAGTATCTGTCTCAGTATTGAACTCGTCGCGGAATTCCTTCATTTCTTCCTCCACCTTCTCCCATACCTGGTGCCTGTTTTCCCAGTCAAAGCCTACTCCGCGCACCTTTTCCTGAATGCGTGACGCTTTTACCAATGAGGGCAGGGAGACCGGTACCCCTGCAAGAACGGATTTGTTCCCTTCTTTGAGCTTGATCTCTTCCCAGTTCCGTTTCACAGCTTCTTCGTCTTCCGCTTTTACCTCGCCGTAGATGTGAGGGTGGCGAATGATCAGCTTTTCGCACAGACTATTGAGGACGTCAGTGATATCGAACAGCCCCGATTCGGAAGCGATCTTCGCATAGAAGGCCAGGTGAAGCATGATGTCGCCTATTTCCTTCTTGATCTCCTGCATGTCGCCCTCGAGGATCGCATCGGAAAGCTCATAGGTCTCCTCTATGGTCAGATGCCTGAGGCTCTCCATTGTTTGCTTTTTATCCCATGGGCATTGTTCCCTCAGGGTGTTCAAAACGGTCAGCATCCGTTCAAATGCTGCTGCCGGATTATCTGCGGCAGCAGGAGGTATGTTGTTTGCCATTTCTTTAACGTTTTGTGTTCGGGGGGTGGCAGTTAGCAGTTAGCAGTTGGCTGTTGGCCGTTGGCTGTTGGCCGTTGGCAGTTGGCAGTTAGCAGTTAGCAGTTAGCTGTTGGCCGTTGACTGTTGACAGTTAGTGGCTGTTGGTAATTTGCTGTGGGGTGTTCGCCATCGGTAATTGCAGCGGGTAGTTCGTATTCGTAATCACTAGCCTATGCACACGCCCTGCAACTTATAGTTGCTCCTCAAACCCAACTCAATATTCACAACCAACTACTTATCAATTAGAACTTACTACTTACAACTTACTACTCGCTACTCGCTACCTGCAACTTATCACTTACTACTTACTAGTCACATATTACTAACTACTTATTACTCCCTGCCTATAACTTACTACTTACAACTTAAAACTTACAACCTACCACTCAAAACTTACTACTCAAAACTTACAGTTCTTTTTGATTACAGAAGGTACAGCCTGACGATTGACAAGGAGGGATGTGGTTTTGTACTTTACGTAGTTCTTGGTTACATACAGATATCCCTTGTAGTCGTTGGTTGAACCCCATGAATTCTTAACAATATAGTACTCTTTTCCGTTTTGATCTTTTGAAAGACCAACGATATGCATGCCGTGGTCATCAGTGGTGTTATAGTTATCGAGTGCGGCCTGGCGGACCTCAGGAGTGATTTCTAACTCTGGCTTAGGTCCGTTGAACATATCGGCTTTTTGCTGATCGGTCATGTCATCATAACTAACAGTAGGGACGTATGCCACGCCGTTTTTCCAGCTAAAGCTTTTTTCGCTTACGTCAGTTGCCCAGGCAACAGTGAAGCCGTTCTTTAGTGCATTGTCAATAATGTCAGTAAGCTCTTGTGGCCTGACGTTGTATACCTGGTCGAATGACCAGTTGTCGGGTACAAGAAGTGTGAACTTGCTGTAGTAAGGATGATCGGTGTAGGAAGAGAATTCCACATAGTCGTCAGGGTTAATACCTACAACCTCTTTCGCAAACGTCTGGGGAGTGTACGTTTTTCCATTATATGCGAAGCTTTCAGGCACCTTGCCCAGGTATGCATCAATTGCAGCTGTGTAGGCAGTAAGCCAGTTTGGAGTGAGCTGTCCGTTTGGATTTTTTATCACCGCCTGAAGCATGCCTTGAGTGACAGCCGACATCTCGGCAAATTTGTTCTTTGCAGTGCCGTAGTTGAGTCCTGAATATACGCTTTGAGGAAGAGCGCCGTACTTACGATACATGTTAATCACGTCATGACCTGACCCTCCGTCGCCAAGGCTTACTGCGCCTTGCATTCTGACATAGTTCTTTGCTTTTTCAATATAAGCGCACCGGGCGGTATAGATCTGAGAGAGCTCAACAGGCTGTTTTCCCTTTTTGATCATCTCGGATTCGAGGAAGGAATTGGTAGAGTAACTCCAGCAGGTACCTGACGATCCCTGGTTTTTTACCGATGTTCTTTCCAGATTAATAAGGTCTGTAAATTTAAATCCCTCTTTGCTGTTCTCACTTGCATTATTTTTTAGTGAGTTTACCAGGTTGTCCTGTGAAAAGGATACTTGAGCAGCCAGAATAAAGGCTGACGAAAGAAAAAAGTTCTGAACTTCATTACTATTTGTATGGGTTGTTGTTTTTAACATACTATTTGCAGGCCATGAGGCGATTTTGCTTTAAGATCATTTTAATAGTATGCGTGTGTGATTCCTGTTGGTAAAAATAGGATCAAAATCGGACAAACAAAACACCTTTGCCTAATTTCTATCCATAGTTGAATGGTATTCTGCTACATGATCAGTTCAGTGAGGCATCTAATACTAAAAAAAGTGTATATAGTGCCGCTGAGGAAGGCATTTGTGGTGTCTGAGGGCCACGAAGTGCCTGTCCTTAATTTAATTATTAGGCGAGAAGAAAGCTGAGGAAAGCAGTTGCGGCGCATGAGGGCCACGAAGACGTATGTCTTTGAGCAAAGTCGGATGATTTGTAGCAGCAATAAAGGGCCGTATAACCGTGGAATTTTCGCAGAAATTGATACGATATTACTAAAGGGAAGGACTAAACGGCAGTACGATTCCCATGTAAACTATCGCGTAATGACTTAGCAAAAGAGAAGAGGCTGAAATTACGCGTGATACAGCCTCTTATAAAAAACGGTTCTGTTATTGTTTCTGTAATGCTTTTGCCAGCATATAGCCGCTTATACTTAGTCGCACTCAGGGGTGGTGTACGTAAAGGTCTCAGAGGCGCCAGCAACGCCCATGCTTTCGCCCTTTCCGCTCTGCCACCAGAACTTTGCTCTCTGGCGAGGCTGATTACCCACTTCGTTCATAGTTTCGGCGTTGAAGAGGCGGCCATTTGCCATCACGTATTTAATGCTTTCACTGTTTCTGATGTCTTCGAGGGGGTTGGCATCGAGAACGATCAGGTCGGCAAGCTTTCCTGGCTCAAGAGATCCAAGGTCTTTTGCCATCCCCAGGTAGTCGGCTCCGTTAATGGTAGCACATCGAATGGCTTGCAGCGGACTCATTCCCCCCTGCGCCAGCATCCAGAGCTCCCAATGGGCACCAAGTCCCTGTAGCTGTCCGTGAGCTCCAAGGTTTACTTTTGTGCCGCCATCGGCAATCTGCCGCACCGCCTTAGCAACTTCAATGTGGCCATAGTCGCCAAACTCTGACGTTGTGCGACGTCTTGCACGGCTATCCACTATACCCCGGGGTACGAAGTTCAGGAGACGCTCTTTCTCCCAGACGTTGGTGCGGTCGTACCAGAAGTTTTCTCCTGACTGCGAACCGTAGCTGACAATGAGAGTAGGAGTGTAGCCAACTTTACTACCGTTCCACAACGTTTTGACATCCTTGTACACAGGGACGACAGGAATATTATGTTCAATGCCGGTGTGACCATCGATGATCATAGACATGTTGTGGAAGAATGTGGAGCCTCCTTCGGGAACTACTTCCATCTTCAGCTCGCGCGCTGCCTGAATAATTTGCTGACGCTGCTCTCTCCTTGGCTGGTTGTATGATTTGACGGAGAACGCCCCTACCGCCTTCAGCCTTCTCAGTTGTGATCGTGCGTCTTCCAGGCTATTGATCACAGCTTTGAAATCACCGTCTGCACCATAGAGAATCGTTCCTGTTGAGAATATGCGTGGCCCCACCATGCGACCAGCCTTTACCATCTCGGACTGGCTAAAGACCATCTCTGTGTTGCTGGACGGGTCGTGCGAGGTAGTGACACCATAGGCAAGGTTGGCAAAATAACTCCAGTCCTGCTGGGGAGAGACGCCATCGGGACTAGTGGGCAAATGTGCATGCACATCTACAATCCCTGGCATGATGGTCTGATTATCAGCTGCGATGATCTTAGCGTCGTCGGGCACCTTAACCTGAGCGGCGGGACCTACAGCAACGATGCGGTTCCTGTCGATCACGATTGTGCCGTTCTCTATCACTTCATTTCCTTTCATGGTGATGATGCGGGCATTGGTAAAGGCGATCTTGCCAGTGGGAACATCTGACTTCAGGCGGAGACCCAGCTTTATCCCCACGCTGTCGGGCGGAGGTATAGTGCCGGGAGCGCCTTCTACAAAGCGGAAGGTGTTCTTGATCTCTCTGCTGAAATACTGAGGGCCTAATGTCCAGTTCAGTTTTTTGCTGTCCCGGCTCCAGTGAAGGTAGGTTCCTGCATCGCGGGTGACTTTTGTAAGCGGCAGAGATTTGTTCGCTGAAGATAATTCCAGTGCATTGGAACTATTGATCAGCGGGGTGATGTAGGCATTGTAAAGTTCTGTAAAGGCAAGCCATTTGCCATCGGGACTTGGTACAAACTGCGTAGCGTAAGTGGAAACGTAGTGAGTCCGGACATTTCCTCCGTTAAGGTCCATGCTCTTAAACGCCTTTTTCCCATCCTGACTGCTCTGGAAGTAAATGCGGGCGTCGCCAGCACTAAACATAGGTCTTATGCCATTGTCTGAAACCTTCGAGGGCGTACCTCCATTGGCCGAAGCGATATAGATACCGGTGTTTTTACCGAAGTTAAAGCCAAGTGAATAGTTTCCCGATCCTTTTCTATACACGATCTTGTCGCCTTTGTTGGAAAACCTGGGCGAGTAATAGAAGCCTTTTTCAGTTGTGATGGGAGTGATGTGTCCCGTCCTCAGGTCTATTTTGTTGATGGTGCCCTTGGTTTCATCGTTCCAGCTAACATAGACCAGGTAACGGCCATCGGGACTAAAGTCGGGCTCAAATTCGAAGTCTGTTCCTCCTGTTATTCGTTTAGGTTCGCCATCAGGCAGCGTTTTGGTATAGATATATCCTGCAGCATTGAACGCTACCATTTTTCCATCGGGAGAGGTAGTCAGCTGGCGGATCATCTTCACCTCAAAATCGTCTGTGAATGGCTTTTGCTCGAACCGCACTGCGTCTGTTATAATCTGACTGCTTGTGGCTTCAAAAGGAATTTCCTTTACGATCTGGGAGTTGATGTCGAGATTCCGGATCTTGCCTTTTGCATAAAAGATGATATTCTTGCTGTCGGGCGTCCATGCAAAGTTGGGATAGACGCCAAAGATGGCCCAGGCTTCCTGCTGATCCCGTGAGAGATCATCATACACCGGCCATTCCTCACCGGTAGTAAGGTCCTGAATATAGAGGACCGACTTTAACCTTACCCTTTTGACAAAAGCGAGCATGCGGCCGTCAGGAGAAGGCTGGGGGCGAACAGCGCCGCCAGGTCCTCCTGCGATGGTTTCTATATCACCGGTTTCGCGGTTGAGCCTTTTGATTTCATAGATCTCGCCGTTAGGATCCTTGTTATACTGGAAATAAGGACCGGGACTTACGTCCTCGCTGTAATACACATATTTACCGTCAGGAGAGACAACCGGCTCCCCTGCATCCTGCTGGTCGTTTTTTCTCTTTGTCAGCTGTACGCCTTCTCCTCCCGAAATATGGTACATCCACATTTCTCCGGCTCCCAGCGAGCGACTTGCAGTGAAGTGCTTGCGGGCGATGAGGTATTCGCTGTCTGGCGTCCATGCTGCGTTGTTTAAAAGGCGGAACGTTTCTTTGGTAACAGGCCTTTTATTCGAGCCGTCAGCATTCATCACCCAGATATTATCGGCACCGCCCTTATCGCTGGTGTATGATATATATTGGCCATTGGGACTGAAGCGGGGCTGCACGTCAAATGCCATGCCGCCCGAAAGCAAGGTAGCAACCCCTCCGTTAACAGGCATCTTATAAATATCGCCCAGCATATCGAAAACGATCTCTTTGCCGTCTGGGCTTACATCAAGGTTCATCCAGGTGCCTTCGTCGGTTGTAATACTCACAGTCTTCGTTGGTCCCAGAGGCTTATCAATGCTCCAGGTCGCGGGCTTATTTTGAGAATATGCTATTGAAGTCAGGAGTAAGAAAAAAAGTACAAAGAGTTTCTTCATGGTATGTTAAGCCAATTTTAAGCTAAGTGTGTTGCAAACTTACTAATTTCCGCCGAAAGAGTCGGACAGCCGCCACCCCTTTGGGTTTTCGGTTGTTAAGAAGTTTGAGTTATAAAAATTGCTCATCTTTGTAAGCTTGGGAATGCTATGACGATCTATCAGGTACTAAAAAAATACTGGAACTACGATTCTTTCAGACCCCTGCAGGAGGATATTATCAAGTCGGTAATGCAGGGAAGGGATACGCTGGCCCTGCTGCCTACAGGAGGGGGCAAGTCGGTCTGCTTTCAGGTACCTGCCATGGCGATGGATGGGATCTGTATTGTGGTATCACCTCTGATTGCCCTCATGAAAGACCAGGTAGAAAATCTGAAGGCCCGGGGTATTAAGGCTGTTTCCATCATCTCAGGAATGGCCAGGCGCGAAGTAGATATCCTGCTTGATAGCTGTGTTTATGAGGACGTGAAGTTCCTGTACCTCTCGCCCGAGCGGCTGCTTTCTGAACTGGTGCGTGAGCGGATCCGGTATATGAAGGTAAATCTTTTCGCGGTAGACGAGGCGCATTGTATTTCGCAGTGGGGGTATGATTTTCGTCCTCCCTATCTTCATTTATCCAAGCTTCGTGAACTCCATCCTCAGGTGCCAATGCTGGCCCTGACTGCTACCGCTACTGAGCGGGTAGTAGAAGATATTCAGGAAAAGCTGCTATTCAGAGAGAGGAATGTGTTCCGCAAAAGCTTCGAACGCAAAAACCTCTGCTATGTTGTAGCGCAGGAAGAAGATAAGTACCGGAAGCTGTTCTCTATAGCAGCCAACCTAAACGGCACGGGAATCGTCTACGTCAGGAACCGACGGGAGACGCAAGAGATTGCCCGCCTGCTTAGCCTGGAAGGATATCGTGCCGACTTTTACCATGCTGGACTTGACACTCCTGCCCGGTCAGAGAAGCAGGAAGCCTGGAAGAAGAATGATATTCGCATCATCGTAGCCACCAATGCCTTCGGAATGGGTATTGATAAGCCAGACGTGCGATTTGTGGTGCATATGGGAGCCCCTGAAAGCCTTGAAGCCTATTACCAGGAGGCCGGAAGAGCTGGCCGCGATGAGAAAAAAGCGTATGCGGTACTGTTATACAATGCATCCGACAGGATACAGTTAGAGAAGAGGTTTGAGCTCAGTTTTCCTTCACTCGAGGAGATTAAGCAGGTATATCACGCGCTGGGTAATTATTATCAGCTGGCCTATGGGGCTGGCGAAGGACTGGTACTTGATTTTGACCTGGGTGAATTCTGTTCCCGTTTTAAGACGGATGCCATTAAGACGCTGAGCGCGCTGAAGTTTCTGGAACACGACGAGTATATTACAGTTACCGAGAGTGTCTATCTGCCTTCGCGGATACAATTTACAATCGCTGCTGAAGAGCTTTACAGGTTCCAGATTGAGCACGCCGGATACGACCCCTTCATTAAGCTCCTCCTGCGTTCTTACGGTGGTATTTTTGAACAGTATGTGCCGGTTCGCGAGACCGACCTCGCTAGAAGGAGTGGAAAGACTACACAGGATGTGGTGTCCTTACTTCAGAAGCTGGAGGAAATGGGCTTACTCAGCTACCTGAAACAGACAGATAAACCACAGCTGCAGTTTGTAAAGCCAAGGGTTGACCATGGCCATTTGATACTGGACTCCCGATATATTGCTGAGCGAAAGAAGATCATGGCCGCGCAGATAAAAGCGGTCATTGCGTATGCTGAAAGTAAGAAGTGCAGAAGTCAGCAGCTCCTTGGTTATTTTAACGAGCCCAACCCTCCTAAATGCGGCACCTGTGATGTTTGCATTGAAGAGAAAAAGAGCCAGAACGGGGAAGATATCTTCCAGCAGGTCACGTATGAAATTATCCAGCTCTTGTCCTCAGGACGACTCAGTCTGCAGGACCTTATTCCTGCTCTTCGTTCGGGAACTGAGAAAGAACGACTCGATGCCCTTCGTAATCTGCTTGATGCGGGCAAAGTAAAAACGGATGGAGTTGGATACTATTTATAGCAGAACGTTAGCGCTCGACACTCTCATAAAGGCGCATGAAGACTGGTTGCGACGTCCTTATGTATACTTCAACAGAAAAAAACACCTTTGCTGAAAACATCTATAAGGCGTGTTCGTGAACTGAGTTGAATGTGTCGAATGTACGTCTGGCCTTTAAAAAACCTGACCGTTGAAAATATTACTCGTTAAACTGCCCACTCAAACAGAGGATGAAAGGTTGCTGACTGTTCTTAGCTATTGAAGTCGTCATTGTAAGCGTCAGCCAGCCCGCGTGGCGCGGGAGCTGGCATCATGCCTCCAATCGACTGTCATATTTGAATATGGTCAGCCCTTCAGCGCTCTGATAAATTCTCCTATCTTGTCGTGGTACCCTTCATTATCGAGCAGTCGCACAAAAGCACTTCCTACAATTGCGCCGTTTGCATACTCGGCTGCTTTGCTGAAGCTCTGATGATCCGAAATTCCGAATCCAATCATGGTAGGATTCTTAAGCTTCATGTCGCGGATCCTGGCAAAATACTCTTCCGTGGACGACGATACCTGCAGATTTTTCCCGGTAGTAGCACTTGACGACAGAAGGTAAATAAAGCCGTTGCTCAGTTGATCAATCTTACGGATCCTCTCCTCCGATGTGTGAGGCGTAATAAGAAAAATGTTGCTTAAACGGTGCTCTTCAAAGCACTTTTGATACATATCTTCATACTCATACATGGGCAGGTCAGGAACGATCACTCCGTCTACACCAACTTCTGCACAGGAAGCGCAAAATTGCTCGACACCGTACTGCAGCACAGGGTTGAAGTAACCCATCAGCAGGACGGGAATGCTTACGCGCTTGCGAAGCTCTTTAAGCTGCTCAAAAAGGAGGTGAACGGTCATGCCGTTCTCAATAGCTTTTTGCGAGCTGTTCTGGATAACGGGTCCGTCAGCCAAAGGATCAGAGTAGGGGATACCGATCTCCAGAAAGTCGGCGCCAGCCTTTTCAAGCGCTTCTGCTATGTCAAGTGTGCTGTTGACCTCAGGATACCCCGCGGTAAAAAATATCGAGAGTACGGACGAATTTTTCTTTTGAAATAGTTCTGTTATTCTGTTCATTATGATCGGTGGTCTTTACAAGCCAAAATATTTCATGTACGTGTTGAGGTCTTTGTCGCCTCGGCCCGAAAGGCATACAACAACCGTTTCACCCTTATTGAATTTCATTTTTTCGAGATAGGCAAAAGCATGGGCGCTTTCAATTGCCGGAATGATGCCCTCCAGCTGGGTGAGTAACAAGCCAGCCTCCATCGCTTCATCGTCGGTAATACTCACGTACTCTGCCCGCTTACTCGCATATAAATGCGCATGCTGAGGACCGATACCCGGATAATCAAGTCCTGCTGAGATAGAATATGGCTCCACCACCTGCCCGTCTTCCGTTTGCATCACGATGGAGCGGCTGCCGTGAAGTACACCTTCCTTACCCAGCAGAGTGGTTGCAGCCGATTCTCCTGTATTTACCCCCTTGCCAGCTGCTTCTACCGCGATCAGTTTCACCTTTTCGTCTTCGAGAAAGTGATAGAACATGCCCATTGCATTACTTCCGCCACCTACGCAAGCCAGCACATAGTCGGGAGAACTGCTCCCCGTCTTTTCCTGCAGCTGCCGCCGGGTCTCTTCTGAGATGACCGACTGGAATCTGGCTACCATGTCGGGATAGGGGTGAGGGCCCACTACCGAGCCAATGATGTAATGCGTGTCGGCAGGATTGTTGATCCAGTCGCGCAACGCCTCGTTTGTCGCATCTTTAAGCGTCTTGCTTCCCGACACCGCAGGTATAACAGTAGCGCCCATCATCTTCATACGGGCAACATTAGGTGCCTGCCGTTCGATATCTACTTCTCCCATGTACACAATGCACTCAAGGCCTTTCAGGGCGCACACGGTAGCAGTAGCTACGCCATGCTGGCCTGCTCCTGTTTCTGCAATGATACGTTTCTTTCCGAGGCGCTCCGCCAGCAATATCTGCCCCACGGTATTGTTGATCTTATGTGCTCCGGTGTGGTTCAGATCTTCTCTTTTTAGATAAATATTAGCGCCATACCGATCAGACAGCCGTTCAGCTAAATAGAGGGGGGAAGGCCGCCCTACGTAGTCCTTTAAGAGTTTATGGTATTCTTCCTGAAAGGAGGGATCGATAAGCATCTCACTGTAGACCTTCTTCAGTTCCTCAATGTTCGGATAAAGCATTTCCGGGATATAGGCTCCCCCAAAGTTTCCGTAGTAGCCTTTTTCATTCACCTGGTATTTCATATGTTCTTCCTTTCTGCTGCTGTGGCAGTGCTTTTTAACTGTTCAATAAATAGTTGGAGTTGATGGATGTCTTTTAGTCCCGGTGCTGCTTCGAACCGGCTGTTCAGGTCTACGGCATAAAGCCGGGGATCTTTCAGCGATTTTACCATTCCGGCCTCTTCAGGGCCAATGCCTCCGCTCAGGAAATAGCCTTTTGTTGAGTCGTTCCTTTCCAGAAGCTTCCAGTCGAACGCCTTTCCTGAGCCGCCATGCTTGCTCGTTTTGGTGTCGAACAGGAAATAATCGACCGCATCTTCGTAAGCCTTTAAGGTATCAAAACGGAAGGTTTCGTCTATTCCGAACGCCTTGATCACTTCAAGACCCGTCGCAGAGAGTTCCTTGCAGAGGTCGGCGCTTTCATTGCCGTGCAGTTGCACGGCGCCGAGCTTTAGGAGGCGGACAGCCGAACGGATCTCTTCCGCCTCAGCGTTCACAAATACTCCCGTCTTTTTGGCCGAAGATGGGATATCTTCAAGATCTCCCTCCCCGGGTTCTCCGAAATATCGTCCGGAGGGCCGGTAGAAAATAAAGCCTATATAGTCGGGCTCAAGTTTAATAAGGTCTGCAATGTTCTGCCGCTCACGCATTCCGCAAACTTTGACCTTTAACCGCTGCTTGCTTTCCTGCTCCATCAGTTTAAGGATAACAGGGTTTGAAAGCTGGACAAGGCACGGTGGCTGAGGAGTGATTCTTCTGCTTCATAGTAGCAATCAGCAAAGCTCCGGGAAGGGTGTATGGTGCGAATGGCAAGCGCCGCGTTGCAAAGCACCACGTCGTTTTGGGCGGTAGTACCTTCTCCCTGCAGCACTTTGCTGAAGATGGATGCCGATTCCTGTACTGTGCTCCCACCGGTGATTTCTGCCGGCTGTATGGGCTGAAATCCCAGCTGCTCAGGACTATGGATGTACTCTCCGCTATTGGTAAAAGTCTTGAAAGAACCGGTAAGCGAGATCTCGTCATATCCGTCCAGCGCATGAAGGATTGTGTACTGCTGCCCGCCCTTCTGGTAAAGGTAGGCATACAGGCGAGCCAGCTCCAGACTGAATACCCCCGCTACCTGGTACTTCGGGCGCGCAGGGTTAATCATTGGGCCAAGCATGTTGAAAAACGTTTTTACACCCAGCTCTTTCCGTATAGGAGCCACATTTTTCATGGCAGGGTGGAAGAGCGGCGCATGAAGAAAACAAATACCCGCCTGCTCGACACTCCTCCTCAGGTGATCCGGATCATTGCTGAACCGGTAGCCGAGAGACTCCATTACGTTTGAGGAGCCACAGCCTGATGATACCCCATAGTTTCCGTGTTTGGCTACCTGATAGCCTGCGCCCGCCACTACAAAAGAGGCAAGGGTGGATATGTTAAACGTGTCCTTGCCGTCGCCGCCTGTGCCGCAGAGATCGATGAGTGCGTATTCGCCCAGTTGCGGATCAAGGCAAAGGTCCTGCATGGCATCGCGAAAGCCTTCAAGCTCTTCCAGTGTAATGCTCCGCATGCAGTACGCCGTCATGAAGGCCGCCATTTGCGAGGCATTGTACTGACCTGTGCTAATATTAGTTAAAATCGTCTTTGCCTC
The DNA here is from genome assembly GCF_041902385.1 of Arcticibacter sp. MXS-1. Taxonomy (GTDB): domain Bacteria; phylum Bacteroidota; class Bacteroidia; order Sphingobacteriales; family Sphingobacteriaceae; genus Arcticibacter. Next base: position 223,633 of record NZ_CP169244.1, on the reverse strand, counting down.
CTGCGAATTGAAGCTCTTGTGTTCGAATAAATGGTTAAGAATTTGTTTCATGTTAGCTTTCATTTCGCCCGCCGGCAAAAAAAGGTTGCCTTGCGGGCAACCCTGTATATATTTTTAGTGAGGTACAGATATGGGGATTGCCACTACGATAAATCGAAGTGCCACCACCAAATATGTACGATATTCATTTTCATCGCGTCTGTAGCAAATATGAAGATATCTTTTATCACATCAAAATTTATTTGAAGAAGCTTCTCACAGGGCCTTTTTGTCGGAGAGCGCCTGCTCCTTAATGTTTCCGGCGATCAGGCTGCAATAGTCTTGCAGCACGGTTTTCCTGGCTCTTAGCACGAATGTTTTTATTATATTCGGGGCAAGCTCCCTTCCTGCAGGAGTAACACATTTTCATATATGATCAACCGAAAAAAAAATACCAGCTCACGCTCAAGCAAAGGATCGGAAAAGTAGCGTTTGTAGTAACCGGTGTTCTGCTGGCAGCATTCGGACTGAAGGGTTTTCTGGTTCCTAATGAATTCATCGACGGCGGAGTTACCGGGATATCCCTGCTGATGAACCACATTACGGGAGTGCCGGTTTCTCTATGGCTGCTGCTTTTCAATGCGCCTTTCATCGTCCTCGGCTTTCGCCAGATTGGCAAGTCCTTCGCCTTTTATACGCTTGGAGCCGTAGTTGGACTGGCGCTTGTGATCTTCCTGTTCGATTTTCCAGTCATCACGCATGATAAGCTCCTTATTTCCATATTTGGCGGCTTCTTTCTGGGAGCGGGGATAGGCTTTGCCATGAGAGGCGGCTGCGTACTTGACGGCACAGAGATCATCGCAGTGTACATCAATCGTAAAAGCGTCTTCTCTATAGGCGACATCATCATGATCATCAACGTCCTCATCTTTATCTGTGCTGCTTTCATCCTCGGCATTGAATCGGCTCTATATTCCATTCTGACCTACCTCTCGGCTTCCAAAACGGTCGATTTTATTATTCAGGGTATTGAGGAATATACTGGCGTGACCATTATCTCTTCAAAAAGTAAAGAGATTAAAGAGGCGATCACAACCAATCTGAAAAGAGGAGTTACGGTCTACAAGGGGGAAAGAGGGTATGGAGGCAATCAGTACAGTGATAAGGAGATCGATATCATCTTTACGGTTGTTACCCGTCTGGAAGTATCAAAAGTAAAAGATGTGGTCCGCCTGATAGACCGTAAAGCATTTATGGTGATGAATGTGATCACCGAAACCAATGGAGGGCTGATCAAAAGACGTCCGTTGCACTGATACTGTTTAAGTTTGCTAATGGACACAACGGCAATACCCTAAGCCCTGGTTTAACGATTTTTGGTAACGATTAATTCGTATCAGACCGGCTTACAAGAAGCCGCCCTTAATATCGCTGGATCTGAAGCGCCATCCGTACTAATGTCACATGCAGATTGCATACCGCCTGCAGTTAATATCGCTGGGCCTGAAGGGAGTGCGATCAAATTAAATGAATCAGGTGTTTCAAGCTTAGTGCCTGGTTTCCGATCTTAGCAAAGCTTCACGATATACCTTGCCCATTCTTCCTGCAAGGAATTTGGCAGGGAGGAATCTCATAAAGACAGAGCCTAAGCGATTCAGTATGCCGGGGATATACGTATATTTTCTAGTCCGGAATGCCGACAGGCCCTCGCGGGCAGCCTGATCAACCGGCATAAGCCATCCTTTCAGGCTATCGAATTTCTCCCCGCCAGTCATCTCCGTAGCGATACCTGCAGGGGCGTATACGGTCAGCGAAAGCTTCTTGTTCTGAAGCTCGTGCGACAAGGCGGTAATGAAGTTCAGGATAAAGCCCTTGGTGCCGGAGTACGCAGCCTGATAGGGTACCGGATAGAAGGCCGCCATGCTCGCCACCACCATTAAAGCACCTTCCTCTCCCGTTTGTTCAAAATGCGAGACCAGCCGGTTGGTCATTCTCACCACACTGATCACATTCGTGTGCAAGATGTTTTCAAACTTCTGCCAGTCGAGCTCTGTTTGTCTTCCAAAATACGTGACCCCGGCATTCAGGATCGCCCCGTAGAGGCTCTGTTCACTCAGGCACTCTTCCATAAGCCTGTCCGCTTCGGCAGGAATGGAGAGATCGGCCACTTTGATGTTTATCTCTACACCTGAGCCCGACAGCTCAGCTTTTAGCTCTTCCAGCTTATCGCGTCTCCGTGCGGAGAGGATGAGATTCGCCTTATGTTCGAGGGCAAGAAGACGGGCCATTTCTCTTCCCAGGCCAGAGGAGGCTCCTGTTACCAGTACCCATTTGTTTCTGAATTGCAGCGGCTTCATTATCTGATCAGGGGATCTTTTTCCTTAGTGAATAACTGGTACACTTTCTTGTCGACCCAGGCCGGCAGGATCTTGTTCATGAGGACCGCCAGTTTTCCCTGGCCGGTCATAATAAGAGTCCTCTTGCGCGCCTGTACTCCGTTTACGATAATTCGTGCCACTTCTTCCGCCGTCATCATTTTCCCCTCATCCATACTGGTCTCCCCTTGTTGAGTGCCATCACTGGCGAGGGCTGTATTGCGGATATTTGACGCAGTAAAGCCAGGAGCCGCTACCATTACGTGTAGTCCGGTCTTCAGGTTCTCAACCCGAAGCGCCTCGAGGAAGCCGTTCATGGCAAATTTAGAAGCGGAATAGCCCGTTCTGCCCGGCAGCCCGCGATAACCGGCAATAGACGATATTCCCACTACAGAGCCTTTGCTCTTCAGCAGCTCAGGAAGTGCGTACTTGGTGCAATAGACAGTCCCCCAGAAGTTCACGTCCATCAGGTTGCGGATCACCACCAGGTCGAGGTCTTTAAATAAGGCCCTCATGCTGATGCCGGCGTTGTTAATCAGCACATCTATCCGACTGAAGGTTAATTTGGCCTGCTTGATCAGGTGTTCGCAGTCCTGCTCAACCGAAACGTCGCATTGTACCGCGACAGCTTTAATGCCATATTGCTTCTCGAGTGTCTGTGTGAGCTCACAAAGCGTGACATACTGCCGGGCACCCAGCACAAGGTTAGCTCCCCGACGTGCGAACTCTTCAGCACAGGCTTTCCCGATACCGGAAGAGGCGCCTGTTATAATGACTGTTTTATTTTTTAAATCCATGTTAGAAAGCACAAAGGTAAATTTTTTAACCTGTGTAGGGCACACGGGTGGCAATAGACCGTGCAAGGGTTATTTCGTCTGCATATTCTATTTCTCCACCGAAGGCAATACCCCGGGCGATGGTTGAGACCTTCACCGGAAGGTCTTTCAGCTTTTTGAAGATGTAAAATATCGTCGTGTCTCCCTCCATCGTCGCGCTTAATGCCAGGATCACCTCCGTAATTTCGCCTGTCTTCACCCGCTCAGCCAGCCGGTCAATGTTCAGATCAGAGGGGCCGATGCCATCCATAGGAGAGATAAGTCCGCCCAATACATGGTACACCCCGTTGTACTGATTCGTATTTTCAATCGCCATCACGTCGCGCGTGTCTTCAACAATACAGACCAATGAGCGATCCCTCTTTGGCGCAGCACAGATTTCGCAGGTCTCTGAGTCGGAAATATTTCCGCATACCTTACAGAACCTGATCTCGTTCTTTAAGCGTGTTAAGGCGCTGGCGAATCCCTGCACGTCTTCCTTGCTTTGATTCAGCAGATGCAATACCAGTCGGAGCGCCGTCTTTTGTCCCACTCCCGGAAGTCTCGAAAATTCATTAACGGCAGTTTCAAGCAAACGCGAAGAAAAGTTCATAAGTGCAAAAGTACGGCGGAATAGTGAAATTTTATTGTCAAGGCAAAGATTGAATGGCGGTCATCTGATCACCCATCCCCGGCAAATCGAAGAACTAGGCTATGCAAGACTAAAATAGTACCGGGGAGACCTGCTGAATCCGTTTAGTCAAGCAACCTCTTTTTTCCAACCCATCCTGCCTTTGTACAAAGGCTAACTGCTGCTTCCGGAGCGTTCCTTTTCTCACTACTAAACTGATTACCCAGGTAAATAAGCAGACGACGAGAATCGTGATCTTCATAGTGTCTAATTGAGCAAAAAAATTATTCAGAGAGTGAAGCGCCGCAACGGCCAGTAAGGAATGCGTACTGTCTGCAACTTTTCCTATGCCCCAGGAGCCAAGTATTAAAATTCCGAAGAATAAAAGGTTGGAGCCCGTTATTTTAAAGTTCAAATGCCAGACAAACCATAACGTTGCGACAATCAGCACAGTGAGGAATGGGGGAAGTCCTTTAAGCTCTTGCTGTAAGAACCCCCGCCATCCTATTTCTTCTAAAAGCCCGTACACCAGTATTGCAAAGACGGTCACTACGGGAATCGTCCCCTTGGTAAAAAATTCAGCACCCGTTATTAAAGCGATTGGCAGTCCCCAGTATAAGAGAATGGGCAGGGCGATGTTTTTGTAATTTCCTTTCAGTGATAAAACCGGCTTTATCTTAAATAGCACACAGGCTAGCAGGGCACCTGCCGCGGGACCTGCAGCTCGCAGAACAATTCTTAAAAAATCGTTTGTCAGGCCGTCTAACAACTGCGTTTTGTTTGTCAGGTAGCGGAGTGCAATTGCAATGACGTAAAATGTAACAATAGCCAAATAGTTGATTCTGGGTCTCATGAGTGCCGATCTTGATGATGATTCAAAACTAGTGCTTCGCTTTGGCTAAAAACTTGACGATGGGTAAGAAATCATACCGACTTCTTTCTTATTCTGCTCAAGCTTTCAGGGGTAACACCCAGATAAGAGGCAATCACCTTGAGCGACGTTCTCTGAAAAACCTCTGGACGGTTCTTAATGAGCTTAAGATATCGTTCCGTGGGCGAAAGCGTCAGCAGATTGATCTGTTCGTTTTGTTTCCGAATGAACATGGCGTCCGCTATCGCTTTGCTGATTAAAAAGCCTTTGGAAGATCTCGAGCATAAATGATTTAAATCCTGATGGTTTATTGACCAAATCTCCGAGCTCTCTAAGCTTTCCGTCTTGATCGTGCTGGGAGATTGCGTTATAAAGGATAGATATTCACTGAAGATCTGGTTTTCATAGTACAGGCTGATGCAGATATCTTTATCGCCCGACAAAGCAAAGTGGGCTGCGGACCCCGAGATTAAAATGTTGATGTGTTTTTCTGTTTTGTAGTAGTCCTTGATGATCTCATTTTTGCCAAACAAGCGCACTTTGACGAACTTTGCGAACTCCGCCCAAAGGCTTAGGTCCGCTGGATAAAATTGATCGAATATTGCTTTTATTTTTTCCGGCTCCGCTTTTTTCATAAATACGGCGTAATGTTCAATAGCTGGAAGCTGCCAATTAAGGCTCTAATATATTTTTGTATCGTGTTTTTAGCCTGTGATCTATCCTGAGAGGCCGTGCGCAATGCTCTTAATGGTTAAAATAATTTTGCATGCATTTCATTGCGCACAACTCTGTGCAGTCTTTTATTTTAGTGCCGCATATCGGCATCGTGTGGAGGCTAGTAACATCGAAGGAGGCCGGACAGCGATAGGAGGCCGTCCTACACGTGCCCTAAAAGATAGAATATTTATTTATTCTGCGTTTACGTGGCGATTGATTTGTATTTAATTCGTATTCTCGAAAAGATCTCCCTTAAATAGCCCATACGCTAAAGCCGACAAGAGGAGTGTTGTCTGCATTGTCATCACCTTTGATTGAAAATCCATCCTTTTTGTGAGGTTCATAAAAAGGAAGATCAGACATACAAAAACCCCGAGTATATAGACTAATTTTATTTGTGTGTCTGATAGTTTTGCCACGGCGATGGAACATGCAAAAGAGAAGTAGTAAGAGATACCCAATAGGACCGCGACAGGAAAGGTGATAAATAGGGCTAGCCAATCTTTAACGTCGTTTAACGGAACTAGCCAATCGAAGTACCATACGCTGATTAAAGTGGAAACGGCTTGAAGTAAGAAAAATAAAATCCAAAAGAAAATGAATCTAAAAATTACCATAACGGCTCTAAATTAGTAAACTTTTAGCTCCTTATCATACGGGTAGTGAAGAGCAAAGCGGTCTCAATACTATCGTGCTCTCCACAAAGGTATGAGCGAATGAACTTACGCATGCATGATTAGTCGTCAAGTAGTATTAAGGCGGCGACATGATGCCGTTCACGATACAAAGCTGAATTGTACAATTTTTTTATTCGCTTTGAAATCTAAGAAATTACGAAAGCATAACAACATAATAGTCTTAGCAATCTGGCCAGTGTAGTCTCCGAAAAGTCTTATCGTCTGAAAGGGTCAGTTTTTATTGTTGCTTTAAAAGTGCATGGTAGATACATCCGGAACCAGTGTGCGAATTTTGGAAAATATATCGACCGGCAGGATCTGGTGTGATAACTTGAAACACGATTTCTTCACCCCCTTTTCTTTCTTTCGAATTTTTGTACATTTAACGCCCGCGTTTTGAAATTTTAATAGTTTCTGGCGCGGACAACTTTCTTTTAAAAACTACATTATATAACAATATGACTAGTGACGAAAAAATCAGAAATGCCTTCGAAAATAAAGACTGGCAGGAAATAAAGGTGACCGACTCCTGGCAGATCTTCAAGATCATGGCGGAGTTTGTAGAGGGCTTTGAGAAGCTTGCGAAGATCGGCCCCTGCGTGTCCATCTTCGGATCAGCAAGAACACCACAGGACAACAAGTATTATAAGATTGCTGAAGAAACGGCCCGTTTGCTTACAGAACACGGCTATGGTGTCATCTCAGGTGGTGGCCCCGGCATCATGGAAGCAGCCAACAAAGGTGCATACGAAAACGGTGGAAAGTCTGTCGGACTCAACATCGAGCTCCCCTTCGAGCAATTTCACAACAAGTATATCGACCGCGACAAGCTCATGGAGTTCAACTACTTCTTTGTGCGGAAAGTGATGTTCATGAAATACTCCCAGGGATTCATTGTTCTTCCCGGAGGCTTTGGCACCATGGATGAAATGTTTGAGGCGATCACATTGATACAGACCGGTAAGATCGCGCGTTTTCCCATTGTACTGGTAGGTAAGGAGTACTGGGCCGGACTGCTCGACTGGGTCGAAAACCATATGCTCGATGCCAAGAACATCAGCGAAGAAGACCTGAATCTGTACCGCGTGGTAGATACCGCAGAAGAAGCAGTTGAGCACATCTTCCGTTTCTACAACAAGTACGTCCTCAAACCAAACTTCTAACATGCAGATCAGTTGAATGACAATAAAGGTGCGGTTAACGCATGTTTTATTGTTATTCCTGATTGCTTGTGCCGACTCGCTGCCCCTGATAACGTGCAGCATGCAGGAAATACCGATGCTTGGGTCGGTCAGTAATTTCATTAGCGGACATTCTGGCCCGTGATCCTTTCCCGATACACTTTCTCCCAACCACCCGGATGCCTTCCCGGCTCTACGTTGGAGTAAACAACGTAAAGACGGTGAGCTGGCTTGCACCGGAGCTTAAAGCCGAGAAAGACTTAATTCTCTGCTTTACCCCAGTGGAACTGTTGGAACAATCATGAGCATGCATGGGAGATGAATCAACGTTCTTGCATCGCTGTAAAGGTATGTCAATACTTTTTGCCGTTTCTAAGCCAGCCCGGGCGATCTCATGTGCTGTTTATGTATTGCAGCTTAACAACAAACCGGCGTCAGGGAAAAAGTAGTGTGTCCTTTCGCTTTGGTTATCTGCAGACGAGGGACAGGCGTATGTCACACATCCCTAAGTTGCGTAATAAGCTGCCGAAGGAACCAGAAGAGCGTTCCGGATCCTTCGGCGTACTATCAAATGCAGTGGTAATCAAAGCTAGTTCCAGTCGATGGATATGCTCCCGACTGAATTGCGCACGTATATCTCCGAGCCTCCCCCATTGAGAGTGCCCTTCACCTGATCTTTGTCCATCACCCCGTTAAAGTTGTTTAAGGCACCTGTATTGATCTTTCTCCCGCTAAGGTCGAGGCTTAATCCTGCATTTTTAGGAAGCGCCAGTGTGGTACTGCCCGCGCTTACATTTACTTTTACCGACTTGCCCGGCTTGGTGAAACCTGCATATACGCTGCCGGCGCTGGTGGATGCATCCAGACTGCAGGCGAGTTGCTCCAGGTTGATGCTGCCTCCTGAGGTGTGCGAGAAAAGCTCACCCGATATATTGCCTCCTTTAATGGAGCCACCGCTGGTGCGCGCCTTAATATTCCCCTGAAGCTGTTGTAGTCGCAGCGATCCGCCTGATGTTGCCAGATCGAGCGTTCCATTGCAGTCCGACGCTTCTATGCTGCCGCCGCTGGTCTTCAGGTCAATGGTGCCTTTCGCATTGCTTAAATGGATGCTGCCCCCTGAAGTGCGACCGTTGATCATTCCGTCCAATCCTTCAAGGTGCAGGCTTCCCCCGCTTGTTTTAAAATCCTGATTGCCTTTTAAATTGGACAACCGAATACTGCCTCCACTTGTGGCGAGTTTAGAAGACACAGTAGAAGGAACATAGATGCGAAACGAAATACTGAGTGAGTTCTTCCAGTTGATATTTCCCCTTCTCGAAGCGATAGCTCTCAGTTCATTGTTCTCAAGTGCAAGGTCGATGGTATAGTTCTCATCGAGCCGTGCCTTGATTTCTTCGTTTGAAAGCTTGTTAATGCCATTGTTGCCCTTAATGTATACTTCAATGCGTCCTTCTTTTTCGTTCGTGCCAGTTACAGTCAGGCTTCCCCCGGAGGTTTCGGCTCTTACAGTCTTAACGCTTTCATTGTCAAATGTTTTGCTGAAGTAAGGCTTGTCGTTATCACCCTGACGAGCTATCGCTGCCGTCATCGGAACAGCTACGATTAGAAAGAGGATTAATTTTTTCATGATTTCTATGATTTGCTTTTAGATACTGGTTTCTGTTTTTCTATTTAGTTAAATTAGCGTTCGTAATTGCTTATTTGATTTTTTTCAAACTGCTATTCCTGTTGTTGATCGGCATACTTGCTGAGCCTCTCAACCCATTCAAGTATTCTTTTCTTACTCTTCAGGTACGCTGGCAGTCTGTAGTATCTTCGCTCCGCACTCAGAGATAATTAGCAGCGATCTTGAATCCTCTCAGAAGCAAATCAAGTACGAAGCCCTCCTTTTTACCAGACGTCCATTTTTTGCTGAAGGTTATAAAGAATTTCAAAAAACTTCAACAATCCATAGCTTATCACTGAGCAGCTGCCACTGGCATTTCGCAACTGAACACTGGCAGATCACTATTACTTACCACTCATATCCCACCACCCACATCGCAACGACTATAGCTCGCAAGCCGAAGCGTACTACCCGGTCCCTTTCTAGTAACCTCTTGCACCTAAACCTCTCCACCTGCAACTCATCCAAAAGTAGAAACCCCCAACTTAGATCTCACTACCCAACACGCATCATTCATAGCTCATTCGCCATAACTTATAACTCACCACTCACAACCTGGCACTCACATCCCGGCATCCACAACTAATAACGCACAACCCATAACTCATATCTCACAACTCATGTCTCACAACTCGCAACTCATACCCCCTCACTCTTTTCATTCTGTTCTCAGGCTTTTTACCGGGTTGGCCAGCGCCGCTTTCAATGCCTTTGAGCTAATGGTGAGAAAAGCGATGACGATAGAAATGACGAGGGTCAGCGCAAAGACGTCCCAGCCGATGTTTACATGGTACGCGAACTCCTGTAGCCAGTTATTCATAATCAGCCAGGCGATTGGTGATGCGATCAGGACGGCAACAGTGATAAGCTTGAGGAAATCGGCCGACAAAAGCCCCACGATCTCCGTTACGTTGGCGCCGAGTACTTTTCTGATCCCCACCTCTTTGGTCCGTTGTTCAGCGCTAAAGGAAGCAAGTCCGAATAGGCCCATGCACGAAATAAGAATAGCAATCAGGGTGAAGTACCTGATCACGGCGAATAGCCGACTGTCTGTTTCGTAGTTTTTCTGAAAGTCGCTGTCGAGGAAGCTGTAGTCAAAAGGCTGACCAGGGATTTTAGCCTCCCATATTGCTTGAACATCTCTCCGGAGCTTATCGATGCTGCCGGGCTGCCCATGAACAATGAGGTATTGAAAGTCGCCTTGCTCCTGGACGAATGAATAGGGCTGGATCTTGTTTTGAAGCCCCTCATGATTGAAGTCTTTCACTACACCTAGTATTTCACGACTATACCGTTGTCCCTGGTATTCGGTAAAGACTTTTTGACCCACTGCCTTTTCGGGAGAGGAAAAGCCGAGTTCCTTAATAGCCTGCTCGTTCATCACCAGATAGCCGCTTGTATCTCCGGCTGTTTGCTTAGAAAACAGTCGGCCGGCAAGAAGTTTGATGTTAAGGGTCTTGAAAAAATCGGCGTCTACCGCGTTCCTTTTAGTGATCCTTGCGTCTTCCATGGTTTGGCCTTCTTTATACCAGCGGTTATCGCCCGCATTGAAAATACCAGGATAGCACTGCGCGCCCGCGACGTCCTGTACCTGCGGGTTTTGCTTTATTTCATTCTTCAGGGTGGCATACAGCTGCCTGGAGGTATTGCTTCTGAGCGGAATTACGAGCTGATGATCCCTGGCAAAGCCCGGGTCCTTAGTTTGCAGGAAGTTCATCTGGTCTGATATAACGACGGAGGCGACAATCAGAGTCACCGAAATGATGAACTGGAATACGACTAAGGTTTTGCGAAGAGTGGCCGCTCCGAAGCGGTTGAGCAAGGTGCCCTTTAGAACGCGGACCGGGGCAAAAGAGGAAAGGTAAAAGGCAGGGTAGGAGCCGGCAACCAGTCCGGTAAGCAGTGTAAGAACGACGAAGCCTGCGAACAGACCCAGATCTCCGCTGTCGTTCAGAAAGCGGAGCGTCTTGCCCGAGATGGAGCTGAACATGGGAAGAAGCAACAAGGCAAGCAGGCAGGAGAACAGGAACGCGATAAAGGCGATGAGCATGGACTCTGACAGGAACTGTTGTCTGAGCGTTCCTTTTTGAGCCCCAAGGACTTTCCTGATACCCACTTCTGTTGCCCTTCTGGAAGAGTTTGCGGTCGACAGGTTCATGAAATTGATGCATGCAATGAGCAGGATAAACACGGCGATTGAGCCGAAAATGAAAAGGTACGTCTTGTTGCCGCTAGGGGTAACATTTTGAGGGACTTCCTGGTTGAGATGGATCGACTCGACCGGCAGCACGAAGAACTTTCTTGAGATACCAGCCGACCGGAGCGCATCTCCCATATGTTTGTCGGTAAAGGCAGCAAATTTGCTTTCCAGCTTTTTGAAATCGGTGCCGGGCTTTAATTTGAAGTACGTGTAGAACATGTTGTTGTTGATCATGTTATTGCCTGTACTCCGGATTAATTCGTCTATCCCTCCTCCTCGCATCGACATGAAAAAACGGCCTTCTATATGACTTGGACGATCCGGGTTGCGGAATACGCCTGTAACGGCTACAGTGGTGTTTCCATTGGTGTTGCTGTTTATAGTTAGGGTTTTGTTAATGGCGGGGCCATTGCCGAAAATCTTTCTGGCCATGTCTTCGCAGATGACTATCGTATTGGGTTTATCAAGTGCGGTTGAGGGATTGCCTTCGAGAAAGTGGTACCGGAACATGCGGAAGAACGGAGGGTCGGTCAGATATCCTTTGGTCTCGTAGAAGGACTGTTCTTCACCGCTGTTCTTCTGATATTGAATGAGCGTTTTGTCGTCCTGGAAAAGGCTGACAAGTCGTGTTGTTTCCTCTATTTCCGGCAGATCCATTTTCATGGCAGCGGCAATAGGAGCAGCTGCCGTCGCCATTTTTTTCGGACCGTTCACACTTTTGAACTCTGCCTCCAGTTGCACCAGCCTCTCACCGTCGGGATGATGGCGGTCGTAGCTTAACTCGTGCCGGATGTAGAGCGTGATGAGAATGCAGCAAGTGAGGCCAATAGTCAGGCCAAATACATTGATGAAGGTGCTCATCTTATTCTTCATCAAACTGCGCCATGCGATCTTAAAGTAGGTGTTCATTGGTGTTGATTGTTGAGGGCGATGAGGGAGCAGCTATCATCTCATAAGTTATTTCACTCTGTTCTCAGGCTTTTTACCGGGTTGGCGAGGGCAGCCCTGACGGCATGTACGCTTACGGTAAGCAGTGCCACCGCCAGTACAATTACTCCCCCTGCCAGTATAATCCATACAGGAATGCTGGTGTGGTAGGCGAAGTCCTGTAACCACTGACTCATCAGGAACCATGAAACCGGGGCTCCCAGGAGGAAGGCGATGGCTACGAGCCGGGCGAAGTCCTTTGAAAGGAGGGCAACAATTCCTGATACGGATGCTCCCAGTACCTTGCGCACGCCGATCTCTTTGGTCCGTTGATTCATCGCGAGCAGGGCGGTTGCAAATAATCCCATACAGGAAATAAAGATTGCCAGTATGGCTCCGGCAGTAAAGATATTCGACATCGTCTCCTCCTTCTTGTATTCCCGCTCCGTGTTTTCGTCGAGGAATGAGGGGTTTACCTGACTCTGCGGATTCACGGCCTTCCACACTTGCTGGATCTTTTTCATCGACTCAGGCAGGCGATCTGGCTTTACCTTCACGAATATATAAGACACAGGCCACTCTGTCGGCCGGATGGCCATTGTAAGAGGCTTGATCTCCTGATGGAGGTTTTTGAAGTGGAAGTCTTTCACCACACCGATCACCTTCATCTGGTGCCCGCTGATAGCGAGGGTTGTTCCAACTGGATCCTTTTCGCCGACAAGTTTCGCCATTTTCTCGTTGATGAGGACCGCGGAGGTGTCAGTAGCAAAGGCGCGTGAGAAATCACGGCCTTCCAGCAAAGGAATATCGAGGGTCTTGAGGTAATCGTAATCAATACGCAGCCAATTGGTCTTGATCTGGCGGTTCTTGTAATCAAAGCCCATGACTGAGGTAGTGGATGAGCCATCTAAGCCGCGGCCAAGATTAATGTCAGTGCCTGTTACACTTTGCACCTGGGGCAGCGCAGCAAGCTTGTTTCGCATTTGCTGCAACGCAGCCTCCGGGTCAATATCGTTGCCAATCGGAATGCTGATCACCTCTGTCTTGTTAAAACCCAGAGGCTTGTTGCGCAGGTAGGAAAGCTGCCTTGAGATAATCAGTGTCGAGATGATCAGTATAACGGCAATGAAAAACTGGATGACGGTGAGGACGTTTCGCAATCCATGCCGTGATCCAACTTGTAGTTTACCCTGAAGTGTGCGCACGGTGTTGAAATGCGACATCACCAGGGAAGGATAGCCGCCTGCCAAAGCGGTAGTGAGGATGAATACCAGTAATCCAACCGCGATGGCCCGACCCGAGAAGAGGGTAGAAGGCGAGAGGTTACTTCCGGTAGCAGCGATGTATGACTTCAGGCAAATGAGGAGTAATCCGGCGCCCAACAACAAGGAGACCAGGCAAATGATAAAGGCCTCGCTCCAGAACTGTATGATGAGCTGACTTTTATGAGCTCCGAAAGTTTTCCTGACGCCGATCTCTCTTGCCCTGGTGAAGGATGCGGCGAGAGAAAGGTTGACGAAGTTGCTGCCTGCAATGAACAGGATCACGGCGCTGAGCAGGATCAGCATCCAGGGGAAAAATGTTTTAATGGAAGAACCGACGCCACTGACGCCGCTGAAGTGCAATTCATCCAGGGGGATGAGTTTCAGGTTCAGGAACTGCCCGTTTGCATCGGGCTTTGCTCCGTCGCGCTTCATGCTCTGAATATTGTCGCGAAAGTACTTCGCCAAAAACGGAGATGCAGAACGTGTAAAGGAAGCTGCGCTTACCCCGTCCTGGAGCTCAACAAAGACGGGGTGATTTTGATTGTCCCAGCGGTCGATATTCTCCCGGTAGGCCGGAAAATTCTCGAAGCGGGCCAGTATATCAAATATGATACTCGAGTTCCGGGGCACGTTTTTAGCCACCCCGGAAATTTCATAGCTTTTCCAGCTGTCTCCTGTCTTTATCTCTATCGTGCGGCCCCTGACGTCTGAAGTTCCGAAGAGCTTCTCTGCAAATTCTCTTGTGACTATCACTTCATCTGTCCGGCTAAGTGCGGAAGCAGCACTTCCACTCACCAGAGGGAAGGAAAACATCTGCTGGAAATCCGGGTCGACATATTTTACGGCCAGCTCCAGGTACTTATTTCCCTGCCGTGCCAGGCCGCCCGAATTGCCCATTCTTGACACTCTGGCTATCCCCGGGATCTCTGCTTTGGCAGCAGGGCCGAAGGGGATGGGCATCGATGTTCCTTTCTCCGTTCCGCTCACCTCGTACTGCTCCCTGTATACCTGAAATACGCGGTCCTTCTTAGCGTGGAAATTGTCAAATGAGAACTCGAACATGGCAGTCAGGAACAGCAAAAGCGCTGTTGCAAAGGCGATACTGAGACCCAGGATATGGATGAGAGCGAAAGTCTTTCGTTTTCGCATGTTCCGCAGGGCGATGAGGATGTAGTTCTTTATCATGTCACTAAAGCAGAAATTGATTGTCCGGTCTGCTGCTGGTGATCAGGGTTCAGAATGTATGCCAGTGGGGTAAATGTCTGTCAGGTAGGTGTTTGGGCGGGTTTCTCGGAGCTCTCTTGTTCTCCAGTGAACAGCTTCTGTTCGTTTTCGTACATCTGAAAGCGAACAGAAGCTGACGGGCAATATGAGGAAAAAGCCTCGGTATCTGAAAGGTGCTACAGGCTTAACCTTTCTGCTCCTCTTCCGCCTCCGGCTATTTACAGGCTATGGTAGCCTGGTTGCTGTTAAATGGTTAGCCTCTGGTGCTTTTTGAGCTGGCTGAAAGCTACTTCTTAGGCTGTTTGATTCGACCTAAGAAGTAGCTGCGACTTTTAATTCGCTTTATGCGGTATTGATCCTGCCCGATCACAGTCTTTTTAATGTCTGGCTTCGCCTGTTAGTCCGCTTTATGCGGTATTGACCTCGCGAGCAGCGGGAAACTTATAAGTTCTGATCGAAATAGTCGGTGATCTTCTGCATCAGGTGAACACGGTCACGTCCCCGCACGTTATGTTCGTAGCCGGGATATACGAAGTAATCTACCTGCACTTTGTTATCCACACATTCCTTCAGGAACTTAACCGAGTGCTGCCACACTACGGTGCTGTCAATGGTTCCGTGGATCAGCAAAAGCTTACCTTGCAGATTCTTTACCTTGGTCAGCAGGTTTGCGGCTTCGTATCCTTCAGGATTTTCCTGTGGCGTATCCATATAGCGCTCCGTATACATCACCTCGTACATCTTCCAGTCCATTACCGGGCCGCCTGCTACGCCACACTTAAATACTCCGGGATGTCGCAGCATGAGGGAAGTGGTCATGAAGCCGCCGAAACTCCAGCCATGCACGCCCAGGCGGTTCGCGTCGACAAAAGGCAGCGATTTCAGATAATCCACGCCCTTCAGCTGATCCTGCATTTCGACTGTGCCCAGCTGTCTGAATGTCGCCTGCTCGAACTTCAGTCCTCTGTTGTTGCTTCCCCTGCCGTCCATCGTGAAGATCACATAACCGTGCTGTGCCATGTACTCGTACCACAGGTTGCCGCTTGATGGGAATCCGTTGGTGATGATCTGCACGTTAGGGCCGTTATAGAGGTAAACAATGGTCGGATATTTTTTTGCCGGATTGAAATTTACCGGATAGATCAGCTTCCCATATAAAGGAGTGCCGTCTTCAGCCTTGACGGTAACGTTTTCAATTTTAGGACGCTGATAAGCAGCTAAGGGGTCTTTTGCAGTGAGGAGATTCTTCTTCCATTTACCCGTAGTTGAGACGATGTCGATCACCCTTGGGGCCGAACCGCTTGACCAGCGATCGATCATATAGTCGCCGCTGCTGCTCAGCCCTGCGGAATGCGTTCCTGGCGCAGAGTCAAGCCTCGTCATTTTTCCATTCTCCCAATTCACAGCGTAAATGTTCCGGTCGAGGGGCGACTCTTTCGTTCCCACGATATAGAACGTCTTCCGTTTCTCCGACTGACCAGCAATTTCAGTCACTACCCAGGGTCCTTTTGTTACCTGATTCAGCAGCTTACCGCTGGTATTGTAGCGGTACAGATGCATAAAGCCGTCGCGCTGGCTCCACCAGATAAACTGATCGTTCCTGCCGGGAATAAAAGTAAGGGCATGCTGAGGGTGGACGTATTTATCGTCTTTCTCTTCGAATAAAGTCTTTACGAAGGCGCCGGTCTGCGCGTTATACTGATTTAGCCAGAGATGATTCTGCTCCCTGTTCAGGATGGCTATGTAGATAGAACGCTCGTCGGGACTCCAGGTTACTGCCGTAAGATAATGATCTTTAGGGAGCCCCGTTTCCATAAACACCGTCTTGCCGTTTGCAGGGTTATATACCCCAAGGCTCACCTCATGAGAGGTGCGGCCGGCGAAAGGATACTTGGTATAATGCACGGTAGCGGGAGTATTATCCCAGTTTATGATGGGATAGTTCTCCACCATGCGCTCATCCATGCGGTAGAAGGCGAGATAATTTCCTTTAGGCGAGAAGAATATGCCGCCGCTGATGCCGAACTCATTGCGGTGAACAGAATGGCCGTTCACAATGCCAGGATCTTTGTCGTTGGTAACCGTATGCGTCTTTCCCTGCCGGTCAACCATAAAGAGGTTATTCCCGAGCGTATAGGCAACTTCGTGCGCACTCTTTAGGATGCTGACGTTGTCGGCTGCTTCCGGCAGCTTCAGCCATTCTTTTGAAGTGCCGCTATTCCCGTTCAGCGTGTAGAGGAACAGCTGGTTCCCAACCTGGAAAAGCGCCTCCCTGGAGGAGACCCAGTCGAAGGATGGGATGTTCTTAAGCTGACGGCCAGTTTGGCGGCTCAGCTCGCTGGAGCGGGCAAGTGTGTCTACAGACATGGCCGGAACCGTTCTTTTAACGAGTGCCTCTCCATACGGAGCCGGAACAGCCTGTGTAAACGCATTCTCCCCGGTGACCCAGTTCACCTGCCTGAGATCTTCGCGCGCAAGGTTGGTTCCCATTCCCAGTACCGCGTCTTCCATCGTGAACTGTTTCTGCTGAGCAAAACCGGGCAAACAAAGGCCAAGGCCAATAATAAGAAAAGAAAGTTTCATCGTAATTAAAGTAAAAAGCCGGACAGAATAGATCCCGCACGACAAATATAAGAAAGCTGGCGAGCTGTTGGGGATTGGCTGTTGGCAATCAGCAATCAGCAATCGGCTTTGTCAGCTTGCAGCCGACAGCCATTGGCAGTTAGCGGTTAGCTTTTGGCGATTGGCAATCAGCTTTCAGCAATCGGCAATCAGCTTTCATCTTTCCGCTTTGTCGGCTTGCAGCCGACAGCCGTTGGCAACTGGCAGTTAGCTTTTGGCGATTGGCAATCAGCTTTCAGCAATCGGCAATCAGCTTTCATCTTTTCGCTTTGTCGGCTTGCAGCCGACAGCCATTGGCAATTAGCAGTTAGCTTTTGGCTTTCTGCTTTCCACTTTCTGCTTTGTCGGCTTGCAGCCGACAGCCATTGGCAATTAGCAGTTAGCTTTTGGCTTTCCGCCTTCCACTTTCTGCTTTGTCGGCTTGCAACCGACAGCCATTGGCAATTAGCAGTTAGCTTTTGGCTTTCCGCCTTCTGCTTTGTCGGCTTGCAGCCGACAGCCATTAGCAATTAGCTGTTAGCTTTTGACTTTCTGCTTTCCACTTTCTGCCTTCTGCTTCGAGCTTTCCGCTTTAAGCTTTCCGCTTTATGCTTTAAGCTTTCTGCTTTCCCTACCGCCCGCCGGTTTTCAGGCTGTACTCTTTGATGAGCGCATCAGCAGGGATGCGAAGCAGTTCGCTGAATTTACGTATCATGCTTAGTGATAATGCTTGCTTGTAGTTCAATACCTTGCTTACGGTACCTTTATCGCCATACTCTTTAGCCAGGTCGGCCGGCTTATAACCAAAGTCTTCCATCCTGATCTTGATCAACTCAATAGGATCCACAGCTGGCAGGTCCCAGCAAGCCTTTTCATATTCTGAAATAAGGTGAACCAGCAGAAGCATTTCCCGGTACTCCTCTGTGCCCTTTTGCGCGCGTTTGACTTCCTCATAGCGTGCGACTGCTTTTTCGTAATCCTGTTCAGACTCAATCAAAAACCACTGTGATGTCGGTGCCATATCTTATTTCTTCTTCCTGGTTAAAAACTAACGTTTATTCAGATCGTTTCAGCATCAATCCCATCATATTCGGAATGGGTTCCTATAAACCGTATTTCTACGATTTCCTCGGCGTAATTTACCTCAATGATGAGCCGATATTTATTCCCCACTATCTTGAATCTCGCCCTATCTCCTTTAATAATTTTAGCAGTGGGAAAGCTTGCAAGAAGATCGCTGCTCTGTCTCCATTGTGCCTTCTCCGTTACAGTTTTCCAAACTGACAGACTTTTTCCTGAGTCCGCGTGTTTGCGGGAAAAGTCCTGCAGCTTCTTTAAGAAAATGATCTTCATGCGACGGAATAATTTCTTTAACTGTTCCCCACGCTTCCTGTACCATTCTTTAGAACCGGTGCTTGATTCCCGTCTGTGGTCACTGTTGGGAATCAGGCACCGGCTGATACAAAAATAATAAACAAGTTGGTGTTTTGCCAACTTGTTTATTATTTGCCGGAAACTCTTGAATTACTGACGTCGTTGCTGTCACAAACACAAAGCCGGAGGGGTGCATATAACGCGTTTTTGGCTGAGGAAGAGACCTAAATGGACTGGAGCGGAGGTGTCGGGCGTACTGATGCCGTTGAACATAGGAGCAGTTGCCGGAGGGCTTGTTTCTATTCTACAAGCAGATCCTTTCACCGTGGCAAAGATATTACCAAACAGTTCAGGAATGATATTAACAATCCATAACTTTTAATCCTCTGCTTAGAACCAGCAACCTGCCGCAGGCCTCACTTAGGATCCGAACTCACTCACTTCTCAAGCTGGTAACAGGTGCCGCTTTTGCTGCCCGGAAGGCCTGGGAGCCAATGGTGAGAGCTGCAATAGCCGCCGAGATCAGAAAGGCCAGCACAAAGAAAAGAGGGCTGAGGCTAATGCGGTTCGCGAAGGATTCAAGCCAGCTGTTCATGGCGTACCAGGCGGCTGGTGCAGCTATCGCAAAGGCGATGAGTAGAAGCCAGAGGAACTCTCGTGAAAAAAGCAGGATAATGCCCTTCACTGAAGAGCCAAGGACCTTGCGGATGCCAATCTCTTTCTGGCGCTGGGCCGAAAGAAATGCTACCAGCCCGTAAAGCCCCATACAGCCTATGAGAACAGCCAGAAACGAAAATATCTTGAAGGCCTGGTACATCAGATTCTCCAGAATGTAGAACGGGCTGTTCCTCATGTACTCGTTCATGCTTTTCATCTTTAGGAACTGATCCGGGAACACCTTTTGCCAGTTGTCGCGTATCAGATTGATCGTAGCATTCCGCTGCTCATTCCTTACCTTGATGGCGGCAATGTCTACCCAGTTCCTCGCATAGAACATCATGCAGGGCGTGATCTTGTCTTTCAGCGAAACGTTATAGAAGTCGGCTGTTACCCCGACTATGGTGGCCAGTTCATTCTTGTTTACAATGATCTCCTGCCCCAGCGCTTCTTCAGGACTTTTGAAGCCGAGGGAAGAAACCGTCAGCTTGTTCACAAGGATGTTATACCTGTTGGTGCTGTCGCTAAGCATGGTCCTGTCTGATTCCCGCAGGTTTCTGCCCGCCAGCAGCTTAATGTTAAAGGTGTTCAGGTAGTGCGGGTCGACGAACTTCCGCTCGGTGGACAGGCTCTGGTCTTCTGACCACGACTTCCTGCGTACATCTCCCGATGCATTAGCCTGCGAAGTAGGCGGGCCCGAGCAGAAGGTCACATCCTCAATCTCGGGCGAAGTGCTCAACTGGTTGATGAATAAACTGAGTTTCTGTGATTCGTTTTCAGGAATGTTAACAGTAATAATGCGGTCTTTCTGATAGCCTGTATCACGGGTGAAGAAATAATTCATTTGAGCCGCTACCACAATAGTTCCGATGATGAGAAGCTGTGATACTGTAAACTGCACGATCACCAGCGCCTTCCTCAGAGAAAAGCCGCCCGAAAAGCCCGTTTTCTTTGATTTTAGGGATTGTTTAAGCGCTTCAACAGGCTTGTAGCCCGAAAGGTTCAGAGCAGGATAGTACCCCGCCAGAAAAGTAATTACGACAATAAGAATAGCCAGGAAAAAGAATATGGCAGGAGTTATATGGAGGCCAAAGTCGACCACCGATAACAGGTACTTGTTGAATGCATTCAGAAAGATGTCCGCCAGCACCAGACCTGCAACAGATGCGGCAGTTACGAGCAGGAGTGTCTCGGTCATAAACTGAAGAACAAGCTGCCAGCGGGAGCTTCCCAGGGTCTTTCTGATCCCGGTTTCCTTAGCCCTCTTCAGGGACTGGGCAGTCGCCAGGTTAATAAAATTGATACATGAGGTGAGCAGTACGATGATCCCCATGCTGATAAAGGCGACGATCAGGATTTTCGGAGTTGCATAAGACGTCCCATAGTACTCCTCGTCCGAGTGGACGTCCTTGAGGGCTTGCAGGTGAAACGTTCTCCTCTTAGCCGTTTCTGCCTCCAGATGCTTGCCTTTGAACGCGACGAGTGCCTTTTCGAGTTGTATTGGCTGATAGTTTTCAGGAAGCATGACGAAGGTATAGCTCTCCGAATACATCTCTTCCATGCTATTGGCCACCCGTTCGTTGTCACGGGCGAAAGCTTCAAACGGAAGCAGGAGCCTGAACGGCACATTCGAGTTTCGGGGAATGTCCTCCATAACAGCGGAAATTCTGTAGTCTCTTTTGTTAATCGTTAGCGTTCTGCCGAGTAATTCATTATACCGCCCTTCGAACGCTTTGCCGTAATATTTTTCTGCCAGCTCTCTGGTCAGGATCACCTCGTCAGGATGAGTCAGCAGCCTGTTTTTGCTGCCTGCGAGGATAGGGAAATCAAAAGTCCGAAGAAACCAGGGATCGGCAAAGGTCATTTCATTTTCTTCGAACACCTTCTTGTCGCCCTCAGCAGCAGGAATCGAAACGATAGCTCTGTTCATGGTATAGACCTGAGTGACGGATTCTAGCTGCGGGAAGTCGTTTCGTAAGGCCTTTGCAAGCCCAAACGCAGTATGACCTTCATTCTCGGTGTGATCAGGATAGCGATAATCGGATACGATCCTGTAAATCCTGTCTGCGTGAGGGAGCGATTCATCAAACGAAAGCTCGTGTTTCACGATCACGTACACCACGGTGCAGCAAGCAATGCTGATGCCCAGCCCAATGACATTGATCAGGGAGTGAACTTTGTTCCTGATTAAATTCCGGTAAGTAGTTTTAAAAAACATAATATTTTGATTTGGCTGTTGTCGGCTGTGTCGGCTTGCAGCCGACAGCTATTGGCGATTGGCATTTAGCTGTTAGCTTTCTGCCATCAGCCTTCTGCTTTGTCGGCTTGCAGCCGACAGCTATTGGCGATTAGCCTTTAGCCTTTGGCTTTCTGCCTTGTCGGCTTGCAGCCGACAGCTTTTGGCAATTAGCATTTAGCCTTTGGCTTTCTGCCTTGTCGGCTTGCGGCCGACAGCTATTGGCGATTAGCCTTCAGCCTTTGGCTTTCTGCTTTCACCCTTCTGCTTTAAGCTTTCCGCTTTCCGTCCCCCTGCAACTCTCCCCGCCGCTTATTCCGTTCTGAGGCTCTTGACCGGGTTGGTCAGAGCCGCCTTTATTACCCTGCTGATGACGGTCGTCATCGTGAGACCCAGCACCAGTAAGGCCGACAAGAGGAATAGCCACCAGGGAACACTGGCGCGGTAAGCAAAGTCCGCCAGCCAGCGGTCACTTAAGTACAAACTCACAGGAATTGCTATAGCGAGAGCAATAACGGTCAGTCTTAAATAACCGGAAGAAGAGAGTGCAACAATATCCGTAACCGTTGCGCCCAGCACTTTCCGGATCCCAAATTCCTTAACTCGTTTTTGCAGGTTAAGGCTTACCAGCCCAAATACGCCGGAAAGAGAAAGGAGGATGGACAATAACGAAAAGCAGATCAGCAAGTTCATGAACTGCTGTTCGCTTTTATACATCCGGTCAAATTCTGAATCCATAAACCAGTAGTCAAACGGAAGGCCGCTATTCTCCTTCCACACAGACCGCGCTTCTTTTATAAGCCTTGCCGCATCAGTGGTATAGCGCACCGCGAGATAGCGAAATCCCCTCCAGGGCTTATTTGTGATTATTAGTGGCTCAACCGGCTCATGCAATGAGGCGAAGTTGAAGTCTTTGACCACGCCGACAACCGGATGGCTGCCTTCGCGCTCTATTGTTTTTCCAATAGCATCTTTCCATCCCAGCTTGCGTGCCAGGGTCTCGTTGATCACGTAGCCCTCGCGGTCAGTACTTCTGCCTTCCGAGAAATACCTGCCCGACACCATCTTCAAGCCGAACGCCTTTAAAAAGTTCTCGTCTGCGTCTAGCTGGTGAATCATCATGTGCTGCCGTTGTCCTTCTGCAAGAAAGCCGTTACTGGTAAGATCATTTATCGGAACGTCTGAAAGTCCTGTAACCGAGTGCACGTTTGCCAGTCCCGACAGGGCGAGTGCGATTTGTTCAGGGGCGCCCTCTTTCTCAATGCCTGTCAGGGGAAGGATCATCATATTCTCGCGGTCAATTCCTGTGGGATGAGATTTAATAAAGCTCACCTGACGATAGATGACCAGTGTGCAGGTGATTAAGGCTGCCGAGATCATAAACTGTAATACGATCATCGCCTTTCCGGTCAGACCGCCGGTTCCGCTAGTGTTCTGATCATTCAGATTGCGCCTGATATTGACTCTTCGAAGGTAAAATGCCAGATAGGCTCCCGCACCGGCACTGATCAGGATAAAGATGCCCGCCATTACTGCCACCATTCTTCCCGTCAGCAATGTCTGCAGGGAGAGCTCTGTTGTCGTCAGGCGACTAACAACAGGGCCGAGCGCCAGGATCAGGAGGATGGCAGCAATAAATGAAAGTGTGGTGATCAGGGCAGAATCGGTTAGCCATCTAAAGGAAAGATCGTTGCCAGCGGCCCCTAATACCCGCCTCACCCCAATTTCCCTCAGTCTGCTGAACGATTGTGCTGTATTGAAATTGATGTAGTTGACGCATGAAATAATAAGAATAAGGACAGCCACAGCGGTGAAGACTTTCAGGTTCCTGCTCAGACTGGCGGACGCAGCATCATAATGGAGGTGGATATCTCTTAGCGGCTGGAGGCTCGCCTCTGTTTTGCCGCCGTCCACAGCGTCGCTCTGATTGATATGTCTCCACATGAAGCCGGGGAGTTGCTTTTGCACAGCGGCCGCCCCCTCTTTATTATTTAAGAGAAGATAGGTGATATACCGGTATCCGCCTCTCCAGCTCAGGAAGGCATCAGGATCTTTGTTCAGAGTTGAAAATGAAAGCAGCGAGGAGTATCTGATGTCGGTATTGGAGGGCGCGTCTTCAATTACACCCTTTACTAAAAAGCTTTTTTTCCCATCGAGAAGGACCGTCTTGCCAACGGCCCTTGCAATGTCTCCGAACAGCTTTAGGGCGGTGGTCCGGTTCAGGACAATAGAATGAGGCGAAGCGAGGGCTTCGGATGGACTGCCCTCAAGGAGTTTAAACGAAAAGAGCTTAAAGAAGGAAGGATCCACATAGGGAACCCGATCGATTTTGAAACTCCGCTCGCCGTAACTGATATACGACTGTCCCCCGGTCGACACCCTGCAATATTCTTCGATCCCAGTTAGCTCCGCTTTTGCATCCGGACCGAACAAGGCGGAAAACTCTGGCTCGTCTTTGTCGTAGATCTTACCCTGATCCCAGTAGGTAAAGCCTGCCCGGAATATCCGGTCGCCCTTTTCATGAAAGGCGTCATACTGCTTTTCGTGCTCAAGATAAGCAGCGATCAGCAGCAGGGCAGAAATGCCCGTCGCCAGACTGAACAAGTTGATTGCCGAAATCAGCTTGTTCTGAAAGAGCACCCGGAGAGAGACTTTTAAATAGTGTAGTAACATTAGATATTAGATATTAGTCATGAGATATTAGACATGAGATGTTAGTTATCAGCGGTTGGCGATTGGCTGTTGGCTTTTAGCAATTGGCTGTTGGCTATAAGCTGTAGGCTATTAGCAATTAGCTGTTGGCTTTTAGCAATTGGCTGTTGGCTATAAGCTGTAGCCTTTAGCAATTGACAGTTGATACTTAAACTCAAAACTCAAAACTCAAAACCCACAACTTGCAACTCGAGTCTCACCGCTTATTACTTAAAACTTAAAGTCAAAACCTACAACTTGCAACTCAAGACTTACCACTTACCACTTACCACTTACCACTTACTACTTAAAACTTAAAACCCAAAACCCACAACTTGCAACTCAAGATTTACCACTTATTACTTAAAACTTAAAACTTAAAACTCAAAGCCCACAACTTGCAACTCAAGACTTACCACTTACCACTTACTACTTAAAACTTAAAACCCAAAACCTACAACTTGCAACTCGAGTCTTACCGCTTATTACTTAAAACTTAAAGTCAAAACCCACAACTTGCAACTTGCAACTCAAGACTTACCACTTACCACTTAAAACTCAAAACCCACAACTTGCAACTCAAGACTTACCACTTACTACTTAAAACTTAAAACTCAAAATCCGCAACTTGCAACTCAAGACTTACCACTTACCACTTATTACTTAAAACTTATTACTTACAACTTACAACTCACAGCCCGCAACCCACAACTCATTCCGTTCTTAAGCTCTTTACCGGATTAGCCAGGGCGGCTTTTATTGCCTGCAGGCTAATGGTGGCAATGGCTATCAAGATAGCAGCTGAGCCGGCGAGCAGGAACACCCACCACGGGATGTCAATCCTGTAAGCAAAGCCCTTCAGCCAGCTATGCATCAGGAGCCAGGCCAGGGGAGAGGAGATCACAAAGGCAAGCACCACCAGTCGGAGGAAGTCGGCAGAAAGAAGACTCACAATTCCTGTTACATTTGCTCCCAGTACCTTCCTGATCCCGATTTCCCTGGTCCGCTGGATGGTACTGTAAGAAGCTAGGCCAAGAAGCCCGAGGCAGGAGATGAAGATTGCCAGGACGGCAAAGTTCAGGAACAGCCGGCCAAAGCGCTCTTCATCCCGGTATTGTCTGTCGAAGTATTCGTCAAGGAAGAAATAGCTGAAGGGGCGCGAAGGGATCAGCTGATTCCATTGTTGTTCGATTGCAGCTATCGACTGCCGGATGTTCTTCCCCGAAATTTTAACCGATACCAGCTCGCATCCTTCTGGTTCTATCCGGATAGAAAGAGGTTTAATATCCTGCTGCAGCGAACGGAAATGAAAGTCCTTCACTACACCGACAATCGTTCCCTCGCGGCCCCACTGCTTGAATCGTTTCCCGATCGCTTGCTTGGGAGAGCTGTACCCGAACATTTTTACTGCAGCCTCGTTCAGCATCATTGCTTTAGTCGTATCTGTTCCGAACTCCTTCGAAAAAGCCCTCCCAGCTACAACTTTCACATTGAATTGAGGAATATAGTTGAAGTCGACGAAGTACAGGTCCAGGTTGGCTACCTGCAACTCTCCCTTTGTGTTTTCAATTTCTGAATAGGCTGCCGGATTTCCCCCACCGGGAACGCTTGAAGATAAGGCGGCCGACTGCACGCCGGGAATGTTCAAAACAGACTGCCGGAAGGTCTCTTTTGCCGGATCATTGTTGGTATTGATCACCAGCATCTGGTCCTTGCTGAATCCCAGCTCCTGATTGCGCATGTAGTCCATCTGAAAATAGACTACCAGTGTAGCAATGATCAGGACTATGGATATGGTAAATTGCGAAATAACAAGCGCTTTTCTTAGTAAAATTCCCTTCGTACCTGATGCAAAGCGGCCTTTTAGCACCGACACCGGACGGAAGGAAGACAATACAATGGCCGGGTAGATGCCTGCTACGAGGCCCATTCCGATAGCAATCAGCAAGAGTTCCAGAATATTCGTTGCATTGCTGAAGATGCCTTTGCTAATCGTCTTTCCGGCCAGTTCATTGAACAGTGGCAGCAGGAGCGCAGAGAACAGGACGGCGAGGACAAAAGCAAAGAGGCACAGGATGATCGACTCGCCAATAAACTGTCCTGATAACTGTCTTTTGGCGGCACCTACCACTTTCCGGATGCCGACTTCCTTGGCCCGCTCAATAGAACGAGCCGTGCTTAGATTGATAAAATTGATACAAGCGATCAGGAGGATAAAGATCCCGATGATAGAGAATATGTAGACGTTGTTGATATTGCCCCTCCGCTGTCCGCCTCTGGTCGAGTGCAGATAGACATCCTTAAGAGGTTCCAGAATGAGCGTCGCGTACATCTGGCTTTGCTTCATTTCTTTTCCGTTTCTTCTTTCAAGGAAGGCCGGGAACTTCTTTTCCACTGCTTTGGCGTCCGTGCCCGGCTTCAAAAGAATATAAGCCAGCGCTCCATAGTTTCCCCACTGATCGTCAAGACCCGGAGCCAGTTTTTCAGTAAGCGTATTCATTGAAACCAGCATATCCGCCGTGATTTGCGAGTTCTCGGGAATGTCTTTCATTAGTCCGGTTACCTTCGCAGGCAGACTATTTCCCGTCAAAAGGACCGTTTGTCCCATCGGGTCTCCATTCCCGAAATACCGTTTAGCCGCCGTTTCCGAAAGTACCACACTCAGCTGTTCCTTCAATGCTGTAGCTGGATTCCCCTTCAAAAGCTTGAAGTCGAAGACCTTAAAAAATGTCGAATCGACCAGTAAGGCGTTCGTTTCCTGGAACTTTACGTCGCCTTTTCGAACCAGCACGTCGTAATTGTTAGTGCGCACAAACGCTTCAATTTCCGGGAAGTCCATCTTCAGATGAGAGGGAACTGCCCAGGAAGGCCCGCTGGGATGAATCACCTCCGTCGGAGTCTTAATATCGGCCACGATCCTGTAGATCCTGTCCGCCTTGGTGTGGAAGCGATCATAACTCAACTCCATTCCCACATAGAGGAAGATCAGGAAGAATGCCGTCATCCCGACAGCAAGCCCCAGGATGTTCAAAAAAGAGTAGCCCTTATGTCTCCAGAGGTTACGCAGGGCGATTTTCAAATAGTTCTTAATCATGAGATGGTTGGCTATTGGATGTTAGATGGCTGTTAGCTCTTAGCAATTGGCGGTTGGGTTTGAGGAGCACTCTTTTATTATTACGGTTCACATCCTTCGTCCTCTCCGCCTTAGCTGAGGGATGTTTTATGCGTCTTATGGCAAGATTCTCTGCCCAAATGGCTGGCTATAACCTGTTAACCGCTAATCGCCAACAGCCAATCGCCGATCGCTGGCATCTACACCATAATATTTTCCGTTACTACCTGTCCGTCAAGCATTCTGATAATCCGGTGGCTGTATCTCGAATCGTGCTCGGAGTGCGTCACCATGATGATTGTCGTGCCCTGTTCATTCAGATCGGTGAGGAGCTGCATCACCTCATTCCCGTTTGACGAGTCGAGGTTACCCGTAGGCTCATCCGCAAGGATCAGTTTAGGACTGTTCACTACGGCTCGGGCTACAGCTACACGCTGCTGTTGTCCCCCCGATAGCTGCTGCGGAAAGTGATTCCTGCGGTGCATGATCTGAACCTTATCCAGCACGGCCTCAACCTTCCGTTTTCGCTCTGCAGCAGGAGTCTTCGTGTAGATCAGAGGAAGCTCCACGTTTTCGTAGACCGTGAGCTCGTCTATCAGGTTAAAACTCTGGAACACGAAGCCAATGTTGTGCTTCCGCAGGTCAGAGCGCTTCCGCTCGTTGAAGTGCGCCACCTCAACCCCGTTGAACAGATAACTGCCACCATCGGGATCGTCAAGCAAGCCGAGGATGTTCAGCAAAGTCGACTTCCCGCATCCCGAAGGACCCATGATGGAAACAAATTCTCCCTTTGCCACGTCAATTGACACTCCATTTAGTGCTACGGTTTCTACCTCTTCCGTGCGGTAGAACTTCTCAAGATTTGATATTTTGATCATGTGTATATTTGGCTGTTAGCTGTTAGCAGTAGGCTATTACCTTTTAATGTTAATCAATTTAATTCTTCTCCCATGAGAGATTTTAAAAACCTAAACGTTTGGCAAAAAAGCCATCTTTTTACTCTTGAAATTTACAAGATCACCAGTACGTTCCCACGAGAAGAAGCGTACGGTCTTGTCTCGCAAATCAGAAGGTCCGCTGCCTCTATTCCGACTAATATCGCCGAAGGATGTGGACGAAGCAGCTTTGCAGAACTCAAGCAATTCCTTACGATCGCTTCCGGCTCAGCTTCTGAGCTCTCCTACCAACTGATCCTGAGCAAAGACCTCGGCTACATTAGTGAATCACGCTTTAAAGAACTAGACACCGAACTTTCCTTAATCAGGAAGATGATGCACGCATTTTCGGCTAAGCTGAGTGAACAATAGCAATCACTTGCCCTAAGCCAATGGCTAAAAGCCACAGCAAAATGCTAGTTTTCAAGCTATCGCTTCCGGCTCAGCTTCTGAGCTCTCCTACCAACTGATCCTGAGCAAGGATCTCGGCTACATTAGTGAACCCCGCTTTAAAGAACTAGACACCGAACTTTCCTTAATCAGGAAGATGATGCACGCATTTTCGGCTAAGCTGAGTGAACAATAGCAATCACTTGCCCTAAGCCAATGGCTAAAAGCCACAGCAAAATGCTAGTTTTCAAGCTATCGCTTCCGGCTCAGCTTCTGAGCTCTCCTACCAACTGATCCTGAGCAAGGATCTCGGCTACATTAGTGAACCCCGCTTTAAAGAACTAGAACACCGAACTTTCCTTAATCAGGAAGATGATGCACGCATTTTCGGCTAAGCTGAGTGAACAATAGCAATCACTTGCCCTAAGCCAATGGCTAAAAGCCACAGCAAAATGCTAGTTTTCAAGCTATCGCTTCCGGCTCAGCTTCTGAGCTCTCCTACCAACTGATCCTGAGCAAAGACCTCGGCTACATTAGTGAATCCCGCTTTAAAGAACTAGATACCGAACTTTCCTTAATCAGGAAGATGATGCACGCATTTTCGGCTAAGCTGAGTGAACAATAGCAATCACTTGCCCTGAGCCAATGGCTAAAAGCCGCAGCAAAATGCTAGTTTTCAAGCTATCGCTTCCGGCTCAGCTTCTGAGCTCTCCTACCAACTGATCCTGAGCAAAGACCTCGGCTACATTAGTGAATCCCGCTTTAAAGAACTAGACACCGAACTTTCCTTAATCAGGAAGATGATGCACGCATTTTTGACTAAGCTGAACAATAGCAATCACTTGCCCTGAGCCAATGGCTAACAGCCAACAGCCAACTGTTGGTTCTCAAGCTATTGCTTGAGAACCAACTCCTGCACATCTCCGAAATTCTCATAGCTCGAAGTGATCACCTTATCTCCCGGTTTTAAGCCGCTTAATATCTCGTAATAGTCAGGATTCTGCCTGCCCAGTTGTATATCCGTTTTGTAGGCGGTTTTGCCGTCGCTGCTTAGCTTGAAGATCCAGTTGCCGCCGGTCTGCTGGTAGAAGCCACCGCGGGCAAGGAGCAGAGCAGTCGTCTCGTCGCCCAGGGCCAGTCGAACCTGCAGGGTCTGACCACGGCGGACCTTTTCGGGAGCTTTCCCAAGAAATTCCATATCCACCTGAAAGCGACCGTTCGTTACCTGCGTGTACACCTTTTTGATCCGCAGCTTATAAACCTTGTCGGCCAGGCTGAAGTCGCCCGTCAGGCCGGGGAAGATGCGCGTGATATAATGTTCGTCAATGTCGGCCCGAACTTTAAAGCCGCTGAGCACGTCAATCTGCCCGAGCCGTTCACCCTTGTTCTTATTCTGACCGATCTCAGCATCCATAGAAGTAAGCTGTCCGTCAACCGGAGCCCTCACAATCAGGTCGCCCACTTTCTTCTTCATCAGCTGAAGCGCGTTGCTCATGCGCTCATACGATTCGTTCATTTGTTTGAGCTGTTGCTTCACCGAAACGGAATCCTGACTGAGAATGCGGTCCGCCAGTCGCTTCTTGCGTACCTGATGCGTGTACTCGTTTTCAGAGGCTTTGAACTCCTGCAGGCCGATGATGCGCTGATCGAACAGCTTCTTGTTCATCTGGTATTTACGCTCCGCTTCTTTCAGCTCATTGTCAACATCGGCCAGCTGGTTTAGCTTCGATACCGTGTTCTGCTGTGCGTTGTTGCGCGTGTTTTGCATCTGTGTAAGCACATCAAACACCGCGGTTTCCTGATTTGACAGAGTGAGTTCCAGGTCAGTGTTCGAAAGCCGAAGAATAGGATCACCTTTTTTCATCATCGCCCCGTCTTCAACGTACTTTTCTTCAACACGTCCCCCTTCAGTTGCATCGAGGTAGATGGTCGATAACGGCATCACAATGCCATTAACAGGAATAAACTCCTGAAATTTCCCCTTGCCTATTTCGCTGATTGTGATCCTTTCGGTGTCCACATTCAGCTTGCTCTTGCCCGACGTAAAATAAATACTGCCGGAGATCAGGAGGACTATCGCGGTAACGCCCGCTATAGTTGTAATCTTCTTACTGTTCCACTTGCTTTTAGGTAACGCTCTGTCCACTTTGAAAAAATAATAAAACGAATTACTCTGATAGAAGTATAAATTGTGCCATCGTGTTAATGTGTTGATTTTGATTTATTTAAGGCTTTTTGCAGATTTGCAGATGTTCGTATCCGGACACCCTGTGTGCGAAATTAACGGAAGGATAAGGCATGTGTGATAGGTTCGCTCAATCCTCTTGCCGAGCCGCAGGCTTCCCCGACAGTTAAGGGGCCGGCGTATAAGTCCGGAGCTTAAGATAAGGACGGCCCGTCGGGACAGGTTTTCGCGGCGATGGCCCCGCCAAAGCTATCCGTACATCCCGCGCCTGAAGAAGGCCTCTTCCCGTCATGACAAGTACAACAGAGTCGGGTCTCATTCTGGAACGATTCTCTTCTCGTTAGATATGCTGATTCTGAGAAGCGTACAAATGGCCTCCATGCAGCCACGTTTTTCAGTAAAAAGGTGGCTAGAACGTGGCTGCATCCTTGCTTGATGGCGGCCGGATCTACAACCAGGGGATAAGCAGATACAGTTCTGTCTCAGGCGAAGTTAATGCTGACCCTAATGAAGGGGCATCCTGCCAGTGGATTAGTAAAAATACAAATTAGCTGCGTACAAAGATGAAAATCGCGGTGGCAGGTTTTGGAAAAAAATTACTAAGTTGCATCACGATTAAGTTGGTCAAGATCTGTTGAATATTCTAAAAAATCAATGCGAAAATTAAGTTCCTTGTTCCTTGCTGCCACAATCCTGGTAAGTGGCTGTACTGTGTTTAAAAAGAAAAAGCCGGGGGCTCAGTCTCCTATTGTGCTTACCACTGCCGGAGGGGCAAATGCGCCGTCCAATATTAACCGGCCATCCATGCAGGGGCCTAAGCCCTACAAAGAGGTGATCACCGCAAAGGCGAAAACAGATACGGGCCTTTTCAAGGTACACAAGGTTGATGAACGATACTTTTTCGAAATTCCTGATTCGCTAACGAGCCGCGATATGCTGGTTGTTAGCAGGATCAGTAAAAGTGCGGCTGACGTGCGTGCGTCTATGATGGGCTATGCGGGCGATCAGGTGAACGATAATGTGATCCGCTTCGAGAAGGGGCCTTCTAACAGGATCTTTCTGAGAAGCGTGTCATTCTCTGAGCGTGCTCAGGATACCACCGGTATGTACCTGTCGGTGCTCAACTCGAACTTGCAGCCGATTGTGGCGGCATTTGATATAAAGGCGCTAGCGCAGGATTCGGCTGGTAAAAATGCCGGTGCCGTTATTGATGTGACCGACTACCTGAACGGCGATAACGATATTTTCTTCTTTCACTCGGAGGTGAAGAAGGCCCTGTCAATCGGGGGACTTCAATCTGACCGCAGTTATATCCAGGGTATCCGCTCTTTTCCCATGAATGTGGAGATCAGGACGGTGAAAACCTATACCCGTAGCTCAGGACCTACACCCGCTTCATCTGGCGGACCTCTTACCTATGAGCTGAACAGCTCGCTTGTCCTGCTGCCGGCAAAGCCTATGCAGGCCCGGTACTTTGATCCTCGCGTGGGATATTTTGCGACCGGATATGTGGACTTCGACACCAACCCGCAAGGGGTCAAAAGGATATCGCTGGTCACACGGTGGAGGCTGGAGCCGAAAGATGAGGATGTTGAGAAATACAAGAGAGGCGAACTGGTGGAACCCAGGAAGCCCATTGTCTTTTATATAGATCCGGCTACTCCGAAGAAATGGGTGCCCTACCTGGTACAGGGGGTGAACGACTGGCAGGTGGCTTTTGAAAAGGCTGGCTTTAAAAACGCGATCTATGCAAAGGAAGCGCCGAAAGATAAAGACTGGAGCATCGACGACGCCCGTCATAATGCAATTGTGTATAAGCCCTCTGATATTCCGAATGCCAGCGGTCCGCACGTGCACGACCCGCGATCAGGTGAGATCCTGGAGACGCACATTAACTGGTACCACAACGTGATGAGCCTGGTGCGAAACTGGTACCTGATCCAGACAGCGGCGGTAGATCCGAGGGCCAGGAAGATGAAGTTCGACGACGAGCTGATGGGACAGCTGATCCGCTTTGTGTCATCGCATGAGGTGGGGCATACGTTGGGATTAAGGCACAATTTCGGGTCTTCGTCTACCGTGTCGGTGGAAAAGCTTCGCGACAAGCAATGGGTGGAGGCAAACGGTCACACTCCCTCCATTATGGATTATGCCCGTTTCAACTATGTGGCTCAGCCTGAGGATGGTGTTGGCGAAAAGGGGCTGTTTCCACGGATCGGCGACTATGATAAGTGGGCGATCGAGTGGGGATACCGCTGGTTCCCTGAATATAAGACGGCAGCGCAGGAGACTCCTGCATTAAATAAATGGGTGATCAGTGAGCTTGGCAAGAATAAGAGGCTCTGGTTCGGAACAGAAAGTGATCCGAGCGATCCGAGATGCCAGAGCGAGGATCTGGGCGATAACGCCATGCTGGCCAGCAGCTACGGGATTAAGAACCTGAAGAGAATTCTGCCCAATCTCCTTAGCTGGACCCGTCAGCCAAATGAGGGGTATGACGACGCAAGGACGCTTTATAGCGAAGTGGTGAATCAGTTCAACCGGTATATGGGACACGTGGCAAAGAATGTAGGCGGCGTCTATGCTACACCTAAAACAGTAGAAGAGCCGGGCTCTGTGTATCAGCCAGTTCCCTACGCAAGGCAGAAGGAGGCTGTAAGTTTCCTCAACCGTCAGCTTTTTGCTACGCCCGACTGGCTGGTGAATAAAGCGCTGGTGAGCCAGACGGGCGCTGATCCCCTGGTGATGGTGCGAAACGTGCAGACCAATACCCTGAGCAGACTTCTGAGTCCGGCAGTGATAAGCAGGCTGATCAGTGCGGAGGCATTAGGCGGAGGCAAAAGCTATACGGTGTTTAACCTCTTTACTGATTTGAAGGGCGGCGTGTGGTCTGAACTTTCCAGTCGTGCACAGATCGATGTGTTTAAGAGGAACCTTCAGAAGGCCTATGTCGATAATTTGTCTAAGCTCCTTCAGGCTCCGGCGCCGGTAGCTGCTGGTGTCTTTACTTTTTACAGGTCGCCTGATCCTACCGCCAGCGACGTATCAAGTGCTGCACGGGCGCACCTGGCGGAGCTGAGGAGGGATATCCGCAAAGCTATTCCTGCATTTAAGGGGATGAGCCGGTACCACCTTCAGGATCTTGATGCCAGGATAGGCGCTATACTGGATCCGAAGTAACCGTGACGAACAAGTAGTGCCCTGTTAGAACGGGGATCAGGTGTCAGGCCTTGTCTTTGGCCCGCCTTTGCCTCTGACCGCGAAATACTTTAAGAGCAACCGATACCGGTGATCAGTCTAGTCTTTTATTCTGGTTGCCGGTATTGTTTTTTTGTTTTTCAATGGCCAAGAAGAACACTCAATCAACTTTCATCCCCGTTTGAAAGCGCAGCCTCCTGAATATTTTTTGGAAGGTGGAAAACTTTGCTTGCCCGGAGGGTGATTGAGTCTTTGTATTTTTAATCTAAATAATGTAATATTGACATTTATAGACTAACCACTATATGCGTCGTCCGGCCGAAATTGATCTGCAGCTTGTATACGCCCTCAGGGATGGGGATGAATCTGCGTTCAGGGCGATCTTTAAATCCGGTTTGCATGCGGTTTGGCTTGAGGCTTATGAAGAAATAGTAGCTTTTATTTTCCGTGGGAGGGGAGGTCTGCATAGTTAAGATGGTAACTAGCTCTTTCTTGATTCAGCCGCAAGCAAAGGTTGTGGCTCCAATTATAAGAGATCATAGTTGAAACCCTGTCCCAACGACCGTATGAATTTTATCACTAACCACCACAAGGAACGATATGGTAATCCGAAATGCAAAAAATATTTTAGCAGCGGTTCTGATGTTAGCGTCAGCGACCAAACAAGAAGTCGCCCAAGCCCAACAGATAAACTTTAACACACGAGTACGGTCGCCTTTCCCGCTGAGCGCGGTGCGGCTTAACGAGGGGCCCTTTCTGGCCGCTCAGCAGCGCGACTTGGAGTACAGTATGTCACTCGATCCTGACCGGCTTCTGTCGCCCTACCTGCGAGAAGCCGGGCTGAGTCCTAAAAAGGAAAGCTACGGGAACTGGGAGAATACGGGACTTGACGGACATATCGGCGGGCACTATCTGACGGCTTTGTCGCTGATGTATGCTTCTACAGGGAATCAGGCTGTACTTGATCGGCTGAATTATATGCTCGCGGAGCTGAAGAGATGTCAGGACAAGAACGGAAACGGCTATATCGGCGGCGTGCCGGGGGACTGGCCATGTGGAATGATATTGCAGCGGGCAAGATTGATGCGGGTGCGTTCTCGCTCAATCACAAATGGGTGCCCTGGTATAACATTCATAAACTCTATGCGGGACTTCGTGATGCGTATGTCTTTACTGGCAATGAACAGGCGAAGACGATGCTCCTGAATCTCTCGGGCTGGAGCTTGAAGCTCCTGTCGGGGTTAAGCGATGCGCAGATTCAGGAAATGCTGAAGTCGGAGCACGGCGGGATGAATGAGATCTTCGCAGACGTTGCGGCTTTCACCGGGGATCAGACGTACCTGGAGCTCGCCAAGCGGTTTAGTGACCGCAGGATCCTTAATCCGCTGGAGGAAGAGCGAGACCAGCTGAACGGACTGCATGCCAATACGCAAATCCCGAAGGTGATCGGGTTTGAGCGGATCGGGGAGTTGGCAAATGATCCGGCCTACCGGACTGCTGCCCGGTTTTTCTGGGAAACGGTTGTTCATAACCGCACTTCGGTGATTGGGGGAAACAGCGTACGTGAGCATTTTCACCCGTCGACTGATTTTTCTTCGATGGTGACCGACGTGCAGGGGCCTGAGACGTGCAACTCTTACAATATGCTGAAGCTCAGTAAAATGTTGTTTGAGGCGGAAGGCAAGGCGGATTATGTGGATTACTATGAGCGTACGCTCTATAACCATATCTTGTCTACTCAGCATCCGACCCGCGGGGGACTTGTATATTTTACCCCTTTGCGGCCGGATCACTACCGTGTTTATTCAAGTCCTCAGGAGAGTTTCTGGTGTTGTGTGGGTTCGGGTATGGAGAATCACGCGAAGTATGGCGAACTGATTTATTCGCATACAAAGGATGCTCTTTTTGTTAACCTTTTTATTGCTTCAACACTCGAGTGGAAAGAAAAGGGAGTGAAGATTGTGCAGCGAACACAGTTCCCCTTTAGCGAGCAATCGGAAATTACAATAGGAGGGAAGCCGGGTCCTGCTTTTGCCGTCAATCTTCGTTACCCTGCCTGGGTGAAAGCAGGGGCACTGAAGGTGAAAGTGAACGGCAAGGAGGAGCCGGTAAAAGGCAGTCCCGGTTCGTATATATCGTTGCAGCGCAAGTGGAAGGCAGGCGACCGGATCGTGGTGACAATGTCGATGTCGACTACAGTTGAAGATCTTCCTGATCATTCAGGATTTGTAGCGGTCCTTCGTGGCCCAATCGTTCTGGCTGCGAAGATGGACAGTACAGATATGAAGGGACTTGTCGCTGACGGCAGCCGGATGGGACATATAGCCTCAGGAAGCCTGGCGCCGTTGAAGAATGCGCCCTTTCTGCTCGGTGATAAGTCGGAGTTAGCGTCGCAAATCCGTTTAGAAGATCCACAGAAGCTCACCTTTAATGCTGCATCCGTAATTTATCCGGCATCCTATGCGCATCACGAGCTGATGCCTTTTTTCATGGTACACGACAGCCGGTACACGATCTACTGGCCATGGGCTACTCGGGCGACCCTTGCTGAGCGCCAGAAGAAGCTCGCAGAGATGGACGAGGTAAAAGAGCGCCTCGCTGAAATTACCGTCGACCAGGTAAGTCCGGGTGAACAGCAGCCCGAGTCGGACCATTTCTTTGAGGGGGAAAAGACGGAGACCGGCGTGTTTAAGGATCGTCATTACCGGCAGGCCAAAGGATGGTTCAGCTATCGTCTGACGAATCGGAACAAAAATGGAAAGGTACTTCGTGTGACGTACTTCAGTGCCGATCAGCCTTCTGCCTTCG
Organism: Arcticibacter sp. MXS-1; assembly: GCF_041902385.1. Classification (GTDB taxonomy): domain Bacteria; phylum Bacteroidota; class Bacteroidia; order Sphingobacteriales; family Sphingobacteriaceae; genus Arcticibacter. The sequence goes on along the minus strand of NZ_CP169244.1, from coordinate 186,918 downwards.
ATATTCTGGTCAATGGCGTGAAGATCAACACTGCTGCTCAGCCCAGGGGACCCGAAAATCAGTTTTATCAGGTGGATTTGGCAATTCCTGAACTTGCCCTGAAGGATGGAAAGGAGACGATGATCGTGAAGTTCCAGGCAAAGGACGGGGCAGAGACGGCCCGTGTCTTTGATGTGAGGCTGATAAGGAAATAGACCATTCCTTCTGCTGGACTGGAGAGGAGTCTGTTGCGTTAACACTGGACTTGGTTGTCCTGGGCGTACAATTCATACAACTGGGACGACCGATCCAGCGTTGCGACGTCAAAAGGTTTCCAGACGTTCCCAGGAAGGGATACTCGACGTACAACCGTTCGAGGATACTTAGACCTACAGATGCCCGCAAAAGAAGGATATATGATTATAACTGAAACAGACAGAATCAATATCTGCCCGGGAAGAGCGCTTCTGAAAACGTCTTGATTTGTCGCAGCGGCGGGATTCTGAGCTCCCTGGGGAGGGGTCTTAGCTGGTGATTTTCCGGGGGAAGATGTTCCGCGAACGCTGGTATTGCTGCCGGCCTGTAACGTTTTTTTGTTTTTATCGTCTTTGAAGAGGCGTCGGTACGGCTCCTGTTCCACGCGGAGGGGAGTGTATTGATGATAATAATGTGTATTTTTGGTTTTCACCTATAAACTTATGCAGTTAAAACACGCCTCTGTACTTGTGGTAGATGATGATCCGGATGTTCTGACGGCCGTCCGGTTGTTACTTAAACCGCAGGCTAAAGAAGTGGTGACAGACAAGAATCCGGAGAATATTCCTTCTCTTCTTGCAGCTACACGATATGACCTGATCCTGCTTGACATGAACTTCAAGAGCTCCATCAATACAGGGAACGAGGGCCTGTTCTGGCTTCGGAAGGTGAAGCAGCTTCACCCTGCTGCGGCGGTGATTATGATCACTGCCTATGGAGGGATTGATTTGGCTGTCCGCTCGTTAAAAGAAGGTGCTTCGGACTTTGTGGTAAAGCCCTGGCAGAATGAGAAGCTGCTGCAAACGATCGAGGAGGCGCTTGAGCATCAGGCCAAGTCGCCGGGAAAGAAGAAGACCATTCAGCAGGAGGACAATGCCACGCCGATCATCGGTGAGTCGGAGGCGATGGAAGACATTTTCTACAAAGTCAGGAAGATTGCGCCTACCGATGCGAACATTCTGATCCTGGGCGAAAATGGAACGGGGAAGGACCTGATTGCGCAAGCCATCCATCAGCAGTCGCTGCGCAAGGAGAAGCCCTTTGTGAAGGTGGACGTGGGGGCGCTTACTGAAACGCTTTTTGAGAGTGAGCTGTTCGGCCATAAAAAGGAGCTTTTACCGACGCTCGCGAAGATAGGACAGGAAGATTTGAAGCGGCTAACGGGGGGACGCTCTTTCTTGATGAGATCGGAAATATCAGTCTGCAGCAGCAGGCCAAACTGCTGACGGTTTTGCAGAACCGCAGGATACAGAAGCTGGGAAGCAACGATACTGTCCCTGTAGACATCAGGCTGATCTGTGCGACCAACGTGCCCCTGCATGAACTGGCGAGTGATAGTCGCTTCCGTAAAGACCTGATCTACCGGATCAATACGGTTGAGATCATGGTGCCGCCTTTGCGGAAGAGGGGAGCGGACGTTATTTTACTGGCTAATCACTTCATCAGGATCTATTCGGCTAAATATATGAAGAGTTTGCCTGAGCTTGACGGGAGGGCGATAGACAAGCTGATGCAGTATCATTTTCCGGGGAATGTGCGTGAGCTTCAATACACCATTGAACGGGCGGTGATCATGTCGGAAGGGAACAGGCTGTCAGCGGGTGATCTTATCTTTTCGCCTATTGAATCGGCAAGCAGTATGACGCAGCAACAGGAAGATACGAACCTTGAGAACCTGGAGAAGAACACCATTATGCGGGTGATTGAGAAGCATCAGGGGAATATCAGCCGTGCTGCGAAGGAGCTTGGAATTACCAGGACGGCCTTGTACCGCAGGCTGAGTAAGTATGACATTTAGAAGAGTCGTTTACCATCCGTCGAGGGCGAAGGTCCGGTAGCTTCCGGTTTGGTCGAGCTGTTTCTCGATCTTGATATCATCGCCATCATTAATCACGAACTTTTTGAACGAGTATACGAAGTTGTTCTTGTCGACCACGAGGACGGTGTAAGCTCCGAGAGGCAGCTTTTGCGAGTCTTCCGACTTGTTCACTACTCCGAGACAGTAATAGCCGTTTTCTGGATCGATGAGGTCTTTGGGGGCCGGGTTGATCCATCCCTGATAGAGGGCAATATAAATATCGGGATTGGGTGCAGTGCTGGTAACTTTGATGGAGGCGGTTCCGTAGTAGGGTACTTTCTTGCAGCTCGCTAAGCTCAGTGCGATAAGGACAGACAGGAGCAGTGTTTTCATTGTTGTTAGGTTATTTGGTTGCCCGGTTTGTAAATGTAACCCGGTATTCTTTAATTATCAAGGGGTTCGGGTAATAATTAAATTTCTCCTTGCGATTTGTTTTTTAGTGCCTATATTTGTGGCCCCCGCAGGGGTAATACAAGCGAAAGTAGCTCAGTTGGTAGAGCACAACCTTGCCAAGGTTGGGGTCGCGAGTTCGAATCTCGTCTTTCGCTCTGAAAAAAAGCCGGCCTATCAATCTTTAAATTACTCATCATTAGTTTTGTGAATCGGCCTTTGTACGCAGTTGTTTTAAACCCGCTCTATTTGACCTGCAAAACCGACGGTGATCCGCTAAATTAATCATTTCATTAAGACTGTCTCCGCGGAGAGACGGCGGAATTGAACCTCTAAGAATTGCCTCTGAAGGGGGGAAAAGATAAGCTTCTGAAATTAGTGCAGGATCAGACGATTGAAAGCGCTGAAATGATATACGGAGAATCATTGCATTCTATTATTGAGGGCTTCGAAAATATGCTGATGGAGTGAGGGCAGACGGTGGTTCTGAATACGGATTGTGTTTTAAACGTGACAGTCGTTGTACAGATAAGACTTGAACCCTGTGTAACACCCAAGCTGCGGGAATCGTCTTTACAGGAGATGAAGCGAACTCGGCACGAGACTTTATTGCGCAATTGCGTCATTTTTTGTAAACTCGCTGAAGCTTAAAAGATAAAAGCGTCCTATCAAGATACAGAACCTCTCTCCAGCATGTACAGAATTCAATGGATCATTATTGCCCGGGTGCTTTTGCTGTTTGTGTGTACTGCTGTAACGGCGTGGCTGATTGTGAAGGGGCTGTACAGCTACCTTTTTTTAATGGTGCCGGTTCTGATCTATCTGATCTATCGCTTGTGCAAGTGGCAGCTGGAAGTGTATTATGAGATCAATGACTTCGTGGAGGCCGTTCACTATCGTGACTTTTCGAGGAATTTTGATATTCGGCATGCTCCGGCTAACCTTCGGCCTCTCCGCAAGGGCTTTAATTGTATTAATGCCATCCTGAAACGTATTTCGAGAGAGAAGGAGACGCAATATCAATACCTCCAGCGGATCCTGGAAATGCTCGAAACGGGGATCTTGTCGTATGAAGAGGCAGACGGGGACGTGCTTTGGATGAATGAGTCGCTGAAAAAGCTTTTGCGACTGCCTTATTTAAAAGGCATTCACTCGCTTAACCATCGGGATAAGGTGCTCTACAGGGAGGTGCTGAGCTTGACTCCGGGGGAGAACAAGATTGTTTCCATTCATCCGGAGTCTGCATCGTTTAAGGTGCTGCTCTCTGCGACGGCGTTTCAAACGGAGGGAAAAAATATAAGCTGGTGGCTTTTCAGAATATCAACGAGGCGCTGGATGAGACTGAGGCGAAAGCGTGGCAAAAGCTGTTAAGTGTGCTGACTCACGAGATCATGAACTCGGTGGCTCCAATCTCTTCATTGGCAGACACGTTGAAAACGCGGCTGGAGGGCTCTGCTTCGAATCCTGCTGAAGATCCCTGCACAACTGATGACATCCGCGTGGGAATAGAGGCGATCAAGCGCAGGAGTGAGGGGCTCCTTCGTTTTGCGGAGACTTACCGAACGCTGAATAAGATTAAGACCCTAAACCTGAAGACCGTCTACGTTCGCGACTTGTTCGAGAATTTGTACCAGCTGATGCAACCGACGCTGGAAAATAAGGATATTGAGTTGGATATCATCCTCAAGGACCCCGGTTTGCAGCTGGAGGTGGATACGAACCTGATTGAGCAGGTACTGATCAATCTGGTTGTCAATTCAATAGACGCGGTAAAGGAAAAGTTGGCTCCCCTGATCTCGCTTTCGGCCAGTCAGACTGCGGGAAAAAGGACGATCATTCAGGTGGCAGATAACGGCTACGGAATATCGCAGGAGATTCAGGAACAGATCTTTGTGCCCTTTTTTAGTACTAAGAAAACCGGCAGTGGCATTGGCTTAAGTTTATGTAAACAGATTATGCTTCTGCACAAGGGAAATATACAGGTTCAGTCGCGAGAAGGGGAGGGTTCAGTATTTATACTTCAATTTTAAAAAAAATTATTTGGAAAGATAATTCTTTGTATCTTGTAGGAAATTTAACGCATCTGTCTGAACAAAAAAACTTATCTCCGATAACAATCACAATTAATAAATAATTCATACTCCATTCCCCCTAACTCTCAAACAAATTACTACAATGAAAATTTTCGTGGCAAGTCTGCCTTTTAAACTGGAAGAAAACGACATCCGGGAGACATTTGAAGAATATGGTGAAGTTTCTTCGGTTAAACTAGTACTTGATAAGGAAACCGGTAAGAAAAAGGGCTTCGGCTTTGTTGAAATGCCGGACGACGAGCAAGCCCGGAAGGCAATAGCAGATCTTAACGGTCTGGAAATCTATGGCCGCGCTATTGCTGTAGCGCAGGCAGAGGAGAAAGTTCAGAACAATAACCGCAGAGGTGGTTTCGGCGGCAATCGTGGTGGCGGCTTTAATAAAGGCGGCTACAGCAGAAGTTACGAGGATAGAAATTCCGGCGAGGAATAATTAACACAAACAGCGCTCCCGCGCTGATATGGAATACGGCTTCTTTGCCTTCTTATGGGGCGGGAATCCGTATTCGTTTTTTGCTTATCATTTGTAGTGCTTTTCTGCGCTATAGGTCTCTTTTTTCTGAGGGTTGATGCCTATGCGGCACTGGTTTTTAATGGACTTGGAGAAATTGCTTTGTGATGTTTATTAAGAGTGTTATGCTTTCTAGCTTCTTTAGGATCATCGCTTCTCTATGGTCGTTGAGATGATCTTGCTTCTCTTTTAGTTCCATTGCCGAGTACTCTTGAACGTTTCGTGGGCCTGTATGTTTGCGCTCCGAGGGGCGTTAGGAGGCAACCATCGCCCAATTTAATCTTATTCCCCAGTCGCCTGACTGGTCGGCAAAAGGTTCTCCTGCGATTGTGCCCCTCTCTCTTTCTCAAAGACCTGATGCCCCAATCATGTGCAGGGCGAGAAGACAGAAGAACGCTTTTTTGGTGAAAGTGTATTTGGCTTATTGAGATGATTAATTGCTTTTTGAAGGCCCTCAATGAGATCGCTTCGCTAAGTTTTATTGGACACAAAAACACTCAATCAGCTTGACCTCCTGTTTATGAGCACAGCTCATGAGTGTTTTTCTTTAGCGTGAGCTTCTTGTTGTTAATCGGATTTAGAGGAGAGGTATTGCAGCTCCTGGTTGATGTCGTATAGAAGATCACCCGGCCCTTGCATTTCTAAAAGCGCGAAGTATACCGTAGTTTGAGCTTTGGGGTTGTAATGTGCGTTGGAGGAGACGACACGGTAAACGCCGAGCCGACACTCTTTATTTAGTTCCTCCTGGAACTCCTCCACATCTGTGTATTCGATAGTTTTGTAGCTGGCCATAGTAGAGCATTAAATCGTTACTAAAAGTAGATAAGAATTTTAAGAGTTGAGAAGTAATTTTGAAAAGAGCTGAGGAAAATGATACAGGTGCTGAAAATGCTCTGGAGCCTGTTGTCAGCGCCCCATCGTCCAGGGCTGCCGTGAACAGAACTGCTATTTTAAAACGAGCGTGGTACTAACGCCTCCCTGGAACGACAGGGATATAGGGTGGGAGGTTTGACTTGGAAAGGGAGATACAATTTGACTATTGTGATCACTGACCCGGGACCTCAAAGAGGCGCGGGGCGAAATCGCAAAGGGCAGTTTGACTATTATGATTAAGTTAGATAGATGGATCATCGACTATTGAAAATACGACGCACACCGGCAGTTTTCGTTTTGGCGGTATATTTTCTGCTGTTCGGGCAGAGAGGACAGTCTCAGGTCATCGATAAAAAAAGTTTTGTCAAGATCGATGCATCGGATACGCAGGCTGATATTATTCGTAAGGCTGTAAAGGTCGTTCCTTCTGCACGGCAGCTGAGGTGGCAGAAGCTGGAGCTCACCGCCTTTCTCCACTTTGGTATTAATACGTTTACCGGGCGCGAGTGGGGCGATGGCGGTGAAGATCCGGGTTTGTTTAATCCCTCTGATCTTGATGCCAGGCAGTGGATCGGGGCCTGCAAGGCGGCGGGCTTTAAGCAGGTGATCCTCACAGCAAAGCATCACGACGGCTTTTGCCTGTGGCCCTCGGCCTATACTGATCATTCTGTTAAAAGCAGTCCCTGGAAATTGGGGAAGGGCGACGTCGTAAAGGAAGTTGCCGAGGCGTGCCGGGAATTCGGGGTAGGCTTTGGCGTGTACCTCTCGCCATGGGACCGGAACAATAAGTCGTTCGGCACACCTGGTTACAATGACTATTTTATTAATCAGCTGACGGAACTTCTGAGCAATTACGGGAAGGTAGACGAGGTGTGGTTCGACGGTGCGAACGGAGAGGGGCCTGAAGGGAAGAAGCAGGTGTATGATTTTAACCGCTGGTATGCGCTGATCCGGAAACTTCAGCCCTCGGCAGTGATTGCCGTAATGGGGCCCGACGTGCGCTGGGTAGGTACGGAATCGGGATACGGGCGGGAAACGGAATGGAGTGTTGTTCCTGGTGATGCTCTGGTGCAGGAAAATGTCGCTGCCAATTCTCAAAAGGAGGCCGGTTTTGCTCCTATGAACATGATGGAGGAAGACCTTGGGAGCCGTGAGAAGCTTCTTAAGGCTAAGAGCCTGGTATGGTATCCGGCAGAGATCGACGTGTCTATCCGCCCGGGGTGGTTTTATCATGAAAAGGAAGACAGTGAAGTAAAAAATGCTGATAAGCTTCTGGATATCTATTTTAGTTCGGTAGGAAGGAACGGGGTGCTGCTGCTCAATATTCCGCCTGATAAGCGGGGGCTTTTGAGCGACAGCGACTTGAGGGCCCTGGAGGGATTCAGAAGAAAAATTGACGAGGTCTTCAGAGATAACGTATTGCAGGATGCTGTGGTGGAAGGGGCAAGCTCTGCTGTTATCAGGAAACTTACCGACGGCAATGATGAGACAGCGTGGACGGCAAAGGACGGCAACACTACTCCGCAACTAGTATTCAGCTTGAAAACGGAGAAGGAATTTAATTTGCTTGTCCTGCAGGAGAACATCAGGAAAGGTCAGCGCATAGAACGGTTTCGACTGGATGTGTTTCAGGGAGGTAAGTGGAAAAAGGTGACAGATGGGACAACGGTTGGCTATAAGCGAATCCTTCGTTTTTCGCCTGTTGGTGCAGAGAAGCTGCGATTGGTTATCGAGTCGTCTCGGGCTAATCCCATAGTAAGTGAAGTGGGTCTGTTCTATTCGAGATAGGTCTTATTCCTCTGGGAATGCCAGAGATCGTTATAGTTTTTCAAGGTGAATAAATATTCAAGAGCATTTGGCCTGACGATGGCCTTTTTTGCAGGAGTTGTCCTGAAAGCCCAGGAGCTGCCCACTGAACTGACTACACCGGAGATCGTGTCGGTTAACAGGATGCCTATGCGGGCCAGTGCCTATGCTTACGAAAATAGAGGATTGGCAGAGCGCAGGCAGAAGGAGAAGTCGGCTTATTTCTTGTCCTTGAACGGCGACTGGAAATTCAACTGGGTGAAAGAACCGGCGCTCCGTCCTCATGACTTTTTTAAGCGGGATTATGATGACTCAGGATGGGCTAATTTTCAGGTGCCTGCAAACTGGGAGCTTCACGGCTTCGGTACTCCCATTTATATCAACACTTCTTATGAGTTCACGGGGCACGGGAAGAAGAACGCGCAGCTGAATCCTCCTTTTGATATTCCTGAACATAACAATCCGGTGGGATCTTACCGGAAGAAGGTGCTGATCCCGAAGAACTGGGATGGCAGGCAGGTGTTCATCCATTTAGGAGCGGTCAAGTCGGCATTTTTTATATGGGTTAATGGCGAAAAAGTGGGGTACAGTGAAGATAGCAAGCTGGAAGCAGAATTCGACATCACGCAGTATGTGAAGCCCGGCGAGAATATTATTGCGCTCCAGGTCTATCGCTGGAGTGATGCGAGCTATCTGGAGTGCCAGGATATGTGGAGGATTTCAGGTATTGAGCGGGAGGTCTATCTCTATTCAAGGCCTAAACTCGACATACGTGACTTTAAGGTGATAGCGGGACTGGATCCATCTTATCGGCACGGGACCCTGGATGTAAGTGTGGAAGTAAATAATTACAAAATAGACAAAACAGGTTTTCATAGCGTGCCAGATACCTTCAGCGTGGAGCTGGAGCTGGTTGGGAAAGATGGTTTCCGCCAGGTTGTCGGTACTAACGAAAATCCTAATACTGTTTTGGGTAATTACAAGAGCGTGCTGAGTTTCAAGGGGCGTGTGGAGAATGTGCAGACCTGGTCGGCGGAAGTCCCGAATCTGTATACTTTGTATATCACGCTTAAGGATAAGAATGGAAAGGTGCTGGAGGTGATCCCTCAGCGTGCGGGCTTTCGCTCGGTAGAGATTAAGGACCGGAATTTCCTGGTGAACGGCAAAAGAGTTTTCCTGAAGGGGGTGAACCGTCATGAACATCATCCAAAGAATGGGCATGCACTGAGCCGTGAGGACATGCTGAAGGATATGGAGATGATGAAGAAGCTGAACATCAATGCAGTGCGGCAATCGCACTATCCTCCGGATCCGTACTGGCTGGAGCTGTGTGACGAATATGGTCTGTATGTGGTAGACGAGGCTAATATCGAGTCGCATGGAAGGGGTTATGAGCTACCCTATACGCTGGGGAATGACAGGAAGTGGCTGGTTCCGCATCTCGACAGGATCAGCCGGATGTATGAACGGGACAAGAATTACACTAGTATTGTGACCTGGTCGCTGGGCAATGAGGCAGGGAATGGAGTGAATTTCTATGAAGGGTATGAATGGCTCAAGAAGCATGACTGGCGGCCTGTGCAGTACGAGCGGGCAGAATGGGATTTTAACACCGACCTGATTGTGCCACAGTATCCGGCACCTTCTTCTATGATCCAGTTTGCAAAGGGCAATCCTGATCGTGTAATGATCATGAGTGAATACGCCCATATTATGGGTAACGGCCTGGGGAACTTTAAAGAGTATTGGGATGCTATACGGAATTATCCGTATTTGCAGGGAGGCTTTATATGGGAGTGGGTGGACCAGTCGATAGACACGGTAAAGAATGGAAGGCGCATCCTCGCTTATGGCGGCGATTTTCCGCTGGAGGGACCTGCAGATCCCAATTTTAGCGATAATAATTTCTGTGTAAAAGGAGTGGTGGCAGCTTATCGTCAGCTTACCCCCATGGCAATTGAAGTAAAGAAAGTGCTTCAGCCGGTGCAGTCGGTATTAAAAGATCAGTTTAAGCTCCAGGTGAAGAATGAGTACTTTTTCAGGGATCTGTCGAATGTCCTGCTCCGGTGGGAACTTCTGGAGGATGGTAAGGTAAAGAAGAGGGGGGCTTATAACCTGCTGCAAACAGGTCCTGGTGATTCTTCTTTGGTTCAGTTGCCTCTTGGCTCTTTTCCTGACGGCGAGAAAGAGTATCACCTGAATGTTCGTTATGTGCTGAAGCAGCCCGAACCTTTTCTTCCTGCGGGGCACGAGATCGCTTATGAACAGTTTCCGCTTTCTTCTCCTGCAACAAAAAGAATCCTTACCTCGTCTGGTGCTAAGCTTGCTGTTGCTCAGAAGGGGAGTCTGCTGGACGTGGCAGGCAAGAGGTTTTCGCTGCAGATGGATATGGAGAAAGCGTTGATGGGAACTTATAGGGTAAATGGAACGGTGGTGCTGCATCAGGGTCCGGTTCCCGACTTCTGGAGGGCGCCTAATGACAATGACATTGGCGCAGGCCTGAACAAGTCGATGCGCCCCTGGCGTAATGCTTACTCCGAGGGCAGGACGATTGAAGCCTCATGGAAGCAAAGACCCGAGGGGACAATAGAGGTGCTCTTCAAAAGAAGTATTCTTAATGGGGATGCTGTTTGTGAGCAAAATTTTTTAATTTATGCGGATGGTACTATTTCGGTGGATAACCGACTACGGGTACTAAAGGGCAATTATCCCTTATTGATGCGTGCAGGCACTAACATGGAGATGGCCAGGCAGCTTAGCGGGATAAAATGGTACGGACGGGGTCCCTGGGAAAACTATTGGGACAGGAAGTCGGGCTCTCTTGTTGGTTTGTATTCGCAGCAGCTAAGCGAGCAGTATTTCCCTTACGCGCGGCCTCAGGAGAGTGGTAATAAGACCGACGTGCGATGGGTGCAGTTTGAGAATAAGAAGGGCGCGGGCCTGAGGCTGATGGTGAAGGATAGTTTACTTAACTTTTCTGCTTTGCCTTACAGCCTGGATGACCTTGACCCGGGACCGGATAAGAAGCAGTATCACTCAGGAGAGCTTAAGGAAGGAGACCGCATCTATCTGCATGTGGATCTGCAGCAAACGGGCCTCGGGGGAATAGACAGCTGGGGTGCATGGCCGCTGAAGGAGTATATGATCCCTTACCGCGACCAGCGCTTTGGATTTGTAATGAAACCGATTTGAGTTGCAGGTTGCGGGTGGGTTGTAGGTTGTAGGTTGTGAGTTGTAGATGCAGGTTCTGGGGATGTGTTGCGGGTTGTAGGTGCAGGTTCTAGGTTGTATGTTGCGAGTTGTGCTTCGAGTTATGTGTTGCGAGGTGTGTGTTGTAGATGCGGGTTCTGGGGGATGTGTTGCGGGTTATGCGTTGTAGGTTGTGTGTGTTGGGGATTTAGTAGCGAGAATTAAGCATCAAGTAGTTGCGTGTTGGAGGTGTTGTGTGGTAGGCTTGGTAGCAAGAACTTAGTATCAAGTACTAAGTGGTGGCGTGTTGCAGGTTGTGAGTTGTAGGTGGTGGAGATTTAAGGTTGCACGGTATTGCCTGGTAATATGGAGGGTATTGCTTGCAGCAGCTTTTCGTGTTGTGCTCATTGTGCCAGATTGTAAGAGTCAGATCGATTTGGGGACAGGATGGAGGTTGTGAGGCTGGGCTGTTTATAGTAGCGAGCGATGTGCGGCAAGTCTTAAGGAGAAGTAAAATGCAGTAATGCTGAGGTGTTTGTAAATGAATATTCGTTGGGGTATTAAGGCAGTTGTAGGAATGGAACAAGTGGGGGAGTAGCCTGTTTATCAGGTAACGCGATGTACTATAGTCTGGAGGTGGAAGTGGCTGTCGGCAATGAAGGTTAAAGTAAGCGGCTGAGGCAAAATGCGACTGCTAAACGCTAACTGCTAAAAGCCAACTGCCAAAGCTAACAGCCGACTGCTGACAGCAGACTGCTAATAGCTAAAAGCCAACCGCCAAAGCTAACAGCCGACAGCTAACAGCTAACAGCTAGTCGCCAACTGCCAAAAGCTCACATATATAGCTAATGATTATGAAAAGAACGACGTTTTTATTGATCTTACTGATGTTCGTCTGCCAGGTGTTTGCGCAGGTAAATATCATCCCCAAGCCGGTTAAGATGGTGATGGCGGACGCAGGACAAAGTCTGGATTTAAGCGCTGCTTCCCGGATTGTTGTGACGGACACACGACTGCAGAACTCTGCCGATTTTTTAAATGATTATCTGGTCCAGTACTACGGCTTTATGCTCAAAAGCGGCGAGACCAGGGGTGCGTCGGTAGTCCGGCTTTCCCTTAATAGCAGCGGGGATAGGACTGAGGGGGCTTACACTTTAAGTGTTGGCAAGCAGGGCGTCTCCATACAGGGTAGGGACGCAGTAGGGGTGTTTTATGGCGTTCAAAGCCTTATTCAACTGCTGCCTCCTGTTAAGTCTGCTTCTTTGAAGGTTCCGTTCGTAACAGTGACTGATGCTCCGCGCTTTGCTTACCGGGGAATGCACCTTGACGTGGGCCGGCATTTCTTTCCGGTTTCGTTCCTGAAAAAGTACATCGACTACCTGGCTCTTCACAAGATGAATTACTTCCACTGGCATCTGACAGAAGATCAGGGCTGGCGGATTGAAATTAAGAAGTATCCCAAACTGACACAGGTAGGGGGCTATCGCACTGGCACAATCATCGGTCACTTCCCCGGAACGGGTAATGATAATAAGCGCTACGGCGGCTTCTATACGCAGGAAGAGGTGAAGGATGTGGTGAACTATGCTGCTAAGCGTTATATTACTGTGGTTCCGGAGATTGAAATGCCGGGACATTCTTCTGCTGCTATTGCCGCGTATCCTGAACTTAGCTGCTTCCCTCAGGAGTCAACTAAGTTTCCTGAAAAGACGGTGTGGGCAGGAGATACGACGGGCAAGCAGGTGCAGCAGACCTGGGGCGTTTTTGAAGATGTATTTGCTCCTACCGAGAAGACCTTTGCCTTCCTGCAAGATGTAATTGATGAGGTGGTAACACTCTTTCCTTCTAAGTATATTCACATAGGTGGAGATGAATCGCCGAAGGAAAACTGGAAGCGTTCTGCATTCTGTCAGCAGCTGATCAAAGAAAAGGGACTTAAAGACGAGCACGAGCTTCAAAGTTATTTCATCCAGCGGATGGAGAAGTATATCAATAAGAAAGGGCGTACCATTATTGGATGGGATGAGATACTTGAAGGAGGACTGGCGCCGAATGCAATCGTGATGAGCTGGAGAGGAGAGGCTGGTGGTATTGCAGCCGCAAAGCAACGGCATAAGGTGATTATGACGCCGGGAAGCCATGTGTACTTTGATCACTCGCAGGTAAAGCCTGATGATTCCCTGACTATCGGCGGTTATACTACCGTGAGAAAGGTGTACTCGTACGAGCCCGTTCCAAAAGAACTTTCTGCTTCTGAGGCTAAATATGTACTTGGCGCGCAGGCTAATGTGTGGACCGAGTATATGAAGAATCCGCTGAAGGTGGAATATCAGATATTCCCCAGAATGAGCGCGCTCAGTGAGGTGCTTTGGAGTCCGAAGAATTCCAGGGACTGGGCTGACTTTGAGCCTCGTCTCCGTGAGCAGATCAGGCGCTACGACCTGTGGAAAGTACACTACGGGCCTGTAGTGAAGGAGATGTAAGAATGTGTTGTGGGTAGGAAGTTTTAAGTTTTAAGTAGTAAGTAGTAAGTGGTAAGTTGTAGGTATTAAGTAGTAAGTAGTAGGTATTAAGTAGTAAGTAGTAAGTAGTAAGTAGTAAGTAGTAGGTATTAAGTTTTAAGTATTAAGTTTTAAGTAGTAAGTGGTAGGTCGTAAGTAATATGTGAAAGAAGGAGAAAGCTAATTGCCAACCGCTAACTGCTAATCGCCAATAGCTAACTGCCAACAGCTAACTGCCAACTGCCAATCGCCAACAGCTAATTGCTTTCTATAAAAAGATATGAATGTGTTATTTCAAAAGGGCAGCCGCTTACTCGCGCTGCTCGGGTTCTTTGGTCTGACGACTGCCAATGCGCAGTCTGTTTATCAGTTTAAAGAGGGGTTGATCTTAAGTAAGGTTCATCGTTACGGAAGAGAGGCGCTATATAGCGATCCCCTTGCGTGGCAGATGTATAACGGGACTCTGCGGACTCCAACTGCAGGTGCTGTCTTTGGGAAGGATCTTAAAGGGGGCGATCTGAAGTGGGAGAAGGCGACGACGGATTCGTCAGGCAAGTTTGGCGGCGGTGGCTACTGGGGTTCCGGATACCTGTATTTGTCGTATTCATCTGCGGAGGCAAGGACTGCCCTGCTGAACATCCAGGGTAATAACGCTGTGTATGTGAACGGCCGGCTTCATTTTGGGGACCCCTATGAGTCTGGCTGGATGTATATTCCCGTACAGCTGAAGCAGGGTTTGAACGAGTTTTATGTGAGAGGGCAATATTCTTCAGCACGGCTGATATTCCCAGAAAAGCCTGTTGCTCTTAGTACAGAAGATCCTACCGTTCCGAATATCATCGCAGGGGCTGACAACAGTAACCTTAAAGCTGCTGTTGTTGTGATCAATGCCGGGAATGAAGATCTGAAGGATCTGGTACTGCGCAGTACCATTGCAGGCAAAGAAGTTTCGACCAAGCTGCCAGCTGTGCCTGCGCTATCGACCCGAAAGGTGATGTTTTCTTTCGATGCCTCAGGGGTGACAGACTCCGGAAAGGTAAATTGCGAGCTTGATCTTATGCTTAAAGGCGCGTCTGTTGATAGCGGTAAACTCGAACTGGCGTGCGTGAACAGTACTGATAAATACATGAACACGTTCGTGAGCGAGATAGATGGCAGTCTTCAGTATTTTGCCGTGACACCTCAGGTGGGAGGGCCCGTTAAGGGGGCATCTCTTTTCTTTTCTGTTCACGGAGCTGGTGTGGAAGCGATAGGACAGGCTAAAGCCTATGAAGCGAAAGATTGGGGGACGCTTGTAGCTCCTACTAATCGTCGTCCCCGCGGCTTTAACTGGGAAGACTGGGGCAGACTTGACGCACTGGAGGTCCTCGGTATTGCAAAGGAAAAGTTCAGTCCTGACCCCGATCATATTTATCTGACCGGCCATTCAATGGGAGGGCACGGCACCTGGTTCCTTGGAGCCACTTATGCGGGTAACTGGGCTTCGATTGCGCCCTGTGCTGGTTATCCTACTTTAAAGGGCTACGGTTCCGCTGATGGTCTTATTCCTGAGACGGGTGCTTCAGCTGCAGAGAAAATGCTGTTGAGAGCGAGTAATCAAAGTGATGTCCCTGCTTTAGCTACAAATTACAAGCCTTTTGGTGTGTACATCAATCACGGCGATGCCGATCCTGTAGTGTCCGTGGATTATGCAAGGCAGATGAAGAAGCTTCTCGCTGATTTTCATCCTGATTTTAGCTATTACGAGTACCCCGGCGGTAGCCACTGGTACGGAAGCGAAAGTGTGGACTGGAAGCCTTTGTTTGACTTCTTTAAGTGGCATAAGCGCCTCGCCGATACGGCTGTGAATGTTATCGACTTTAAAACGTCTAGTCCAGGTATTTCATCTGCTTACCGTTGGGCTTCTGTTATACAGCAAGAGCGTCCTTATGAATACAGCAGGATGATATTGAAAAGAGACAGAGCCGGAGGTGTGATCAGCGGTACAACAAGCAATATTAAGACAATAAAATTTGGCCTGAAGGATTTTGGTGCGGGGAAAAAAGTGACGGTTCTGCTGGACTCCCTTAATGCTATTACTTATACTACAAAGGGAGCAGCGGACAGCCTGGTTCTGGTTAAGTCAGGGCGAGCATGGGTGATTTCGTCAATGCCTTCACTTAATCAGAAGGGGCCGCACCGTTATGGATCCTTTAAGGAGCCTTTTAATAAGCGAATGGTCTTTGTTTACGGAACCCAGGGGACCGCAGAGGAAAATGAGTGGAGTCTGGCGAAGGCAAAGTACGACGCGGAGGCCTGGTACTACCGTGGGAATGGAGCAGTAGACGTTATTGCAGATAAGGACTATTCGGAAGGACGTTATGAGGGACGCAATGTGATTATTTACGGAAACGCGTCCACAAACAGTGCTTACACCCGACTGCTAATCAATTGTCCTATTCAGGTGTACAAGAACCGTGTGAAGGCAGGCGACCGGGAATGGAAAGGCGATGATCTCGGAGCGTACTTTATCTGGCCAATGAAAAAAAGTGCCGGAAATTCGGTTGCTGTCGTTGCCGGCAGCGGTATGAAGGGAATGAGGGCCGCAGAAGCAAACCAGTATTTCGCAGGCGCAAGCGGCTTTCCTGATTTTATGATCTTCAGCCTGGATATGCTTATTTCGGGCGGAAAAGGCGTTAAAGCTGCCGGCTTCTACGACAACGAATGGAAGATCGGTTCAGACGCCGTCTTTGTTAATTAATCGGATGATGAGTTTTGGGAAGAGTAATTAGATGAGAAATTTATTGTTTGTTTTACTTGTTGCCGGCTGTTCGTGTCTTGCGTTTGCAAAGGACGGGGCGAACAATGGGCGTTCAGAGAATGGAAGCGGGCGGCTGACGAAAAAGGAGGCAGAGGCAGAGAGTCAGCGCTTATGGCAGGCATGTCTCAGGGATTTGTCTGCTGGACTAAAAAACGAGTGGGATGCAAAAGAGATACGGACAGGTTCTAAAGTGCTGAGGCTTAAGGCTAAGGTGTCGGGCGGGAAGCCTGTCGATGGCCGGAGTCTGTATATATCAATGCATGGAGGCGGGAACGCTACCAAGGAGCTGAATGACCAGCAGTGGAACAATCAGATCAGGCTGTACAGTCCGAAGGAGGGGGTGTATGTCGCTCCGCGTGCGCCCACCAATACGTGGAACCTTTGGCATGAAGCCCACATCGATACCTTATTTGACCGATTGATAGAAGCTGCTGTTGCACTTGAGGGAGTGAATCCTAATAAAGTGTACCTAATGGGATATTCTGCAGGAGGAGATGGCGTGTATCAGCTTGCGCCGAGAATGGCAGATCGCTGGGCTGCTGCTGCTATGATGGCCGGGCATCCGAATGAAGCTTCTCCTCTGAATCTGAGGAACATCGGGTTCGCTATCCATATGGGAGCGCTTGACTCGGCTTACAACAGGAATGAGATTGCCCGCAAATGGGGACTTGTACTGGACAGCTTAAGAAAGGCGGATCCGCAAGGATATCAGCATGTGGTACAGTTACACGAGGGCCGCGGTCACTGGATGAATCGGGAAGATTCTGTAGCTGTGCCCTGGATGGCGTCTTTCAGAAGAAATCCTTTGCCCGACAGGGTGGTCTGGAAACAGGATGATGTAAATCACTATAGCTTTTACTGGCTGGCAGTGCCGGCGGAAAGTGCAAAAACAGGGGGGAAGTGGTGGTCTCAAGAACCGGAAACGTACTGAACGTTGAAAAGAATTACAGCGACACACTTATAATACGTCTGAATGATAAGATGATGGATCTGGATAAGCCTGTGACTGTAAGGTATTTGGGAAGGGAGATCTATAAGGGCAAGGTGCAACGACTACGGCAGGTTATTGAAAGGACCATTCAAGAAAGAAAGGATCGGGATCTGATATTTTCATCAGAACTCGTAATTGTTAAAGGCAGAGTTATTAAGTCATAATTGTTAAAGGCAGAGTTATTAAGTCATGAAGTACGACCGGCGAAGATTTTTAGGGATGTCAGTGCTAGGGCTCCCGCTTTTATCGGGCTTTGATCTGTCAGGGGTTTCCCGGTCAGGACGGATGGTGCCCGGTGGGCCTATAGTAATATCGACATGGGATTTCGGTGTTGAAGCGAATGCTGCAGCATGGAAAGTATTAAAGGCAGGCGGACGTGCGTTAGATGCAGTGGAGCAGGGCGTCTGGGTGCCAGAGGCTGATCCGACGAATCAAACAATCGGCTTGGGAGGTTTTCCCGACAGAGACGGTAAGGTCACTCTTGATGCCTGTATTATGGACGAAAACGGGAACTGTGGCAGCGTTGCGGCACTGGAACACATCGTCCATCCGATATCGGTTGCGCGCCGTGTAATGGAGAGGACTCCTCATGTGATGCTGGTAGGCGAGGGTGCGCTTCAGTTTGCTCTTGAGCAGGGATTTAAGAAGGAGAACCTGTTGACGCCTGCGTCTGAGAAAGCCTGGAAAGAGTGGTTGAAGACTTCGCAATATAAGCCGGTAATTAATATTGAAAACAAGTCGTTTGCACCGAAGAAGCTTCCGGGCAATCAGTATAACCACGATACGATAGGAATGCTTGCTATGGATGGCAAAGGAAACTTGTCGGGAGCCTGCACTACCAGTGGTATGGCCTTTAAGCTGCACGGGCGGGTGGGAGACTCTCCCATCATAGGGGCAGGTCTTTACATTGATAACGAGGTTGGAGGGGCTACTTCTACCGGGGTGGGTGAAGAAGTGATCCGTAATGTGGGGAGCTTTCTGGTAGTAGAGCTGATGCGTCAGGGCTACAGTCCGGAAGATGCCTGTAAGGAGGTTGTGATGAGAATCGTCAAGAAGAAACCCGAAACTGCAAAGGAAATTCAGGTCGGCTTTTTAGCCTTGAACAAGAAGGGCGAGTACGGTGCCTACGCTATTCAGCAGGGCTTTAGTTATGCAGTATGTAACGACGCAGATCAGAGGCTTGTTGTGAAAGGGAAAAGTTATTATTAGGATTGTGAGATACGAGTAGTGAGAGATGAGTAGTGAGGCGTGAGACATGAGTAGTGAGAGACGAATTCGAAGGAGTAGCCTTTAAAAGGAATTAAGCTGATTGCTGAAAGCAAATTACTGATAGCCAGGAGCTGACAGCCATTAGCCAATAGCCAATTATGAAATATACACTGGAAATATGTGCAAATTCAATCGAATCGGCTCTCGCTGCCCAAAAGGGAGGAGCTGATCGCATTGAATTATGTGATAACATGGAAGAGGGAGGCACTACTCCTTCTTATGGAATGATTAAAACCTGCAAAAGGCATTTAACCATTCCCGTTTTCCCGATTATTCGTCCGCGTGGGGGTGATTTTGTCTATTCCGATGCTGAGTTTGAAGTGATGAAAGCCGACATTGAGATGGCCAAAAGCCTAAATTGTGAAGGAGTGGTACTGGGAGTGCTTCACCGTGACGGAACTATTGATAAGAGCAGGTGCGCCGAACTGATCGCTTTGGCCAGACCCATGCAGGTTACTTTTCACCGGGCTTTTGATTGTTGCAGCGATCTATTTGCTGCACTGGAAGATATTATTGATCTTGGATGTGAACGGGTGCTGACTTCGGGGGGCAGCCCACAGCACTTGAAGGGGCAGAGGTGATAGCTCAGCTGATAAATAAATCGCGAAAACGTATTCGCATCATGGCAGGCTCCGGTGTTACAGATCTTAACCTGGCCCCTCTGTTAAAAAAAACTTGTGTGGCAGAGGTTCATTCTACAGCGAAAGTTCGTCTTTTGGCTGATTTTGTTAAGAATAATTCAAAAGTTCAGACAGATATATATCAGACATCTATTGAAAAGGTTCAATCGCTTGTGAAAATTTTAAAAGAACCTGTCAAAGGATGAAATATTTGACCGATTAGTCTTCTTTATTACTTATAAAAGTCAAAAATACTTTTATAAAAAATTAAAAAGTAGTTGACAGTTCGTAAAATTAGAGTTAAGTTTACTTTAATTATATGAGCAACTACTTGAAGAATCAGCAATTAAAAGGAGATATACTGCGAAATGTATATTACAAGGATTGCGTGTCTTTGACGGACCTCAGCAAACTAACCAACAAAAGTCTGCCCGTTGTGACGGGCGCAGTAAGCGAGCTTATCTCAGAAGGTTTCCTGGTAGAACATGGTCTGGCTCCTTCTACAGGAGGAAGAAGGCCCGCTACATTTCTTTTTAACCGCGAGAACCCCCGATACATTGTGGCCGTCGCCATGGATCAACTGATGACGCGACTGGCCATTTATAATCTTCACAAGGAGTGCGTTTACCCAACTCAGGAGTTGCGGCTTAATCCTTTTGAAGATAATGAGGGGCTCACTGAGCTGATTGCATTTATTAATCACCATGTTCAGGCATGCGGCCTCGCCCGCGAGCAGATTCTTGGAGTGGGCATCGGCATGCCAGGATTTGTGAATTCAGAAAAGGGTATTAACGAGTCTTTTTTCTACACGGAGCGGGTAACGCTGCGGGAATACCTCAGTGAGAACGTATCGCTTCCGGTGTTTATAGAAAACGACTCCAGTCTGATTGCGCTTGCAGAGCTAAAATTTGGGGCAGGTGCTGGAAGCAAAGAGCTTCTGGTGGTAAACATTGGCTGGGGAACAGGGCTCGGAATGATTATCAACGGCCAACTGTTTAAGGGGTACAGTGGCTACGCAGGAGAGTTCAGCCACATTCCCCTGTCGCAAAGCAATAACCTTTGCTCCTGCGGAAAGCGAGGCTGCCTGGAAGTGGAAACGTCTCTGCTTGCGATGGTGGAGAAAGCGAAAGCGGCCCTTCGGGATGGAGCTGAGTCGGTGCTGGAACGCTCTTTCGACGATGAAAGCAAACTGGCAGGAGACCATTTTCTTGATGCTGCACGTAAAGGTGATCCCCTGGCACTTTCCATTCTCGCTGAGTCCTCTTTTCTGCTAGGGAAAGGGATTTCCACCTTAATACACATTATGAACCCCGAGCGGATAGTTCTGAGCGGAAGGGGAGCAGTTGCGGGAAAGATGTTCATGCCGGGGATTCAGCAGGCGATCAATCAGTTTTGCATCCACAAGATCGCCGAGCAGACCACGATAGTAGTTTCCGAATTATGTCATGAAGCAGAGTTGGCAGGAGCTGCCAATCTGGTAGTAGATAGCTGCGAGTTTCAAATAAAGCAGGTTTTGGTTTAGGTACATCCTCATTTAACGGTTTATGAAATTAGTAAACGAAGAGTCTTTGCTGGTTGCTCTAAAGGCCGGAAGCGCATCAGCCTTCGATCAAATCTATGCCGCCTACAGCAAAATGTTGTACATCTACTTGTACAACCGGCTGGATGATGAAACTGTGTGCAGCGATATTCTGCAAGACGTTTTCGTGTCACTCTGGGAGAAAAGAGAGACCCTTGAAATTGATACTTCCCTTAAGTCGTACTTATATCAATCTGTGAAGTATAAGCTGATCGATCAATACCGGAAAAATGACAAGTATCAGAAGTATTTGAATGAGCTGGCGTACGATAAGCAGTTTTCTTTGCCTGCAGAAACCAAGCTGGATGACAAAAAGAGATTGGGTGTAGCCATGCAAAAGATAGAGGCGTTTCCATGTCGGATGAAAGAGATCTTCATGTTAAGCAGGTTTGAGCACTTGTCGGTAAATCATATAGCTGAGAGGCTGTCGATCTCCCCGCAAACCGTGAAGAATCAATTAACCAAAGCTCTTCATATTCTCAGGAGTTAGAATGCGAGGATATCTCTGATAAGCGTTCCTCTGATCATTGCGCTTTTGCAGAAGCTGGGCGGAGATTGATCGTATCAAAAAAAATATAAAAAGTATAGTACCTCGATTGTATTTGAGCGACTTCCTCTTAAAGTTAAGGCGTTGGATACTAATCGGATTAAGCAACTGTTGCGGAAATACCAGGAAGGAACTTGTTCTGAAGAAGAGCTGTCGCTTATAAACGCATGGCTTAACGAAGAACAAGATGATGATATTCCTTTGCCGCCGGGAGAGATAGATAAGAGACTGGCCGAGGTGAAGGCTCAAATTGATGCAAGGATTGGTGGCGGCGGGCGGAAGTTCAAGCCTTTTTGGCCTATAGCTGCGATATTTCTGCTTTTCGGTGCATCAGTCGCGTTCTTTGTTTTCAAATCGCGTCCGATAAATGACAACGGTGTAAAAGTCGTACAGGTAGAACGAAAGAATGGCTGGGTAAGCGTAAAGACACCGCGAGCGATGAGGTACACACTAAGATTGCCTGATGGAAGTCGGGTTGTATTAAATGCATCGAGCAGTCTTCGTTATCCCGCTTTATTTACAACGACATCGAGGCCAGTGCACCTTGATGAGGGGGAAGCCTACTTCTCTGTAGCTCATGATAAAGAAAGGCCGTTCACCGTGTACACGCCCCGTTTTACAACCACGGCGCTCGGAACGGCTTTTAATGTAAGGGCTTATGCCCGCGAACACAGAGTATCTGTAGCGCTGCTCCGGGGGAAGGTGAGAGTAGTGGATCTGAAGGAAGGCAAATCTCAAAAGCCGCGGATCTTGCTGCCCCATGACCAGCTCGTAGCGGATGTGGTTACCGGCAAAGTAACAAACAAAGTTTTTCGGGATGAAATAGCAGTGGCGGGATGGAGCAAGGGATACCTTTCTTTTGATAACGCCTCGGCAGACGAAGTGATCACTGCGATTGAAAATCGGTTCGATGTAGTAATAATAAACAAAAGCAGGTCTAAAGACTGGAGGTATACGGGGACATTTAAAGAAGAGACTTTAACAGAAATACTAGAAACTATCTGCCTGACAGAGGGGGTGAATTACCAAATGCTAACAAAAGATTCCATTCAATTCAACTAAAATTTATGTGTATGAAAATCAATTTACTCACAAAGCGATGTGGAGCTAAAGTGATGCTGATGCTTTCACTTTGGACCTACACAGATTCTGCTTCTGCAAAAGACCCGTCTGTTAAGGGGGCAGATTCGATGAAGGTCAGCATGGACGTAACAGATTCTCCTGTAGAGAATGTGCTGGCATCGATAGGAACGAAGACCAAAATGAAGATCCATTATGATCGATCGGTCGTCAGTAATAGAAATAAGGTGTCGTTAAGTCTGAAAGACGCCTCTGTAAACAACGTCCTCGACGAGATCACCGATCAAACAGGACTACAGTTTGCGGTCGTCAACGACAAGGTCATTGTTGAAGCGGCTGCCGCCCGGGCAGTCATAAAGGGAACGGTAAAAGATTCTAAAGGTCAGCCCCTGCCTGGTGTTAGCGTTCTGATTAAGGGTACGACCAAGGGTACTTCTACCAACGCTCAGGGTGCGTTCACTATTTCGGCTAATCCCAATGATGTTTTGGTTTTCTCTTTCGTTGGTTTCCAGAGAAGGGAAGTAGCAGTTGGAAGTCAAACGACATTAAATATTGTGCTTCAGGAGGATGCGGCTGCTTTGAAGGAGGTGGTGGTGACGTCATTGGGTATTAAGCGGCAGTCGAAGGCGCTTGGATATGCGGTTAGTACGGTTTCGGCAAAAGAGCTTACCCAGGCAGGGAGCACAAACTTTGCTTCGGCAATGTACGGTAAGGCTGCCGGTGTGAAGATTCAAAGCGCTCCCGGTGGAGCGAGCAGTGCTGTTAGTGTTCAGATAAGAGGTGTCAACTCGCTGAATTACGATCAGCAACCACTTTATGTTGTCGATGGTGTGATGATCAGGAACGATAATCAGAACGGTGCTGCTGGTGCTAATAACAACAATTACTGGGGCGACCAGCGCATCAGAGGAAACGGGATTCTGGATATCAATCCAAACGATATAGAAAGTCTGACTGTATTAAAAGGTGCGAGTGCAACGGCTCTTTACGGTTCAGATGCAGGCAGCGGTGTAATTGTTATCACTACCAAGAAGGGATCCAAAGAAAGAGGGTTGGGCGTCGACTTTAATTATACTGGTCTGGTTGAGAATGTAGCGTTCCTCCCGAAGTATCAGAATATTTATGGTCCGGGCTATGATAAGGCAACCAATTACTCGGCTACCGGAAATGCAGAAGGTTGGTATCATGACGGTGATAAGAACGTAAATGGCGGTTTGAGACCCTATTTTCGCGCATATGGACAGTTTGGTCCCAAGATGGAGGGTCAGCAGGTAACCTGGTGGGATGGATCTATCCGCTCTTATTCTCCCCAGCCTGATAATTACAAGCAGGTGTATGAAACAGGGACTTCCTCCAATCTAAATGTGGCCCTGTCAAACCAGACCGATAAAGTCAACTATCGGTTTTCAGCAACGCGGCTTGATTACAATGGTACTCAGCCGGGCAATAAGCTCGAAAAAAACACCTTTAACCTCAATAGTACAGTAAAGTTAAGCGACAAGGTTAGTACAGACATCGTCGTCTCTTATATCAACACGATCACTAAAAACCGCCCTTATCTTTTAGGTCAGGTATTAGGCAGTTACGCTGGCTTCTTTAGCCGGGCAGAAGATATGTCAGTGATGAAGGAGAAGTATCAGACATCTAAAGGCTACAAATACGTCACGTATGATCACCCGGAGCGTTCGGACGAGTACATCCGTTACAATATCAGAGCGACTAACTTGCTTGACTTCTTCTGGCAGCAAAAACGCAATCAGTACAAAGAAACTGAAAACCGTTTGCTTACCAGTGCAACCCTTAACTGGGAGATTGCAAACCATCTGAGGTTCAGAGGACGTGCCGGAAGCGATTTTACCGGGATTCGGTCTACCAATCAGCAGTACAATGATCTGCCGGTAATATTTAATGCAAATGGAGGTAGTACCGGTGGCTTTACCATGACTTCCGGAAATTATGGCATTGCTTATGGGGATGCATTGGTCACTTACAATAATAAATTGGCGAGCGACCTGGAGTTTTCTCTTAGTGGCGGTGTTCAGGGCAGGCGCGAGAAATACCAGGACATGTCTTCCTCAACTCAGCAGGGCCTGGTTACAGAAAATTGGTTCAGCTTGACGAACAGCTATGCGCCTCTCTCGACGACCGGTACGAGGAAGGAAATGTTGAAGTATGCCTACCTCGGTATTTTAAATCTGTCTTACAAGAACTATCTGTTCCTTGAAGGAACTGCGAGACAAGAATACACCTCTACTCTCGCACCTGATTACCATAGCTACTTTTATCCGTCGGTCAATTCCGGCTTCGTGTTTTCTGACGCGTTTGCTATGCCGTCTTTCCTGTCTTACGGTAAGATTAGGGCTTCATACGGCGTGGTTGGTAATGCTCCTCCTATGTACGAAGGGAACGTACTCTACACCCAGAATTCTCTACAGACGGTGAACGGCTCAGTGCCGGCTCTCACCTACAAAAGCAGCTATGGAAACCTTCTTTTGGAACCCGAAAAGAAGTATGAAACGGAGTTTGGCCTGGAGACGCGCTTCTGGAACAACCGCCTCGGTTTGGATTTGAGTTATTATACTAACCATGTTAATAACCAGATTCTCGGCTACGAAACGGCTCCGTCGGTGGGAGGAACAAAG
Source organism: Arcticibacter sp. MXS-1 (assembly GCF_041902385.1). Lineage (GTDB taxonomy): Bacteria > Bacteroidota > Bacteroidia > Sphingobacteriales > Sphingobacteriaceae > Arcticibacter. The sequence goes on along the minus strand of NZ_CP169244.1, from coordinate 161,938 downwards.
CAGATTATAAACGTAGGAAAGATTGGCAGCAAAGGATTTGAAGCTGCGCTTAACGCCACCCCTATAGCCGGTGCTTTCCGTTGGGACGCACGGTTGAATATCGGGTTCAACACATCCAAGGTGTATTCTCTTGCAACCGGGATACCTCATCTGACCTTCTATAGTGAAGACGAGAAGGGTGTCCTCGTAACTGCCGAGCCCGGCCAGAAACTTGGTAATATTTACGCATATTCGATCGCGAAAGATAAAGAGGGTAACAATCTAATTTCTGACGATGGTTATTACATAATAAATACTAACGAATATGTGAAGGCAGGGAACATCATGCCAAAAGCAATTGGCGGTTTTTCTAATACATTTACTTATAAAGGCATTTCTTTAGACGTATTAATGGACTATCGCTTTGGTGGCCAGATGGTTTCACTGCCGACAAAATATGCGATAGGAGCCGGAATGTTTGAGAACACTCTTCAATACCGCGACGCTGCACACGGAGGGGTGCCGTATACTTTCAGAGGCCAAACCTATGATAGCGGTGTTGTTTTACCAGGGGTAAATGAAAAGACGGGTCTCCCTAACACAGTCGTACTTGACGCCGCTGACTACTATCTTACTACCTTTACCTGGGGTAAGAATGCCTGGAACGATAAGGGCGCAGTGTTCGATAACAGCTTTATCAAAGTGAGAGAAGTAGCCCTTGGTTACAATCTTCCCTCTAAAGTATATTCAAAGATAGGCTTTCAGGGGATGAGAGTTTCGTTAATTGGAAGGAACCTCTTTTACGTTTGGAAAACGCTTGAGAATTTTGATCCCGAAGCTGCGGTCGGAAATAAATGGTGGTCACAAGGGATAGATTTAGGTTCTACAGCGGCGTCCAGGACATTTGGTTTTTCAATTAATGCAAGATTTTAAGTAGTATTCAGATCAATCACATGAAAAAGAAAATATTTATCGGAGCTGTCATGCTGTTTACAGCAACCTTATTCAGTTCCTGCGAAAAAAGCTCGAAGAGCTATACAATGATCCGGAGCAAACGACCCGGTCGAGTATACCCGGGTTCTTTACCTCCATGCTAAACAATGACCGGGTGCGTCCATCTTACTGGAACGTTCGTACTTTCCTGCTCGGCCAGCCGGCAGTTTACGCGCAAACCGCTACATTTTCTAATGGCACGGAGTCCTACAAGGAGTCATCTAATTACACCCAGGAGTACTGGACAGACTTCTATTCGCCGGGAGGCAACGGGGGAGGGGTTTTAGGACTTTACCGTGCTATGGAGCGAGCCTATGGCGAGCTCCCTGAGGCAGAGAAACAGGCTCAGGATATCTTCATGCAGGCCGGAAAAGTGGTGCTGATTGATGAAGCTTCTAAAATGGTGGACATGTGGGGCGATATCCCTTTTTCGAAGGCAGGCTCGCTGCCTACTTCAAGTACCATCGTCAATGCGCCATTTGACGATCAGGTCAGTTTATACAAGGGATTTATTGCCGACTTGGACAAGCTCAATACTTTCTTCGCAACTGCTGCAACTACTGATGCGTTTAAAAAGTATGACATCCTGCTCAGCGGAAACGTAAGCAAATGGCAAAGGTATGTCAATTCGCTTCGGTTGCGCTTGTTGATGCGCACGTCTAATGTCGATGAAAATACAGCACGTACAGAAATCCTTAAAATGCTGGCTAGCCCCGCAACCTATCCGCTGGTCGACGGTGATAATAACGGATCTTATAATCCTGCTACATCTGACATTTTGTTGCGGCCTCTCACAACTAATACCGCTACGTTGAACAATGCATATACTGAGGGACTCGGCTACTATGCTCCTGATTACATGCTCAATAAAGTCATGCTGCCAACTAACGATCCCAGGATCCCTGTATTGTTTGATAAGTATTTTTATACGGAAGGCGGGAAAAAAATCTATAACACCGAATTTAAGGCAATGCCTGTCACCCTTACTGAGGCACAGCAGGGTGCGGCCACGGGCCGCTATTCTGTGGTCGACTCTACCACCTTCCTCACGAATGCTGCTCTCCCTGGCATCGTGATTACCGCGTCGGAAGTTAACTTTATCAAAGCTGAAGCCTATCTTCGCTGGGGTAGCGAGGCTGACGCACGAGTTGCATACGAGACTGCGGTAAGGCAATCGATCACGTTTTACTTCTATCTTCATACTATTAATACATCCGCTGCAGTAATTGAGCCGACACCATCGGCCGCCGCTGTCAATACGTTCATTGCCGCTCCCGGCGTGGCCCTCAGCGGTACCACTACAGATAAATTGAAGATGATCATCACCCAGAAATGGTTACATTTCGGTTCGCTTCAGTCCGTACAGGCCTGGTCCGAATACCGGAGAACGAACTATCCTGCGCTTACCTTCCCTTCCGAAGGAAAGCAGACTGGCTATACTACTCCTCCGACCAGACTTTTATACCCTAGCTCCGAGGTTAATGGCAACTCCGATAATTATGAGGCTGTCAAAGCTAAAGACACCCGGACTACGAAGATATTCTGGGACGTAAACTAAAGATTCTACATAACAAAGAAGGCTGTTTTCTGACTGCCTTCTTTGTTATTTAATTGCAGAGGAATAGGGCTCCCCCTTTACTGCATTAGCGATTGTAATAATATTTATATTCTCACTATTTTCTTGCTAAATCGTTTAACTTAGCGATGGCATTGCAATACTTTAATGTATGAAGAAATGGTATGTTATAGCTCTGTTTTTCTTCGTTTTTTGCCTGGGTGCGAGATCTCAGCAGAACGTCCACCCTCAGTCTTCCACCTACGAATGGCCTTCAGACCCTGCCGTCAAACAAAAGCTCGACAAGTGGCAGGACCAGAAGTTCGGCATGATCATTCACTGGGGGGTGTACGCAGTGCCAGGCATGATTGAGTCCTGGGCACTTTGTTCTGAGGACTGGATCGAAAGGGACAGTACGCAGTCGTACGATGACTTTAAAAAGTGGTACTGGGGATTAAGCCAGAAATTCAATCCTGTGAAGTTTAACCCCGAGCAATGGGCGAAGGCTGGTAAAGATGCCGGCATGAAGTACCTGGTATTTACCACCAAGCACCATGATGGCTTCTGTATGTTTGATACCAGGCAAACGGATTTTAGCATTGCTAAAGGGCCTTTTAAAGGGAACCCCCGGGCCGATGTCGCAAAGTACGTGTTCGACGCCTTCCGCAAACAGGACTTCATGATAGGTGCTTATTTTTCTAAGCCGGACTGGCATTCAGAGTACTACTGGTGGCCCAAGTACGCCACACCCGACCGCAACAATAACTACGATATCCGTAAACACCCCTGGCGCTGGAATAAATTTAAGGATTACACCTTTAATCAGATTAGCGAACTGATGCACGGCTATGGCTCCATTGACATCCTCTGGCTCGATGGGGGATGGGTAAGGCCTTTGGAGACTGTGAATGAGGAAGTGAAATCATGGGGGGCCGCAATCCCAGCCTGGAGCCAGGACATCGACATGCCTAAAATTGCTCACATGGCGCGTGAAGCTCAGCCTGGATTATTGATAGTCGACCGTACTGTACATGGTCCCTATGAGAACTACCAGACCCCGGAGCAGAAGATTCCCGAAAAGCAGCTGGATCATCCCTGGGAAAGCTGTATGACGTTGGGCAATGCCTGGGGATTTGTTCCTGACGATCAGTATAAGTCGGCCGCAAAGGTGATTCATTCGTTGGTTGAGGTGGTGGCAAAAGGAGGCAGTCTTCTTCTCGGTGTAGGTCCTGCTGCTGATGGCACGCTCCCTCAGGAAGCCGTTGACCGTCTCGAGGAGATCGGCCGCTGGACGGCTAAGAATGGCAGTGCTCTGTATAATACCCGCACTACCGGCAAATACAGGGATGGAAATACCTGGTTTACAAGGAGTAAAGATGCAAAGACGAAGTACGCGATCTTTTGTCCTGAAGAAGGAGCCGCTGTGCCCGGGACGGTTGAGTGGACGGGTAACGTTCCGGCCAAAGGCTCAAAAATGACGCTTCTCCAGACCGGAGCTTCCGTGCGTTGGTCTGTCAGGGGATCAAAAGTGTCCGTAGAGCTTCCATCTGCCTTAATTAAAAAAACTAAGTCAGTTCCTGCACTTGCCTTCGCTTATAAAGGAGGGTGAAAGGCGGCCTAAATTATTGTAATGTTTAACCGATATATCTGCTTTTGTTTTTTGCAGCTCGTTTTGCTGCATTTGGAGGGGCGGTCGCAAACCTCATTCAAGGGACTTGAACATTTGTTCACTGAGCCCTCTCATTATACTTGTACCTATTCTGCCCAGGCCCCTGCAATTGACGGAGACATTCATGATACGGTATGGAACAAGGCGCCCTGGTCAGCACCTTTCCGCGACATTGAGGGCGACAAAAAGCCCGCACCTTTTCTTAACACAAGGGTTAAAATGCTCTGGAACGACTCCTGCCTTTTTATAGCCGCTCAGCTTGAGGAGCCGCACGTATGGGCCAGATTGAAGAAAAGAGATGATATTGTTTTTCACGACAACGACTTCGAGGTTTTCGTTGATCCTGATAACAACACCCATCAGTACTTCGAGATTGAGGTCAATGCCCTCAACACTATTTTTGATCTTTTTCTTTCGAAACCCTACCGGAACAACTCCGGCGCCCTTTTCAGCTGGAATGCTCCGGGATTGAAGTCGGCAGTGAAGGTGCTGGGAACGCTGAATAAGGGTGACGACACCGACAAGGGCTGGACTGTTGAGATGGCTTTGCCGTTCAGGGCGGTGACTGTCGGTAACGACGTGAAGGTTCCGAAAGAAGGAGAATTATGGCGCATCAACTTTTCGCGCGTTGAATGGGACTGTGACGCGAAGGATGGAAAATATAGAAAAAAGAAGGACGCTGCTGGCAAAGAGCTCCCTGAGCATAACTGGGTCTGGTCTCCGCAGGGCGTAGTCAACATGCACTACCCCGAGCGCTGGGGATATCTGCATTTTAGCAGGAAGCAGGGCGCAACCTTTCAGCTGCCCTACACCGAGAAGCAGCGCAAATACCTCTGGCTGGTTTATTACAGGCAGAAAGAGTATTTTGAGAAGAACAAGAAGTACGCTCCGGCACTGAAGGAGCTTGGCATAGATGAAAAAATTGAGATCGATGGCAGATCGAATATAATAAAGCTTGCCGCCTCGCGCACTCAGTTCTCCGCACGGATAAAAGGAGAAAGCGGGCGCATCATAGAAATTAATGAAGAAGGCCTGGTTCAGGTAACAAATGACAACGATGAACAGCAGAAGGAATTTTCTTAAGTCGGCCTGTATTGCAGGTGCAGCTGCCAGCGTATTACCTGCGGGAGAGGTACTGGCAGCTGGTCCTCCCAGGAAGAGCTCCAGGCATTGGGTATGGACAAATCCTGATTTGAAAGACACCGGCAGTGCTTTGTCTGCCCGTTACAAAAGCTACTACGATAGCGGTGTGCGCGGGATCTTTTTCGAGGCCGACAGTCCCCTTCACTTCAAAGCAGCAAAGGCCGCTGGCCTGGAGGCTCACCGCTGGATGTGGACGATGAACCGGGGAGAAAAGGAACTATTGGCTGTGCATCCCGAATGGTACGCCATCAGCAGGGCAGGCAAGTCCTGTGCTGATCATCCGCCCTATGTTGATTATTATCGCTGGCTATGTCCCTCGCGTCCGGAAGTGAAGGAATACCTGCTCTCCAATGTCAGGAGCATTCTTGATAAAGATTACGTTGATGGTATTCACCTCGACTATGTCAGGTTTTGCGATGTTGTTCTCCCTGTAAACTTATGGAGCAATTATCATATTGAGCAGACCCGGGAGCTTCCCGAATACGACTTTTGTTATTGCGAGCAATGTCGCTCCCGGTTTAAAGACTGGAGAGGCATTGATATCGATTCCATACAGTATCCGGAGGCCAGCCTGTCCTGGCGTCTTTTCCGCTATCAGGCCATCACTGAGATTGTCAATTCTATTGCAGCGGTAGCCAGGAGTTACCGTAAGGATATCACTGCTGCCGTATTTCCGACCCCCGAAGTAGCCAGGCGAAATGTAAGGCAAGACTGGACTAACTGGAACCTGAGCGGTGTTTGCCCCATGATCTATCATGGTTTTTACAAAGAACCCGTTAGCTGGATTGGAGATGCCGTAGCAGAAGGTGTAAATTGGCTGAATGGCAAGTTTCCTTTGTATGCCGGTTTGTTTATCCCAGACTTTAAGAGCCCACAGGAAATACAGGCGGGCATGGAGTACGCCATGAAAAACGGAGCAGCAGGTATATCGTTGTTTGGGGATGTGACAGAGGATGTGCTGAACGCGTTGAGGAGTAGTAATAAGGCTCTCCGGCAGAGGGAGAGGCAGAGCGGTTGAAACGTCGGTCAGACACTACAAAAACTGACTCTAAATTTGAGTAGCAAATGCAAAGAGAGCAGTTAGGAGTTACATGTGCAGGGCGGCATGAATGGTCATTGAGCAGTTTTTGCTTCTGCTAAGGAAGTGTGAAGAGCAATATATGTTCAAGGCTTAAAAGAAATAAATATGTAATTCAACAAAAATGCAGTTAACTGAACAAAAGATATTCAAAAGGCACACCTCCGCGAGGGAGATGAAATTGCTTGAATGTTGTTTGTTGCCTTTAAAAAGATGAATGTACTTTTATAGAAGGCACTAATGAGCAGCGTATCACAACCTGGAATAAAAAATCGCAGCATGCGGGGATGAACGTTGATCGAGTGTTCTTCTTGTCCGTTTACAGACGAATTAACTTTCACAAAAATCTAAATATGCAAACGACGGATTTACTAACAGGCGGGTTAAAGAAAGGTGTTTTGGCTTTGGCCCTGGCACTAGTAGGAGTGGCGGGTTTTTCGCAACGGAAGCAGCAGCACAAGCCGGGGCCGCTGAAGGCTGATAATCTGACCCAGTATGTCGACCCATACATTGGCACTGGCTTTCACGGACACGTTTTCCTCGGGGCTAACGTCCCTTTCGGGCTGGTTCAGCTCGGTCCTGTCAACCTCTCGCAAGGGTGGGACTGGTGCTCCGGATATCACTACTCCGACTCTACCATTGTCGGGTTTTCTCATACGCACCTCAGCGGTACGGGAATTGGCGATCTGGGCGATATTGCATTGATGCCCGTCACCGGCAATGTGAGGTTTTCCAAAGGCAATCTCAAAGATCCGGAAAGTGGCTATGTTTCGCTGTTCTCGCACAAGGATGAGACTGCCCGGCCGGGATACTATTCCGTCAAGTTAAAAAGATACAATATTAAGGCTGAACTGACCGCCACTGCCCGGGTCGGCTTTCACCGTTACACTTTTCCCAAGTCTGAAAACGCGGGATTTGTCATAGACCTCCGACAAGGGATTGGCTGGGACAGGCCAATGGAGACTCACCTGGAGAAGGTGAACGATACCACTCTCATTGGGTACCGCTTTTCTTCCGGCTGGGCTGTCGACCAGAGGATCTGGTTTAAGATGGTGTTTTCTAAGCCAATGAAGAGTTTCTCCCTCGCAGACAGCACTGCTCAAAAGCCGGGCACAAGCTTAAAGGCAAAGCAGGTCTTTGGACGGGTCTCTTTCAGTACCAAAGAAGGGGAAGTGGTATTGGTCAAGGTGGCTCTCTCGCCGGTAAGTGTTGAGAATGCTGCTATGAACCTCAAAGCCGAACTGTCTGGCTGGAACTTTGGAAAGACCAGGCAGTTGGCCGACGCCGCCTGGAACAAGGAACTTTCCCGGGCAGTTATTCACGCCGCTGATCCTGCCCGCATGCGCACCTTCTACACTGCCCTTTATCATACCATGATCGCGCCCTCATACTTTAACGACGCGAACAGGGATTATCTCGGGACCGATAAGAAAGTGTACCGCAATGCGCCCTTTACCAACCTCACTACCTTCTCCCTTTGGGATACCTATCGCGGAGCCCATCCTTTATTTACCATCCTTCAGCCCGATAAGGTGAACGACATGATCAATACCATGCTCGCTATCTATAAGCAGCAGGGTAAACTTCCGGTATGGCATCTGATGGGGAACGAAACGAACTGTATGGTGGGCAATCCGGGTATCATTGTCGTGGCTGACGCATGCATGAAAGGCTTCAATGGTTTCGATAAGGAACTGGCGTTTGAAGCAATGGAGAATTCTGCCATGCTGGATGAGCGCGGACTCAAGTACGTGAAAAAGTACGGCTACATTCCGGCGGATAGCACGGTCGAGTCGGTAGCGATGGGTATGGAGTATGCCATTGCAGACTGGGGGATTGCTCAGGTAGCCAAAAAAATGGGAAAGAAGGACGATTATGAGTACTTCAACCGCCGCGGGCATTATTATAAAAACTACTTCAACAAGCAGGTCCGCTTTGTCAGAGGACGTCTTTCTGAGAATGAGTGGCGTACACCCTTCAATCCTTTTGAATCTGTACATGGCAAGAACGATTATACTGAGGGAAATGCATGGCAGTACACCTGGCTGGTGCCGCAGCATCCGGAGGGATTGATCCAGCTGCTTGGTGGAGAAGAGGCCTTTACCTCAAAACTAGACTCACTTTTCATCATAAAGGGCGATCTGGGCGCTCACGCTTCTCCCGATATCAGTGGACTTATTGGTCAGTATGCACACGGGAATGAACCCAGCCACCACATTTCCTATCTCTATAACTTTGTTGGGCAACCATGGAAAACAGCAGATAAGGTAAGACATATCATGGATCATCTTTACACAGATAAGTTTGACGGGCTTTGCGGAAACGAAGACGTCGGGCAGATGTCGGCCTGGTATGTGCTTTCTGCGCTTGGTTTTTACCCCGTAAACCCCACTAATGGGATGTATGTTATCGGAAGTCCGGTGATCAATGATGCCAGCCTTGCCGTAGGAAGAGGGAAGACCTTCAGGATAGAAGTCAGGAATAACTCGAAGGAGAACAAATATATTCAGCGAATTACCCTGAACGGCAAACCCTATACCAGGTCGTTTATCCTTCATTCTGATATCAGTAACGGCGGAAGGATGACGATAGAAATGGGCAGCAAGCCGTCAGGATGGGGAACTGCTAAGGCCGATCGCCCCTACTCAGAACTATAAACTCATATTCCGGAGATGATAAAGAGATATTTCGTTAGCTATTTATTTTTGATTGTTTGTCTTGTGAACTACAATATAGCAATAAGCCAGTCGCGGTACGAACTGAATGAGCAATGGAAATTTGCGCCCATAAAAGCGGTTGGAAAGGACGGCTTTTCGATCTCGAACAAGAGCTATTCCCTGAGCAGCTGGAAACCGGCAGTAGTGCCCGGTACGGTTCTCACCTCTATGCTTCAGAACAAGGAGGTCCCCGATCCCTTCTGGGGAATGAATAATGAGCGCATTCCCGATATTTATCATACGGGGAGGGACTATTATACGTACTGGTTCGCCAGGGACTTTAAGGAAGCAGTTCCCGCTAACGGCCAGCAGGTGTGGCTTACCTTCAGAGGGATCAACTACAGCTGCGACATTTTTCTGAACGGCCGCAAGGTGAACAAGGATGCCTACAAGGGGATGTTCCTCCGCAAGTCGTTCAATATTACCGGCCTGCTCTCCAAAGACGGCGATAACCGGCTTGCCGTGATTGTATACCCTCCTGATCCCGTTGGTGATCCTAACGGCGGACAAGGCGGAGATGGTACAATTGCAAGGAACGTTTCCCATCAGTACGTGGCCGGCTGGGACTGGATCAGGCCTATCCGCGACCGCAATACGGGCATCTGGGATAAGGTCTACATTGAGAAGACCGGAACGGTCAACCTCCGCGATCCTCATGTGGTCACGCTCGTTCCGGGACTGAGAAATACCGGGGGCAAACAGGCTGATGCCATTGTTAAAGTTGCGGCAACTCTTCAAAACACTTCAGCAAGGCCCGTTACCGGAACGCTCAGGTATGAGCTGTCGGGAAACAAAGTATCAAAGCAGGTCACCGTGCCGGCCAACAGCTCGGTGGAAGTGGCCCTGCCCCACCTCAGTCTTAAGAATCCTAAGCTGTGGTGGCCCGCCGGCTATGGCAAGCAGGATCTTTATGCCATCAATCTGGAATTCCTGCAAGGCAGTCGCATTTCTGACAGTGAAGGCGTGAGCTTTGGAGTGAGGCAGATACAGACCGAATGGAATCCGACAACGAGAAGCCGTCAGATCAGGGTCAACGGACAAAAGATCTTCATTAAGGGAGGAAACTGGATCATTTCGGATGCCATGCTCCGGTTTTCGCCCCAGCGGTATGACGCTGAAATCAGATACCACCGTGATATGAACCTGAACCTCATTCGTATATGGGGCGGGGCCCTGGTTGAGCGTCCCGAGTTTTACGAAGCCTGCGACCGCTATGGCCTGCTCGTTTTGCAGGATTTCTGGATGTCGGGCGACTGCAACGGACGCTGGGTTGATCCGCTGAAGAAGGAAGACCAGTGGACCAGGCGCCAGTACCCCGATGACCACAAGCTCTTTCTTGAGTCGGCAGCCGACATGATCAGAATGGTCAGAAACCATCCTTCTCTTGCCATGTGGTGCGGGGGGAATGAAATAATGCCTCCTGACGACATCCTCCTTCCGCTGCGTGATACCCTTCTTCCGAAGCTCGATGGTACCCGCTGGTTTATTGACTATTCCAATTCTGACGAGATGTCTTATAATTTCCTGGGGGGAACGGAGACGGACCTTACACGATTCAGCCCGTCAGTTCATTCTGGGAAAAGCAGACCTGGCCGTTTAACTCCGAAGTTGGATCGGTAGGCGTGGGCGACTACGAGTCGCTGGAGCGTTTCATTCCTCAGGAAAATATGAAGGTGCCTATCCCTCGTCCGGGTCAGCAGCCCGTGGAAGAGGCCGACTCGGTGTGGACCTATCACACCTACACCGGAGTGGGCTACGAGCAGGCTCTTGAGCCCTATGGCCGGCCGAAAGATGTGCGCGATTTCGCTTTCAAAGCACAACTGGTGAATTATGATCAGTATCGCGGACTCATCGAGGGCTTTAGCTCACATATGTGGCACTGGTACACGGGAGTGATCATCTGGAAGACCCAGAATCCATGGACCGCTATGAGGGGACAGATGTACGATTACTACCTCGATCCCAACGCTTGCCTGTTCGGACTGAGAGCAGGAAGCCGTCCTCTGAATCTGATGTGCAATCCGGTTGACGGCTCCGTTATTTTGGTGAACAATGGCTTTGAACAGGAAAGGAACCTCATGCTGGTGATCAAATCGTACGACATGGAGGGAAAGGAAAAGCTGCTGACACAGGTCTTTGCTTATGCCGAACCTTCATCAGTCAAGAAGATCCTTTCGGTAAAGAATGAGCTCGATGCGCTGGCTAAAAAAGGGGGAGCTTTTCTTTCACTCCAGATTCTCAATACCAAACAGGAAGTACTTGCCGACAACTTCTACTGGTTCCCTGATGAGCAGGGCAATTACTCAGGACTCAACAAAATGAAGGCTGCTCAGCTGTCAGTAGAAGCCAGGCCGGTTTCTAAAGGCAAGGTAGAGGTGCGGCTAAAGAACCCGGCAGGAGCGCCCGTCGCTTTCTTCAACCGGGTATCCTTGCTTGATCCGGCGACCGGCAAGCGCATTCTGCCCGCCTTTTATGATGATAATTACGTTTCTGTACCTCCGGGAGCTGAAAGAGTTGTGACTGTAGAATACCCGCTTTCGGGGAATACGGCGACGCCTCTTGTTACGGTAAAAGGCTGGAATGTTGATCTAAAGCAGGTGTCTGTACAGTAGAGAGATGAAAAGCATTTGGATTGTTACCTCGTTCCTGGCCCTGACTTCATTGGCGGCGGGGCAAACGAAGCCTTCTTATAAGGATTCCAGGGCACCCGTTGAGACCCGTGTGCAGGATCTTATCGGCCGGATGACGCTCGAAGAGAAGGTAGGGCAGCTGTCTGTTCTTCTTGGCTGGGAAATGTACGATAAGAAGGTACGGGGCCCTGAGGCCAGTGAGCAGTTTAAGAAGGCTTTGAGAGATGATCATATAGGAATGCTCTGGGCCACCCTCAGAGCCGATCCCTGGACTAAGAAAACCCTGAAGACAGGTCTTGATCCGCTAACAGCGGCTAAGGCCACGAACGCGCTGCAGAAGTACGCCATTGAAAATACCAGGCTCGGCATTCCTCTTCTTTTGGCAGAAGAATGCCCGCATGGGCACATGGCTATCGGTACCACCGTTTTCCCTACTTCCATTGGGCAGTCGAGTACCTGGAATCCTTCCTTAATTGAAAAGATGGCCGCTGCCATAGCGGAAGAAGCACGCGTGCAGGGTGCCCATATCGGATACGGTCCCGTCCTTGATCTTGCACGTGAGCCGCGGTGGTCGAGAGTAGAGGAGACCTACGGAGAGGATCCGGTCCTGAATGGCGCCATGGGAGCTGCCATGGTAAGAGGCTTCCAGGGAGCAGATTTGAAATCAGGACGGAACGTGATCTCAACCTTAAAGCATTTTGCCGTTTATGGGGTGCCTGAAGGCGGCCATAACGGGGGCAGCGTGACCGTTGGCGAGCGCGAACTGATGCAATCTTACCTGCCGCCCTTTAAAGAGGCGGTGAAGGCTGGTGCTCTCTCTGTCATGACGGCCTATAACTCGGTCGATGGAGTTCCATGCTCTGCAAACCCCTTTTTGCTGAAAAACGTGCTCCGGGAACAGTGGGGATTCAAGGGCTTCGTGGTATCGGATCTGGGAAGCATTAGCGGTCTCGTTTCGAGCCACCAGGTAGCCGCTACGGGCACAGAGGCAGCAGCGATGGCCATCCGCGCCGGATTGGATGCAGACCTGAGCGGCTACGGCTATGGGAAGAACCTGCTGGAAGCGGCTAAGGCGGGGAAGGTAAGCAGGTCTGTCCTGGATACCGCTGTTGCCCGCGTCCTGAGGATGAAGTTCGCTCTGGGCCTGTTCGAGCACCCTTATGTCGATCCGAAAGTTGCTGCCCAGAAAGTAAGGAGCCGGAACAATATCATGCTGGCCCGGCAGGTAGCAAGAGAGTCGGTCATTCTTCTTAAGAACGACCATAACCTCCTGCCGCTAAAGAAGAATATAAAGAGTATCGCCGTTATTGGCCCAAATGCCGATAACATCTATAATCAATTAGGTGATTATACAGCACCTCAGTCGGACGACGCAATCGTAACGGTACTGGAAGGTATCCGGGCGAAGGCAGCGGCCGGTACAAAAGTTACTTATGTGAAGGGCTGCGCCATCCGCGACACCAGCTCAGACGAGATAGAAAAGGCTGTATTGGCGGCCCGCAGCGCCGATGTTTGCGTGGTGGTACTGGGCGGCTCCAGCGCCCGCGACTTCAAAACGGAGTATCAAAGCACAGGTGCCGCCAGAGTAAGCGCCACGGAGAATGCCGTCAGTGATATGGAGAGCGGTGAAGGGTTCGACCGCTCCACCCTCGACCTGATGGGAAAACAATCAGAGCTGTTACATAAAGTTGTAGCAACGGGAAAGCCCGTTGTATTGGTGCTCATCAAGGGGCGGCCTCTGAATCTGAACTGGCCATCAGAGCATGTCCCCGCGATCCTTGATGCCTGGTATCCCGGACAGGAGGGAGGTAATGCGATTGCCGACGTGCTTTTCGGCGACTACAATCCTGCCGGCCGTCTCCCTGTATCGGTGCCCCGTTCCGTAGGCCAGCTCCCCGTATATTATAATCAGAAGAAGCCCGCCCCTCATGATTATGTTGAGACAAAAGCCGGTCCTCTTTATCCCTTCGGGTACGGACTGAGCTACACTAGTTTCGAGTACCGTGACCTCCGGATTAAAAGAGAGGGGACAGGTGCCGGCATAACGATTGTTCGTTTTGCCCTCAGGAATGCTGGCAGGATCGCAGGAGAGGAGGTGCCTCAGCTCTATATTAAGGACGACGTGAGCTCCGTAGTAACTCCCCTGAAGCAGTTAAAGAAATTCTCAAAAGTATATCTGCAGCCGGGCGAAGAAAAAGCAGTTGAATTCTCTCTTTCCGATAGCGAACTGAACCTGCTGGACCAGTCCATGCAGTGGAAGACAGAGCCCGGAACCTTTACCGTCATGATCGGCGCTTCTTCAGAAGACATCCGTCTCAAGGGGCAGTTTGAAATAAAGTAACTGCAATGAGGAGGATAGTTCGCTATCGGTGCCCTTCTTGCTCAGGCTGAGCTTGAAATACAGTAACCGTCATAAGGAGGATAGACCGCTGTCGTTGCCCTTCTTGCTCAGGTTGAGCTTGAAATACAGTAACCGTTATAAGGAGGTTAGTCCGCTATCGTTGCCCTTCTTGCTCAGGTTGAGCTTGAAATAAAGTAACTGCAATGAGGAGCCAGTGGCAGGTCCTTGTCCCTGGCTCATGAGGCATATCTATGAAAGCCTTTAGTGTAAAACTTTTTTGACGCGCACCTGCTTTTATCATGAGGCGGCCTTTCCTGTTTTTATTTTACCTTTAGGGCTGCCGAATACCAAATCTGCGTTTCAAGCCCGACCGGCGCTGCAGATCAATGTATATACTATGAATAATAGCGCAATCAGTCATGTTCTGTCCGAGTTTCAGTTGCCACTAAAGAGCCCGGTTCTTATTTTTTCTCTTATTTTATTCATTATCCTCCTCGCGCCGCTGATCTTAGGTAAGATCAAGGTGCCGGGTATTATCGGCTTTATTATTTCGGGAATTGTCATTGGACCGAACGGGTTTAACGTGCTCGAAAAGAACTCCGCTGTAGATCTCTTCTCCACTATAGGCCTTCTGTATATCATGTTCATTGCGGGGCTTGAACTCGACCTCAATGAATTCAAGAAAAAGAAGTACAAGAGCCTGGCTTTTGGCTTTTTCACGTTTACCATACCCTTGTGTCTGGGGCTGCCGGTCTGTTATTACCTGCTGCACTTTTCATGGCCCACCTCAGTGCTCACAGCCAGCATGTTCGCCACCCATACCCTGGTAGCCTACCCGGTGGTCACCCGCTACGGTGTTTCCAAAAACGAGGCAGTAGCTATTACGGTAGGCGGGACCATTCTCACCGATACTGCCGTCCTCATCATCCTGGCAGTGGTGATCGGTGCAGGTGAAGGCACGCTTCCCTATCACTTCTGGCTTCAGCTGCTGATATCCCTCATTTTATTCTCGCTGATCATGTTCCTGCTGGTGCCCCGGGTTACGAAGTGGTTCTTTACACGGCTCGAGAGTGAAAAGACTTCTCACTTTATCTTTGTCCTGTCTGTGGTCTTTTTCGCTGCCTTCCTGGCCCAGCTGGCAGGAGTAGAACCCATTATCGGTGCCTTCGTGGCTGGCCTCGCGCTGAACCGCCTTATCCCATCGTCGTCTGCCCTGATGAACCGCATTGAATTTACGGGGAATGCTCTGTTTATCCCCTTCTTCCTGATCAGCGTAGGAATGATCGTCGACGTGAAAGTCTTGCTCGAAGGTCACGAGGCCCTGATCGTAGCCGGAGCACTTACACTCGTAGCGGTCCTGAGTAAATTGGGAGCCTCGCTTCTGACGGGAGCGATATTCAAGTACAGCAAGCCCCAGTCGCTCCTGATCTTTGGTCTGAGCAGTGCTCACGCTGCTGCTACACTGGCAGTAATTCTGGTGGGTTACAAGGCCGGTATTATTGACAAGAATATTCTGAACGGCACCATTATCCTGATCCTGGCAACCTGTATCATTGCTTCTTTTGCCACTGAGGCGGCCGCCAAGCAGATTGTGGCTTCCGAAGAAAATATGGTGCCTCTGGCTGCGGATACAGACGAACCTGAGAACGTTCTGGTAGCGATCGCTAACTTCAGCAAGCTGGAAGTGATGCTCGATCTCGCCATTTTACTGAAGGATAAAAAGTCGCCCCATCCCATCCAGCTGCTGTCGGTCGTGCATAATAACGAAGATGCAGAGAGCAACCTCAAGCTGGCGAGAAAGCGATTGGAGGGCCTGCTGCATTACGCCTCAGCCGTTGAAGCCGGAGTGGAAGTGGTTACCACGATCGACTATAACGCTGCCAGCGGAGTGATCAGAACATCGCGGGAGAAAGGCGCTACACTCATCATCTCGGGCTGGCCTCGAAAAACGACCTTCCTTAACAAGTTTATGGGCGACAAAACGGAGACCATCATTGAGAACACCGACAAGAACCTGTTTGTATGCCATCTTGACCGCCCTGTTGCGGTTCATGAGAGGATTATGCTGTTCTGCCCTCCCATGGCTGAGTATGATGCAGGCTTCTCGGTATGGCTGTCAAAGGTATCGCTGCTGGCCAAAGAACTGTCTACTCCTGTGTATTGCCATTGCGGGCTCGCTACTCAGACGGCTATCGTTGCCGTGCTGGAGGAATTGCAAACCAATGCCGACTTTATTTTTGCCGACTACCGCGACTGGGAGCACGGCAATGTTGTCAAAGAGCTCGTACGCCCGGACGATCTCATCTTCTTTGTTGCCGCGCGGAAAGGTTCGCCTTCTTACCAGAAATCGTTCGACGGGATCCAGATAAAGCTGGAGCGCTACTTTGCCGGTCTGACGAAGATCCTCGTCTATCCGCAGCGCTCAACCGACGGGCAGGAAATGCCATCAGCTGGCATGATCGGAGATTTATAGGAAAATCAAGGGATCATGCCTTCCTTGATGAACACAGAACAAATCGCCGTTCGCAGATTGCTTAAGTGCCTCAAACGGTGCATGGCAGTTCCGGCACAAGTTAAGGACATAGTCGTCTCTCGTTATCAATCCAGCCGCTAATAAGGCATGAAGAAGCCGCAATGAAGCCACGTTTTGCTGTATATACGTGGCTTTAATGTGGTGGTACGGCGCCTGATACAGTAGGGGGCACTAGTGTTCTATCAGTCCTGAAGAGAATCTTCTTTATCTTTTATACAGCCTGTTTCAATCGCTGGCCTTGGTTGTTGAAGGCATAGGTTCCGGCTGCGAGGCTTTTTCCAACGTCCGCGTTGCGTTTTACCCGCTTCCGGTTTTCGGACAGCAGCGGCACTTGTTTTCTTCCGGCCAGGTTAACTGAGTAATAAATCGGCAATAAAGGGAGTTATTACAGAGGGGCAATTTGTAAATTAGCCTAATGGTGTACGCGATAGTAGATATTGAGACGACAGGGGGATATGCATCGGCGAACGGGATCACTGAAATTGCGATTCTGCTGCATGATGGTGAGCGTATAGTGGGTCAGTACGAACGGCTGATTAACCCGGGGATTCCGATTCCGGTCTACATCCGCGCACTGACCGGGATCACGGACGAGATGCTCGCCGATGCTCCGACATTCGCGGAGGTAGCGAAAGAGATCTATGATCTGCTGGCGGATAAGATCTTCGTTGCTCATAACGTCAACTTCGACTATTCATTTTTGAAATATCATTTAGGTGCTGCAGGGTTCGATCTTCAATGCAGGAAACTTTGCACGGTGCGACTAGGGCGCAAGCTGCTTCCGGGGCTTTCCTCTTATAGTCTTGGAAAGCTCCGCTCGCAGCTGAGTATCGATCATGGCAGAAGGCATCGGGCTGGCGGCGATGCTGCAGCTACAGCTCAGCTCTTTTCTCTGCTTCTGAGCCGGGATACGGAGGGCTATATCGGGCAGGTGCTCAGGAAAAACTCAAGGGAGCAGCAGCTTCCTCCCAATATTCACGTGAGTGAGGTTGAGCAGTTGCCTGCTTGTCCGGGTGTCTACTATTTCAGGGATCAAAAGGATCGTGTGATCTATGTTGGTAAGGCGGTTAACATCAGAAAGCGTGTGCTTAGTCATTTTACCGGCAATAATTCAGGGAGGCAGCGGCAGGAGTTTTTAAGGAATATCCATTCTATCCGTTGCACGCCCTGTGGAACGGAGCTTATGGCCTTTATTCTGGAGGCGGTGGAAATAAAACGGCTATGGCCCGCCAATAACCGCGCATTGAAGCGCTTTGAGCAGACATATGGCCTGTATATGTTCGAGGATCAGAAAGGGTATTTGCGACTGATGGTGGACAAACGGAAAAGACATTCGAGTCCGCTTCTTGCTTTCAATAGTCTTCTTGAAGGGAGAAATGTACTGCTCAGTCTTCTCGATACTTTTAGGCTATGCCCAAGGCTTTGCTTTATACAGACCAGCTGCGATGCGTGCTCAGGAGTGGAGAAGGGCACCTGCCTGGGGGCCTGCGCAGGCCGGGAAGAGCCTGAAGCGTATAATCAGCGGGTGCTTGATGCTGCAGACTATCTGCAGAGGAGCCTGCCCTCGTTTTTGCTGGTGGACAGGGGGCGTTCCGACGATGAGAAGAGCGTTATCCTGATCGAGAGAGGGAACATGTATGGGATGGGCTACTTGTCGCCGCAAATACCACTCGCCGACGTTGAGTCGGTGAAGTCGGTCACGGAACAGTATCCCAGCAATGACTACATCCGAAATCTGATATTTCAGCACGCATCAAGACATCCCGAGAAAGTCGTTCCTTTGGATCTCCATCAGCGCGTTGAGTGATGACAGGGAGGGCTTTCTGTTTAGGCGGCGTGTACTGAAGATCGCAATGGTCCCTTCGCTCATTTCATGCTTAGCGATGACAGGGAGGGCTCGCTGCTCAGGCGGGAGGAGGGTTCTTCGCGGGCACTGAAGGAGTTGTTACCGGGCAGGGGGCTCAAACAATTAGACAGCGCATAAGTTTAATCGGTAGTTTTTATTCATGAGTAATCAGATCATCGAGCCATATACCAACCGGGTTAAAAGAAAAGTGATCATTGCTTTTTCTGTCGGGTTCATTGCGCTCATTCTGGCGTGGGCGGTGAGCAGGGTAGCCTTTCAGGAGATGCTCTCAACGGTGCAAAGCATCTCTGCACCCGATGAGAAACTTCGGCTGGTCAATAACCTCTTCCGGGACATCACGCGGCTCGACCAGGTGCAGCGTTCGCAGGCCTTTCAGAAGAAAAAGAACACCTACAGAACGTTTTTAAGGGAGTCTGATTCGCTGAGAGCGAGCATGGATTCGCTGCGCAAGCTGTATGAGGGCGACAGGCAGCAGCAGAAGCGCATTGATGAGATGAAGGGCTTGCTGAAGGAGCGGGATCGCCTCTTTATAAGTTACCTCAGGGTGAGGGAGGGACTGGTGAACGGAAGGGAGTTCTCTAATCAGCTTAACTCATTAAGTGGTCTGATTGACAAAACCTCTGCCGAGATTGACAGTACGATTGTGACTACGGAGCAAAAGTTTTCGACTACCACGGTAGTACCTGATGAGCAGACCAGGAAAAGCAGGGGCCTTTTAAACCGGATTTTTGGGCGGAAGAAAGAGGACAAGGAGCAGCAGGTGGTTAAAGAGGAAGTCAGTATAAAGGTGGACACCCTGGCGCGGGCTAACTCCGACTCGGTCCTTCACGTGATGGAGAAAGCAGTGAAGACCATCGAAAAGAAGCAGAAGCAGCGCCGTTCAAAGTTTATCAACCGGGAAATTGAACTCTCTAACGCGGGCAATATCCTGATCAACCAAATGCTTGTAGTCTTGCAGGAGGTTGAGAAAGAGGCCATCCGCCAGGTCGACCTTAATAATGCGAGGGCCACTAATGTTGTGAATCGGAGTGCGGCCAGCATTGAGCTGATCATGATCGGTTTTATTCTGGTCAGTGCCTTCTTTGCCTACCTGATCCTGACGGATATCAGCCGCAGCAACAGGTATCGGGAAGAACTGGAGGCGGCAAGGGATGAAGCTGAATATCACGCAATGGCCAAGCAGCGTTTTCTGTCGAGCATGAGTCATGAAATCCGCACTCCTCTGCAGTCTATCATTGGCTATGCAGAGCAGGTACGAAGTCAGGACCGGCCGCAGAAAAGAGACATTGATGCAATCTATCATTCTTCGGTACATCTTTTACATATTGTAAATGAGGTGCTGGATTATAGCAGAATTACGTCGGGCAAGTTCAAGTTTTCCCGCACGACATTCAGCGTGCTAAAGCTGCTCGATGAGGTAATGCTTGTTATGCGCCCTCAGGCGGAGCGGAAGTCGCTGAAGCTCGAGCTCAGAAACCAGATAAAAGACGCAGACCTCATTATTGGAGATCCGTTCAGACTGAAGCAGATCTTGTTCAATCTGATTGGGAACGCAATTAAATTTACCCAGAAGGGCGAAGTTGTCTTAACAGTTACGAATCAGAATGTCCGGCGGAAGCGGTACTTCACTTTCGAAGTTTCTGATACAGGCAAAGGGATCCATGAGAAGGATATACGGAATATTTTCGACGAGTTTGAGCAGGCTGAAGCTACTGCCGCGGTCAACGCGAATGGCACGGGGCTGGGTCTGAGCATCGTAAAGGCGCTTACACGAGGTCAGGGGGGACAATTGATGTAGTGAGTGAACCAGATAAAGGCTCCACCTTCACAGTAAGGCTTCGGTTTGTTGCCGCAAAAGAGGATGTAAAGCCGAAAGGTATATCCATTGAAAGCGATAACACCTTTCGTGGAAGCGTTTGGATAGTGGATGACGATCAGTTTATCCTTCAGTTATGCTGCTCTGTTTTTGACAAGTTCGGAATCAGGCATACCTGCTTTTCTCTGCCTCGTGAAGTCCTGAAGGCTTCACCCCTGACGACCTGAAAGTGGTGCTGATGGATATACGGATGCCGGAAATGAACGGAGGAGAGTTGTGCAAGTTACTGCGAAAGCAGTTAAAGCCTGATGTTAAGATTTTTGCACTGACGGCGCAGGCCCTTCCTGAGGAGAGGAGCGCGATCCTTGCCGACGGGTTTGACGGGCTGCTGATGAAGCCATTCAGGCAATCAGAACTTATAGGGCTTTTGATGCCAGCCGCTCACATCAGTGAAGCTTCGCCCATAAAGCGCGCAAATGCTGGAATAGACCTGTCAGTCCTCGAAAAAATGGCCTTTGGCGATAAGGAAATGGTTGGCAGGATATTAAAACGTTTTGAAGACGACTCGTTAAAAGATATTACCCTGCTGGAAGCTGCTCTTGCAGCAGACGACGACAAAGAGGCCTCATTGCTTTTACACCGGATAGCAGGGCGCACGGCGCAGGTGGGTGCGGGTGAACTGGCGGCAAGGTTCAGAGCCGAAGAAATAGCACTGAAGAATAGCACGTCTCTGAACGAAGAGCAGAAGGCGAGAATAAAGGGGTATGTCGAAGAGCTGCAGGCTTTGTTGCTGCAGGCCGTAGGGTAGGCCTGTTTAACTTCTTATTCTATCTGATATTTTTCGATCTTATTGTAAAGGGTCGTCCTGTCGATATTTAAGAGCTTTGCAGCTTGTGATTTGTTATACTTCACCTTCTTTAAGGTTTCAATGATCAGTTCTCTTTCGGTCGCCTCATTGATCGCCTTCAAGTCTGTACCGGTGGGTGCCTTATTGACGTGAGATATAGAAG
This sequence comes from Arcticibacter sp. MXS-1, assembly GCF_041902385.1. Lineage (GTDB taxonomy): Bacteria > Bacteroidota > Bacteroidia > Sphingobacteriales > Sphingobacteriaceae > Arcticibacter. Next base: position 140,607 of record NZ_CP169244.1, on the reverse strand, counting down.
CGGTCATTTCTTCAGGAAGCGATTCAATTCCGGCTTCTTCTCCCCTGGTCAGAAGGACCATCCGTTTTACCACATTTTTAAGCTCGCGCAAGTTGCCCGGCCAGTCATAGCGAAGCAGGATGTTCTTAACCTCGGCTGATAGCCGGACGACGTTCCTGTCGAGTTCTGAGTTGGCGATGTTTATAAAATGGTCTATAAAAACAGGAAGGTCCTGGTCGCGGTTCCGAAGAGGAGGGACCTGGATCTTAAATTCGTTCAGGCGATGGTATAAGTCTTCGCGGAAGTCGCCCCTGGCTACCGCACTGACCAGGTCTTCATTGGTGGCGGTGATGATACGCACATCTACTTTGATGCGCGAGTTGCTTCCGATCGGCTGAATGACGCGTTCCTGAATAGCTCTAAGCAGCTGCACCTGCACCTCGTAGCTTAGGTTGCCTACCTCATCGAGGAAGAGGGTGCCGCCGTCGGCAGCCTCAAACTGGCCCTTCTTGTCTTGCAGTGCTCCGGTAAAAGAGCCTTTAATATGTCCGAAGAGTTCGCTGGCTGCCAGCTCTTTTGATAAAGAACCGCAGTCGATAGCAATGAAGGGTTTAGACGCGCGTTTGCTCGCGCGGTGAATGGAGCCCGCAACATATTCCTTTCCTGTCCCGCTTTCTCCCTGAATGATGATGGTCATATCGGTCGGGGCTACCAGCTGAATGTACTCATGGAGCTTTTTCGAAGCTTCGCTTTCTCCTTCAATAAAGGCAGGAGAGGTGGCAGCTTTCTTCCGCCGGGATACTACAGGTTCTTTTTTCTCGACGGCCTCGCTCAGGATCATCTCCAGTTCGTCAGGATTGACGGGCTTCGTAATGTAATCGATAGCCCCGGAGCGAATAGCCTTTACTGCAGTACGGACGTCATTAAAACTGGTCATGACGATGGCAGGTGCCGACAGGTCTTTCTCGCGCGCTGCAGCCATCACTTCCAGTCCGTTGCCGTCGGGCAGCCGGTAATCGAGCAGAAGAATGTCGAACTTTTCTTGATTCAACGCTTTTATGCCGGTCTTTACGTCGTGTGTTACCACTACGCTATAGCCTTTGCGTGTCAGAAAGCCTTCAAGTATCAAGGAAAAAGTGGTATCGTCTTCCACTAATAAAATATTCGCCATATCGGGTACAGGCATTTAGCCAGGAAACAAAAATAGTAAAAGCACGGCATTTAAGGCTGATTATATTGCTTTGATATAGCGGCGCCTGTCTCCTCCAGGCATCGCTGCCGGAACCTTGGAGCAGAAGTGTGTCTGTTAGATAAGCGTCCGTCACCTCGGCGCACAAACGGGAACAAAAGCGAGGTGAGTGTTCTTGCTGGCCTTTATTGAACAAAGATATGTTCAATAAAAAGGGGAGAACACTTTCATGAATGTCCGCCCCTTCTTACATAAGAATAATTAGGCTGCGTATCGTTGTTGCAGCGACTGGATGTTTTTCAGGCAGTCGGCAATTCCCTCTCTTTGTTCTACGAGCACTTGTTTAACTTCCGGCAGCAATTCCTGATCTTCCAAAGCCTTGTCATACGCTTCGAGAGCGGCCTTTTCTCCCGTGATGCACGCATCGAGGATCGCCTTATTGTCATTGGAACTGAGAGCCGTTTTAATATCCATCCAGACCCGGTGCAAGACGCCGAGGGGGCCTCCTGCTTCATTGTCGGGATCGGCGTGACATTGGTGGATAGACGTTTTTAATTGCATCTCGTATCCGGCTCTCTGTATTGAATAGGTAGTAAAGAGTGCCTTTAACTCTGCAGCGTCTGAATTCTCAGCGGCGGTTTTATAGCCCTCTTTCCCATCGTTGCAAATGGATAAGAGATGCTTCAAGTTCGCTACTGTTTTTTCAAATGTTGTTTCCATTTGTACCTCCGGTTATTCTTTTTCAGACCCGGCCGATTCATTCACAAAGCTTTCTGCTATCTGGGTTAATTTAGTGTCAGTGTTTTTTTCTTCGTTGAGCGTCTCTTCAAGAAGATTGGCAGCCTCTGTGAGTCCGAGCGTATTAGCGAGGGTCCGAAGCGTTCCGTACGAAGCAATTTCGTAATGCTCAATTTTCTGCGCAGATGAGATGATCGCTGCATCGCGGGTCATGGTTCCGTCTTCTGTTTCTTCCAGCATTGTTTTGCCTTCTTCAACTAAGCCTTCCATCGCTTCGCATTTCTTTCCCGCAGCTTTAACGCCAAGGATTTCGAAGACCTGCTCCAGCCTTGTTATCTGGTTTTCAGTTTCCGCCAGATGCTGCTCGATCGATGTTCTCAGCTCTTCTGAGGTGGCTCCTTTTGCCATTTTGGGAAGCGCTTTCGCCAGGTGCTTTTCAGCCCAATAAATATCTTTTAATTCGTCCTTGAAAAGGTTTTTTAATCCTGACTCTTCAATAGATGCGTTGTTTGATTTTGAATCCTGTTTTTTCATGGTATCAAGTTTTTTAGGTTCTTATATGTGTTTTAACAGGATATCCATTAAAGAGTTTTGGCAAACTTACATTGCTGCAGTGAAGGGTGGGGCATGCCGGGCCCTCTGAAACCTTATCCTGAAAAAGACGTATAACGAGGACGTGTCATTATGTGATAAATAACGTTCGACCCTCTGAAGATGCCTAAGTTCTCATTTCAACAGCAAGTACTTTCCGGATTCATTCTCACACAGGTGATGGTCTTTCTTTTGGCCCTTGTGTCCTATCTGAGTATCAGAAATCAAAAGGACAATATTGAGTGGTCTGAGAGTCATGTTCACGTACTAAACATAAGTGCAAAGATCCAGAATAAGCTAACTGAAGCGGAGTCGCTAAAGAGGGACTTTGCAGTGACAGGCAGGGAGACCTATTTGCACAGTTATTATGCTAACCTTGCAGAGATAGGCAGTCTGGTAAACGAACTTAGTAAGTTCAGAACTGAAAATAAACGACTGGACACTAGTCTTGATTCTGTCGGTATTTATCTCCATCAGGAGACGGCAAGTGTGGAGGCACTCAAGATAGAGACAGCTGAGTCGGGGTCGCGGTCAAACGATAAAGAACTCACTCCGTTTGATTTTTATATCGAGAAGCTGCATAAAGCAGTCAGTACGTTAAGCGAAAATGAGAACGCGGCTCTTGCAGCCCGGAGATATGAAAGTGCTAAGGGTAATACACGAACTACCGTCATTATTGTAATCGGCTCTGTCATGATCTTTAGCATGTTGGTCTTAATCTTTGGTAATATCAAGCGCACGTTTTTGCTTCAGAAGGCGAATGAAGAGCGGATTAGGGATACCAATATTCAGCTTTGGAAAATATCTGAAGAAAATGAGAAGAAAAACTGGGTGTTGTCGGGGGTCTCAAAACTGGATAGCGCCATGCGAGGTGAACTGGACGTCGCTGAATTATGCAGGAGGATTATTAGTGAACTTGCGGAGTATACGGAAGCCTCTGTTGCCTTGTTTTACCTTAGCACCGCGCAAGGAAAATTACAGACGATAGCTACCTATGCGTTTGAAAAAACCGATCGAATATTTTCCATCGGTGAGGGGTTGCCTGGGCAGGTCGCGAAAAGTAAAAAGCCTATTCGGCTTGATCATGTTCCGAGCCACTATCTCTCTATTCGCAGTGGCTTGGGGGAAATGGTGCCGCAGACCCTAGTCCTATATCCTATATTCTTCGAGGGGCAGCTACTAGGAGTAATCGAATTAGGGTTTTCTGCAATGCCTTCTGAAAATAAAGAGTGGTTTATAGGTCGCGTGTGCGGTGGGATAGGTATAGCTGTTAACACTGCTCAATCCCGCGTTAAGTTGCGTGAATTACTGACGAAAACGGAGAAGCAAGCGCGTGAGTTGGAGAGTCAGCAGGAAGAGCTGGTAGCAACTAATGAGGAATTGCTTTATAAGACCCAGCAATTGCAGGCGTCTGAGGAAGAGCTAACAGCACAGCAGGAAGAGCTTCTCCAAATGAACTCTGAACTAGAAGAGAAAGCGGAGATGCTGGAAGAGCGTAACAGCGTGATAGAGAAGAATAGGGAGGAGTTGGCCTTGAAGGCGAAGGAACTTGAGCTTTCGGGAAAGTATAAGTCCGAGTTTCTGGCGAACATGAGCCACGAGTTGAGAACGCCGTTAAATAGCATCTTAATACTGGCGAGAATTTTAAAAGAGAACAGGTCAGGACGTCTTAATGACGAAGACGTAAAGTATGCAGGCGTCATAGCCAATTCAGGACGGGATCTCCTATTGCTCATCAATGATATTCTTGATCTGTCTAAGATAGAGTCGGGGAAGCTGGAGTTATTGGTTGATGAAATAGGGATGGCGGACGTAGTTTCTGATATGCGACTGTTGTTTGAGGAGGTAGCAAAGAAGAAGGAAATCAATTTTTCTGTTGAGGTTACTCCTAGTGCTCCTTCTGTGTTTCGTTCAGATAAACTTAGAGTTGAACAGATTTTGAAGAACTTGTTGTCCAATGCATTTAAATTCACTAGCGCGGGTGGTCATGTATTTTTAAAGGTAGAGCGCCAGGGCAGTAGATCAACTAGCGGTAAAAAGGCCTCGACAGACGTCTTAGCTTTTCATGTAACTGATAGTGGAATTGGTATCCCGGAAGACAAGCAAAATATAATATTTGAGTCGTTTAAGCAGGCAGATGGGTCCACAAGCCGCATGTATGGGGGAACTGGATTATGTCTGTCTATAAGTAAAGAACTTGCTCATCTTCTACAGGGCTGGATGGAGGTGAAAAGCAAACCGGGGGCAGGTAGTACTTTTTCATTATATCTTCCTTACTGCTATCTCGACGTGGTACCGCATTTTTCAGGAAAGGACGATTTCCACTCGCCTTCCTTGACGATGGCATCGGCGAGCGAAGTCAGTTTGCAAAATAGTATTCAAAATGCTGGTTTAATGCCCGGAGCCGGGAGGCCCATGTCAACGCCAAGCAAGATTTTAGTGATAGAAGAATCAGACGGGGGCACGGATATAATGGACGATGAGTTGAAGAGACTGGGCTTTGATGTTGCCCGCGTCAGTACGGGCCAAGCTGCCCTGACTCTATTGTCGCAAGGGACCCTAGATGTAGATTTGATAGTGCTTGATCCTCAACTTTCTGATCTGTCAGGCGTTGAGCTGCTTCAAGCTATAAAGAAGTCTGACGCTCTTTGCCATGCTGCTGTTCTTATTCATACCGCTATGGAGTTGGATAAGGAAAGTCTTCAGGTGATTACGAAGCTTTCACATGCAATGGTGTTGAAGGGGAACCTGTCGGTAAAAAGATTGTTGGATGAAATTCAGCTATTACTGAGTAAAGAGAACAGAGCGGATGCGATTCACCTCGATCCGTTTCCCGTGCTGAGTTCACTTAGATCCCCGGATTTATCGCCAGTCCTTGAAAATGTCTTCAAGTCAAAGTGCCTGTTAATAGTTGATGACGACATGCGGAATATATTTGCACTTTCTGCTGCACTGACCCAATTTGATGTTACTATCGAGATTGCAACTAACGGAAGAGAGGCGCTCGAAAAACTTGGGACACTAGGGAGGGTTGATCTTGTTTTAATGGATATTATGATGCCTGTAATGGACGGTTATCGGGCGATATCCGAAATCAGAAAGAACGAAAGATTTAAGAAGTTGCCTGTGATAGCACTTACAGCTAAGGCAATGAAGGAAGATAAAGCTCGTTGTATCGAGATAGGGGCCAATGACTATATTACGAAACCATTGAATATTGACCAGCTCCTGGGAATGATGAAAATATGGCTCGAAGAACTGGGATAGGCAGTATACATAATGCCAAACTTTACTTTCCTGGAATCTTTGTAAAATACTTTTCGTAAAAGCAACTGATGCTAGCCGAATATAAAGGCTCTTCTTATTAGAAGAGAGACCTGGTTTAAGAGTACTTCCAAGGGAGATTTTCTGAAGATAAGGCGTAATACAACTGACGATGGATTTGATTAAGCTTTTAATAGTCGACGATAAGCTCGAAAATATCATAGCACTTGAAGCTTTGCTTGCACGTGACGGTGTTGAGCTCATTACAACAACATCTCCGAATGAAGCTCTTCGAATCTGCTGGGACAACGATATCGCTATTGCTCTAATTGATGTTCAGATGCCGGGAATGAATGGCTTTGAATTGGTGGAGATACTAAAAAGCAACTCCCGGACACAAGAAATGCTGGTTATATTTGTGACGGCCATTTCAATGGAGTCTAAGTATGTAGTGAAGGGGTTATCAGTTGGAGCAGTGGATTACTTATACAAACCGCTAGACCCACACATTACCTCCGCGAAGGTTGACGTCTTTATTCAGCTTGTTAAGAACCAGCGGGAAATTAGGAGGAAGAATGCGGAATTGGAAAGATATCAAAATGAATTAATCCAGGCGAAAGACCAAGCTCTGCAAGGAAAGCAATCGAAAGAGGCTTTTCTTGCCAATATGAGCCATGAAATACGTACACCTCTTCATGGTATTGTGGGACTCATCCATTTATTAGAGAACGCCCCTTTGGATGAGGAGTCGCGAAAAATGGTTGAGTTGTTAAAAGTATCGTCAGAGTCGCTCTTGGGAGTAATTAATGATATTCTTGATTTTTCTAAGATAGAGGCGGGTAAGTTCAAGATTGTCCGAGGGGAGACAGAGCTAGCGAAAGTAGTGCAGTCTGTTACGGGCCTGTTAAAGTCTAAGGCGGATGAGAAGGACCTTAAGTTGGATGTGTTTGTTGATGATGGTGTGCCCGAGTACGTAATTGCAGACTCTCTTCGCCTGAATCAGATTCTTTTGAATCTGCTGAGTAATGCAATTAAGTTTACGCCCAAGGGAGCAGTATCCTTAACAGTGAAGGCCTCTGACCGAAGTAATGACGCCGTCGTTTTGCAATTTATCGTGCAGGATACAGGGATCGGTATTCCTGTTAACAAGCTCGATAAGATTTTCGAGATATTCGAGCAGGCGAATGAGAATACAGACCGTAAATATGGTGGCACCGGCTTGGGACTGTCTATCGTGAAGAATCTTGCCGCATTGATGGGCGGGGAGGTGTCTGTTGAAAGTGAGGAAAATAGGGGTAGTAAATTTATTTTTAGCAATCGATTCAAAATGGTGAAAGAGGCGGAGAGACCGGGCACAAAGACTAACAAGGCATCCCTAAAGCCGTTTGACAATGTGAGTGTTTTGGTAGCAGAGGATAATACCGTTAGTCAGTTTATGATTAAGAAGATCCTTTCTCAGTGGAATGTAACGGTTGAGATAGTGGATAATGGAGAGAAAGTCTTAGAGAAAGTTCGAGAGCATCAGTACGACCTTATTCTTATGGATACATATATGCCAGTAATGGGCGGGTTTGAGGCGACACGCCGTATCCGCGCGGAAGCTGAGGAAGAAATACGAAAGATTCCGATTGTATCACTCTCTGCCTCGGTTTTGGAGGATGTAAAACAGGAGGCAATTAATGCCGGGGTGGACGATGTCTTGGGAAAGCCGTTCGATCTTGTAGCCTTGCATCGGACAATAGAGAAATATGGCTTGAAAAGTTAGTGGAAATGGAAAAATAATTTATTGTTTGTCAGTGTTATAGGTGGTTGGGGGTGAAAAGTTTTTGAATTTCTTGGTCGAATATTTGATAGTTTAAGTATTAAGTGTACTTTTGCAGACCAAAATAATTAATCCTAATGCGGAAGTGGCGTAATTGGTAGCCGCACCAGACTTAGGATCTGGCGCCGAGAGGCGTGGGGGTTCGAGTCCCTTCTTCCGCACATAATTCCCTCCGCTGGTCGGAGGGAATTTTTGTATAGATACTAATGAACTAATAGTCGTAAAATGAATATCACACAAGAGAAAATTGATAACCTAAACTCAGTAGTTAAAGTAAGCATTAATCCGGAAGACTACCGCGAAAGGGTTGAGAAGGCGATTAAGAACCAGGCAAAGAAAGCTAAACTTCCAGGTTTTAGACCGGGAATGGTACCTGCATCACATATCAAGAAGATGTATGGTAAAAGCATCCTTGTTGATGAGATTAATAACCTTCTGAATGATTCTCTTAATAGTTATATAACTGATAATAATCTCGACGTCCTTGGACAGCCGCTGCCTAAAGTGGATGAAAGCAAGGAGTTTAACTGGGATTATAACGACGAGTTTGAGTTTGAGTACGAACTGGGGTTAGCGCCTGAGTTTACACTCGACTTTTCTTCTGCTGATACTTTACCATACTATGATATCAAGATTGACACCGAGACCTTAGAGTCAAGGATTAAGAACCTGAGAAAAAGCTATGGCAAAATGACAAATCCGGAAGTTTCGTCAGATGATGATGTCCTTTATTCCGAATTGACGCAGCTTGCACCTGATGGTTCTGTTTTTGATGGTGGTATCAGCAATACCGCATCTGTTCGTCTTGATCTGGTAAAAGATGAGGAAGTGAAGAAGTCACTGATCGGGTTGAAAAAAGATGATGAAGTGGTGGTTGACCTGCAGAAAGCTTTTGAAGGCGACGCTTTTCAGATCTCCCGTGTTTTGGGTATCAGCGAAGACGATGCTAAAGACCTGAAATCATCCTTCAGGCTGACCGTGAAAAACGTAAATCGCCTTGAAGAGGCGGATTTAAATCAGGAGTTTTTTGACAAGCTTTTCGGACCAGAGGTGGTGAAGACCGAAGAGGAGTTCCGTGAAAAGGTGAAGGGTGAACTGGAAGCAATGATGGTTCAGAATGCTGATCAGAAGCTCCATAACGACATGGTAAGCTTTGGCCTGCAAAAGTATAATCTTGAACTGCCTGACGAATTTTTGAAGCGTTGGTTAAAGGCGACGAATCAGAATCTGACAGAGGAAGAGCTGGACAAGGGATACGCTGATTTTGCCAGGAATCTGAAGTGGACTCTTATTGAGAACAAGATCATGAAGGAAAATAGTCTCGAAATCAAATACGAAGATGTTTTTGAGACTGCGAAGCAAAGGCTTGACGCTCAGTTCAAAATGTACAGCCCTCAGCCGCTTCCTGAAGATCAGCTTGCTCAGTACGCTGTGCAGTTTTTACAAAACAAAGAAAACGCAAATAAAATATTTGAAGAGGTAAAAACGTTGAAGGTTCTCGACTTCCTTAAAACAGTGATTACCTTAGATAAGAAGGAAATAGAATATAACAAGTTTCTTGAACTGAATTAAAAGATATTGGTTATAAGTAGGTACTTAAGCCAGTATTCTTTTACACAATTCTTACTGGCTTGTACTTGATTTGATTTAACTTAGTAACCATATAACTTTTAATCTAATGAATATTGACAAAAACGAGTTTCGTAAATACGCAGTAAAACATCACCGCATTGGCAGTCAGCATGTAGACAGCTTCATTGCGCGGGTTGAGAAGAATGCTCTTCCCATGTCAATGACTCCCTATATCATCGAAGAGCGCCAGCTCAACGTGGCTCAGATGGATGTTTTCTCAAGATTGATGATGGACCGCATCATTTTCCTTGGAGACGCTATTTACGATTCAAATGCGAACATCATTCAGGCTCAGCTGTTGTTCCTCCAGTCTACTGACGCAAAACGTGATATTCAGATCTATGTAAATTCTCCCGGAGGTTCTGTTTACGCGGGACTGGGAATTTACGATACCATGCAGTACATCACACCTGACGTAGCTACAATATGTACGGGGATGGCAGCCTCAATGGCCGCAGTGCTCTTATGTGCAGGAGCTGCTGGAAAGCGGGCGGCTTTATCTCATTCAAGAGTGATGATCCACCAGCCTTTGGGTGGAGTACAGGGACAGGCTTCTGACATTGAAATCACAGCGCGTGAGATATTGAAGTTGAAGCGTGAGCTTTATGAGATTATTTCGAGCCATACTGGCCAGGAATATCAGAAGGTTCACGACGCTTCAGACAGGGATTATTGGATGATTGCAAGTGAAGCTAAAGAATTCGGAATGATTGACGAAGTCCTTGGCGAAAACAAGGGAAACAATGAGTAAAAGTTCAAAAGATATTAAGTGCTCTTTTTGTGGAGCAGGCAAGCAGGATACGTTAATGCTTATTGCCGGACTCGATGCTCATATCTGCGATAGATGTGTCGCCCAGGCGAACCAGATATTGGCAGAAGAACTATCTACCCGGAAGAACAAGACTACCCAGTCTGCTCTCACATTAATGAAGCCTCTTGAAATTAAAAACCATCTCGATCAGTATGTGATCGGTCAGGATGATGCCAAGAAGGTTCTTTCTGTTGCGGTTTATAATCACTACAAGAGGCTCAATCAGAAAGTGGAGAAGGATGAGGTTGAGATTGAAAAATCGAACATCATCATGGTAGGTGAAACGGGTACTGGTAAGACTTTGCTTGCTAAAACTGTAGCAAAGATACTTCACGTTCCCTTCTGTATCTGTGATGCTACTGTTTTAACAGAGGCAGGGTATGTGGGTGAGGACGTAGAAAGCATCCTGACGCGTTTGCTTCAGGCAGCGGATTATGACGTTGCTGCTGCAGAGCGGGGAATAGTCTACATCGATGAAGTGGACAAGATTGCCAGAAAAAGTGATAATCCTTCGATAACCAGAGATGTTTCAGGTGAGGGGTTCAGCAGGCACTTCTTAAGATCCTGGAAGGAACAATTGTAAATGTACCTCCGCAGGGAGGACGTAAGCATCCTGACCAGAAGATGATTGCCGTGAATACAAACAACATTCTCTTTATCTGCGGGGGGGCGTTTGATGGCATCGAAAAGAAGATTGCAAACCGGCTGAGGACTCAGACTGTAGGGTATAAGGTGAAAAAGGAAGATGTGGACATCGACCTCAAGAACCTTTACAAGTATATTACTCCTCAGGACCTTCGGTCATTTGGTTTAATCCCTGAGCTGATCGGCCGTCTGCCGGTTATTACTCATCTTAATCCGCTTGACCGCGAGGCGCTGCTGAACATCTTGACCGAGCCGAAGAACTCACTGATCAGACAGTATAAGAAGCTGTTTGACTATGAAGGAATCAAGCTTGAGTATGAGAAGGAAGTTCTGGAGTTTATCGTCGACAAGGCAATGGAGTTCAAGCTGGGAGCCCGGGGACTTAGGTCGATCTGCGAAGCGATCATGATAGATGCGATGTTTGATATTCCGTCGGACAAGCAGCATGGGAAGGAGCTGTATATTACGCTCGATTATGCGGTTGATAAGTTCGCCAAGTCGGACATAAAGAAACTGAAAGTTGCATAAAAGAAGCCCCGAAGAAATTCGGGGTTTTTTGTATCCCCAAAAAACAAACATTATGAATGAAGAAAAAGAAGTAAAGAAAGATACAGGAATTGTTGAGAATGCACAAAAGGTGAAGGAAGTGGAATCACCTGTGAAGAAAGGACTAAAAACCAAAGAGGAAATTGTGACGAACTGGCTTCCCCGCTACACGGGCAGGCCTTTGGATCAGTTTACGGATTTTATATTGCTGACTAACTTCTCCAAGTATCTGCAGCTCTTCTCCGAATGGCACAACAATGCCCCCATCATGGGTCTTGATAAGCCCATGCAGAGTGTGTCGGCAGCCGGTATCACGATCATTAACTTCGGTATGGGAAGTCCCCTTGCTGCAACTACTATGGACCTGCTCAGTGCTATACATCCCAAGGCGGTGCTCTTCCTGGGAAAGTGTGGCGGCCTTAAAAAGAAAAACAGCATCGGGGACCTGATCCTTCCAATTGCTGCTATCCGCGGCGAAGGTACGTCAAACGACTACCTGCCTGCCGAGGTTCCGGCATTACCGGCCTTTGCCCTGCAGAAAGCGATCTCAACAACAATCAGAGATCATTCGCGCGACTATTGGACCGGCACCGTCTATACTACTAACCGGCGTGTTTGGGAGCATGATAAAGAGTTTAAAAGATATCTGAAGTCGCTGCGTGCAATGGCTGTAGACATGGAAACAGCTACTATTTTTACCGCAGGTTTTGCAAATAAAATTCCGACAGGTGCATTGCTGCTCGTATCGGATCAGCCTATGATTCCGGAAGGAGTAAAGACGGCAGAAAGTGACTCCCGTGTTACTGAGAAATACGTGGAAACGCATCTCCGGGTAGGAATTGACTCGCTCGAACAGCTGATCAATAACGGCCTGACTGTGAAGCACCTTAAGTTCTAGGGGACTACTGCCCGTAGGATTGCTCGTTTTAATTTCTATTTTTGTTAATATGTGGTATAACAACATTCTGGAAACGATTGGCAATACGCCTCTTGTAAAGCTTAATAGAATAACAAGAGAAGTAAAGGCCACTGTACTGGCAAAGATTGAAACTGTCAATCCCGGGAACTCTATAAAGGACCGGATGGCATTGCAGATGATTGAAGATGCAGAAAGAGCCGGTCATTTAAAGCCAGGAGGAACAATTATAGAAGGGACCTCGGGCAATACGGGGATGGGGCTGGCTATTGCGGCCGTGATCAAGGGCTACAAGTGTATCTTTACCACAACCGATAAGCAGTCGAAGGAGAAAATTGATGCTTTAAGAGCCTTTGGGGCAGAGGTGATCGTTTGCCCTACCAATGTTGAACCTGAGGACCCGCGTTCTTACTACTCGGTATCTTCGAGGCTTCAGCGGGAGGTTCCCAACTCCTGGAAAGCCAACCAGTATGACAATCTTTCCAACTCCAAAGCAAATTATGAGCAAACCGGCCCGGAAATCTGGGAGCAGACGGAAGGCAAGATTACACACCTCGTGGTTGGGGTTGGTACCGGAGGGACGATTTCGGGAGCCGGCAGGTATTTAAAGGAGAAAAATCCGAATATCAAGATATGGGGTATCGATACCTATGGTTCTGTATTCAAAAAATACAAGGAGACCGGGGTTTTTGATAAGGATGAAATTTACCCGTACATCACAGAGGGGATAGGAGAGGATTTTCTACCTCAAAACGTTGACTTCTCGGTGATCGACCATTTTGAGAAGGTGACTGACAAAGATGCGGCGCTGATGACCCGGGAAATTGCAAGGAGAGAAGGGATCTTTGCCGGGAATTCTACCGGCGCCTCAATAGCCGGTTTGCTTCAGCTCAAGGATCAGCTGAAGGAAGACGACCTTGTCGTCGTTATCGTCCATGACCATGGTACCCGTTACCTTGCTAAAATGTACAATGAGGACTGGCTGCGCGAAAGAGGTTTCTTAAAGGATGAAAAGCTTACGGCCCGGTCAATTCTTTCAAGAAGAGAGCCGCAGGAGATTATAACAATCGACTCAGACAAGACTGTGCTTGAGGCTATTAATACCCTTAAGATGCTCAATATCTCGCAAATTCCTGTTACTCAGCATGGCAAAGTGGCTGGAAAGATAACAGAAAGTGATATTTTAAGCTCGCTTCTGGAAAATCCGGGGATGAAATCAGCGAAGGTGGAAGCAATTATGACGAAATCATTTCCTTTTGTCGATCTTGAGACCTCCATTGACAAGATCTCATCGATGATTAATAAGGAGAATACGGCCGTGCTGGTGGAAGACGAGTATGGAAGGCTTGAGATTATAACTCAGTTCGACATTATTAATGCAATGTCGGTATAGCGAACGCCGATCTGTTGCACAGACGTAGTTTGCTGTGGACAGGACTCAATGTTATTTGAAGTATTTACTTCCCGGATGGTAAAGAGGGAGGTCGTGATTCGAAAAGGGTCGCCGAAGTAAAGAAAAAAGAGGCTGAACTTATTGACTAATAAGACAGCCTCTTTTTTTGTGATATTTGTTCTTTGAAGGCAACAAAGAACATTCAAGCAGCTTTGATCCCCATTTGAGAGCTTTAGCGCGCGAATGTTTTATTTAGTGCGACTTGGGCAGCGCATTAATTCGCTTTATGTCTGCTCCGAGGGCACGGAGACGGATGTCAATATCCTGATACCCCCGTTCTATTTGTTCGATGTTGTGAATGACGGACTTGCCGTTGGCAGAAAGAGCCGCTATCAATAACGAGACGCCAGCCCTGATGTCAGGGGATGTCATTTCTATCCCTCTTAGTTGTACCTGCTTATCGAGGCCAATTACAGTGGCGCGATGCGGATCGCAAAGAATGATCTGGGCTCCCATATCAATCAGCTTGTCTACAAAGAAAAGGCGACTTTCAAACATCTTCTGATGAATCATCACATTTCCGCGGGCCTGAGTGGCTACCACCAGGATGATGCTAAGCAAGTCAGGAGTAAATCCGGGCCAGGGAGCATCTGCAACGGTAAGGATGGACCCATCGATAAACGTTTCGATCTGATAGTGTTCCTGGGCGGGGATAAAAATGTCGTCGCCGCGGAGTTCTAGTTTGATGCCCAGGCGTTTGAAGACTTCGGGGATGATACCCAGCTCCTTATATTGAACGTCCTTGATCGTTATTTCAGAGCCTGTCATAGCTGCCAGCCCTATGAACGATCCGATCTCAATCATGTCGGGAAGCAAACGGTGATCAGTGCCTCCAAGTGTTTTGACTCCTTCAATACTAAGAAGGTTAGAGCCAATGCCGGAGATCCTGGCGCCCATTCTGTTAAGCATTTTGCAAAGCTGCTGAATGTAGGGCTCACAGGCAGCGTTATAGATGGTAGTGGTGCCAGTTGCAAGCACTGCGGCCATAATGACGTTGGCTGTGCCCGTAACCGATGCCTCATCAAGGAGGATATAAGTGCCCCTTAGCTCGCTCGCATCAACGTTAAAGAAGTTAGTTTCCGGGTTGAAGATAAACTTGGCGCCGAGCTTTTCAAAGCCGAGAAAATGCGTGTCGAGCCTGCGTCTTCCAATTTTATCACCACCCGGCTTCGGGATTGCGGCCTTGCCAAATCGGGCAAGAAGCGGTCCCACTATCATGATAGATCCACGCAGGCTTCCGCCTTTTGACTTAAATTGCTCAGATGTGAAGAAATCAAGATTGATGTTTTTGGCCTGGAACGAGTAGGTGTCTTTATTCAGATGCTCGATCGTGACGCCCAGATCCCCGAGAAGTTCTATAAGCTTATTGACGTCTTTTATGTCGGGTACATTGCTGATCGTTACCTTTTCTTCTGTTAAAAGGACAGCAGAGATCACCTGAAGGGCTTCGTTTTTGGCTCCCTGGGGAATAATTTCGCCCTTGAGAGGTTTCCCTCCGTTAATTTCGAATGCATTCATGTTAAATCATATCAAAGAAAAAAGGCTGTAAGAACATAACAGTGAATTATGCCCCGCCAGCCTTTTTGTTCTTATTAATATCTTTTACCGTTGTTTTTGGGCCTGTTAATCTTGTTCTGCCTGTTGTTCTTTCCGTTCTGGTTATTTGTCTTCTGAGTCACGTTCTTCTGGCGCACGCCGGGCGCGTTAGGTCTTACCTCTACCTTGGTCAGGTTCACGTTGTCTTCAAGGTTCAGTTCGCCATGTGAAAGCTCTCTGAGGTCGCTGATGATCGTTTCATCAGCCACTGAGTCCTTGTTCCAGGTGACATAGGCCATTTTCATAAAGTTGGCGATCGACTCTACCATTTGCTGGCGCCTTTCTGGTTCATCGATGGCTTTTGCGCGCTCGATCATAATCTCGATCGTCTTGCCGTAATGTTTGTACCTGATGCGGCGCTGTGGGTATCCCAGGGGCTCCGGCCTCAGGTGAATAGCATCCGGGGATGGCTTCGGATAGGGCGAGTCAACGTCTATTTTAAAATCGGATATGATGTGAAGGTGATCCCAAAGCTTGTGCTTGAAATCAGCAACGTCTCTAAGGTGCGGATTCAGGAAGCCCATGAGGTCAATCACGACCTGTGCATGTCTGTTCCTTTCTTCCTTCGTCGGCAAGTCGCAGATGTAGGCGACCATGTTCTGTACATTTCTGCCGTATTCAGCAAGGATCAGTTTTCTCCTTGTAGTGTTATAGTCAAATGTCATTTATTTTCTGTTTTCGGGGAGCGCTTCCTATATAAATGCTTTTTGCATCAGGAAGTTTAAGTTACAATACGAAGTTTTGCAAATTTAAGCAAAAGTTGCTTCTGTCCCAATTCTTTAAAGAAAATAGTGGCCTTAATATCGGGTTTTGAGCCTTCAAGATTAATTACCTTACCAAAACCGAATCTTTCGTGCTCTACTTCCATGCCTACCTGGAGATTAGACGTGTCAGAGGGAGCAAAGCCGGGACTAGGAACATGTGCCTTCGGCAGGATTGCCGTCGTTTTTTGCGCGCTCGCTGGCTTCGGCTTTGAAAAGGCATCAGCGTCAGTCTTCCTGGTCCAGGCCGTTCTTTCGTTATCAAAGAATGGATTTTTTTCTGCAGGCTTAGCCTGCGGGCGGAATTCAAGCTCCAGATATTTAGCGTCAATCTCGTCAAGAAAGCGGCTGGGCTCGCAACTGGTGAGATTACCCCAACGGTATCTGGACGTAGCATAAGAAAGAGTAAGCTTTTTCTCAGCTCGGGTAATAGCAACATAAAAAAGACGTCGTTCCTCTTCCAGGTCTGATCGCGAATTTAATGACATCTGTGAAGGAAACAGGTTTTCTTCCAGACCAACCACGAATACGTGGGGGAATTCCAGTCCCTTTGCCGAGTGGATCGTCATGAGAGATACCGTATCGGCATCCGGATTCTTATCGTTATCATCGTTGGTAAGCAGCGCCACATCCTGCATAAACACGTCAAGCCCTCTTTCAGAAATGTCTTCGCGTTCTGCGAACTCCTTGATCCCGTTCAGAAGCTCCTGGATGTTTTCGTATCGGCTAAGCCCTTCAACCGACTTGTCTTCGTAAAGGTCTTTAAGCAGTCCGGAGTGCTGAGCAATGTGAAGCGCGGCGTCGTATGCTGATTGTGTTTTCGCTACCACCTGGAAGCTCTGTATCAGTGTGGCGAAGTTGGCCACAGGCGTGGCCGTTCTCGGCTCGAGATATCTCGGAGCTTCAGATATCACTTCCCACAGCGTCGCGTTATGCTTGTCGGCAGAGATAATAATACGTTCTACTGACGTATCTCCAATTCCTCGCCTTGGGTAGTTGATTACTCTTTTTAAAGCCTCCTCATCGTTGGGATTGAACGTTAGTCTGAAGTACGCAATTAAATCTTTTATTTCTTTTCGCTGGTAGAATGAGAGGCCTCCGTATATTTTGTATGGAATATTCAGTTTGCGAAGTGCTTCTTCCATTGCCCTCGACTGGGCGTTCGTTCTGTACAGGATGGCAAAGTCGTGATACTTCAGTCCCTTGACGGCCCTTTCCTGGGCGATGCTTTCCGCGATCATTTTACCCTCTTCATTGTCGCTGAAGGCCCTGCTTACTCTGATCTTATCGCCAGGCTCATTCTCTGAGAAGACGTTCTTTTTCAGCTGGTTGGTATTGTTGGCGATAATGCTATTGGCAACATTGACGATATTTTGAGTAGATCTGTAATTCTGCTCCAGTTTAAAGACCTTAAGATCGGGATAGTCCTTCTCAAAATTTAAGATGTTCTGAATGTTTGCGCCACGGAAAGCGTAAATACTCTGTGCATCATCCCCTACCACGCAGATGTTTTCGTTGATTGCAGCCAGCTTTTTAACGATCAGATACTGGGAGAAGTTCGTATCCTGATACTCATCTACCATCAGATACTTGAACTTGTTCTGATACTTATAAAGCACGTCGGGATGCTCTTTTAAAAGCACGTTTGTCTTGAAGAGCAAGTCGTCAAAGTCCATTGCTCCGGCCTTAAAGCATCGCTGTGTGTATTGCTGATATATTTCGCCCAGCTTTCCACGTCCGCTCGAAAAGTCCTCAGCCTGAA
Organism: Arcticibacter sp. MXS-1; assembly: GCF_041902385.1. Taxonomy (GTDB): domain Bacteria; phylum Bacteroidota; class Bacteroidia; order Sphingobacteriales; family Sphingobacteriaceae; genus Arcticibacter. The sequence continues at coordinate 122,902 of NZ_CP169244.1, read as the reverse complement.
TGTGTTCATTCTTCTGATACTCAGCGGCCGAGATGAGGTTGTTCTTGGCTGACGAGATGCGGTTATATACAAAGTTCGGATTGTATAGCTTGTCGTCCAGCTGTTGTTCCTTCAGGATTGCCTTAATCAGGCTCTTGCTGTCGTCGGTATCGTAGATCGTGAAGTTGTTCGGATAACCAATCTTCTGAGCTTCAACGCGAAGGATCTTGGCGAATACTGAGTGAAATGTGCCCATCCAGATGTTCTTGGCCTCAGTACCAACCACTTTCATGATCCTTTCCCGCATTTCCTTTGCCGCTTTATTGGTGAAGGTAAGTACCAGAATATTGAAAGGATCGACTCCCGATTTGATCAAGTGAGCTACGCGATAGGTAATTACCCTTGTTTTTCCTGATCCAGCACCGGCCACGATCATGACCGGTCCTTCAATTTGTAATACTGCCGCTCTTTGCGAAGAATTTAGTCCTTGTAGATATTCCAAAACTGATCCTTTTTAAAGGAACAAAATTAAGGAAAGGGGAGGAGATTTCGGTTCTTATTTAAAACATCTAAAATGCATGGTCGTTGGGATCGTGGAGCGTCCTATTAATGTTCAGAATTTTGTCATCAATTTCATTGACGCACTTCGCCATTTCCTTGACAAATTCCTCGTCTTCGATAAGGTGTTCCTGCTCCAGAAGCATAAGTCCTTTCATCGTTGCAATAGGACTACGTATCTGATGGGAAAGGTGAGATGAATAGGCCGAAAGCTTTTTGTTCTTGATTTTAAGGTCTTTCGTTCTTTCGGTAATAATTTCTTCGAGGTTATGGTTGATGCGGTCCAGATTTTCCTTCTGTAAAGTGATTTCGTCATTGAGCTCTCTAAGGCGTTTGTTGGTGTTATTTTTCTTTCTCACATTCATAATCAGGAGAATGATCACCACGATGGAAAGGAGAAGAACAATAGTTGTCGCCCAATAAAGGATACGACTTGTGCGCTGCCGCTCTATGATGAGCTGATTTTCGCGCTCTTTTTCGCGGTAATTGTATTGTTCCTGGAGAAGGCCGATTTTGGCAGATACTTGATCTCTAAAGCTCATGCTATCAGCTTTATAAACCTCCCTCAGATAGAAAAGAGCTTGTCTGTAATTATTTTTGCTACTCTCCAGCTCATACGACGTATATATGTAATCCTGCTCTAGCTTTTTATCCTTTACAAGCTTAGCGTACGCCAGTCCTTCGTCTCTAATTTGTTCTGCTTTTTGAAATTCCTTTTGTTCTATATATACCGAAGCAAGCGTTAGATTAATACTGGCGATGGTGTTATTAAGATCATTTTCTTTTGCTTTCTTGTTCGCTGCTATCAGGAGGTTTTCTGCTTTGTTTAGCTGTTTTAATGTGTAGTATATTACTCCTTGGTTTTGTAGCGATTGAGTTATTCCAATAGGGTTCTGAAGTCGCTCAAACAGTTCATGGCTTGTCTCAAAATTTTCTAAAGCCACCTTGAACTGATTCTTTCGAAAGTAAATTATTCCTATATTAAGGTGACATCCTGCTATTAAATCCTTGATGTTGAGTTTAGAAGCTAGATTTAAAGACTCTTTAAAGAATTGTAGCCCCTTATCATGATCAATCTCTCTGTAAAGGTTGCCGATGTTGTTGTATACTTTTGCTTGCCCTCGCAGATTATTAGTTTCCTTAAATATTGTCAACGACATTAAGTACTTGGCGAGGGCCGTATCATTCCTACCTAAGTAATAATTCCCTATTCCTACCACTCTAAATGATTCCCCAATTCCGTTCTTATAATTTATTTTTGCAGATAATTTAAACGCTCTTTTTCCATAATCGATTGTTAGGTCAGGATCGGTTAGCCTTGAATCATAGGCCAGACTATTAAGTTTGTCCACTTCTGCAACATCTTCAACGTAGCGTTGCTGTGCAAAAGATGTGTTGAAAAACTTAAGACAGACTATTAAAAAAAGAAACAGCTTTCTCATCGCAATAACGAGTGAAATATATGTATTTTTTTTATAACGCTGTCTTATGTTTGTTCCTTAATAGGAGTGTAGGTACACGGGTGTTGTTAAAGCCCCTGTCACTGTATCTTGGTGTGTATTTTGATCAATAAAAAGAGCGAGACCTTAACTAGTGACAGAAGCGATGCTACTAAATGTGTAATTGTGAACAAAACCTAATCTTTCGAAATAGTATGTCTAAAACCCCAAAATGATAAAGAGATGAAAAAAGTAGTATTAGTAGCAGTAGTATTAGGCTTAGGACTAGCATCCTGCAAGAAAGAAGAAGAAGTGAAGCCTTCAGTAAAGATGGAGAAGAGCGTAATGTTAGGAGACAAGAAAAACATGGGCGGCTGGGATTAACGGAACATGAGATAGTAAACAATAACCTTAAAATGATAAAGAGATGAAAAAAGTAGTATTAGTAGCAGTAGTATTAGGCTTAGGACTAGCATCCTGCAAGAAAGAAGAAGAAGTGAAGCCTTCAGTAAAGATGGAGAAGAGCGTAATGTTAGGAGACAAGAAAAACATGGGCGGCTGGGATTAACGGAACATGAGATAGTAAACAATAACCTTAAAATGATAAAGAGATGAAAAAGTAGTATTAGTAGCAGTAGTATTAGGCTTAGGACTAGCATCCTGCAAGAAAGAAGAAGAAGTGAAGCCTTCAGTAAAGATGGAGAAGAGCGTAATGTTAGGAGACAAGAAAAACATGGGCGGCTGGGATTAACGGAACATGAGATAGTAAACAATAACCTTAAAATGATAAAGAGATGAAAAAAGTAGTATTAGTAGCAGTAGTATTAGGCTTAGGACTAGCATCCTGCAAGAAAGAAGAAGAAGTGAAGCCTTCAGTAAAGATGGAGAAGAGCGTAATGTTAGGAGACAAGAAAAACATGGGCGGCTGGGATTAACGGAATATGAGATAGCAAACAATAACCTTAAAATGATAAAGAGATGAAAAAAGTAGTATTAGTAGCAGTAGTATTAGGCTTAGGACTAGCATCCTGCAAGAAAGAAGAAGAAGTGAAGCCTTCAGTAAAGATGGAGAAGAGCGTAATGTTAGGAGACAAGAAAAACATGGGCGGCTGGGATTAACGGAATATGAGATAGCAAACAATAACCTTAAAATGATAAAGAGATGAAAAAAGTAGTATTAGTAGCAGTAGTATTAGGCTTAGGACTAGCATCCTGCAAGAAAGAAGAAGAAGTGAAGCCTTCAGTAAAGATGGAGAAGAGCGTAATGTTAGGAGACAAGAAAAACATGGGCGGCTGGGATTAACGGAATATGAGATAGCAAACAATAACCTTAAAATGATAAAGAGATGAAAAAAGTAGTATTAGTAGCAGTAGTATTAGGCTTAGGACTAGCATCCTGCAAGAAAGAAGAAGAAGTGAAGCCTTCAGTAAAGATGGAGAAGAGCGTAATGTTAGGAGACAAGAAAAACATGGGCGGCTGGGATTAATTCTCCGCTAGTCGCGTCTCTTTTAACTAATCCAGTATATTTGTTCAAAACTTTAGCATATGCAAGAGATAAAAAAATATGTGGAGGAAAACAGGCAACGCTTTTTAGACGAGTTGTTCGAATTGCTGCGTTTTCCCTCTGTAAGTGCAGACCCTGGGTTTAAAGAACATGTACTGAAAACTGCCGGTTTTGTGGCTGAAAAGCTAAAAGAGGCAGGTGCCGAAAACGTTGAGGTGTGCCAGACCGCTGGCTATCCGATCGTATTCGGGGAAAAAATTATTGATCCGTCTAAGCCGACCGTTCTTGTTTACGGTCATTACGACGTTCAGCCAGCAGATCCGCTGGAACTGTGGCAAAGCTCTCCGTTCGAGCCAACCGTTAGAGACGGAAAAATATTCGCAAGGGGAGCATGCGACGATAAAGGACAGTTCTATATGCACGTCAAGGCTTTTGAGCTGATGCAAAGAACAAATACACTTCCTTGTAACATCAAGTTTATGATAGAAGGGGAAGAAGAAGTGGGATCCCGGAACCTCGGAATCTTCGTACATGAAAATAAAGAGCGGTTAAAGGCTGACGTCGTGCTTATTTCTGACACGGCAATGATCAGCCTTGAAAACCCGTCACTGGAAACAGGCTTGCGCGGGTTGTCGTATGTAGAAGTCGAAGTAACAGGTCCGAACCGTGATCTTCACTCAGGAGTGTATGGCGGTGCTGTAGCCAATCCGGCTACCATTCTTTGTAAAATGATAGCATCTCTGCACGATGAGAACAACCATATTGCAATTCCCGGATTTTATGACGATGTGCAAAGCTTGTCAGAATCAGAGCGGCAATTGTTGAACCAGGCGCCGTATAGCGAAGAGGAGTATATGAAAGACCTGGAGGTAAACGAACTTTGGGGCGAACAGGGATATACCACCATAGAGCGGACTGGAATCCGCCCGACATTAGAAGTGAACGGAATATGGGGAGGGTATATAGGAGAAGGAGCAAAGACGGTATTACCATCCAGGGCGAGCGCAAAGATATCCATGCGGTTAGTGCCGAATCAGCAGTCAGACAAGATAACGGAGCTTTTCAAAGCACATTTTGAAAGTATTGCACCTAAATATGTAAAAGTTAAAGTAACGCCTCATCATGGGGGAGAACCAGTGGTTACCCCAACAGACAGCATTGCATTCAAAGCCGCAGAGAAGGCTATAGAGCAGTCTTTCGGAAAAAAGCCAATCCCAACAAGGGGGGCGGTAGTATACCCATTGTTGCCTTGTTTGAAAAGGAACTTGGGGTTAAGACCGTTTTAATGGGATTTGGTCTCGACAGTGATAATCTACATTCTCCTAATGAGAAGTTTGACATAGCAAATTACTACAAGGGAATTGAAACGATTCCTTTGTTTCACAAGTACTTTGCGGAGCTAAGTAAATAGCCATCCTTCTGCCGGACCTTTACGGTCCGGCAGATATTGTTTTGTTAAAAATTAGCTTCCTTGATATAGAAAGTTTTTCTATATTTGCAGCCGTTAAAGGCACCCATAGCTCAGCTGGATAGAGCATCGGTTTTCTAAACCGCAGGTCTCAGGTTCGAATCCTGATGGGTGTACAGAAAAGCCGCTCAGATACTCTGAAGCGGCTTTTTCTTTTATTTGTTGTCCTCTGTAGCGGCCGGGTGTTGTGGTTATCTCATGCCGAAAGCTGCAAAAAATCAGGCAAGACCCTGTGGTCCGTAACTACTGGCCATTTATTCAATCCGGTCAGTCACCGCTGTGAAAACTTCTTTGATCTGATTTCTCACTTCCACAGGAAGATTAGAATCAGCATGGAATCTAAGCTGATAGCCTGATCCGCTCATGTAAACATAGTAATGATCGTGAATGGAGTTCACTTCATGCCCTCTGATGGGAGGATATTTAGAGAACCACTCCTGATGCTGCGTTTCGATACTATCCAGGTCCCTCCTGAATTCGTCTGATGTAAAAGCCATAGCGATATTTCTAAACCCCGCCGAAAGATAGCTTTTTGGCAATAAAAGACGCCTTTGCGTTAAATATTTTACAATTCGGGGAGGCTTATTTTTTGGTACCCAGATCTTTCAGATAGCTCTCCGTTGCCTTCGTGTTTACATTGTAAAGGCTGTCTATGTGGTTTAACTTGCGTTTTTCACCTTCGAAGTAGGCGACAGCGGCATCATTACTCTTACCTTCTGCATCGGGTTCAAATCGTTGCATCCACTGATTCATCTCCTCTTCGGCATCTTCCAGTCCCTTTTTAAGGTCTTGCAAGTCCTGCCGGCTTTTCACAGTGTCAAGACCAGGATGTGCCTGCTTCAAACTATCAAGCCCCTTTAATAGCGAGTCGAGTTTCATCTGCTGATGTACCACCAGATCATTTTTGGCCATTACCTCGTCGTGGAGTTTCATCACATCAGCGCGAAGCTCTTTATAGCCGTTCTTCTGTCCGCAGGCTAAAATGGATAGGGTAAGAAAAGCTAAGATGGAGCGACGTATGTGTATCATATGATTGTTGTATTGTTCGGTAAAGGTAATCAGATCCCGATTAAAAGTGAACAGATTGCAACAAATCGTTGCATGTTTAGAACAAATTGCAGGAGGGCCGGATTATTACTTTATTTTTGTTAAAATTTTGCAGGAATGACGGATTTGGGGCAGCATCCATCGGCGCGGGCGATCAGAACAACACAAATCGGAATCGCGGTCAGCATAGTACTTGTCTTTGTGAAAGCAGTGGCGGGTAACCTGGGGCATTCATACGCGCTGATCGCAGATGCGACTGAAACCGGTGCCGACATCTTAAGTTCGGCCCTCTTGTGGCTCGGACTGCGTTATTCGCTCAAACCGGCAGATAAAGGGCATCCGTATGGCCACGGCAAAGCAGAGCCTCTGGCAGCTATTGTTATATCCCTCTTCCTTTTAGGGGCTGCAGTCTGGATCGCCTACAATGCTGTCCACTTTATCCTTACTCCGCACACTCTGCCCAGGAAGTTTACGCTCCTTGTGCTGCTTGTCGTTATTGCGGTAAAGGAACTGTTGTTCCGATACGTCATCAGCGTAGGAAAGTCTCTCGGAAGCCAGGCTGTAATTGCTGATGCTTATCATCATAGAAGTGACGCGATAACCTCTCTCGCGGCATTTGTGGGCATCTCAATTGCCATTTGGGCAGGCAAGGGATATGAAGGAGCCGATGACTGGGCGGCTCTCATAGCTGCCTGCCTGATCGTGTTCAACGCATTCAAGATCTTGCGCCCGGCATTCAATGAAATTATGGACAGCGCTCCCTCAAGCGATATTGGAGAGCGTATAAAGGCATCGGCAGTGAGTGTTCCTGAAGTGAAGGAGGTAGAGAAATGTTATGTAAGGAAGATGGGTTTCGACTATTTTGTCGATCTTCATATCCTGGTGAACGGAGACTTGTCGGTAACGGAAGGACATAATATAGCGCATAAGGTAAAGGATAAGCTGATGAAGGACGACGGCAGGATTAAGGACGCGCTTATTCACGTTGAGCCGTACTAAGCATAGCGGTCGGAAGACGTCATGAAATAGAAATAAAGCAAACCTGTTTGGGGATCGCAGGTTTATATACATGAGATACGAGTAGGGAGCGACTGGTATTTTATGAAGAGAAACGGAATTCAATACATAAATCAATATATCTATTAATTATGAAGTTTAGAAGTATAATCCTTGCAGGACTCTTTGTTACCCTGCTTGCACCATCAGTTAAAGCTCAGTTTACCGTCCCTGATTTGCCTTATGCCTTTGATGCCCTTGAGCCCGCAATCGATAAGGAGACGATGCAGATCCACCACGATAAGCATCATGCTGCATATGTAAAAAATCTTAACGACGCGGTTAAGGGAACTGCGCAGGAAAAGCAAACCCTTGCTCAAATCCTGGCAGCGGTGTCTAAAGCTTCACCTGCAGTACGAAATAATGCTGGCGGACATTATAACCACAGCCTCTTCTGGCAGATCATGGCGCCGAAAGCACAGGCTCCTTCTGCCGCATTTCTAAAGGTGATCGATGCACAGTTTGGTTCTCTTGATAAGTTTAAAGCCGCCTTTGCTGATTCCGCCGCCAAGCGCTTTGGTTCAGGATGGGCCTGGCTGATTGTTCAGAAAGGTAAGTTGAAGATCACTACCACTCCTAATCAGGACAACCCGCTGATGGATGTTGTAAAGGAGAAGGGCACGCCGATCCTGGCCCTCGACGTTTGGGAACACGCCTACTATCTGAAGTATCAGAACAAGCGGCCTGACTATATCTCCGCATGGTGGACGGTCGTAAACTGGCCGGAGGTTGAAAGACGGTATAACCAGATAAAATAGAATACATAATAAAAAAGCAGCGTGAAGACGCTGCTTTTTTATTATGTACATGCTAAGCTAAACCTCTGTGCCTGTTTTCTTTGCAGTTAGGGGCAAATCCGCTTTCTGACGATATTTTCTGAACCAACTGTTCATCTTAATCTGGATCACGCCAACAAAAGCTTCCCTGAAAATGTTGGTACTCATCTTTGACGTGCCCTGCTCGCGGTTGATAAAGATGATCGGCACTTCTACAACCTTAAAGCCATGCCTGATTGCTGTAAATTTCATTTCGATCTGAAAGGCATATCCCACGAATCTGATCTTTGAAAAGTCGATCGTCTCGAGCACCTGACGCCGGTAGCACTTGAATCCCGCCGTAGTATCGTGAATGTTCATGCCAGTGACGAAACGTACGTAAACCGAGGCGAAGTAAGACATGAGCACCCTGCTCATCGGCCAGTTCACTACATTTACTCCGGTTACATATCTCGACCCAATGGCTACATCAGCTCCCTCGTTGCAGGCGGCGTAAAGTTTCATCAGGTCAGCCGGATTATGAGAAAAGTCGGCATCCATTTCAAATACAAACTCATATCCTCGTTTGAGCGCCCACTTGAAGCCGTGAATGTAGGCTGTGCCTAATCCGAGCTTGCCTTTCCGCTCTTCAATGAAAAGCTTACCGGTAAACTCACCCTGAAGATTTTTAACGATAGCAGCCGTTCCATCGGGTGAACCGTCGTCTATGATCAGAACATGAAAGACTTGAGGAAGGGAGAACACAGCCCTGATGATGTTCTCTATGTTCTCCCTTTCATTATAGGTAGGAATTATGACTAAACTATCTGATAACACGAATTTGATATAATGTGCGAAGTTACTGGATTAGCGGATGCCGTGCATCATTTTTTTAAGTTTTCCTGACAGAAGGAAAAGCAGAATCGCAGCAACTCCCGGAAGTATTACAAATACGAGGAAAAACTCGTAAAGATTATGGATGGTAAAGCCAGCAAATGCAGGGTACTCGGTCGGAATCCTCAACTCCTGCAGCTTTGCCAGTTGAGCTGCGGTAGGCGTAATAGTCTTATTGAGTACCGCCTGGAGGTCGATACCAGCAGCAGAAGCAGCAGTAAATTTCTCGCCCGTAGGAGGGATAGATGCTCCCAGCGTTCCTGCCAGGGCATAGCCCGCAGCATTAGCAAGGAACCATACTCCCATCAGAAGCGATGAGAATCGTGACGGCGCCAGTTTCGATACCAGCGACAGCCCGATAGGGGATAAGCAAAGCTCGCCGAGCGTATGGAATAGGTACATTACGATTAACCAGATCACGCCAAGTTTCTCCGTTGTTCCAAGGCCTTTAACCTGAAATGCAATAATTAGGAATCCAATGGAGAGTAATAGCAAGCCGATGGACTGTTTGACAGGAGAAATAGGTTCAAGATTTTTCTTTTGCAGTCCTAACCAGAGCCAGCTGAAGGGGAATGCAAAAATCATGATGAACAAGGAATTTGCGTTCTGCACAAAGCTTGGGGGCATATTCCATCCAAATAGCCTTCTGTCGGTCTGGTTGTCGGCAATAAAGGTGAGTGACGATCCTGCTTGCTCAAAGCATGCCCAAAAGAACATAACGAAAAAGCCGAGGATGTAAATCACGAGGATCCGGTCGCGTTCTACAGCACTTAGTGATTTGTCGGTAATAATAAAGCCAGCCAGAGTTAGTCCGCTGGCGTATATAAAGGAATAAATCCAGTTCTGATCAACCACGAACCGGAATATGAACACCAAAGCAGCAAAGGCAACAAAGGCTCCGTATTTAGACGCCTGAGAGAAGCTGGCTTCCTGTACTTCTTCCGCTCCTTTGGTAATATCGAGTGCTGGTTTGCCTCCTACAGGCTGGCCTTCAGGAGTAACAATATATTTGTTTTTAAGAATATAAAACAAGATGGAGCCGAGGAACATGGCCATGGAGGCAGAAAGGAATCCCCACTTAAACGCCGCTACTACACGCGTACCGTTTTCCAGTACTACGTCTCCAACAAGCGGACAAATGTACATTCCAAGGAAAGCGCCCACATTGATACCCATGTAGAATATGGTAAACGCAGCATCCAGGCGCGTATCCCCCTTGGGATATAGCTGGCCCACCATGGAAGAAATATTAGGTTTAAAGAACCCGTTTCCGATGATGATAACGCCAAGGGCTGCATACATAGCGTACGTTGACATCTGGAAGTTAGAATCGTAAGTGCTCGCACTGAAGAAAAGGAAGAGCTGTCCGATGCCCATCGTTACCCCTCCGAGGAGGATACAGTTCCTGTTGCCTAAAAACCTGTCGGAGATAAAGCCACCGAGCATGGGGGTGAGATAGCATAAGCCCAGGAACCCGCCATAGATCACCGATGCTTCAGCTTCTCTGAAAGCCAGGGCATTGACAAGGAAGAGCGTCAGGAGGGCTCTCATCCCATAGAAGTTAAACCTCTCCCACATTTCGGTCGTGAACAACACGTAGAGACCCTTCGGGTGTCCTTTTGTTGGAGCGGGGGTCTCAGCAATATTAATGGTATCCATATTCTATAATTATTCTTTTTTAGTTTTCAGCCTGTTTTATAAGTTTTTTAAGATGAAGTCTGTAAGCTTTGAGTAGAGGTGTATGGAGGTATTCCCGCTTTCCACCGAGGCGTACCCCTTGCCATCTTTCATCGAGTTCAGCCCATACACCACGCGCTGGGCGAACTTTCCCTGTTTGAAGATATCTTCCAGCGTTATTTCTTTGCGGCTTCGAGCAAAAACACTGCTGGTGATAAGAAATAAAAGTAGTATTTGCCTCATGAGGGGGATGAAGAGTGTACTGTTAGTGTGTGTGACTAAAAATTAGCATTTAATTCCGGAAAGTTGCCAAATATGGGAATTTTGTTTTAAATATTTATTGTTGCGATTCCTTCATTCGGTTAATCGTTTCCTTTTGCGGCTTTTTCGGATCTATATAAAGATCGTCAGAAGCCGAAGGCGAATTTTTTAATACGATGTTGTCCCTGAATTTTAGTCGTCCACGGTCGAGCTTAAGGCCATCGTACGACAAGTCCGGTCCCCAGGCCTCCTGGTTCGACTGCATGGCAGGATCGGGAGCGGCCAGGTGATCAAATACGATCATTTCTTCTTTTGGAAGATAGTTAAGCATCATCGATGCCTGTCTGCTGTATTCGAATACGACGCGCTGTTTGCCTTGCCAGTCTTTATTGCCGTCAAAAAGAGGCATGCCGAAGCAGGCCTTATTGTCTTTGAAGTATAGAATGTCAATTACCTTTTTTGTCGACTTTACCGTGTTGCCCTTCCACCCCAGCAGGATGTAATAAGGTACTTTGACATTATACGTAACAGGGATAATCCGATAGTACTGGGCTCCGTACCATCTGTCATTTGTGAGTACTGTGTCCTGAGGTTTTTTTATGTCTGCTGTGTGATCAACCAGAGGAAACATCTGAAGTTTGCCCGCTGGTGCGTTCATTTGTATGGTGCCGTAGTAGCGATAGCTGCCATCGTTATTCATGACGTGCCATGAAAATATGCGAAAGCGATGGTCAGGCGATTTCTGGATGGTTATAGTTTTTAAGGAGTCGAACGGGTAGTTAAAGGAGTTGGGCATTCTTAACGCCCCGATCAGCGTTTTAATAAACGTATAGCTCGCATTATAGCGTTCGGGCTCACTTGGATTATTTACGATGTTAAAGCCGAGAACCTTTAAACTATCCTGATATTGGGCAAGGGTTTCCAGCCGCTTGGGAGTAGAGGACTGTCCCAGGCTATATAAGCCGGTCAGTAAGGTCACAGCCAGAAAGAAACAGCATCTTCTCATTTTCAAAACACACGCAATTATAATTCTATTTACCCAGAAAGACAAGCCTGAACAGCGCTATCATTCTGATAACGTTAGCTATCTTGTTTAAGTATCCGGGTATTGACAGTTGCCAGCCATACTGATCGAAAAGCAGTCGCGGGTCACCCTCAGGGAAAGTGTGTCTCATGTCATTAGCCAATGTGTCATATTTTGTTATTTTTGAACATTTTAAGGAAAGTAGTGGCTAAGCTGAAAAAAAATTACTTCTTCGTTCTCTACCGCAGGTATGCTTCGTCAATGAAATATGTGATGATGGTGGTGTGTGTATTCCTCGTGACCCTGTCTTTACCGAAGCACGCGCGTTTTAAATACGAGTATGAAAAAGGGAAGGTCTGGATGAATAAGGATCTGGTTTCGCCTTATAGTTTCGCTATAGAAAAGACTTTCGATGAAATTGAGCGTGATAAGGCAGAGATATATAAGTCCTTGTTCCCTGTTTACCAGAACAATACAGAAGTGGCGGAAAATGAAGTACAGGCTTTTTCTGCAGATTTTGACGTAAGATGGGAGTCTGCCAGCGAGGAGGATAAACTTAAGGAGGTGTACCGGGAGACGGGGCAGAAGCTTCTTTCTGAGGTTTATAGCCGTGGTATAATGGCTTATAGTAAAAGGTATCAGCAGGCTAACTCGAATTATAATTTCAATCTGATCACGAATAACAGATCGCAGCAGGTTAATACAGCTGTGGTATTTACCCTCGAAAGTGCCATTAAATACATAGAAGACAAGGTTGATCAATCACCAGCGATCCGCAATAAGGCCTGGCTGACCAAACTGATCGACGACCACGTTCAGCAGAATTATATTTATGATGAACGCCTTACGAGCAAACTGGAGCAGGAAGCGCTGAAGAATTTGTCGCCTACGCGAGGAATGGTGCAAAAGGGAGAACTCATCATTGCCAACGGAAGCATTATCACCCAGGACATCTATCAAAAGCTCGAATCACTGCGGAAAACCTATGAGGATGAAAATAACTTCGGCGGGAACCGCAAGACGATTTTTTTAGGACAGCTGCTGCTGGGCGGAATAATTGTTACCTTGCTGATGATCTTCTTACGGCTTTTCAGAAAAGATATCTTTGCCGATAACCGTAAAATTTCGCTTATCCTGGTGGTCATTACTGTGATGCTCGTCGTCCTGAGCTGGGCCATTAGTCTCAAGATCCCAAATATCTATTACATCCCCTATTGCATCGTGCCAATTATTATCAGGGTGCTTTTCGATACAAGGCTTGCTTTAAACATACACCTGCTGGTGGTGCTGGTTGCAGGCTTCTTTGTACCTAACAGTTTTGAGTTTGCTTTTCTGCAGGTAACCTCGGGGATGGTTGCAATCTATAGCATTAAGAACCTGGTGAAGAGGGAACAGTTTCTCGTGTCGGCAATCCTCATCTTGTGCAATTATTTTGTGTCTTATCTGGGGATCTCGCTGATCCGTAATAACGGAGCTGTTGAGAGCATCGAATGGGAGAACTTTCTGCCCTTCATCTTCAGTGTCCTGCTGTCACTCATGGCTTATCCGCTCATCTATGCTTTTGAGCGTGTGTTTGGGCTCACTTCAGAAGTCACCCTGATGGAGATCACCAATACCAATTCGAAGCTGTTGCGCGAGTTGTCTTACAAGGCGCCCGGTACATTTCAGCACTCTCTGCAGGTAGCAAACCTGGCCGAGGCGGCGATCTTCAACGTGGGAGGAAATGCCCTTCTGGTGCGTGCCGGAGCGCTCTATCACGACATCGGCAAGATGGAGAACCCACAGTATTTTATTGAGAACCAGAATAAAGGTGCCAATCCGCATGATAATCTGTCTTACGAGGCAAGTGCACAGATCATCATCCGCCACGTAACGAAGGGGGTAGAGATTGCCCGCAAGAATATGCTCCCCGAGATGGTGATCGACTTCATCAGAACTCACCATGGGAATACCAGGATGGACTACTTTTATCAGTCCTTTCTCAAGAACTTTCCCGAGAAGTTTGTAGATGAAAACATATTCAGATATCCCGGACCAATCCCTTTTTCAAAAGAAACCGGGGTTCTGATGCTCGCAGATTCAGTAGAGGCCGCGTCGCGAAGTCTGAAGGAGCCGGATGCCAAGAGCATCAGCAACCTGGTTGACAGGATCATCGACTACAAGCTTGAGCAGGGGCAGCTGAATAATAGCAACATCACCCTGAAAGATATCGCAAACATCAGAACGATTTTCAAGAACATGCTGATGAGCATTTACCATGTGCGGATCGATTATGAGATTTAGAGCGGCAGGGGTTTCGGGGTAACTTGCTGGGGCTCAAAAGACTCAGTCTGCCGACTGAAGAATGAAGTCTGTGAGGTTCTGAAAAAACTAAAATTTTTTTGTACGCAATGCTGAATTACTATATTTGCAGTCCCTGAAATAAGGGGGTGAGGTGCCTGAGAGGCCGAAAGGAACAGTTTGCTAAACTGTCGTACGGGTAACCGTACCGAGGGTTCGAATCCCTCCCTCACCGCAAGAAAAGTAATAAAACCAAAAAAGCCGCTAAATCGTATAATTTAGCGGCTTTTTTTGTGCGTCCGGCAATTGACAGGAGATCAATAATGACCTGACTGCTTCAAACAGAGTAAGCGAGGATGTGTCTTCTTTTACCAGTTCCCGAAGCTCCCGCTGCTTTAGATATTTAAGAAGCAGCAAATCGGATCTGGAACGATAAATCAGTCAAGGCGCCTTTGTTGGAAAAGCTACCAGTAAAATGAAGTTGCGCCTCAAGCGGGCTTTGTCGTTAATCACCTGCCTGAACCCTGACCGGGAAAGATCGGTATTCGAATGGAAAGCCACACCCGCGCTTTCCCGATAATGTCCTGACCGTATCCAGATCTGCTTCGGCACTGCTTCGATAATCCTTCGGCACTTCTGCAAGAGGCGCCGAAGATGTGAAAAGGGATTGCAAAAGGAGTGCTGACTCGTTCACGATAAAGCTCCGAGCGGGGTCAGGAGCGGGCCCCTCCATTGCTAGGTTCTGATTTTTGCTACGGGGAAGGTCTCGATTTCGACTGTTTTGGGTTAAAGGTAACAGAAAGCGGCCCAGACCGATCCTAAACTGAGAGACATGTAACAAATGTGGTAAGTAAATCGTTACTTGCCTATTTGCTTGCCACATTTATTTTTGTGGCATTTCCGTAGGCGGTGATAGCCGGGCGATACATGCATTCAAGGGCTGTCGGGCCGCTTGTAAAAGTACCCTCTTGCTCCACTACTACATCGTATGTCAGTTCCGATACCCCTCGCGGAAGGGTCTCCGCGAAGATGTCTATTCCTGTATCCCGAACGGATTGGTAATACGTAAACCCCTTGCCCTGTCTATAACCACTGCTATTCTCTTTGGGTTCAAAAGCGGCGGCTCGTGGGTCTGTAATATGCACATATTTTAATCTTGAATTTGCTTCAATCACCAGCCGTATGCGAACATGATCTCCTGGCTTTAGCCATGTAGCAGAGTCGAGAGGATGACTCTGTAGCTGGTCGTCTATTTTGGAAAGCTGTTTTTGGATTTTGATCTGGCCTCCAGTGGCTTCACTAACAGATGGTCGACCAATGTAATACCAGGTGATTGCACCTGTTAATGTTCCTCCTTTTGTTTTTAAGCTTACCATCTCAGGTAACTCCGTCAATGGAGTAGCGGCTAGAGGTACTCCGCTCATCACATCGTCGCTTACCTCCAGAAGCTTATTTTCTACTATTAAGGACATGCTGCGTGTATTGCTAAAGGGGAGAGCGTTCTCTTTCTTCAGCATAGTGATAGCAGCGGCCGTCGCTTTGGTGCTCTGCCAATGCTCGTTTTGTTTCGTGCTAAGGAGCCATTTGATCATCTTGCGCGGCTCGTCGTTATAATCCCCGCTCGTTTCAAGCGCCTCTGCGATTAATGCCATTGTTTCCTCTGCAGACTGATCTATAACCTCAGAGTCTGATATCTCCTTCCATCGAAGACCGTAAAGGTTGTCTTCAATCGCACGCTGCCTTATGCTTCCGAGTAACTTACGGCCCCGCTCCTTTAGCAGTTCGTTATTGCTTCCTGAATATCTAAAAGAGTTGATAATCAATAATGATTGAGCCCCCAGGCTTTTTTCCCCGGCCTCGTTCCAGGCCTTACTCAGAATCTGATCGATGGTTATTCGTTGTGCTGTGGAAGGATGGTATGAATTCAACCAGTATGACACGGCATATAGACTGTATATCTGCTGCCACTCGGTTTGTGTTGCAAGTTCATTCTGCGTGTATTGCAGGAGCCGCTCCACGAAATGTGTTAGCCGCTGATGATCGTCGCTTAACCATCCCTGTTGTCTCAGTTGGCCTAAGCCAGCGAGGACGTAGGCGGTTATATAGGCATTGCTTGCTCCTCCCTCGAACCAGGGAAGTCCGCCGTCCGTTTTTTGTGACTGATAGAGGCGTTCAAGATGCTTCCTGATTGCATTCTTGGCTTTTGTTGTATCGAGAGTGCTGGTCAGGTCTTCCTGCAACTTCGTCGTTTTGTTTGATAAGTCTAGCCATGGACTGCCTTCCTGGTTTGCTTCAGCCAGCGGCAACTTAGGACTTGCCTCCTTGCTTAATGCGTTTTTTGCCCTTCTGTAGGCCGCTTGCGCGCCAGTATCGGTCCTCATAAGATTTAAGGCGGTTACGTGTGCACGCAGCTTATTGAAGATTTGCTCCGAACAGTCATATGAATAGTTTGCCAGCCATGGAAGAGCATATAACAAGGATGCCTGCGGACTTTGTTCGATCGAGATACTTACGCCACAAGGAGAGGATCCTGCAGGAAGCGCGGGAGACTTAATAGCAGCCGAAGACGGTTCTTTAACGGCAAGCTGCTCAGTTTTCCGCGCGAAAATTTTAGGTGATAAGATTGGAACGATATGTTCCTCTGCATCAGCTACACCGCCGGCGGCTGCCGAAATAGTCACTCGGAGTGGATTAAGTTGTGTTGCTGGAATCCGCAAGAGGAAGCTTGCACTGCCTGTGCTCTTGCCCTTCAGAGTGAAAGGCTCGTCTGCTTCCGGCGCGATGAGTGGCGTTAGGTCTTCTCCTGTAATGGCGTCCTCGATTCTGCAGGCTATCTTACCTGAGGTGATTGCCGAATCAAGGTTACTTATGCGGCTTTGAAGACGGATCTGGTCGCCCTGATACAGAAGCCTCGGTATATTTGATTGCACCATTAAATTGAGCCGGGTCTGCAACTTCCTGTCCAGATAGGCAAAATTTCCGCCGCTGGTGTGAGCCAGTATCTTCCAATGCCATTCAGTAGCGCTTTCAGGCATCCTGAAACTGAAACGGTAATAGCCGTCTTTGTCACTCCTTAGCTGCGGATAGAAAAATGCGGTTTCTCTGAAGTCTTTTCGCACTTTCACAGGCGCCACTTCTAAGGATGGAAGCACGATGGGGCCCTTTGTGCTGATGATGAGTACCCCTTCTGCTCCCCTTTGACCGTAAATTGCAGTGGCTTCGGCACCCTTCAACGTCATGATTTCTGAAATGCCCGACGGGTCCAGAGTACTCAGTTCTCTCTCGAACACCTTTCCGTCCAGCACTACTAAAGGTTGGCTGTAACCCTGCAGTGTATTTTGTCCCCTGATACTGATCCCTGCGGCGGTAGCAGATATTTTTTGCACTCCATAACCGACCACAACTACTTCGTTTAGCCCACTTGCTTCGGTAATGCTTAATCCAGAGAGCCTTCCCGACAGGAATTGATCAAGTGTACTATCGTAAGCCTCGGAAAAGTAAGGTAATGATGCACTTCCATTGATGTTCCCACCGTAGAGCAGGTTCGTTATCGAATAACTTCCCGAACTTCCGAGATAGCTGCCTGTGGTAACGCTGACCGGAATCTGCCATGCGTGCGCCGTTAGTTTATCGAGAGCAGCATCATACAGTGTTGTTAATAGCTCTGCCGCAACTTTTTCACTTTTAGTCTTTACTGACAGGGTAAAGGTTTCTGTTGATGCCGGAGGCATTATCTGCCGGTATTGTTCGACGACTATGTCCATAGGCGGTCGTGGTGTGTCTATTTTTATCCTTTTTTCTCTTCGCTCCAACCGGTTGGCCTTCACGGATAATCGCGTTACTACCAACTCTCCGCTAGCTCCGGCTGGGATCACAAAGCGCCATTGGTTTACACCAGCTTTCTCTTTGGCCGTCTGATATACATTTTCAATAGCCTGTTTCTTTTTTCTCCTGCGTAACGTATGTGATAAATCACATACTGCTCTGCTGGCGACGAAATATGCCAGCTTATAGTTTCTCCATTTTTTAAAGAGTAAAACGGTACATAATCGACTTCCTCCTCCGGAAGAGTAGCGGCCTTGTTTTCGTAGACAAGAAAGTCGCTGATCAATTGTCCTTCCGTCTGTTGCCCTTCTTGTACCGTGGCGATGAGACGGTAACAACCTCCGGCAAGGTGCTTTTCTTTTAATCTAAACTTATCTCCTGTACTCGTGCTGACAACGGTATCCAGTACTAAATACTTTTTTCTTTTGCCGTTGGAAGTTCTGCCTTATCGGGAAACCACTGGTTCCATGACGATTTATCGTAATACCACTGGTCTACCGATCGCTCCCTGTTAAAAGAACGGGATTTGTTTTCTATCCGGTACAACTTTATCTGTACGTCCCGGTCAACAGGGCCTTCAAATTGCGCCGTTGTTGCGACGGGCAGATCAGGAATGGAGCCCTTTTCATACACCTCGTTCACGGGGATATAAATGCTAACTGGTTTGGTAGATAGTGTAAGGGATTCATGTAATTCCACACTTTCCCCTGTGGCGTCGGTTATAGTAGCATCAATATAATAGCTGAAGGTGCTGACAATGGAGTCGCTCAGTTCGGCGTTTACGAGGGCTGAATCATTGACTGGGATTTTAAGGATACCATCTTTGTCTGTGTAGCCGGTATGATGCAATAATTCCACTCTTGTGTTGTAAGGGAGATGCTCATTCATTTGATAGTAGGATGGATAATACCCTGCTCTCGATACCGTGTATTTGACTGGGGTATTGTTTATCTGGGCGCCGCTGAGTGAACGAAGTTTTATTGCCACCGAGAATGGTTTGCCCGCTCTCAGTATCTTTTTCGGTTTTTCCATCTGAACTTCCATGGTCGGTGGTTTATATTCTTCCACTCTGAAGGATCCGGAGTTGTAGTAGCTCACCTCTGCATGTCCGTCTATCCGCCATTCCCCGGTTAGTGCTTTGAAAGGGATTTCAAAGGAGCCGGAAAAGCTGCCAAAATCATTGATTGACAGAATGGCCGAGTCGATCTTCCTGCCTGAAGGATCTTTAAGCACAATGGTGTTGTTGCCATTCTCCAGCCATTGTTTAACGCGGTTGCTGAAGATCCCTCCTCCAAGATTTTTTCTGTTAAAAATTATAGATTTGCCGGTTGAAGGGTCGTTCGTTATAAAAATGATTTTATAATGAACGCTTTGTCCGGGACGGTAAATACCTCTATCGCAGAAGATCTCCATCCGGAGGTGCTCGTCAAAAAACTCGTTCAGATCGTCATATTCTTCCTTGCTGTATATTTCATCCTCTGAGCCATCGTAGCTGAAAGAAGGCGTATAGCCTAACGTGTCGTTTTTATAGATTATGCTGATGCTGTCGGCTAGTTGTTTCCTGATCGTGATCCTGCCCGTACTGCTTGTTTTTTTAAGTATTCCTTTCAGTACAGGCGCTTTTTTTAAACGCCCGGATCTCTGCATTTGCCACAGGCGAGCCACTTTGTCGATCTAACACAAATACCTCATCTCCGCTGTTGACTGCTGCGATGCCACTTACCTGAAAGGACAAGGCGTTTAGGGACGCCTTTTGAGATCCGAAGGGCGCTCCGCTAAACAAGAGTCTGTACTTTCCCTGGTGCATGGCGGGCAGCTTAAGGTAAACGGCGTGCTCGTTGTTGTCCGGAGGGAGGGGAAGTGCGAAGGATCCCTGCTCCAGTACGGACAGAGCAAGAAGTTGGGCGTCGTGTTCTGATTTTGTTTTCTTTGGCTGAGTAAGTCCAGCAGGAGTAAGCCTGTAATACAATGTATCGACGTTTTTGTACCGCAGCTTTATCGGTATTTCTTTTCCTGGAGGAGTGACGTTATCCATTTCAACTTGCACTGACTTCAGAGTGGTTAAACTATCCATCAGAAAAAGCACCTTGCTGAGTGGTGGATAGGCGGACATGAAAGATCTATGCCGGATATACAATTCTCTTGCCTGTGCCGGGTAATACTGATACTGCGCCTGGAAGTTCGGTCGGGGAGGGTAGATATAACGATTGGCAGAACTGGCGTATTTTTTCCCCTCCTCATACCAGCTCAGGCAGAGCTGATACACAGCATGTGCTTTTAGTTCGGTGTAGGGCGATTGAATACTTTGTTGCAGGTAGTCAACATACCGTCTTTTTGTGACAGAATCACGTTCTGATGACAGGTAGATTTGCTTTCTGAGTAGTGATTCAATGAAAAAAGAAATATGCGGCTCTGCTTTGTGAAAAGCGATCCACCGCCGGTAACTGCGCAAAATCGCGTTGTTGTTTTTGGAGACACTGTCTGATCGTACGAGTGTGTGAAGGAAGTCCAGCGGCGGGAGGGCGAACAGATCAGGAAGACTCTTTTCTGGTTTTATGTTATTGATTCCAAGCGGGCCTAATAAGTTTATCTTCTCGGAATATACAATGTCAGGGAGGGCTGGTGTAAACAAGAAAATATCAGGAGTAGACGATAACCATAGTATGTGCTCTTTGTTTATGAGCGGTGTCGACAGCCTGAGAGCTGATTCCAGATCGGCATTGGCCGCGCTGTCTCGCTCCTTGCCGCTTAACAGTGCATAGTTTATGCCAGTTTTTTTGTGCTGTAGGTGGCATAGTTGAATGTAAGCCTGCGCTTGTTGAACTCGCTAATGCGTTGTGCACGAAGCAGGAGCAAAAGCGGCTTCAGGCGCTGGTCTGTTCTTTCGCTCGCTATCAGTGTATCCAGTATGGCGCTGTTCTGGAAGTATAAAGAGTCTTCGGTTAGACGATCACGCAATGTTATACCAGCACGGATAGATCTGGCCAATAATACATAGTTGCCATTGATTTGGCTTTCCCGCTTTAGCTGGTCGAGCTGACGCTTCGTTTCAGTTAAAGATATACTCTTTTTTATTTGGGTCTCTAGCTGATCAATACGGATGGGGGAACCAGCAAGTGATGGCTGGCAGAAGCCTGAACGAGAAAAGATAAGAACTATCAGAACGGGGAGAGTCAGGGAATTAACGAATTTGAGACCCATAAATGTAGGTTTAGATGCTAAATTTACTTCTTTTTTAATAACTAAGCAGGGCTCGGTGAGACGATTTTTCTTCGCGCATGTGCAAATTGTCCTTCTAGCAATCGTTGTCTCATTACGATGTCAGCTCAATTTTATTTCTCCATGCAGAAGAACTTGAAAAAGCGTGCTTTAAATCATTCTTTTCTCTGGTCGGAATAATATTATCTTGGGTGCGTTAATGAGTAATAGATGAAACCAAGCTATAAGTCGGCAAAGAGAGGATTGCAAGGTGTGTTAAGGGCATCGGTTGCAGCGCTAACAATTGTTTTTTGTTTCAATACTTCAAAGGGGCAGACCCGGAACGTCGTGAAGGAAGGGATGGCTATCAACGTAAGTGTCTTTAATGATAATACGGGCCACTGGTACGGAATAAAAGATGCGGGTAATATGATTAATCCCTTGCCAGGTAAACCTCGGTACAAGGCCTCTGAAGTGCGGGCTATTGCAGAAAACATCCTCCTCTTTCAAAAAAATAACGGCGGCTGGCCTAAAAATTACGATATGCTTGCTGTCCTTACTCCGGCGCAGAAGGATACCGTGTTGAACGGCAAAGGGCATACCAATACCACTTTTGACAACGGTACCACTTACACTCAGGTGGAGTATCTGGCAAAAGCATATCAGGAACTGGGTGATGAGCGATTTAAAGAGGGCGCTCTCAAAGGCTTCAGGTTCATCGTGAAGGCGCAATATGATAATGGCGGCTGGCCTCAGTATTACCCGCTGGAATCGAACTATAGCCGTCATATTACCTATAATGACGGAGCTTTTGAGGGAATTATGAGGGTGTTGAAGAACGTTACAGATCGTGATCCTGTTTATGACTTCGTCAGAGGAAATGCAAGAAAGGAGCTGGAAGTTGCGTATCGTAAAGGTATGGACTGTGTATTGAAGACGCAGATTGTCGAGGATGGAGTGCCCACCGCATGGTGTCAGCAGCATGACGAAAAGAGTCTTGCGCCTGCATGGGCAAGGAAGTTTGAGCCGCCCTGCATATCAAATGGGGAGAGCGCGGGAATTGTACTGTTTTTGATGAGTATAGAGCACCCCTCAGCCGAAGTTATCAAAGCGGTTGAAAATGCAGTCCAGTGGTTCGAGAAGTCTAAGATATATAATACCCGGGTAGTCCGCGTTGACGCCCCACCCATGGACACCAGATACCGTCATTCCGTTTCTGATCGGGTTGTAAAAGCAGATTCAACCGCTCCACCCATCTGGACTCGCTACTACGAACTGAAGACCCACCGTCCGATGTTCTGCAACCGGGATAGCAAGGTGGTGTATTCCCTGGCAGAAGTTGAGCGCGAGAGAAGGGACGGCTACGCCTGGTATGTATATGCACCGCAACAGGTCTTAGACCGGTATCCTGATTGGAAAAAGCACATAGCAGCCGCGCTTTAAAAATATTTTTAAGGCTAATTCACTTAGTTTCAGGTGTTAAAAGATGATTGCTGAATTTTTTAAAAAATATATTTGACGAATAAAATAGAGTTTCTATCTTTGCAGTCCCTTCAGGGGAGTTCTTATACAGAGAGAAAACAAGTTCGGGGTGTAGCGTAGCCCGGTATCGCGCCACATTTGGGATGTGGAGGTCGTAGGTTCGAATCCTGCCACCCCGACGAAAACCAGTCTGACTGGATTCAAAAGCCTCTAAATATCATAGTTTAGAGGCTTTTTTGCGTTTAAACAGTTCATAACTATCCGTTTAAATCCATACCTTTTAAGACCTATAAGGGATTAATGGATCTGGACCAAAATCTGTGGACTAAGCAAATAATTTCATGAGTCTGAAGAGGAAAAAATTAACATTTCCTACCCCTCGGTACTGCGCTCTGAAAGCCTTAATTTTGGCATTGAAAGATTCGGCTGAAGCGTTTGTACTTCGGTTATCAAAGTAGTTCAAGATATTGTTGTGGTGGAGATTGATGGTTCTGGCAATGGTATTAAAAAATTTAAAGCCGGATTGCTCCACCTTCTCGTTCCACCGGGCCAGTCTTGCAAAGGCGTAGAGCTTATCTTTGGTGTTGCTGAATATCCAGGATAAGCCCCGGGTTAGCTGATAAGCTTTTTCCAGGGAAGGATATCGTTCAAAGAGCAAGGAAGCCCGCTCTGCCTGTTCAGCACTCCAGTTTTGTTGGTCCTTGTAGAGCAGATAGCGGCTTCTGGCCAGTAACTGCTTCAAGGTATCGCCATTGGATAGTATTTCAGGTGAATAGTTTGTTTTAGTTGCTTTGGCTTCTTCCAGAGCCTGATTCTCTGCATCAATGGCTTCCCAGCGGTATTTGATCCGTATTTCCTGTAGCGCTTCTGTGGCTAACTGCTGCACATGAAAGCGATCAATGACCTGAGAGGCGAAAGGAAAGCACTTTTTAGCGATCAAACTCATGTTACCAGCCAGATCCAAGGTGATCTCTCTGACCTTATTACGAAGTCTTTGGGGGATCTTTTGAAGCAGTGGAATGATGTTCTCCGAACGGGTACCTTCCATAATAGCAACCAGAGTGCCCTTTTTGCCTCTAGCTTCTTTATTGGTGACCACCGTATAGAGCTCACCCTGGGAAAGACTGGTCTCATCTATAGAGAGATAAGGACCGATGTTCTGTGGGAAGATCAAGCCTTTACGGGCATCGGTACGGTGCTCCCAATTCTTGTATTCACTGAGTTGATCGCGATAATAGCGCTGCAGCTTCTTGCCTTTGATCCCGTAAAAGGAGGCGATCGTCTGCAGACTATGTGGCTGGGTATCGACTGATTGCTTTTAAAAAAGCGGCGAAATCACTGGTGATCCGCGTTCCTATTGCTACAACATTCCAATCTCGGTGAACGACCTTACCTGTGTCCAGATTCCACCATCTACGTCGCTTAACATGCAAATACACTTCCTGTCCCCGTATGGGAAAGTCCTGCAGAATCACTTCATCAAAGAAGCCTTTGGAGAGTAACTTGTTGGTCTTATATTCTACCGGAATGGAGTTGATCTCTTCCAGGTAAATATGAATCCCGGTAGTGTCTTTTTTATGATCTGTCAACTGGAAATAATCGGATACCCCTTCAGGGATAATCAAGGGAAGTAGGGCTTTAAACGACTCGTGCATCTATCTAATTTCTGCACGCTAATATCTTACTTTTACTCTTCTCTCCACAACTTTTGTCCCTGTTCCGGATTAATGAATAAATACCGATAGTTTTTGTAATATAACGTTTCGCAAGATTGTCGCGCTTATGCATGGGCAAGTTATGAGCAACTCAATCTGAGTTATAATAGTGGAATGCTGAAAATCCGAGACAGCGTCTCGGATTTTGGAAAATCAGAGAGAATTAATGCCCTTTGCTTATTGCATTCAGGACGTTTTTCTGCAGGCAGTTCACGGTGCTTTATTATCCTAAGTCCGGCGTGTCACCAGATTTAATTGAACAGTATTTAGACCTGGAAGTTACGGAAAAGCCGGCCAAAAGACCTATCCTTGTTTATTCACTTGGGAAAGTAAAAGCTGCAGTTCTGACAAACAATTGAGGGTAATCAACGACAAAACCTGCTTCATCGACTTCGATAGTTGCTCCAAAGTCGTTGGGTATGTTCTGGTAACGGTATTCCGTCTCTGACAGACGGGTGTATTTCTGAAAAACCGGTCTTAACTCTCCGGCTAATAAGTCACAATATAGAACATGAATGTCTTGTGAGTCGTGCTGGCGCATCGGGAGCCGGCTGATCGGCAAAGTGTTGGTAAATGGTGTTAATGAAATATCCACGTCTATACAGCCCTTAAACTCGTCTGCTTGTTCACCGTTCTTCATCCAGCTACCCTTTCCATCGCCTTCTAACCGGATCACTTGCATCTTGTTACTCTGCCGGTATTTGATTTCTAAAGAAAGGGTTTCCCAGTTCTGACTGGTTTGAATCCGATAGTCTACCTGGTAAATCTTCTCGTCATACAGGCCAACTATTGTTGATGTTATTGAGGCGCCGCCTGGTCGTACGTTCACCACACAGTTCTCTAAAGAATAATATTCACGTCCGGTCCAAAGTAAGTTGGTCTGCCCGATGAATTCAGATTTGCTGCTGGTTTTTCTAAGTTCTCCCATTTTGATTAAATTTAAGTCGTTAAAGTTCTGTTTGGGTCGGTTCGTTTTTATCCTTAATGCCGCCTGACGAAACAAACGTAGGGAGCAAAATGACAGAAACCTAATTTTCAAAGCGTTGTGTCCGGAATTGTCGTGATTTGTCTGCAATTGTCCGGATTTGGCAGGGTAGGACGATACGTTTATTCCAGCTTACAGTCCTCCCTTCTCCTCCTGGTGGATTTATTCAAAGTCGGAAGAAGATATGTTTAATCCTGCTTACTGCCGCTCATGCCTGAGGCCTGTTCGGGAATGCTGGCAGACAGATTCGCAATTGTCTACCTTTTCTTTTAGTTTTCTCCGATCAGGCTCCAATCCGGCTCCAATGCCACCCGGAGAAAATTCGGAGCGCCGCCGATGCCCGATAATAGAAAGATAAACCAGAAGGCACACAAGTCTCGAACCAGTCCCGCACCAGTCTCAGGGAAGGCAGGTCAGAGCCGCTTTTCTTCGCTTTTGAAGAGCTTTGAAAGATGGGGCCTGCCACTGCTATGACAGGACAGTGTACATCGGTCGATACCGGTGGCAGCGGCTCCCGTCTCTGCCCGGCAGATGGCTAAGTGAATAAAAGGACTGTGCTATCGATGCAATAATTTAACAAAGGCCTAACTTTCTCTTTATGCCGATGTGCTTCCTTTGTCTGTAGCTTCACCTTGGAGCTTTAGGATTGCAGTTGTTTTATTCCAAATAAGTTTTAAATTTGGTATTAGGGTAGTATCATGAGCATAGCCGGCGCACGTGTAACAGAAGACAGGGGATTGTTGCTTCGGATGAAGGAAGGCAGTTCCGAGGCTTTCGATGCGCTGTATGAAAAGTACTGGGAGGTCGTTTACGCTGCTGCCTACCGAAGGCTGAACGATCCGGGATACGCCAAAGACATCACACAGGATATCTTTCTCAGGCTCTGGACTCGCAGAGACGAGATTGAAATCGACAACTTACAGGCCTATCTTCTTACTGCAGTACGGAATAATGTATTTAAGTGGATGGAGAGAGAGCAGAAATATACGCCCATTCCGGATCTCCTGTCCGAAGTGGAAGTGTCTGCGCAGGGCGCCGACGCCAACGTTCTTCAAAAAGAGTTCTTGCATGCCTACGAAGCTTTGCTTGGTTCTCTTACTCCTTCTCAGCAGACTATCTTTACTATGAGATTTCATCAGGACCTCTCGACCGATGAAATCAGCCGTCAGCTCAATATCTCCCGCAAGACCGTTCAAAATCAGTTGGGAAGAAGTATTATACAGTTGAGGGAGTCGCTGACCATGATCTTGCTTCTCTCACTTCTTTTCCTCTTTTAGTTCCCGCGCTCCTGCAATTCCGGCAGCACTGTTTTCACAGAGTTGCTTTGCATCTTTTTATCTGCTTTCTGCCAAACGCCTGGAATGAGTACCACTCATTTAAAGGGGGGACGGAAGCTAATTATTCTCTAAATCCACTCAAAGCGTTCCGGGGCACTTCTGCCTATATCGCTCACAGAGCCATCTCTCGGACGAGCGCGTCAGTTCCGGTTAGCTTCAATAAAAAAAATCATTTTGTCGTGGGACTTTTTCGGTTACAGCGGTCTTGATATAAAACGCCATCGGATGAATATAGACAGGCAGGACTTTCTGCGCATTCTGAAGAAGTATCAGGCTGGTGAAGCTACTGAGGAAGAGAAGAGATTCCTCCATGCATACTACGATCTTTTTGATGCAAAAGAGGATGTGATGCAAAAGTTTAGTCAGGCAGAAAAGGACAACCTGAAAGACAGTATCAAGGAGGGCCTGATGCAGCAGCTTGCTGTTACTCCTCAAAAAGAGAAGCAACAGGGCCGGTTTGTTTTTCGCTGGGCAGTAGCGGCCTCGGTTCTCATCGTCTCCTCGTTTACAGCATGGCTCTTCTTAAAGAGCCCCTCAGGGGAGGGCAAGACCGCATCCTCTCAGACGGTGTCTTCCGTTAAAAGAAATGATATTGCTCCCGGTGGTAATAAGGCGACCCTTACACTGGCTGATGGGTCTGTCATTTCCCTGGATGAAGCCGCCAAAGGGGTCCTGGCCAATCAGAACGGAGTTTCGGTAGCAAAAGCAAAGGAAGGGGAGGTGGTGTATCAGCCCAGCCGGGCAGGAGACAAGGTGATAGAAATAGCGTATAATACCATTACGATCCCCCGCGGTGGTCAGTATCAGCTGGTGCTGCCCGATGGATCAAAAGTATGGCTGAACTCTGCTTCTTCAATTCGCTTTCCAACGGTTTTTCCTAAAGGCGAGCGCCGCGTGCAGCTAAAAGGCGAAGCTTATTTTGAAGTCGCCAAAAGAAATAGAGACCACATATCTAAGGGTGATAAATCCAATAGGCTGCCTTTTATCGTAGAAACTCCTGGTCAGGAGGTTGAAGTGCTCGGAACGCATTTTAACGTCAATGCCTATGAAGATGAAGGGGAGACCCGCACTACTCTGCTGGAAGGTTCTGTCAGGGTAAGACTCGCTGGCGGCACTGAAAGTCCGGGCAGCTCTCGTTTGCTCACGCCCGGTCAGCAGTCTGTTCTGCGCGCCTCGGCTCGTGCTATACAAGTCAGTGAAGCGGATTTGGAAAAAGCGGTCGCATGGAAGAACGGATATTTCAAATTCGACCGCGAGAATCTACCGTCTATTATGCGCCAGGTGTCGCGGTGGTATGATGTCGACATCGAGTACCGGGGCGAAGTTCCTCAGGACGAGTTTGTCGGAAAGATAAAGCGGACCTCTTATGTATCAGACGTATTGCGTGTTTTGAAGCTCAGCAACGTCGATTGCCGGCTGGAAGGCCGAAAGATCATTGTCAATAACTAATTCATCAAGGTTTAATCTTAAAGGAACAGCTATGAAGACTTAACTACTCTGCAAAAAAGATTTAGTCCGGGAAAGACCGGAAGTGCTGCAACACCTCCGGTTATAAAAAGCCCTTTAAAGGCTGGTTGGATTAAACAGACATTTCTAAACGGAAACACATTTCTAACCCAACTCTACAAAAGTATGCAATTAAACTCTCATGGTAAAATGCGGGACTGGCCGTTGTTTTTACCATCCCAAAGGTTTCTTGTTATGAAACTAACCGCCATTTTACTCACAATTACGTGTCTTCAGTTAAGCGCGAAAAGTTTTTCTCAGAATATCAATCTGTCGGGGAAGAACTTAAAGCTCGAGAGCGTCCTTTCTGCGATCGAGAAGCAAAGCGGCTATTTCTTTTTCTACAGATACAACGAGCTCAAAGCGGCGCGCGCGGTAACAATTGATGTTAAAAATGCCACTCTCGCGCAGGCGTTGAATCAGGTGTTTCAAGGACAGCCGCTTCGGTATGCTATTGAAGACAAGACCGTCATTATCACGAAGAAAGAAGAAAGGCAAGTGGAGAAACGCGCTGTTACCGTCACTGTAAGAGGGAAAGTGGCAGACGAAGCCGGACAACCTTTGCCCGGTGCCACCATCCGGGTGAAAGGCTCGGCTCTTGCTACCGTGGCCGACCTGAATGGACTGTTCTTGTTGGAGAACGTAGATGAGAATGCCACCCTGGTCATCTCTTTTACTGGTTTTGCCCACCAGGAACTTGCTCTGAACGGGCGGACACAGTTGAATGTGGTCCTGAAGGAGGATCTTCAAAAGTTGAATGAGGTGGTGGTTGTAGGGTACGGAACCCAGAAGAAGATGAATCTGACTGGCTCAGTATCACAGATCAACGGTGAGCAGCTGCGTGATCGCCCCGTTACCACGTTATCCTCCGCTCTGCAGGGAGCGATCCCAAACTTGAACGTCAGTATGGGCGGCGGAGCGCCGGGTACTATGGGGAGTTTAAATGTTCGCGGTGTGACGTCGATCAACGGCAATAACCCCGTCTCAAATGCGCCTTTAGTTCTGATTGACGGCGTCCCTGGCACACTGGATCGCTTGTCTCCCGAGGAGATCCAGAGCATCACGGTATTAAAAGATGCGGGATCGGCGGCAATTTACGGTGCGAGAGGGGCTTTTGGGGTCGTTCTGATCACGACTAAAAGTGGTTCGGGAAAGCCTGTGATTCGCTACAATAATTCCTTTGGTTTTAATACGCCGACCATTAGTACCGACTTTATTACAACCGGGTATGACTGGATGAAACTGAATGATGCTGCCCTTGCTCATGTGGGCGGGTATTCAGGGTATACCGAGCAGGACTACGCGGAGCTGCTTGCCCGCCGCAATGACAAAACGGAGGATCCGAGCCGTCCCTGGGTGACCGTTCAGAACAGGAAGGGGCAGGATCAATATGTCTATTATGGTAACTATGACTGGTATAACTTCATGTTCACCCAGTGGCAGCCGATGCAGAACCATAACGTGAACGTGTCGGGCAGCAGCGAAAATGTGTCGTACATGATTAACGGAAATATGAAGAAAATGGACGGCATTATGCGCATCCATACTGATAAGTATAGTTCCTATAACCTGCGGACTAAGGTCGGCGCTCAGCTTAATCCCTGGCTGAAGGTGACAAATAACATCAATTTTTATAGCTCAACTTACAATTATTTTGGCCGGAAGGAAGGAGGAAACGCCAACTTCACGCAGATCAATGTACACGCTTCTCCAGCGTACGCACCTGTAAACCCGGATGGAACGCCGACTTACATCACCGGCCTGAATCAGTATGACATCGGTGATGGCATCTTTGCCATGCTGCAAAGTGGTACCACCAGGGGCGCTGACCGCAAGTATGAGCTCACTAACATATCTGAGGCGACCATTAGCCCCATTAAGGACTTAAATATCACAGCTAACTACAGCTACAGGATGTATACTGATCCGAGCTACTATCGCCAGGCGCCTGCTACCTACTCACTTTATCCGGGAAAGGTTGAAGTAGCAACGAAATACAGTACCGATCTCCTGACTGAGGAACAGCAGTTCAATCAGCTTCACGTGATTAACATATTTGGTGAGTACAGCAAAACCCTGAACAACGTTCACAGCTTTAAAGTTCTTGCTGGTTTTAATCAGGAACTTAACCGGTCAAAGAAAATTACCGCAGCAAAACAGGATGTTTCTTCTCTTGAACTCAACGACCTTAACCTTGCTACCGGTGATGCGACCGCAGCAGGCGGTTCCAGAGAGTACGCTTTGCGCGGTTATTTTTACCGCTTAAACTACAGCTACAAGGATAAATATCTGTTCGAATCGAATGGTCGTTACGACGGAACATCGCGCTTTCCCAGCGGAAACCGTTTCGGCTTTTTTCCCTCTGCGTCCCTGGGATGGGTGGCAAGCAGCGAAGACTTCTTTAAGCCGCTCAGCCGTGTCATCAGCTCACTTAAAATCAGAGCTTCTGTAGGCTCGCTGGGAAACCAGGAGATCAATAATGGCGATGATGCAGACAGAAAGTACTATCCGTACATTTTGGCAATGCGATCCGGAACGGCTGCCTATATGCTCGACGGAATAAGGGCCAACTACTACCGCTCTCCGGATCCTGTTTCTGCCGATTTAACCTGGGAAAATATCGTTTCCTACAATGGCGGTATTGATGTCGGACTGTTGAATAATCAGCTGAACATCAGCTTCGATCGCTATGTCAGGAATACTTCAAACATGCTGGACGACGGGACACCGCTGCCCAGCGTCTTTGGGGGGACAATCCCGCTTCTAAACGTGGCGAGCCTTCGCACGCAGGGCTTCGAGCTTTCCATGAACTGGAATAGTCGTTTTAATCTTGGCGGAAAGCCTTTTAAGTATAATGTCGGGCTAAACCTCAGCGACAATCATTCCTATATCACGAAGGTTAATAAATCAAGCGATTTTACATACGGGCTGTATGTTGGAAAAGAGCTGGGAGAGATCTGGGGATACATTACTGACGGGTACTTTAAGACAGATGCAGAAGCACGAACCTATCCGATTGATCAAAGCTGGTTAAATAAGGTTAGAAATGACAATAATATTCCGATCAGAGCTGGTGACCTGCGCTGGGTTGATCTCAACGGAGATGGAAAGATCAGTGCAGGTGCCAACACGGTCTCTGACCCGGGAGATCAGAAAGTGATCGGGAACTCAACCCCGCGCTACGCCTTCGGGATCAACTTGGGGGCGAGCTGGAATAATTTCGATTTTTCTGCCTTCTTCCAGGGTATCGGGAAGAGAGAGTGGTATCCCGGAGGCAACGCTGACCGTTTCTGGGGTCCTTATTCGCGCCCTTATTTTTCATTTCTACCAAGCGATTTTGAGTCGAAGGTATGGACCCCTGAGAACCCGAATGCCTATTTTCCAACGCTTGTTGCCTATGTCGCGCTCAATGCGAATAATGAGTTGAGAGCAAGTAATAACCGCTACCTGCAGGATTTGGCCTATGTGCGCCTGAAGAACCTGATCATCGGATATTCTCTTCCTGCCAGGCTGACGCAAAAGCTGAAAATCAGCAGGTTGAGAGCTTTTGTGGGCGGCGAGAACCTCTTCACTCTTACGAAGCTCGATACGAAATACATCGACCCGGAGCAGGCCATGGCCAACGCCGACGCGCGAGTCTATCCATTTAGTAAAGCCTACTCTTTCGGATTTGATATCTCGTTTTAACCTCAATATACACGAAATGAAACCATTATGTGCGCTGTAAACAAACCGGAATGAGCAGAAGCCTCGCCGCACATGATAGCTTCATTGCCACTAAAAAACGAATTACCCCAATGAAAAAGCGTATTAAAATAAAATCACATCTGCTTTTGTTGCTCCTGCCGCTTATGGCGGCTTGCAATAAAGATTTTCTGGACAGATATCCCACAGCCAGGACGTCTCCTGAGACTTTCTTTAAGACCGAGAATGATCTGAAGGCCTATACCAATTACTTTTATTCATTTTTTCCTGACGGCGGCACTATATATAATGAGACGGCTGATAACATTGTGCTGTCTTCTGTTGCCCGTGAGATCAGCGGTAACCGCCTGATACCAACGTCCGGTGGCGGATGGGAGTGGGGCAATCTCCGCGATATCAACTTCTTCATCACAGCCGAAAACGTAAAGAAGTATCCCAATGCCTCCGTCCGTGACAAGTACCTCGGACTTGCCCGCTTCTTTCGGGCTTATTTTTATTTCGAAAAGGTAAAACGGTTTGGCGATGTGCCCTGGTACAGCATCGCCATAGAAACCAATGACATCGCCAGTCTGCAAAAGCCGCGGGATCCGCGGACGCTCGTAATGGATTCGGTACTTTCTGATATTGATTTCGCCATTGCACACCTGGATGCCACAAAGAGTGTGGAGCGGGTGACCAAGTGGACTGCCCTTGCCCTGAAATCGAGGATATGCCTTTACGAAGGTACCTGGAGGAAGTATCATACTGAGTTTAATATTGGCGGTTCCGAGAAGTTCCTGGATGAGTGTGTTGCTGCATCGAATGAGTTGATGACCTCCAGCGGATATTCCGTTTATAAAGGAACGAACGGCCCGACAGGCAGACCGTATCAGGACCTGTTCGATCAGCTGAGGCTGGACCCGGTGGCTGCTGAAGTGATCCTGGGCCGTCGCTATTCTGCGGAGCTGAACTTAAAACACGGCCTGCAGTTCTATCTTACTTCCCGTACGCAGGGCAAGCCGGGACTTGAAAAGCGGCTCGTAAATAGTTATCTCATGCGCGACGGTTCCCGTTTTACTGATCTTCCGAATTACCAGACGATGGAGTTCTACGACGAGGTTCAGAACCGTGACCCCCGTCTTTCACAGACGATCAGAACACCGGGTTACAGAAGGATAATTGGCAATGCTGAAAGCGGCCAGCAGCAAGCTCCTAACTTCGACGCAACGGTTACCGGTTACCAGCTTATTAAATGGCTGAATGATCCCAGTCTTGACATGAGCGGGCAGTCGGTGCAGGACCTTGTACTCTTCCGCTTCGGAGAAGTGCTGTTGAATTATGCGGAAGCAAAGGCAGAACTGGGTACCCTGACTCAGCAGGATATTGACCGGTCAGTGAAGTTACTGCGCGACCGGGTTGGAATGCCAAATTTAGATCTCGCTGCAGCAAATGCCAGTCCTGATCCCTATCAGGCTGCCTTATATCCGAACGTTGGCGGACCAGCCAAAGGCGTTATTCTGGAGATAAGAAGAGAGCGTCGTGTTGAACTTGTAATGGAAGAAAACTTCCGATGGGACGACCTGATGCGGTGGAAGGAGGGCCATCTTCTGGCCGACCAGTTCAGAGGAATGTATTTTCCCGGACCGGGCTTCTTCGATCTTGACAGGAACGGTACGAATGACGTAGAAGTCTACGCAGGCTCGAAACCCCCTGCGACCGGTGTTTATCAGATACCTGTAAGCGATCTGTCGGAGGGAACCCGGGGACTGGTGGTTACAAACCGGAATATTATTAAAACCTTCAACGAGAACAGGGACTACTTTTGGCCCATTCCTCTTGAAGAGTTTAATTTAAATCCAAATCTCACCCAAAATCCGGGTTGGCAGTAGTAGCGGCAGCCCAACAGAAGATAAAACGGACAGAGAGAACACTTGATAGATTGCCATCATGTGCGCTTTGCAAAGAACAGCAGAAAAAAAGCTGCACATGATGGTTCATCGTCATTAAAAATCAAATTCTAATGAAAAAGATATTCAATTTGTTTTTGGCGGTCTTCGCCTTTCATACACTGGCATTCGTGGGCTGTAAAAAGGATATGGAAGGAACTGAAGGTCCGATAATAACCATCAGCGAAGATGTGCCCAACCTTGAGGAGCTGAATGCCGGACAAACGGTAACGGTTCCGGTAACAGTAAAATCGGAACTTGGCATCAGAAGGCTTTCCTACTTTTTTATCAGGAAGAATGCGAATGGCACAGAGTCAGGAACACCGGTAAATTTTGATCAGACCGACTATCCCATTGAATTGCAAAAGGACATTGTATTCAATGCGGATCAGGCTTTGGTGGAACTGGTAATTGTATCTTTCGATAAGATGAATCGCAGTTCGGAAGTACATCTCAGTTTTAAGGAGGTAAGAGACGTTCCCGTACTCAACTTTACGAACAACATTAAGTCAAGGGAAACAGTGTTCGAGAACAAGCGGATTTCGATAACCGGACACGTCGAGTCAAAATATGATCTGTCGGCCATTACGTTCACCACGATAGTGAACGGACAGGCTTCTGAACCAAAGAATGTACAGTTCACTGACAAGAGGAGCAGCGACTTTTCTGCCGGGATCGTGGTACAGAAAGGGCTGAGCGCTATTGTAATAAAGGCGGTTAATGCCTACCAGGGAGCTGCCATTGATACCTTTAAAATCGGAAGTGTAGTGGATGATGCTGTTAATATTACCCTTGATGGAGGAATTACCTCAATTGACAAGGTGTATGCCGGCGCCCCCAATACCCTGTCGGGTATGGTATCTTCGGGCAGCGATATCCTGAGTATTTCTTATGCAATGAAAGTCAATGGAGCGTACGGACCTGAAACGCCGCTGACGCCAGGAACTCCTCTGGACGAGTTTAACTTTTCGGCCACTTACAATGGCGTTAAAAATACGGAAGCTATCCGGATTACCGCCAGGAACCAGGGAGGGAAGGAAAAGATTATAGAGCTGCCCGTGGGCAAGGTTTATAACCGGCTGCTGACATTTACGGTTGAACTTACAACGGCTATTGGTCCTGGTAAAAACAACTGGTTTTCTGCTTACAAAGCCCCTCACGTATTTGATGTAAATACGGCCCCCGCTGCCCAGAGCATGCTCGACTTTGCATTTGCCAAATACAGTTCCAGCAGTTTCCGGATTATGCCAAGCGGAATTGTACAGGCAGGAGCGGCATACCAAACTGCGATGGCCCCTTATATGCCGGGTTTCAGTCAGGTAGTGTATACGCTCGTTACGGCGAATCGAAGCAGCGTTACCCCCGCAGCCATGGCAGAGATCAACTGGGATGGCGAGCTGACTGCCTTTCTTGAGCAAAAGGTGATAGCACCGGTTAGTCAGGGTGGCGAGGGTTATAACATCAAGACAACCAACCGCCGCTTTAACGGCGAGCTCAAGGTGGGCGAAGGCTTCATTATTGGCTGGGGAGCTCTCCCCTGGGGCGGAACGGTAGCTGATAACAAGGCGTTCGGCCTGGTTATGGTAAAAGCTTATTCTGTCGTAAACGGTGTCGCAAATGCGACCCTTGAGATCAAAGTGCCGGATGAAGATAATCGCACTAAATACAATCCTGAGTCTATTCATTCATACCCTTTATAACAACGCGGGGTTACATCGGATCTTTCGGTGTAACCCTAATTATCATTAAATCAATTTGCCATGTATCCATCAAGTATCCGTTTTTCGTTCAAAAAGTTAACTTTTATATTGTCTATCTGCATCTCGTCCATATGCTACGGTTGCGGAAAGGGCTCTGAAAATAATCCCGAAAATGGCACCCCCGGGGCTCCTGGAAATAGAGCGCTCTCCCTGCGTGTAATGACCTATAACACCCATCACGGAAACCCTCCTTCAAGGGCAGGAGTGATCGACCTCGATGCCATTGCTAATGTTATAAAGGGAGCAAAAGCAGATCTGGTTGCGGTTCAGGAACTCGATAGCGCAACGAATCGTTCGAATAACGAGTTTCAGCTAAAGGTGCTGGCAGAGAAGACAGGAATGAACTACTTCTTCGCGAAGGCTATTCCCTACGAAGGCGGCGGTTACGGCATTGGCATTTTATCCAGGTATCCCATCAGCAACGCGAAAAATATACCGCTGCCGGAAGATTTGAGCGTAGGCAACTATGAAGACAGGGCCTTCGCCCTTGTGAAGGTAACCTTGCCTGACAGCCGTGAGATTTATTTCGGATCTACTCACCTTGATGTGAACAAGGAAGAGAACAGAATACTGCAGGCTCAGAAGATTGTTGAAGTCGCGTCGGCGCTGAAAGCGCCCGTTATTATCGGCGGGGATATGAATGCCCGGATGGAAAGCCAGGCGATGGGGCTCCTGAGCAACTATTTCGTGTCGGCGAGCAAGAAGATGGAGCCAACCATTCCGAACGTAAACCCAACACGTAAAATAGACCACATCATGTACGTCAGAGATCAGGATTTTACTTTAACCTATGAGGAAGTGGTTCGAAGTGCTAGTTATCCCTCGGATCATCTGCCTTTCTTTGTTGATCTTAGCGTATCTGCTAAATAAAGGAGGGCAGGATGAGAAAACGGTTTTTCTATCGCATAGTTGCTGTTTTTGCAGCCTTTTTGTCAGCGGGCTTTTCGTTTAGTGGCCGGGCTTTCGCGGCCGAAAAGGACTCGCTCGTCATCCAGCCTGCACGTGAGGTCATAAAAAGGCTGATCGGAAATAAAGCCAACAGCATCCGGTTTGAGGTGTCTGAGGAAAAGGGAAACGATCGCTTTGTTGTTAACGCTGAAAACGGCGTGTTAACGCTCAGGGCGAACTCATCGGTAGCTTTTTGCAGGGGCTTTTATACTTACCTCAGGGAGGTATGTCATGGTATGGTATCCTGGAGCGGCAGCCACCTCCCTTTGCCCGAAAAGTGGAAAGACTGCAGGAACCTGAGCGGGGCTTCCCCTTATGAACACCGCTATTATCTGAATGTGGTGACCTTTGGCTACACAACACCCTATTGGGACTGGGCCCGTTGGGAGAAAGAGATCGACTGGATGGCCTTTCATGGTGTCAACATGCCCCTTGCCCTGATGGCGCAGGAAGCCATCGAAAAGAGAGTATGGAAAAAGCTTGGGTTGAAAAGCGAAGATCTTGATCCTTACTTTACCGGGCCTGCTTATCTGCCCTGGCACCGGATGGGAAACCTGAACGGCTGGAGTGCATCTCTTTCCGATTCCTGGCATAAGAGACAGATCAGCCTGGAGCATCAGGTGCTGAGCCGGATGAAGGAGCTTGGGATTGATCCGATATTGCCTGCTTTCTCCGGCTTTGTCCCTCAGGCATTCATCAGCAAATATCAGGTGCCCGTCAGTCAGCTTAAATGGGGAGGATTTCCGAAGGAGAATAATGCTTTCGTTATTTCACCATCATCGGAATGGTTCGTCAAGCTTGGTAAAATGTTCACAGAGGAATGGGAGAAAGAGTTCGGCAAGGGCAAGTTCTATCTCTCTGATACTTTCAACGAAATGGATGTGCCTGTCCCCGCAGAGGGCGGACAGGAGGCCAAAAATAAGATCCTGGCTGATTATAGTAAGGCAATTTACAAATCGGTTACTGCCTGGAATAAAGACGCGATTTGGGTTACGCAGGGATGGACGTTTGGTTATCAGCATAAGTTCTGGGATAAGCCATCGCTAAAAGCGATGCTTGATGCGGTGCCCGATGATAAGGTGATGATCATCGATCTGGCTTGTGAGTATCCTGACTATGTATGGTTTATCGACCCTCTCTGGAAGACCCACGAGGGGTTTTACGGTAAGAACTGGATTTATAGCTTCGTGCCTAATTTTGGGGGAAAGAATGTGTGGACAGGAACTGCAAAATTTTATGCTACCAATCCTGCTACTGCGCTGAATTCCCCCTATAACAAAACTTTGAAGGGGTTCGGATATGCTCCGGAAGGCATTGAGAATAATGAACTGATCTACGAGCTGCTCGCTGATGTAGCCTGGACAGATAAGGCGGTCAATACGGATACCTGGATTGTCGATTTTGCAACAGCACGCTACGGGGGCTGCTCGGCAGTCATGCGAACCAGTCTGAATGAGCTGCTTCAGTCTTGCTACAATACCTTTGGATCCTATCCCCGTTTCCTTTGGCAGACCTGTTTACTCGACAAAAAGCGAAAGGGAAAAGTGACCGATGATCCGAAATTCCTCGATGCGGTCGAGAAGTTTATCAGCTGCTCTGCTGACTACAGTAAAAGTGAGTTGTATCGCCATGATGCACTCTTGCTGTGCGCTCTGTATTTAGGGATCAAGGCGGATAATTATTATTCGGTGGCTTTACTGGCTAAGAAGAATAAGGATGATGCTTTGCTGCGCTCTTCCTTTGCAGAGACGAAAAAGATCCTTTTATTTACAGATCGGCTTCTTGCTTCTCACCCTTCAGACCGGCTCTCCGTCTGGGTGCAGTATGCCCGAAATATGGCAACTGAATCCTCCGAAAGAATGGAGTATGAGAAGGATGCAAAACGGCTTATCACATCCTGGGGGGAGCACAAACCGACTATGCTGCCCGGATGTGGAACGGTCTTATTCGTTCGTACTATGTGCCGCGCATGGAGTCGTATCTGTTCAAAGGGGAAAGCAGTCTTACCGGGTTTGACAAGGAGTGGATTGATACAAAGTTTGTAGATGAGGTCGAGCCTTTTCAGGACCCGATGGAAGAAGCGAGACGAATGATCAGCAAGTATCAGTTCCCTCAGCGGGATTAAAGATTAACCAATAATAATAAGTGCACATGTTGAGAAAGGTATTCAGTTTTGCAGTGCTGTGGTTTACAGCGTTTATCCTGCATGCCCAGACAAATAAGGAGCAGCTGGAGTCAGTTAATGCGCTGATCAGGCGCGTGCTGAAAGAGCGGGCAGCGGCTTTTAAAACGGAGATCATTCCGAGCTCCACCGGAAATGCAGGGGCCGATCACTTTGAGATATCCCGCGCGGGGACGAACATTTTGCTGAGAGGAACGAACGGAGTTTCCATAGCGAGTGCGTTTAACCATTATTTGCGTTATGTAGCTAATTGTCATATCTCCTGGAATGGCAGCAACCTCAATCTGCCATCCTCCCTGCCGTTGCCGCAGCAAACAATTGTAAGAAAGACTCCGTACAGCAGGAGATACTATCTCAACTACTGTACGTTCAACTACTCGATGAGCTGGTGGGATTGGGAGCGGTGGGAAAAAGAAATAGACTGGATGGCGATGAATGGCATTAATATGCCGCTTGCCATTACAGGGCAGAACTCAGTCTGGAGACGGGTGTATAAAAGCATGGGATTCACAGACAAGGATCTGGAAGGATTTTTCAGCGGTCCTGCTTATTTCAACTGGTTCTGGATGGGAAACCTGGACGCCTGGGGCGGCCCTCTTCCGCAGAGTTTCATGCAGAAACACGAAGAGCTTCAGAAGAAGATCCTGGCCAGAGAACGCTCTCTGGGGATGACGCCCATCCTGCCGGCTTTCACAGGCCACGTGCCTCCTTCCTTTAAGGAAAAGTTCCCCAATGCCAGCCTCAAGAAAACGGACTGGGCGGGCTTTCCTGAGGTGAATATCCTGGATCCCGATGATCCCATGTTTATTACCATTGGCAAAAAGTTCCTGGAGGAGGAGATAAAGACCTATGGAACAGACCACCTTTATACGTCCGACACGTTCAATGAAAATGCTCCGCCAACGAATGATCCGGCTTTCCTGAATGCCGTCAGCAAGAAGGTATACCAGTCAATGGCTGCGGCAGACCCTGGAGCCACCTGGATTATGCAGGGCTGGCTTTTTCACTTTCATGCCAAGTTCTGGCAGCAGGAGCAGATAAAGGCATTGTTGAGCGCCGTGCCTGATGATAAAATGATCATTCTCGACCTCTGGAGTGAGAACCATCCGGTATGGAACCGTACGGAAGCTTACTACGGCAAGCCCTGGATCTGGTGCATGCTGCACAACTTCGGAGGGAACGTCAGTATGTATGGCCGCATGGAGGAAGTAGCTAAAGGCCCTTCTGCTGCATTAAAGGATCCGCAGTCGCGGAAGATGGTGGGCATAGGCCTTACCCCCGAGGCCATTGAACAAAATCCCGTCATGTACGAGCTCATGCTTGATAATGTCTGGCGGGATACTCCCATTGACCTGGATCGCTGGTTGAAGGACTACGCCCATAGGCGTTACGGAAAACAAAACGTGAACGCTGAGAAGGCCTGGTCCATCCTGAGGGTAACTGTTTATAACGGTGGTATCACCAGTGGGGGGCCAGAGTCTATCATCACGGGAAGACCGACGTTCAAGAGGAGTACAGGCGGTACCCGCACGGAGAAAAGCTATAACCCAAAAGATCTGCTTCCGGCATGGAAATATTTTGTAGAGGCGGCTCCTGCTTTAAAAAACAGCGAGGGGTTTCAGTACGATCTCGTTGATCTGACCAGACAGGTGCTGGCCAATTACGCAGACTCCGTCCAGCAACTCTTTGCCGCCGCCTACATCCGGAAGGACCAGACACAGTTCAAGGTCAGAACCACCGAGTTCCTTTCTATCATTGATGACATGGACCGTCTGCTCGGAACGAGAAAAGATTTTCTTTTAGGCGTGTGGCTGCAATCGGCACGTAACTACGGCACTAACGATCAGGAAAAGCAGTTGTATGAGAAGAACGCGCGCAACCTGATCACCCTATGGGGCGACCGCAATTCGAACCTCCATGAATATTCTAACAGGCAGTGGAACGGAATGCTCAGCGGCTTCTACAAGCCCAGGTGGCAGCAGTTCTTCAACTATATCGCTCAGTGCAAAGCCGAGGGCAAGGAACCAGACTTCGACGCCTTCGAAGAGCAGATAAAAGACTGGGAATGGAAATGGGTGCATGGGCACGAACAGTACCGCACTCAGGCCGTAGGTGATCCTGTTGGAGTGGCTTCCGAACTATTCAGAAAGTACTGGACGCGGATGCAGTAGCTTGTTGCCCGGCAAGCTATTTAATGGACTGGAAAAAGCGAAGAGGCCGAAATTACATGTGATTTCGGCCTCTTCGCAATCTTCTTTCAGGGCCTATGCCTGTGCGGCATACGGAGTGATGGTTTCAATTGAGCCATCTTCATTATGCCTTAACGGAGTCACTTTCACGGATCTAAGGTGCGTTACACCCTTTGACAATGACGAGTCGTGGTAGAACAGGTACCACTCGCCTCCGAACTCGACGATGGAATGGTGGCTGGTCCAGCCTACCACCGGCTCCAGTATCTTTCCCTTGTATGTAAAAGGGCCGTACGGAGAATCGCCAACGGCGTAGCAAATAAAGTGAGTATCACCTGTAGAGTAGGAGA
Organism: Arcticibacter sp. MXS-1; assembly: GCF_041902385.1. Classification (GTDB taxonomy): domain Bacteria; phylum Bacteroidota; class Bacteroidia; order Sphingobacteriales; family Sphingobacteriaceae; genus Arcticibacter. Next base: position 81,852 of record NZ_CP169244.1, on the reverse strand, counting down.
AGTAGTACTTCCCTTTGTACTTGTGCATCCAGGAAGCTTCAAAGAACCGTCTTTCTGTGTCGCCTGCCAGCAGGGGCTTGTTTTCTTCATCTGTGATCACAATTTCCCTTACAGGTTCAGCAAACTCTTTCATGTCGTCGGTCAGGCGGGCTACGCGCGGACCGAGCGCTATTTCCTCCGGAAGAGGTTCTGCATAGTCAGAGCTGTACTGGTTGTTGCGGTACGACTGCAGCTGTCCTCCCCAAATGCCTCCAAAGTACATGTAATACGCGCCATCATCATCAGCAAAGACCGCAGGATCGATAGAATAACTGCCTTTAATTGCCTCAGGCTCTGCTGTGAAAGGTCCGCTCGGAGAAGTACTGCTGGCGACCCCGATCTGGAAGATATTGTCTGTTTTTTTTGCCGGGAAGTACAGATAGTACGTTCCGTCTTTATGTGCCGCGTCGGGTGCCCACATTTGTCTTTCCGCCCAGGGAACATCCTGAACATGAAGAGCTACGCCGTGGTCGGTGACTTCTCCGTCAGGCGAATCCATTGAAAGTACGTGATAGTCTTCCATCGCAAAGTGGCTACCCAGATCATCGAAGGGAACTCCCGCGTCAATGTCGTGAGAGGGGTAGATATAGATGCGCCCTTCAAAAACGTGAGCTGACGGGTCGGCAGTGTAAATATGTTTTACCAGGGGCTGCGATATCGCCCGCTTGTTTAAATCGTCGAAGTCGATGTGATCAATAGGATCTTCAGGCATAATTGAACTATTTACTGTTTAGAAATTACGTTTTTAGCGCTCAACAAAATTGTTTACTGCCACAGTCATAATTGTTACTCAAAGCGTCCCTCTGCGACAGGACCAGTACACCAGTCAGGAAAGCAACCCCAAAACCGATTTTACGGGCTGCCTTAGGGCGTGGCTGTGCAGGGGAGTGCCGTTATATCTCTGTGGGCTCGTTCTGCGGGCCAGCCGTCTTTTCCCTCCGTTCTCCCAGGTCTCTCTCCAGCTGAATTTCCATATTCTTGTTGATTGGATACCAAAAAAGCAGAGTGCCCGCTATGATGAATATCAGGCCCGGGATAGTGCTTACCAGCATGCGGATTCCAGCTGTTGCCGATGACGCCTGGACTGTAGCATCAGGAATATACCCGAAAACACTTAACAGCCAGGCCGACAATGCTCCTCCAACGCTCAATCCTACTTTCAAGCCAAAGATCATGGCAGAAAAAATAATGGCCGTCGCTCTGCGGTTGTTTTTCCATTCCGAATAGTCTGCCACGTCAGCAATCATAGCCCAGAGAAGAGGGGTAGTGACTCCGTACAGAAATCCGTGCAGGGCCTGTGTCAGGAATACCGCAGCAACCGCAGAAGATGAGTAGAAATTGATAACGATCAGGCAGAGCGCCGATAGCACCAGAAAGCAACCAAAGATGTTGCGCTTTCCGAAGCGGTCGGCGAGAGGTTTAGATGCCACGATGCCCAGGATCATAGAGATCGTACTAAAGGCACTTGTGAAGCTGGCCACAGCATAGGGCGCGCTTCCTGGTTTCCTGAATTCTGAAAAGGCTTCGGGAGTAAAGATGTTGCTCAGGCTCTGAATAATACCGTCAAATCCGATGGCATCCAGGAACCTGACCTGGCTCTCCTCCGTAAGGTAATACCTGAAGTAGAAGATGTTCATTCCTCCTTTGGTAGACAGCGTGATGAACACCAGAATGGTCAGTACCAGCATGATGATCCACGGCTTGTTTTTGCCCAGATCGGCCAGGTCCTGCGAGAGAGGGGTCTTCTGTTCACGTGGAGGAGCAATCCTTTCACGGGTGGTCAGAAATGTGATAATAAAACAGATCACCCCAGTGATAGCGAAGATCATCATCACCTTTTCAAATCCTGCTGCCTTATCTCCTCCGCCTACAGAGAGTGCAATGGGCAGCAGAAGTACCTGTATGATGAACTGTGCAACCATAACTGCTATAAAGCGATAAGAAGCGAGACTGTTCCGCTCCTTCATATCGCCTGTAAGCACGCCGCTTAAGGCAGAATAAGGGAGATTATTTGCAGAATAGGCGATGACCAGAAGAAAATACGTGATGAATGCGTACGCAATCTTCCCGCCTTCGCTGAAGTGTGGAGTCGAAAAGGCGAGGAGTGAAATCACGCCAAAAGGTACCGCCGTCCACAGCACCCAGGGTCTGAACTTTCCCCATCTGGTATTGGTACGGTCAGCAATTGCGCCCATTGCCAGGTTAAAGAAAGCGCCTACGACGCCTCCTACGAGCATCACCAGGCTGGCAGAGGCAGGAGGTATTTTATAAATATCTGTATAGAAAAAGGCAAGGAAGGCCATGAGCGTCTGGAAGATCAGGTTTGCCGCCAGGTCCCCCAGGCTGTAGCCTATTTTTTCCGTTACTGAGAGCTTCCCGCTCCTTGCCGCTTTTCGCTGTTCAGCGATTGGTATTGCTGTTTCAATCGCGCTGTTACTTGAACTGTCCATTATTCTTTTCGTTTAGGTTCTTAGTTTAGTTGGTTCTTTTGAGGTCTGTCACCCGGTAGAAGGCAGGCTTCGCTGCGTACTGCCTGTCGAAGAGGAGTGGATAGTTGGTTCGTCCCTGAATTGGCCAGTTGTTCAGCCACGAGTATCGGTCTGTTACTCCCCAGAGCGTCACTCTGCTGATCTGATCTCTGTGCTTAAGAAAGATGCGAAACACTTTACCATACCCGTCTGCCAGGCGCTCCTGAACGGAGTCGGGGAGGGCATCAGGATAAGGATTCATTTTCGCGTTATAAGCAGCACGATCGCCTACGTTCGCCGTGTTTGACCTGAAAGGATTTGGCAGAACGCTGATATCCAGTTCGGTGAAGCTCACCTCAAGGCCCAGGGCCGAAAACTCCCTGATCGCATCGTCAATTTCCTTTAGCGGGATATCGTTCACATTCCAATGCCCCTGTATTCCAACGCCGTCGATCCTTACACCCGCCGCTTGTATTTTCCGGATCAGCCGGATTGCTCCGGCTCTTTTTGCTGGTTCCTCAATATTATAGTCGTTGTAGTAAAGCTTGGTGCCGGGAGCTGCCTTTTGGGCGAGCCTGAACGCTTCTACCACATAGTCTTCGCCAAGTTTGTCCAGAAAGATTGTTTTCCGCATACTTCCGTCTTCGTTTAATGCTTCGTTCACGACGTCCCAGGTGGCCACTTTGCCTTTATACCTCGAGGCAACAGTCTGTATATGGCTGGTAAAGAAAAGACGGACCGAATCTGCGTCTTTCAGTGTCTTTACGTAGTCGGGCAGCTGACTGTGCCATATCAGGGTATGACCGTTCACCTCCATCTTGCGGCGGCGTGCATAGTCCACCAGCTGATCCGCCAGGGTGAAGTCGTATTTGTCCCATTCGGGATGGACGACTTCTGCTTTCATGGCATTTTCGGGGGTAACCGCGTTGAAGTGTTGCGTTACCAGCTTTTCGCACAAAGATTCCTTCTGCATTACCTGTTCTGCATTCATAGCTGTTCCTATCCGGAAATCCTCTTTAAATACTTCTTTTAATGAAAGGCCGGCGGGCGGACCGCTGATTCCTTTCGAAGTATGACAAGCCGTAAATAAGAAAAATAAGGAGTTAACAGTGAATATAAACAGTACTCTTTTCATAACAGGTCAGTTATTGCCGGTCTTGTTAGTTGGCGTCGGTAAAACTAGGACACGACACTGTTTTAGGAGGGGACGTTTGGCTTTTTTTATGGTACAAATGTTCTATTAAATGTTGGACAGGTCCTTTCTTTTGCTTTTGTCTGGGGCAATATAGAAAGTACGTCCCCTACAGGAACGCTTACAGCCACGTTTTCATTGGGTGAGGCAACCAGGCGTACCTAAAGCGAGAGGTGCACAAGAGGGATGTCCTAAAAGAAAAATTTAAGATATCTTTCTGTTTTCAAAGCAGGATGGCTAATTTTAGCCTAAACCAACAATTATTGACAGGACCTCTACATGCAGAAAAAGCGACTTTTAAATAAGGCCGGACTACTGGTACTTTGCCTTATTTATTCTTTACAACTCAGCGGTAAAAAGCCCGACCTTAATTTTACCACTTTTACATCCCGGGACGGCTTGTCTTCAAATACCGTATTTGCCATGCTCAAGGATCGTCTTGGCTTCTTATGGATTGCCACAGAGGACGGCCTCAATCGTTTCGACGGTACTTCTTTTAAAGTGTACAGGCACATAAGCGGCAAGCCATCGTCATTACCCGCCAACCACGTCACTTCGCTTTTCGAGGGTTCAGACGGTTCTTTGTGGATCGGAACTAACGGAGGGTCAGTAACGATCTACGACCGGAATAAAGACGATTTTATTGATCTGAGCAGGCTGAACCCGGCCTTAGGTGGGCTTGCAATAACTGCGATTTCAGAAGATAAGACGGGAAGGGTATGGCTGGCCTCTTATAGCGGTATTTTCGTCCTCGATGCGAAGACCCACAGGGTGGTCCGCACTTATAAAAAGGAAAGCCGGCCGGGGAAGCTTAATACAAATACCGTTATTGCGCTTCTCCGGGACTCCAGGGGAACGATGTGGGTGGGCACTGACGTAGGCCTTTACCGGTATAACAGGAAAGCCGATCAGTTTACCAGGTTTTTATACTCGCCAGCCGGGCCTTCGATTCAATTTACAGCGTTTGTTTTATCTCTTAATGAGGACAAGGAAGGACGGATCCTTGCCGGAACACAGGGAGGCCTTCATGTCTTAAATTCCGCTGGGACACTGTTGAGAACATTAAGTCAAAAGACACCTGCAGGGCCGAATATCAGCAGTGATATTATATACACAGTAAGGACAGCACCGAACGGCCTTGTATGGCTGGGCACGGAAGATGGATTAAGTGTTGTCGACCTTGACAGCTCCCGCGTGTACATCTATCGCCTGGACCGGCGCGACAGAAATAGTTTAAGGGCAAAGTCAATCCGGTCTGTTTGTTTTGACGAGAATGGTATTAGTTGGATAGGCTCGTTTCAGGGCGGCATCAGTAAGTATGATCCGAATTATACAAGTTTTAAGCTCGTTGAAAGCAATCCTTTTCACGTAAACGGGTTAAGTGCACCTGTAGTAACATCATTCGCTGAGTATCCTGGCAAGGGCGTCTTTGTAGGAACTGACGGGGGCGGAATTGACCTGTTTCAGCCGGGCAGCGGGCAGTTCACCCATTACCCCCTGTCGCCCGCTTCTTCAGCGCGCGGCGATGGGCACCTTTCCGTTTTGGCACTCGAGATGGCAAAAGGGAACCGGCTATGGGTGGGCACTTTCCTTGATGGGGTCTATATGATCGACCTGAAGACAGGGAACAGGCTGCATCTTGTGAAAGGGACTGGCCCTGGCAACCTCAACTTCAGCGACGTCTTTTGTATTCGTGAAGATAATAGAGGACATGTCTGGATTGGCACCAATGGCGGAGGAATAAATCTTTATGACCCTTCAAGCGGCCAGATACAGAAATTGTTGAATAACCCGGCCCGCCCGTTCGATCCCCTGTATCTTTCGCATCCTGTGATCCGCGCTCTGGAGCAGGATCGTCATGGGAATATGTGGATAGGGACTTTTGGGGGAGGAATTTCTGTTTGGAATCCTTCGCGTAAGCGTTTTAGTTTTTATACCAGAGAGAGGAATGGACTGCCCAGTAATTATATCGTCACTATCCACGAAGGAAAGAATGGTGATATCTGGGTGGGTACGAATGGCGGAGGACTTAGTCTTCTTAACAGGAAAACCGGCCGCTTTGAAACGTACTCCGAGAAGGACGGTCTTGCTAATGATGCCGTTCAGAAGATCGTTGAAGATAAGGAGGGACACATATGGGTCACCACAAATAAAGGGATCAGCAGGCTTGATCCTAAAACCAGAAAGTTTAAGAGCTATTCGTTTCACAACGGTTTGCAGAACAGTCCATTTGTTCTTGGCGCCGGCCTTTGCTTAGCAAATGGGACGCTATTCTTCGGTGGTCAGGAGGGGTTTAACTATCTCGACCCGTCGGTACTGCGGACTAACAAGAGCAGTCCCGCTGTTGCTCTTACGGACCTGAGGGTGAATAACGCAGTTGTGATACCGTCAGAAGACGGCCCTCTGAAGCAGTCGGTGCTCCTTGCCAAAGAAATTGACCTTAAGTACAAAGACAATTTCTCTATCAGTTTTGTCGCTCTTAACTACACCATCTCAGAACAAAATCAGTACGAATATCGCCTGAAGGGTGTTGATAAGGACTGGATTGTAGCAGGAAAGGAGCGTACTGCCTACTATACCAGCCTCGACCCGGGAGAGTATATTTTTGAAGTGAGGGCAAGCAACAACGATGGGGTCTGGAACAATCAGGGGCGGTCTCTCATTATCCATGTATCTCCTCCATTCTGGCGTACCATATATGCGTATATTTTCTATATTTTGAGTGCGCTCGCGTTCATCTTATGGATCCGGTATCGCGGAATTAAGAAGCTGGAAATGAAGTTTGCATTGGAGAAGGAACGAATTGAAGCAAGGCAGCTTATTGAACAGGAACGCAGGCATGCCGAGCATCTGCATCAGATGGACATTATGAAAATTAAGTTCCTTACCAACCTTAGCCACGAATTCCGGACGCCCTTATCTTTGATTGTCGGCCCTGTGGAGACACTGATAGAGAAGATCAGGGAACAGGACCACATTGCACAGCTTGCCCTCATTAAACGAAACGGGAGAAGGCTGATGAACCTGGTTAACCAGCTTTTGGACTTCAGAAAGATGGAAGAACAGGAGCTGAAACTGCATCTTACTGCTGGCGATATAGTCTCGTTCGCCCGTGAAGCTGCTGATTCATTCGGGGATGTGGCCGCGAGGAAAAATATCACATTCACATTCTCTTCAGAGCTGGACAAGGCTTTCGTCTTGTTTGATCATGATAAGATTGAACGTATACTGTTTAATCTCCTTTCTAACGCGTTTAAATTCACTCAGGAAGGCGGTGAAGTTCTCGTTAAGCTTGCAGCAGGCCAGGGGGCCGGCGAAAACGTTAAGCCGATCGATCTTATTGTGTCGGATTCAGGAATAGGCATTCCTGAGAACGCTCAGAAACAGCTCTTCGAACGTTTCTTTCAGCATGATCCGGGACCACTGGTGCTCAATCAGGGAACTGGCATAGGGCTTTCGATTGTGAAGGAATTTGCGTTGATGCACGGTGGATCAGTAAACGTTGAAAGTAGGCAGGGCAAGGGAAGCCGGTTCATCGTCTCCATTCCTTTTAACTCCGCCGAAGGTGAGCTTGAAATAACAGAGGACGAGCAGACGCCCGTTGCAGAGCTTGCGGCGGCGAGCGAAGCTGGCTACCCCGACCATCAAAGCAAGGCAGTCGAAGGAGCATCGGTTCTTATTGTGGAGGATGATGACGATTTTAGATTCTATATCAAGGACAACCTGAAGTCGTTGTATCGGATCTACGAGGCCACAACGGGGAAGGAGGGATGGCAGCGAGCTCTTTCTCTGCATCCCGATATTATCGTGTGCGACATCAACATGCCGGTAATGAACGGTATTGAACTGAGTCTAAAGCTAAAGTCGGATAAGAGGACCGCTCATATTCCCATTATTTTGTTAACCGCTTCTGCTGGTGACGATGTCCAAATAAGAGGCCTGGAGTCAGGAGCGAACGATTACATGACCAAGCCCTTTAACTTTGCAGTCCTTAACGTTAAAATTAAAAATCTCTTAACCCTAAATCAGACCCTGAAAGATACTTATGTCAAACAGGTAAAGGTTTTGCCTCCGGCTGTTGAGATCGAATCGGAGAATGAAAAGTTTATCAACAAAGTACTCGTATATATCGAGGAAAATCTTAACAACCCCCAGCTGTCGGTGGAAGCAATGGCGCGTAATCTCTTAATGAGCAGGGCCTCGCTCTATAAAAAGATACTTGAAATCACCGGGATGAGCCCTGTTGAGTTCATCCGGTCAGTTAAGCTCGACCGCGCCGTAGTTCTTCTCGAGCAGAGCGATCTGACTATTGCTCAGATTGCTTATCAGGTCGGTTTCTCAACGCCCAACTATTTCGCCCGGGCTTTTAAAGCAAAGTACAATATGGTTCCATCAGAGTACTTATCAAAGAAAAGGAAAATGCAACCCGTCGAGTGCCTTAGATAACGGTTACCGGACGTCCCATTCTGCGGCTGGCGTTATACATTCTGCCTGCTTTTTTAGACATAGCTGCTATATCTCCCTGCCTTTTCGCCTTAGTTTTGAAAGGCAGGGGAGCATGCAGGCGGCTCTGTCATGCTGTGCTGTTAATCCGTCTGTCTTCGCCGGTACTACCAGAAGCAGCTGGCGGTATGAACAGGCCTGTTGTTTTGTATGGCCTGCTGCTCCGCGGTTCCGGCCCCTTCTTAAGGGGGCCGTGATCTTCTAAACTCCCTCTAGTTTAACTCAGAACGGGGGTGTGCGTCAGGAAACTAATCATTCTAAATATGGCAATACAATTTGTTCCTAATAAAGCTGCCGTTAAGGGGGTGCTATTTTGCTTATCAGTACTTTCCTTATTTGCCGACAAGGCCCTTGGGCAGTCGCTTCCGTACAAAAATCCCCGGTTGTCGTCCGAGGAGCGCGCCAGGGATTTAACGTCCCGGCTCACTCTTGAGGAAAAGGCCTCGCTTATGATGGACGAGTCGAAACCTGTGCCCAGACTGGGCATCAGGAAGTTCAGCTGGTGGAGTGAAGCACTGCATGGTCTGGCTAATACCGACAGTGTAACCGTCTTTCCTGAACCCATCGGCATGGCAGCATCCTTTAATGATTCCCTTGTGTATAAGGTTTTCAACGCCACCTCTGATGAGGTCCGCGCAAAGTATCACAATGCTCTCCGGCGCGGGCAGGAAAGTCGCCGGTTCCTTGGTCTGTCTGTCTGGACTCCTAATGTGAACATCTTCCGTGATCCCCGCTGGGGCCGCGGGCAGGAGACCTACGGCGAGGACCCCTATCTGACCTCCCGTATGGGACTGGCAGTGGTGAGAGGACTACAAGGGCCGGGCGACTCGAAATACCGGAAGCTGCTCGCTTGTGCCAAGCATTTTGCTGTACATTCCGGCCCTGAGTGGAACCGTCATGAGCTGAATCTGAACAAGGTGAAGCCCCGCGACTTGTTTGAAACGTATCTGCCTGCGTTCAAGTCGCTGGTGCGGGAAGGTGATGTAAGGCAGGTTATGTGCGCCTATCAGCGCCTTGATGACGAGCCTTGCTGCGGAAACGGCCGTCTTCTTCAAACCATTCTGCGTGACGACTGGGGCTTCAAGTACCTCGTTGTATCCGACTGTGGCGCTATCACAGATTTCTTTACCAGCCATAAAGTGTCTTCCGACTCGGTTCATGCAGCAGCCAAAGGCACCCTTGCAGGTACCGATGTGGAATGCGTGTGGGACAGATACGCCTACGCTTCCCTGCCTCAAGCCGTACGCCGGGGACTGATAGCTGAAAAGGAAATAGACAAGAGTTTAATACGGGTTCTCACCGCACGCTTTGACTTAGGGGAAATGGATGACGACTCTCTGGTGCCCTGGGCCCAAATCCCCGTTTCTGTGATCAATAATGAGGAGCATCGTAAAATCGCCCTGCAAATGGCGCGCGAGTCGATGACGCTTCTCCAGAACAAAAATAACGCTTTACCTCTTTCCAGAGCGCCAAGAAAGATAGCGGTGATAGGTCCGAATGCAAATGATGAGCCTGTATTGTGGGGCAATTATAACGGCAAGCCTGTGAGGACTATAACGATCCTGGATGGTATCAGATCCAGGATTGGAGAGGGCAATGTCGTTTTTGACAAGGCCTGTGATCTGGTGGAAAACAAGGTCATGCAAAGTTATTTTTCCAGGGCATCGATTAACGGGAAAGGCGGCTTTAAGGCCACTTACTGGAACAACCGCGAGCTGAAAGGCGATATTGTTACAAGCGTGCAGATCACCCAGCCTGTTAAGTTAACAACTGCGGGGCAGCACGAGTTCGCTTCAGGAGTACGTCTGGAATCTTTTTCTGCTAAATATGAAACCGAATTTGAAGCGCCGCAAAGTGAGGAGATCGTGTTCAAATGCGGTGCAACAGGATACTTTGAACTTCTCGTCAACGGCACATCACTGGCAAAATATAACAACTGGCGAACATTGCCGTCCAGAATACCTTATCAGGTGGAACAAGGTAAACGGTATAAGGTTGAAATCCGGTACGCTCAGCTGAATAACTGGCAAGCAAACCTGGAATTCGACTTTGGAAAAGAGCTCGACGTTAATTTCGCCGGCTTACTCAAAAAGTTAGAGGGCATTGATGAAGTGGTGTTTGCCGGCGGCCTTTCCACTCTTCTGGAAGGGGAGGAAATGCCTGTCTCTTACCCGGGCTTTAAAGGGGGAGACCGCACCGATATTGAGCTGCCAGAAGTGCAGCGGAACTGCTTGAAAGCACTAAAGGCGGCGGGGAAAAAGGTCATTTTTGTGAATTGCTCCGGTTCTGCTATTGCTCTTGTTCCTGAAACCCAGTCTTGCGACGCGATCCTCCAGGCATGGTATGGAGGAGAGTCCGGCGGACAAGCTGTGGCGGATGTCCTGTTCGGCGACTACAATCCCTCAGGCAAACTTCCTGTAACGTTCTACAGAAACCTTTCTCAGCTTGCCGGCTTTGAAGACTACTCGATGAAAGGCCGCACTTACCGTTTCATGTCTGATCCTCTTTTTCCATTTGGTTTTGGCCTTAGTTACACCACTTTCGCTGTCGGCAACTGTCGCATCAGTAAGCCGGAGGTCGCTAAGGGAGGGTCTGTTACGTTAACCGTGCCGCTGTCTAATAAGGGAAAGGTCAGCGGAACAGAGGTCTTGCAGGTATACGTGAGGAGAATAAATGATACAGATGGCCCCTTGAAGAGCCTTCGCGCTTTCAGGAGAGTTGAAATTCCGGCAGGGAAAACAGTGAATGAGGCAATAGAAATTCCTTATTCTGCTTTTGAGTTTTATAATGAGGCCGCTTTGAAGATGGATGTGATGCCAGGGGAGTATGAACTGTTGTATGGGAACAGCTCGGCTGAAAGGAGCTTGAAAAAGGTCAAAGTAACCGTTTTATAAGAATTGACAATAGCCGCCGTTTCTGTCGGCACCAGGGCTTGAGCCCACTCTTTATAAAAAAGAAATGCGTTCGGACTATTTCCTGGTTTTAGTTTCCAGGAATGTCCGAACGCATTTTTTATAAGCAGGCCTCTGCTAGTTATTCATCGCATTACCCTTCAGGTTTTTATTGTTATCCAATTCTGCCTGCGGGAATGGATAATAGGTTGACCGCTCAGTCCATCCCAGCTTCTTTAGTGGTTCCAGCCATTTCGGGTCAGCACTGCCCCAGCGAAGCAGGTCAAAATAGCGAAGATACTCTCCTGCAAACTCAACATACCGTTCATGAGCGATAATGTTCTTGATGTTATTGAGTCTGACACCATTGATCGTCATATCTTTTGCCAGCAGTCCGTCGACATCGGGAATTGTTCCTCTCGAATGCTGATACCATAGATGCGGTTGTTCTGATGGCACGATGTTGTTAGCACGTTTTCTTACTTCGTTGATATAGAACTTGGCGCCCTCAACATCTCCCTTTTCATTCAGGCATTCTGCATACATCAGGTAAACGTCGGCGTAGCGAAGGAGGCGGTCGTTGATGCCGTCATCAATATCGGGTACCTGTACGTCTGGACAATATTTCCGGGTGCCATACTTATCCTTGTTGGTAGCAAGGTTTTTCATCCAGTCTGTGTAATTTGTAACCTTGCCGTCCACCTGTGTGTAATAGGCACCGTTGTCGCACCAGAGGGTCATGTATTTTCGCGGATCACCTGGCTCAAACTCGTCATATGTTTTCTTATTTGGAGCGAGGTTCCACCAGGCGCCGCCTGTTCCGTCAAACATTCCGATTTCCTGCCAGCGCCAGGAGCAGGAGATGTCGTCTCCAAGCCATCCCGGCCCATTGTGCAGCTGCACTTCAAAAACTGATTCAGAGTTGTTCTCTGTTCTCTCGGAGAAATTGTCTTTAAAATAATCCACGAGCCTGTATTCTCCGCTTTCAATCACTTTCTTTAATTCTGCTTCTGCTTTTGCAAATTCAGCTGCCTGTCCGCTTTCCAGGATCGGCCTGTAGAGGTAGGCCCTGGCAAGATAGGCCTGTGCGGCGCCCTTGGTGGCCCGGCCGATGTGGGCTGCACTTGCATACAAGGTCTTCCTCACCGGCAGCAGCGATTCTGCTTTCTGAAAATCGCTTACAATCAGAGCGTATATCTGCCCCTTGCTTGAATTGGTTGGATAGTACTCGGCATCAGAGGTGATGGGTTTGTCCATCAGTGGAACCGTTTCGCCGAATAAGCAGGCCAGGTGCATGTAATGCAGCCCCCTCAGAAAATACGCCTCTCCCAGTAGCCTGTTTTTACGTTGCTCATCAATCTGCCCTGTAAAGTTGGATATTTTGTCAATAGCGAGGTTTGCTGTAGAAACGCCATTCCAGAAATCTTTCCAGGTGTTAGAAGCCATACCGTCACTGGCGGGAGTATTATAGGTATCCTGATACATCGGCTCCCATTTAAAGGTGTGATCGAAATCGTCGCCGGGAGCGAGAAGCTCGTAATATAAGGCGCGTCCGTATCCCCCGGCAGCTCTTCCGATCAGGGCCTGATAGGCCGGTATAACAGCCGCCTCCAGCTGATCAGCCGTACGGTAATACGTATCGGTAGACAATTCCTGCGGGTTCAGGAGATCGAGGTCGGGCTTACAGCTTGCCAGCAGAGCAATAGTAAGCAAGATAATATTTCGGGTCTTTATGATCGTTTTCATCTTCAAAAATTATAGTGTAAACTGTGCTCCTAAAAAGAATTCCTTTGAATTGGGGAAGGTCCGGCCCCATGGCCTTTGCGCATCGATACCACGGGCGAGATTGTATCTTCCTTCGTCTGATCCTACTTCCGGGTCGTAGCCTGAATACTTGGTGAAGGTGAAAAGGTTCTTGCCCCCGACATACAAACGCAACCGGTCAATCTTTAGCCTCTTGGCCACTTGTTCAGGCAGGGTATAGCCCAGTGTCAGCGATTTTAAGCGCAGGTATGAGCCGTCCTCGATGAACCGGCTTGATGCACGCAGGTTTTGATTCGGGTCGCCCAGTACAGCACGCGGCATATCAGTGTTTACATTTTTGGGATAAACCGTTTTAACACCCGAGACCGGGTTGGTAAATACGAGCTCCTCTGCGCGGTACCTGTCAAGCGTAGTGGCGAAGTTATTGTAGTAATGATACATCCCTTCTCCCCAGTACTTGCTGTTATTATAAATTTCGTTCCCCTGTACTCCCTGCCAGATCATGGAAAAGTCAAGGGTGCCGAATTTTGCCCCATAACTTGCGTCCATATTAAAGCCGTAGCTGAAGTCGGGAATAGGACTGCCGATGAACGCCTTGTCCTTATTGTTAATTGCATTATCGCCGTTGAGGTCTTTAAATCTCACATCCCCCAGGGCTGCTTTTGGAGCAAAGGCTTTGTCTTGCTGCAGCTGGGCATCAGTAGTATAGAGCCCATCTGTAATATAGCCCCAGAACTCCCCGATAGAGCGGCCCACAGCCGTTCTCGTCACGTTATCGCCTCCTGGATTTACCGCTCCGAATAGTATTTCGTTGTTGTTACCGAGGCTTAGCACTTTATTGTTCACGAAAGAAATGTTTGCGGATGCTGAGTAACCGAACTTCTTTGATGAATTCCTGTAAGTTGCAATGAAATCCCAGCCACGGTTCCGGATATTGCCTGCATTTAAAACGGGGAAATTATCGATATACCCTGCAACATAGGAGATCGGTACGTTGACCAGCATGTCCTCCGTTTTTTTGTTATAGTAGTCAGCCGTCAGCGATACCTTGTTATTAAACATGGACAGGTCGATTCCGAGGTCGGTGGAGTACTGGCTTTCCCACTTCACATTTGGATTGGAGGGGGTAAGGGGCTGTGCTCCTGTTACCATCACATCGTTCAGATAATACCACACGCGGTCGAAACTGACTGTCCTTTGATACTGGTATTGAGCAATGTCTGAATTACCAAGCAGACCATAACTTCCTCTCAGTTTCAGGTCGTTAATGAACGAGACATTTTTCATGAACTTCTCCTGGCTAACCCTCCAGCCTGCAGAGACAGAAGGAAAGTTCCCGTAACGGTAGGTCTTACTGAAGTTCGCTGATCCGTCACGCCGGAAGTTGAACGTAAGCAGGTATTTACTTTCATAACTGTAGTTGATACGTCCCAGCATTGAATACATGGCAAACTGCCCCAGTCCCGATCCTACCACTTTGGATGAAGACAAGGTGGTGAGCCCCAGAATTAATACGTCGGAGCTCGGCAGAGCCCTTGCACCTGCGTTTACCGCTTTGTACCTCGACTCTTCAGACGTGATACCTGCAACAGCACTGATGTTGTGCTTCCCTATCGTTTTGTCGTACGACAGCGTATGCTCAAAGAGCCAGCGATTGTTCTGATTGCTGGAGATGTTCAATTCGTCCGGATCGTGGTTCTGATACTGACCTACGGAATAGGCGGAGATATAGCCCTGGTTTCTGCTCCTGTTCAGATCAAGACCTAAATTGAACTTATATTTCAGCCCGGGAATAAACTCGTAAGAGGCCCAGACGTTTCCGTTGGCGAAGAAACTTTCATTGTTGTTCTCATTCAGGTAGGCATTGGCAAGAGCACTGGCAACATCAGTTCCGTTACCCGCGCCGGCGAATCCGGTAGTGCTGTTCGGATCGTAGAGCGGGAGGGTGGATGACCACCTTTGTGCATCGATCAGATTCTTATCGCTCCAGGTCCGGCTGTTAAAGTTCAGCAGCACTGTTTCTCCGATCTTTAATTTGCCTTTCGTAAAATCAGAAATGAACTGCGTGCCATACGTCTTATACTTGTCGCGGATCAGAATAGGCTTGTCGGTTGAATAAATACCATTAATACGGAAAGTGGCATTTTCTCCGCCGCCGCTTATTGAAAGGTTGTGCTTTTGGTAAGAACCGGTATGAAGCAGGGCGTCGACCATGTTATACCCCTGCCCAATGGCTGCCGGGTTGGACAGTGCAGGAAGATAGTCCGTCCTGGCCGGGTTCTGATTGTACATCTCTTCATTGATCAGTTCAGCCAGCTGTTGCCCGTTCAGCATATCCACATTGTTGGATATCGTTTTCGTGCCACTAAAGCCAAAGTAGTCAAGCTTCACGGGGCCGGCCGTTCCCCGTTTTGTCGTGATCAGGATGACCCCATTAGCACCGCGGGATCCGTATATGGCGCTTGATGCTGCGTCTTTAAGGATCTGGATACTGGCGATGTTGTTATCGTCAGGCACAGCTCCTCCGATCATACCGTCGACGACATAAAGGGGGTCCGTATTGTTAATAGACCCTACACCACGGATCCTGATCGTACCGGCGTTCACCTGCACGCCCGGAACTGAACTTTGCATAACGGCCTGAAAGCCGCCCGGCACCTTTAATAGGTCCTTTGTTTCAACGGTCGCTATAGAGGAGGAGAGGTCCACTTTCTTTTGTGTTCCATATCCAATAACGACCACTTCATCAAGCGTTTTTTCATCCGCTTTTAACACCACATCAATAACTGTTCGTCCGTTTACCGGAACTTCCTGCCTGGCAAAACCAATGCTGATGAATTCAAGTACCGCAGTTGGAGCAGTACTGATGCGATATTTTCCTTGCGAGTCAGAGATAGTGCCTTTTGTTGTTCCCTTTACTTTAATACTTACGCCTGGCAGTACTCCTGAAGCTTCCCGCACTGTCCCGGTTACAGTTATCTGATTACCCTGTGCCCGGGATTGCCAGGGATATAACAAGGCTATAATTAATACACAGAAACCTACGCAGGCTTCTGGACTTAGTTTGAGTTTGAGTCTTTGCATAACAGGTATTTCTATTAGAAGTGAATTGGTAGTTTAATGACTTGCTTTTGGCCCTTTATTGAAAGCAGGCACCATAGAAATTGTGGCTCAGTCTAGCCGTCGGTTAGAAAGAAAGACGCGCATGTGATGTCAGCCTTGGCCAAGGAGAACATCCCTGAGGCGGGTTGAAATCGTTTCATAATAAATTGTTTTAAGGTGATGGAAATTTGTTGTTTATAACTGGTACAGCCTTGCTCAGGAGCAATAGCATGAAACAAAGCTATCTGCCGCTGTCTACTGGGTCGGAACCGGGTGACTAAAAAAGTAGCAGAAATGTTTAGCGGAGCAGATTTAGAGCTCTTCAGGCCGCTGTTTCTTGAATTTAAGCGCTATTTTCCTTAAAAAGCATAATGCCGCGGGGGAAGGAATAGTATAATTCTCGTTGCTTGATAAAGAGAGGTAGTTCCGGCAGAATGATAAGGTTTATGCGATGAAAATACCGGGAGCTCGTTCTGCACAGCTCCCGGTACATCGTTCTTTTCTTTGGGCTATTTGCCTTTCAGGGCCTCTGCCACTCCCATATAAGCCGGTTTACGGGTAAAGCCCTCGGTCCACAGGCCGATAGGTTCGCCTGCTCTCCAGCTCGAATTTGCAGGGCTGTCTGTTGGGCTCCAGATTGTGATTCCGTACCGCTGAGCAGGAGGAATCAGCTCAAAATATTTGTCTATGACGTATTTATACATCTCCTGCTGTTCTTTATACTGCTCCTTGGTTGCCTGAGCGGTTTTAACGTCGCCTAAGCCGATATCAAGTTCAGATACCTTGATTAATTTACCGGTTGCCGCCAGAAGGGTAAACATATTGGCGATCTTCTCTTTATCTGATTTAATCGTGATATGCATTTGTGTGCCTATTCCGTCAACTTTTGCCCCTTTTCCTTCAATGTACTTCACATACTCAATGAGTCCCTTACATTTGTCGAGGTTGTATTCGAGGTTATAATCATTGATGAAAAGCTTGTCGCTGGCATTCGCATGTTCCCGCGCTAGCTTAAACGCTTCAACAGCGTAATCCTTGCCCATGTAGTCCTGCCAGTAGAATTCGTCGGCAGCAAGCTTTTTACCCACCCCCGTTTTAAGTTCATATGGGCGGCCATCGTCCATAGGTTCGTTCACCACGTCCCAGGCTTTTACATAGGTCTTGCATGTATCCACCATGCCTGAGATGAACTGTTTAAGTGCGTTAGTGATGATCTGCTTCTTTTCTGCCTGAGTTTTCTCGATGCGCTGCTCACCTGCGTTTGGATTGAAACGCTGCAATGATATGTCATCAATATAAATCGTGCCCCCATAATTTCCAAAACTGAACAGGAAGCGCTTTCTGTCGTTCGTCGATGTCACTTTTTCGAGTTCAACCAATTGCCAGTCTGTAGTAATATTGAATGAGCCAAAATCATCGCCACTATAGGTTACCGGATCCTGCAGGCCAGCCGAGGCGCTGCCTGCCACCGTTCCTTTTACATAAAACTTGAGCTTGTAGGTCGATGCTCCTTGCAAGGGGGTGCTGAAGTCGTACGCTGTTTGGGCCTTGTACGACTCTACCTTCGAGGGGTTGGTCATAAAAAGGGCGTATCCCGTGCCGCCGTGCCCTTGTCCGCTTGCCGTGACTCCTCTTTCAGAGCTATTACCCCATCCGAACCAGCCCGAGATATTTCCTGCGTCGAAATTGCTGTTCGATAGTAAATTGGCTTCCAGTGCAGGCCCGTTTCCCGGGATGATAGTTGGCGCAATCAGACTGTTTAGATAGGTGGCGTTCTGATTTGCGTGCCAGCATAATGTATGGCCATATACTGACATCCCTGCATTTTTTGCGGCCGACAGAAGCGACTTTATGTTATCCATGTTTAGCTTTCCGTTCGATTGGACCACCGCGCCGTGCTTCATTTCGTAGCCCAACACGATCTCATTAAAGTTGCTGTTTGCCAGACGATACTTCACGCCCTTATTAATGTATTCCGACAGAGAGAGTGCAACGCCGAATTTGAAATTCGAACTCGTCTCTGGTTTTAAATAGGCTTTGAGTGGCTCATAGGCATCTATGATTTCCTGATCGGCTAAGCTCGCGGGCTTATCCACCTCAAAGTCGAGAGTCTCGTGTTTGGTGCAGGAAGTCACTGCCACAGAAAGTGACAGGCCCAGGACCATTTGATAAATATATTTCATCTCGTAATTTTTTTATCTGAACACTATTTGCGAACTGGGGTGAAAGTTTCCATTTTAACTCCCCGATCGCGCATTACCAGCGTATCAGCAGAGGAAATGTGCATGGATGAGAGGTCAATCTGGTAATTGAGATAAAGGGCATCCCGGTCTTTAGCACCCCAGCTGTTTTTTTCACCTCTCTTGACGAACTTTCCGCTTCCGCTGGCAGTAAACGTGTCATCTCCATTGGTGATGGTACAATTGCCTGAAGCGTCAAAGTTTAGCAGCAGCTTGCAAGTGATGTTATTGTTGTTTTGATCCTTAAACACAACAGGAAATTCAGACGCACTTAAGGAACGCGTTTTGATTGGAGCGACCTCATCATCTTCTACATATTGTTTCCTCCTCACCAGGGTTTTGTTTAACGATGTATTGCCGTTTTTTCCCGTGATCACGTCTTTCCCTCTTCGCAGATAATTGCCCTGCCAGGTGTTGATGTATTTCACTGCATAGAAGACGTAGTCCTTACCCGCCAGGATCGAATCGGCATTGGCCACATTGGTCATTTTTATCGGAATCACGTAGGTGTTCTTTAGAGAAAGGGGATCAGCGAAGAACGCGTCTGTCAGCTGAACCTCCACACCCCCTGAAATTTTTCCCTTTGGAATCACGATTTTATCTGAAGCCAGTGTGTAGTAGTTCGATGGCATCGCAATCAAGTCACCGCCTGTGCTAAAAGCCATGCGTTCTGCCATTGCGTTGTCCACTTTGATCGCCACTGTTACATCATTCTTGTTGGCGTAAACGCCGCCCATTGTTGCCATGATTTCACACTTGTGCGCATTATCGAGCGAGGTGTCGAAAATATCTTCACCCAGCGTAATGGTTCGTACCGGTCCCTGATAAGCGAAATAGACCGACTGGAAGTTGAAGTCGTCAAATTCCCAGTCTCCATTCTTGCAGGATGTGAAACACGCCGAAATGGCCAGTGTTAACCATAGTATCCTATTCATTTTTGTCTGTTTTAAAATAGCTCGCATTTTAATATCTCCCATTATTTCCACCCTGCATTTTGGGTTAGTTTGTTGTATTTTAGTATTTCGCTGTACGGAATCGGACCGTAAATCATGTAATTGTCGTATGATCTGTTTTCGACATTAATGATGGAATAAGTCCCGGCAGAAATACTCACTCCTTTAGCGGTTTCATTCAGATTGCTGTTCCACCTGCGGAGATCCCAGAAGCGGAACCCTTCAAAACATAATTCAAGTCTGCGCTCATTTCTGATCAGCATCCGCATTGCATCTTTACTGTTCTTCACGGATTCGAGATAAGGGTCTCCGTTGGCGGTACCTACACCGGCGCGTGTCCGTATTGCTTTGATCACATCATAGGCAGAGTAGGCGTGACCTCCGGTACCGAGCGGCCCCCAGGCTTCATTTGCTGCCTCTGCATATGCCAGATAGATTTCGGTGTATCTGATATGGGGATTGTAATGCTTCTGGGTAGTAGTTGATGAGGGATTGAGGTTGACGTCTTGTCGTAGCAGTTTTTTGAGGTAATACCCGGTACGAGTGGATGTCTCCACCTTGTTGAGCCCGTCGTTTGTAGGTGCATCAGCCGCTGTATTAATAGCTGAGTTTGTGGTTCCGGCGGTCGATCCATTCGTGAGAACATAAAGCGTCAGGCGTGGATCCCGCTTATCATAAGGGTTGCTTGCATTATAGCCGCTGTTTGTTGCATCAGAAATAGGATAGCCGTTGGCCATAGGAAAAGCATCAACCAGGTTTTGCGTCGGGTTTACTCGTCCCTGGCCATTCAGGGTAGGTGGAAAGTTGTCTTTTTCCAGGTCGTTGTTCGTCGCGACATTTCCCCTCCACAAAATTTCAGAAGGATTGGCGCCGGCAGCAAGTGCATCAATACCGCCCGTACTGTTATACCAGACAAGGTCTTTATTTGTCAGGTTGGTCAGGCCGCCTCTAAGATCAATTAGCTCAGCAGCGTAATTGGCGGCGTCCGCCCATTTGGACTGGTCTCCCGAATTATATGCCGGGCTTGCAGCCAATAAGGCCGCCCTCACCCGGATACCCTTAGCAATACGACCCGTCATTCGCCCTATAAAGCTGGCTCCAAAAACGCGGTGATAATTGTCTGCGTTCACTCCTGTATATTTTGACGGAACCGGTGAGTCGTCGCTATAATCCAGTGGGAGCAGCTCTTCTGCTTTAGCGAGATCAGAATAGATCTGGCGCAGACACGCATCAAAAGTAGCCCTGGGTTGGTTAAAGTCTGATGTTACTGTTTCATGTTCGAGTAACAGCGGAACTCCCAAAAGCTCGCCATTCGCTGCCTTTCCTCCGTGAGCCTGGAGAAGATAGAACATAAACAATGCCCTGAGCCCGTAAGCTTCGCCTTTCATCCGGTCGTTGAACATTCTGCTGATGACGGGATCTCTGGCCCACGCAACACTGTCTGACACGGCAAAGAACTGGTTGAGGTACTGAATAGCAGACCGGCTGTTTCTCCATTGGTCTAAGGGATTGTTCATGGCACTCCATTGGCCGGACGCAATTTTGAGCAGCGAACTATTTCTGTCGTTCGTTACCGCATCGTCGGTTGCCACATCGTTAAAGGACCACGAATTAGTTGGTATCCTGGTATAGCCGTTAAGAAGCAGACCCTGAGCGTAAGTCGCATTACTGTACGCATTTTCCAATTCGAGGTTGTTCTCTATAGCTGGTTCAAACATTTCCTCACAGCTACTGAACAACGCAATCAGCGACATGCACACTAATATTAATTTTCTCATGTTCAAATAATTTTAAATGTTGGACCCCGTGTTAAAACATAGCCTTTACGCCCAGATTGTAGAATCTCGTCTGCGGAGCAGAACCAACGTTAAGTTCCAGAATGTCTTTTTCCTTAGCTATTGTAAGCAGGTTGAAGCCATTCACGTAAGCACCTAATTCCTTTATAAAGCCGTTGCCCAGGACTTTTGCCGGAAGCTGATAGGAGACTTGTACTTTTGACAAGTCAAATCTGTTAGTGCTATATAGCCAGAAATCAGAGTTCCGGTAATTGTTGTCGCTCGTGCCTGTCGTCAGACGGGGGAACGTTGCAGTGCTTTTGGTCTCGTTTGTCCATCTGTCACGAACTACTGCAGAGTATTTATCCTGCCCGTCTACCCAGAAATAGGAACTGTTTTTCATCGCCTTTGCTCCGAAACGGCCAGTGCCGAGTGCGAAAAATGTAAGGCTTTTCCATTTTGCTGTGAGGTTAACCCCCAAGGTTAGAGGAGCTCCGGACCAGCCGGCTTTTCCGAGATAAACCTCATCCCTGCTGTCTACAATACCGTCATTATTCTGGTCTTTGTATTTAATGTCGCCCGGCTTAACACCTCCGGAGGCGAGGGGTGACTGACTGGGGGAGTTGGCAATATCTTGATCGTCCATGAAGAAACCTGCACTTTGCAAACCAAATAGTGCGTCGAGAGGTCTTCCACTGCGGCGCTGATAGTCATACTCATATTGGTTGTCGGATGACCGTACAGCAGCCTCTGTTTGGTAATAGGTTCCGTTCACTCCGAGCGTCCAACGTGTATCCCCCACCTTTGTATTAAAATTGAGGGCAAAATCAACGCCCTTCCGCCGGTCATTGTCATAATTTACATAGGGAACGTCTGAGTATACCGGCCAGCCTGTTGAAAAATACAGAGGGTAGAGCGTTGCAGGCTGAACAACGTTGCCTTTAGTTTCGCTGAAGAACGCATTGCCACTAAATGCTATTGTATTGCTAAAGAGCGATCCGTCTAAGCCAATACTGATTTCCCTGCGCTGAGGGAACTTCATGTTGAAGTTATTTCCTCTCCGCCTGTCAAAACTATGCACAAGCTGTCCGTCTTTCCAGCTGTACCACGCAGCATCGTTGTAGGTATAATACCCCTGATACAAGTAATAATTTGAGATATCGAGGTCCGTGTTCAGGATGCCGACAGATGCTGTGATTTTGAGATCGTCAAGAGCTTTAACTCCTTTAAGGAACGACTCTTCGCTGATCCTCCAGCCTATGCTTGCGGTGGGAGAGAAGGCTGCCCTGTTCGCTTTCGGCAGCTTAGCTGAATAGATATATGCACTACTGAAATCCAGATAATATTTCTGGTTAAAATTATAGCCTAACTGCAGACCCAGGTTTGCATTGTTGGTTTTGTGGTACACCTCAGACTCGCCGATATTAAACCCATAGCCAAGAAATGTTCCAGACACATGATGTTTGTTATTGAATGTGCGATTGTAGTTGAATTGGCCCGAAAAGCCGATGTTCTGGCGGTAATAACTGTCGCTGATGTTCTGCGTTCCTGATTTTGAGTCGTCTCCGTATTTGGTGAGGCCACTAATCTGATCAATGCCCGCGTAATTATTCCAGCCTGCCTCATACACCGCATATTTATTGTTATACGCCTGGGTAAAGGTGGTGAGATAGTCAATTGCCAGAGCCGATCTGAACGAAAGACCCTGTGTCAGCCCCCCCAGATCAAAATCAACCGCGGTGTTAAACTGGAACTGACGGTTAATCTTTTTGTTGGAGCCTCCGGCGTAGATCGTGCCAAAAACGTTAGTCTGATCAAGCTGAGTTCCGCCAAGCAGGTACTTCCCGTCGATGATATAGTTACTGTTCTTTACATAGATCAGAGAAGGATCGTCAGTGCCTTCTATCATGCTGATTGGAATAAGAGGCGAGAATCTGTTAGGCCGGACGGTTGAAGAGCTTTCCCAATAGTTGGCATTCACGCCCTTGCCGGTGTAAAAGCTCGCGGATGCATCGACATTGACCTTGATGATCCTGTTCAGTTTCATGTCGATATTCCCCCTGAGGTTGAATCTGTTAGAACCGCTATTGCTTGCGGCTTCACCGAAGTTTAACAGTGACCCGTCGGACCAGAATCCCATATTCGTGTAGTACTGCGCTCTGTTATTTCCGCCCGAGATTTCTGCCGTCATATCATAGCGGTTATAGCTGTCCTTCAGATAGTCGGAAGAATAGAAATCAATATTAGGATAACGATAGGGGTTAAGTCCAGCCGAATGATTGTAGATCGATTCGGCACTGTACAGGTCCGGCAATCCGTCGTTTCTGCGCGCCTCGTTATACAAAGTCATATACTCCGCAGAACCCAGGTACTCCGGGTACGCCTTTGGTACATTTATTCCTGCATTGGCCCGTATATTTATTTTCTGATCAAAATTACCTCCTCTTTTAGTTGTAATGTAAACAACTCCTTTTGCAGCACGGCTCCCATACAGGGCAACTGCTCCTACGCCTTTCATAACAGTAATCTGATCGATCTCTGTTGGCATGACGTTGTTAGCATCCCTGGGGAATCCATCAACCAGCACCAGGTAACCGCTGTTGCCCCAGATATTCCCGTGAAAGCCAGGTACCAGTGCATCAAGGTTCTCCAAACTGCTCGTTGCATAGTTTTTATTCATTAGCTCAGAATAGCTCACTACTGAAACCCCTCCCAGGAGGTCTTTTTTAGCCACTTTTCTGAAAGCAATTTGTACAAGTGTATCTTTTTGGCCACTCTGCGTACTTGCTGAATCCTGACGGTTCGTGGCATTCAGCGCCTGATATTGCTTTAATTTATACGCAGATTGTTTGTTGATTCTGAAAGCAGTCGTTGCCCGGCTCTCCTGCAACACTCCGGTTGCGAAAGCGAGACACAATGCTATTCCTATCTTAATTTGCTTTTTTTCATCTCTTTTGATTTTAACCAGCTATTACCAACCTGGATTCTGCGCGAACTCCGCGTACATATTTACGTCCACATTCTTTAAGGGTAGCCAATAATGCTTCTGGGAGAACTGCCTTTCCAGGATCACTACTTCCCTTAGATTTGAAACCTTGTTTAGAGTCGCGTCTGTGGCATTAAATGGTCCTGTCCGGTCAAATTCGACCGACTTTTTCAATGTGTACGGTTGTTCGATCAATAAAAGCCATCTTCTCAGATCGTTAAACCGGTGGCCTTCGAAAGAAAGCTCTACAGCCCTTTCTCTTCTTAGTTCCGGTAAAAGCGTTTCTGCAGAGGTCAGAAACTTTGCGTTTACGGGCTCAACTCCCGCGCGGGCCCTGATCACGTTGATGGCGTCCACTGCTGTTTTACTAAAATTCGGATCTTTGCCGAGGGGAGAGTTATAACCCATTAAAGCGGATTCAGCATACATCAGGTAGACGTCTGACAGCCGCATATAGGGCACATAAATATGGAGGTTATTTCCCCAGCTATAGGCGTTGTCATACTTGTTAGCAGTAATCGGAATGAACTTGCGGAGTACGTAACCGGTTCTGCTTCCGGAGCTCACGTTTCGGTAGCTCCCGCCTGTGAACAGGTTTGCATACCGGTTCGGCTGCTCGTCTACATTGGGGATTGCGCCCTGCACGAACTTTACCCCATCAAAAACAATATCGTTGTAGAAACGAGGATCACGCCCTTTCCATGGGTATTGCGGGTCATATCCCGATTCCGCATCGGGCTTCGTGATGTCAGGAATGGGAAGTCCGTTTTTCATCCCATAGTAGTCCACGTAGTTAGCGGTGGGGACGAACTTAAGATCGCCTTCCGAAACCACCACCGGAGTGTATTGCTTGCTGGTTCCCCAATTCGAGGCGTTAGCCGAATAATAAGGTCCTCTGAAGATCGCCTCAGTGCTTCCTGGAAGGGCCCATCCCTCGCCCGTCGTATAGAAGTTTTTGTAGTAGTCGGAGAACTTGACCAGGCTGTATTGTGTATTCCCGCTTTCTGTCAGGTTTAGCAATTCCCCGAAAGCGGCAGCAGCCTTTTTGCAATACTCAACGTTATACGCTTTATTGCCTGTCGACTCGTAGTTCATCAGAGGACTGCCAGCCCAAAGGTAATTTTTACCCAGGTATGCAAGGGCCATAATCTTGTTGATCCTTAACTGGTTCTTGCCGAGCGTCCTTTTGCCGGGAGCAGTATCGTCCCAGTTCACAGGCAGCAGATCAGCGGCGGCTCTGAAGTCGGCGGCAGCTTTATCCGCGCATTCGCTGTATTTGAGACGGGGCAGACGGATTTGCCCTGCGCTTGGAAGCACTTCGTCAATATAGGGCAGGCCTCCGAAATACTCCATCAGACGATGATGGAACCAGCCTCTGAAGAACAGCAGTTGTCCCTTAATAAGGTTACGTTCTTCCGGCGTTGCATCGGTCATGAGGTCCATGTTCGCTAAGCCGATGTTCGCCTTTCGGATCCCATACCATGCTGCATTCCACAGGTCCTTGTTAAACCTGTTGTTGGTGTAATTCGGACCGGTGCTGGGCGTAAAATCAGCCTGGTTCATCCATCCTGCACCCCATCCGTCGAATTCAGACTGCCATCCCCAAAAATTTCCGTCATCGATCTTGTGGATGAAGTGGAAATTTCCCGCGGTCGACGTAATTTCATCTTCCCCCAGTTCCAGGAGTTGGTCCAGTAATTGTTGCTAAAGTTGACAATGCAATTGTAGAGCTCTTCTGTAAAGCCCTGGAAATTAGTGAAGTTTTTAAACGCTTCCTTTTCTGAAATGTTAGTCTGGGCATCCTTGTCAAGATATTTCTCACATGAAGAAAGACCGACGCAGGCCCAAACGACAACACAGGATAAAACAGTTTTTATATAAGGTCTCATAAAAGTCTTTTTAAAAGGTGATGTTAGCTCCGAGATTAAAGCGCTTAACAGTTGGATAGGCGCCCTGTGAAGCCCAACCTGTGCCGGCGAAATTCGATTCCCTGTCGTCTGGCATCTTGGTCCACACGGCCAGATTGTTTCCGTTCACGAAGACCCGGAGGTTCTCTATGCCGATCTTTTTAACGAAGCTGTTGCTTTTGCTAAATGTATAGGCGATCTCGGCGTTCTTTAAACGAATGTAGGATCCGTCATACATGAAGCGGTTACCCGGGCTGTAGCTGCTCGGTGTTGACAACCAGCGGGGCAGAGGTGCATCGCCGTTTGTGTTGTCCTTCGACCAGTAGCTGCCCTCGTCATAAACAAGGTGATTTTGACCGGATAAGCTGCTGAATACAACCTGGCGCGTTACGTTATTAACACCATAGACTTGTACAAATGCACTGAACCCTTTCCAGTCAACACCTAGCGTAGCATTAAAGGTATGCTGAGGTACGGAGGGGAAGGCAAAGGGGATATTATCCTTTGAATCGATCACGCC
This sequence comes from Arcticibacter sp. MXS-1, assembly GCF_041902385.1. Lineage (GTDB taxonomy): Bacteria > Bacteroidota > Bacteroidia > Sphingobacteriales > Sphingobacteriaceae > Arcticibacter. The sequence goes on along the minus strand of NZ_CP169244.1, from coordinate 55,512 downwards.
GTCAGCGTTGTAGTCGAGAATATGGTAGTTCCCGGGTAGTTTTTGACCGTCGCCATTATCTGTTATAGTACTTGCATACAACTCATCCCAGGTGTTGTAATAGCTGCCGTTTACGTATGAATAGGTCTGGCTGATCTGCTTTCCTGCCCTTTTCTGATATTGAGGCAACAGGGTAGCATCGTCTGCTTCCAGTACTTTGTCTTTTGCAGTGGTGTAGTTGCCGTTCCCCCACAGGCGTAAGTTCGAATTTAACTTCTTCTCGAAAGCCAGTTCCAGTTCGTATCCCTTGTTCTCCACTTTGCCCAGGTTTGCCACCGGAGCAACTGCTCCGAAGTAGGAGGGAATGGCCCGGCGGTCACCCGTCAGCAGGATGTCAGACCGCCTGTCTCTGAACACGTCCAGTTTTCCGGAAATGAGTCCTCTGAAGAAGCTGAAGTCGACCCCGACATTCGCCTTTCTCACCTTCTCCCACCGTATGTCCGGATTGCCTAAGGCGCTTTCCCTGTACCATACATAGGGGCTTGCTTCAGAGCCTTCGCCGGTCACGCCCAGCTTCGTTTGTTCCCCGTAGGCCCATTGTGTTAAGTACAACCAACGCGCACCTCCGCTATCGTCCCCAATTTCTCCATATGAGGCCCTCACCTTCAGATTATCGATAAAGCCTAAAGGCTTCATGAACTTTTCTTCTGAGATCGTCCAGCCTACACCGCCCGATTGGAAAAAGGCAAAGCGGTTATCAGGGCCGAACTTGGAGGAACCATTATAGGATCCGTTGTATTCTGCTATGTATTTGTTAGCATAGTTGTAAGTTGTCCTGAAAACCCAGTCTTCTCTGTTGAAAGGGATCTCGCTTCCTGTGGCGTACTGATTCCGGTTAAATAAGCCCATTGCCGAGATCGTGTGTTTCAATCCCAGTGTTTTGGAATAGTTTAATTGAGCCTGATAGAACAGACGGCGGTAGGTGGACCAGTCTTCTACAGCGCCCCCTCTGGTAGTCCAGTTGATGCCATTTTGAAAGTCAAAACGGTTTGTCGCATCGAATGCTAACTGATAGGTCGTTTGGCCTGTTTCCGGATCGATCCATTTAGCCTGGATATCATTGTTCTGGTCGTTTATCCCTCTGTCGCCTTCAACAAATGTATTGTCAAGCGCAATCGTGCCCTTGAAGTTCAGTCCTTTTACTAAGCTTCCCAGGTCCTGATCGAGTGTAAAGTCGGTCGTAATCCTGTTTGTAGTGGTAAACTCTGTTCCGCTGACGGCTAGTATGCGTGCCGAGTTGAGTCCGCGCTGTACGTTGGGCGCGTGATATCCCCAGGTGCCATCTGAGTATCTGGGCATGAAAACATCCGGCGCCGTTGTATATGCCGCGATCCAGTAGGAGTAGTCACTGCTTGATGCGCCCCAGGGCATCTTTTTAACACCTCTTGAGCCCGAGAGGCTCGCTCTTAAAACTGTGGACTTCGAAAGATTGAAGTCGAGGTTGCTTCGCATGTTAAGGCGATTAAAGCCATACCCTGCCTGGTAACCCCGGTTGTTTTCAAACTTTCGAAACAGGTCGCCTTCATACAGATAATCAGCGCTGGCAAAATACTTTACTTTACTGGTCCCGCCTGTGATATTGACGTTGGCATTGTGCGACATGGCGTAATCTTTAAATAAGACCTTGTCCCAGTTTACATTTGGATAGCGCTCAGCCTCTGCAAGATCTGCCGGGTAACGATACTTATCTATAATTGACTGAGGCAAGTAATCGTTCCAGCTTTCAGGTCTTAGTGCCAGCTCATACTCAATCACCTGGTTCCTGATCCGCAGTGCATCGTAAGCGTCGTACTTTCCTGGCAATTTAGAAGGTACTTTTACAGCGTTGTTGACTGTTCCGCGTACACTGGCCTGGCCTTCGCGCCCCCTCTTGGTAGTGATCAGGATAACGCCATTAGCGCCTCTTACCCCAAATACCGCGGTAGCTGAAGCGTCTTTAAGTACTGAAATAGATTCTACGGATCCGATATCTACGCTTGTCATCGGCCGTTCGATCCCGTCGACCAGGATCAGGGGATCGTTATTATTCCAGGTGCTCCTTCCCCGAATCACAATTCTGGGGTCTTCTTCGCCGGGCATCCCGGTACTCTGTGTAGTGACCACCCCCGGAACATTCCCGGTAAGTGCTGCGCCGATGCTGGATACTCCCCCGGCTCTTTCGAGCACTTTTCCGCTTGTCTGAGCAACGGCTGCCACTACGCTGGCCTTTTTCTGCGTGCCATAACCTATCACCACTACTTCCTCCAGTCGCGCCATGTCATCTTTCATGGTAACTCTGACTTCCGTCTTTCCCTGTATATCGACCTCCTGGCTGAGCATCCCAATGAAGGAAATGACAAGTGTGTGCCGGTCTGCCGGAACAGCAATGCTGAATCTTCCGTTGATATCGCTGAGAGCTTTTAAGTTTGTTCCCTTTACGGTTACTGTTGCTCCGATCACGGTGTTGTGTTGCTGGTCAAGCACGATGCCTTTTACTGTGCGCTTCTGCTGGGCCGACGCACTCAGGCTCAGTATAACAATAAGGAGATGTGCAAGGTGTAATCTGGCTAACAGACGTCTCCCTCCAGAATGCCAATGGAGCACGTCCTCACACGTTTTTAGTATATTTTTTTTCATTATCAAATAGGATTAAGAGCAAATCGATTGGCTGTTTAATTTTTCGTTTTGTACAACTGTAATCAGTGTCTTGCCTGAGGCTCCCCGCCAGGGAACTGTTGAGGCTAGAAAAAATCTTTTCATGTTGCTGGTTCAATTAGTTTTCGGATCTGTTACTTCCATATCAATAGCTGATAGATTGCGCTGCTGGCAATAAGGAGTGTTAAGTGGGTGGGGCCATAGTAGTAAGGTCTACCTGTTGTTAGTTTATATAAGTTAGCTAATGTCAAAGCCGTCTCCCGGCATACCGCCAGGACAAGTGTTGTAGCTCCGACCTTTCAAAGGTAGATTTGCCGTTGCTTGAGGTATTGCCGTCCTGTCAAAAAAAGTAGTATAAATGTCAACTCTACATTAATAGATCTTCCTACTGAGTCCAATAGTTCTGTTTTTGTCCTTATCGGCGCTCACGGGCTTTAGCAGAAGGGTAGCTAAACAAATCTGCTATCTTTTAACCCAATCTTACACGTGCCTCCATTAACCGATATCTTAGCTTTGACTCTGCTTGCCTTGCTTCTGCTGAGCATAAAATGCACTTAGAAATTAGCGCAATGTCTAGCCAGAAGTTAAACCACAGCCTCGTTCGTAAATTTGCATGCGTACTGACCATTAGTAATCTTTAAAATGAAACCAAGACACCTGTTAATGCTGTTCAAGAGACGCTGGCTGAGTCTCGCCATCCTCATCTTGTTGCCGGTTTATCTGTCAGGCCAGAGCAATACGGGTCTTAAACTATGGTATAAAAAGCCTGCAGGTCAAACCTGGACAGATGCATTGCCTCTTGGTAACGGCTTCCTCGGTGCCATGGTCTTCGGAAACACCAGTCGTGAAACGATATCCCTGAATGAAGGAACTGTCTGGTCGGGAGGCCCCGGCGGAAATGATAATCCGGCAGCGCTCCAGGCCCTTCCACAGGTACGAAAACTATTGTTCGAAGGGAAATATGCCGAAGCGCAGGAGATGGTCGGAAAGACGATGATCTCAGCAAAAAGCCAGGGAATGAAGTTTCAGCCGGTAGGCGATCTACATCTTGATTTCAAAGGGCACGAGCACGCCGGCCGGTACTATCGCGAGCTCAATATCGAGGATGCTGTGGCAAGGGTCATTTATTGGATAGGCGACGTTCGTTACAGCAGAGAGGTTTTTACTTCTTTTCCCGACAAGGCCGTGATCGTGCGTCTTACGGCCAGCCGGCCGGGTAAACTTTCTTTCTCAGCTTCGTTAAGCTCCCTCCATCGCTTCGTGCGAAAGGTGGATCCTAAGGGCCAGATCGCACTTGAGGCTACAACCTCCGATCATGAAGGACTGAAAGGAATGGTGCGCTTCAAGGCGCTGGCGAAGGTGGTGGCAGAGGGAGGAACAAGGACTGTTACCGATACTTCCGTCCAGATTAATTCTGCCACTTCCGCAACTATCTATGTCAGTGTAGGAACCAATTTTAACAATTATAAAGACCTGAGTGCCAATGAAGGCCTGAGAGCGGAAAAGATGATGGCCTCTGTCTTAGCAAAGCCCTATTCGCAATTGCTGCGAGATCATATCGCCGCCTACCAGAAGCTGTTCAAACGCGTCTCGCTGGATCTGGGAAGCAGCGCTTCTGCCAGTCTGCCTACTGACGAGCGATTGCAGTCTTTCGCTCAGGGCAATGACTTGCAGCTGGCCGCGCTGTACTTTCAGTTCGGTCGCTATCTGCTTATTTCAAGTTCTGCTCCCGGAGGTCAGGCTGCCAACCTGCAGGGAATATGGAATAACCGGATGGATCCTCCCTGGGACAGCAAGTACACCATCAATATCAATACAGAAATGAACTACTGGCCTGCGGAGAATACCAATCTCAGTGAAACGCATCTGCCGCTGATCAGGCTCATTCGGGAGCTTGCAGAAACGGGCCAGGCAACAGCTAAAGCGATGTACGGAGCAAATGGCTGGGTTGCTCACCATAATACGGACATCTGGCGAATCACTGCTCCTGTGGATGGTGCCTACTGGGGCATGTGGCCCATGGGCGGCGCCTGGCTCTCCGAGCATTTGTGGGAGCGGTATCTCTATACCGGCGACCTAAAATACCTTGCCTCTGTTTTTCCTGTGCTGAGAGGTGCATCCCTGTTCTTCCTCGATCATTTGGTGCCTGAGCCGAAGCACGGCTGGCTCGTAGTGGCTCCGGGAGTGTCGCCTGAAAATGAACCGAAGCTTCCCGGTTTTAAAGGGGTATCGCTTACTTATGGTGCTACCATGGACAACCAGCTGGTTTTTGAGCTTTTCTCTAACACCATCCGCGCGGCCGAAACCCTCCGGGACCGCGACTCTCAATTTATAAAGCGTCTGAAAGAAGCGAGGGAAAAACTGCCGCCCATGCAGATTGGTAAACACGGGCAGCTGCAAGAATGGCTGGAGGACTGGGATGATCCCAACGACAAACACCGGCATGTTTCCCATCTGTTCGGCTTGTATCCGGGCAAGCAGATCCTGCCTGAGCAGTCGCCCGCCCTGTTTGAAGCTGCACGCAACTCCCTGCTGTTCCGCGGCGACGTGTCCACCGGATGGAGCATGGGCTGGAAGGTGAACATGTGGGCCAGATTCCTCAACGGCGAGCATGCATGGCAGTTAATTAAGAATCAGCTCACGCCAGTCGGTGTGAATAAAGACGGCGGCGGAACTTATAATAATTTGTTCGACGCCCATCCGCCATTCCAGATTGATGGGAACTTTGGCTGTACTGCCGGTATTGCCGAGATGCTCATGCAAAGCCACGCGGGTTCTCTGCATCTCCTGCCCGCTTTGCCGGGCGCATGGAAGAGCGGGACAGTTAAAGGCCTAAAGGCGCGGGGAGGGTTTGAGATCGTGGAATTAGCATGGGAAAACGGACGCGTCCGAAAGCTTGCAATCCGGTCAAATCTGGGTGGCAACCTCCGTTTAACCGTTCCCAACGCTTTGCACAGTCCGGCGGGAGCTCTAAGAAAGGCTTCGGGTAGAAATCCCAACTCCTTCTATTATGTCGACAGCATCCCGGGTCCGATCATTGCCCCGGACGCAAAGTTAAGGGGCTTGCAGGAGATGCCTGCGCTCTCCTACGACATGGCAACAGTGAAGGGAAGGGTTTACAGCTTTACCGGATCTTGAGCAGGTACAGAAGAAACGAGTATGACCTAAAAAAATGTTATGAAATATCTGTTTTTATCGTTTACTCTTTTGTTCGCTTGTCTCCGGGCGGTTTCTCAGCCCGAGCATAAACAAGCCCCTGATGGTTTTGATGCCCCACGTGCAGGCATCGCGCATGGAAAGATCGACACCGTTTCGTATCGGTCTGCCACTGTTGGAGCGGTCCGCAAGGCTCTGGTGTATACGCCTCCAGGCTATTCCGCTAAAAAGAAATACCCTGTTCTTTATCTTTTGCATGGCATTGGGGGGGATGAAAAGGAATGGTTTAACAACGGTCAGCCGCATGTGATCCTGGATAACCTGTATGCTGAGAAGAAGCTTCAGCCGATGATCGTGGTCCTGCCAAACGGCAGGGCGATGAAAGACGACCGGGCAACAGGGAACATCATGGCACCCGACAAAGTGCAGGCCTTCGCCACGTTTGAGAAGGACCTGCTCAATGACCTGATTCCCTTCATCGAATCAAGATACCCAGCCCGCAAAGACCGGGAAAGTCGTGCTATTGCCGGCCTGTCAATGGGCGGCGGACAGTCTTTGAATTTCGGGCTGGGCAACCTTGATCACTTTGCATGGGTCGGCGGATTCTCATCGGCGCCTAATACGAAGGCTCCCGAGCTGCTGGTGCCCCGCCCGGAAGAGGCTAAACGCAAACTGAAGCTGCTCTGGATCTCCTGCGGAGATGAGGACAACCTGATGGATTTCAGCAAACGGACCCATGACTATCTGACGAGGGAAAAGGTGCCCCATATTTTTTATCTCGAGCCCGGAAAGCACGATTTTAAAGTATGGAAGAATGACCTCTACATGTTCTCGCAGCTTCTTTTTAAGCCGGTTAATCCTGCATTGTTTCCTCAGTACACTGTACTCGGACAGCGGGCCGCTACCAATATCAGATCGGCCGCATACCCTCAGGTGATGCCTGACCATCGCGTCGTTTTCCGGATCAAGGCTCCGGATGCAAGAAAAGTTCAGGTTGATCTCGGCCGTCCCTATGATATGGTGAAAGATGAAGAGGGCGTGTGGAAGGTAACCACGGACTCGATAGGAGAGGGCTTTCATTATTATTCACTGATGATCGACGGGGTAGCTCTTGCCGATCCGGCAAGTGAAACATTTTACGGGATGGGCAGAATGGCAAGTGGTATAGAGATTCCCTTTTCAGGAGGCGATTATTATGCTGAGAAGGATGTACCGCACGGAGAGCTTCGTATGAAACGCTATTACTCACGTCAGCTAAACTCCTGGCGGCGCTTTTTTGTCTACACGCCTCCCGGCTATGACAACAACCAGCAGCAGAAATACCCCGTCCTGTATCTGTTTCATGGCGGCGGTGAAGACGAAAGAGGATGGGCGATGCAGGGTAAAGCCGACCTGATCCTGGATAATCTTATTGCTTCGGGTAAAGCCAAACCGATGCTGATCGTCATGGCTGATGGAAATGTGGGCGCAGGAGCGTTTGGAGAACAATCGCTCCGGGCGTTCGAGAACGAACTCAAGACCGCTCTGATCCCCTTCGTTGAAAGTAATTATAGGGCTGAGACCTCCGCCGCCGGAAGGGCACTGGCAGGACTGTCAATGGGCGGCTTGCAGACCCTCTATGCAGGAATCAAAAACTCTTCGATGTTCAGCTCGCTCGGTGTGTTCAGCTCGGGCTGGTTTGCCGGCCGCGACGAACTGTCTGGCCCTCAGTATTCCTTCATTAAGGATAATGCCCCGGCCATCAACAGCCATTTGAAAAGCCTCTGGATCTCGATGGGAGGGAAGGAGGACATCGCCTATACGAATTGTAAAACGATGCTTTCAAAGTTTGATGAGCTGGGACTAAAGTACACTTATTCTGAGTATCCAGGAGGTCACACATGGCCGGTATGGCGTAATAACCTCTACAATTTCGCGCAGGTGCTGTTCCGGTAGCTTCTGGTACAGATAGCCTGTTTTTCCTGCGATAAAAGTTTTTCTGGGTGGGGCATATAGTTGGCAATCCGCCGGACTCGTTTCCGGCGGATTTGCTTTATGAAATACTGTTTACGTCATTTTTGTCCGTCACTGATCATGAAGTAGTCAAAATCAGCATAGCCTCCGGCCTCTTTGGTCGCGTAACTGAACAGCCCGAAGCGGTACCCCATGAAATGCGGGAGGGTGTACGCCATCTTCAAGGTATCACCAATGGCGGTCCACGACTTGCCGTCGAGGCTGTAGTAGAAGCGAGCCTTGTCTGTCCGGTCTTTAAAGTCGCAATCCGCGCGCAGGTAAACTACCTTCTGATGCAGGGGGACACGCCCAGCTTCCAGCGGCTTGCCTGAATCGGCATTGATCATGACGAGGGAACGGCGGCCGCCTTCTTCTGCTTTCACACCTACCCATCCGTATTTGGCCTGCAGGAGGGCGAGTCCTGCACAATCTCCTTCTTTCATTCCCGACACATCCAAAGCGGTGATGCCTGTGCACTGCGGTCCGAAGGTTCGCTGGGTAAGGGTATTACGTGCAAGTAAGAACGACGTGTCTGTTCTTCCGGTTGTCAGCCGCAGGAATCCGGGTCGCTGCTTCAACGACCAGAGTGTATTGTCAGGATTATGATTCCATTGCCAGGCAAGAGGAAGATCGCGTTCATTCCGGCTGCGGCTGAACTCGTCGGAAGCTACAATCCCCGGGATATATCCCCGGCTGGGCGGCAGGTCGAGCTCCTCAGGTACCTTAGCCCCTGCTCCGAGCACAGGCCAGCCGTCCTGCCAGCTCACGGGGACAAGATACGGAATACGGCCCACCGCCCCGAAGTCACGGAACAGGTAGGCATACCATTGCCCCTTCGGCGTGCTGATAAGCCCCCTTGTGCAACGCCCTTGTCCTGCAATCCAACGCGGCCTTCATACGGCCCCGTTATCCGGTCGGCACGGTGGATGACAACAGTGCGCATACCGCCGCGCGGCCAGGTGATATTAAAGAGATAATACTTTCCGTTGACCTTAAATAGCTGGGAGCCTTCGGAGGGCAGTCCGATTTCAGCTCCGGCAGGTGTACTTGCATTTTCAATAATGGATCGGGGCTGAGTGTCTGCTTTGATGCCCGAAAGGTCTTCATTTAGCTCTGTCAGCATGATCCGGCCTGCCCCATAGATCATATAGGTGCGTCCGTCGTCGTCAAAAAAGAGCGAGTGGTCATGCAGGGCCGGCGCAAACGAATGGGCCTTCCAGGGCCCTTTTTCAATGTTTTTCGTCGTGTAGATATAGGTTTTGTTGGTGGTACCCGAAAACGTTGACACATAGTAGGTGCCCTTATGGTAGCGCAGACTGCTGGCCCAGGAGCCCCGGCCGTAGGTGCTCTTGCCGTTCGCAAGATTGAGCTCATCGGTGTCGTCCAGCTTGTCGTACGCATAACTCACCATCTTCCAGTTGATCAGGTCTTCTGAGCGCATTATAGGCACGCCAGGGCTCATATGCATCGTCGTGCTGCTCATATAATAAACATTGCCCACGCGGATTATTGCCATATCAGGCACATCCGCAAAGATTACAGGGTTGGATGCCCGCTGCCCATAAGCAAAAACAGAAAGGAGAAGGACCACCGGGATGATGGTAAAAAGACGGATCGTTCTTTTCATGACAGATATCATAACGGCAGCACTATTTGGAACTGGTTTTTTTGGCAGCAGGGCCAACCAGCGACAGCATCTTTTCCCCATATCTCTTCCCAAGCTCCCGGTAGCCGGCGGGATTGAAATGAAGGTTGTCGCCCGCTGCCTGGCAGCCCGCTGATGAGATTACATAGGAATTGGGCAGCACCGACGGAAGTGTGTTGATGATGGTATTCATGCTGGCGCATTTGCCTGCCTGATCTGCCCCAACTACTTCTCCTGCGAGTAATGGCACCGGGCCGATCCCCAGATCCTTTAGCAAACGATCGTATACCGACTTTACTTTCTGAGGCCAGCTCGGGTCGCCTGTGTTCGATTCTCCCTGATGAAGGAGGATGCCTTTTATAACGCCGGCCTTCATCGCTTTTTTGCCCATCTCGACGAGTCGTCCGTATGGGTCACTATCGTATGCTTTGGCGGTGTTGATCAGCCAGTCGGGCGCTCCCGCCAGATAAGCCTGGTACTGATCCTTGTCGAATAACTCGATCTTGCATCCGCCTACGGCTACGTTGATTACTCCCACTTTAACACTGGCAGGGAGGCCTGCGATCATCGTCCTGCCGAAATAGTCGACAGGGCTCAGTCCTGTCTTGCAGCGGCAGAGGGGAGGGGTAGCTGTATACCAGTTTCCTTTTGTTCTGCCCTTTTCAGGACAGTCCACTGCTGCCAGCATTTGAAAGCGGGCATCCACCGTTGTGTCCTGGGGTTCAAACTTAGCAGCTCCCTCCATGTTTGACTGTCCGAAACATAGAAAGACATAAAAGTTGGGATCCTGCGAAAAAGCCTTGCTTCCGCAGAAAAACAACATCGTAAAAACGAATAGTTTCAATGAGGTTTTCATAATCAGTTATAAATTTCAAATCTATCTTAATCCTACCACAGATGGAGATGTTCAGGTGGAAAAAGATAGGACAAATGTTAAGTGCGAGGAGCTGCCGCTGCAGGCGGCTCCGCTTCATCTTAGAGTGACTGCCATCGGGACAAACGATTCTTTGCCGCCCCTCAATGGCCGCCGGGCGGGAGATGGTTAGTTTGCTCAATAAATAATTGTCCTTAAACATTGGTGCTAGTTATTTGAACGATTTAGCCATCTCTGCTGGCCGTCCTGCAGTAGTTTTGACCATTCGCCCTGCAGGCGCCCGCGCCTGTCTGTTAAATACGCAACTAACATAATGCCTTCTTAAACGATGAACAACCACACTTTCAGATTATCCGGACGCCAGGCTTCTGCTCGCATCCGTCACCGGGCCTTTCGTGCCCCTGCACCACCAGGCCCTGCTGTTGCCGCCTGCGTCAGCAAATGAAGAGAATAGCAGGCGCAGCAGGAAACAGAGGCGCTTCATATGCTGCCTGGATCAATTTAATTTAATAGTTTTAATATGTACAACGAACCCCTGACAATAGCGGCGTTCAAGTATCCAAAAAGATGAAAACACCAAAAGCTAATTTCGTTTTTCTCCGCAAACAGCCGTTCTTCATAGCCTTGTTTGCTCTGTTTTTACATCCTCAGGTCTATTCGCAGGTGAATAGCAAGGGGGCTAAGGACGGCCCTCTTTTTACCCGCTTCAGCTATCGGGGCGACGATAGAGTATATAATGACAATCCGTTGAAGGCCGACGAGTTCTATACTCCCATCCTGCAGGGCTGTTACCCCGATCCGAGCATCACCCGCAAAGGGTCGGATTATTACCTGGTCAACTCTTCATTTGCATTTTTTCCGGGGGTGCCTATTTTTCACTCGAATGACCTGGTGAACTGGAAACAGATAGGCCACGTCCTTGACCGGCCCTCGCAACTGAAGGTGCAGGATGCCACTATTTCCGGCGGTGTTTACGCTCCTGCTATTGCCTATAATCAGGCTAATGATACTTTTTACATGATCACTACCCAGTTTGCAGGAGGCATGGGGAACATGGTGGTGAAAACGAAGGACCCGGCCAAAGGCTGGAGCGACCCCATTAAACTGCGGTTCGACGGCATTGACCCTTCCCTTTTCTTTGACGACAACGGAAAGGCCTATGTAGTGCATAACGATGCCCCTGCACCCGGAAAGGCGCTGTACGAAGGGCACCGCGTGATCAAGATCTGGGATTATGACCTGGAAAACGACCAGGTAGTGCCCGGGAGCGACAAGGTGATCGTTGACGGAGGTACTGATATTACACAAAAACCGATATGGATAGAAGGTCCGCACATCTACAAAAAGAATGGAAAGTATTACCTCATGTGCGCCGAAGGGGGAACAGGCGGCTGGCATAGTGAGGTTATTTTCATAGGCGACAGTCCCAAAGGGCCTTTTGTGCCGGCACCCAGCAATCCTATCCTCACCCAAAGATACTTCCCGGCCGACCGGACCAACAAGGTGGACTGGGCAGGCCATGCCGACCTGGTAGAAGGCCCTGATGGAAAGTATTATGGAGTTTTCCTGGGAATCCGTCCCAATGAAAAGAACCGGGTAACGACCGGACGCGAGACTTTTATACTGCCCGTTGACTGGAGCGGCCAGTTTCCGGTATTTGAAAATGGACTGGTTCCTTTAAAAGCCAAGCTTAAAACGCCTGGCGGCGTGAAGAACCAGACGGGGCAGAATGGCTTTTTCCCGAACGGCAATTTTACGTTTGAGGACAACTTTACGGGTAAAACTCTTGATCACCGGTGGATAGGAGTGAGAGGCCCGCGCGAGGACTTTGCCTCACTGAGCAAAAATGGACTGAGGATTGCCGCCTTCCAGAGGAATATCAAGGACAAGGAGCCCACTTCCACTCTTTTCTACCGGCAGCAACATAACGTGTTCAGTGCTGCCGTTACCATGAAGTATTCTCCGGCAACAGAAAAAGATATGGCCGGCATCGTATGCTATCAGAAAGAGTCGTTCAATTACGTATTTGGCCTTACCCGCAAGGGGGGCGATAATTACCTGATCCTGGCAAGAACTGAGAACGGAAAGACCACGCCGCTCGGTACCGCTAAAGTGGACGCCCGTAAGCCCCTGCATCTGCAAGTTTCTGCCAAAGGTGATGACTACCAGTTCAGCTATTCCTATGACGGGAGCCAGTTTACCAACGTAGGCGGAACTGTGTCGGGCGACGTCCTTTCCACTAATATGGCAGGCGGATTTACAGGAGCGTTGATCGGACTCTACGCGACTTCGGCTAACGATATTTTACCGTCAACGAATGTTGTCGTTAGTTCTGAGTCCCGTTAATGTGAGTATGAGGCTCCAGGAACTCTTTCTTCTAATTTAATATTCCCCGGGGGTAAAAGGTGTTTACCCGAGTAAGCACAAGCTGTTACCGGCTATTAGGGAGCGCAACTTCTCCTTTAATAGCCGGTAACGGTAATCTCCGAACTTACTCTCTTTTCATTATTCTCCCGCACTGGCCAAACAGCAGAGTCAGGCGACCCATAATGCCCGCCAAGGACTATCAGAAGGCTGCACTTCGCAGCGATTTTAAACAGAAGATGTATCTACAGGAAGTGTGAATGAGTCAGGACAAGCTCGCCTGTGAGTCTGAATGCGCAACTATATCAACACCTTTATAGCCACCATGCAGCCACCCTATCCTAAGAAAAGGTGGCTACATCGTGGCTACATGGTGTGTTAATTGCGGCTGCTTTCAGTAAATGAAGCGAGCCAGATACGGCCGTGAGTATAACCAGGTCAGAGTCGGATGCAGGCTTGTCAAAGAGTACAGATGCTAATACTGCCCCGGTTCTTTAATAACTCCTTCTTCCCCTTCAAGTTGCGGCCTCGCGGCGGTCTGCTGATACTCCCGGGGGTCTTTAGCAACTGTCAAGCGCAACAGGCAGAGAAAGCAAACCGGAGCAGCATACGGTCGTCCGGCCTTATAGGATAAACGCCCTCCACCAAGCAAAAGACCTTGATAAAAATACTTAATAGTTACGACTCAATAATCTTCAGTAACAAATTTGATAAACTTTTATATTAGCCGATTGTTAAACCACTAAACTTAAACGCAAATTAATGTCGGTTCTGAGATTTCTATATGCAGTCCTGATCTTATCATTTCTGGCAAGCTGCAATTCTTCCGGAAGAAAGGAGGGCGCAGCTTCAGACGATTCATCGTCTTCTATTCCTGTTACTGTTACCCGGGCCCGCGACATGAAGCAACCGGGGCAGCTTTTACTAAGCGGCTCTGTGGAAGCCTTCAGAACGGTGGACCTGAGCTTTAGTACGACGGGCACCGTACAAAACGTGTATAAGCGGGAGGGGCAAGCGGTGGCGAAAGGTGAGCTGCTTGCTACGCTTAATCCAGAGTCATATTCTTACAGCCTGAAGGCGGCAACTGCCACACTCGATCAGGCACAGGACCAGTATAACCGGGCCCTCATCATGAAGGAGCGGGGCAGCCTCACTCCTGTAGACTATCAGAAGGCCCTTACTTCCCTCCAGCAGGCGCAGGCAGCGAAAGGGCAGGCACAGAAGGCTTATAACGATACCCGCCTCCGCAGCCCGATATCAGGTGTTGTATCTGAGCAGAATGTGGAGCCGGGCGAAAATGCGGCGCCGGGAGTGCCTCACTTCACCGTGGTGCAGATCCGGCCGCTTCTGGTCAAAACCAGCATCCCTGAACGCGAGGTTAGTCGCGTCCGGAAGGGACAGCGTGTGACGGTTTCCATCCCCGCCCTCGATCAGACAGTAGAAGGCAGGATCACCGAGCTGGGAATTGTGGCCGACCCCACCACAAGGGCGTACACAGTAAAGATACAGCTCGACAACAGCGACGGCAGCATCCGGCCGGGAATGATTGCCAATGCCGTACTAAGCACCGGAACTTCTTCTGAAAGTATTATGCTTCCTGGCGAGGCTATTCTGAGAGATCCTAACGGCACTACTTATGTGTACACTGTGGACAGCTCGAACAGCAGGGCTTACCGGCGTTCGGTGTCCATCGGCAATCCCTCGGGCAGCAATATCGCCATTGCCTCCGGACTGAACGGTAAGGAGCTGATCGTGACCGGAGGGCAGCAGAAACTTCAGAACGGGTCAAGGGTGCAAATCTTAAAGTGAGGCGATGAATCTGATTAAAGGATCTTTAAAATATGCTCAGGTAACGCTTGCTGTACTGGCAATTGTGGTCTTTGCCGGAGTCTACTCATTGCTCAATATGCCCCGGCGGGAGGACCCTAAAATTACTATCCGCACGGCACTGGTCGTGGCTTTTTATCCCGGTGCTAATTCTGCCCAGGTCGAAGAACAGGTGGCGAAAAAGATAGAGCAGTATTTGTTCGGCTACAGTGAGGTACGGAAAGACAAGACCTATTCAACGAGTCGGGATGGTGTGGTTGTTGTCAACGTCGAACTTCAGGAGAATGTGAAGAACCCGGATGTATTCTGGGGCAAGCTGCGGCAAGATATGCTGCAGGCGCGCTTGCTCGATCTTCCTAATGGTGTGATTGGCCCGATTGTAAATTCCGATTTCGGCGACACGATTGCTATGCTTATTGGCGTAGCATCCGACGATCTGTCTAACCAGCAGCTGCTTCCTTATATCCGGCAGATCGAAGATGACTTGCGCACCATTCCTTCGGTATCAAAGATCAAACGGATCGGTGAGCAGGAAGAGCAGATCACGGTGACGGCAGACACCCGCCGTCTGGCGCAGTATGGCATCAAGTTCCCGCAGGTGGTGCAGGTGCTCAAGGCGCAGAACGTGATCGGCCCGACAGGCAACCTCAAGGTGTCTCAGTCGCAGGTGCCCCTGTATGCAAAGGGCTATTTTGGTACCGAGCAGCAGGTGTCTGACCAGATCGTGGGCGTGTCGCCTTCCGGCGGAGTGGTACGCCTCGGAGATGCTACTAATATCAAAAGAGAATATGCCGAGCCCTCTACGGCGTACAGGGTTGACGGACAGCCGGCTATGCTTCTTTCGCTGGAAATGCTCGAAGGAAATAACGTAGTAAAGTTCGGGAATACCGTGAAAGAGCATCTTGCGGAGATTCAGAAAACGCTGCCCTCCAATGTGAGGATCACCACCATCGTTGACCAGCCTCATATTGTTCAGACGAGCGTAAACGACTTTATCCGCGAATTCTTTTTAGCCATCATCTCGGTTGTGATCGTTACCATCCTGCTGCTGCCGTTCCGCATAGCAGCAGTTGCGGCTATGGCCATTCCGGTAACGGTAGCGGTGACTTTTGCTCTGCTTCATGCCTTTGGCATTGAGCTGCAGCAGGTGTCGCTGGCTGCCCTTATTGTGGTGCTGGGCATGGTGGTAGACGACGCCATTGTCATTGCTGATAACTATGTGGAGCTGCTCGATGAGGGGATGGACAGGTGGACCGCGGCCTGGCGCAGTGCCAGTGATCTCATTATTCCTGTTCTGACCGCAACTGTTACGATAATAGCTGCCTTCCTTCCGCTCGGCTTCCTGCTGACCGGCTCGGTGGGCGAGTTTATCTATTCCCTGCCTATTACAGTGACCATTGCACTGGCTTCATCGTTCGTGGTGGCGATGCTGCTGACGCCTTATCTGTGCTATAAGTTCATTAAGAAAGGACTTCACGATCACTCTGCTCCCCAGGGTCAGCAGGAGAAGAAACGACCCTCCCTGCTCGACGCGATGCAGAATGGATATGATCAACTGATCGACTGGTCGATGAAAAGAAAAGGCGTTATCATCACCGTTTCGATTCTTTCTATTGTTGGGGCGGGCGTGCTCTTTCTCTTTGTCAATCAGAAGTTTTTCCCTGCGGCAGAACGAAACCAGTTTGTGATGGAGGTTTGGCTGCCTACCGGAGCACGGGTAGAACGCACGGAATCGGCTTTGCGCCGGATGGAGAGCCTGATCAGCAAGGATGAGCGGGTGACCAGTTTTGTGAGCTTTGCCGGAACCAGTGCGCCGCGCTTCTACTATAACTTTTCGCCTGAGTTTCCGACGAGCAACTTCGGCCAGATCCTGGTTAATACGAACAGCAACGAAGACACAGAAGAGCTTGCCGCAGAGCTTAGCGGAAAGCTGGCTAAGCTGGTTCCGGAGGGAAGGGCACGGGTGAGGCTGATGCAGCAGGGCTCGGTAGCGCTGGCGCCGGTGGAAGTGCGGGTAACGGGGCCAGATATCACCAGGATCAGGGAGATTGGCAGTCGTGTACAGCAGATCCTCCGGAAGACCCAAGGCACCGAAGATGTGCACACCAACTTCATGGAGGACTACTATGGCATTGACATGAACCTCAAGGAGGAAGGGAACCGGATGGGATTCACGACGTCGAGCGTAGCCGCCAGTACCTATGCCGGCTTTTCGGGTTATACCGCTACCACACTTTATGAGGGCGACCAGCCCATCAACGTAGTGTTACGACTGGATTCGGCCAATCGCAGAAGCTTCGAGGATATTCAGAACCTCTATGTCTCCTCGCCTGTGACAGGGGCAGACGTGCCTCTGCGTCAGATCGCGGATTTGAAGGCCGACTGGCAGACCGGGCGGATTGTAAGGAGGAACGGTGTTCGCACCATGTCGGTGCTGAGTGAGGTACAGCCTGGCTCGTTTGCCTCGGGCATCCTCAAAACGATCAGACCCGAGATCAGCAATATCCCGCTTCCTCCAGGATACCGCATCACCTACGGCGGCGAGTACGAAAACCAGAAGGAGACGTTCAGCCAGATGGTAGGGGCCCTGCTGGTCAGTCTGCTCATGATCTTCCTGGTGCTTCTTTTTCAGTTCCGGAACATCAAGGAGGCACTGCTGATCATGCTCTCCATTCCTCTGAGCCTGTTCGGCGCCATTCTCGGACTGGTCATGACCGGCAATCCTTTTGGGTTCACGGCCTTTATCGGCTTGATCAGTTTGTCGGGGATCGTGGTACGTAATGCCATCATCCTGGTTGATCATACCAATCTGCTCATCCGGGAGCAGGGCATGGATATTCCTACAGCGGCAGCGGAAGCCGGGAAACGGAGGCTGAGACCGATATTCCTGACCGCGGCTGCTGCCGCTATTGGTGTAGTGCCCATGATCCTGTCGGGATCGCCTCTGTGGAGCCCCTTAGCCAGTGTGCTGGCCGTGGGCGTATTATTTTCGATGGTGATGGCCGTTGTGGCTATCCCGGTACTGTATACGATGATCGTTAAACCTTCTGATTCAGAATTCAGAAATGAAGAGAAATAGTAAGATCAGCATTCTTTTTTTAGCTTTTTTATATATGCCCTGGCTGCTGTTGGCCAGAGCCCTGTGAAGCTGAGCCTGACTGAGGCTCAGGAAATGGCGGTGAAGCAAAACCGCCTGCTCAGGATATCACGGTTCAAGGAACAGGAAAGTCTCGACTCTGTGAAGAACATGAGAAGCAAGTACTATCCCAATATTGATGCCGCAGGCCTGTACAACTATACGACCAACACGGATGTGACCATTCCGCAGGGAATCCTGGGAAGTATCTCCGGTTTTCCTATTCCGGATCAGGATTATAAATTATTTGAAGGGCGGCATGGCATCGTAGTTGGCGGGGTGCAGGTCACTCAGCCGCTCTCGCAGCTCACGAAGGTAGCCACGGGGGTAAAAGTGGCTGAGACGAATCTCTCCATCGCGAAAGCACAAACCCGAAGGAACGAATTAAAAATAAAGCAGGGGGCAGAGAAGCTTTACTACGGCATTCTGATCGCTAAAAAGCAGCGCGAGCAGGCGATGGTGGACCTGGAACTTTACAAAGCGCAGCTGTATGATGTAGAGAGTGCGCTGCTCGCCGGTGAAACGGATTCTACCCGGTACTACGGTCTGCAGGCTCAAATCTCGTCGGGACAGCAAAAGCTGATGCAGGCGGGCTACCAGATTGAGAATTATACCGCCGACCTGGTTGAACTGACCGGGCTTCCTGCCGGGACAAGTCTGGAGCTTGATTCTGTTATCCGTGCAGAGCCCGACAGCACTCCGGCAGCTGAGTACCAGGAGAAGGCGGAAGCGAATAACCCCGAGATCCGCATTGCAGCCCTTACCAGGGAGAAGGCGAAGTTCGGCGTATTGGCAGCAAAGAAGAATTATATTCCCGATCTTTCGCTTACTGCGGGCTACACGTATCAGAACGTGCTCCGCCTGCTGCCCGATAACAACTACCACGTGGGCGTGTTAATGACCTGGAAGATACTCGACTGGGGTAGCAGGCGTTCTCTGCTCGATCAGCGGAGGTCGCAGGAGAACCAGGCGGAAGAATTGCTGGCTCATACGCGCGAGCAGGTGAACAATGCTACAAGCAAAGCCTACCGAAACAAGCTGCAAGCCCGGCAGCTGCTTGATGCTGCAGGCAAGGCCGTGGAGTATCGCAGGCAGGAGCTGCGTTTTGCCCAGAACCGGAGAGCTGCGGGAGAGGTGTTAAAGCGCGATGTGCTCACTGCTCAGTCGAACCTTGCAAAGGCTGAGACCGATTATTTTTCTGCTTTGCTGAACTACCGGCTTGCCGGGTCCGAGCTTCAGATCGCCGTGGGGGACTATTAGACAGGGTATGCCTGCGTTATCGGCGGAGCCCCAGGAGATTACAATGGGGTGTTTTTATGTCGTCCTTTTATCTCTGTGGGAGTGATTAGCGAAGCTGCAGGAGATTGCAATCCGTCCGTCGCAATAAAAAAGACTGCAGCTGTTGCTGGCGACAGGCCTGCACCGGTTTTCTAAATGCTCTTTAGTGAGACGGCCTGTTGTGCAGCTTTCAGTCAGAACCTGAGCAGGGCTAAGACCGGCGCCTTCCATTGTGCATTTAGTCAGCTGCTGTTTCTGTAAGATTCGATTCATGCTTCCGTATTAAATAAAGAACGTTCATGATTTGTACCCATAAACTGGGGTGAAAGTGAGCTGCATGTTCTTCCTTACCTTTAAGTTGATTCAGTGTTCTTCCTGGCCATTTAAAAACAGATACACTTTCACAAAAAACACTCATGAGCCACGCTCTCAAACGGGGATGAAAGTTGATTGAGTGTTCTTCTTGGCCTTCGAAAAACAAATAGATTTTCAAGAAAAATGTTGTTAATTGCATCAATTCTGACACCAATTATAAATCGGGGGAATGACAACATCGCGCTTTTTTATTTTCATGTTTGCTTTCTGCTTTTGCCGGCAAGTACCTGCTCAGGAATGGAGGAGCGAACTCTATGCTGCTGATTGGAATCCGGAAGTGAAGACGTTTTACGTTGACAAGTTCCTGCAGGATTTCTCATATGCGGGATACCACCGGGGAGAAAAAAACGTACCATCGGGGACGGGCAAGGTGATTGACGTGAGTAAAGCACCTTATCATATTCAGGGGAACGGACAGGAAGATGTTACAATTCCTCTTCAAAGAGTGATTGATGAGGCTCCGCGCTTGGATAAACCGGTTGTGATCTATCTCCCCGCTGGCATCTACCGGCTAAGTCCCCAAAAGGATAAAGACTATTGTCTGCTGATTCAAAGATCGGAGGTTGTTCTGAGGGGAGCGGGTGCAGGAAAGACCTTCCTCTTTAACAGCTCCACAGATATGCGGGGGAAGGACATCGTAAAAATAGCTGCGTCGTCGTCATGGAAGACCGGGGGAAAGAATAAGCAGAGAATAACGAAGGATCTGGTGTCGCCTGCACGTGTAATACCGGTGGCTGATGCATCGGGTTTCAGAAAGGGCGACAGGGTGATTGTCCGCAACTACATTGATAATAGCTGGATCGCTGACCATGGTATGCTGGAGTATTGGCGGGACGGAGGTGCTGCTCTGGGAGGACTGATGTACTGCAGAGAGGTTCTTTCGGTTGACAAGCAGAAGAACGAACTTGTTCTTGATATTCCAATCCGTTATAGCCTGTTGCAGCAACAGAATAGCGTAGTGTATATCGCCCCCCGCATGCTCACCGAAGTTGGAATAGAAGATATGTCGATAGGGAACAGACAAAGCTTCGGGCAGGGCGACTGGTCGGAAGAATCCTATCGTCAGAAGGAAAGCCCTTCGTATAATTTGCACGACTCCTGGGCCGTTGAAATGTCGCAAGTGTATAACGGGTGGATCCGGAATGTGCGTTCGTACTGTCCGGAAGGGAACAGTTCGGGAGCGCACCTTCTTTCCAACGGAATCAAGTTGTGGCAAACTGCTAATGTCAGCCTGCTACAGTGTGATTTCAGCAGGCCCCAATATGGAGGGGGCGGAGGGAATGGCTACATGTACCGGATCATGGGGAACGAGACGCTCGTTAGTGAGTGCGCGGCTCACTTGTCACGACATGGTTTTGTCCTTTCGGGAATGAACGCTTCGGGGAATGTTTTTTTCGTTGCCTGGACGAAAATACCGGCACTCAAACCGGCCTCACCGGGAGTGAGAAAACAAGTGGAAGCGGAAGCGATCATCATATGCATTTTAGCCACTCCAACCTCTTTGATCAGTGCCGGGTGGAGAACAGCTTCTTCGCGGCAGGCTGGCGAAAGTGGGGAGGCAGTGTCATACATGGTCTCACTGCCGCCCATAGTGCGTATTGGAACATCATTAGTGACGGCAGTCAGCCCTTTGCCGTGCAGAGCCAGCAAGGTCGCTACGGTTATGTTGTCGGCACTTCCGGCGATAAGCCGGAGGTCAGTACGGCCGTCTGGATGAAGGGCACTGAAAGCATCACAGATCCGGTGGACTTTGTAGAAGGGATTGGAAAGGGACGCGGTTTGCAGCCACAGTCGCTTTATCTGGATCAAAAGCACAGGCGGCTGGGGAAGGATTGACCTGTGCTTACAGCTTTGCGAGAGCCTTGACGTCCTGAGCTGACGAGCGGGAATGAAAGTGGACAGGAGAGCTTCACTAACCGCGAGTTATGAGGTGCCGCGTAAGAGGGCGGGCATTCTTGTCTCCGCCGTTGAAGCGGAAGGTGGATACTTCAATACTAAAATCCTGGAACAGCGTGTCTTATAGCCAGGAGGGCGCAGCTGGCCCGCGTTCAAAAGTCGTGGAGACACTTTGTATAAAGAATATTGCCAAATGTGGTCTTATGTATTAATTTGCGACATTATTTTACATCATGCAACAAAAGCTTTCTACTTATTTCTCCGTTCTGGTCCTCAGCTTGTTTTTCTTTTCCTGTCAGCAAAAAACTTCTGAAAAGAGCACTTCCGACAGTGTGACCGCTACTGCGGAAGATACTGCATCCTCGCCTGCAACTGCCGTTTCCGTAAAAGATCGGAAGCCTGCCGACGCTGCCACTATTCTTGCACGCAAGCAAGTTCCAATACTATGCTACCATCAGATCCGCGACTGGAAGTCGTCTGATTCAAAGAGTGCGAAAGATTATATCATTCCTGTCAATACCTTCAAAGAGCACATGAAGATGCTCGCCGATAGCGGTTACCACAGTGTTCTTCCTGATCAGGTCTATAATTATCTGGCTTATGGAGATCCGCTTCCCCCAAAGCCGGTGATGATCACATTTGATGATACAGAGCTCAATCAGTTCGCCATTGCGAATCCTGAGCTCAAAAAGTACGGGTTCAAAGGCGTTTATTTTATTATGACGGTGTCGCTTGGAAGGCCCAACTATATGAGTAAAGACAATGTGCGCAAGCTGTCGGACGAGGGGAACATCATTGGCAGTCATACCTGGGATCATCATAACGTGAAAAAATACCAGGGTGAGGACTGGGTGACGCAGATAGAAAAGCCGACGAAGACCTTGCAGGACATTACCGGAAAGAATATCGAGTACTTTGCTTATCCTTTCGGCTTGTGGAACAAGGAAGCAATTCCTGAACTGAAGAAGAGAGGATTTAAAGCTGCATTTATCCTTGCCACTAAGAGAGACGATGCTGATCCGCTTTTAACAATCAGGAGGATCATTGCCAGCGGATACTGGAGTGCCAGAACTCTGCACAACAGTATGGTAAACAGCTTCTGATAGGTCCTACTTCCCTTTGATCAGTTTTTCCATTAGCTCTGTGACGTCAGAAGAGGAGTAATCAGCCATGCCTTCATGTCTGACCACGGCCTGGCCGTGTTTGTCGAAGATGATGGTAGTGGGGATGGCGCCGCTTAGCAGATCTTTCGGGATTTCGCTGGCCGGTGTATATACGGGAAGACCGAATTTTCGCTTCTCCATGAACTTTCGTGAGGCTTTGGAGTTGCCGTCGACGTCGACGAGCAGGAACATGACATCGCCGCGGTTCTTATAACGCTCATAGAGCTTATTGATCGACGGCATTTCTGCTATACAGGGCGGACACCAGGTGGCCCAGAAGTTCAGAAATACCACTTTGCCTCTTAAATGAGCCAGGTTCACCAGTTCTCCCGAGGTCGACCTGAATTGTACGAAGGGGGCCTGGCTGATCTGCAAAGACGCCTTTGCCGGAACTTCCGCGTCCATACTCAGATTGAAAAGTCCTGTTTTTGCTATGCCGCGCAGTAAAAGCGCCTTTGCCTCCGGACTGATCAGAATCACGAGAAGTAAAATGAGCGTCAGCAGGAAAAAAGCGTTCTTTTTGAAATATGCAATCATAGTGCTTGTGTTGCAAAAAGGCCGGAATAAGGCCCTCGCTTAAAAGTCTTTGATTGTTTCGCCCAAGTCGTACACCACTGCTTTATCCGCCAGTTCTGCGGAAAGGATAGAGCTTCCGGCAGCGCTGCGGTATCCGGCCGCGCAATGGACCACAATCGGTTTATCAACCGGTACTTCCGCAATGCGATTCCTTAGTTCGGGAAGCGGGATGGTAAGGGCTTCTTCAAAGATCTTTTTTTCGTTTACCTCTGCTGTGTTTCGGATGTCGACTATTGTATAGTGATCCTTGTTTTTCTTGAAGTCTTCTATGTTAAGAGGCGCTGTGCTGACAGGTCCTTCATTCAGCACAAATGCTTTCTCAATCAGCTTTTCATAGCCAATGGAGGCCGCTCTCCTAATGAGTCGGTCAAGCTGTTCTTCGTTTTCTCCAGCCAGAAGGAACCGCTCCTGAGGGCGGATAATAGATCCCAGCCAGGTTTCAAACTTTTCGCCTTCCATGATATTGACGGAATGCGGAAGGTGCCCCTTTTTGAATATGCCTTCGGGTCGGCTGTCGACTATCCAAAGCTCAGACGATACAATAGGGGGAACTGAATCAGTACGGGGTGCCGCAGCCACACTTTCACGGAAGGAAGGTGCTCCTTCCAGATTGGTTTCTACGTCGTAAGGGAAGTATGCAGGTATAAAGGGCTGACTGGAAGTCAGTTTTTCGATGAAGTCGTTCTCGGAGCTTTCCTGCAATGCCCAGTTGCTAATCCGTTCCCTGCCGATGGTGCTGCTGTTGGCCTTGCTGAGCGATTTTCCGCAGAGGCTTCCTGCTCCGTGCGCAGGGTAAACGATCACATCGTCGGCTAGCGGCAGGATCTTATTGCGAAGAGAGTGGTACATTTTGCGGGCCAGGTCTTCACGCAAAACAGCGGCGTTTTTCTGCGTTTTCCGGAGGTCAGGACGACCAACATCTCCAATAAACAGCGTGTCGCCGGTAAAGATGGCTATATCCTTGCCTTCGGCCTCCAGGATCACACTGATGCTGTCGTTAGAATGGCCGGGTGTGTTGATCGCCTTAAGTGTAAATTCTGAAGTATTGATTGAATTACCCTCATCAAAGGAGCTGTGAACATACTGAGCAGGCATGTCTTTGCTAACATATACAGCAGCTCCTGCTTTTGCAAATTCGAGGTGTGAGCTCACGAAGTCGGCGTGTGAATGCGTCTCAATTACAGCGGTAATGCGGGCGTCGTGCTCCCTTGCGAACTGATAATAGGGGCCGGTATCTCGGGAAGGATCTATAAGTATAACGTTCCGGTCCTGCTCATCAAGGATGGCGTAACTGAAATGCGAAAGGTATTTGTCCTCAAATTGCTCGATTTTCATTCTATACTTTGTTTTTCAATTCCCAATGCTGACCGTGTCGGCATGGTGTGTTTATTCAATTACAAGAAGCGCACATGATCGTTTCATCGTATCCTATATTTTTAAGGGCTGGCAATCTTGCCCGGGCGCCGTTTGTTTGACGGAGCTCATGCAGTTTGCATACGGTATTCTTTGCTCTTCCAGGCGGATCAGGATGTGTTGCCCATCCTCTCTTTGCCCGGCAAAATTAAGCGTTTAATTTGATATTCCCGCCGGGTGAAAGGCTGGCAGAATTTCTGACGTTTTGTTACCGCCCGGAGCTCCCTCCTGAAAAAATTTCAGTGTGTCGCATCCTGCGGGCTGTTCGAATGCCATAAAGCGGTCCTGGCATTTTGTTTGTTTGTAGTTAAGCGATTGATTTTAAATCAGTAAAATAAATTTAAGGAGGACAAAATTATGTCACTGGTTAAATTTAACAACGGTAAAAGCAATGCATTGGTCCCAGGGATCGATGACATTTTTGAATCTTTCTTTAACGATTCTTTCTTATCAGACAGGATGGTTTCGAGAGTTCCTGCCGTTAACATCTGCGAAACAGATGCTGATTATCATATCGAGCTCGCTGCTCCGGGTCTGCGGAAGGAAGACTTCAAGATTAACCTGGATCGGAACATCTTGTCGATTTCGGTAGAGCAGAAGACAGAGCATACAGAAAAGACGAAGAAGTATAACAAGCGTGAGTTTAACTACACTTCCTTCGTCCGCTCCTTTGCTTTGCCCGACAGTGCTGATGATGCGAGCATAGAAGCCGAATACAAGGATGGCGTGCTGATGATCAGCGTGGCCAAGAAGGAAGAGGCCAGGAGTGTAACGCGGCAGATTGAAATTAAATAGTTAGAGTGTTGGTTTGGTTTGATAAAAGAGGGACGGTCTGATGTCTGATGGCTGTCCCTCTTTTTTTCGGGATTTGCGGCCGAAGTGTGTATCTTAGTGAGGCACTACTATCTAAAGTGTGAAGAAATGATTCAAATACCTCTTTTTCAGGTGGACGCCTTTACTGACAAACCGTTTAAAGGGAATCCTGCGGCAGTGTGTTTGCTAAGGGACCCTCTGGATGCAGAGACCATGCAGGCAATAGCAGCGGAGAATAACCTTGCCGAGACTGCCTTTGTGCTGAGCAGGGACGACGGTTTTGATCTGCGCTGGTTCACCCCTACTGTGGAGATCGCCCTCTGCGGTCATGCAACTCTGGCTACTGCTCATGTGCTGTGGCAGGAAGGATGGCTTCCGAAGGGTGAAGTCGCCCGTTTTTATACCATGAGCGGCGTCCTTACAGCTGCTCAGGAAGGCGATTGGATCTGCCTTGATTTTCCGGCTTCAGAGAATGTGCCTGCTGAGCTGCCTTCCGCTTTGACGTCGGCACTTGGGGTAAATTCGCTTAACGTGGTGTTTTCTAAGGACCGTTATCTGGTGGAGCTGGCCCGACCGGAAGAGGTGTACGAGATGGCTCCTGACTTTTCAGTGCTCAGGAAGTACGACATGGTGGTTGTAACCAGCCGGGACGCAGAGGCATCCCCGTACGATTTTGTCTCGCGTACTTTTGCTTCTGCGCATGGGATTGATGAGGATCCTGTAACAGGGTCGTCACACTGCAGCCTGGTGCCCTATTATTCTGAGAAGCTTGGGAAGACGGAGATGGTAGCTTATCAGGCCTCAAAAAGGGGAGGGGAGCTGCGGCTGCGTTATCAGGACGGGCGGGTTCTGATCTCGGGACAGGCCCTGACCGTGGTCAGCGGCAATATGATCCTGCCTTAACATAAATATCACATAAACAATATGATGGGGTAACTTCTTCTGATTAACTTGGCTAATAAGCTAAAGAAGTTATGAAGATCAGATTGAATCCGCTTATCCTCATTTATTATATCAGAACGCAACTTTTCAGAGCAGGAATGAAGTCGTTTTTTCTGCACTAAAATTGCCGAGTAAGAGATATGCCAAAGATACTCTACGCGGTGCAGGGCACCGGGAACGGACATTTAAGTCGTGCGATGGAAGTAGTGCCCTGTCTGGAGCGGCTGGGGGAAGTCGACGTACTAGTAAGCGGCATCCAGGGCGACCTTGAACTCCCTTTTCCTGTCGCCTATAAGCTTCGCGGCCTTAGTTTTATCTTCGGTAAGTCGGGTGGCGTTAACCTATGGAAAACGCTGGTAAAGGCAAATCTCAGAAAACTGGCAAAGAGCATTAATCTGCTTCCTGTTGAAAATTATGATCTGGTGATCAACGACTTTGAGCCGGTATCGGCCTGGGCCTGCTACCTCAAAAATAAACCCTGCATATCCCTTAGTCATCAGGCGGCGGTGTTGTCTCCCCTGGCACCTAAACCCGAACATACTGATATGATCGGAAGGCTTGTTCTTAATAACTACGCTCCTTCGACAGCCCGGTATGGATTTCACTTTGCAAAATATGGAGATCAGATCTTCACGCCAGTCATCCGGAGGACTGTAAGGGAGCAGGAGGTGCTTGACAAGGGGCATTATACGGTCTATCTCCCCTCGTATGATGAAGACCGGCTCATCAAAAGATTATCAATTCACCGTGATATTCAATGGCAGGTATTCTGCAAGCATGCCAGGAAGCCCAGGAGCATTAAGAATATCAATGTTCAGCCTATTGACAGCGAGAAGTTCATCAGAAGTATGGCTCACTCATCGGGAGTACTTTGCGGAGCAGGATTTGAAACTCCTGCAGAAGCGCTTTTTATGAAGAAGAAGCTGCTGGTGATCCCTATGAAGAATCAGTTTGAACAGCATCTGAATGCAGCGGCCTTAAAGTCGATGGGCGTGCCTGTCATCAAAAGCCTGAAACCAAAGTACGAGGATCTGATCTCCGACTGGCTTGAGAATGGTTCCGCTGTTCCTGTTGATTATCCCGACCAGACGCAGGATATTGTAAACCGGGTGGTAGAGAAGCATCTGGCCGGCAGTTCGGGCGAGTGGAGTGTTGACAATCAGTTTCAGAATGCCTAAACTTAAAAATTACTGCGCTAAATGGGTATAGAAGATCAGCAAGTACATAGGAGTGAATTCGGCAGCGAGTTTAAATGGGGCATAACTACGGCGGCGTTCCAGGTGGAAGGAAGCTGTGGCGCAGATGGGAAAGGGGCTTCGGTATGGGATGTTTTCACGGAGAAGAAGGGGAAGATTAAAGATGGTCACAAGGCGAGCACTGCCTGCGACTTCTATAATCATTATCAGAAGGATATTGCGCTGATCAGAAGGTTGCATATTCCTAATTTTCGTTTTTCTATATCCTGGCCAAGGGTTATGCCTGCAGGCATGAAGCCGGTGAACCAGAAGGGGATCGACTTCTATAATCGGGTGATTGATCACTGTCTGGAGAATGACGTGACGCCCTGGCTGACGCTTTATCACTGGGACCTGCCGCAGGCGCTTGAAGAGAAGGGCGGATGGACGAACCGGGAGGTTGTTTCCTGGTTTTCAGACTATGCGGAAGTCTGTGCAAGGAACTTTGGCGACCGCGTAAAGAACTGGCTCGTGCTTAACGAGCCGATGGTATTTACGGGGGCAGGCTATTTTCTTGGCATTCACGCGCCGGGGCGGACGGGGCTGAAGAACTTTTTCCGGCGGTACACCATGCCGTCCTGAGCATGGCAGAAGGGGGAAGGATCCTGAAGTCACTGGTCCCCGGTGCAGAAGTGGGTACTTCTTTTTCCTGCTCGCACATTGATCCTTACTCTGACCGTGAAAAGGATATTAAGGCGGCGAGAAGGGCCGATGCGCTCCTTAACCGCCTCTTTGTGGAACCTGTACTCGGGCTTGGATACCCTGTTCAGGATGTTCCTATCTTAAAGGGTTTACAGAAGTATATAAAGCCCGGCGATGAGGAAAAGATGCAGTTCGACTTTGACTTCATAGGGCTCCAGAACTATACGCGCGAAATTGTACGTTATTCGCTGCTTACTCCCTACATCCATGCCCGGCTGGTGAAGGCGGAGAAAAGACAGGTGCCCCTCACGAGCATGAACTGGGAAGTCTACCCTCCGGCGATCTACCACGTGCTCAAAAAGTTCAATGCTTATCCCCAGATCAGGAAGCTGTACATTACCGAAAACGGGGCTGCCTTTCCTGATCGGGTTACAGATGGGCTGGTTGATGATCCGCAGAGGCTGCAGTACATTCAGGATAATATTGCCCAGGTATACAAGGCCAGACAGGAGGGCTGCAAAGTTGACGGATACTTTATATGGACACTCACCGATAATTTTGAGTGGGCCGAGGGCTATCATCCCCGCTTCGGTATTATTTACGTCGATTATGCCACCCAGAAGCGGATCATTAAGTCGTCGGGGAAGTGGTATGGCCGCTTTTTATCGGGCCAGGTTGGGTCGGCTAAACCGCTCGAGCATGCTCTTAACGTCAAGCTTTGACTGAAGGTCTTCTGCATCGTACACATCCTGATCTTCCGCTGCCTCTGCAAACTCCCCGGCGCGGTACTTATAAATGGCCCATTCGCCTTTATTGTATTCCAGGGAGGTGAGGTTCTCTACCCAGTCGCCTGAGTTGAGGTAGACCACATTCCCTTTTTCTG
Source organism: Arcticibacter sp. MXS-1 (assembly GCF_041902385.1). GTDB lineage: Bacteria > Bacteroidota > Bacteroidia > Sphingobacteriales > Sphingobacteriaceae > Arcticibacter. Next base: position 26,629 of record NZ_CP169244.1, on the reverse strand, counting down.
TTGAGATGGTGCGGAGTTCCGGCTGGTGGATATGGCCGCATACCACGTAGCGGTAGCCCTGATCAACGGCCAGCTCCGCAGCGGTAGTCTCGAAGTCATTGATAAACTTTACCGCATCTTTAAACTTTGCTTTAATCTTTTTGGAGAAGCTCATTTTTTCCCGCTTCATGAGGGTGAGTGCCCAGTTAACAAAGCTGTTTAACAGGATGAGCGTATCATAACCAATGGCTCCCAGCTTTGCCAGCCACTTAGAGTGCTGCATGGTGACGTCGAATACATCGCCGTGAAAGATCCAGGCTTTTGACTGCCCCAGTTCAAGCACGAGCTTGTCCGTAAGCTGGAAACTTCCGATACTGAGATCACTGAACTTTCTCAGCATTTCATCGTGATTGCCCGTCAGGTAATAGACCGGCACTCCGTCTGAGATGAACTTCATAATACGCCTGACGACCTTCATCTGCGACTCCGGCCAGTAAGACTTGCTGAATTGCCAGATGTCAATGATATCGCCATTCAGGACTAAGGTTTGAGGTTTAATACTTTTCAGATACTGCAATAATTCTTTTGCATGACAGCCGTAGGTGCCCAGATGTACATCGGAGATCACTACAAGCTCTACTTCCCTCTTCGGCATTCTTTCTTTATTATAGGCGGGCAGGCCCGCCGTCTTTGGTTTCATAAAATTAGGAAGCTGCTGTTAATTGATTGTTAAGGCTTTGTGAAATATGAGCCGCGAAGAGAAAGTTCGCCACAGCAATGTATTATTCAGCGATAGTGCTTTCTGCTTTGGCCTTTTCCTTTATTTTTGCGGCCAATGGTAAATTTGAAGAACAAGTTTGACGGACTGATATTTGATCTGGACGGTACGCTCTGGAACTCGACCGTGAGTGTGGCCAAAGCGTGGCAGTCGGCGAAGGAAGAAGTGGATTATGTACATACAGATGTGACACCGGAGATGGTGGCCGGGATTGCAGGAATGACTTATGATGCAATCTACGAAACGCTGTTCCCGGAAGTAGAAATTGAAAAACGGAAGGAGTTTCAGGCGCTTTGTGCCAAGAAGGAGCTGGAGGTTCTGAGTGAGGAGGGAGGCGATTTGTATCCGGGGGTTGAAGAGACGCTCGGGGCCCTGGCGAAAGAATACAAGCTCTTTATCGTCAGTAATTGCCAAAACGGCTATATCGAGGCTTTTCTCCGGTTCAGCAAGCTCGATCGTTTTTTTCAGGGACATGCCTGTTATGGAACCAAGAATCAGCCGAAGGCTGAAAATATAAAGGACGTAGTAAATGACTATCTGCTGAAAGCGCCGGTGTACATAGGCGATACTAAAGGCGATTATGAATCAAGTAAAAAGGCGGGAGTCCCTTTCATTTTTGCGGCCTATGGCTTTGGGGAAGTCGAGGCTGATCAGATCGCTACCGTAAATACCTTCCACGAGTTGAAGGAACTTCTTTGCTGATTTGCTGATTATACATGACTAAACTCGAAAAACTGACTGAACTGTCGCAAGGCGACTATACAGCTTTTTTGTACGACTGCGACGGGACCCTCGCCGATAATATGCAGGCACATAAAGATACCTATGTGCAGGTGGCGGCGAACTGTGGTGTGCAGATCGACGAAGCAATCATAGATGAATTTGCCGGTCTTCCCATCCTAAGGGTAGTAGAAGAGATCAACAAGCGGTATGGCTGCTCACTTGATCCGGTGAGCTTTGACAAGCAGAAGTACGATCTCTACTACCGCGAATACATCCAGCATATTCGTCCGGTTGAATTTGTTACTGAACATTTAAAGGCACATGCGGGCAAGGTGAAGATAGGGGTTGTTTCAGGAGGCTCACGTGAGGCGATTGAGAGAACCCTGACGATCCTGGGCATCAGGGATCTTGTTGAGGTTCTGATATGTGCCGGAGAGACAGATAGAGGAAAGCCGTACCCTGATCCTTTTCTGGCTGCTGCTGACAAGCTCGGTGCGGAGCCGGGCGGCTGTCTGGTGTTCGAAGACGGGGATGCTGGCGTCAGAGCGGCAGAGGCAGCCGGAATGGACTGGATCCGAATAGACAAGGTGGAGGCTATTTAGAGCCTCCAAATGCTGCAAAGTTCAGGTTTTTGTGCAGCACTTCCATGTTCCGGAACCCTGTTTTCCGCATCAGCTCCATCTGGAAGCCAACAGAACGCGGTGTGTCTTCTTTTGCTATATAAGCGAATACATGCTCCTGGTATTCTTTGCCCCCAAGGCCTACCAGATACTCTGCATAACGAGCGGACATGAGCTCATCGACCGCGGGAAAGTCGTGAACAACCAGATCAAAGATCCAGAAGCTGCCGCCTAGTTTCAGGCTCCTGTAGATATTCGAAAACACTTCGGCCCATTCTTCTTCTCCTCGCAAATGATGCAAGACGGAGGCTGCTACCACTACATCGAAGCGGGAGGAAGGCAGCTCAAGCAGTCTGACATCGGATTGAATCACTTCCACACTTCCGGCCGTGAGAGCAGATACCCGTTCCTTCGCCCGCTCCAGCATGGGCATGCTGAGATCGACCAGTGTGCAGTTAAGGTTCGGGACCTTGTTCAGGATCGATATGGTGTAATTGCCTGCCCCGCAACCAATGTCGAGCAGGTCTTTCGCATCAGGCGAAGTGTAGTGAACGGCGTCGGCAATGAGGTTCATACAGAGTGTGGAGTCGAGTGTTGTTACCTGCCCCGTTTCCAGGTTTGAAAAGCGTTCCACGTCGTGGTCGAATCTCGACCGTATTTCCTCAACGGTTGACTTTTCAGGTGCTTCAGTTTTCGTCATAATTTCTAAATAAATGTATAGGGTACCGCTGTAATATAAGGGAAGAGAATTTATTTATAAAATTTTGAGGAGAAGAAAAATTAATTATATATACTTGTATAGCTGAAGAGTAAAAGGTTTTAGCTGCAGATGCCTGTGATAGTTTGTTATGAAAATGTTACATTTTCTATCCGCTTACAGATTCTGCATTTGAAGATTTATTTACAAATTAGCTTTTGGACTAACTATTATAAAATACATCACCGAAAAAAGATTCTACTAACAACGCACACTATTAAACCTGTTAAAAATGGCAGAGAATTATTACGATGCAATTGTAATTGGTTCGGGTATAGCGGGTGGATGGGCAGCGAAAGAACTAACTGAAAAAGGCCTGAAAACAATCTTGCTGGAAAGGGGCAGAAACATTGAGCATGTGAAGGACTACGTAAATGCCAATAAGGATCCCTGGGACTTCCCTCATCGGGGGGGCGCACGCAGCAAATGATCGAAGACTACCCTGTTCTTAAGCGCGATTATCCGCTGAATGAAACCAATTTAGATTACTGGGTTAACGAGAAAGAGAGCCCTTACACTGAGGTAAAACGCTTCGACTGGTACCGCGGGTACCATGTGGGCGGAAGATCATTGATGTGGGGACGTCAGTGTTACCGGCACAGCGACATTGATTTTGAAGCGAATGCAAAGGAGGGGATTGCCATAGACTGGCCAATCCGGTACAAGGATATCGATCCATGGTACAGTTATGTGGAGCGCTTTGCCGGGATCAACGGATCCAAAGAGGGGCTGCCTCAGCTGCCCGATGGTGAGTTTCTGCCTGCCATGGAGATGAACTGCGTGGAAAAGGAAGTGGCTGCCAGGATAAAGAAGCATTATAATAACAAACGGACGATGATTATGGGCAGAAGTGCAAACCTGACTGTTCCTCATCAGCACCGTTCTAATTGTCAGTACCGGAACAAATGCTGGCTGGGATGTCAGTTTGGCGCTTATTTTAGTACGCAGTCGTCTACCCTTCCTGCGGCTGTAGCCACAGGAAACCTCACCTTACGTCCTTTCTCCATCGTGACAAAGATCCTCTACGACAAGGATACCAAAAAGGCAAAAGGGGTGGAGGTGCTTGATGCTGAAACGAATAAGACGTACGAGTTCTTTTCGAAAGTAGTGTTTTTGTGTGCCTCGACCCTGAATTCTACCTGGGTGCTGATGAACTCCGCAACTGATATCTGGCCGGATGGTCTTGGAAGCAGCAGCGGGGAGTTAGGACATAACCTCATTGATCACCACTTTCGCTGCGGAGCCTCGGGAGTAGTAGAGGGCTTCGAAGATAAATACTATTATGGCCGGCGCCCGAACGGGATTTATGTGCCCCGTTTCCGGAACCTGTTTGGAGAAAAGAGGGACTATTTGCGTGGCTTCGGTTATCAGGGAAGCGCAAGCCGTGAGAACTGGGGGAGAGAGATCGCGGAGTTCAACATCGGGGGTGAGTTTAAGGACGCCCTCTGTGAACCGGGACCGTGGAGGATCGGCCTTGGCGCCTTTGGAGAAACACTCCCTTATCATGAAAACAAAGTTACGCTGGATAAGGGCAAGAAGGACAAGTGGGGCCTTCCGGTGCTCGCTATCGACTGTGAGATCAAGGAAAACGAGCATAAGATGCGTAAGGATATGATGGTAGATGCTCAGGAAATGCTGGAGGCCGCCGGAATAAAAGATCCGGTTACCTATGACTCCGGCTACGCCATGGGGCAGGGTATCCATGAGATGGGAACTGCCCGGATGGGCAGAGATCCGAAGACCTCCGTGCTGAACGAATGGAACCAGGTATGGGACGCTAAAAACGTCTACGTTACAGATGGTGCCTGCATGACTTCGGCCAGCTGCGTAAATCCTTCGCTTACCTATATGGCCTTGACAGCAAGAGCTGTTGACCATGCCGTGCGGGAACTTAAAAAAATGAATGTCTGATCTTCCTCTATCAACCTTAAGTTTTATGACAGAAAAGAAAGATAACCAAGAAAGCCTGGCTACTTCCAGGAGAGGTTTTATCAAAACCGCAGCAATTGCTGCCGCCGGGTTTATGATCGTTCCGCGTCATGTGCTGGGCGGAAAGGGCTTTTTGGCGCCGAGTGACCGACTGATAGTCGCCGGGGTGGGAGCAGGAGGAAAAGGCCAGAGCGATATAGCAAACTTTTTTGCCAGTGGCAAAGCCGACATTGGCTTTCTCTGTGACGTAGACGACAGACGGGCGGCGACAAGCAGGCAGAATTTCCCCAGGGCGAAGTATTATAAAGACTGGCGCGAGTTGTTCGACAAGGAGGCAAAGAACTTTGACGCTGTCTCCGTCTCAACCCCTGATCATAATCATGCTATTACCACCCTTGCTGCCATGCAGCTGGGAAAGCATGTGTATGTACAGAAGCCTTTAACGCACGATATTTACGAAGCCCGCGTGCTTACCGATGCTGCTAAGCGCTACAAGGTGGTGACGCAGATGGGCAATCAGGGGGCTTCAGGTGACGGCGTAAGGCAGCTGATGGAATGGTACAATGCGGGAGTGATCGGTGACGTGCACACCGTTTACAGCTGGACCAACCGGCCGGTATGGCCCCAGGGTATTCCATGGCCCACTACCAGGGCAGCGGTGCCTAAGGAGCTGGACTGGGATCTCTGGCTTGGTACCGCACCTCAGAAAGACTATGTTGATAAGCTGGTGCCATTTAACTGGCGCGGCTGGTGGGACTACGGGACAGGAGCGCTTGGAGACATGGGCTGCCACCTGATTGAGCCAGCCTTCCGGGTGCTTAATCTTTCATACGTCAAGGACGTGGAATGCAGTGTTGGAAGTGTATATGTGGATGAGTTTAAACGGGGCTATTTTCCGGAAAGCTGTCCGCCTTCGAGCCATGTGACCATGACTTTCCCCAAGACGAAGAAAACCAAAGGTCCCGTAAAGCTTCACTGGATGGACGGCGGCATTCAGCCTGAACGGCCTGAGGAGCTTGGAGCAACCGAGCTGTTTGGCGATGGCGGAAATGGCACCTTGTTTATCGGTACAAAGGGCAAGATGATGTGCAGCACCTACGGGGCAGACCCTCGTCTGCTGCCCTTGACCAGAAATCAGGAAGTGCAGGTGAAGCAGTCAATACCCCGAGTTCCGGGAAGCGCCGAGGGGCATTACGCACAGTGGGTAGAAGCTTGCGTAGCAGGTTATGGAAAGAAGGAAGTGAGTTCTCCCTTTGAGATTGCCGGGCCTGTGACGGAGGCTTTGCTGATGGCCAACCTGGCTATCCGTGGCTTTGATATCCAGAAGCCAAAAGCCGAAGGCAACGGGTTTGACTATCCCGGTCGTTATATCAAGCTGCTATGGGATAATAGTAACATGAGGGTAACCAATTTTGATGATGTCAACCAGTTTGTAAAAAGGGAGTACAGGCAGGGCTGGAAGCTAACTGTTTGATTAAATGTAAAATCATGAACAGAAGAGAAGCAATATCAAGGGTCGCCTGGATCATGGGCGGCACCATTATAGGAGCAGAGCTTTTTGCTGATCTGGCTTGCACACCCCGGGCAGAGAAGGTGAATGATCTGTTTGATGCAGATCAGGTGGCATTCATGGACGAGATCGCCGAGACCATTCTTCCGGAAACGAGCACGCCCGGAGCAAAAGCCGCAAAAGTTGGCAGCTTTATGGCCGTGATGGTAAAAGACTGCTATAAGAAGGAAGACCAGCAGGTTTTCCTAAAGGGACTATCAGAGCTGGACGATGCCTGCAAGAAAGCAAATGGGAAGAAGTTTATGGAGTGCAACGCAAATCAGCGAACTGCCCTTTTGACTAAGCTCGACAAGGAGCAGCGGGAGTATCAGAAAAAGAAAAAGGAGGAAGATCCGAATCATTATTTTACGATGATGAAGCAGCTGACCCTGCTCGGGTTCTTCACTTCGGAAGTAGGGGCAACGAAGGCACTTCGGTATGTTGCTATTCCTGGCCGCTTTGACGGATGTGCGCCCTACAAGAAGGGTGACCGCGCGTGGGCTACTTAAGCAGCACGTTAAAGAAATCGTATTTACATTAAATTTCATAGTATGCAGAAACTTAGGCTGGGAATGGTCGGTGGAGGCATGGGAGCATTTATAGGTGCGGTGCATCGTATTGCAGCGCGAATAGACGATCAGTATGAGCTGGTTTGCGGCGTGTTCAGCAGCAGTGCTGAGAATTCGAGAGCAAGCGGGCTCATGCTCGGTCTCAGTCCCGACAGGGTCTACAGTTCTTATCAGGAGCTTTTTGAAAAGGAGAGCCAGCTCCCTGAGGATCAAAGAGCACAGGTGATCAGTATTGTCACCCCTAATCATCTACATTATGAGCCGGCCAGACAAGCCCTGGAGAGTGGCTTCCATGTGATCCTGGATAAACCGATGACCTTCTCTCTTCAGGAGGCAAAGGATCTGGCAAATGCCGCTTCGGCCAGCGGCCGCCTGTTTTGTCTCACGCACACCTACACAGGATATCCGATGGTCAAGGAGGCGCGGCAGATTGTGCAGGAAGGCCGACTGGGGAGGATCAGGAAGATCTACGTGGAGTATCCGCAAGGATGGCTGAGCGGTTTTGAAGAAGGATCTGGTAATAAGCAGGCCTCATGGAGAACTAACCCAGATCAAAGCGGAGCGGCCGGCGCAATGGGCGACATCGGGACGCACGCATTTAATCTTGCTGAGTATGTGTCGGGACTGGAGGTTACGAAACTGTGTGCTGATATCAATATTGTTGTTGAAGGCAGAAAGCTGGACGACGACGGTGCTGTTCTGTTAAAGTTCGCCAATGGGGCATCGGGAGTTCTTATGGCCTCGCAGGTGGCCGCCGGCGAAGAGAATAATATCAAAATAAGGGTGTACGGAGAGAAGGGGGGCTTGAATGGCAGCAAAGTGATGCAAACAGCCTCCTGCTGAAATGGACCGACAGGCCGACAGAGACGCTGAGGACTGGCGCCGCCTATCTCAGCACCTTTGCCAGTCATAATGCCCGTGTTCCGGCGGGACATCCCGAGGGATATCTTGAAGCTTTTGCAAACTTGTACCGCAATTTTGCATTATCTATTAATGCGAGGTTATCGGGCGGAGAGACAAAAGCGGAATGGCTTGATTTTCCGGGGATAGAAGAGGGGATAAGGGGAATGGCATTCATTGAGAATGTCATCCGATCCGGGAAATCTGAACAAAAATGGATTGACTTTACAATTTAAACTGCATGACGACTATCAAAGGACCTGCCGTTTTTCTTGCTCAGTTTATCGGGGAGCAGGAACCTTTTAATAATTTATCATCGATCTGTGCCTGGGCAAAGGGGCTTGGTTTTGAAGGCGTGCAGATCCCAACAACGGACCCTCGTTTCATTGACCTCCGCAAAGCCGCAGAGAGTAAGGACTATGCAGATGAGATTAACGGGATTGTGCGCGATGCAGGTCTGCAGATCACTGAACTTTCCACCCATCTGCAGGGGCAGCTGGTAGCAGTTAATCCGGCATACGACCAGTTGTTTGACGGCTTTGCTCCCGAGTTTGTTCGCAATAATCCGAAGGCCCGTCAGGGGTGGGCGGTGCAGCAACTGAAATACGCCGCGAAAGCTTCTCAAAATCTTGGGCTTAATGCCCATGCCACATTTAGTGGCGCCTTTTTGTGGCCTATGGTTTATCCCTGGCCGCAACGTTCTGCCGGGCTGGTAGAGACCGGGTTCGAGGAGCTGGCCAGAAGATGGACGCCCATTCTCAACGTTTTCGATGAATGCGGTGTAGACCTGTGCTATGAGGTACACGCCGGTGAAGATCTGCATGACGGTCTGACCTTTGAGATGTTTTTGGAGAAGGTGAATAATCACCCGAGGGCCTGTCTGCTGTACGATCCTTCTCACTTTATTCTCCAATGCCTTGATTATCTCGAATACATTGACATCTATCACGAGCGTATCCGCATGTTCCACGTGAAGGATGCGGAGTTTACTCCTACAGGGAGACAAGGTGTGTATGGAAGTTACCAGGACTGGATTAACCGTCCCGGGCGTTTTCGTTCCCTTGGAGACGGTCAGGTTGACTTTAAGGGGATTTTTAGTAAGTTAGCTCAGTATGATTTTAAGGGCTGGGCGGTGTTGGAGTGGGAGTGTGCCCTTAAGCATCCTGAAGATGGAGCAAGGGAAGGTGCTGCTTTCATCCGCGACCATATTATCCGGGTGACCGACAAGGCGTTCGATGATTTTGCTGCCTCAGGGGTGGATGAGGGAATGAACCGTAAACTCTTAGGAATACATGAATAAAAAAACAGATATAATGAAGAAAGTACTTGTCCTTTTTACTTGTTGTGCAATTTTAAGTGCCTGTGGAGGCAATTCAGATAGCAGTTCCAATGGCGATTCGACCTCTGCTACTGACATGGCAGCCAGCAGCCGGCAGCCTGAAGTGGATACGAATGCGAACGACATCGGTACTAATCGTTCAGCCGGCTCACCTCCCAGCGGAGCTTATGAAAAAGGGGCTCAGCTTATTTCAAAGTCGGATTGCCTGACTTGTCACCGCGAAGATGAGAAGCTAGTGGGACCGGCGTATAAGGAGGTAGCAAGCAAGTACGAGATGAGCGAGGCGAATGTAAAGCATCTTGCAGGCAAGATCATTAAAGGAGGCAGCGGGGTATGGGGCGAAGTGCCAATGACTCCACATCCGACTATTAGTGAGGAAGACGCAGCGGAAATGGCTAAGTATGTATTATCTTTAAAAGAATAACCAATCATGAAACGTTACATTCTATCGATACTCGCCGGGGCAGCACTTACTGCTTGTTTTTCGTTTAACGAGCCGGAAACGGTTAAAAATGAGCCAGGTACAGAGATCAAACAGGGCTGGAAGTCGCTGTTTGATGGTAAAACGACAGCGGGCTGGCATATCTACGGGAAGGGTGCTATAAGCTCTGCATGGAAGGCAGAGGGCGGGGCTATCCACCTCGATCCTGCAGCCCGCAAACAGGGCGTTGCAGGAGGAGATCTCATTACCGACCAGGAATATGACAACTTTCACCTCAAGCTGGAGTGGAAGATTGCGAAGAACGGCAATAGCGGTGTGATCTTTTATGTTCATGAGGATCCGGAGAAGTATCATGCTACTTACAACACGGGGCCGGAAATGCAGGTGCTTGATAACGAAGGCCACGTGGACGCCAAGATTCATAAGCACCGGGCAGGAGATCTGTATGATCTTATACCTTGCTCAAAAGAAACGGTAAAGCCTGCAGGACAATGGAATAAAGCAGAGATTGTAGCAAACCAGGGAAAGCTGGAGATGTTTCTGAACGGTACCAAAGTGGTTTCTACAACAATGTGGGGCGAGGACTGGAGGAAGCTCGTTGCCGGAAGCAAATTTGCCTCTATGCCCGGATTCGGAACTTTTAAATCGGGCAAGATCGCGTTCCAGGACCATGGAGACGAAGTGTGGTACCGAAACATCATGATCAAAAAGCTTTAAACATAAACCTACTAACCAAATCATGACCTCCGCTAACCGAATTAAATTATCTGCCATGATGTTCCTCGAATTCTTTATTTGGGGAGCATGGTTTGTAACACTGGGTACTTTCCTTGGCAAGAACCTTCAGGCCTCTGGCACTCAAATAAGTCTTGCTTATCTTACGCAATCCATTGGTGCCATTGTTGCACCTTTTATTATCGGTCTTATTGCTGACCGTTTTTTCTGCCCAGAAAATTCTTGGCGTTTTGCACCTGATCGGCGCTGCCCTGTTATGGTTTTGCTCGCAGGCTGCCGACTTTGATAGCTTTTTCCCGGGAATACTGGTCTATATGATCCTGTTTATGCCAACGCTAGCCCTTGTCAACTCGGTATCTTTTCGTCAGATGAGTGACCCTGGAAAACAGTTCCCCGGAGTAAGAGTGCTGGGCACGATCGGCTGGATCATTGCCGGACTAACTATCGGATGGCTGAACTGGGAGCAGAGCAACCAGCTGCAGTCTACGTTCAGGATGGCTGCCGGTGCGTCGGCTTTGCTCGGCGTTTTCAGCTTTACACTACCTGCAACACTTCCCGCGAAACAGGGGGAGAGGACGTCCATCGCGGATGTCCTTGGTCTTGATGCCATAGGCTTACTAAAGAACCGGTCTTATCTTCTCTTTTTCCTGTCTTCAGTAGCCATCTGTATCCCACTCGCATTCTATTACAACTTCACCAACCTGTTTCTAAATGAGGCTGGCATGAAGTCAGCGGCAGGAGTACAATCGCTGGGCCAGGTGTCTGAAACACTTTTCATGCTGCTGATCCCTGTTTTTTTTGTGAGGCTGGGGGTGAAGAAGATGCTTGCTATCGGCATGTTTGCCTGGGTGCTGAGATACGTGATGTTTGCCTTTGGTAATGCTGATGCCGGCTACTGGATGCTGATCATGGGTATTGTACTTCACGGCGTATGTTACGATTTCTTTTTTGTTACCGGACAGATCTACACGGACAACCTTGCCGGGGAGCGATTTAAAAGCGCCGCGCAAGGGATGATTACGCTCGCTACCTACGGAGTCGGTATGCTGATAGGCTCACTTGTGTCGGGCCCTATAGTGGATGCTTACGCAACCTCAGGAGGACACGACTGGAAGTCAGTATGGCTAATTCCTGCCGGCATAGCGGCTGCGGTATTGCTTCTGTTCCTTTTGCTGTTCAGGGATCGCAATACGGGCGCTAACGTGCCTGCAGAGGTGCTTCTGCACGAGAAGCAACCCTGATCACGTTGCTTTGCAAGAATCTGCCGGGTGTGCGTCAACAGGGGAAACGGAAGCGCGTTTCCCTGCCTGGTGATGGGCCTGTAGCGAACAGAGAAAGAATAGTAAGATGCAACGGAAGAACTGATTCAGGAAACATCAATTAAGCTGATTTACGTAAAGAGCTACCACGACATTTTTAAAAAGAATGAACGAAATTAATTTGCTGTCATGAGCAGAACACAAAACCGGCGGTCGGCCATAAGGAATATACTGGCAGGAACGGCTGCCCTAACTACATCAACTATGCTGCCATCATTAGCATGTGCCGACACCTCACGAGGCGGGGCATTAAAGGGAAATATCAATCATTCAGTTTGCCGTTGGTGCTATAGCGACTTGTCTCTGGATAAGCTGTGCGCTGTTGCCAAAGAGATTGGATTAAAGGCCATCGATCTGGTAGGACCGAACGATTGGGACACTTTGAAAAAGCATGGACTTGACTCTTCTATGTGCAATGGTGCGGAGATCAACCTTACCGACGGCTGGAACAGCCGGAACTACCATGATCAGCTGATCAAAAATTACACCGAGATGATTCCCCTGGTTGCCAAAGCTGGCTATAAAAATCTCATTTGTTTTAGTGGAAACAGGAGAGGTATGGACGATGAGACCGGGCTGAACAATAGCGCCGAAGGCCTAAAAAACGTAATGGCGCTGGCTGAGAAGCATAAGGTAGTGCTGGTGATGGAGCTTTTAAACAGTAAAATTAATCATAAGGACTATCAGTGCAATCGTACCGCCTGGGGGGTAGAGCTTGCGAGGAGGATCGGCTCAGAGAGCTTTAAGCTACTGTATGATATCTACCACATGCAAGTTGACGAAGGAGATGTGATTCATTCGATCCGCGATAGTCACCCTTACATTGCTCATTATCATACGGCTGGCGTTCCGGGAAGGAATGAGATCGACGATACGCAGGAATTATACTACCCCGCAATTATGAAGGCGATCCTGTCCACGGGCTTCAAGGGATATGTGGCTCAGGAATTCATCCCGAAACAGGAGGACAAAATTGCATCTTTGAAGAAAGCTGTCGAAATTTGCGATGTGTAGCAGGCAATACATCTGACAAACTAAAAAGTAACCAATGATAAACAGACGGAATTTTTTACAGCAGGCCGGCATGCTCGGTCTTGCCCTGGCTGTGAAACCGGGATTTGCGTGCAGTAAGCCTGCCGGTCACCCTGTAGGGCTGCAGCTCTATACCCTAAGAGAGCAGATAGGAAAAGACCCGAAGCAAGTAATTGCGCGCATTGCAGAAGCCGGCTATCAGGAACTCGAGATGTTCGGATTCAATCCCCAGCGCAACAGCTTCTTCGGCATAGCGCCCAAGGCGTTTAAAGAGATTTTGGATTCAAATCAGCTGACTTCTCCTTCAGGACACTACGGTCTTGACTTGTTTTTAGCTCCCGAGGGAAAGGAAGACGATCTCAAAGTAAATATTGAGGCGGGAGCGGCCCTTGGCCATTCTTATCTTACAGTTCCTTATCTTGATGATCGCTTCAGGAGAAGTGCTGATGATTATAAGCGGATAGCCGAAAGGTTTAATAAGGCTGCCGAATTGTGCAAAAGCTCAGGATTGCAGTTTGCCTATCACAACCACGCTTTTGAATTTGAGAAAATGGGCACAACGACAGGGTACGATATCCTGTTAAAAGAGACTGACCCTGACCTCGTAAAGTTTGAAATGGACATCTACTGGGTGGTGCGTGCAGGCAAAGATCCTGTTGATATGTTCCGGAAGCATAAAGGCCGGTTCGTCATGTGGCACGTAAAAGATATGGACAGGCAAAAGCATGAGCTTAACACGGAGGTAGGAAGCGGGAGTATTGACTTCAGGAAGATATTTCAGTCGGCGAAGCTATCTGGAGTAAAACACATCCTTGTTGAACAGGAGAACTTTAGTATGGATCCCTTCGCCAGCATTAGTCAGAGCTGCAGATACATCAAGGAGAAGCTTTTGCCTGTTATGGCTTAGCAGGCTTTGCAATTTTCTTAAAAGAACAATTATTCGACTTTTTCATCCTCATTTGTCGGAACAGCTCATGAACGTTTTTTAGAACTACGGCTTTCGATGTTGCAAGAATAGCGGTATTTTTGACTTAAAACAAAGATACCGCTATGTCTCATTCCCATCATTGCGAGCACGGTCACCATCACGAAGACGAACATCATAGTCATGACCATCACGGGCATGAGCACCACGGCGGGCATATGCACCTGCATCCCGTAGTGAAGAACTTGCGCCTTGCTTTTTTTATCAATATCACGTTTGCCCTTATCGAATTTGTAGGAGGAGCGCTTACCAACTCAGTGGCAATTCTTTCAGATGCGATCCATGATCTTGGCGACGGCGTAGTAATCGGTGTGTCATTGTGGATGGAGAAGTACTCGCAGAAGGGCAGGAGCCTGCAGTATTCGTATGGCTATAAACGGTTCTCAACGCTGGCCGCTTTTCTCACGTCTGTTGTGCTTTTGGTCGGGTCCGCTCTGATCGTATTCGAGTCTGTGCCCCGGCTATTTCACCCGCAGGAGGTGCATGTGGGAGGAATGCTTGGCCTGGCGATAGCCGGAATTGCGTTTAACGGGCTGGCCGTACTTCGGCTAAAAAACGACCACCATTCCTTGAATCAGAGGGCTGTCATGCTGCATATGATGGAGGATGTACTTGGCTGGGTGGCCGTCCTGGTGGGAAGCATCGTGATCTACTATACCAAATGGTACTGGATTGACCCCCTTATGTCTCTGGCTATAGCTGCGTTTATTCTGGTGAATGCAACGAGGAACGTATTTAGCGTTTTCAAGATATTTCTTCAGTCTGTTCCCGATGCTGTTGACGAGGAGGAGATACGCCGGCGCCTGGTGACCATCACAAATGTGAAGAACGTTCACGATATCCATATCTGGTCGATGGATGGAAACTATAACGTACTCACGGTCCATCTGGTCGTTGAGCCCCAGATCGGCCATCAGGCGATCAACGAGGTTAAGGCTGCTGCCGATAAGATCCTGAAAGAGCAGAATATTCAGCATCCTACCGTGCAAATTGACTATCAGACGGAGCGCTGCGAGTTTCAGCAGTGCTAGGTGAAATGAGCTCTGGTAAGAGCAACTTCTGGACGAGAACATGAGAAGATATAATTGGTTGAATAAAAAAAGAGGCTGTATCACTTTTCGCGATACAGCCTCTTCTGTATTGGAACGATTTTAGATTAAGCCTGCGATCCTGTTGTCGCGTCTTCGGCTCCGCTAACCTTTGATTTTACGGAGTTTACAGCCTGATCTTTGAGATCGCTTAAATCTTCAGCCCGTGATTGAAATCCTTCTTTTACGGCCTGAACTTTATCTTTTAAAGATCCTGCCAGATCTTTAGCCTTATCTGAAATCTGACTGCGTGTTTCAGCTCCGCTGTCGGGTGCGAATAAAATCCCTATTGCGGCTCCAATTGCAATGCCAGCGATCAGGGCAGCCACAATAGCTGAGGTATCGTTACTCTTGTGTAAAGTGTTTGGTAAATACTTCTTATAGTTCATAATCATAAGCTTTTATCAAGTATGTAACACATTAAAGGCCATTGTGTTTAATAAAAGTTTAGATGCCCTGTTTTTAAAGTGCTTTTTCTGTCATCTTATAGACTCTCACATAGTCTACTTCCATCGCTTTGGGAAAAATGCTTTCGTCTACGCCCTGCTGGCCTCCCCAGTTTCCACCAACGGCTACGTTCAGGAGTAAGTGGAATCTCTTGTCGAATGGCCAGGTGGCGGAACCCTTTCCTTCATTGGTGTACTCGAAAATCTTCTGGCCATCGATAGATCCTGCCAGTCCCTTGGGCGTCCAGTCGAGGCGATAAAGATGAAAATCAGTGGTGGCGGTGGGAATGATTTTAGACTGCCCTTTCTGAGTATTATTCGCTCCGTTGTAAGCCTCGTTATGGATTGTTACGTGGACGTTATTCATGTCGTACCCAACATGCTCCATAATGTCTATTTCTCCCGATTTTGGCCAGGTGCCATAAGTGTTATCTGTTGGCAACATCCAGATGGCCGGCCAGGTACCACGTCCCCCGGGTATCTTTGCTTTGATCTCGAACCTTCCGTACAGGAAGTCGCCTTTGTTTTTGGTGACCAGACGTGCCGAGGTGTAGTTTTTGCCTTCAAACTGCTCCTTAATCGCTGTTATTGTCAGGATGCCGTTAGCAACACTGGCGTTATTGGTCCGGTCTGTATAGTACTGGAGTTCATTGTTACCCCATCCTGAGCCTCCAATGTCGTACCCCCATTTACTTGCGTCAGGCTTTCCGGTATATTCAAATTCATCCTGCCATACAGGAGTGCTTTCAAACCCGTATTCCTTGTTTGCCGGGACCTCGGGAACCGGCTTCTCGGGCTGGGGCAATGGTTTCATGTCGTCTTTTCCCGAACAAAACGAGAAAAGGCACATACAGAGGTTTGCTATCAGAGTAAGTGTCATTATTGATTTCTTGTTACTTGTAACCATAGTTTTTTGTTTTTTCATCGTTAGATGACTTTATTATAAACAAGGTTAGCCGGAATTCCGGCTAACCTTGTTTTGTTATTTTTCCAGCTCAAAGTCGTCAATAAAGAAAGTTCCCGGGTTGGGATGTCCTTCTCCCCCAAGTTGAAGGACGATCTTATCGTACTTGGTGACATCAGAGATGGATGAGAAGTTAAACTCAAGCTCTACCCAGCGATTGTACGCGGAGACTTCATGTACAACCTCTTTCTGACTGGCCCAGGCATTCCCGCCTTCAAGCGAGTTCTGAAGCTTCAGCGCAACTGTTGGCTTCACCGTACTATAGTTATTGTAGCCCGGCAGGAGGACCTTGATCTTAAATTTATTGCGCTGGCTGAGGTCCAGGCGGTAGTCAAGGGTCACTTGCAAGTTGCCGTACTGAAAATCGTTGCCCGCCTTGCGCGTATACTTCGCCACCTTCGTAGAAGGATTAACATCGAAGGGACCTGGATTGTCATAGTTGGTAACCAGATCAATGTTTTCCGCTACCCAGCTGATCTTTCCGGTTCCGTCGAAGGAATCTTTGAGGTCAAGAGCTTTTAATGGTTTTTCCTCTTTCGGTCTGGAATATCCTTTAGGAACTAAACGCAGCCACCATCCGTTAGCAGGAGTGGCCTTATCGCCAACCTTTAGGTATAGCTCGTTTTCCGAAATAGCGAGGACTTCATACCGGGACACGCCAGTGTAATAGGCGATGAAACCTCCACCTGAAATGGTGATGTATTTTTTGCCACCTTGCTCAGACAGGCTCCAGGTCAGGTTAGATGGCGGGTTATAATTAAGTGTGTAATCCCCGCCAGCAACACCACCAAGTCCTGCGGCATTCGCTCCATTGACGAAGGTATTGCCGTGATTATTATAGATGTACTGGAAGTTGTTGTTGAGGTTGAAGGTCATCTCGTCATCGTAGATGCCCTCAGCAGCTTTATCATTTGCCGGTGCAGACCACCAGGAAGGAGTTGGGTCGCCAATTGGACCAACGCCGATGTGGCCGGGGTAGTCTTTTTCAATTACCCACGTTTTTCCGTCCGCATCGTCCGGGCCTCCGGTCAGGGCTTTGTATTCCGGACCGTCGAGCATTTTCGGATTTGTATTCGCAATGTGTACCGTTTGTGAAGATGATGCATAGCCACCGCTGGTAAATACGGTAAGGGTAACGTTATAATCTCCGGCTGTGGGGAAAGCACCTGTTGAACTTTCTCCCGACCCGGTGGTTCCGTTACCGAAGTCCCAGTTGGCGCGGCCTGCACCAGGTGTCTCATTTTTGAAGACAATTACGTTGGGGTTGTCTTGCGATGGCTTATAGGAGAATTTTACGATATCGGAGGTAGGTGCGGGACCAAGCTCCGGGTCTTCCTGCTTACATCCGCTCCACACTGTAGCCAGCAACAGGAGAGCAATTATATGGTTGAATAATTTTTTCATTGTTGGTGATTTTAATTAATAACCTGCGTTTTGTTTTAAGGTCCGGCACTGGTCGAGTTCAGACTGAGGGATAGGGAAGAATCCCTTTCGGGCAGCGTTGAACTTGACGTTGAAGTCGATCTGATCACCCACGTAGTGGGGCCCTCTCTGATTCTGGATGGTAATGGCCTGTTCCGCTACGGAAACGCCCTGCCGCAGTAGATCCCAGTAACGCTGCCCTTCCAGGGCCAGTTCCACCCGCCTTTCCTGAAAGATGTTAGGGAGTGTCGCCGGCTTTTCAGGCATTCCTACACGGCTTCTCACCCTGTTCAAATACGTCTGGGCCTTACTGCCTCCGGTCATCAGCTCCAGTTCAGCTGCCATGAGCAGCACATCGGCAAAGCGGATTGAGCGATAGTTATTGCCCCAGTTCAACTCGTAAGTTCCTCCCGTCGGCGCATATTCTTCTGAAGTAGTGTACTTTTTGCTGAAGTATCCGGTATGCTGATAGCCTGGCGTTACCTTACCCGTCAAGTCCTCTTCCTGTGAAATGATTGTTGCGGCCTTCCGCGGATCATTAGGCTCAAAGGCGTTCACCAGCGCCTGTGTAACCGGAGCGAAACTCCAGCCTGTGGAATAGTTCGGGTCACTAGCAATCCGGGGGCCTTGCATCAGTGGCTGCATGTTCCCTTCGCCCCCCTGGATATAGCCCCAGTCGTACCATGGGTTCAGATCAGAGAACGATATTTCCCAAACAGATTCCTTACTGAATTCGAAGCCTTTTTTGAAGATATCGGCATAGTTCGGAAGCAGGTCGTGGCCACTGTTGTTTATAAGGTCGGTGAGATGAGCCAGCGCCCGCTGACTGTTGACGGCCGTGCTGCCCGCTTGAAGATCTTTCTTGTATACGCCGTGATAAAATAAAAACGTACGGGCGAGTAGGGCTTCCGCTGCCCATCTGGTGGCCCGTCCATCATTGTCCTTTAATGTTTTAGCCGGAAGGTCAGGAATTGCTTCTTCCAGATCCGTAGCAATTTGGTTGTAGACAGCTTCGGGACTTGCCTGCTCAACACACCCGGCGCCCGATTCCAAAGGCTCAAGCAACAAGGGAATGTTTTCGTAGAAGCGAACAAGGTCCAGGTAGAAGTAAGCACGGAGGAATTTCACCTGTGCGGTCACCGACTTTTTAAATTCGTCCGAAGCGGCTGTTGCGGGCAGCCGCTTTAAAAGCTGGTTGGCGCGGTAGATGCCGGTAAAATGGTTCCCCCAATGCACCGGAAGGTCGGTGTTGGTTGGCAAAATGTTCTGCTGGTCTATGGAGATCATGTTGGGCGAGTCAGAACGGCTTCCTCCACCGGCAAAAGCGTCGTCTGAAGCAATGTCTGAAAGCAGGGCATCCGGACTAAATCCGCCTCCTCCTGCGTTGGTCTGCCATTGCAGGACGTCATAAACACCTACGAGCGCTTCGTTTACATCACTCTGGGATTTAAAGAAGTTGGTTTCGACGCGGGTGTCAAGCGGAGTGACCTCCAGAAAGTCCTTGCAGCCGCTGTTGGGTAAGGATAACGCTGCAACGGCCGCCATCCCAAGTATATTTTTTAATGTACGTTTCATCTTTGTGGTTTTTTGATTCGAATCATTCGCTTTATTCATTCTCCTGCGGATTAGAAAGAGGCGTTTATGCCTAACCTTAAGGTCCTCGATTGCGGATAAATTCCTCTGTCAATACCGATGTCAAGGGTGTTTCGAGCACCGATTTCAGGATCAAAGCCAGTATAATTGGTCAGAGTGAGCAAATTATCCCCCGAGACATAGATGCGAACTTTCTGAAGCTTGATTTTGCTCAGCGCCGCTTTTCCCAAGTTGTACCCCAGCTGCAGAGTTTTCAGGCGTACGTAGTCGCCGTCTTCCAAGTAGAGGTCAGAAATATTGGTATAATTGCCATTGGCGTCGTTTGTTGTAAACCGTGGCATTTCATTGGTGCTCCCCTCTCCGGTCCATCTGTTGAGGTAGCGGGTAGACATATTGGACGTAGGAAGGTCGTGTCTTCTGATGCCGTTGAAGATCTGGTTGCCGAAGGCTCCGTTAAAAAAGCCGGCAAGGTCGAAGTTTTTATAAGAGACGCTGAAATTGAAGCCTGCAAAAACTTTCGGGGTAGGGTTGCCAATCACGGTTCTGTCGCCTGGGTCAATGCGTCCATTTCCGTTTAAGTCGGCAAACCGCACGTCACCTGGCTGGGCATTCGGCTGTATTTTCTGCCCTTCTTTCACATACGCATCTACCTCGGCTTGATTTTGAAAGATGCCAGCTGTCTTGTACCCGTAAAAGTATGAGAACGGGCTTCCGACAGTACTCTGCGCAACCTGGCCGTATGTGGAGATTGAGGGCCCTTGCAGTTTTTTCTCGGCGTTGTTTATTTCCGTTACCTCATTCTTGTTATAACTGCCGTTTATGCCTGCTGAGAAACTCCAGTCGTTAACGCGTTGTTGGAAATTGAGAGCCAACTCCAACCCGGAATTCTTCACAGTACCTCCGTTACCTGAGCCAGCCGGCACACCCATGTATCGGGGTATTGGAAGGTTCAGCAGCCAGTCTTTCGTCTTTTTAACGTAGTAATCTCCGCTAAAAGTTAACCGATTGTTGAGAAACGCAAGGTCGAGGCCGATGTTTGTCTGTTCGGATGCTTCCCATTTAATATCCGGGTTAGGCAGGTACTCAAGCGATGCTCCGCTCTGATATCCGCTTACAAACGAATATCCTCTGCCTGTTCCGATGGTTGCCGCCCAGGGGTAAAGGGCATTGATCCGGTCGTTTCCGTTTTGTCCCCAGGACGCTCTCAGTTTCGCATAGTTAAACGCGCTTTGCTTCGGGAAGAAGCCCTCTTCTGACAAAATCCATCCGGCTGCTACGGACGGGAATGTCCCGTAACGATTATTGGCTCCAAACCGACTCGATCCGTCCCTACGCACCGTAGCAGTGAAAAAGTACTTTCCGGCAAAATTGTAGTTCAACCTTCCGAAGAGAGAAAGAAGACTGCTCTCAGTGGCCCCTCCTTTAGCTGTCGCCGTTTTTGTATCCGTTGCCAGGTTCAGATAAGCCATAGCTGGATCGCTCACCACCAGGCCGGTATTGGAGCCGTATAAATTTTCTCCGTTTTCTTTTCTCGCCGTAGTTCCCAGTGTGGCACTTATCGAGTGCTGGTCAAATTTATCGGTATAGGTCAGGTAGCTTTCCGCCTGCCAGTTATACCAGCGCTTCACTTCTTTGCTTACCTGTGTGACATTGTTGAACTGCGCTTGGTTGAGGTAAAATAGTGGGGTATAAGAGTTATCTGTCTGAAATGCGAGATCAGCAGCGAAGGTTGAACGAAAGACGAGTTCTTTGGTAATGGCCAGATCTCCCGATAAGTTCCCCACAAACTTGTCTACGCGAGTATTGGCATTCGTCACTTCGAGCCGGGCTAGTGGGTTCACTACCTCCTGCGCTACCCGGGAAGAGATGCCGTATAAAAGTCCTTCTGAGTTTCTGACCGCATTGGCGTTATAGCCGGCCGCAACAGTTGGGTCTGTTTCATACAGCGGTGTGATCGGATCAAGGTTCAGCGCGTTGTTTAATATTCCACCGAACTCCTGATTCGGATCGAAGGCTCGTCTTTTAATTTGCGAGTAAGCTACATTCGCTCCGACCGTAAGGAACTTCTTTACCTTATTCTCAGTATTAAGGCGGAAGGTGTAACGTTTGAAGTTGGATTTGTCGCCGCCAACGAGTCCGGTCTGATCAAAAATGGAAGCGGCCGCGACGTAATTGCTTTTGTCTGTTCCTCCTGAAACGGTGACCTGATGGTTTGCCACAGGAGCGCTGTCATCAAATATCGCCTTCTGCCAGTCGGTGCCATGGCCCGCCGGATAGAGGCTGAGATCGGGGTAGGGCAGGCTGGCCCCGGCATTACCGGCACCCTCATTCATCATCACCGCATATTCATGGGCATCGAGCATTTTAAGTTTCCTCCATGCCCGCTGCACTCCCTGATACCCGTCATAAGAAATCCGCATCGTGCCATCTTTTGAGCCGCTCTTGGTCGTTATGAGAACAACGCCGTTCGCACCTCTTGCTCCGTAGATGGCTGCTGAAGCGGCGTCTTTTAGTACGTCCATAGACTGGATATCTGCAGGATTCAGGTAGTCAATCCCATTCACCTGGAAACCGTCGACGATATATAGCGGCGAGGGATCCCCATTTGTTCCAATCCCTCTGATGCGGACAGTAGGCGCTTCCCCTGGAGCTCCTGATACGCTGGACACCTGAACCCCTGCCACTCTTCCCTGCAGGGCCTGTTCAATCCGCTGAACCGGGGTTTGAGTGATCTGTTCCGGCTTGACCGATGATACCGCCGTGCTCAGTTCTCGTCGCAGCTGAGTCCCGTATCCTACTACTACTACTTCGTTTAATTCACTGGCTTTTTCTGCCAGACGAATTGTGACCGGTTGATTGTCGCGTACTGTAAAAGCTTGCGTTTCCATTCCGATCTGAGAAAATGTTAAAACGCTGCCCGCAGCAGGGACGGCGATCCTGAAACGGCCGCCCGCGTCAGTGGATACACCTTTTGTACTGCCTTTAATTACAACGCTAACCCCGGGCAGGGGGTGCCGTCTGTTTTGGAAATCACAGTTCCTGATACCACCAGCTCCTGTGCATATAGCATAGGAGCAGTAATAAAGTAAAGGATCAGGAAAAACAAAGTACATTTTCCTTTCATAACTGGTTGTTTAAGTTTTAAAAATGGTTAATGTGCAATCAGGTTTTAATGTGAGTAGCACTTTCCAAAGATAGAGTTCCATTTATTCAGATCAATATTTTTAGGTACTACAACGACAATACAATCGCGCGTTCTGCACGCTCTTTCCGCGTATCGCCGTACACACAACCTACTACAATACTACTACAGGTTTCTGTAAAACCGGTCCTACGCGAGGTAGTGTCGCTTAATTCCTTTTGTATATTTTGCTTTATCCTTCCATTTACTAATATTTGTTCATTAACCAATGAAACTGCTTTGCTTCCTTATTTCTTTTACCTGCATAACTGCTCAGCTCAAGGCTCAGAGCATCGGGCTTCCTCATATCAGTAATTATAGTATTCTGGATTATAGAGGCGGCTCTCAGAACTGGGACATACAGCAGGATCATAAAGGGATTCTCTATTTTGCGAATAACGAGGGTCTCTTAACATTTAACGGAGGTTACTGGAAGCTCTATCCCTTGCCCAAC
Organism: Arcticibacter sp. MXS-1; assembly: GCF_041902385.1. Classification (GTDB taxonomy): domain Bacteria; phylum Bacteroidota; class Bacteroidia; order Sphingobacteriales; family Sphingobacteriaceae; genus Arcticibacter. Next base: position 3,825 of record NZ_CP169244.1, on the reverse strand, counting down.
AGAACTATTGTCAGGTCTGTCAGACTAGCCAGAAACGGCCGTGTATATGTTGGGGGGCAGGATGAGCTAGGCTATTTCTTCCCCGACAATAACGGTACACTCCAGTACACATCTCTTAAACCGCTCATTCCAAAGTCTGAGAGACAATTTTCCGACGTATGGAACATAGCGGACGACGGACGGCAGATGATCTTCAGAACGACCGACAGAATAATGTGCCTCAAAGACGGGAAAATGGCCGTCTTTAAGCCGGCTAGTTCATGGGAATTCGCAGGTACAGCAAACGGAAGGATCATCGTGCAGGATCTGACGCAAGGTCTGATGGTGATGAATGGCGGGCATCTTGATCTCCTCTGTGCTGACCCTAAGATCAAAGGTGCTGTGGTCTCGGCAGTCTTGCCTTACAGAGACGATACTTTGCTCGTCGTTACGCTCAAAAACGGACTTTTTCTCCTTAAAGACAGGAACCTGATAAAAAAGAGCAGCAGTGCTGAGTCTCTTCTGGTGAACTCAAGGATATTTCGCGCAATACAGGTGAACAGAGACCACTATGCGCTTGGTACTACCTCGGCAGCGTTGGTTATCATTGACAGGAATGGCGATGTGGTACAGCGCTTTACCTCTGCCGACGGTCTGCAAAAGGATAATGTGAGGAGCATCTTCGTGGATCGCGATAAGAATCTGTGGGTGGGGCTTGATAACGGCATAGACTATCTCGCATATAACAGTGCCATCAAAACCATTTTTCCCGATCCTGAGCGCCAGGTGAGTGCTTATTCCACGATTGTACATGGAAGAGACCTTTACATAGGCACTTCGAACGGCGTTTTTACATGCCCGCTTGACTATAGCAGGAAGGATTTGAGTTATAGTAACGGACGGTTTCAGGAGGTCCGCAATACCGGGGGGCAAGTATGGAGCCTTTCTGAAGTCAACGGGCGGCTGGTCATGGGGCATGAAGACGGGGCATTCGTAATCGATGGTACCGCAGCTTCACCCGTCTATCAGAGACTGGGTACCTGGCTCTTCCAGCCGCTTTCTCCTGTATATCCGTCTGCGCAGGTAATTGCCGGGACGTACGAGGGGCTGGAAAGCTTGTCGTTTGACGGGAATCGCTTTCAGGACAAGGGCCATATTGGCAATATTGTAGAGCCTCTTCGTTTCCTTGTGTACGATCCTGAGTTTAACACCCTTTGGTCCTCTCACCCTTACCGGGGTATATTCAGATTTGTATTAAGCGCCGATAAGAAAAGGGTGGTGCGTACTTTTCTTTATTCCCAAAAAGACGGACTGCCACTTACCCTCTATAATTATGTGTTTTATGTTAAAAACCGCATCGTAGTTTCTACTGCCAGGGGGTATTCGAATTTGATTACCGCCGCAACAGGTTTCGAAAGAGTGCCTTTTTTGAGAAAGCACTGAAAGCCACGACGATTGAGTATATGAGAGAAGACACGGAGGGTAACGTGTGGTTTGTGTCTGACAAAAAGATTGGCGTAGTGGATTTCAGCAGAAAGTCTAAAGATGGGAACTTTGCAGTGGTTTACTTTCCGGAGCTTAGTTCAAAGATCGTGGCCGGCTTTGTAAACGTCTATCCTTATAATAAGAACAATATTTTTATTGGAGGCAATCAGGGCGTTTTCCATATCAACTACGAGAAGTATGCACAGAAACTTGAAAAGCCGCGCGTTCTGCTTGGTCAGGTACGGCTTGCCGGTGATAAAGATAGTGTAATCTTCGGCGGGTATTTTATAGAAAACGGTGCCCTGAAAGACCGCCAGGCTGTAGTGCCCGCCCTGTCTTACAGGTATAATTCGCTTCATTTCGAATATGCGTCGACATTGTTCGAACATCGTGATAATACGGAGTATAGCTACCAACTGGTGGGTTTTGACAAGGACTGGTCCGCCTGGAGTCCCCGAAGCGAGAAAGATTACACGAATTTGCCGGCCGGTTCTTACACCTTTCGGGTGAAGGCCCGAAATAACCTGGGGAGCGAATCAGATCCCGTAAATTACAGTTTCAAAATAGAGCCCGCCTGGTATAACACTTACTGGATGTATGGAGTGTATCTCTGTCTGGCAGGAGGAGGGTTGTTTTTTCTTGCCAAGCGGCAGCAGAAGAAACATGAAGAGGAGCAGCGAAACCTGATCTATCAGCACCAGCTGGCTCTCGAACGAAATGAAAAGAAGATCGTTCGTTTGCAGAATGAAAAACTGGAAGCAGATGTGCTTTACAAAAACAAGGAGCTGGCAACAACCACCATGCACCTTGTTCAGCGTGGTAAACTGCTATCGAGAATCAGGGAGGAACTGCTGCCAGTTATTCAGGACGGTCAGGAACGTCCTTCCAATGACAACATAAAAAGGGTTCTGCGCCTGCTTGATGAGTCCGACAGAGGCGATTCTGACTGGCAGCACTTTTCTATTCATTTTGACCAGGTGCATTCTAACTTTTTGAGCGTACTGAAGGAGCGCTTTCCTCAGCTGAGCTCTAATGATCTGAAGCTCTGTGCTTACCTTAAGATGAATCTCACGACAAAAGAAATGGCTCAGTTAATGAATATTACTATCCGGGCTGTTGAAGTGAGCCGTTATCGCCTTCGAAAGAAAATTAATGTTCCTACTGAGGTGAGCCTCTTTGATTTCCTCATTGGCGTAACCGGCCAGGAGGGAGCGTCTTCCAATAAATCACACGAACCCGCTAATAAAGGAAACCTATGAAAAGATATTGCCTGACTCTGGACCTGAAGGAAGATCAGCAGTTAATTGCTGAGTATGATGAATACCACCGCGCCGTATGGCCTGAGATTATTGCCAGCATACGCAACTCAGGGATCTTGCACATGGAGATTTACCGATATCAGGCGCGGCTCTTTATGATTATTGAAGCCGAAGACAATTTCTCGTTCGAGCGGAAGGCTGCGCTTGATAAAAACAATCGGAAGGTAGAGGAATGGGAGACGTTGATGTGGAAGTATCAACAGGCCCTTCCGGGCGCCAGGCCAGGCGAAAAATGGCTTCCAATGAACAAGCTGTTCAGTCTTGAAGAATACTAATTCAGCTGTCGGTCCAGTTGTAGCCCCCGCAATGTTCCTGGCCCGCTCCTGACCGCGCTCGGACTTTCTCCGGCGCTTCCTTTTCAATTCATTTCTAATTCCTTTACACATCTTCGGCGCCTCCCGAAGATGTGTAAAGGAATTACCGAAGGTGTGCCGAAGCAGTTCAGGACGAGGTCAGCACCAAAGGCGAGCGCAGGTTTTTGATTGTCCATCCTAGAGAGGTTCGGTTTTTTAATGTATTCATATGTGATACTTGACTTTTTTAAGCGAATATGCTCGTTCCGTACTGCTAAATGGTGCACGGCCCATTGCATGGTGAGCAGGAGTGCTTTTTCTGATGCAGCTATATTAGAAAGTGCCGGCCTGGCCGGGAGGAATGGCGCATAAACTTTTACTCCGCGGCAAATGACAGCTCAGGTAAGATTAAATAGCTCGTGTATAGGTCTGGCTAGTCCGGCAATTGCAAACCGGCCAAGGGGTGGCAGCTAAAATATGTATATGACTCTTGCCCACTTGCGCTTTAGCAGAGTGTACAAGGTAGAGCTTGAGGATCGATATAGAGGATTTATTGAGTCGCGCGATAGTGAACGTGTAAGTTTAAATGGCGGTACATCTGTATATAATATGAGCGTGTACTGAACCGGTCAATTGTATGCCAGCAGCGAAGGGTGAATGTATGCCTGTATAAGGCGTTACAGAGCAGAGTAATGGCAAAGCAGCCAAAGTAAGTAGTAGATATATCTTATAAACCTGTTACTGGACCC